>NZ_CP184465.1:0-2368948 GCF_056097175.1 Cupriavidus sp. HE11
ATGCAGCATGAGGTCATGGTGGAGATGCTCAAGGCGCTGAAGCTTCATGGCATGGCGCAGGCGCTTGGCGATCTGGCGGAACAGGACTCACCCGCTTACCAGGCTGCGGTGTCCATTCTGTCGCGGCTGCTCAAGGCCGAACTCTCGGAGCGCGAGGTCAGGTCCCTGGCCTACCAGATGAAGGTGGCCAAGTTTCCGGCGTATCGGGATCTGGTCGGCTTCGATTTCAGTTGCAGTGAAGTGAACGAGGCTCTTGTGCGGCAACTCCATCGATGCGAGTTCCTCGAGTCGGCCCACAACGTCGTCTTGGTAGGTGGACCGGGTACGGGCAAAACGCACATTGGGACCGCCATCGGCGTGCAAGCTGTGGAGCATCACCATCGCCGGGTCAGGTTCTTCTCGACGGTCGAACTGGTCAACCTGCTGGAGCTAGAGAAGTCGACCGGCAAACCAGGCCACATGGCCACGCGACTTATGTACACGGATCTGGTGATCCTGGACGAATTGGGCTATCTACCATTCAGCCAGGCTGGAGGCGCCATGCTGTTTCACCTTATCAGCAAGCTATACGAGCGCACCAGTGTGATCATCACGACAAACCTGAGCTTTGGCGAGTGGTCGGCCGTGTTCGGTGACGCCAAGATGACCACCGCCTTACTGGACCGCCTCACACATCACTGCCACATCGTGGAGACAGGCAACGACAGCTACCGCTTCAAGCACAGCACCACTCAACCCAAGAAGGAGAAACGGACCGCCAAGCAAACACCGCCTCAAGACGAAGCATGAACCCAGGGTGGGTCAATTTTCGATGCAAATGCTGGGTCCGTTTTCCGTGCAAATCAACACCACAGAACCCAGGACTGCGTCCATGAATCCCCCGCGGCCATGCGTTCCCATGAAGATGCAATCTGCCTTTAGATCCTTTGCAAGGCTCACGATCTGATCCGGGGCAAATCCGACTAGTGTGTGAGCGACCGTGGCGGTGTTCGCGGCCGCGAGGATGTCCATCACTGACTTCATCGTGCGCGCAGATTCATCCTGATGCCAAGCGTCGATGTCCGCGCGGCTGATGAACTTCTTCACCTCCCCGGAGAGGTCAGGCGTGCAATGTACGACATGCACAGTGAAGTCGTTTTGCAGCAATTGCCGGTCAGCGATGACCCGTGCAGCCGCATCGGAGAAGCGAGAGCCGTCCGTCGCGAGCAGAATGGTGCGCATGATTATTGCTCCTGTCGTGGTGTGGCTTGGTTTGACGTGTGCGTGTTGAAAGAACACGACCGCATTCCAGTTTATGAACTACCGCGGCACTGCCCTTGCGCCTGGCGTCAGATTTGACGAAGATCGAACTGTCTGTGGCAATTGCTCAGGCTAGGTCACAGTCCGGTGGCTCGCACGCGTCGATTCGGACGCGAATACGATAAGCAACCCGCCCAAGATCCCGATGTTCTTGAGAATGTGATTGAGCTGGTTCCACGAGTCGGCCAAATCTGCTCGCCAAAATCCGTGGAAGATCAAGGTGGTGGGAATGAGGAACAACGCCAGCGCGAATGCTCCCCAGCGTGCATTCCATCCCGACATCAGCATCAGGCCACCGGCGATCTCGATCGCCATTGTGAGAGTAAGCAAAAGGCTTGGTGATGGTAGGTCAGCGCTCGCGATCCAGGCGGCATATCCCGCGAAGCTTGTGATTTTGAGCAAACCGGAGATCAGAAAAAGCAAACCCAGCAGTGCGCGGCCCAGAGCATACAGTCGAGAAACTGTAGCGGGCGTGATGGAAACCGTGGCAGTGGTCATGGCAATGCTCCGGCGGAACGTTGAGAAGGCTTGTGACAGGCGGCCGCCCGTTATTGTGTACTCAGCACCAAAGGGGGAGCGTCTTGCAAGGTCCCGTCTTGAAGGGTAGCGTTCGGTTGCGAGGGATGCTTGCTATAGATCAAAGATTGAGAACCCAATGCAGGAAAATCACGCGTTGGTTGTTCTGGCGTCCAGACGAGCACTGAGCCGCGGGAAGTGCGACTCCTGCCGCAACGTGACACGCAGCCGCCGATGTGTGTCGAGAGAGCACGCCGCGAGCAACGAGAGGCTGCCACGCCAGCGGTATGGCAGCGGCCGGATGTGTCAACTCGCTCCGAAAAGGTCCTGGAACTAGCCGGCGATAGCGCGTCGGAGCCACTCGGGCAACTCACGGGCGCCAAGACGCACGGGCGGGGCTATCTTCTATTAAGCAGCCGGTGGATTGCAGGTCTTCGATTGCAATGCCGTACCAGACCATTTTGGATTTGACCCACAGGCCCACCTTGGGCGTTAGTCGAAGGCCAGGCAGACCCTCCGCGCCTGCTCAGAGCCGATCATTGGATGGTTGAGCCTGCTCATGACGACGGACTTTCCCCATGCGGTACAGGCCATCTCAAAGTCGGGCGATGAGCGCGAGGTGATGGGCGACTATTACCCGGCAGGCCGCTACATGTCGACGTCAGCCTTCGAGACCGCGGAGCTATGCATGCAGGGCAGGCATTGATTCGTCGCGGCGCCGGCGAATTTCTCTCGGAGCGGTCGGCCGCTGGCGACATCGCAGAGCCACCGCTCCACTTTGGTACCCGACGGGTCTGGACCTGCCCCCTCAATCGAAGGCTGGGCCAGCAGGCGCGGAGCGAGCTGCCCCAGCCTTTCGCAGTTCGCTCGCTCCGCGCCAACTGGTTGCCTCGAATAGGCCTGCAACGGCGGGCCAAGGGCGGCCGCCCGAGTGGTCGCAATGGAGAATGCGTGAAGGGCCGCTCCTGGCCCGACTACGGCCAACGCCTTCCCTCGGTCGAACGGCAGCAAATTTGTCTCCTCAGTCATCCGACGGTGCGTCCTTGAATGACGCAGACTGGCCGGTCTCAGCCCCCCCGGCTCACGACGCCTGTGCGAAGTCTCCGCGCGGGGTCGGTTGAGCCCGCGATGGCGCGCTCGCTAGGGCAACCTGAGTCCAGCTAGCGCCAGGCGCTGCCGATCTGGATGTAGAAGGCGTTCTGGTCCTTGCTGTGGGCCACGTCGATCCCGACCGCCACGCCCAGCTTGCGGGCGACCAAGTACCGAAAGCCGGCGCCGACACTGACCACGTTCTGGGCGTCGCTGCAACTGTTCCAGTGGCCGTATGCCTCGCCCACCCCGCTGAAGCCCAGCACGCTCCAGCGCGGAGTGACGTTCCAGCGCAGCTCGGCCTCTGCCACCAGCGCATTGCGGTCCTGGTAGCGGCCTTTTTGCACGCCGCGAAGATCGACATAGGGCTGTGCGTAGAACGGCGTCTGGCCGCTCGACATGCGGCTGTCACCCCTCAGGCCAAGCACGAACGTGTGGCCGATGGGCATCCAGTGGTAGCCGCGCAGGTTGTACAGGTCGAAGCTGTCTGAACTGCCGAGGCCGGGCCGGGCGAACTGGAGTTCGAGTTCGGCGTATGTTCCTCGACTCGCGTAGAAGATGTTGTCGCGTGAGTCGTAGTCGATCACGATCGCGCCCATGCCGATGCGCTGACCACGCGAAATGTCGCCTAGCTCGGGCGCGCTGCTACCATGCCGGAACGTCGTGGTGGCATCGAAGTGGACGTAGCGGGGGCCAACATACCAGCGGCTGTCGCCTATGCGTGCGAGAAACTGCTGGACAGTCCCCGCGCCGCTCAGCTCGTAAATGACTCCGAGAAAAACAGCAACCCGAGTCCCGCCCCATAGCCAACGGCCGGCTCCGTGATGACGATCGGCACCGGTAGCGCGCCCTTGTGCTTGAGCAGGTAGCCGATGCCGCGCCGGTGGCGGCGCACAATGCGCCCAAGGTGCACAGGCCGCGCGGGCCAAAGGTGATTCGACGATACACGGACGGATGTGATGCTGGAGCCATAAAAGATCGATCCATAGCTGATCTTTAGTGCTTATGAAGCAGAGTGGCCCTGGCGGCACGCCAGCGCCAGCGCGGCGGCCGGATAACGCCGCAGGCGAAGCCTTCTTTGGAAGGTTGAAGTCCGGTGGTACAACGAGAAGCGGATCAAGATCTCGCTGGGCTATCGCAGTCCCGTCGAGTACCGAAAAAATTTAGGATTCTCTGCTTAACCAGTCCAACTTTCTGTCCGCATCCCCGGTGGGTCAGCTCTCAGAGCAAATCAACAGATTCGGCAAAGAGAACCCGTTGGTGCCGCTATTACGGGGCCGCTGACGTCGAGCTTTCTGCCTTGGTGGAAATGCGCGGGGGCTTGACCTGTCCAGTGACAGGACTTGCGAATACCTGGCACGGCATGCGCGGTTTCTGCGCGACAGGCGTCCAGCGGACGAGCGACTGGGTGTCCGGCTTTCGTACACCACTCATATTCGATCGCGAGTCGGCGTTTGACATCCGGGGCGTCTAGATCTTCAATGGTCTTAATGCTGTGCGCGCTGTGTATCAATTCAGCGCCGGATTTCCGTGTGATGATGAAATCGATGGTGACCGGTTCTGGGTAATATCCATTGAATGGGTGACGGCAACCATACTTTGCTGCAAGCTTTTCGGTTGCGCTGAGGTCGAGGATTGGCCACTGTTCGCGAATATCGACGACGTCTTCTTGCCGTTCGCGAATAAAAAAATAGGCGAGTTCAAGCGAGGATAGAAGGTGGTAGTTCCGAGGAATAAGGATTCCAGGGGCAACACTGCAGTCACCTTTGGACGGCACATCTTTGACCGTCAACCATGGGCAGTAGGCAACACCTGAGCCGGTACCTCTGTGCTTCTTAATGCGTGATCGGAGGTAGGGCGGATAAAGATCAGGATTGGGGGTCCATTCCATGTGTTAAGTGTAGGCTTTGCGCGGAAATTTTCCGTAATTCAGAAATTCTCCCAAACTTTAGTCAACCTAAGCCAGCCATGCCACTGCGCCGAGTCGCCCGAATTGCCCGAATTGCCGTTCTCCTGCTGCTGCCGGTTGTCCTTGCCGGCTGCGTATCGATCAGCAGCAGCGATCCCAATCCGCCGCAATCGTCCACCGTGGTCACGCCCGCCGGTAGTGCGACCACGGTGTGCAGTCCCGGCCCCTGCTAGGGCGCCTGGCTGTCCGCCGGCTGCGCGCCTTGCCGCGTGGCCGCCAGCTCCCGCACCTGCCGCATGACGCCTTCGGCGAACAGCACCGGGCCGTGCATGGGGACGCCCGCTTCGCGCAGCGCGTCTGTGGTCCATGTATTGCAGGTGTAGAAGCCGTTGTAGCGTGCCGTGGCGCCGAAATAGAGTCCGCCGGGGTACGGGCCGTTGCCCAGCCCCAGTGGCTCGCCGGCTTCGTTTTCCTGGACCGTCCGGTTCAGGAAGGCGCGCAGGCGCTCGATGCCGGCTGCGTCCACTTCCAGATCCACCACATTGCCTGCGCCGAATGCGGCGGCCGGTGTATCGCGCAGGATGGTCAGCAGGATCGCACCGTCGCCCGGCAGCAGGGCCGACAGCAGCGTCACCGGACCGCGCTCGCGGCTGATCAGGTAGTGACGGTCGCCAAAGCCGAAGCAGAGGAAGGTGGAGCCGTCATAGCCGCGCGCCAGCCGTAGCAGTCGAGCGTCGGCGTCGACGGTGCGCAGGCAGACATCGGTGTGCCAGTCGCGTTCGACCACCGAGATGGTGGTGACCGCCGGCGCCGCCACGGCTGCCGGCACCGTCGCACAGCCGGACAAGACCAGCATCGTGGCCGCGCAGGTCAGGGCGATGCGCAGGCGTCGGGGCATGGTCAGGCGGCTGCCACCGTGCGCTCGATCAGCCCGGCCATCGCCGCCTGGAACTGGTCCGGATTGCCGCCGGCCTCGATTTCCAGCGCCGCGCGGTCGAATGCGGCGGACAGCAGCGCAGCCAGCGCATCGACCGGGGTGTCTTCCGGCAGGCCGTGGCCCACGGCGGCCCGCAGCCCTTCGCGCAGCGTGCGGCCGGCGTGGCGGGCGTCCAGTGCGAACATGGCGGCGCTGCCGAGCACGGCGGGGCCGTCGATCAGCAGCAGCTGCGTGCGTCCCGGGACGGTCATCGCTTTCAGATAGGCCAGGCTGCCGGCCAGCAGCGCCTCGCGCGCCGGCAGGTCAACGGGTGCGGCGCTCTCGATATCGGCGGCCACGGCGCAGGCCTCGTCTTCGAGGATGGCGCGGAACAGGTCCTGCTTGTCGGCAAAGTGGTGGTAGAGCGCACCGCGCGTGATGCCGGCGGCCGCCACGATTTCGGGTGTCGACGTCGCCGCATAGCCCTTGCGGATCAACAGGTCGCGGGCCGCAGCCAGCAGCGCGCCGCGTGTGGCGGCCGTCCGTTCCTGGTTCGAACGTGTTTTTTTATCTTCCATACATACAGCCTGTATGTTATAAATCCCGGAAAAGATACAAGCTGTATGTTACGTCAACGCCAGCCCAGGAGCCAGCCATGGAAGCCGCAACCATGAAAACAACCAGCTTTTACCCGGTCATCATGACCAGCGATGTGCCCGGCACAGCGTCGTTCTACGCCACGCACTTCGGATTTCGTCCGCTGTTCACGGCCGACTGGTATGTCCATCTGCAGTCGCACACCGACGCCAGCGTCAACCTGGCTATCCTCGATGCCAGCCATGACACCATCCCCGAGGCGGGGCGCGGCAAGACGGCGGCCGGGCTGCTGCTCAATTTCGAAGTGGAGGATGTGGATGCCGTGCACGCGCGGATACAGCGCGTTGGCTTGCCGATTCTGCTGCCTTTGCGCGACGAGGCGTTCGGGCAGCGCCATTTCATCACTGCCGATCCGAACGGCGTCATGCTCGACATCATCACGCCGATTGCCCCATCGGCCGAGTTTGCCGCCCAGTACGACGCCGACGCGCTGCCGGGCTGAACTGCCGCGAGCCGGTCAGGCCGTGTCGATGCGCGTGCGCATGCCCCATTGGTCGAAGTGGGGCGTGAAGGCGTCCAGCGTCAGCAAGCCCATGCAGGGCATCGCGCCACGCGTCAGCAGCGTGCCGTCCGCCAGCTGGCCGGCCAGGAGCAGCGTTGCCATGCAGGGGATTTCCGGGCCGTTGCCGTCGGGCGCGGTCAGTGACCAGGTCGAGATACCGGGCTGGCCGTCTGCACGGGTGCCGCTCACACGCACCAGCATGCCGCCGTGCGGACTGCCGAAACGGTCCAGCAAGCGGCTGGACACCCGGTTGAGCCAGCCGGCATGACGTGCCAGCGGCAGCGGCAGCCCCAGCCGGCGCAGCGTGGCGGCCGCCCAAAGCACCGCGTGCTGGCTCCTGAGTTCCAGCGCCGCGCGAAATTCAACCGTTTGCACGCCGGCATAGCGCAGCGGAAACAGCGCCAGGTCCGGCACATCGCAAGTGGCCGACCAGCGCGTGCCCAGCCCGTCGAAATGCTGCGCGCGGATGTTCTGCCAGCCATGTGCCAATTGCCAGCTTCCGTCGCGTAACCGGGATACAGGCGCACCCGCATAGCCGAACACCGCCTGCAGTGTGGCCGCGCCGCGCGGTGCCTGCTGGCCCGGGGCGATTGAAATCTGGATGTCGTCGATGCTGGCAAAGTCCTGCGCCAGCCGGTCCACCACGGCCGACGACAGCCCCGGCACGCTGCTGGCCCCGCTGACTGCACACACGCCGGCGGCACGCGCCCGGGCATCGAGCGCGGCGGCAAAGCCGGCCACGAAGTCGCGTCCATCGGACAGGTCGATATAGTGCGCGCCCGCCGCGCAGGCGGCTTCGGCCACGCGGTAGTCCTGGCCCTGGAACGGCCCGGCACAGTGGATCACCAGGTCGGGCCGCAAGGCCGCAAGTTGCGGCGCAAAGTCGCCGGCATTCATGTCGATGGCCGCCGTGTGCGGCCCGGGCCTGGCGCTGCGGCTGGCGGCGATGCATTCGATTCCCGCCACGTCCACCAGTGCGCGGCAGATGCGCGCGCCAAAGTTGCCCATCCCGCCCAGTACGATGACCCGCATGTCGTGCCTTGTTGTGGTTATTGTGGTTGTTGCTGCCGTCGCCTCGCCGTCGCCGCCGTCGTGGTGGCCCTCAGCCCGGCACCAGCGCGGGCTTGAACACCATCAGGAAATAGACCGCGACCATGGCCGCGAAGGCGGGGTAGCCCAGGGTCTCCCAGCGTCGTGCGTCGCGCCAGTATCCGGCGGGCAGCGGCGTGCCGGCCTGGCTCGCCACGGCGGCCATGCGTGCCAGCCGCACCTGCAGCCAGACAACGGGCAGCCAGCAGATGCCGGCCAGCACGTAGAGCACGATAGCCGCGAGAATCCACGGGGTATGCCATGGCCAGCCGGCCAGGTGCGCAAGCCAGAAGCCCGTCAGCGGCTGCACGATCACGGCCGGCGTGGTGAACCACCAGTCGGCCCGTACCACCAGTCGCGATACGGCGGCGATCACCGGCACCGAGCGCGTGCGGTTGGCAAAGAAGAAATAGAACGCGGTGCCGAATCCCGTGCCTACCAGCACCACCGACGACAGGATGTGGACGGTCTTCAGTGTCAGGTAGAGATTCACGTTGTCGTTCTGGTCATCGATGGAGGTGTTATGCGATTCCCGCAGCCTGCAGGCCCCATCCGGCCAGCGCGCATGCCAGCACCACGGCCCATGGCGGTACGCGCCAGACGGCCAGGGCAACCAGCGCCAGGAGGGCCAGCGCGAAGTCCGCCGGGGCCAGCACGGCGCTGGTCCAGACCGGATGGAACAGGGCCGCCAGCAGCAGCCCCACCACGGCCGCGTTGACCCCCGCCAGCGCCGCGCGCGTGGCGCCATGGCGGCGCAACCGTTCCCAGAAGGGCAGTGCGCCGAAGACCAGCAGGAACGATGGCGCGAAGATGGCTACCACGCAAAGCGCGCCGCCGGCCCAGCCATTGGGCGCCAGCGTACCGGCTGCGCCCAGGAAGGCGGCAAACGTGAACAGCGGGCCCGGCACGGCCTGCGCGGCGCCGTAGCCGGCCAGGAACGTATCGTTGTCGACCCAGCCCGGTGGCACCACGGCCGCCTGCAGCAGCGGCAGCACGACATGGCCGCCGCCGAAGACCAGCGCGCCGGCCCGGTAGAAGGCGTCGAACAGGGCCACGGCGTGATCGCCCGACGCGCGCGCGGCAAACGGCAATCCCACCAGCAGTATCGCGAAGGCCGCCAGGCACATCAGCGCCACGCCATGGCCCACCGGCACCGCCAGCGGTTCGTGGGGCACGGCGGCATTGCTGCGGAACCGGCGCGCGCCGATCAGGCCGGCCACTACCATCACGCCCAGCTGGCACGCCGGCGATGGCACCAGGCTGACCGCCACGGCGGCCAGCGCCATCAGCGTGATGCGCGGCGCGTCGGGGCAGAGCGATCGGGCCATGCCCCAGACCGCCTGCGCCACCACGGCCACCGCCGCCACCTTGAGGCCATGCAGCGCGCCGGCCGGCATCAGGTTGCCGTAGTGCGACAGGCCCAGCGCAAACAGGATCAGTGCCACGGCCGAAGGCAGCGTGAAGCCGATCCACGCGGCCAGCGCGCCCAGGTACCCGGCGCGCGACAGGCCCACGACCATGCCCACCTGGCTGCTGGCCGGGCCGGGCAGGAACTGGCAAAGCGCGACGATATCGGCATAGGCCTGTTCGCTCAGCCAGCGGCGCTGCGCGACGAACGCCTCGCGAAAATACCCAAGATGCGCCACCGGGCCGCCGAACGACGTCAGGCCCAGGCGCAGGAACACCGTGAACACCTGCCACGCAGCGCTCATGACTGGTGTGCCTCGGTGTTGTTGATGCGGATGGTTGCCACCAGCCCGGTGCCTTCCGACACCGGCCGGTTGGCGAGGTCGATGGACAGCCCATGCAGTTCGGCAATGCGCCGCGCGATGGAGATGCCCAGTCCCGTGCCCTGCTCATGCTGCGAGCCGCCCCGGAAGAAGCGGCTGCCCAGCCGCGCCAGCTGGTCGGGCTGCACGCCCGGCCCCCGGTCGGCCACCACGATGCGGTCGGGTTCGAAGGCCAGCGTGACCGTGGACCCCGCCGGGCTGTAGCGCAACGCGTTGTCCATCAGGTTGCGCAGCATGGTGCCAAGCAGCGTGGGATCGCCGCATACATTGATGGGCTTCGCATCCGCCTGCGGCCAGACGATCTCCATGTCGACGTGCCGGCGTTCGGACAGCATCAGGCAGTCGGACAGCACATGCTGCGACACGTCGTGCCAGTTCACCGCACTGCGCGAGAGCGGTCCATTTACGTCCTCGAGCCGGCTCATGGTCAGCAACTGCGACACCAGGTGGCTCAGGCGGTCGATGCCGGCTTCCACGTTGATGGCCGCCTGGGCGCGCTCGGCGGGGTCTGCCGAACGTCGGGCCACATCCCACTGCGCCTTCAGGGCGGCCAGGGGCGTGCGCATCTCGTGCGCCGCATCGGCGGTCAGCCGGCGTTCGTGTTCCAGCAGGGCCGATACGCGGTCCAGCAGCCGGTTCATCGCGTGCACCAGCGGAGCCAGTTCGGGCGGCGCATCATCCAGCGAAATCGGCGTGGGGTCGCCCGGGGCACGCGTGGCGATGGTGTGAGAGAGCGCCAGCATCGGATGCAGCATCCGGCGGATACCCCACACCAGCAGCGTGGTCAGCAGCGGCAGGCCCACCACCCACGGCAGCACCTGCGCCTGCAGGTACGACCAGACGAGTTCCTCGCGTTCGGCCATGATCTGGCCCACGCAGACGCGCCACCCGGCCACCGGTTCATCCAGGTAGTACAGCCGCCACGGCACGCCATCTATCTGCCGGTCGGTAAAACCGCGCACGCCGGGCAGCCGCGGCAGGCGGTCGCCGTCGGGATCGATATGGAACGGCTGGCCGGTGCCGCGCCAGGTGGCAATCGCCATGTCGCCAAGCCCGGCGGCACCCAGGTCGCCCAGGTCGGTATCGCCGGGCGCCATGCCGTCCGGCTGGGGCTGGGGCGGCACCGCGCCCGTGCCGATCAGCGGCAGCACCGCCTGCATCTGCTGCGCCATGCGCACCATGGCGGTGTCGTAGAACTCGTTGATCTCCATGCGCGCGTTCAGGAAGATCATGAAGCTGGTGAGCACCCAGGCAAAGGCCACCGACGCCAGCACGACCAGTATCAGCCGCCGCTGCAGGGTCATGCATCGTCCTCGTTGCTGCCCATTTTGCCGCTTTCGGTCGAGGGCGTTTCCAGTGCGTCGAGTGTGCCAAGCGTGTAGCCCGCGCCGCGCAGCGTGCGCACGATGCCGGGATGGATCTTGCGCCGCAGGTGGTGGATATGGACTTCGAGCGTGTTGCTCTCGGACCCTTTTTCCCACTCGTAGAGCTTGTCGCGCAGGAATTCGCGCGTGAGCACGCGGTTGGGGTGGGCCAGCAGCAGTTCCAGCAGCATCGATTCGCGGCTGGTCAGGTCCACCGACTTGCCCTGCCAGACCGCCAGCCGGGCGGCCGGGTGGTATTCAAGCGGGCCATGGCGCCAGACCGGCTCGGGCATGCCGGCCGAGCGGCGCGTGACCGCGCGCAGGCGGGCGGCCAGTTCGTCGAGATCGACGGGTTTGATCAGGTAGTCGTCGGCGCCGGCGTCCAGGCCGCTGATGCGGCTTTGCACGGCGTCGCGGGCCGTCAGCACCACCACGGGCGTCTGGCGGCCCTGGTTGCGCCAGCGCGAAAGCAGCGTCACGCCGTCCTGGTCGGGCAGGCCCAGGTCCAGCAGCACGGCGTCGTAGTGCATGGCGGCAATGGCGCGGTCGGCATCGGCCCCGGTTCGGAACCAGTCCACCGCGTGGCCCATCAACTTCAGGCCACGCTGCATGCCATCGCCCAGCATGGGGTCGTCTTCAACGATAAGTATTCTCATGAGCAACTGCTTGAAACGGCTGTTTGTAGGTATCGATTGAAACGGGGCGCATGATGCACTTCGAGCGGTCAAAGCGTAGCATCGTGACGGGTCAGGTGCACGCTTAATCTGAAATTAAGACAGATTCCCTAATCTGCGCGATCTATTCTTCGAGATCAATGCGCGTGCCGGCTATTTCGGGCACAAACGCAGCCTCCACGAAGCCTTTCTGACCCCACATGCACCCTCCATCTAGCAAGCAACGCATCACGCACGATGTGGCTGA
Source organism: Cupriavidus sp. HE11 (assembly GCF_056097175.1). Classification (NCBI taxonomy): domain Bacteria; kingdom Pseudomonadati; phylum Pseudomonadota; class Betaproteobacteria; order Burkholderiales; family Burkholderiaceae; genus Cupriavidus; species Cupriavidus sp. HE11. Next base: position 12,053 of record NZ_CP184465.1, read on the forward strand.
CCGCGCCGAACCGGTTTCATTGCCGGCCAGCGCAGGTGCCGGGCGCCTGTCCGCCGTGGCCGGCTGGACCGCGCTGTTCGTGGCGGTGGGGCTGCTGGTATGGTTCGGCACCCTTGGCCTGCGCCACCTGGTAGGCCCGGACGAAGGGCGCTACGCGGAAATCTCGCGCGAGATGTTCACCACGGGCGACTGGGTCACCATCCGCTACAACGCGCTCAAGTATTTCGAGAAGCCGCCATTCCATATGTGGGCAACCGCCGTGACCTATGCGCTGTTTGGCGTGGGCGAATGGCAGGCGCGCCTGACCGTGGCAATGGCCGGCCTGCTGGGCATCGGCATGTCGATGCTGGCAACCTGGCGCTGGTTCGGCCCGCGCGCCGCCGCGTTTGCCGGCCTGGCGCTGCTGGCGGCGCCGATGTGGAGCGTGGCCGCGCACTTCAATACCCTCGACATGACGCTGGCCGGCGTGATGGCCTGCATCCTGGCCTGCATGCTGGTGGCCCAGCATCCGGGCGCCTCGCCGGCCAGCCGGCTGGGCTGGATGGTGGCGTGCTGGGCGGCCATGGGCGTGGCAATCCTGACCAAGGGCCTGGTCGGCATCGCGCTGCCGGGGCTGGTGCTGGTGGTCTATACGCTGGTCACGCGAGACTGGCGTTTGTGGCGCAGGTTGCACCTGACGGCCGGTGCGGTGACCATGCTGGTCATCGCCATGCCCTGGTTCTACCTGGTGTCCGAGCGCAATCCCGAATTCCTGAATTTCTTCTTTATCCACGAGCACTGGCAGCGCTATACGTCCGGCGTGCACTCGCGCGGCGGTCCGATCGTCTACTTCGTGCCGCTGGTGCTGGCCGGTTTCCTGCCCTGGGCAGGGCTGTTCCCCCGGCTGTGGAAGGCCATGCGCAGCGCGGCCCCGGCCGAGGACGTCACCGCCGGCCCGCGTTTCCGCCCGGCGCTGATGGCGGGCATCTGGGCCATCGCCATCTTCGTGTTCTTCAGCCTGTCGCGCTCCAAGCTGCCCGGCTACATCGTGCCGGTGTTCCCGGCGCTGGGCATCCTGGCCGGCGTGGCGCTCGATCGTATGGATGCGCGCGCCTGGGGCCGCCAGCTGCGAGCCATGGCGATCGTGGCCATCTGCGGTTTGCTGGCAAGCCCGATCGTCGCCACGCTCAACGCCAACCACACGCCGAATACGTTCTACCGCGCCTATGCCATCTGGGTGGCCGTTGCCTTCGTGATCATGCTTCTGGCGATCATGGCGGCGCGCGTGCTGCTGCGGCGGGGTGGCGTGCTGCCCAGCGTGGCCGTCTACGCCCTGGGCATGTACATGGGTTTCACCGCGGCGCTGCTCGGCCACGAGACGGTGGGCGGCCCTGCATCGGGTGCCGACCTGGTGCCGCAGATCCACCAGCGCCTGACGCCGGGCATGAAGCTCTACGGTGTCAACATGCTGGACCACACGCTGCCGTTCTACCTGGGCCATCCGCTAACGATGGTGGGGTCGGCTGACGAACTGACGTTTGGCACCAAGATGGAACCGGAGCGCTGGGTGCCCGACCTGGCGGCCTTCGAAAAGGTCTGGAGACAGGGCGAGCCCGCAATGGCCGTGATGTCGCCCCAGACCTACCTGGAGCTGTCGCCCAGCATTCCGCTCTACGTGGTGGCGCGCGACTGGCGCCGCGTGGTGGTGACAAACGTCCCGGTCCCGACGCCGCCGCCGGCGCGATAGACCAACTTCCGAACTACCCGTATTGGCCGACACCGCGCGGCCCTTTTTCGTTTTGAAAGATTCCCGATCCATGCAGCAGAAGCGAGTCCTGATTCTTGGCGTCAACGGCTTCATCGGCCACCACCTGACGCGCCGCATCCTGGAAACCACGCAGTGGGAGGTCTACGGCATGGACATGTCGTCGGACCGCCTGGGCGACCTGGTGAACCATCCGCGCATGCACTTCTCCGAGGGTGACATCACCATCAACAAGGAGTGGGTGGAGTACAACATCCGCAAGTGCGACGTGATCCTGCCGCTGGTGGCCATCGCCACGCCGGCCACCTACGTGCGCAATCCGCTGCGCGTGTTCGAGCTGGACTTCGAGGCCAACCTGCCGATCGTGCGTAGCGCCGTGAAGTACGGCAAGCACCTGGTGTTCCCGTCGACCTCCGAGGTCTACGGCATGTGCGCCGACGAGGAATTCGACCCCGAGGCCTCGCCGCTGATCTACGGCCCGATCAACAAGCCGCGCTGGATCTACGCCTGCTCCAAGCAGCTGATGGACCGCGTGATCCACGCCTACGGCATGGAACAGGGCCTGAACTACACGCTGTTCCGCCCGTTCAACTGGATCGGTGCCGGTCTGGACTCGATCTTCGAGTCGAAGGAAGGGTCGTCGCGCGTGGTGACGCAGTTCCTGGGCCATATCGTGCGCGGCGAGCCGATCAAGCTGGTGGATGGCGGCGAGCAGAAGCGTGCGTTTGCCGATATCTCGGACGGCATCTCGGCGCTGATGCAGATCATCGAGAACAAGGACGGTGTCGCCAGCGGCAAGATCTTCAATATCGGCAACCCGAAGAACATCCACTCGGTGCGCGAGCTGGCCGAGATGATGCTGAAGATGGCGGCCGATTACCCGGAATACGCCGAGGAAGCGCGCAAGACGCAGATCGTGGAGACGTCGTCGGGCGAGTTCTACGGCAAGGGCTACCAGGACGTGCAGCACCGCGTGCCGAAGATCGACAACACGATCGACGAACTGGGCTGGAAGCCCGAGGTGACGATGGAGCAGGCACTGCGCCGCATCTTCGAGGCCTACCGCGACAAGGTGGTGGACGCCCGCACGCTGGTCGACGCCAACAACTGACCGTAGCCGCCGCAACTGCCGACGGCGGCGGCACGCCGACTGAGGGTAGACTATGCGTCACGCGCGATCCGCGCGTGCGAGGTGTCTATCTTCGGGACGCGCCCCCATGCACGCTGCCGGCAGGACCCAGGCTTCCGCTACATCCGCTACTTCCGCCACACCTGCTTCCCCGCGCCCCCGTGCTGCCGCCTGGCTCGTGGTGCCATTGGCCATGGCGTCTGGCGCGCCGGTCGCCGCCGAAGAGACCACCTTGCCCGATGTGGTGGTCAGCGCCAGCCGCAACGAGCAACGGCGCTTCGACGCCCCGGCGGCCATCGACAGCATCCCGGTCGATCCTTTCACCGCCACCTCGCCGCTGGTCAACCTGTCTGAACTGACGCTGACCAGCCCCGGCATCGCAGTGCGCGACCGCCAGAACTATTCCCAGGACCTGCAGATTGCCGTACGCGGCTTTGGCAGCCGGTCGACCTTCGGTGTTCGCGGCGTGCGGCTGTTCGTGGACGGCATTCCGGCGACCATGCCCGACGGCCAGGGCCAGGCATCCACCTTCGACCTGGCCAATGCCAGCCGCATCGAGGTGCTGCGCGGCCCGTTCGCGCAGATGTACGGCAACGCGTCGGGTGGGGTGGTGCAGGTCTTCACGCCCGACCCGCCGAAGACCGGATTTACCGGCCGGGCATCGACCGGCTTCGGCTCCGACGGGCAATGGCAGGCTGGTGTCTCGCTGGCCGGCGGCAACGACCGGCTGGGCGGAACGCTCGACGCCTGGACCTACCAGACCGATGGCTACCGCGACCACAGCGCCGCCAAACGCTACCAGCTCAACGCCAAGATCGTGGCCCAGCCCAGCACGGCCACAAAGATCACGGGCCAGTTCAACTACTTCAACCAGCCGCTGGCCGAAGACCCGCTGGGGCTCACGCGCGCCCAGGCCGACGCCAATCCACGCCAGGCGATTGCGGCGGCCACCCAGTTCAATACCGGCAAGGAGGTGGAACAGACCCAGGCAGGCGTGGTGGTCGAGCACCAGCTGACCGACCTGGACAGCCTGAACTTCAGGCTGTACGGCGGTGGCCGCCAGCTGACCCAGCGGCTGGGCTTCAGCGGGGCGGCGCCGAGTTCGGCAGGCGGCATCGTCGACCTGGATCGCACCTACGGCGGCGGCGCGCTGTCCTGGACGCGCAAGACCACGGCCAACGGCCTGCCGCTGCAGTGGACGGCCGGGCTTGAATTGAACGGCATGCGCGACGCACGGCACGGCTACGTCAACGACAACGGCCAGCAGGGCGCGCTGCGGCGCGACGAAACCGACGAGGCGGCCGACTACGGCGCCTTCGCGCAATTCAACTGGACCGTGCATCCCGCCTGGGAGATCGTGGGCGGCCTGCGCGCCAGCATGGTCCGGCTGCGCATCGACGACCACTACGTGACGGCGGCCAGCCCCGATGACAGCGGCACGTCCACCTATCGCAACCTCAGCCCGGTGCTGGGCGCGGTCTGGCATGCGATGGAAACCCTCAACGTCTACGCCAACCTGGGCCGTGGCTTCGAGACGCCCACGCTGACCGAGGTGGCCTATGGCCCGAACGGCATCGGCGCCAACCTGGGGCTGCAGGCATCGACCAGCCGCCAGGGCGAGATCGGCGTGAAATGGGAGTCGGATGGCCAGCGGCTGGACGCGGCATTGTTCGATGCCGACAGCCATAGCGAGATCGTGCCGCTGTCGAACAACAACGGCCGCACGGTCTACCAGAACGTGGATGGGGTACGCCGGCGCGGACTGGAACTGGGCTGGCATGGCGCATTCGGCCCGGCCCGGCGGCTGGCGGCCGGGCTGGCGTACACCTACCTGGACGCGTACTTCGGCGATGCGTTCGTCAACGCGCAGGGCGCAACCGTGGCAGCCGGCAACCGGCTGCCCGGCACGGCGCGTCACAGCTTCGGCGCCGAACTGACCTACAAGCCATGGGCCCAGTGGATGGTGGGGGTGGAAGCCAAGGCCGACAGCAAGGTGTACGTGGACGATCTGAACACCCAGGCCGCGCCGGGATACTTCGTCTTCAACCTGAAGACCGGCTACACGTTCAAGACCGGCGCCACGCAGTGGTACGTGTTCGGGCGCGTCGACAACGTGGCCGACCGGCACTACATCGGCTCGGTCATCGTCAATGAAGCCAACGGCAGATACTACGAGCCGGCGCCGGGGCGCCGGTTCTTCGTGGGCCTGCGGGCGTCGATGTGATGCGCCCGGTATCGCGCGATCTCCGCCTGCCCGACTTGCCAACCTCGCATCACACGCCTAAGGTGGCGGTTTTAGCCGCTACCTGCGTGCCGCTGCCATGTCTCTAGCCACGCCACCCGTCGAATCCGCGACCATGCCCCAGGACCCCAAGCTGCGCATCATGCTTTGGGTGGTGGCGGTGGGATTCTTCATGCAGACGCTCGATTCGACGATCGTCAACACCGCCTTGCCGTCGATGGCGCGCAGCCTGGGCGAGAGCCCGCTGCGCATGCAGTCGGTGGTGATTGCCTATTCGCTGACGATGGCCGTGATCATTCCGGCCTCGGGCTGGCTGGCCGACCGGTTTGGCACGCGCACGATCTTCCAGACGGCCATCGGGCTGTTCGTGCTGGGGTCTCTGCTGTGCGCCTGGGCGCCCACGCTGCCGATGCTGTCCGCTGCCCGCGTGGTGCAGGGGGCGGGCGGGGCGATGCTGCTGCCGGTGGGCCGGCTGTCGGTGTTAAGGACGTTTCCGCGCGAACAGTATCTGCAGGCGCTGAGTTTCGTGGCGATTCCGGGCATGATCGGGCCGCTGATCGGGCCGACGCTGGGCGGCTGGATCACGCAGACGTTTTCATGGCACTGGATCTTCCTGATCAACGTGCCCGTGGGCGTGATTGGCGCGATTGCCACGGTGCGGTACATGCCCAACGCGCGGCTGCCCGGCATGGGGCGCTTCGACATCGCGGGCTACGCGTTCCTGGCCATTGCCATGGTGACGTTGTCCTTTTCGCTGGACGGCCTGGCCGGCATGGGTTTCCAGCACGCCACGGTGCTGATGCTGCTGATTGCCAGCATGGCGGCGCTGTCCGCCTACGTGCTGCACGCCCGGCGCAGCAAGATGCCGCTGTTCCCGCTCAAGCTGTTCAGCATCCATGCGTTCAGCGTGGGCCTGCTGGGCAATCTGTTCGCACGGATCGGTAACGGCGCCATGCCGTTCCTGATTCCGCTGACGCTGCAGGTCAGCCTCGGGTACTCGCCGTTCAACGCCGGCCTGATGATGGTGCCGGTGACGGTGGCCGGCATGGCGTCGAAGCGGCTGGCGACGCGGCTGATCGAGCAGTTCGGCTATCGCAAGGTGCTGGTGACCAACACGTTCCTGGTGGGGCTGGTGATGGCGTCGTTCGCGCTGATCTCGCCCGACCGGCCGTTGCCGCTGGTGATCGTCCAGATGGCGATTTTCGGCGCGGTCAATTCCGTCCAGTTCACGGCCATGAACACGGTCACGCTCAAGGACCTGAGCGGCGTCAACGCCAGCAGCGGCAACAGCATGCTGTCGATGGTGCAGATGCTGTCGATGAGCCTGGCCGTGACATCGGCCGGGGCGCTGCTGGCGACGTTCCAGGCCGGCATCGGCAGCCATCACTTCGACGTACTGCCGGCCTTCCATGCCACCTTCATCTGCGTGGGGCTGATCACCTCCGCCTCGGCCTGGATCTTCATGCAGCTTGATCCCGAAAAGGTCGTGGTGGCGAAGGCGCAGCCGTCGGAGGAGGTGTAGTTTTCTTGTCCCCTCACCCGCCAGGCGGGAGAGGGGTGCACACCGAGCAGTCTGATCAACGCCCCATCAGCTCACAGAACCACGAGATATCGACGTTGCCGCCGCTGATGATGATGCCCACGCGCTTGCCCTTGAGCTGATCCTTGATCTGCAGGGCGGCCGCCAGGCCCAGCGCGCCGGTGGGCTCGACGATCATCTTCATGCGTTCGGCAAAGAAGCGCATGGCTTCCACCAGCTGCGCGTCCGAGGCGGTCAGGATGTCGTTGACGTCGCGCTGGATGACCGGGAACGTGTAGTTGCCCAGGTGCTGCGTCTGCGCGCCGTCGGCGATGGTCTTGGGCGTATCGATATGCAGGATCTTGCCGCTGCGCAGCGATTGCTGGCCGTCGTTGCCGGCTTCGGGCTCCACGCCGTAGAGCTGGCATTGCGGGGCCAGTGCCCGCGTGGCGAGTGCCGTGCCGGACAACAGGCCGCCACCGCCCAGCGGGGCCAGCAGCACGTCAAGCTGGCCCACTTCCTCGAACAGTTCCTTGGCGGCGGTGCCCTGGCCGGCCATCACATCGGGATGGTCGTACGGCGGGATCAGCGTCATGCCGTGCTTCTGGGCCAGGTCCCGGCCAATGGCTTCGCGGTCTTCCTTGTAGCGGTCGTACATCACCACGCTGGCGCCGTAGCCCTTGGTGGCTGCCACTTTCAGCGCGGGGGCGTCCTGCGGCATCACGATCGTGGCCGGCATGCCCAGCAGCTTTGCCGACAGCGCGATGCCCTGCGCATGATTGCCCGACGAGAAGGCGACCACGCCGCCCTTGCGCTGCTCGGGCGTGAACTTCGACAGCGCGTTGAACGCGCCACGGAACTTGAAGGCGCCCATGCGCTGGAAGTTCTCGCACTTGAAGAAGACTTCGGCGCCAAGGCGCTCGTTGAGCGTGCGCGAGGTGTTGACGGGCGTGCGGTTGGCATAGCCTTCCAGGCGCTTGGCAGCGGCCTCGACGTCGGCGTAGGTGGGCAGTTGCAGGGTCGTCATGGTCGTATCGGGGTGCGGTATGCAGTAGGCGAAAAGGGTGGAGGGAGACTACCAGGGCCACGCCAGGCGTGTGCCGGTGCCGTCTGCCAGGGCCCGTTCATGCAGGAAGCGGGCGACGGTCAGGTCTTGCAGTGCCAGGCCGGTCATGTCGAAAACGGTGATGTCGCCGGCTTGCCGCTCGAACGTGGCGCTGCCGGTCAGCAGGTCGCCGATCTCGATGCAGTGCAGATCGGGCGACCACTGGCATTCGCCAATGCTGCGCGCCTGTTCCAGATCGTCGGCCACGATGCGGGCGCGTTCGAGCACGCCGTCGGGCAGTTCGCGCTTGCCGCTGGTATCGGCGCCCACGCAGGTGAGATGGGTGCCGGGCTGCACGGCGTCGGCGTCGAACAGCGCGCCGCCACCGGGCGTGGCCGTGATCACGACATCGCTCTGGGCCACGGCGTCGTTGCGGTCGGTAGCCAGCGCAATCTGGCACCGCCCGGCGAACTCGGCTTCGAAGCTGTCGCTGGGTGCGCCGCTGGCGCTGACATAGCGTACTTCGGCAAGCGACGGCAGCAGCGCCAGCGCGTACGTCAATTGCACGCGCGCCTGCACGCCGGTGCCGAACACGCATACGCGGCGGCTGTCGGGGCGTGCCAGCGCCTGCAGGCCGATGCCGCCGGCGGCGCCGGTGCGCGCCGTGGTGACGGCGTTGCCGTCGAGGATGCACACCGGGCGTCCGGTGGCAGGGTCGATCAGCACGATGGTGGCCTGGTGCGGCTCGCCGCCGCGCTGGCGGTTGCCGGGCCAGAAGCCGGCGGCCTTGAAGCCCAGCAGGTTCTGCCGGCCCACATCGCCGGCCTTGATGCCGAACACCCCGCCGGTTGCCAGCTTTTCGCGGATCAGCGGGAAGACGCGCCCTTCGCGATGGCTGTGCAGGATAAAGGCTTCGCGCACGGCGGCCAGGACATCGTCGGGGATCAGTGCCGCTTCCACGGCGTGTTTGTCGAGCAGTAGCAACTGCGCGGCGGAATTAGCGTGCATAGCTGTAGACGGTGGCGCGCGACACGCCCAGGTGTGCCGCGATGGTTTCCATGGCCCGGCGCACTTCCAGCAGGCCGGACGCCTTGAGTTCGGCCAGCAGCGCGCGGCGTTCGTCGGTCTTCAGCGCGCGGGGCGTGGTGGCCAGCCGCGCGGCAAAGGCGTCGATGCGCGAGCGCAGGACTTCGGTACTGGCAGGATCGAGCGTTTCCTCGGGGCCGTCCGCGGCAGTCTGCACGAACTGGCCCATCGCCATCTGCAGGCTGCGGAACAGCGTCAGGTCCACGTTCATGCATAGCGCGGCGATATAGCGGCCGCTGCTGTCCTTGATGCCGATGGACGTGCTTTTGGCCAGGCGGCCATCGGCGAACTGGTTCGCGTAGTTGGCCAGTACCTGCGGATAGTCGGGATCGGTAATGCGAGCCTCGCCCAGTTCCGTGGTGGGATCGCCCACGGCGCGGCCCGACAGGTTGTTGTGGATCGCCAGGATCGATTGGCCTGGCTCCAGCAGATCATGGACCACGACCTCGCAGAATGGCGCCAGCGTCTGGCCCAGGCCATCGGCAACCTGCTTGATCTGGTCCAGCAGCAGACGCTGCTCGGGCGTGCGGTTGGGCATCTCGGTCGATGAATTGGATGGCATTCGATTCTGGACAGTTTGTATAATACTGGACTAAATGTCAAGAAATAGGCAAAAAAATGGCGCGGGAGCCGCTTGGGCTACCGCGCCATCATTCGTTTCGTTCGATTCGCTATTACTTCAGGACAGTCAGGCCGCTTCCGCGATGCGAATCTCGCCAAGCAGCTTGCGCAGTTCCGGCACGCAGGACCCGCAGTTGCCGCCGGCCTTCACGCAGGCGGTGATCTCGGCGGGCGTCTTGAGGTCGTGCTTGCGCACGGCATCGCAGATCGTATTGCGGCCCACGCCGAAGCAGGAGCACACGGTGGGACCGGCATCGGCGGTCTTTTCCAGCGGCTGGCCCAGCAGCAGGCCGATGCGGTCGGTGTCTTCGAGACGGTCTTGCCCGAACAGTTGCGACAGCCACGCACGCGACGGCAGGTCGGCCCGCGTGGACACGTAGACACACGCCTCCAGCCGGTCGTTGACCACGTAACCCGCGTGATAGACGCCGGCCGAACGATCCTCGTATTCGAGCCAGTCCGCGTCGGGGTCCTGCACGCCCAGCAGGGCTCGCGCCCAGGCGGCGCGGTCTGCGATGGTTTCCCGGCCGGCAAATTCGTAACGTTGAAACTGCTTGCCCTGGATACGTGTCCAGTACGTCAGCGAATCGGCCGGCAGCGCGGCACGGCTGAGCACGAAACCGTGCCAGGACACGCGGAATTCCTCCACGCGCACTGGCGTGTGCTTGAATTCGGGCTCGCCCGAGACCGGGTCGACCACCGGATTGACCACCGCGCCCACGCGCGCGTCGGAACTGAACTGGTCGTTCCAGTGAATCGGCACGAACACGCTGCCACGCGCAATGCCGCCGCCGAACCGCACACGCGCCACCATGGCGCCCCAACGGCTGGTCACGCGGGCGAGCTTGCCTTCGCCCACGCCGCACAGCAGCGCGTCCTGCGGATGCATGTCGACGAACGGCTCGGGCAGGTGGTCGGACAGCCGGGCGGCCTTGCCCGTGCGCGTCATGGTGTGCCACTGGTCGCGCACGCGCCCGGTGTTGAGGATCAGCGGGAATTCGTCGTCGGCCGCGTGGACCGGCGCACGCGCCGCCGTGGGCACGAAGCGGGCGCGGCCATCGGCAAACGCATAGCGGCCGTCTTCGAACAGGCGTTGCGTGCCGCCCGGCGTGGCGGCGCGGTACGGCCATTGCACCGGTTCGAAGTCGTCGTACTCGTCCTGGGTCAGCCCGACCAGGCCGCCGATATCGAACATGCGGGGCGCGTCGAGGGCGCTGGCCTCGCCGTTGCGCCAGGCCGAGAGCCGGGCGTGCTCGTCGAAGATTTCGTGCTGGCCGGCGTAGTCGAAGCCGGCAAAGCCCATGCGACGGGCCACGTCGCACAGGATGTCCCAGTCGGCGCGCGCCTCGCCCGGTGCCGGCAGGAATGCGCGCTGGCGCGAGATGCGGCGCTCGGAGTTGGTCACCGTGCCGTCTTTCTCGCCCCAGCCCAGCGCGGGCAGCAGCACGTGCGCGGCGTCGTTGGTGTCGGTGTGCGTGACGATATCGGACGTCACCACCAGTTCGCATTTGGCCAGCGCACGGCGGGCCTGATCGGCATCGGGCAGGCTGACCACGGGGTTCGTGGCGATGACCCAGACGGCCTTGACCTGGCCTGCCTCGATCGCGTTGAACAGGTCCACGGCCTTGAGGCCGGGCTTGTCGGCCATGTGCGGCGACTGCCAGAAGTCCTGCACGATGTCGCGATGCACCGGGTTGGCCAGTTCCATATGCGCGGCCAGCATGTTGGCCAGGCCGCCCACTTCGCGCCCGCCCATGGCGTTGGGCTGGCCGGTCAGCGAAAACGGGCCCATGCCCGGCTGGCCGATGCGCCCGGTGAGCAGGTGGCAGTTGATGATGCTGTTGACCTTGTCGGTGCCCGCCGACGACTGGTTCACACCCATCGAGAACGCCGTGATGACCTTCCGCGTACCGGCGAACAGTTCGAAGAACGCCTGCAGGTCCTGCGGATCGAGCTTGCAGGCGCGGGCGAGGGCGTGCAGGTCGGTGCCATCGGCATCGGCCACGGCCAGCGCTTCGTCCAGGCCAGCGGTGTGGGCGTCGACGAAGGCGGCGTCGGCATGGCCGTGCCGGGCCAGGTAGCCGAGCAGGCCGTTGAACAGGCGCACGTCAGTGCCGGGGCGCAGCGGCAGGTGCAGGTCGGCCAGTTCGCAGGTGGCGGTGCGGCGCGGGTCGATCGCCACGATCTTCATGTCGGGCCGGGCTTCCTTGGCGCGCGTCAGGCGCTGGAACAGGATCGGATGGCACCACGCGGTATTGGAGCCCACCAGCACCACCAGGTCGGCCTGTTCCAGGTCTTCGTAACTGCACGGCACCAGGTCTTCGCCAAATGCGCGCTTGTGGCCGGCCACGGCCGACGACATGCACAGCCGGGAATTGGTGTCGATGTTCGCCGAGCCGATAAAGCCCTTCATCAGCTTGTTGGCGATGTAGTAGTCCTCGGTCAGGATCTGGCCCGACACGTAGAGCGCCACGGCGTCGGGGCCGTGCTTCGCGATGACGTCGGCAAAGCCGCTGGCAACCTTGTCGAGTGCCTGGTCCCAGTTCACGCGGTGCAGCGACCCATCGGCTTCGCGCAGTTGCGGATGGAGCAGGCGGCCGTCCAGGCTGACCGTGTCGCCCAGCGCCGAGCCCTTGACGCACAGGCGGCCAAAGTTCGATGCGTGGTCGGCATCGCCTTGCACTTCCACCTGACCATCGGCACGCGCCGTGGCGCGCACGCCGCAGCCCACGCCGCAGTACGGGCAGGTGGTGGATACCGTCTTGGTGGGGGTGGTGGCTACCACCGCAATGTCTGACAGGTTCACGGCTGAATCTCTTCGGTCGATGATGGCGTGCGTTTCAGGGGCGGGACGGCCATCAGGCCGCCAGCGCCTCGCATTGCGCCTGGCCAAACAGCAGGCGCTGACGCAGCGCGGCAACGGGCTTGCCGGACTGGATCAGGTCGAAATACCACGGGCCATCCTTCACGTCGCCGTACAGCACCGCGCCAACCAGCCGGCCGTCCTGCAGCACCAGGCGCTTGTAGACGCCCCGGCGCGGATCGCGCAGCACCAGGTCCTCGCTGCCTTCGGCGCCGATGAAATCGCCGGCCGAGTACAGGTCAACGCCCGTCACCTTGAGCTTGGTGGCCGTGGCCTGCTGCACGTAGCGGCGATGCCCGGCGCCGGCCAGATGCGCGGCGCAGACGCGGGCCTGGTCCCAGATCGGGGCCACCAGGCCAAACGTGGCGTTGCGGTGCTGCACGCATTCGCCCACCGCGTAGATGCGTGGATCGAAGGTCTGGAGCGTGTCGTCCACCACGATGGCGCGCTCGCAACGCAGGCCCGCGCCGGCGGCCAGTTCGATATTGGGGCGCACGCCGGCGGTCATTACCACCAGGTCGGCCGGGATCTGCGTGCCGTCCTTGAACAGCACGCCGGTGACACGGTCGTCGCCGAGGATGCCCGCCGTCTGCGCGCCCAGCAGGAAGCGCAGGCCCTTGCGTTCGAGCGCCACCTTCAGCAGTTCGGCGGCGGGCTTGTCGAGCTGGCGTTCCATCAGGCTGTCGGCCAGGTGCACCACGGTGACGTCCATGCCCTGGCGCATCAGGCCGTTGGCGGCTTCCAGGCCCAGCAGGCCGCCGCCGATCACCACCGCGTGGCGATGGTTGCGCGCGGCGTGCAGCATGGTTTCCACGTCCTGGATATCGCGGAAGGCGATCACGCCGTCCAGCGTATGGCCCGGCACGGGGATGATGAACGGCTTGGAGCCGGTAGCCAGCAGCAGCCGGTCGTAGTGGACTTCCTTGCCCGAAGCGGAGCGCACGGTGCGGCGTGGCCGGTCGATGCCGATCACGGGGTCGCCGGCCAGCAGTTCGATGCCGTTCTGCGTGTACCAGTCGCGCGTATTGAGCATGATGTCGTCGACGGTCTTCTCGCCGGCAAGCACCGGGCTCAGCAGGATACGGTTGTAGTTGCCGTGCGGCTCGGCGCCGAACACCGTGATGTCGTACAGGTCCGGCGCGAGCTTCAGCAGTTCCTCGACCGTGCGCATGGCGGCCATGCCGTTGCCGACCACCACCAGCCGTGGCTTGGCCGGGGTGGCGGGAGACGAGGCGGGGGGCGTCTTGAACATCATCTTCCTGTGGGCGTTAGGCGTGTGGGTCGTCAGGCTGGGGCTTGGGCGAGGGCAGGGGGCTGCGGATCAGGCGGCCAGTTCTTCCTCGGCCTCGCGCTGGACGACCGATGCCGCCACCCAGACCTTGCCGTCATAGACGCGCGCGGCGAAGGCGTCCACCGAGTGCTCGGGCGCCTCCAGGCATTCGCCCGTGCGCAGGTCGAAATGGTGCTTGTAGATCGGCGAGGCCACCACGACGCGCTCGCCAAGGCTGCCGACCAGCCCGCGCGACAGCACGTTGGCCTGCGAATTGGGATCGAAATTGGCGATGGCGTAGACCTCTTCGCCGCGGCCAACGCGGAAGACCGCCACCTGCTGCATGTCGACCAGTGCGCAGACACCAGTATTGGGCACGATATCGCGCAAGGTGCAGATCGCGGTCCAGGTTTCGGGATGGTGGGCTTGGCTCATCACGTTCTCCTTGTTTCAGGCTGCTTTTGCGGGCACGGTGACCACGGGAATGTGGCTCAGGCGGGTACGCTGCAAGTTCCGTTCCTCCGGCGTGGCGGGGCGCACCTGGCCGCGTTCCTCCAGGAACACCAGGTTGTCGTCGCGCAGGTCGCTGTTGACGAAGTGGCGGAAGCGCTTGCGCGTTTCCGGGTCGGTGATGGCCTTCTTCCACTCGTCTTCGTAGGTGTCCACCACGTGCTGCATCTCGGCTTCCAGTTCGGCGCCGATGCCCAGCTTGTCGTCGATGACCACGGCCTTCAGGTAGTCCAGGCCACCTTCGAGGTTGTCGCGCCAGGTGCTGGTGCGCTGCAGGCGGTCGGCCGTGCGCACGTAGAACATCAGGAAGCGGTCGACGTAGCGGATCAGCGTTTCGCGGTCCAGGTCGCCGGCCAGCAGTTCGGCATGGCGCGGCTTCATGCCGCCGTTGCCGCAGACGTAGAGGTTCCAGCCCTTTTCGGTGGCGATGATGCCCACGTCCTTGCCCTGTGCCTCGGCGCACTCGCGGGTGCAGCCCGAAACGCCGAACTTGATCTTGTGCGGGGCGCGCAGGCCCTTGTAGCGGTTCTCGATATCGATGGCGAGGCCCACGGAATCGTCCACGCCGTAGCGGCACCACGTGGAGCCCACGCACGATTTCACCGTGCGCAGCGACTTGCCATACGCATGGCCCGATTCGAAACCGGCCGCCACCAGCTCTTCCCAGATCAGGGGCAGTTCTTCGAGACGGGCGCCGAACATGTCCACCCGGGCACCACCGGTGATCTTGGTGTAGAGGCCGTATTTCTTGGCAACCTGGCCCACGGCGATCAGGCCGTCGGGCGTGACTTCGCCGCCCGGCATGCGCGGTACTACCGAGTAGGTGCCATCCTTCTGGATATTGGCAAGGAAGTAGTCGTTCGAATCCTGCAGGCTGGCGTGTTCTTCCTTGAGCACGAACTCGTTCCAGCACGACGCCAGAATGCTGCCCACGGTGGGTTTGCAGATGTCGCAGCCCAGGCCCTTGCCATGGGCGGCCAGCAGGTCGTCAAACGTCTTGAACTTGCCCACGCGCACCAGGTGGTACAGCTCCTGGCGCGAGTACGGGAAGTGCTCGCAGACATGGTTGTTCACCGCCATGCCCTGCTTCTTCATCTCGGCCTTCATGATCTGCGTGACCAGCGGCACGCAGCCGCCGCAGGCCGTGCCGGCCTTGGTGCACGACTTCACGGCGCCGATGCTGGTGGCGCCGTCGGTCACGGCGGCGCAGATCTGGCCCTTGCTGACGTTGTTGCACGAGCAGATCTGGGCCGTGTCCGGCAGGGCATCGGCGCCCAGCGCCGGCTTTGCCTGCCCGTCCGACGACGGCAGGATCAGGAATTCGGGCGACTCCGGCAGCTCGATGCGGTTCAGCATCATCTGCAGCAGCGTGCCGTATTCGGCGGCATCGCCCACCAGCACGCCACCCAGCAGGTACTTGCCGCAATCGGACACCACCAGCTTCTTGTAGACCTGCTTGCGCTCGTCGGTGAACTGGTACGAACGGCTGCCCGGCACATTGCCGTGCGGGTCGCCGATGCTGGCTACGTCCACACCCATCAGCTTGAGCTTGGTGCTCATGTCGGCGCCGGCGAACCGGGCTGCCTCGCCGCGCAGGTGGCGGGCGGCCACGCGGGCCATGTCGTAGCCGGGGGCTACCAGGCCGTAGATCTTGCCGTCCCACAGCGCGCATTCGCCGATGGCGTAGACGTCCGGGTGCGAGGTCAGGCAATTGTCGTCGATCACGATGCCGCCGCGCGGGCCCACCGTCAGGCCGCTGTCGCGCGCCAGTTCGTCGCGCGGACGAATGCCGGCCGAGAACACGATCATGTCGGTGTCCAGATGCGTGCCGTCCGCAAAGTTCATGCGGTGCGTGCCGTCAACGCCGTCGACGATTTCCACGGTGTTCTTGCCCGTGTGCGCCTTGACGCCCAGCTCTTCGATCTTCTGGCGCAGCATGCGGCCGCCGCCATCGTCGACCTGCACGGCCATCAGGCGCGGGGCGAACTCCACCACATGGGTGTCCAGGTTCATGTCGCGCAGGGCCTTGGCGCATTCCAGGCCCAGCAGGCCGCCACCGATGACCACGCCCGATTTGGCGCGGCTGCCGCATTCGAGCATCGCCTCCAGGTCTTCGATGGTGCGGTAGACGAAGGTGTCCTTGCGGTCCTTGCCCGGCAGCGGCGGCACGAACGGGTAGGAGCCGGTTGCCAGCACGAGCTTGTCGTAGGCCAGCGTTTCACCGGTGGACGTGGTGACCGTCTTCGCGGCCGTATCGATCGCCGAGGCCTTGGCATTCAGGCGCAGCAGCATGTTGTTGTGCTGGTCGAAGAAGCCCTGGGGCACCAGCGAAAGGTCGTCGGCAGACTTGCCGGCGAAGAATTCGGACAGGTGAACGCGATCGTAGGCGGGGCGCGGCTCCTCGCAGAGCACCGTCACTTCCAGGTCTTGCGCGCCGGCTTCTGCCAGGCATTCCAGGAACTTGTGGCCGACCATGCCGTGCCCGACGATGATGATCTTCATGATGCTTTCCTTGTCCGGAGTGTCTTTTGTAGGGGGCTATGTGGTTCAGTTGGCCAGGGCGCTGTCGTACAGGGCTTGTTCCTGCGCCTTGTGCTCTGCGCTGAAGCGCACGGCGATGGCGCACAGCGCGGCCAGCGTGGCGGCCACGCCCAGGTACGTCAGCGTCTGTTGCAGGTCGCCCAGGCCCTTCATCAGGAAGCCCGCCGCCACGGCACCGACGTTGCCGCCCGCGCCGATGATCCCGGCCACGCCGCCCAGCGCCTTGCGGTCGATGAACGGCACCAGGGCGTACGTGGCGCCGCAGGCCATATGGGTGAACAGGCCGAACATCAGCATGGCGGCCACGGCGGTGACCACGCCCGAGGCATGAGCAAATGCCAGCAGGCCCAGGCCTTCGCCCAGGATGAAGACGAACAGCACGATCGAACGCGCATCGAGGCCGCGGTGGCGGGCCACGCGATCCGATACGTAGCCACCCAGCGCACGGGCGAACAGGGCGAGCAGGCCGAAGCTGGCGGCGGCCATGCCGGCGCCGGACAGCGACAGGCCGAAGTGATCGACGTAGTAGGTGGCGGCCACGTTATGGATGAAGATTTCCACGCCGAAGCAGGCGCCGTACGTGATGAACAGCATCCAGACGCGGTAGTTGGCGCTGGCCGCGCGGAAGCTGGCCCAGCCGCCACCGCCCTTGCCGCCGCTGACGGCGATGCCGCGGGCGCGCAGGTCAGAGAAATTGCCTTCCGGGCAATCCTGCGTGAAGCGCCAGTAGACGACGGCCATGATCAGCATCAGCACGCCCGGCACGATCAGTGCCACGCGCCAGCCCATTGCGTGGTCCACGCCCAGGAACAGCACGGCGGCCAGCAGCAGCGGCATCGCACCCTGGGCGGCACCGCCGCCGGCGTTGCCCCAGCCGGCCGACGCGGCGTTGGCCGTACCGACCACGTTCGGCGCGAACATCACCGACGTGTGGTACTGCGTGATAACGAAGCTCGCGCCCACCGCGCCAATCAGCAGGCGGAAGAACAGGAAGGTCTCGTAGCTCTGCGCGAACGCCACGCCGATCACCGGAATCGCGCCGATGGCCAGCAGGCCGGTGTAGGTCTTGCGCGGGCCAAAGCGGTCGCACATCGGACCGATTACCAGGCGCACCAGGATGGTCACCGCCACCGCGGCGATATTGATATTGGCAATCTGGCCCGGGGTCAGGCCGAACTCGCCCTTGAGCACCGGCATCAGTGGCGCACAGGCAAACCACGCAAAGAAGCAGACGAAGAACGCCATCCAGGTCAGGTGGAAGGCGCGCATCTGCGGGGTCTTCAGACTCAGCAGATCGATCCGGGTGGCTTTGCCGTTCATTCTTGGGCTCCAAAAAACAAATGGCGTCCCGAGAGGCTGGCGCGAAAGGGCCAGTTCTGGGGACGCCGTTGTCCTGACGACTGCTACCTACGGATAGCAACCGTGCTGTGTGGGGTGGGCGGATCGCCGTTGACCGGCCCGCGATCTATATCGCAAGCGGTGTGCCAGCTCCGTCAGGTGGTGGTTTGGAGACTTTGAATCCCGCGAGGATGCATATTAGTGATTCATAAGGCACTAATATGCATCATGGTGCGGCGCCAGAGTTGGGCGGCTGCACGGCTATGGTGCGGTGCAATGTGCGGGCGCGGTGCGTGCGGCGTACGTGAGCGCTGCGTATGCCGGTGGCAGGTGTGCGTGGTCAGTCAGCCTTGTCGGCCTGGGGCAGGAGGGAAATCAGCTGCATGTCGGCCGGGGAGACCAATTGGTCCGCTTCGTCGATCAAGGCCGAGCGCACCCTGAGGCCGTTGACCCGCGAACGGATTTCGGCGGGCCCCTGACCGTCAGGCTTCATATGCGCATCGCCCCATTGCATCAGCCCGACGATGACGGGCAGCAACTCGACGGCGGCGCGGGTGGGGCGGTAGGCAAAGCGCTCGCGCTCGCCTGGTTCCTTATAGCTGACCTTGCGCAGGAGGCCGGCCTCGGTCAGCGTCTTTAGTCGCGCCGATAACACTGCCGGCGAGCACTGGAGCCGCTCCAGGAAATCGTCGAAACGCTGGATGCCCGAGAACACATCCCGCAAGATAAGAATTGTCCACTTTTCGCCAATCAGCGACAGCGTGGCCGCGATTGAGCATTGCGCGAAGTCCTCGGCTGAGATCGGCGGCGGTGGCGTATTCATGGTTTGAGCATAGCACTCTAACTTCATTTGAAAAAGTCAGGGTTTCGACTATAGTCCTGCCTACAGAAGATGAAGTCAGGGGTGGGCCATGAGTGATGTCGATGCGGCAGGTGACAACAAGGCGGGTTCGAGAATCTCCGAAGAGAGCTGGATGGCACGCGGCGGCCGGCAGGTGACGGTACGTGCGGTGCGTCCGGCCGACCGTGATGGATTGCGTACGTTTGTCGATGGCCTGTCGCGTGAAAGCCGCTACTACCGGTTCCTGACCGGGGGCAGGGTGGCTGACGAGATCGTCCAGGGCTTTGTCACCCATCATCCGCAGCGCGACGTAGCGGTGGTGGTGACCGTGCGCGCCGAGGATGGCGCCGAGTCAATCGTCGCCAACGCCGAATATGTGGTCAACGCCGAAAACGTGGCGGAGCTGGCCGTGGTGGTGGCCGATGACTGGCAAGGGCAAGGATTGGGCCGCCGGCTGATCCAGCGGTTGCAGCAGATTGCACGGACCAGTCAGCTGCAGGGCATGCGTGGCGACGTTCTGAGCGAAAACCGGCGCATGCTGGCGATCATGCGCGACTGTGGCTTTGCCGCGCGCCGCAACCCTGAGGACAGTTTTCTGCACGAAGTCAGCCTGTCGCTGCCCGGGGCCCATGATCGCGCCCCGCGGCCGCAGCGGGAGCATTGGCTGCCGCGCGACTGGTTCGCCGACAACTAGCTCGCATACGGCAATCGGAACGGTCGTCAGCTCTTGCCGCGCGACGTCGCCGTACAGCCAATCGACGCCGTGATGATGGCGGCAATCGCCACCCACTGGATCGCCGAGAGCTGCTCGTGCAGGAATGCCAGCCCGGCCAGTGCGCCCATGGCGGGCTCCAGGCTCAGCAAGATGCCGAACGTCCGGCGGGGCAACCGCTTCAGCGCCACCATTTCCAGCGAATAGGGAATCGCGCTCGACATCAATCCAACGGCCAGGCCGGAAAGCAGCAGTCCGGGGCTGAACATCTCCGAGCCAGCATGGGCCACGCCAAACGGCAGCGCAACCAGCGCGGCCATGGTCATGCCCAGTGAAGTTGCCTGGCCGCCATGCGCATTGCCAGCCATCTGGCCGAACACGATATAGAGTGCCCAGCCAACGCCGGCCGCCAGCGCATAGCCAATACCCACCGGATCGAGGTGAGTTGCCGCCTCGCCCAGCGGCAGAAGCAGGACAAGGCCGGCAACCGCACAGGCGATCCAGAGAAAGTCGATGGCCCGGCGCGAGGACAGCACCGCCACCGTCAGCGGGCCCGTGAACTCGATGGCAATGGCCAGGCCCAGCGGGATGGTGCGCAGCGACATGTAGAACAGCAGATTCGTCGCACCCAGCGCCGCGCCATACAGGGCAATGGCGCGGGCATGCGCGCCCGACAGCGCAAAGCGCCATGGCCGCCAGACCGTGATCAGGATCAATGCCGAAAAACCGACGCGCAGCGCAACCGTACCTTGCGCGCCAACGGCGCTGAACAGGCTCTTGGCAAACGACGTCCCGATGCATAGAGACGCCATGGAGCCGATCAGGGCCAGCACGGCCAGCAGGGTCTCGCTCTGCTTGATACGGGTGAGGGGCACTTCCTTGTCCTGGTGCGGTAAGCCCGGCTACGGGCGGTGCGGCATCTTGCCCGAACATCGCCCGGGCAGCCATACACAGATGCCGGTGTCGTGCGCTGTACAGTTGGGCACACCGGTCCGGCGCCGGGGCATACGCCCGGGCGCATGCTGGCGGAGTCCCGGCCAAGGCACTATGGTGGAAGGACCGTTTTTGCCGGAGTTCACCATGGAAGCCAAGGCACCGCGTCGTCATGTCGTCATTACCGGAGCCGCCGGCGCGCTGGGCCGTGCCGTGGCAAGCCGGTTCGCCGGGGAAGGCGCACGGCTGGCGCTGATCGACCACAACCTCCAACACCTGCAGAGCGTGTTTGCGCATCCCGAGCCCGACCACGGCGGTACGCTGCTGCACGCGGCCGACGTGACGTCGGATACGGCAATGGCGCCTGTGGCCGCCGCCATTCTCGACGCATTCGGCACGGTCGATGTGCTGGTCCATGTGGCCGGTGGCTTCGAGATGGGCGATCCCACCCACACCTTGAGCCGTGAATCCTGGCTACGCATGATGGACCTGAACGCGTGGTCGTTCGTAGCCGTGACCGGCCACTTCATTCCGGCAATGATGTTCCAGCGCAGCGGCAAGGTCGTGGCCGTCTCGGCGCGCGGTGCCGCCAACGGTGCGGCCACAATGGGCGCGTATACCGCGTCCAAGAGCGCGTTGCAGCGCCTGGTGGAAAGCCTGTCGCACGAAGTCAGGGGCTCGGGCATCAACGTCAACAGCATTGCCCCAAGCATTCTCGACACTCCCGCCAACCGTCAGGCGATGCCGTCGGCCGATCCGGCGCGGTGGGTATCCACTGGTGCCGCGGCACGTGCGGTGGCGTTCCTGGCATCGGACGGGGCCGAGGCGATCCATGGACAGCATCTGGTGCTGGACGGGCTGAGTTGACCATCCGCCCCGCTTCATGGCGCCAGCCTCATGCCGATGGCACGGGCGGCCTTGCGGTATCGAACAAGGATATGCGTGCGCCCGGCTATCGCCTGCGCAGCTGCGCCAGCGGCAGGGTGCTCAGCCGTTCGAGAACCACGGCTTTCATCGCGGCCGGTGTCGGCAGCGAATCGAGCAGCGCAGGCCAACGGTCCTGCGCCATCGTCACGGCGTCCTTCACCGCGGCCACGACGATGCGCTCGGCAATCCGCGCGTCGCGTGCGAAATCCCGGTACGTTTCCAGCGTCTGCTTGCGCTGCAGGAGATCGATGGCGACGTTCTGTCCGAATGCCTGGAAGCCCGGTAGCGCGGCCACGCTGACGATGTCATAGGCCGGCGACAGCTCCGGCATCGTGCCGTTGCGATAGAGGAACGAGAAATTCTTGAGGTGGGCGTCGCTGTTGCCCAGCAACGTATGGACCGCCTGCCGCATGAAGAACTGCCGGACGTCCTCGATGCCGCGCACGCTCAGCCGGTCCAGCAGCCGGACAATGGCTACGTAGGCGTCGTTGCCGGCGTACTTGCGTGCCGGCATGCGCGTCAGGATCTGGCAGCCGTCCTCGGCATGCACCCGGCCTCCGGGTTCGCGGTCGAAACGGTCTACCGCCAGGAAGTGCAGGTCCGCGCCAAGCGCATCGGCCAGGCCGGGGACGTCGATGGCCGCCAGCGGCTGCGGTCGGCACACCGCCACCGCGACGCCGGCGGCCTGGGCCAGCTGCATCGACACATATTCGTTATAGATCTGGCTGTCATCGTTGCGCGCCGGCAGCTTGGCGATCAGGTCCGACAGGCGGCCATGGGTGGGCATGGTGTACCGCTTGCCGGCGTGCGCGGTGGACAGTGCCAGCTTGTTCTGCACGCCCGACACCGACGCAGCGCCCTCCGTCGCGCCTTCCACGACCGCGATCTCCAGATTGTCCGCGCCGCCCGTCACCCCGATGGTGCGGGCGTGGTCGGGCAACGTATCGAGATCGGCGGGGCGTACGGTCAAGGCGCCGGGCAGGTCTTCGCCGGCGGCGGCCAGTATGCCAAAGTCGTCGCGGTCATCCGGGTGATGGCGCGTGGCCTCCAGCCGCTTGCGCAGTTCGCCCTCGGGCAGCAGCCCGGCGAAATAGGGGGGCAGTTCGCCACCGACGTTATAGACCGCAGGATGGAACGGATTCGACAGGATGGTGCCGGTCAGCGGCTCGTTGCCGGGAATGGTCAACGAAAGGCTCAGCGTCGGTCGGCCAGGATCCCCGCGAAAATGCTCGCCTGGCACGAAGCGCGTGGTGCGCCCGGCTTCGCAGAGGTAGCCGCACAGCACGCCGTGCAGGTGTACCGACAGATAGCGGGGCCGCAGGTCGTCGCTCATGCCTCGTCCCCGAGCAGCAGATCCACTGAAGTCGGCGCCGCCCTGTCTGGCCCGGTTGCCTTGCCCGCCAGCGTTTGCCGGACTTCCGCCAAATGCTCCTTCGGCACCAGAACCCATTCGGCATCCAGCGCGGCGGCAATGGCGACAAGTGTCGAGGCGCGCACATCCTGCTTGCCGCTCAGGGCGACAGACAGGTTGGAGCTAGCCATGCCGATTGTCCGTCCAATGTCGGCCAAGGAAAACCCACGGAGTTTTCGAAGCGAACGTAGCTGAAGGTGCAGATCGGACATGATGGCGCCGGGATCGGAATGTTCTATCGATTATCATAGTGTACGGAAATAAAGTATGAAATAACATACTAAATGTTCTTATCGTATGTTATGGGATAAGGGGCGATCAAAAGGAAAAAGCCTTCGTGACGGGCTGCGTGCCGATCGAAAGTCAACGTTGTATGGCACCCGTTTCGGCCGCCGCGCATGCAATCAGGCAGTCGGCGAAGTCGCACGTCGTGGCGGCATACCGTCTCAGTGCGCGCTCCACGACGTCGTAGGCATCGACAATGAAGGCGGGTGCTTCAAGCAGCGACCGCACCGCGCGTCGCACTTCGGTTCGACTGGCCCGATAGCTGCGGGCCAGAACCCAGACCAGTTCCGCAACGACTACGACCGAAACGAAGCCCGGGAAGGCTGGCGACAGCGTGTCCAGAACATCGCGTGCAAGTTCGGACTGCGCGTCGCCATCGTGTGCGAAAAGCCGTACCAGGACGTTGGTATCGAGTCCGATCATCGTGGGGATGACCATGTCTCGGCAATGGCCCGGTTCATTTCCTCGATCGTCATCGGCTTCAGATCGGGATGGATGAACCAGCCGACCATGTCGAAGATCGTCTTCACCTCATCCAGCAACGCAAGGTCGTGGCCGATCCGTTCTTCGGATGGATGCTCCGCCCGGGCAAGCCGGTCCGTCTGATCGGCAACGGATGGCGTGGTCTGCATGGTAATGCTCCTGTCTCTGGCTGCGCGGTATTGCGCGGCCAGGAACAGTCTGCGTGCCAGATGCCTTCATTGAAATGGGACGGTTCTCAAAAATGCTGCCGCATCGTCAATCGCGCTCCGCTCCCAGCGGGGGCGCGATATCTTCCAGGGCGCGCCTTTCCGCATCCACGCCAAAACGCAGCGCCATCAGGCCGGCCACGATCACCAGGGCCGCGCCGATGCCGTAGCCAATGGCAACCGCCCCCCGGCTGCCCGTTTCGATCAGCATGCCGAACAGCACGGGCGCGATAAAGCCGCCCGTGCCGGTGCCCACGGCGTAGAACACCGAGATAGCCAGGGCGCGCATTTCCAGCGGAAACACCTCGCTGGCGGTCAGGTAGGCCGAGCTTGCCGCCGCCGACGCCAAGAAGAACACGGCCGACCAGCACAGCGCCTGGGCGCGCGCATCGAGCCAGCCTTCCATGAAGGCCCATCCGGTGGCCGCCAGTCCGATGCCCGACAGCACATAGGTCACGGCGATCATCCTGCGACGCCCGATCCGGTCGAACAGCGGGCCCAGCACCAGCGGGCCCAGCGCGTTGCCAAGGGCGAATGGAAAGATATAGAGCGCCACGCGTTCCTCTGGCACGCCCTGGAACCTGGTCAATACCAGCGAATAGGTGAAGAAGATGGCGTTGTAGAAGAACGCCTGCGCCACCATCAACGCGAACGTGACCATGCTGCGAGTACGGTAGCGGCGCAGCAGCAGGCGCAGGATCTCGCGCAACGCCGGCACGGGCCTGCCGGCATAAGCCACCGTGGCGGCGGCGTCCACCGCCGGAAGCTGTCCGTGCCGCCGTGCCACCTCCGACTCGATGCTGGCGATCACGCGCGCGGCTTCGTCATGACGGCCGTGCGTCGTCAGCCATCGGGGGCTTTCCGGCACATGCCGGCGGATCAGGACGATCGCCACGGCAAGCAGCGCGCCCAGCGCAAAGCAGACGCGCCAGCCCCAGACCGGACCGAACACGCGCGGATCCAGCAGCACCAGGCTCAGGCCGGCGCCCAGCGCCGCGCCCAGCCAGAAGCTGCCGTTGATCGCCAGGTTCACACGCCCGCGCACGCGCGCGGGAATCAGTTCGTCGATGGCCGAATTGATGGCCGCATATTCGCCGCCGATACCCAGTCCGGTCAGGAACCGGCAGACCGCGAAGAACGCGAAATTGGGAGAGAACGCCGTGGCAAGCGTGGCCGCCATATAGACCGCCAGCGTAGCCAGGAACAGCTTCTTGCGGCCCAGCCGGTCGGCCAGGCGCCCGAACAGCAGGGCGCCGATGACTGCCCCGGATATATAGATGGAGCCGGACCAGCCCACCTGCGTCGCATCGAGTCCCAGCGTGTCCGGGCGCTCCAGCACGGCACCGACCGAGCCCACGAGGGTGACTTCGAGCCCGTCGAGCACCCAGGCGATGCCCAGCGCGATGGCAACGCGCCAGTGCCAGGCGGACCACGGCAGGCGGTCGAGCCGGGCGGGGATGTCGGAATGCCAGGCGGCGATGGCGGGCTCCTTGGCGCTGGGGTGGCACTCTCACGACTATAGCCACTCCGGCGTTGCCTGCCTGTCGGCGATCCGCCGACGCCGCCACCGTCCCGCCACAAAAAAGGGGCGGCCCCTTGCGAGGGCCGCCCCTGTTCGTCGCCGAGTGCCTGTCTTACTGCGCCGGGAACGTCAGCGCGTTGGTCAGGTCGCCCATGGCCGGCTTGCCGTTGGCTACCAGCGAGTCGTCACGCAGCTTCAGGCCCGGCAGCGTCGGCAGGGCAAAGCGGCGCGTGATGAAGCGCAGGATCGATGCCGTGTCGTACTGCGTATGGTCCACGGTGCCCTTCTTTGCGAACGGCGACACGATGATCGCCGGGATACGCGTGCCCGGACCCCAGCGGTCGGCGCTCGGAACCGGCGCGTGGTCGTAGAAGCCGCCGTTTTCGTCGTACGTCACCACGATCAGCATGTTCTTGTACTGCGGGCTGTTCTGCAGTTGCTGGATCACGTTGACGATGTGGGCGTCGCCGTCGGCCACGTTGGCATAGCCGGCGTGCTGGTTCAGGTTGCCTTGCGGCTTGTAGAACGTCACGGCCGGCAGCTTGCCTGCGGCGGCATCCGCCAGGAACTGGCTGTCGAAGTCCTTCAGGTGGGCCGTGCGGTAGTCGGCATGGTCAACCGGGCTGAACGCCGCGAAGAAGTTGAACGGCTGGTGGTGGGCCTGGAAGTTCGGCGTCGTGTTGTTGTAGATCTTGGTGCGATCTGCCGACACGGTCTTCCATGCGCCCGCGTACCAGGCCCAGTCCACGCCGCGCTTGTCGAGGTAGGTGGCGATGGTGTCCTGGGTTTGCGGCGGCAGCGTGCTGGCAGCGTTGGGGTCGGCCAGCAGCTTCGAGGTATCGGTCGAGGCCGGCGCGTTGCCGCTCGGCTGGTAGGCCGGCTGCATCGTGTTCACGGCGTAGAACATGCCGGTGGCCGGGTCCTTCGGCGTGATGGCGCCGTCCTTCACGTACGAGGCCGTGGCATTCAGGATGCTCGTGGAGCTGGTGCTCGTCAGTGCCAGGCTCTTGCCGTCGGCGGCCACGGCAGCGATCGAGCCCGATGCCACGGACGTGTCGGCGTTCGGGTACGTCGGCACGCACGCGCAGACCAGGTACTGGTGGTTCAGGAACGAGCCGCCGAACGCACCCATGAAGAAGTTGTCGGCCAGCACGAAGTCCTTGGCCATCTTCCACATCGCCATGCTGCTGCCATCGTAGTAGCCCATGGTGATGCCGCCGGCGTCGGAGAATGCTGCGAACTTGTCGTTCTTGCCGCCGTTGATCTGCATCTGGTTCTGGTAGAACTTGTGCACCAGGTCGCGCGTGACCACGCTCTGGTTCACCACCACGCCGGTGCCGTTGACACCTGACGGATCGTCGATGCGGAACGGCTTGTTGGCCCAGCCCACGGTTTGCGATGCGTCCAGCGTCACGGTCTGGCCCGCGGCGGTGAAACCACCCCAGGTCGGCGGCAGCGACGCCAGCGTGGAGTTGTCGAAATCCTTCTGCGGGGTCACGGTGCCCACGGCGCTGGGGTTCACACCCGGAATGCCGTTGGCGCCCGGGAACAGGCCGTACAGGTTGTCGAAGCCGCGGTTTTCGGCGTAGATCACCACCACGGTCTTGATGTTGTTCAGCGCCACGCGCTGGGCCACGCCGTTCTTGATGGCCGTGGCGATATCGCCGCCGGCTGCCACGGCGTTGGCGATCAGTTCGATGGCCTGCTCGATCTCGCCCTGCAGTGCGGCCTTGATCTTGGTGTCCGTTTCCTTGTTGTGGTCTTCCAGCAGCTTGTCTGCGGCCACGCCCAGGCGATCTGCCAGCTGGGTGCGCGCGGCGTCGAGGTTGCCGCCGTTGCTGTCCATCAGCGCGGCCAGTTCGGTGGAGATGGCGCTGACCACGCCATTGGCGCTGGCCGGCGCGCGGAACACCAGCTTGCGCGTCACGGCGGCGTGGGCACCCGTGTCGTCGTTACGGAAGGCGTCCGTGCCGATCTCGGCTACCACCGGGCCCTGGCCGCTTACCGTGAAGGCGCCCTTGGCGTCGGTAAAGACCGAAGCTTCGCTGCTGTCGCAGGCGCCATTGTTGTTGGCGTCGATACAAACCTTGGCGTGCTCGAAGTAGCTGCCGGTGACGACGCCTGACGTCGTGGCGGCGGGGGTGGCGCTGCTGCTGCCGGAATCGCTGCCGCCACAGGCGGACAGGCATGCGGCGGCCAATGCGGCCAGCGGCCACAGACGTGTAGTACGGCTCATGGTTTTCCTCTTTCTTATATGTGGGAAGACTGCGGTACTGCAATGAAACTTGTGGGTACTGCCGGGTGCGCCGCGAGTGTGACCCGGGCATGTGTCAGATTGATGATGATGCGCATGGGAACCTGGTACATCCCCTCGGGGCGGCGCGGCCCGTGCGTCGACGTTTCGTTTTCGTGAATCGTCATGTGGATGTCATGAAGCCGGAATAGCCTCTTGCGCCATTCCATCGTCATCCTGTTGCCATCATTCCGTCATGAGCTTGCCGCCGCTGTTGTGGAACGCCGCGTTCCCGTCGCTCTTCGCCTGGTTGCGCGTGGCAGGCAGCCTGCTGATCGTGTTGCTGGCCAGCGTGATGGCGGGCTGCGGCAAGCAGGACGCCGCTCCGGCGGGCCCGGCGGCCCCGGTCGCGCAGGCGGCAGTGGCCAGTGCACCGAAGGCCGCGGGTCCGAAACCGTTCTACGCGATGATGGCCGAGCGCCATCCCGATATCGCGCAGCTCAGGGCGCTGGGCAAGGCGCTGTTCTTCGAGCCGGCAATGTCGGCGTCGGGCAAGCAGTCGTGCGCCACCTGCCATAGCCCGGAGCATGCGTACGGACCGCCGAACAACCTGTCGGTGCAGCTTGGCGGCGCAGACATGACGCGCACCGGCGTGCGCGCCGCGCCGTCGCTGCGCTACGTGCAGAACGTGCCGGCCTACACCGACCATTACCACGAGAACGACGGCAATGACGCCGAGGACCAGGGCCCGACCGGCGGTCACAACTGGGATGGCCGCGCGGGCTCCGCGCACGACCAGGCCCGCATCCCGCTGCTGTC
Organism: Cupriavidus sp. HE11; assembly: GCF_056097175.1. Taxonomy (NCBI): domain Bacteria; kingdom Pseudomonadati; phylum Pseudomonadota; class Betaproteobacteria; order Burkholderiales; family Burkholderiaceae; genus Cupriavidus; species Cupriavidus sp. HE11. The sequence continues at coordinate 40,333 of NZ_CP184465.1, forward strand.
CGCGCACGAGATGGCAAATGGCGAGCCACGGGTGGTGGTCGAGCGGATCCGCAAGGGGCCGTACGCCGAGACGTTCCGGAAGGTGCTGGGCCAGGATGTGCTGGACGATGAAGACACCGCCTTCAACGCCGTGCTGATGGCGCTGGAAGTGTTCCAGCAGACGGCGTCGGAGTTCTATCCCTATACCAGCAAGTACGATGCGGTGCTGCGCGGGCAGGCCACGCTGAGCCCGCAGGAGACGCGTGGCCTGCGCGTGTTCAACGATCCGGCCAAGGGCAATTGCGCCGCGTGCCACCCGGGCGATGTCCGCGAAGGCGCCTTCCCGGCGTTTTCCGACTTCGGCTTTATTGCCGTGGGCGTGCCGCGCAACCGCAAGCTGTCCGGCAATGCCGATCCGGCCTTCTTCGACATGGGGCTGTGTGGCCCCGATCGTACCGACCTGAAGGACCGCGCCGACTACTGCGGCCTGTTCCGTACCCCGTCATTGCGCAACGTGGCACTGCGCCACGCGTTCTTTCACAACGGCATCTTCCATTCGCTGGACGAAGTGCTGCACTTCTACGCCGAGCGCGATGTGAAACCGCAGAAGTGGTATCCGCGCGGCGCGGACGGCAAGGTGCAGAAGTTCGACGATCTGCCGGCGCAATATCACGAGAACATCAACATGGAAGCGCCGTTTGGCGGCAAGCCGGGCGACAAGCCGTTGATGACCGAGGCCGAGATGCGCGATGTGATCGCGTTCCTGAAGACGCTGACCGATGGCTATCAGGCACCGGCCGCAGCCATGAAGACGGCGGCCGTCACCCGGTAGTCACGCGGCAGCTGCAGGCGGGCAGGAAAGGGTGAGACAAGCCGCCTAGTTCAGGCGGCCCACCGCGGCCAGCATCGATCGGCCATGCGCGGTGATTTGCGGGCAGGGACGTTTGCCCTGTTCGGATTCCAGGATCACCAGTTGCCGGGTGATCAGTGCATCGAGATCGACGGGGTCGATTTCGCGTGCGGGGATGGTAGACGTATCGTCGCGGGTATGTGGACCGTTGCCGATCAACATCAGTGTGGCAAGTTCATGTGGGCTCAGCACGGTGTTCTCCTTGGCGAGAGGGGAGCGGTTGCTGGGGGACATGGGGGACGCAGGGCCGCTGGGAGCGGTGCGTTCCTCCGACGGGATTGTGGACCATCGCGCCGGCGCTTGCACGCTGCATCGCATCGTGACGGCCAGTCGACAGTTATTGCATTGGACGGGCATCCGCTGTACGGGTTCCTGTCCGATACAAAACCGCTACAGTGCGCAGGGCTTTCATGCGTGCGTCACGCAGGGGGGGCCGTTTTCTCCCGAATGCCCAGATGATGCCTGACGTTTCCGATCCCGTGTCTATGCCCCTGACACCCCCATGGCGATGCCGTCGCTGCGTGGATCATGCGCGCCCGCGCATGATCCGTCGTCGTACAACGCAATGGCGCCGGGGTGGCCTGCAAGCGGGCTTTGCGCGTCGATCACGCTGACTTCGTGACCGCGGGTCGACAGCGTGGCAATCACATCGTCGCCTGCATCGGCCTCGATCTTGAGGCTGTCGCGCGTATCGGAGAATGTGCGGCCCAGCAGGAAGCGCGGCCGGGACAGTGCCTGCATCGGATCCATCCCATAGTCGATCAGCCGCGTCAGCACGGCAGCCAGCGTCTGCGGCTGCCCGTCGGCGCCCTGCGTGCCATACGTCAGCCGTGGCTTGCCGTCGCGCAGGTACATGCCCGGATTCAGCGTATGGAAAGGGCGCTTGCCCGGTTGAATCGCGTTGTGATGCGTGGGAACGGTGCTGAACGCGGCGCCACGGTTATGCCAGAGGATGCCGGTGTCGCCCGCCACCACGCCGCTGCCCCAGTCGAAATACACGGTCTGCAGCACGCTGGCGCAGCGGCCCTGGCTGTCCACAGCCGACAGGAAGACCGTGTCGCCGTGCTGGTAGACATGGGGCCAGGGCATCGCGTGGCGCATATCGATATGTGCGGCCAGCGCGGACAGCCGCGCCGGTGACAACATCGCATCGACCGGCACGGTGGCGAACTCGGGGTCTGCCACATGCCGGTTGCGTTCGATGAACGCCTGTTTTACGGCTTCCACGAGCAGGTGGTAGTAGTCCGCGCTGCCCTCCGCGATGCTGGCCAAGTCGAAGCGTTCCAGAATGCCCATGATCTGCAGCGTGGTCACACCCTGCGTGGGCGGCGCCAGGCTCAGCAGTTCGCCCCCGCGGTACGGCACACGCAACGGTGCTTCGTCGCGCGCCGCCGTGCGGGCCAGGTCCTGCAGCCGGAGTGGCGATCCGGCGGCACGCAGCCCCTTGACGATGCGCTCGGCCAGTTCGCCTTCGTAAAACTCGCGCGAACCGAAGTTCGCTATGCGATCAAGGCTGCGGGCCAGCGCCGGCTGCCGCAGGCGGTCGCCTTGCCTTGGCAGCCGGCCATCGGGCATGAAGACCGCGGCAAAGCCGGGCCAGTCCGACAATTCTTCCTGGCGGAATGTCTGCCAGAAGCGCTGCGACGGCGTGACCTCGAAGCCTTCCTGCGCCAGCGCGATGGCGCGCTGGAACAACTGGCTCCACGCCTGCCGGCCGCCCCACTGGTCGCGGCTGATGGCGAAGGCGCGGTCCCAGGTGTCCACGGTGGCAGCTGACGTAATGGCCGAGGCCGCGCCGCGCGTGGGAATGGCGTTGCCGTAGTCGGGCAGCGTGGCGGCGGCCTGGCCGATGCCGGAAAGCGCACGCACGTTGCCCGACTGGTCGCCGAGGATCCAGAAGGCATCGCCACCCAGCCCCGTGAAGTGCGGATAGGTGACGGAAAGCGTGGCACCGATGGCGATGGCGGCTTCGATGGCATTGCCGCCGGCGCGCAGGATTTCCAGGCCAGCCTCGCTCGCCAGCGCATGCGGGCTGGTCACCATCCCGGCGCGTGAAGTGGCAAGGGCCTTCATGCGTGCTGCCCGCCCAGGTAGGCCTGTACCAGCGCCGGGTCCTTCGCCAGCGTCTCGGCATCGCCGCTGGCGACCACGCGGCCTTCTTCCAGCACATAGGCGCGGTCGGCCAGGGACAGGGCCAGCGCGGCCATCTGGTCCACCAGCAGGATGGTGATCGATGCCTCGCGCAGCGCGTCCAGCGATGCGAACAATTCCTCGATGACCTTGGGCGCCAGTCCCAGCGACGGTTCGTCGAGCAGCAGCACGGACGGGTTCGACATCAGTCCGCGCGCCACGGCCAGCATCTGCTGTTCGCCGCCGGACATCAGGCCGGCACGCTGGTGCTGCCGCTCGCGCAGGCGGGGCCAGCGCGCGAACATGGCCTCGATGCGGCGGGTGGTTTCCGCGCGCGAGATGCGGCCAGACGGGAAGGCACCCAGCCGCAGGTTGTCGAGCACGGACAGTTCCGGAAATACCTGCCGGCCTTCGGGCACCAGCACCACGCCCATTTCGGCAATCTTCGCCGCGTCGAGCCGGGCGAGGTCGGTGCCATCGAACGTGATGCCGCCCTGCACCGGGCGATGCAGCCCTGACAGCGCGCGCATCAGCGTGGACTTGCCCGCGCCATTGGCGCCCAGCAACGCCACCATCTCGCCCTCGCGGACCTGCAGGTCCACGTCATGCAGCACCGGCGCCGCGCCGTAGCCAGCGCGCAGCGCGCTGACGCCGAGCACTTCGGGTGGCATGGCTTCGTACGGCTGGCGGCTGCGCTGCCGCACCGGGGCGCCCGACGCCTCGCCCAGATAGGCGCGCCGTACGGCAGGATCGGCGCGCACGGCGTCGGGCGTGCCGGCGGACAGGTGCTGGCCTGCATCGATCACGACGATGCTGTCGGATACGTCCATTACCAGCGACATGTCGTGCTCGACCAGGCCGACCGCGATGCCGCTGTCGGCAATCCGGCGCAGCAGGCGGCCCAGCGTGGCCTTGTCTTCGCGCGACAGCCCCGCAGCCGGTTCATCCAGCAGCAGCACGGCCGGCCGTGTCGCCAGCGCCCGGGCGATTTCCACCAGGCGGCGGTCCACGTGGGCCAGGTCGGCGGCGCTGGCGTCGGGGTTGCCGGTATAGCCGCAGGCGGCCAGCAATGCGCGGGCCTCGTCGCGCACGGCCGGGGCCGTGAAGCCGGCGATGCCCAGCAGCGTGCCAAGCTTGCCGCGCGTGAGGGCAATGGCTACGTTGTCGGTCGCACTCATGCCTGTGAACAGCTGCGTGGTCTGGTAGGTGCGCGAGATGCCATGGCGCGCACTGTGGCAGGCGCCGCGTGCGGGCAGGGCGTCGGCGCCGAGTCGCCGCCCGCCGGAGCGCGGACGGTAGTAGCCGGACAGCATGTTGAGCACGGTCGATTTGCCCGCGCCGTTCGGGCCGATCAGGCTGGTCACCTGGCCCGGCGGCAGTTCGAACGACAGGTCGTCGACCGCGCGCACGCCACCGAATACCATCGACAGGCCCAGTGCCGACAGCCCCCGGCGTTGCGCGGGGTCGCGCTGCGGCAGCATGGCGCCGGCCACCGCATCGTGGTCTGCCGGTCTGGCAGGATGCAGGCGGCGCAATGCCGACGTCACCACGCCGACCATGCCGCTGGGCGCTACCCACAGCACCACCAGCAGCAGCACGCCAAAGCAGAGCAGACGCAGGTTTTCCAGGCTCGACAGGATTTCCGGCAGCAGTCCGACCACGATTGCGCCCGCGACCGGCCCGGCCACCGTGCCGGCACCACCGATCATCACCACAAGCACGAACAGGATCGATTGCAGGAACGAGAACATGCCCGGCGTGACCATGCCTTGCAACGGGGCGAACAGTCCGCCGGCCAATCCGGCCAATGCGGCCGAAAATGCAAAGCCCACGGTCTTGACGACCAGCGGATTGACGCCGATCGACGCCGCAGCGGTTTCGCTGTCGCGCACCGCGCGCATGGCGGCCCCCCAGCTGCCACGTGCAATGCGCGCATAGGCGGCCAGTGCAAGCCCCAGCACGGCAATGGCGATCAATGCCAGCGCACGCTCGCCGCCCTCCACACCGGGCAGCGACGGTTGCGCGATACCCATCAGGCCGTTCTGGCCGCCGGTCAGGCCGCGCCATTCCACGGCGCCATGCTCGACGATGAAGCCGAAGGCGATGGTCACCATGGCCAGCCCCGGGCCCTTGACGCGTAGCGCGGGCAGGGCCAGCAGGGCGCCCAGCACGGCGGCCACCAGTGCGCCGACCGGCCACGCTGCCCAGAAGCTCCAGCCTGCCTGGCCGGTCAGGATCGCCACCGTATAGGCGCCAATCGCGTAGAAGCCAACGTGGCCGAACGACACCTGGCCGGTCAGCCCGAGCAGCAGGTTCAGGCCCACGCCGCAGATGGCAAGCATTGCCACGCCTGCGATCACGAAGACGAAATAGCCGTTCAGCGTCAGGGTCAGGCCTGCCGCCGCGATCAGCGCCGCACACATGGCGGCGATCTGCAACGGCGTGCCCAGCCCCAGCCATGGCGCGGCGGGGCGTGCGGGGGTGGCCGGCGGTGCGGTGGATACCGTGGATGTCATGGTCTTGCTCGTACCTGGACTCATACCTGGGCTCATACCTTGCGTACCTCCGCACGTCCGAACAGGCCATCGGGCCGCAGCGCCAGCAGTGCAATGACCAGCGCAAAGGTGATGATCTGGGTGTAGCTGGAACCCAGCGATGCGGTCACCAGCGCTTCGGCGACGCCGAAGATCAGGCCGGCCACCATGACGCCCCAGGCGCTGGACAGGCCGCCAAGAATGGCGACGGCGAACGCCTTGAGGCCGAAGACGGTGCCCATGTCGGCCTGTACATTGAACAGCGGGGCAATCAGTACCCCGGCAATGCCGGCCAGCAGTGTTGACAGCGCGAAGGCGCCGGCAATGGTGCGGCGGATCGGAATGCCCATCAGGCGCGCGGCGTCGCGGTTCTGCACCACCGCGAGCATCGCCACGCCCCAGCGCGACTTGCGCAGCACCACGTGCAGCACGGCGGCCAGCACCAGCCCCACCACCGGGATCACCAGTTGCAGCGGATACACGCCCACCCCCGAGCTGCCAAGCTGTACCGATTGGGTTGCCAGCGGAGACGGCAGGCTGCGCGGCTCGGTGCCGAACCAGAGCATCACCACGTTATCGAGCACGATGCCCAGCGCCACGGTTGCCATCAGCCAGGCGTTCGAGCCCCGGCTGGCGAACGGGCGCACGGCCAGGAATTCCACGGCCAGGCCATACAGCGCGCACAGTGCCAGTGCCAGAACGATCGCCAGCGGCATCGGCCAGCCCAGCGTCTGCGCAAACGTGTACGTGAGCACGGCGCCCAGCATCATCGAACTGCCCTGCGCGAAATTGACCGTGGCAGAGACTGCGTAGGTGATGTGAAACCCCAGCGCCATCAGCCCGTACATGCTGCCCAGGCCAAGCCCGCTGATGAGGGCGGATATCCATAACATGGTGATGTCCTTCTTTTCGGGTTTTTCTCGCCTCTCCACGCATGGCGGGAGAGGCGAGAGCAACAATTGGCCAGCAAGAAGCGCTTACTGCTTCACCGGCACGATGCGGTTGTCGATGAACTGGGCCCACACGTAGTCGTTCTCGGTCAGCGCGTCGTGCTGCTGCGGCGAGAACGGCTTCACGTAGGTCTTGATCAGGCCCTCGTAGCGGTCGATCTTGTAGAAGCCTTCGCGCACCGCGTCGCCCTTGGTGCTGCCGGCCTTGGCAATCGCCAGCGCGGCCAGTTGCGTGGCGTCGTAGGCGTTTGCCACGCCCACGGCCGGGGTGATGTCGTCCGGGCCCTTCACGTCGCTGTACTTCGCCTTCAGATCGTTGACCACGCGCGTACTGACCGGCGAAGGGCTGCCGAAGAAGCTATAGGTCTGCACGAAGTGAACGTTCTTCGCGTTCGGTCCGGCCAGTTCCGTGAAGCGGCCACCTGCGGGGCCCCAGTGCGAGACCACCGGCACCTTCCAGCCCATGCGGTCGAGCGACTTCACCACCTGCGCCGACGGGCCGACGTTGCCCACCATCAGCAGCACGTCGGCGCCGGCGGCTTTCAGGCGACCGAGCTGGGGCACCACGTCCACGTCGTTCGCCTCGAACTTTTCGACGCCCACGGGCTTGCCACCCTTGGCGGCCATTGCCGCCACGATGCCTTTCTCGTTGGATTCGCCCCACGGGTTGTTCACCAGGATCAGGCCCGGCCTGGTCGCGTTGAATGCCTTCTGCGCGTACTGCAGCATTGCCTTGTCCACCACCTCGTCCACCGCCGAGACGCGGAAGGCGAAGTTCGGATTCGCGCCGTTGTGCGTGATCGGCGTGCCGGCGGCCCACGGGCCCATGAACGGCACCTTTTCCTGGTTGGCGATCGGCACGATGGCCATCGACACGGGCGTGTCCAGCCCGCCGAACAGCACGGCCACCTTCTCCTTGTAGATCAGCTCGCGCGCAGCCAGCACGCCCTTGGCCGGATTGCCTTCGTCGTCGCGGCGCACCAGTTCGAGCTTGCGGCCGCCCAGCAGGCCGCCCTTCGCATTGATCTCGTCGATGGCAATGGTCATGCCGCGTGTCAGCGATTCGCCAGCGCGGGCGGACTGGCCCGACAGCGCCGTGATCAGGCCGATCTTGATGGTGTCGGCGGCATGCGCAGGCAGGGCGGTCATGACGCAGGCGGCCGCGGCGGCAGCGATCAGTGCACGGCGTTGGGGACGAAACATGGCGGATCTCCGGATGGGTTGGTGTCGGCGCGGTGTCTCGCAAGAGCCGTGCCATCGCGTTGACGAATCACCCGAAAACTCCCGGACATACGGTGTTTCCATACGTTGACGATCTGGCCCGCAAATTGCGAACGATTACGCGATACCTATGCATACGATCGGAAACGGGGCATTACGCACGAAGGCGGTGCCGGTTCCGGCGGTGGATGCACCAACCAGAAGAAAGGCACGCGTTCATGACCTTCAATCCGAGTCCGCTGGCGGCAGCGCAGGCCGCGGCGGCCCCGTCGTTCGGGCCGTTGCGCCATCACGGCCGCTTTCCGTACCGGCCGATCACCGACGCCGACGGCTTCCGCTGGCCCAACGGCGCGCGGCTGGCCGTCTATCTCGGCTTCAATATCGAGCACTTTGCGTTTGGCGAGGGGCTGGGCGCGAACCTGGGCCCGATATCGCCGCAGCCCGACGTGCTGAACTACAGCTGGCGCGAATATGGCAACCGGGTAGGGGTGTGGCGCTGCCTGGAACTGTTCGACCAGCTTGAGATGCCTACCGGCGTGATCCTGAACACGGCGATCTACGATCACTGCCCGGAAGTGCTCGATGCCTGCCTGGCGCGGGGCGACGAACTGATCGGCCATGGTCATACGAATGCGCATCGCCAGAGCGAATTCGACGAAGCCGGCGAGCGCGCGCTGCTGCGGCACTGCCGCGACCGCATCCACGAACACAGCGGCCGGGCTCCGGGTGGCTGGCTGTCGCCGTGGATCTCGGAAACGATGGTTACGCCCGACCTGCTGGCCGAAGCCGGCTATCGCTACACGCTGAACTGGGCCCACGACGACCGGCCGATCCGCATGCAGACCCGTGACGGCGGCGCGCTCTGGTCGATCCCGTACCCGCAGGAACTCAACGACATTCCGATGATCATTGCGCGCCAGCTCGATGGCGCGGCGTTCGCCGACATGATCATTGACCAGTTCGACGAAATGCTGCTGCAGGCCAACCACCCGCAGCATCCGCAACCGCTGGTGATGGGCATTGCGCTGCATCCCTACCTGGTGGGGCAGCCGTACCGGCTGCGGCACTTGCGGCGCGCGCTGGCGCATATTGCCGCGCGGCGGTCTCACGGCGAGGTGTGGTTCACCACGCCGGGCGCGATCTGCGATGCGATGGACGCGCAGGTGCCGATGGCACCGGATATCGCTACCGCCGCCGCGCGCTAACATCATGGGCATTGTTTCCCTGACCGACGCCATGTCAACCAAAGCAAGGAAAACCGCCGCCACGGTGGCGGAGCCGCCCCTGCCGGACGCCTCGGAAGCACCGGATGCACCCGACGAGCGGCAGGACGCCGACACCCGCATCTACCAGGCGATCTTCGACGGCGTGCTGAACCATCGCCTGACCCCCGGGACCAAGCTGCCCGAGCCCGAGCTATGCACGCTGTTCGGCGTAGGCCGGGCCGTGGTGCGGCGCGTGCTGGAAAAGCTCGCGCACGACGGCATCGTGGCGCTGCGTCCGAACAAGGGCGCGGTGATTGCCGAGCCGACGCCCGAGGAAACCAGCCAGATCTTCGAGGCGCGCCGCGCCATGGAGCGCGTGCTGGTGGAACTGGCGGTGGAGCGCGTCACCGAGGCCGACCTGCGCGAACTGCGCCGGCAGCTGGCCGACGAGCACGACGCGATGCACCGCTTCGACCAGCCATCGTGGGCGCGGCTGGCGAGCGGCTTCCACCTGCGGATTGCGGCACTGGCGCGCAATCCGGTGCTGCAACGCTACCTGACCGAACTGGTGTCGCGCTGCTCGCTGATCGTGGGCCTCTACGAGCCGCCGGGGCATGCGCCGTGCGAGCACGACGAGCACGCCGCCATCGTCGCCTGCATCGAGGCGCGCGACGCCACGGGCGCCGTGGCGCTGATGGAAGCACACCTGCGCGAACTGGAGCAGCGCATCGAAACGTCGCGCATGCAGGGCGAGAAGAGCCTGGCGCAGATGCTGGGCCTGCCGCAGCGCTAAACCCGAATACCCAAGGAACACGATGGAAATCGATTTCAGCGCGATCACCGAGTATCAGCGCTACAAGCTCATGGCCAGCCTGATCGTGCCGCGCCCGATCGCGCTGGTTACCACGCTGGGCCCCGACGGAACCGCCAATGCCGCGCCGTTCTCGATGTTCAACATGCTGGGCGAGGAGCCGCCGATCGTGATGATCAGCGTGAACCGCCTGGGCGACGGATCGCTGAAGGATACGGCGGCCAATATCGTGCGAACGCAGGAATTTGTCGTGCACCTGAGCGACGAGGCGATGGCCGAGAAAATGCACCGTTGCGGCGAGCGCCTGCCGCCAGACATGAGCGAACTGGCCCACGTGGGCCTGACTGCCGCCCCGTGCACGGATGTGGCACCGCCGCGCATTGCCGAGGCACCGGTGGCGTTCGAATGCCGGCTCTGGGAAACGCTGGAAACGGAAAGCCGCCAGATCTTCATTGGCCGCGTGCTGCGGCTGCATGCGCGCGACGGCCTGATCGACACCGAGCGCTGGCGCGTGCGGCTGCAGGAGTACTTCCCCGTGGGCCGCTTCGGCGCCAGCTTCTACGTGACCACGCGCGACCGCTTCTCGCTGGAGAAGGATGCCGGCGTGGTCACCGCGTCAACCGCGATCGACGAGATGTGAGCCCAGCGGCGCGGCCGGCTTGCGCCGCGCCTTCCACTGGTCGGCCAGTCCGATCATCTCGCCGACGATGCCGCGCCGGAACGTCAGCACGCAGATCACGAAGATCACGCCCGTGACCATCGTCACCGATTCGCCCAGCGTGTTGAACCACTCGATGCCGGTGATGCCGGCCAGGAACGTGCCCAGGTCGCCGAGCTTGTTTTCGAGCGCGATCACCACGAACGCGCCGGCGATGGGGCCGGCCAGCGTGCCCAGGCCGCCCACCAGCGTCATCAGGATCACGGCGCCCGACATCGACCAGTGCACATCGGTCAGCGTCTCGAAGCCCAGCACGAGTGCCTTCAGCGATCCGGCCAGACCGGCCAGCGCGGCCGACAGCACGAAGGCCACGAGCTTGAAGCGGTCCACGTCATAGCCCAGCGATACTGCGCGCGGCTCGTTCTCCTTGATTGCCTTCAGGATCTGTCCGAACGGCGAATGGATCGTGCGGACGATCAGCGCGAATGCGGCCACCACGATCACCAGCACCACGTAGTAGAGCGTCAGGTCGCTGTCCAGCGGCAGCAGGCCCAGCAGCTTGCCGCGCGGGATGCCCTGGATGCCGTCCTCGCCGCCCGTAAATGGCGCCTGCAGGCAGAAGAAGTACAGCATCTGCGCCAGCGCGAGGGTGATCATCGAGAAGTAGATGCCCTGGCGGCGAATCGCCAGGGCGCCCATGACCAGTCCAGTCAACGCCGCGAATGCGGTGCCCAGCAGCAGGCCCAGCTCGGGCGTCAGGCCCCACTCCTTCATGGCGTGGCCAGCCACGTAGCCGGCACCGCCGAAGAACGCGGCGTGGCCGAACGACAGCAGCCCGGTGTAGCCGATCAGCAGGTTGAAGGCACACGCAAACAGGGCGAAGCAGAGCACCTTGAGCACGAATACCGGATAGGCGCCCAGCATCGGCGCCAGCAGGGCGGCGAGCAGCAGCGCGCCGTAGACCGCGACCTGGCCGCGGCGATTGGAGTCTTGCAGCATTTACTTTTCCTTCCCGAACAGGCCGGCGGGGCGCAGCATCAGCACGATCACCATGATGAAGAACACCACGGTCGACGATGCCTGCGGATAGAACACCTTGGTCAGGCCTTCAATGACGCCAAGCGCCAGGCCGGTGACGATCGATCCCATGATCGATCCCATGCCGCCAATGACCACCACGGCGAACACGACGATGATCAGGTTCTGGCCCATCAGCGGCGATACCTGGATGACCGGTGCGGCCAGCACCCCGGCAAACGCGGCCAGCGCCACGCCAAATCCATAGGTCAGCGTCACCATCAATGGCACGTTGACACCGAAGGCCTCGACGATCTTGGGGTTCTCGGTGCCCGCGCGCAGGTAGGCGCCGAGTTTGGTCTTCTCGATCGTGAACCACGTGGCCAGGCAGACCACGATGGATGCCAAGACCACCCAGGCGCGATAGTTCGGCAGCACCATGAAGCCCAGGTCCGTGGCGCCCTGCAGCGCATCGGGCGGCGAGTAGGGCAGGCCGGAGACACCGTAGGCTGATCGCATCACGCCTTCGATCACCAGCGTGATGCCCAGCGTCAGCAGCAGGCCGTAGATGTGATCGAGCTTGTAGATCCAGCGCAGCATCGACTTCTCGATCACCACGCCGACCACGGCCACCGCCAGAGGCGACAGCAATAGCATGACCCAGTAGTTCAGGCCGGCGTACTCCATGCCGGCCCAGGCCAGCACGGCCCCGAGCATGAACAGCGCGCCGTGCGCGAAGTTGATCACGTTGAGCAGGCCGAAGATCACGGCCAGCCCCAGGCTCAGCATTGCGTAGAACGCGCCGTTGACCAGCCCCAGCAGCAACTGGGACAGCAGCGCCGGCAGGGGGATTCCAATATCGAAATTCATGAAACGTAGGGTCCCTTGTTATACGCCAAGCAGTTCGTTCAGCACCGGCATCTTGGCCTGCAGCTCGCTGGCGGCAAAGCGCTCGACGATGGCGCCGTGCTCCATCACGTAGAAGCGGTCGGCCAGCGGCGCGGCGAAGCGGAAGTTCTGCTCCACCATCACCACGGTGTAGCCCTTCTTCTTCAGCATCAGGATCATTCGCGCCAGCGCCTGCACGATCACCGGGGCCAGGCCCTCGGAGATTTCATCGAACAGCAGCAGGTTCGCGCCCGTGCGCAGGATGCGGCCCACGGCCAGCATCTGCTGTTCGCCGCCGGACAGCCGCGTGCCCTGGCTCTGCTTGCGTTCCCGCAGGTTCGGGAACATCTCGTAGATCTCGGCCTCGCTCATGCCCGGGGTGTCGCCACCCTTGGCGCCCTTGAGCACCGGCGGCAGCAGCAGGTTTTCCTCGCACGACAGGCTGGAAAAGATTGCCCGCTCTTCCGGGCAGTAGCCGATGCCGTAGTGCGCGATCTTGTGCGTGGGCAGGCTGATGGTCTCGTTGCCGTTGATCTTGATCGATCCCTTGCGCGTGCCGGTCAGCCCCATGATCGCGCGCATGGTGGTGGTGCGGCCCGCGCCATTGCGGCCCAGCAACGTCACCACCTCGCCACGGTTCACGGTCAGGTCCACGCCGTGCAGGATGTGCGATTCGCCGTACCAGGCGTGCAGGTCCTTGATTTCGAGTGCGGGAATATTCGCGGTCATCAGTGCGCTCCCTGCAGTTCGGCATCGGCGGTGCCCATGTAGGCTTCCATCACGCGCGGGTCCTTCGACACTTCGGCGTACGGGCCTTCGGCCTGGATGGCGCCACGCTGCAGCACCGTGATCTTGTCGGCAATCGACGACACCACGTTCATGTTGTGCTCGACCATCAGGATGGTGCGGCCAGCCGACACCTTCTTGATCAGTTGCGTCACGCGGTCCACGTCCTCGTGGCCCATGCCCTGCGTGGGTTCGTCCAGCAGCATCAGCTCGGGCTCCATCGCCAGCGTGGTGGCGATCTCCAGCGCGCGCTTGCGGCCATACGGCAGGTTGACGGTGGTGGTCTCGGCGAACTCGGTCAGGCCCACCTGGTCCAGCAGTTCCATGGCGCGCGCGTCGAGCACGTCGAGCGACCGCTCGCTGCGCCAGAACTGGAACGCGGTGCCCAGTTGGCGCTGCAGGCCGATGCGCACGTTCTCGCGCACGCTCAGGTGCGGGAACACGGCGGAAATCTGGAACGACCGGATCACGCCGCGCCGCGCAATCTGTGCGGGCTTCTCGCGCGTGATGTCGATGCCGTTGAAAAGGATGGTGCCCGTGGTGGGCTCCAGGAATTTGGTGAGCAGGTTGAAGCAGGTGGTCTTGCCCGCGCCGTTCGGTCCGATCAATGCATGGATCGAGCCGCGACGCACCTGCAGGTCCACACCGCTGACCGCCGTAAAGCCCTTGAAGGACTTGGTCAGGTTGTGGACTTCCAGTACGTTGGTAGTCATTCGTTCGGGAGATAGGGACGTGGGTCTTCTCCCCTCTCCCGCGAGCGGGAGAGGGGCGGGGGAGAGGGCGGGCTTCTCAAGATGCGGAAGCGGATGTTCGCGCCGCCGCGCCCGGTCCCCCAACCCCTTTCCCGCCACGCGGGAGAGGGGCGCAAAAAGCCGTGGGTTTACTTCTTGACCAGCGGGCAGCGTGATTGCGACAGCGGCTGGAAGGCTTCCTCGGCCGGCACGGTGGCCACGAGCTTCAGGTAGTCCCACGGCGACTTGGATTCAGCGGGCTTCTTCACTTCCATCAGGTACATGTCGTGCATCATCCGGCCGTCGGCGCGGATGTAGCCGTTCTTGGCAAAGGCGTCATTGATCTTCGCCTTCTTCAGCGCAGCCATCACGGTGTCCGAATCGTCGCTGCCGGTGGCCTGCACGGCCTTCAGGTACTGCAGCACGGCCGAGTAGGTGCCGGCGTGGACCATGTTCGGCATGCGTTTCATGCGCGCGAAGAAGCGGCTGCCAAACTCGCGCGTCTGCGGGTTCAGGTCCCAGTACCAGGCGTCGGTCATCTTCATGCCCTGCGTCAGCTTCAGCCCCAGGCTGTGCACGTCGCTGATCGTCATCAGCAGGCCCACCAGCGTCTGGTTCTTGGGCAGGCCGAAGTCGTTGGCTGCCTTGATCGCGTTGATGGTGTCGCCGCCGCCGTTTGCCAGCGCCACGACCTGGGCCTTGGACGACTGTGCCTGCAGCACGAACGACGAGAAGTCCGACGCGTTCAACGGGTGCTTGACCTGGCCCACCACGCTGCCGCCCGACGCCTTCACCACGTCGGCCGTGGCCGTTTCCAGCGACGCGCCGAACGCGTAGTCGGCGGTCAGGAAGTACCAGCTCTTCAGGCCCTGCTTGACCATGGCCTTGCCGGCCACGTTGGCCAGCGCGTAGGTGTCGTACACGTAATGCACGATGTACGGCGAGCATTCCTCGTTGGTGTGGCGCAGGTTGGCACCGCCGGTGATCAGCGAGATGCGCTTCTTTTCCGAGGCGATGCGCGACACGGCCAGGGCGACCGACGAGTTGGGCAGGTCGACGATGGCGTCCACGCCGTCACGGTCGATCCACTCCCGCGCGCGGGCGCTGCCGATGTCGGCCTTGTTCTGGTGGTCGGCAGTGACCAGCTCGATCTTCTTGCCGGGCAGGCCGTTGCCAAAGTCCTCGATCGCCATCTTGGCCGCTTCGACGGAACCCTTGCCGGCATAGTCCAGGTAGACGCCGGACAGGTCGGTCATCACGCCGATCTTGACGACATCGCCCGAAATGGCCGCGCTGGCGGCGCCGGCAAGGACGGACAGGCTGCACGCCAGGGCGGCGGACAACAGGGTGGCTCGCTTCATCTTCTTATCTCCGTGTGGTGTGGCTTGAAAGCGTTGCGTGGCGGGTCAGGCCGCCATGTGCGGGTAGCGGTAGTCGGCCGGCGGCACGAATGTCTCCTTGACCGTGCGCGGCGACACCCAGCGCAGCAGGTTCAGCGGCGAGCCGGCCTTGTCGTTGGTGCCGCTGCGGCGTGCGCCGCCAAACGGTTGCTGGCCCACCACGGCCCCGGTGGGCTTGTCGTTGATATAGAAATTGCCGGCGGCGAAGCGCAGCGCGTCGGATGCCTGCGCGACGGCAGTGCGGTCGTTGGCGAAAATCGCACCGGTCAGGGCATACGGGCTGGTGCCGTCCACCAGCGCCAGCACTGCGGGCCACTGCTTGTCGGCGTACACGTAGACGCTCAGCACGGGGCCGAACAGTTCGGTTTCCATCAGCGTGTGGCGCGGATCGTCGACTTCGAGCACGGTCGGGTCGATGAAATAGCCCACGCTGTCGTCGGCCTTGCCGCCGGTCACGACCTTGACGCCACTGTCGCCGGCTGCGCGTTGCAGGTGGCCGGCGATGCGGTCGAAGGCGCGGCGGTCGATCACGGCGCCCATGAAATTGGTGAAGTCGGTCACATCGCCCATGCGGATCGTCTCGACCAGTGCCACCAGGCGCTCGCGTACCTTCGGCCACAACGAAGCGGGGATGTACGCGCGCGATGCAGCACTGCACTTCTGGCCCTGGTATTCGAAGGCCCCGCGCAGCAGCGCCACGGCCAGCGTTTCCACGTCGGCGGACGGGTGCGCCAGCACAAAGTCCTTGCCGCCGGTCTCGCCCACCAGGCGCGGATAGCCGCGGTAGCGCGACACATTGCGGCCGACTTCGCCCCACAGCGTGTCGAACACGGCAGTCGATCCCGTGAAGTGGATGCCGGCCAGTTCCGGGCGCGCCAGCACGGCGTTGCTGACCGCCACCGGGTCGCCCGGCACGAAGTTGATGACGCCCTTGGGCAGGCCCGCGGCCTCCAGCAGTTCCATGAACAGGTAGTTCGACAGCGACGCCGTGGCCGCCGGCTTCCACAGCACGGTGTTGCCCATCAGCGCCGGGGCGATGGCCAGGTTGCCGCCGATGGCCGTGAAGTTGAACGGCGTCACGGCGTAGACGAAGCCTTCCAGCGGGCGGTATTCCAGGTGATTGCGCAGGCCCGGCGACGAGATTGGCTGGCCAGCCGCCAGTTCGTGGGCGAACTGCACGTTGAAACGCAGGAAGTCGATCAACTCGCAGGCCGAGTCGATTTCCGCCTGGTAGGCGGTCTTGCCCTGGCCGAGCATGGTCGCGGCGTTGAGTCGGGCGCGCCACGGGCCGGCCAGCAGGTCGGCGGCCTTGAGGAAAACGGCGGAGCGATCGGCCAGCGTGGCCCGGCTCCAGTCGCGCTGCGCCGAGACTGCGGCGCCGATTGCTGCGTCGATGGTGGCCTGGTCGGCATTGTGGACACGGCCCAGGCGCTGCGCGTGGGCGTGCGGGGCGCACACGTCGGTGGTGTTGCCGCTGGCAATGCGCTCGCCGCCCACCACGGCGGGAATTTCCTGGACGCGTGCCTGCTGCACGCCCAGTTCGGCGATCAGGGCCTGGCGTTCGGCGCTGCCCGGCGCATACGACAGAACGGTTTCATTGATGGCTTTTGGATAGAGATTGTTTGCAGACATATACGACTGTGAGTTTATTGGATACGTGTGTTAGAAATTGGATCCAATATAGCAGCGCAAATATTCAGGCACAATAGGGACCTCACTCGAATCGCACACCGATCTCCAGCACCTCCCATGTCCACGCAAACGGGCCGCGCAAGCGCCCCTACCAAGGGTTTACCCCAGATCATTCGCGACCAGCTTCGCTACGACATCCTCAAAGGCACGCTGCCGGCGGGCGCGCAGTTGCGCCAGGACGCACTGGCCGAGCGCTTCAACGCGAGCCGGATTCCGGTGCGCGAGGCGCTGCGCCAGCTTGAAACGGAAGGGTTGGTGACCTACCAGCGCAACCGTGGCGCGGTGGTGTCAGGCATGGACGTGACGCAGATATGCGAACTGCTCGATATCCGCGTGGCGCTGGAATGCCATGCGGCGCGGCTGGGCGTGCCAAACATGGTTCAGCAGGACTTCCAGCAGATGCAGGAAATCCTGGATGCGTACTCGCAATCCGAATCGCTGGTGGAGTGGGCCGAATACAACAGGCGCTTTCACCTGGCGCTGTGCGCGCCGGCCAACAACCGCAAACTGCGCCGGCTGATCGAGGAGTTCTGCCTCAATACGGATCGCTACACGCACGAGCAGATGTCGCTGGCCACCGGCAAGGAAGGGCCGCAGGCCGACCACTACCGCATCCTGGAAGCGTGCAAGGCACGCGATGCGGAAGAAGTGGCGAAATTGCTGGAGGAACACATCCTCGAAACCAAGCGCAACCTGCTGGCCAGCGAGCGGATGAAAGAAGAGGATTGAGGAGTGGGGCGGGTGGACGAATCGAGGTCGGCGGGCGAGGCCGGGCGGCCTCGATGAGCCCGGCTATCCCCCCAAACCTTGTCGCCTTAGCCCGGATGCACGACGACCAGCAGCGCCGTCGCCAGGCTCTTGCCCGGATTGGCAATCGCATGGGTCACGTCCGCGCCATAGCGGGCGGTTTCTCCATGCTTGAGTTTCTTTTCATCCCCGGCTGACCGCACGGTCATCGTTCCGCCAAGCACCGACAAGTGCTCTTGCGTGCCCGATTCGTGCGGCTCCGACGCCAGCACACCCCCGGGCTGGATCGTCAGTTCATACCATTCAAAGCGCCCTGCCAGGTCGATCGGACCCAGGATGCGCAGTTCGCAGCGCCCGTCCGGGCTCTTCAGCGCCGGTACCGCGTGCGCCTGCACCACCGTCACGGCCGGCGCCGGGGCAGATGCCGACCCCTGGGCCAGAAAGTCCGTCAGGCTCACCCCGAGCGCGTTTGCCAGCCGCCAAAGTACCGCCACGGTGGGATTGGCGAGGTTCCGTTCGATCTGCGACAGCATAGACTTGGAGACACCGGCGCGGCGCGACAGGTCGTCCAGCGACAGCTGCTGGCTTTGTCGCAGCGCCTGCAGGGCGCTGCCTACCGCCGGTGGGCCGTCGACGGCAGCGGGCGGTTTGGCGGGTGAGGGTTGCGTCATCGACATTCGTTCGTTATAGTGCACGACACGTTCGTTATATAGAACACGTTCGATTTATCGATCGAACGATCCGAGACACTACCACCGGGAGTCTGGCCATGTCGAGTGCCGAGGCTTTTTATGCATCGATCCGCGCGGAAGTCGATGCCATCCGCGAAGCGGGGCTGTACAAGCGCGAGCGCATCATCGCCACGCCGCAGGGCGCCACCATCCGCACGGCGGACGGCCGCGAGGTCATCAACCTGTGCGCCAACAACTATCTTGGCCTGTCGTCGCACCCCAAGGTGATCGACGCCGCCCATGAAGCGCTGCGCACGCATGGCTACGGGCTGTCGTCGGTGCGCTTCATCTGCGGCACGCAGGACTTGCACAAGGAACTGGAAGGCCGGCTGGCCCGTTTCCTGGGCACCGAAGACACCATCCTCTATGGCTCGGCATTCGACGCCAATGGCGGCCTGTTCGAAACGCTGCTGGGCGCCGAAGACGCCGTGATCAGCGACGAACTGAACCATGCGTCGATCATCGACGGCATCCGCCTGTCGAAGGCACGCCGCTATCGCTACAGGCACAACGACCTGGACGACCTGCGTGCGCAGTTGAAGCAGGCCGACGCCGAGGGCGCCCGCTTCAAGCTGGTGTTCAGCGACGGCGTGTTTTCGATGGATGGCACGGTGGCGCGCCTGGACGAGATGCGCAAGATCTGCGACGAGCACGGGGCACTGCTGGGCATCGACGAATGCCATGCCACAGGTTTCATGGGGCAGCGCGGCCGCGGCACGCATGAGGCGCGCGGCGTGTTCGGCAAGATCGACATCATCACCGGCACGTTGGGCAAGGCGCTGGGCGGGGCATCGGGCGGGTTTACTTCCGGCCGCAAGGAGGTGATCGAACTGCTGCGCCAGCGGTCGCGGCCTTACCTGTTCTCGAATACGGTGGCGCCGGCCATCGTGGGCGGCAGCATCGCGGTGCTGGACCTGCTGGAAGGCAGCACCGAACTGCGCGACAGGCTGGAGCGGAACACGAAGTTCTTCCGCGACGGCATCGTGAAGCTGGGCTACGACATCAAGCCCGGCGACCATCCGATCGTGCCAATCATGGTGTACGACGCCGAGCGCGCCCAGAAGCTGGCCGACCGGCTGCTGGAACTGGGCGTCTACGTGGTGGGCTTCTTCTATCCCGTGGTGCCGAAGGGCCAGGCGCGCATCCGCGTGCAGATGAGCGCGATCCACGATGAAAGCACGTTGCGTCCCGCACTGGACGCGTTCGCCCAGGCCGGGCGCGAGCTGGGACTGATTCCATGACTGACGCGGTAAACAATGCGGTGCCAAAGATCCTGATCATCGGCGCCAACGGGCAACTGGGATCGGAGCTGGCACTGGCGCTGGCCGAGCGCTTCGGCCGCGAGCAGGTCGTGACGTCGGACGTGGTGCCAACCGGGCGCCACGTGCACATCGCCCACGAGATGCTCAATGTCACCGACCGGGGCGAACTGACCACGGTGATCGAGCGGCATGGCATCACGCAGATCTACCTGCTGGCGGCGGCGTTGTCCGCCACGGGTGAGAAGGCGCCGCAATGGGCGTGGAACCTGAACATGACCGGGCTGCTGAACGTGCTGGAGGCAGCGCGGCATCACGGCATCCAGCGCGTGTTCTGGCCCAGTTCGATTGCCGCGTTCGGCCCGACCACGCCGCGCGTGGATACCCCGCAGAAGACCGTGATGGAGCCCACCACGGTCTATGGCATCTCCAAGCAGGCCGGCGAAGGGTGGTGCCGCTGGTATTTCGAGAACCATGGCGTGGACGTGCGCAGCGTGCGCTATCCGGGGCTGATCTCGCACAAGACGCCGCCGGGCGGCGGCACCACTGACTACGCGGTCGACATCTTCCATTACGCGGTGCGTGGCGAGCCCTATACGTGCTTTTTGAATGCCGACGAGCGCCTGCCGATGATGTATATGCCCGACGCCATTCGCGCCACGCTGGAACTGATGGAAGCCCCGCGCGATGCGGTGCGCGAGCGTGGCAGCTACAACCTGGCCGGCATGAGCTTCACGCCGGCCGAGATCGCCGAGGCCATCCGCAAACGTGAACCGGGCTTCGAAATCCGCTACGAGGCCGACTACCGGCAGGCCATTGCGCAGGGCTGGCCCGATTCGATCGATGACAGCGCCGCGCGCCAGGACTGGGGCTGGCAGCCGCAGTACGGGCTGCAGGAGATGGTGGATGACATGCTGGAAAATCTGCGTACCATCGCGCCTCTCGTTGTGACGTAAAGACCATTTTCAAATCCTGCGGCGGCGGTTTTCGGCATCCAGATCATATGTGCCGAATATAAGACGTGAACTAATTCGCAAAGAAATCATTTGCATCCTAATTAATTCACGTCTATCATTCGGCCCATGCCACAGATCGACACCCTCCGATTCGCCTTTACCGGCCAGCTGATGCTGTCCGGTCGACAATGGCGACAGATCAGCCAGGCCGCTGTCACCGCCCACGGCATTTCCGCCGCGGCCGCCGCGCCTTTGCTGTTTATCCGTCGCCTTGGCGGCGGTGTACGCCAGGTCACGCTGGCCGACTATGTGGGGGTGGAAGGTGCCACCCTGGTGCGGCTGGTGGATCAGCTTTGCGCGGCCGACCTGGTGCGCCGCGAGGTGGATCCGAGCGACCGGCGCGCCAACGTGCTGTCGCTGACCGAGGCCGGCGAACGCATGGCCGAGCGTATCGAGGTGGAACTCAAGCAGTTGCGTGCCGAGGTGTTCGCGGATATCAGCGAAGCCGACATGGCTGCCTCGCTGCGGGTGCTCGACGCGCTGTCACGCGCCGCGGCGGCCGCTTCGGCATCGGGCAAGCAGGAGTCCTGAGCGCCATGATGAGTTGGCCGTCCGCCAGGGACTGGGTGTTTTCCTTCAAGGCCTTCATCGCCGCGATGCTGGCGCTCTACATAGCGATGTACCTGGGGCTGCCCCGCCCGTACTGGGCGATGGGTTCCGTCTATATCGTGGCGCACCCGCTCACGGGTGCCACGCGTTCGAAGGCCCTGTATCGTGTGCTGGGCACGCTGCTCGGTGCCGCAGCGGGCATTGCCATGGTGCCGCCGCTCGTGAATTCGCCGCCGTTGCTGATGGGCGCGGTCGCCATCTGGGTGGCCTGCCTGCTCTACGTGGCGCTGATGCACCGCACGCCGCGCAGCTATGTGTTCATGCTGGCCGCCTACACCCTGCCGCTGGTGGCGCTGCCATCGGTCGACAACCCGGTTGGCATCTTCGATCTTGCGGTGGCCCGCTCCGAGGAAATCTGCCTGGGCATCCTGTGCGCGGCCGTGGTCGGCGCGGTCATCATGCCGGCCAGTGTGGCGAACGTGCTGTGCGACAAGTCGCGCCAGTGGATGGCCGACGCGACGCTGTGGGCCTCCGACATGCTGTCGCCGGCGCCTGGCGCGTCGGTGTCGCGCCATCACAGCCGCCACCGTCTGGCGGCAGATATCCTGGCGCTGGACCAACTGATCAGCCAGTTGAGCTACGACGCCGAAAGCACTGCCCGGGTGCGTGCCGCACGCGAACTGCGCGGGCGCATGACCATGCTGCTGCCGGTGATGGCGTCGTTCGCGACCCTCGTCGAATCGCTGCAGGCCGCGGGTGGCTTGCCCGCGCCGCTGGCTGCGCAGATGCAGGCGGTCAAGGCCTGGATCCAGGGCGGCGCTGCCGCCGATGCGCGGCCCGAGCTGACTGCCGCGCCGCTGCAGGACGGCTGGGATGCAGCGCTGGTCACGGCGGCGGAAGACCGGCTCCAGCAGATGCTGGCGCTCTGGCATGACTGCGTGACGCTGTGCCGCCGCCTGGGCGAAAAGCATATCGAAGGCCAGTGGGTGCCCGAATTCCTGCGCTGGGAAGTGGGCCGTGCGCGCCACTACGATCACGGCATGCTGCTGTTCTCGGTAGTGACCGTCGCCATGGCGATCTACGCGATGGGCATGGTATGGATCCACACCGGCTGGGCCGACGGGGCCGGGGCGGTGGCGCTGGGCGCCATCTCCTGCTGTTTCTTTGCCGCGCTGGACGAACCGGCGCCGATGATCCGGTCGTTCTTCAACTGGAACGTGGTCTGCCTGCTGATTTCGCTGGTGATGCTGTTTGCAGTGCTGCCCGTCGCGCATGACTTCGAAATGCTGGTGCTGATGTTTGCCGTGCCGTACCTGATCATCGGCCTGCTCGTGGCCCAGCCGCGCCTGGCGATGATCGGCATGCCGCTGGCAGTGGTCACGGCCAACGACATCGGCATCCAGGGTGCGTACAGCGCCAACTTCCAGTCGTTCTTCAACAGTAATGTGGCCGGCATCGCGGGCATCGCATTCGCGCTGGTGTGGACGCTGGTGGTGCGGCCGTTCGGTACGCGGGCCGCCACGCGCCGGCTGGTGCGGGCCGGCTGGAGCGATATCGCCGACAACGCGCTGGGCAAGCACCCCGATTCGCATACCGTGCTGCGTGCCCGCATGCTCGACCGCCTGGCGCAACTGGTGCCGCGGCTGGCCGCCAGCGACAGCGAGGTCTCGACCGATGGTTTCAGCGAGGTGCGCGTGGAACTGACCGCGCTGGCCCTGCAGCGCGAGATGGCCGAAATGCCGGCCGACGAACAACATGCCGTGCGCCGTGTGCTGCGCAGCATTTCCACCTATTACAAGGCGCGCCTGGACGGCTCGGCCGATGCGCCGCCCGCCGCGCTGCGCACACGCCTGGCAAACGCACAGGAAAAGGTGCGCTCGCGCGTGGCGCTGGCCGCGCTGGTCGACATGCAGGTGGCCCTGTTTCCGCCGGCGCTGCCGGCACCCGTTTCCGGAAAAGCATGATGCCCGGTGAAATCAGTATCTATGGCGTGTTCATCCCCAGCCTGCTGGTGTGGATGCTCGCGGCCTTTCTTATCACGAGTGCCGCACGCGCTGTGTTGTCGCGGGTGGGCTTCTACCGGCTCGTGTGGCACCGATCCCTCTTCAATCTGGCGCTGTACGCGATCATCCTCGGTGGGGTGGTTGCCATGGTGCCGTGGCTGCAATCATGAAACTCAGACTCTCTTCGCTCGGGCCGGTCGTGTTGACGCTGGCCGTCACCGCCGTTGGCGCGGTCGTTGTCAAACACCTGTGGGACTACTACACGGTAGCCCCGTGGACCCGCGACGGGCACATCCGTGCCGACGTGGTGCAGGTGGCGCCTGATGTTTCGGGGCTGGTCACGCGCATAGCGGTGAAGGACAACCAGCACGTGAAGGCCGGCGACGTCCTGTTCGAGATCGACCACGAGCGCTATGCGCTGGCGCTGCGCCAGGCGGAAGCCACCGCCGCGGCGGTGCGTGCCAATCTGGGCCAGGCACGTCGCGAGGCATCGCGCAGCCAGAAGCTGTCCGATGTGGTGTCGAAGGAAATCATTGAAGAAGGCCTGTCCAAGGTACAGCAGGGCGAAGCCCAGCTGGCCCAGGCCGACGCGGCCATCGGCGTGGCGAAGCTGAACCTGGAACGCACCAGGGTGTTGAGCCCGGTGGAAGGCTACGTCAACGACCGCCTGCCGCGCCTGGGCGACTATGTGGTGACCGGCAAGCCGGTGCTGTCGATGGTGGACTCGAACTCGTTCCACGTGGAAGGGTATTTCGAGGAAACCAAGCTGCAGGGCATCCATATCGGCAGCACGGTCGATATCCGCATCATGGGCGAGAAGCGCGTGCTGCAGGGCCATGTGCAGAGCATCGCGGCCGGTATCGAGGACCGCGACCGCACCAATGGCTCGAACCTGCTGCCGAACGTGAACCCGACGTTCAACTGGGTGCGTCTGGCCCAGCGCGTGCCGGTGCGCATCCAGTTCGACCAGATGCCCGAGGACGTGCGCCTGGTGGCGGGACGTACCGCCACGGTGTCCGTAAAGGCGGATGGACAGTCGAATGACAAGCCTGCCACGCCGGCGGCGGCTGACAAGAGTGCCTCGCATGACAAGGTCGCGCTGGCCGGCAAGGGTGCGTCCACAACCGGAGTGCTGCAGTGAAACGCTTTGCCCGTGCCACGCTGGCGGCGATGTTGCCGCTGGCGCTGGCCGCCTGCATGACCGTCGGCCCCGACCACAAGGTGCCCGACGACGCGGCCGTGAAGTCTTCGGCGGCCAATGGCCCGTTCGCTCATAGCGACAGCGACGCCGTGTCCATCGCCGACGTGCCGAACGACTGGTGGCGCCTGTATGACGATCCGCATATCGACGACCTCGTGCAGCAGGCGCTGGTTGCCAATACCGATCTGCGCGTGGCGGCGGCCAACCTGAAGCGGTCGATCGCGGTCTACCACGAGGTGGAAGCCGAGAACCTGCCGGAAGCAAAATTCCGCGCCAGCGCGGAACGCGGCCAGATTGCCGGCGAGCCACTGCTGCACGAGGAAAAGATCCCGGTGATGAACTTCGGCGACATCGGGTTCCAGGTGTCGTACCTGATCGATTTCTGGGGCAAGCTCAAGCGTGCAGACGAAGCCGCGCTGGCAGCCGCCCAGGCCAGCCATGCCGCGCTGGACCAGGCCCGCGTGGGCGTGGTGGCCGAGACCGTGCGCGCCTATGTGCAGGGCTGCACGGCCACGCATGAACTGCACGTGGCCCAGCACCAGCTTGATCTGCAGGAACGCGGCGCGCAGCTGGCGCAAAAGCTGGTCGATGCCGGCCGTGGCCAGCCAACCGACGTGCTGCGTGCCCAGGCCCAGGCCGATACGCTGCGCGCGGTGCTGCCGAAGTATCGTGCCGAGCAGGAAGGTGCGGCGTACCGCCTGGCCGTAATGCTGGGCAAGCCGCCCATGGCGCTCGACGTCAAGAGCGTGTCCTGCGAACACGTGCCGGCGTTGAAGCAGCCGCTGCCCGTTGGCGACGGCACGGCGCTGCTCAAGCGCCGCCCCGATGTGCGGCAGGCCGAGCGCGAACTGGCGTCGGCCACGGCCAAGATCGGCGTGGCCACGGCCGACCTGTTCCCGCAGATCCGCATTGGCGCATCGGCCGGCTTCACCGGTATCCTCGATCACCTTGGACAGGCGCCGACCGCGCACTGGGGCTGGGGCCCGGCGCTCTCGTGGACCATTCCGACCAGTGGCACCCGTGCGCGTATCCACAATACGGAGTTCGGTGCCGAGGGCGCGCTGGCGCATTTCGATGGTGTGGTGCTGAAGGCGCTGCGTGAAACGCAGACGGCGTTGTCGGCCTACACGCACGAACTGGAGCGCAATCAGTCGCTACGCGCAGCGCGTGACAAGGCCGACGAGGCCGCGCGCCAGAATCGCCTGCTGTGGCAGGCGGGACGCTCGCCATACCTGCAGAGCCTGGATGCCGATCGCACGCTCGCCAACACCGATGCCGCGCTGGCCGCATCGGACGCGCAGGTCGCGATGGACCAGGTCAACCTGTTCCTGGCGCTGGGCGGCGGCTGGCAGAACGCGCCGGCCATCGCCAGCCATCCGGTGGTCAAGGAAGCCGGCACAAAGGTCGAGAATCAACCGGAAGCGCATTGAGGTAAGCTTGCGCCTCGGCCGCACCTATCCGGTGCGGCTGCTCCTCGATTCCCAGGATAACAATACCTATGAAGATGCTCTCGATCACGAAGAGCCTGGTTGCCGCTACCGTGGCACTGGGCATGGTAGCTGCCGGCAACGCGGCGGCGCAGGAACAGACGGTTCGCGTGGGTACCGTCAGCGGCCCGGATTCCGAAGTCTGGCAGGTGGTGCAGAAAGTGGCGAAGAAGAACGGCCTGAACGTGAAGGTCGTGGAGTTCAACGACTACGTGCAGCCGAATGCCGCGCTCGACGCCGGCGACCTGGACGCCAACAGCTTCCAGCACCAGCCGTATCTGGACAGCCAGATCAAGCAGCGTGGCTACAAGATGGTCAGCGTGGGCTACACGTATATCTCGCCGCTGGGCATCTACTCGAAGAACCTGAAGTCGCCGAAGGATCTGCCGCAAGGCGCCAAGGTGGCCGTGCCCAACGATCCGTCGAACGAGAACCGCGCGCTGCTTCTGCTGGCCGCCCAGGGTGCAATCAAGCTGAAGCCGGGTGTGGGCACCAACGGGGTGAACGCCACGCCGCTGGACATTGCCGAGAACCCGAAGAAGCTCAAGATCGTGGAACTGGACGCCGCTCAGCTGGCCCGCGCGCTGCCTGACGTGGCCGCCGCCGTGATCAACACGAACTACGCGCTGGCCGCCGGCCTGCAGCCGACCACGAACGCCATCGCGCTGGAAGACATCCATAGCCCGTACGCGAACATCATCGTGGTCCGTACGCAGGACAAGGACAAGCCGTGGGTGAAGAAGCTGGTGGCCGCGTATCAGTCCGAAGAAGTGCGTCAGTTCATGAAGACGCAGTTCAAGGGCGCGATGGTGCCGTCGTTCTAATCGGCGTCGCGCAATAGCGAGCGAGGATTGCTGCGATAACCGAAACGGCAGCCCGGGTTCACGCCCGGGCTGCCGTTTTCGCATCTATGCATATTTGAATTGGTTCGTTCGCATCGCCGGACGACGGCGCTAAGGTACGAGTCATGCCTTTTCGCCCCCGGAGATAGATTGTGTCCACGCCGCTGAAAGTTGTCGCCGTCAATGGCAGCGCCCATCAACCGTCGCGCACGCTGGTACTGATCCAGGCGCTGCTGGCCGAACTGGATCGGGGGCTCGTGCTCGACACGCAGATCGTTGACCTGAGCGAGATCGCCCGGCCGCTGGGTGCGGCGCTGACGCGCCAGGAACTGCCTGCGGAGATCGAGGCGCAGGTCGCGGCCATTGAGTCGGCCGATCTGGTGATCGCCGCGGCACCCGTGTATCGCGGCTCGTTCCCGGGGCATTTCAAGCATCTGTTCGACCTGGTCGGCATGGATGCCCTGGTCGACAAGCCGGTGCTGCTGGCGGCCACCGGCGGCAGCGATCGCCACGCGCTGGTGCTGGAGCACCAGCTGCGGCCGCTGTTCAGCTTCCTGCAGGCGCTGACGCTGCCAATTGGCGTGTACGCGTCGACGGCCGATTTCGACGGCTATCAGGTCGGCAGCGGCGCGCTGGCCGATCGCATCAAGCTGGCCGCCGACCGCGCCGCACCGCTGTTCGGTGCTTCGGCGCGGCAACTGCGGCGCGTGGCCTGACGCGTTGCTCCCTTAGCCGTCGATGGCCGGCGGCAGCCGGTCGCCGACCCAGTCGCGGGCGCGCTCGTAAGCGGCCGCCAGGCGCAGCACGCTGAGGTCGTCGCGCGGACGGCCGATCAGCTGCATGCCCATCGGCAAGCCCTCCGCATTGAATCCTGCCGGCACGCTGATCACGGGGCAGCCCGACAGCGTCCACGCCACCACCACCTCCATCCAGCGGTGATAGGTGTCCATCTGCCGGCCGGCGATGGTCTTCGGCCAATGCTGGTCGACGTCGAACGGAAACACCTGCGCGGTCGGCACGGCGATATAGTCGAACGTCTCGAATGTGCGCAGCAGCGCCTGATACCAGGCACTGCGCTGGGTGCTGGCGGCATAGAGGTCGCTGGCCCTGAGGTCGAGCGAACCCTCGATTTCCCAGATGGCCTCGGGCTTGAGCTGCGCGCGGGTGGATGGGTTGTTGTAGAGCGCCAGCCGCGCGTTGCCGGTCAGGAAATGCCGGTGCACGAGCCAGGTCTGCCAGATTTTCTCGGGCGGGTAGGGCGGCTGGATCGCGTCCACGGCCACGCCAAAATCGGGGAAGAAGCGCAGGGCTTGTTCGCACAGCGACAGGATGCCATCTTCCATCGGCAGATAACCACCCCAGTCGCCCAGCCACGCCACGCGCTTGCCGGAGAGATCGGCCTCAAGCACACCTTCGACGTTCTGCGGCGTCAGCGTGGCGAGCGTCGGGTCTTGCGGCAGCGCCTGGGGTGTGCGGGCGTCGGGGCCGGACTGGGTTGCCAGCAGCAGCGTCAGGTCGGCCACGTTGCGTGCCATCGGGCCTTCGCAGCCCAGTTGCGGCAGGAACAGCTCGGGCGCCGGGCCATAGGGCACGCGTCCCGCCGATGGCCGGAAGCCGAACACATTGCAGTACGCGGCCGGATTGCGCAGCGAGCCGCCAAAGTCGCTGCCATCGGCAACGGGCAGCATGCGCAGCGCCAGCGCCGCCGCGGCACCGCCGCTGCTGCCACCCGCTGACCGCGTGGGATCGTAAGGGTTGCGCGTGGCACCGTAGACCGGGTTGAACGTGTGCGAGCCCAGCCCGAATTCGGGCGTGTTGGTCTTGCCGATCAGGATGGCCCCGGCCTGGCGCATGCGCTCCACGATGACGGAATCGCTGGCCGGCACGTTGTCCTTGAAAATCGGCGATCCATACGTGGTGCGGATGCCGCGCGTCATCGCCAGGTCCTTCGGCGCCTGCGGCATGCCGTGCATCCAGCCTTTCGACTCCCCACGCGCCAGCGCGTCGTCGGCCGCCTGTGCCTGCGCCATCAACGCGGTATCGTCCTGCTGCGCCACGATGGCATTGCTTCCCGGATTCACGGCCGCGATATGCGCCAGATAGGCCGCCATGACTTCGCGGCTCGATACCTGCTTCGCATGAATTGCTTCGGAAAGCTGCCGGGCGGACAGCATGACGATGGGGTGGGGGCGGTAGGGGAGAGCGGACATGGATGTGCGACTCGGAGGGCGAAACGCAAATCATACGCCCGGCAATGCATGAGCAGAATGGGTCGCTTGCAACCCTTCGGCGGAAATCATCGCAAAGAAGCTGTACCACCGTATGTACAGCGGTACGGCGCGGGATGTCTTCAAAGCCGTTCCGCGTGGTGCCGGATATGGTCGGCAATGAACGTCGAGATGAAGTAGTAGCCATGGTCGTAGCCCGCGTGCCGGCGTAGCGTCAGCGGCTGGCCGACCTTGGCGCAGGCGGCCTCGAACGCTTCGGGCTGCAGTTGCTCGGTCAGGAATTTGTCGGCCAGGCCCTGGTCCACGAGGATGCCGGCGGGGAACGGGGCCGATGCCTGCCCGGCCATCAGCGCGCTGGCGTCGTGCTGGGCCCAGCGGGCGCGGTCCTCGCCCAGGTAGCCCGTGAACGCCTTCACGCCCCACGGACACTGCGACGGCGCGGCGATAGGCGCGAAGGCCGATACCGAGCGGAAGCGCTGCGGATAGCGTTGCGCCAGCACCAGTGCGCCATGGCCGCCCATTGAGTGACCGAAGATGCCGACGCGCGAGGCATCGGCGGGCAATTCGCCGGTGACCAGGTGAAACAGCTCGTCCGCCACGTAGCTTTCCATGCGCCAGTGCATGCGCCACGGCGCCTCGATGGCATCGACATAGAAGCCGGCGCCGACGCCGAAGTCCCAGGCATCGGCCTCGCCCGGCACATGCGCGCCGCGCGGGCTGGTGTCCGGTGCCACCAGGATCAGGCCATGCTGCGCCGCGTATTGCTGGGCGCCGGCCTTGATCATGAAGGTTTCCTCGGTGCAGGTCAGGCCGGCGAGGTAGAACAGCGTGGGCAGCGGTTTGGCATCAGGTGCCAGCGCCTGCCGAGGCAGGAAGACCGAGAACCGCATCGGCAGCCCGATGGCCGCCGACTGGTGCTGGTAGAAACGCTGGACGCCGCCGTGGCAGCCGTGTTCAGACAGCAGTTCCATGTGCCGTTGCCTCAGTACAGGACCACGGAGCGGATCGACTCGCCGCGCTTCATCAGGTCGAAGCCCTCGTTGATGCGGTCGAGCGGCAGCGTGTGCGTGATCAGGTCGTCGATGTTGAGCTTGCCTTCCATGTACCAGTCGACGATCTTGGGCACGTCGGTGCGGCCGCGTGCGCCGCCGAAGGCCGAACCCTTCCACTCGCGGCCTGTCACCAGCTGGAACGGCCGCGTCGAGATCTCCGCGCCGGCCTCGGCCACGCCGATGATGATCGACTTGCCCCAGCCCTTGTGGCAGCACTCCAGCGCCTGGCGCATGACCTGCGTATTGCCGATGCACTCGAACGAGTAGTCGGCGCCGCCATCGGTCAGTTGCACGATGTGGTCCACCACGTTCTCGACGTCCTTCGGATTGATGAAGTGGGTCATGCCGAACTTGCGTGCCATGGCTTCGCGGCCCGGGTTCAGGTCCACGCCGATGATCTTGTCGGCGCCCACCATCTTGGCCGCCTGGATCACGTTCAGGCCGATGCCGCCCAGGCCGAACACCACCACGTTGGCACCGGCTTCCACCTTGGCCGTGAACAGCACCGCGCCCACGCCCGTGGTCACGCCGCAGCCGATGTAGCAGACCTTGTCGAACGGCGCGTCCGGACGGATCTTGGCCAGCGCGATTTCCGGCACCACGATGTGGTTGGCGAACGTCGACGTGCCCATGTAGTGATAGATCGGCTTGCCGTCGATCGAGAAGCGCGACGTGCCGTCCGGCATCAGGCCCTTGCCCTGAGTCGAGCGGATGGCCTGGCACAGGTTGGTCTTGCGCGACAGGCAGAACTTGCACTGGCGGCATTCCGGGGTGTAGAGGGGAATCACGTGGTCGCCGGGCTTCAGCGACGTGACCCCCGGGCCCACGTCGGTAACGATGCCAGCGCCCTCGTGGCCCAGGATGGCCGGGAAGATGCCTTCGGGGTCGGCGCCGGACAGCGTGTAGTAGTCGGTGTGGCAGATGCCAGTGGCCTTGATTTCGACGAGGACTTCACCGGCACGCGGGCCGTCGAGATCTACTTCCTCGACGGTGAGCGGGGCGCCGGCTTTCCAGGCGATGGCGGCTTTGGTCTTCATGAGGCAACTCCTGTGCAAATGGGGTAGGGCGGCATGTGCCGCCAACACGGCAAGAACTATACGGGCATCGGCGCAGTGCGGCCAGACCGGCGCGCGATTATCGGCTGGCCTTGTCGGGTGGTTGTCATCGGCTGTGCTTCGCCGGGCGGGCCAGAACCGGCGGCGCGGCGCCGGCTTCCGCCACGGTCACCTGGCCTTCGTGCCGCCGTCCGAGCCACAGCCCAAGCCATGCCCAGCCGATGGCCAGCGCGGCACCAGCCAGTGCCACGGTGGCGGGGTGTCCGGACAACGCGTCGATGGCGGTGCGCACCCACGCGCTGACCGCATCGCCGGCGCGGTAGATCGCGGTGTCGATTACGTTCTTGGCCTTGTACTTGGTCTCGGGGTCGACCACCGTAAACAGCATTTCGCGGCCCGGCCGCAGCATCGCGTATTCGCCCACGCGCCGTACGATCATCGCTGCGGCCAGCACCGCGAACGTGGGCCACATGGCAAGCAGCAGAAAACCACCGGTCACGGCCAGCGGCACCGCCGTCAGCAGCGCCGTCACGCCGTAGCGCCTCGCAAGCCGGCCCGAGAAGAAGATCTGCACGAGGATGGTCAGCGCCTGCACCGTGGCATCGAGTGCGCTGAACACCTGCGTCTGCTGCGCCCGCGTGGGAAAGGCCGCCGCCACCAGGCGTGCCTGCTCGAAGTACAGGAAGGTGCTCGATGTGGCGAGCAGGATCACGAACAGGCTGATGCCAAGCAGGTAGCGCGAGCGCATGACCATCGACAGCCCTGCCCATAGCCCGCCGCCCACCGGCTGGGCTGGGTCCTGTGCCGCCAGCCCGCCTGGCGCCGTGCCATCGATCACGCCGGCCCCGAGCCGCTGCCGCCATGCAAAGAGGTAGCCCACCACTGGCAGCGTGGCGGCCAGCAGCGCCGCCGACAGCAGCATCAGCCCGGTCAGGCCAATGCGGCCCACCAGCCAGCCGCCCACCACCGGCCCGGCCAGGCCACCGGCACTGGCGCCCGCAGCGATCAGCGCGAACAGCCGCCGTGCCTGCTCGGGGCGGAACACGTCGGCCATCAGGCTCCAGGCCACCGATACCACGAACAGGTTGAACACCGACAGCCACACGTAGAACACGCGCGCCAGCCAGACGCTGTCCGGCAGCGCGCGCGTAACGCCGGCAAACGCCAGCAGGTTGGCGATGAAGAACGCGTAGACCCACGGCACGAAGCGCCGGCGCGGCAGCCATTTGCAGCAGGCACCATAGAACGGAATCGCCACCAGCATTACCACGAAGGTGGCCGTGAACAGCCATTGCAGGTTCTGCACGCCGCCCGCGATGCCCATCGTCTCGCGCACGGGCCGCAGCATGAAGTAGCTGGCGAACAGGCAGAAGAAGAACAGGAAGCCGGCCACCACGGCGGTGCGCTCGCCGGCGCGCAGGCCCAGCAGGCGGCCCTGCAAGGGGTCTTGTGATGGGCCGCCGGGTTCGGCGTTGGGGGGCAGGTCGGGTGCGTGCATGCGCCGATCGCGGCCAGGCGTGTGGGATCAGGCCAGCGTCGCGGCGATGCGCGCACGCTCGCGGGTGTCGGGCATGCGTCCGAAGGCTGCGCCCAGGTTGTCGGCCATGTTCTTCGGCTTGGAGGTGGCCGGAATGGCGGCCGTCACGGCGGGATGGCTGACGATGAACTTCAGGAACAGCTGGGCCCACGACGTGCAGTCGATCTCGCCGGCCCAGTCGGGCACCGGCTTGCCGCGTACGGCCGAAAACAGCCGGCCGTCCTGGAACGGACGGTTGATCAGCACCGCCACGCCGCGTTGTTCGCATAGCGGCAGCAGTGACTTTTCGGCATTGCGTTCGCCTAGCGAGTAGTTGACCTGCAGGAAGTCGAGCTTTTCGTTGCGCAGGATATGTGCCAGTTCCTCGTGGGCGTCCTCGCGGTAGTGGGTGATGCCGATATAGCGCGCCTTGCCCTGCTCCTTCCATTGCCGCAGCAGCTTCAGGTTGTCGCGCCAGTCGATCAGGTTGTGTACCTGCAGCAGGTCGACGCTGTCCGAATGCAGTTCCGCGCGTGACCGCGTGAACTGTGCCATGGCGTTGGCCGCGCTGGTGGAAATCTTGGTCGCCACGAACACCTTGCCGCGCGCGCCGGCATCCTGCAGCAGGTCGCCGGTGACGGCTTCGGCGCTGCCGTAGCTGGGCGCGGTGTCGATCACGGCCTTGGGAATGCGCTGCAGCAGTGCGGCCAGGACTTCGGTCAGCGCCGAGCGGTCGTCGTTGCCCCGACCCACGTTGAAGGTGTCGGCCGTGCCCATGCCGATCACCGGCAACTGCTCGCCCGTGGTTGGCACCCTGCGGCGCATCGGTGCGTCCACGGTGGCGGCCTGCGCGGCGGCCAGTGCGGGTCCGGCCGGCAGCAAGGCCAGCCCGGCAGACATCTCCAGAAAGGTGCGGCGGTCCATTGGCATGACGTTTCGTCCCTTGGCGGCGGTCCGAATGACCTTAGCGCGTGCGGCAGTCGAAGTAAACCCGACAACGCTCCCGGCAACCGTCGCAACATCCGCCGCGCCAGCCGGGGTCGCCCGGGTCGGGCCCGATTGCAAAAAAGCGGCGCCCACTGAACAATCGGCGCGGTATTTTCCCAGCCAGCAGCGATCATCCACCCCCATCCACCCATGCAGAGGACCGGATCGTGATTTCGAGCTTGCCCGGCGTGCTGTTCGACGGCGTGACATATGGCAGCCTGCTGTTCCTGATCAGCATTGGCCTGTCCGTGACCATGGGCCTGATGAACTTCGTCAACCTGGCGCACGGCGCATTTGCGATGCTGGGCGGCTACGTGGCCGTGGTGCTGATGAACCGGCTGGGCGTGCCGTTCCTGGCGGCATTGCCGGCCGCCTTCGCGGGCGCCGCGCTGGCGGGCTGGCTACTGGAGCGCACGCTCTATCGGCGGCTGTATCGGGCCAGCCATCTGGACCAGGTGCTGTTTTCGATCGGGTTGACCTTCATGGCGATGGCCGGCGCCACATGGTGGTTCGGCCCGGGCCAGCAGCCGGTGGTGCTGCCGGCATTCCTGATCGGGCAGGTCAGGGTGGCGGGGCTGGACCTGGGCGCCTATCGCCTGTTCCTGCTGGCAGTGGTGATCGTGATCACGCTGGCGTTGGGCTGGCTGGTGGCGCGCACCCGCTTTGGCGCGCAGGTGCGCGCGGCGGTGGACAACCAGCAGGCCGCCAGCGGACTGGGCATCGACGTGGGGCGGGTCTTCAGCCTGACGTTTGCTCTCGGTTCCGGGCTGGCTGGCCTGGGCGGAGGCCTCGGGATCGACGTGCTCGGGCTCGACCCGGCCTTTCCGCTCAAATACATGGTCTATTTCCTGCTCGTGGTGGCGGTAGGCGGTGCGGGCAGTATTCGCGGATCGCTGGTGGCGGCGATGGTGCTGGGCGTGGCGGACGTGGCCGGCAAGTACTACGTGCCCGCGGTGGGTGCGTTCGTCATCTACGCGATGATGGTGCTGTTGCTGGTGGCGTTTCCGGCCGGCCTCTACGGGAGGCGCGCCGCATGATGCGTCATCGCCTTGCCGACGGCCGCTGGCACCCGGCCGAAATCGTCTTCTGGCTGATGCCGGTGGCGGTCTTCTTCCTGCTGCCCGACTATCTGATCCTGGGCAGTCAGATTCTGATCACGGGGCTTTTCGCGCTGTCGCTGGACCTGATCCTGGGCTATGCGGGCGTTGTGTCGCTGGGCCATGCCGCGTTCTTCGGGCTGGGCGCCTACACGGCCGGCCTGCTGGGTGCGCATGGCTGGGGCGAGCCAATTTCGGGCCTGCTGGCCGCGGCGGCGGTGGCAGCATTTGCCGGCTGGCTCTGCAGCTTCCTGGTGGTGCGGGGCGGCGATCTCACGCGGCTGATGGTCACGCTTGGCATCGGCCTGATGCTGTTCGAGGCCGCCAACAAGGCGGCCTTCCTGACCGGCGGTGTCGACGGGCTGTCTGGCGTGACCATGCGTCCGCTGCTGGGCATGTTCGAATTCGACCTGTACGGCAAGACCGCCTATCTCTACAGCCTGGTGGTGCTGTTTGCGATGTTCGTGCTGGTGCGGCGCATCGTGGCGTCGCCGTTCGGGTTGTCGCTGCGCGGCGTACGCGAGGGCGCGCGCCGCATGCCCGCGCTGGGTGCCAACGTGCCCCGGCGCCTGCGCGTGGCCTTTACCGTGGCGGCGGCCATTGCCGGCGTGGCGGGCGGACTGCTGGCCCAGACCACGCAGTTCGTGGGCATGGATGTGCTGGGCTTTCCGCGTTCGGCGGAATTGCTGGTCATGCTGGTGCTGGGCGGCACGGGGCGGCTCTATGGCGCGCTGATCGGCGCGGCGCTGTTCATGATCGCGCAGGACGTGCTGGCCGGCATCAATCCCGTGTACTGGCAGTTCTGGATCGGTCTGCTGCTGGTGCTGATGGTGCTGTATGCGCGCGGCGGGGTGATGGGGGCGGTCAGCGCCTGGATGGCGCGCCGCCGCGCGGTTGCCCCGCGCGAACACGGAGCCGACGCATGACCGCCACGTTGTGCACGGAAGGTCTGGGCAAGTCATGGGGCGCATTTGCCGCCAATAGCGATATATCGCTGACATTCGCACCCGGTGCGCGCCATGCCCTGATCGGGCCCAACGGCGCGGGCAAGACCACGTTCATCAATCTGCTGACTGGCGCCTTGCCGCCGTCGGCGGGGCGCATCTGGCTGGGCGAGCGCGATATCACGTCGCTGCCGCAGCACGCGCGCGCGAAGCTGGGCATGACGCGCACGTTCCAGATCAATGCGCTGTTTCCGGGGCTGACGGTGCTGGAGTCTGTGGTGCTGGCCGTGGCCGAGCGCACCGGCGCATCGCGGATCTGGTCGCGTACGGTGGCATCGCAGGCGGCGCTGGCGGACGAGGCCATGTCGGTGCTGGCGCTGCTGCGACTCGAGCGCGATGCCGACACCGAGACACGGCAACTGCCATACGGCAAGCAGCGGCTGCTGGAAATGGCGCTGGCGCTGGCTACGCGGCCATCGATCCTGCTGCTGGACGAGCCGGCGGCCGGCATTCCCGCGGGCGAGAGTGCCGAATTGTTCGCGGTCATCGCCGGCCTGCCGCGCGACATCACGATCGTCTTTATCGAGCACGACATGGGCCTGGTGTTCCGCTTTGCCGAACGCATTTCGGTGCTGGTGGGCGGCCGGGTGCTGACGGAGGGCACGCCAGCCGAGATCGCCGCCGACGCGCGCGTGAAGGAGGTCTATCTTGGGGAGGCTGCCCATGACTGAGCTGCTGCGCGTGGAAGGCATCAGCGCCGGTTACGGCGACGCCATCGTGCTGGATCAGATCGACCTGACGCTGGGCGCCGGCGAGAGCCTGGCGCTACTGGGTCGCAACGGCGTGGGCAAGACCACGCTGCTGGCAACGCTGATGGGCATGACGCGCGTGCGTGGCGGCAGGCTGTTCTGGCGGGGCAGTGATCTGGCGAAAATGCCATCACATCGGCGCGCCCTGGCCGGTATCGGCTGGGTGCCTCAGGAGCGCTGGATCTTCCCGTCGCTGACCGTGGAAGAACACCTGACGGCCGTGGCGCGTCCCGGGCCGTGGGACATCGCCGGTATCTATCGGATTTTTCCGAGACTGGAAGAGCGGCGCCGCAACCTGGGCAACCAGCTGTCAGGAGGCGAGCAGCAGATGCTGGCCATCGCCCGGGCGTTGATGGTGAACCCGGCACTGCTGTTGCTGGACGAGCCGATGGAAGGCCTTGCACCGGTCATCGTGCAGGCGCTGCAGCGCGTGATCGCGGGACTGATTGCCGACAGCGGCATGGCCGTGATCGTGGTGGAGCAGCATGCGCGGCTGGCGCTGGCGATGACCGGCAAGGCAATGGTGCTGGATCGCGGCCGGGTCGTACATCGGTCGGACAGTGCCAGCCTGCTGGCGGACGACGCGCTGCTCGATCGCCTGGTGACCGTGCGCCAGGAGTATGGGTCACCATAGGAGCAGCCCGATTTCATTCGGATTCGTCTTATTTCAAGGGAGTGCGGCGTCGTGCAGAATGGCCGCTCCGAACCGCTCGTCCGGATTGTCCCGAACCACCACCAGACCCCAGCCATGGAACTACGCCCGATCGAACCGGACGACCTGGAACTGATTTGCCGTCATCGCGAGGCCATGTTCCAGGAGGCCGGCTTTGCCCCCGACACGCTGCGCACGATGACACTGCATTTTCGCGACTGGCTGCGGCCGAGGCTTGCCGATGACACTTACTTCGGCCTGCTGGCGCTGGACGGCGGCAAGCCGGTGGCCGGGGTCGGCCTGATGCTGATCGACTGGCCGCCCCATCCGGCGCATCCGGAGCAGGACAAGCGCGGCTACGTCCTGAATGTCTATGTCGAGCCGACCCACCGCAGGCGCGGCCTGGCAAGGCAACTGATGGCGCGGGGCGAGGACGAACTGGCGCGGCGTGGCGCCACCTTCACGATCCTGCATGCCACCGAGGCGGGGCGGCCGCTGTATCAGCAGGAAGGCTGGCGGCCGACCTCGGAGATGTCGAAGCTCATCGCCGAGCCGGTGCCACCGCCGCCAGCCGGGAGAACGCCTTCAGGTAGCTGAAGGCGCCCGAAGGTGCCTGAGGGCAGCGCGGCGAGCGCGGTGAAGGCTGCTCTGAGACTGCTACGGCTTGAGACTGCTGTAGAAGGCTGCGAGATTGGCGATGTCGGCGTCGCTGAGCGGCTTCGCCATCATGGTCATCATCTCGTCCTTGCGGGCGCCGGTCTTGTAGTCCTTGAGTGCCTTCACCAGGTACTGCTCGACCTGGCCCGCCAGGTTGGGGGCCTCGGGCAGCTTGGACTTGCCGTCGAGCCCATGGCAAGTCTGGCATTGCATGGCCTTGGTCCGGCCTGCCTGGGCGTCGGCGGCCAGCGCGGGGGCGCTGGCCGACACCAGGAGCCAACCCGACAGCAGCACCAGGCCGCCGATACGGAGTCGCCAGATCATTTCGCGCCCGAGTACGAGATCCGGTAGATCGCGCCGGCGAAATCGTCCGAGACCAGCAGCGAGCCGTCCTGCAGTTGCTGGACGTCTACCGGGCGGCCCATGTACTCGCCATTCGGCGTGAGCCAGCCTTCGGCGAAAATTTCCGTCTCGCCAACGGTGCCGTCCGACTTCACCGGGGTGTAGACGATCCGCGCACCGATCGGCTTGGTACGGTTCCACGAGCCATGCTCGGCCGCGAAGACGCCGCCCTGGTACTTGGCCGGGAACATCTTGCCGGTGTAGAACGACATGCCCAGATCGGCGGCATGGGGTGCATATTCCACCAGCGGGAATACGACGTCCTTGGGCGGTTGCTGGTCCTTGTACTCCACGGTGCGCACCTTGCCGCCGCCATACCAGGGAAAGCCGAAGTTCTGGCCCGCCTTGGTGGCGCGGTTCAGCTCGCCGGGCGGCTGGTCGTCGCCCATGCCGTCCACCTGGTTGTCGGTGAACCAGAGCGTCTTGTCGGCCGGATTGAAATCGAGCCCGACCGAGTTACGCACGCCATGGGCGTAGACCTCGCGGTTCTTGCCGTCCTGGCCGATGCGGATGATGCCGGCCAGGCCGTTCTTGTCCAGCGCGGCCAGCTTGTCCTTGGGCGGGACGTTCCACGGCTGGCCCAGCGCGATATAGAGCTTGCCGTCCGGGCCCACCCGGCACGCGCGGGCGCCATGGTTGAAGCTCTCGAACTCGGTGGGGATCAGCTTGCCCTGCGGCACCACGACGCCGGCGGCCACGTCGGGGCC
Organism: Cupriavidus sp. HE11; assembly: GCF_056097175.1. Taxonomy (NCBI): domain Bacteria; kingdom Pseudomonadati; phylum Pseudomonadota; class Betaproteobacteria; order Burkholderiales; family Burkholderiaceae; genus Cupriavidus; species Cupriavidus sp. HE11. Next base: position 79,186 of record NZ_CP184465.1, read on the forward strand.
GCCTTCGCCAAAGAACTGGGCGGCCGGGAACGCCAGTACACGGTTCTGCTCGGCCACATAAAGCACGCCATCCGGCGAGAAGCACACGCCGTTGGGCACCTTGAAGGTGATGGCGCTGGCGAACTGGACCACGTCATCGGCCACGCGGCGCTTGGTGCGGTCCGTCACTTGCCAGACGCGATTCTTGCGCGTGCCGACGAAGACCACGCCGGTGGACGGCTCGATGGCCATGTGGCGCGCCTCGGGCACCACGGCATACAACTCGATCTTGAACCCCGGCGGCAGCTTGATGGCCTTCAGGTTCTCGCGCAGCGCGTCAGCCGTCTTGCCATCCTGGGCAATCTTCTCGGGTGGCGGTGCGCCGGTCTGCTTGAAGCTCTGGAGCTTCTGCAGGTTGTCGGTGGGGGCTGCAAGCAAGGGTGAAGCGGCCACGACCAGCCACGCGGCCAGGGCAACGGCTGAGCTCTTCATCGGGATGTCTCCGGAGTTCTTGTCATGTGGCGGCGCAGGCAGGCGCCGCCAGACAAGGTTAGGTCACCTTTCCGGACAAGGGAATTGCACAATCCTGACTTCGCGATGAAAGATTTCGACAGGGGGCGGCCGCCCCCGCCCCGTGCCGCCCGGCTACTTGCCCGAGTCCTTGACCCCCTCGAACTTGTCGAATTCGACGTTGTAGAGCTCGCCGCCCACCTTTTCCACCTTGCGGATATAGACGGTCTGGATCACGTCGCGCGTGGCAGGGTCGATCGTGATCGCCCCGCGCGGGCTCTGGATCTTCATGCCCTTCAGGGCCGCCAGGAACTTGTCGCCGTCGGTGGTGCCGCCGGTCTTCTTCAGCGCGTCGTAGATGGCGGCCATGCCGTCGTAGGCAGCCACGGCCATGAAGTTAGGGCGGCCGGCTCCCGGGTTGGCATCGGCGAAGGCCTTCAGGAAGGCCTTGTTTTCCTTCGAATCGTGCGCTGCGGAATAGTGGAACGACGTGATGACGCCAAGCGTGGCGTCGCCCATCGCCGGCAGCACGTGGTCGTCGGTCAGGTCGCCTGTGGCGATCACGCGGATGCCGGCGTCGGCCAGCCCGCGCTCGCGAAAGCCCTTCATGAACGCCACGCCCTGTTCGCCGGCCGGCAGGAACAGAAACACCGCTTCTGGACGGGCGTCTTTGATGCGCTGGATGAATGGCGCGAATTCGGGGTTGCGCAGCGGCACGCGGATCGATTCCACGATCTGGCCGCCGCCGCCCAGGAAATTGGTCTTGAACGCGGTCTCGGCGTCGATGCCCGGCGCGTAGTCGGCCACCAGCGTCACCACCTTCCTGATGTTGTTGCGCACCGCCCACGTTGCCATGGGTGCGGAAATCTGCGGCAGCGTCATCGACACCCGGGCGATGTAGTTCGACTTGGTGGTAATGATCGACGAGGCCGCGTTGAAGATCACCATGGGCTTTCTGGCCTGCTCGGCGACGGGTGCCACGGCCAGCGCCTCGGGCGTCAGGCCGAAGCCGGCCAGGATGTCCACCTTGTCGCGCACCACCAGTTCCTGCGCCAGCCGCTTGGCTACGTCGGGTACCGGGCCCGTGGTGTCCTTGACGATGATCTGGACCTTGCGGCCCGCCACGGTGTCGCCGTTCAGCTTCTGCCAGGCCTTGATGCCGCCTTCCATCTGTTTGCCATAGTCGGCAAAGCTGCCCGAGAACGGCGCGATCAGGCCGATCCTTACCGGTTCGGCAGCGTGGGACAGCGGGGAATGCGCGAGGACGGCAAGGGCGCCGCACGCCATCATGGCGCGCCGCAGCGGACTGAACGTCATGGAGGTCTCCCGAAAGTGCAGCATCGGACGGCTGCATCGATCAGGGAGTGTAGGAGGGGCGAGGGCCGCCGGACAATCGGGTTTGCCCTCGGTTGGCTCCCTCTCCCAGGCGTGGAAGAGGGAGGCAGGACCGGCTTAGACCACCGTTGCCAGCGCCAGCGTGAACAGCAGCGCCACCACCGAGATGAGCGTCTCGGCCACCGACCAGGTCTTGAAGGTCTGGGCCACGGTCATGTTGAAGTACTCCTTGACCAGCCAGAAACCGCCGTCGTTCACGTGCGACAGGATCAGCGAACCGGCGCCGGTGGTCAGCACCAGCAGTTCCGGGCGCGTGCCGGGCACGCTGGCCGCGATCGGGGCCACGATGCCGGCTGCCGTGGTCATGGCCACCGTGGCCGAGCCCGTGGCGATACGGATCATCACGGCGACAAGCCAGCCCAGCACCAGCACCGACACATTGGCGTGCGTGGCGACGTCGACAATGGCCGTCGAGATGCCCGAGTCGCGCAGGATGCGGCCAAAGCCGCCGCCGGCGCCCACCACCAGCGTGATGATGGCCGTGGGGGCCACGCACTCGTTGGTGAACTTCAGGATCATGTCGCGCGTGAAGCCGCGTGCCTTGCCAAACGTGTAGAAGCTGAACAGCGTGGCGATCAGCAGGGCCATCACCGAGTTGCCGATCAGTTTCAGGAAGTCGTTGGCAAACGTCTTCGGCGTGGCGATCAGGTCGGCCCAGCTGCCGATCAGCATCAGGAATACCGGCAGCAGGATGGTCAGCACCGTGATGCCGAAGCCCGGCAGGTTGCCCTTGGCCGACGACGCTTCCTCGGTCAGCTGCTCGGCCAGCGGGTTCACGGCGGGCAGCTTCACGTGCTTGTCGATCAGCTTGGCAAACAGCGGGCCGGCGATGATGGCGGTGGGCACGCCGACGATCAGCGCGTACAGGATGGTGCGGCCCATGTCGGCGCCATAGGCCTGCACGGCCAGCAGCGCTGCCGGGTGCGGCGGGATCAGGCCGTGCACCACGGACAGGCCGCAGACCATCGGGATGCCGACCAGGATCATCGACGTGTTCGTGCGCTTGGCGACGTTGAACGCGATCGGGATCAGCAGCACGAAGCCCACTTCGAAGAACACCGGCAGGCCGACGATGAACGCGATGACCACCATGGCCCAATGCACGTTCTTCTCGCCGAAGAAGTTGATAAGCGTCAGGGCAATGCGCTCGGCGCCCCCCGATTCGGCCATCATCTTGCCCAGCATGGTGCCAAGCCCGATCACCAGCGCGATATGGCCCAGCGTGCCGCCGACGCCGGCTTCGAACGACTTGACGATGTCACCCATCGGCATGCCCACGGCAAAGCCCAGGGCCACCGATACCACCACCAGCGTGATGAACGGGTTCAGTTTGAACTTGGCGATCAGAATCACCAGCGCGATCACGGCGATCAGCGCATAAATCAAGAGCGTGGTTCCGGTAACGGCACCCATGTCTCGTCTCCTTGTTGCGGTTGCCGTCCGGTTGGACGGTCCGCTTCCGCTATGAAAATGCCGCCTGGGCCCGGGGTCACCGGTGCGTAGCGGCTGGTTGGCAAAGCCTGCCCGCCATCGGTTGGCTCACCGGTGGCGGCAGGCGTGTGGTGCGGCTCAGGCCGCGGGTTTCCTGTAGGCGATGCAGTCCACCTCGACCTTGCAGTCCACCACCATGCTCGACTGCACGCAGGCACGCGCGGGCGGATTGGCGCCGAAGTATTCCTTGAAGATCTTGTTGAACGACGGGAAGTCGCGCGCATCGTCCAGCCAGACGCCGCAGCGCACCACGTGCTCGGGGCCGTAACCGGCCTCGGCCAGGATGGCCAGCACGTTCTTGATGGCCTGGTGGGTCTGGGTGACGATATTGCCCTCGACCACTTCGCCGTCGACCATCGGCACCTGGCCCGACACGTACAGCCAGCCGTCGGCCTGCACCGCGCGCGCGAACGGCATGTGCGAGCCGCCCTGGCCCGTGCCGCCTTCGACGCCGAATCGTTTGATATCCATGGGAACTCCTGTTGTGCTTGGTATGGGGTTGTGCCGGGGTGGGCTCAGCGCTGGTCGGCCGGGCGCGGATCACGCGGCAGGAAGCGGCCGGCTCGCACGCCGGTGGCTGCGCGGTGCTGCCAGGTCAGCTCGCCATTGACCCAGACCGCCGCGATGCCTTCGGCCGGCTGCATCGGATCGGTGAAGCTGGCGGCGTCGCGAATGGTGGCTGAATCGAACAGCACCAGGTCGGCCCAGTAGCCTTCGCGCACGAAGCCTCGGTCCTTCAGGCCGAAGCGCTCGGCGGACAGGCCGGTCATCTTGTTGATGGCCACGGCGAGCGGAAACAGTTCGCGGTCGCGGGCGTAATGGCCCAGCACGCGCGGAAAGGCGCCCCACAGGCGCGGGTGGGGCAGGGGGTCGTTGGGCAGGCCGTCGGAACCGACCACCGTGGCCGGGTGGCTCAGGATGCGGTCCACGTCGGCGTCTTCCATGCAGTGGTAGACGGCGCCGGCCGGCTGCAGGCGGCGCGCGGCTTCGGTCAGGTCCACCTGCCATTCCGTGGCGATATCGGCCAGCAGGCGGCCGCCCATCTCGGGATGGGACTCGGACCAGGTCACCTGGATATCGAAGTCGCTGGTGACCTGCTTCAGGTCCAGCGTCGACGAGCTGGCGGTGTACGGATAGCAGTCGCAGCCCACTGGCTGCCAGCGCTGTGCGGCTTCAAGCGATTGCAGCACCTCGGCGCTGCGCCCCCAGTTCGGCACGCCCGCGCATTTCAGGTGCGAGATCACGACCGGCACGCGCGCATGGCGGCCGATGCGGTACGCCTCGTCCATCGCGTCGAGAATCTCGGCGAATTCGCTGCGCAGGTGCGTGGCGTACAGGGCGCCCGCATTCGCCAGCGGTTCGGCCAGCGCCAGGACTTCTTCGGTCGGGGCGCTGAACGCGTTGGCATAGGCCAGCCCGGTGGACAGGCCCAGCGCGCCGTGCGCCAGCGCGTCTTCAAGCTGCGCGCGCATGGCCCCGATTTCGGTGGCCGTGGCGGCGCGGTCGAAACGGTCCATATGGTTGCTGCGCAGCGCCGTGTGGCCCACCAGGGCAGCCACGTTGACCGACGGCTGGGCCGCGTTGACGGCATCGACGTAGGTCTTGAAATCGGGGTAGCGGAACGCGTCGGCGCGGCCGAGCAGGTTCATCGGGTCGGGCGGGTCGCCGGCCAGCGTCACCGGCGCGGCGCTGATGCCGCAGTTGCCGACGATGACCGTGGTCACGCCCTGGGAAATCTTCGGCGTCATGGCCGGATCGCGCACGACATTGGTGTCGTCGTGCGTATGCACGTCGATGAAGCCGGGCGACAGCACCAGGCCGTGGCCCTCCACCACATGCGACGCCGTGTCCGGGTCGATGGTGCCGGCTTCGTCGATGCGCGCGATGCGCCCGTCGCGGATGCCGATGTCGGCCATGCGCGCCGCGCCGCCCGAGCCGTCCAGCAGCATGACGCAGCGAATCAGGGTATCGAACAGGTGTGGCATGTCAGTCTCCCAGCGGCTGGCGGCTGTCCGGCCCGTCGCTGTCATGGCTGACGCCGCGATGGGCGTCGAGCACGTATTTCAGCCGGCGCAGCTTTTCCTTGCTCTGCTCCTGCTGGAGCATCGCGCACTGGGTCGCCAGCACGTCCACCACCAGCAGCATCGCGTAGCGCGACGCCGACGGCTTGAAGATGAAATCGGTCTCCAGCGTCCGCACGGGCAACAGCACGTCGGCGCGGGCCGCCAGCGGCGAGCCCAGCGCGGTCACTGCAATCAGCCGCGCACCGTACTCGCGCGCGATATCGCAGCTGGCAAGCATCTCGGGCACGTTGCCGCTGGCCGAAAACGCCAGCACCACGTCGTCGCGCGACAACGTGGCCGCCACCATCTTCTGCAGCAGCGCGTCGTGGTACGTCGCCACCGGCTGGCCCAGCCGCGCCAGCCGGTAGCGTGCCTCGTCGGCCATGAACGTGGAACCGCCACCCATGCCGAAAGCGTAGACCATGCGTGCATCGAGCAACAGCCGCGCGGCCTCGGCAATCCGTTCGGGATCGATCAGCTTGCGGTTGACTTCCAGCGTCGTGAGCACGTCGGTGTGGATGCGCTCGGCCAGCGTGGCCGGCGAGGCGTCATCGGCAACGGTGGGCGCGGGCTGCAGGAAGCGCGTGCCGACCGCGGTGGCCTGGGCCAGCCGCAGCTTCAGGTCGCGCACGTCGCGGCAGCCAATGGCCTTGGCAAAGCGCGTCACGCTGGCCTCGCTGACGGCTGCCTTGCGCGCCAGTTCGTTGATGCTGGTGGCCGCCGCACCGGCAAGGTCCTCAAGAATCACTTGCGCCACCTTTTGCTCGGCAAGCCGCAGCGACGGGCCGCGCTCGGCGATGCGGGTCAGGATGTCGAACGATGCGGTCATGGGCGGGTGGCGGAAGCTGGCGGGCCCTTGCCCGGCACAGCATGTTACTTTCTAACAAGGATGAAATATCGTAGTTTCAAGGCTATGATTACGTCAATTGAATTTTTACAGGGTGATGTCAGCCATGCGTGAAACAAAGTACCAGACAGGCATGATCGATCCGCTGAACAAGGCGCTGGGCCGTCTGGACGCACCGCTGGCGCCCGCCGAGGCCGGCCAGCCGGGCTGGCATCTGCTGCGCGAGGAACTGAGCCTGCCAGCCGCCGTACTGTATGAAGACAAGCTCGTCCACAACCTGCAGTGGATGCGGAAGTTCATGGGTGCATATGGTGTGCAGTTGGCGCCGCATGGCAAGACGACGATGGCGCCGAAGCTGTTCGCGCGCCAACTGGCGGAGGGCGCGTGGGGCATCACGCTGGCTACGGCGCAGCAGACCGCCGCGGCCGCGGCACACGGCGTAAAGCGCGTGCTGATGGCCAACCAGCTGGTGGGACGCCGCAATATGGAAATCGTGGCCGATCTGCTGCGCGATCCCGGCTTCGAGTTCTTCACGCTGGTGGATTCGGCCGCGCTGGTCGACCAGCTTGGCGCGTTTTTCCAGGCGCGGGGGCAGAAGCTGCAGATACTGCTGGAACTGGGCGTGGAAGGCGGCCGGACCGGCGTGCGCGACGCCGCGCAGCAGGCCGGGGTACTGGAAGCGCTGTCACGCTGGCCCGACGCGCTGACGCTGGCCGGCGTCGAGATCTATGAAGGGGTGCTGCAGCAGGAGGCCGATATCCGGCGGTTCCTGCAGCGCACCGTGGCCGTCACGCGCGAACTGGCCGCCGCCGGCCGCTTCGGCCGTAGTCCCGTGGTGATGTCGGGGGCGGGCTCGGCGTGGTACGACGTGGTGGCCGAGGAATTTGCCCGGACCGATATTGGCGCGCCGATCGACATCGTGCTGCGTCCCGGCTGCTACCTGACCCACGACGTGGGGGTCTACCGGGCGGCGCAGGAGCGTATCCTTGCCAGCAATCCAGTGGCGCAGAAGATGCGCGAGGGCCTGCTGCCCGCGCTGCAGCTGTGGGCCTATGTGCAGTCGATTCCCGAACCCCGGCGCGCGATCATCGGCATGGGCAAGCGCGATGCCGCCTTCGATGCCGGCATGCCGATCCCGGCGCAGATCTATCGTCCGGGCAGCGCGGCGCCCGTGGCGGTGCCGGCCGGATGGACGGTGACCGGCATGATGGACCAGCACGCGTACCTGGAAATCGATGCTGGCGACGACATTCGTGTCGGCGATATGATTGCCTTTGATATCTCGCATCCTTGCCTGACGTTTGACAAGTGGCGCCACATCCCCGTGCTGGATGGGCAGTTGCGCGTTATCGACATCGTGCAGACGTTCTTCTGAGAGAGAGGCGCGCGTTCATGAGTATCGACATCCTTGCCTACGGCGAACCGCTGGTGGAGTTCAACCAGCAGCCCGACGATCCGGCCCGCTACCTGCAGGGTTTTGGCGGCGACACCTCCAACTTTGCGATTGCGGCCGCACGCCAGGGCGCGAGCACCGGCTACATCAGCGCGGTGGGCGCCGACAGCTTTGGCGAACGGTTGCTGGCCCTGTGGACGCACGAGCGCGTGGACACGCGCCACGTGAGCATCAATGCCGCGGCCCCCACCGGGGTCTATTTCGTTTCCCACGACAATCACGGCCACCGTTTCGACTACCTGCGCGAAGGGTCGGCGGCCAGCCGCTATCACCACGAACAGCTGCCGCTGCCGGCCATCGCGCAGGCGCGCTACCTGCATCTGTCCGGCATCAGCCTGGCGATCAGTACGTCGGCCTGCGATGCGGGCCTGGCGGCAATGGAGCATGCCCGCAAGGCCGGCGCGCAGGTGTCGCTGGACACCAATCTGCGGCTGCGCCTGTGGTCGCTGGCGCGGGCGCGCGGCATCATGCGCGAGGCGTTCTCGCTGACCGATATCTGCCTGCCGAGCTGGGACGACATCACCGTGCTGACCGGCCTGGACGACCGCGATGCGATCGTCGATCACCTGCTTGAATGCGGCGTGAGCGTGGTGGCACTGAAGCTGGGCGAGGAGGGCAGCTATGTGGCGACGCGCGATGCGCGCACGCTGGTGGCGCCGTATCCGGTGCGGCCGCTCGATGCCACGGGCGCGGGCGACTGCTTCGGCGGCAGCTTCGTGGCGCGCCTGGCGGCCGGCGCCGACCCGTTCGAGGCGGCGCGCTACGCCAACGTGGCGGCGGCCCTGTCGACCACCGGCTACGGCGCGGTGGCGCCCATCCCCACGGCCGAAACCGTGCTGGCCCGCCTGGAGCGCGGCGTTTCGGTCATCGCCTGAACCGGCCCGGTCTCACCGGGTCTGACGGCTCAGGACAATGAACATTGTGAATACTGTCATGCAAATCCAACCTTCTCCGCTGATCGAACGCCTGACCAACGTGCCGGTGATTCCGGTGCTCGAATACCACTCGGTGGACGACGCGCTGCGCATCAGCGAAGCCCTGGTCGAGGGCGGCCTGCCGATGCTGGAAATCACGCTGCGCACGCCCGTGGCGCTGCAGGCGATGGAAGCCGTGGCCCGCGCGCTGCCGCAGGCCGTGGTGGGCGCCGGTACGGTGCTGACCGTCGAGCAGTTGCACGCGGTGCGTGATGTCGGAGCGCAGTTCGCCGTGTCGCCGGGGCTCACGCAGAAACTTGCCGACGGCGCGCAGGGCGCCGGCATCTCGCTGCTGCCCGGCGTTGCCACGGCCAGCGAAGCGATGTTCGCGCTGGAGTGCGGCTTTTCGTTCCTCAAGTTCTTCCCGGCGGAGGCTGCCGGGGGCGTGCCGATGCTGAAGTCGCTGCATGGGCCGCTGTCGCAACTGAAGTTCTGCCCGACCGGCGGCATCGACCTCGCCAAGGCGCCTACCTATCTGGCGCTGCCCAATGTGGTGTGCGTTGGCGGTTCGTGGGTCGTACCAAAGGACGCCGTGGCGGCGAAGGACTGGGCGCGCATTCGCAAGCTTGCGGAAGAGGCCGCGCAATTGCGCAAGCCCTGAGCGCGGCGCGGTCGTGCTGGCGGTAAGAATTACAACGCCGGTACGTTGACGTGCGAGAACGCTTCAAAGCAACAAGGGCGCCAGTGGCGCCCTTGTTTTTTGTCGCCAGGTAATGGCGATGACGGAATTACTTCGCCTTCTCGGCGGAATTTTCAAGCTTCTGTCCACCCTTCTGGACATCCTGTCCCAGGCCGGACATCGTATTGCAGCCTGCGAGCAGCGTGGCAACCAGTACGCACCAGATCCATCCTTTTTTCATCAGAGGCTCCTTTCAGGGATAGTAAGAAGTGGGCACATTTTAACGTCGCCCCAGTCTCCGTCGATGCAGGATGTGTGCCAATTTGTAATTACGAAAATGTCTGACAGACAGCGGCGTTGCAGTGGGCTCAGGCCTTGAGCAGCAGGCGTGCGCGCTCCGTGATGGCGGTGTGCGTCTGCATCAGCCACGGTGCCGGAAACGGCTGCGCCAGCAGAAAGCCCTGCATGGTGTCGCAACCCCAGCTGCGCACCACGTCCAGTTGTGCCTGGGTTTCCACGCCCTTGGCGCAGACCGTTACACCACGTGCCTTGGCCCATTCGCACGCGCGGCGCAGGCTGTCCGCCATGTCCGGCCTCTGGCTGGCATGCCCGAGATGGCGCGCGTCGAGGGTGACCATGTCCGGCTGTACCCGCGACAGCGCCCCCAGGCTGGCCTCCGAATCGGTAAAGTCGGCCAGCGCGATGCGCACACCGCCATCGCGCAAGCGCCGGGCCTTGACCGTGGCTTCGTCTGAATCAGGAACGATATCGACCGGCACCTCTACGCAGATCTGTCCCGGCCTGACGTGATGGGCGTCGATGGCCCGGCGCAGCATGCAGATCGTGTCGTCGGCCTGCAGTTGCGAGCTGGTCGCCAGCAGCGTGAATTGCAGGGGGCCGAGCGGGGCGGTATCACGCAATAGCTGCAGCAGTTGCTGCAGCGTCCAGCCGCCGATTACATTCATCAGCCCGAGCGCGTCTGCGGCGGGCAGGAAGTCTTGTGGCGCCACGCGTCCGAGCAGCGGATGCTGCCATCGCAAGCGCACCGTGTAAGCGGTGATCGCGGACGTGGTCAGCGACGCACGCGGCTGTAGTTGCAGGCTCAGTTCTCCGCGCTCGATCGCGCTGGGCAACGCCGCGAGCAGGGTTGCCATGCGTGGCGTGGCGGGCCGGCTGGCCGTGCCGATGCCTGCGCCGCCACGCCGGTTGATTTGCAGCATGGCGTCGAAAGCGTGCTGCAGCAGCCGTTCGGTGCCCGTATCGTGGCCATCGACGGCGCTGCCGATACTGCATGACAGGAAGGCTTCGAAGCCGCCAACCTGGAAAGGCCGGCCGAGTTCGTTGGCCATGACCTGGCTCAATGCATGGGCGTTTTCGGCGCCGTCGGGCAGCACGCAGGCCACGCCGAGGTCGGCCGGCCCCAGCCACTGCATGGCCACCGGCATGCTGGCGATTGCGGTGACCCGGGATTTGACCTGGGCGCGCAGATCGTGCGCGCGCTTTGGCCCGATGCTTTCACAGGCATGCGCAAAGCGGTCGAGGCGGATCACCAGCACGGCCAGCAGATGGGCCGGACTGAAGTGCGCGCGATGTTCTTCCAGCGCGGCCAGGAAGGAAACCGGCTGGATGGCGGTGACTGGTGCGTCGGCAGGTGACCCACTGCCACCGACGCCTGGAGACGGCGTGTCTTTGGTGTCAGGATCCATCAATTACCCGTGCTGGCAGCGAGTTCATTTGTGCATTGGCCGCCCGCGATACTCCGGACTGCATTCCCGTTCATGCGTAAAAAGGCGCGCTTTCCGCATTCGATTGCGCGCTCGCTTTCTATTATTTTGATAATGACGCGACCAGTCATCTCGGTACTACTACTTAGTTGTCCGACCGCATAGTTCAAATCATACGGCAGCGAAGAACAATTTCGGAGAACAGCGATGTCGACGTGGCGCGTGCGTCGCACGCGTTTTGATTTCAAACAACGCTCTGCATTGTCGTCACGTTTGTTATCTTGACCATCGAGGGCGAATGGCGATAGAGGGCACGCACGCAAATCAGTCCTGATTCCAGCCACGATTTGCCGTTGCACCAAAGAAAAACGGGCGCATGGTGTGCGCCCGTTGTTGTTTCATTCTGCCTGCGGATCTCAACCTGTGGTGTCGGATTCGGGACCATCTTCCGGCGGCACCCGCGAGGCCAGCACCTTGTCGATGCGCTTGCCATCCATGTCGATGATCTCGAACTTCCAGTCTTCCCACTGGACCGTATCGGCCGTTTGCGGCAGGCGGCCCAGCAACAGCAGCAGCATGCCCGACAGCGTGTGATAGCGCTCCTTGTCTTCCTCCGGCACCGCGCGCAGACCCGTGCGGTCCTTGAGTTCGGGGATCGGGATCAGGCCATCGAGCAGCCATGATCCATCCTCGCGCTGGATAGCCCATTCCTCGCCGGCCGTTTCGGTCTTGAACTCGCCAGTGATTGCCTCGATCAGGTCCTGCAGCGTGACCAGGCCCAGGACTTCGCCGTACTCGTCGATCACGAACGCGATCTGGCCGCCCGAGGAACGGAAGTTCTCCAGCAGTTCCATGCCGGTGACGCTTTCCGGCACGAACACCGCTGCCTGCAGCACTGCGGTCAGGTCGGCCTTTTCGCCGCGCAGGCGGCGGGCCAGCAGCTGGCGCGCGCTGACCACGCCAAGGATGTCATGCATGCCACCGCGCACCACGGGGAAACGCGAGTGATCGGATTCCTCGATGCGGCGCAGGTTTTCTTCCTCGGTCGACTCGACGTCGAGATAGACCACATCGCCACGTGGCACCATCAGCGAGGCCAGCTGGCGGTCGTCCAGCCGGAACACGTTACGCACCATCGTGTGCTCGTGGCGTTCGATCACGCCCGCTTCGGAGCCTTCCACCAGCAGCGCGTGGATTTCTTCCTCGGTCACGGCGGGGCCACGATCTGACTTCACGCCCAGCATGCGCAGCACCAGTTGCGTGGAGCCGGACAGCAGCTTGACGAACGGCGTGGAGGCGACGGCCAGGAACGAGATCGGGCGCGCGGCCAGGCGGGCGATGGTTTCTGGTGCCATCTGGCCCAGGCGCTTCGGCACCAGTTCGCCAAGCACGATCGAGAAATAGGTCAGGCCAGCCACGACGATGGCAGTAGCCATGTAGCCCGCCGTAGTGGACGATATGCCGAAGCCTTGCAGCCATACGGCAAGCGGCGATGCCAGCGTCGATTCGCCGACCACGCCGTTAAGCACGCCAATCGACGTGATGCCGATCTGCACCGTGGACAGGAAGCGGGTCGGGTCCTCGCCCAGCTTGACGGCCGCGATGGCGCCACGGTCCCCGTCCTCGATCTGGCGTTGCAAACGGGCCTTGCGGGCTGTCACCAGCGCGATTTCGGACATGGCGAACAAGCCGTTCACCAAGATCAGCGCCAGCAGTATGGCTATTTCCATCAGGGTGCGCGCCCTGTGCGCGCGGGAATTGAAAAGTCAGAGCATACCATCCACATGTGACGCCGCATCGCTGCAGTGGCGCGGACAGCACTCAAATGGACTTGCAGGATTCATGCCGTGATCGGCTGGACATCCCGGTCGATCGCCGCGCCCGCGTAAGCCCGCGCCACGCGCAGCGCGTAGTTGGCTTCGAGCCGGACCCAGAACTCCGCCGACGTGCAGAAAAAGCGGGCCAGCCGCAATGCGGTTTCGGGCGAAATGGCACGTTCACGCCAGAGAATGCCTTCGATACGTGTCACCGGCACGCGCAGCGCCACGGCAAGGGCGCCGGCGGACAGCGCATTGGGCACCATGAACTCGTGCAGCAGGATATCGCCCGGCGGGATGGGCGGCGCCGGCTCGCCAGTGACATGGCTGCTGAAATCCGCCCGGGGCAGGTCGTCTCGCTTGAGGCTCATGCTTGCTCCTCGTCGGCGGGGCATTGCGCAACCTCCACATCCCAGGCCTCGCCATTCAGGAAGCGGAAGCACAGGTGCCAGTCGCCCTCGATGCGCACCCGCCACTGGCCGCGCCGCCGCCCGCGCATCGGTTCCAGTTCGTTGGTCGGGGCGGCGGCCAGGTCCGGCGGCGACACTGCGGCGTCCAGCATCGCCAGCTTGCGCATGGCGCCGGACTGGATGGCCGGGGGCAGGGTATGCACGTGATGGCCGCAGAACAGCGCGGCCGTGGACTTGTCGGCAAGGGAACAGATCATGTGGTTGGCCCGCATCGAGATAGAGGGAAAGCGGACATGCTAGGGGCCGCCGCGCGGTAGCGAAATGCGACGAATCTGAAAGATACCCGCTTGATTGGGTCAACATGGGTCCAATGAGGGCCCAATGCCGGCATGGGTGTATGACGACGATTACCTGGCAGGTAGTCGTGCAGCATCCGTCCATGTGCTGTAATGCATCGCATGGAAACGCTCACGCCTGGCTCCGAAGCCGCCCTCGACTTTCCCGGACTCCTGCGCTACTGGCGCGGCAAGCGCGGCTACAGCCAGCTGGCGCTGTCGCTGGCGGCGGGGGTGTCCCAGCGCCATATCAGCTTTCTCGAATCGGGTCGCGCCCGGCCCAGCCGCGAGATGGTGCTGGCGCTGGCCGACCGGCTTGGCGTGCCGCTGCGCCAGCGCAACCGGCTGCTGCTGGCTAGCGGCTATGCCCCGGCCTACAGCGAGAACACGCTGGGCGCGCCGACCATGCAGATGGTGTGCCACGCGATTTCGCTGATCCTGTCCAAGCAGGAGCCGTATCCGGCCGTGGTGCTGGACCGCTTCTGGCATCTGGTCGATGCCAACGACGCGTACCGGCGCATGCTGGCGCAACTGCTGGGCAAGCGCCAGCCGACCGTGCTGGACGGCCAGGGCGGGCGCCTGAACCTGATGCTGGCGGTGTTCGATCCGGACGGGTTGTGGCCGGTGCTGGAGAATGCGCGCCAGGTGGGCCGCTATCTGCTGCGGCGCGTCTGGCAGGAGTTGCAGGTGCAGGCAAACGATCAGACCGCGCGTGAGATCTTTCGCCGCATATCCGAGTGGCATCCGGACATGGTGGGCCCTGGCGGTGTGCTGCTGGTGGAGGACGATCCCGCCGATGGGCCGCTGCCGCCGGTGTTGCCAGTGGTGGTGCGTGCCGGGCGCTTCCACGCGTCGTTGTTTTCCACGCTGACCACGCTGGGCAATCCGCAGGACGTCACGTTGCAGGAACTGCGGATCGAATGCTTCTATCCGGCCGACGACGCGACCCGCGAGCTGTTCGAGGCGATGGCGACGGCTGCGGTGAAGTCGTCGTAGCCCGGTGGTTTTTCTGCTGGGAAACTCTTTCCAGATAGCGGTTCGGCCAAAAAAGCACAGTCGTGCTAACATCGCTTCGCCGTCGTGGCATGCAGGCTGCGGCGGCATCGTTACGTCTTCAGGGCGGGGTGAAAGTCCCCACCGGCGGTATGTGGCCACTGTCGAAAGGCAGGGTCGCCACGAGCCCGCGAGCGCCCGCATTCCCGTGCGGGGTCAGCAGACCTGGTGAGAAGCCAGGGCCGACGGTCATAGTCCGGATGAAAGAAGATGGGCGGAATCCGCATGGCATTCCCACGCGCGAACGGCGTTGCCCGTCCGCGCTGGCGGAGCGTTGTGCGCGCTTTCGCTGATCGTTCCCCTGAAACGCCCATGGAAACTTCATTGCACGGAGCGTTTCACCAATGCTGACTCTCAACCAAAGCCATCTTTCCGACCTGGCCGCTGGCGATCTCGCCATGGCCGAAGCCGACCCGCGCCCGCTTGCGGAGCGCATCGCCCAGGCGCTGGACGCCATGCGCGAGGGGCGTCCAGTCGTGCTGCTCGACGACGACGACCGCGAGAACGAGGCCGACCTGATCCTGGCCGCCGAACGCCTGACCAACGCCAACATGGCGATGATGATCCGCGAATGCAGCGGCATTGTCTGCCTGTGCCTGACCGCCGAGAAGGTGCGCAAGCTCGGTCTGCGTCCGATGGTCGAAAACAATCGCAGCCAGTACGGCACGGCCTTCACGGTGTCCATCGAGGCGCGCGAGGGCGTGACCACCGGCGTCAGCGCGGCTGATCGCATCACGACCATCCGCGCGGCGATTGCCGACGATGCCGGCACCGATGCGGTGGTCAGCCCGGGGCATGTGTTTCCGCTGGTGGCCGTGGACGGCGGCGTGTTGCAGCGACGTGGTCATACCGAGGGCTCGGTGGAACTGGCCCGCATGGCCGGCTTGTCGCCGGCGGCGGTGCTGTGCGAACTGATGAATCCGGACGGTACGATGGCGCGCCGGCCCGAGGCGCTGGCCTTTGCGCAGACGTACCAGTTACCGGTGCTGACCATCGCCGACCTGGTGGCGTGGCGCGAGCAGCAAGGCTGAGCGTTGCGGCGACAAGGGGGACTGATCCTGCGCAAACGACGCGCGAATATCGCGCAGGAATGACGCGTGGGTGGCGTATTCCGGCTACTCCGTGCGTCGCGAATTATTGCCTTGGCCGCGGGCTGTGCGAAAATCCCGGGCTTCTTCCCGTCCTTACGAGGGTACCCCCCGATGTTCTTCCGCATGCTCGCACGCACGGCCCTGCTCGCCGGCGCGTGTTTCAGTGTGGCGGCGCAGGCCGAGTCCAACGGCGCGCCGTCCTTCAGCAATCCTCCAGCACGTGCCGCCGCGGCAAGCGGTCTCTACCAGTGCCAGGGGCCCAATGGCGGCACCATCTTCCGCGGCTCGCCGCGCGAAGGGTGTACGCAGGTGGCGTCGCCCGATCCGGGTGCGCCTGATCCTCAGCGCTGGCTGCCGCTGATGGGCGCCAATGGCGTGATCTCCTATCTGGATCAGACGTCGATTCGCCGGCGCGGGCCCGAGGTGGGCGTGGTGCTGGTGCACAATGCGCCGCCGGGGGTGATCAAGACCGCCAGCGGCGACACCATCCGTTCGTCGCTGAAGCGGATGGTGCTCAATTGCGCCACGTCGATGTACGCGGTGATCGAGCAGACGCTATATCCCAAGCGCTACGCACGCGGCGAATCGCTCTACACGATCCGTGGCCCGCAGTCCGGCATGCCGCAACAGGCGGTGTCCGGTACGCTGGCCGGCGAACTGGTGACGCGCCTCTGCCATTGAGCAGGCCGCTGCCGGGCAGCGGCCGCGTTGCTACGGTGCAGCGGCTTCAGTCTTCGACGTGCCGGGCCTTCCAGGTACCGTTCGACTGCTTGCAGAACCAGCCCGACCAGGCCTCGGTGGCGCTGCCACGCTTGAGATCAGACTTGAGCCGGCGGCACTTCTGGCCCTGGTCGGTCTTCGTGGCAATCGGGCTGATCGTTCCATCGACGGCCTGGCGCCGGTTTTCGGCCGGATAGTGCCATTCCACGACCTGGTTATCCTCCGTTTCATTGAGCGCCTTGCCCACGGATTGCTGCAGCGAGGCCGCTTCCTTCTTGGTCAGCGTGCCGATGATGCTGCCGGACAGATAGGTCTGGAAATATGCGAACGCGGGTTGCGTGGTGCCCAGGATCAGGGCGCAGCCCAGGCTGGCGGCCAGGGTCGGACGGATTAGGCGCCGTACGTGCATGTCGATTCCTCGTGACTGAAAAAACCGGTGGATGAACGGGGCGATTGTAAGCGCCGTGCCCCGGATTCGGTGCATCTCAATGCACAAGCGCGCGTGTATCTGCCCGTTTGATGGTCCACCCCCCGGACATCAGCGCCCCTTCATGGCGCCTTCCCGCGCATGATCTATGCTTGACTTCAGCCTTTGAGCGCACGCGCGAGGCGCCTTCCAGCCCACAGGCGAGACATTTTGTTGCAAACGTTGCGGTGACGAAACGTGACTTTTAAGGCTCGAATTGTTAAGGTTTCGCATCGCATTGCAACAATCCCGACAAGCGTACGTTGCGCCCGTCCCGACTGTATCGGACCTGCGCACCATTGCCGCGCCTGATGCGCCGCACGCTGGTCCGTCTTTTGCTGTAGCCACTCGTTGAAGTTTCCTGACGTATTCCGGTGCGGTCGCTTCGTCCGGCCGCCTGCTTCCCTGCCAACCCTGTCTACGGCCTTCATGTCCGCATATCCGACGTCGTTCCGCCCTGTCCAACGCCCGACCGCCGCGCCCGCGCGCCGCTTATCCGGCAGGATGTCAGGGCTGGGGCGCTGGATTGGCGGCGGCATGCTGGCCGTGCTGGCACTGACCGCCCACGCATTCGATTTCGAGACCGTGGCGGCGCGCGCGCGCCAGCTGTCGGCGTCGCCGTACAAGCCGCCCAAGGTGCAGGAACTGCCGCGCGAGCTGAAAGAGCTGACTTACGACCGCTATCGCGAGATCGAATACAAGCCCGAGCGCTTTGCCTGGCGCGGGGCCCGGCTGCCGTTCGAGATCTCGTTTTTCCACGAGGGCATGGTGTTCGACCAGCCCGTGCGGATCAACGAGGTGGTCAACAACAGCGTGCGTGAATTCCGCTTCGACCCGGCCGCGTTCAATTACGGGTCGCACAAGGTCGACCCCGCCAAGCTCAAGGGGCTGGGGTTTGCTGGTTTCCGGCTGATGTATCCGCTGAACCAGGGCAAGCGCAAGGACGAACTGGCGTCGTTCCTGGGGGCCAGCTACTTCCGCGCGCTGGGCAAGGACCAGTGGTATGGCCTGTCGGCCCGCGGCCTGGCCGTCGACACGGCACTGAACTCGGGCGAGGAATTTCCGCGCTTTACCGAATTCTGGATCGAGCGGCCGTCGGCCAACGACAAGCAGCTGACAATCTATGCGCTGATGGACTCGCGCCGCATGAGCGGCGCCTACCGCTTCATCATCAAGCCCGGCAACGAGACGGTGATGGAGGTCAAGTCTCGCCTGTTCCTGCGTGAGCATGTGACCAAGCTTGGCCTGGCGCCGCTGACAAGCATGTACCTGTTCGGCGAGAACCAGCCATCGCCCACCACCGATTTCCGCCCCGAGGTGCATGACTCCGACGGCCTGTCGGTGCAGCTCGGCACCGGCGAATGGATCTGGCGTCCGCTGGTCAATCCCAAGCGCCTGCTGGTGACGTCGTTCGCCGCGAACAATCCGCAGGGCTACGGCCTGATGCAGCGCGACCGCAATTTCGACAATTACCAGGAGATCGGTTCCTGGTACGAGCGCCGTCCGAGCGGCTGGGTCGAGCCCAGGGGCAACTGGGGTTCGGGCCGCGTGGAACTGGTGCAGATTCCGACGCCGGACGAGACCAACGACAACATCGTGGCGTTCTGGGTGCCGGACAACCCGCCCAAGCCGAAGCAGGCGTTCGACTACGAGTACCGGCTGAAGTGGCAGAAGGACGGCGAGAACCTGCCGCCGCTGTCGTGGGTCACGCAGACGCGCCGCGGGCAGGGCCTGACGCGCAAGCAGGACGACACCAGTTTCTCGCTGGTGGTGGATTTCGAAGGCCCCGCGTTCAAGAAGCTGCCCGAGGAGGCACGCCTGGACCCGGTGGTATCGGCAGACGCCAACGGCGAACTGCTCAAGACAACAGTCCAGCGCAACGAGGCCACGGGTGGCTGGCGCATGACGATGTTCTTGCGACGCAAGGACGAGAACAAGCCGGTTGAGTTGCGCGGCTATCTTCGCAACGGCAATACAACCCAATCCGAGACATGGAGCTACATCTTACCCCCAGGCTAAAGCAGCGCCCGGCCCAGGCGGCGGCAGCATGCGAGCGCTATGTCGACCGCCTGCCGGCTTCGCCCGAACTGCGTAGCGAACTGCTGGCCGATACCCCGAAATCGCTGATGTCCAGCGTGCCGGCCGAGGGTATCGAAGTGCCGTCGGCCATGATTGAATTGCAGACGCGTCTGGCCGGTCGCGATCCGAAGGACAAGGAAGCTTCAGATTTGAGTGACGGTAGCGCCCCGGGCGGGGCAACCTACGCATCGGTGGGTCGTCGCTTTGCGATGGCCTATGGCAACCCGCAGGTGGACGGCGAACCGCTGCTGCAGCGAAACGACGACGGCACCGTGCGCGTGAATACGGGGCCGGACCCCGAGCGCGCCTCGATGGTGCCGCGCCAGTGGCCGCCGCATATCGTCTGGGGCGGCATCCGCAATGCCTGGCGCAAGATGCTGGGCCGCCCGCCCGTGCCCGAGACCTGGGACACGTTGCACGACGGCCCCGACGCCGAAGGCAAGTGGCACCCGGCCGGCTCGCACCGCCGGTGGTTCCTGCTGGCGCTGGTGGTGGGCCAGACCATCATGGCCACGTACTTCATGTCGCGTGTGCTGCCGTACCACGGTGCCGATCCGCTCGAAGTGGCTATCCTGACGCTGTTCGCGATCCTGTTCTCGTGGGTCTCGGCAGGTTTCTGGACGGCGATGATGGGCTTCCTGGTACTGTTCAAGGGGGGCGACAAGCACCTGATCTCGCGCAGCGCGGCCAGCGATGCGCCGCTCGACCCGTCCGCGCGGACGGCGATCATCATGCCGATCTGCAACGAAGACGTGACGCGCGTCTTCGCGGGCCTGCGTGCCACGTACGAATCGCTGGAACGCACGGGCGAGCTGCAGCACTTCGATTTCTTCGTGCTCTCCGACAGCGGCAATCCGGACCTGCGCACCGCCGAGCACGATGCGTGGATCGAGCTGTGCCGTGCCGTGGGCGGTTTCGGCCGCATCTTCTATCGCTGGCGCCGCCACCGCGTGAAGCGCAAGACCGGCAACGTGGCCGACTTCTGCCGCCGCTGGGGCAACAAGTACCGCTACATGATCGTGCTGGACGCCGACAGCGTGATGAGCGGCGACTGCCTGGCGACGCTGGCGCGCCTGATGGAAGCCAACCCGGGCGCGGGCATCATCCAGACCGCGCCGCTGGCCGTGGGCCGCGACACGCTGTATGCACGCGTGCAGCAGTTTTCCACGCGCGTCTATGGCCCGTTGTTTACGGCGGGGCTGCATTACTGGCAGCTTGGCGAGTCGCACTATTGGGGCCACAACGCCATCATCCGCATCAAGCCGTTCATGGAGCACTGCGGGCTGGCGCCGCTGCCAGGCAAGGGCCCGCTGTCCGGCGAAATCCTGTCGCACGACTTTGTCGAGGCCGCGATGATGCGGCGGGCAGGGTGGGGCGTGTGGATTGCCTACGACCTGCCGGGCTCGTTCGAGGAACTGCCGCCGAACCTGCTGGACGAGGTCAAGCGCGACCGCCGCTGGTGCCAGGGCAACCTGATGAACTTCAGGCTGTGGATGAAGCAGGGCTTCCATGCCGTGCACCGGGCCGTGTTCCTGACCGGCATCATGGCCTACGTGTCGGCGCCGCTGTGGTTCCTGTTCCTGCTGCTGTCCACGGCCGCGCTGGCCAAGCACGCGCTGGTGCCGCCCGAGTACTTCACCAAGCCGTACCAGCTGTTCCCGACCTGGCCCGAATGGCATCCGGAAAAGGCGCTGATGCTGTTCTCGGCCACGGCAACGCTGCTGTTCCTGCCGAAGCTGGCAAGCGTGATCCTGCTGCTCAAGGACGCGAAGCAGTACGGTGGTGTGGTGCGCCTGTTCCTGAGCATGCTGATCGAAATGACGCTCTCGGCGCTGCTGGCCCCGACGCGCATGCTGTTCCATACGAAGTTCGTGATCGCGGCATACAGCGGCTGGGGCATTTCGTGGAAGTCGCCCCCGCGCGAGGACGCCGAGACCACGTGGGGCGAAGCTTTCCGCCGCCACGGCTGGCACACGGTGCTGGGGCTGGTGTGGGGTGCGGGCGTGTACTGGCTGAGCCCGGGCTTCATCTGGTGGCTGCTGCCGATCGTGGGCTCGCTGGCGATGTCGATTCCGCTGTCGGTAATGCTGTCGCGTGTGTCTCTGGGTCGCGCCGCGCGCCGTGCCGGTTTGTTCATGATCCCCGAGGAAACCTACGTGCCGCGCGAGATCGTCGAAACGCAGCAGCATGTGGAAAACGCCCAGGAAACGCCGCGCTTCGTCGATGCCGTGGTCGATCCCGTGACCAACGCGCTGATGTGCGCCACGGCCACGCCGCGCACGGTACAGCCGGAGCCGGCCAGGTTGCAGCATGCATCGCTGGTGCAGCACGCGCTGACCCATGGCCCGGGTTCGCTGTCGCCGGCGCAGAAGCATGTGCTGCTGGGCGACCCGTTCGCATTGTCGAAGCTGCACGAGCTGGTCTGGGGATCGCCGCTGGCGGACGCCGCGTGGAAGGAAACGCGGGTGCTGCTGCGCCGCGCGCCGAACGTGCTGCCCCTGAGGCCACGGGCGGCATGAGCGGACGGTACCCGCAATGAAGAACGGCAGGCTCAAGGCCTGCCGTTTTTTTTGCCCGTTTCAAACGGATGCGTTTCAGCGCAGCGCCGACACGCAGATCGGTGCGTTGATATAGACGTCGCCCACGCGGCGCTCGCCGCGGTCGTTGCGCGTCATGTAGCGGAACATCATGCTGACGCCGAGCTTGGTCAGGATTTCCACGTCGCGGTTGGCGCAGATGTTGCGCTGGAGCGGCGCGGCGTAGTTCACCTCGAAGCTGGCCAGGTCAAGCATCGGGCCGCGGTAGTTGGTCAGTTCCAGCTGAAACAGCACGTGCTTGCCCGGTATCGACTGGCAGCGGCGCAGGCGCGTCTCGCCATCGATCTCGATGGGCAGGATATCGTTGAGCTGGCGGCAGGCGCGCGCCAGCACACTGTCCGGGCGATTGGTATTGCGCAGCAGTTCGGGGACGCCGGCCGCACCGGTGTTCTGTCCGGTGGCCGCGCCCTTGAGCATGCGTGACAGGGCCTCGGCTTCGTCGACCGCCACGGGCGCGGACGACGATGCCGGTGCCATGGCGGGCGGCCTGCCAGGCGCTGCCCATGCGGGCAACGACGGCAAGGCTGCCAGTGCAACCAGGCTCAGCGAAGCAATAAACGGCGTATGTCGTATGGTCATGCAGGATAACGTTGCCGGGGACGGGTCCCGTGATCCGTCTCCCGCGATGCGTCTGACTGCGTGGTCTGGGGTACATCCGTCCCGACAGGCAGGCATTGTACCCTCCACCCCGCCACACGTGAAAGCAGCGCCACCCGTGGTGCCGCACCGGCAGCCGGTTTGCGGCAGATTTTCCACGGTACTTCTGGTGACTTGACGCCCGCTCCGCCAAGCGCTTGCCCGCCATGCAACAATTGCGGCTTGTCTTACCGGAACCCTTTCATGACGTCCTCCGCAAGCGCGCGCACCGACGCGCGCTTTCCGCTCTGGCTGCTGATCTGCGCGTCGCTGACCGCCATCGCGCCGCTCTCCATTGACATGTACCTGCCCAGCTTCCCGGCGCTGGCGGCCGATCTGCATACCGATATCGGCAGGGTACAGCTGACGCTGGGTACGTTCCTGGTGGGACTGGCCATCGGACAGGCGTTCTACGGGCCGGTCAGCGACCGGTTCGGGCGCAAGGCGCCGCTCTATGCGGGTCTGACGATCTATGGCGTGGCCGCCGCCGGTTGCGCGATGGCGTCGAGCGTGGAGTCGCTGATGGTCTGGCGTTTCCTGCAGGCGCTGGGTGGCTGCACCGGGCTGGTGGTGTCGCGTGCGGTGATTCGCGACCGGCTCGAGGCGCGCGAGTCCGCGCGGGCCTTTTCGTCGCTGATGCTGGTGATGGGCCTGGCGCCGATCCTGGCGCCGCTGATCGGTGGCGCGGTGCTGGCGGCCACGGGCTGGCGCGCGATCTTCTGGATCCACTGCGGCGCGGCCGTGCTGCTGCTGTGGCTGATCCACACGCGGATGGAAGAATCGCTGGACCCGCAGCGCCGCCGCACGCTGCATCCCGGTACCGTGCTGCGCGGTTACTGGGAGCTGTTGCGCGACCGTGAATTCCTGGGCTACTCGCTGTCCGCCGGGTGCGTGCAGGGGGGCATGTTCGCCTATATCGCGGGCTCGCCGTTCGTGCTGATCGAACTGCATGGCATCGATCCCTCCCACTACGGCTTTGTTTTCGGGGCCAACGCATTTGGCCTGATCGCAATGTCGCAGGTCAACGCGAAGCTGGTGCGCGCCCGTGCGCTGGACGACGTGCTGCGTGTCGCGCTGATCGCGCCCTGCGTGGCGGGCCTGACGCTGGCAGCCGCCACGCTGCTGGGCGTGGCCTCGCTGCCGGTGCTGCTGTGCTGCTTCTTCGTATTCCTGGCCGGGCTGGGCTGCATCACGCCCAATGCGTCGGCACTGGCGCTGGCGCATCAGAGCCATCGGGCCGGCACGGCGTCGGCCTTGATGGGCACACTCCAGTTCGGCTTCGGCACGCTGGCAGGTGCGGCAGTCAGCGTCTGGCACGACGGTACGGCGCTGCCGCTGGCCGTGGTGATGGCGGTCTGCGGCAGCGGCGCCGTGCTGCTGCGTCTGTACGGGCGGGCCGGCATGCGCCAGCCCGGCTGATCGCTGCCGCTTGCCGGCTCAGGCGGCCTGGTTGGCCGGCTGGGTCAACGGCACCGCCGGTGCATTCTGCATGACCACCATCTGTGCCGGCATCGGGGCGGCGAATCCGGCCGCGCCGAAGCTGTCGCGGATGGTGCGGTTGGTATCGAAATACACCTGCCAGTAGTTGTCGTTATGGCAGTACGGACGTACCGCCAGCACCGGGCCCACCAGCGTGAATTCCAGGATCTCGACGTCGACCGGCGGGTCGGCCAGCACGTTCGGGACGGCCGCCAGTTTTTCCTTGAGCAGCGCGATGGCTGCCGTCGCGTCGGTGGTGCCGGCCAGTTGCGCCTTCAGTTCCACGCGCCGGAACGG
Source organism: Cupriavidus sp. HE11 (assembly GCF_056097175.1). NCBI lineage: Bacteria > Pseudomonadati > Pseudomonadota > Betaproteobacteria > Burkholderiales > Burkholderiaceae > Cupriavidus > Cupriavidus sp. HE11. The sequence goes on from NZ_CP184465.1 coordinate 103,221, forward strand.
ATTGGCCGTGAAATTCTGGATCGTGTCGCTGAAGATCTTGTTGTTGCCGATCACGGTCAGGACGTTGTCCGGGGTGTCGAGTGACGTCGCAAAAAGACCAATTTCGCGCACCGTACCGGTCACGCCGCCCACGGTCACGAAATCGCCCACCTTGAACGGACGCAGGACAACCAGGAAGGCGCCGGCGGCGAAGTTCGACATCAGCCCGGACCACGCCATGCCGATGGCTACGCCGGCCGCGGCGATCAGCGCCGCGAACGTGGTGGTCTGGATGCCGAAATAGCCGAGGATGCCGATCACCAGCACCACATTCAGTGTGACGGTGACAATCGATCCGACATAGCGCAGCAGGGTGGGGTCGACGCTTTGCTTGGACAGTGAGTTCTGCACCAGGCGCACCACGAAATGGATCAGCCAGCGGCCTACTACCCAGAATGCCAGCGCGGCCAGTATTTTCACGCCGAATATGGTGGCATAGCTGTAAATGACGTCGCGGATGCTTTGCAGCGAGGTGGTATCCATGAACATGCTCCTGTGATTTACGGGCAGGAAAAACCAGGGACAGCAAAACCGGAAGGTGCTGTCGATAATGTCAGGATCACAAGGCACGCCTGTGTCGGCGTTTACGGAATGGGCAAGGGCATTATTGGGCGCCCGCCAGCGAAAGTTCAAGTCAATCTTTTTTGCGCGCCAAGTAAAAACGGCCGGGTAAATGCCCGGCCGCTTTTTCACACATTGCTTTGCAAATCCGTGGGTTACCAGTTCGTTTCACGCTCCGGCGTGGCCGAGATCCGGTGCAGCGTCAGGTCGGCGCCGTTGAATTCCTCTTCCGGGTCCAGGCGGATGCCCACCAGCTTCTTCAGCGTGCCGTAGACCACCGTGCCACCGACCAGCGCGACCACGATACCCATCAGCGTGCCGGCCACCTGGGACACCAGCGATACGCCGCCCATGCCACCCAGCAGGTGGCTGCCGAAAATGCCCGCGGCAATGCCGCCCCAGGCACCGCAGAGGCCGTGCAGCGGCCAGACACCCAGCACATCGTCGATATGCCATTTGTTCTGGGCCAGCGTGAACATATGGACGAACAGCACGCCGGCCACGACACCGGTTACCAGCGCGCCCAGCGGATGCATGATGTCCGACCCGGCGCATACCGCCACCAGCCCGGCCAGCGGGCCGTTGTACGAGAAGCCCGGGTCGTTGCGGCCGGCCGCCCATGCCGCCAGCGTGCCGCCGACCATCGCCATCAGCGAGTTGATGGCTACCAGGCCACTGATCTTGTCGATGGTCTGCGCGCTCATGACATTGAAGCCGAACCAGCCCACTGCCAGCACCCAGGCGCCCAGCGCCAGGAACGGGATGTTCGACGGCGGATGCGCGCTGATGCGGCCATCCTTCTGGTAACGGCCACGGCGCGCGCCCAGCAGCAGCACGGCGGGCAGGGCGATCCAGCCGCCCACGGCATGCACCACCACCGAACCGGCGAAGTCGTGGAACGGCGCCCCGGTCACCGAGGCCAGCCAGTCCTGCACGCCCAGGCGGTTATTCCAGACGATGCCCTCGAAGAACGGATAGACAAAGCCCACCAGCACGAAAGTTGCCATCAGTTGCGGATTGAACCGCGAGCGCTCCGCGATGCCGCCCGAAATAATCGCCGGGATGGCCGCGGCAAACGTTGCCAGGAAGAAGAACTTCACCAGTTCGTGACCATTTTTTTCGGCCAGCGTCTCGGCGCCGGCAAAGAACTGCACCCCGTAGGCAATCGTGTAGCCGATGAAGAAGTAGGCGAGTGTCGACACTGCGAAATCGACCAGAATCTTTACCAGTGCATTGACCTGATTCTTCTTGCGAACCGTGCCAAGTTCCAGGAAGGCGAACCCGGCGTGCATTGCCAGCACCATGATCGCGCCCAGCAGGATGAACAAGGCATCCGTCCCTGTCTTCAGGTTGTCCATCGTTACCTCATGCTCAAAATGGGAGCACGGACAAGCAATTAGCGTTCCAGTTTTGGCCGCAAAACGGGGACTGCAGCGCCAAATCAGGGCGATACGCACACAACTGGCGATTGCTGCATCCGGGAAGCAGGTCCTGGGCGAACGGGCGCGGGGCGATTCCGGGGCATGCATGCGCCAAAACGACGCATACCGCAGGGCGGAATGGAACTCGAATGGTGCATGACGCGTTTATGCACCGAAATAGAGCGATGACGTCCGTTGCCACGAGTGTGGCAAATGGGGGTGTAAATTGCGTGTTTCAGTGGAGTATCGGCAACTTTCTGCTGGTTTCACAAAGTGCGTCGTCCGATACGTCCAGTCTCCGAAATGTGATGTGCCGATTCGGAAAACAGAGGGGTAAAAACCCCGCTAAGTCTTGTCAGAGAACGATTTCCGGCAGTTTTCGTTGCATCGGTGCCACTGGGGATTGCTCAAGCTGCAAAGGGCAGATTAGACTGCGCCGATCGGACTTTTGCCACTTGGGAAAAGTCCGGTGACGACGACCAAACAAGGGAAATCAGCCATGAATAAAGGTGAACTGGTATCGGCCATCGCCGCGGAAGCAGAACTCAGCAACGCCGCCGCCGAGCGCGCGCTGAACGCTGCGCTGGACAGTATCAAGAAGGCAGTCGCGAAGGGTGACTCGGTCACGCTGGTGGGTTTTGGCAGCTTCAGCTCGGGCAAGCGTGCTGCACGTACCGGTCGCAATCCGCGCACCGGCGAAACGATCAAGATCCCGGCCGCCAAGACGGTGAAGTTCTCGGCCGGCCAGGGTTTCAAGGACGCCGTGAACAAGAAGAAGTAAGCGCATCGCGTCCCAGGAAGTAAAGAAAGCGGCCTGCAGGGCCGCTTTTCTATTTTGTCCCGCGGATTATTCAGACTGTCTGGCGCCCGGCAGCGGAAAAACGCGCCGTCCGGTATGCCATGACGCGGCGCACCGGGTTACACTGCCCGCGCCTCAGGCTCGATTTCTGGATTTTCTGCGATGAATGATTTGTCCCACCAGCTGTCCATGACCGTGCTGATGACGCCGGACATGGCCAATTTCTCCGGCAATGTCCACGGCGGCACGATCCTCAAGTACCTGGATATGGTGGCCTACGCCTGCGCTAGCCGCTATGCCGGGCGTTATGTCGTGACGCTGTCGGTCGACCAGGTGGTGTTCCGCCAGCCGATCCACGTCGGGGAACTGGTGACGTTCCTGGCGGCGGTGAACTTCACGGGCCGCAGCTCGATGGAAATCGGCATCAAGGTGGTGACCGAGAACATTCGCAGCAAGGTGGTTCGCCATACCAACAGCTGCTATTTCACGATGGTGGCCGTGGACGACAACGGCACGCCGGCCGAAGTGCCGCCGCTGCAGCCGCGCGACGAAGTGGAGCGCCAGCGTTTCGAAGCCGCCAAGCAGCGCCGCGCGCTGCGCCAGGAAATGGAGCGCCGCCACGACGAGATCAAGGGGGCGACCACCGAATGACGCCCAGGCCGTTGCGCAATGTCGTGGCAGTCGGGCTGGCCTGTGGCTTGGCCACGCTGCTGGCCGCCGCCCATGCCGAGGAAATCGGTAGCGTTTCTACGAATTTCCGCGTGACGGGGTCGGACAAGGTCGTGATCGAGGCCTACGACGATCCGCAGGTCGAAGGCGTGACCTGCTACGTGTCGCGTGCCCGCACCGGCGGCATCAAGGGCACGTTCGGCATGGCCGAGGACCCGCCCGAGGCATCGATTGCCTGCCGCCAGGTGGGTACGATCGCGTTCAAGGGGCCGCTCAAGGCGCAGGAGGACGTGTTCTCGGAGCGCATGTCGATCCTGTTTAAGACGCTGCACGTGGTGCGCGCCGTCGATCGCAAGCGCAATACGCTGGTCTACCTGACCTATTCGGACCGGATTGTCAGCGGCAGCCCGCAGAACGCGGTAACGGCCGTCCCGGTGCCTGCCGGGACGCCGATTCCGGTGAAGTAACGGTCTCGCGGCGTCGCCAGGCTCGCGACGCCGCGCCTTCCTATTCGAACAGCTTGCGCAGGTTCGACTTCAGGACCTTGCCGTTCGGGTTGCGGGGCAGCATGTCGTCGCGGACGATGATTCGCACCGGCACCTTGAACGCGGCCAGCTGCTGGCGCACGAAATCCTGCAGCTCGGCTTCGGTGACCTGTGTGCCCGGCTTCAGGCTGACCACGGCGCCCGGTTCTTCGCCCAGCGTGCGGTGCGCAATGCCGACAACCGCCGCATCCATGACGGCCGGATGCGCATACAGCGCGCTTTCCACCTCGATGCAGTAGATGTTCTCGCCGCCGCGGATCAGCATGTCCTTCATGCGGTCGACGATGTAGAGGAAGCCTTCCTCGTCCAGCCGCGCCACGTCGCCGGTGTGCAGCCATCCGTCGACAAAGGTCTTTGCCGTGGCCTCGGGCTTGTTCCAGTAGCCGCGTACGACGTTGGCGCCGCGCACCATCAGTTCGCCGATCTCGCCGGTCGGCAGGGCATTGCCGAAGCCGTCGTCGATCTTCATTTCGCCGATGGGCAGCGTTGGCCCGCTGGCATCCGGCCGGTGGATGTACTCGTCGGCGCTGTGGCTCGTAAAGGTGGCGGATGTTTCCGTCATGCCCCAGCCGATGCCCGGCGCGGCGTTCGGAAACGCTTCCTTGATCCGGCGGACCAGTTCTGGCGACGCCGGCGCACCGCCGTAATGGACGTTTTCCAGCGACGTCAGGTCGAATTCGTCGCGCCTTGGATGCTCGATGATCTGCCAGGCGATGGTGGGCACGCCGCCGGCCGAGGTGCAGCGCTCGCGCTCGATCAGCTCCATCGCACGCAGCGTGTCCCAGCGATACATCAGCACGATCTTGCCGCCGCTTGCCAGTGCGCCGTTCAGCACCGACATGCAACCCGTGACGTGGAAGAACGGCACGGCCAGCAGCGCGGCCTTCTGCGGGGCGTCGGGATTTGCCTCCGGTACCGGCTCGCCGCGCCGCAGCAGGTTGCGCAGCGGGCTGAACTGCGCGCAGACGGCCACCGAGCAGGCATTGCGGTGGGTGCCGACGGCACCCTTGGGTTTGCCGGTGGTGCCCGACGTGTAGAAGATCGTGGCGTCGTCTTCGGGGTCGAGCGGCACCAGCGGCAGCGACTGCGATGGCAGTGACGGCCAGGCGTCGGATTCGCCGATCACCGAGGCCAGCGGCACGATGCGCGGGTCGTCGAACGTGGTGCCGGCCGGCGCGCGGGACACGTAGATGCGTTCCAGCGCAGGGCAGTTGGGCAGGTGTTCCAGGATGCGGTCGAGCCGCTCGTGGTCGACGATGGCGATGCGGCTGCCCGAATCCGACAGCCCGTATTCGAGTTCGGGGCCGGTCCACCACGCGTTCAGCGGCGTGACGATGGCGCCGGTCAGTAGCCCGGCATAGAATGCCACGGGCCACTCGGGCAGGTTGCGCATGGCCACGGCCACGCGGTCGCCCTTGCGCACGCCGTCGCGCACCAGCTGGTGCGCGAGCGCGGTGGCCGCCAGGGCAAACGCGCGATAGCTGACGCGTTCGTCCTCGTAGACCACGAACGTCTTCTCGCCCCAGGCCGCGGCGACCAGGAACAGGTCGCGCAGCGTGGGCGGCGCGTTCTTCCAGACCGTCGTGGGAATGCCCCGGATCACACGCGTCTCGGTTTCGAACGGCGCGCCGGAAGCGGTCAGCCGGGCGTGCGCCTCGGCAATCGACATGACCGGCCACTGCGGGCCGGCCTGCGAGGGTTGCTGCGGATGTTGCGGATGTTGCGACATGCGTTGCCTCCCGCGCAAAACAGATCAGATCGTGACGCCCCCGTCCACCACCATGGCCTGGCCCGTCATGAACGTGCTGGCCGCCGACGCCAGGAAACACGCCGCACCGGCGATTTCCACCGGCTCGCCGATGCGGCGCAGCGGCGCGTTCTCGGTGGACTGCTTGTAGCGTACCGGATCGTCCCACAGCGCCTTGGCGAAATCGGTCTTGATCAGGCCCGGGGCGATGCAGTTCACGCGTACATTGTGCGGCCCGAACTCCACGGCCAGGTTGCGCGCCAGCTGGAAATCGGCCGCCTTCGACACGTTGTAGACGCCGATGGTGGGCGATCCGCGCAGGCCGCCAATCGACGACACGATGATGATCGAACCCTCCTTGCGCTCGATCATCTGCGGCGCCACCATCTGGATCAGCCAGTGGTTCGAGATCACGTTGTTGTCCAGCACCTTGCGGAACTGGTCGTCCGACACACCGCTCATCGGCCCGTAGTAGGGGTTCGAGGCAGCGTTGCAGACCAGGATATCCACCTTGCCGAAGGTGCGGTTGGTTTCGTCGACCAGGTTCTGCAAGGCTTCCTTCGACGAGATATTGGCCGCCACGGCCAGCGCGGTGCCGGCGCCGTGTTGCGCATTGATGGCATCGGCCACTTCCTGGCAGGCCTCGGTCTTGCGCGACGAGATGACGACCTTGGCGCCCTGGATGGCCATTTGCTCGGCAATGGCCCGGCCAATGCCGCGCGAGGACCCGGTGATGATGGCAACCTTGCCCGACAGATCGAACAATGACATGGTGTCTCCTGATATGGATAGGCAGCGGTCGTGGCCGCCGCCTGAATCGTGAATTGGCCGGGACATTATGGGCAGGCGTCCCCCCTCAGTCCACAGCCCGACCAGCACGGCAGGGCAGATATCAGCAAACTTTCTGCGGGCAATTCACGCGATGCATGAACCGTGCCGCAGCGCGGAACCCTCCGGGTCCCGGGCGGACCGGCGTGCGCACACGCTAGCGTGCCGCCAGCACGGCCGGCAACCGTGCGGCCAGCGCCGCGCGCAGGTCGTCATCGATACGGATGCCGAAGCGGTTGGCCAGCACGTCGATGGCGTCGCCAGCCGTCGCCAGTTCGGTCTTGCGCACCGTGCCGTCGGGCATGCGCTCGGTCAGGCTGCCGTTGCCAAGCGACAGTCGCGTGCCGTCGGCGTCCGTACGGGCGGCGATCAGCATTTGCGTGAAGTGGCTGTCGGGATGTGTCGACACGTACCAGTTGCGCGCCACGTAGTCGATCTGCGGCTGCGGCGTCAGGTCGAAGCGGTACAGCACGCGCCAGTCATCTGCATCGTCAGCATTCCTGCTGGCCCCGGCATCCGGATTGCGGACGGCCAGGTCATAGGCATGGAAGCTCGTGCCCGCTGCTGCGGCCGGGGAGGGCAGCAGCCGGTAGGGCGATGCGGCATCTGCCGGCAGTGACAGCGCCAGCGCGCGATCCGGCGTAGGGCCACCAAAGCCGACGTCCGCCACATGGCTTTCGTGCGCCACTTCCACGCGCAGCAGCATGTGCGACAGCCCGGTGGGACGCTCGTCGGGCACGTTCCAGCGCACGCGGGCGGCCAGTGGCGTCACCGCGAATCCCAATGCCTTGAGGCCCGCGCAGAACAGCGTGTTCAGTTCGAAACAGTAGCCGCCGCGCTCTTGGACGACGAGCTTGTCGAATACCGCTGGCAGATCGATCTGCACGCGCCGGCCTACCAGTGGTGTCAGGTTCTCGAACGGGATATGCCGCAGGTGGGCGGCAATCAGGGTGTTCAGCGTGTCCAGCGTGGGCGGCGGGGCGGTGTCGATGCCGATCCGTCCGAGCCAGGCATCGCGCTGGTCGATCGCAAGGGCGGGAATCTCGTCTACGGGGCGCATATCGAGGGGGGCTTCAGGAATTAGTAGGGCGGCTCGAATGGCGGGTAGTCCCTCTTCCGGAGCACGCAGCGCGTCACTAATATAAATCCACATCAAAACCCGGCGCGCAACGTGGTCTGACGGGCGTGGGCGCCGACCGCTGCCGGCGCGCCACCACGGTGTGATCCAGAGCGACCAGAAGCGCCTGAAAACCAGCCAGAAAAGAGGAGACGCCCCGTGAAAACCCTGATCGATCATCTGTCCAGCTACGCAGCCTACCACCGCGACAGCCGTAACGTGGGCACCCATTTCGTCGGGATTCCGATGATCGTGCTGGCGGTGACCGCGCTGCTGGGCCGGCCCGTCATGCCGCTCGGCGACGGCGCGCTATTCGTGACGCCGGCCATCGTCGTCTACGTGCTGGCGTGTCTGTTCTACCTGCGGCTGTCGTTCGGTTTTGGCGTGGCGATGTCCGCGATCCTTGCGGTTTTCGTGTGGGTGGGTGCGTGGATTGCCGCGCTTTCCACCATGGCGTGGCTGGCGACGGGCATTGGCCTGTTCGTGGCGGGCTGGGTCATCCAGTTCGTCGGTCACTACTTCGAGGGACGCAAGCCGGCTTTCGTCGACGACCTTGTCGGGCTGCTGGTGGGGCCGCTGTTCCTGGTGGCCGAAACCGCTTTTGCGCTGGGCCTGGCGCGCGAAACGCGCGAAGCCATGGCCGCGCACGCGCACTGATTCGCGGAAACTTTTCTGCATTCGCGGCGTCTGTCACACGCGAAAGTGGGGGGACGTAGTGCTCCGCAGCGTGTTTGCTGACGCAAACCAGCGACAAAACCCGGGGTTTTCACTTGGTTTGACCTGTCGCATGTGAGAAAACCCCTTTACTTCTGGTTGTTTCCGCTATGATTCAGTGCGTGCCGGCCAGCACGATTCGCACGCGATGCCAAGCGCTACGCTGCGGTGGATGCAAGGGGCCGGGACATCAATCTTCAACTCTCGTATATCGACATGGCGACCAAAGCGAAACCGACCGCGAAGACTGCAACCAAGCCTGCTGCCAAGAAGGCCGCAGCAACCAAGGCACCCGTGAAGGCTGCCGCAAAGAAGGCCGCCGCTCCGGCCAAGAAGGCTGCTCCCGCTGCTGCTCCGGCCGTGAAGCCGCTGAAGGACACCTTCAACAAGTCGAGCCTGGTCGCTCACCTGGTGGCACAAACCCAGCTCGAAGCCAAGGCCGTGAAGACGGTGCTGGCTCACCTCGAAAACACCATCGTTAGCGCGCTGAACAAGAAGGGCGCTGGCGAATTCACGCTGCCGGGCCTGCTGAAGGTGACCGCACAGCAAGTGCCGGCCAAGAAGAAGCGCTTCGGCAAGGACCCGTTCACGGGTGAAGAGCGTTGGTTCCCGGCCAAGCCGGCCAGCGTCAAGGTCAAGGTCCGTCCGCTGAAGAAGCTGAAGGACGCTGCGGCCTGATAGCCGATCCCTTTGGTAGTCGCCAGCCCGATGCCTGCCCAGTGCAGGTGCCGGGCGGCTTAAGACCCCGTGTCTCGCAAGAGCACGGGGTTTTTTGATTTTTGGGCGCCTGTCTGGCGCCCGAAAATCAATACGCCTTGAAGTTCGCCGCCACGCGCTGACGCAGGAAATCCCCCGCCGTGATGGCCGGATGCTGCTTTGCCGGCCCCTCGATCATGGCATTGCGGTTGGCCTGGCAGAAGAACGCCAGGCTGTAGCGCGGCCCCATGTACTCGCCCGGCAGCGGGTTGCGTACGCGGTGGAAGTTCGACGGCAGGCGGTCATCGCTCCAGCGCATCAGCATGTCGCCGATGTTGCAGGTGATGACGTCCTCGTCCGGCGGAATCGGTGTCCATGCCTGGGCTTCCATCTCCTTGCCCGGGCATACCTGCAGGCCGCCCTGACCCTGGCGCTGGAACAGCAGCGTCAGGCAGTCGAAATCGGTATGCGCGCCGGCACGCCAGAGATCGAGCTTGTCCTGCGCCTCGGGGGGAATCGCGTAGTAGTGCAGCAGGCGCAGCGTGCTCTGGTAGTCGGGGGCAGCGGGGTCGTGCGCGCGCTCGAAGAAGTCCGCGTCGAATCCAAGCTTGTCGGCGAAGCAGGACAACACCTTCATGCCGACATCCCAGCATTGACGTTCGAATGCAAGCATCGTGGCCTTGAAGCCGGGCAGTTCGGCGTCGGTGGGCCAGAGCGTTGCCATATGCGGGCGCGTGATCTGGTACGACTCCTTCTGGTCGGGCGTGCCGGTGGATGGGCGCACCTGCGCGCGTGTTTCCCAGCCCGCGTTGTTCGCTTTCTCCAGCGGATACTGGCCCTTGACCGTGTCAGGCAGCGCGAAGAACTGTTCGGTCATGGCAAACGCTTCGCGCACGGCTGCCAGGTCGATGCCGTGGTTTTCCAGCTGGAAGAAGCCAATTTCGACGCCAGCCTGCCAGAGTTGGTCGGCAATCTCGGATTTGCGTTGGTCAAAATCCGACAGGTCGATGCGGCGGATCTCGCGCGCATCGGTCTCGGTGCCATGGGCGCCCATGCGCGACTCGCGCGCCAGTTCGTGCAGGGAGAGGGTGGTTTCGGTCATGTCGTTCCGGGTTCAGGAAAAGTTGAACGGGTCCGGCCGACCGGGAACGCTGGATGCCTGGGAAAACAGGAAATCTCTGGCTCTCGAGTTCCGCGGCGGCGCGGACATCAAGAGCAATTTCCTGCCGCCTGCCTGCGCCGATGGGTCGGTCAGGGAACAGGCGGTTGAACGCTTCTACTCTTCGACCACAACCATCGCAGGTTTCGGGCCAACGAAAATTGGACGAATTATGGGTATTTTTCACCGTCACGGCGCATGCCGGGGTCGGTTGTGGTGCGTGCGGGCAGGTGCCGGGGCGGGGATGGTGCAAGACGTCAATGTCAAACACCGCCGCCAGGGAAAGACACCACCGTCGCATCGAGTCCGGCCTGCGCACCGGCGGCGTCGATGGCGGACTCGATGGCATCGAACGGAAAACCCCTCACGTGGATGGCATCGAGCGGAAGCTGTCCGGCACGCGCCATTGCCACCAGCGCCCGATAGTCGGCCGACGTGTACATGAAATGGCCGATCATCTCCCAGCTGTTGCGTAGCATCTCGCCGTAGGGCAGCGGTAGCGGCACGCTCATGCTGCCCATCAGCACCATGCGGCCGCGCCGTTTCAGGCTGTGCAGCGCCGCGAGCGTGCTGTCTGGCGTGGTGGCTTGCCCCACCATGTCGAACGCCAGGTCGGCGGCGCCCGAGGCCGCCTGCCGGATGGCCGCCCGGTCGGTGGCAGTGTCGCCGGTCAGTATCACCGGATGTACCCTGTCGCCGCCGATGCGTACCAATGCGTCGAGCGGACCGGCACGACGCCCCAGCGCAACCACGGCCGAAGCACCCATTGCCAGCGCCATCAACACGGCCGCCGAGCCGAATGCACCGGATGCCCCATTGACCACGACCGTCTCACCCGCCACCAGCCGGCCACGGCGCAGGCCGCCGAACGGGATGGCAAACCGCGATAGCGTGGCCAACCGGTCCGAGGCAAGGTGGTCCAGTCCGTCAAGCGCAATGAGGGTCGAAGACGGAAACTCGGCGATCTCGCGCAACGTGCCGTGCGGGAAATCACTCAGCAGCGGACCGCTGTCTGCACTGATGCCGGTCAGGCCGATCAGGATTTCGGCCGGTGCGTCGACGCTTTCCGCGCTCGTCAGGTACGGATTCACCGCCACCCTCTGTCCGACCCGGAATTGATGTACGCCCGTTCCGGTCTCGATGATCGTGCCGATACCGTTGGTGCCGGGCGTGAACGGGCCGGACGGGTACATGTACGGCAGCGCGCCGGTCAGATAGTCGCGGGTGTAGCTGAGCAGCGGTACGGCTTCCATGCGCACGAGAACGGCACCGGGCCGGACGTCGGGTACGTCGATCTCGCGCAGGGCAAGCGGTTGGCCGGGTTGGTCGAGGATCCAGGCTTTCATGACGGGTCTCCGGAAAAGGGGGCATGGCTACGGGGCCTTGCTACTTTAGGTGGCGCGGACCTATCTTTGAAATCAATGCCAACTATTCGAGGTATAAGCATGGTCGATTTCGAAGGGGTGGACCTGAACCTGCTGGTCACCCTGGATGCCTTGCTGGCGGAGCGCAATGTCACGCATACGGCGGAACGGCTCGGGCTCACGCAGCCAGCGGTGTCGGCCCAGCTGGCGCGGCTGCGCCGGCTGTTCGGCGACCCATTGCTGATGCCGGCCGGCACCGGGCGCGGCATGATCGCCAGCGCCCGGGCCCTGGCGCTGGTGGACCCGCTGCACGCGGCGCTCAAGGACCTGGAATCGGTCGTGCGCCGCCGGCCCGAGTTCGATCCAATGGTCGATACGCGCCGCTTCGTCATCGCGGCCAGCGATAACGCGACGTCCACGCTGGGCATGGCTTTGCTGGAGCGGCTGCCCGGGATTGCAGGGGATGGCGTGCGCGTGGCTTTCGTGCATGCACGGCAGCCGGAAATCGCCGGGCAGCTGGAGTCGGGCGACGTCGACATGCTGATTGGCTCGGAGCGTATGGTCCCGCCCACCATGCGGGCCCGCAAGCTGGTAGACGAAACGTTTGTGATGGCACAGCGAAAGGCACATCCCAGGGGACGGCGCCGGCTCACGCTGGATGCCTACTGCAAACTGCGTCACGTGCTGGTGTCCACGAGCGGCGGCAGCTTCTTTGGCTTCGTCGACGAGCAGCTTCAGTTGCAGGGACGGTCACGCGAGGTCGTCGCATCGGTCCAGACCTTCACGGTGGTGCCCGATCTCCTTTGCCACAGCGATCATGTGTGCACGATGCCGGCACGGCTGGTGGCCCGCTGCGCGACGCTGCTTGATGCGTTCGCGTTGCCGTTCGATCTGCCCGGGTTCACGCTCAGTGCGGCATGGCACCCGCGCAATCACGCGGATCCCGCGATTTCATGGCTGCGCGGCGTGCTTGGCGAAGTGGCGGGCGTGGCAGGGGTGCCAGGGTAGGGGGGGCAGCGGGGGGGCCGTGGCCTCCGGCCATCACTGCTTCCAGTGCGGTTCGCGCTTCTGCAGGAATGCGTCGATGCCTTCGCCGGCATCCTCTTCCATCATGTTGCGGGCCATGACGTCGCCTGCGTACGCGTAGGCGTCGGCCAGCGGCATCGGCTGCTGCCTGTAGAACATGGCCTTGCCATAGCGGATGGCGGTCGGGCTTTTCGACCGGATCTGCGTCACCTTGCGCGCGATGGCGGCATCGAGATCGTCCCCGGCCACGGCTTCGTTGATAAGCCCCCAGTTGGCTGCCGTTTCGGCGTCGATGAAGCGGCCCGTCACCAGCAGGTCAAAAGCCCGTTTCGTCGACACGTTGCGCGACAGCGCCACCGACGGCGTGGAGCAGAACAGTCCGACATTGATGCCGGACACGGCAAATTGCGCCCGCGTGGACGCTATCGCCAGGTCGCAACTTGCCACCAGCTGGCAACCGGCGGCGGTGGCGATGCCATGGACGCGTGCAATGACCGGTACCGGCAACGCCTGGATGGCCTGCATCACCACGCTGCACTGGGCGAACAGGGTTTGGTAGTAGGAAAGGTCTGGCTGGCCGCGCATTTCCCGCAGATCGTGGCCGGCGCAGAACGCCTTGCCCTCGGCGGCCAGGATCACGCAACGCACGCTGTCATCGACGGCAATGCCCTGCAGCGCATCGTGCAACGCGGCGAGCATGGCTTCGGAAAGGGCGTTGAACTGCTGCGGACGGTTCAGCCGCAGCGTCACCACGCCATCGCTGCTGTCGTGCAGCACCAGCGGCTCGGTTGCCTTGTCGTCTGACTGCGTTGCCATGTCGGGCCTCCGTCATCGGTCGATGGGGCAATGATCGCGCGTTTCGGCGGACGTGGGTGTGGAATCAGGGTGAATACGGATGCGGGGGGGCATCCCTGCTGCTTGCAAGGCGGGGGATCGGGCAAAAAAAGAGCCGACTTGTGTCGGCTCTCAACGCTTCAACTCAATACGGTACGACTTACTGCGGACCCAGCTTCTTGATCAGGGCGTCCAGCTGTGCCACTTCTTCTTCGGTCAGGTCTGTCAGCGGCGCGCGCACCGGGCCTGCGTCGTGGCCAACCAGCTTGGCGCCGGCCTTCACGATCGACACGGCGTAGCCATGCTTGCGGTTGCGGATGTCCAGGTACGGCAGGAAGAAGTCGTCGATCAGGCGGCCGATGGTGGCGTGGTCGTCGGCGGCCACGGCACGGTAGAAGTCCATCGCGGTCTTCGGGATGAAGTTGAACACGGCCGACGAGTACACGGGCACGCCCAGCGCCTTGTAGGCAGCGGCGTAGACTTCGGCGGTGGGCAGGCCACCCAGGTAGGCCAGGCGGTCGCCCAGCTTGCGGCGCACGCGTACCATGGCCTCGATGTCACCCACGCCGTCCTTGAAGCCGATCAGGTTCGGGCACTTGTCCACGACCTTTGCCAGCAGGTCGGCACCGATGCGCGAATTGGCACGGTTGTAGACGATCACGCCGCACTTGGTGGCCTTGCAAACCTCTTCGATGTGGTTGGCAATACCGTCTTCGCTGGCTTCGGTCAGGTAGTGCGGCATCAGCAGGATACCGTGGGCGCCCAGGCGCTCGGCTTCCTTGGCGTACTCGATCGCCACGCGGGTCGGGCCACCGGCGCCGGCCAGGATGGGCACCTTGCCACGGCAGGTTTCCACCGCGGTGCGGATCACGTTCGAGTAGTCCTGTTGCGTCAGCGAGAAGAACTCACCGGTGCCGCCCGCGGCGAACAGGGCCGAGGCACCGTACGGCGCCAGCCATTCCAGGCGCTCGATATAGGTGTCGGCGCGGAAGTTGCCCTGTGCGTCGAAATCGGTAACGGGGAACGAGAGCAGGCCTTCCGAGATAATCTGCTTCAGTTCTTGCGGTGTAGTCATGTCGCTCTTCCTGATCGCCACATGGCGAATGGTGGTTTAGGTGTGGATCAAGGGCCGGTTGGTACCTTGGTCCATCGTTGTGAATGCTGCGAGATAAGTCATCGTACAACTAACAACTTGACCATGCAAGCGGTATGGGTGAAACCAAGGGAAAACCCCGGTGCAAAGGGCAGGGAAACGGACGGTGGAGGGGCTGCCGGGGCGGTTTTCCGGCGCGCTTGTGGCGGAGTGGCGGGCAGGGCATGATTCCCCGCAAAGCCGCAAGCCAATTGAAAGCCAGCCATATCGGGTGACATCGGCCGATGCACTGCGACGCAGCTAAATGCACCAGGTCAGGGTAAACGCGCACTGCGGTGGAAGGAACCCCGTCTCTATAATTCTGGTCGTACGACGACATATCACAAGCCGGTCCAGACGCATTCCCGCATCCAGATCCACCGGCTGTGAGGAGACCCAGATGAACGCAACACCCACTTCCAGCGCGGCCGCCGAATCCGGTGCCCGCCGCACCAACGTCCGCTACTGGATCCTTGCCCTGATCTTTATCGTGACCACGATCAATTACGCCGATCGTGCCACGCTGTCCATCACCGGCCCCGCCATGCGCGAGGAGTTCGGGTTCTCGGCCGTGCAGATGGGCTATATCTTCTCGGCCTTCAGCTGGGCCTACGTGATGGCGCAGATTCCGGGCGGCTGGCTGCTCGACCGTTTCGGCGCGCGCCGCATCTATGCCTTCAGTATTTTCCTGTGGTCGTTCTTCACGCTGCTGCAAGGCTGGATTGGCGTCTTTGCCACGATCGGCCAGGCCATCACCGTGCTGTTCGCGCTGCGCTTTGCCGTGGGCCTGGCGGAATCGCCGGCCTTCCCGGCCAATGCCAAGGTGGTGGCGAGCTGGTTCCCGACCGCCGAGCGCGGCACCGCGTCGGCCATCTTCAACGCGGCGCAGTACTTTGCCGCCGTGGTGTTCACGCCGCTGATGGCGTGGATCGTCCATAGCTGGGGCTGGCACCACGTGTACCTGTGGATGGGCATCATGGGCATGCTGCTGGCACTGGTCTGGCTCAAGGTCATGCGCAGCCCGGCCACCCACACCGGCGTGAACCAGGCCGAGCTGGACCATATCTCGCAGGGCGGTGGCCTGATCCACATGGGCGAAGGCGAGGAAGCCAGGAAGGATGGCAAGGCGGCCAATCCGGCCGGCTGGTTCTACGCCAGGCAGCTGCTGACCAACCGCATGCTGGCCGGCGTCTACCTGGGCCAGTACTGCATCAACGTGCTGACGTACTTCTTCCTGACGTGGTTCCCGGTGTACCTGGTGCAGGCGCGCGGCATGTCGATCCTGAAGGCCGGTTTCGTGGCCTCGCTGCCGGCCATCTGCGGTTTCCTGGGCGGCGTGCTGGGCGGTGTGATTTCCGACACGCTGCTGCGCCGCGGCCATTCGCTGACGCTGGCCCGCAAGGTGCCGATCGTCGCGGGCATGCTGCTGTCGGTATCGATGATTGCCTGTAACTACGTCGATGCCGAATGGCTGGTCGTCGGCATCATGGCGCTGGCGTTCTTCGGCAAGGGCATCGGCGCCCTGGGCTGGGCCGTGGTGGCCGATACGGCGCCCAAGGAAGTGATTGGCCTGGCCGGCAGCATTTTCAACACGTTTGGCAATATCGCGGGCATCGTGACGCCGATCGTGATCGGCTATATCCTGAGCGCCACGGGCTCGTTCAACGGCGCGCTGGTCTTCGTGGGCATCAACGCCCTGGTGACCGTGCTGAGCTACCTGGTGATCGTCAAGGACATTCGCCGCGTCGAACTGAAGCACCCCCAATAAAGAAGGAATCCCCACCATGTCGGACCTGTCGGTACAGAACGCCCAGGCAGCGGAGCAACGTCCGCCGCTGTACATCCGCATCCACGCCAATGACAACGTGGCGATCGTCGCCAATGATGGCGGCCTGCCCGCCGGCGCGGTGTTTCCGTGCGGCCTGACCCTGGTGGAACGCGTGCCACAGGGCCACAAGGTGGCACTGGTCGACCTGAAGAAGGGCGACGCGGTGACGCGCTACAACGTGACCATTGGTTATGCGCTGCAGGATCTGCCGCGCGGCAGCTGGGTCAACGAGCGCGTGATCGAGATGCCCGTGGCCCCGGGCCTGACCGACCTGCCGATCGGCACGCGCCTGCCCGAGCCGCTGCCGCCGCTGGAAGGCTACACGTTCGAAGGTTTCCGTAATCCGGACGGCTCGGTGGGCACCCGCAACATCCTGGCGATCACCCAGACCGTGCAGTGCGTGGCGGGCGTGGTCGACCACGCGGTCAAGCGCATCAAGTCCGAACTGCTGCCGAAGTATCCGAACGTCGATGACGTGATCGGGCTGGAACACACCTATGGCTGCGGCGTGGCAATTGATGCGCCCGACGCCGTGGTGCCGATCCGCACGTTGCGCAATATCGCGTTGAACCCGAATTTTGGCGGAACGGCCATGATGGTGAGCCTGGGCTGCGAGAAGCTGCAACCCGAGCGCCTGATGCCGCCGGGCACGATCCCGATCCAGACCGGTGCCGGCGAGGTGCAGGTGGGCGTGGTCTGCCTGCAGGACGACAAGCACGTGGGCTTCGGCTCGATGATCGATTCGATCGTGCAGATGGCGATTCCGCACCTGGAGGCGCTCAATGCCCGCAAGCGCGAGACGGTGCCTGTCTCCGAGCTGGTGGTTGGCGTGCAGTGCGGCGGCAGCGATGCGTTCTCGGGCGTCACCGCCAACCCGGCCGTCGGCTTTGCCACGGACCTGCTGGTGCGTGCCGGCGCCACGGTGATGTTCTCGGAAGTGACCGAAGTCCGCGACGGCATCGACCAGCTGACCTCGCGCGCCGCCACGCCGGAAGTGGCCGAGGCGATGATCCGCGAGATGGACTGGTACGACAAATACCTGGACCGTGGCCGCGTGGACCGCAGCGCCAACACCACGCCGGGCAACAAGAAGGGCGGCCTGTCGAATATCGTCGAAAAGGCCATGGGTTCGATCGTGAAATCGGGCAGCGCGCCGATCTCTGGCGTGGTGTCGCCCGGCGACAAGGTCAAGACCAAGGGCCTGATCTACGCCGCCACGCCGGCCAGCGACTTTATCTGCGGCACGCTGCAGCTGGCCGCCGGCATGAACCTGCACGTGTTCACCACGGGCCGGGGCACGCCTTATGGCCTGGCCGAAGTGCCGGTGATCAAGGTGGCTACGCGCAGCGACCTGGCGCGCCGCTGGCACGACTTGATGGACGTCAATGCCGGCCGCATCGCCACGGGCGAAGCCACCATCGAGGATGTGGGTTGGGAGCTGTTCCGCCTGATGATCGACGTTGCCAGCGGCCGCAAGAAGACCTGGGCCGAGCACCACGGCCTGCACAACTCGCTGGCGCTGTTCAACCCGGCCCCGGTGACCTGAGCGGTCGAGGCGGGTGGCCTGGGTAGTAGCTGTAGTAGCAGCTTGCTGCTGCCGAGGGAAGTTACTAATAAGGCTCTTTCCTGCGCGCTTCCGGTCACCAAGGGCTGCCCTGCCTGGCAGTAGCGGATCGATGGTCCGCTACTGCATGCATTTTTCCTGATAGACCTTCTGCAGCTGCCGCCGGGTGCGGTCGCGCTGGACCGTCGAGACCTCGTTGCCCTGGCTGTTTTCAACCGGCGCGGTCGACGGCCGGTAGGTGCGGTTCGGGGTTTCGCCGATCTGCAGGGCCAGCTGGTCGCATTGTTCCTCGAGTGTCGGGGGTTGCGACGGGGTGGGCTGGAAGCGGATCGAGCCCTGGCGTACCGCGTCGGAAATCGCGTCGTTGATGGCGGCGTCGCCTGGCGACGCCTGCGGCGTCTGCGCATGCCCGTGGAATGCGGGCGTCAGGCCGGCGAACAGCACGGCGAGCAATGCGAGTTGGCTTGCTTGACGGCGCAGCAGCATGGATATCTCCGTGGCGTACTGGCACGCCCGCCGCAAGGCGGCGGGTGGCAGGTCGCAATCACCTGGATGGTGGATGAGCCCATGGTAGCGCCGATCCCGCGCTCCCGTCCATCGGACCAAGGCTCTACGTGCCGCTCGCGCGCGGCACGGCTCAGGCGGGCGCGCGCAGCGCCAGGTTGAGCTGGTCGACGGCCTCGGCCCAGTCGGCATCCTCGACGATCTCGTCGCGCAGCAGCGTGGCCTGTGCCGGCGTCCAGAAGGGTGCGTCCCAGAGATCGACATTTTCCGGAAGCGGCGAATGCTTGCCGATAAAGGCCCGGATGCTGGCCTCGTCGGACGGCAGGCCAAGCTGTGCGAAGAGGTCGGAAAACTGGTGGAAGGGGGTGTCCATGGCGATGTCTCTCGGTGACCGGCGGCCGGCGTGGCCTGCCAGAGGTTTCAGCTTAGGTCAGGATCGGCGTGCGTGACATCGGCCATCCCCACGTCAACCGGCAATCGCGCCGGATATTCAGCCCCCGATAATCTGTTTCGAGAACGTCGCCCGTTCCATTTCCACGACGTTCACCGTGACCTGCACGGTCTGCCCCGGCGCGCCCGGACGCACCATTTCCGAAATCGCATTTACCACCAGTTCGCCCAGCTGCTTGCGCACGGCCTGGTCGCGGCCGTCCAGGATCTGCAGCGTGGCATGCACGAAGGCGCGATCGGCCGGTTCCGTGCCCTGGCGGAACGTCGACAGCGTGACGCAGCGCGACTTGATATCGGGCTCCTGGAACTGGCCGCTCGACAGCAACGCGGCATTCGCTTCGTCCAGCAATTCCTCGGGAGAGCAGGTCAGGCGCGTGTTTTCGGTGATTTCAACAATCAGATGGGGCATGGAAACGGTTCCGTGGGACGAGGGCAGGTGAACTCGCATCGTACGGCAATCCCGGCTGTCATGTCGACGCGTCACGCGCTAAGCTAGCCGACATGGACCAATTCTCCCTGGAACTCTTCTGGCGCCTGTTGGGCGGGCTTGCCGCGGGCGCCATCATCGGCCTGGACCGCAACCTGCACGGCAAGGCGGCCGGCATGCGCACGCTGGGGCTGGTGGCGTTGGGCGCCGCCACGGCCGTCTGCGTGGTGACACTCAACGGGCACCCGGCCGATGCCATGTCGCGCGTGCTGCAGGGTCTGCTGACCGGGGTGGGTTTCCTGGGCGTAGGCGTGATTGCCCGGCACGGCGTACATGACCGGCCGCAGGGGTTGACCACGGCGGCGGGCATCTGGCTGGCGGCCATCCTGGGCGCGGCATCGGGTGCCGGCTATTACGCGATCGTGGTGATGGCGCTCACGCTGGGCATGCTGTTGCTGCGGCTCGGCGGCAGGCTGGAGAACAGCCTGCACGCACGCTTCGACGGCAGGCTGACCAGGAAGCTGCCGCCGGAACAGCATGATGACGACGGCGGCCCGCCGTCACGCTGAACGCGCGGCGGCAATGCCGTCGTTCTGGCCTTTCAGGTATTCAGGCCTCAGGCGGCCACGCCCAGCGCCGCCTCGATGCCCCGGATGTGCTGCTGCAGCAGCGGCCGGACCTTTTCCAGCAGGTGGGCGGGCGGCACCAGGGCGTTGGGGCCGCTGCAGCTCAGCGTCATCGGCGGCAGCGACGAGCCCGGACGGAACGCCAGCGCAATCGAGTTGATATCGGGCAGCCATTCTCCGAACGATGTCGTGCAGCCCAGCCGGCGCTGTTCGTTGCGGCAGGTCGACAGGATGCCTTCGGCCTGCGTGGCACTGACCTTGTCGTCGGCGCGGAATGCGGTCAGTGCCTGGCGCTGTTCGGCGGGCGACAGGGCCAGCAGATACGCGCGGCCCGCCGCGGTGGTCAGGCCCGAAACCCGGCTGCCCACCGGCACCCGCAGCGTCAGATAGCTCTCGGACTGGCAGTTTTCGTAGATCAGCATGCGGCCGCGGTCGCGCACGATCAGCGACGCCACGCCCTGCGACAATTCGGCCAGCTCGCGCATGAATGGCTTGGCCACCGACAGCACGTCGGCGCCTTCCTGCCCGGCAGGCGCCAGTGCCAGCGCCGAGCTGCCCAGGCGATAGCGCACGGGGTCGGTCAGTGCCTGCAGGTAGCCGAGTTCGGTCAGCGTGTGGGTCAACCGCGAAATGGTCGACTTCGGCAGGCCGCAACGCTGCGCCAGTTCGGCATTGCCGAGTTCGGCGTCGAACGAGCGGAAGCAGGCCAGCACGTCGAGCCCACGCGCCAGCGCGGTGACGAAATGGCGGTCTTCCTTGCGGTTGTCCTTTCGTGCCGGCGCCGTGCCGGTGTCCGGGGCGTCCACGAGGTCGGTCAGGGTATCTTCCATGAGGCTGCTCACACGTTGCCGGCCGCCAGCTGCTCGCGCAGGCGGGCCTTGAGGATCTTGCCCGACGGTGCGGCAGGCAGCTGCGACACCGTGCGGATTTCGGCGGGAATCTTGTAGGGCGACAGCTGCTCGCGCAGGAAGGCCCGCAGTGCGGCTTCGTCCAGCGTCATGCCGCCGCGGACTTCCACAAACGCGATCACTTCCTCGTTGCCTTCCACCGCGCGCCCAACCACGGCCGACTGCAGCACGGCCGGGAAGGCATTGAGCGACTGCTCCACTTCCTCCGGGTACACGTTGAAGCCCGAATGGATGATGATTTCCTTTGACCGGCCGACGATCGACACGGCGCCGTCGGCATCGATGCGCGCCAGGTCGCCGGTATGCAGCCAGCCATCGGTGTCGATGGTCTGCGCGGTCAGGTCGGGGCGCCGGTAGTAGCCCTTCATCACGTTGGGCCCGCGCACCAGCAGTTCGCCACTGCCATCGGGCAGCGGATTGCCCAGGCGGATTTCCACGTCGGGCACGGCCGGACCCACCGAGCAGTCGCTGCGCGGCTGTTCCACGCGCGTCTGGCAGACCGTTGGCGACGTCTCGGTCATGCCATAGCCATTGTTCAGCACGATACCGAACGCGTCCTCGAACGCCGCTTTCAGCGATGCGGTCAGCGGTGCGCCGCCCGACTGCGCCATGCGCAGCGACGGCGTGCGCAACGACTGGTTGTTCGCGCGGCCCCATTCGATGATCTTGGCGTACATGGCCGGCACGCCGTGCAGCACCGTCAGCTGATCGTCGATCAGCGTGCGCACGAGCTTGTCGGGGCGGAAACGCGGTTCGTAGAACACCGTGGCGCCGTTGGACACCGGGCCCACCAGCAGCACCGACAGGCCGTACACGTGCGAGATCGGCAGCACGCCGTAGATGCGGTCGCCCGGCTTCACGCGCGACTGCATGCGGTTGGAATGGCCGATGAACATCAGGTTGGCGTGCGTCAGCATCACCGCCTTCGATGCGCCCGTGGTGCCCGTCGTGTAGATCATCGCCGCCACCTGCTGGCGCGGGTCGGCTTCCACGGGTTCGGGCGCCACACTTTCGTCGATGGCGCTGACCAGCAGCTTGCCCACGTGGGTCCAGTCGGCCCACTGCGCGCCGCGCGCCAGGCCATGCTCGCGCGCTTCGGGGAAATCGTTGTCCAGATACAGCGTCACGCGCGCACCGGCGTGCTCGACGATGTTGGCGATCTCGCGCTGCGACAGCCGCGCGTTGACCGGCACCGACCAGGCATCGATGGCGCTCAGCGCCAGCAGCAGCACCGCGCAGCCCACGCTGTTTTCGGTCACCAGCACCACGCGGTCGCCGCCGCGCACCCCCAATCCAGACAGCGCCGTCGCTGTTTCGCGAACGGCCATGTCAAGTTCTGCGTAGCGCAGGGCCCGGTGCGCATCCATGATCGCGATCCGGTCTGGCTCGCTGGCTACCCAGGGCGCCATGGTCTGGTGCAGTCGGGCGAATGCGGGTTCGAACGGGGTGGGGGAATCGGGCGTGTTTGCGCCGGACGGCGCCAAGGCGGGTGCGGCCCCAGAACGGGTGGCCGGTGCAGCGGTACTGCGCATGATGTCTCCGGGTAAGGCTCCGGCGTTGACCTCTTGGATCGCCGGTATTCGATGTGAGTCATCGTCCCATCGTTTTCCGACGAGTGTCAACCGCACGGTGGAACGATGGTTCTGCAGTGCGGAATTCAACGGGAAATCTCTGTGCGAATATCGGCCCGGCGGCCTGCGCTCGCGCTCCCGGATTTGTCGCGTTTGCGACATGTCTGCCAATGTCTTGTGCCAGAAACATGGCTTGTCGTACGTCTTTAAAGACAATGAAGATGAGAACGCTTATCATGTGCGTTACATTTTTTCCGGCATAGTACAAACATGAAGCAGGGCGTTCCGATTGGCTATCGCATGGCGATTGCCTCGCGGGCAGTTGCCGCCATCCTGGGCGGCTACGCCGTTGCCGCATTGGCCACGGGATGCCTGGCGCTGGTGCTTGCGCACTGGGCCGGCATGGCGCGGATCGAGGCGGTCATCACGTCGACGCTGCTGTCCTTCCTGTGGTTTGCGCTGGCGGTGATCTGGGTATTTGCCGCCGATACGGCCTGGCGCGCATGGATCGGCCTGGCCGTGCCCGCTGCCGTGCTGGCCCTTGGCTGGCTCGCGCTGCGGAGCGCGTGATGGCCGAACTCAAGAAGGGCCAGGGCCTGCGACAGTCCATGGCGTGGCTGCATACGTGGTCGGGCCTGCTGGTGTGCTGGGTGCTGTTCCTGGTGTTCTGCGGCGGCACCGCCAGCTATTTCAAGGACGAGATCACCATCTGGATGAAGCCGGAGTTCCACGCTTCGCTGAACCAGAAAGTGCCCCCTGCCGATGCCGCCCAGC
The DNA here is from genome assembly GCF_056097175.1 of Cupriavidus sp. HE11. NCBI lineage: Bacteria > Pseudomonadati > Pseudomonadota > Betaproteobacteria > Burkholderiales > Burkholderiaceae > Cupriavidus > Cupriavidus sp. HE11. Next base: position 126,524 of record NZ_CP184465.1, read on the forward strand.
GCGCCGTCGCCTATCTGCAGCGCGAGGCGCCCGGCGCCGAGCGCTGGTTCATCACGCTGCCGGACGATCGCAATCCCACCATCTCGATGTTCTGGCTGCGTCCGGCCAAGCCCGAGGACGCCGGCAAGCCGAATCGCGCACGGTTGGAAAACCGCACGCTCGACGCGGCATCCGGCGAACCGATTCCCGGCGCACGCCAGACGCGCGGCGGCGAATTCCTGTACCGGCTCCACTTCGACCTGCACTACATGCCTGCGATCTGGGCGCGCTGGATCATCGGCTTCTGCTCGATGTTCATGCTGGTGGCGATCATCAGCGGCGTCATCACGCACCGGCGCATCTTTGCGGACTTCTTCACGTTCCGCGCCCGCAAGGGACAGCGCTCGTGGCTGGACGCGCACAACGCCGTGGCCGTGCTGGCGCTGCCGTTCCACCTGATGATCACCTACACGGGGCTGGTGACGCTGCTGTTCATGTACATGCCGTGGGGCATCCAGGCCGTGTACAAGGGCAACGAGCAGGCGTTCAATGCCGAACTGGCGGCCCGCGCGCCGCGCGTGAAGCCGACCACCGAGACCGCGCCGCTGGCGCCGATCGGGCCGATGCTGGCGCAGGCGTCGGCGCACTGGCATGGCGCCGCACCGCACCGCCTGACCGTGGAGGCGCCCAACAAGGCCAATGCCACCGTTGCCGTGGCACGCGAGGAGGGCCGCCAGTTCCGCACGACCACGCCCACGGTGGTCTTCGAGGGTGCCACCGGTGAGTTGAAAGAAACGCGGGGCGATGAGGTGGCGCCGGCCAGCACCACGCGCTGGACGATGCTGGGCCTGCATGTGGCGCACTTCGCGCCGCCACTGCTGCGCGCGCTGTTCTTCGCGTCCGGCCTTGCCGGCTGCCTGATGGTGGCGACCGGCGCATTGCTGTGGGCGGTCAAGACGCGGCAGAGCCATGCCAAACGCATTGCCGCGACGGGGCGCACGCCATTTGGCCTGCGGCTGGTCGAGGCGCTCAACCTGGGCGTGATTGCGGGCCTGCCGATCGCGTTCGGCGCGTATTTCTGGGCCAACCGTTTGCTGCCGGTCGATCTGGCGCAACGTCAGGCCACCGAGATCCAGGCATTCTTCGGCGCCTGGGCCGTGGCCGCGCTGCTGGCGCAATGGCGCCCCACGCGAGCCATGTGGCGCGTGCAGTTGTGGGTGGCCGCGACGCTCTTCGCCGGGCTGCCCGTGCTGAACGCGCTGACCACCTCCACCCATCTTGGCGTGACGCTGTTCCATGGGCCTGTCGTGGTGGCGGGTTTTGACCTGACCGTGCTGGTGCTCGGCATCGGCCTGGGTGCGGCGGCCAGGATGCTTGGCAAGCGTGGCGCCGCGCCGCGCAAGGCGGCCGCACCGCGTGCGGTGGCCGGCGTGGGCGAGATGTCGCGGGAGGTCTCGCAATGACTATCCCGATGAACGCGGCGGCGATGATGCCGGCGGGGCCGGCCTGCGTGGCGGGCCTGGGATTCGCGATTGGCGGATTCATGTGGCTCGCGCAGGCCATGGATCGCCACCACGCCGACATGTTCGGGCGCGGCAGCGTACCGGCGCCGGCCGTGGTCGCGCGGCTGCGCTGGCAGGGCTCGATCGCCCTGGTGCTGGCCCTGGCCGCCTGCGTACTGGCCGAAGGCTGGGCCTTTGGCGTCGTCTACTGGGCCGGCTTGCTGACCCTTGGCGCGCTGGCCGTGGTTGGCGCGTTTTCCTGGGCCCCGCATGCCACGCCGCGGCTGGCGCGGATGTCCATCGCCGTGGGCATGGCGGCGACCATGGCTTCGCCCTGGCTCATGCCGTCGTAGGGCGCCAACGTGCCACAACCCGCACCAACGAGCATCGCCGGCAGAGCGATGCCGTCATTCACGGACACGGGTCACGCCTGTCCGCCGCGTCGGAAACGCGGTGCAGGAGTCATCGATTTATTTTAGGGAGTGTCATCTTGTCTTTTGCCGTACCTTGCGCCGTTGCACAGACCGCACGCGCCGCCCGTTCTTCCCGTTCTTCCCGTTCGTCCCGTTCTGTACGACTCAGTTTCCTGGCCGCGTCGCTGGCTGCCGCCGGGGTGCTGCCATCCCTGGCCTTTGCGCAGGAAGCCGCACCGGCCGCCGCGCAGCAGACGCTGCCCACGGTGACGGTCAAGGGCGAGGCTTCGCCGGACCAGCTGCCTGCGCCGTATGCGGGCGGCCAGGTGGCACGCGGTGGCCGCATCGGCATTCTGGGCAACCAGGATTTCATGGACGTGCCGTTCAGCGTCACGTCGTACACGGCCGAGCAGATCCAGAACCAGCAGGCACACACGGTGGGCCAGGTGCTGGCCGACGATCCGGCTGTTCGCGTCGGTTCGGGCTTCGGCAACTTTTCCGAAACCTTCGTGGTGCGTGGATTCACGCTAAGCTCGGATGACCTCGGTTACAACGGCCTTTACGGCATTGCGCCCCGCCAGCTGGCGTCGACCGAAGGGCTCGAACGCGTGGAAGTGTTCCGCGGCGCCAACGCTTTCCTGACCGGCGTATCGGCCGCAGGCACCGCCGTGGGCGGCTCGATCAACCTGGTGCCCAAGTACGCCACGGCCGCGCCGATCACGCAGGGCACGCTGGACTACACCAGCGACGGCCAGGCCGGCGGCCATATCGACGTGGGCCGTCGCTTCGGCGACAAGAAGGAATTCGGCGTGCGCGTGAACGCCATGGCGCGCGGTGGCGATACGGCCATCGACAACGAAAGCCGCCAGCAGCGCCTGTTCACGCTGGGCCTGGACTACCAGGGCGACAACCTGCGCGTGAACGCCGATTTCGGCTACCAGAAGCAACGCATCTACCAGGGCCGCAGCACGGTCACCCTGACCGGCACGGCGCTGCCGCCGGTGCCGTCCGCCAGCACGAATTTCGCGCAGCCGTGGACCAATTCTTCGCTGGAAGACATCTACGGCACGATCCGCGCCGAGTACGACATCACGAAAGACTGGACGGCCTATGCCGCTTTCGGTGGCCATCACACCAACGAGTTCGGCAGCTATAGCGGGGCGAGCGTCGGCAACAACGGCGTTGGCACGGCAACGCGCCTGACCGTGCCGTTCGAGCAGGATACGTTCTCGGGCGAAGTCGGCGTACGCGGCCGGTTCGTGACCGGGCCAGTCAAGCACACGGTCAACCTGAGCTGGTCGGGGCTGGAGCAGAAGAGGGCCACGGCTTTCGAATTCTCGGGCTCGTTTGCGACCAATCTCTATAACGCGCCGATCGTTGCCTATCCCTCGGCACCGGCCACGGGCAATATGTCCGATCCGTACGTGACGCAGCGGACCAACCTCAATGGCGTGTCGGTGTCCGATACGCTGGGCTTCCTGAACGATCGCGTGCTGCTGACCGCCGGCGTGCGCCAGCAGGTGATCAACGTGCGCGGGTACGCCACGGCATCGGGTGCCCAGACGTCGACCTATAGCGATTCGGCCACTTCGCCGATGTTCGGCCTGGTGGTCAAGCCGCTGCAGAACGTGTCGGTCTACTACAACTTCATCGAAGGCCTGGCCCAGGGCCCGACTGCGGGCAACACCGCGGTCAACCGTGGCGAGGTCTTCGCGCCGGTCAAGTCGAAGCAGCACGAGGCCGGCGTGAAGTACGACGCGGGATCGTTTGGCACGACGCTGGCGTTCTTCCAGATCGAGCAGCCGCAGGGCACCACCATGCAGGGCAACGTGTTTGGCCTGCAGGACCTGCGCAACCGTGGCGTGGAGTTCAGCGTGTTTGGCGAACCGGTGCGCGGCGTGCGCCTGCTGGGCGGCGTGTCGTATATCGACTCGCAGTACCTGAACACCGGCAACCCGCAGACCGAAGGCAAAAAGGGCATTGGCATTCCGAACTACACGATGACGCTGAGCGGCGAGTACGACCTGCCGTTCCTGGCAGGTGCCACCGTGTCGGGCCGCTTCATCCAGACCGGCCGCCAGTACGCGAACAACACCAACACGATTGCGCTGCCGTCGTGGAACCGCTTCGACCTGGGGGCGCGCTATACCTTCAAGGCGTCGCAGATGCGTTACACGCTGCGCGCCGCCGTCGAGAACGTGGCGAACAAGGATTACTGGGCTGGCGTGTCGACGTCGGCCAGCACGCTGTATATCGGCAATCCGCGTACGTTCAAGGTATCGATGACGGTCGACTATTAATTCGCTGTTGCCGTCTTCTCCGCGCGCAACCAGTCGCGCGGAGACTGGCCAACCCTGGACAGGAACACCCGCGACAGGGCCGACGGATTGGCATAGCCCAGTTCGCCGGCCAGCAGCTTGAGCTGTGCGCCGTCGCGCAGCCGCGCCTGGGCCAGGCTGATGCGCCAGTCCGTCAGGTAGTCGGCCGGGGGCTGGCCGACAATATCGCGGAACGCCGCCGCGAAGGCGCTGCGCGACATGCCCGCGCAAGCCGCCATCCTTTCCAGATTCCAGTTGTCTCCCGGTGCGTCGTGCAGGGCTACCAGCACCCGCGCCAGCCGCGGATCGGACAGCCCAGTGATGAGCCCGGGCTGGACCCCGACCTGCCGGGGATGATCGAGCATCCAGCGCAACAGCTGGATCACTACCACTTCGAATAGCCGATCCGCCAGCAAGCGCTGACCGCATCGCACGCGCTCGGTTTCGGCAAACAGCAGTGCAAGTGCCGGCGCCAGCCCCGGCACGTCCGCCAGTGGGAGCACGATCAACGGCGGCAGGGCGCGCGCCAGCGGATTCCTGGCACCACCGGCGAATTCCAGCGTGGCACAGGAAAACTGCGATCCTTCCGCCGGCGGATTGTGGAAGGTGTGGATCGCGGGACGCGGATAGAACAGCAGCGATGGCTCGTTGATCTCCAGCCGGCGCGGCAGGCCCCTGGCCTGATGCGTGACCGTCATGCTGCCTTCGCGCATCACGTGCAGGAAGCCGCGATGCGGCTCGTCAAAACGCGAAACGCCGCATAGCGGTCCGGTATGGAACAGGTGCGCCTGGATGCGGAACCGTTCAAGCAGCGCGGACAGGCGATCGACGGTGAGCGGGGTGAGGGCAGTGGTCAAGGCGGGATGAATTGGTACGTTTGCGGGACGGATGGTATCCCATCGTACGCCCTGCACGACCATAGTGGAACCCATGGACGGCGACGTCCTGATTTCGATCACTTTCTCGATCGTTTCGACAGGAGATTCCATCATGACCGCACGCATTTCCGTACCCGAACCCCAGGCCGCTCCGACTGACAGCCAGGCCGCACTGGCCCAGATCCAGTCCGCTTTTGGTGGTGTTCCCCAGATGTTCCGCGCCGTGTCGAATTCGCCGGCTGCACTGCAGTCGATGTGGGCCACGTTTGGCGCGCTCGGCGCGGGCGTCATTCCGGCAAAGCTTGGCGAGCAGATCGCCGTGGCCGTGGCCGACCGCAATCGCTGCGACTATTGCCTGGCCGCGCATACAGCGCTGGGCCGCAAGGCTGGCGCGTCGGCTGCCGAGATGGCGGCTGCGCAGTCAGGGCACGCCGAAGATCCCAAAACGGCGGCGGCGCTGGCGTTTGCGCTGAAGCTGGTGGAGGCGCGCGGCCAGGTGTCCGGTGCCGACGTGGCAGGCCTGCGCGAAGTGGGCTTCAACGACGGAGAAATCGTTGAGATCGTGGCCCATGTGGCACTGAACCTGTTCACCAACTACATCAACGTGGCATTTGCCGTGCCTGTTGATTTTCCGGCGGTGAAGCTCACCGCGCGCTGATGTAGCGCACACCTCGTAGCGTCCATGACGCAGGGTGCATGAAAAGGCCGCCATGACTGGCGGCCTTTTGTATTGCATCACGCTGTGATATTTGCGGCGATGCGCAGGATCATCCGTGGATCAGGCGTGAATGGCGGCAGTATCCAGGTGCTTGCCCGTCAGGCTGGCCACGGCCACGGCCATGGCTTGTTCGCGGGCTTCGGCAGCGGCCGGTGCCGGCATGAAGCGCTCGGGTTCGTCGCGGGCCAGGCGTTGCAGGTGGCGCAGCTTGGCTTTCAGGCCCGGCTCCACGCGCGAATCGGGCGTCACGGTCGACGGGCAGGCCACGCCAAGGATATCCAGCGCCTGACGGAAGTTGTCCACGGTCAGGCCTTCGGCCGGATCCACCTTTACCAGGCGAGCACGTTGCGCTTCGGTGAACGACGATGCCGGGGCAGTCGACAGGATGACCCATGCGCCCGGTGCCGCATGCTGGGCGAACCAGGCGTCGATCTCCGCGCCGTGGCCGCCTGCGACGGGTGGCGTCATCCCTTCCACCTGCAGGTCGAGCTGCTGGAAGATGGCTGCCGGCGTACCACGGCGCCATGCGTCGGAAACCACCACGCGGGCACCGGCGATACCGAACAGGCGGCGCAGGAAGCCCAGCGCGATGGGATCGAAAAACCTGACGTCACGCAGGGTCCCCGTGTTTGGCGTACCGCCCAGGCGGGCAGCGGAGCGGTCCGAATACAGGACGCCGGGTACGTCCAGCATGATGAGGCGTTCAGTCATGATTTCTCGTGGTCAATCGGTGATGGGATGAATCAAGCGTATCCGGCTTTCGCGTGGGAAAGTCGACACAAAGTGTGCGTAAGTGCAACAGTTGTGTAACTTTTACGCGTGACTCGTTAATGCCGGTTACTGCGTAAGTCCAAGTGTTTCTCGCGGACACACCTGCCGCGCCAGGCCTTGATTTCCGGCCTGCTCCGCGTTGCGGATATCGCCGTAATGCACGCCTCAACGGGCGGTAGGCGAGGGTGGTTGACAGGAATTTGAAAGGAAATGTTCGTCGCTTTGACACAGAGCAGGCGAGGGCCGCGACGTGAACCGCCACAGGGCCTCAAATCATCGGCGGTGGGCGTTTGGAGTCTGCCGGGCCCTGGCGTTTGTCCTTGCGGATCTCGCTGCGGTTGTCGCCGCAGTTGTCTGCAATTGTCTGCAGGGGTCTATTCCTTGCGCAATAAACGCATTTCGAAATGCTCGAATGCGTATTGGCAGGTGATGCTGCAGAACAGGTCTGCCCGGCCTACCTCCTTCTCGCACGCGTGGCAGGTGCCACAGGGCTTGAGCCGGGGTGCCCAGTCGCGCCCGGCTGCCTCGAAATCCTCGTGGAACGACGCATCGTCATGCACTGCCTTGCGTAGCATGTGTGTGTTCTCCGCTCTCTGTCCGCCTCAGCGTTGATCCATGTCCCGACCGGCATACCGCGATACTGGCGGCGAAAAGCTCTCCGGCGAATCGGATCTTCTTGAATTACGGCGGTGCGGAACGAAGCTGAAGCGGGCGCGGGCATCCGGATGCCCGATTCGCGGTTCGCGGGCGGACGTTGCGGCAATGCGGTAGCGGTTCAGAACTGGAAGCGCGCGACGTCCGTTTCCAGCGCGGCGGCCTGGCTGTCGAGCCGCGCCGCCTGATCGCTGACCACGTCGACCAGCTTGGCGTTGTCCGCGCTGGTCTGTTCCAGGCGGCTCAGCGCATCGCCTACGGTGCGGATGCCGCTGGCCTGCTCGTCGGCCAGCATGCGCAGTTCGGCGGCCAGCGTATGGCTGTGCTGCACTGCGGAGTCAATACCTGACATGGCCGATTCCACACGGCCGCTCAGGTCGGCGCCCCGGGCAATCTCGTTGGCGGCGTCGCCGATGATGCCGCCAATCTCGCGGGCGGCCGTGGCGCTGCGCTGGGCCAGGGCCCGTACTTCCTGCGCCACCACGGCAAAGCCGCGACCGGCTTCGCCAGCCCGGGCCGCTTCCACGGCGGCATTGAGCGCAAGGATATTGGTCTGGAAGGCGATGCTCTCGATGACGGAGACAATCTCCGAGATATTGCGCGATTGAGCGTGGACGTTGGCCATCGCACCGCTCATGTCGCGCACGGCGGCCATGCCGGCGCCGGTGGCTTCGCGCGCCCGGCTCGCCATGTCGCTGGATTCCTGCGCCTGCGCGTGGGCCTGCTGGACCAGCGTCGTCAGCCGCGAGACATTTGCCGTGGCCTCGCCCAGCGCGGTGGCCTGCATGCCGGTGCGGGTTGCCAGTTCCTGGTTGCCGCGCGCAATGCCGTCGCTGGCGGCCGAAATCTCGTGCGCGCACTGCTGGATTCGCGCCAGCACGCCGGCCAGCTGGTCGCGCATGCCCGCCAGGTTGAACAACAGGCTGCCGCCATCGCGCTCGCGCAGGGCAATGCGCGCGGTCAGGTCGCCGCCGGCAATGCGTGTGGCGATGGCCGCCGCGTCACGCGGCTCGCCACCGAGTTCGCGCGTCAGGCTGCGCGCGGCGATCCAGGCCAGCAGTCCGGCCGCGGCCAGGCTGGCTACCAGCAGCGCGCTCATCACCGTTTGCGCGGCAACCTGCGCCGACGCTACGCCAGCTACCGTGTCGGCAGCCTGCTGTGCCAGCGTCGTACGCGTGGTCTCCACCAGCGCGCCAAGCTTCTGTAGCTGTTCGCCGAGAAAGTGACCGTCGATCGAGACGGACGCATCGAACTGCAGCGAGTCGAGCGGCTGCTTGCGAATCAGGTCGACGTACTTCGTCATCAGGTCGCCGGCCGCCGCACGCTCGGCGAGCAATGCACGGGCCTGCGCCGGGGCGGCCTGGCGGACGCCATCGACCGCTGCGTCGAGCTGTTTCGATGCCTGTGCGATATCGTTGGCGGCGGTGTCCCGTTCGGCGGAACTGGTGGCGAGCGTGAGGGCCAGTTGCGCGCGGCCCAGCATGGCCAGCGACGCCTGCGCGCGTTCGGCGGCAATGGCGCCGCGCATGTCGCGCTGGTACAGCCTGTCGGTGTCGCGCTTGAGGTCGATGAGATTGAAGATGCCGGTGAGTCCGACAATCGCGCCGAACGCATAGATCAGGACAAACGCCGCGGACAGGCGCACGACCAGCGGCAACTTTGCCAGTCCTTGCCATGCGGATTGGCCGCGCCGTCCCGGCAATCCCAGCTTGATGGCTTGCAACACTACGAACTCCTTCGGGGCGATGCCCCGCCATACGATGACCCTTGCACTGCCGCAGTCCGGCCTCTCGGCGATGGCGTATCTGGCTACCCGTCGCGGGGCCCGGTCTTGTTGCGGTGCGGCGTGATCGTCGGGCAAGTTTGTGACGGCTGCGTGACAAAACGCATGCGGCGAGTTTGTCATACGGGTGACATATGACTGTCATGCAATGGCGCGCGCTGCATATGTGCCTGAATTGCAAAGTCGTGCTCAAGTTTGCTTGTGGCCGGCCGTCAACAAGCAGGTGGCCTGCCATACGTCCTAATCCGTTTCATGTTTACCGTTGCCCCCGATCTGGCTGCGGCCCGCGAGGCCGTACGACCGCCACCGCTACACGCGGTCTTTCAGCCTATCGTGACGCTGGCAAGCGGTGAGATCCTTGGATATGAAGCGCTGATTCGCGGGCCTGCCGGCTCGATGTACGCATCTCCCGATGCGCTGTTTCGCATGGCCCAGGAGACGGGCACCACGATCGGGCTCGAAATGACGGCGGCGCGTACCGCGCTGTGGTCCTGGGCGGCCCTGGACCTGTCCGGCAAGCTGTTCCTGAACTTCAGTCCGCTGACGCTGCGGCATCTGCTGGATCATCACGGCCGCGCCATGGCGGCATTGCTGGGGCTGGACGGTGCGCAGGGCTCCGGGGCGCGCATCGCGCCGTCGCGCGTGGTCATCGAGGTCACGGAACAGACGGCAGTGGGCGATGCCGCCAGCTTTGCGCATGTGGTGGGGGTGCTCACGGAACTGGGCGTGCAGTACGCGCTCGACGACTTTGGTACCGGCCATGCCAACCTGGACCGGCTGGCCGAACTGACGCCGCAGTTCATCAAGATCGACAAGTCGCTTGTGCGAGGCATCCACGCCAGTTCCCGCAGGCTGGAAGTGCTGCGCGCGATCCTGAGCCTGATGCATGCGCTGGGCGGCCGGGTGATTGCCGAAGGTATCGAGACCGCCGAAGAACTGGCGCTGGTCAGGGATCTGGGCGTGGCCGCGGGGCAGGGCTACTTCCTGGGCCGGCCGGCCGCCAACCCGCCCGGCGAGATCACGCCAGAGGTGCGTTCACTGCTGGCATCGCGGCAGATTGCCGTGTTTCCGCAAACGCTGCGGACGGGCTGGTCGGGCACGACGGCGGGCAAGCTGCTGCGCCCGATGCCGGCCGTCAATGCCGAGACATCGAACAACGACGTGCTGGCGCGGTTCCACGAGCAGAGCGATCTGCACGCGGTGGCCGTGGTTGACGGCAACCGGCGGCCGATCGGCCTGATCAACCGCCAGACACTGCTCGATCGCTACGCCACGCCGTTCCACCGCGAACTGTACGGCCGCAAGGCCTGCGTGACGCTGGCCGACCCGCAGCCGGTCTGTTTCGACCGGCGTACCACGCTCGAGGAAATGGCCCAGCATGTGGCCGGCGAGCCGACCCGCGCGCTGGCGGATGGTTTTGTCATCACCGACGAGGGCCGCTACGTGGGCCTGGGCACCGGCGCCGACCTGCTGCGCGCGATTACCGATGTGCGCATGGAGGCCGCGCGCTATGCCAACCCGCTGACTTTCCTGCCCGGCAATATCCTGCTGAACCAGCATATCGACCGCCTGATCGAGGCGCGCAGTCCGTTCCATGCCTGTTATGCGGACCTGAATCACTTCAAGTCCTTCAACGACCACTATGGCTACTGGAAGGGCGACGAACTGCTCAAGGGGGCCGCGGCCATCTTGGCGCAGGCCTGCGATCCGGCCCGCGACTTCCTGGGCCATATTGGCGGCGACGACTACCTGGTGCTGTTTCAGGGCGATGACTGGGAATCGCGCATCCATGGCGCGATGGCACGCTTCAATGACGGTGCGCTCGCCATGTACGCGGCATCTGACCGCGTGGCCGGAGGCATCCGGGCGGAAGACCGGCACGGACGTCCGATGTTCTTTCCGCCCGTGACGATGGCGGTCGGGGTGGTGCGCGTAGGCACCGATGCCATGGCCGCCTGGCCGCTTGGCAGCCAGCATGTAGGTGCGGCTGCGGCCGTTGCCAAGCGCAGAGCGAAAGGTGTGGCGCAGGGCGTGGTGTGTATCGACATTGCCGACCTGGCCGCGCGCGGAGAACTGGACAGCTAGCGGGCTAGTAGTCGGCCAGCGCACCGTTGCCGGCCAGTCCGGGCCGGCGGTGTGCCGTCAGTTCGGCGCGCGCCGCACTGTCCAGGATGTCTAGCCGGTACCCCTGCGCGTATACCACCGTGATCGTCACGCCGTTCTCGGCGCAGAGATCGAGCGTACGTCGCATTCGCGAGACCAGCCCGGCCAGTGCACGCGACGAGTGCGGCAGCGTGTGTCCCCAGATGGTGTTTTCGATCCGCTGCGTGGCCAGGATGCGGCCTGCGTTGGCGAACATCAGCATGGCGAGGTCGAATTCCTTGGGCGTCATCGGAATGCGTTGCCCATGCAGCGTGGCGAAGCGGCCGGGGTTGTTGAGCTCGTACGGCCCGGCACGCAGCGGCATGCTGGCGTTGAGCCGGGTGCCGGACATGCGCCGGCGCAATGCGGCGATGCGGGCCAATAGCACGCGAGCGTTGAGCGGCCGCACGATGTAGTCGTCCGCGCCGGCGTCCAGCGCTTCCACCATGTCGTCGTCGTCGCTTTCGCCCGAGAACATCACGATGGGCACGTCGCGATTGCGTACCGCGCGCACGGCGCGGATGACGTCAATGGCGGAAATATCGGGCAGGTCGCGGTCAATCAGCAGCATGTCGTAGCTGTCGTGACCCAGGCCGTGGATCAACTCGCGGCCAGTCTGGAAGACGTTGCATTGGAACCCGGCGATGGAGAGCAACTCCTGCATCGGGTGGAGAGGGGAGTTGCGGCTGGCGAGCAGCGCAATATTAAATTGGGCATTCATACGACACTATCGGACACTATCGAACGGGCAAAATGCATTGAATCGGGCAAACACGATGCAGCGTATCGGCCAGGGGAAGGTCCAACAATCAGCGTTTCTTTAAATGGGGGCGTGACGTCCGGTTGTGTGCCAACCGGTTGTTGCGTGCTGCCATCGTTATCCACAGATTTTGTGGATAACCGGGGCAGGTGCGCGCGGTGTGGTGCGGCAGGACGGGTGGCCGGTCGGCGTGATTAAAAATTAGGCAATGGGGCGCCGTATCCGGGTTCCGGGCCGCCGGGCCGAACTGCAGGATCGGGTGGGTGCGATATCGGGCTGCGCCAAAGTGACCCGCTATGCCAGAATACGGTTCATCGAATCCGGGCCGCTCATGGTGCCAGTGCCTATGCTCAGTCCCAGCGTGATTGCCGCGGTTGTCCTCGCGTTCCACATCGTCGGAATCATCGCGGCGCTGCATGCCGTGATGACGGTGCGCACGGCGCCAGGCGCCATCGCATGGGCGGGGTCGCTGGTGATGATGCCGTACTTCACGATCGTTCCGTACCTGATCTTCGGGCGTAGCCGGTTTGCCGGCTATGTCAATGCGCGGCGCTTCAACAATGACCGGCTGCGCGAGATCCGCCACGGCATGACGGCCCAGGATCGCGAGGCGCTGGCCGCCAGCGTGGTGCTGCAGCCCGAGCAGGCCTGCATGCGGGCGCTGCCCAGCCTGACCGGCGTGCCGTGCCTGATGAACAACGATGTGCGGCTGCTGGTCAACGGCGATGCCACCTTCGATGCCATCTTCGCCGCCATCGACGCGGCCACCCAGCAGGTGCTGGTGCAGTTCTTCATCGTGCATGACGACGAACTCGGGCGCGCGTTGCAAAAGCGCCTGTGCGATCGGGCGCGCGCCGGGGTCAGGGTCTATTTTCTCTACGACAGTATCGGATGCCATGCGCTGGGGCGTGGCTATGTCCGCGTGCTGCAGCAGGCGGGCGTGGAAGTGCGACCGTTTTCCACGCATCCTGGCTTTGTCAATCGCTTCCAGCTCAATTTTCGCAACCATCGCAAGCTTGTTGTCGTGGATGGCGCGCAGGCGTTCGTGGGCGGACACAACGTCGGCAACGAGTACCTGGGGCGCCGCCCGCCGCTGGCGCCGTGGCGCGATACGCATATCGCCATCCGGGGCGCGGCGGTGCTTGACCTGCAGATGGCGTTTGCCGAGGACTGGTACTGGGCCGCGCGGGAAGTGCCGTACCTGATGACGCCGCCGTCGGGCTACGTGGGCGACATGGTGTGCCAGGTCGTGCCGTCGGGACCGGCCGATGCGCAAGAGACCTGCTCGCTGTTCTTTGTCGAGGCGATCCAGTCCGCCACACGCCGGCTATGGATGACGTCTCCGTACTTCGTGCCCGACGAAGCCGTGTTCGCGATGTTGCGGCTTGCGGTGCTGCGCGGCGTGGACGTGCGCATCCTGATCCCGTCGCGCCCCGATCACCGCGTGGTCTACGGCGCCTCCACCATCTACGCATACCAGGCGATTCGCGCGGGCGTGAAGATCTATCGCTACCAGCCCGGCTTTCTGCACCAGAAGGTGATCCTGATCGACGACGAGGCGGCCGCCGTGGGCACCGCCAACCTGGACAACCGGTCCTTCCGCCTCAATTTCGAGTTGATGGTGATGACCGCCCACCCCGATTTCGCGGCCGATGTGGCGCGCATGCTCGAAGCCGATTTCGCACAGGCGCGGCAGATCGGGCCGAACGATTTCCTGGGCTCGCCCGCCATCCTGCGGGTGGCCATGCACGTGGCGAAGCTGTTTGCGCCGATCCTCTAGCCATGGTTTCCGCTGTGCCGTATTGTCCGCATCGGGGCCGCTGACGTGTCAGGCACTGGCAGGATTTGTGTACACTGTCTACTATGAAACAAAATGGCGTGGACACCGTCCACATGGGAGATGACATGAACCGTGCCGTTGCTGCAACGCCTCCCACGCGCACGACCTATCGGCACGGCGACCTGCGCCGCGCGCTGCTGGAAGCGGGGATCGACCTGGCCCGCGATGGCGGTCCGGATGCCATCGTGCTGCGCGAGGCCACGCGTCGCGCAGGGGTGGTGCCCAATGCCGCATATCGCCATTTCGCCAGTCGGCAGGATTTGTTGCAGGCCGTGCGCGCCTGGGCGCTGTCGAGCCTGGCGATGGCGATGGAGGCCGAAATGGCGGCGATTCCCCCCGATGCATCGCCCGCCGAGCGCGCGCGCGGCAGCCTGCGCGCGGTCGGCATGGGGTACCTGCAATTCGCGCTGGCCGAGACCGGTCTGTTCCGCACGGCGTTTTCGGTGCCTGACGATGTCGAGCAGGACACCGATCCGGCCAAGGCGGGCAACAGCGGCCTGAACCCGTTCGAGTTGCTCGGTGCCGCACTGGATCGCTGGGTCGAAGCCGGCTTGCTGGCGGGGGATCGCCGGCCTGGCGCCGAATACATCGCGTGGTCTGCCGTGCATGGCCTGGCGGTCCTGCTGATCGACGGCCCGCTGCGCAGCCGGGCCAGGGAGCAGGCCGCGGTGATCGGCCAGCGCCTGCTGGAGATGGTGGAGCGCGGGCTGCAGACTGGCGGCTGAGCATCGCAAGACCCAGAGTCAAACGGCTCGGGAATCAAACGACCCAAAGATCAAAGGCCCCCGACAGGGCCCCGGAGAAGACCGTCGACAAGGCCCCCGACGCCTGGACATCGGGGGCCTTGTTCATTGGGCAATCCGGCGCTGGTGTCAGGCGATGGCTTTCTCCGTGGCCGGTTTCTCCATCGTCACCTTCCCGGCTTTTGCTTTCCCGCCCGCCGCGCCTTTCAGCCCCGCCAGCATCTTCTCGGGCAGGAACGGCACCGACCGCAGCCGCACGCCCGTTGCCGCAAATACCGCATTCGAGATCGCAGCCGGAACGGTGGCAGGCGCCATTTCGCCGGCACCCCAGGGGGGCGCTTCAGGCCGGTCGATCAGGCTGATGTGGATGTTGGGCACATCGGGGAAGCGCAGGATCGGATAGCTGGCCCAGTCCACCGACGTGATGCGATGCGCATCGAATCGTAGTTCCTCCATCAACACACGGCTGATGGTCTGCACGATGCCCCCTTCGATCTGGTTGCGCGTGCCGTCCGGGCTGATGATCTGGCCGCAGTCGTGGCTGCACCAGACATCGGTCACGCGGATATGGCCGTCGTTGCGGTTGACTGCCACTTCGAGCACGGTGGCGACGTAGGTGCGGTCGTTGTCGTAGCGCACGAAAGCCAGGCCCCGGCCGCGGACCACATCGCGCGGATCGCCCTTGCGTCGGATCGACCTGGCGGTTTTGTGATTCCAGCCCGAGAGCTTTGCCACGTCCTCCAGCACGGCACGCGCACGCGGATCGGACAGGTAATCCAGCCGCCATTGCAGCGGATCGGCGCCGGCGGCCATCGCCAGTTCATCGAAAAACGCCTCATTGGCGAACGCGTTCTGCAGCCGGCCCGGCGAGCGCAGGTGCGCGGTGCGGAAGGCGCTGTCGGTCAGCCGGTAGACCTTGGTGCTGACGTTCGGCAGCGTGTACAGCACGTCGGCATTCTTCGAGATATTGCCGGTGACATAGGCCGGCCGCTTGATGCCGGAGGTGACCGTCGCCAGCAGCGGAAATTCGGCGATGGAGCCCTTCTGGGCGGCCACGTAGAACTCCGATTGCCAGGCGACGGGGCGCTTCTGCGCGTCCAGGCCGCCCTTGAGGTCGATGGCCGTGGGCGGGCTTTTCGGGTCCCAGCCGTGCTCGTCGGCACGCATCCACTGCACGCGCACGGGGGCACCCGCGAGCTGCGACACCAGCGCTGCGTCGGCCGAGCAATCCTCGTGGCCGTTGCGGCCGTAGCAGCCGGCGCCGTCCAGGTAGATCAGGCGCACCTTCGATTTGTCGACGCCCAGGGTCAGTGCGATCTCGCCCTGCAGCGAATGCGTGGACTGCGCGGCCGACCAGATCGTGCACTGGCCGTCGCGGAAGTCGGCCACTGCACAGGCCGGGCCTATGGAGCCATGCGTATGCGGCGGAAACTCGTAGGTGGCTTCGATGCGACGGGCCGCGCCGGCCAGTGCCGTGGCGGCGTCGCCCTTGCTGGCAGGCGTTTCGACGTTGCTGACCGGCAGCTTGCGCCACCAGGTATAGAGTTCGGCCTGGTCCGGGAAGTGGGGCGGGTCGTCCCATTTCACCTGCAGCAGGCGCGCGGCCTTGACGGCGCCCCATTCGCTCGGGCTCAGCACCGCCAGGAAATCCTGCTTGCGGACGACGCGTACCCCGGGCAGGTCGCGGATCGACGCCTCGTCGATGCTGACCAGCCTGGCGCCGGGGCCAGCCGGGCGGATCACGCGGGCGTGCAGCATGCCCGGCAGGCGGAAATCCTGCATGAAGGTGAAACGACCGGTGACCTTGGCGGGGATGTCCACGCGCGGAACGTTCTTGCCGACGAGCTTGTGCTGGGCCGGGGCCTTCAGCGGGACATTGGGATCGAGCGCTACCTGCAGCGGCTTGCCTGCAACCAGTTCGCCGTAACCGATCCTGCGCTCGCCGCCCGGGGTGGCAATCACGCCGTCAGTCACGGCGAGCGTGGCGGCGTCGACGGACCATTGCGCGGCCGCCCGGGTCACCAGCGCGCGGCGCGCACAGGCGGCCGCGCGGCGCAGCGTGCCGCCGCCGTCCTGGATGGTCAGGCTGCCGGCGGTCTGGCCCTGGTCCAGCGTCAGCAGCGTGTCGCCCATGATCAGGTCCACCTGCTGGAAGCCGACATCGAGTTCGTCGGCCACCATCTGCGCCAGCGCGGTACGCGCGCCGGTGCCCAGGTCCACCTTGCCGCTGTAGACCGTGACGCGGCCGTCAGGCGCGATGGCCAGCCAGGCATCGACTTCGCCCTTGGCTGTCGAAGCTTTCCTGACGGTTTGCCCTGCGGCGTCGATGCCTGCTGCCGCCTGCGCGTGGGCAGCCGGCAGCAGCCCCGGCAGCGTGAACGAGACCAGCAGCCCGCCGCTGCCCTTGAGGAATGCGCGACGATCCATGTCAGGCCTCCTTCGCGGTGGTTTGCGCCGCGCGTTGCACGGCCTTGATGATGCGGGTGTGCGTGCCGCAGCGGCACAGGTTGCCGGCCAGCGTGTTGCGGATCTGCTCTTCCGACGGCTTCGGCGTCTGCGCGAGCAGGCCGACCGAGGTCATCACCATGCCGTTGATGCAGTAGCCGCACTGCGCGGCCTGCTCGTCGATAAAGGCCTGTTGCACCGGATGGGGCTTGTCGGCGCTGCCAAGTCCCTCCAGCGTGGTGATGCGCGCATCGCCGACCGAGGCCACCGGCAGTACGCAGGACCGGGTGGCCGCCCCGTTGAACAGCACCGTGCAGGCACCGCACTGACCCAGCCCGCAGCCGAACTTGGGACCGTGCAGGGCCAGGTTGTCGCGCAGCACGTAGAGCAGGGGCGTATCGCTATCGACGTCGACGGCATGCTGTTTGCCGTTGACTTGCAACTGGTAGGTGGGCATGGGGCGCTCCTTTGTCTTGCTTGTCGTTGTTATCGTGGGGACGCGTCCGTCGCCGACCGGCGGGTCCGGGGCGGCGCTGTCGGGACGCAGCCTCAAATCTAGGCCAGCCAGCCCGCGCCGAACAGCATTGCCGATGTTCTGTTTCCGCTGGATGGAAATGGGTGCTTCCCCGTCGTGGTTTTCTTCCTACACTTTTGGCACTCCACTACCGGCCGGCGCCGTCTCTGCCCGATTTCCATGCGAATTGCGATTCCCGACGACTACCAGGACTGCGTGCGCAGCCTCCACTGTTTCGCCCGGCTGGCTGGCCACGACGTGACCGTCTTCCACGACAACGTGAAGGACATCGACGCGCTGGCGGCGCGTCTGGCCGATGCCGACGCCATCGTGCTGACGCGCGAGCGCACGGTCATCACGGCCGCGCTGCTCGACCATCTGCCCCGGCTGCGGCTGATCAGCCAGACCGGCAAGGTGGCGGGGCATATCGACCTGGCGGCCTGCACGGCACGCGGGATTGCGGTGACCGAAGGCAGCGGCTCTGGCGCGGCGACGGCCGAACTGACCTGGGCGCTGATGCTCGCCAGCCGGCGCCATCTGGTGGCCGAGGCAAACCGGCTGCGTGCGGGACAGTGGCAGGGCCATCTGGGGCAGCAGTTGCGCGGCCAGCGGCTTGGTGTCTGGAGTTATGGCCGCATTGGCCGGCAGGTGGCAGGCTTCGGCCTGGCGTTCGGCATGAGGGTATGGGTCTGGGGGCGGGAGGGTTCCACCGCCGATGCCCGCAAGGATGGATTCGAGGTGGCGCCGTCGCGCGAGGCTTTTTTTGCGCACAGCGATGTGGTCAGCCTGCATGTCCGGCTTGGCCCGCACACGGAAGGTATCGTCACGGCTGCCGACCTGGCCTGCATGAAGCCCACGGCGCTGCTCGTGAACACAAGCCGGGCCGAACTGATTGCGCCGGGAGCGCTGGTCGATGCACTGCGGGCCGGCCGGCCCGGGTTTGCCGCCGTGGACGCCTATGAGCGCGAGCCGGTGCTAGGTGCCGACGACCCGCTGCTGCGGCTCGACAACGCGTTGTGCACACCCCATATCGGCTTTGTCGAGAAAGACAACTACGAGGCGTATTTCGGCGGCGCGTTCGACAATATCAACGGTTTCTTTGCAGGCGCGCCGGCAAACCTGGCTAACCCGGAGGTGCTGGGCCGGCTGCGGAGCGGCACCGCTGCCTAGCCGGGTAATGGGCCGCTATCTGCCCTGGCGTGATCGCGGTGCGCCGATATTTGTCAGATGCTGCCGCCAGGCGGAAAACACGGTATCCAGGCAACTGGCCGAGTCGCAGGCGTCGCGCTGGCGCCGGAAGGCGTCGATGTCCGCCTGCGATATCACGCCGCCCTTGAGCAGCCGCTGCTGGTCGGCATAGATGCGCTGGTACCCCATCGAGAACAGCGCGGTCTCGCAGATGATCTGGCTGGCGCGCGTGGCGGGCGCCTCGCAGGCGATATCGCTGGCATGGGCCGCGCAGGCAAAGAAGGCGGCAACGGCGACGACTGCGCCGCGAAGGTAATGGATGACACTCGGCATGAGGCGGGATTCTACCCGGCCTCATGCTGGGCTTATGCAGGCGTCAAGTTTGTCTCCACGCCGGGGCGAGCGTGAACCTGTGTGCAATGCAGCAGGTCAGGTTGGCCCAGGCCACATCAGGGCAGCGCCACGCTCATGCCGCCGTCGGCCATGACCACCGCGCCCACTATGTAGCTGGCCTTGTCCGACGCCAGGAACGCAACGACTTCGGCGATCTCGGCCGGCTGGGCCGCGCGGCGGATCGGCGCCTTCCTGCCGTGCTCGGCCAGGAACGCCGGGCCATCGGCATGGATATGGTTGGTGATATTGGTCACCACGTCGCCGGAGCCTACGGCGTTGACGCGGATGCCGTGCTCGATGGCCTCCAGCGACAGCGCGCGGGTGAACTGCGCCAGCGCGCCCTTGGAGGCCGCGTAGGCGGCAATGGTCGGAAAGGCCTGGAAGCACGCGTACGAGCCGATATTGACGATGGCGCCGGAGCGGGCCGGCATCATCGCGCGCATGGCCTCGCGCGAGAACAGGAAGGCGGCGGTGGCGTTGACGGCCTGGATGCGGTGCCAGTCTTCCAGCGATGTTTCCACCACCGGCTTGTTGATGATGATGCCGGCGTTGTTGACGAGGATGTCGAGCTTGCCAAACTGACCGACGGCGTTCGCCACGGCGCCCACGGCACTGTCCTCGCGCGAGACGTCGGCCACGAACGGCAGGATGCCGGGCCGCGCCAGCGCTTCGACCCGCGCGTCGAGGTCGACGGCGACCACGCTGGCGCCCAGGGCGCGCAGCCGTTCCGTAGTCGCCAGGCCAATGCCGCTGGCCGCGCCGGTGACGATGGCGACCTTGCCGGCGAAGGTGCCCGGCATGTCGCCGGCTGTGTCAGTGTGTTGGGATGTCATGTCCGATGTGCCTTGTTGTGTTCCGGGAGAGGGGTTTCAGTAGGGGCTGGCGGTCGGGCGCACCACGATCTCGCTGACGTCGACATCGGCCGGTTGCGCCACCGCATAGGCGATGGCCCGGGCAATCGCGTCGGGGGCCATGGCGACCTGCCGGAACGTCTGCATCGCGGCACGGGCGGTGTCGTCGGTAATCGAGTCGGCCAGTTCGGATTCGACGACGCCGGGGCAGATGACGGTGACGCGGATGGTGTCGGTCTCCTGGCGCAGCCCATCGGAAATCGCGCGTACCGCGAACTTGGTTGCGCAGTACACGGCCGCGGTTGGCGAAACTGCGAGGCCTCCAATCGACGAGATATTGATGATCTGCCCGGCGGCCTGCTGCTCCATGGTTGGCAGTACCGCCGCGATACCGTGCAGCACGCCACGGATGTTCACGTCGATCATCCGGTTCCACTCGTCGACGAGCAGCCGGTTCAGCGGCGACAGCGGCATGACGCCGGCGTTGTTGACCAGCACGTCGATGCGGCCGAACGATTCCAGCGCGAAGCGGGCGAAGGCCTGGAAGTCTTCCGCTGAAGTGACGTCCAGTGCGCGAAAGCGCACTTCGCTACCTTCGGTCTGCAGTGCTTGCGCCAGTGCTGCAAGGCGGCCGGTGCGCCGGGCGCCGATGACCAGGCGATGTCCCTGGCGCGCCAGCAACCGCACGGCGGCCTCGCCAATGCCGCTGCTGGCGCCGGTCACCAGCACGACCTGCGATGAACTTGAATGCGTCGTCATTGCATACTCCTATTGATCGTCATGGGTAAGAAGAAGGCTGCCGGTCGAGATGCTTCGCTGCCCGGTAGGGCGCAAAGCCAATACAGTCCGTCTGACAGTGAGGCGATCTTATGAGTGGCGGGCGCCACGGCGAATACACGGATCGATGGCATCCTTGCCTATTCCTATCGATGCGCGTGACGAGGCGCGGCGATTGCGCCTAGAATGCGGGCGGCCACCTGGCCGGGGAGAAAAGACTTGTCGAACGACGGAATCGGAATCGGAAGCGGAATCGGAAGCGGCATGGCAAGCGGCAGCGCGAACGCCGTGGCCGCGCGCATGGTGCAACTGCTGGAACGCCTGGCGCCGAACGAGGGCTACACCCAGTCGGCGCTGGAAAGCGTCCGGCTGATGCGCTCAGACCGTCCGCTGGGACGCACGCCCGTGCTGTACGAGCCGAGCATCGTGATCGTGTGCCAGGGCCGCAAGACCGGCTTTCTGGGTGAGGCGGTCTACGTGTACGACGCGCAGCACTATCTGGTGCTGTCGGTGCCGCTGCCGTTCTCGACCGAAACGGAAGCCAGCCCGCAGGAGCCCATGCTGGCGGTATCGGTGCGGCTGGATCTGGTCGAACTGAGCGATCTGATTGCCCAGATCGATGTCACGGGGAACGATCCGCAGGCGCAGCCGGCCGGTATCGTCTCCACGCCGCTCGAAGGCAGCCTGGCGGATGCGACGCTGCGGTTGCTGGAGTCGCTGGTGTCGCCGCTGGACGCCCGGATTCTCGGGCCCGCCATCGTCCGCGAGATTTGCTACCGGGTGCTGACCGGCGGGCAGGGCGGCGCCATGCGGGCCGCGCTGGCGCACCATGGCCGGTTCGGCAGGGTGGCCCGCGCGCTCAGGCGCATCCATGCAGACTACGCGACGGCGCTGAACGTGGCGCTGCTGGCCGAAGAGGCGGGCATGAGCGCGCCGGCATTTCATGCCAATTTCCGCGCCGTCACCCAGACTTCGCCGATCCAGTACATCAAGTCCACCCGGTTGCACCAGGCCCGTCTCATGATGATCCGGGACGGCGCGACCGCTGCCACCGCCGCCGCGCGCGTGGGCTATGAAAGCGCGTCGCAGTTCAGCCGCGAGTTCAAGCGCCTGTTCGGACGAACGCCCGTGGATGAGGTGCGCGACATGCGGGAATCGTTCACGCTGTCTCCGGCCGTGTTTCCGCAGAAGCCATAGCCGCGCGTCGGCGGAGCGACCCGCCGAGATAAGCGGATTTCCATGCGAGATGAAAGTTTTCGAACAGGCACAAATGCGGTGCGTCGATTCTTAGAATGAATTCGCCAACGATGGCGAGCCTGCGCCGGTCCGGCGCAGTTCACATACAAGAAGGGAGGCGACGATGCAACGCAAGACGATCTGGACCCTGCTGGTGGCGATGGCCATGGCTACGCCGGTGCTGGCGCAGGAAGCCGCCAAGCCGAAGAATGCCCAGGAGGCCAAGGCCGCGTTTGCCGAGAAGTTCAAGCAGGCCGATACCAATGGCGACGGCAAGCTGACCCGCGAGGAGGCCGAAGCCGGCATGCCCGAGGTAGCCAAGAACTTCGACAAGATCGATACGAAGAAGAAAGGCTACGTGACGCAAAAGCAGATCGGTTCCTATTTCGTCGCCAAGGCGAAACAGAAGCAGACGGCCAGCGATCCCGGTTCGCTGAACTAGCCGCCTGCCAGGCCTGCCAGCCGAAAGCCCGGCGCCCACGGCGGCCGGGCAGCGTGCTATGGCTTCGACAGCCCGCGGCGCGCCTGCACCGCCTGGCTTAGCGTTTCCAGCACGGCCACCGAATCGTCCCACCCGATGCACGCATCCGTGATGCTCTGGCCGTAGGTCAGGTTGCACGTCTGGTGTTCGCCCGGCGTGAATTTCTGGGCTCCAGGCAGCAGGTGGCTCTCCACCATGACGCCGAAGATCGAGCCGCTGCCGCCGCTGACCTGCTTTGCCAGGTCGGCCGCCACGTCGATCTGCCGCTGGTGCTGCTTGCTGCTGTTGGCGTGGCTGCAATCGACCATCAGGGCGTTGCGCAACCCGGCCGCTTCCAGTTCGCGGCACGCGGTCGCCACGGAATCGGCATCGTAATTGGGCGCCTTGCCGCCGCGCAGGATGACGTGGCAGTCCGGGTTGCCCTTGGTATGGACCGTGGCCACCTGGCCGTTCTTGTGCACCCCCAGGAAGTGATGCGGGCGCGATGCGGCCTGAATGGCATCGATGGCGATCTTGATATTGCCGTCGGTGCCGTTCTTGAAGCCGATCGGCGCGGAGATGCCCGACGCCAGTTCTCGGTGGACCTGGCTCTCGGTGGTACGCGCGCCAATCGCCCCCCAGCAGATCAGGTCGCCGATGTACTGCGGCGAAATCACGTCCAGGAACTCGCCGGCGGCCGGCAGGCCCAGCCGGTTGATGTCCAGCAGCAGGCTGCGCGCGATGCGCAGGCCTTCGTCGATGCGGTAGCTCTCGTCCAGGTACGGGTCGTTGATCAGGCCCTTCCAGCCCACCGTGGTGCGCGGCTTCTCGAAATACACCCGCATGACGATTTCCAGCGAATCCGCGTAGTGCTCGCGCTGCGCCATCAGCCGGCGCGCATATTCGAGGGCGGCCTGCGGGTCGTGAATCGAGCAGGGGCCCATGATCACCAGCAGCCGGTCGTCCAGGCCGTGCAGGATGCGCGAGATGCGGTGCCGCGTCTGGGTGACCAGCGATTCGACCGGCGTGCCGCGGATCGGGAAGAAGCGGATCAGGTGTTCCGGCGGGGGCAGGGGGATGATGTCGTCCACATGCGCGTCATCGGTCACGCTCGTGCGATCGGGCGGGGCCTGCCAGCCCTCGGCAACGTTGGGCGGCGATTTTTGTGGGTCTTGCATGGCGAACTCCTGCGAATCTGGAAAAGGACACCTGCCGGGCGCGTGCCGCAACGGCCAGCCGGGCCCGCGCGGCGGCATCCGGAGGATGTCGATGGTGAGGGATTCTAAGGCAGGCCGGACGGCAATGGTCACCGGGCAGCGTTGACGGGCCCGGCGGCCGGGGCCACCATGGCGCAGGATCGCCGGCCCAGGGCCGGGGTGCTGCCAGGGGGGGACACATGACCGACCGCGACAAGCTGTTTGCAGGCTCCATCCCGAAGTTCTACGACACGCTGATGGTCCCCCTGATCTTCGAGGCCTATGCCGCCGACACGGCGGCGCTGGTTGCCGCCTCGTCACCGGGCATGGTGCTGGAAACGGCGGCGGGCAGCGGCGCCGTCACGCGGGCGCTGGCGCCCAGGCTTGGTGCAGGGGCGCGCTACGTGGTGACCGACCTCAACCAGCCGATGCTCGACTATGCCGCCAGCCGGCAGGGCGCCGACAGCCGCATGACATGGCGCGTGGCCGATGCGCTGGACCTGCCGTTCAACGATGCCACGTTCGACGTCGTCTGCTGCCAGTTTGGCGCGATGTTCTTCCCGAACCGGGTCGACGGCTATGCCGAGGCGCGGCGCGTGCTGCGGCCCGGCGGACGCTTTGTCTTCAGCGTCTGGGATCGTATCGAGGAGAACGCCTTTGCCGACGAAGTCACGAACGCTGTCGCCACCGTGTTTCCGCACGATCCGCCCCGGTTCCTGGCCCGGACCCCGCATGGCTACCACGATATCGACCGGATTCGCGACGATCTGCGCCGCGCGGGGTTTGCCGATATCGGGATCGACACGCGCGAGAAGGTCAGTTCCGCCGCCTCGGCGCGCGATGTCGCCGTGGCCTATTGCCTGGGCACGCCGCTACGCAACGAGATCGAGGCGCGCGATGCCGGCCTGCTGGACCTGGCCACCGACCGCGCCACCGAGGCGATTGCCAGCCGCCATGGCCAGGGGCCGGTGTCGGGCAAGATCCAGGCGCATGTGATCGTGGCGCAGGGGTAGCAGCGGAGGAAGCAGCGGGGGAAGCCGCGCGCTCGCCATGGCTACCTCCTGGCTACCCTTATAATTCGCCGGCTTTCCGCCATCGCCCCATCATCTCCATGCCCGCCGTTACCTCCGCCGAACCTGTCCGCCACGCCGGTGCCATTGTTGTTGGCGGGGGTCCGGCCGGCCTGATGGCGGCCGAGATGCTCGCCGCGCATGGCTTGCCGGTGGATGTCTACGACGCCATGCCGTCGGTCGGGCGCAAGTTCCTGATGGCCGGCAAGGGCGGCATGAATATCACGCATTCGGAGCCAGCCGATGCATTCCTGGGCCGCTACGGGGCACGTGCCGACCGGATCGGCCCGCTGCTCGACACCTTCGACGCGGCCCGGCTGCGTGCCTGGGTACATGCGCTGGGCATCGATACCTTCGTTGGCAGTTCCGGCCGGGTGTTCCCTACCGACATGAAGGCCGCGCCGCTGCTGCGCGCCTGGCTTCACCGGCTGCGCGAGGCCGGGATGCGGCTGCATGTCCGGCATCGCTGGATTGGTTTCGGGCAACCCGTCGATGGCTGGCATGTGCTGCGCTTCGCGACCCGCCAGGGCGACAAGGAAGTCGAGGTCGACGTGGCGGCGCGCACCGTGGTGCTGGCGCTGGGCGGCGGCAGCTGGGCGCGCCTGGGGTCCGATGGTGCGTGGCTGCCGATGCTGGCAGCGCGCGGTGTCGACGTGGCTCCGCTGCGGCCCGCCAACTGCGGCTTCGATATCGACTGGAGCGACGTCTTCCGGTCGCAGCACGCTGGCGAGCCCGTGAAATCGGTCGCCATCGGCGTGACCACGGCGGATGGCACGGCGCTCTACCGGCAAGGCGAGTTCGTGATCAGCGAGTCTGGTATCGAGGGCAGTCTGGTCTACGCGCTGTCCGCGCCGATTCGCGATCTGATCGATGCGCACGGAAGCGCCACCATCACGCTGGACCTGGCGCCGGGGCGCTCCGCCGAGGACGTTGCCGCAGAAGTCGGACGGCCGCGCGGTTCGCGTTCGGTGTCCAGCCATCTGCAGAGCCGGCTGGGCATTACCGGCGTCAAGGCGCGGCTGCTGCGAGAAGTCCTGACCAGGGAGGCGATGCACGACCCCGTGGCGCTGGCTGCGGCCATCAAGGCGCTGCCGCTGCGGCTGGTGCGCGCGCGGCCCATCGATGAAGTCATCAGCACGGCGGGCGGCGTCCGTTTCGAGGCGATGGACGACCACCTGATGCTGAATGCGATGCCAGGCGTGTTCTGCGCCGGCGAGATGCTTGACTGGGAGGCGCCGACCGGCGGCTATCTGCTGACGGCCTGCTTTGCCAGCGGTCGCGTGGCCGGCGCGGGTGCCGCCGCGTATCTGAAGGGCTGACGGTCCGGAAGGCGGAAAGTCTGGAAGCCTGTCGGCGCGCTAGCCGGGCAGCCGGCTGATGCGTCTTGCCAGCCACGGCCCGATCAGCACGACCGAAAAGAGCCGCAGCGTCTGGGTTGCCACCACGAAGTTCATGTCCGCGTTGGTGCCCAGCGCGATGGCGACGATCGATTCCACGCCGCCCGGCGAGGTAGCCAGATAGGCGGTCAGGAAGCTGACCTTGCGGCTGGCCGAGATCAGCCAGGCAGAGGCCGCGCACAGCGCGATCATCGCCACGATGGCCGCCAGCATGGTCGGCAGCGAAGCCACCAGCGGTGGCAGCAGTTCGCGCCGGAACTGCAGGCCGATGGTCCAGCCCAGCACCGCGAAGCCGCAGGCCAGCAGCGGCGTGGGCACCGCCACCGGGACCGGCACCACCGTCACCCACACGGCGCCCAGCGCCAGCGGCACCAGGAATGCACCGGCCAGGATGCGGAAGCGTACGCCGATCCAGCAGCCCACCGCGGCGATGCCAATGGCAACCGGCGTGCCGATTGGCGAGAAGTGCCGCAAGGCCTGGCCGACCGCTGCCGATGCCGGGGCAGTCGCCATCTGGGCATCCACGATGGCATGGGCCACCAGCGGCCCGGTAACGACGACCAGCACGACGCGCAGGTACTGCATCAGCGAAACCAGAATGCCGTCGCCGCCGTTCTCGGTCGCCAGCGCGCCCATGATCGATGCCGCGCCGGGCAGGCTGCCCCAGGCGCCGGTGGTGCCGGGCAATGACGAATAGCGCACCAGCAGCCAGCCCACCGCCACGGCGCTGCCGATGGTCAGGGCCACGCCAAGCACCACCAGCCCGTCCGACGCGGCTTCGAGCAGTTCGGCCAGATGCAGCGTGCTGGCGATGGCCGTTCCGGTCATGGCCTGCGCGAACGCCGTCAGCGGGGGGCGGATGCGCAGCTTTACGTCCATGAAGCCGGCCACCATGGCGCACGCCATCGCTGCCACCAGCACGCTGGCCGTCGATATCACGGGTTGCAGCAGATAGCTCAAGCCGAGCGTACCGACGATGAGAGCGAACCAGTGCAGAGCGCGGCTTGTGTGTGCCATTTCCTGTGTCAGTGTTGCGCGAAAGGTGACTCAGCCGCGGATTTTATCCTCAGTGTCTGCGATGCTCCGGCAAATGGGAGAGGGGCAGGAGGCGGACCAGGGGGATCGGGGCGCGATCAGTCCAGCTTGATGCCAACGCTCTTCACCACCTTGTCCCACTTCTGGGTGTCGCGGTTCACCAGTTGCGTGAACTCGACCGGGCCCAGCGCGCTGGGCTCCATGCCCTGCTTGGCGATCGATTCGCGGATCGACGGCTGGGCCACCACGGCGGCGATTTCCTGGGCCAGGCGGTTGACCGTCGGCATTGGCGTGCCGCCCGTCGTGAAGACGCCATACCAGGACACCACTTCATAGCCCGGCACGCCCGATTCGGCGATGGTCGGCACGTTCGGCATCGTTTCCACGCGCCTGGTGCTGGTCACGGCCAGAATGCGGACCTTGCCCGAATCGGCGCCGGCCTTGGCCGAGGGCAGGCTTGCAAACGTCATCTGGGCCTGGCCGGCCATCACGTCCTGCATGGCCGGTGCGTCGCCGCGATACGGAATATGCGTGATGGATACGCCGGCCATGCTCTTGAACAGTTCGGCCGACAGGTGCGAGATCGTGCCATTGCCGGGCGACGTCACGTTGAGCTTGCCGGGATGGGCCTTGGCGTAAGCCAGCAGTTCCTGCACGTTCCTGACCGGCAGGTCGTTGTTCACCACCAGCGCGTTGGCCGACTTTGCCACCAGCGACACCGGCTGCACGCCCTTGACCGGATCGTAGGGCAGCTTGCTGTAGATCGACGGCGCGATGGCCTGGCCGCCAACGGAACCCAGCAGCAGCACGGAGCCATCGGGTTTCGAGCGCGCCATCTCGGCCGTTGCCAGCGTGCTGCCGCCACCAGGCTTGTTCTCCACCACGATCGTCGTCTTGGTGTTCAACTGGAATTGCGTGGCAACCGTGCGGGCAATGACGTCGTTGCCGCCGCCCGGGGCAAAGCCGACCAGCATGCGGAGCGGACCCGGGGGCAGTTCCTGGGCCAGGGCAGGGGTGGCGGCCGAGGTGGCGGCCAGGGCGAGCGCGAGAGCGGGGACGATCTTGGAAAACACCATGGTTGATTCTCGAATAGATGGGTTGATAAGTGCTCTCAGGATGAACTCGCTGTGCTGGTCCAACTGGCGAGGCGCGGTGTATCCCGGCTCCCGCTCATTTTGTGTTGTCGTGTTCTGAACTGCTGCGTGGCCGGGCTGCATTGCAATCCGGCCACGCGTTCCGCCATGTCGTGGCTTGCTCCACGGCGAAATTCGCGACGAATTTCGCGGCTTACTTCTTGAATCGCACCACCGCTTCGCGCGATGCCTGGGTCTGCGGCAGCGTGGCAATTTCGCCAAGCGTCACCGGCTTGGTGGGAAACCGCAGCCGGTAATAGCCCACGTCGCGCGGATGGCGTTGCTGTTCGTCGGCGATCAGTTCGGTCACGGTCAGCCCGCAGAAGCGGCCCTGGCACGGACCCATGCCGCAGCGCAGAAACGCCTTGAGCTGGTTCGGACCCTGGCACCCGATGCGCGCGGCATGGCGCACCTGTTCGGCGGTAGCCTCCTCGCAGCGGCAGACGATGGTGTCGCCCACAGGGCGGCGGAACTGCGGCAGCGGGCGGTACAGCACCTCGAAGAACTCGCGGCCGCGCGTGGCGCGGGCCAGTTCGGCGCGTGGCTGGGCCGCGGTGCGGTCGCGCGTGGCGGCGCTGATGCGGCCCAGGGCAGCGGCTGCATGCGCGGCGGCAATCCGGCCCCGATGCTCGGCTGCCACGGCGCCCGCGATGCCGGCCCCGTCGCCGGCAATGCTGACGTGCGGCACCGACGTGGCCCCCCAGTCATCGACCTGCGGTTCCCAGCAGTCCTGGCGTTCGTTCCAGACATGCTCGGCGCCTACGGCGCGCGACAGGTTGGTGTTGGGCACCACGCCCTGGTGCAGCAGCAACTGGTCGATGGCGATGGTGCGGCGCTGGCCGGCTGCCTCGTAGTGCAGTTCGGCAACCTGGCCGCTGGCTCCCGCCACCGCCTCCAGCGCGGTCACGCCGCCGATGATGGGGACGGCCTTGCGTACCGCGCGCAGCAGCTTCAGGCCCTTGCCCACATAGGGCGAGCGCAGGAAGCCCCATGCATGCGGCAGCGCCTGGCGCCATTGGCCGCTGGCCGTGGTTTCCAGAATGGCCTCCAGCTTCACGCCGGCATTCAGGTACTGCCACGCCAGCAGGTACAGCAGCGGGCCACCGCCGGCCAGCACGGTACGGCCCTCGGGCACCACGCCCGAGGTCTTCAGCAGGATCTGCGCGGCACCGGCCGTAATCACGCCCGGCAGGGTCCAGCCGGGGATCGGGAAGGGCCGTTCCTGGGCACCGGTCGCCAGGATGATATGGCGGCAGTGCAGCAGCGCGGCTTGCGGGTCCTGGCCGGCGCGGGCCACCGAGTAGGCCACCTCGTAACCGGCAGACTGGCCTTTATCGGCGACACCGGGCAGGGCTTCGCGCGCATTGATCGACCAGACGGTGGCGGCCGGGAGATGCCGTGCGCCGCTGCGGGCGAACGGTTCGAGCAGGCTCAGGCCATGCCAGTAGTCCTGGCCCAGGATGGCGCGGTTCTGTACCGGCGTATTGCCGATGGCACGGTAGATCTGGCCGCCCGGTGCGGGCTGCTCGTCGATCAGCACCGTCGACAGGCCCAGTTCGGCCGCCTGGGTGGCGGCGGCCAGCCCGGCGGGGCCCGCGCCGATCACCAGCAGGTCGCACGTGGTGATATCGGCCGTCATGCTGCCACCTCGCGCGCGCCGAGCTGGCGCTCCACCTTCATGCCGTCCTGCACGCGGGTCATGCAGGCCTGCTGGTTGGGGCGGCCGTCGATGCTGACCAGGCAGTCGTAGCAGACGCCCATCATGCAGTACGGCCCGCGGGCGGCGCCCGATACGGCGGTGTCGCGGCATGCGAGCACGCCGGCGGCAAACAGTGCCGCGGCGACGCTGTCGCCCTCGCGGCATTCCAGGGCGGTGCCATCCACGGTGACCCGCACGCTGCGCGCCGTCCCTTGCAGGACAGCCGCATCAATTCTTCTGAACATGGAATCTCCGGGTCGAAAAGGTGTCCAGTTCGGGCGGCAGTGCGCCCGCGGCAATCATCGGGGCCAGGTGCATCGCATGCGTGGCGGCCAGCGTCACGCCGCTATGGCAGGTCACGATGAATGCGCCCGGATGGGTGGCCGATTGCTCGTAGACCGGAAAGCCGTCCTTGGCGCGCACACGCAGGGCAGACCACGCGCGCACGGCGCGCACGTCGCGCAGCGCGGGCAGCGTACGCACGGCGCGGTCGGCCAGCGTCGCCAGTACGGGCAGCGTGGTCACCTGGTCGGCATAGCCGGCGTCTTCCTGCGAATCGCCAACAAGCCAGCTGCCTTCGTCGTTCTGGCGCAGCGTGACCATGGGCGTGTCCAGCAGCCGGCGCGTGCGCTCCAGCACCAGGATCTGGCCGCGCTGCGGCGCCATCGGCATGTCGATGCCCACCATGGCGCCCAGGTCGCCATTGCGCAGGCCGCCGGCCAGCACGATCTTGCGCGCCCGCACCTGGCCATTGGGCGTGGTCAGCACAAAGTCGCCGCCGGGCTGCTGCACGATATCCGTCACGCCGTGGTGCGGCAGGTATTCGACACCGCTGGTGCTGAACGCGGTATGGAAGGCGCGCAGCAGCTTGAGCGGATTGACGATGCCGTCGTGCGGGGTCCAGATCGCGCCCGTCACGTCCGGGCCCAGGCCGGGCACCAGCGAGGCGGCCTGGTGATGATCGAGCAGCTTCCACTCATAGGGTTCCACGCCGGGCTGGGACATCAGCGTATTGACCCACGCCGTGCGCGCTTCCACCTCGTAGTCGCCCATCAGCGGCGTCAGGCCGCCTTTCTGCTCCAGCGCCACGTCGATGCCGGTTTCCTTGAGCAGATCGGTCGCCAGTTGCGGCCACAGGCGCGTGGAGTTCAGCGTCCAGCGGCTGTAGGCGCCCATGCCGTAGCCCTTGCTCTGCAGCCAGACCAGGCCGAAATTGCCGCGCGAGGCGCGCAGCGCGATATCGCCTTCGTCCATCACGGCAATGGAGGCGACGCGATTGCGCAGGCCATAGGCCACGGCGGAGCCGACCAGGCCGCCGCCGACCACGGCAACGTCGAACACGGGGAATCGGGAGCTGGAGGCCACCATCAGCGGCGCCTCCCGTGGGGGATGTGCGGGCCTTGGGCCCTGCTGGAAATCATGTCGGGTACTCGCAAGAATCGTGACAACATCGGCCCATCTGGCGCGATCTGGCCGATGTGTCTGTCCGGTCGAGTATTGCGGAGCCAGCACCCCGCGCGCAAATACGAGTCTGTCAGGCGCCCATACCAAAACCTGATAGGGCAGGCGGAAGCGAAGCGGTTTCGGTAGCGATTACCTCGATCATCCGTTCGGTAAATCGATCCACCAGCACATTGGCGGGCCGGTTGCGGGCCAGCAGCAGGTAGCTGACAAACGGGATTTGCGGCCGGAATGGCCGGATGACGACCTCGGCGGCATGCATGCGGGCGACCAGCGGATTGACGATGCCAACCCCCAGGCCCAGGCCGACCATCTTGCAGATGGTGGCGCCGTAGGGGGTTTCGAAATGCATCACGCGCCGGTCGTCGCTGGCGAAGGCGGCATCCACGGCTGCGCGCAGGCCGTCGCCATGGCTCATCGAAATAAACGATTCGCCGGCCAGATCGGCGGGCGTGATGGCGTCAAGCTGCGTAAGCCGGTGCCCGGGCGGCAGCACGCAACAACCGGCGAGCTCGGCCACGGGCTGGGCCTCGGTCACGGCGGCGGGCGGCAGGAACGAGACCAGGCCCAGGTCGCAATAGCGGCTGCCGACTTGGTCGGCCACCAGCTGGGTGCTGCCCGTTTCCATGGCGACATTGACGTCGGGGTACTCGGTGTGGAACCGCTGCAGCACCAGCGGCAGCACGGTCATCGCCAGCGACGGCACCGTGGCGATGCGCAGCCGCCCCTTGCCGAACTGGCGGATATTGCGCGCGGCGTCCTTGAGCGCGTCAAGGCCGACGAAGGCACGTTCCACCTCGCGCACGAAGGCCAGGCCTTCCTCGGTGGGGTGCAGGCGGCCCGCTGTGCGCGTGAACAGTGTCAGGCCGGTGGAATATTCCAGTTGCGCGATGAGCCGGCTGACGTTCGGCTGTGATGTATAGAGCTCGGTGGCCGCCGCGGTCATCGAGCCTGAGCGCATCACGGCCTGGAACGCGTGGATTTCCTTGAACTTCATGCCAGGGGCCTCTGGAGGATTGCTGCGGCGATGGTATAGCAAATCCGTATGCCTGACCTCTGGAATCCGATCTTGCGGTATGGGCGGCTAGCCTGCAGGCGGCTCGGGTGGCGCCGAAGGTTCCCAGAGAATGTCCGGCAATGGGGCGCGCTTGCGCCAGCCTTCCTGTTCGAGCATGGGCGCGTCGTAAAAGGCCGGTACCGGTCCCAGGCACAGCAGTCCGAACGGCTTCGCACCGGACGGCAGGCCCAGTTCGCTGGCCAGGGCCGCGGGATCGAACATCGATACCCAGCCCAGCCCGAGATTCTCGGCGCGCGCGGCCAGCCACAGGTTCTGCACCGCACACGCGGCCGAAGCCCAGGCCATTTCGGCCGGCATGCTGCGACGTCCGAAGACCGTGCCGTCGTCGGGCGCCAGGATGACTGCCAGCAATTCGGCGCAGTCGCGAATGCCCTCGACCTTGAGCCGCAGGAATTCCGCGCCGCGTTCGCCCAGTTCATGGGCCGTGGCCTGTCGCTCAGCTTCCACCAGCGGCGCCAGGCGCGCACGCCAGCCAGGGGTGCTCAGGCGCATGAACCGCCACGGCTGCATCAGGCCAACCGAGGGCGCCTGATGGGCGGCGTGCAGCAGGCGTTCCAGCTGGTCATCGGGCAGGCGGGGCCCCGGCGTGAAGTGCCGGCAATCGCGCCGCAGTGCCAGGATGCGGTACAGCGCGGCGCGCTCGGTATCGTCAACATGAGGGCCGGGCCCGGTGTCTGCCATATGGTTTCGGTAGGTTTATTTCGTATCGGCGGGGCAGGCGCCCGACGCGCAATCGTTGGCCAATATGTCGACTGCTATGTCGGCGGATGCGTTGGTTGATGTGCCGGCCGGATGGCCCGAGGATAGCGCGGCAGCGCCCCCATTTTCCGCACGGGCTTCCAGGATCAGCTCGCCGATCACGGCACCCAGCGTCAGGTCGCTGACCGAGCCGAAGTACTGTCGGCGCAGCCGGCCGCGCGCGTCGATCACGATCAGCGTCGGCGTGCCGCGCATGGCATAGGCATGCATCGTCAGCGGAACGCCGCCGTGGCCATCGGGTGTGTCCACCCCAACCGGAAACGGAATCCGGTACTCGTGCAGGAACGCGCGCAGCGCCGTGGGCGTCATGGCGTCGTGGTGCTCGAATACGGTATGCAGGCCGATGACGGCCACTTCGGACGACGGAAAGGTCTGGTAGACCCGTAGCGCCTGGGGCAAGCCGTGCGAGACGCAGCCCGGGCACAGCATCTGGAAGGCTTCCAGCACGATGACCTTGCCGCGCAAGGCCTCGACCGACAGGGGGCGGTCAGTGTTGAACCACTGCTGGACGGCCCACGCGGGCGCGGGCTGTGGACGAATTTCGCTCATGGTGTGGGATCTCGGGCTGCATGACTGCGGCAGTATGCGGCGGCGAAAACTCCGTGGGATGGCGATCCGTCCAGAAAAACAGCCCGTTCGTACGCGGGTGCGTGCGACGGGCTGCTGGTGTGCCTGTATGCCTTATTCGGGCTGGGCAGGTGTGTCGGGTGCGTCGGGCGCAGCGGTTGGCGTCTCGGCGGGCGTCTCGGCAATCGCAGGCGTGTCGGCCGGTGCGGCCTCCTGCTGGGGTGCCGATTGCGCCTCGGCTTGAGGTGCCGCCGGTTGTGCCGCTTGCTGTGTCCCTTGCCCGGCCGGCTTTTGCTGCGCGGACTTCTGCTTCGGACGGGCGGAGCGCAGTTGACGGCCACGGGCCGCATCGGCCTCGGTCACCTCGCCGGCAGGCTGCCCGGCCAGGTCCAGTCGCGCAGCGCCCTGGGTCAGGCAGGCCCAGTAGCGGGCACCGCGACACCACGTGCGGATCGCCTCGCGCAGCTCGGCTTCGGACAGGCCCAGTTCCGTAGCGTGCGTCAGCAGATCGTCGAAGACGCCGATCTTGAGCGGCACCTTGGGCGCCGGGTTCTTGGGGAACGCCAGCGGGAATTTCTTTTGCAGCTTGCCGATGTTGCGTACCACCGGATCGACAGGCGCGGTCTGCTGCCGGGCGGCCGGTGCATCCGGCCTGGCCGGTTTGCCCGATTTTGCCGGCCTGGCCTGTTTAGCCGGATTAGCCGGTTTGGCCGGCTTTGCGGACGGCGTTCCCGGCTTGGCGGCAGGCGCAGGGCGGCGCGGGGCTTTCTCGCGCGCCTCTTTCTTTGCCTGCTCGGCCAGTTTTGCCCTCAGTCCTGCCAGTTGTTCGAAACCCATTGCTCTAGCTCAGTCAAACGACGCGGGATTATAGCGTGGATACCGGCAAGGCCGGATGTGCGTCGGAAATTGCCGCCCCGCCGTCACCAGGGGGCGTGGAAATCTGTCAGCGGATCTTGCCGAACCCGTCGGCGGCCCAGCGCGACGCGCTGTCGCGGTTCAGTCGGAAATCGGGCCGCACATTGGTGCTTGCAAGCAGGTCACCGAACGGGCTGGTGGCCGTCAGCGTGCCAAACGGCTCGAATTCGTCCGGCGTGATGGCCAGCCTGACGCTGATCACCTGATCGTCGACTTCAATCGTAATCTGCTTGTTAAGTTGCGCGTGCAACTGCTGCTCGTGGCGGCGGATCACCTCGGAGGCGGTCTTCACCAGGGTCTGGTGCGCGGTGGCATCGAGCGGCTTGGGGTCGACCTTGTTTCTGCCCATGGTCCACGGGCCTACCAGCGCGGGTTCGACGCTGCCCTCGCGAATCATCTCGACGGCCCAGCCGTCGCCATCCTCGTTCTTGATGACCCGTGCAGTCCAGCCCTTGTCCCGCCAGAGCCGGGGCTCGTGAATCGGGTCGAAATCGCTTTCGGAAGCGGTGGTGTCGGTGTGGGGCTGAGGCATAACGCTGAAAAACGGTGCATGGGGACGGCCACCGCTGCAAGAGCGCCCGGGAGCGCCCGGGAGCGGGTGGGGCCGAAAGGCTGGCATTCTAGCCGAGTCGCCAGCCAGCCCCATGCCACCCGGGCACGTCCTGGTATTGCCCGGCCTGGAATTACTCGGCCTGGATATTGGCCTCCTTGACGACCTTGCCCCACTTGACCAGGTCCGACTTGATCACGGCGGCGTACTCCTGCGGCGTTCCGCCCTGGATCTCGATGCCTGCGGTCTCCAGCTTGGCGCGCACTTCCGGCAGTTTCAGCGCGGCGTTGATCTCGGTATTCAGTTTCGCGACGATGTCCTTGGGCGTACCGGCCGGGGCCAGGAAGCCGCCGTTGGTGCTGGCGTCGTAGCCCTTCAGGCCTTGCTCATCTGCGGTCGGCACGTTGGGCAGCGCCTTCGAACGCTTGCGGGTGGATACCGCCAGCGCACGGACATTGCCGGACTTCACCTGTTCCTGGATGGCGCTGATCGTGTCGATGTACAGGGCCGTGCGGCCGGCAATCAGGTCGGGGTGCGCCGCGGACGAGCCCTTGTAGGGCACCAGCAGCACCGGCGCGCCGCTGACCATGCGGAACATCTCGGCGGCCATCTCCTGGGCACTGCCGCGGCCAGAGGTGGCTACCTTGGCCTCGCCCGGGTTGGCCTTCATCCATGTCACCAGTTCCGGCACAGTCTTGACCGGCAGCTTGGGATAGGCCGCGAACACCAGCGGGATCTCATGCGTGTACACGATGGGCTCGAAACTCTTTTCCGGATCCCACCCCAGGTTCTTGAACAGGAACTTGTTGATGTTATGGCTGCCGCCGACGATGCCGATCGTATAGCCGTCGGGCTTGGCGTTGGCCAGCACGGCCGTGCCGAGGTTGTTCGAGGCACCCGGACGGTTCTCGACGATAAACGGCTGGCCGAGCTTGATCGACAGTTTTTCGCCAACCACGCGTGCGATCAGGTCGATGCCGCCGCCGGCCGGCGCGGGAACGATGATCGTGACCGGGCGGGTCGGGTAATTCTGCGCCGAGGCGACGCCCGGTGCCGCCAGCAGCGTGGCGCAGCCAGCCAGGGTGCCGACAAGGGCGGTGAACTTCCGTGTGGTGAATCGCATGAGGGGTCTCCTTTGGAATGCTGGTCAACTTGAGTCAACTCTGGGTGGCGCCCGGCGGGGATGCGTGGCCCCGGGGCGCTCGAACGGATGTCAGCCGCGGCCGACGAACGGCATGGCGCTGGCCATGACCGTCATGTTCAACACGTTGGCGTCCAGCGGCAGCGATGCCATATGACGCACGGCATTGGCTACGTGGCGGGCGTCCATCATCGGCTCCGGTGCCGTCGTGCCATTGGCCTGCAACACGCCCCGCGTCATGCGTTCGGACAGTTCGG
Organism: Cupriavidus sp. HE11; assembly: GCF_056097175.1. Classification (NCBI taxonomy): domain Bacteria; kingdom Pseudomonadati; phylum Pseudomonadota; class Betaproteobacteria; order Burkholderiales; family Burkholderiaceae; genus Cupriavidus; species Cupriavidus sp. HE11. The sequence continues at coordinate 163,147 of NZ_CP184465.1, forward strand.
TCAGCGCATTGCCGATGTCGATCTGGCCTGCCGCGATGTTGAACGCGCGGCCATCGAGCGCCAGCGCCTTGGTCAGGCCGCTGACGGCATGCTTGCTGGCCGTGTAGGGCGCGGTGAACGGTCGCGGGGTTTGCGACGACACCGAGCCGTTGTTGATGATCCGGCCGCCCTGTGGCGACTGCCGGCGCATCAGGCCAAACGCGGCCCGGGCGCACAGGAACACGCCGGTCACGTTGGTGTTGATTGCGTTGAACCACTTGTCCAATGGCAGTTCGTCAATTGGCACGGCAGGCGCGTTGACGCCGGCGTTATTGAACAGCATGTCGAGCCGGCCGAATTCCTGCTCGATGGTGTCGAACAGGGCCTGCACGCTGGCCGGATCGGTGACGTCGGTCGGCACGGCCAGGGCGGTCTGGCCGCGCGCGGCGGCTTCTGCCGCCAGCGTTTGCAGCGGGTCGGCACGGCGCCCGGCCAGCACGACGGTCCAGCCATCGTCCAGCAGCGCCAGGGCCGTCAGCCGGCCGACGCCGCTGCCGGCGCCCGTGACAAGTGCGATTCTTCGGGAAGTGCTCATTGCGGTCTCCAGGATGTTTGTTCGAGGTCTTGTTCGTGGCGGACAGGCAGGTAGCCGTAGCCGGGCGTCAGGTAACGGTCAGCGAGATGGCGCCGATGCCGACCACGCTGGCGTCGACGACATCGCCGCGCTGCAGCGGGCCAACGCCGGCGGGCGTGCCGGTAAAGACCAGGTCGCCGGCCCGCAGCGTCACCGAGCGCGACAGCATGGCGATCAGGTCGGCCACGGGCCAGATCAGGTCGGCAAGCGTGGCGTGCTGGCGCACGGTGCCGTTGACCGCCAGCCGGATCTCGCCATCGCGTGGGTGATCGACCGTGGCCGCCGGAACGATCGGGCTGCACGGCGCCGAATGGTCGAAGGCCTTGGCGGGCTCCCAGGGGCCACCGGCGCGCTTGGCCTGCTGCTGCAGGTCGCGGCGCGTCATGTCGAGGCCCACGGCATAGCCCCAGATATGCGCTTGTGCCTGCGCGGGGGCGATATCGCGCCCCTCACGGCCGATGGCGACCACCAGTTCCACTTCGTGGCAGAAATCCTCGGTGCCGGGCGGGTAGGGCAGCGTGCCGGTGGCCGGTGCCACGGCGGTGGCGGGCTTCATGAACCATGCGGGCATGTCGGCCGGTGCCGGTTCGTTGGCGCTCCAGCGGTAGTTGCGCCCGATGCAGAACACCCTGCCGACCGGGAAATGCGCATTGCTGTGGGCCACGGGCAGCGCGCATGGCGCCGGTACGGGCAGGACGAATTCCATCTCGACGCTCCAGTTCCAGTTCGGGGTTCGTTGGCCGTATCAGGTGGTCAGGCTCATGGCGGGGCGCTTGCCGGCCACGCCGTCGGCCACGCTGTCGAGCACCATGCGGATCATGGCGGCGCGCGTTTCCCACGTGGCGCTGGCGCGATGCGCCTGCAGCGTGGTGCGGTCGGACTGGCGCAGCGCCAGCGGCACGCGCGGTTCATCCACGAAGACATCCAGGCCCGCGCCGGCGATGCTGCCTGCCTCGATTGCCCGCGTCAGGTCGTCTTCGTTGACCAGGCGCCCGCGTGCCACGTTGACCAGGAAACCGTGCGGGCCCAGGGCATCGAGCACGGCGGCGTTGACGATGCCTTCGGCCTTGTCGGCGGCGGCACACAGCACCAGCGCATCGCTGTTGCGCGCCAGATCGACCAGGTCTGGCACGAATTCGTGCGGCAGGTCGTCCATGGCGCGCAGGTCCGTATAGCGGATCGGACAGCCAAACGCCGCAGCGCGCGTGGCGACCGCGCGGCCCACGCGGCCCATGCCGACGATGCCCACGCGCATGCCGCTGAAACGGCGCGCCAGCGGGATGGCCGACGGTTGCGGAAAGCGTTCCCACTGACCGTCGCGGACAAAGCGGTCGCCGGCGGCGATATTGCGGCAGGCGGCAATCAGCAGCCCGATCGCCAGGTCCGCCACGTCTTCGGTCAGCGCCCCGATCGTGGCGGTGACGGGCAACTTGCGCTCGCGGCAGTAGGCCAGGTCGACCGCGTCGGTGCCCACGCCATTCACGGCCACCACCTTCAGGGCCGGCAGGCGGTCGAGCATGGCGCGCGAAATGCCGGTGTGCCCGCCCGTGATGACAGCCTGGATCGACGCGCCGTGCTGCGCAAACCAGGCGTCCTGGTCCTCGATCTCGAACAGCTTGTGTACCTGGTACAGCGAAGCCAGTTCGTCATTGGCGGCGGGAATCAGGATGGGATTCAGTTGCAGGATCTGGGGCTTCATGGGCTGTCGTTGTCGGCTGGAATGTGGAACCCATGGTAGTTAAATGTTGATTCAATGCGCAATATTGATATATAAAATCAACATAAATAAATTTCGCAGCGTGTGCGGGGAGTGCAGATGGGAGCCTGGATATCGATGGACGAGGCGTGCTCGCGCCTTGGCGTGCGGCCGCAGACGGTCTATGCGTACGTCAGCCGGGGCAAGATCGAAGTGACGTCAGACCCGGCCGATACGCGCCGCAGCCTGTATCGGGCCGAGGATGTAGCGGCGCTGGCCCGGCGCAAGCAGGCGGGCCGCAAGCACGAGACGCTGGCTACCAACACGCTGTTTGGCGCCGAGCCGAGCATTCCGACGTCGATCTCGACATTCGTCCGCGAGCGGCTCTACTACCGGGGCCGCGATGCGGTGGCCCTGGTCGAGACGGCCACGCTGGAAGAGGCCGCGCAACTGTTGTGGGATTCGGCGCAGACGGTGGATCTGTCGTCACCGGTCCAGGTGGACAAGCCGGGGCGTGTGGCGGCCTTCATGGCGCTGGCCGAACTGGCCGCCCGCGGGCACTCCACGCATGGCCGCATGACGCGCGTGCTGCATGGGGAAGGGCAGGGGCTGGTGGGGCAGCTGGCGAATGCGTTCGGCGCGCTGCCGGGCCAGCAGCCGCTGCATATCCGGTTTGCGCAGGGATGGGGGCAAGGGTCGAAAGTGGCCGAACTACTGCGCGTGGCGATGGTGCTGCTGGTCGATCACGAACTGACCAGCTCGGCGTTTGCGGCGCGCATCGCGGCGTCGAACGGGGCGTCTTTGCCGGCGTGCCTGCTCTCGGGACTGTCCACGCTGTCGGGGCCGCTGCACGGCGACGCCTCGGGGCGGGTCAAGGCGCTGTTCAACGAAGTGGAGCGGCAGGGCGAAGACCAAGTCATCACGCACTACCTGTCGACGGGGCAGCCGCTGCCCGGCTTCGGCCACCATCTCTACCCCGATGGCGACCCCCGCGCGGTAGCGCTGCTGAACCGGTTTGCGCCGTCCCCGGGCATCGCCCGGTTTATCGAGCAGGCCACCCGCCTGACCGGACTGCAGCCCAATATTGATGTGGCTCTTGCGGCACTTGCCATCGATTGTGGACTTCCCGAGGACGCACCATTCGCGATGTTCGCCACGGCGCGCAGCATCGGCCTTTTGGCGCACAGTCTGGAGCAACTGGGGGTTGGGCAGGTGATCCGTCCGAGGGGGCGCTATGTCGGTGTGATGCCGGACAGGGCGTAAATGGCGGATATCAGAACAATCCGGATTGTGGTCAACGCCCGGGGTGTGATACAAGGTAGCTGCACGCTCGCCGTTTTGGCGACGTCATCTTTATCTCGTTTTTGTTGGAATATTCAGAAAATGGCAACTGGTACCGTGAAGTGGTTTAACGATGCGAAGGGTTTTGGTTTCATCTCGCCGGATGACGGCGGTGAAGACCTGTTCGCGCACTTCTCCGAAATTCAAGGCAACGGCTTCAAGTCTCTGCAGGAAGGCCAGAAGGTCAGCTTCGAAGTGAAGCAAGGCCCGAAGGGCAAGCAGGCAGGCGCGATCAAGCCGCTGTAACTTATCGCGCATTGATTGCGTGATCTGCGGCGCCCCGCCTGAAAACGGGGCGCCGTATCATTTCTGCCGTACGACTTCTTCTGCCGTACGACGCCTGCTTACCGCTCCAGGAACAGCTTCAGCTTGTCGGCGCGGCTGGGATGCTGCAGCTTGCGCATTGCCTTGGTCTCGATCTGGCGGATCCGCTCGCGGGTCACGTCGAACTGCTTGCCGACCTCTTCCAGCGTGTGATCGGACACCATGTCCAGGCCAAATCGCATGCGCAACACCTTGGCTTCGCGCGGCGTGAGCGCGTCGAGTGCTTCATCGATCGCGGCACGCAGGTTGGCCTGAATCGCGGCTTCGGCCGGCGAGCTTGCCGACACGTCCTCGATCATGTCGCCGAGCGTTGCGTCTGCGTCGTCACCCACCGGGGTTTCCAGCGAAACCGGCTGCCGCGCGATCCGCAGGATGCCGCGTACCTTTTCCTCGGTCATTTCCATGCGCTCTGCCAGCACCGCAGGATGGGCCTCCTGGCCGGTCTGCTGCAGGATTTCGCGTGAAATGCGGTTCAGCTTGTTGATTGTCTCGATCATGTGCACCGGCACGCGGATGGTGCGCGCCTGATCGGCCAGCGCCCGCGTGACGGCCTGACGCACCCACCACGTGGCGTATGTCGAAAACTTCCAGCCGCGCCGGTATTCGAACTTGTCCACCGCCTTCATCAGGCCGATGTTGCCTTCCTGGATCAGGTCCAGGAACTGCATGCCGCGATTCACGTATTTCTTGGCGATCGAAATCACCAGGCGCAGGTTGGCCTCGGTCAGTTCGCGCTTGGCCTGACGCATCTTCTGCTCGGCGGCGCTCATCTGGCGGTTGATCAGCTTGAGTTGCTGCAGCGGCACCGAGACAGCGGTCTCGATATCGACGAGCTTGCGCTGGCAGGCCTGGATGGCCGGCAGGTGACGCTCCAGCGCCGGACCAAACTGCTGCGACGTGGCAGCCATCTGGCTGGTCCAGCCGAGGTCGGTCTCGCGGCCCGGGAACGATGCCACGAACGCCTCGCGCGGCATGCCGCAACGCTCGACGGCAATCTCCAGGATGCTGCGCTCGATCACGCGAACTGCGTCGACCTGTTCGCGCATGCTGGCGCACAGGCGGTCGATCATCTTCGCCGTAAAGCGAATCGGTGCCAGTTCGCGCTGGATCTCGGCGAGCACCTGCGCGACGGCCGCGGAGCGGGCCTTGCCCGTTACCGGGGTCTGGGGCAGCTTTTCGTACAGGGCGCGCACACGCGCGAAGATGGCCAGGCTGTCGGTGGTCAGCTGCTCCAGGCGGGCGGCGTTGGCCTTTTCCGGGTTCGGGGTGTCGCCTTCGTCGTCGTCTTCCGATTCGTCATCGGAATCGGCGTTGTCTTCATCCGCGTCCGCGTCGGCGGATGCGTCATCGGCCGAACTGGCCATCTCGACGTCTTCCGCGCCATCGTTGATGCCGTCGACCAGTTCGTCGATGCGCAGTTCGCCGGCGACGATACGGTCGACGTCCGTCAGCAGTGCCGAGACGATGGACGGGCACACGGCCACGGTCTGGATCATGTCCTGCAGGCCGCTTTCGATGCGCTTGGCGATTTCGATCTCGCCGGCGCGGGTCAGCAGCTCGCTGGCGCCCATTTCACGCATGTACAGGCGCACAGGATCGGTCGTGCGGCCGAATTCGGAGTCGACGGTCGACAGTGCGGCTTCGGCTTCCTCGTACGCCTGCTCGTCCGATGTGGCGGCCGGGGCGGCATCGCTCAGCAGCAGCGTTTCTGCGTCTGGCGCCTGCTCGTAGACGGACACCCCCATGTCGTTGAACGTGCTGACGATGGTTTCCATCGCCGCCGTCTGCGTCACATTGTCGGGAAGGTGATCGTTGATGTCCGCGTGCGTCAGGTAGCCGCGCTCGCGGCCAAGCGCGATCAGCGCGCGCATCTGGCGCTGGCGCTCTTCGTCCTGGCGTGCCGCGGACGTGAGGTCCAGCGGCGTGGCGGCTGCCTGGGCCTTGCCCGCCGGTTTGCGGCGGGCGGTCTTCGAAATAGCCGCCGTCATGCGGGATGCGGAATCGTCACGAACCGTATTTGCCAATACATTCTCCTGGACTGGTGGCCGACGATCGTCGCGGACATGACTGTTGGTCAAGCCTGCGGGCGCGAACGAAATCGAGGAATGGCGCACGGAACGTCGAGGCTGAGGCCTCCCGCAGAATCCAGTGTGCGCAAAATGGGGAACCGCACATCATACTTCACGAGGTTGTGCGGTGCAATAACCGGCGGCCCGATTTTCGTTGTAAATATGCTGATTAAGACGCATTACAACAGAACAAACGGGCGGATGACGCTGGCGCCGATGACATATTCTGGTGTGGGGGCAGGCGAGGCCATTTCAAGTCAAGGAGCTGCGATGACTCAAGGCGAGAAGACCCGACGGTTTGACGCAATCATTATCGGCACCGGGCAAGCCGGGCCCGCGCTGGCCGCGCGGCTGGCGGGCGAGGGCATGACGGTGGCCGTGGTCGAGCGAGGGCGCTTTGGCGGCACCTGTGTCAATACCGGCTGCATTCCCACCAAGACGCTGATCGCCAGTGCCTATGCCGCCCATCTGGCCCGGCGGGCGGCCGGGTTCGGGGTGACGATCGGCGGGCCGGTCGCGGTCGACATGAAGCAGGTGAAGGCGCGCAAGGACCATATTGCCGGCCAGTCCGAAAGCGGGGTGGAGCAGTGGATGCGCGGCCTGGACGGCGCCACGGTCTTCGGCGGGCACGCCCGCTTCGAGAGCGCAAGGACGGTGCGCGTCGGCGGCGAACTGCTGGAGGCCGAGCGGATTTTCGTGAACGTCGGCGGGCGGGCCCTGGTGCCACCGATGCCCGGACTGGACCACGTGCCGTTCTTGACCAACGCGGGGATGATGGACGTCGACTTCCTGCCCGAGCACCTGGTCATCGTCGGCGGCAGCTACATCGGGCTGGAGTTTGGTCAGATGTACCGGCGCTTCGGCGCAAAGGTGACCATTGTCGAGAAAGGGGCGCGCCTGATCCAGCGCGAAGACGAGGACGTGTCGCAAACCGTGCGGGAAATTCTGGAGGCCGAGGGCATCGATATCCGTGTCGATGCCAACTGCCTGAGCGCGCGCATGGAGGGGGATCGGGTGGCCGTGGGGCTCGATTGTGCAGCGGGGTCGCCCGAGGTCCTGGGCTCGCACCTGCTGATGGCGGTCGGGCGGGTGCCCAATACCGACGACCTGGGGCTCGACAAGGCCGGTGTCGAAACCGATTCGCGGGGTTATATCAAGGTGGACGAACAGCTACGTACCAGTGTCCCGGGCATCTGGGCGCTGGGCGACTGCAACGGCCGTGGCGCCTTCACGCATACGTCGTACAACGACTATGAGATTGTTGCTGCCAACCTGTTCGACAACGATCCGCGCTCGGTGGCGGATCGCATTCCGGCCTATGCGCTGTTTATCGACCCGCCGCTTGGGCGCGTGGGCATGACCGAGCGCGAGGCGCGGCAATCGGGGCGCAAGGTGCTGACCGCCACACGGCCAATGAGTCGCGTCGGGCGCGCGGTCGAGAAAGGCGAAAGCCAGGGCTTCATGAAAGTGGTGGTCGATGCCGACACACAGATGATCCTTGGGGCCGCGATCCTTGGCCTGGCCGGGGACGAGGTCGTGCATTCGCTGCTCGACATCATGTACGCCAAGGCACCCTATACGACAGTCAGCCGTGCCATGCATATCCATCCCACGGTGTCCGAACTGGTGCCGACCCTGCTGCAGTCGTTGCGGATGCCGGCTTAGCCCGCTGGCGACGCGCCTGTTGCCATCGGCAAAGGACGAAAAAAATGCCACGCGGCGGGGAACCGCGTGGCATCTGAAGTGAAGAGAGCAGGGGAGGGGTCAACCCTGAACTCCGTTGGGTCACCCGCATTGCACGGGCGACTGCAGTGTATGGAGACGTTTCTCATACGAAAATCGGAATCTTCCGAAATGCCAGGCGGATTTGTCTCAGTAGCGGCAGTGCTTCAGGGCTGTTGGGCCTGCATCACCGCATCGATTTCGTCGTCCTTGGCTTTCCATTGATCGGCCAGCCAATGATGAAACGCCGACCGGAAAGCCTTGTCGCCGGCGTAGTCGCCGCCACAGAAGTTGTCGGGGATCGGAATTTGCCGAATTCTGACGATGATCCGTCCCGCGCGGCCCGAGGCCAGATGCCAGAAGCTGGGCACGCCGTCAGGGTAGATGATCGTGGCATCGATCATCGAGCGGAACTGCGTGCCCATGGCGTTCAGTGTGGTGGCAAGCGCACCGGCGCGGGGCTTGAGCAGGTTGCGGTACGGCGACGACTGCGTCTGCCGCCGTGCCGGCGAGAAGCGCGTGCCTTCGGCAAACACCATCACGCTGGTCGGTACCAGCTTGAATTTCTCGCAGGCGCGTCGTGCGGTCTCCTGGTCCTTGCGGCCCAGTGTCGGATTGCGGCGCAGCTGGGCCTTGCTGTAGCGCTTCATGAACGGAAAATCGAGCGCCCACCAGGCGAGTCCGATCACGGGCACATAGAGCAGTTGCTGCTTCAGGAAGAACTTCAGCAACGGAATGCGCTTGTTCAGTACACGCTGGAGCACGAAGATGTCCACCCACGACTGATGGTTGCAATTGACCAGGTACCAGTCGTCCAGGCGTAGATCGGAATTGATCTGGACATCCCAGATTTCCGGCTGGAGCCGTGTGATCCAGCGGGAATTGCGCGATATCCAGCCCGTTGCAATGGCGTTGAGCCAGGGGTCCACACGGCGGCGCACCCCCGGTGTCGGCACGGCCAGTTTGAGCAGCGCCAGCGGCACGATCGGTACGAAGCACGCCAGCGTGTTGAGCGCCAGCAGCGTGGCGCTAAGCAGGCCGGTCAGCCATGCCATGCGGCGCGGCCTGGCATTGGGCTGGGGCCGGCTGGGCGTTTCGATTGGCTTGGGCGCAGTGGACGATGAGGGGGAAGGCGAAGGAGCCAGCGGGGACGAAGTGGAGTTCGAATTCATAACTGCAAGTTTGCAAGAGCCTGAAGCGCGTCAATTTGTCTTTGATCAATGTGAAGACGTTTGAAGCTAAAGATTTAACTATGTGGCAAGGCTATGTGCCGATAGCGGCGGCCCGGCAGCCATCCCGCCGGGCAACGGGCACAGGTGAAACGGCGCAGGTGATCAGCGCTGGCCGGTTTCCGCCGGCACCGGAGTGGATGCCGGCATGGGCGGCTTCGGCGGGCCGGCGTCAAGCAGTGCGGCGATCTCGGGGTCGCGCTGCCCGATGTCCCATTCACCGGCATTGACCTTTGCGAACTGCTCGGTGCAAAGCTGCTCCACCGCTTCCGGTTGCTCGTGCTCCAGGGCCACGCTCATCACGTCGAGTTGCTGGTTGGTAAAGCTCTCGATCAGCGTCGCATTCTGGTCCAGCAGCGCCTGGTTGGCCTGCCGCTCGCTCTCGGTCGGGCCGTTCGCGGCGGAATCTTCCAGGCGCTGGCGATAGCTTCGGGCCACGGCCAGCCGCGTCGCGTTGCGGTCCTGCCAGAGCGACCATGCCGCTTCGACAGTCTTGCGCGCCTGAGGCGCGTGTTCGATGCAGAAGTCCACCGTGTTGTGCAGCACGGCTTCGTCCATCAGGGGCACCAGCCCGGCGGACACTTCGAGTTCGCTGCGCACGTCGGGCTGTGAAGGTGGCGCAGCAGGGGCCTGCGCTTCGCGAGAGCATCCCGTTATCACAAGTGTGGCCAGGGCGGTGGCCAGCATTATCTGGATGGTTTTGAGGCGGTACATCCCGGAGGAGGTTGTCTGTCGATCGCCGGCATTCTACCCGGCCGGCGGCCTCTGGCGCGGCCTGGCAGACTGGCCGGGTCGGGCAGCGGGTAAAATGCCCGTCCTCCCGTATCCATCGTATTTCTCACGAAAATGGCAGTCACGCGCAGTAAAAGGCAGGCAACGCTGATCGGGCTTGTCGCGGTTCTCCTGTGGAGTTCGATTGTCGGGCTGATTCGGGGTGTCAGCGAGAGCTTCGGCGCCACGGGCGGCGCAGCGCTGATGTATACGATAGCTGCCGCGCTGCTCTGGCTGACGGTGGGCCCGCCCCGCACGCGTGCGCTGCCGCGCGCCTACCTGATCTGGGGTAGCGTGCTGTTCGTGACCTACGAACTGTGCCTGTCGCTGTCCATCGGCTATGCAAACACCGGCAGGCAGGCCATTGAGGTGGGCATGGTCAATTACCTGTGGCCAAGCTTCACGATGCTGGCGGCCATCGCCTTCAACGGCCAGCGGGCCAACTGGCTCGTGGTGCCCGGTTTCCTGGTGGCCATCCTCGGAATTGCCTCGGTGCTGGGCGGCGACCAGGGCCTGGATCTCGCCGGCATGGCCGGCAACGTGCGGGACAATCCGCTCAGCTACGGCCTGGCGTTCGCGGGTGCCCTGATCTGGGCCGCGTATTGCACTGTGACGAGCCGTATCGCACAGGGCAAGAACGCCGTCACGTTGTTCTTCATGCTGACGGCGCTGGCGCTGTGGGGCAAATACCAGTTCACCGATGGCGAGACGATGGTGTTCGGCCTCAAGGGCATTACCTATCTGGTGCTGGCCGCCTGCGCAATGGGTTTTGGCTATGCCGCCTGGAACGTGGGCATCCTGCACGGCAACGTCACCGTGCTGGCGGGCGCGTCGTACTTTATTCCCGTGATCTCGGCCGCGGTGGCCGCCCTGCTGCTGCACGCGCCACTTTCCCTTTCGTTCTGGAAGGGTGCGGCAATGGTGTGTGCCGGGTCGATCCTGTGCTGGCTTGCGACGCGAGGTCGCGGCGCGCGGGCGCCGGCTGCGTCGCAAACCAGGACGTGAGCCAGGCACGCCGGCAAGGCGTGCCGCACGTCATTCAGGCCACTCGTGCCGTTACTGGCACTGGCTGAGCGCGCCGGCCGCGTTGCTGTCGTCGCCTCGGAAGCCAAGCCACGATCCAGGTCCGTTGGCAGACTTGCGCACGACGGCTGCGGAACCGGCAGGCGGCTGCTGGCCGGGCACGTAGACGTCGAATGCCTGGTCATTGGCAAGCATGTATTGCATCCACACCTGCTGTTTGGTGGCATCCGCCCATTTCTGCCCGATGCATTGTGCGGCGTCCTTCGGCGCGAGCTTGCTTTCGCCAACGGCGCGCGTAGCGGGGGTAGGTGGCGGGGTGTAGGGAGAGGGGACGGCGCAGCCTGCAAGCGTGGCCGCCGCCAGTATGACGATGAAGGGATACTTCATATTATTGACTCCATATCCGATCGTGGAATGCACCAAAGGCTTGCTCACTGGATGAGTGCCCGCCGGTGCGTCTGAGTTGCACGGTACGTAGGCGATACTCCACGTCGTACCAGATACGAGTCTAGGCGCCAGATGCCCGATACGCCTATGCCCGATGCGCCATCTCGTCGTGTCGGCATTTGTCTGATATCGAAAACTGCCTTCCGGGAAACTTTTGGCCGTCACAGGCGTCGCTATCTGCATATTCCTGAGGCCACAGCGCAGAGACTCCGACAGATGAACATGGCAATCGTGGTGAGTCATCCCTGGTTCGGCACGGCGATGGGTGCCGTTGCCGCCATTCTTCTCGGGCTGCTTGTCCACAGGCTGGGCGGCCTGCTGCTGCTGCGGATGACCCGGCACACGCCGGTGCTCAATGCGATCGTGGTCAAGGCGCGCGTGCCAGCCAGGCTCGTGGTGCCGCTGTTCCTGCTGCAGACCACATGGCAGGCGGCGCCCGACGATCTGGTCTGGATCAACAGCATCCGGCACCTGAACGGACTGCTGATGATCGTGTCGATGACCTGGCTGCTGGTGCGCATCATCGCCGGGTTTGCGCAGGGCATCCTGGATCAGCATCCGGTCAATGTGGCCGACAACATGGGCGCGCGCCGCATCCATACCCAGACGCGCGTGATCTCGCGCATCGCCATGACGCTGGTCATCGTGGTGGGTGCGGCGATGCTGCTGATGACATTTCCGGGCGCCCGGCAGGTAGGTGCGAGCCTGCTGGCGTCAGCCGGCGTGGTGGGCCTGATCGCCGGCTTTGCGGCCAAGCCCGTGTTCAGCAACATGATCGCCGGGTTGCAGCTGGCGCTGACGCAGCCCTTGCGGCTTGACGATGTGCTGATCGTCGAGGGCGAATGGGGGCGCGTGGAGGAAATTACCAGCACCTACGTGGTACTGCAGATATGGGACGAACGGCGCCTTATCATTCCGCTGCAGTATTTCATCGAGAAGCCATTCCAGAACTGGACCCGCAATAGTGCGCAGATCATGGGGTCGGTCTTTTTCCATGTGGACTACGGCATGCCGCTGGCGCCGTTGCGCGAAGCGCTGACGCGAATCGTGCATGCGCGTCCCGAGTGGGATGGCCGATTCTTTAACCTTGTGGTCAGCGACACCACCGACAAGACGATGCAGTTGCGCGTGCTATGCACGGCGTCGTCGTCGGGACTGGCCTGGGATTTGCGCTGCGCAGTGCGCGAAGCGCTGATCGACTTCATGCAGCGAGAGTATCCGCAATTCCTGCCGAGGCTGCGGATCGAGGGGGATGGCGACCGGCCGGCAATGCAGCCGGTGCAGACCGGACCTGCCTGATCCCTGCCAAAAAAACAGGCTGCTTCCTAATGGGAAAGGAAGCAGCCTCATGTGCCGGAACGGAAAGTCATTGGCGGGATCACGCTACCGGCCGAATATTAATCACGCATTAAACCGTACGACAGCCGGCGTGTCTGGCTGCGCAATTCGCACCGATTTGCAAATCGGCAACGCCGTACATAACAGATACTCAAAAGGCGTTGACTCTGTTAGAGGGCTCCTTCTACACTCGGCGGCAAGAGTTCCTCGCGGCTAAGGGTCGGCCGGAAAGAACGGGAGCAAAAAAATGGGCAAGCATAGCCCCACAAGGCAGCCGGTTTGCGGACGCATGTTCGCGCCTGCGCCAATCGGGATCATCGGGTCTGGCATGGGCGGCACCTCGCGCGCCCGCGCACCATCTTGCGGCTTCACGCTGGTCGAACTGATGGTGACGGTTGCCATCATCGGCATCATTGCCGCATTCGTTTTTCCATCCTACACAAGCTATGTCGTCCGCAGCAACCGCGCGGCCGCCGAGTCCTACATGCTGGAACTGGCGAGCCTGCAGGAACGGTTCATGGTGGACAACCGCGCGTATGCCGTCAACCTGGCTGCGCTGAACGCACCGGCCACGCCGGCCAGTGTGTCGGCGAACTACCAGGTCACGCTGACCGCCATTGCAGCCGCTACACCGCCTGCCTACACGATCACGGCCACGCCCATCGGTAACCAGGCGTCGCGCGATACGAGCTGTGGCACGCTGGGTCTCAATCAGGCGGGCGACAAGACTGCTACCGGTTCGGCGCAGGCCGGCTGCTGGAAATAAGCGCATGCCGGCGACGCTAAGCATGACGACGACCCGGCCGCGCAGCAGGGTGGGCGCAAAGGCGGCGGCAAGGGGCTTCACGCTGACCGAACTGGTTGTCACGATGCTGGTGCTGGCCGTCATGGCCACCATGGCAGCGCCTTCGTTCTCGCAGTTCATCGCCGGCCAGCGTGTGCGCAATGCCGCCAGCGACCTGGCGTCTGCGTTCACGCTGATGCGCAGCGAAGCGGTCAAGCGCAATGGCATCACGACGCTGTCCGCCGATGGGACGTGGTCGGCAGGCTGGGTGGTTACCTCTGGCACCGAACGCGTGCGCGGCTATGGCCCCTATACGGATATCACCGTCAGCACCAGTGGCGGTAATTCGCTGTGGGTCGGCAACGACGGCCGGCCCGGAAACGGCAGCCAGACATTCCAGGTGTCGGTGTCGAACACCGGCACGTCGAACATCGTCTGCGTCCAGATCAATGGCACCGGCCGCGTGGCCACCGTCAGCGGAGCTTGCTCATGAGCGCGTCTGTCCGTACTCGCTGCCGTCCGCGTCCCGGCAGCGGCACGCGTGCGTCGCAGCGCGGCGCAACGCTGATCGAGGTGCTGGTCTCGGTCGTGATCGTGCTGGTGGCGCTGCTCGGCACGGCCGGAATGATCGCGCGCTCGGGCCAGACTGAAATGGAGTCGTACCAGCGCGGGCAGGCGTTGACGCTGCTGCAGGACATGGTGGCGCGGCTCAATGCCAACCGGCAGGTCATCGGCTGCTACGCAAACGGGGCGAACGCCACCGTGGCCGGCAGCACGACCGTGCCGCCGGCCACGTGCACGGCGGGTACCGACGCGCAACGCGCGGTGGCCGCCGCCGACCTGGCGTCGTGGGGCGCAGCCCTGCAGGGCAGCGCGGAGGCCGACGGATCCAACAAGGTGGGGGCGATGATCGGGGCGCTTGGCTGTATCGAGGCGATCGATCCGACCACGCAGACGTATCGTGTCACGGTGGCCTGGCAAGGCCTGGCCAAGACCGCGGCACCAGCACTGCCTTGCGGGCAGAACCAGTTCGGCAATGATGCGAACCGCCGTGCCGTTAGCGTACAGGTACGCATCGGGGTGTTGTCATGATGCGGCGAATTCCCGTGAGGCATGTCACGCGGTTGCGCCACCAGCAAGGTCTGTCGCTGGTGGAGCTGATGGTGTCGATGACCCTGAGCCTGTTGCTGCTCACGGCACTGGCGACGCTGTATTTCAATACCAGCCGTGCGCGCAATGCCTTTGCGAACAGCGGCGAGCAGATCGAGAACGGCCGGTATTCGCTCGACATCATGAGTCGCGAGGTGGAGCTGGCCGGCTTCTTCGGTCTCTCCAACCTGGAAAGCAGTGCAGTGGTTTCGGCGCCCGACCTTTGCGCCACCGACCCCGCGTCGCTCGGCTTTTCGGGATCGCCCGCCACCGTGCCGCTTGCCGTGCAGGGTTTTGCGCCGGGCACCGTGGCGCCATGCCTGCCCAACCTGCTTCCCGGGTCCGAGATCCTGGCCGTACGGCGCGTGAGCACCACGCCGGTGTCTGCGGCTGCGGTCGGCACACCGTACCTGCAGGCTTCGCTTTGTGCGGACGACACCGTGCCGCTGGTTTTCGATGCCAGTGCGCCGGCGTTCAAGCTGCGCACCAAGACGTGCGACAGCACGGTGCCGGCCGAGCTGCGTGCCGCAGTGGTACGCATCTTCTACCTGGCCGGCTGCGACCAGTGCAACGGCACTGGCGACGGCAAGCCTACGCTGAAGATGGCGGAGCTGTTCAATGGCGGCTTCCGCGTGCAGGCCGTGGCGGAAGGCATCGAGGACATGCACCTGTCGTACGGCATGGATCTCGATGGCAACGGCGCGCCCGACTGCTACGTCTCGGATCCCGGTACCGACAATTCGGCCATCTGCACCGGCGTGCCGGGCTACGACTGGTCCGTGGCGCTGACCAACTGGCACAACGTCACCGCCGTGAGGGTGCAACTGCTGGCCCGCACCGCCACGGTGACCGATGGCTGGACCGACCAGCGCACCTACGATCTTGGCCGGGCGGAGGCAAGTGGCCCGTTCCGTGACGGATACAAGCGCCACGTCTATGCGGAACTGGCCCGCGTTGCCAACGTGGCGGGTCCACGGGAGTCCCAATGAGTCCGATCCAAAAACGCCAGAAAGGGGTCACGCTGCTGATCACGCTGGTTTTCCTGGTCGTGTTCCTGATGCTGACCATCTCGCTGGTGGGATCCGGCGTGGTCAATACCAAGGTGGCCGCCAACCAGCAATACACCGTGGAGGCTCGCCACGCCGGGCAACAGGCGATCGAGCAGGTCATCAGCCAGGACTTCACGGCGGCGCCGGTGGCCAGCACCGTGCCGGTCGACGTGACCGGCGACGGCAATGCCGACTACACGGCGCAGGTGGCCGCGCCGGTTTGTGAAACCAGCAAGCCGGTCAAGAACGTCGAACTCGACACCAGCAATGCCGACGACGTGTCCTGCTTCGTGGGCAACGGCAACAACAACACGGGCATCGTTTCCACCACCGGCGGTGGCGGCAATTCGCTGTGCAACGGTACGCAGTGGGATGTGTCCGCGACGGTCAGCGACACCGCCGGGACCGCCACCCGTGCGGCCCTGCATCAGGGGGTTGCCGTACGCGTGCCGTATGGCACTGCGTGTCCGTCCTGAACCAAGACCTGGGCCGATCGGCTGAAGGGTTACCTGGCCGATCGCCAATCCGCGTGCAAGCGCGCCGCTTTTCCGACATCAGCACCTATGCGCATCTCTTCGCTTTGTATCGCCCTTGCCCTGAGCCTGGCTACCGCGGCGTCTCCGAGCCTGGCGGAGGACATCGATCTCTACACGGGGCTGCAGCCGGAGTCGGGCAAGCCAAACGTGCTGATCATCCTCGACAACGCGTCGACATGGGATGCTTCGGCCAGCTTCACCTGTTCCACGAGCGGGGTGGTCAGCAGCAACAACGCCGGCAAGGACGTCGGGGCGCTGCAGTGCGCCATCTATAACGCGATCAACTCGATCAGGACGTCTCCCACGCTCTACGGCAATATCAACGTCGGGTTGATGATGTTCGGCACCGGCAGCAACCCGGGCGGCAAGATGCGCTATCCGGCGGCCGCGCCGTACAAGTTGCCGGTGATGGACGGCAATGGCATCGACGCATTCCTGGCCTACCTGAAAACGATCGACCGCCAGGCCGACAACTCGAACAACTCGCAGGTAGGCGGCGCCATGCAGGAGGCCTGGGCCTACTTTTCGGGCAACACCGGCCTGTCCGGCACCAAGTACACGTCGACGATCGACAACCCGTGCCAGCACAACTTCATCATCTATATCGGCAACGCGGTCAATAACGGCAAGCCGCAGGACACCGGACAGAACGCCTTCGACTCGCTGGTCAGCGCGGGCGCCACCAAGGCGCAGCAGCAGGAAATCGTGCTGGCGACGAATGCCAAGTACCAGAGCAACTGGGGCGACGAGTGGGCGCGGTTCCTGAACCAGACCGATGTGCTGGGCAACATGGACAACCGCCAGAACGTGACGACGTACACGATTGCGGTGACCGATGGCAAGAACCCCGACTACGTGCAACTGGCGCAAAGCATGGGCACGAACGGCGGTGGCAAGTCGTATACCGTCCAGCTCGGTGACTCCAATACCCTGGCGGCCGATCTGCTGTCCATCTTCAACGAAGTGCAGGCCGTGAACAGCGTGTTTGCGTCGGTCAGCCTGCCGGCGTCGGTCAATGCGCAGGGGCAGTTCCTGAACCAGGTGTATATCGGCATGTTCCGGCCGGACGCATCGGCCGCCCCGCGCTGGATGGGCAACCTCAAGCAGTACAAGGTGGGCTACGGCCCGACCGGCACGCTCGTGATGCAGGACTCGCTGGGCGCTGCGGCCATCAGCAATGCCCAGACGGGGTTCATCTCGGCCAACTCGGTGAGCTTCTGGACCGCCGACGCGCCGCTGTCGTTCTCGGGCGGAACCTATGGCGGTACTGTCAAGAACTGGCCGGGCTCAGGCTATTGGCAGAACAGCCCGTCTGGCACCGGATGGAAGCTCGACACGCCTGATGGGGAAATTGTCGAAAAGGGCGGGGTTGGCGAGATGATGCGCGTGCAATGGCTGACCAGCCAGGATTCGCGCACGCTGCTGACCTGCAATGGCGTGGGCAATTGTTCGGCGTCTGCCGCGTTCCCGAGCTTCGATACGTCGAACAGCTGGCTGACAGGCTCGTCGGGGCTGGCGGCGTTCAACGGCGGCACCAACGGCGGCGCCACGATTACTGCGACCGAATTGCCCAAGCTGATCGCCTGGATGCGCGGCCAGGACGAGGCGGCGGTCGACAGCAAGAGCATCGCGGGCACCGAAATCGAAGCTGGTCCGGGTTCGCCCGTCACGGTACGCTCGTCGATCCACGCCGATGTGCTGCATTCGCGCCCGGCGGTGGTCAACTACGGCGGTACCACGGGCGTCGTCGTGTTCTACGGCACCAACGACGGCGTGTTCCATGCGGTGAACGGCAACCAGACGCAGGGCATCGGCACGGTACGGCCCGGCGGCGAGTTGTGGGGCTTTGTCGCACCGGAATTCCTGGACAGGCTGAGCCGGCTCTACACGAACACGCCCGAGGTCAAGCTGTCGACCACGCCGGCCGGCATTTCGCCGGAGCCCAAGCCGCGCGATTACTTCTTTGACGGTAGCACCACGGTGATGCAGGACCAGCGTGATCCGGCCAACCCGCGTGTGCTGCTGTACCTGACCGCGCGGCGCGGCGGCCGCCTGGTCTATGCGATCGACGTCACCAACCCGACGAGCCCGCGTTTTGTGTGGAAGCGCACCAATGCGGATATCCCGGAACTGGGGCAGACGTGGTCGCAGCCGAAGGTGGCGCGTGTGCGCGGCAACACGAATCCGGTCATCATCATGGGCGCGGGCTACGATCCGGCCGAGGACAGCGACCCGGCGCCGGGCGTCGACACCATGGGTCGCGGCCTACTGGTCCTGGACGCCTATACGGGCAACCTGGTGTGGGCGGCCCAGCCGTCGTGCGCTGGTGTCTCCGGAGCCTGCACGGCGGTGCCGGGGCTGGCCCGCGCCATTCCGTCGGACGTGACCACGCTTGACCGCGACAGCGATGGCTATGTGGAGCGGATCTACGTTGGCGACCTGGGCGGCAACGTCTGGCGCGCCGATTTCGAAACTGCCGGCGGCAATGCCCCAGCCAACTGGACGATGAACAAGCTTGCGGCACTGGGCGGCGCTGCGAACACCAACAATGCGCGCAAGTTCTTCTATGCGCCCGACGTGATTTCCACGCGCGGCTACGATGCGGTGTCCCTGGGTTCCGGCGACCGCGAGCATCCGCTTTACTCGGCCTCCTCCACGCCGGGCACGGCCTACAACGTGGTCAACCGGCTCTACATGATCCGCGATACAAACACGTCGCGCATGCCGGCGCTCTGGACGCCGTTGACGGAAGCGAGCCTGGTCGACGCCACCACGGCCGGGTACGACGGCTCGCGCTCGGGTTTCTACATCACACTGGTGAATCCGGGCGAAAAGGCCGTGAACGCGCCGCTGACCGTCGCCGGCAATACCAATATCGGGACCAATACGCCTTCGGTGCCCAAGACCGGCGTGTGCTACCCCAACCTTGGCACGGCGCGCAGCTATGCATATAGCTTCCTGACCAGCGCAGGGCAGAATCCCGATCGCTCCATCATCCTGGACGGTGGCGGGTTCCCCCCGTCGCCGGTGTTCGGCGTGGTCAGCGTCGACAAGGATGGGCAGCACGTGGTGGTGCCGGTGCTGTTCGGCGTGGGCAACCAGACCAGCAGCGCAGGGGGGGACGACAAGTCTGCGCTGGGCGTGCAGAAGGTGGCACTGACCGGTGTGGGCAAGCGCAAGCGTATCTACTGGTATTCGGAGACCGACCAGAAATAGCGTGACGAGCCGGCCCTGCCCGTGCGGCAGGGCCCGGTCCCTTGTCGAAGAAGGTCAGGCGTATCCGCGCGACGACCCGAAGTGGCACCCGGAACAACACGGTGGGGGCGCATTTGTGCACATAGCGCGGGATTGTGCATACGAACGTGCCGGCAGGAGTAGAATCGCGCCATCTCCACTCCGCGTTCGCCGTGTTTTCATGCCCGAAGATAAGAAGAGCTTGTCCGATACGATCCGCGCTGCGATCGAGCAGGACATTCTGAGCGGCAAGCTGCCCAGTGGCACGCAGCTGGAGGAGCAGCAGTTGCTGGCGCGCTTCAATGTGTCGCGCACGCCGGTGCGTGAAGCGCTGATCCAGCTGGAATCCGCCGGGCTGGTGGATCTCGTGCCGCGCCAGGGGGCCATCGTGGCGTCGATCTCGCTGCGCGAGTACGTGGCCATGAGCGAAATCCTCGTGCAACTGGAGTCGCTGTCGGCGCGGCTGGCGGCCCGGCGTATCTCGCCGCCCCAGCGCAAGGCGATGGAGGCCGCGCTGGATGCATGCCGGGCAGCAGCGGAACAGGCCGATGGCGATGCCTATCGCCGGGCCAACGACGCCTTCCACCATCTGATCTACGAAGCCAGCTGCAACGATATCCTGTCGCGCCAGATCCGGACGATGCGTGCGCGGATGCGCGGCATGCGCGACCTGCGCTTCGAGAAGCCGGCCCGCATCCTTGCCTCGCTGGCCGAGCACGAGCAGGTGCTGGAGGCTATCCTGCGTGGCAGCGAGGACGATGCCGCGGCCGCCATGGTGCGGCATATCGCCACCGGCGGCGATGTCTATGCGGACATGATTGCGTCGATGCCCGGTGATGGCGCCGGGCGCACCCGGGCGCGGCGCTGAACCGCGCCGGGGGAAGGTGCATCCCCCCGGCCGACCCTGCCGGTCGAGCCTCAGTCGATCTTCACACCGGCCTGGACGATACGGTCGAGTGCGTTGCGGCCATCGGCCTGGGCCCATGCCCCAAATGCCGCCGGCGATTCCGATAGCGACACTTCGCTGCCATTCGAGGCCAGTTTGGCGCGGATCTGCGGGTCGGCCATCGCCTTGCTTGCGGCGGCAAAGATCCGGTCGCGGATTTCAGGCGGCAGTCCCGCCGGGCCGTACAGGCCGAACCAGAACGTGAAGTTGAACCCGGGCAGACCCGTTTCGGCCAGGGATGGCAGGCCCGGCGCCACTTCCGACGGCCTGGGCGTGGTCACCCCGATCATCCTGACAATCCCTTGCGAGCCCATCGGCAATACGGAAGCCGCCGTGCCAAACGACATCTGCACCTCGCCGGCGGCCACGGCCTGCAGGGCCGGCGCGCCGCCCTTGTAGGGAACGTGGGTCATGCGCACGCCGGTGGCTTTCTCGAACAGCAGCCCGGCCACATGCGGCGAACCGCCAACGCCTGACGACGAGTAGTTGAACTTGCCCGGGTCGGCCTTGGCCCTGGTCACGAGCGCCTTGACATCGGAGACGCCAAGATTCTTGTTGACGGCCAGGATCAGCGGCGACACCGTCAGCCGTGTGATCGGGGTGAAATCTTCGCCCTTGTAGCGCGCCTTGTAGAGGCGCTGGTCGATGCCATACAGCGTGGCCGTGGCGAGCGCCAGCGTATATCCGTCCGGTGGGGCGCTGGATAGTGCCGCCGAGGCGAGCGTGCTGCCTGCGCCAGGCTTGTTGTCGATCACGACCGTCTGACCCAGTTGCCTGGACAGTGCTTCGCCGAAGATGCGCGCCACATAATCGGCCGCGCCTGCCGGCGTGTAGCCGACCAGTATGCGGATGGGGCGGGTGGGATAGTCGTCGGCAGCGAGCGCCGGCTGTGCGAACGATATCGCCAGGCCGGCGGCGGCAAGCGCGCACCAGGCGCGCGGGCGTCGAGGGTTCATCGGTTGTCTCCGTGTTGTCGTTCTGGTGTGGGTCATCATGTGGCCCGGGTGGCTGGGCGGAGCGCTAGGCCGCGATGTGGGCGTCCCGCAGTGCTGCGATGCGGGCGTCGTCATAGCCCAGATCGCGCAGGATGGTGTCGGTATGAGCGCCGGGATCGGGAGCGGCGCTGTCAAACCGCTCCGGGTGTGGCGCCGCCGAAAGGTTGATCGGCGAGCGCAGCAACGCCAGCGAGCCCAGCACGGGATGCTCGGCCGGGCGTGTCATGCGCAGATGCCGGACCTGCGCGTCCTCGAAGGCCTGGCCGATATCGAAGACCGGGCCGCATGGCACGCCAACCGCGTTGAGCCGCTCGGTCAGTTCGGCGGCGGTGAATGCTTCGGTACAGGCATTGATGGCCGCTTCGAGGTGTTCGCGCTGGCTGTTGCGGCCCGCCGCACTGTGCAGGGACGTATCGGCCCCCAGCGCGTCGGCGCCCAGCGCCTGGCAGAAATTCATCCACATGCGGTCGGTGCTGGCGGCGATGTTGACCACCCCGTCACGGCACCGGTAGGTGCCCATCGGTGCAAGCGTGGGGTGGGCATTGCCCTGCTGCGTCGGCACCACGCCGTCCACCGTATAGCGCGCGCCCTGGAAATCGAGCTTGTTGAGCATCGCCTCGATCAACGACGTGTGCACCCATTGGCCGCGCCCGGTGCGTTCCCGCTGCAGCAGCGCCAGCAGGATGCCTTGCCCAAGGAACATGCCGGCCGTGGTGTCGGAGATGGCAATGCCGACGCGCAGCGGGCCGTCGCCGGGCATGCCGGTCACCGAACTGAGTCCGCACATGCCTTGTACGATCTGGTCGAGCCCGGGGCGCTCGCAATAGGGTCCGTCCTGACCAAAGCCCGAGATGCTGGCAAGCACGACGCGGGGGTTCAGGACACTCAGCCGCTCATATGTCAGGCCCAGCCGCTCTTTCACGACGGAGCGGAAATTCTCGACCACGACGTCGGCCTTGCGCACCAGCGTGGCCAGGATTTCTGCGCCCTCCGGCGTCTTGAGGTCCAGGCAGAGGCTGCGCTTGTTGCGATGCAGGTTCTGTTCGTCCGATCCGCGCCGGCGCCCGGTGACCGATCCGCGGTCGCGCGGCGGCGGCGGCTCGATGCGGATGACGTCGGCACCCCAGTCAGCCAGCAGCCGCACGGCAACGGGGCCGGCGCGGGCAATCGAAAGGTCCAGGACGGTATAGCCGGCCAGTGGGAGTGATGCGTCTTGGGTCATGGGTTCTTTTCCGGACTTCGTTTGCGCGTGGTTGTACAGATGTAAAAGTATACGGATGGCATTCATAAATATACGTATACGGATTTACCATGATGCGGCAGCGTCCCGCATGCGCTACGCTTCACCGGCCCGTCGTTGCCCGAGTGGGGCGAAATGGCGACGCCGCCGCGAAGCATTGGCGGGAATTGCCGGAGATGCGATCCCGTCAGCCTGGAGATATCTGACCGTATGCATACGATCTCAGTCCGTATAAAGAGCCACGGCGACGCCGATGTGCTCGATCTCGATGAAGTGTCTGTTGATGCACCCTCTGGTACGGAGGTGCAGATCCGGCAGTCGGCCATTGGCCTGAACTTCGCGGACATCTACCAGCGCAAGGGCGCGCACGGCCCGCATGGGGCCGCGCCATTTCCCATCACGCCGGGATCGGTGGGCGCGGGTGTGGTCACGGCAACGGGGCCCGACGTGGCGGGCATCGCCGTGGGCCAGCGCGTGGCCTGCATGCACCCCGGCGCCTATCAGGTCACGCGCAACGTGCCGGCCGATCGCGTCGTACCGTTGCCGGAACCCATTTCCGAGCAGGTGGCCGGCGCGACGCTGTTGCGCGGGCTGACCGCCGAATACCTGTTGCGGCGGCTCTACGTGGTGCAGCCCGCAGACGTGGTGCTTGTGCACGCGGCCGCCGGCGGCATGGGAGTGCTGCTGTCGCAATGGGCGCGCGCGCTGGGCGCAACGGTGATCGGCACGGTGGGCAGCGAAGCCAAGCGCGCCGTGGCCCTGCACAACGGTTGCCACCACGTGATCGACTATCGCGAGACCGACTTCGTGTCGGAGGTCATGGCGCTTACGCAGGGCAAGGGCGTGTCCGTGGTCTACGACGCCGTTGGCAAGGACGTGTTCGTGCCGTCGCTGCAATGCCTGAAGCCATGCGGCATGGCGATCAACTACGGTACGGCGTCCGGCGATGTGGAGGCATTCGACTTGCAGTTGCTGCATGCACGGTCGCTGATCGTGTCGCGCCCCACGCTGCGCACGTTCATCGCCGATGCCGCGTCGCTGCGCGGTGCAGCGAGCGCGCTGTTCGCAGCGGTGGCGGCCGGCCAGTTGAAGCTGGAAGTCGGGCAGACCTTTGCGCTGGCGGATGTGCGCCACGCCCATCGCATGCTCGAAGGGCGCGCCACGACGGGCGCCACCGTGCTGATTCCCTGACCGGAGACCCGGCCCATGAAACTGTTCCACGGCTGGCTGTCGAGCGCGTCGCGCCGCGTACGCCTGTGCCTGGCCGAAAAGGCTCTCGGCTACGAGAGCGTCCCCGTCGACATGGCTGCGCAGGAGCACCATTCCCCGGCGTTCCTGGCGATGAACCCGAACGGCGTGGTGCCCGCGCTGGTGCTCGACGATGGCCGCTTCCTGTATGAAAGCGCCACCATCTGCGAATACCTGGACGACATCGCGCCGACGCCGCCACTGCGTCCGGACGATCCGTATGCGCGGGCCTCGATGCGCAACTTCATTCGCTGGACGGACGAAAAGCTGCTGCCGAACTTGCTGGTGCTGAACTGGAGCATCGCGTTGCAACCGGTGGCGGCGCAATGGAACGACGCCGACCTGGCTGCGCGGCTCGCACGCATTCCCACGGCGGAACGGCGCGAGGCGTGGCGCCGTATCGCGCGACAGCCATACTCGGACGAGGAAAAGGCCGAGGCGCTCCGCGCGCTGCTCGCATTGATACCGAAGATGGAAGCGATGCTCGGCACGGGCCCGTGGCTGCTGGGTGCGCGCCATACGCTGGCCGATATCGCGGCCATCCCCTTTATTGCCCGGCTCGCCGAACTGGCCCCCGAGGCCTTGGCTGGCGACGTTGCGCCGGCGGTGGCGGATTGGTGGCAACGCGTGCAGCAGCGCCCGGCATTCGCCCATGCCCGCATCGACCGGTTCGATGACGCGCTAAGGCAACGGCAATCGATCCAACACCACCACGGGGCGGCCACGCCTGCCGCGTGACACCTGACACCTGATACCTGATACCTATTTCATACTGGAGACCCCACGCATGGCTTCCGAAGGCTCGCTTCCCACTCTTGATATTTCCGCCCACGTCGCCACGCTGACGCTGCAGCGTCCCGATGTGGCCAACCGGCTGGGCCCCGACGACCTGCAGGTATTGCTGCAGCACATCGACACCATCAATGCCAGTGACGTCCGCGCGGTGATGCTGCGCAGCACGGGCAAGTATTTCTGCAGTGGCTTTGATATCGGCAAGCTGGCTGCCGGCCAGCGCGGCGCGGGGTTCGAGCCGCTGGTCAACGCCCTGGAGGATTGCCGTGCCGTGACCATCGCCGAGATCCAGGGCGGGGTCTACGGAGGCGGCACCGACCTGTCGCTGGCCTGCGACTTCAGGCTGGGCACCGATGCCGTGGAGATGTTCATGCCGGCCGCGCGGCTGGGCCTGCATTTCTATGAACGCGGCATGCGCCGCTACGTCACGCGGCTGGGCCTGAACCAGGCCAAGCGCCTGTTCCTGACGGCAGAGAAGATCCAGGCGCCCGAGATGCTGTCGTGCGGCTTCCTGACCGAACTGCTGCCAGCCGACCGGCTACGCGAGCGCATCAGCCAGCTCGCCGAGACGGTCGCGGGCCTGGCACCGATTGCCGTGCAAGGCATGAAGCGGCACCTGAATGCCATTGCGCGAGGGGACCTGGATGCGCAAGCGCTGGCCGACGACATTCGCCGCGCCACGCAGTCGGACGATATCCGGGAAGGGGCGCTGGCCTGGAAGGAGAAGCGCCGCCCGGCATTCACCGGCCGCTGACAGCGGCACAGGCTGGAGCAGGACAAAACACGACAAAAAGACAGCGAGAAACCATAAAGGGGGCAGCAATGGGGCAGAGGGGAATGTCGCGGCGGCAGTGGCTGAAGTCAGCGGCCGCGCTGGCGGCGGGCAGCACGGTGGCGGGTGGGGCGCGGGCGATGACCGAAGATCCGGTGTTCTCGGTGGTCGAGACGGCCGACGGCAAGGTACGCGGGCTCAAATCGGGCGGCGTGCACGTGTTCAAGGGCCTGCGTTACGGTGCCGACACTAGCGGCGCCAATCGGTTCCTGCCGCCGCAGCCAGTGCAGAAGTGGAGCGGCGTGCGCGATGCCACCGCCTACGGCAACTATGCGCCCCAGCTGCCGGCGGACCGGCGGCGTGCGTATGCCGACCTGATCGCCTACGACCTGCAGCCTGGCGGCATGGGCGAAGACTGCCTGGTGCTGAACCTGTGGACGCCGTCGCCCGCCAAAGGCGCGAAGCGCCCGGTGCTGGTACACCTGCACGGCGGCGGGTTCTATGCGGGATCGGGCAACTCGCCGCAGTTCGACGGCGAGATGATGGCGCGCTTTGGGGATGTCGTGTTCATCACCATCAACCACCGGCTGGGTGCGTTCGGCTATCTCAACCTGGCCGAGATTGGTGGCGAGCGCTATGCGCAGTCGGGTGCGGTAGGCATGCTCGATATCGTCGCGGCGCTGCGCTGGGTGCGCGAGAACGCGGAGTCGTTTGGCGGCGATCCGTCGCGCGTGCTGGTCTTCGGCCAGTCCGGCGGCGGGCTGAAGACCAGCACGCTGATGGCAATGCCATCGGCACAGGGGCTGTTTCATCGCGCCGGCGTGATGAGCGGCTCGGGAATCCGTGCCATGACGGCGGCGCAGTCCACCGAAGTGGCCGGCAAGTACCTGGCGGCGCTGCAGGCCGGCAAGGGTTCGCTCGACCGCCTGCACACGATGCCGTTCGAGCAACTGCTGGCGGCGCAGATGCGGTTCGAATATGCCGACCGTGTAAAGGGCGAGGCGCCGCGCGCATTTGCTCCGGTGGTGGACGGCGTGGCGATCCCCCGCCATCCATTCGATCCCGATGCGCCGCCCATGTCGGCCCAGGTACCGATGATCGTCAGCACCACGCTCGACGAGCGCGCGTATCGCCAGGTGAATTTCGATCTCGACGAGGCGGGGCTGCTGCGTTTTGCCCAGGACCGTGTCGGGGGCGATGCCGCGAAGCTGGTGGCGATGTATCGCGACGAAGATCCGCGCGCCACGCCATTCGTACTGCAGGCGCGCATCGATACCGACATGACGTTCCGGCGCGGTGCCCAGTTGCAGAGTGACCGCAAGGCGGCCGCGCACGCCACCGGGAAGGGCGCGCCGGTCTGGACGTACCTGTGGAAGACACCCAGCCCGGCATATGGCGGCCGCTACGGCGCGCCGCATGGCGTGGATATCGGGCCGAGCCTGCACGATATCCGCATGGGGCTCAACGGGCCCAGCGATGCCAGCCTGCGACTGGCCGACCAGCTGGCCAGTGCCTGGATCAGCTTTGCGGCGACGGGCGACCCCGCCAATTCGCGCACCCCGGCATGGCCCGCCTATACGGCGGAGCGCCGCACCACGCTGGTGTTTGACGGCGAGGCGTCGGCCACGCGCTCGCAGGACGATCCGCGCGGGGCGTTCCGGGAATACTGGGCAGCGCGGTAGGAGGTATCCGGCTAGCGGCGTCCGGCCACCAGTCGGCGGGCATTGATGGCCCGCAAAAGAAAAACGGGCAGCACTGGCTGCCCGTTTTCCTGCCGCTGCACCTCCCCTTACTGCGCGACTGCCACCTTGCCCTCCATTTCAGTGCCGATCTGCTGTCCCTGCTGCCTCTGTTGCAGCTTCTGCTGCTGGCGCAGTTCTTCGGTCGTGGTGCCCTGGCCGTTCGGTGCCCAGCCCGGAGGCATCAGCAGGTAGCCCATGGCGTTCAGCACGTTGCCCGATGCCAGCATGTCCTTGCCCAGGCTGATCCAGTGTTCGAACTGGTTGACCAGCGGGTTGTGCGTGGTGGTCGGGTGTACCAGGCCGAAGCG
Source organism: Cupriavidus sp. HE11 (assembly GCF_056097175.1). Taxonomy (NCBI): domain Bacteria; kingdom Pseudomonadati; phylum Pseudomonadota; class Betaproteobacteria; order Burkholderiales; family Burkholderiaceae; genus Cupriavidus; species Cupriavidus sp. HE11. Next base: position 190,515 of record NZ_CP184465.1, read on the forward strand.
GCACGGTTCGTCATCGCGCTCTGCCACGTAGGTACCGAACAGGCGGTCGAAGATGATCAGCACGCCGCCGTAGTTGGCATCGAGATAGTCAACGTTCGAGGCATGGTGCACACGGTGGGCCGAGGGGGTGTTGAACACGTATTCGAGCCAGCCGAGCTTGGGAATCCAGGTGGTGTGCAGCCAGAACTGGTAGAGCAGGTTCAGGCTCAGCGTGGCGAGTACCACTTCGGGGCGCACGCCCAGGAACACCAGCGGGGCGAAGAAGATGGCGGTGCCGGTGATCTTGCCGGTCCAGCCCAGACGATAGGCGGTGCCCAGCGTCAGTTCATTGGGCGAGTGGTGCACGGCGTGCGTGGCCCAGAAGAAGCGGATGCGGTGCGAGGCGCGGTGGTACCAGTAGTAGCAGAATTCCTGGCCGACGAAGAGCAGCAGCACGGCCAGCGCGCTGTTGATCTCCACGGTGAAGATGCGGTGCTGCCAGGCCAGTGCGAAGATCGGCGTGGCCAGCGACAGCGGCAGGAATGCCATCAGCTTGCGGCCGATCATGTCGACCAGCGACAGGCCCATTTCGTGCCACGGATAGGCCTTGCCTTGCTGGCGGGCCTTGCGGGCCAGGAACGCGGCCTCGACCATCGACGCGGTCACGACAAAGCCGGTGACCAGGAGGGTGATTTTATGGAGTTGCATGATCGTCCTTTCGGTTTGGCGGTGACGCCTGGCTTGGCAGTCGCGGCGTCGGTGAGCCAACTGTAGGGGGCGACGGGGCAGCGCGCCACGTGGGAAGTATGTCGCCACATGTCATGGTCCTGAGATCCGCGCCTGGCAAGGGTTTGCGGGAAATTTCGAAGGCTGCCGGCGAACCCGGACGACATAACTTGATGATGCGGATACGGCGCATTTTGTCGGCGGGGTGGCAAGGCCCTCCCATCTGCCTGACCGCTGGCCGTCATGTGCCATGCCGGCACCCATTCCGCGTGACATCCGACGAAATAATTGCTGCCTGGCGATTGGCGCGCGTGTTTTCCATACTCTGGTCACCGCGCCGCCATGCATACCCCGCAGAAGTCAGGCGCGATGCCCAACCCCACGAAGGATGTCGAGATGCAAACCACTTTCCAGACCATCGCCGCCCAGACCAAGCGCCTGACCATCGCAGCATTCGCCACCGGCGCGATGCTGGCTGCCGGCTACGCCAACGCCGGCGTGACCGGCCTCAACCAGCCTGGCCTGATGGAATCGGTGCAGGCGGACGTGATCTACGTACACGCTTTCCATGCCGATGCCGGCCAGGTGCAGCTTGACGGCGGCATGATGCAGAAGGTGAAGACGATGGCTACCGGTGGCTCGGCTGCCAGCGAGCAGTCGGAGGCTGCAGCCGAGGCGCGCGAGCAGGTCGCCAACGAGATCGTTCGTACGCTGCGGGCCAAGGGACTGAACGCGGTGCGGTCGGACGCACCGGCGCCGGCGAATGTGAACGCCGTGATCGTCGACGGCGATTTCCGCAAGATCGACGAAGGCAGCGGCCGTCGCCGTCTGCTGATTGGCCTGGGTGCCGGAAAGAGCCAGGTGGTGACGCAGGTGCGGATTTCATACAAGCCGGCCAACGGCGTGGCCGTGCCGCTGCAGAGCTTCAACGCCGATGCCGATAGCGGCCATATGCCGGGCGTTGCCGAAACGGCCGGTGTCGGCGCCGTGGCCGGTCACGTGGCGGTAGCTGCCGCAGCGGGATCGGGCGTGCATGGCGTATCCGAAGTCAAGCACGACTCGATCCATTCCGATGCCACGCGCCTGGGCGATTCGATCGGCCAGCAAGTCGCCGCCGCCAGCGAAGTGGAAGGGTGGATGGCGGTGCGTCCCACCATCTGAGGAGACGGCGGCCGTTGCGTGCGATACCGTGCCGGGGATACCCAGACCGAACTAGCGCAAGCCAGCCTCGGTACTGAGGTACGTTTTCAGCAAGGCCGCGCCGCGTTCACCGACGCGGGATTGCCAGAGCCCGATCGCGCTCGTGCCGGCGTCGCGCAGGGCCTGCTGCACGGCCGGTGCCGGATGGTCTTCGATCGTGACGCCATTGGCATGCATGCGGGCGGTGTTCTCCGCCAGTCGCGTGTTCAGCCGGGCCCACTGGCGGTCTTCGGTCGCCTTGCCCGCCGCCGCGACGGCGTCGCGCTGGGCGGGCGTCAGGGCCTGCCACGCAGCGAGGTTGATCGTCGTGAACGATAGCGGCATGGCATAGCCGATGGCCGTGAAGTGGGGCAGGTAATCCCACAGCTTGCGGCCCGCGCCACCATCGCCCGACGACAGCACGGCATTGACCGAGCCGTCCTTCAGGCGCGGCATGGCATCGGCAAACGACAGGCTCTGCGCCTTGGCGCCAGCTGCGCGCATGACTTCGGCCGACGTCTCGTCGTAGGCACGCACCGACAAGGCGCGTAGCGCGTCGAGCGACCCCACTGCATTGCGCGACCAAAGCCCGGTGGGCGGCCACGGCGTGATGTAGAGCAGGCGCTGCCCCTGCCTTTCGAAGGCCCTGGCGTAATCGGCGCGCGCCAGATCGGCCAGTCGACGGGCCTGGTCGACTGACGTGGCGACAAACGGCAGCGACGACAGCAGGAAGATCGGATCGACTTCACCCAGGGCCCCGCCGAATGCGTCGCCGACCTGCAGCTTGCCATCGCGAATCGCGGCCGGCATCTGCGCCGATTTGAATCCCGCCGCCGCATCAAAGGTTGCATGCGGAGCCAGCGCGCCCTGCGTGCGGGCGGCTACCTCCTGTGCAAAGGTGCTCAATCCCTCGCCAGGCATCGACGTGGCCGGATACTCGGTAGCCATCTGCCACGCTACCGGCGCCGGTTGCGCAAGGGCGATGGGCGCAATCAGCGCGGGCACTGCGACGGCAAGGCCGGTGGTCAGTGCGAACGAGAGAACGGCGCGGGCGGTACGCTGGCGAATGGGGCGCATGGCAGGGCGAGTGGGCAGGTGAGTGTTTGTTGGGCTTCGGCTTCGCCGTCGAGGGCGGTGCCGGTGGTTGCGGATTATAGGTTCAGTCCGGTGTGCATTGATGTCCGAACTTGCGCGCGTTTACCGAATCTCCAGATCCTCGTCGGCGCCGCTGGCCCTGTCCGCCAGCGCCCCATACGCTTCCACCACCGGCCGCACAAATCGCCCCACCAGCACCGCATCAAGCAGCGGCCCGCAGGTCTCGTCCTCATGCAACCCACACAACCGATCGATCAGTAATTCGCGTTCCGTCGCCGCCAGATGACCAGATGCCACCAGCAACGGATTCGGCGTCCAGGGCGTCCACGCGATGGTTTGCAGTCCGTCGAGCAGCCCCGGCTCATGTCGCCGTACCAGATCCAGAAAATAGCTGTCCAGCGCCGTGATATCGATCTGCCGCTCGCGCAGGGCCGTCAGTGCGCGCATGGGCGTGTCCAGCGGGCCGATCGATTCTGAAAACAGTGCGCCTCGCTCGCCGGCAAACGGCGCCAGCAGTTGCCGGGCGGCGTGGTAGCCCGACTGGGAGTGACGGGCCATCCAGCCGAAGCGGTGGCCGAAGGTGTCTTCCACCGTTTGCCAGCCGCTGTCGGCGCGTACCAGCAGTTCGCTGCGGTAGCGCGGCAGTCCGTCGTAGGAGGATGGAGAGGGCACCGGTGTCACCAGCGGCACCACAGGGGCCATGCCCTGCGCGAACGGCAGTCCGCACATGAAGCCGCAGACCAGATCGGGCCGTTGCCACAGTGACGGCAGCGGCGCGGGCCACGCGAATGGCACCACGTCCACCGGCCACGACAGGTCGGCGAACACGCGCGAGAACAGCGCGTGCCACGCCTCGGTAACGGCCGGCGTGGCGTTGTACATCCGGAACGAGGCAATGCCGGTGGCCATATCAGGCGAAGCGCAACGTCTGCCCCAGTCCCCTGGCGCGGGCCTTGGTCAGCATGGCGTGGCCGAGTGCGATGTCGGTGGTGGACAGGCCACGATGCCAGAACAGGATCGTCTCGTCGTCGCGCTCGCGGCCGGGCTTCAGGCCGGCCACGATCTGGCCCAGTTCGGCGTGCAGGTTTTCCTCGTTCAGCCGGCCGCTGTCCACGTGCTGGCGCAGCGCGCCGAACGGCAGGCCCTTGCGGCACTGGCCCCAGTCGTCCACCACCATCTTGCTCATGATGTCGGTCAGCGACAGTTCCACCGCGCTCATGGTGCCGTAGGGAATCACCAGCGCGCCCGGCTTGATCCATTCGGTCAGCAGCATCGGTGTGGGTTCGGGCAGCCGCGAGGCTTCGACCACGATATCGGCGCCGCGCACGCACGACTCCCAGTCGTCGGTCACGATCACCGGCTTGCCCAGGTCGCGCGACAGCCGGGCGGCAAACGCATCGCGGCTTTCGGGGCGGCGGGAATGCACGCGGATCTCGTCGAAGTCGAACAGCGAATCGAGCAGCCGCACGTTCCAGTACGACGTGCCCCGTGCGCCGATGTGGCCCAGCACCTTGCTGTCCTTGCGCGCCAGGTGCCTGGCGCCCAGCGCGGTCACGGCGCCGGTGCGCATGTCGGTGATGGCGGTGGCGTCGATCACGGCCAGCGGGGTCCCGTTGTCGGGATCGAACAGGTTCAGCAGCGCCATCTCGGACGGCAGCCCCTGCTTGTAGTTGTCGACATAGTCGGACACCACCTTCACGCCCGCCACGTGCAGCGGCTTGATAAAGCCGCGCAGCACGTTGAAGTGCCCCTTGTCCGACGATTCCGGCACCAGGTGCACGCGTGGCTCGATCACGGTCTCGCCACGGCCCTGGGCGGCCAGCGCGGCGTCGACGGCGGCCAGGATCTCGGCGTCGGTCAGCGCCAGTTCGGCCACGTCGGGGCCGTTCAGGTAGGTCAGGTACAGCTCGTTCACGGGGGTCTCCTTACTGCAGCGGGGGAATGTTGGCGCGATGGACGATGGCGCGCCATTTCGTGGTTTCGGCGGCGATGGTCTCGCCGAAGGCCTGGCTGGTGCTGCCCACGGGTTCCAGCCCCAGGCCGTCCAGCTTCTGCTTCACGTCGGGGTCGCGCAGCACGGCGGCGACATCCTTCTGCCATTTGCGGACCACGCTGTCGGGCGTGCCCTTGGGGGCCACCAGGCCGTACCACGACGTCACGTCAAAGCCCGGATAGCCCGATTCCGCCACGGTCGGCACGTTGGGCAATTGCGGCAGCCGGCGCGGGCCTGCTACGGCCAGGGCCACGAGCTTGCCAGTGCGCACATGCTGAAGGACGGTGGAAATGCCGCCGAACATCATCTGCACCTGGCCGCCCAGCACGTCGTTCAGCGCCGTCGCCATGCCGTTGTAGGGTACGTGGACGGTCTTCACGCCGGCTTCGAGGTTGAGCAGTTCGCCGGCCAGATGCGCGCCGCTGCCATTGCCCGGCGACGCAAAGTTCAACTGGCCCGGATGCGCTTTCGCATACGTGACAAGCTCCTTGAGCGAGCGCGCCGGTACCGATGGATTGACCACCAGCACATTGGGCGATGCGGCCAGCATCGTCACCGGCACAAAGTCGCGGGTCTCGAAGCCGAGCTTGCGGAACAGGATCGGATTGACGGTCAGGTTGCCCGCCGGGGCCAGGCCCAGCGTATAGCCATCAGGCGCTGCACGCGCCACGGTCTCCATGCCGATGTTGCCGGCAGCGCCGGGCTTGTTGTCCACCAGCACGGGCTTGCCCCACTGCTCCGACAGCTTCTGTCCCACCAGCCGGGGCAGCGCGTCGGCCACGCCGCCGGCGGCGAACGGCACCACGATTCGCACCGGGCGTGCCGGGTAGTCGTCTGGCTGTGCCTGCGCTGTCCGTGGCATGCCCGCCAGCACGGAGATGAGTGCCGGGATGGCAGTGACGGCCAGCAGCGGCAGCCGCCACGATGCCGGCCGGAGTACGTAACGGTTCACGCGAGACTCCCCGTATTTCCAGTTCGATTGCAACATTGACCCTGTCGAGCTTGTCGCGACCCTTGTACTGTGGATCGACTTGTATAGACTGATCGTAGCGAAGCTGTCTGATACTGTATAGACAACTTTTCGCATATGGGAAAGCGGATTTCTCATAAGATGCGAGACCGCACGGGCCTGGTGCCGATGGCACCGGGGCTGTGCGCTTGCGTGCGGGCCGTGCGTGCAACGCGCGGCACATTTCACTGTTGCGGGTCACGCCGCACCAACGCCTGTGTCGACCGCAGGGGGAGCCTCATGCCAACCAGTCCGAACGTCCGATCCAGCGATGCGGCCACGCCGGCATTCCAGCGCATCAAGGACTACGTGCAGGAACAGATTGCCGCCGGGGTATGGCGCGAGGGCGAGGCCATCCCGCCCGAGCTGCGGCTCGCGGAAACCTTTGCGGTATCGCGCATGACGGTCAACCGGGCGCTCAACGAACTGGAGGCCGAGCAGATCCTGGTGCGGCGCAAGGGTGCGGGCACGTTCGTCGCGGAGCAGCGCTACCAGGCCACGGTGGTGGAGATCCGCAGCATCGCCGAGGAAATCCGCGCCCGGGGACATCGCCACCGCAGCAGCCTGTACCGGCTGGAACGGCAACGCGCCACGCGCAGCCTGGCGAGCCAGTTCGGCGTGGCGGAGCGCAGCACGCTGTTCCACTCGGTCATCCTTCACTTCGAGAACGATGCGCCGATCCAGGTCGAGGACCGCTGGGTCAACCCCGCCGTGGCGCCGGACTACATGGACGCCGATTTCAGTGCCATCACACCGAACGAACACCTGATGCGGGTGGCGCCGCTGCAGCGCGCCGAGTACCAGATCGAGGCACTGCTGCCCGGTGCCGAAGTGGCGGAGATGCTGATGATCGAGACCACCGAGCCCGCGCTGGTGCTGCGCCGACGCACATTCTCGCGCGGCGCGGTGGCATCGGTAGTGGTGCTATGGCATCCGGGGAAACGCTACCGCTTTGGCGGCGCCCTGGGGCAGCCGGGGCCGTGAGCGCCCGGCCCGGGGCAACCTTGTCTGCCAACGATTAAGCAATAGAATCAAGTAGCTGGGCGCACGCGCAGGCGGGCGCGCCCCGAAGGGCAGGCGGGAGACGGGAAATGGTTGCCAAACGCGGCAAACGGGCGGGATTCGTGGCTGGAGTTGCCCTGGTGCTGGGCGGATGCGTGGCCTATCCGGGCTATGACGCGGCCTATGGCAGCTATGGTGGCTACGGCAGCTATGCCGGCAGCTACAGCAGCTACTCGGGCACGGGCGACTCGGGCAACTATCCGGCCGGCTCCTACGGCACGTTCTACAGCGGGTACCCTGCCTATCCGTATTACTACGGCAATTATTACGGGGGCTACGGGGGTTATTACGCCGGCTACCCCTACGGATATCCATATGGCTACGCGGGCTGGCCCGTCTACGGCAGCATCTGGTTCGGCTATGGCTGCTGCGGGTATCGGGGTTACTACGGATACAGGGGCTACTACGGGTACCGGGGCTATGGCTACCGGGGCTGGTATGGCTATCACGGTGGCTACCACGGCGGCTACTACGGTGGATACCACGGGTACGGAGGAGGCTACGGCGCCGCGTATGGCAGCGGATATAGGGGCGGGTATGGCGGAGGTTACCGGGGCGGCTACCGGGGCGGCGGCAGGGGCCGCTAGCTGGCGGCGGCCCGTCCGGGCGACACGCGGGAGGATGCGTGGGGTTATGGCAACTGGCGCAACTGGCCGATCACCGACATCAGCCGCCCGTGTGCCACCGTGACCGAAGCCTCGTCCTGCAGGGCTTCCTGGTAGCGCCGGCGGAATGCCTGGTCGCCGTGCTCGCTGAACAGCTTCTGCGTGGCGCCGGCCACGGCGCGGCACGTTTCGTCGTGGTGCTCGTCGCCGTCGAGTTCCTCATCGATCTCGATGATCAGGCGCGACAACGGATCGAGCCAGCGGAAGAAAGATTCTTCCGTCACCAGCTGCACGAACTGTCCTGCGGGAATCGGGCCATGCAATCTTTCGTACTGGCCTCGGTCATAGCCGATGACCTCCTTGTGGACCTGGAGCAATGCCGCCCGCAAGGCACGCAGCCCCGAGCGGCGGGTTTCCTGGGTAGCAAGGAACTGTTCGCTGGGCATGCCCATCTCCACTTTTCCTGTTCATGGGCAGGCCGTATCGACATGACCTTCGGCGGCGTCCTCCCGGGGCCACCATTCACCCGCCCGTTGTTATCGGAAGCACACGTCCACGCTCGATGACATGCACGGTGTGCAAGTCAGTATAGGCAGCGGCATGGCCCCAATCTAGCGCGCCTGCCTAGCGAAATACCCGTATTGCGGCCCTGCGGCAACGGATGCAGGCCATGCCGGACGCGCCCTGACGCGCGTGCCGGCGTTGCAGTGCAGCGGGTGACTCTTGTTGGTCCGCTGCGTTGCCTCGTTACTTGGCTGCGGGTAATCCCTGCAGCAGTTCCACCAGGTAAGGCTTCCAGACCTCGGGGTGCTGCAGCGTCTGGTGGCCGAACGTGTGTTCGCTTTCTGGCATCTCGACAAAGCGGCCGCGCGGCACCCTGGACACGGTGCGCTGCATGACGCCGAGGTCCACCGCGTTGATCATGTCGTCGGCAAAGTTCACGGCGTACAGCGGCGCGCGGATCTTGCCCAGGTCGGGCTCGGGGTTGTAGTCCCATGACGACTCGAACCAGTACAGGTAGTCGTTGGCGTCCAGGCTGCGGCTATCAGCCACAGCCTTGTCGAAGTACTGGTTCACCTGGTCGCGGGTGGGCGCGGCCTTCTGCAGCGTGGCGGCGCTTTGCGTCATCAGCGCGAAGACCGGCACCGCGTTGGTCCAGCGCGTGGGCTGGCGGGTGTAGTTGCCGCCGTTCCAGTCGGGGTCGTTGCGGATGGCCTCGATCAGCGTGCGGCGCCACAGCCAGTTGCGGCCGGACATGGCGACGGGCTGGCTGGCGATGGGCATCAGCGCGTCCATCATGTCGGGATGGCGCTCGCCCCAGATCCAGGTCTGCATGCCGCCCATCGACGTGCCCAGCACCAGCCGCAGGTGGTCAACCTTCAGGCCTTCGGTCAGCAGCCGGTAGTGGCCTTCCACCACGTCGGTGTAGCCATAGCGCGGAAAGCCGGCGCGCTGGCCGTCGCTGGGTTTGCTGGACCCGCCACGGCCCAGGCCGTCCGGCATGATGATGTAGTAGCGCGACGCGTCCAGCGGCTGGCCTGGTGCGAACAGTTCCTTCTGCATCAGTGGCGTCAGGAAGGCGCGCCCGGTGCCGGTGGTGCCGTGCAGCAGCAGTACGGCATTGTTGACCTTGCCGTCGGCCCCGCGCGTGGGCGTGCCCAGCGTGGCGTAGTGCAGCTTCACGGCCGGCAGCGTCTGGCCGTTCTGGAAGCGGAAGTCGCGCACTTCCACATCGCCTTCCTTTGCCTGCGGCGGCTGCGTGGGTGGCGCGGGTTGTGCGTAGGCCAGGCTCCATCCCAGCGTCATCGTGGCGGCCAGCATCTTCATGGCCGTTGCTGCCTTCTCGTGCATCGTTGTCTCCCTTGGTGTTGTATGAGCACGGGCGATCATACTGCAACGGTTGCTATCCTGAAGTGAGCCGCATCTGCGCCAGCAGCGGCAGGTGATCGGAGGCCAGCCGCGCCAGCGGCGTGCGATGGCTGGACACCGCCACAAGGTGCGCGCGTGGCGAGGTCCAGATGCGATCCAGCGCCAGGAACGGTAGCCGCGACGGAAATGTCGACACATGCGGCGTGCGCTCGAAGTACGCGTGCAACCAGCGCAGCGGGCGCCCCCACAGGAACCACTCGTTGACGTCGCCAAGCAGGATGGTCGGCTGCGCCGGTGCCTCGGCCAGTGCGGTCAGCAGGCGTCGTACCTGCCAGCGGCGTTCGCCGGGTCGCAGACCCAGGTGCGTGGCGATCACGCGCAGCGGGAACGTGCCGGGCTCGATGGCATTGCATTCCAGCAGCGCGTCGATGGCGCCACGCGGTTCGCACCCCCTTACGCTCAGGTCGATCTGGCGCACCCTCACCGGCGGATAGCGCGTCAGCAGCGCGTTGCCGTAGTCGCCATCGTTGCGCACCAGCGTCGGCCCGGGAATCGCGTGCAGGCCGGTGTGCTGGGACAGGAAGCGCAGCATGTCGAAGCCCGTGCCGCGCGTCTCCACTTCCTGCAGGGCGATCATGTCGGCCCGCAGTTCGTTGATGACCTCGCAGATGCGCTTGGGCACGAAATGCCCGTCGGTGCCAACGCCGCCATGGATGTTGTAGCTTGCCACCGCGAGATCGGCATGCAGCGCGGCCGGCAGCGCGTGGCCTGGATCGCGGGCGGTCATCGGGCTGCCTCGCCTGATTGCGGACGGCAGCAATGCGGGGGCTGCGAATCGGCGTCGGCACGCGCATGCCCATGTGCCGTGCGACCGCGCCGCTGGCGCCGGCGCCGCAACACCCACCACAGCCCGGCGGGAATCAGCAGCACAAGTGCCAGCAGGGCAAACGTCATGGGGTCGGGATTGCGGGCGAAGGCGGCGATGCGGTCCACCAGCGACGCTGACACGATGATGCCCGGCGACATGCCGATGGCCGTTCCCAGCAGGCAATCGCGCAAGCGGATGCGCGACGCGCCCACCACCAGGTTGACCAGCGTAAACGGCGCCACGGGCACCAGCCGCAGCACCACCATGGCCAGCAGCCCGTGCTGGCTCACCTGCTGGCTCAGGCGGTTCAGGCGCCTGCCGCCAAAACGCTGCACGGCGTTGCGTCCCAGCAGGCGTCCCACGGTGTAGCCAGCCGCCGTGCTCAGCACGGTGCCCGCCAGCGCAATCGCGCCACCGTACAGGGGCCCGAATACCACCACGGTCACCACGATCAGCACGGTGACCGGAAACAGCGCCAGCCCGCCGGCCACGAATGCGCCCATCATTGCCACTGGCGCCAGCGGCATGTCGTCCACGCGGTGCACCAGCGCCAGCACATGGCGGAAATCGGTCCATTCGCGCAGCGGCGTATAGCGCCAGGCAAAGACCACGCCGGCCAGCACCAGCACGAAGGCCACCAGCAGCGCCACGCGGCTGGCTACGCGAGGGCGCGCCTCGTGGCTGACGAATTCGGTCATCACCTGTCCGGCGTCGATGGGCTCCATCGGATCGAGCAGCGTGGCATCGGGCAGCGCGGCATCCACGTCGTCGGGCACGGCCGGCGCAAACGGCTGCAGCGTGCGGCCGTCGGGCCGATGCAGAGCGGCCAGCGCGGCGTTCAGGCGCGGGTGCGCGGACATGGCCTGATGCAGCGTGTCGGGCGTCACGGCCAGGTGTTCGCACAGCAGACGGTCGCGCATGGCGCGAATGGCCGCGGCAACGCGCGGGTCGCCCCGGGATTCGATCACCAGATTGCACTCGGTATCGAGCCCGAAAGACCGGTTGCTCAGGTTGGCGGAGCCGATCGTCAGCAGTCGGTCGTCCACGGCCATGACCTTGCTATGCACGTTGACGCAGGCATCCCCCAGCCCCGGTATATGCGGACAGTACAGCTGGAAGCGCCCATCCGGATCCGCCTCGCGCAGCCCCCGATACAGGCGCGCGCGCAGCACGCCCATGCTGGCTTCTTCCAGCCAGCCGCTTTCGGTACTGCGCGACACCAGCGCGATATCGGGCCCGTTGGGCTGGCGCAACTGGCGGGCAAACGCGTCGGCGATCAGCCCGGAACTGAAGTACTGGTTTTCGAGATAGATGCTGTCGCGGGCGGCGGCAATGGCATCGGTGTAGAGCGTACGGATTTCGCCGATGCCCGGTTCGTCGTCGCGCGCGGGAAAGGTGCGGCTGATGCCCACCGGCACGTTGGTGACGTCGGGCGCGATCTGTCCGGGCCACGGGTCGGTGGCGGCCGATGCCCTGGCCGCATCCGGCACGCGCGGATGCCGTCCGGTCGCGCGCAGCCATCGCTCGGCGGCCAGTTCGCCCAGCGCCTGTGCGGCCGCGCCATCGACCATGCACTGCACGTCGTGAAAGGGCGCATAGGGCTTGCCATCCGGGTCCACGCGGCGTGGATCGTCGGGCAGGTGGTGGTGGGTATCCCAGCGGCGGATGGTCAGGTCCAGTCCGCCCACAAACGCCAGCCGATGGTCGATGACCACCACCTTCTGGTGATGCGAGGCTCCCACCGGATGGTTGCCGTCCAGGCAGAACGACAGCCGCCGGTGCGTTTGCCAGTGCTCTTTCGCGGCCGGCAGGAACTCGCGCTCCAGCGCGAACACCATCGCGTAGTCCCAGCTCAGTACGTAGATACGCAGGCCCCTTCGGCGGCGGCACAGGGCATTGAGGAAATCGCGCAGTTCGGCGGGCAGGCCGTCGGATGGGGAGTCGTTGGCCGGGCTGTCCGGCTGCAGCCGCATGCGGCTGTCAATATCCCAGCCGAGGATAAAGATACTGTGCTCTGCGCGCGTCAGCGCCTGGCGCAGCGCCGGGAAATACGCATCGGCATCGACAAGCATTGCCAGCCGCGTGCAGGGGGCCACGCGCCAGCAATTGTGGCCCGGGCGTAGCAGGGAGGGTTCGGCATCGATCGTCATGGCGAACGGTACGCTTCGCAAGTTCCGTACCGGTCGCGTGAGCCCGTGGCGTCCAAGGGCTGGGGCCGATCGGGCCGATGCGTCTCGTGTGCCGCTTACTCGTCTTTGTAAAACTTGCGCGTCAGGCCGCTGCCGCCATGCGCCAGGCGGCCGGTGGCATGCCAAAGCGGCGCGCAAAGGCGCGCGTGAACGTGGTCTGGTCGGGATAGCCGACACCGGACGCGATATCGGCCAGCGGCATCGCGCCAGCCATCAGCCACTGCACGGCCTGGTCCAGCCGCAGGCGCGTCTGGTAGCCGTGGGGGGTGTCACCGAACGCCTCGCAGAACAGCGTATGAAAGCGCCGTGGCCCCCAGCCGATGCGCGCGGCGAGCTGGTCCACCCGCAAGGGTGTGGACAGATGCGCGCGCAGGTAGTGATCGATGGCGCCGACAGGAAACCGCGCCGCATCGGCCTGCCGGTCGTCGAGTCCGAGCATGGCGGACAGGCCGCCCGCCAGCGCCGCCGCCTGTTGCCAGGCGTGCTGGGCGGGGACGTTGTCCGATGCCTGCTGTGCGGTGGCGAGCCTGCGGACCCGCGTGGCGAAGTCGGCATCCATGGCAAACATGCGTGGCGTTGCCATCAGCCGCGCGGGCAGTGCCACGGAGCTGGACGGGAAGTCGGCCACCAGTTGCAGGTTGTCGGTCAGGCCGCTGCACAGGTGGTGCAGGCCGGCCGGAATGACCAGGCCGTGCGTGCCATCCACCCGATACGCATGCCCGTCGATTTCCAGTTCGGTCTGGCCGTCTACGCCAAACAGCAGCTGGTGATAGTCGTGCGCGTGACCGAACGGCCGGGGCTGATAGCGGCGCGGTTCGACCAGGGGCGAGGCATGCTCAACGAGCTTCGGCATGACGTGGCTTGCCCTGCGTCTGGCAGAGCCAGACGCCAACCCCGGCGATGGCCATGCCCAGCCACTGCACGGGACCAAGGCGGTCGCCGAACAGCAGCGCGGCCTGCACCGCGGCCAGCGGCGGCGCCAGGAACATCAGCGCGGCGGCGTTGGCGGCCTGGCCGCGCCGGACCAGGCCCAGCAGCAGCCACGTGCCAAGGCCGGACAGCACCACGGCAGCCCACGCCAGCGAGATCCACAGCGTGGGGCCGCCTTCCCAGCGCAAGGCGCCGATGCCGCCGGAAGCACTCACGACCACGCCGGCCACCAGCAGCGCCCCGGCGTTCTGCCAGGCCGAGCTGGCGCGGATATCCGCGCGGCTGATCGAGGTTTTCTGGAGGAGGGTTCCCATCGTGATCGACACTATCGCAAGCACGCCGACCAGCACGATCCACGGGGAAACCGCGTGCGGCGCGCCAGCCTGCATGGCTGGCAAGACTACCAGACCCACGCCCAGCGCGCCCAGAGCCAGCCCGCGCCAGGTGCGCGCGGACGGTTGCTCGCCCAGCAGCGGGATGGCAAGCAGGGCGGTCAGCAACGGCTGCAGGGCGCCCAGCAGCGCCATGATCGACGGCGACAGGCCGTGCGCCACCGCGCCATAGCCGGCGCACAGGTAGATGCCCTGCATCAGCGCACCGGCCAGCAGATGGCGGGGTACCTGGGCCAGTGGCGGCCACGCGGCGCGCCCGGCGGCAGCCACCAGTGCGAACATCAGCGCGGCCAGCGCAAAGCGCGCCAGCAGGAACAGGCTGGTGTCGGCCACCGGCACCACGGCCTTGCCGACGATAAAACCGGTGGACCAGATCAGGACAAAGGCCATGGCGGGCAGCCAGGCGGGAACGGGGCGCGACATCTTGGGTAGTGGGCTGATTGCAGGCCCGGATCGTCACCAGTTGGCGGATCGCGGGCGGATTTCCGGAAGTTGCCCGGCAGACTAGCGCAGCGCGCCGGGGCTGTCTTGGCAAATCCTGCATCGGGGGGGCGGGCGAGGGCGACGGGCGGGGCGCCCATGGTATGGTGGCGGCCCGCCTGCCGCGCCACCGTCCCGCCATGCCCGATACGCCCCAGCAACGCCTGATCGACGATCTTGGCCTGATTCCGCACCCCGAGGGCGGCTACTACCGCGAGACGTTCCGCGACGCCGCCCGCGTGCGTCGCCTGTCCGACGGCGCCGAGCGTTCGGCATCGACGGCCATCTACTACCTGCTGTGCGATACCGCGTTTTCGGCCTGGCACCGGATTCGCGCCGACGAGGCGTGGCACTTCCATGCCGGAGACCCGATCCACGTGCACTGGCTGACGCCCGAGGGTGCGCTGGTCACGCATCGGCTTGGCAATCCGCTGGTGCATCCCGGCACAGTGTTCCAGGCCGTGGTGCCGGCTGGCTGCTGGTTCGCCGCCGAGCGCGTGCCACCCGCCGGGGCAGGCAATGCAAGCCCCGCCGGCTATGCGCTGGCTGGCTGCACCGTGGCGCCTGGCTTCGAGTTCAGCGAATTCGAACTGGCTGACCCCGTGCAACTGGCGGCATCGCACCCGGCCCATGCCGATGCGATTGCCCGGCTGGGCAGCCGGTCCCGCCTGGGCTGAGGCGGGGGGCGGCCCGGCCCCCTACGGCGCGACCTTTACCTGCGTGCGCAGGTAGTCCACCACGCGCCCCACGCGCGGCGCCAGCGACCACTCCGAGCGGTGGATCAGCCAGAGCTTGTCGATCACCGGGGCATGACAGTCCAGCACCCGGATCTGGTCCTTCTGGACAAAAGCCTGGCGCGCATAGCGCGGGATCACGGTAAAGCCAAAGCCGCGCGCCACCGGTTCCAGCATCAGGCTCACCTGGTTGCTGAAACCCCGGCAGGGCAGCGTGTGCACGCCCGGATTGCCCGGGTAGTGGCGGCTCAGAAGGCGGTTCGCCATGGTCTTGCCGTCGGGATGGTCGACAAAGCCGATGCGCTGCAGATCGTCCCAGCCCTGCACCTGTTCCGCCGCCGGATAGACCAGCTCCAGCGGCTCTTCGCTGAACGGGGTCGCGGTCAGCCGGGGGTCGTCGGGCTTGAGCGATACCAGTCCCACATCAAAGCGGTTCTGCAGCACGCCTTCCAGCACCTCGGCGTCAGGGGCGAAGCGGTGGCGGATGATCAGGCCCGGCGTCTTGCCTTGCAGGTCGAGCAGGCGCGGATACAGGAACAGGCCAATGCTGCCGGGCGTGATCAGCCCGACCACGCCGCTTTCGCCATCGTCGACCAGCCGGGCGCGCAGGCGGTCGTTTGCCAGTTCCATGTCGGCGCAGTATTCCAGCAGCGCGCGGCCGGCCGGCGTCAGTTCCAGGGCGCGTGGGCGCCGGATCAGCAGCGGGCCCAGCGCGTCTTCCAGATGGCGGATGTGCTGGCTGACGGCCGCCTGGGTCAGGCCAAGCTCGTCGGCCGCGCTGGTAAAGCTGCCGGTTTGCGCCAGCATGGCGAACGAGCGCAGCCATTGGGGGTTAAGCATAATGAACTCTTATCGAAGCGATAACGCGTGGACGGTTTTCATTATAGCGAGGCATGGCTAAGATCGCTGCATTGCAACATGCAGAGACCTCACATGACTACGCCTGCACTTTTCACCCCGTTCACCCTGAAAGACGTTACGCTGCGCAACCGCATCGCGGTGCCGCCGATGTGCCAGTACAGCGCCATCGATGGCTTCACCAACGACTGGCACCTGTCCCATTACGCCGGCCTGGCCCGTGGCGGCGCGGGCCTGGTGATCGTCGAGGCCACGGCGGTGTCGCCGGAAGGCCGCATCTCCCCGGGATGCACGGGTTTGTGGAATGACGAGCAGGCCGTCGGCATGGCGCGCATTGCCGAGGCCATCAAGGCCGGCGGTGCGGTTGCCGGCATCCAGATCGCCCATGCGGGCCGCAAGGCCAGCGCCAACCGTCCGTGGGAAGGCGACGACCATATTCCCGAAGGCGACGACCGTGGCTGGAAAACGATCTCGCCGTCGGCCAAGCCGTTTGGCGCGAATCTGTCGAAGATGCCCGAAGCGATGACGCACGACGACATCGCCCGCGTGCAGGCCGATTTCGTGGCCGCCGCCAAGCGCGCCCTGGACGCCGGATTCCAATGGCTGGAGCTGCACTTCGCGCACGGCTACCTGGCGCAGAGCTTCTTTTCGGTCCACGGCAACGAACGCACCGACGAATATGGCAAGGACGCCATCGGCCGGGGCCGTTTCCTGCTGGAAACGCTGGCCGCCGTGCGCGAGGTCTGGCCGCAGAACCTGCCGCTGACCGCCCGTTTCGGCGTGATCGAGTACGACGGCAACGACGAGCAGACGCTCAAGGAATCGATCGAACTGGTGCGCGCCATGCGTGAAGGCGGCCTGGACATGCTCAACGTCAGCGTCGGCTTTTCGACGCCCGATGCCAAGATCCCCTGGGGTCCGGCCTTCCTGGCGCCGATCGCCGAGCGCGTGCGCCGCGAGGCCGGCCTGCCGGTGGCGTCGTCGTGGGGCATTGACGACCCCGTGGTGGCAAACCGCGTGGTCGAGGAAGGCCAGATGGACCTGGTGATGGTGGGGCGTGCGCTGCTGGGCAACCCGCACTGGCCGTACCAGACCGCGATGAAGCTGGGCGTGGAGCGTCCGTCGTGGGTACTGCCCGCGCCGTACGCCCACTGGCTGGAACGCTACCGCGTGCAGTCGGCCTGAGCGTGAGCCAACGCTGGCCGGGTCAGAACGATCCGACCAGCGTACCCAGCACGATCACGGCCACCAGCGCCAGCAGCGGCCCGACGATGCCGACCATCACGATGCCGCCGTAGCTTTGCTTGTGCGTGGTGCCGCAGACGGCCAGCAGCGTGACCACGGCGCCGTTGTGCGGCAGCGTGTCGAGCGTACCGGCGCTCATCACGGCCACGCGGTGCAGTACGGCCGGATCGAGCCCGATTTCGAGCGCGCGCGCCAGATAGGTACCGCCCAGCGCGTCGAGGGCGATGGTCAGGCCGCCCGATGCCGAGCCGGTCAGCGCCGACAGCACGTTCGTGGCGACGGCCAGCGATACCAGCGGGCCGCCCTCGATCGACAATACCCAGTCCCGTACCACGGCAAAGCCCGGCAGCGCGGCCACCACGGCGCCAAAGCCGACCAGGCTGGCCACGCTGAGCACCGGCAAGGCTGCCGCGTGCGCGCCGGCGCCCATGGTTTCACGCAGCGCGGTCAGGCGCCGCCAGTTGAGCAGCACCAGGCAGAGGATAGCCGCCGCCAGCGCCACGATCACCGACCACACGCCACCCACGGCCTGCAAGGTGGTGGCGCCCCATTCGGGCAGCGCCAGATAGTCCGCGTCAAGGCGCGGCAGCACGACCAGGCTCATGGTCAGGTTCACGGCAATCACCACGATCAGCGGCAGCAGCGCCACCAGCGGGCCGGGCGGCTCGGCACTGCGCTGGCCGTGCCGCGCTTCGGCCGGATCGAATTCGTGCGCGGTGCTGGCGCGCTCGCGGATCAGCGGCCGCTCGGCCACCTCTGCCACTTCCGTCACCCCATCCACGCCGGCAGACACCCCATCGCCATAACCTTCGCCCTTGCGCCGCGCGGCGCCTTCGCAACGCGTCAGCCACCACATGCCGAACGCCAGCATCACCAGGCTGGCGATGATGCCCAGCCCCGGCGCTGCAAACGGTGTGGTGCTGAAGAACGGCATCGGGATCGCGTTCTGGATGGCCGGCGTGCCGGGCAGCGCCGACATCGTGAAGGTCGAGGTACCCAGCACGATGGCCGCCGGCATCAGGCGATGCGGGATGTCGGCCGCGCGAAACAGCGCATGGGCCATCGGCGCCAGCACGAAGAACGCCACGAACAGGCTGACCCCGCCATAGGTGAGCAGCGCGCCGGCCAGCACCACGGCCAGCATTGCGCGCCGGGGGCCCAGTGTGCGGGTCATCCAGTCGGCAATTGCGGTCACCGATCCACTGTCGTCCATCAGCTTGCCGAACAGCGCGCCAAGCAGGAACAGCGGAAAGAACTGGGCCACGAAGCCCGCCGCCGTGCCCATGAAGGTCTGCGTCCAGTGCGCCAGCAGAGGGTCGCCTGCCGTGGCGGCGGCCAGCAGGGCGGCGGCCGGGGCGATAAGGAGAATGCTCCAGCCACGGAATGCCATCCAGATCATCGCCGCCAGGGCGATGACGATGCCGAGCAAGCCCATGGGTCAGACCTCCTGCAGCAGTTCGTCGAGATCGAACGACGAACGGTTGCCCAGTGCATCGCCGTGCTTCGCCAGGAACTGCTCCGCAGCCTCGCGGCCTTCGTCGCGCAGCATGCACAGGAACGGCCATTCGGCATTCATCTTCGACGACGAACCGAATTCGGCCACGCGCTCGCTGGCAATGCGATGGATGCGCATGTCGGCCCATTGGGCGCCCTCGGCGTCGCCCGGGTCGGCCACGCGCTGCAGCACGGCGATCATGCGCAGTTCCTTGAGCAGGGCGGCATTGAACGAAATCTCGTTGACCCGGCTCAGGATGTCGCGCGCGCTGCGGGGCACGCCGGCGCGGGCCACCGGGTTGATCTGCACAAGGATGGTGTCGCGCGACTGGCATTCACGTACCAGCGGCGTGATGGTGGGATTGCCTGCGTAGCCACCGTCCCAGTACGGCACGCCGTCGATCTCCACGGCCTGGAACACGGTCGGCAGGCAGGCCGACGCCAGCAGCACGCTGGCCGTGACCTCGGTGTTCTTGAACACGCGGCCGCGCCCGGTTTCCACATTGGTGGCCGTGACAAACAGATGAATTGGCGCCTGGGCCAGCACATCGAAATCGATGGTGGCCTGCAGCACCTCGGCCAGCGGATTGCTGCCGGCGCGGTTCAGGTCGTAGGGCGACCAGAGGCGTGCGGCCAGGTCGGCGGCGACGAACAAGGGGGAGTTGTCGAGCGTCCAGCGGCCCAGGATCACGTCGAGAGGGGTGCGCCGGAACGGGCTGAAGCGGGCCGCATCGGACACCCGCTGCCAGAACGCCTCCAGCGCCCGGCGGGCCCCCGCGGCACCATCGAGCGCATGGCCGTAGACCAGCACGGCGGCATTCATCGCCCCGGCCGACGTACCCGATATCCCGTCGATATCAAGCCACGGCTCTTCCAGCAGCCGGTCCAGCACCCCCCAGGTAAAGGCGCCATGGGCCCCACCGCCCTGCAGCGCCAGGTCGATCAGCAGCGGCTCGCGCGCCGCGGCGGTCTTGCCTTCCTCGTTCATCCAACGCTCCCGAAGGTGACTCACGTGAGGTACAAGCCGCTCTATTATTTGTTGTGCAGTGCAACTTACGCAAGGTCGGAAGCGAAGGGTGGCCGCGCAAGGCGGCCCGGAAACCCTACTCGATAATGTCGAACTGGTCGAAATACGCCTCGTTGAGCGTCAGGCCCAGGCCCGGCAGGTGGTCGTCCAGCTGCAGGTAGCCGTTGTCCGGCGCCGGTTCGCCCTTGAAGATGTAGTAGAACAGCTCGTTGCCCACCTCCACGTCGTGGACCGGGAAGAATTCCGACATCGGCGACGCCGTGGACGCCATGGTCAGGTGGTAGTTGTGCATCTGGCCGGCGTGTGGGATCACCGGCACCGACCACGCCTCGGCCATCGCGTTGATCTTCTGCGCGGCGGTAATGCCGCCCACGCGGTTGGTGTCGTACTGGATCACGTCCACGGCGCGGCGCTCCAGCAGGTCCTTGAAGCCGTATGACGTGAACTCGTGCTCGCCACCCGAGATCGGGAACGGGCTCATCTTCTTCAACTCGGCATAGCCCTCGATATCGTCGGCAATGACCGGTTCCTCCAGCCAGCGCGGATTGAACTCGGCCAGGCGCGGGATCATGCGGCGCGCGTATTCGAGCGTCCAGCCCATATAGCATTCGAGCATGATGTCCACGCCGTCGCCCACCAGTTCGCGCAGCAGGCGCACCTGTTCCAGATTTTTCAACATGCCGGCCGGGCCGTCCTTGGGGCCGTAGCCGAAGCGCATCTTCATGGCCGTGAAACCCTGGTCCAGGTAGCGCTGGGCCTCGCCCAGGAACGCGTCGCGGTCGTCGTTGTTGTAGAGCTTCGACGCGTAGCACCAGATCTTTTCCTTGGTGCGTCCGCCCAGCAGCTTGAATACGGGGCGGCCGGTGGCCTTGCCCATCAGGTCCCACAGCGCGATGTCCACGGCGGAGATGGCCGCCATGCCGATGCCCTTGCGGCCCCAGGCATGGGTGCGCCGATACATCTTCTGCCACAGGTATTCGTTGTCGAACGGGTCCTGCCCGATCACGATCGGCGCCAGATACTGGTCCACGATCTGCTTGGCCACGCGCGGGGCCAGCGCGCAGTTGCCGATGCCCACATGGCCGTCATCGGTTTCCACCTCGACGACAAGCCAGCCGTGGAAGCGGAACGACCCCATGGCGTCGCCGCGGTCGTACAGGATATCGGTGGCGTTGGTGCAGAAATGCGCCTGTGGCGGCACCGTCTTGCCCTTCCATTCGAAGACGCGGGCACGGACGTTGGTGATTTTCATGGTGGAGTCCTGGTGGCGTTGGAGTCAGGCGGCGCGGGCGTCCGCCAGCCGGCGGGCACCCATCTGGCAGGCCAGGTGGAACGCTTGCAGCGTGGCGCCCGGATTGGCGCGGCCCTGCTGCGTGATGTCGAATGCGGTGCCGTGGGCCGGCGTGGTGATCGGCACGGGCAGGCCGCCCTGAACCGTCACGCCGCGCGAGAAGCCCATCAGCTTGATGCCGATCTGGCCCTGGTCGTGGTACATCGTGACGATGGCGTCGAACTGGCGCTGGTCCGGGCCGCCCTGTACCTTCAGGAAGATCGTGTCGGCCGGGAACGGGCCTTGTGCCGCCACGCCGCGCGACTGCGCCTCGGTCACGGCCGGGCCGATCACGTCGATTTCCTCGCGGCCGAAGGCGCCGTTGTCGCCGTTATGCGGGTTCAGGCCGCACACGGCAATGCGCGGGGTGGTCACGCCGGAGCGGCGCAGCGCGTTGTCGATCAGGTCGATGGCGTCGCGCACGCGGGCCGGGGTAATCAGCGCAGGCACTTCCTTGATGGCGACGTGCGACGTCACGCGCGATGTCCACAGGCCGTCCAGCACATTGAATTCGCAGAACGGGCCACGGTAGCCCAGCTTCTCGGCAAACCAGTGCAGCTCGTCGTTGTGGCCCATGCCGGCCGCGTGCATCGAACTCTTGTTGAGCGGGCCGAACAGGATGGAGTCGGCCTGGCCCGCCTGGGCCAGCGTCACGGCCAGCTGCAGCGTACCCAGGCAGTAGCGGCCACCGGCCGCACTGGCCTCTCCACGCGGATAGGCGGGTTTGTCGTCCAGATTCCAGTGATACAGGCGCGGGCCTTGCTCGGTGCCCTGGAAGTCGGGCCGATCTACTTCGGGCAGCGACAGGCTCACGCCGGCCACTTCCATGCCGCGCCGCCATTCGTCGCGGTCGGCGATCAGCAGGATGCGCGCCTGCGCGGCAACGGGGTCGGCCAGCAACCGGGCAATCAGTTCGGGGCCGATGCCGGCGGGATCGCCGAGCACCATGGCAATACGGGGACGTTGGGGCATGTCTTGGTCCATTCAGTCGAGTTTCACGCCGAGTTCGGCGATCAGCTTGCCGTAGCGCGCGTATTCGCTGCGCGAGAAGGCGTCGAATTGGGCGGGGTCCATCGCGCCGGGCACGGCTCCCACGTCGGCCAGGCGGCGGATCGTGTCGGGGTCCTTCATGACCTGGGCCATGGCTGCGCTGATCTTCTGCAACGTGGCCGGCGGCGTGCCGCCGGTGGCGTAAACGCCGTACCAGGTGTTGGCCTGGATATCGGGCACGCCGGCTTCCTTGAGCGTGGGCACGTTGGGCAGCAGCGCCGAGCGCTTGTCGGAGGTCACCGCCAGCGCGCGCAGCTTGCCGGCCTTGATATGGTTGATGACCGACGGCATGGTCTCGAAGCTCATGTCCACCTGGCCGCCCATCAGGTCCACCAGGCCGCTGGCGCTGCTCTTGTAGGGAACGTGGAGCATCTTGCCGTGGATCTGGTGTACGAAGGCCGCCGCCGCAAGGTGCTGCGTGCTGCCGACGCCGGACGAGCTGTAGCGATACTTGTCCGGATTGGCCTGGATCTGCGCCACCAGCGTCTTCGCGTCCTGGATCGGCAACTGGGTGTTCACCACCAGTACGTTGGGCACCTGGGCCACCAGCGCCACGGGCACCAGGTCTTTCAGCGGGTTGAACTGCAGCTTGAGCAGGTGCGGCGCGATGGCCTGCGACGTCGAAACGCCCATCAGCAGCGTGTTGCCATCGGGCTGCGCCTTGGCCGTGATGTCGGCGGCGATGGTGTTCGAGGCGCCGGGGCGGTTGTCCACCACCACGGGCTGCTTCAGGATGGCGGACAGCTTGTCTGAAACGATGCGCGCCATGATGTCGGTGCCGCCGCCGGGCGCGGCTCCGACCATCATGCGGATCGGGCGGGCGTCGTCGGCCCAGGCGCATGGCGCCGCCATGCCAAACACCGCGATGCCGGCCAGGGTGCCGGCCATCCATGTCTTCATGTCTGTCTCCGTCGTAGGCAGTCTGCGCTGCGTGACGTCCACTATACGGAGATGAGTACCCTCCGAAAACTGAGCATTTCTGAAGCGGCGATAAGTGGCGCTGATATCCGGGTTAACGCGGCACGGCCGGCATGCGGCCCGGACGGCAAGCCGGCGAGCGATTACCACAGGCGATCACCGTATGCGCAGGATTCAATAGGCAGGCCACCCCGGCGGCCCGTATAGTTGGCCGCACATGACAACAAGGAGACCAGCATGACCCTGACCCCGGCCCAGTATCGCGGCGTGTTTCCGGTGGCACCGACCATCTTCGACGCCCAGGGCGGGCTGGACCTGGACGGCCAGCGACGCTGCATCGACTTCATGATCGATGCCGGGTCGCACGGCATCTGCATCCTGGCGAATTTCTCGGAGCAGTTCGTGCTGACCGACGACGAGCGCCAACTGCTGATGACGACCGTGCTCGACCACGTGGCCGGCCGCGTGCCCGTGATCGTCACCACCACGCATTTCAGTTCGCGCATCTGTGCCGAGCGCAGCCGTGCCGCGCAGGACGCCGGCGCCGCCATGGTGATGGTCATGCCGCCGTACCACGGCGCCACGATCCGTGTGCCGGAACGCAGCATCTACGAGTTCTTTGCCACGGTATCGGCAGCCATCGACATCCCGATCATGATCCAGGATGCGCCGGTCAGCGGCACCACGCTGTCGGCGCCGTTCCTGGCGCGCATGGCCCGCGAACTTGCCAATGTGTCGTACTTCAAGATCGAGGTGCCCCAGGCGGCCGCCAAGCTGCGTGAACTGATCGCGCTGGGCGGCGATGCCATCGTGGGGCCCTGGGACGGCGAGGAGGCCATTACGCTGATGGCCGACCTGGAAGCCGGGGCCACGGGCGCCATGACGGGTGCCGGCTATCCGGACGGCATCCGCCAGATCCTGGACGCCTGGCAGGCCGGCGACGCCGAGGCGGCGGCGGAGCGTTACCAGCAATGGCTGCCGCTGATCAACTACGAAAACCGCCAGGGCTGGCTGGCTACGGCCAAGGTGCTGATGCAGGAAGGCGGCGTGATCCGGTCGGATGCCGTGCGGCATCCGCTGCAGCCCATGCATCCGGCCACGCGCGAGGGTTTGCTGAAGGTGGCCCGCCGGCTCGATCCGCTGGTGCTGCGCTGGGGACGCTGAGCCGGCCAGCGGGGCTAGGCGGCGTGGGCGCGCAGCGTATCGATCAGCAGGCTCATCGACGCCGATACCGGGCGGCCGCGCCGGGTAACGATGCCGTAGGGCCCGAGCTTGATCGGCAGGGGCAGCGGCAGCACGGCCAGCGCGCCCAGCTGTGCGTAGTAGGCGGCCACCGATTCGGGCAGCACCGCGATCAGTTCGCTGTCGATCAGCAGCGAAGTGGTCATCAGCACGGCGGCTGTCTCGATGGTCGACGGCGGGGCCGGCACGCCGGCGTCCTCGAATGAACGGTCGAGCAGCGCCCGCATCGGGCTGGGGCGGGGCTGCATGATCCACGGATAGCGGGTCAGCTCGGCAAAGGCCGGGGTGCGCTGGCGCGCCAGCGGATGCTGCGGCCCCACCACGATGGCCAGGCCTTCGTCGCCAAGCTGCTCGAAATCCAGCGCGCCGCTGTCCCAGCCCTCGGGTACGCGGCCCAGTACCACGTCCAGCTGGTCACGCTCCAGTTGAGGCATCAGCACGTCGCTGGTGTCTACCTGCACGGCAATCTCAAGCTGCGGATGCTCGCGGTTGAGCTGGCGGATCGCGCTGGCGAGCAGCCCCGGCGTGGGGGCCATCACCGCGCCAACGCGTACCCGGCCGATCTTGCCCGATTCCAGCGCCACCAGTTCATCGCGCAACCCGGCCATGTCGGCAAACACGAGCTTGGCGTAACGCGTGGCCGCGCCACCAAAGCGCGTGGGCCGCAGGCCGCGCGCGTGCCGTTCGAACAGCGCCACGCCCAGCAGGTCTTCCATGTCCTGCAGCATCTTGCTGACGGCCGGCTGCGAAAGTGTCAGCGCCTCGGCTGCCCGCCGCAGCGATCCGCGTTCCTCGATGGCCACCAGCAGGCGCAGGTGCTGCATCTTCAGGCGATTGTGCAGGGCGGAGACGGACGGAATCATGGGTGCAGAGATGACTAGGGTAGGGCCAGGCCGGCGCGTCATTCTAATGCGTCGGCAGCCCCTGCCCATACCGCCGGCCGCCGGTTCGCCCACGGATGGGCCTGCTCGATCTGTCCTGCCAGGCGCAGCAGCGTGGCTTCCTGCGCAAAGGCGGCGCCGAACTGGATCCCGATCGGCAAGCCGGCATGCGGCCCGGCCGGCGCGGCGGCCATCGGCACGGACATCGCGGGCAGGCCGGCCACGTTGAAGGCCGGGGTGAAGGGCGAGTGCCGGAACACGCGGTCGGTCCACGCCAATCCATCCATCTGCCCGGCGCCCACGGCGTAGGTGCCCACCGGTTCGGGCAGGTCCGGCATTGTGGGCGTCATGATGATATCGGCGTTCTCGAACCAGCCGGCCGTGGCGCGCGTGACGGCATTTCGCACGTCCAGCGCCGCGGCGAAGGCCGGGCCGGTAACGCGCTGGCCGTAGCGGTAGGCGGCCAGCGTGGCGGGCTCCAGCGTATCGGCATCCACGCGGCGGCCAGTCTGGGCAGCGATGGCGTCGGTCCAGTTCACCAGCGTGGCACACCAGATTTGCGCATTGGCATGGACAAAGGCTTCCCATGACACGCCCAGGGCCGGTTGCAGCAGATCGACGTGGTGGCCCAGCGCCTCGAGCTTGCGGGCGGCATCGGTGGTGGCGTCTGTCACAACTTGTGACACGGTGCCATGGTTCCAGGGCGCCAGCATCAGCCCGATACGCAGGCGTCCTGGGTCGCGGCCCACTTCGGCCAGGAATGGCTGCGCGGGGGCCGCGGTGTGATACGGTTCGCCCGCTGCGGTGCCATGGATGGCATCGAGCAGCGCGGCGCTGTCGCGCACGGTGCGGCTCAGGCCACCCTGCACGCCGAGCCCGGCGAATACCTCATCGAGCGCCGGGCCGTTCGAGACCCGCCCGCGCGTGGATTTGAGGCCGAACAGGCCTGTAAAGGATGCCGGCACGCGGATCGACCCCGCCGCATCGGTGGCGTGCGCCATGGGCACGATGCCGGCCGCCACGGCCGCGGCAGCGCCGCCGCTCGATCCACCCGCGCTGCGCTGCGTGTCCCACGGATTGCGGGTCTGGCCCTGCTGGACCGATTCGGTGGCTGTGCTGAACGCCATTTCGGGCGTTGTCGTGCGGCCCAGCGTCACCAGCCCGGCGGCGCGCAGCCGCTGCATCAGGGTGGAATCGGCCCGTGCCACCAGCCTGGCCGCCATCCGCGACCCCAGTTCCAGCCGCTTGCCGGCCATGGCAATCGCCAGGTCCTTGATCAGGAACGGCACGCCTGCAAAGGGGCCATCGGGCGAAGCGTGCCCGGCATCGGCCAAGGGCCAGTGCTCGACCACCGCGCCGATGGCAGGGTTGACGGCGCCGATGGCCTGGCGCGCCAGTTCGGCCAGTTCCCGAGGCGTGACTTCCTTGCGGGCGACCAGGGCGGCAAGGCCCAGCGCGTCATGGGCGACGTATTCGTTCAGTTTCATGTTTGCTCCGGTTTGCAGTGGGAATGCGCTCATCGTACGGATGGCCCGGCCTGCTGATTAGCCATCCGAGATGGGCATCATTGGCCCATTGGTGGGACAATCGGCGCAGTTTCCATTCTGGAGTGGACCGCCATGGCTGCGGATCTCAACGACACGCTGATCTTTGTACGCGTGGTGCAGGCGGGCAGCTTCACGGCTGGTGCACGGCTGCTGAAGATGCCGAAGACCACCGTCAGCCGCCGCGTGATGGCACTGGAGGCGCAACTGGGCGCCCAATTGCTGCATCGGACCACGCGCCGGCTCGGGCTGACCGAGGCGGGCGGGCTGTACTTCGCGCATGCACGCGATCTGGTGCGCCAGATCGACGACGCCGAGGCGGCTGTCCAGCAGCTGCAGGCCGGCCCGCGTGGCTGGCTGCGTGTCACGCTGCCGTATTCGTTCGGCGCGGCGTGGATCGCGCCGCTGCTGGCCGATTTCCGCACGGCCTGTCCCGACGTCAGGCTCGAAATCCTGGCGTCGCACGTGCCGCTGGACCTGGTGGCCGATGATATCGACGTGGCGCTGCGCCTGGGCGTATTGCCCGATTCCGACCTGGTGGCGCGCCGGCTTGGCAGCTTTGCCACGGGCGTTTATGCCAGCCCTGCCTATCTGAAGCGTGCGGGCACGCCGGCGCACCCATCCGAACTCGAAGGCCATGCCACGCTGACGCTGCACCAGGCGCGGCGCGAGCGCGGCTATGCGTGGCCGCTGCGCAAGGAAGGGGGGCGAACCCAGTACTTCAGCGTGGACCCGGTCATCGTCGCCAGCGATCCGGCGTTGCTGCACGATGCGCTGTGCGCTGGGCAGGGGATTTCACTGGCGATGCACCGGAGCATGGCCGTCGACGTCAAGGCCGGCCGGCTGCGGCGCGTACTGCCCGACTGGACCGGGCCGGCGCAGGACTTCAACGCAGTATTCCCGCGCGGCGCCGTGGCGTCGCCCAAGGTGCGTGCCTTTGTGGAATTCCTGCGCGCAAGACTGGATACGGACTGAGGCACCGTGCGGTAAATCTTCCATCGCGGGGGGCAGGTCTACACGGATGGCCCTTGCGCATCCGCAATATGGCGGGATTTCAGGGGTTGTTCCGGCCGGCTGGCAGCGGTACAGAACTTGCATGGTCTCCGAAGATCGCGGCAGACGCGCTAAGGAGACCCAGATGACACAGAAGATGCAGCAGAAAAACCCCTGGTTCCGCCCCGGTGTGCGCGATGATGGCAGCGACTGGGCCGTGCACGACCAGACCGAGGATTTCAGTGGACCGGATTCGTATCCGCGGCCGTGGGCACGAGCGCCGCGTCCCGACGCAAGCGTCTACGAAACATCGCATGTCGACCCGGCCGCCTATGGCATTGCCGACGACGACGGCCTGCGCACGGCGCCCGGCCGTGCCCGCTGGCACCGCGCCGCCGACGTGAACTGGCAGGACCGGCACGAGGACGGCGCGCTGCGCCATCGGGCCGGGGCAGGGGGGCGCGTCGCCGGTGTGCCACGCGAGGCAGAGCGCGGGTACGGTGACGGCCATGGCGGAGGGTACGGCGGCGGCTATGGCGAGCCGGTTCATCGATCCGAGCCAGTCTGGCCCAAGGGCTACGTCCGCTCGGACGCGCGCATTCGCGACGATGTCTGCATGCGCCTGGCCCACGACGGCCATGTCGATCTGCGCGAAGTAGAAGTCGATGTTGCCGACGGTGTGGTCACCCTGCGAGGCGCGGCCCACGACCGGGGCGACAAGCATCGCATCGAGGACATTGCCGACCATGTCATGGGCGTGAAGGACGTCCATAACGAACTGCGCATTCGTTGATACGAAGGATCGGCGGATCGGTTGATCGATCCTCCACGGCGGTTGATGTCGAGGGCCCGGCCGCGCCCCGGGCCTTCCTGGCTAGCGAATCGAGCCTTGATACGGTCATTCCGGGCCGCGCGTTCTGTGCGGATACCGGTCACCAGCCTTTCTGGCCTGAAAGGTTGATGCTGCAGCGCAAAATCCCCATTTCCCCCTGAAATTCACCGGACTTCCTGCCATTCAGACGGGGCCATGTTGCGCTGCGCTGCAGCATCGAATTGTTGCGCCCTGCAGAATGAATCCGGCGATTCATTGCCTTGACTTTGCGTGATCCAAAGTCTTACGCTCCCGGCCATGTACAAAAGACGTTCGCATATAGAACGCTGGTTCGATATGCGGTCATTTCGACTCTCAGGAGACAAGCCTTGAACAAGGTTGCCGGGTTCTTTACTGAACTGATGCGCCGGTACTTGCCGGACCCCTTTGTATTTGCCATCGGCCTGACGCTGCTCAGCATGGTGATGGCGATGGTGGTGGAGGGGCAGGGCGCCAACGCCATCATCATGAACTGGGGCAAGGGCTTCTGGAATCTGCTCTCGTTCACCACGCAGATGGCGGTGATCCTGGCCATGGGCTACGTGCTGGCTACCGCCCCGCTGGTCGACCGCTTCCTGAACAGCATCGTGGCGCGCGTGGCAACGCCGCGTGGCGCCATCATCGTGGCGACGCTGGTTGGCGGCATCGGCAGCTACCTGAACTGGGGCTTCGGTCTGGTGATCGGCGGCATCATTGCCCGCAAGCTGGCCGTGAAGGTCAAGGGCGTGCACTACCCCCTGATCATTGCCTCGGCCTACAGCGGCTTCACGATGTACGGCCTGGGCCTGTCCGCGAGCATCCCGGTGCTGATCTCCACGCCGGGACACCCGATGGAAAAGCTGATGGGCGTGATCGCGCTCAAGGACACCATCTTCTCGGTGCCGATGTTGCTGACCAGCCTGGCCGTGATCGTCACGCTTCCGCTGCTCAACGCGATGCTGCATCCGCGTGACGCCAAGGACGTGGTCGAGATCAAGGAAGAACCGGAGACGAAGGAATCGGCGGCCGGCGGCCACAGCATGGGCATCGAGAACACGCTGGCCGCGCGCATGAACAACAGCCGCCTGCTGAGCCTGCTGATCGGCCTGTGCGGCATGGCCTATGCGGGGCTGTACTTCGTGCAGGGCGGCACGCTGGACCTGAACCTGATCAACTTCCTGATCCTGTTTATCGGCGTGCTGCTGCTGGGCACCCCGGCCAACTACGTCGCCAAGCTGAACGAAGGCATCAAGACGATTTCAGGCATCATCCTGCAGTATCCGTTCTACGCAGGCATCATGGCGGTGATGGCGGGCTCGGGGCTGGTGGATACCATCTCGCGCGTGTTCGTCGATATCGCCACGCCGCAGACCCTGCCGTTCTGGGGCCTGGTCAGCAGCTTCGTCATCAACTTCTTTGCCCCGTCGGGTGGCGGCCACTGGGTGATCCAGGGTCCGTTCATGATCGATGCGGCCAAGGCCATCGGCAGCTCGGTGGCGCAGACGTCGATGTCGGTGATGCTGGGCAACGCGTGGAACGACCTGGTGCAGCCGTTCTGGATCCTGCCGGCGCTGGCGCTCTCGAAGCTCAAGCTCAAGGACGTGATGGGCTACACCGTGATCATGATGTTCTGGGTCGGCGCGATCTACATCGTGGCGCTGCTGGCTTGGGGCATGGCCACCCACTGAAGTCATTGCGCAGTACAACGCAGTACAAACAGGAGACCTCGCATGCCGTACCTGATCGAAACCTTCGACAAGCCCAACCACCAGCACGTGCGCCAGGCCAACCGGCCCACGCACCTGGACTACCTGGAAGCCAACAAGCAACTGTTGCTGGCTTGTGGCGCGAAGCTCAATGACGACGGCAGCGATGGCGGCGGCGGGATCTACATCCTCGACGTCGACACGCGCGAGGCGGCCCAGGCCTTTATCGAGGCCGATCCGTTCCACCAGGCGGACCTGTTTGCCGAAGTCAAGATCGTGCGCTGGCGCAAGGCGTACCTGGATGGCGTCCGCCATATCTGAGCAGATATCCGAGCAGTCCATATGAAACGATGGAAGCAACGGCCCGAAGGTGCCAACTGGGGCGACTTCGGCGATGACGACCAGCTTGGCCGCCTGAACCTGATCACCCCGGCCTGCGTGCGGGCCGCCGCCCAGGAGATCCGCAGCGGCCGCACGTTCTGCCTGTCGCTGCCGCTGGACCTGCCCGGCGGCAACGTGCTGAACCCGCGCCGGCATCCGCCGGTGCTGCGTCCCACGTTCCGCGACGACGTGGCCTACGTCAACTTTCCGCTGGCGAAGGTCGACCCGCGCGCGCTGGACGTGCTCAGCGACGACCAGGTGCTGCTGTCGATGCAGTACTCCACCCAATGGGATTCGCTGGCGCACGTGGGCGCGCTGTTCGATGCCGACGGCGACGGCGTGGCCGAGCGGGTCTACTACAACGGGTTCCGGCCCAATACCGATATCGTCGGCCCGGTGGACTACGCCGAAGCCGACCATTTCGCGGCCCACGCCTGCGGTCACGACCACAGCCACGCCGAAGCGCTCGGCATCGAAACGTTTGCCGCCCATGGTATCCAGGCACGCGGCGTGCTGGTCGACCTGGCCCATCATTACGGCCGCGAATGCCGCACGGTGGGCTATGACGACCTGATGCGCGTGATCGACGCCGACCGCGTCGAAGTGGGCAGCGGCGACATCCTGGTGCTGCGCACCGGGTTTGCCGAGATGCTGGTCGAGATGGCCGGCCAGCCCGACGCCGACCTGCTGCACCGTAGCTGCTGCGCGCTCGACGGGCGCGACGACCGCCTGCTGCAGTGGATCACCGACTCCGGCATTGCCGCGATTGCCGCCGACAACTATGCGGTCGAGCGCTATCCGGCGCGGCCGGTGCCCGACAGCGCCGGCCCGGTGCCGATGCTGCCGCTGCATCACCATTGCCTGTTCAAGCTGGGTTTGCCCCTGGGCGAACTGTGGCACCTGCGCGACCTGGCCGCCTGTCTGCGTGCCGAAGGCCGCCATCGCTTTTTCCTGTCGGCGCCGCCGCTGCGGCTGCCCGGCGCAATGGGCTCGCCAGTGACGCCCGTTGCCACTGTCTGATCCTGTCACCCCGTTCAATCCAAAGGAGCCACCATGCTGTTCATGGTCGAAATGACTGTCCGTATCCCCCATTCGCTCGATCCGCAGGTGGCGGACAAGATCAAGGCTGAAGAGAAAGCGTACTCGCAGCAACTGCAGCGCGACGGCAAGTGGCGCCATCTGTGGCGCGTGGCTGGCCAGTACGCCAACGTGAGCATCTTCGACGTCAAGGATGCCGACGAGCTGCACACGATGCTGACGGCGCTGCCTCTGTATCCGTACATGGAAATGAAGGTCACCGCGCTGGCGCAGCACGGTTCGGCCATCGCCCAGAACTGAGCGGGAGCCGGATCATGCCGTTCGCCGAACTGTCCGCCCCGTCCGATGTGAAGATCCATTACCAGCTGGATGGCGATGCCAGCCTGCCGGTGCTGGTGCTGTCCAACTCGCTGGGTACGAACTTCGACATGTGGCAGCCGCAGGTGGCTGCACTGACGAAGCACTTCCGGGTGCTGCGCTACGACACGCGCGGCCATGGCCAGTCGGCCGTGACCGAGGGCCCGTACAGCATTGCCCAGCTGGGCGGCGACGTGATCGCGCTGCTCGATCACCTGGGCCTGCAGCGCGTGCATTTCTGCGGCCTGTCGATGGGCGGCATCACGGGCATGTGGCTGGCGCTGAACCACGCCGACCGCCTGCAGAAGCTGGTGCTCTGCAATACGGCCGCCTATATCGGCCCGCCCGAGAACTGGACCAATCGCGCTGCCGCCGTGGAGCG
This sequence comes from Cupriavidus sp. HE11, assembly GCF_056097175.1. NCBI lineage: Bacteria > Pseudomonadati > Pseudomonadota > Betaproteobacteria > Burkholderiales > Burkholderiaceae > Cupriavidus > Cupriavidus sp. HE11. The sequence goes on from NZ_CP184465.1 coordinate 222,921, forward strand.
CGATGGCGTGGCATCGATTGGCGCCGCCGTGGTCGACAAATGGCTGACGCCCGATTTCGCGGCACAGCAGCCGGAACTGGTGCAGCAGCTGCGCGCCATGCTGGGCGCCACCGATGCGCGTGGCTACGCCGCCAATTGCCTGGCCGTGCGCGATTCGGACCTGCGTGCCGAAATCGGCCGTATTACGACGCCCACGCTGGTTATCGCCGGTTCGGGCGATATCCCGACGCCGCCTGCCGATGGCCGCTACCTGGCCGAGACCATCCCCGGCGCGCAGTACGTCGAACTGTACGCCGCGCACCTTTCCAACCTGCAGCAAGTGGATGGGTTCACCGAGGCAGTGGTCAAGTTTCTTGCCGGCTGACAATCGCGGGGCCGCCATTCGGATGTAGCATCGCCGCCTGGAACAGATTGCGGGTTCGGGATGGCGAATAAATCGAAGGGTTGGCGTATCGCAATGGCGTTGCCGGGCAGCTTGCTGCTTGGCGATGCCCTGATGCTGGCGATACGCGGCGTGATGAATTTTGGCGTGGTCGTGCCGGGCGTGCTCGGACTGGCTGCGCTTGCCCTGGCGGCACGCTGGGACACCGTCGCGCGCTGGCGCCGTACGCATCCCGGCGTGGCCTGGCTGTGGCGCGCCGGCTGGGCGTTGCTGATCGTCTGGCTGATCAGCGTTGCCATCTTCTTCCGCTTTCTGAGTCAGGGCGCACACGCGCCCATCACGCCCGAAGCGGCCACGCAGCCGCCGGCGGCCATTCTGGTGCTGGGGTCCGGATCACCCAATTGCGAAGTCTCGCCCACGCTGAAAGCTCGCCTTGACGTGGGGCTTGCGCTGGCTCGCCAGTGGCCGGCGGCGCCGGTCGTGGTGAGCGGTGGACGTGATTTCGGGGGGCTCGATTGCACCGAAGCCGGGTTGATGGCTGACTACCTGATCAGCCAGGGCCTGCCGCCGCAGCGCGTCCTGCGTGAAGACCGCAGCACCAGCACCGACGAGAACATGCGGTTCTCGCGCCGGGTGCTGGAACAGCATGGCATCGGCGCGGACGCGGCACTGGTCATGGTCACCAGCGACTTCCACCTGCTGCGCGCCGGGCGCATCGCGCGCAAGGCCGGATTCGGCGCCGTGTCGGGCGTGGCCGCGCCCACGCCGCTCTACGTGCGCTACAACGCCTGGCTGCGCGAGTACTTCGCCTATATCAGCGGATGGATGCTCGGCGAGTACTGATCAGCCCGGCATGCCGAAATGGTCCGCCCGGGCCATCGGCCAGTATTTCTCCCACAGGCTGAAGCGCAGGTTGCCGTTGACCAGATCGCCCGGCTGCAGGAAATCGAACAGCTCGGACATCGGCTTGACCTCGCTGGGCGACAAGCGCCGCACGATATGGTGCGGCGTCAGCTCGGCGGGCGAATGGAGCCCGGCGGCCTGCAGCAGCTCCTGCAGCGCATGCACGGTATGACGATGGAAATTGGCCACGCGCTCGGCCTTGTCCGGCACCACGATGGCGCGCTGGCGCACCGGGTCCTGCGTGGCAACGCCCACCGGGCAACGGTCGGTATGGCACTTCTGCGCCTGCACGCAACCCAGGGCGAACATGAAGCCCCGGGCGGCATTGCACCAGTCGGCGCCCATCGCCAGCGTGCGCGCGATATCGAAGGCACTGATCAGCTTGCCGCTGGCGCCCACGCGGATCTTGTCGCGCAGGTTGGCGCCGACCAGCGTGTTGTGTACCAGCAGCAGTCCTTCCTGCAGCGGCACGCCGATATGGTCGACAAATTCCAGCGGCGCCGCGCCGGTGCCGCCTTCGGCGCCATCGACCACGATAAAGTCCGGCAGGATGCCCGATTCCAGCATCGCCTTGACCACGCCAAAGAAATCCCACGGATGACCGATACACAGCTTGAAGCCGGTGGGCTTGCCGCCTGACAGGTTGCGTAACCGATCGACGAATTGAAGTAGCTCCAGCGGCGTGGAGAATTCGCTATGGGCGGCGGGCGACACGCAATCGATACCCATCGGCACCCCGCGCGTGGCCGCGATTTCCGGCGTGATCTTGGCCGCCGGCAGCACTCCGCCATGGCCTGGCTTGGCGCCTTGCGACAGCTTGATCTCGATCATCTTCACTTGCGGGTCCGCCGCCTGCCTGGCGAACAGGTCGGGATCGAAACCGCCATCGGGGCGGCGGCAGCCAAAGTAGCCCGAGCCGAGTTCCCAGATCAGGTCGCCGCCTTCCGCGCGGTGATAGGGCGAGATCGAACCCTCGCCAGTGTCGTGCGCGAACCCGCCGATTTTCGCGCCACGATTGAGCGCGCGGATGGCATTGGCCGACAGCGCGCCGAAGCTCATGGCCGAGACGTTGAAGACCGAGATGTCATAGGGCTGGGCGCGGTCGGCGCCCACCGTCATGCGGAAATCGGCCGACGGGATCTTTGTCGGGGCCAGCGAATGGCTGATCCATTCGTAGCCGGGGCGCTTGACGTCGGATTCCGTGCCGAACGGACGGCTATCCACCTCGTTCTTGGCGCGCTGGTACACCAGGCTGCGCTGGGCGCGCGAGAAGGGCGCCTCGGACGTGTCGTCCTCGATGAAGTACTGGCGGATCTCCGGCCGGATGAACTCCAGGAAGAAGCGCGCGTGGCCCCAGATCGGATAGTTACGCAGGATTGCGTGGCGCCGCTGGAGCAGGTCGTGGACACCCACCAGGCATAGCGCCAGCGGCAGCACCACCCACCACCACGACACTGCACGCGTGGCCGCCAGGGCGGTCAGGACAATCAGGCCGCAGGCCGACAGGGCCACGGCGCCATAACGACGCTCGAACATATGAGGGACTCTTTCGGTTTATGGGCAACCCCAGATGATGGCGCGTACGGGGAGGCAAGTGAAGTATCGGCACTGGAAACGCTGTTTTGATGATCGGACAACAAAATGCGATTAACCGCCCTCATTGTGTCAGAACGGGGCTGCCAGGTCGCTTTTGGTTGGCGTAGTCGCCACCCCGGTCACCTGGCCCGGAAGGCAGGTATGTAGATCAAAAATGCGATTAACCGCCATGGCGTGGCCCCCTGCGCATTTCGCGGCGCTTTGCTGCAGCGCCGCGTTTGCGCCGGCAGGGCGGTGGGATACAGTACCCCGCAGACCGATAAGGAGACAGCGATGGATCTGCGGCAGCGCGAGCACATCGAGACCGTGGTGCATGCCACCACCTGGCTGCCCCTGCCTGCCGAATCCGCCAAGCCGATCGGGCACGACGCCATGATCCAGAATTCGTGGCGGCGCTGCGTCCATCAGTACGGGCTGGACCCATCGCGCATGCAGGAAGCGCGGATCGTGGAACAGTCGTGCCTGCGCGAGCACCAGCAGCGCATCGACGACTTTGCGCGCATCGCCCGGCACGGCCTGGAATCGCTGTATGGCCACGTGGCCGGTCTTGGCTACGTCGTGCTGCTGACCGATGCCCAGGGCGTGACCGTCGACTATATCGGCGATGCCAACACCGACGCCGCGTTGCGCCACGCCGGCCTGTACCTGGGATCGGAATGGAGCGAGGCCGGGGCGGGCACCTGCGCCGTCGGCACGGCCCTGGTCACGGGCGAGGCGCTGACTGTCCATCAGGCTGACCATTTCGATGCCACGCATATCCCGCTGACCTGTACCGCCGCGCCGCTGTTCGACACGCAGGGCCGGCTCAACGCGATCCTGGACATCTCGGCGCTGACGTCGCCCGACGCCAAGGCCAGCCAGGGCCTGGCCCTGCAGATGGTGCGCATCTACGCGGCCCATATCGAAAACGCCAATTTCCTGCGCGTCCACCATCGGGACTGGATCCTGAAGCTGAACGTGGCGCCAGAGTTCGTCGACGTCAGCCCCGAATACCTGCTGGCGCTGGACGAAGGCGGCCGCATCGTCGGCTGCAACAACCGCGCGCGGCGGATGCTGGAGGGCGAAATCCCGGGCACGCCCGTGCTGGGGCAGTCATTCGAAGCACTGTTCGACGCCCGGATCGACGATCTGGGGCGCTTTGTCTATTCCCGGCCCAGCGAACAGCGGCTGGTGGCCCTGCACCGTAGCGGCGGCCTGTTGTACCTGAGCGTGATGCCGCCGGCGCTGCGCTGGCAGTCCCGTACCCAAGCCCAGCCCGCGGCGCCGTTGCCGGCCGCGCTGGCGGCGTTGAGCGGTGGCGACGCCGCCATGCAGCAGCAGCTGCAACGCGCGGCAAGGCTGGTGGATGCGCGCATCCATATGCTGATCCACGGCGAAACCGGCAGCGGCAAGGAGTACTTTGCCAAGGCGCTGCACCAGGCCGGCGGCCGGCGCGCGCAGCCGTTCGTGGCGTTCAACTGCGCGGCAATTCCCGAGACGCTGATCGAAAGCGAACTGTTCGGGCACCTGCCCAACAGCTTCTCCGGGGCCGGGGCGCGCGGCAAGCGCGGCCTGATCCAGGAGGCCGATGGCGGCACGCTGTTTCTGGACGAGATCGGCGACATGCCGCGCGACCTGCAATCGCGGCTGCTGCGCGTGCTGGCCGAGGGCGAGGTGCTGCCTATCGGCGCCACGCGGCCGGTGCCGGTCAATGTGCGCGTGATTTCGGCCACCCATCACCGGCTGGACAAGCTCGTGGAGGCCGGCCAATTCCGCGAGGACCTCTACTACCGCCTGAACGGCGCGCGCTTCGAGCTGCCGTCGCTGCGCGAGCGGCAGGACCTGGACTGGCTGATCGACAAGATGCTGGCCGATGGCGATGGTGGTCAGCGCAGCGTGACGCTGGCCGACACGGCCCGCCAGCGGCTGCATGCCCACCGCTGGCCGGGCAACCTGCGCGAGCTGCGCAACGTCATCGAATACGCGTGCGCGATCTGCCACGCTGGCGTGGTGACGCCTGACGACCTGCCCGACGGTCTTGGCGCCGGCGCCACGACGGCGCGGGCCCTGCCTGCGGCCCAGGTCGGGCCGGACGCCGACAACTCGCCCCAGGCGCTATCTCCCGATGCCATGCTGCTGATGCAGTACCTGCGCGCATCGGGCTGGAATCTGAGCGCCGTGGCGCGGCAGATCGGCATCAGCCGCATGACCCTGTACCGGCGCATGGAGCGGTATGGCATCGCGTCGCCTAACCGGCGCGATGGCGGCCAGCCGTGACGACTGTCCACCGCTGGACAGCTGTACTGTGACACCTGTCACACCCTGGCACGCCTGAACGGCGTGCCGTCTGCGGGTTATCCCGCGGATCGGACCCGGTTTTCCACCGTTTTGACGGCTGGCGCCGTCCGCAATCCCTTGGCACACCCATTGCAATGACCCTGTCACGACAAGAGCGACAGGAGACAGGCCATGGGGGTACCGCTGGTCGGCATCATCGCCAATCCCGTATCGGCGCGCGATATTCGCCGCGTGATCGCCAACGCCAACAGCCTGCAACTGGCTGATCGCGTCAATATCGTGCTGCGGCTGCTGGCGGCGCTGTCCGCCTGCGGCATTGACCGCGTGATGATGATGCCCGACCGCGAGGGCCTGCGCGTCATGCTGACCCGCCATCTGGCTCGTCACCAGGGTCCCGATGCCGGTTTGCCCGCCGTGGAGTTCATCGACATGCCGGTGACGGCGCGCGTCGACGATACGCTGCACGCCGCCCGCCATATGGCCGACGCCGGCGTGTCCGTCATCATCGTGCTGGGGGGCGACGGCACGCACCGCGCGGTGGTGCGCGAATGCGGCGCGGTGCCGATTGCCGGGCTTTCCACCGGCACCAACAACGCCTTTCCCGAAATGCGCGAGCCGACCATCACCGGGCTGGCCGCAGGCCTCTATGCCACCGGGCAGATCCCGGCCGGCCGGGCGCTGGCATCGAACAAGCGGCTCGATATCGTGATTCGCGATGCCGACGGTGGCTTCCGGCGCGATATCGCGCTGGTCGACGCCGTGATCGCGCACGAGCAGTTCATCGGTGCCCGCGCGCTATGGCGGGCCGACACGCTGGCCGCCGTCTACGTGGCCTATGCCGATCCCCAGGCAATTGGCCTGTCCGCCATCGCCGGGCTGCTGGAACCGGTAGGCCGGCGCGAGCCGGGCGGCCTGGCGATCGAGCTGGCACCGGCCGGCGAGGGCGCCTTCGACCTGCTGGCACCGATTGCCCCGGGGCTGCTCTGCAACGTGCCGATTGCCGGCTGGCACCGCATCGCCCATGCGCGGCCCCATCGCGTGCGCCAGCGCGCCGGCATCGTTGCACTGGACGGCGAACGCGAACTGGCGTTTGGGCCGCGCGACGAAGTCACCGTCACGCTGCACGACCACGCGTTCCGCAGCGTCGACGTGGCCGCCTGCATGCGCTATGCGGCGTGCGAGCACCTGATGCGCAGCGTACCGGCGCTGACCTGAATCCTTCATCCCACCTATTACAAGGCAGTACCACCACCAAAGGAGACGACCATGAGCGCCAGCACTTCGCAGTCAGCGCAGATGCCCCTCGACAAGGAGACATTGCTGACCGTGTACCGCAAGATGCGGACGATCCGCGATTTCGAGGAACGCCTGCATGTGGATTTTGGCCGGGGGGATATTCCCGGCTTCGTGCACCTCTACGCCGGCGAGGAGGCGGCGGGCGTGGGCATCCTGCACCATCTGCACGATGGCGACCGCATTGCCAGCACGCACCGGGGCCATGGCCACTGCATTGCCAAGGGGGTGGACCCGGTGGCGATGATGAAGGAGATCTACGGCAAGAAGGGCGGCTCTTGCAATGGCAAGGGCGGGTCGATGCATATCGCCGACCTGTCCAGGGGGATGATGGGCGCCAACGGCATCCTGGGCGCCGGGGCACCGCTGGTCTGCGGCGCGGCGCTGGCGGCCAAGTTCCGTGGCAAGGGCGAGGTCGGCATCACGTTCTGCGGCGACGGGGCGTCCAACCAGGGCACCTTTCTGGAAAGCCTGAACCTGGCGGCCGTGTGGAACCTGCCGGTGATCTTCGTCATCGAGAACAACGGCTACGCGGAATCCACCTCGCGCGACTATGGCACCGCCGTCGACAGCTATGTCGACCGCGCGGCCGGCTTCGGCATCCCGGGCGTGACCGTGGACGGCACCGACTTCTTCGCCGTGCACGAGGCGGCGGGCGAGGTCATCCGGCGTGCGCGCGAGGGCGGCGGCCCATCGCTGCTGGAATGCAAGATGGTTCGCTTCTATGGGCACTTCGAGGGCGATGCCCAGACCTATCGCGGCGCCGGCGAGCTGGACGATATCCGCGCCAACAAGGACTGCCTGAAGCTGTTCACGCGTGCCGTGACCCAGGCCGGCGTGGTGACGCGCGACGAGTTCGATGCCATCGACCGCGAGGTGGCCGCGCTGATCGACCACGCCGTGCAGGAAGCCAAGGCCGCCCCGCTGCCGGGGCCCGAAGACCTGCTGACCGATGTCTATGTGAGCTACTGATTGAGTGGCCGGACGCAAGCGTCCAGGCATCCAAGCCATCCCGATAAAAGGAGACATCAACATGGCCCGAAAACTCAGCATCAAGCTGGCGATCAATGAAGCGATCGACCAGGAAATGACCCGCGATCCGAGCGTGATCATGCTCGGCGAGGATATCGTCGGCGGCGCAGGCGCCGATGGAGAGAAAGACGCCTGGGGCGGTGTGCTCGGCGTGACCAAGGGGCTCTATGCCAAGCATGGCGACCGGCTGCTGGATACGCCGCTGTCCGAATCGGCCTACATGGGGGCCGCCATCGGTGCCGCTGCATGCGGCATGCGCCCGATCGCCGAACTGATGTTCATCGATTTCATGGGCGTCTGCTTCGACCAGATCTTCAACCAGGCTGCCAAGTTCCGCTACATGTTTGGTGGCAAGGCCGAGACGCCGGTGGTGATCCGCGCCATGGTCGGCGCCGGCTTCCGTGCGGCCGCCCAGCACAGCCAGATGCTGACGCCGATCTTCACGCATATTCCGGGGCTCAAGGTGGTGTGCCCGTCCACGCCGTATGACACCAAGGGCCTGCTGATCCAGGCCATCCGCGACAACGACCCGGTGATTTTCTGCGAGCACAAGAACCTGTACGGACTGGAGGGCGACGTGCCCGAGGGCGCTTACGCGATCCCGTTCGGCGAGGCCAATATCGCGCGCGACGGCAAGGACGTAACCATCGTTGCCTACGGCCTGATGGTGCATCGCGCGCTGGAGGCAGCGGCCACGCTGGAAAAGGACGGCATCGAGGCCGAGGTGATCGACCTGCGCACGCTGTCGCCGCTGGACATGGACACCGTGCTCGAATCGGTGGAGAACACCGGCCGCCTGGTGGTGGTGGACGAAGCCAGCCCGCGCTGCAATATCGCCACCGACATCGCCGCCCAGACCGCGCAGCAGGCCTTTGGCGCGCTCAAGGCCGGCATCGAGATGGTCTGCCCGCCGCACACGCCGGTACCGTTCTCGCCCACGCTCGAAGACCTGTATATCCCCAGCGCGGCCCGCATCGTGGAAGCCGTGCGCAAGACCATGAAGGGAGGCAAGCACTGATGGCCGCAGCAATCACCCCGATCGTGATGCCCAAATGGGGCCTGTCGATGAAGGAAGGCACCATCAATGCCTGGCTGGTCGACACCGGTGCCGAGATTTCGGTGGGCATGCCGATCCTCGATGTGGAAACCGACAAGATCGCCAACGCCGTGGAGGCGCCCGACGCCGGCACGCTGCGGCGCAAGGTGGCCGAAGCGGGCGACGTGCTGTCCGTGAAGGCGCTGCTTGGCGTCTTGGCACCCGATGAGGTCAGCGATGCGGAAATCGACGCGTATGTCGCCGGCTATGAGACGCCGGCCGATGACGAGGACGAAGACGAAGCCGGCCCCGCCTACCAGTTCGTTGAGGTCGACGGGCTCCGCGTCCGCTACGCCCGCCGGGGCCACGGCGCCGAAGCGGTGCTCTTCCTCCACGGCTTTGGCGGCGATCTGGACAACTGGCTGTTCAACCTCGACCCGCTGGCGGACACGTACACCGTGGTGGCGCTGGATCTGCCCGGGCACGGACAGACCACGCCCCGCCTGGCTGGCACGACGCTGGCGGAGATGGCCGGCTTCGTGACGCGCTTTCTCGATGCCGTGGACATCGGGCAGGCGCACGTGGTGGGTCATTCGATGGGCGGCGGCATCGCCGCGCAACTGGCGGTGGACGCGCCGCAGCGCGTGCTGTCCGTGGCGCTGGTGTCGCCGGTGGGCTTTGGCGACGAGATCAACAACGGCTACACGGAAGGCTTTGTCAACGCGCAGTCGCGCCGCGAGCTGAAGCCGGTCATCGAACTGCTGTTCGCCAACCCCGATCTGGTCAGCCGGCAGATGCTGGACGACCTGCTGCGCTACAAGCGGCTTGATGGCGTGCCGGAGGCGCTGGCCGCATTGGGCGCCAGCCTGTTCGGCGAAGGCCGCCAGCGCGAACAGCCGGGCCGCCGGCTGGCCGGGTCCGGCAAGCGCACGCTGGTGATCTGGGGTGCCAGGGACCAGGTCGTCCCGCCCGCCCACGCGGAAAACGCCCCGGCAGGCGCCACCGTGACGGTGTTCGACGACGCCGGCCATATGAGCCAGATGGAAAAGGCCGGGGAGGTGAACGGGCTGTTGAAGGGGCATCTGGCGGGGTAATGGCAGGGGTGCCATCCGGCGCTATCCGGCGCTATGTACTTCCGTCGCCCATGAAATGGGGGAGGATCGAACTACCGGGACTTCGCTTCGCCCCCACGACAATCTCTCCAGACCGGTTTGTGCCCCTCGCCCGCAATGCGGGAGAGGGGCCGGGGTGGCAACCTGGGGTTTCAACCCAGCGCTGCCCGCACGCCGCTCAACTGGTCCAGCGCTTCGCGCAACTCCTGCTCCAGCACGGCAACAAGCTCGGCCGAAGGCATGGAGCGGGCCAGCGGCACGGCCTGGCCGGCCCACTGGGCGGCGAACTCGCTGACGCCCTTGGCCTTGGCGGCGGCGTGCAGGGCCTTGCCGGCGTCGTACGTCACGGGATAGTCGGGGATGGCGGGTGCGCCGGCGTCGGTGCCCAGGCGCGTGAAGCGGCTGGTGAAGCCGCGTGCGGCTCGGCCCGAGATGGCGCGGGTCAGCGTGGTCGGGCGGGTTTCGGCGGCGGTCAGCGCGGCGCGATAGGCGGCGTCGGCGGCCGATTCGTCGGTGGCGACGAAGGCCGTACCAAGCTGCGCAGCGGCGGCGCCCAGTGCCAGCACGGCGGCAATGCCGGCGCCGTCCATGATGCCGCCGGCGGCGATCACGGGCAGGCGGGTGCGAGCCACCAGTACGCGCGTCAGGGCGAACGTGCCCAGGCCTTCGTCCTCGGCTTCGGTGTCAAAGGCGCCGCGATGGCCGCCCGCCTCGATGCCTTGCGCGACGATGGCGTCGATACCTGCGGCTTCGATCCGCCGCGCTTCCTGCAGCGACGTGGCGCTGGCCAGCAGCACGATGCCGGCTGCCTTCAACGCATCGATCCATTCCTGTGCCGGCAGGCCGAAATGAAAGCTCACCACGGCCGGCTTTTCTTCCAGCAGCACCTGGTACATCGCGTCGTCGACCACAAAGCTCTTGTAGATCTCGCGCAGTGCACCGGGCGGCGTGGCACCGAACTCGGCGAACGCCGATGCCAGGTATCCCAGCCATGCGGATTCGCGTTCGGCGTCGGGTGTGGCCGGCACATGGCAGAACAGGTTGATGTTGAACGGCCGGGCGGTCAGCGCGCGGGTTTCTCGAATCACCTTGCGCGCGCCGTCGGCATCCATGGCGCCCACGCCGAGCGAGCCCAGGCCGCCGGCATTGGATACGGCGGCAGCCATGGCGGGGGTGCTGACGCCCGCCATCGGGGCCTGGATGATGGGCAGGCGAATGCCCAGGCGCGACAACAGGTTGCGGGACGGGTTCTGACGGGTGGGTTCCATGGCGAAGTTCCTTGTCATGCGGGCTGGCTACGGCGCAGTTCCTGTTCGAACGCGTCGTAGGCGGAAGTCGTGAAGCCAGAGCGGCGCATCAGGTACGTATGCACTTTCCGGACAGGAACGGTCTGCAGCGTGCCCGCATCGCCCTGCATGGCGAGCAGCGAGCGCGGCACGATGGCTACCGCCGAGCCTGCCGTGACCTGGGCCAGGATGGCGTGGTACGAGGGGAGTTCCAGCACGGTGAGATGGCGGCGCACATCATCGCCGGCCTGTTCGAGCCAGTCTTCGGCGCAGCGGCGATACGTGCAGCCGCGCGCGAAGGCGGCCAGCTGGCGCAGCGTTACGTCTTCGGGGCGCCGTACCTTCGGATGGGTCGCCGGCAGCACCAGCACCAGCTCCTCGGTGGTCAGATAGACGCCTTCCAGGCCGTCGCCCATATCCGACACGGCGATGTCGTGCGGGCTGCCCGTGCCGGGGTGGGCCACGATCGCACAGTCGAGCCGGCGTTCCAGCACGGCGTCGGCCAGTGCCTGCGAGGTGCCGGTGGTCAGGTCCAGTTCGACATCGGGCCACGCGGCATGGAAGCGGCCCAGGGGCCGGGGCAGCAATGTGGCCGCCGTGCTTTCCATCGATCCCACGCGCAGCCGGCCGCTCGGGGCATCGGCACGCATGGACTGGCGCGCCTCTTCGGCCAGGGCCAGCAACTGGTCCGCATAGCCCAGCAGGCGCTGCCCGGCAGGGGTCAGGATCATCTGCTTGTTCGCGCGCAGGAACAGGTCCACGCCAAGGCTTTCTTCCAGCTGTTTCACGCGCGTGGTCACGTTCGATTGCACGCGATCCAGCGACTTGGCGGCACGGGTGATGCTCTGCTCGCGTGCTACGGCGCGAAAAATCTCCAGTTCTGCCAGTTCCAAGCTGTGTCACGACACAATGGTGTCGTTCTCCAATTGAGAATGAAAGTGTAATTAGTATTGTGATTGGAGAATGTTTTGTCAAGGCGGGAGGGACCGGGCGGCGGCCGGGATCGCCATGGTCGCAGCTGCCGGCCTAACCGTCGGATCTGTGATTTATAGTGATGCCCGGCCAGCGTCGCCCCACGGCATGGCAGGCATCGGGCTGGATCGGAGCCCCACCGCCAGGGGAAAGCCAGTGCCTTCGCGAAGGCAGGTGGCGTATCAACAGTGATGCATGGCGGTAACAACTCACCGGAGACAACGACATGAAAAAGGCAGAACCGCAGGCCGGCGTACCGGCCGCCGAGCTGATCGATGCGAGGATTGCCGAGCTTGGCGACTGGCGCGGCGAGATGCTTGCGCAACTGCGGGCAATCGTCAAGGAAGCCGATGCCGAAGTGGTCGAGGAGTGGAAATGGAGCGTGCCGGTGTGGTCGCACGACGGCATCCTCTGCACCGGCGAGGTCTACAAGGCCGCCGTGAAGATGACATTCGCCAAGGGCGCGTCGCTGGACGATCCAAAGGGGCTGTTCAATTCGAGCCTGGACGGCAACGTGCGCCGTGCGATCGACTTCCGCGAAGGCGAGGCCATCAACAAGACCGCCCTGAAGGCGCTGATCCGCGCGGCGGTGGCGCTGAACCAGTCGGCCGGCAAGCCGAAAGCCAAGGCCAGGGCCTGATCCGGAGGGGGCTGACGGGCTGGCAGGGGCCCGGCCCATGTCGGCGCGACACTGACATCCATTTCGGCTGCCGCGGGGTAGCATAAGTCGCTTTGGCTTGTTGTTGCGCGCCGTGCGGTCGTTCGGCGCGTGCAGCCGCGACTTCCTTCTACCCGGCCGGTATGCAACCGTCTTCCCTGCAACGCTTCCTGTTTGGCGCGATCCTCGTTCCGGTCTCGATGGCCGTGGTGTTCGGCATCGATGCACTGACACCGCTGGGCCTGGCGGCGTGGCTGTTCTACCTGGTGCCGGTCTGCCTGACCCTTTACGGCAATGACCCGAAGCTGCCGCTGATCACCGCGGCCGCGGGCACGGTGCTGATCGGCGTTGGCTACGCAGTGTCGCCGGCCAGCGCCGTCCGGCCGATCTACGCCGTCGTCAATCGTGGCGCGGGCGTGGTGATGCTGTGGTTCCTGGCGGCGGTGGTCTATCGCTATATCGTGTCGCAAGTGGCCATGCAGCGTGCGGCGTGGCTACAGCAGACGCAGGTGCGTGTGCATCAGGCAGTGCGCAATCCGCAGTCGGCCGGCAATGTAGCCGATGCGCTGGTGCGCGCGCTGGCGCAGGCTTTCCAGGCGCATGTGGGCGTGGTGTACCAGGTGGATGGCGCCCAGATGCGCCGCGTCGCCACCTGGGCGCTGGCCAATGCCGACGACCTGCCGCAGACGCTGGCGCCGGGGCAGACGCTGGCCGGCCAGGCGGCGGTGGAAAACCGCGTGATCGCGGTCGGCGGCCTGCCGGCCAACTACCTTCAGGTGTCATCGGCGCTGGGCCGCACATCGCCCAACGAGATCGTGGCCGCGCCGCTGACGGCCGAGGGCGAGGTGGTGGGCGTGGTGGAGCTGGGCTTCGTCGCCATGCAGCGCGATACCGCCGACATCGTGGAACTGCTGGAGCGCATTGGCGAGTCGATCGGCATGACGCTGCGGGCCGCCGCCTACCGGGGCCGCCTGGAAAAGCTGCTGGGCGAAACCCAGCGCCAGAGCGAGGAGCTGCAGGTCCAGCAGGAAGAGCTGCGTGTATCGAACGAAGAGCTCGAAGAGCGTGGCCGCGCCCTGATGGATTCGCAGGCGCGGCTCGAAGCCCAGCAGGCCGAGCTGGAACAGACCAATGTCCAGTTGGAAGAACACTCGCAACGGCTGGAAGGCCAGAAGCGCGAGATGCTGACCTTCCAGGCCGAACTGGCCGCCAACGCCCGCGCGCTGGAGCGATCCAACCAGTACAAGAGCGAATTCCTGGCAAATATGTCGCACGAACTGCGCACGCCGCTGAACAGTGCGCTGATCCTTGCCAAGCTGCTGCAGGAGAACAAGGAAGGCACGCTGACCACGGAACAGGTGCGTTATGCCGCCACCATCCACGCAGCCAACACCGACCTGCTGAACCTGATCAACGACATCCTCGACCTGTCCAAGATCGAGGCTGGCCATCTGGTGATCGAGCACGAAACGGTCGAACTGAAGGCGCTGACCGAAACGCTGCAGGGCATGTTCGGGCCGATTGCCGGGCAGAAGGGCGTGCCGTTCCGGATCGAATTCCTGCCCGGCGTGCCCGACGCCATCGTGTCGGACAACCAGCGTCTGCAGCAGGTGCTCAAGAACCTGCTGTCCAACGCGTTCAAGTTCACGGAATCTGGCGCGGTCACGCTGGCGCTGGCCGCGCAGGGCGACGATGCAGTGCGCTTCGAGGTGCGCGATACCGGCATCGGCATCCCGAAGGACAAGCAGCAGGTGATCTTCGATGCGTTCCAGCAGGCCGACGGCACCACCAGCCGCCGCTATGGCGGCACGGGGCTGGGCCTGTCGATCTCGCGCGAACTGGGCCGCCTGCTGGGCGGCGTGATCTCGGTGGCCAGCGAACCGGGCCAGGGCAGCGTGTTTTCCTTGACGGTGCCGCGCCTGCTGGCAGGCGACCCGGCCACGCAGGCCGGCCTGATGACGCAGCAGGCCGGCGCGCCGGCACAACTGGTGATGGCGCCGCCGTCCCGCGCCGTGCCGCCTGCTCCGGCACCGGCGCAGGAACCGCTGGAACGCGTGCAGCCGGGCTATCCGGCGCCGATTCCCGACGACCGCGACCATCGCACGCGCGGCAACCGGCTGATCCTGGTGGTCGAGGACGATATCGACTTCGCCGGCATTCTCTACGACCTGGCCCACGAACTCGATTTCGACTGCATCCACGCCACCACGTCGGCACAGGGCCTGGAACTGGCCCGCCAGCACCAGCCGTGCGGCATCCTGCTGGACGTGGCGCTGCCCGACCAGTCGGGGCTGACGCTGCTGGACTGGCTCAAGCGCGACCCCGCCACGCGCCATATCCCCACGCACCTGGTATCGGTCAGCGACCACGCCGAAGCGGCGTTGCACCTGGGCGCGGTGGGCTACACGTTCAAGCCCAGCGAGCGCGACAAGCTGGCTGCGGCAATCCGGGGCCTGGAGGCGCGCATGGCAGCAGGCCAGCGCCGGGTGCTGGTGATCGAGGATGACCCGGCGCTGCGCGAGAGCATTCGCGCGCTGCTGAAGTCGCTGGAGGCCGAGATCGTGACCACTGACAGCGTGGCCGGGGCCACGGCGGCGCTGGACGGTACGCCGTTCGACTGCGTGGTGATGGACATGGTGCTGCCCGACGGCTCCGGTCACGACCTGCTGGCCCACATGGCGCAGCGGGCGCAGGCCAATGCCGGCGCGATGCCGCCCGTGATCATCTATACCGGCCGGCAGTTGTCCGCCGAGGACGAACAGAAGCTGCGCCGCCATTCCAAGTCGATCATCATCAAGGGCGCGCGCTCGCCAGACCGGCTGCTCGACGAGGTGACGCTGTTCCTGCACAGCGTGGAGTCGTCGCTGCCGCCCGAACACCAGCGCATGCTGCGCGCCGCCCGTAGCCGCGATGACACGTTCGACGGCCGGAAACTGCTGCTGGTGGAAGACGATGCGCGCAATATCTTCGCGCTGTCCAAGGTCATCGAGCCGCTGGGCGCCACCGTGGAGATTGCCCGCAGCGGGCGCGAGGCGCTGGATCTATTGAACCGGGTGGACGACATCCACCTGGTGCTGATGGACATCATGATGCCCGAGATGGATGGCATCACGGCCATGCGGCATATCCGCCAGATGCCCCAGTACGCGCGGCTGCCGATCATCGCGCTGACGGCCAAGGCCATGCAATCCGACCGCGAGGCCTGCCTGCAGGCCGGCGCCAACGACTACATCGCCAAGCCGATCGATGTGGACAAACTGCTTTCGCTGTGTCGCGTATGGCTACACGCAAACTGAAGCCCAGGAGCGGGGAACCACTGGTCGACGCGCGGACGGACGACGGCACGGTGCTGCTCGACGTCAATTTCGACATCGAGCTGGAGTTGCTGCTGGAGGCCATCTTCCGCAAGTACCAGCATGATTTCCGGCGCTATTCGCGGGCGTCACTGAGGCGCCGGCTGGAACAGGCGTTGCGGGACCTGGGCCTGGTCACGCTGTCGCAGTTGCAGGACGGCATGCTGCGCGACGCCGTGCTGTTTGGCCGGCTGCTGCAATACCTGACGGTGCAGGTCAGCGAGATGTTCCGCGACCCCTCGTACTTCCGGGCCATCCGCGAGCACGTGGTGCCGGTGCTGCAGACCTATCCGTCGGTCAATGTCTGGGTGGCAGGCTGCAGCAGCGGCGAGGAACTATGGTCGCTGGCTATCCTGTTCGAGGAAGAGGGGCTTGCGTCGCGCACCGTGTTCTATGCCACCGATATCAACCCGGAAGCACTGACGGCCGCACGCGCGGGCGTGTACGACGCCGGGCGCCTGCGCAGCTTCGGTGACAACTACCTGGCCGCCGGCGGGCGGGCGTCGTTGTCGGACTACTATCACGCCGCCTATGGCAAGGCCAAATTCAACGGGCAGCTGATCCGGCAATCGGTGTTTGCGGACCACAGCCTGGCAACCGACAGCGTGTTCCAGGAGGCCCAGCTGATCTCGTGCCGCAATGTGCTGATCTACTTCGACCGGCCGCTGCAGGACCGCGCCATCGGCCTGTTTCGCGATGCGCTGGCGCGGCGCGGGTTCCTGGGGCTGGGTAGCAAGGAAAGCCTGCATTTCAGTGCCCATGTGCAGGATTTCGAGGCGGTGTCGTCGCGCGAGCGGCTGTACCGCAAGCTCTGAGATGCGATCATGAAAGCCATGACGCAACCGTGCAGCGGGGTGGTGATCGGCGGCTCGGCCGGCGCGCTGGAAGCGCTGAACGCCGTGCTGCCGATGCTGCCCGCGCGCTTCATGCCGCCAGTGGTCATCGTCATGCACCAGCTGTCCTCGGGGCCGAGCCTGCTGCCGGGACTGTTTGCCCTGCGTTGCGCA
Source organism: Cupriavidus sp. HE11 (assembly GCF_056097175.1). Taxonomy (NCBI): domain Bacteria; kingdom Pseudomonadati; phylum Pseudomonadota; class Betaproteobacteria; order Burkholderiales; family Burkholderiaceae; genus Cupriavidus; species Cupriavidus sp. HE11. The sequence continues at coordinate 239,828 of NZ_CP184465.1, forward strand.
ATGCCGGTGCACGAGGCCGAAGACAAGCTGCCCGTGCAGCCGGGCCATCTCTACCTGGCACCCCCGGATTACCACCTGCTGCTCGAACAGGATCCCGACGCGCCAGCCGGCGTGCGGCTGGCCCTGTCGGTGGCACCGCCCGTGCGGTTTTCGCGGCCATCGATCGATGTGTTGTTCGAATCGGCGGCCGTGGCCTGGCGGGCGGGCGTGCTGGGCGTGCTGCTGTCGGGCGCGAACGACGACGGCGCGCGCGGCCTGGCCGTGATTCGCGCGGCGGGCGGCCAGGCGTGGGTGCAGTCGCCCGAATCCGCCATGGTGGAGACCATGCCGCAAGAGGCCATCGCACGTGGCGCGGCCGACCGCATATTGAACCTGGAAGCGATTGGCCACGGGCTGGCCCGCCTGATTGAATGATGCCTACCATGCAAGCTCCCGTGAAGATCCTCGCCGTCGACGACATTGCCGCGAACCTGACCGCGCTCGATGCCGTGCTGGCAAGGCCGGGCGTGGAGATCATCCACGCCAACTCCGGCGCCCAGGCGCTGGAACTGCTGCTGGACCATGACTTCGGCCTGGCCATCCTGGATGTGCACATGCCCGAGATGGACGGCTTCGAACTGGCCGAACTGATGCGTGGCAGCAAGCGCACCAGCCAGATCCCGATCCTGTTCCTGACGGCGGCGGGGCATGACAGCCAGCGCGCGTTTCGCGGCTATGCGTCGGGCGCGGTCGATTTCCTGTTCAAGCCTGTGGACGCGCGCGTGCTGTCCGCCAAGGTCGATGTGTTCGTGCAACTGGCCCAACAGAAGCAGCTGCTGGCCGAACAGCTCGAAACCGCCCAGCAACTGCTGAAGACCAACGAAATGCTGATGGCCGTGCTGGCGCACGATCTGCGCACGCCGCTGTCGGCCATCATCGCCTCGGCGTCGTTCCTGGGCCGCTTTGGCGGAGAGGAAAAGCTCAGGCCCGCCACGGACCGGATTGCCCGCAGCAGCCAGCGCATGGCGCGCATGGTGGACCAGCTGCTGCACGTGGCCCGCCTGCATGGCGGGCGGGTCAGCCTGATGCCGCAGCCGGCGGACCTGGGCGCGATCTGCGCGGCCATCGTGGATGAATGCCAGGTGTCGCGGGGCTCGCTGGAGCTGGTGCTGGAGCAACTGGGCGATACCCGCGTGACGATCGATCCGGACCTGGTCGCCCAGGTCGTGCAGAACCTGGTGGGGAATGCGTTGCAGCACGGGGATGCCGGTGCGCCGGTGGCCGTGCGCGTGGACGGCACGGCCCGGGACAGCGTGACGGTGACGGTATCGAACGGCGGTGTGATCGATGCCCGCATGCTGCCGCATATCTTCGATGCCTTTCATTCGGGCATGGGCGCGACGTCCGCTGCAAGCGGCGCCAGCAGTTCCGAGGGGCTGGGCCTGGGTCTCTACATCGCCCGGGAACTGGCCATGCTCCACGGCGGCACCGTGGTGGCCGAGTCGTCCCCCGAGCAACGCACCACGGTATTCACGGTGACGCTGCCGCGCGAATGCTGCCAGGCACAGCGGGCCATCCAGGCCTGACGATGCCGGATCGGCGGCGCGCGGCAGGGTCTTGATCGATGGCGGATGCCGATGACAGAATAGGCCGATGTCCGCCGCCGCCCCCGACACCACCCTGCGCGATCTTGCCCGCCTGCGCCGCGTGCGGGATCGCATCGACCGCGAATATGCCCAGCCGCTCGACGTCGAGGCGCTGGCCCGGGGCGTTCATATGTCGGCCGGTCACCTCAGCCGCCAGTTCCGGCTGGCCTACGGCGAGTCCGTGTACGCCTACCTGATGACGCGGCGCATCGAGCGTGCCATGGCGTTGCTGCGCCGCGGAGACCTGAGCGTGACCGAGGTCTGCTTCGAGGTGGGCTGCGCATCGCTGGGTACCTTCAGTACGCGATTTGCCGAGCTGGTCGGGATGTCGCCCAGTGCCTACCGGCGCGCGTGCGCGCTTCAGACCGAGGGCCTGCCGTCCTGCGTCGCCAAGCAGGTCACACGACCGATCAGGAATCGAGAAGCGCAGGAGTAGCCGCCCGGCTAGACTGGCTTCCAGGGTCCGGACGCGGGGGCAGCCATAACGGCCAGCCCCACCGGCCGGGCCGATTCCTGACAATTCCCAACACGGAGACCGATCTTGGACATCACCATACATTCGACCTTCCTGCCGCACAGCGACCCGGAAGTCTCGCTGGCGTTCTACCGCGACGCCCTGGATTTCGAGGTCCGCAAGGACGTGGAGTTCGGCGGCAACCGCTGGATCACCATTGGACCGAAGGGCCGGCCGGAGACATCGATCGTCCTGTATCCGCCCAATGCCACGCCTGGCGTCACCGACGACGAAAAGCGCACGATCGCCGAAATGATGGCCAAGGGCACGTTCGCGATGCTGCTGCTGGGCGCGAAGGATCTGAATGCCACGTTCCAGCGGCTGCAGGACTGTGACGCCGAGATCGTCCAGGAGCCTGCCGACCAACCCTACGGTGTGCGCGACATGGGCGTGCGCGACCCCGCCGGCAACATGCTTCGTATCCAGCAACTGACCTGACGTGGGCAGCGCGTCGGGTGCCTGCCGGGGCCCCGGCGCGCGACTCAATGTGGTTTGAGTGCGGTTAGTGCGAGAGTTCGGCGCCGGCCGCTCCGGCTCCCCCGGCCGCCTTGTCGTGCGTGGCGTACTTCTCGATCATCGTTGCGCTGGCGCGGTTCAGGCCCGCGATATCGACGGCGATGCCGTTGCGGCGGAACTTGTGGACGATGCGGTCCAGTGCCTCGATGGCGGTGATGTCCCAGAAATGGGCGTGTGACAGGTCGAGCCTGACTGCCTCGATCGGCTCCCGGAAATCGAATTCGGCGACGAATGCTTCCGACGAAGCAAAGAACACCTGGCCGCGCACCACGTAGTGGCGCGCCTGCGTGGCGGCATCGAGCGTCGACGACACGGTCAGGATGCGGCGCGCCTTCTCCGTGAAGAAGACCGCGCTCAGCAGCACACCCAGGCCGACGCCGATGGCAAGGTTGTGGGTCGACACCACGGCGATGACCGTCGCGACCATGACCACGGACGAGCTTTTCGGGTTCGTCCGGAGCCTGGCGACCGAACGCCAGTCGAACGTGCTGATCGACACCATCACCATTACGGCCACCAGTGCCGCCATCGGGATCTGCCGCACCCATGGCGCCAGGAACACCACCAGCACCAGCAGGAAGGCCCCCGCAACGAAGGTAGACAGGCGGCCGCGCCCGCCTGACTTCAGGTTGATGACGGTCTGGCCGATCATCGCGCAGCCAGGCATGCCGCCCAGGAAGCCGGCCACGATATTGGCGCAGCCCTGGCCGCGGCATTCGCGGTTCTTGTCGCTGGCGGTATCGGTGAAGTCATCGACGATGCTGGCCGTCATCAGCGATTCCAGCAGGCCCACCACGGCAATGCTGACCGAGTACGGGAAGATGATGCGCAGCGTGTCCAGCGACAGCGGCACCTGCGGCAGCGCAAAGACCGGCAGTTCGTCCGGGAACGATCCCATGTCGCCCACAGTGCGCAGGTCGAGCTGCAGGGCCATCGCGATCGCCGTCATCACCACGATGCAGACCAGCGGGGAGGGCACGGCGCGGGTCAGGCGCGGCAACAGGTAGATGATGCCCAGGCCGCCCGCGACCATCGCATACGCGTACCAGGCGCCGCCCTGCAGTTGCGGCAGTTGGGCCAGAAAGATCAGGATCGCCAGTGCATTGACAAAGCCGGTGACAACCGACCGCGAGACAAAGCGCATCAGCGCACCAAGCCGCAGGTAGCCGGCGCCGATCTGGAGCAGGCCGGCCAGGATGCCGGCCGCCAGCACGTACTCCACGCCGTGCGCCTTGACCAGCGATGCGATGACCAGCGCCACGGCGCCGGTGGCGGCCGAGATCATGCCGGGGCGTCCACCCGCAATGGCCGAGACAACGGCGATGCTGAAGGCGGCGTACAGGCCCACTTTCGGATCGACGCCGGCAATGATGGAAAAGGCGAGCGCTTCGGGAATCAGTGCGAGCGCCACGACGATGCCCGCGAGCATGTCGCCCCGGACGTTGGAGAACCATTCCTCGCGGAAGGCTTGCGCGAAGGTACGCGATTGCATGAGAAAAACCTGCTGGGGCGTCGACTGCGGCCAGGCCGGGCGACGACGGAAAAAGAGGGGATTGGCGATGCAGCGATGCCACGATGGTCCGGCGCACTGCGATGCGCTGGGTAAACGTGCTCCACGAACCTCCGTTCGGTCAGGCCCATCGGTTTCTGGCGATGGGGCGGTGACGAGGGGAGGTTGCGCGGTGGCGTTACATCGGGATCTCGGTGCGGGGGACTTGGGGGCTTTGCGCGATGTCAGCGCGCGCAGACGAGTGGATCGCTGCGATGCAGCATTTTAGGCAAACGACGACGCGGCGTCCAGTGTCGCCGTGCCGCGTTCGCCACAAATCGATGTGTCGTCGGTCAGGTTCGCGGAGATTTTCCGCCGATCAGCGGTCCCAGGGCGCGGCGCCCGTAGCGAGCCCGTAACGCGCCAGCGCCTGCGCCTGCAGCGTGGCATCGATCGCATGCAGCGCGCTGGTGACGATATGGTGGCGGTCGATTTCGAAGAAGCGCCGCAGCGCGCCTCGCGTATCGCTGCGGCCGAAGCCGTCGGTACCCAGGGCGATAAAGCGCGCCGGAACATAGGGCGCGATCAGTTGTGCGTAGGCGCGGACGTAGTCGGTGGCGGCGATCACCGGGGCCGTGCCGGCCAGGCAGCGCGCGACATGGCTGGTGGTATCGGCGTTGGTCGCATGGGCGCCGAACATTTGCTGCCGCTCGCACTCGCGCGCCTCGCGGGCCAGTTCCGGAAAGCTCGTCACGCTCCAGATTTCGCTGGCGATATTCCAGTCCTGCGCCAGCAGGTCGGCGGCGGCAATCACTTCGCGCAGGATCGGGCCCGATCCCAGCAGCCGCACCCGGGCGGCGCCGTCGCCGCGTGCGCCGAAGCGATACATGCCACGCACCACGTCGGCATGCGCCGAGGCCGGCAGGGGCGGATGCGCGTAGTTCTCGTTGTTGACCGTGATGTAGTAGAACTCGTCGCGCTGCTGTTCCAGCATCGCGCGGGCGCCATGGTCGATGATGACGGCGGCCTCGCCGATAAAGGCCGGGTCGTAGGCACGGCAGTTGGGCACCGTGGCCGCCACCAGCTGGCTGCTGCCGTCCTGGTGCTGCAGGCCCTCGCCGGAGAGCGTGGTGCGGCCGGCAGTGGCGCCGATCAGGAAGCCGCGGGCGCGCTGGTCCGCGGCGGCCCAGATCATGTCGCCCACGCGCTGGAACCCGAACATCGAGTAATAGATATAGAACGGCAACATCGGTTCGCCGCTGACGCTGTACGACGTAGCTGCCGCAGTCCAGGACGCCATCGCGCCGGCCTCGGTGATGCCTTCTTCCAGCAGCTGGCCGTCGCGGCTCTCCTTGTAATAGAGCATCGAGCCGGCATCCTCGGGCTCGTAGAGCTGCCCCTGCGGTGCATAGATGCCGATCTGGCGAAACAGGTTGGCCATGCCGAACGTGCGCGCCTCGTCGGCCACGATCGGCACGATGCGCCGGCCCAGCGTGCGGTCCTTGATCAGGTTCGTGAACAGGCGCACCACGCCCGTGGTGGTCGACACCTCGCGCCCGTCGGGCGCCAGCGCGAAGCTGGCATAGCTGTCGAGCGGCGGCACGGGCAAGACCGGCGCGGCATCGGTGCGACGCGGCAGGTGCCCGCCCAGCGCGGCACGGCGCTCGCGCAGGTAGGTCATCTCGGGGCTGTTGTCGGCCGGCTTGTAGAACTGCATCGATTCCAGTGCGGCATCGTCGATGGGCAGCGCAAAGCGCTGGCGAAACGCGTGCAGCGCATCGAGGTCGAGTTTTTTCTGCTGATGGGCGGTCATGCGCGATTCGCCTGCATTGCCCATGCCATAGCCCTTCTTGGTCTTGGCCAGGATCACGGTGGGCTGGCCGGGATGCCGGGCGGCGGCATGGTAGGCCGCATGGAGCTTGCGCAGGTCGTGGCCGCCACGGCGCAGGCCGTCGATGTCGGCCGCGCTCATGCCCGCCACCAGCGCCTTCAGCTCGGGGTCCTGGTGGAAGAAGTGCAGCAGGTTGTAGTCGCCGTCCTTGGCGCCCAGGTTCTGGTACTCGCCGTCGACCATGGCCGCAAAGCGCTTCAGCAGGGCATGCTGGGTATCGCGGGCGAACAGCGCGTCCCATTCGGAACCCCAGATCACCTTGACGACGTTCCAGCCGGCGCCGCTGAACAGCGCTTCAAGCTCGTTGATGACCTGGCCGTTGCCGCGCACGGGACCATCGAGCCGTTGCAGGTTGCAGTTGATCACGAACGTCAGGTTGTCCAGGCCCTCGCGGGCGGCCAGTGACAGGGCCGCCAGCGATTCGGGCTCGTCCATCTCGCCATCGCCGAACACGCCCCAGACGCGCCGGCCAGCCGTGGTGGCGATGCCGCGATGCTCGAGATAGCGCAGGAAACGCGCCTGGTAGATGGCGCTGATCGGGCCAATGCCCATCGAGCCGGTCGGGAACTGCCAGAAATCGGGCATCAGCCACGGATGCGGATACGAGCACAGGCCGCCGCCATCGACTTCCTGCCGGTAGCGGCCCAGCTGTGCCTCGGAAAGACGCCCCTCCAGGAAGGCGCGCGCATAGACGCCCGGCGCCGAATGCGGCTGGAAGAAGACCAGGTCGCCCTTGCGCTCCGGCGTGTCGGCGCGGAAGAAATGCTGGAACCCGACCTCGAAGATTTCGGCGGCCGACGCGTAGCTGGCAAGGTGCCCGCCCAGTTCGCCGTAGGCCTTGTTGGCGCGGACCACCATCGCCAGCGCATTCCAGCGCAGGATGGCCGTCAGCCGCTGCTCGATTGCCAGGTTGCCGGGGTAGGGTGGCTGCGCCTGCGGCGCAATCGTGTTCTGGTAGGCGGAGTAGGGATGCGCACGCTTGTCCAGGCCCAGATGGCTGGCATGCTCGCCGAGCCGATCCAGCAGGAACCCCGCGCGCTGCGGCCCCGCCGCCGCCACGATGCCGCTCAGGGCATCCATCCATTCCCGGGTTTCCAGTGGATCGATATCGCCATCGATCTGCAACGGCTGAAGCGGTTCGGCGCGGCCCATGACCTGTCTCCTGATGCGAATGCCCTTGTGGTGTCATCGATTCTAGGTGTCGGATGGAAACAGAACGTTCCGGATTGCGCGGCGAAAATGCCATGTGGCGGCATGTTGTGCTGTCGTTGCTCCTCATTGCAAAACAATCGGCTGACCATCGGAAATGTGGCAGGCCAGGCCGCTGGGGCGCGCGATGCCGGGGAAGATTGAGTTTGCGTTTGGCCTCCTTGCGACATATAGTTATCCATCCGGCTAACTATCAAGGAGACTCCACGATGAAGATCACCGTACAAACCACGGTTGCCGCCCCGATCGCCAATGTGTGGCACGCCTACACGACGCCCGAGGACATCAAGCAATGGAATGCCGCGTCCGACGACTGGCACACCACGGCCGCGTCGGTCGATCTGCGTGTGGGCGGGGCGTTCTCGTCGCGGATGGAAGCCAGGGACGGCAGCATGGGTTTCGACTTTGCGGGCACCTACACCGAGATCGTGCCGAACCGGCGCATCGTGTACGCCTTCGGCGACCGGCACGCCGAGGTCGATTTTACGGAGACGCCCCAGGGCGTGACGGTGCGCGTGACCTTCGACCCGGAATCGGAATACCCGGTGGAGCAACAGCAGCAGGGCTGGCAGAGCATCCTCGACAACTTCAGGCGGCACGTCGAGGGCAAGTAGTCGGCGACGTCCGGCACGATGCGCGCCCGGTGGCAGGCCGGCGCGCCGGCATCGGGGCATGCCATAGAATGTCGGCAAAAATGCCAAAAAGAAAATCAATATGCTTTTCCGTCCTGCCAGACTGATTCCTTTGCTGCTGTGCATCGGCCTCGGCGGCTGCATGACACGGCCGATGCAGCCGCCACCACCGCTGTTCGAGACGTGGGCCAAGCCGGGCGCAAGCCAGCAGGTGGTGCGCAGCGCGCTGCTCGAATGCGGCTTTCCCGATGCGGCGCAGGTCACGCCGGTGGAGATGGCGCGCAACGACTATGCCCGCGCCCAGCTGTGCATGCTCGATCGTGGCTTCACCTATACCGACCGAAGCATTGTGTGCACCCATTCGCCGGAATTGCCCGCCTGCGCCAACGTACCGCGAGGCAAGACCTTCGGCACCGACGCTGATTTCGATCCCGCCTTGCTCGGCCAGCGTCCCAAGTTGCCCCCGGCCTACACGCAATGGAGCCGGCCCGGCACCGATATCGAAGGTGTCAAGCAGGCCATGACGGCGTGCGGATATACCACGCTGATCCAACCTGTCGACTTCATGAAGCTGAACGACATTGCAGCGGCGCAGTTGTGCATGATCGACCGGCAATTCCGCTTTGCGCGGCCACCGTCCTCGCTGCTATGCAAGAATCCGCCAGCACTTCCGGCATGCCGCGACCGGAAAATCGACTTGAAAGCGTGCTGCGGGCCAATAGAGACCGCAGGCGGGAAATAGTCGGTTGCCGGTGTGGCAGGCCTAGCTGACAAGGCGCGGCAACGTGATGGTGGCCCGCGTGCCGCCCGTGGCGCGCCGCGTCAGGTCGAGCCGGCCGTGATGGGCGTCGACGATCGATCGGCAGATTCCCAGGCCCATGCCCATGCCGTTGGGCTTGGTGGTGAACAGCGGTTCGAAGATGCGGTCGGCCAGTTCGGGCGCGACGCCTTCGCCATGGTCGTCGATATGGATATGCAGCACGTCCTGCGCGGGCTCGCAGGCCAGCGTCAGTAACCGCTTGTCCGTGGGAATGCCCAGCATCGAGTCGGCGCCGTTCATCAGCAGGTTGATGATGGCCTGCTGTAGCGGCACGCGGTCGCCGCGCAAGGGTGTTGCGGCAGGAGGGCCATCCACGCGTAGTTCCACCTGCATCGCATCGAGCGTGCAGGACACCATGCCGGCCACTTCCCGCAGGGCGTCATCGAGATCGAAGACGGTGAACGCAGGGGGCGCCTGCCGGGCCTTGGCGCGCAGGCCGTTGATGATGGTGCGCGCACGCAGCGCGCAAGCCGAGATATGCGCGAGCATTTCGCGGGCGCCATCGATATTCGGGCTGCTGCGGTCAAGCCAGCGCAGCCCCGCCCGCGCCGACGAGTCCAGCGCCGTGACCGGCTGCGCCACCTCGTGCACGATTGACGCGACCAGTTCGCCATACGCCTGGAAGCGGCTGGCGCGGGCCAGTTCCGATAGCGTGTCGCGCATCTTCTCCTCGGTGCTGCTCAGGCGCGCGCACTGTTCCGATAGCGCGTCGTGCAGTCGCGCATTCTCCAGCGCAAACCCAGCCTGCAGCGCGATGATTTCTACCACGGCAGTCCGGGTCGGCGTAAAGACGCCCGGCGTATGCATGTGTTCCAGGTAAAGGGCACCGACCAGTCCGCCATTGCAGCGCATCGGCACGCAGATCACCGAACGGGGCCGGAAGCGGCGTACATAGTCGTCAGCCGGCCAGTCGGCGGCATCCCGGGCATCCAGGGCGTCGCGCAGCACCAGCCCGTTGCGCAACTGGACGGCCGCATCGAGGATGCCGATGGGCAGCACGCCCATGGCGACCGGCAGCAGGAAGGTGTCCGGGTCGGCAAGTGTCAGCAACGGGTCGGGCGCCACGCCGCTGGCCGCGATGTCCCACTCGCCATCGTGCAGCACGGCCAGGCAGCCCCAGGAGGCGTCGGTGCTTTGCAACGCCGCCTGTAGCAGCGTTTCGATGCGCCTGGCCGGCAGGACTTCGTTGGACAGGCTGTGCGAGATCTGACGCAGGGCCTGCATGTCGGGCGGCGCAATCTCCGCAAGGCCACGGTCGTGGCCCTGGGGGCGCGGGGCATGCGCCGTAACGGTGCAGCGGAAATCGTCGAGTTCGTTGTTCATGTTCTTTTACCTCTTGCCCGCTGATCTTGCGTTCCGTTCGATCCGCACAGGCCCCTTCGAATCGCCTCTCATGTAGTGAACGCTCCATAAATCAACCTTAGCACATTGTTTTCGGAAATGACAAATGCATAAGCGTTTCTCGGGTGCCGGAACGCAGCGGTTCCATTGCCATAAATGCCTCGCAAGATGCTGAAAAATAAGGATTTATTGAATCGTCTTGCGATTGGACGGCTCGCCGGGTATGATCCGTTCGCTCATGTAGTGTTCCCTGTATGAAATGACACGGAGCGAATCCATCGGTGAGGATTCATGAGTCAGCGGCGACGGGTCGCTGTCCTAGGAGCGATATGACACAAGCAGCAAAAAAGGCCGTGCGTGGCACCGGCGTCCGGGAGGCCGCGGCGCAGGCCACCCGCGACAAGATTCTTCGCGCGGCGACCAAGGTTTTCGCGCGCTACGGTTACGAGGGCGGCAGCGTGGAAAAGATTTCCAGTCTGGCGAAGTCCTATGACCGGATGATCTACTATTACTACGGCAGCAAGGAGGGCCTGTTCATCGCCGTGCTGGAAGGCATCTACCGGCGGATGGACGAGGCCGAGGCGAAGGTGGCGCCAGATGCGTCGGATCCCGTGGAAGCGCTGAAGACCGTGATCCGTTTCAAGATGGACTACTACCGGCGCAATCCCGATTTCGTCAATCTGCTCAATACGGAAAATCTGCACAAGGGCCGGCATGTATCCAAGTCGGGCCGTCGGGGCGAGTACTCGTCCCATGCCATGCAGATCATCGAGCAGATCCTGGCCAGCGGCGTTGCCAAAGGCCTGTTTCGCCCGAACCTCAATGCGCGCGACGTTTTTTTGCTGATCGCCTCGCCGGCGTATTTCTATACGTCGAACCGATACACGCTGTCCGCGTTTCTGGGCGAGGAACTCGATACTCCCGAGGCAGTGCAACACTGGGAGTCGTTTGTGATTGACAGCGTGTTGCGCACGGTACGTGCGGACGCGCCAGCCAGCCGCCAGACCGCCTGACCATGCACTACCTTCGCCCCCATACCATCGACGCCGTGCTGACCAGGCTCGCAGAGCGGCCGCGGCGCGTGCTGTGCGGCGCCACGGACTGCTTCGCGGCGCCGGCGCTTGTGCCCGGCCGGCACGAATGGGTGGACATCAGCGGCATCGACGCGCTGCGCGGCATTGGGCGGCGCGGCGGCGGCGTCAGTATCGGCGCGGCCACCACCTGGGAAGCCATCGTGCAGGCAGCATGGCTGCCGGTGGCCCTGCGCGATGCCGCGGCGAGCATCGGTTCGCGGCAGATCCGCGTGCAGGGCACCATCGGCGGCAATCTTTGCCATGGGTCTCCGGTGGCCGATAGCGTGCCGCCGCTGCTGGCGCTGGATGCCGAAGTCGAACTGGCGAGCGTACGGGGCGTGCGCCGCCTGCCGCTGCGCGACTTTGTGCTGGGCGGGCATCGCACCGCGCTGGCGGCCGATGAGTTGCTGGTGGCGGTTATGTTTGCGCTCCCGGCGGTGGCGGAGCGCACGGCGTTCGTGAAATGCACCAATCGCGATGGGATGGCACTGGCCGTGGTCTCGGCAGCCGTCCGTCTGCGCATGGCCGATGACGACACGCTGGCAAGCGCAGCCATCGCTGTCGGTGGGGCGTCAGAGGTGCCGCTGCGCATGGCGGTGCTGGAGGCCTCACTGGCCGGCCGGCCCCGGCGCGAGCTTGCGGCCTTGGTGGCAGACGCATCGTTGGCGGCGTTGTCACCGATTGACGACTGCCGTGCCACGGCCGCGCATCGCATCGATCTCGCCCGTCTTGCCATCGCGCGGGCGGTCGGCCATTGCATCGAGGACTCAGGGCATGACGATTCCGGTAATTGAGGACAACTGCGCCGACGCAGTTGCCGCTGACGCAGCTGCCGTTCCGGCAAGCGACAACGGGTTCGCGCTCAACGGCGCATGGCATGCCTTGCCGGTGGACCCATCGATGCGGCTGCTCGACCATCTGCGCGCCGACCTGCGGCAATTCGGCACCAAGGAAGGCTGCCGCCAGGGCGATTGCGGCAGCTGTACGGTGCTGGTGGATGGCGAAGCGCGCTATGCCTGCCTGGTTCCGATGGGGCAGGTGGCAGGCCGCAGCGTGGTGACCGTAGAGGGCATCGCCGGGGGCACGCAATGCGGCGGACGCCTTCAGCAGGCATTTCTTGCGCACCAGGCCGTGCAATGCGGCTTCTGCACGCCGGGCATGCTGCTGGCATCCGCAGCCGCCATCGATGCCGGCCGCGTCACGGATCGCGCCAGCGCGCGTGCCGCGATTGACGGCGTGCTGTGCCGTTGCACCGGCTATCAGAAGATCGTCGACGCGGTGACCGAGGTGGGATGTGGCGGCGCCGCCCGGCCATGTACCTTGCCGCCAGGCCAGGGGCCTGCGGTGGGCGTGCCGCTGACCCGGCTCGATGGTCCGGAAAAGGTTGATGGCAGCGAGCGCTTTGGCGCCGATGGCTGGCCGGTGGGCAGTCTGGTGCTGCGGGCCGTTCGCAGCCCGCATCACCGGGCGCGCTTTGTCTTTGGCGATCTCGATGCCTGGCTTGCCGCGCACCCGTGTGTGAAACGCGTGCTGACGCATGCCGATGTGCCGGGCCTGAATCTCCATGGTGTGGCCACCCCTTACGCCGACCAGCCCGTGCTGGCGGTCGACGAAACGCGCCACTATCTTGAGGCCGTCGCCTTGATCGTGGGCGAGCGCGAGGCCGTGACTGCGTTGGACCTGCGGGGATTCCCGGTGACGTGGCAGCCGCTGACGCCGGTGCTTACCGTGGACGAGGCCACGCAGGACGACAGCCCGCAACTGCACGCCGGACGACCCGGCAATATCCTGATCGAAGGGTTGGTGCGCCAGGGCGACGCAGCGGCCGCGCTGCGGGATGCGCGCTACATTGCCAGCGCCACGTTCACGTCCAGCTTTGTCGAGCATGCCTATCTGGAGCCGGAGGCCGGCTGGGCCCGGCGCGTAGGCGACATCGTGGAGATCCATTCCTCCACGCAGGCACCGCACCCGCATCGCGGGGATCTGGCGCGCATCCTCGGTGTTGCCCCGGAACGGGTGCGCGTGGTGGCCACTGCCGTGGGCGGTGGGTTCGGCGGCAAGCTGGACATGACCGTCCAGCCCTGGCTGGCGCTTGCTGCGTGGCATGTGGACGGGCCGGTCGGCATGGTGTTCTCGCGCGAGGAGTCGATTGCGACTTCCACCAAGCGGCATCCGGCCCGGATCGTATCGACCATGGCTGCCGATGCCGACGGGCGCCTGTGTGCGGTGGAGTTCGAGGGCGACTACAACACCGGCGCATTTGCGTCGTGGGGTACCGCCGTGGCGAACCGGGTGCCGGTGCATGCTGGCGGCCCCTATGTCGTGCCGCACTACCGCGCACATTCGCGGGCGGTGCATACGCATATCACGCCGGCCGGCGCGTTTCGGGGCTTTGGCGTGCCGCAGACCATGATGTCGCAGGAACAGTTGATCGACGACCTGGCGCACCAGGCGGGCATCGATCCGCTGGAGTTCCGCGCGATGAACGCGCTGCGCCCCGGTGATTCGCTGCCGACGGGCCAGGTGCTGGACCAGAGCGTCGGGCTGATCGAATGCCTGGATGCGCTGAGGCCAGTATGGCGCGAGGCCCGCGACCGTATTGCCACGCTCAATGCGGCTTCACCGGGGCCGCTGCGCCATGGCGTGGGCATTGCCGCGTTTTTCTATGGCTGTGGCAACACGGCATTGCCGAATCCGTCGACGGTGCGATTCGGGGTGCGGCCTGACGGCGTGATCGTGCTGCACCAGGGCGCGGTGGATGCCGGGCAGGGCGCCAACACCGTGATTCCGCAGATCGCGGCCGATGCGCTGGGCGTGCCGGTCGACCGTCTGAAGATCGTGGGCCCGGACACGCACCTGACGCCGGACTGCGGCCGCACTTCGGCATCGCGGCAGACATTTATCACTGGCCGCGCCGCGTTCCTGGCGGGCACGGCGCTGCGGCAGCAGTTGCTGCGGCTGGCGAACGCGCCGGCAGATGCCACGATTTCCGGCCACGCTGACGGCTTGCGCGTCGACGGCCGGCCGCTGGACCTGCGGGCACTGCCGGCCGACGCTCACGGCTACGCCGTGGCGGCCGAGGAAAGCTTCGACCCGCCGATTACGGCGCTGGACGGCGCAGGCCAGGGCAAGCCCTATGCCACCTATGCCTTCGGCGCGCAGATCGCGGAGGTGCTGGTCGATTGCGAGACCGGCCGTGTGCGGGTGTTGAAGGTGGTGGCCGCGCATGACGTGGGCCGCATGGTCAATCCCACGCTGCTGGAAGGCCAGGTCGAAGGCGCGGTGGCGCAGGGTGTGGGCCTGGCGCTGATGGAGAAATACCATCCCGGCAAGCACAACAACCTGCATGACTACCTGATTCCGACCGTGCACGACATGCCCGAGGTGCGGGCGATCTTTATCGAGGCGCCCACGGCGCTGGGGCCGTACGGTGCCAAGGGAATCGGCGAACCTGCGCTGGTGCCGACGGCAGCCGCAATCTTGAACGCCATCCACGACGCCACGGGCGTACGCATACGACAGGCGCCTGCCACGCCGGACGTGGTGCGGCGCGCGCTGGCCGGATGCATGACTGACGGCGTACGCGCCACGGATTCCGATCATGTCCATCGTTGACCTCAGCCCCCAGCCGGACGTACTGGACTTCGTGCAAGGCACGGTCCATGTCGTGGACGACGATGAACTGGTGCGCGGCGCGCTGGTTGGCCTGTTCGAATCGATCGACCTGCAGGTCCGGTCCTTTACCTCCATCGAGGAATTCCTGCGCGCGCCCGAAACGGAAGGCCCGGCGTGCCTGGTACTGGACGTCCGGCTGCGCGGCCAGAGCGGCCTGGCATTCCAGCGCTCGGTCGTGGAAAAGGGCCTGCCGCACATGCCCATCATATTCATGAGCGGCCACGGCGATATCCGTATGACCGTCACCGCCATGAAGGCCGGGGCGGTCGACTTCCTGGCGAAGCCGTTCCGGGACCAGGAAATGATCGATGCGGTGATTGCCGCGCTGGAACGCGACATGAAGCGGCTGGAGGCCGAGCACGCGCTGCGCGGCCTGCGCGCCAGCTGGGAAACGCTGACCGTGCGCGAGCGCGAAGTGCTGCGTCACCTGGTGACCGGCCTGATGAACAAGCAGATTGCCGCCGCCATGGGCGTGGCCGAGATCACCGCGAAGATCTATCGCGGCCACGCCATGCGCAAGATGAACGCGCGATCCGTGGTGGAGGTGGTCCGGATGATGCAGGCTTTGGCGGGCGAGGGCGTCGTCTGACCTGCGGGCGGGTTGGCAGTGCCCGCCAGGCCGGCGGCTTCAGCGCGTGCGAACGCGCAGGGATTGCACGCCGCGCAGGTTATTGCGTCGGTGCCATGACAGCTGCGCCAGATCGACCGGCTGCAACGCCGGAAAGCGCCCAAGCACCCCGGCAATCGCCGATTCCAGTTCAAGCGTAGCCAGCCGCGCCCCCAGGCAATAGTGAATGCCGCCGCCGAACGACAACGACGGCGCGCCTTCGCGGGACAGGTCCAGGCAGTCGGGATTGCTGAACACGGCCGGATCGCGGTTGGCGGCACCGATCAGCATGAAGACGATGCTGCCGCGCGGCACGCTCACATCGTCCAGCGCCACGTCTTCGAAGGCCGTGCGCACCACCATCTGCACGGCGCCGTCATGGCGCAGGCACTCCGCCACGGCGCTGGCAACCAGCGACCGATCCGACAGACCCGCCTTCAGACGTTGCAGTTCGGCCGGCGCGCGGAACAGCGCGATCATCGTGTTGCCGATCATGTTTGATGTGGTCTCGTGGCCGGCCACGAACAACAGGATCACGTTCGAGATGATCTCGGCCTCGGTCAGCGTCGCGCCGTCCGCCTCGACCGCCAGCAGGCTCGAAATCAGGTCATCGCCCGGTTGTGCACGCCGCTGGGCCACCACGTTGCGGAAATGGGCCTCCAGCGTCAGCGCTGCCTCGTTGGCCTCTGCCAGCTGGCCGGCATCGAGCGGTGCCAGATCGAGCGCGCTGGCCAGCCGGCTGGCCGCCGTGCCAAGCTTCACGCCGTCTTCGACCGGGATATCGAGCAGTCTGCAGATGATCTCTACGGGCAGCGGCAAGGCGAAATCGGCAATCAGATCGAATTCGGTCCTGTTGCCGATCCGGTCGAGCAGGCTGCGCGTGGTGGTCTCGACGATCTGCGCCAGCGCTTCGACCTGCCGCCGGTTGAACGCCTGCATCAGCAAGGCCCGCAGCCGGGTGTGGGCCGGCGGATTCATCATCAGGAAGGTGCGGCTCAGCGCCTGGAACACCGGGTCTTGCGTGGCAGCCTCGCCGTAGCGGGCCTGCACGCTCTGCAGGTAGGTCTTGCCCATGCGGCGGTCACGCAGCAGGGCGTCGATCACGTGGAAGCGGCCCGTGACGAAGATGTTCGGGCCCAGCGGCAACAGGGCGCCGGCGCTGCGGACCTGCTCGTACAGCGGGTACGGGTTTTCGAAGAAGGCGGGGGAGGCGAAGGACTCGAATTTCATCAGGGCGTTTTTTCTTGGGGTTGCCTGGGTAGGCCTGTTCTGGCGAGGGAGGACAAGAGGGATGGCCGGTCCAGGCTTTCGCTGCAACTTATAGCAGTACGCCGGCCGGCAATCTATCGCGTTATGTGTCGCAATGTATCCGTGGCGCCCGTTGGTACAAGGTGTTACGGAGCGCCGGATGGCCGCGCGCTCTGTATCACGCTGTATCGCCCGGGCAAGGTGATACATGGCGATCCAAAAACGTGGCCGGGCCGACATTTCATGCGTGCATTCGATTTCTAGACTGCGATGGTTCATTCACGCCCGCTCCCGATCCTTGCCGCATGGCATGGGCCGGAGCCAACCAGGAGACCCATCATGTCCCATGTTTTGACCCGAGACTTTCCGGCAGCGCGCCGGACGGTTGCAGCCACTGCCGCCCTGGCGGCCATCGCCTTTGCCGGCTATCTCCAGCCCGCCGTGGCTGCGGACGCCGCCCCCAAGGCAAAGGTCGCCGCCGCGCAGGTCAACGCCGACGAGAGCATCCGTCCGTTCCGTGTGCATGTGCCGCAGTCCCAGCTCGATGACCTGCGCCGCCGCATTGCCGCCACCCGCTGGCCCGACAAGGAAACCGTCAGCGACGAATCCCAGGGCATCCAGACCGCCCGTGTGCAGGAACTGGTCAAGTACTGGGGCACGCAGTACGACTGGCGCAAGGCCGAGGCCCAGCTCAACGCGCTGCCGCAGTTCGTGACGAAGATCGATGGCCTGGATATCCATTTCATCCACGTGAAGTCGCGCCATCCCAACGCGTTGCCGCTGATCCTGACGCACGGCTGGCCGGGCTCGGTGTTCGAGTTCACCAGGACCATCGGGCCGCTGACGGATCCCACGGCCTACGGTGGTCGCGCGGAAGATGCCTTCGACGTGATCATTCCCTCAATTCCGGGCTATGGGTTCTCAGGCCGTCCGACGGAACTGGGCTGGGGCCCCGACCGCACGGCGCGCGCATGGGACACCCTGATGAAGCGGCTTGGCTATACGCACTACGTGTCGCAGGGTGGCGACCATGGCTCGGTCATTTCCGATGCGCTGGCCCGCCAGGCACCGCCGGGGCTCAAGGCCATCCACCTGAACATGCCGGCCACGGTGCCGGGGCCGCTGATGAAGTCGATCCTGGCCGGCGATGCAGCGCCTTCGGAACTGACCGATCCGGAGCGCAAGGCCTATCAGTCATTGAGCAGCTTCTTTGGCCGCAATGCCGCCTATGGCGCGATGATGGTGACGCGTCCGCAGACCATCGGCTATTCGCTGTCGGATTCGCCGGTGGGCCTGGCGTCATTCACCTACGAGAAGATTGCCGAGTGGAGCGACAGCGGCGGCGTGCCCGAGCGGGTGCTGTCGCGCGATGCCATCCTGAACGACATCACGCTCTACTGGCTGACCAATACGGGGGCTTCGTCATCGCGCTTCTACTGGGAGAACAACAATAACAACTTCAGTGCCGAGACCCAGAAGACGCGCGAAATCAAGGTGCCGGTGGCTATCAGCGTGTTCCCGCACGAGATCTACCAGGCACCGGAAAGCTGGAGCAAGCAGGCGTACCCGTCGCTGTACTACTACCACTCGGTGGCAAAGGGCGGGCATTTCGCGGCGTGGGAACAGCCGCAGCTGTTTGCGGAGGAACTCCGTGCGGCGTTCAAATCGGTGCGGTAAGGCAATCCTGCATCGGACTTGACCCGCTTTTTGGCCCAGCCGCATGGCTGGGCTTTTTTGTCTGGCGCCGGCCTAGCGGCGCTGCGCCAGCCAGATGCCTGCGCCGATGCAGACCAGGCCGGCGGCGTGGTACCAGTGCGGCGAGTCGCCCAGCAGCACGGTCGACAGCACGGCGGCAAACAGCGGCGTCAGCGTAATAAAGAACACCGGCAGCTGGGCGCCGGCACGGGCGATGGCGCGATCCCAGGCGAAGTACGCCAGCAGCGACGGCACGGTGCCCACGTAGAGCAGGATCCAGCCGACCTTGCCGCTCCACTGCAGCGGCTGGGTCAGCGTGCCGATTTCCCATGCCGCAATCGGCAGGCTCGCGATCACGCCGGTAACGATCTGCGCGAACAGCAGTACCCGCAGCGGCAGGTCGGGCCGGTGCTTGCGAAGCAGCCAGGTATAGATGCTCCAGGCAATGGTTGCCGCCAGCATGAACAGGTCGCCCGCGACAAACTCAAGCTGGGCCAGCCGGCCCGGTTCGCCACGCATCAATACGAATGACACGCCCACCAGGCACAGCAGGGCGCCGGCCACCTGCCACGTGCGCAGCCGTTCCCGGAAGAAGCAGGCGCCGATGATCAGCAGGAAAAGGGGTGTCGATGCGCCAATCAGGGTGACATTGATCGGCGAGGAGGTAGTCAGTGCGAGGTACTGGAACGCGTTGTAGCTGGCGATCGACAATACGCCCATGGCAACCAGCATGCCCGTGTGCCGCCACAAGGCCGCCCGATGGGCAACCACGCCTGGCCAGGCGTAGGGCACCAGCAGCAGTCCGGCAATGATCCAGCGTACGAGATTCAGCGTGATCGGCGGCACGCTGCCGGCTGCCAGACGCCCTACGATTGCATTCCCGGCCCAGGCCAGCGGCGGAAACGTCAGCAGGAACAGCGTGGTCGAATCGATGCGGGTTGTTTTCATGGAAATACCGGCGCGCCGGCGCGATGCTGGCCCTGTAGCCAGCCGGGCAGGGGATGGATCTCGTTGACGGGAGGCGTACTGCGATGACCGCGGGGCGATTGTACCGGTTGGCGGCACTTCGGTTCGGCGGGTGGGGCGGACACGGTGGCCTTGGCTGCCGGCCGGTTTGGTCAGGCGTGGTCAGGCGAGGTCAGGTCTGGGGCGACGGCGGCCTGGATCGTCGTGGATCGGCATGGCCGTCTATGAAGACGGCCATGCGATGGTGGCGGGCGCGCCGCTGCGGGGCTGGCGCGTCACCGCGGATACCTGGCTGCTACGACTTCTGATTCGCGTTGGCGCGCGCGGTGGCAATCGCCGCATCACGTTCCTTGGCCGCCGCGGCCTTCGCTTCGTTGTAGATCTTCTTTGCCTCGGCAACCTTGGTGTCGTATGTCTTCCGTGCCGCCGCGATTTCCTGTCGCATATGGACAATCTCGTCGCTGGGTGGCTGGGCCTTGGCGCCGCTTGCCGATTGACCCATGGCGGGCAGGGCAGACAAGGCAAGTACGGCGCTGGCCAGAATGACGATGGGCTTCATGCTTTCGCTCCAGAGTGAGGTCCGCTCACGGTAGTCCGATCAAGTCGCGTGTTCCATTGGACCAAGGGCCTACTGTTGCGGCCCCGCATTGCACGCTGGACCAGACAATCAATGCGGGCGTTGCCTGCATCGCTGGCGTTTCGCGCGCACATCTGCCAAGATTGCGCCCCCTCGATCACCGCAGCCGAACCAGCATCGCGTCACCATGGCTTCAAACAAGGCACATCACGCCACCGGATGGGCGGCGGCCGTTATCGCCGTTGCCGTTATTGCCAGGCACGGTGGCAACGGCTGGTATTGGGAAGGCGTGCTCGGATTCGTGGCGGCGTTGTTCGGCAGCACCGCGCCAGACTGGCTGGAAGTTGCGTGGTGGTCCAGGTCGCGGCGCCTCTGGATTACGCATCGATCCTGGACGCATTGGGGCGTTGCGTGGGTCGGCCTGCTGGTGTGGGCCTATTACGCCCTTGGCACGAACGTGCTGGCGGCACCGGCATTCGGTTTCGCCTGCGGCGGCGTGATGCACCTGCTGGCCGACTGGCCCAACCCGCTCGGCGTACCATGGATTGCCGGGCGTCATTCGCTGAACTTGTGGAAGAGCGGACGCTGCGACCTGTTTGTCGTCGCGGCCTCGTGGCTGATTGCCTTCTTCGTGTCCGACGATCTCTGGTTCTATGGGCAACACAGCGTGGCGCTGCTTCATCATCTGCGCATGGCAACGATCCGCTTTTGAGCACGTTTCCCGCCCAGGATAAGGCGCGTGGCATGATCACGGTTTTCTTGGAGGAACTACGATAATGCTGGTCGACTTCTCCAGCTTTACGCCGTGGGCTTCGCTGGCTGGCGGAATCCTTATCGGTGTTGCGGCAACGGTGCTGTTGCTCTTCAACGGCCGGATCGCCGGCATCAGCGGGATATTGGGTGGACTGCTCGCCTTGCCACGCCACGATGTGGCATGGCGAATCGCCTTTGTCGCCGGCCTGATTGGCGCCCCGGTCGTGATGGCGGCATTTGGCTTTCCCGCGATATCCAGGATCGAGGCAGGCTGGCCCGAAATCCTGGTGGCCGGTTTTCTGGTGGGTCTCGGCACCCGCTATGCCAGTGGCTGCACCAGCGGCCATGGCGTCTGCGGGATGTCGCGCGGCTCGGTCCGATCCATCGTGGCGACCCTGACCTTCATGGCGGCCGGCTTCCTGACCGTCTTCGTGCAGCGGCACATCCTGGGAGCCTGAGCATGCCATTCGTGTTTGCATTGCTGGCCGGCCTGGTGTTCGGCGTTGGGCTGATTGTGTCCGGGATGGCCAATCCATCCAAAGTGCTCGGCTTTCTCGATCTGGCAGGTGCCTGGGATCCGTCGCTCGCCTTTGTCATGATCGGGGCGATCACGCTGACGGTGCTCGGGGTTTTGATTGCACGGCGTCGCGGCCGGACGGTTCTGGGGTTGCCGCTTCAGTGGCCCGCCAATACCGGTGTCACGGCGCGGCTGGTGCTGGGCAGTGCGTGTTTTGGCGTGGGATGGGGGCTGGCAGGTTTTTGTCCGGGCCCGGCACTGGTGGCGCTGGGCACTGGCTATTCCAAGGCAGCGGGATTCGTCGCCGCCATGCTGGCCGGCATGGCCGTCTTCGAGGTGGTGGAGCGCGCCCGGGCATTGCGAAAGCTGAATCCCCAGGAATGATCCGGAGCGGCGGGGCGCAGCGCGGCCGGACATGACAATACGTTGGCGGCACCCATGACGGACTGGCGCCGCGCAGCGTGAAGTCCGGCCTATCGCTTCTCGCCGGCGTCGGCGTCCGGCATATGCGACGCAACCTGATCGAGTACCACTTCTGGCTCGTCCGCCTCGATGTCGGTCTCGCCATTCAGCCTGCTGTGCATCCGTTCCATATCCAGATCGCCGGTCCACTTTGCCACGACGACCGTGGCGACGCCGTTGCCGATCAGGTTGGTCAGGGCACGCGCCTCGGACATGAACCGGTCGATGCCGAGAATCAGGGCAAGCCCTGCTACCGGCACATGCCCCACTGCGGAAAGCGTGGCTGCCAGCACGATAAAGCCGCTGCCGGTAACGCCGGCTGCGCCCTTCGAGGTCAGCAGCAGCACCGCGAGCAAGGTGAGTTGCTGGGTCAGGGTCATGTCGGTATTGGTGGCCTGGGCAATGAACACCGCGGCCATGGTCAGGTAAATCGAGGTGCCGTCCAGATTGAACGAGTATCCGGTCGGGATAACCAGGCCGACCACCGATTTGCGGGCACCGAGATTCTCAAGCTTCGCCATCATGCGCGGCAGCACCGATTCCGACGACGATGTGCCGAGCACGATCAGGAGTTCCTCCTTGATGTACTTGATGAACTTCCAGATCGAAAATCCGTGGAACCGTGCGATGGAACCGAGCACGACAAAGATGAAAAGCAGGCAGGTGGCGTAGAAGGTGGCCATTAACTGGCCAAGCTGGAGCAGGGAGCTCACGCCGTATTTGCCGATGGTGAATGCCATGGCACCGAAGGCGCCAATCGGCGCGACCTTCATGATGTAGCCGACGATCGTGAACAGCACGTGCGAGAATTTCTCGATAAAGTCGAAAACCAGCGTGCCGCGCCCGCCGAACCTGTGCAGCGCAAAGCCGAACATGACGGCAAATAGCAGGACCTGCAGGATTTCGCCCTTGGCGAACGCGTCGACGACGGTGTTCGGAATCACGTTCATCAGGAATTCGACCGTGCCCTGCATTTTTCCCGGGCCGGTATAGGCGGCGATTCCCTTTGTATCGAGCGTGGACGGATCGACGTTCATGCCTGCCCCCGGCTTGACGATATTGATAATCAGCAAGCCGACCAGCAGTGCAATGCTGCTGACAATCTCGAAATACAGCAGCGCCAGCCCGCCAGTCTTGCCGACCTTTTTCATATCCTCCATGCCGGCAATGCCGACCACGACAGTGCAGAAGATAATCGGGGCAATGATCATCTTGATCAGCTTGATAAAGCCATCGCCCAGCGGTTTCATCGCCTCGCCGGTCTGCGGATGGAAATGGCCCAGCAGGACGCCGAGAATAATGGCGGTGATGACCTGGAAGTACAGAGACTTATAGAGCGGCTTTTTTGCGTGTTCGGCTTTTTCCATGGTCGTCTCCACTGCGGGTTCCGGGAATTCGCTAAGGCGAGCTTAGTGCCCTGTAGTCGGGCTTGGGTATGGACCCAAAGGCCTAGAAGCAACAACCCTCAGAAACGATCTTGTCTGAAAACGCTTGACGCAGCATATTTCAGCGGGTAAAAACCGAAAAATCCGTCATCCGGAAATTGGTATTCGCCGCATCCCGCGCGAGGGAGGTCCACAGCAATGCTGTCCAAGCTGATAGCGATGTACCGCTACTTCGTGTCAGTCGTTCCATTCCGGCTGACTCCCGCCATTATTGCCACGGTTGTCCTGGTAACCCTGCTGCTGCTTCCGGCACCAGAAGGGCTCAAGCCCGAAGCCTGGCATCTGGTTGCCATCTTCCTGACGACGATTGTTGCCATCATTCTCAAGGTGATGCCGATTGGCGTCATGGCGATGATGGCGATCGTGATCGTGTCGCTCGCACAGGTGACATCGTCCACCTCGAAGGGTGCCATTGCCGATGCGCTTAGCAGTTTCTCGAATCCGCTGATCTGGCTGATCGTTGTGGCAATCCTGATCTCGCGCGGGTTGAAGAAAACGGGGCTGGGCAATCGCATCGGGCTGATGTTCATCGCGGCGCTGGGCAAGCGCACCGTAGGCATCGGGTACGGCCTGGCAATCTGCGAACTGGTGCTGGCGCCGTTCACGCCCAGCAATACGGCACGCGGCGGGGGCATCGTCCACCCGATCATGCGATCGATCGCGGGCGCCTTCGACTCCGATCCGGCCAAGGGCACGCAAGGCAAGGTCGGGACATACCTGGCGCTGGTGAACTACCACGCCAATCCGATCACCTCTGCCATGTTCCTGACCGCAACGGCGCCAAACCCGCTGGTGGTGGATTACGTGGCCAAGGCCAGTGGGCAGGCGCTGCACCTGACCTGGACCACCTGGGCGCTATGCATGCTGCTGCCGGGCCTGCTCTGCCTGTTCGTGATGCCGCTGATCATCTACCTGCTGTCCCCGCCGGAGCTGAAGGTCACGCCCAACGCCGTCGACTACGCGCGCGGCGAGCTTGCGCGCATGGGGCCGCTGAGCGGCAAGGAGCGCGTGATGATGGGCGTGTTCGCCATGATGCTGGTCTTGTGGGCCAACTTGCCTGCGATGATCTTCGGGCCCGCCTACACGCTTGATCCAACCGTGGTGGCCTTTCTTGGCCTGTTTGCGCTGATCATCACGGGGACCATCGACTGGGACGATGTGCTTTCCGAAAAAAGCGCCTGGGACACGCTGATCTGGTTCGGCGCACTGGTCATGCTGGCAGAGCAACTCAACAAGCTGGGCGTGATCGCCTGGTTCTCGGCCGACATGCGGGACGCCATCGCCGCCAGCGGCATGGAGTGGAAAGGGATCGCCGCCGTGCTGGTGCTGGCTTTCGTGTTCTCGCACTACCTGTTCGCCAGCACCACCGCCCATATCAGCGCCATGATGCTGGCGTTTCTCACGGTGGGGGCGCATCTGATTCCGCCGGAGTACATCCCGCCGTTCATGCTGATGATGACGGCCGGGTCGGCGATCATGATGACGTTGACCCATTACGCGACCGGCACCTCGCCGATCATCTTCGGCAGTGGCTATGTCACGCTGGGACAGTGGTGGCGGGCGGGCGCGGTGATGTGCGTGTTCGAACTGCTGGTCTTCGCCGTGGTCGGCGGCCTCTGGTGGAAGGTGCTGGGCTTCTGGTGAGGCCCCATGGCCGCACGGCCCGGTGGCTGGGGCGGTGCCGACGGCCGCGTCAGGCCGTCAACAGGCTTTCGTACTCCTCGCGGAACTGGTGCATGGAGCTCTCCACCACGGTCACGGCGCCGTCGATCAGTCCGCAGCGGCCGCTCCCCGGGAGGATGCGGCACAGATTCTCCAATGCCTCCACGTCCGCCCGCACCCCGCGGCCGGTGTCGATCCGGTTGAGCAGCCGCATCAACTGGAACGTGCCACCCTTGCAGGACGGGCACTGGCCGCATGAACCCTGGGCGAAGAAGCTCACATACTCGGCAACCTTGCGCACGATGCTGGTGCCTTCCGAGACAACGATCATCGCCCCGGTGCCGAGGCTGGAACGACGTTGGCGCACGGAATCAAAGTCCAGCGCCACGTCGAGATCGCGCTTGGTCAGCAGGGTGTTGGAGGGCCCCCCCGTAAAGACGGCCTTGAACTCCTTGCCCTGAAGCATGCCGCCGCCGTGCCCGAATACCAGCGATTCCAGGCTGGTGCCCATGGGCAATTCGTAGAGGCCCGGGCGCAGCACGTCACCCGAAAGCGAATAGAGCTTCGTGCCCACTGCCTTGCCGAGGCCCAGGTCGCGGTACCACTGCGCGCCGTGGCGCAGGATGCCTGGCACGTGGGCCAGCGTCTCGGTGTTGTTCACGATGGTTGGCGCGCCATGAACGCCGTGTTCGGCCGGGTAGGGCGGCTTGCGGCGTGGAAACGGAAATCCGCCCTCGACGCTGGCGATCACCGCCGTTTCCTCGCCACCGATATACAGCCCCGAGCTTGGCATGACGCGCAGGGATACGGCACCACCGACCACGCTCGCCAATTGGTCGAATAGCGGATGTGCCTGCCATTGCTGGACCGCCAGGCGCGTGACCGCAAGGGGTTGCGCCTGGTGCGGGTTGACGTACAGGACAACATGGTTGGCCCGGGTCGCGGCGGCGGCGATCAGCGCACCCTCGATCACCTGGTGTGGCGTGTGCTCCAACAGGACGCGATCCTTGAACGTGCCCGGCTCATCTTCGTTGCCGTTGCAAATCACGTATTTGTCGCCATCGGGCGCTGCCGCGACCGGCGCCCATTTCCGATGCGTCAGGAAGCCGGCGCCACCCATGCCGCGCAGTTCCGCCTGGGCGATTTCGCCGATGATCGCGGCCGGATCGGCAAGCGCCCTGGCCAGCCCTTCGCCGCCGCCGTGTGCAAGCCACGCGGCCAGGTCGGCACCGACCTGGATCTCTTTATTCAGCAGTACCTTGTTCGGGCGTTCCATGGCATCGCTCATCGTAGGCTGCCTACCGTACGGCCTCGGGTGCCGGCGCGCAGGCCGGCGTCGACACGGAGATCGAAATGCGCGTAACCGGGAAACAGCTGCGGCGCCTGGATATGCAACGGCAGGCCCGCCAGCGTCAATTCGCGCTGCCATGCATGCACGTGGCCGATGCCGGCGCGGCTGGGCAGCACACCGCGTACCGATTCCGCAGCCTTTGCGCCAGCACGGCGCCCCATGCTCAGGATGTCGAGCAGGGCGTTGCCCATCAGCCGGTTGCGCCCGTGGATGCCCCCGGTAACTTCGCCCACGCCGTAGAGGCCCGCCACGTTGGTGGCGCCGTCCTTGTCGATGGCTGCGCCGCCGTTCTGGTAGTGCAGCGTCGGGTAGACCAGGAAGGGCTCCTGCGCGGCGTCGTGCCCGCACTTGTGCGCAAGATGGGTCAGGGTGACAAGGCGTTTGGCGAGGATGCCGGGATGCTCCAGTTCAAGCGTGGGCGTGTCGAGAAACACGCCAACCTGCCCGTCGCGGCTGATTCCGCGGCCCTCCGCGCACTCGCGCAGAATCGCCGAAGCCACCACGTCGCGCGGCTTGAGTTCGTCCACGAATCGCTCGCCCATGCCGTTGATCAGCTTTGCCCCGGCGGAGCGCGCGGCTTCCGAGATCAGTCCGCCGGCCAGATGGGGCGGAAAGGCGATGCCGGTGGGATGGTACTGGAATGAGTCAAGCTCGCGCAGCCGGGCACCCATGCGATAGGCCAGCACCAGCCCATCGGCCGTTGCGCCATAGTGGTTGGACGTCGGGAACGCGTTCAGATGCAGCCGGCCCGCACCGCCTGTGGCGAGGATCACCGCCCGGGCACGCACCAGCACGAAGGCACCCCATTCGAGGTTGTAGATCACGGCGCCGGCGCAGCGCCCGCGCTCGTCAGACAGCAACTCGACTACCGGGCAGCGGTTCCATACGGCGACACCGGCATCCAGGTCTACCGCTTCGCGCAGTACGCGCATCATTTCCAGCCCGGTGTAGTCCCGATAGGACAGGATGCGCGCCGCAGAGGCGCCGCCGGGCTTCTTGCGCAGCAGGTTGCCGCCGATCGGCCGGTCTTCCGTCTGGTCGAACATCATGCCGAGCCGAATCAGCCACCGGATCACGTCGGGACCATCCGAGACCATTTGCGCGACGAGTTCACGGTCGGCACAGAAATGGCCTGCGCGCAGGGTGTCCTCGAAATGCATCTGCAGGCTGTCGTCTTCGCCGATTGCCGCCTGGATGCCGCCTTCGGCCATCACAGTGTTGCTGTCGCCCAGCCGCAGCTTGGTGGCCAGGACGACCTGTGCACCTTGCGCGGCAGCGGTCAGCGCCGCGGCACAACCCCCACCGCCGCCGCCAATGACAAGGACGTCTGTCGTGACGAGCTGCGCGCCGGCGATGTCGACATCGTCTATCAGGGCATTGGCCTGCAGGCAGCGCGCGAGATCCGGCTGGCAGGGGTCGCCACGGTTTGGCCCGACAGACAGGGCGACTCTGGCATTGGGTCCGTGATCGGGGTGATAGGCCTTCAGGAGGGCGTCGACGGACGTTGCATCGTCGCGCATGGGGGGCGTCACGCCGCGCTTGTAGCGCTGGCATGCCACCTCATAGGGGATGCTGGCCGGCATGGTTTGTCGTGCCTCAACCTTGTTGTGGGGGATGCGCGCCCGGCGCGTCCAGGTCGATCGTCATCTCGCCACGCTCGATCTGTTGCAGCCGCTGCATCAGGTTTGCCGGACGCAGGGAAAGGGCGGCGATCATCCGTCGCACGAACAGGCCAAGGTGGTTCGGCTGGATCAGTTCGGGGCAGGCCAGCGTGCACAGGTTGCACATGACACATTCGTCGAAGACCGCCGCCGACTCGGTCAATTCGCCCGCCACGGCCAGATTGACGCCGCGCTGGACGTCGAGTTGCTTGGGGCAGGCCCGGTCGCAGCCGCTGCAATGCCGGCAGTGGGCGGCCTCCGGAAAGGTCTCGGCAATCGTGCGCAGGATCTGCCAGCTATCGCCGATCTCGTCGATCCGATAGACATGGCGCGACGAAGAGGTGAAGTAATCAAGAAAGGCGACCTGCATGCCGTCCTCGACCATCGTCTCGCAGGCCAGCGCGGTGGTGACCTCCTGCTCGCCACGGCGCCGCACCATGACCCGGCAGGACCCGCACACGCCCTGGCCCATGCAGCCGACACCTTCGACGAGCGTCTCGCCCGCGTGGATGAACGCCTGCAGAATGGAGCAGTTGGCCGGCGCTCCGATTTCTCGTCCTTCTATGTTCAGACGTACCATGCTGCCCGCGCCCTCCCATTTTGCGGTGGCGTCGTCACACGGGGCGCGCCATCGAATAGGTCATATAAAACCTTAGCACAGGGAAGGTTATTGCCAAGGGAGATCGCAAAGGCTGTTTTTGCAGAATCAGCCTGTTCGCACTTCCGTGACATGACCCATGGATCTGAGGCGCCTATTGCACATTCGATGCCAGAACGGCGCGGCCCAGGGTCAACCGTACGCCCCTGCAGCCCGCCCACGCCCACGGTTATGCTGCATCGCGGTACACAGCCGGGCTACGATTTGAAATCGTGACGCTATGATGTATTCAGGCGGGAATGTGCAGAACTCTCGGTGGTGTGGTCATAGCAAAGTGCGTCCTGCGTGGTAGCCGGTCGAGCGGATTCCACTGCGTCGGCTGAAGAAGAAAACGTCCCGTTTCGAGGCCCACGAAATGCTGGTGACTACCCCGACCAATGCTCCCGCTCATCGCATGCCCTTCTTGAAAGGCTTGCTGCCCATCAACCGCTCGCAACTGCCTCACGATATCGTCGCCGGAATCACGCTGGCCGCGCTCGGCATCCCGGAGGTAATGGGATACACCAAGATATCGGGCACCCCGACCGTCACCGGGCTCTACACAATATTGCTGCCAATGGTGGCCTTTGCCCTGCTGGGGGCATCGCGGCACCTGGTCGTTGCTGCCGACTCGGCTACAGCAGCCATCCTCGCAAGCTCCCTGGTGGCCGTCGCGGCACTGGGCAGCCCGGAGTATGTCGGCCTGACCAGCGCCGTCGCCATGGCCGTTGCGATCATGCTCGTGCTTGCACGAATTCTTCGCCTTGGCTTTCTTGCCGATTTCCTGTCGCGCAGCGCGTTGATAGGTTTTCTTACCGGCGTCGGCGTACAAGTTGCCGCCGGTGAGCTTGCGGGTCTGGTCGGATTGGCCAAGCAGGGGCATGGTCCGCTTTTTCAAGTCGTCTCGGTATTTCAGCGGTTTGGCGCGATCAGCTTGGTCACGACTGCACTTACGTGCGCGGTGCTGGTCGTGATTCTCGGATGCAAACGATTCGCGCCGCGCGCCCCGGGCGCGCTGATTGCCGTGATCGGCGCGATTGCAGCCAGCGCGGCATTCGATTTCTCGCGGCACGGTATCGAGGTCATCGGCAAGGTTCCCAGCGGGTTGCCATCCCTTTCACTGCCGACCTTGAACGCGTCCCAGTTGGAGCAGGTGCTGGTGACGGCCGCCTCGTGTTTCATTGTCATCATCGCGCAAAGTGCGGCCACTGCGCGTGCATATGCGAATCGCTACAACGAGCGAAGTGATGACAACGTCGATATCGTCGGCCTTGCCGGGGCGAATGCGGTGGCTGCGCTGACCGGCACCTTCGTGGTCAACGGGAGCCCGACCAAGACGGAGATGGTTGATGACGCGGGCGGACGAACCCAGTTCGCCCATCTGACCACTGCAGTCATCGTTCTGCTGGTGCTGTTGTTTCTGACCGGGCCGCTGAGCTTCCTGCCGGCGGCGGTGCTTTCGGCAATCGTCTTCATGATCGGCGTGAAGCTGATCGATGTGAATGGCATGAAGGAGCTGTTCCGCGTCCAGAAGGACGAATTCCTTATCGCCCTGATCACCGCGGGTGTGGTGGTTTTCGTCGATGTCATGCACGGCATTCTTGCCGCTGTGCTGCTTTCGCTGATAGACCATACGCGCTACAGCTACCGGCTGCGCACGCGTGTTCTGACGCCGCATCCCAGCGGGCTTTGGGCAACGCACGATGTGGCACCAGACCTGTTCGCGGCACCGGGAATCGTCGCCTATCGCTTCGAGGCGGACCTCTTCTACGCAAATTCGGGCCGCTTCATGGAGGAGGTCCTGAGACTCGTCGAGCAGACGAATGCAAAGGTAAATTGGGTCGTCATCGATGCGTCCGAGATATTCAATATCGACTACACCGCGGGCAAAACCCTGCAGCAGCTTTGCCAGGAACTGGACCGGCGCGGCGTAGGTATCGCTACGGTTGCGATACCTGAGGGGGTGCTGACAGAGCTGGAAATCTATCGCGCGCTCGGCGGGGTTGCCGGGCATCACGAGATATTCCCGACCTTGGAAGCGGCAATCAAGATCCTCCGTGAAGCGCCGCCGCCCAGTTCCGTTCCTGGCGCCCCGCCGGCGTGATCTGCACGACAACGTGCATCGATCTCGAACTGTCATGCCAAAGACTTCGAAGGTTCGGCGCGAGGCGGCATCCGTAAAACAGGCGGAGCCTCGGGCTGCAGAGCCTGATGACCTTTCCGGGCTGTTTGCCGGGCGCGGTCCTCGCGCTTCACGGATCGATGCAGGGAAGGCGGCACGCCAGCGTCTGCCGCGCGCGATACTTGCGACCTGCAACCTGGTGCAACGGGACCCGGTCGATTTGATCGAGGCTTCCAATAACGGCCGGGTTCCGGACCTGATACCGATCCGCTACGGCCGGATGCTGGCGAGTCCGTTCGCCTTCTATCGCGGCGCGGCATCTGTCATGGCATTCGATCTGGCCAGGCTGCCACGGACGGACATCATCGTACAGTTGGGCGGCGATGCACATTTGGCAAATTTCGGTTTGTTTGCCAGCCCGGAGCGCCGCATCCTGTTCGGCCCCAATGACTTCGATGAAACGCTGCCGGGCCCCTTCGACTGGGACGTTCGCAGGCTCGCCACCTCTTTTGCCATTGCCGCTCGCGAACGCGGTCTTGGTGTGCGCGAGCAGCGGGCCATTGTTCGCCGGTTGTGCGCGACCTTCCGCCAGTGCATGGCAGAGTTCAGCACAATGGACACGCTCGACGTCTGGTACTACCAGTTCGGCGCGGACAGCATGGTGGACATTGCCGATTCGGTCGTTTTAAGGCGGAGAGAGCGGGCGGTCATCAGCAAGGCCAGGCAGCAGTCGTCGCAACTCGTTTTGAGTCATGGCACGGAACTGGTCAACGGCAAACTGTGCATCAAGGACTTGCCACCGCTTGTCTATCACTTTCCGGTCAA
This sequence comes from Cupriavidus sp. HE11, assembly GCF_056097175.1. Classification (NCBI taxonomy): domain Bacteria; kingdom Pseudomonadati; phylum Pseudomonadota; class Betaproteobacteria; order Burkholderiales; family Burkholderiaceae; genus Cupriavidus; species Cupriavidus sp. HE11. The sequence continues at coordinate 271,141 of NZ_CP184465.1, forward strand.
AAATCGCAAGGAGTCGCAGCAGTTTGAAGACATGCTGCGGCGTTTCTTTGCCGAGTATCGTCTGACGCTGCCTGGCGCCCAGCGCGCGTTGTTCGATCGCTACGAAATGGTCGATGTTGCAGTGCGCGTCGTTGGTGTGGGTTCGGTCGGTACGCGCTGTTATGAAGCACTCTTCATGGCTGACGGGGAGAGTCCGCTCTTTCTGCAGGTCAAGGAGGCGCGTGCGTCTGTACTCGAGCAATACCTGCCTGCGAGCAAGTATGGCAACCACGGCGAGAGGGTAGTCAACGGTCAACGGCTTCTGCAGTCCGCCAGCGACATTTTCCTGGGCTGGTCCAGAACGAGCACCGATTTTTACGTGCGCCAGTTGCGCGACATGAAAGGTGCCTTCGACTTCGGCACTTTCGACGGCAAGGATTTCAGCGAGTACGCGGTGTCCTGCGGCCACGCACTGGCCCACTCGATGGCAAAGGCTGGCGACCCGGCGCTGCTGTGTGGATATCTCGGAAAATCTGACGCTTTCGACGAGGCCATTCAACAATTTTCGCTCGCGTACGCCGAACGCAACGAGGCCGATTGGTCTGCCTTGAAGGCAGCTGCAAAGTCGGGCCGGATACAGGCGCGCAGAGAGTGACGAATACCCGCAGGACAGCCGCCAGCCTGGCGCGGGTGCCGCCACTGGCGACCCTTCCTCTGGCAGGGATTCATGGGGCGCCTGAATTGTCATACCGCGACGGTTGCTCGGCCGCCTGAACGAAATTTGTGTCAAATCGAGGAGAGCTCAGATGCGCGATGCAGACGAAGACTATTCCAACGTCACCGTCCATGCCAGCCACGCGATCGGTGAGTTTGCGAGAGTGCTATGGCATCTCCGATCCGTCATGTTCTTCCTGCTGGCGATATTTGTCGCGCTGTCAATCGCCATGCGCTACGGGGGTGGGGCGGTCGATTCCGCTACGCATGAGCCTGCGTCGTTGGGGCATGTGGTGTACTTCTGCGCAATTACGGCACTGACTATCGGATATGGGGATGTGGTGCCATCGACTGACTTCGGTCGGGTGCTGTCAGTGCTGCTGGGTCTGCTCGGCGTCCTTATCATGGGCCTTGTGACCGCCGCTGCGGTTTATGGCATCCAGGCTGCAGCACATCACGCTGGCATTCGGCCAAGGTAACGCCGGCGGTGTCCGCGTGGCCATCTTGTGCAGGACAAGGCTGTTGGTCAGCTAACGCCTCTCATTCAGAACGGGAGCGGGGCCGACCGGTCGGCGGAAGGTCAGGACACGGCGCTCATGCGCTTATCGCCCAAGGATCTAGAGGTGTTGCTCTATTGTTGCGCTCGCAATGGTCCGTGCCCTTGCTTGTTTGGGAGCCAGGTATCGCCCATTCTCAAGTTGAACGAACACGAGAGGAGCAATGATGTCCACCCCACTGGTCTGGCACTACACCGTGGGCACGCACCTGCCAGCCATTACCCAAACCAGGAAACTCTTGCCCACGACCGCCCCGTATGCCAACAGCGGCGGCGCGATCCTGTGGTTCTCCAAGGCCCAGACGTGGGAGCCGGCGGCCGCGACCCTGTCGTGGAAACGCAGTTCCGGGAAGGCTTTCCCGCCTACGCAGCGCGAATCCAGGCAGCAAGGCCTGTACCGCTTCGGCCTCCCCGCAGGCGACAAGCGACTGGCGCCATGGCCGACGATCACCAGCCTGGCCGGGATGGCGATCCCCGAGTCGATCGCCCTGGTGTCCCGGGCGCTCCAGGTCGGAGCCAGCCCCACGGACTGGACGGGCACGCTCGAGGTCATCCCCGTATCCGAGTTGATGTTTCAGCAATGGGATGGCGAAGAGTGGCGAGAGGCGGAACTGCTGACCTGCGCCGAACAAGAGGCCAGCCGGGTTGCCGCGCCCGCGACCCAGGCATCGGGGCCAGGTAGCCGCTTCTACATCCACAGCTACGGGGCGAGCCACGACGTGCACTGAGGAGTCGCCAGGCGCCAGGTCTGCAAGCCGGTGTTCTCGGTAGTGAATGGGACGAATAGTCAAATTTTTGTCCCTTATTGCCAAATGAGCGTACTGACAAGTTGTTAGACTCGGGAGCCCTATGCAGGCTGGTCCACCGACAGGCCGGGCCGCCCCCCAAGTCCGTTTGTGCGTGCCGCAGGACGTATCGAGGCCGTTCGGCCTTGTGGATGGACCACTTTGCATGCTGTAAGAGAATACTCACCCAGGATGATCTGGAGTGTGGAGAAGTCACGCGCATGCCCCTACGTACCATCTCCGTCGTGATCGCGGACGATCACCCGGTGATTCAACTCGCGGTCAAGAGCACCTTGAGCGCGATCCCAAATGTCCAAGTTTCTGCAACGTGCTCATCAGGAAAGGAACTCTTCGCCGCGCTGGAAACGCGACGCCCTGATCTCATCGTTACGGATTTCACAATGGAGCGTTCCCAGGGCAATGACGACGGACTTCGCCTGATTCAGCGGCTCAGGCAGTTTAGCCCCGGAACACCGATCGTTGTCTTCACGATGCTGACCAATGGTGGCCTGCTCACTCGTCTCAAGGAGGCGGGTGTCGCTGCCATCGTTGGGAAGAACGAAGAACTGGTCGTCCTGAGGCAGATTTGCGTCGACGCGGTGTCCGGCCACGGCCAGCGTCTCTCGCCGGCGATTGCGGCCCGGATGGCAGGCGCCGGTGCACTGGACAATGGCACCTCAAGCCCGTTGTCTCCGAAGGAGATCGAGGTGGTGCGCATGTTCGCGGCAGGCAGCACCGTCACGGAAATCGCCAGGTATCTCCATCGCTCGCCGGCCACCGTCGCGACGCAGAAGCGCTCCGCAATGCGAAAGCTGAACATCACGAGCAATGCTGACCTTGTCACCTACGCGCGCGACAACGGTCTTGCGTGATGCAAGGCGAGTTCGAGCCTCCGCCGCCGTCAGCCGACCTAGACGCCGTTGAACGGCACCTGCAGCGGGAACGCCGGGTGTTCTCGATGGTGATCTTCTTGCTGGCGCTGCTCGTCATCGCGATTGCAGGAGCAATCTTGCTTGTCCGGCTGAATGGCTCACTGCGCGCGCAGGAGCAGGTTGCCCGGCTGTATGAGCAAGGTGTAGTCGATGCTGTCCTGGAGCGCCGGAGCACCCTTACTGCCACGAACCTGATTCTGGAACTGCGTGCCAATGGCACGTTTCCCGTCTCGAAGGGTCGGTCGGCCGGCAATCTCTGCAAGCAGGTTTCGCCATCTTCTCCGCCGGACGAAATTTTGCAGCAGAGTTGCGACCAGTCGGTCCGCACGCTGACGGCCGCAAGCCAGAAGCCATCGATCGAGATGATCTCGATTGCAAATGGCGCGACGTATCGCTATGAGGCAACGGATCCATCGGGACCGGCCGCGCAATCGGAGCTGCCGTTGATGCCCTCACCGACGATCATCCGCACGGTCATCGAGAGCTTTCAAAGCCGTAACATGGACCTCCTGCAGGCGGCAAGAGAGAAGCGCGTTATCTGGAAGGGAATCCCGGCCCGGGCAGCAGGAGACGATCCCGAGATTATCGGCGCCTCGTTGGTAGCGAAGGGCGATGCGCTTTACGCCATCGTCCTGACGCGAATCCCCCTGCGGAAGCTGCTACGGCCTGCCGGGCCCAACCTGTCGATTCCCGAGCCGATTGTCTTCGACAGCCTCGGCACGCCGCTGGTTGCAACGGACGCCCGCGACGGCGTGCAACGCGTCGATGTCCGGCTGGCAGATCAGCCGGACGGGATGTTTCACTGGGTTCCGGACTATGGATGGGCGTTGCGCCGCCCGCCCCTGGTGGCCGACTTCGGGCATCTGATCTTTGCGCTCCCGGTGGGCCAGCAGTTTCAGGAAATGACGGATGAATTGATCGTCATCGGCCTGATCGCCGTCGCGCTCATCGCCTTGCTGTTTGCGATGTACCGTTACTGGAACTATCGCTTCTTGACTGGGACCTATGCCGAAGCAGCACGCGCACAGCGGCTCTTGCACGAGGCGAAGCTCGCAAGCGATGCGGCCGCCAGGGCCAGGGTGTCGTTCTTTGCGTCGATGAGCCACGAGATACGCACGCCGCTCGCCTCGCTCCTTGGCAACATGGAGCTTGTCGCGATGGGGGCGCTGGAACCGGAGCAGCGGACGAGGATGAGTGCGATGCAGGTTTCGGCCGAGGGGCTGCTGCAGATCGTTAATGACATGCTCGACTTTTCCCGGATCGATGTGGGGGCAATAAGCCTCGTCGAGAAATCTGTATCTGTCACTGAACTGCTCAGCCGGATTGCGATCTCGCTCGCGCCGCTAGCGGCGCAGCGCAAGCTGAACTTCCTTGTGGTGCACGGCAAGGATCTTCCCGCACGGCTCGATCTTGACCCGGTACGCGTGACCCAGATCGTCAGCAACCTGCTTGGCAATGCATTCAAGTTTACGCAGGTTGGCAAGATCGTCTTGCGCACGCGTTGGGTGGACGAGAATCTTGAGATCGTCGTCTCCGATACCGGCATTGGCATTCCTGAAGAGTACAAGGATCGGCTCTTCCAGCCATTCTCACAGGTCGACAACAACCGCTTCGCCCAAGCCCGAGGGACCGGGCTTGGCTTGTCGATCTGCATGCGGCTGGTGGAGCGGATGAAAGGCCGTATCACGCTGGACAGCATACTGGGCGTTGGGACCCGGGTCACGGTCCGTCTCCCACTCCGGGTGTCTGACACGGCGCCACCACCGCGCCTGCGTCTGCCGGCGACCCGGACGCTTGTGCTGTCGCGGGAACCAGAGTGCCTTGAAGGGCTGCTGAACCATTTCGACTGGGGGGCGTGTCAGCCGTCAGCGCGTTCGGACATGGACGAGGCCGTTGACGTGGACTGCTATGACTGCTTGTTGGTTTCCGAGGCATTCGATCCCGGGCAAGTCATCAACTGGTGGCCAAAGCCGGCATCGATCGTATGGCTGAAGCAGTTGGGCTCGATCGTGGAAATGACGCGACAAGACGGTGGCTATGAGGTTTCCGCCTACAGTCTGTCCGGCATTCTTGCCGCTGCGCAGGCAGTCGCGGCAAAGGTCCGGACTCCGAAGCGGCCTGGCGATGCCCTCGTCGTATCCGCCTTGCAGGAGCGGCCCTTGGCGCCGCTTGCGGGACTCTCTGCGCTGGTTGCCGAAGACAACCTGCTGAACCGGAACCTGTTGCGGGACCAGCTTCGCGTGTTGGGTGCCAGGGTTGTCGAAGCGAGCAACGGCAGCGAGGCGATGGCGGCGCTGATGAAGCATCGCGTGGACGCGGTCCTGACGGACATAGACATGCCAGTCATGAACGGCTTCGACTTGCTCCGCGAAATGAGGAAAGCGGGAATGCAGATTCCGGTGTACGCCGTGAGCGCAAGCGCGCGGCCCCAGGATGTGGCGCAGGGGCAGGCGAGGGGGTTCACCGGCTATCTCACCAAGCCGCTGTCTCTCGCCGGCCTCGCGTCAGTTCTCGCTGGTGTCGGTGATCCTGCGGGCAGGATGCACTCGGACGATGGCGTGCAGGCGGATATTCTGGCCGACGACGAGCTCCCCGAGATGCCGGTGGTCCCGGCCGGGTATGTCGAAGCCTTCCTCATACAGACTGGAGCGGATCTGGATGAGTGCGACGTCGTTCGGGCCGGACACGACGTGAACCGGCTGGAACGGCTGCTGCATCGCATCTCGGGCACCCTGGCGGTATGCGGCCCCTCGCAACTGGCCGAACTGTGCGAAGACCTGCGTGACTACGCGGCGGACACCGATCGCTGGGACGACGAGATCGAACTCCAGTCCGGCTACATCACGCAGCGTCTGAGGAAAATGTGTGAGTCCCTGCCGGCCGCTTAGCCAGATTGCGGGCTGCGCGGCTCCGCTGTGTTTCTAATTTCTACGATTGTGATTGCTCTTCTGTACGGCGAGCATTGAGGGAACGAGTGATTGCCCCCGCCCTTGCGGGCAACCGTCTTGGGCACTCTCCCCAGGCAGACCTCGCAGATGCCCGCCTCCCTGTGGGCGTTTTTTCTTTGAACAGGAGAATTCATGAGCAATCGTAACGACTTCGCTCTTGCCGCGTGCACGGCATTTGCTCTCGTGTCAGGCGCAATACCCGGGACGGCCGGACTGGCACAAGCGCAAACCATTTTGCAGAAGCCCGTTGCCTATCCGGCCAGAGGGCAATCAACCGGTCTGCAGGCCAGCGACGATGGCGCCTGCTACGGCTGGGCCAAGCGGCAGTCAGGCGTTGATCCGTACGGAGTCGCGAGTTCACCAGTCCCGGTCATCGTGCCGGGTGGTGAGCGGCTGAGGGGAGCAGCCGGTGGCGCGGCCGCCGGCGCCGTGGTGGGTGCGATCAGCGGTGACGCGGGCAAAGGGGCCGCAACCGGCGCGGCCGTCGGCATGGTTGCCGGAGGTGTCACGCATCGCCAGCAGCGCCGCCAGGCGGCTGCGATCAGCGCGCAGACGCAGGCCAGCAACGATCTGGCGTTGGCGTCCTACTGGCAGGCGTGGAAGGCATGTATGACGGGCCGGGGCTACTCGGTGCAATAGGCGCGGAAGGTGGACCGGGCCGTTGGCCACCGGTCCACCCTGGCCCCGGGGAGCCAGTGTGAAAACGTCCTAGAGGACGGCACACGCTTCGGCGGTGGTGGCAGCATTCAGGCTCACCTGCGCGTCGTTGCGCAACAGGACGCACAGATAGCCGCCCGTGATGTCTTCCGGACGGGGATCGTTATGCCACAGGCCTGGCGGGGGGGCCTTGGAGGCGTGGGTCTTGCCCTCATTCGAAGCCGTACCGGATTCTGCACCGGTCACGGCATCGTTCCAGGTAACCGCGATCGACCCGTCGGGCTTCTTGCCAAGGAAGCAGAAAGTTGGGGTTGATTGCGAGTGCTGCAATGCGGGCCCGGTTTCGCAACGACCGGCGCGCACGGCGAGCACGTCATGATCGGTGCGATTGACGGCCACGATCCTGGTCCACGGCCAGGGTTCCTGGAACGGGTGCAAGCTATCGGCACTTGGGATCGCGCATCCAGACAGGACGCTTGTGGCTGTGACGGCAATGACGCCGGCAGATATCAAGGAAACAACATTCATTCTGGTATTTGGTTCAGGCGGAGCAGGGCTTCACCTGAGAGGCGTGCGACGGCTGACAGGGTAAGCGCGGCCTCGCCGCGCGGGCTATCAAAGGAATTCGAAAAACCTGGCGATACGGGGGACTGGTCCGTCCCGCACGTGCTTACTTTCTAATTTCTTTGATAGCGGCAATTGATGCGCTGCCATAAGGTATGTGCCCGATCGTGACGTCGCCGGAAGTGCCGGTGGGCGTTGACGGTAGTGGAATTACCTTTGGAGGAAACAGCAGACATGATCACGACCCGCCGATCGGCCGTCCAGGCAATAGGCCTTGCAATGCTGATCATGGGCGCCGGGCCTTCGCACGCGCAGATCTCGCCCAACCCCGGACAGCAAAGGTCCACCGAGCAGTCTGACCTGTGCACGGGAGCCGGTCTTTCTGCGAAGGCCGCCATGTGCCTTGCTTCGGATGCCTCAACCAGGAGCAAGTACAACCTCCTGTACGCCGACGATGCACCGGCAATCGATGGCACGCCGTCGTCAGTGGAAGACGAGCAATCTGGCCAGCCGGCAGGGCGCACGTCCAAGGACGCTCCCCGCAGTGGCCTCCGTAGCGGGACACCTACCTCCTAGACTTGCCGGCGCACTGTGAAACTGAGCCCTCGTGCTCCATCCCGAAACTACTCCATGAAACTGCGACCATATCTGCTGGCGGGCGTCGTCCTGCTGGCGCTGACTGAACCCGCTTTTGCATCCGCGCTCAGCGGAAAGGCGCTTGAGAACGTGGCCAATGCCATCTCCTGGGTGGTGTTGATCTTTGTGCCCGTAGCCGGGGTCTACCTGTTCTGGATGCTCCATATCTGGCCCGAGAAGGTCGCGCATCGGAAGCGCCATCCACAAATGGAGGCGATACACGCGCTGTGCCTGCTCTCGCTCTTCTTCGGAGGACTGCTGTGGCCACTGGCCTGGCTCTGGGCGCATACCAAGCCGGTGTTCTATCGGGCGGCCTATGGCACTGACAAGGCACCGGAGGACGACGAGGCGTCATCGCATGGCACCGAGGTATCGACCTCCAGGACAAGCGAAGGCGTCGCATACGGGATGCAGACCGTCGGGTTGTCGACGCCGGAACCTGTCGCTAGCGCCATGCGCGGCGGAAAGGAGTCGGTCTGAATGGATGCTCTGTTGCTTGCGGTCTACGGGCTGGCCGTTTGGCTGATCTTCTTCAAGTTCAAATTGCTGCCGTGGAACACCACGTCGATGGTCATCGCGGTCACGATCCCGGTGATCGCGATGACGCTGCTGATCCTGACGCTCAACGTGGTTGCGCCTTCCTCTCATGACATTCGCGTCGTGGGCAAAGTCCTTCAGGTAGTCCCGCAGGTTCGCGGCCGCATCATCGAACTCGCTGCCGAGGGTAACCGGAGCTACACGAAGGGCGATGTGCTGCTGCGTATCGATCCGACGCCGTATCAGGCCTCGGTCAAGCAACTCGAGGGCAGGCTGATGGCGGACGACGCGGCGCTTGCCGAGGCCCAGGCGTCGGCGCGCCAGCTCAGCGATTTCGTGCGTGGCGCGGCCGGCAGGGTGAGTACGGTGCAGGCCAAGCTGACGCTGGCACGTCAGCGGCTCAACGAACATAACGCGCTGTTATCGGCCGGGGCCGGCTCGAAGTTCGACAGGGACGATGCACTGGCCCGCCAGCGCGAGCTGGAAGGCGAACTGGTCAGCGCGCAGGCCGCCGAGGATGAAGCCAGAGAGAAGCTGTCAGCCAAGAGCCAGGGCGAGTTTGCGGCCATCGCCACTGCGCGCGCCAAGCGTGCGGAGACCGAAGTCATGCTTGAGAAGGCCAGGTGGGAGCTTGACCAGACTGTGTATCGGGCACCTTCAGATGGCAAGGTCGTGAATCTGCAGGTGCGCGTAGGCACCATGCTTGTCCCGTTCCCTTTCTCGCCGGCATTCAGCTTTGTGGAGGATCAGCAGGAAGTACTGGCCTTCTACAGACAGAACGAGCTCTACAACGTCAAGGAGGGAGACCTTGCCGAGATCTATCTGCCGACGCATCCGGGAGAGATCATCAAGGCGAAGGTGGACTCGGTCGTGTGGGCGCAATCACAAGGGCAATTTGCACAGGGCGGCATGATTCCCGATACCGGCGCAACGGACATCGTGCCGAATCGGTTCGCGGTCAAGCTGGACCTGCGTGACGAGTCGAAGCACATGATGCTTCCTGCCGGCGCAGTCGGGGCCGGCGCGATCTATACAAAGCATATGGAGATGTTCCACATCATTCGTATGGTCTTCCTTCGCGTCAGCTCCAAGCTGAACTATCTGGTATTCAAGCTTCACTAAAGGGATGTCTGTGTCGTCGTCATATGTCAACAAGATTATTCCGGCATTGCTGGCGATTCCGGTCGCCATGCTCTGCGGCTGCGCTCTGCAAACGCCGCCCCAAGGTGCCGACCTTCGACACAAGGCGGTCCCGGCGCTCGAAGGTAGCCCCGCCTGGGCGAACGACGCTGCAGCGGGCAGCCCCCCTGACGGCTGGCTTGCAACCTTCGACGATGCTGAACTCCAGCGGCTGGTGCGGGAAGCCATCGCGCACAACGGCGACCTCCTGCTCGCCGCGGTGCGCGTCGAGCAGGCGCAGGCGCTCGTTACCATTCAGGGCAGCGGCCTGCTGCCGGGCGCAGGCGTGAAGGGCAGGGCCGGCAACTCGGAGACTCAGATCCTTTCCATTGGCGCGAGCTGGGAGATCGATCTCTGGGGGCGTATCCGCGCGCAATCGCGGGCGGCAAAATCCCAGTACGCCGCTACCATGGACGACTATTTCTGGGCACAGCGCATCGTCGCCGCGGCCACGGCCACGGCATGGTTCACGCTGATCCAGAACGCGCGGCTCGAAGACCGGTTGCGGCAGGCCGTCGCGATCGAGGATCAACTGGTGGAGCTTGCCGGCAAGCGTGTTGCCATCGGCATCGCGCCGGACAGCGAGCTACTGCAGGTGCAGAGTGCGCGCCGGTCGCAGCTTGACGCGCTCAAATCGGCTGAGCTGGCTAGAAGCCAGGCTGCACAGGCCCTGGAATTGCTGCTGGGCCGCTATCCCGCGGGTGAAATCGGCAAGATCGGGCCAGGGCTGGATCTGCCGGCCATACCGGCGGCCCCTCCGGCAGGCCTGCCGGCGGAACTGCTCGATCGTCGCCCTGATCTCGCGGCCGCCGCCCACCAGGTTGCCGCGGCCTTCGACATGAGGCAGTCGGCCGAGGCAGCGCGCTTGCCGCGCATTTCCATCAGCGCGGCCATTACTGGAATCCGCAGCGATGTGTTCCTGCTCAATCAGGCCGGTAGCCCGATCAAGGGGCTGAATGGCTCGTTCTTCGCGCCGATCTTTACTGGCGGAGAGCTCAAGGCCAGGGCGGACTACTACACGGCCGGGCAGAAGGCCGCCCTGATCGCCTATGGCAACAGCGCCCTGCAGGCGCTGAGCGAGGTGGAGGCGGGGTTGAAGGCCGATTCCAACTATGCCGAGCGGACGACACAACTGCAAGACAGAGTGCGCGAAAGCCGGTTGCTGGTCCAGCGTGAAGAAGCACGTGCCAGGATTGGGGCCTCCGACACGCGCAGTGTCCTGAAGGACCGGCAGTCACTCCTGGCTGCCGAGATGGACCTCATCAACGTGCGAGGCGCCCATCTCAACCGACGTATTGCGCTATTGCTGGCGCTGGGGGGAGACTGGAAGTGGAGAGGCGATGTCGCCGACGTTTCCGGGGCTGTACCCGTGGTGCAATGAAAAAAAGACGAGGATGTCCTGCACGTTCGCGCTTGCGCGATATCAGTCCACCGGGACCATCCTCCAGCAGCCGCAAAACCAGCCGCCTGACGTGCCTGGCTAAGGGGGCGACATTTCTATTTGGCTCAGATACGACACTACTATTTAGCGCCAACATGCGTCCGGGCAATAATACATAGAACGTCATCTTGATCGGGGCAGGGCGCAACGCCTTGCCCCACGCGGGTTTCAGGCATTTACAATCCAGCGAAAAAACTTCGTTGGGTCATGCAGAACAAGAAGCCGTACACCGCCACCAAGCACGTTTTCGCGTCAGAGTTCAACGCCGCCACTACCGGCATCCCAAACAAGGTTCTAGCCCTCTGGCTTGGCCGCACAGTCCGCACTATAGAGCAATACCGCGCAGGCCATCGACCAGTGCCACGATGGGCATTTGACCTAGTCCTATTCCGCACGCGTCAGATGGAACTGTTCTAGCGTCATTCCTCGCCCACTGGCTTGGTGTACCAGCGGTCCGCAGTCGCGAACCAGAAGCAGTGCCGACCCCGTGACACGTATGCGGCCACGCCCTGCATATTGTGGTTGTCCGCCAGCCAGCGGAAAGCGTGCGTCATGGCCTCATCGATGTCGTCGCCTTCCCACGTCCCCAACGTCAGCCGTTCAGGCACGACGATGCCTTTGCTCGCCCAATAGCGTTTCTTGTTCAGAACGCTGTCGTCCACGTCCTTACCGATGTATTTCGAAAGGTAGTCGGCGATCTGATGCACACCGCGTGGCTTGCCGGTGGTCTTCGACCTAGGGCCTTGAACGTCGATGTTGCCATTGTCACGCCCCACGACCTCAAGCCAGATGGCGCGCAGCACCTTGACCGACTGCCAGCCATTCACAGCGGCATGGATATGCCAAGCGCCCCGTTCCTGCGTCTCAAGGACGGCCACGTAATCCAGCCTGGAGAAGGCACGACTCTTGAGCTTGTTCACGCGGCGAACGAACTCTTTGAAGTCCTTTGCCGCCCTGTCGCGGTCTTCCATGTTCTCGCGATAGGTCAACGTCAGCAGGTGGTCGCCACGGATAGCCTTCACCTTCAGGCGAACGTTCTTGCGAGCACGTTGCGCAGCACGACCTACGTTGCGCTCGCGGTCTTCAGACTCACCGCGCATTGCACGCGGCATGTCGGGGCGCCAGTGGTCCTTGTGGCGGTTGATCTGATAGCCGACCACCTCAGTCTGTCCGTCAGGCATTTCCACAACGCGCACGATCGTCTGTTTGCGCACGTTGGGCTGCAACACCCGCTGTTCCCGCTCGACGTCTTCCAGCGCCATGCGCCGGTGAAAGTCTATCTGCTTCGCAACAAAATCGGGTTGCGAAACGTCATAGGCGCTATCTATAATGTTTTCCAGCATGAGCAATGTCCTTAGCCTGACTGCTTGTGCCACGCCCCGGAAGGATTGCCGTCCTTGCCGGGGTTTTTCTTTGTCTGTCGCCTGCGTGCCGCGTGCTGATTTCTTAAGTGTCAGTGATTCAAGTCTAGGGGCTCGCTTCGCTCGCCCGTCCGTCCTCGCTGCCGCTGCGGGCGGGCGGGCGAACGGCCGATGCCCACAAAACCCATCAGATCCACTTCAGCCCTCACCATTTGCATCAAGCCACCCTAGACCATCAACCGCCCATAAAAAGCGGCTTGTAGAGAGGGGTGGTGTGCACACGGACCTGCGCCTTACGTTCACTGCCTGTGGTGATACCCGCTACTCGGTCCCGCCAGCCTCGCTGAGTCGCTCGACAACTGCCACGAGGGAAATACGTTCTTGGTTCTTGGGTTCTTGACCATAGCGCGGACACTCCCGACGCTAGCCGTCCGAACGCGACCTTTCGACGCCCGCAGCTGCGGCAATACCCTTGTTCGATTCTTCGCTGATCTTGCCGAACGGTTCAATCGGCCACGACGTGACCGCTATATGCACGCCAGCCTTGTGCAGCATCACATGTTCGCCATAGGCCGACTGTTGCACGCCCCAGCCCATTTCTTCCAACTGCGCCGCCGAGAGCCTTTCCTTCAGGCGAAAGCTATCGTCGTACCACTCCACATACAGCCGTGACCGCCGCTTGTCATAGATCAGCCCGCTCAGCCGCGGCCGCCACTTGCCAGAGATCGACGCCACGTAATCCGCGGCCATCGCGTCCTGCGCCTGTGCCTGGCTAACCGGCGGTCCCTGAACCGCAGGAGGTTGGACAGCGGCCACACCAGATGCCGGCGTGACGACCGTCGTCGTGACAACGTGCGGCGCATCGACCGGCTTGTTTTTCGTGAGGGACTTCTCAAAGCCGCCACCCTTGAAGAAATTGAACAGGTAAAAGACCGCCAGCACCACCACGATGCCCATCAGCGGCAACCACTTCCGAAAAATCGGGTTGTGGAGGATGTTCGTCCGCTTGTCCTTGTACGTCTCCGCATTCTCCGAGCCTTCGACCCGCGTGCGGTACGTGCCGAAGTAGCGCTCATCGTACTTCTCGACACCGCTGTTGACCTTGACGAACTTTATCCGCTGACCGTCGTGCTGACCCTTATATGCGGTCCACCGATACTTAGCATCGGCGCCGCGACCGTTCTGTTTCTCGAAAACGATCTTCTGGTCGCACCGGTTCACCCAGTTCGCATGAACACCGCCCGCACCCTTCAGCACCTGCCCCATGCCGACAATGTCCAGACCACGATGCCCATGCTCGGCAATGGCCTTCACCTGATCCTGCGGCACATTGCGCTGACCGTGCGGCCAAAAATTCTGCATTTCGTCCAGGATGACCAGCGAATCGTTTTCAACGATCAGATGCCAACGCAGAACGTCTTGCTCGGGAATCTCATGAAGCAGCGCCTTGACTGCTTCCAACGGCAGACCAGCGGCCTCAGCAACCTTGGCATGATCGATACCGTTCAGCCGCGCAAATACCTTACGACCCTTTTGAAGCGCCGGAATAATGCGCTTCGCCATCGCCTCATACGACTTGCCAGACCGGGGCAGACCTTCGTGAAAGATAAACATCGCGTCACCACTGGAAGAGGGTCACGACCTTGCGCAGCATGCGAAACGCAAAGCCCGAACCCAACAGCGCAATACCCGCGCCGATGTTAAACACGCCGACGAAATACAGAACATCGGCACCCAGCCCGTTGAACAGCGTCTGCAGGCTGACGCTCTGCAGGAATGATGGCGCCGGTATCGCCGACAGCAGCGCGGCCAGGGCCGACAGCAGGCCATCGACCCCGGCAATCATCAGATCGTTGACCAGGTCCCACAGTGCAGCGAAGACCTTCACCACAAGGCTAAGCAGCCACGCGGCCAGCGCACTAATCGCGTTGATGATCCCGTTCATAGGAAGGCAATCCGGAAAGCAGCCCAGGCCGCAACGATCATCACCACTACCCCGCCGAGCTGGTACAACCCGACCATCGTCGAGCTGCAAACAAACTGGCCAGCATCCAGGGCAGGCATCCACTTGTTAGCCGGCATCGACCAGTGCGGACACTGCGAAGCCGAGATCGTCACCGTGAAGAAATTCGACGCAGCCTGGAACCAGGGCGCTGCCTTAACCGAGTTCTGAAACGAGCTCAACACATCGTTCCAGGTCCTCGACTTGCGCGTGTACAGCGTCGCGTCGCCAGCGGAAAACGTCGCAGTGCCGTCCGTCTGTTGCGGCGTGGTCTGCGTCGCATTCGTCGTCGTCGTGGTGGTCGTGGTCGTGGTGCCGTCAGGGTTATTTGTCGTGGTCGTAACGACTTGTCCAGGCGTCACCGTCACAGGCGTTGCACCCATCGTGGCCTGATCAGTGTTCGCCGCAATCTTCGCCGTTGGCGTCGTTGTGCGCGTCCCCGTCACCTTGCCAGTGCCATCCGTCGTCGTCTCGGTCTTACCCGGAAACGTCACCGCGCCACCATTGGGCACCGTCACAGGCGTCCACGTCCGACCACCAGCTCCCGGCGAACCGACGATCTGCGCACAAGGATCGTCCGCACTCGCCGTGTCACGGAACGTCGTAATCTTCGCGCCGCAACCGCCAGCGTCCCACACCTTAGCCAACGCAGCAGGCGAAGCCAGCGCAGTTTCGAGCTGCGCATCTGTAGACGCAGATGCCCCCGGATCAGACCAACCAGGTGGAATGCACATTCCGTCCGCACGCAACGTGTCGCCCGTATTGCAACCAGTCTTGTGACTCAGGCTGTACGTGACATCAACAACCGTTCCACCAGCCTTAGGCGTACGATTTAAATGACACGTAGCACTATTCGAACTACCGATCACGTACTGACCCATAGAAAAGTTGTATATCGGAAACTGACCCGCCGCATACGACATCAACGCATCACAAACCGGTTGCGGATCAGCAGCAACAGTCGAGACAAATCCGGAAACCCAGTATCCGCCCGCAGAGGAATAAGGCTGACTGCCGGTGTACGGATTCTTTGTCTTAAACGAATTGCTGGCCGCATCGTACGTCGTGTCACCCGTCATAGCCACAGCCAACGCCAGCATTGCGCCAGTGAGCGGTCCACGCGCTACCGCCGCCTGGAGCATGCTGCGCGCAATCGGCGCGACCACGGAACCAGCCACTGTCAAAGCACGGCCGGTGACAGCTACCGTAGCCGGTATGCCGCCCGTAGCCACCATACCCACGGTCAGAGCAGCGGCAGTAATGACCAGCGCCGTCCCATTGACAGACGACGTACTCGGACCGGTCGTCGTAATGCCCCAGTTCAGCGAACCATCAGACGACAACGTTTGCGCACGCACCGTTGGCACCGACAGCAGCGCCGACAGCACCAGCGCAAGCACCAATGCCTCTAACTGCCGAAGCCAATAGCGACAGCGGACCCAGAAGCCAACCCGAGGAACGCGAAGAACAGTAGCCATAGCATCATCACCCCCACAAAGAAAAAGGCCCGCACAGAGCTTGTACGGGCCTTGGCGCACCACAGTTCGATCAGCCGAAGAACGAAGCGGTCTTCTTGATCGCCCACTTTGCGAAGCCGGGCAAGGCCATGATGGCGCCAGCAGCCACGATGGCGGTAACGACCGACGTGCTGTCGATACCAGCCAGAACGCCCGAGGCGTCCACACCAGCGGCTTCCGCCATTGCCGAGCCAGCAGTACCCACGGTCAGAACAGCCAGAGCGGCCAGACGTTGGAGCTTGTTTTTCATTTCACTTCTCCCATACAAAAACGGAGCGGACCATGCGTGCGACCACGAAGCACACAACCGGCAGAGAGAATCCCAGCAGCCAAGCCGCCCCGATATCGGTAGCTGCGGGAGGTTGTAAAGCTTGGGCGAGGGTGAGGGTAGACGTGTACTCAGCAGCGGTCTGCAACACGAAGCCTTGGCACGCTTCCGGCGCGTCAGCCGTCGCGGTCAAAGCGCCACCTTGGAACAGAACGCACTGAGCCACGATCAGCCACCCACCGCAGCGCGATACTTCGCGTACATCGCCCTGGCGTGCGCACGACGGTCCAGTTCGACGACCACGCGCTCAGAGAACAGAGAGAGGAACCAACGCATCATTCGACCTCGCCGCGCAGTTCAGGATGCTCAGACACCCCCAACGTGCGAAGCGAATCGCAGTTCGGGCACTGAAAAGCCATGTAAGCCTCGTCCAAAAAACGAGACTCGTCGTCTTCCCAGAAACAGTCCAGGCACTCGCGATACATCACGCCACCTTCTTTTCCGGCAGCGGCGCAGCCTGCTTCACGCCAGCCGGAACCAGATCCACGATGAACGGCATCACCTTGCCTTCGAAGTTGCGGAACGAGAAAACGGGCTCATAGGCACCGGGGGGAAGACCACGGCAGTGATCGGGGAGGTTCAGAAGACCAGCAGTCGTATCCTTCTTGATCTCGCCTTCGCGGTCCGAATACTCTGCCGACGCGATGCACGCGCCTTCCTCGATGTGGTACGCGTTACCAGTCTTGCGGGCGACACCCTCACGGACGGTCACGGCGTGGATATGGATCAGATGCTTCTGGCTCATTTGGTTTCTCCGCTATGCCGGGAATCGACGTCCGGCAGGATTTGGTTACACACCGGCCGGTTTACGGACCGTTGTTTACGCCCTACACTTCGGGCTATACAGATGCGCGTTACTCACATCTGTATAGGTGTGCAGCTTATACAAATGTGATTAGTCGTCCCAATTGGAGTTTTTTATGAACTACGGAGAATTCATAGAGCGCGCGCTACACGGGCGATCCGTGAACGCAGCCGCGAAGGAAATGGGCATAGCCCAGCCAGTGCTGAACCGCTACAAACTCGGGCAAAACCTTCCGGGACCGCTGGCCACCGTAATCCTTGCGCGCGAAGCAGGCATGACCGAGGGCGAGGCACTGCGCGTACTGGCAGAAGAAGAAGCAAGCCGCAAGGGCATGCTGGACAAGCTCAAACAGCTTTTTAAGGGCGCCCGTAGAGCCGTGAAACTGCGCCTCGCATAGAGGCGTGCACTACGGGCTGACTGAATCCACCTGGGGTCAGTCAGCCTACGGTTTGTGCATAATACATATTATGTTAAATAATAGATGGCTCGGAGTACCCGCACCCGGCAGGCCCCCAACATCTTCGACCCCTGCCATCACCCCGTCACCCCATCACTCGCTCAGGTCCTCATATCCCTCGATCACCACGATATCTGCCTGTGAGTGTGGTGCGCGCAGTGCAATCAGCGCCTGGTATTCCGGCGACCGGTAGCATTCCAGCGCCCGGGCGTAACTTTCGAATTCGATGACGACGATGCGCGAGCGCGGTGCGCCTTCGACCACCGTTTTTTCGCCATTCCGGACCAGGAACCGGGCGCCATATTTTTCGAATACTGCCTTGTTGCCGGTGATGTAGCTCTGATAGCCGGTGGCATCGGCAATGTCGACAGCGGCCACCCAGTAACCCTTTTTCATGCCTTCTCCCATGCTTCAGTGAATTTGAATGACTCTGACAGTGCCAGCCTGCTCGTGTGGGCCGGCACATCACTATAGTTCGGCACATGGGGCGCGCAAACCGTTATGGGGCCGTCCGGATGGCTTGAACAAGGAGTTGGCATGGCTACCACTGGGAACGCGGGCAGTACGGGCAAGGCAGGCAAGGCGGATATTGCGGCATTGGCCTTCGTGGCTGGCTACACGGACGTGATCGGGTTTATCGCGCTGGCCGGGCTGTTCACTGCACACGTCACCGGCAACCTGATCATGATCGGCGTGGAATCGGTGGGCAGTACCGAGGGATTGTTCCTGAAGGTGTTGGCGCTGCCGGTCTTTGCCGGCGCGGTGGTCGTGGCAAGGTTGACGGAGAAGCGTCTGATCCAGCGGGGGCGCGATGCGGTGGTGCCGCTGATCGCTGCCGAGAGCCTGCTGCTGGCCGCGTTCGCCGCCGTTGGCTTGCGGATGCACGCATTGGGCGTCGGAGCGGACTCGAATCTGGCGATGCTCGCCGGCTTGCTGGCCGTGGCGGCCATGGCGATCCAGAACGCGTTGTCGCGCACGTCGCTGGTGGATCTTGGCCCTACCACGATCATGACCGGCAACAGCACGCAGGTGATTATCGACCTGGTGGATCTGCCCTCCGCCTCGCCCGAGGCGCGCCCGGCGATCCGGGCCAGACTTGGAAAGATGGTCCCCAGCGTGCTGTCTTTCGCCGTGGGTGCGATCCTGGGCGCGCTGGCCTACACGCGGATCGGCTATGTCGCCGTAGCGCTGCCCATCGTCGTCCTTGTTGCCATCTCTGTCCGGCGCGCGCAATCGCGCACTGCGGTGCCCGCCTGACAAATCCGGCCCAGGACGGCGGGCGGAGGCGGCAGGCTTACCTTTGCGCCAAATGCCGTGTATAAGTCGTCTTCATTTGACGTGGAATCAAGAATGAAGACGACTATCGACGAACTGCTGGCCTTCGCGGCCGTCGTGGATACCGGATCGATCACCGCCGCCGCCGAGCACCTGGGGCTGACCGTTTCGGCTACGAGCCGGACGCTGAGCCGGCTTGAAGAGAAGCTCCAGACCACCCTGCTGCGCCGGACCACACGCCGGCTAGAACTGACCGAGGAAGGCGCGGCCTTCCTGCAGCATGCGCGCGCCATCCTGTCGATGATGGACGAGGCCGAAGAGCAGATGGCGGCCCGCCGCATGCGTCCGTTCGGACGGCTGCGTGTCGACGCCGCCACGCCCTTCATGCTCCACGTGATCGTGCCGCTGGTGGAAGGCTTTCGGGAGCGCTACCCCGAGGTGGAACTGGAGCTGAATTCGAACGAAGGCATTATCGACCTGATCGAAAAGCGCACCGATGTGGCCTTCCGGATTGGCGCGCTGAAAGATTCAACGCTGCATGCCCGCCCCATCGGCACCAGCCGTATCCGCGTCCTGGCAAGCCCCGACTACCTGAAGCGACACGGCACGCCGACCCGGGTGGAGCAACTGGCCGGCCATGCGCTGCTGGGCTTTACGCAGCCCGATTCGCTCAACGACTGGCCGCTACGCGACGGCGATGGCGATACCGTCCATATCAAGCCGACCATCGCGTCGTCGAGCGGCGAAACGCTGCGCAGCCTGGCGCTTGCGGGCCAGGGCATTGTCTGCCTGTCCGATTTCATGACGCGCGCCGACCGTCAGGCGGGGCGACTGGTGCCGCTGCTGGCCAGGCAGACGCTCGACGTGCGTCAGTCGATCAATGCTGTCTACTACCGCAATACCGCCCTCGCCTCGCGCATTACCTGCTTTGTCGACCATGTGGTGAGTGTGCTCGGCAGCAAGCCGTTCGACGAGCAGGCCTGACAGCCGGATACGTCCCGCCGGCCTGCCCCGCTGCCCTGCCTTGCGCTATACGCAGTGCTTGCGAACGAAATGGTCGCGAATGATGCCGGTCACGGCCAGGTGGCGGGTGCTTTCCAGCATCCCCACGCGCCGGGACATTGGCTTGCCGGGCAGCGGCAGCAGGCATAGCCCGGCGTCCCGATGCCAGCCGAAGTGATGAAGTACCGGCACGATGGCGACGCCTGCCTGCTGGCGGACCAGTTCCACGATGGCCGGTAGTGAATTCATTTCAACGAGTTCGTTGGGTCGCACGCCGCTGCGCCGCAGGAACTGGTCGATCCATGCGCCGGTGGTCATGCCGCGGTCCAGGCGGACAAACGGCTGCCTGCGCAGGATGTCCAGCGCATCCATGCCCGGCGCTGCCACGCTGGCACCGGCGATCAGCATCAGCGGTTCTTCATACATGTGCGTCCAGATGGCGGCGCGTCCGTCCGGGCGGATGGTCTCCACCAGGATTGCCGCGTCCAGGTCGCCGTCGACCACGCGTCCGTACAGATCGGCCTGGCGCCCGTTCTCGATACGAATGTCGAGCGACGGATACGGTGCCTTCAGGTCCACCACGCTCGTAGCCAGTGCGCCCATGGCCGACACGATGGCGCCGACGGTGACCGTTCCCGCGATCTCGTCGCCACTTGGCGGCCCGGCCAGCATATCCTCGTAGTCATCCACCAGCCGCCGGGCGCGTGCCACCAGCGCCAGCCCTGTCGGCGTGAATGTCACGGTGCGTCCGGTCCGGTTGAACAGCGGACGCTTGAACAGGTCTTCCATGGCTTTCATCTGCGCCCCGACGGCGGCCGGCGTCAGCGCCACGCGCTCGGAGGCAGCGGCAAACGAGCCCAGTTCGGACACGGCCAGGAATGTCTTGAGCATGCGGATGGTGCTCATCGGATGGTTTCCGGGTGAAAAGCCCGATCATAAAACTTTTCTTTAGGAAGACTAAGAAAGCATCCGTTTGTCTTTTAGTACCGCTTCATCAAGAATGCATGTGTCCTGCGCGACGCACGGCAAACATAACTAACGAGCGAGACAATCCCCGATGCCATCCCCTAAGACAGCCTTGAAACCCTGGAAGCCCTTAGGCGCCATGAGTGCACTGGCGCTTGCCATGCTGGCGCTCTCCCCTGCCGCCCAGGCGGCCAGCGCCTGCGAATCGCTGGCCGAAGCCAGTGTGCCCGGCGTGAAACTGACGGCCACCGCAGACCGGCCGGCCGGCACGCTGAAGCTGCCGAACGGGCACCAGATCGACAACCTGCCCGCGTTCTGCCGCGTCTCGGGCCGTCTGTCGCCGACTGCCGATTCCGACATCGGTTTCGAACTCTGGATGCCGCCGGCGGGTGCGTGGAACGGCAAGATGATGGTGGTTGGCAATGGCGGCTACGTCGGTACCATCCGCTACGACGAACTGGAGCCGGCCGTGCGGCGCGGCTACGCGGTGATCTCCAGCGATAGCGGCCACGAGGACAAGGCTGGCTACCGGAACGAAAACCTGAACTGGGGTGTAGGCCATCCCGAGAAGATTGCCGACTGGGCCTATCGATCGATCCACGCGGCAGCCGTGGCATCGCGCGCGCTGGTCAAGGCCTACCAGCAGCGCGATGCGTCGCACGCGTACTACTTTGGCTGTTCCACCGGGGGCGGCCAGGGTCTGGCGGCCGCGCAGCGCTACCCCGAGGACTTCGACGGCATCATCGCCGGCGCCCCCGGCAATAATCGCACGGCGCTCAATGCGGGCTTCCTGTGGATGGCTACGCAGAACATGAAAACGGAAGCCGGATATATTCCGCCGTCGAAGTTGCCGGCGATCAATCGTGCTGCCGTGGCTGCCTGCGATGCCCGGGACGGTGTCAAGGACGGCCTGATCGGCGACCCCGCGCAATGCCACTTCGACCCGAAGGTGCTTCAGTGCAAGGGCAAGGCCGATGGCGACAACTGTCTGACATCGGCGCAGGCAGACACGCTCAAGCGCCTTTACGCCGGGGCGCGCAATCCGCGCACGGGCGCGCAGATCTATCCGGGCTGGCCGGTCGGCAGCGAATCGGGTTATCTCGGTGGCTGGGGCTATGCGATCAAGGGGCCCGAGGCGTTCCGTACGGAGTTCTTCCGGGACTGGGTCTTCCAGGACGCCAAGTGGGACTGGCGCAGCTTCGACTGGGACCGCGACATGGCCACGGTGCAGCAGCGCGTTGGCCCGCTGGTCGATTCGGTCGATCCTGACCTGAGCCGTTTCAAACAGCGCGGTGGCAAGCTGATCGTCTACCACGGCCTGGCCGATCCGATCGGCAATGCCTATGACACGATCCACTATTACCAGGCCGTGAGCCGCACCGTTGACGGCACCCCGGACTTCGCCCGCCTCTTTCTGTCGCCCGGCATGGGCCATTGCCGTGGCGGTGTCGGCCCGAACACGTTCGATGCCATCGGCGCACTGGAGGCCTGGGTGGAAAAGGGGCAGGCGCCGGACCAGATCCTGGCTGCGGCCAAGGGATTGGAGAGCAAGACCGGGGGGCTGGCCACGGCTGCCCAGGTAACGGAAGGGTCGAGCCGGACACGCCCGCTGTGCGCCTGGCCGAAACAGGCCAGGTACAAGGGCACCGGCAGCGTTGACTCCGCGTCCAGCTTCGTCTGCGCAAGCGTGGCAACGCGCAAATAACAGAGCATGGGGGCCGCGCGGGACAGACCGGACCGCCTCGCGGCCTACCCCTCGCCGCCCTTGCCGCCCGGCCGCATGGTTGCGCTCTCAAGCAACTGTTCGTGGATGAACGAATACAGCAGCAGCGATTCGTGCTCGCCATACGCGTCGAAGGCTACCCCCACATGGTGGAACGGCTCGGCGGCATCGGCGTCGGGGTCTTCGCGCGTCCAGCCCTCGATCGACAGCTTTTTCTTCAGGCCTGCGACGCGCAGCGTGAATTCCAGCAGCACCTGCTGGCCGGGCGTGCCGAACTGGCTCGATGCCGTGGAAATCGACGCGCCGCCGGTGCTCAGGTCGGTAATCAGCACGGTCTGCGGCGACGCCGGGCCATCGGCCAGCGACAGCGACGCCACCAGCCGCACGGGCACGCGGATGCTGCCGCGCAATTCGCGGGCCTCCAGATGCCGGATGTCATCGAGCATCCAGTATGGGAACGGTGTGCGCGACGTGGCCTGGACCCGCGCCGAGAAGCTGTGGATATTGGTGCCGGAGAACCCGCGAAACAGCACGGTTTCGCCGTCGTCGATCTCGGCGGGGACGCCGGCCAGGCCAGGCCAGCCAATGAATGCCGCGCCGTCATTGAAGCCGATCAGGCGGCTCACAGCCGCGCGGTGGGCATCGCCGGGCCGCTTCACGTGCAGCAGCGTGCCAACCAGGAGGCCATAACGGTCGTGCCAGGCGGCATTGGGTGTATCGGCCCGCAGTGGCGCCAGGTCGTCGGCCCAGAAGCAGCGGCCTCCCTGCAGCGCAAGCATGCGTTCCTCGGCCGTGTTGAAGACGGTTCCCTCGTCAGCTACGGGAAAACCAAGTTCGTCGACCAGGGCCGATTTGAGCGGGTTGCCCAGCTCGATATCGCCAGCCTGTACTTCCCTGCGCATTGGTTGCCCTTTCTGGTTTGGCATTTTCAGCCGCCACTTTAAATTTTCTTTGTCCCTTGGACAATCCCGATTCGGCGCTGCTATATTGGCGTGACCATTTTCCGGCCCGTCCATGCCATCCTGCCCATGGCACGCCTGCCACGCCTGCTATTGCTAGCTGCATTGGTTATCCCGCTATTTGGCTGCGCGGGCGCGCCGTCCGTGCCTCTGTTCGGTGCCTATTTTCCGCTCTGGCTCCTGAGCGCGCTGGTCGGCATCGCGGGCGCGCTGGTAGCCTGGCGGATATTCGTGACAACCGGCTGGGCGGAAACCGTCCG
Organism: Cupriavidus sp. HE11; assembly: GCF_056097175.1. Classification (NCBI taxonomy): domain Bacteria; kingdom Pseudomonadati; phylum Pseudomonadota; class Betaproteobacteria; order Burkholderiales; family Burkholderiaceae; genus Cupriavidus; species Cupriavidus sp. HE11. The sequence goes on from NZ_CP184465.1 coordinate 294,724, forward strand.
CTGGCAACTGCTGGTCAATACGGCAATCGGACTGATGATTGCCGAAATCGTCTGGTTAATCGGCACGGGGCATTTTCCATGAAAATGGCAGGTATCAGCCGGGCACCGTTACGCGGCAAATTGATTGCCTTTGCAATTGTCCTGCTGGCCGTGCTGCTTTCCGTCTACGCATGGCAGCGCACGGTTCGCTATCCCTCCACCGACGATGCCGCGCTCGATGCCGACTTCGTGCACGTGGCCTCTCCGGTGGGCGGACGCATCGCCCGCATCCTGGTCGCCGAGAATCAGCACGTCGCCAAGGACCAGGTCCTGTTCGAGATCGATCCCGTGCCCTACCGACTGGCGCTGGCCCAGGCGCAGGCGGACCTGGAACTGGCAAAGGCCATGCTGGGCACGCGCCGCCGCGCCATCGGCACCGAGCGCGGCACGGCATCGGTAGCATCGGAGCAGATTGCACGTGCCGAGCAGAACTACGCGCTGACGGCCCGCACCGTGGAACGCCTGCGTCCGCTGGCCGCCGAGGGCTATGTACCGAAGCAGCAACTCGATCAGGCCGAAGTGGCCTGGCGCGACGCGGCGGTGACCCTGAAGCAGGCCCAGATGCAGCGCGCCACCACGGCACAGGCCGTGGGCAGCGAGGACGATGCCGTGGCCACCGTGCAGGCGCGCGAGGCCGCGCTGGCCATTGCCCAGCGCGCGCTGGACGACACCGTGGTCCGTGCCCCGCACGCTGGCCGCGTCAGCAGCCTGCGGTCGTTGGCCGGCGAGGTGGTGATCCCGAACCAGTCGCTGTTCCTGCTGGTCGATACCGGCGAATGGTTTGCGGTAGCCAACTTCCGCGAAACCGAACTGGCCGGTATCCATGTGGGCGACTGTGCCACCGTCTATTCGATGATCGACCGGCGCCACGCGCTGCGGGGCACGGTGCAGGGCATCGGCGTGGGCATTACCGATACCGACCGGCTCAACCTGCCGCGCGCCCTGCCCTATGTGCAGCCGTCGGTGAACTGGGTGCGCGTCGCGCACCGCTTCCCGGTGCGGATCAAGCTCGAAGAGCCGCCGGAAACGCTGGCGCGCGTAGGGGCCAGCGCAACGGTCGAGGTGCGGCATGGCACGGCCTGCCGGTGAGCCGCCCCGACTGGGCCTGGCCGATATCGGCGCCTTGCTGGCCCCGTTCCCGGGGCGCGCCGCCGCCACCACGCGCATTGCGGCGGCCAGCACCCTCACGGCGCTCGTCGCGGCGATCTACGGCACGCCCGAAGCGGCCATTTCGGCTTATGTGATCTTCTTTATCAATCGCGCCGACCGTACCAGCAGCATCGTGATGAGCGTGGGCATGCTGGTGCTGGTCAGCATCATCGTGGGGCTGGTGATCGTGCTCGCGGGATTCACGCTCGACAGCGACTTGCTGCGTGTGGCGTGCATGGCCGTCATGTCGGCCGGGCTGCTGTTCCTGACCTCGGCCAGCAAGCTGCGGCCGGTGGGGGCCATCGTAGCCATGATCATCGGCTTCGGACTCGACGAACTGGGCCTGGTGCCCGGCGGCGAAGTGGCTACCCGGGCGCTGCTCTACGCATGGCTGATGGTGGCGATCCCGATCGCGGCGAATGTGGTGGTCAACCTGCTGATCGGCCCGTCGCCGCGCCGGCTGGCCGGGGCTCGCCTGGCCCACTGCATGCGGGTGGCGGCGCAGGGCCTGCGGCATCCCGAAGCGGGCGGCCGGGCCATCCCCGAAGCATTGCGCGACGGTGTGCAGCCGGTGGCCGGCTGGCTGAAGCTGGTGAAATTCGAAGGTAGCGCGAATACGGCGGATGTCTCGGCATTGCGGCAGGCGATGACGTCGACCACGGCGATCCTGATGGCAGCCGACGTGGTCGGCCGGCAGGATGGCGCCAGATTGCCGGCCGCGCTTGCCGACCCCATTGCCGATACGCTCGACGAGATGGCGCGGATGCTCGACGCCGGTGGCTATCCAGTGGATATCGTGGAGGATGTCGCGGTGACGCTGCCTGACGCGGCAGGCCTGTCCCCGCTGCAGCAGTCAGTCCTGGCGGAACTGCGCCATGCCATTGCGCACTATGCCGAGCCTGAAGCTGCCGCTGCCGCCCCGGTTGACACCGCCGCGCCGGCCAGCCCGGAGCCCCAGGCGGCCGGCAAGAGGCCTGGCGGCTTTCTGGATGCCGATGCCTTCACCAACCGGTCGCACATTCACTACGCCCTGAAGACCACGGGCGCGGCCATGTTCTGTTACCTGCTTTACCAGCAGCTCAACTGGCCGGGCATCCATACCTGCTTTATCACTGTCTATCTGGTGTCGCTGGGCACGGCGGCGGAATCGGTGGAAAAGCTTGTGCTGCGGCTGGCGGGCTGCCTGATCGGTGCGGCGCTGGGTACGGCGGCCATCGTCTATGTCGTGCCGGCGCTCGATTCGGTGGGTGGCCTGCTGGCACTGGTGTTCGCGGGCACCTGGCTGTCGGCGTGGGTTGCCATGGGGTCGCCGCGCATCGCGTACGCGGGCTTTCAGATCGCGTTTGCGTTCTATCTCTGCGTGATCCAGGGGCCGGCACCGGGGTTCGACCTGACCATTGTCCGCGACCGTGTGATCGGCATCCTGGTTGGCAATCTCGTGGTCTATCTGGTGTTCACGCGAATCTGGCCGGTCAGCATTTCCGGCCGAATCGAGAGCGCCCTGAACGCCCTGGTGAGCCAGTGGCAGGAACTGGTGGCGGCCCGCCAGTCCGACCAGCGGCGCCAGCACGCGGCCACGGCGCTGGGTCTGCAGGGGGCTATCGCGCAAGACCTGGCGCTGGCCCGCTACGAGCCGGCCAGAGTCGGGCCGGGGCTGGCGTGGATCGATCATCACCGGCGGCGGCTTGGCATGCTGGATGCCGTGGCAGGCCCGCTATTTCTGCTGGCGGAGCGGTTTCCGGGCGATCCCGACGTGGCAGCGCGGCTCCATGCAGTGCGGACTGCGCAGCCGCCGGCATCGCCCGCCACATCGGTGCCGCCCGCGACCGACGCCGATACCCGAACCCGCGATGCCTTGCTGGCCATCGTCGACAAACAGCTGGCCGACTCGCCGTCCGGGCCCGCCCATCCACCTGCATCGCATGCACAAACCTGATCCGCTGGCACGCCTGCCGATAGGTCCCGCGCTGGTTGTGTCCACGTTGCTGGTGTCTGGCTGCGCCACGTCGGCGCTTGACCTGGCCCCGCCGCAGGCCGACCGGCCGTGGCAGCCGCAGACCACCGGCGCCGGCGAAATCGTGGCCGGTGCCGCCAGCCGGCCCGCGCCACAGAACCGGCCGTCCGACTACACGCTGCCAGCCAACTCGGCGCTGGCGACCATCGCCCCGCCGGCCCAGCTCGACGCCACGCATCCGTACACGCTGGCCGAGCTGATCGACCTGGCCGAATCGTCGAACCCGCTAACGCGCGTGGCCTGGAACGATGCCCGCAATGCGGCGCTGGCTACCGGCATTGCCCGCAGCACCTATCTGCCGCAGATATCGGTGGCGGCGATGGGCGGCTGGCAAAACGGCCGCCTATCAAGCAACACGGCCCTGGGCACGGCCGGTGTGGACGCGTCGCATCACGGCGCGATCTCGGTGGTGTCGCTGCAATGGCTGCTGTTTGACTTTGGCGAGCGGGCGGGCCTGGTCGAAGCGGCCGAGCAGGCCACGGTGGCCGCGAATATCGCCTTCACGGCCATGCATCAGCGCATCATTCACGATGTCAGCGTGGCGTTCTACCGCTATCTGGCCGCGCGCTCGCGGCGCGCCACGGTGGATCAGGCCATGGCGAATGCCGAAGCGGTGCTGACGGCGGCCAAGGCGCGCTTTGCGCGTGGCGTCGGGACGGTGGTGGAGGTGGCGCAGGCCACCCAGAACCGCGCCCAGACCAACCTTGCCATGGTGCAGGCGCAGGGCGCGCAGACCGATGCCTACCTGGGGCTGGTGACGGCCATCGGCATCTCGCCACTGTCGAAGCCCCTGATTGCCGAGATGCCGGTACGGCCGTTGTCGCCGGCGTTGCGCAGTTCGGTCGAGCAGATCGTGGAACGCGCGATTGCACAGCGGCCCGACGTGCTGGGCGCCTATGCGCTGGAGCGCGCCAACCAGGCCCGCGTGAAGGCGGCCGAGGCGGCGTTCCTGCCCAAGGTCTTCATGTCGGCGTTTGCGTCGTATGCGTCGGGCGGCTCCGCCATCACGGCCATTCCGCCGATCGGCCAGCAGCCGCCCACGGTCAACCTCAATGGCTATCGGTACGGCAACAGCGTATTCCTGGGCGTGACGTTGCCGATCTACGATGGTGGCATGCGCTCCGCCGTGCTGGCGCAGGCGCGTAACGACGTGGACAGCGCGTCGGCCAAACTGACCCGGGCCAAGGAGGAATCGGTGCGTCAGGTGGTGGTCAGCCAGAGCGCGCTGGAATCGAGCCTGACCGCCTACGACGCTGCCCGGGCCCTGGCCGATGCCGCGCAGACCACGTATGACGCGGCGTTCGCCGCCTATCGCAAGGGCGTGGGGACGGTGACCGAAGCAAACCTGGCGCAGAACCAGCTGCTGCTGGCGCGCAATGCATCGGCCGATGCCTATAGCGCCGCGCTGGCCGCCGCCGCCACGCTGGCGCTGGCTGCGGGCGACGTCGGCAAGACGCCGTAGCCGCGCGCCCACACTGACGGCCGCCATCCATTCCCGCTATCCGCCGAATGCATCCTCCATCTGGCGCGCGCGCTTGACGCTGTCGCCGTGCAGGTACAGCGACGTGGTCGACACCGACGCATGGCGCAGGTTGTCGCGCACTGTGGTCAGCTCCGCACCGCGGGCCAGCGCATGCGTGGCATGGGTATGGCGCAGCCAGTGCGGGCTGGCCCGCCGCAGCTTTTCGGCGGTGGCCGGGCGCTCCGCGTCCAGCTGGTCGGCCGCAGTACCAAAGAATCGCTTGATGATCATCCAGAGCCGCGCGCCGGTAATGCCGCCGCTTTCGTCCGGGCCCAGATTGCCGACAATCAGCGTGGACGGATCCCATTGCGCGCGCGTCACCGGCAGGCCCCGCTCCACCAGGTAGCGATCCAGCGCATTGCGGGCCAGCGGCGGCAGCGCCACCCGGCCGGCCTTGGCGCCCTTGCCCACCAGGTGCAGCCAGTGGTCGCCATGGATATCGGTCTCGATGTTGCGCAGCGTTGCGCCTACCAGTTCGCTCGCCCGCAGCCCGGTGGCATAGGTGAAGTCAAGGATGAAGCGCAGCCGCTGCGCGGCCGGGGCTTCCCAGCCATACGACCATTCCAGCCCATCGGCGATGCTGCGGGTCAGCATCCATTCGCCTTCCGAAAACGCGTGCGATACATCAAGCGCGGCCGTCTTGGCGCCGCCCCGCACCTTCAGACCCGCAAACGGGTTCGCCAGCACATAGCGCTGCTGAACCAGCCAGCGGAACAGCGCCCCCAGCACCTGCAGGGTGTAAGCGGCCGAGCGCGGCGACAGCGCGTCGGTGAACGGCTTCCAGTCGGGTGCGGTGCGTGGCCGCGCCGGTCCCACCCAGCGCTCGCGCGGCGTGGGCTGGCGCAGGAAATTGCGGTACGCGGTGGCATCCTCGGTGGTCAGCGACGACAGCGGCCTGCCCTTTTCGATGATCGCCCAGAGGATCAGCCGCTCGGCCTCCTTGCGATAGGCGCGCTGCGTGGACGGCGATTCGTGCAGCCCCAGCCAGGCCTGAATGGCGGCGTAGTCGTTGTCGGCATTGAGCGAACAGGTTTCGCGCGGGGCACGGAACTGGCCCAGCGAGCCATCCACCTCATGCGGCAGGCGCCCCATCTGCTCCCACGGCACGATGGCGCCGCGCGGTTCGGTGGCGATCAGCGCGCGAGCACGGGCCGTCAGCTCCGGCCATGCCGCAAAAAACGCCTCGATCCGACGCGCGCCATTGACGCCCAGGCCGGGAATCGTGGCCCACCACTGGCGGCGGCGAGGGATCCGTACGGTCAGGTCGGCCAGCGTGTGGATGTCTTGCGCCCGCAGCGCGATGACGGCGGATGCTGCCAGCCACATGTCGATGTCGTCGGCAATGGCCGGTGCGGGCGGCGGCATCGTGCGCAGTGTCTCGATGGCCTGATCGGCCGCCCTGCCCTGCCGCGGGCGATCCGCCGCCGCGAATTCGAACAGGACCGCCAGATCCTCGCGGCGCCGGTAGCGCGCGTAGGCGGCCAGCTGCCGCCGAATGCCGCCCAGGATGCCGCGCGACGACTGGCCGTGCGCCCGGTCGGCGTCCAGGTACTGCGTGACGGCCACCCGAGTCGACATGCCGGCGTGCCACGCACGCAGCGCGGCAAGCGAGTCGGCATCGGGAAAGGCAAAGGGCTGGGACTGACGGTTTTTCATGCGATGAAGTTTAGCATCGTCATCCCACTATTGCGATAAGAAAAGTTATCACGATGGTATCGGCATGGCGCGAGAACCGGGCCGCCGGGAAACGATGGGGGCATGGCAGACGAATCTGTTTAAGTAGCCAAAAGAAGCTTTCACTTGATCCGCCGACCGGGCTTGGGCAGCATTTCCCCACCACCGATCAGGGAGGTGCCATGCGACCGCTCGTCGGCCATCCGGGCCTGCTGTTTGTCTTGCTGTTGGTGTTGATGGGCATTGCCACCGCCATTGGCGCGCTGGTCATGCGCCGCATGCGTCCGCTGGCCAGCGACAGCCGGGACGACTTCAACATCATCCAGGGGGCCACGCTGACGCTGCTGGCGCTGCTGATCGGCTTCACACTGTCGATGGCGGTTGGCCGGTACGACCAGCGCAAGAACCTGGAGGAAGAGGAAGCCAACGCCGTCGGCACCGAATACCTGCGCGCGGAACTGCTCGAGCGGAACTCGGACGCGATCAAGGCGTTGCTCGCGCGCTATCTGGAGCAGCGCATCCGCTACTACCAGACCCGCGATCATCAGCAACTCGACCGCATCGAGACCGAGACATCGCAGATCGAAGACGAGATGTGGAAGCTGGTGCGCGGCGCGGCCCGCGAGGCGCCGAACCCGATCACGGCGCTGGTGGTGGCAGGCATGAACGACGTGATCAACTCCCAGGGATACACGGAAGCTGCCTGGCGCAATCACATACCGCTGGCGGCCTGGGGGCTGATGATCATCATCGCCTTCTGCAGCAGCCTGATGCAGGGCTACGGCGCGCGTACCGAAAGCACAAAGATCGTGCTGCTGCTGGTGGTGCCGCTGACGGTGTCGTTGTCGCTGGCGCTGATCGCCGATATCGACAGCCCGCGTGGCGGGCTGATCCGGGTGGTGCCGCAGAACCTGCTCAGCGTGCAGGAATCGTTGAAACGCTAGCCACGCCGCCTGTTTTTTTCAAGGACGAGATGGGGGTCAGTTGCAGCCAGGAGAAGGTGTTCAATTCAGCTACCGGACAGCGTTGCCGTGCGGGCTTGCCGAGCATGAGTATGGACATATCTTCTTCGGCCGTTCCGAAGCAACGCCAAGCGTCAATCCCGAAGAGGCTGACTGCTTCGCTTGGCGCCGGCCTGGCAAGATCGGCCGTGGCATGTCCCGTAAGCCCGAGGTTTTCACGGCATGGTTCCGGCTTGTGCTACCCCGCGTCGAGGCGGCATTTGCCGCCCGGAATTCATGTGGTATCGCGTTGCCGTAGCACCAGCTGCATCAATGCACGGACTCGCCGCGAATCAGCAGGACCGGCTTGTTGGACTTCGAGATCACGCCCTCCGACACACTGCCCATGATTACGCGCCGCATGCCGCGCCGGCCATGGGTGCCCATGATGATCAGGTCGGCTGGCCAATGATCGGCGCATCTGACGATGGTTCCGGAGATATTCCCAGGCGACACTGGCTTTTCGACCAGTTCGGTCAGGCAGCGCACGTTGGCGTTCTCGAAGCGGCGCGCGGCGGAAGCCAGGGCCTTTTGACCCACATCGATCATGCCGCCCACGATCTGGCTGGGGTCGATATGGGCGTACTCGAAGAACAATTCGCTGTCGTCTACCACAAACAGCACCTTGACTTCGGCCGCCAGATGCTTGGCCAGCCCCACGGCCTGTGAAATGGCCAACTCCGAAGACGGGCCGCCGTCTATTGCCACGAGAATCCGTTCGTACATCGATCCACCTCCGCATTGATGTTGTCGCTGTAGACAGCATAGTTCGCGGCATGGCTTGTTAATTGACCTGCATCAAACGCCTGGCAATAGTAGAAACTTTGTTTTCAGATGTGTGAAGGGATGGATACGTCACGATGTTCGGATACGATACGCAAAGGACAAACGCTATCGACCTTCATACGATGACAGTTGCCCCTGCAGCCATGCCAGCCACGACGGCGAACGCCACGGCCTTGCGTTCGCATCGCCTTTCACCTGGTCCCGCGCCGTTTTCCGGGCGAGCCCGTTCCGTTTGCAGTTCTCCAATCTCCTTCCTTGCCAGTGCCGGGGCGGCCTGGCTGCTGTGCAGCGCCACGGCGGCGTGGGCCCAGCCGCCGCAAGGTCTGCTGTGGTTTGCCGACGGGCGCCCGTCGCAGGCGGCGCAAGCCGCCGTCAAGGCATTGAGTGGCGCCGGCGCCGATGGTCTGGACCCGCGCGACTACGACGCCGATGGCCTGCAGCGCTCGCTGGCGCAACTGGTTGACGACCCGGCCGCCCCGTCGGACGCGGCGCAGCGCTTTGACGGCGCGCTAACGGGCGCCATGAAGCGCTACCTGTCCGATCTGCACCGGGGACGCGTGGATCCGCGCAAGGTCCACGCCAATTTCTCGGTCAGCAATCTGCCGCCGTTCGATCCCGAAAGCTATCTGCGCAACGCCATGGCCGCCAACCGGCTGACCGACGCGATGCGCGAAGCCGCGCCGTCGTTCCCGCTCTACGGCACCCTGCGCGATGCGCTGTCGAAATACCGCAGGCTCGCGGCCGAGCCGTACTGGAAGAACCCCCTGCCCGCCATCGCTGCCGGCAAACTGACGCCGGGGCAGTCCTACAGTGGTCTGCCGGTGCTGGCCCAACGGCTGGCAGCGCTGGGCGACCTGCCGGCGGGCACGCCGGTGCCGCAGCGCTATGAGGGCGCGCTGGTGGATGCCGTCAAGGCGTTTCAGGCGCGTCATGCCCTGGATGCCGATGGCGTGATCGGCGCGGGTACGCTGGCGCAGCTCAATGTGACGCCCGCCGCGCGCGTCGACCAGATCGTGCTGACGATGGAGCGCCTGCGCTGGACGCCACTGGCGGAAGGCCCGCGCATGATCGTCGTCAACGTGCCCGAGTTCGTGCTGCGCGCCTATGACTACGACGAAGGCAAGCTCGACATCAAGCTGGAGATGAAGGTCATCGTAGGCAAGGCGCTGGATACGCGCACGCCGCTGTTCAAGGAGGATATGCGCTATATCGAGTTCAGCCCGTACTGGAACGTGCCGTCGTCGATTGCGCGCAAGGAGGTCATCCCCAAATCCCAGCGCGATCCGGGCTATTTCACCCGGCAGGGCTTCGAGTTCGTGTATGGCAACCAGGCCAACGCCACGTTCAGCCAGGCCAATGTCGATGCGGTGCTGAACGGGCAGGCGCGCATTCGCCAGCGGCCCGGCCCGCTCAACGCGCTCGGCGATATCAAGTTCATCTTTCCGAACAACCAGGCCATCTATCTGCACCATACGCCCGCGCCCGAGCTGTTCAAGCGCGGCCGGCGCGATTTCAGCCACGGCTGCATCCGAGTGGAAGATCCCGTGGCGCTGGCGCAATTCACGCTTCAGGGCATGCCCGAATGGACCCCGGAGCGTATTCGTGAGGCAATGACGGCGGGCAAGTCGAAGACCGTTGCACTACAGCAGCCGGTGCCCGTGGTGCTGGCCTATGGGACAGCCATTGCGCGTGCCGATGGGCGGGTATACTTCGTGCCTGACATTTACGGACAGGACAAATTGCTGGACCAGGCGCTGCGGCAGCGCACCGGTGCCAGGCCTGCCGTACGGCCTTCCTGAATGCCGCGCCGTTGTAAAAGTTTCCATGCCTGAATCCAGTTCCAACCAGCGCCGCCGTTTTTTTCATCGTGCAGGTGCCATCGCGGTAGGCGCGGGCCTGTCGACGCTGGCGCCCCGCGCGGCCCTGGCGGCGCTGGGTCCCGACGCCAGATCCCTGTCGTTCGAGCACACCCATACCGGCGAACATCTGTCGCTGGTCTACGCCATGGGCGACCAGGTGCTGCCGCAGGCGCAGACGTCGCTCAATCACTTTTTGCGCGATCACTACTCGGGCACGGTCGGTGAAATCGATCCGAAGCTGTTCGGCCTGCTGTTCGCACTGCGCCGTGAAGTGGGCAGCGATGCACCGTTCCAGGTGATTTCGGGCTACCGCTGCCCGATCACGAACGAGCGCCTGCGCAAGACGCGTGGCGGCGGCGTGGCCAGGCACAGCCTGCACATGGACGGCATGGCTATCGATGTCCGGCTGCCCGGCGTAGGGCTGGCCGATCTGCGCGACGCGGCGCAATCGCTGCAGGTTGGCGGGGTCGGCTTCTACAAGTCCGAGAACTTCGTGCACGTCGACACGGGCCGCGTGCGGCACTGGGGCTAGGTGCGAACCAGCCCGGCCCGGTCGCCCGCGCAGGGCGATGGCCGGCGGATATGACACGGTGTTGTACGGAAACCGAGTGATTCGTCGACATCAGTGGTTATTGCTTCACATATATGACATGAGACGTCTCTAGACTGCGTCCTCTTTCGACGGCCTGGTTGCCGTCTTTCTTCAGAGGACCCTCTCATGTCTCTTTCCCAGCCCGGGATTCCATCGGCCATTGCGGTCGCTTGCCTTGCCCTCCTGCTCAGCGCCTGCGGTGGCGGCGACGACAACAATCAGAATGCCTCCACTGCCACGCCGCTGGCCGTGCCGGCGCCGCCGGCCGACCCTGGGTTTGTCGACAGCGCCCCCGTACAGGCATCGGTGCTGCCATTTGTCGACAACATTGCCACGAACCAGCGCGGCGACGCGCGCTACGTGACCGTCGAGACCAATGCCGGCGTACGTCTGGTCAAGGGTTTCCTCGATGTCTGGGAACCGCTGACGCGCCTGGTTGACGCCGGTGCACCGGCCGCCGCCAACGGAACCTTCCCGGCTGTCGCCGCGTCCGCGTGGACCGGATTGCCGAACGACGGCACGGCCGGTGGTTCGGTGACCAATGCCGCTGCGCACAGTGCGAACATCCAGTACGTCATCAACGCCACCACGCAGCGCACGGCTGCGCAGGCCGAGGCTGCGTACTACGATGACCGTCGTGGCAAGAACTACAGCGTGACGGACGGCATGGGCCCGCTGACGGCGGCATGGCGCGCCGCCGCCCAGCAGACCACCACGATCACCAGCATCCCGGCCGATGCCACCACGGTCAAGTACGACGACGGCGGCAACAACACCGGCGTGGCGGGCGCCACCAATGCGGCGTTCGGCGACGTGATCACGATGGTCAACAAGGTGGGCGACAACGCGTCGACCGAGCCGGCCAAGCGCTTCTACAAGTACGCCCGCCCGTACCGCTGGAGCTCGAGCGTGGTCCTGGCGCCGACGCTGGTGCCGGCCATCAGTACCGATCCCACGACCGACGGCGGATTCATCAGCGGCCACACCGCCGAAGCGCTGCGCAATGCCGTGGTGATGGCCTACCTGGTCCCCGAACGGTTCCAGGAAATGCTGAGCCGTGGCATGGAACTGGGCGAAAACCGTATCCTTGCCGGCATGCATTCGCCGCTCGACGTGATCGGCGGCCGCATGCTCGGCATTGCCTCGGCCGCAGCCAACCTCTATGCACCGGCCAATGCCACGCTGAAGACTTCGGCCTATACCCAGGCCCATGCCACGCTGATGGCCGCCACCGGCACCACGCCGGCCACGTTCCGCACCTTCGCGCAGTCGGGCACCGCCAGCAACGACCGCTTTACCGACTACGCCGCCAACAAGGCCAACTTCCTGCGGCGCATGACGTTCGGCTTTGCGCAGATCAGCTCGGCGACGGCTGACGCCGTGGTGCCCAAGGGCGCCGAAGTGATGCTGGAAACGCGCTTCCCCTACCTGAGCGCAGACCAGCGTCGCGTGGTGCTGAAGACCACCGAGATTGCCTCGGGCTATCCGGTCATGGACGATGCGGAAGGCTGGGGACGCCTGAACCTGTTCGCCGCTGGCGACGGCTATGGCGCGTTCAACGGCAACGTCGTGGTGTCGATGGATGCCGGCAAGGGCGGCTTCAGCGCCAACGACATCTGGCGCAACGATATCGCGGGCGCCGGCAAGTTCACGCTGTCCGGCACCGGCAACCTGAAGCTCGGCGGCGCCAATACGTATTCCGGCGGCACGCAGGTGGCAGGGGGCGCGCTCGAGGCGGTCTCGGCCAAGGCCTTCGGCACGGGCGATGTCTACCTGGGCGCGGGCTCCGTCATCATCAATGCGCCGCAAAGCGTGGCGATTGCCGGCAAGTACACGCAGCTGGCCGACACCACGCTCGATCTGCGCGTTGGCCCCAATGGGCAGGGCCGCATGACCGTGGCGGGCCTGACGACCATCTCCGGTGGCACGCTGCACATCGCCTTTGTCGACGGCTTTGCGCCCAAGGCAGGCGACACGATTGCCGTGATCACCGGCAGCAGCGTCAAGGGCCAGTTCGCCACGGTTGCCGTGGATGGCTACAAGGCCACGCCGGTCTACTCTGCGAACGGCGTGCAGATCCGCATCGACGGCTGATCCGGCAAGCAGTGAAGTCCCCTGTCGCCGCGCTTTCGCGTGCGCGGCAGCGGGACGGTGGCGCAACCTATCCCCTCGCCTCTCTCCGCACCGCCTGCGGCGGCATGCCGAAGCCCCGGACAAAGGCCTCGCGCAGATGCCGGCGGTCGCGGAATCCGGTTTCCTTTGCCACCACGTCCAGTGGATGGCGGCTTTGCTCGATCATCAGCCGTGCAGCCTCCAGGCGCAGGCTTTCCACCGCCTTGGCCGGTGACTGTCCCGTTTCGGCCGTGAACACGCGGCTGAACTGCCTTGGGCTCAGGTGAACGGCGCCGGCCAGGTCTTCCACGGTCAGCGGCTGGTGCAGATTCTTGCGTGCGTAGTCGAGCGCACTCTGGATGCGGTCTGACTTCGGGGCCAGGTCCAGCAACTCGGAATGCTGCGACTGGCCGCCGGAGCGGCGCTGGTACATCACAAGCTTGTGGGCCACCGACCGCGCGACATCGGCCCCGAAATCGGTCTCCACCATCGCCAGTGCAAGGTCCAGCCCGGCCGTCATGCCGGCCGACGTCCAGATCGGCCCGTCGACGATATGGATGCGATCGTCCTCCACGCGGATCTGCGGGTGCGCACGTTGCATGTCCCGCGCATAGAACCAGTGCGTCGTGGCGCGGCGGCCATCGAGCAGCCCTGCCTCGGCCAGGATAAATGCCCCGGTACAGATCGATGCCACCCGGCGGGCCCGTGGCGCGGCCTTGCGCACGACATCCAGCACCGGCTGCGGCGTGGGCGTGGCGACGGGGTCTGCCGCCCCGGCCAGGATCCACGTATCCACGGTGGCCCTTGAACTGACGGCGCGCGTGTCGACCGCCATGCCCAGCGACGAGCGCACCGCCCCGCCCGCCACCGAGTAGCTTTCGATCCGGTAGAACGGCTCTCCCGCCACCAGATTGGCGTACTCGAACACGCTCTGTGCCGCCAGCGCCATCACCTGGAAGCCATCCATCAGCAGGAATCCCACCCTGTGCATGCTGCCACTCCGTTTTTGCTCGATGTCCTGAAACATGACTATATACGTCATTTCGGCCAACGGTGATCCGGCCTACGATGCTTCACATGGATGCGGCGCATCCGAACCCAATCCCAACCGCACCGAATGGAGAAGCATCATGACGCAGCAACAACACCTGGGCACGGCACTGGTCACCGGCGCATCGTCGGGCATCGGCGCGATCTACGCGGATCGCCTGGCACGGCGTGGCTACGACCTTGTGCTCGTGGCGCGCAACCGCGCCAAGCTCGACGCACTGGCGCGCCGGATCACCGATGACACGGGCCGGGCCGTCGAAGTGTTTGCGGCCGATCTCAACGACCGCGCCTCGCTCGCCGGCGTGGAGGAAAAGCTGCGCACCGATGCCAGCATCACGCTGCTGGTCAACAACGCCGGTGTCGGCACCCATACGCCGCTGCTGGACAGCGACGTCGACGCGATGACCCGCATGATCGACCTGAACGTCACCGCGCTGACGCGCCTGACCTACGCGGCCGTGCCGGGCTTCGTGGCGCGCGGCAAGGGCGCGATCATCAATATCTCGTCGATTGTGGGCATCGCGCCGGAAGTGCTGAACGGCGTCTATGGCGGCAGCAAGGCGTTTGTGACCGCGCTCAGCCAGTCGCTGCATCATGAAGTGGGCGCCCGGGGCGTGCGCGTGCAGGCGGTGCTGCCGGGCGCCACGGCCACCGATTTCTGGGAAACCGGCGGTCTACCCGTGGAAAACCTGGACCCGGCGATCGTGATGCAGGCCACCGATATGGTCGATGCCGCGCTGGTCGGCTTCGACAATGGCGAACTGATCACCATCCCGTCGCTGCACGCCATCGAGCACTGGAATGCCTATGAGGCGGCGCGCGGTGCGATGTCCGGTGTGCTGTCGAACAGTGCGCCGGCCCCGCGCTACGCGAGGGCCTGAAGTTTCCAGCTGCCAGCGGGTTCAGGAATGGCAGACAAGGCCGTCCTGCAACTGGCTGGCCTCGTAGGCCACATCGCCGGCCCGCTGTTCGCGGGCGCGCTGCAGGGCACCGTCGCGGCGCCAGTCGCGGCCGGCCTGCTCGAACCAGGCGGCGGATTGCGGATCGGCGGCATGCAGGCCGATCTGCGCAGCGTGGGTGTCGGCCTGCAGGTCGCCATCGAGCTTGCGATAGAAGCGCCATTCCTGCAGCGTCAGCAGGCGCGCCACCACCGGCGCATCGTCGGCAAGCGCCTGGCATTCGCCGGCCAGAAAGCCGGTGGCCGCCCGAATGGATGACGCATAGACCTTTGGCACACCGTGGACGTCCTGCGCAATGCGTGTGGCATAGGCACTGCCCTGCCCCACGCAGACCGGCTGACCGCGCAGGTCGGCAGCCCGCTGATAGCGGCTGCCGCGCAGCACCAGCAGCGAACCGTCGCCCACGGCATAGGCCGACGCGACCGGCACCACCGCGTCGCCACCCGCGGCCGGGCTGGCACCCGCGATCACTACATCGACATGGCGTTGTGCGGCCTGCCATGCCGGCGATCCCGGCTCGCCGGGAAGCCCCGTGATCTGCAGCGTCACGCCAAGGCGATCGGCCACATAACGCGCCATGGCGACGTCGAAGTTGTCGGGTGCGGGCGGCGTCGGCGCCTTGGGCGGCGCGGGGCGCGCATACTGCCGGACGCCCACCACCAGCGTGCCGCGCTGCTGCACCGCCTGCAGCCAGGGGCCGGGGGCCACGGGCCGCGTCACGGCATAGGCCGCAGCGATGCCGGCCAGCGCCAGCAGCGCGGCCAGCCAGCGGTATTGGCGCAACCTAGCCATTGAGCGTCAACCCCTTGCGCCAGCGCGTCAGCCGGCGTTCCACCACCGCCAGCACATAGTTCAGCGCGAGGCCCAGCAAGGCCAGCAGCAGGATGCCCGCGTACATCGTCGGGATCTGGAACACCTCCTGCGAATTCAGCGTCAGGAAGCCCAGCCCGGAATGCGCGCCAATCATCTCGGCAGCCACCAGCGCCGTAATGCAGTAGGTACCCGCGAGCCGCACGCCGGTAAAGATCGACGGGGATGCTGCTGGCAACACCACCTTGCGGAATACGAACAGGCGGTTGGCCCCCATCGAACGCGCGGAATCGATCAGTAGCCGGTCTACCTGCTTGACGCCACTGATCGTGCTCAGCAGCACGGGCCAGAACGATGCCCAGAAGATGATGGCTACCTTGGACGTCTCGCCAATGCCCAGGAACAGGATGAACACCGGGAACAGCGCAAAGGCCGAGGTCTGTCGAAACAACTGCAGGATCGGGTCGACAATGGCCTCGAAGCGGCTGAACCACCCCATCAGCAGGCCCAGCACCACGCCCAGCACGATGGCCGACAGCAGTCCGTACAGCGACCGCTGCAGGCTGGCGAACAGGTGCTTGAACAGCGCCCCGCTGCTGACCAGGTCCCAGATCGTGACGATGATCTGCGACGGCGGGCTCAGGTAGGCATCGCTGACGATATGCAGGCGCGGCACCAGTTCCCAGATCAGCAGGAAGGCGACGATACCCAGCAGGCCAAGCGCCCGGTCGCCCAGGCGCGAAAGCGAAGCGGCGCGGCTCATGATGCCGCCTTTGCCACGGGGGCCGCCGTTTTCTCCGCGACAGCCGCCGGCTGCCCGACCTGCGCGCGCTCGCCCTGCAGCCGTTCGCCCGGGTTGGCCGTGGCGCCCAGCGGGCGCGGCACGGCGGCCGGGTTGGAAAACTGCACTTCGTCCTTGAGGATGTCCCAGGCCTGCTGGCGCAGCCGGATAAAGGCTTCGGAATTGCGCACCTCGGCGGCGCGCGGGCGTGGCAATGGCACGTCGATGATCTGCTTGATGGTGCCCGGGCGCCGGGTCATCACCGCAATACGGTCGGACAGGAAGATCGCCTCGTCCAGGCTGTGGGTAATGAACACGATGGTCTTGCGCCGCTGCTCCCAGATGCGCAGCAACTCGCCCTGCAGGATTTCGCGGGTCTGGGCATCCAGCGCCGCAAACGGCTCGTCCATCAGCAGCACTTCGGGCTGGTAGGCCAGCGACCGGGCGATTGCCACGCGCTGCTTCATCCCGCCCGAAATCTCGTGCGGATAGCGCTGGCCGAAACCGGTCAGGCCAACCAGTTCCAGGTATTCCTCGGCAATCACACGGCGCCTGGCCTTGGGCACGCCGCGAATCTCCAGGCCCACCTCGATGTTCTGCAGCACGGTGCGCCACGGGAACAGCGCGTAGCCCTGGAAGACCACGCCCTGGGCGGGGTGGATGCCGCGCAACGGCTGGCCGTCGATGGCGATGTCGCCGCCCGTACGCTCGGTCAGGCCCGCCAGGATGCTCAGGAAGGTGGACTTGCCGCAGCCGGACGGCCCCAGGATGGAAAGAAACTCGCCCTCGCGGATATCGAGGTCGAAGTCGCGCAGCACGGCCACGTTGTCGGCGCGGCCTGCTTCATTGCGCACGGCATAGTCCATCTTGACACCGCGCGCCACGATCTTGTGGCTCATGGTGCGGTCCTATGCCTTGGCGAACGGGTTGAAATCGTTCGTATAGATGTCGCGCGCGGCCACCTTGCCCCTGGTCAGCTTGCCTTCGGCCTCCAGTACGTCGATGTAGTACTGGATCGGCGGCTCGGTGACCACGAGGTTGTCCACGTAGGCGTAGCGGTCGACGTATTCAAGCTGCAGGTTGATACGCCTGGACACCAGCTTGCGGGCCTCTTCGGGGTTGGCGTTGACCCAGTTGGCGGCCTTTGCCAGCGCCGTCACCACGTCGCGCACGTTTTCGGGGTGCTCGCGCAGGAACTTGCCATGCACGCTGTACGGCTGCATGCCGCCCAGGCCGCCATCGAGGTCAAAGTCGCTCCACAGCCGCGTGAGCTTGTCGGCATGGTCTGCGCGACCCGAGAACGGCGCATGGATGATGGCGAGGTCGGTGTTGCCGGTGGCCAGCGTCTGTTCGGCCTGGTCGTCCGGAATCACCACGAAGTTGATCTTGTTGACGTCCACCCCCTTCTGGCGCAGGAACGTCTTGGTCACGAACTCGGCGCAGGCGCCAAAGCTGTTGATGCCGATGGTCTTGCCTTCCAGGTCCTTCGGCGCGCGAATGCCCGAATCCTTGCGCACGAAGTACTTCATGTGCGGCGCGTCCTGCAGCGTCTTGTTGCCGGCCGCCACGATCTTGAGATCGGCCCCGGCCGCCACGGCCGAGATCACCAGCGGCACCATGCGCGAGCCAAAATCGATCTCGCCCGTGCCGGTCAGCGGAATGATCTGCGGCGCGGCCACCTTGCCGATGTAGTTCGGGCGCGTGTTGGTGCCCTCGAAATAGCCGAGCTGGTCGGCCAGGTAGACCAGGTCGAAGGTTGGGTTGTCCGGGTACTTGAAGCTGACCTTGTCGCCTGCATTGCCGATCACGGCTGGGGCGGCCGGCGCGGCCGGCGTGCCTGCCTGGGCGGCAGGACTAGCGGCGGAATCGCCTTTCGAGCAGGCGGCCAGCAGCGGACCCATGGTGCCGGCCACTGCCAGCGATGCCAGTTGCTTGAGCGCGCCACGGCGGCCGGGCGCGGGAGAGGAAAGTTCGAAGGCCATATTGTTGTGTGATGAGTGCAGTTTCCGTTCGCAGTATTGCGAAGCGCCGCACTCCCACACAACGAAGACTTTTGACTATCGATATCGGATTCGCCGATGGTTAGCCGATGGTCAGTCGATGCTGGCGCCGGAATCGCGCACGAGCTTCGACCACTTCACCGTGTCGTGCTGGATCAGGGTCGAGAACTGCGCGGGAGTGGACGTCAGCGGCGACGCCCCGGCCTGCAGCAGCTTGTCGCGCGTCGCCTTGTCCTGCGCGATCCGCGTGATCTCGCCGGCCAGCTTGCCGACGACGTCGGCCGGCAGCCCCCTGGGACCGACCACGCCAAACCAGACATCCGCCTCGTAGCCGACGATGCCCGCCTCGGCCATGGTTGGCACATCGGGCAACGCGGGCGAGCGCGTGGCGCTGGTCACTGCCAGTGCGCGCAGCCGGCCCGCCTTCACGTGGGGCAACGAACCGGGCAGGTTGTCGAACATCAGCTGCACCTGGTTGGCAAGCAGGTCGGCCATGGCCGGGCCGCTGCCCTTGTAGGGTACGTGGGTGATCTGCACGCCCGCCATCGATTTGAACAGCTCGCCGGACAGGTGGTTGGTCGTGCCATTGCCCGCCGACCCCATGTTCAGCGCGTTCGGGTGCGCCTTGGCGTAGTCGACCAGTTCCTTCACGCTTTTCGCAGGCACCTTCGGGTTGACCACCAGGATGTTCGGCACGCCCGCGAACAGCGCCACGGGCGTGAAGTCCTTCTGGGCGTCGAACGGCAGGCGCTTGTACAGCGAACTGTTGATCGATTGCGTGCCCACGGTGCCGAACATCAGCGTGTAGCCGTCGGCGGGCGACTTGGCGACCACGTCGGAGCCGATCGTGCCGCCCGCGCCTGGCCGGTTGTCCACAATCACCTGTTGCCCCAGCGATTCGGACAGGCGGTTCGCCAGCACGCGGCCCAGCAGGTCGGTGGTGCCGCCGGGCGGAAACGGCACCACCAGGCGGATTGGCTTGTCGGGGAACGCGCCCGCGACAGCCAGCGGGGATGTCACGGCAGCGCCCAGTGTCAGGCAGGCGGCGGCGAATGCATGCGCAATCGGTTTCATGGGGGCAGATCTCCGGGTCGGACAGTCGTGGGAATGGAATCGCGTGCCGGCTTGTTGGCTGGTGGCTAGTGGCCGGTGGCTAGTGGCTGTTGGCGATGGACTACGGCTGCCGGCTGGCGAGTTGTTCGACCGCGTGCTTCATCGTGGCACGATTCGTCCCCACGGTGTTGCGCAGCGTATCGATGGCATGGCGGTCACGCGCCAGCGCGGCAAGCTGGGCGTCGACCTGATCACGCACAAGGATCGGTGCGGGGCCGCCGGCGGCCAGTCGCGCAGCGACACCCTGCTCCGGGTCCAGGCAGCGCGCCACGGCTGCGGCATCGAGCGCCAGCGCGCGGCCGGTGTGATGCGCGGCCGCGCCGTTCACCATGTCGCTATCGATCTCGCAGGCGGGGATGTGCCGGTCGAGCGCCTCGCGCACCACGGCGCCCACCACGTGATGGGCCTCGCGGAACGACATGCCGGCATCGCGCACCAGCATGTCCGCGAGGTCGGTGGCCGAGGAAAAGTCGCGCCGGGCGCGGGCCAGCATGTTGGCCCGCTGGGGCGTGGCGTTTTCGAGCACGAGCTTGAGCAGGCTGGCGCAGCGCAGGGCTTCATCCAGGGCTTCCCAGAACCCACGCATGCTTTCGCGATTGCCGTCGCCGCTGTGCGTGAAGTTGCTGCCCTTCAGCGCCGCCAGCGAGGCCGTAAGCAGGCCGATCATGTGCCCACCCTTGCCCTTCAGGTATTCCAGCACGACCGGGTTTTTCTTCTGCGGCATGATGCTCGACGTGCCGGCCACGCTGTCCGGGAAGTCGATCAGGCCGAACTCCGGCGTCGCCCAGATATACAGGTCCTGCGCCACGCGGCCCCATGTGACGGTGGCAATGGTGATGGCGGACAGGATCTCCCAGGCAAAGTCGCGCGAGGCCACTGCGTCGAGCGAATTGGGGGCGTAGCTGGAGAAGCCCAGCCAGCGTGCCGTGGCGGCGCGATCGATCGGGAACGCCGTGCCGGCCAGCGCGCCTGCGCCCAGCGGGCAGGCGTCGAGGCCGTCCAGCGCATGGCGCAGCCGTGCGATGTCGCGGCCCATGGCCTGCGCCACGCCGGACAGGTAATAGCCATAGGTGATGGGCTGCGCGGCCTGCAGGTGCGTATAGCCTGGCATCACGGCATCGGCGTGGGTGGCGGCCTTCTGCAGCACCACCTCGCGTGTATCGGTCAGCGCGGTCAGCAGCGCCAGCACGGTATCGCGAGCGCGAAGCCTGTCGTGCGTGGCGAGGATGTCGTTGCGGCTGCGCGCCACATGAAGACGGCCGCCGGTATCGGCACCGGCCACGGCCATCAGCCGCGCCTCGTAGTTGAAATAGGCGTCTTCGCGCTCGGGGTCCAGCGGTACGGCGCCCGGGCCTTCTGCCTCGATCTGGCGCAGCGCGCGGGCCAGCGCGCCGGCCACGTCGGCCGGAATCAGGCCGGCGCCGTGCAGCATCAGCAGGTGCGCCTGGTTGATGTCGGTGAGATAGCGAAAGCCGGGGCCGAATTCACGATGCAGCCGCGGCAGGTAGATGTGCTCGCAGACTTCGGGGGCGGTGGCTTGCGTCAGGCGGCGGCTGACCTTCGATTCCATGCAACTTTCTCCTCGTTGTTGGAGCCCAGTATGGGAATCGCGTCGTCATATCGTCAAATCACTAGTTTTATCGTCCAGATACGGATTTGATATACCATCGGCCACACCCTCCGCGCTCCCGCGCGTTTGCACCGAAGCCCCCAGCGCCATGAATTTCAAGCAGATCGAAGCGTTCCGCGCCGTGATGATGTCCGGTTCGATGACCATTGCGGCGACGCAGCTGCATACCTCGCAGCCCAATATCAGCCGAGTGATTGCGCAACTGGAAAAGGCCTGCGGCTTCCGGCTCTTCACGCGGATTGCCGGCCGGCTGACGCCCACCGTCGAAGCGGAGGCGATGTTTCGCGATGTCGAACGGGCCTTTGTCGGCCTGGACAGCCTGCAGGCATCCGCGCGCTCGATCCGCGAGGTGGGGGTCGGCACGCTGCGCGTGGGCACGGTGCCGTCGATCGCCATGACGGTGATGCCCCAGGCGATTGCCCGCTTCCGGAACCGGCATCCCGATGTGCCGATCGCCGTGCATACGAGCGATTCACCAACCGTGGCGAAATGGACGGCGGCGCGGTTCTGCGACGTTGGGTTGGTGTCCTATCTGGTGGAAATGGCGGGCATCCGCAGCGACGCCCTGCACCGCGAGGCAGGCGTCTGCATCGTGCCGGCCACGCACAATCTGGCGAAAAAGCGACGTATTCGCGCGCAGGACCTGGCTGGCGAGCCGTTCATATCGCTGACGCGCGGCGACGGCACGCGAGCCATTGTCGACGCCGCCTTCGTTCCCGACCAGCGCGTGCTCACGCTGGAGACTCCTTACGCGGCCACTATCTGCACGATGGTGGAGATGGGCCTGGGCGTCAGCGTGGTCAATCCGCTGGTCGTGCGCAGCCTCCGCTTCCCGGGCCTCAAGGCACTGCCCTTCGAACCCGCCATCGAGTTCGAGAGCTTCGTGCTGATCAACCAGCAGCACCCGGTGCCGGCGCTGGCCCAGGAATTTCTGGATTGCGTGCGGCAGGTGATGCGGGGGTAAGGGTCCGGGCGAGCCCGCTCACCCGCGCTCCTTCTCCTCCGCCCGCGCGAGCATTGCCTGCCCTATCACCGTGCTGCCCTGGGCCATCAATGCTTCACCGGGACCGCGGATATCGCGTGCGTCCTTGTGCTGGCCCAGCTTCAGCTTGCCTTGCAGGCGTGTGATCTCGATCTCGATGCCGACGATGGACTTCAGCAGCGTGTCGATGAAATCGGTGGGCGCATCGGACATCTTCCATGGCCGTGGCTGGCTGGCCTCGTGGTGGCGGGTCAGCCGGGCTACCACGCCGCGCACATAGCGCTCGTCGTCGTGCACCGTGATGCGCCCGTGGGCGTGTACCACCTGATAATTCCAGGTGGGCACCTGCTTGTGGGCCTCGTGCTTGCTGGGGTACCAGTTCGGCGAGATATACGCATCCCCCGAGCGGAAGACGACTAGCACCTCGTCGCCATTGGTCACGTCCTGCCAGACCGGGTTGGCGCGGGCCACGTGAGCCTTGAGGATGCCCGACTCGCCAAGGTCCGGGTCGATTTCGAACGGGATATGGTTGGCATCCATGCCGCTGCGTCCGTGCGTAAACAGCGTGCCAAACGGGTTGGCGCCGATCAGCGCATGCATGGCCTGCTGGTCGGCCAGGTCGAAATGGGCGGGGACGTACATGACTGCTCCGGCATGGTTCTGGGGGATATCGAAGCCATATTCTGGCGATAAACTGGAGTAGAGTGTAGGGCCAGTTTATGCCGATTTCACCAGACCACTTTCCCGCTGCCCCGCCATGCCCAGAACCGCAAAAGTGCCCGAAATCCCGTTTGTCGGCACATTGGATCGCGACGCCGGGCCGTTGAGCCGCCAGCTGGTGCAGGCCTTGCGCGACGCCGTGGCGCAAGGCGACCTGAAGCCCGGAGAATCGCTGCCGTCCACGCGTGCGCTGGCCGAGGCGCTGAAGGTATCGCGCGGCACCGTGGTCGAGGCCTTCGAACAACTGGTGGCCGAGGGCGTGTTCACCGCGCAACACGGTGCCGGTACGCGTGTGGCGGCGCTGGCGCCCGCCCCAGCCGCGCGCCGGCGGGTGCGTGACAGCATCGCACTGCCCCCGGCCGCGCAGAAATTCGCTGCCATCGCAAAGGAATTCACCGCGCTGCCGCCGGTGCCGTTCGCGGTGTCGGTGCCCGCTGGTGCAGCCGCGCCCAACGAAGACTGGCGCCGGCTTGGCAACCGGTTGCGCGCTGGCGGCAGCGCCGCGCCGGCCGGCTATGGCGAACCGCAAGGCGCGCTGCCATTGCGCGAGGCAATTGCCGACTACCTGCGCCGCTCGCGCTCGGTGCATTGCGACGCCAGCCAGGTTGTGATCACCACGGGCACCCAGCAGGGCCTGTTCCTGTCGTGCCAGGTGTTGCTGGAACCGGCCGATGCCGTATGGGTCGAGAACCCGGCCTACCGCGGCATCACGGCCATCCTGGAAAGCATCGGGCCGCGCGAGCGTATCGTGCGTGTGCCGGTGGACAACGAAGGCATCGACGTCGACGCGGGGATCGCGCTGGCTCCGCAGGCGCGCGCCGCGTTTGTCACGCCCTCGCATCAGTATCCACTGGGTATGCCGCTGAGCATGGCACGGCGCAAGGCACTGCTGGCCTGGGCAGACCGGCAACAGGCGTGGGTCGTGGAAGACGACTACGACAGCGAACTACGCTACGCGGGGCATCCGTTTCCGTCGCTACAGGGGCTGGCGCCAGAGCGCGTGATCTACCTTGGCACGTTCAGCAAGATCCTCTATCCGTCGCTGCGGCTCGGCTATGCCGTGGTCCCCGATGCGCTGGTCGAAGCCTTTATCGGCGCACGCGTGCTGATGGACCGCCATCCGCCGACGGCAGACCAGCACGTGCTGGCGGCGTTCATCGCCGAAGGGCATCTCGATCGCCATATCCGCCGCGTGCGCGGCGTACATGCCGAGCGGCGCGCGTTCGTGATCAGGACCATCGAAAAGGAGATTTCCGCCGATCTGGCGTGGCTGCAGCCATCAGACCAGGGCATGCACCTGGTGTTGTGGCTGGCACCGGGCATCGACGACCGGGCGGTGGTGAAGCGCGCCGCGCAGGCCGGCGTGTCGGTACGCGCCGTATCGCCAACCTACGCGGGAGACAAGCCGCCCGCGGGACTGGTGCTGGGGTTCGGCGGCTTTGGAGATCGGGAAATCGAGGAAGCGGCGCGGCGGCTGGCGGGCGTGATTGGTGCCTCGTCCGAGACTAGACGAGCTTGATCGGTCAGGGATACCTCGCGACCAACCCATCCGCTGTCAGCAGCGGTAATGCCTTCGACAGTGGCCTGCGAGATCAGCACGCGGTCGAACGGATGCTTGTGGATCTGCGGTCTCTCTCAGGTCGACCCCCGCTCCACAATCCTGAACCCCATGTCCACCACCGGCTCCGTCACGGTTTCGCCCCGGCAGCGTGCCAGCAGCAGGCCGGCGGCCCGTGTGCCGATGCCGGCGCCGTCGACCTGTACCGTGGTCAGCGATGGCGCCATGTCCGCGGCGAAGTCGGCGTCGCCGAAGCCGCAGATCGCCAGGTCTTCGGGAATGCGCAGGCCGCGCGCCCTGGCCTCTTCCACCACGCCTTGCGCAAGCTGGTCGGAACTGCAGAAGATGGCCTGGATTGTAGGGTCCTGCGCCAGCAGATCGCGCAAGGCCCGGCGTCCCAGGCCCAGGCTGCTTGGGGCGGGCACGCGTGCGGTGGGCACATCGTGGCCCAGCGTCGAGATAAAGCCATCGCGGCGCTCGGCCGCGCGCTGGTCGTCGCCGGTGGCGATGCCGAAACGCCGCCAGCCCTTTGCCAGGAAATAGCCGGCCACGGCACTGCCCACCTTCAGGTGCGAAAAGCCCACGGCCATATCCACGGGCCGGTCGCTGAGGTCCCATGTCTCCACGACGGGGATGCCCGAGCGGCGCAGGCGGTCGCGCGATGCCTGGGCATGGACCAGCCCGGTTACCACGATGCCATCGGGCCGGCGGCTGATCATCGTGCCCAGCAGCGCTTCTTCGCGCGCGTGGTCATAGCCGGTCTGCCCCAGGATCAGCTGGTAGCCGGCCGCGTCCAGTGCATCGGTCAGCGCCTTCACGGTGGGAATGAACTGCGCCACGGCAATATTGGGCACCAGCGCGGCCACGGTCAGGCTGCGGCGCGATTTCAGGCCACCGGCCAGCAGGTTCGGGATATAGCCGGTGACTTCCACGGCCTGCTGCACGCGGGCGATCGTCTTGGCGGAGACCAGCCCCGGATTGCCTAGCGCCCGTGACGCGGTAATCAGGGACACCCCTGCTTCGCGCGCCACATCGTGCAGGGTGACGGATTTGCCGCCAGATGAATCGGACATGCCTGTTCGGGATAAATGAATTGCAGTGCGGGTAAACGACGATGCCAATGGCTGCCGCAACGGTTGACCGTGGCAAATGACAACGTTAGCATTCTTCTCGTCCGCTGTCCGGGTCAAGACACCCTGCGGCGGCGGAAGACGAGTTTTCAATGCACGTTGCAAACATTGGGGCGCCAATTCGCGTCACAACATTGCGGCGACCCGCATTATAGCAACGCACATCGGCCGGAATCCGGCCATTTTTTGACAACGATGTCATACGATGTCCGAAGTCTAGGACGTTAATCAGGATGCACCGCCTCATGACCACCTCGCCCGCCTCTGACGCCATCACCTCCATTCGCCTGTCGTCCTGCTACCTGCCACTGGCGACGCCGATCAGCGACGCCAAGGTGCTGACCGGCCGCCAGAAGCCGATGACCGAAGTAGCGATCCTGTTTGCCGAGATCCGCACGGCCAGCGGCCACGAGGGCCTGGGCTTCAGCTATTCCAAGCGCGCTGGCGGCCCCGGCCAGTTTGCGCATGCCAGGGAGATTGCCCCTACCCTGATTGGCGAAGATCCGAGCGATATCGCCAAGCTGTGGGACAAGCTGTGCTGGGCCGGCGCCTCGGTCGGCCGCAGCGGCCTGTCGACGCAGGCGATTGGCGCCTTCGACGTGGCACTGTGGGATCTCAAGGCAAAGCGTGCCGGCCTGTCGCTGGCAAAGCTGCTGGGCTCGCATCGCGACTCCGTGCGCTGCTACAACACGTCAGGCGGTTTCCTGCATACGCCGCTGGACCAACTGCTGGTCAATGCGGCCGCGTCGGTGGAGCGCGGCATTGGCGGCATCAAGCTCAAGGTGGGCCAGCCGGACGGCAAGATCGACATCCAGCGTGTGTCCGCCGTGCGCGAAAAGCTGGGCGACGCCGTGCCCATCATGGTCGACGCCAACCAGCAGTGGGACCGCCCTACCGCGCAGCGCATGTGCCGCACGTTCGAATCGTTCAACCTGGTGTGGATCGAGGAGCCGCTAGACGCCTACGACCATGAAGGCCATGCCGCGCTGGCGCAGCAGTTCGATACGCCCATTGCTACCGGCGAAATGCTGACCAGCGCCGCCGAGCACTGGGACCTGATCCGCCATCGCGCCGCCGATTACCTGATGCCCGATGCGCCGCGCGTGGGCGGCATCACGCCGTTCCTGAAGGTCTGCGCACTGGCCGAGCATGCCGGGCTGATGATCGCGCCCCACTTCGCCATGGAACTGCACGTGCACCTGGCTGCGGCGTATCCGCGCGAGCCGTGGGTCGAGCATTTCGACTGGCTCGAACCGCTGTTCAACGAGCGGCTCGACATCGCCAACGGCCGCATCATCGTCCCGACCCGCCCGGGCCTGGGGCTCACCGTCAGCGAACAGGCACGCGCATGGACGCGCGAGCAGGCCGACTTCGGCGCCCGCTGATTCGACCGCTGACTCGACCGCTCGCAGTCGTCGGACAACATCACCGCAAACAACAGTAAAACGGAAACACAAGGAGACAAACGATGATGAAGAAAGCGCTGGTATCGCTACTGCTTGGGGTCACGATGGCGGCAGCCCACGCCGCCTGGCCAGAAAAGCCGGTGACGATGATCGTACCGTTCCCGCCGGGCGGATCGACGGACAACATCGCCCGCATCCTGAGCGCCAAGTTCCAGCAGACGTTCGGTGGCAGCTTCGTGGTGGACAACCGTCCCGGCGCGGCGGGCATGATTGGCGCGGCAGCGGCCAAGCGCGCGCCGGCCGATGGCTACACGCTGTTCGTGTCGTCGCTGGGGCCATTCGTGATCGGCCCGCACCTGACGAAGACCGCCGGCTATGACCCGACGAAGGACTTCGACTACATCAGCGTGGCCGTGCAGGCGCCCAACATCCTGGCCGTGCCGGCCAGCTCGCCGTACAAGTCGCTGCAGGACGTCATCAACTACGAAAAGGCCAATCCGAACAAGATGACGTTCGCGTCGGCCGGCAACGGTACCAGCGACCACCTGACGGCCGAGCTTTTCTGGCAACAGACCAACACCACGGGCGTACACGTGCCCTACAAGGGCGGCGCGCCGGCGCTGAACGACCTGCTGGGCAGCCAGGTGGATGCCACGTTCATGAACATCAACACCGCCGTGCCGCACCTGAAGGCCGGCAAGCTGCGCGCGCTGGCCATCACCAGCAGCAAGCGGTCGCCGATCCTGCCCGACGTGCCGACCATGGAAGAACTCGGCTACAAGGGCGTGACCGTGTATTCGTGGCAGGCCATTGCCGCGCCGAAGGGCCTGCCGGCCGATATCAAGGCCAAGCTGCACAACGCCGTGGTGGCCGCGATGAACGATCCGGCCAACAAGCCGAAGCTGCTGGAACTCGGGTTTGAAGTCGTGGCCAACACGCCGGAGCAGTTCACGGCGTTCCAGGCATCGGAGTTCGCGCGCTGGAAGAAGGTGATCCAGACCGGCAACATCACGGCCGACTAAGGTTCGGACAGCGCCGCCAGGCCCCTTCGCGGGCCGCTGCGCGCGCGGTAAATAGCATCGCCAGAGGGCGCCGTCATGGCGCCCTTTTTTCATTTCCGTGACAGGACGTCTTTTTACATCTTGTTGCCAAAAGCGCTCATTACGTCACTGATCTGTCACGTTTCATCCTTAGTCTTGCGGGGCCTCCGGAAGCACATTTTCCGAATCACCCTCAAAGCCGAGGACTCCCCCATGCAAACCATGCGCCTGACCAGGGTGCTGCTGGCCGTCTGCCTGACGGCCGCGGCACTGTCCGCCTGCGGCGGCAACGACGACGGCCCAGCCAATCCGTCCAACCCTGCCAACCCGGGCGATCCGTCCACCCCGTCCCAGCCGATCGAAAAACGCTGCGCACCGTGATGTGCGCCGTGATCTCCGTTGATCGCCCGTACCGCCCGACTCATCCCCGTACAGCAAGAACATGAACTCTCGCCGCAAATTCCTGCAGGCGAGCGCAGGCGCCGCCTTTTCGGCCGCTGCGCTCGCCACCTTCCCGCCCAGCATCCGCCGCGCGCTTGCCATCCCGGCCAGCAACGTCACCGGCACCATCATGGACGTCCAGCACGTGGTCATCCTGATGCAGGAGAACCGCTCGTTCGACCACTACTTCGGCACGCTCAACGGTGTACGCGGCTTTGGTGACCGCATGACGATCCCCATGCCCGATGGCCGCAAGGTGTGGCAACAGCAGCGCACCAACGGCACGCTGATGACGCCCTATCACCTGGACAGCACGGCCAACAATGCCCAGCGCGTGTCAGGCACCCCGCACGAATGGAACGACAGCCAGAACGCCTGGGACAACGGCCGCATGACGCGCTGGCCCGTGTCCAAGACCGACCGGTCGATGGGCTACTACAAGGAGCAGGAACTGCCGTTCCAGTTCGCGCTCGCCAATGCCTTCACGATCTGCGACGCCTACCACTGCGCCATGCACACCGGCACCGACGCCAACCGGTCGTTCCACATGACCGGGACCAACGGCGCAACGCCGCAGGGGGTGGCTTTCGTGAACAACGAGTGGGATGCCATCTACGGCGCCGCCAGCGAAAACGCGGTCGGCTACACGTGGAAGACGTATGCCGAACGGCTGGAAGAGGCGGGCGTGAACTGGATCAGCTACCAGAACATGCCCGACGAATGGGGCGACAACATGCTGGGCGCGTTCCAGGCCTTCCGGCGCGCCAACCTGGCGTCGGGCTTTCCGGTGTCGAGCGGTGGCTCGCCCGGCCGCCCGTACGGCACGCCAGCCCAGGCCGTGCCCTACAAGGCGTATGACGCCGCCACCGACAACGCCGCCAATCCGCTCTACAAGGGCATTGCCAATACGCTGCCGGGCGCACAGCCCGAGCAGTACCTCGATGCGTTCCGCCGCGACGTCATGAACGGCACGCTGCCCCAGGTATCGTGGGTGAACGCGCCATCGATCTACTGCGAGCACCCCGGCCCGTCCAGCCCGATCCAGGGCGCCTGGTTCCTGCAGGAAGTGCTCGACGCCCTGACCGCCAACCCCGACGTCTGGAGCAAGACCGTCCTGCTGATCAATTTCGACGAGAACGACGGCTTCTTCGACCACGTGCCGTCGCCGTCCGCGCCTTCGCGCAATGCAGACAACAGCTTCGCCGGCAAGACCACGCTGCCCGAAACGGCGTTGACCGCCGAATACTTCAACCAGGGCCCGCCCGCTGGCAGCACGAGCCAGCCGGCTCCAGACGGCCGCGTCTTCGGCCCAGGGCCGCGTGTGCCGCTGTACGTGATCTCGCCGTGGAGTCGAGGCGGCTGGGTCAATTCGCAGGTGTTCGACCATACGTCGGTGCTGCGTTTCCTGGAGGCCCGTTTTGGCGTCAAGGAGCCGAACATCAGTCCGTTCCGCCGTGCCGTCTGTGGCGACCTGACCAGCGCCTTCAACTTCAAGACGCCGAACACCGAGGCGCTGCCCACGCTGACGGGCCGCTCCACCCGCGACGCGGCTGACCGTGTGCGCGCCGCGCAGCAGGCCCTGCCGGCCGTGCCGGTCCCCAGCGCCATGCAGTTGCCGGCGCAGGCGCCAGGTACCCGCCCGTCGCGCGCCCTGCCCTACGAGCTGCATACCAGCGCGCGCTGCTATGACAGTGGCCAGGTCGAACTGATCTTCGCGAACACCGGCTCGCAGGCCGCGGTGTTTCACGTCTACGATGTCGCCAATATCGACCGTATCCCGCGCCGCTACATGGTAGAGGCCGGCAAGACGCTGATCGACAGCTGGGATGCCGCGCTCGCCAACGCCGGCCAGTACGATCTCTGGGTATTGGGCCCGAACGGCTACCACCGGCACTTCAAGGGCGACCTGAAGCAGTTGGGCCGGGCCGCCGCGTCACCCGAGATCCGCGTCTGCTACGACATTGCCAACGGCAACGTCTTCGTGGACCTGATCAACAAGGGCGCCCAGCCCTGCACGTTCACGGTGACGCCGCTGGCCTACCGCGCGGACGGCCCGTGGCAGGCCACCGTGGCGCCCGGCGCTACGTCCACGCTGGACTGGAAGCTGCAGGATAGCGGCCAGTGGTACGACTTCGCGGTCACGTGCAGCAGCGACCCGGCGTACTACCGGCGCTTTGCCGGACGCGTCGAGACGGGCAGGCACACCGTCAGCGATCCGGCGATGGGCGAAGGCTGATCGTCTTCGCCGGTCCCGGTCAAGGCGTGCCTGCTCCTGCTAGGGCGCGCCGGACGCCGCACGTCCCAGCAGCCGGCGCAGCTGGGCGGCGGTGTCCTCGGCCGCCGACAAAGGCAGCAGCGGCACGCCGATGGCCTTGTGCCAGTCCATCAGCGCGGCACTGTGCCCATCGGCAAAGCTGCGCACATTGCGCCGCAGCGCTTCGTGGCCGAAGCCGAGTTCCACCTGCAGTTCGCCGTCGCTGACCACCAGTTGCCCCGATGCCGGCAGTTCCAGCAGGAACGGGTCGTAAACCAGTACCGACAGCACGTCGTTACGGCTGCGCAGGGCCAGCATCAGGTGCCGGGTCTGGTCATCGCTGCCGTCGAAATCGCTGATCACGATGACCAGGTGGTCGTGGTGCGCCAGCCGCAGCGCCCGTTCCAGCGCGCCGTTCAGCTGGGCGGCGCCGCGCTGGGCCCGCGCATCGGCGCGCAGCCGCTGGTTGTGCCGGGCCAGGTCGCCCAGCAGATGCAGCACGCCGTGGCGGCTGCGCTGGGGCGCCATGCTGGTCTGGTCGGTGTCCCCGAAAATCACGCCGCCCACGCGGTCGCCGTCGGCCACCACCCGCCACGCGGCCAGCGCCGCGGCTTCGGCCGCCGTCACCGATTTCATGGCCCGGCGGCTGCCGAAGAACATGTTCATGCGCTGGTCCACCACCAGCAGAACCGGTCGTTCCTTTTCCTCGGCGTACAGGCGCACGTGCGGCTTGCCGGTGCGCGCCGTGACGCGCCAGTCCATCGTCCGGACATCGTCGCCGGGCAGGTAGAGACGGAGTTCCTCGAAAGCCAGCCCGCGACCATGCACGCGCGACCCATGCCGCCCGGACAACAGGCTGTGTACCGGCTGCCGCGTGCGGAAATGGAAGTCGCGCACGCTGGCTTCCAGACTGGCCAGCGCGGCCAGGTCCACGCTTACGCCGGGCACCACCTGCGATGCGGCAGGCGCGCGGTCGGCGTTGGCGCTGGCCGGGGCGCGGGCGCGCGCGGCGATGTCGCGGGTCATGGCGCGTTGGTGTGCCGTGGCGGGCTCAGGCCACCGCCACGCGTTCAAGCAGCCGGTCGATCACGGCATCGGCGCCCACGGCTGCGGCGTGGGCTTCGTACGAAAGGATCAGGCGATGGCGGAACACATCGTGTACCACGGCCTGCACGTCGTCGGGCGTCACGTGGTCGCGGCCACGCAGCCAGGCGATGGCGCGCGCCACCTTGTCGAGCCCGATCGACCCGCGCGGACTCACGCCAACCTGGATCCAGCGCTTCAGGTCGTCGTCGAACCGCCCCGCATCGCGCGTGGCCTGTACCAGCATGACGATGTAGCGCTCCACCGGCTCGCTGACCGTCACGCCATGAATGGCCTGGCGGGCGGCAAAGATGGCCTCGGGTGACAGCCGCTGCTCACTGGCCTGTGCACCCGCGCCGCCCGCAGGCGGACTTGCCGTGCCACCGTCATCCTCTTCCGCCCGGGCCAGCCGGATGATCTCGGCCTCGGCATCGGCTTGCGGATACCCGACACTCACATGCATCAGGAAGCGGTCCATCTGCGCCTCGGGCAGCGGATAGGTGCCCTCCTGCTCGATCGGGTTCTGCGTGGCCATCACCAGGAATAGCGGTTCGAGCGGATGCGTCTTGCCGCCAACGGTCACCTGCCGCTCTTCCATGGCCTCCAGCAGCGCCGCCTGCACCTTGGCGGGAGACCGGTTCACCTCGTCGGCCAGCACCAGGTTGGCGAACAGCGGGCCGGGCTGGAAGCGGAAGTCGCCCTTGCCCCCGTCGGTGACATAGATGTCGGAGCCGGTGATGTCGGCGGGCAACAGGTCGGGCGTGAACTGCACGCGCGACAGCCTGGCATCCAGATGTCTGGCAAGGCTCTTGATCGCCCGCGTCTTTGCCAGTCCCGGCAGACCCTCCACCAGCAGGTGGCCGTTCGCCAGCAGGCCCAGCAGCAGCCGCTCGATCATGCGGGCCTGTCCAACGATCGACTCGCCCATGCGCGCCTGAAGCTGCAGGATGTCGTCGCGCGCATTCATCGTGGTCTCCTAGCGATCCGGGCGTCCGCCCGTGAACCAGTTGTAGTAGGGGTTGTCCGGGTCCGCGCGCATCACCGTGTCGATATCGCGCATCCATTGCGCACGGTCGCCGCGATAGGCATCAAGCCCCGCGGCATAGAACGTATGCAGCGTGGCGCGTTCGCGGCGGATGTCCTGGTACAGCGCATCGCTTGCGCCGCGCAGCGGCGGATCGCCAGTCAGGTCGAGCAGTTCGCGCAGCACGGGGGGAAAGTCCTGCCGGCGCACCCAGCTGGTGTATTCGATGCGCGGCCGGTCATCGGTCACGGCCGGGGCATCGCCTGCAAACCAGTCCAGCCCGGCGCGATCGGTGACATAGGTAGCCAGCAGCGCCGCCGGCGACGCCACCCCCACCGCGCGCAGCGCCGCCGACACCTGCGGCTGGGCGAAACGCGAGGCAATCGTGGCTGCGTCCAGCGCCATCGGCTGCAGCGATCCGACCAGCAGCATTTCGTGCAATTCCGTGGTCCACAGCGTGGCATGCGGAAACACATCGAGGAAGCTGCGCACCAGCGAACGGGTGTCGTCGCGGTTCTGCGTCGGCAGCGGCAGCCACTGGGCCACGATGCCGCCCGCCTGCAGCCGCGCGGCGGCCAACTGGTAGAACTCGCGCGAATACAGGTTGACCACGCCGCTGGCCGAAGGCGGCGGTGGCTCCAGCGTGATCAGGTCATAGCGCTGCGCGCTTTGCAGCAGTTCGCGGCGCCCGTCACGCAGGCGGATATCCACCTGCGGGCTGCGGCTGACATCGAAATTGCCCTGGAACTCGGGCACGGCGCGCACCACGGCCGGCAGCAGTTCCGCCACCACGCGCTGTTCAAGCCCCGGGTACTGCAGTGTGGCACCGGCCGTGATGCCCGTGCCCAGGCCGATCACCAGCGATGCGCGCGGCGTGCCGTTGTGAACGATCAGCGGCAGCAGCGCCTGCAGGCGCATGTAGCGCAGCGAGGTCATCGTATCGCCCGAATTCGACACGCCCTGGATATAGAGACGATGAAAGCGCTGCGCGGCCTTGCCCTGCTCCACCACGGCCACGGTGGCACCCCGGCTTTCTTCATAGAACACCAGTTCGCCGCCGCGCGTCTTTGCCAGCAGCGCGGCAAGCCGGTCGGCAGGCGTCGCCACGGCAACGATCAGCGCGACGACGGCCAGCAGCGGAATGCCAAATCGGGCACGGCGCCCGGCGCCATCGCCAAACGCCACCGCCAGGATGGCTACCAGTCCGCTGGCGGTCGCCAGCACGCCGAGCGTATGGATCACGCCCAGCGTCGGCACAAGCCAGACGCCTGCCAGCACCGATCCCGCGATGCCACCGAGCGTATTGAGCGCCAGCACCGCGCCCACGCCAGACCCGGTACGCGAAGGGTCTACCGACAGGCGCACCACGTATGGGAAGGCCGCCCCGAGCAGCAACGTGGGCACGAACACGATACACAGCGCCGCCACCGCAAAGCTGGCGCAGGTGGCCGCCAGCAGGTTGCCGGTGGCGCCCTGCACGCGCTGCGACACCAGGTGCTGCGCGGCGGGCAGCCATTCGCCCAGCCACGCGAATTCGACCAGCGCCACCAGTCCGGCGCCTACGATCAGCAGCGCGAACACGCCCCACGGGTCTTTTGCGCGGTCCACGCGCCGGGCCACGAAGACACTGCCGATCATCAGGCCCGCCAGGTATGTGGCAAGCATCACGGCAAAGGCAAATGCCCGCGTGCTCAGGAACTGGACGATGGCCTGCGACCAGACCACCTCGTAACCGAGCGCAATGGCGCCGGCCAGCGCATAGAGCGTCAGCGCCAGCACGCGCTGGCCCGAAGGGCGCACGGCAGCCGGCTGGGTCGATGGTGCCTCGGCAGGTCCGGTCAGCGTACGGCCGAACCACCAGGCACCCAGCGCCGCCAGGCCATTGAACGCGGCCGCAACCAGCGCGCTGCCGGTAACGCCCAGCATCGGAATCAGGACAAAGGCCGCCAGCAGCGTGCCGGCGATGGCGCCGGCCGTATTGGCCGCGTAAAGCCGCCCGCCATTGCCGCCCAGTGCCACGCCGTCGCCGCGAATCGCGCGCATCAGCGCCGGCAACGTGCCGCCCATGGCGATGGCAGGCAGCGCCACCAGTGCCAGCGGCAGCAGCCAGGCGGACGCCCCGATCCGCAGTTCAAGCCAGGCGAACGGCGCTGCGGCGCGGGCCAACGCCAGAGTTGCCGCGATACCCAGCACGGCAATCGCCACTTCCAGCCACAGGTAAAGGCGCCAGGCAGATGCCGTGCGGTCGGCCAGCTTGCCCACGGCCCAGCCGCCCAGCGCCAGCCCGCCAAAGAATGCGCTGACGCCGATGGTGACCGCATGCACGTCCACGCCCACCACCAGCGACAGCTGCTTGATCCACAGCACCTGATAGACGAGTCCGGCCACGCCGGACAGACACAACAACGCCGCGGCCCTCAAGAGGCCGCGGCGCGCCTGGGCTTGCGCGCCCGCTGCCGCGGAGACGGCGCCCGATGCCCGGCGCGAGACGCGTTGGCGCTTCACGCCGGGCTCCAGCTTGCGATGGGTTGCCGTCACTTTTTCTGCTGTTGCGGTTGCTGGACCTTGGCCATCTGGTCGGCCACCTGCCGCTTGATCTTCTCGCTGGCCTGGTCGATCGTGAAGCTGGCCGGCAACTGGCTCGGCGGGTAATCGACAAAGGTCTGCAGGAAGTTGATCGCCCGGCGGTTACCCTCGATGAACAGGAACGGGTTCTGCGTTTCCAGATCGAAGTACCGGTTGGTCGGGCCGGTGTCGGCGCGCTCGTATGGGTCCATGCGCAAATTGAAGTACTTGGGCGCCCGCAGGCACGTGAATGGCTCCTTCCAGACCATGAACGATCCGTTCTGCCGCTGCTCGCAGAACACGATCTTCCACGCGGTAGGCTGCGTCGCCCCCTGGGTCAGCACGTCGTAGCGCATTGCCACCAGTTCGGCATCGTCATTGAAGTAGTAGAACTCGCTACGCGCGCTCTTGTCGGTCTGGCCGGTCAGCATCGGCAACTGGTTGTAGCCGTCCAGGTGGACCTTGGCGTTCTTGCCGCCGAGGCTCGTGCCCTTCAGCAGACGGTCCTTGACATCGCCATCGCCGGCCGCCGCAAGCAGCGTCGGGAACCAGTCCAGGCCGGACATCAGGCCGTTTGTCACGGATCCGGGCTGGATCCTGCCTGGCCAGCGCACCATTGCCGGCACACGGAACGCACCTTCCCAGTTCGAGTCCTTCTCGCTGCGGAACGGGGTGTTCGCCGCGTCGGGCCATGTGAAGAAGTTCGGGCCGTTGTCCGTGGTGAAGATCACGAGCGTGTCGTTGGTGATGCCCGAGTCGTCCAGCACCTTGAGCAGCTTGCCGACGTTCTGGTCCATCTCCCACATGCCATCTGCATACTCATGGCCCTTGCCGAGTCCAGCCTTGCCTTCGTATTCGGGGCGCACGTGCGTGAACAGGTGCATGCGCGTGAAGTTCATCCAGACAAAGAACGGCTGCTTGGCCTGCGCCTGCTTCTGGATGTAGTTGACGGCGGCACCGGTGGTTTCGTCGTCGATCGTTTCCATGCGCTTGCGGTTCAGCGGCCCGGTATCCTCGATCTTGCCGTCGGCCGTGCTGTGCAGCACGCCGCGCGGGTTGTAGAACTTGAGGAAGTCGGGGTTGTCCTTCGGCCAGTACGGACGCTCGGGTTCCTCTTCCGCGTTCAGGTGGTACAGGTTGCCAAAGAACTCGTCAAAGCCGTGCTTGGTCGGCAGGAAGCGGTCCTGGTCGCCCAGGTGGTTCTTGCCGAACTGCGCCGTGGCGTAGCCCAGCGGCTTCAATGCCTGCGCAATCGTGACGTCGCGGTCCTGCAGGCCCACCGGAGCGCCGGGCAGGCCCACCTTCGACAAGCCGGTACGGAACACGGACTGCCCGGTGATAAACGTCGAGCGCCCCGCCGTGCAGCTGTTCTCGGCGTAGTAGTCGGTCATCATCATGCCCTCGCGGGCAATGCGGTCGATGTTGGGCGTCTTGTAGCCCACCACGCCGTGGCTGAACGCGCTGACATTGCCCAGGCCCACGTCATCGCCAAAGATCACGAGGATGTTCGGCTTGCCGCCGCGACTGCCCTGCGCCACCGTGCCGCTGGCCGGTGCTGCCGCCACGGGCGAAGCGCCGGTGGCGTCCGGTGCCGATGCCACGGGCGAGGCCGGCGTGGTCGCCACGGGCGGCGGCGCGGCGGGCACCTGGGCGGCCGGCGCCGATGCTGCGCCAGGCGCCGCCTTGTTCTCGTCGGCCTTCTTGCAGCCAGCCACGGCCAGGATGGCGACAATCGCCGCACTGGTGGCCAGCCTGGTCAGACGCGTCCCCGCTTCTGGTCTCATCGAAAGCTCCCTCTGGTTTGGTTCGGGGCGTTAGGAGTTCAGGAAATCGCCAGGATCAGGGCTGGGCAAATGGATAGATGCGCGCCCAGTCCTGCTTCATGCTGATGACGGTCCAGCCGCGCGTAAGCGCCTCGTCCAGCGCCTTGTCGAGCTTGCCGATCCCCGACTTGCGGTCGTACGCAAACTCGCGCTCGGCATCGTCGTGGTGGACCAGCACGGCCAGGCGCTGGCCGGTGCCGGCCATCGTGTACTGCAGCATCTGCAGGTCGCCGTCGGAATTGCCCACGGCCAGGATCGGCCGCCGGCCAATCTGCCGATAGATGCCCACCGGCTTGCCGGCGCCGTCATTGATGAATTCGAGCTTGGGGCCGCGCAGCAGCGTGGGCTGGCCATTGCGCACCTCGTAAGTCACGGTCTGCGTGGACCCCACCACTTGCTCGGGCGGGATGCCGTACACACGCTCCGACCACGGCCGCATGAACTCGATGGTGCCGCCCGACACGATGAACGTCTTGAAGCCGTTGGCCCGCAGGTAGTTCAGCAGCTCGATCTGCGGCTGGAACACCAGGTCGGTATAGGGCCGGTTGAATTTCGGGTGGCGCGCGGTATCCAGCCAGGCGCGGATCGTGCGGTCGTACTCGTCCACCGTCATGCCGCTGTTGGCCTGGGCGATCAACGGCAGCAGGCGCTTTTCCTCGCGCATCAGCCCGGCCATGTCATTGGCCATCAGCGCCTTGAAGGCAGGGTTGTTCTTCCATTCGGGATGCTGGGGCGCGGCGGCGCGAATCTGGTCGAGCAGGAAGAAGAACTGGAAGTACAGCGGCTGCTCGCTCCACAGCGTGCCGTCGTTGTCGAACACGGCGATGCGCTCGGCAGGCGGCACGTACTCAGGCGTGCCTGGCCGCGTGACCGCTTCGACGAAGTGGACGATGGCCTGGCGCGCCGCGCCGTCGCGCCACGATGGCAACGCCGTTGCGGCACTGGCCGCAGTGGCCGTTCCCGCAGGCTGCGCGCTGGCCGACCCATCCGCACCGGGCCCCGACGCACAGCCTCCCAGCGCCGCCAGCAGCATTGCCAGGACGGCGGCTGCCTTTACATCGGACACCGCACGGCGAACAAGCCGATGGCTTCCTGCCCAGGCGAATGGCATCGTGCGTTCCTCCTTGATCGTCAAAACGGGAAGCGGCTTACGGGCGTGCGGCAAGCGCGGGCTGCCGGCGGGCTTCGGCCCAGGTGCCGTCATCCATCACCAGCCGGAACCCCAGGTGCGACATGCTCGTGTACGGATCGGTGCCACGCCGTGCACTGGGCCGATAGCTCAGGCAGAAATCCTCGTTGCACAGGAACGACCCGCCGCGCGTGACACGCTTGGGCGCAGACACCGGTACACCGGGTTCGGTCGGGTCCCACGAATCGGCCGGGCCCGCCGGGTTCTGCAGCGCGGCCGTGGTCACGCGGGCTTCGCGCCGGAACTGGTCGGCCCGGTACCAGTCGGCGACCCATTGCCATGCGTTGCCGGTCATGTCGTAGAGGCCGTAGCCATTGGCCGGAAAGGTACCCACCGGGCTGGTGCCCGCCGCGCCGCCGGCCTTGGCGCTGACCACCGGAAATGGCTGCACCTGCTGCCCCTGCCAGACGTTGGCCATCTGGCGGCCATCGGGCGCGAACTGGTCGCCCCAGGCGTAGGTGGACTGTTCCAGGCCACCGCGTGCGGCGAATTCCCATTCGGCCTCGGTGGGCAGGCGCTTGCCCACCCATCGCGCGTAGGCCTGCACGTCCTCGTACGAGACCTGCACCACGGGGTGGTTGTCCTTGCCGTCGATATTGCTGCCGGGGCCGTTCGGATGCTTCCAGTCGGCGCCGGGCACAAAGCGCCACCAGCGCCAGTACTCGCGCAGCGGCACCGGGCTGTTGGTGCCGACGAAGACCATGGCGCCGGCAACCATCGCGCTGTCAGGCGGACGTGGCGTACCGGGCGGCAACTGCACCTTGATGGTTTCCCAGTCCGGCCTGCGCTCGGCCGTGGTCAGGTAGCCGGTGGCGGCGACGAACTTGCGGAATTCGGCATTGGTCACGTGGTGCTGGTCCATCCAGAAGCCGTTCACGTGGACCTTGTGCGCGGGGCGTTCATTGGCTTGCGCCATCTTGTGGTCGCTGCCCATCTGGAAATCGCCGCCGGGGACATGGACCATGCCGCGCGGGCCACTTACGCCATCGCCGGCACGGATAGCCGGGGCATCGGTGCGCGCGCTCTTCGCGTGGTACCACCAGGTACCGCCGGCACCGGCCGCGACCATGCCCAGCGCAAGCGCCACCAGCCACACGCGTTGGCGCCAGACCGGCGTGGCGGTGGCAATGGCCCTGCCTTGCTGCTTCCGTCCCATCGACACTCCTTGCACGATACGATTCGATCACCTGATCCAGCCATCCCAGTATGGGCGGGGTCGCTGCCAGAGCGGAATGCAAACTTTTGGAACTTTGATCTGAATGATTTTGTGAACTACGGATTCAGTGGCGGCAGCGGGGGCGCATTGCGGCGGTGCGGCCCGTCCCCATGCGCGCGCCGGCCGTGCGGACGCCAGCCCTTGTGCCAGCGCCATGCCGCGTAGCCCGCCCCGATCAACACGCCTGCCAGCAGCGCCACCCACCGCCAGTCGAGCCAATCCGGGATCTGCAGCGGCGCCCCACCGGAGGGCGCCAACCCCAGCCCGGGGGCGGCGCGTGCGACGTCGATGGTCACGGCTGGCGCGGACGACTGCGCGCGCTTGCCGGTGGCCGGGTCGTACCACGCCACGGAAACCGCCGGCAGCGTGTAATGGCCGCTGCCTTCGAACACATAGGTGATGGTCTCCACACGCCGCCCGCCGCTTGTGCCGGCCGGCTCGTCGCCGCTGGCGGCAACGCCATCCTGCAGTTGTGGATCGGCGCGGAACTGCCGCACCCCGCGTGGCGCGGCCAGTTGCGGTGGCTCGATCATCATCGCGGGCGTGCCGGGCGCAAAGATCGTGATGGTCCGTACCAGTGCATCGCCGGCCCGCAAGTGGGCATCCTTGCCGCTGACAGGCTGGTCGAAGGTCTGCCCGATGTGGATGGGCGCGGCCGGCAGCAGGGGCGCGGCGGCCGGAGCTGAAGCTGAAGCCGAAGGCCCGGCGCCCTGGCTATCGTTCCCTTGCCCGCCGGCATGGATCGTGATGGCCGGTAGCGTCACCGTGGCATCCTGTGGCTTGCCGCCATCGCCGGACCACCGGAAGTGAATCTCGGGCGTCGGCAGCGTGAAATCGCCCCCGGTCTGCGGCGTGAACACGTAGATCTTGCGGATGCCCGCATAGCTGGTGCCATCGATGGTCTCGGTGGAGTTCACCCCCCGCTCGTCCGGCATCGTCACCACGGCACCGGGCACCTGCAGCGCCGGAAATGCGGGCGCCGACAGGAAGAAATTCGGTGTCAGGATCGTGACCTCGATCTGTACCGACTGCCCGGCCACCACGGGCTGCTGGCCCAGCACCCGCACCCGCACCGTGGGCGCGGCGGCCTGGACCACGCCGGACAGGAACAGCAGCAGAACCGCCAGCCAGCGCATCGTCATGGCCGGGCCTGGGCCTGTGACTGCAACGCGAACTTGCGCGCCAGCAGCATCGTGGGAGAGGTCTGGATCGCGCGCATCCACATGTCGGCGTTCTGCTGCACCAGCCCCTGCTGTGTCTTCTCACCGCCCGGCGGCGGTGGCGGCTTGCTGGGGTCCAGTTCGATCTGGTCGGGCTTCAGGTCGGGCGGTTCCTCGTCGCCCTTGTCGTTCTTCTCGGCCTGCTTCTGGCGCTCGATGGCCTGCTGCATCAGCGCCAGGTTGCGCTGCGCGGGCGGCCAGCCGGGGCGCTGCTGCAGCACCAGCCGGTAGCGGGCGGCGGCTTCCGGGTACTTGTTCTGCCGGGCCAGTGCATTGCCAAGGTTGAACTGGGCGTCGGTCGAGCTGATCTGCTCGAAGGCCCGGGTCGCCTCGTCGAACTTCCCAGCGCGGTAGTACGCCACGCCGCGCCACATCGGGTCATCGAACAATGTGGCCGCCGCCGCGTAGTCGCCGCGCGCAAAGGCGCGCCGGCCTTGCTGGTCGTGCGTCAGCCATAGATCAACAAATTGCCAGCCGCGTTCCGGCGGGCTGGCCTGTGCTAGCGCATCGCCGCGGGGCGCCGCCACCAGCACGGCCAGGGCCAGCGACGCCAGCCAGCGGATGGTCCAGCCCTTGCGGAACCAGAGCAGCGCCAGCACCGCGATGGGAATGGTCAGCGGCCAGCCTGCGTCGTGCCAGCGCAGCGTGTCCTGGGCGCTGGCCTGCTCCACGTGCGACTGGACGTGGCGCTGTACCCAGGCCACGTCGTCGTCGCTGTCGGTGGTCACCGTTGCCACAGGTACGCCAGTGTCGCGCAGGCGGTGCAGCGCCGCGGCGTCGAGCCCGGGCGCTGCACCGTCCCCAGCCTTCAGCGGGCCGCCAGCGGCGGTGCCAATGGCAAGCACCACGATCTGCGTGCGTTTGTCGCGCTGCTGCAGGGCCGCCATGGCGGCAGGCTCCACGCCATCGGTCAGCAGCAGGATGGTGCCGGGCACCGGTTCCTTCGACAATGCCGCGCCGATGGTCTGGATCGCCCGCGCCGTGTCCTTGCCCGGCACGGGCATGATCGCGGTCTGCAGCGCATCGACAAAGGTCTGCAGCAATGCCGCGTCGTCGGTCAGCGGCAGCACCAGATGGGTGGAGCCGGCGTAGGCATAGAGCGCCGTGCGGCCGCCGTCGCGGTGGGCCAGCAGCGCCTTGATCTTGAGCTTGGCGCGCTCCAGCCGCGTTGGCGTGAGGTCGATCGCGTTCATGTCGGGCGTCAGGTCCACGGCGATGGCAAGCGGCGCCTTGTCCGAAAGGAACGGCGGCCGCTCGCGTTCCCACGTGGGCCCGGCCAGCGCCAGCGCGCCCAGCGCCAGCGCCAGCGCCGTCATATGCACCGGGCGCACCGTGCGATGGCGGCCTTCGCGCACGACCAGCGCGTCGAGCAGATGCGGCGCGATGGTCCCGCGCCAGCGGCGCCGCACGTCGGCTTGCCTGCTCACGGCCCACGGCAGCCACACGGCGGCAATCAGCACCAGCAGCCACGCGGGCCGCAGGAAATGGAACTGGGTCAGCGCCTGGAAGCCATTGCTCATGCAGCGGGCTCCTTGCGCACGTTCGACCCCGGCGCGCGTGCCAGCGCGTACGCATAGCCTGCCATGGCCACCTGGTACGCCAGCACCAGCAGCACGGCGGCGCCTAGCGGCCACATGAACAGTTCGCGGCGCGGGCGCCAGCTCAACGTCTTTTCCTTGTGTGGTGTAACGCGGTCGAGCGTGGCATAGATCGATGCCAGCGCGGTCTGGTCGGCGCCGAAGAAGTAGCGGCCGCCCGTGGTGCTGGCGATGCGCTGCAGCGTTTGCAGGTCCACCTTCTGTTCGCCAGTGGCGGCAGGATCGCCAATGCCCACGGTATGCACCACCACGCCGCGCGTCCGGGCGATGTCCGCTGCCTGCGCTGGCGGCATGCGGCTGGCCGTGTCATTGCCGTCGGTCAGCAGGATCAGCACCTTCTCGGCGGCCTGGCTGTTGTCGAACATCTTGATGCCTAGCCCGATGGCATCGCCCAGCGACGTGCTGGCGCCGGCCATGCCGGGCACCATGTCGTCGATCAGCGTGCGCACCAGTGCGTGGTCGAGCGTGAACGGCGCCAGCGGATATGGTGCGTCGCCAAACACGATCAGCCCGATGCGGTCGCCGGGCCGGTGGGCCACGAAATCGCTCACTACCTGCCGAACGGCTTGCACGCGTGCTTCGACCACCCCGGCGGGATCCTTGAAGTCGCGGGTGTCCATCGACTGCGACAGGTCCAGGGCCAGCAGCAGGTCACGCACGGGTTCGCTCTTGTAGACCGGCGGCTCCAGGAACTGCGGCCGCGCCAGCGCCACTACGATCAGGGCCCATGCCAGCGGCGCCAGCAGATGCTGCACCAGGTTGCGCCGTGGCACATGCGCGCCGGCGGCGGGCTGCAGCCCGGCCGCGCTGGCGACCTCGCCAAAGAACGGCAGCCGCACCGATGCGCTGGTTTCGCGATACGGCGGCACCCGCCACCACACCAGCAGCGGCAGGGGCAGCAGCACGAACAGCCACGGATAGGCAAACGCGATCATGCGGGCGGCGCCTGATGTTCGGCGATCCAGCGGCGGCAGGCAGCAGCCGTGTCACGGGTCTGCTGTGCCGGCCAGTGTCCGAGCGCGGAGCGGTTCAGGTATTCGGTTTCGATCAGGGCGGCCAGCGGCGGCACGGCATCCGTCGCGCGGCCGGCGTGGGCCAGCAGGAAATCGCGCCAGGACGCGCCGGACAGGGCTGCCACGGTCTCGCGCGGCCAGGCTGCCAGCGCGGTGCGCTTGAGCAGTTCCGCCAGCCCCAGCAGCGCCTGCGCGCGATCCGCACCATCAGGGCCATCGGCATCCAACCCGGCCTGCAGACGGCCCAGTTCCCTGAGCGCGGCTCGCCGATAACGGTTGGCGCGCCAGTGGCGCCACATTCGCCAGCCCAGCCACAGCAAGGCGCAGAGCACGCAAATGCCGGCCACGAGCCAGCCCGCCGTCTGGGGAAACCAGGATGGCGGGGGCGGCGTGACGATATCGGCCAGATCGTTCACCGGACGGGTCCTCCCCATGGCGCGTCGGAACAGGCCGGGCCGGACCAGGCCGGACCGACTGCATGCGGGCAGGTTACGCCGAGGCCGTCGGAATCCGAATTCAGAGTTTTTGGCGCCGATATTTAGCGATTTCGGTAACCGGCCGCCGAGGCTACAACCCTTCCGGCAGCAGATCCCGCACCGCATCGCGCATCACACGGGCCAGCAACTGCTGCCGCTCGCGCGGCATA
Organism: Cupriavidus sp. HE11; assembly: GCF_056097175.1. NCBI lineage: Bacteria > Pseudomonadati > Pseudomonadota > Betaproteobacteria > Burkholderiales > Burkholderiaceae > Cupriavidus > Cupriavidus sp. HE11. The sequence continues at coordinate 338,723 of NZ_CP184465.1, forward strand.
CGGGCCAGCGTGGTGGCTACGCTGATACCGGCCACGGGTTCGCCATCGCGATCCGCAACGGCCATGCCCACCGCCAGTGCGCCACGCGTGGCGTGGTTGCCGATGACCGAGTAGCCGCGCTCGCGCGTGGCGCGGATCAGGATGCGCATGCGGTCGGGCGTCATGCCGCCGTATTGCACCAGCGCGTCGGCATTGGTGGCGATCACGTCGTCCACGGCGCCATCGGACAGGGCCGCCAGCAGCGCCAGCCCGGCGGCGCCCACCCCCAGCGGCTGGCGGGTACCGACCTGGATCACCAGTACCTGCACCGGATGCGTGCCGACATGGCGCGCGATGCAGCGCGACAGCGCCCCGTCGCGGACGATCCCGAATGCTGCATCGCCGCAGGCCTGGCTGATGCGGGCCAGTACCGGATGGAGCCGCTCGGCCAGGTCGGCCGACTCGCCGCGCTGCGGCAGCGCCGCGAGGCGCGGGCCCTTTACGTACCGGAAGCGCCCGCGCTGCACCACATAGCCACACTCGATCAGCGTGGCGAGCAGCCGGTAGACGGTAGGCCGCTCCAACTCTGCGGCGCGGCACAGGTCCACCACGCGCAAGCCGTCCTTGCCGCCCGCCAGGATGGCATCCAGCAGCGTTAGGCCACGCCGCAAGGCGCGTGCGCCCTCTTCGACGGATTGGCCCTGATCGTCCGCCTGGCGGACGTTCTGATTCGCAGTACGAGAACGCATGGGAAAGAATTGGCTGGCCGGGATGCAGTCCGCAGTATGCCGCAGAAGCCACGCCCAAGCGTCCGCCGGCCACGATATCCAAAAACAGGAGACAGCCATCATGACCATCCGCAGCCGAGCGCGCAGGCGCCTGTTCAGCCATGTCCTTGCCGGCACCGTTGCCGTTGCCGCCACGCTGGTGTGCGGGGCTTCCCCGGCGCTGGCCGCCGATCCCGCATTCCCCACCCGCCCGGTGCGGCTGGTGGTTGGCTACGCGGCCGGGGGTGCCACCGACGTGCTCGCCCGGCTGGTGGCGCAGAAGATGGGCGAGGCGCTGGGCCAGCCGATGGTGGTGGAAAACCGCGCCGGGGCCAACAGCAACGTGGGTGCCGAGGTGGTCGCCAAGGCCACGCCGGACGGCTACACGCTGTATGTCTACACCATCGCCAACACCATCAACGCCACGCTGTACGACAAGCTCAACTACGACCCGGCCAAGGATTTCGAGCTGGTCGGCATGATCGCCCGTATTCCCAACGTGCTGGTGGTCAATCCCGCCCTGCCGGTGAAGACCGTGGCCGACTACGTGAAGCTGGCGAAGACATCGCCCAACGGTGTGACGTTCGCGTCATCGGGCAGCGGGTCGTCGATCCATCTGTCCGGCGAGATCTTCCGCACCCGCAGCGGCGCCAACATGCTGCACGTGCCTTACAAGGGCAGCGCCCCGGCCGTGACCGACCTGATGGGCGGCCAGGTGCAGTCGATGTTCGACAACACGCCGTCGGCGCTGCCGCATGTGAAGTCCGGCAAGCTGCGCGCCATTGCGGTGACCAGCGCGCAACGCATGCCGCTGCTGCCCGACGTGCCCACGGTGGCCGAATCGGGCTATCCGGGATTCGACGTGCAGTCGTGGTTTGCCATCTCCGCGCCGGCCGGCACGCCCCGCCCCGTGGTGGATCGCCTCAACGCCGCGCTGAACAAGGCGCTGGGCAATGCCGACGTGCGCGAACGCATGCGCGACCTCGCCGCCACGCCCGAACCCGGCACGCCCGAGCAATGCCGCACCTTCGCGATGTCCGAGATCAAGCGCTGGCACGATGTGGTGCAGCAATCGGGCGCACGCGTCAACTAAGGAGTCCGAGAGTCCCATGTTTCCGATCGACCTGTTCTGGCGCGCCGCCGACCGCTGGCCCGACAACATCGCCATCGACGCCCCGGACGGCGCCTTGCGCTACCGCGAGCTGGCCGCCCAGGTGGCCGCGCTGGCCGCGCACTTCATCAAGCTCGACCCGGCACCGCAGAGCTGCGTGGGCATCTGCGCCGGCAACTCGGCCCAGCACATCGTGGCGCTGCTGGCCGTGCTGGCGAGCGGCAAGATCTGGGTGCCGCTGAATCCCAAGAGCACGCAGCCTGAACTGCGGCGCATCGTCGACGCCACCACGCCAGGCATCGTCGTGCTGGACGCGGCATGCGAAGCGTTGCTCGACGGTGCGCCCGGCACGCGCATCTACACCGATCAGGCGCCGGGCCCGGGCGAGTCGCTCGCATCGGCCGTCGCGCAGCACGCCGGCGCGGCGCGCCCTGTGCTGGACCTGGACCGCGATGCCACACAGGCCATCAAGTTCACGGGCGGCACCACCGGCGCGCCCAAGGGCGTGATGCAGCCGTATCGCGCCTGGCTGACCAATATCGTCAACCAGATCCATGCGTGGGGATTCACCGAGGCAGATCGCTACGTGATGGCCGCGCCGATCACGCATGGCACGTCCACCTATGTGATGCCGATCCTGGCCCAGGGCGGCTGCCACGTGATCATGGAGGGCAGCGGCGCCGAAGCGGTGCGTGCCGCGTTCCGCAACCGGCGTGGCACGGTCTGTTTCATGCCGCCCACGCTGATCTACATGCTGATGGCACTGCCCGGCACGTCGCGCGCCGACTATCCCGCCCTGCGCCGCCTGATCTACGGCGGCGCGCCGATGCCGCCGGAGAAGATCCGTCAGGCGCGCGACTTCTTCGGCCCCGTGGTGGCCACCACCTACGGCCAGACCGAGGCGCCGCAGCTGCTGACCGTGATCGGCCCCGACGATTTCGAAGACGAGCGCAACCTGGCGTCCGTGGGCCGCACCACCTGGTTCAGCGACGTGGCGATCATGGCCCCCGACGGCCGCCTGCTGCCTGCTGGCGAGGTGGGCGAAGTGGTGGCGCGCGGCGACCTGGTCATGACCGGCTACTGGAAGCGCCCCGACCTGACCGCCGCCACCATCATCGACGGCTGGCTCCATACCGGCGACCGGGGCCTGATCGATGCGCGTGGCTTCCTGTACCTGAAGGATCGCCTGCGCGACGTGGTCATCACGGGCGGCTTCAACGTCTATCCGATCGATGTGGAGAACGCGCTGGGCCAGCATCCGGCCGTGCATGAATGCGCCGTGTTCGGCGTGCCCGACGACAAATGGGGCGAGGCCGTTCACGCAGCGGTGCAACTGCGCGAAGGCTGCCAGGCGGCGGCCGCCGACCTGATCGCGTTCGTGCGCGAACGGCTGGGCCCGGTGCAGACGCCCAAGCAGATTCATTTCCACACCAGCCTGCCGCGCTCGACCGTCGGCAAGGTACTGAAGAACACCGTGCGCGACCAGGCCCTGGCCGCGCATCCATCCGGAGAACAAGCATGAGCCAACAAGACAAGCCGGTGACCCGGCTCTGCACCCATACGCTGACCAGCCTGCACTATCGCGACGCCGACCTGGTGGAAGACCTGCTTGGCAAGACCACGTTTACCGAGGTGATGCTGATGCAGATCCTGGGCCGCAAGCCACGGCCCGTGGATATGCGTATCGCCGACATGGTGCTGGTGGTACTGATGGAACACGGCCTGACGCCCAGCGCGATTGCCACGCGCCTGATCTACATGAGCGCGCCCGAGAACCTGCAGGGCGCGGTGTCGGCCGGGCTGTTGGCGGTGGGCAGTTCGTTTGTCGGCACCATGGAAAACTGCTCGCAGCTGCTGGACCGCATCCTGGCCGCGCAGGACCCCGACGCCGAAGCGCTCGCCATCGCCCGCGACTGCAAGGCACGCAAGGCCCCGGTGCCCGGCTTTGGCCACCACCTGCACAAGCCGGTGGACCCGCGCGCCTACAAGCTGCTGGAACTGGGCGAAGCCGAGACGGATCTGGCTGGCGCACATATCGGTGCGCTGAAGCGCCTGTCGGCCGCCGTCGATGAGGTCTATGGCCGTGCGATCACGATCAATGCCACCGGCGCCGTGGCCGCCCTGCTTGGCGAAATCGGCGTGCCGACGGCAGTCATGCGCGGTTTCGCGGTGATTTCGCGCGCAGCAGGCCTGGTCGCGCATATCGTCGAGGAACAGCAGAGCCCGTCGGGCCGCTATATCTGGGATGTGGTCGATGAAGCGATTCCCTACGTGGGCAACGCGCCGCATGGGAATCACGCATGACCATGCCCCCGAACGCCCTGCCCCTGAGCCTGGCCGACCGCACCGTATTCGTGGCGGGCGGTGGCTCGGCGGGCCCCGGCTGGAGCATCGGCCGGGCAGCCAGCCTGACCTACGCGCGCCTGGGTGCGCGCGTCTGTGTGGCCGATCGCGACGCGGCGTCGGCGGCCGAAACCACGGCACTGATCCGCGCCGAAGGCGGCCAGGCTGAAACCTTTGTTGGCGACGTGGCGGTCGAGGACGACGTCGTGCGGTTGTTTGCCGAGGCACGCGAGCAGTTCGGGCCGGTGGACGTGCTGCATCACAACGTCGGCATTGGCAAGCCGGGCGGCCCGCTCGACACCGCGCTGGACGACTTCGACGCGGCCCACAACGTCAACGTGCGCAGTCTGTTGCTGGCATCGCGGCAAGTGCTGCCGTCGATGGCCGAGCGCGGGCGCGGTGCCATCGTCACGATTTCGTCGGTGGCCGGCCTGCGCTACCTCGGCTATCCGCACCTGTCGTATTGCGTGACGAAGGCGGCCGTGATCCAGTTCACGCGCATGATCGCGCAGCAGTACGCGGGCCAGGGCATCCGCGCCAACTGCGTGGTGCCCGGCCTGATCGACACACCGCGCATTGCACACACGGTGGCGAAGCAGTTCTCCGACAGCCTTGACGATGCCCGCGCGGCGCGCAGCCGGCAGGTGCCGCTGCAGCGCATGGGCACGGCATGGGATGTGGCCCACGCCTGCGCGTTCCTGGCGTCGGATGCGGCCGCCTATGTGACCGGCACGGAGCTGGTGGTCGATGGGGGCCTGACCGGCAAGTACGTGTAGCGGCCAGGGATCGCGGACTGGGAGGTGGTCGGTGAGGTGGTCGGTAAGGTGGTCAGTGCAGGTCCGGGTCGGCATAGGCCGCGGTGGTGCTGGCCGACGCGTGACCCAGCTGGCGCTGCACGGCCTTGCGGCCCACGCCGCGCGCCAGCGCGTGGGCGCCGGCCGTGTGCCGCAGCCAGTGCGCGCTGGCCTGCGCGAGGCGTGTGGCCGCCGTGGGATCTTGGTCCGCCAACGCCTGGCCCGCCCGCGTGAAGCAGCGCTTCCAGATTGCCGCAACCTGGGCGACAGACAGCGGCGTGTCATCGGCTTCCTGCAGCACGCGGCCGATCAGCGGCGTGGCGGCCGGCAACCGTTCGACGTCGCGCCCCAGCCCGCGTGCTTCCATGTGATCGCGCAAGGCGTCGATCACGGTCTCGGGCAAGTCGTTGGTGCGAGCCCGATTGCCCGGCACGCGCAGCCGCCAGCCATCGGTCTGCGACAGATGCGCCACGGTCAGCTGCCCTTGCTCCGAGACACGCAGCCCCGTGGCATGCACAAGCCTCAGCATGAACTGCAAGCGCACCGTGCGCGGATCATCGGCGGGCAGCGCGCCCACGTACTGCTTCAGGTGCTGCCATTGGGTGCGGCTGAGACTGCGATCGGCCTGGATGCGTGGCGCGGCGGTGGCTTCGGGCTGCGCGGCTGACGCGATCGGGTTGTCGGGCAGGTGTCCCTGCCGGACCAGCCACGCACATAGCGTCTTCAGGATCCTTGCCGCATGGCCGATGCTTGACGGCGACAGCGGCCCTTCGAACGGCCGCCAGTCCGGGCCATTGCGCGCAGAGCCACGCCGCCCCACCCATTGCGCGGCCGGTTGTGGATCGGCCAGGAATGCCAGGTACGCGCGGCAATCGTCGGCGTCCAGGCTTGCCAGCGTCTTGTTCCGCACGAAAACGGCCCACAGCAGGAAGCGCTCGGCCTGGGTACGATAGGCGCGCCAGGTGTGGCTGCCTTCCGGGCCGTACGCCTCCAGCCAGGTCTGGATGATCCGGACATCGGCCTGTGCAGCCGCGTGCCGCAGCGATTCGAGCGGGGCCAGCGCCTGCGGGCCAGCGTCTGGCGCATCCGGCACATCCGCACGGTGCGGCGTCATCGCCTGCGCGTGCAGCCATGCCTCGACCTCGCGCGCGGTGGCTTCGCCAATGCCGTGCGTGTGGCGATACCAGGCGCGTGGATCGGCGGCGACGGCTGCCCCGAGTGCGCCCAGCGTGGTCCAGCCCGTTGCCACCAGCCGGGCCGCGATGGCCGGCGTGAACCAGCCGGCTACGGCGTCGCCCGGCAAGGGGCGTACCAGCAGCAGCGGCTGCAGCGCATCCAGCGCCCGCAGCAGCTTGCGCTGGCGTGTCTGGCGTGCGGTGGCGCTCTCGGTGGCGGGCGGCACGATCATCGCCAGCCAGGTCTTCTCGGTCAGGATGGCGGCTTCGCCATCGGCGCGTGGGCGCGTTGCCAGCCGCTTGATGCCGCGCGCCAGTTCGGCTTCGATCCAGGCCAGCGTGGTGCGTGCCTGGCGCAGATCGAGGCCCGGCGTCAGATAGCGCGCGGCCAGCCGGCCAAGGTCGAGACCCTGCAGGTAGCCACGGTAGTAGGCAAAGTGATGCGGCCCGAGCAAACGCGCCGGGGCCACCGGCGGGCGCTGGCGCCGGCGAACGGCCTGCGCGGCGCGGGGTACGGCGGAAGACAAGGGATGGAAAGCGGGAACCGCAAACAGCAAAGGGCGCGATGATACCCGATGGGAGACGCCGCCCCGCTCCCGCCGTGCAAGAGCGGGGGAAAGCCATCAGCCCGCAGGCGCCGCAGGCAACCGCACGCGCACCCCGAGCCCGCCCAGCGGCGAGGTAGCCAGTTCGAAGCTGCCGCCGTATAGCGCGCAGACATCGCGCACGATCGCCAGCCCCAGCCCGCTGCCTTCGGCCGACTCGTCGAGCCGCGCATACGGTTGCACGGCCTGTGCCATCGCGGCGGCCGGCATGCCGGGGCCGTCGTCGTCGATGCGGATCTCTACCTCGGCGGCCTGCGTCACCAGGTCGACCCGAATCCTGGCCTGGGCCCACTGCCACGCGTTGTCCAGCAGGTTGCCGAGCATTTCCACCAGGTCCTGGCGGTCGCCGGCAAAGCTGGCCTGGCCTTCGATATCGACGGCGATGGGCTTGTCGGCGTGCAGGCGGGTCAGCGCGCGCACCAGTTCGTCAACGGCGGGCCGTACCGCCACCGCGCCGCCGGCCGCCCCACCCGCTCCGGCGGCCCGGGCACGGGCCAGGTGGCGGTCTACCTGCAGGCGCATGGCATCCACCTGCTGCATTACGCGCTGCGATGCCGGCGCGGTCAATGTTGCCGCATCGTTCGCCAGAATGGCGAGCGGCGTCTTGACCGCATGTGCCAGGTCTGCCGCCTGCCGGCGCGAACGCTCTACGGCCTCATGATTGCGGCGCAGCAACAGGTGGATCTCGTCGACCAGCGGTTGTACTTCGGCCGGCCACGCGCCCTGCAGCGTCGGCGCCTGGCCCGCCTGCAGCCGCGCCACCGCCGCGCGCAGCCGCGATAACGGTGCCAGCCCGAAGCGGATCTGCGCCCATACCGCGCCCAGGATGCCCAGGCCCAGCACGCCGAGCGACAGCCACAGCAGATGCCGGAACGATCGCTTGGCCTGCCGCAGCTCGGTGCGGTCCAGTGCCACAGTAATGTCGACCGGGGCATCGGCGCCGGTCAGTTGCAGCCGGCGCGATTTCACCAGCAGCGACTGGTCGCGCGGCCCTACGCGGATATCGGCATCGCCCTCGCCAACCCGGCGTTCCACGGTCACGGGGATATCGACATCCCAGAGCGAACGCGAGCGCAGCGTCTGGCTGCCCGACGACGCCTGCCAGTAGGCCCCGCCGTAAGGCAGTTCGAAGCGCGGATCGGCCGGCTGGCGGGTCAGTTCCAGCTTGCCGTCGGCGCGCCACTCGAGCGCGGCGGTCAGGCTGGTCAGGTCGCGGTCGAGTTCGGCGATATAGGTGCGGTCGACGTGACGGCCGAACAGCGTATCCAGCAGCCAGCCGGTGGTGCACAGCGTGCCGGCGATCCACAGCGTGGCAATGCCCAGCAGGCGCCGGGCGATGGAGGCGCGCTTCATGCAGCGTCGGCCGGCGGCCGCATGCGGTAGCCCAGGCCCCGTACGGTCTCGATAACGTCGACGCCCAGCTTGCGGCGCAGGCGCCCCACGAAGACCTCGATGGTATTGCTGTCGCGGTCGAAATCCTGCGCGTAGATATGCTCGGTCAGCGTGGTCTTGCTGACAATGGTGCCCTGGTGGTGCATCAGGTAGTCCAGCACCTTGAACTCGTGCGCGGTCAGCGTGACCGGGTTGCCGTGCACGCTGACCTGGCCGCTGCCGGGCGCCAGCAGCACGGGGCCGCAGGCCAGCGTGGGCGATGTGCGGCCGGCAGACCGGCGAATCAGCGCGCGGATGCGGGCCAGCAGTTCTTCGGTGCGGAACGGCTTGGTCAGGTAGTCGTCGGCGCCGGCGTCGATGCCCTCCACCTTCTCCACCCAGCTGTCGCGCGCGGTCAGGATCAGCACAGGCACATCGTTGCCGGCCTGGCGCCAGCGCTTGAGTACGGTCAGGCCGTCGAGCCGGGGCAGGCCCAGGTCGAGCACGACCGTGTCATAGGGATGTTCGGCGCCCAGGTGTTCGGCGTCGATGCCGTCGGCGGCATGATCCACCGCGTAGCCGGCCTGGGTCAGCGCCTGCGCAAGCTGCGCGGCCAGTGTGCTTTCATCTTCGACCAGGAGGATGCGCATGGCGGTTCAGGGCTTGCGCGCGCGGTCGAGATCGTGGCCCTTGGCCTTGAGCAGCCTGGCATCGCGTGCGTCATATTCGAGCTTGGCGACGGTGCCGGTGGGCAGCAGGAGCTTGACTTCGTATTGCCAGATGCCGTCGTCGCGGTCCAGCTTCACGTCGATGACGTCGCCCGAATACTGGCGCGAGACGGTGTCCAGGATGCGCGCCAGGGGCAGGATCTCGCCGGACCGCAGGGCCGCACGGGCGCGGTCGGCGTCGGTATCGGCCAGCGCCACGCCGGCACTGCCCGCCGCGCCCAGCACGGCCAGCAGGATCAGCATGCGGCAGGCGCCGCGAAGGCGTGCGGCGGGACGGAAAGCGGGCAAGCCCGTGACGGCGGATGTGGAAGGGGGCGAGGCAGTCATTTGCGGCATTCTCGGCCGGGCAAGCTGAACGGCGCCTGAACGGAATGCTCAGGTGCCATTCAGGTACCACGGCGCATGATGCCCTCAAGATTCCCACAACCCCGGCACCATGTCACGTTCCAGCAAACTCCTGTCCCCGCGTTACCCCACCCTGCGCAGCCTTGGCGCGGGCCTGGCCCAGTTGGCCCCGCTGGCGGTGGCCATGGCCGGCGCCGGCCTGCCCTTCTGGCTCCAGACGCTGGGCCACTAGGCAGGACCGGCAATGATCGGCCTTACGAACCGACCGTCACGAACACCGGGTTCGAATAGAACCACAGGTCGTTGTAGTTGCGCGCGTTGATCGCGTCGAAGCGCGCGTTGGCGTCCGTGATCGAGATCTGCTGGTCCGGCAGCGGATTGCCGTTGGTCGTTTCACCGGCCACATTCATGCCCAGATTGGTGCCGCGCAGGCGGAAGTACTGGTTCTTGGCGGCCTTGTAGGTGTAGGTCACGGTGTTGTAGCCGTCCTTGTCCAGCTTCCAGTCGGCCGACGTGAACGTGGCAACCACCTTCGTCGAGTCGTTGGTGTCCTTGCTGTACCCAGGCGTGCCGGACGCGGCGCGCGGCGTCACATCGCCGGCGATCAGGTCGATATGGTCCACCACCGGCCGCATGTTGACGCTGACGCCACCATTGATCGGATACTGGTAGTTGTTGCGGTCCGGGCTCTTGAAGCGGATGGTCACGGTCACCGTCTCGCCGGCCTTGGCCTTGAGTTCACCACCCATCTCGCCCTTGCTGGCACCGCTGGCAATGTTGAAATCCAGCGCGTTGATCAGGTCGCCAAAGACCGAGAACATCTTGCCCGAACGGACGCCTTCGAGCACACCTTTGATGCCGGTGTTCTTGTTCTCGATCCAGACATAGGTCTTGGCGTACTCGCCCGGGAAATAGCCGCTGCTGTTGGTACCGACGGTCTTGAAGTGGTGGTCGGAGTCGCCCACGTTCCAGAAACGGCGGCCGTCGCCCAGCATCGCGTCCCAGATGCCACCAACCTGTGCCACCACGTAGTCCACGCCGCCGTAGACGCGGCTCTTGAGGTTGGCGTCGATGTAGGCAGAGTTGTAGCCACCGCGGTCCGGCTCCATCTGGTTGCCGACCATGCCTTCCACGGCGAATGCGATGTTCGGGGCGGTATCGTTGAACTCGCGATAATCGGCGGCGGTGTATTTGCCAGGGTTGCGCGACGGGTGGTTGATCAGCGCGTAGCTGGAGTCCGGGAAGTTGTCACGCAGCCAGGCCACCGCCTTGACGGCATCGGCGTGGGTCGTAAAGGCACGCGTGCCGGCGGCGTTCCAGTTGGCGACATCCACCGCATCGAACGACGTGTCGGGGCGGTTCGTAAAGTAATACTCGAACTGGTTGGCGGCCTTGGTGGCCGTAGCCAGCGGCGCGCCCGTGAAAATGCCCACGTTCATATGGTCGTGGGTCGGCATGTCCCATTCGAACGCCGAGAAGATCAGCTTGTTGACATAGCTGCCATTGACCTGAAGCTGGCGGACGGCCGGGATTTCATAGTCGGCCATGGCCTTCGAGAACGGCAGCGGACCGCCCACGATGGCGGTGCCGTTCTGGTCGCGCGTGGACACGCGCAGGTGATTCGTGAGAGCGGTCCAGTCCAGGTTGTTGGTGATCATGGCCTGGTCCAGCACGTCGACGAGCTTGCTTTGCGCATCGTCGGATTCGGTCGTGTGGACATGCAGATCGCCCGTGGTCCACTTGCCGGTGACTTCCGCCTGTGGCGTCGAAGGCGTGGTCGGCGTGGTGGTGGGCGGCGTGGCGCCATTGTTGCCGCTGGTGCTGCTGGTGTTGTCGCTGCCGTTGCAGCCGTAGAACGCAAAAGCGACGGTCATTGCCGCCGCCAGGCTGATTGCAGACTTCATGTGACGCATGAAACTTCCCCGTTATCCTGTTGATATTTCGACCCAATTCGCCGTGCTGCCTTGGCCTTGAGGTCAAACGTCAACGGATCGGCGCGCCCAAAGGTCCAGCCGCACTGACCGGCTCATCTTTGGGCGCGATGATGACAATGTCACATGACAGGAAAGTGATGCTTTAGTGATATTTTCGAGTCGTTCGCCGGGAATCAGAACACCAGCGTGGCCGTGGCCATGACGGTGGCCGTGCTGTCGAGCCGGTTCTTGCTGGTCACCGTCGGCACCCATCGCAGGCTGAATGACAGTGGTGCCTTGCCGCCCAGCTTGGTGTCGTAGGTGACGATCGGGCCGATCGTGAAGTCGTGCCCGCGGAAGCCGTTCAGGCGGTCTGCCGTGGGGCCGGTATCGTCGCCGAGTTGCTGGATCGTACCCATCACCAGACCCGCCCCCCACTTGCCAAACTTCTTCACGCCCATCACGTCCAGCGTGAACAGCGGCGCGTTCTGGTAGTCGGTGGCCGTATTGCGCGTATAGAACTGGAAGGCCGCCACGGCATTGAACTCCAGCCCGTATTCCGGCATCAGGTGCGTGAAGGCAACCTGCGGCACGAAGGTCCAGTTGTTCAGGCTGGGATTGGCCAGCGCGTTCTTGTCGTACTGACCGGTGGGCGCCCAGACGTTGAAGCTCAACGCCATATGGGTGGTCTTCGAGAAATGGTAGCCGGCGATCAGCGGGCTGAAATACATGTCATAGAGGTTCGACGCACGGTCGGAAGCGCCACGCGAGAACGTGTTGCCGCCGGGGCCGGCGAACACGGCGCTGGTGTGCACCGTCGTCCAGACATACGGCAGCGTGAAGCTGGACGCAAAATTCCAGGCACCGGGCCCGGTATCCCAGACCTTCATGATCGTTGCCAGCGTGAAAGCGATCTTGGCATCGATGCCTGCGGTGGTTCGCCCGCCGACCGGCACCTCGCGGCCGCTGCCGACCGAGCCATCCATATAGAGCTGCTGCAGATTGGCGATCCACACAGGCTGGTCGGGAATCACCCCAACGTTCGGCGACACGCTGGTGCCCGCCACCGGCCGCCCGAGCGCGCCTTCGGTGGCGTGTCCGGCCAATGGCGACAGCAGGCTCCCAACGGTCATGACACCGAAGACGGCCGAGCGTGCGCGAATCATGGGGTCTCCTTGCGGGCGTGTGAGGGCGCTGCGGTAACAAAAAAGGGATGCAGCATCCTCTCAGATTCCAGCGCGTCTGGAATTCAGTTTTATAGGTGCGCGAGTTGAATGTTTTTTTTGAATCGTGGCATCGCCTTGAAATCCATTCGGCCACGGTTTCCGAATTGACCGCAAGCAACGATTGCACCGGCCGGTGCTGATGGAATCTGACGCGGGATTTTCCTTCCCGTCTTGCTTCCTCCCTTCCGTCATCACCGTACTGGAGTTCACCATTATGCGAATCAATGGGAGTTTCCGCGCCCGCCAATGCTGGCGGGCCTGTCTTGCAACAGCCGCCCTGTTCGGGGCATTCCATGCATTGCTGCCCGATGCGAATGCGCAATATGCCTCCCGGCAGCTCAAACCGGTGGACGTATTCGATACCACGAAGAAAATCATCTATCAGGACGATTTTCGCGGCGATTTCAGGAAATGGACGCTTTCGATCGATGCCCTGTACGACCCCGCCGCGCGTCCGCTGACTTCCGACCGCGTCACCAGGGAAGCCATGGCCGGATTGTCGGGCCGCCTGCCGGTGAAATTCCATCTGCCGGGCACGCCGGGCACATTCCGGTCGGAACTGGCCCTCCCTGCCGAAGAGGGGCTGCAGGAACGCTGGTACGGCGCGCGCATCGCCGTGGATCAGATTACCGACAAGGCCGGATATATCGTCCTGCAATGGCATGCCGTCATGGGCCAGGACAAGGTGAACAGGAATTTCCCGAACCTGGCGATTCATCAGAAAGGCGACAAATGGGTGGTCGCGCGCGCGTGGGGCACGCCGGCCAATATTCAACGTTCGAGCACCGAACTCCCTGGCAGCGTGGTGCCTGGCATATTGACCAATTGGGTCATTCACACGAAATGGGCAACCGACAGCAGCGGCATCGTCGAGATCTGGAAGGATGACACGCTGGTCTACCAGCAAAAGGGCCAGAACGCCTATAACCTGTCCGTCGACCGCACGCCCTATCTGAAAACCGGCATCTACCGGCCGGCACGAAAGGATTCGACCACCAGCGAAGCGCCGATTGTCGTGCGTGTCAGCGACATGCGGATCGGACGCTCCGATGCAGGATATGGCGAAGTGTCTCCAGTGGTCAGCGGCACGCTGGACAAATGGAACAGCAATCGACGCACCGGAAGCCTGCTGTTTCCGATCGACTTCGGCAGGGAAGTGGACAAAGGCACCGTAGGGTTTATCGTCCCCCAGCAGGATGGCGTCACGGGCGGCCCGGCGTCGATGGTCTGGTCGGCGGGGCTGTCAGATCGGTCGATGTTCTCGGTCGAACTGACAAACCGGCTCGATGGCCGGAGCCGAAACGTCAATATCCGGGGCTACCGCCATAATGGCTGCACCTACGCGGCCATGAACGTGGCGGTTGACTGCCGGAACCGCAAGAACAGCCGGCTCGAACTGTTTTTCGACCGCGAAGATAATCGCGGGCTGCCAGAAGGGCTTTATGAGGGCAAGCTCACCGTCGAAGCGGCTCGGCTGGAAAGATGTGGCGTATCGCCGAACCATCAAGGCCAATATCCGGATATTCGTGACCGCAATCTCGGGCGAACTCAGGCCGGGAACGCTGACGGGCGTGCGCGGCCTGGATCGCCATATCCAGCGTGGCACGATTGGCTTTCTGGTGCCCGCCCAGTCGGACGCCAGCGGACCGCGGACCATGGTGGTAGATCAGGTATCGCAGGACACGAAATTGACGGTGACGGTTGCCGATCAGGGCACTGCGGCACGCTATCCCGTCGTGGTGCGCGCGCGGCGCCAGACCGGCACATGCGGCAAGGTCAGGATGAATAACACCTTTGCGTGCGGCGGCTATGACAAGCAAAGCGACCTGGAACTGGAATATCGCCCGGCAGATAATCCCGATCTGCCCGCCGGGCGGTACGCCGGCAGCGTTTTCGTACTGGCCCAGGGCAGTTACGAAAGCTGGTTCCAGCGACCCATCGCAATCGGACTGATCGTGCGGAAATAATGGCCGACCGGCCCGGCCCGCGTGCGCACGGAGCTGGGCTGCCGCCCTGCCATGCGTGACGACGGTCAGACCGCGCCGCGCGTCTCCACATACAGCGCGTACACCGAATGGCTGCTGGCCATATACAGGCGGTTGCGCTTCGGCCCGCCGAAGCACAGGTTCGGGCAACGCTCCGGCAGGTGGATATGACCAATCGCCTTGCCCTGCGCGTTGAACACGCGCACGCCGTCGAGCTTCGACGGATCGGCGCCCGGCGCGCCGCTGCTGCCCCAGCCGGCCCAGATATTGCCGTCCACGTCGACCTTGAAGCCATCGAGCGCGCCCGGGCCGTTTGCGTCGATCAGCCTGGTCTTGTTGCCAGGCTGGCCGTCGGCGCCTACGTCGTAGGCCCACATCACGCGGTTAGGCTGGGCACGCGATTCGATGATGTAGAGCTTCTTCTCGTCTGGCGAGAACGCCAGGCCGTTCGGACCATTCAGGTCGGCAATGACCTGCGTCACGCTGTTGTCCTTCGGATCGATCCGATAGACGGCGTGCGGCAGTTCCGAGGCCGCCTTGTCGCCCTCCCAGTCGCCGGCAATGCCGAACGGCGGGTCGGTGAACCAGAGCGACCCGTCCGACTTGCAGACGATATCGTTCGGCGAATTGAAGCGCTTGCCCTGATAGCGGTCAGCCAGCACGGTGATCGAGCCATCGTATTCGGTGCGCGTGACGCGCCGCGTCAGGTGTTCGCAGCTGACCAGCCGGCCCTGCCTGTCGCGGCAGTGTCCATTGGTGAAGTTGGCCGGTGAACGGAACACGCTCCACTGGTTCGACGTCTCATCGAACTTGATGATGCGGTTGTTCGGGATATCCGAAAACAGCAGGTAGCGGCCATCGGCAAAGTAGACCGGCCCTTCCACCCACCGGAACCCCGTGGCCACCTGCTCCACGGTGGAACTGAACAGCCGGTACTTGCCGAAGCTCGGGTCCAGGATCTCGACGGCAGGGTCGGGGTAGCGCTGGGCGGCCTTGAATTCGAACGCCTGCGCCAGCGCCTGTCCGCTCGCGGCCGCTGCGCCTAGCGCGGCGCCAGCCTTGAGCAGGTGGCGGCGCCCGGCGTCAACGCCCGTCTTGTTCTTGTCCATGCTGTCTCCTCATCGGATGGTGGAATCGGTCCAGATGGACCTTTATAGTTGTCCGACATCCTATGAGAAAAGTTGCCTCGCAGCAAGCACTTGTATGATGACATCCATTTGGATGTGCCTTGCCCATATCGCCAGCACGGGAAAGGTTCGGTGCTATGGTCTGGATGTGCGCGTCCGGGACAGGACGCCTGACATGCCTTCTCAACTCTCCTGAAGCACGCCCGAATCATGGCAAGCGCTCTCCTCCTCGAAAATATTCACGCCAGCGGGCAACAACTGCTGGGCCGCCACCACATCGACATCGCCACGCAAAGCAAGGCGCTGGCCGGCGAACCGCTGATGGCCGCCGTACGCGACCACGACCTGCTGGGCATTCGCTCGGCCACGCACCTGACCGCCGAACACTTTGCCAACGCGCAGCGCCTGCTGACCGTGGGTTGTTTCTGCATCGGCACGTCGCAGGTAGACCTGGGCGCCGCCGCGCATGCCGGCATCCCGGTGTTCAACGCACCGTTCTCGAATACACGTTCGGTGGCGGAACTGGTGATCGGCCAGACCATCATGCTGATGCGCCGCGTGCCCGAGAAAAGCCGTGCGGCCCATCAGGGCCAATGGCAGAAATCGGCCAAGGGATCGTTCGAAATCCGCGGCAAGACGATGGCGGTGATCGGCTACGGCAATATCGGCGCGCAGGTGGGTATCCTGGCCGAAGCCATGGGCATGCGCGTGGTGTTCTACGACATCCGCCCTCGCCTGTCGATTGGCGGCGCGGTGCCGATGCATTCGCTGGAAGACGCCCTGGCCGCCGCCGATGTGGTGACGCTGCACGTGCCGGCCACACCCCAGACCCGCAACCTGCTGAACGCGAAGGCCCTGGCGGCAATGCGTCCGGGCAGCATCCTGCTTAACGCATCGCGCGGCACCGTGGTCGATATCGAAGCGCTGGCGAAACTGCTGGACGACGGCCACATTGCCGGCGCCGCCATCGACGTATTCCCCGAAGAGCCGCGCAGCAATACCGACCCGTTCGTGACGCCGCTCCAGGGTAAGCCGAACGTGATCCTGACGCCGCATGTGGGCGGCAGCACCGAAGAGGCCCAGGAGAATATCGGCGTGGAAGTGGCCACCAAGCTCGCCAACTTCCTGGAAACCGGCGCCACGATTGGCGCGGTGAACCTGCCGCAGATCCAGCCCAATCCGCTGGACTCGCCGGCGCGGGTGCTGAATATCCACTACAACCGCCCCGGCACGCTGTCGCACCTGAACCAGGCGCTGGCCGAGATCGGCGCCAATATCGAAGCCCAGCAACTGCAGACCGAAGGCGACATCGGCTATGTCATTACCGATATCAGCCTGGTGCCGCCGGCAGGATGGGCCGAAAAGCTGATGGAACACGACGCGTTCATCCGCTCGCGCGTGATCGAGAACCGCTAGGCAGTACCCCGCCGGAGCCCGCATGCAGCCACCGCATGCGGGCGATGAAATCGGTGGATATGCACCGCACCCCCGCCGTTTCCTGATAGCCGCCGCCCGGCGGCATTGTCATACTGCGCGAACAACCTCGCAGACCGGACATGCACGATCCGGCAGACAATCAGGAGACAACCTCATGCAACGACGTCGCTTCTTCCGCGTAGTGCTGGCCGCTTCGGGCCTGTCGCTGGCTGCATCGCCCGGCACTCATGCACTGGCTGCCGATGAATTCCCCACCCGTCCGATCCGGCTTATCGTGCCGTACGGCGCCGGCGGCGTGACCGACCAGGTGGCACGCGCCCTGGCTGACGCGGCGGGCCGCGAACTGGGTCAGTCCATCGTCGTGGAAAACAAGCCCGGTGTCAGCGGCACGCTGGGCGCCACCCAGATGGTGACCACCGAGCCCGATGGCTACACGTTGAGCATGGCGCCCGTGGTGATCTTCCGCCTGCCGCACGTGCAGAAGATGCGCTACGACCCGCTCAAGGATCTGACCTACGTGTCGATGATCGCGGACTACAACTTCGCCGTGGCCGTGAAGAAGGACGCCAAGTGGCAGACCATGCAGGAACTGATCGCCGATGCGAAGGCAAACAAGAAAGGCATCAGCTACGGCACCACCGGCATCTATGGCAGCCAGCACCTGACGATCTCAGAACTGGCGCGCGTGTCGCAGTCGAACTGGACGCACGTGCCGTACAAGGGCGACGCCGAGGCCATTACGGCGTTGCTGAGTGGGTCGTCCGATGTGGCGGTGCTGTCCAACACGCTGCTGCCCTATGTGCAGAACGGCCAAATGCGCGTGCTGGCGACGCTGTCAGAAAAGCGCGCAGCCGACTTCCCGAATGCACCGACGCTGAAGGAAATCGGCTACCCGGTGTGGTCGAACTCGCCATTCGGCATCATCGGCCCGGCCAATATGAAACCGGCCGTCGTCAAACGACTCGACGAGGCCTTCCGCAACGCGCTCAAGGACCCGAGGTTCCTGAACGTGACGCGCCAGTACGGCATGGTCACGAACTACATGGGCCCGGAACAATACGCGGCCTATGCGCAAAAGGCGTTCAAGAGCGAGGGCGAAATCATCTCGCGCCTGGCCGAGGCAATGAAAAATCAGTAGGGGCTATCAAGCCGCGTTGTTCTGACGCGGTTCGATCGAGCCTTACAACGCAAAGGGGCCAAGCCTTTCGGATTGGCCCCTGCTCACCCTCAAGCCCCATCATAAAACGCATTCCGCGGACGGTCGATGCGAGGCACCGTGTTCGCGGCGTGCATCGACGCCTTGATGACGGGCTTTGCCACTGCCGCGGGCTGGATGCCCTGCTCCGCCGCGACCTTGGCCTCGGCGGCCTGGATGTCGGCGGGATAGTCGTCGTCGTTGCGGCCGGGGTGGTAGCCCGCCTTCTCCACGGCGATCAGATCGGCCAGTACCGAGGCCCGGGTAACCGGGGCCTGGGCGCTTTGGACGCTTTGTGCGAACGACATGGCGGGAGCCGCGACGATGGCGGCGCCAATCAGCAGTTTCTTCAGTGTGTTCATGATTTGCTCCTTGTCAGCAGGGGTTGCGAACAGGATTCATCATGGACGCCGGCATCCAATTGGCTTTTTCAGATTGCACGAAGTTGTCGGGTTGTCACGATCCGGTGCGGGCATAGCTGCTTCAGCGCCTGATGGCTTTTTGCCGATGCTGGCAACCGCCCTCCTCGATGTGCGCCCCCGGGCCCTGCTGCGCCAGCATGTCCTGCGGGTTGCGCAACGGGCATGCCTTCAGCGACAGGCACCCGCAGCCGATGCAGCCGTCGAGCTGGTCGCGCAGCATGGTCAGCGTGCGGATGCGGGCATCGAGGTCCTCTCGCCACGCTGCCGACAGCCGGCGCCAGTCGGCCACCGTGGGGGCCTTGTTGGCGGGCAGATGTGTGAACGCGTCTGCGATGGTCGCCAGCGGCAGGCCCATGCGCTGCGCTACGCGGATCACGGCCAGCCGGCGCAGGATGCCGCGCGGATAGCGGCGCTGGTTGCCCGCGCTGCGTGTGCTGGCGATCAACCCCTTCGATTCGTAAAAATGCAGTGCCGATACCGCGATGCCGCTGCGCTCGGCCACCTCGCCGACGGTAAGCGGGTCGCGAGCCCGCAGCGGGCGTTCCGCACGACGGGGGGCGGCGGTCTTTGGCATGGTGATCCCTCTTTTTGGAGAATATTCGAATTCCCTTGTACTGCGCGATGGTATCGCAACTGCGCTTGACCTCAAGTGTGCTTGAGGTCTGATACTGGCGCGACTACTGACTCAGGACCCTGCCATGCTGCTTGAATCGCCCCGCGCGCCGTACTTGCAATTCATGAATCCGCCTGACCTCTACGATCCGCGGTTGAACGGCTATTCCCACGTGGCCGTTGCCACCCGGGCCGCCCGGATCGTGTTCGCTGCCGGCCAGGGTGGCGAGGACATGTGCGGCGGCTTGCGCGCGGACTTTTCCGCACAGGTCACCCAGGCACTGGCCAACCTGCGTGTCGCGCTGCAGGCCGGGGGTGCCGATATCCCCGACGTGGCCAAGATCACCGTGCTGATCGTCGACCACTCGATGGAACGGCTGGCGATCTTCAGCCGGGCCTGGCAGGCACTGCTGGGCGAGTGGCCCGCGCCGGCTTGCACGTTGATCCCGGTGCCACGGCTGGCTCTGGACGGCATGCTGTTCGAAATCGAGGCGGTAGCGGTGCTGCCTGACTAAGGCCGCCCTTGGGCGCCATACCCCCTGCCATGCCCCGCCGAACGGTCTCCATACGAACGTATGGCTGACCGGCATGACCCGTGCAACTCCACGGATGACCCCGGCCGATGTCCGGGCCGGGCTTCCCAACACCGGTCGGCATTGCAAACAAACGGAAGTTCCACATCCGCCGACGATAATTTCGCCGCACCTTGACGACGCCGTGTTCAGCTGCGGCAGCGCTGCTGGCGCTGTTCTCGCCGGCACCGGAGCGGCACTGGTCTCCGGATACGGCCGACGTGCGTCGCCGATGCACCCGGCCGCTCGCGATATGGGTGCCCTCGGTCTACTGACGCTTGGCCGGGGCAGCCTTCGGCGCCGAGGCCGGGTAGTCATACGTTTGGGCCGACGAAGCCCCCTGATTAAGGCCCAACCCGCCACCATGGCTGCGATGGCCGTCCTTTGACAACCCCCACTCGCGCCCCCCCGGCGCCACATCGGACGCGGCCATGCCCGGAGCGCGGTTGTCCACCTTTGGCGTCTGGGGGGGTGTCTGGCCCCACGCCAGGCCCCCTGCCGACAGACAGGCGATGGCGCACAGGGCGTGGCGGGCACGCATCGAAATCGCAAGCTTCGGATATCGCATGATGGCGGCTCCTGTCGTCAATGGGCGCGACTACGATCGGTTGTCGACCGGCGGCGCATCGGGCTCCCCACTGCCGGTGTCTTGCAGATCCTGGCCGCCGATGCCGGCCGCCTTGTCCTCTTTGTCGTCTGGCCGCGTGGTGGCGCGCTGCTCTTCGCGGGCGGCGGGGCTTTCCTCGCTTGAAGCCCGACGCGTGGCAAGTGGATTGCGCTCTTCCCGAGCGTCCGGCCCGCTCTCGCGGTTCTGTGATGCAGCGTTGCTTTCCGGGGATTCGTGGGTGCGACGTCTGTCGCGATTCCGGCGGCGGCGGGTTCCTGCATAGGCGAAAGGCATGGGGCATCTCCTTGTTCGAATGAGAGGTTTATCGATGCTTGCAGGGTGATGCGGCCAGCGCGGCAGGCCTGTGCCCGGCGCGCTGGCTTGGTGCGTCGGACGATCAGCTTCCCGATCTGCCCAACGTGGAGCCGGATGTGCTTCCCGCTGTGGTGCCGGAGCCCGAACTGGCCGAGGAATCGCTACCGATGCCGGTCCCCAGGCTGCCTGTGCTGCCGGCCGCGCTGGATGTCGCGCTGCCGCCCTGACTGGCCGGGTTGCTCATGCCCTGCAAGGGGTCTGGCCAAGATACGCCAATCCGCTATCATAAGCGTTCAGGTTATGACTTCGTCTCGCCTTATTCTGTGATGGAATAAGGTTTACTCAAGCCATGAACGCCTGTCCGAACTGCCGCGCCCGCTTGACGTCGTCGGTGTGCAGGTAGATCGAGGTGGTCGAAATTGAGGCGTGGCGCAGGTTGTCGCGCACAGCGCTCAGTTCGACCCCCTTGGCTAGCGCGTGGGTCGCGTGAGTGTGCCGCATCCAGTGGGGCGTAGCTCGCCGAAGCTTTTCGGCCAGGGCCGGATGGTCATCCCCAATGACATCGGCCGCGAGGGCGAAGAACCGGCGCATGACCTCCCACAGCCGTAGCGGCCTGATGCCTGCAGTTGTGCCGTCCAGGCTGCCGATCACAGGCGTGGCCGGCTCCCAGCGGGCATGGGTAACGGGCAGGCCCCGCTCCTGCAGATAACGATCCAGTGCCACGCGCGCCAGGGGTGTCAGGGTGACCCTCGCGGGCTTGCCGCCTTTGCCGACCAGATGCAGCCAGTGATCGCCGGCGGCATCTGTTTCGATATTGCCCAGCGTGGCGTTGGCCAGTTCGCTGATCCGCAGCCCGGTCGCGTAGCCGAAATCCAGCAGGAAGCGCAGCCGTTGCGCTGCCGTGGCCTGCCAGCCGTATGACCATTCGAGTCCATTGGCAATCGCGCGCACCAGCAGCCATTCACCTTCCGTGAAAGCATGCGTGGTCTCGACAGCCATGGCGCGCTGGCTGCCGCGCACCTTGATGCCGGCAAACGGGTTGGCCACGACATAGCGCTGCTCGACCAGCCAGCGGAACATGGCATTGAGCACGGCGAGCGCATGGGCAATTGAGTGGGGCGACAGGTTGTCGACGAACGGGCGCCAATCCGGGGCCGTGCGCGGACGCGGCGGGCCGACCCACCGCTCGCGCGGCGTCGGCTTGCGCAGGAACGCCCGGTACTCCGTGGCATCCTTGGTGGTCAGCGACGACAGGGCCTTGCCCCGCGCGACGATGGCCCACAGGATCAGGCGTTCGGCTTCCTTCCGGTAGGCGCGCTGCGTGGCCGGGGATTCGTGCAGGGCGAGCCAGGCCTGGATAGCCTCGTAGTCATTGTCCACGCCCAGAATGCAGGTCGCCGCTGGCGCCCGGAAAGCCCCGGCCGAGCCGTCGACGTTGTGTGGCAGCCGCAACTGTTCCCAGCGCGTCACGATGGACGGACGCTCCGCGGCGATCAGGGCGCGGGCCCGTTCGGTCAACGCGGGATGCGCGGCGAAGAAGGCTTCGATCTTGCGCGCGTTGGCGGGCCCGAGCCCCGGGATGGCAGTCCACCATTGCCGCCGGCGCGGAATCCGTACGGTGAGGTCGCTCAAGGTCCGGATGCCAACGGCATACAGCACGCGCACCGCTCGCTCCGGCAGCCACAGCGCGATATCGTCGGCGATCTGCGGCGTCGGGACCGGCATCGCGCGCAGCAACTCGAGGGCTTGCGTGACAGCCCTGGCATGGCGGGTGCGAAGGGTCGCGGGACACTGGAACAGCGCGGCCAGGTCGGGGCGTTGGCGGTGGAGGGCAAACGTGGCCAGCTGCTGGCGCACTTGGCCGATGATGCCGCGGGCCGATTGGCCATGGCCGAGGCGATCGCGCAGGTAGCGCTCCGCGACTTGCCGCGACGAAGCGCCCTCGTACCAAGCGCGCAGGGCCGCCAGTGCCGCCGCGTCGGGAAAGTCGAGGTCGCCCTCGGGCATGTATGGGCGGGTTTTCATGAAGGGCAGTTTAGTACGAAAACAAAGCCACAGAGATAATAACTCTTATCTCTGTACTGCCGTCGGGCCACTCGTACAGTGCGGAGGCCGACACGGCCAATGCACCCCCTGCTTTCAGTAGCTGCCTGCTGAATATCTTCAAGACTCGGCTTGTTGCGATGTTCAGAGGTACTAACTCATTTGAGTGATGTGCGCAAAAATCTGCGTCAGCAGCTGGCCTAACCACGCAACGTCCGTTGCCGGAAAATCAGCGTCGCTATTGCTGGGCGTTGGAACTCAGGTCTCAAATTCCCTCCTTTGGGAGGATTGCGGCGGCGGTCGTTGGTTCCGCAAGACAGGTTGGGTCAGCCAGTGTCTCGCACGGAATTGGTTGAAATTGCAGCAACATGGGTGACCTCCCCGAGCTTTTGAAGACCTGGTAGTGTGGCGAACTTTCACGCTGGCTGAAGTACTAGCCCGACAGCCAGTCCTTCTTCTGCGCAATGGCCAGCACCTCGTAGAAGAATCCTGAGCAGATGTATTCAAAAACTATTGATATTAGCCAGGCTGAGTATGAGAAGTTAGATGCCTTTGGTAAGGACTCGGCGAGTTTCGGCTTCGATTCAAGTTATTATAATGTGTTGGCGGATACCCGTGCCAAGTCTGAGGGCGAGCTGCAGATCGCATTGGGCACGCTGGCATCGGATATGAACCTCGATCCGGGCCAGAGGATTGTCGTTCCCACTGTCGGCGACGGCGTCAAGCCGGATCTAAATTTCCTCGAGTCGGTTGCCGAACTGATGGCGGAGGCCCAGCGGGGGCATCCGGCGATAGCTGCGGCGCGCGCCCAACTTGAGGCAACCGTTGCCAAGGAGCAGCAGACTCGCGCCCAAGGGTGGCCGACCATCAGCTTCGTCAGCCGATACTCGCGGAACAACCAGCCGGCAACGCTCGGATTGGGCCAGCCATCCTTCCCTGCAACGAGCCATGACTGGTACTTCGGGGTGCAGGTGCAAATTCCCCTTTTTGAAGGGTTCGTTCGGACCTATCAGGTCCGCGAGGCACACGCTCAAGTTGAAGTGCAGCAATACACTCTAGACGAAGCTCGTAGACAGGTCGGCCTCGACGTTTGGAAGACCTACCAGACGTTGCAGGTCAATACCCAGAATCTCGAAAACACGGCCGCTTTGCTCCAAATCGCCCAACAATCGTACAACGCAGCCAAGTATCGGTACGCCGCTGGCGTCGGCAACATCCTCGAACTACTCAACGCCCAGTCCTCATACTCGGACGCAAACAGGCGGCGCATTCAAGCGCTGACGGACTGGCGGGCGGCTAGGCTCCAACTGGCCGCGAAGATCGGTCGGCTTGGTATCCCAGATCTGCGGCAGGTAGAAGGCTATTGACGGGGCCTGCGAGGGACATTTGATCGCGCATTACTTTCTACAGGTTTCGACACGACGCCCTCGTATTGTCGCGCCTACACCTACTCGTTTTCTTCCCCGGGCGGGATCCGCAACATCTCCAATGGCCGCAAGGCACGCTGAGTCTGCCTGAGAATAGCGATCCAGTCGTCCAGCTCTTCCATGATGGCGTCGATCTGCTCGGTCAGTGTTGGACCATTGGTCGTGTAGGACAAGATGGCGCCGTTGATCACGGTCTGCGCGATGCCGTGCAAGCGCAGTAGATCGTCGCGCAGCCCCTCTGGCTCGCATCGCGCGCGGATGCCGTCCAGCTGGTCCACGGCGCGAAGAATGGTGCGCGTGTCGAAGGTTTCTTGCAGTTTCTGCAGGGCGTCGGCATTGACCTTGCCGTACGGGGTATCAATGTCAGGCATGGCGGGGCTTGCGTACTGAATGAACGGGACCGGCAAATAGACTGTCTCGAATCCAGGATTCAGGGATGCGATCCAACTGCAGCTTGTAGTCACCGAAGCGTTTGATATTGCTGGTCAGATAGGGACTCAGGAACTCGATATCGGCGACATCCACCTGAATTCCCTCCTTTACCATGGCGCGCAGGGCCTGCATCATGTCGGCCGTGTTCTGCTGGATCACCGCCGATGCCACCAGGTCGTTGTAGCGCAGGCGCTTCTGCTGTTCGTCGGGGTCGTTCTCCGTGAGCACGTCGCCACCGAACGAAAACCACTTGGCGAAGCCGTTGTACGACTCGATCTTGTTGGTGGTCGCCGTGATCTCCTGACGCAGCTCGCGGCTGCCAATCCACTCCAGCAGGAAAACCGTGCGCACGACCTTGCCGAGTTCCTGTGCCGCCAGGAAAATACGGTTGCGGCGGCTTTCGGAGCCAAACCGGCGCAGCAGGAGCGGCGAGGAAATCGTGCCGGCCTGAATCGAAAGCGCAACCTGCATCAGGTCCTGCCAGTGGAACGTGATCAGGTCCCAGTCCACCGTGTCCGAAAACAGGCGGTCGATGTGCTTGTACTTGGTGTTGGCCTCGGCGCGATAGAGCTTCAAGTCCTGCCAGTTGCGAATTCGAGGCATCAACTTGATGCCAAGCAGATGTGTGAAGGCGAACACTGCCGCCGACTGGCCCTGCGTGTCGGCGTGCACGGTATCGGCCTCGACGCTCAAGCCGGCCTTGAGCAGCCCCTCGATCACATAGATGGCTTCCCAAACGCCGGGCGGAATGAAATGCCGGAACACCGCAATGTAGTTATCGGCCACGTGTCGGTAGGCCACCGCCCCCATCTTGCGGTACCGGAAGTGGTAGCCCGCCAGCAGGTTGTTGTCGTAGAAGTCGTACTGGGTGCCGTCGGCCGCGACGGTCTTGCCATCGCCCCAGTGCTTGGGCAAGTCAAGTCGCAGATACAGTTCGATCAATTCCCGTTGCGCGGTTTCAAGACGCTCCAGGCTCAGGTGCCGGCGGTTGACGAACGACATCATGTGCGGCGTGACCCGATCTCCCATGTGGCGGGCGGCCTGGGTGGGCCCCAGGTTGCAGCCCATGGCGAAGATGGTCAGCAGGTAGCGCTCGGCGGCATGGCGAATCTTGGGGTCGCTGCCGGAGAGCGGGCCGAAATGCCGCGTGAAATGGGTCCAGTGCTCGATGTTGGTCAGCACATCCAGCAGATTGCGTGTTGGCATGCGCCGGATCAGCGCCTGCTGCAGGGCTATCGCGCTGGCCGCGATCTCCCTGGCGACGGTCCGTTTGAGCACTGGCTCGCCGTCCTGGCCGATGGTGACATGCTGGCGCTTGTCGGGAAAACTGGCGTCCAGCGTACGCGCCGCGTCGGCCAGCCATTGGCGCAACTGCGCCACGAACTCCTGCGCGTTGGCTGGCATACCCAGCTTGGCGCAGTATTCCGGAAGGCGCCGTTCACATTCCCGCCACGGTAACAAGTGCGCTCGGTAATCTGCAAAGGCGTCGGAACCCACGACGCACAAGTCGCCGGAACGCAGTTCGTTGACCATATGCGAGAGCACACACAGTTCCAGGTAGCGCCGGTTAGTGGGGGCGCCCTGGTCTTGCGGGCGGCGCACGAGCTTACGCCATCGTTCCGAGGCGAAGCTGACGTCGACCGCGGCGTTGATCCATTCCCGATGCAGGGCTTCGTTTTCCAGCACGACTTCCAGTGCCGCCAGCAGCGTGCGGGACTGGCTGGTCGACTCCCATTCGAGCACCTGCGCCAGACGCAACATGACAGAGCGGTGCGCCCGGAAATGTCGCCACAGCAGCGGCAGGTAATTGTTGCCGCTGAAGGCTCGCACTTCGGCGCAGCTCTCGCGCAGGGGCTCCAGATCGCCGGATGGGGCAAGGAAGCGGCGCACCTGTTGGCCGATCAGCGCGTCGTCTTGTCCTTCGGCAACGATATCGACCACGCCGTCGAGCACGGTGACCAGCTTCTCCATCTGTGCGCGCTGGCGCGATTGGATGCGCTCCATCTCGTCGCGCGCCCGTTTGTGAATGGCGCCCATGCGACGGATGAACATTTCCGCGAGGTCGTCGCGGGTGCGTACGCGCATGTGGTTGAGCAGCGCGACGATCAGCGTGTAGCGCTTCTCGGGCAAGATTTCCCGGAGGTTGGCCGCGTCCAGGCTCATAGCCTGGCTAGCCAGCGAGCGTAGCTTCGAGGCTGGCACGCCTTCTATCGCGCGCGAGAAATCGCCCAGACCATCGAGTAAGGTCAAGTGTTCTACGAGGAGGTTGAGATGCTTGCGGGATGGCCGGCGCGCGTGGCGCTTGATGTTGTTGTAGGCGGTCACGCGGCTGGTGAATTCCCGGGTGAGAAGCCGGTCCAGCCGCTGCCGCTCCTCATCCGACAGGCGCCTTGCGACACGTCGGAATAATGCGGTCTGTGTGCGGGTGTGAATCTGCTCGGCAATGTTGTCCAGCGTGGAGAACGCTGGCAGCTCGACTTGGCGCAGGATCAGCGCATCGATAGTGGCGTTGATAATGTCCACCGGCTGATCCATCGTTTCCGCGGCTTCGCGCGCGGCGCGGATCGTGGCCTCGTTGGCATCGGTGCCAATATAAGGCTGGACGCCGAGAAATTCGCGCACCGCTGTGTAATGCCGGTACAGCGTGGGGGACAGCTTGCGGTCATAGCCAAACGCCGCGTCTGGCGCCAGACCAGCGCTGGCTCGCACGTGGTCGATCACGACAACGGGAATGCTGTCCAGGTTGGGGAAGTAATGCAGTTGCTGGAAAACCTTCAGCAGCACCAGCAAGCCAAGTCGCGGGCCTTGGCCACGGGTAGATCGGGTGGCCCACTCGAGTTCTTCGGCTTCCGGCGTGTAGCAGGCCTGTAACTCCTTGGTGGAGAAAACCTTCGGGAAACGCGGGTAGGCGGTACGCTCGACGGTGGCCATACAGGATCTCGGCAATCTCTGAAGGGCCAGCCAGTCTAGCCGAGGAGCGTCGCAAAATTCCAGAGCCCCCGTTATAACTGATGGAAATGGCTTCGCGCACTTATATAACTAGAAGGCTTATGATAGCGGATCGGGTGTATCTTGGTCGGACCCCTGCAACGTGCGCGAGCCGCCTGTCCGGCCCTGGCCTGCCGCACCGCCCATGCCGGTGTCGCGCGTGACGCGAATCTGGTTGTGGACATCCTTTACGCCGAACACTTCCTCGGCCATGTCCTCGATCCGGTATTTCTGCTGGCGGTCCTGCACGGTGCCGCTGAGCGTGACCACGCCGCTGGCGACGGAGACTTCCACCTCGCGGACATCGACACGTCCGCTCATCGCCAGGCGCTCGCACAGGTCTTCGCGGATACGTTCGTCCGAACGCTGGTAGCCCTTCGGGCCCGCACGCTGGGCGCGTCGGGCGGCTGCAGAACCACCGGCCCCGCCGTAACCGCGATTCAGGTCGCTGCGTTCGTTCGCGCCGGTAAAGTGCTCGTACGCCTGTTCGTTAGGATCGTAGCCGCCGGCCCCCGTGCTACCGCCGTAGCCACGCCCGCCCCGGTCACCCATCGGCCCAGGGCCGGCTGCATGGCGCTCGCGCCGCTCGCGCTCGTCCATCCAGTCGGCGGCGGCCCGGCGCTGCCAGGTCTGGTGGCTCTGGCCCACCGCCGGTTCCTGGTGACCATAGTCGGAAACGCCATAGCCGCCGCGATAGTGCGTGCGCATGTCGGGTTCCGACCCCGTCGGGCCTTCCCAGCTGCTGCCCCAGGCACCTCCGGTGTCACGGCCTTGCATCTGGCGACCTTGCTGGCGGCCTTGCTGGTAGCCCTGTTGGTGTCCTCCACGCCCTTGTTCCCATCCGCCCTGGCGCTGCGGCGATCCGCCACGCGCCGGCTGGTCCCAACCCGCACGGCCCTGTCCCCACTCGTCGCGCTGGCTGCCCTGCTGGCTCGACCATTCGCTGCCGCGTCCCGTGGCGTCTTCCTGATGCCAGTCGCCCCAGCGTTCGCGTTCGGCGTGGCGCCGTGGCGTGTTGCGGTCGCCGGCGTCATGCCCGGACGGCTGGCGGCCCTCGTCATACTCCCCGTACCGACCTTCGCCATAGCCTTCGTCGTAGCGCCGACTCTGGCCTTCATAGCCGCCATAGCCGCTCGATGACGACACCGATGTCGAGCCTTGTGACGATGTGCCCTGCCCGCTCCAGCGGCTGCCGCCAGGCTGCTGGGCACTGGCTTGCCAGTCGCTTCCCGCGCCCGGTTGGCCCGGTTGTGACTGGCTTCGTCCCTGCCAGTCGCTGCCGCCCTGTTGGCGATGCGTGAGCCAGTCTCCGCCGCTATAGGCCTCTTGCTGGCGCTGCCTGCCGCCCTGCTGGCGGCGCTCGCCGCGCTCATCGCGCTCGGTCCAATCGCTGCGATCGTCGCGTTCCGCGCCATAGGTGCTGTAGCGGTCGTCGGAACCACTACCCCTGTTGTTCCCCTGGTTCATGAGCGTCTCCGGTTGGCGGGTCAATAGGTCAATACGGAACTGGCGACGCAAATTCCATACCGCTGACCCGGCCATCGGCATCAGCGCGTGATCCACTGCCGCGCAAGCGGCTTCGGCAGCGCGCCCGAGGCCGCCTGCGGGGTCGCCGCCGGTTCGATTTACACAGCCATATAAATCCTGCCAACGGGCTTCACATGCTGTAGTCAACGGCCTACACCCAATTCAGTCGCGTCCCCCTGAGCGCTCGGGTGGCGGAGTCATATCGTGGAGTCACCGCCACCAGTTTTTCGGGAGACAAACCATGAAACGCTTGCTCACCACTACCGCCCTGGCCATCAGTGCGCTCTGCTGTGTGCCCGTGATGGCGCAGCAGGCACCCCTTTCGCCCAGCGCACCGAACCCAAGTGCGCCGCCGGCCCCCGAAGGCCCATCGACGCAGCGCGGCAGTTCGGGCGGCGGCGCGATGATGTCGGGCGACTCGACCATGCAGCAGGACAAGGACGCGACGAAGACCCAGAAGACGAAGAAGAACACCGGCCAGCACGCCAAGAAGCCTCGCGAGCAGAGCGCGTCGCCGGTTGCCACGCCGACCGCGCCTTCAGGCCCCAAGGGCGATTCGCCCGATCCGGTCCCGAAGCAGTAATCGGCAGGTCACGCCGGCGGGTCTGCCTTTCCACGGGCTTGCCCCGTAGACCCGCTTGCAGCGCGCCGCACGTTGTTCCCCAAATCGGAGCAGCGTGCGGCGCGTTTTTTGCATGTTTCCTTCCGATTCGAAGGCCGGCGATACCTTTGTCGAATCCAGTAAATGCCGATCTGCAAAAGATTAACCACGCGAACAACGCGATTCGGCCGCTGGCCAGCGCGCTTCACCTACAGTAAAAGCATCAACCGGAGACGTACATGGATGCACTGAACACCATGCTGGCGCGGCTTAGCCGTCACGCCATGCAGTGTGCAGAAGCGCTGTCGGCCGTGGCGGCGGCCGCATCGGACCCACAGATTCGGGCGGTGCTGGCCCATCGCGCCAACATGCAGCGGTGCGCGTCGGTGGAACTGGCAACCCGCGCCGCATCAACCAGTGACGGCGTCGGCAAGGACGGCACCGCCGACCGCACCCGCGATGTGCAGCATGTACCGCCGCCCGCAGAGTCTGGCGAACTGCCGCTGTTGCGTCACGCCGCCCAGCAGGCCGGCCGCGCCGCATCCGCCTATGGCGAACTGTTGCGGGAGCCGATTGCCGATCCGGAACTGCGCCTGCTGCTGGCCCACTACTATCGCGGTGCCACGGAACTGCAGCGTATGCTGGAACAGCGCGCAATGGAATTCACGCCCGCCCGATCACCTGGCGCAAGCGCCCGCCGGATGGTGCCGCCCGTGCACTAGGCGTCAGGCATCCTGGGCATTCCCGCGCTTCAGGTCGAGGGCGGCGGCACCTTCAGCGCCGCCTGGCGGCGTGCCGTCAGTTCCTGCTGGGGCTGATACTGCCGGATCACCAGCGCCACATAGTCTTCGTCGTCGGGATTCACGACCAGGTAGACCAGTCCGGACATCACCAGCGCCACCTCTCCCAGTTGCCCGGCGATGCGCGCGGCAACAAAATACTGCAGCAGATTGGGCTCCACGGTGGCATCGATGGCGCGGGCGGCGGTGCATATGGTCATCATGCACTGCTCGGCCGCGCGGCAGACCACCACCACTTCGTCAATGGCATAGCCGGTATGCGCACCCCGCACCATGACCGATACGCCGTCGCTGGTATTGGCGCGATGCCATCCCGGCTTGGCCTGGAAATCGGGCAGCGTCAGCTTGGCGCCCACGTCGTGGGCCACCACGTTGAACTGCTGGGCAAAGTCGTGCGGGCTGATGGCCAGCAGCTGTTTTTCGACGGGCGTGGAAGACACGGCCACGGAGGACGCCACGCTGAGGGTGGCCAGAACGCCGGTCAGGTTCATCGCTATCTCCCTCGCACGATGCTTGCCTTGCTTCAGCAATTGCCGTTCCAGCCTCTTTGCGGGCGGATTCGGCAGACTGGTTTCTGCGGCGGTCCCCTGAGACCACTATAGGCGCCGCGCCCGCCGCATGCGAATCGGCCTGCTCCGCCTCCATTGGCATGCAACTTGCCGCCAGTGATGAATATCCGACGATGCAATACGACCAGAGGAGTGACGATGAGCAAGACCACCCGACACGGCCGTCCGGACGCCGACAGCAAGAGCCGGAACAAGGAAGCCGCAGAGCCGGAAGGCATCCCCAGCACGCTGGACCCGCGCTTGGACCCCGAGGCTGCCGACGAGATCGAGAGGGAACTGGGCGATTTATCACGAGAGCGTCACGAGCCTGACGACGACGAACTGCCGGAGGACGAAATCTTCGACGAAGTACGACGTGCCGCCGAGGAATTGCCATCCGATACGCCGGTGGATCGCGCCGACCAGACCGACAAGCGGATGGAGACTCCGCCCAGCGGCAGCGACCTGTAGCGGCCTGTCCGCCTGCGGCAGCCCGCCTGCGCCACCGGGCCCTCCCGAAAGCAAAAAGCCCCGGCAGGGCCGGGGCTCGCAGGCGGGTGGTCCGGATGATACGCCGCGAATATTGCAGAAATAACGACTTATTCGGATGCCAGCACGCCGTAGGGACGCACGTGGATCTGGTTGACCACGTCGGAGACACCGTACGTGTCATCGGCAAGATCCTCGATCTCGTACTTCATGCGGCGGTTGTCCACAGTGCCGGTCAGCGTGACCACACTGCCCGACACGGCCACCGTGACATCGCTGACGTCCAGCGTCGGCGCGTGCGTCAGGCGCTCGCAGACCTCTTCGCGGATGCGCTCGTCGGAGCGTGTGTAGTTCTTGGGGCCGGCCGGGCGGCGGCCATAAGCTTCGGGGCGGCGTGCATGAACCGCCTCGCCCAGGCGCGGGCGTTGGCGGAAATTACGACCCGATTCCACGCCATAGTCCTCGTAGCCGGAGCCATAGCGGCTGCCCTGCCCGCCGCCGTAGCCGTATGGGCGCGCGTAGCTACCCTCGTAGCCGCCACGCGTGCCGCTCCAGCGCTCGTCGCGGCCCGGCATCGGCGAGTTCGATGTGCGCGCGCCGGCGTCGTAGCCGTCTTCGTAGCCGCTGCTGTAGGCGCTGACGTAGCCCGGGCTGTGCGGGGAGCTTTCGTCAGGCGTTTCGTCATATGTCGATCGGCCCGGATAGTAGACGGTGGCGCCGCGTGAACGCCATCCGCCGCTCAACTGCGCGGTGCGCCCCTGACGCCAGGCGCCACGATTACGGGGATCTTCGTTGCCCCAGCGCGCGTCGCCGTCATCGTAGGCGTCGTACGGATTACGTTCGCCGGCGTTGCCATAGCGGCCTGCCGACAGGTCGCGGCGGCGCCAGTGTCGATCGTCGCCAGGCACGTTGCCATAGCCCTCCTCGTAGCCTCCGTACTGCTGGTCGGGCCTGCGGCGGCGGCCGTAGTCGTCTGATCGGTTCATTGCCTTGCCTCCGTGAAGCCGGGGCGAAGATCGCCCCCGATACAGGCAAGCGGGCAAGTTTCGTACCGGAGCGGGCGGCCATGAAAAATGGCGCCGGGAGCACCGGCGCCATGCAGTTTCTACAAGACCTGCGCGCAGGTCTTGCGCGACTGGCTGCAGGCCATCTACGAGGATTTGCGCGCGCCCTGCATTGCCGCGCTGTCGGCACTTTGCGGCGTCACGAGCCGGAGCCCACTTGCCACGGCAGCCGCCGCCGCGAAGCCGGCACCGAGGCTCAGCGCCAGGGTCGGCCCGTGCTCGCCGGCAATGCCGAACGACAAGGCCACCAGGGCCGCGCCGGTGGCCTGCCCCAGCAGACGCGCCGTGGCCACTACGCCACTGGCCCCGCCAGCGCGCTCGCGTGGTGCGCTCGCCATCAGTGCCTTCAGGTTCGGGGACTGGAAAAAGCCGAAGCCGGCGCCACAAATCGCCATGCGGATGCCGATATTGAGCACGCTGGCATCGGCAGGCATCATCGCCAGCGACGCCATGCCCACGGCCATGATTGCCAGGCCGATGCCGCCGAGCAAGCCCGGCGGATAGCGGTCGGACAGCCGGCCCGCGATAGGCGCCATCACGGCCACCACAGCGGACCAGGGCGTCAGCAGAAAACCTGTCTCCACGGGATTACGGCCCAGCACATGCTCGAAATAGAACGGCAGCGACACGAACGCCAGACCCTGCGCGGCAAAGGAGCAGACGGCGGTGGCCGTGGACAACGCGAACATCGGCCGCTTGAGCAGATCCACCGGCAGCATCGGCGCCGGATGTCCGCGCTCGCGGCGCAGCAGCAGCACAAAGGCCACCACGAAGATGGCGGCGGCGGCCGCGACATATTCCACCGGCTCGCGTTGCACGCCCTCGCCAAGCGCGAAGATCAGCGCGGCGAACGTGATCGCATTGAGCACAGCAGCCACCGGATCGAAACCGTGCTGGCTGCGCTTGGTCTGCGGCAGCGACGGCCAGGCGATGAACAGCGCCAGCAGCCCGATCGGCAGGTTGACGGCAAACAGCCAGGGCCACGAGCCAAACGACAGGATCACCGAGGCAACCGTGGGCCCCACGGCAAACGACACACCCACGACCAGCGCATTGAGGCCCACGCCGCGGCCAAGCCGATGAATCGGAAAGATCGCACTGATCAGCGCCGTGTTGACACTCATGATGGCGGCCGCGCCAACCCCCTGCAGCAATCGCGCCGCCGCCAGGGACGGCAGCGACCAGGCCATTGCACAGACCACCGACGACACGATGAACACCACCACGCCACCCAGGTAGATGCGGCGATGCCCGAGCACCCCGCCCAGTGCCGCGAACGGCAGCAACGTCGCCACCATGGCGAGCTGGTAGGCATTGATGATCCAGACCGACGCGGCCGGCGTGCTGTTCAGGTCGGCGGCAATGTTCGGCAGCGCCGTATTGGCAATGGCCGTGTCCAGCGTTGCCAGCGACACGGCGATCATGATGGCGGCCATCCCGCGCTTTTCGCGGGCGGTCATCGGGCTGTCGGCGGGAGGCGCGGCGGCGGTGGAGGGGCTGGCGGACGCCGGTGTTTCGCCTTCGGCGGGCGGGCTTGCGTGGTTCTGCACGATATCGATCCGGGGGCGGGCTGGAACGGATGGGAAGTGGCGACACAAATGACGCAGCAATCATTGCGCCGTCAAGTATCGCAAGTCGAGACAATACGCCAAAACGCGCCCGCGTGCTGGCGCCGGATTCCGCCCAGCCATGCCCTGCTGGCACGGCTTTGCAACGAACCAAGAAGATTGGCCCGTGATCGTCGCCGAACACGGGCCAATATCGTTCAAATCGGGGGCAATCCGGAAAACCGGTGCCGGGTCGGACGCTCAGTTCGGCCCGTACTTCATCTGGACATCGTCCACGCGCTGGGTGCGCATGTTATAGAGGCAGGTGTAGCGGAAAGCCATGGCTTCCTCGCTGGCATCGGGCTCGAACGTGCCTTCGCCGCTGATCGACGTCTGGTTGGTCGTCTGCTGCGCGATGCGCTCGCGATCCGGCATCATCATGACGCTGCCCGGCTGGGGATAACGGGTCTTGACCGCGTCGGCAACCCGCTTTTCGCAGGCATTGCCGGCCGCATCAAGCTGGGCGCGGCTGACCCCGCCCTGGGGCGTGGTGATGGTGGTCGATGGCTGCTGCGGCATGCGCGGCGCCGTGGGCGGCGGCAGCGGCGAACTCGCGCAGCCGGCCAGGATCGCGGCCAGCAGGGCCGTTGCAAACGGGAATGAAATCGTAAAACGTGGCATCGGGTCTATCCGGAGTCGGCGCAAAAAACCGTCGGAGGACGGGGTGCTGATCTATTCGACTCTATGTCAGAAATGCTTTTGGAGCAACCTGACGCCGCGTCATTCACTGCGCCGAGGGTGCCCCAGGCAGCGCGGCACGCCGGGCCTTGACCCGCGCAATCTCGGCAAGCTGGGCCTCGAATTCCTTGATCTTGCACGCCTCGACATCGTCCAGCTTGCTGCGGTCGACGTGGGCCAGCAGCACGCCAAGCGCATCGCCAATCTTGCCGAGCTGGGCGCCGTAGGAGCCCACTTCGTCGAGGATGCGGGCCTCCAGTTCGGGGTTGGTGCTGCGTCCCAGATTGATATTGATCAGTCCAAACTGGCCGCCAACGGTGCGCACGAACCAGTTCCATGGATTGATCGACTGGATGACGTCGCCGGAAAGCGGCAGGCGGAAATCGGGCATGGCGGGCTCCTGCAGGGCTGGTGAAGGGGCGGATCGACGGACGGATGAAGATGTCCGGATTCACCAGCGTAGGATGCCCGGGCGGAAGGCGCCAGGCGGCGCCCGCGATGTCAGGCTGCCGGGGCCTTGGCTTTGGCCGGGGGCGGGCTGGCCATGTACGAGGCGGCCGAAGACAGGCGCTCGCGCGTACGGTCATCGGCAGCCGGCCCCGCGCGCACGACGTGGCGCTTGCCCATCTGCAGCGGTTCGCCGCTGGCGGCGTCCACCAACTGGGGCTCGACAACCTTGCCCGTATCGCGGTCGACGATCTGCACGCTGGCCCCTTCGGGCGCGAAATTGCGGTTGCCCCAGGCCAGCAGCGCCAGCAGCACGGGCCGGAAATCGCGCCCGCATTCGGTCAGTACGTATTCATAGCGCGGTGGCCGCTCGGAATACTGGCGTTTTTCGAGCAGCCCTTCCTCGACCAGGCCGTTGAGCCGGCGCGTGAGCATGTTCGGCGCGATATCGAGATTGCGCTGGAATTCGTCGAAGCGTTTCGTGCCGTAGAACGCATCGCGCAGGATCAGAATGCTCCACCACTCGCCCACGCGTTCGAGGCTGCGGGCAATCGGGCATTGCATGTTTCGGAAAGTCTTGCGTTGCATGGCGTTCCCGTTTGTCGGTGTATCGGCCCGATGATACCCACCTTTCGGCGCGCATCGGCCAAAGCCCCGCAGGAACGGGCGGCATCCGGGGCGGCGCCAGCGAAAAAAGGCGCCACGACCCTTTGGCCGCGGCGCCGCAATGCCTGCGCGTCGTGGAGTGCCGCGCCGGCCCCTCGCTTGCCTTGCAATGCCCCGGGACAGCCGGGGTCAGAAAATGTGGCGAATGCCCAGCGACACGCCCAGCTGGCCGCTCGCGTCGGGCGTCTTGTAGTAGACCTGCGACGTCGCCGGCAGGTAACCCACCGACTGGCCGTTGGGCAGATATGAAATGTTGTCCCAGTTCAGCGATGCGTTGCGCGCGTAGTTCACCGCGAAGAACACGTCGGTACGTTTGGACAGGCTGTAGTCGGCCAGCGCCAGGTACTGCTGCGGGTTCTTCGGGTTGGTGCTCACGCCGTTGATGCGCGCGTACTTGATGTCGTCGTAGTAATAGGCCAGCGTCAGACGCAGCGCGGCGGTGGCGTCCCAGTTCACGCCCACCCAGTACATGTCGTCGCGGTGCGGCAGCAGCGTCGGGGTGCCGGTTGCCGGCGCAACGGAGTTACCCCAACGATAGCCGGCCACCATCTTGACCTGCCCCAGCCGGTAGCTGGCGCCGAGCATCGCGCGCATGTCGCGGCCGTAGTCGTTCGATCCCGATGTGCCGGCGGCCTGAGCCGCGTTGAGCGTCTTCACCTCGTCATAGGCTGCCGCGATGCCGAACGGGCCGCTCGAATACGACAGACCCACGCCATAGGCCGAGCCCGCCGCGAAGGTGCCCGAGCGTTCGCCGAACGACCAGTGCGCCATGGCCGTGAGCGGGCCGAACGTGCCCTGGTACTGCACCATGTTGTTCTCGCGGAAGTTCGCGCCTGCAATACCCACCACCGGTTCGAATTCCGGTGCATACGCCACCGGCGTAAAGCTGCCCATCGTCAGGAACGCCGAGGTGTACTGGCGGCCGAACGTCACCTTGCCCCATTGGTTCTGCAGGCCCACGAATGCCTGGCGGCCAAACAGCAGCCCGCCGTTGCCCATCTTGCCGTCGTCGGCATTGAACTGGTTTTCCAGCACGAACAGGCTCTTCAGGCCGCCGCCAAGCTCTTCCACGCCACGCAGGCCGAAACGCGACTGGGCAATGCCCGACGAGTTCATGAACACGGCCGAGCCGCTACCCGGTGCCAGCACCCCGTTGTTGGTGTTCTGCACGTGGTTGACGTACTGGATGCTCGTGGTCACGACACCATAGAGCGTCACGGACGATTGCGCCCAGGCGGCGGGAGCAAGCAGCGCGCCGGCAATGGCGGCGAACAGCGTCTTTTTCATTTTTTTACGATTCCGAGTGTGGTGGCTGATGGCGCCAGTGGTCTCCTCCGGCCAGCGCCCGGTTGCGTTCGTCGACGTTCGACGCCGACCTCCGCATGTCAATTTAATCCCTCGTATTAAATTGACATGGACCGCAGGCTAACGGCATACGCACGTTCAGTTAGTTAGGACTTTCCCGGAGACGGGACAAAAATGAAGGGAAATACGACGCCAGATGGATGTCGGACATCGGATTTTTCCGTATCCTTGCGAGGCTTTCATTTTGATAACGACAAGCTCGCCAGCGACGCCACCCCGCCATGAAGCTCAAGCAAGCGCGCGCCATGATCGCGGACGAGCACCGCCCGCCCGCACACGACACCCGACGCCACGCCGGCCACAATACCGGCAGCGATACCGCTGCCGATACCGATCGCACGACAGGCGCCGACGCGCCCAGCCGCGCCGACGTTGCGGCCCCCGCCGCCCACGACGGCCTGACCGATACCGCCCGCCGCATTCTGGAAATCGCCGAGCGCCTGTTTGCCGAACAGGGCGTGGAACAAGTGCCGCTACGCCAGATCGTGGTGGAAAGCGGCCAGCGCAACCGTTCTGCCCTGCACTACCATTTCGGGTCGCGCGAAGCGCTGGTCAGCCACCTGCTGAACCGGCGCCTGCATCAGGTCAACGAGATTCGCCACCGGCATCTGGACGAACTTGAAGGCCGCACCGGGCCCATCGACATCCACGGCGTGGTGGAAGCCACCATCCGGCCGCTGGTAGAGGTGGTGCTCGACACGGACTGGGGCACGAACTACCTGCAGATACTGGCCCAGACCACGTTCAGCCCGGGGCTGCTCAACAAGGGTCTGGTCGACAAGACCGCCATGAGCGCGCTGTACCGCGTGCGCGAACACCTCTACACCCTGCTGCCCGATGTGCCGCGCGACGTCATGAAACTGCGCATGATCTGGTTCATGGATACGGTGGTGTATTCGCTGGCCCACTGGGTGCGCGAACGCAGCAAGCGGGCCCGCAGCGGGCCGCCCGTGGAAGAACTGATCGATTTCTGCGCGGCGGCCCTGGCTGGTCCTAGGCCGCCGGCATCCGGTGGGATACCGGGGCAGACATCGGGCCTGGCATTACCGGCCAGGCCGCCGAAAGCCCCGCGAGCGCGCTGATCAGCCCGTGGCGCGCGCCTCGTCCGGCGCAGTGCGCGCCAGCACCGGCACCAAAGCGGCGCCGGTATGGCTGGCCTTGATGCGCGACAGCGCTTCAGGATCGGCCGCTCCGACAATGGTGCCGCCATGGGCGCCACCTTCCGGGCCCAGATCGATGATCCAGTCGGCCTCGGCGATCACGTCCAGGTCGTGCTCGATCACCACCACGCTATGGCCGCCGTCCGTCAGCCGGTGCAGCACGCGGATCAGCCGCGCCACGTCGGCCATATGCAGGCCCACAGTCGGCTCGTCTAGCACGTACAGCGTGTGCGGGGCCTTCTGGCCGCGCCGCGTGATGTCGTCGCGCACCTTCGACAGCTCCGTCACCAGCTTGATCCGCTGCGCCTCGCCGCCCGACAGCGTCGGCGACGGCTGGCCCAGCGTCAGGTAGCCCAGGCCCACATCCTTCATCAGCTGCAGCGGATGGGCGATCTGCGTGATGGCCGCGAAGAACTCCACGGCCTCGTCGATCTCCATCGTCAACACATCGCCGATGTTCTTGCCGCGCCAGGTCACCGCCAGCGTCTCCG
The DNA here is from genome assembly GCF_056097175.1 of Cupriavidus sp. HE11. Classification (NCBI taxonomy): domain Bacteria; kingdom Pseudomonadati; phylum Pseudomonadota; class Betaproteobacteria; order Burkholderiales; family Burkholderiaceae; genus Cupriavidus; species Cupriavidus sp. HE11. Next base: position 377,685 of record NZ_CP184465.1, read on the forward strand.
GGTTGAAGCGCTGGCCGTGGCAGACGTCGCACGGCACCTTCACATCGGGCAGGAAGCTCATGCCGATGGTGCGCACACCCTGCCCCTCGCAGGCCGGGCAGCGCCCCTCGCTGGTGTTGAACGAGAACCGCGACGCGCTGTAGCCGCGCGCCTTGGCTTCGAGCGTTTCCGCGAACAGCTTGCGGATCGCGTCCCAGACGCCGATATAGGTGGCCGGGCAGGACCGCGGCGTTTTGCCAATCGGGGTCTGGTCCACCTCCAGCACGCGGTCGATCGATTCCCAGCCGCTGATGCCTTCGCAACCGTGCCAGGCATGTTCCACGCTGAGCGCCCTGGTCGCGGTCGGCTTGCCGGCCTTTTCGGCGGCGGCCCGGGCCCGGCGCGTGGCTGGCGACGACATCACCGAGCGGCCCACGGCATCGAGCAGGTTGGTCATCAGCACGTCGCGCGCCAGCGTGGACTTGCCCGAGCCCGATACGCCCGTGATGGCAACCAGCCGGCCGAGCGGAATCCGCGCCGTCACGTCACGCAGGTTATGCAGATGCGCGCCCTGGACGGTCAGCCATTGCACCGGCTCGGCTTCCTTGCCTGCGCGCGCCGGCTTGACCGGCCTGCGCGGCTGCAGCGGATGGATCATCGGATGGGCCAGGAACCTGCCCGTGGTGGAATCCGCGGCGGCCGACAGCGCGGCCACGCCGCCCTGCGCCACCAGGTTGCCGCCGCGCTTGCCGGCTCCGGGGCCGATGTCGATGATATGGTCGGCCCGGCGGATCGTGTCTTCGTCGTGTTCCACCACGACCAGCGTGTTGCCCTTGTCGCCCAGCTTGCGCAAGGCATCGAGCAGGATCTGGTTGTCGCGCGGATGCAGGCCGATGGTCGGCTCGTCGAGCACGTAGCACACGCCCTGCAGATTGCTGCCCAGTTGCGCCGCCAGACGGATACGCTGCGCCTCGCCGCCCGACAGGCTCGGGGCGGCACGGTCCAGGCTCAGGTAGCCAAGCCCCACCTCTTCCAGGAACTGCAGGCGGCTGGCGATTTCGGTCACCACATCGCGTGCGATCTCGGCATCGCGGCCCTTCAGGCGCAGGCCATCGACCCAGCGGCGCGTATCCGACACGGTCCATTGCGCCACGTCTGTAATCGCATTGGCATCGAAAGTCACTGCCCGCGCCACGTGGTTCAGGCGCGTGCCACCGCAGTCCGGGCATGGCGTATCGGCCACGCCTTCGGGTTCCTGTTCCTCGGATGGCAGGCTTTGCTCGCGGCCGCGGTCATCGCCGCCGAGCACGGTGTCGTCAAACGCCGCGCGTTGCTCGCCGGTCAGCGCCAGGCCCGTGCCGACACAGGTGCCGCACCAGCCGTGCTTGCTGTTGTACGAGAACATGCGCGGATCCAGTTCCGGATAGCTGGTACCGCAGACCGGACAGGCGCGCTTGGTGGAAAACACCTTGGTCTCGCCGACCTTGCCCGATCCCTTGCCGCTGTGCATGGCGTCATGCAGCCCGTCGAGCGGTGCCAGCAAATGCATCACGCCCTTGCCCAGTTCCAGCGTCTGGTCCAGCAACGCGCGCAATTCAGCCTCGTTATCTGGAGAAACAACGATGTCGCCGACCGGCAGTTCGATGGTGTGCTCGCGGAAGCGGTCCAGGCGCGGCCACGGATCCACCGGCAGGAATTCGCCATCCACGCGCAGGTGCGTATTGCCACGTGCCTTGGCCCATTTGGCCAGGTCGGTATAGACGCCTTTGCGGTTCACAACCAGCGGCGCCAGCAGCCCCACATGCTGGCCGCGATAGTCGCGCAGCAACTGGGCCGCGATCGACGCCGGGCTTTGCGATGTCACCGGCGCGCCGTCATGCACGCAATGCTGGATGCCCAGCTTGACGTACAGCAGGCGCAGGAAATGCCAGACTTCAGACGTGGTCGCCACGGTACTCTTGCGCCCGCCGCGCGACAGCCGCTGCTCGATGGCGACGGTGGGCGGAATGCCGTAGACCGCATCCACCTCGGGCCGGCCCGCCGGTTGCACGATCGAGCGCGCATAGGCGTTCAGCGATTCCAGATAGCGGCGCTGCCCTTCGTGGAACAGGATGTCGAAAGCCAGCGTGGACTTGCCCGAGCCCGACACACCGGTAATCACATTGAACTTGCCGTGCGGAATGTCGACGTTGAGCGCCTTGAGGTTGTGCTCGTGCGCGTTGACGATACGCACCACGCCCTCGCCTTCCACCGCACGGCGCGCGCGGGCAGCCTGCACCGCGGCCTGCAGTGGCAGGCCGTGCTTCTCCTGCTCCTCGCGCTCGGCAGCCAGCGTGCCCGATTCGCCCAGTGCCTTGTCATAGGCCAGCAGTGCGTGGCCGGTATGCGAATCGGCGCAGCCCTTGACCATATCGGGCGTGCCTACGCACAGCACCTCGCCGCCCGCGTCGCCGCCCTCGGGGCCCAGGTCGACAATCCAGTCAGCCGCACGGATCACGTCAAGGTTGTGCTCGATCACGATCAGCGAGTGCCCGCCGTCCAGCAGCTTGCCGAACGCGCGCATCAGCTTGGCGATATCGTCGAAATGCAGCCCCGTGGTGGGTTCGTCGAACATGAACAGGCGCTTGGGCAGCACCACCGCCTTGCGGTTCCTCACGGGCTGCGCAGCTGCCGTCTCGGCCAGGAAGCCGGCCAGTTTCAGGCGCTGGGCCTCGCCGCCCGACAGCGTCGGCACGGGCTGGCCCAGTTTCACGTATTCCAGACCTACGTCGGCAATCGGCGCCAGCACGCGCAGCACGGCCGCATCGCCCTCGAACAGCGTAGTAGCCTCGCTGACGGTCAGCTCGAGCACATCAGCCACGCTAAGCGTGCGCGGTGCCTGCCCGCGCGCGGCGCGCTCGATCTTCACTTCGAGCACTTCGGCACGGTAGCGCGTGCCGTCGCAGTCCGGGCAGCGCAGGTACACATCGGAGAGGAACTGCATCTCCACGTGTTCGAACCCCGAACCGCCGCAGGTGGGACAACGGCCGTCGCCCGAATTGAAGCTGAACGTGCCGGCCGTATAGCCGCGCTGCAGCGCCAGCGGCGCCTTGGCAAACAGCTTGCGGATTTCATCGAATGCGCCCACGTAGCTGGCGGGGTTCGAACGTGCGGTCTTGCCGATGGGTGACTGGTCGACAAATACCACGTCGTCCACCTGCTCGGCCCCCACCAGGTCGCGGAACGCGCCCGGCGATTCGGTGGCCTTGCCGAAGTGGCGCGCCATGGCTGGGTACAGCACGTCCTGCAGCAGCGTGGACTTGCCCGAGCCGGACACGCCGGTCACGCAAACCAGCCGGTTCAGCGGGATCTCGACCGTCACGTCCTTGAGGTTGTGCTCCGTCGCGCCTTCCAGCCTCAGGCGCGGCGTAGCGTCATCCACGGGCCGCAGGCGCCAGTCCGTGGCATCGGTCACGCGCCGGCGGCCACCCAGGTAGTCGCCCGTCAGCGTGGCTTCCTTGCGGATGGTATCGGGCGTGCCGTCGAAAATGATCGATCCCCCGCGCTCGCCGGGGCCCGGCCCCATATCGATCAGGCGGTCGGCCGCCAGCATCACCGACGGGTCGTGCTCCACCACCACCAGCGTGTTGCCGGCGTCGCGCAGGCGGTGCATGGCCTCGACTATGCGGTTCAGGTCGCGCGGATGCAGGCCAATGCTGGGCTCGTCCAGCACGAACAGCGTGTTGACCAGCGAGGTACCCAGCGCGGTGGTCAGGTTGATCCGCTGCACCTCGCCGCCAGACAGCGTGCGGCTCTGGCGGTCGAGCGTCAGATAGCCCAGGCCTACGTCGCACAGGTACTTCAGGCGCGTGCGGACTTCGGCCAGCAGCAGCTTGAGCGCATCGTCCAGCAAGGCGCTCGGCAGGGTCAGGTCATCGAAAAAGCGGCGGATGCGCGCAATCGGCATCAGCATCAGGTCGTGCACGGTCAAACCCGGCAGGCTTTCGAGTTGCGCACGGTTCCAGTCCACGCCCTTGGGCATGAAGCGGCTGGCCGGCGCCAGCACGGCATCGGCGTTGTCCCTGCTGCCCAGGCGCCACAGCAGCGCCTCGGTCTTCAGGCGGGCGCCGCAGCAGGTTTCGCACGGCGTGTAGCTGCGGTATTTCGACAGCAGCACGCGGATGTGCATCTTGTAGGCCTTCGACTCCAGATAGTTGAAGAACCGCATCACGCCATACCACTGCTTGTTCCACTGGCCGTTCCAGTCAGGCGAACCATGGATCACCCAGTGCTGCTCGGCCTCGGTGAGCTGGTTCCACGCCAGGTCGCGCGGAATCCCGGCCTTGGCCGCGTAGCGCATCAGGTCGTCCTGGCATTCTTTCCAGGCCGGCGTCTGCATCGGCTTGATCGCGCCATCGCGCAGCGACTTGCGGCCATCCGGGATCACCAGGCCCAGGTCCACGCCGATCACCCGGCCAAAGCCGCGGCAGGTCTCGCAGGCGCCATAGGCGGAGTTGAAGGAGAAAAGCGCCGGTTGCGGGTCGGCATAGCGGATATCGCTCTCGGGGCTGTGCAGGCCAGTGGAAAACTTCCACACCGGGCCGTCGCCGTCGTCGGTCACGACATTGACGCTGACCCGGCCGCCGCCGCGCTTCAGCGACGCCTCGATGGCCTCCATCGCGCGCACCTTTTCCACGTTGCCGAAACGGAAGCGGTCGGCCACCACATCCAGCACCTTGCGCTTGCCCGTTGGCGATTCGACGATGCGCTGCCCATGCACGCGGGTATAACCGCTGACCGACAGCCACTGCGCCACTTCGTCCTCGGTGGCCGATTCCGGCAGTTCGACCGGGAACGTCACCACCAGCCGGGCGTCGGCAAACGGCTGGCCGGCTGCCGTGCGGGCCTGCAGTTCGGCGTAGATCGTTTCCGGCGAGTCATGGCGCACGGGCAGCGCCGACTGCTTGTCGAACAGTTCCGACGCCCGCGCGTACAGCAGCTTCAGATGGTCGTTGAGTTCGGTCATCGTGCCCACGGTCGACCGCGAGCTGCGCACCGGATTGGTCTGATCGATGGCAATCGCCGGCGGCACCCCGTCCACCTTGTCCACCTGCGGCCGGTCCATACGGTCCAGGAACTGGCGCGCATAGGCGCTGAAGGTTTCCACGTAGCGGCGCTGGCCTTCGGCGTACAGGGTGTCGAACACCAGGCTCGACTTGCCCGACCCCGACGGCCCGGTCACGACGGTCATTTGCCCCGTGTGCAGGTCGAGATCAACGTTCTTGAGATTGTGCTGACGGGCGCCGCGAATGCGGATCGTGCCGGAATCTGACAATTTCTTGCCTCGAATCAGTGAGTTGGATGCAGAACTTAACGTTCTTTGAAAGCATTGAACTGCGCAGCGTGGGCGCAGAAGTGCCCTAACTATACTGTATAAACGTACAGGCTTCCTGACAGCCAACAGACAATTCTGATTTCAGAAGCCGAGCGTCATCGCGCGCACATTCTGGGTCAGAATGCATCCCCAGATTCAAGTCGCCCCCGAATTGAGCAAACATGGTTTGCAAAACATTAGCGATACGCTAACATCGGGATGCAACACGCGATCGAGTTCACCAGACAGGCTACACAGCAGTTGCTGTCGATGCCACGAAACGTGGCCCGCAACATCCGGGCCAAGGTAGGTCTGCTGGCAGCAGATCCTTACGGGCCAAACCAGAACGTACGGAAGCTGATAGGCCGGGATGCCTATCGGCTACGCGTTGGAGATTGGCGCGTCTTGTACCGAATCGAAGCCGGACAGCTGGTGGTCGTCGTGTTGACCGTCAAACCACGTGGGAGTGCATATCAATGACCGCGATACAGTTCATTCAGCGCGAAGGCAACCGTGAGTATGCGATCGTTCCGATCGACCTCTGGGAACGCGTCCAGCATCTGTTCGAAGCCATGGAAGACGTCCGTATCCATGACGCTGCCGTCGCAGACGACGACGGCTTCCGGATCCCTGCCGCGGTGCTGGACGCCCAGCTCGAAGGCGACCACCCGATCAAGGCCTGGCGCGACCATCGCCGCCTGACCCAGGACGCGCTGGCAACGGCCGCCGGCGTCAGCAAGCCCTACCTGAGCCAGATCGAAAACCGCAAGCGCGACGGCAGCGTGGATGTGCTGCGCGCCCTGGCAACCGCGCTGGCCGTGCCGCTGGACCTGCTGGTCGAGGACCGGCCCGCCTGAGGGCCGCTCCCCTGCTTCTTACCCGCGTTGCGGCAGCTTCCAGCCCGGGCGGATGAAGTGGCAGGTATAGCCGTTGGGAATCCGCTCCAGGTAGTCCTGGTGCTCGGGTTCGGCCTCCCAGAACGGTCCCGCCGGGGCGATTTCCGTTGCCACCTTGCCCGGCCACAGGCCCGAGGCGTCCACGTCGGCCGCGGTCTGTTCGGCCACGGTCTTCTGTTCGTCGTCGAGATAGAAGATGGCCGAGCGGTAGCTGGTGCCGATATCGTTACCCTGCCGGTTTTTCGTCGTCGGATCGTGGATCTGGAAGAAAAATTCAAGAATCTGGCGATAGCTGATCTGCTTCGGATCGAACACGATCTCGATGCCTTCGGCGTGCGTGCCGTGATTGCGGTAGGTGGCATTCGGCACGTCGCCCCCGGTATAGCCAACTCGGGTGGTCAGCACGCCAGGGTAGCGGCGAAGCAGGTCCTGCATGCCCCAGAAGCAGCCGCCGGCCAGGATCGCGGTTTCGGTTTGAGTCGTCATCGTGGTTTTCCATCGCAATACATCGAGCCTCGTAATATACGCATACCCCACGAAACTCGCTGACCGCCATGAAGTCCCCCCAACGCGCACAGGGTGTCATACAGATCCTGCAGCGCGAGATCGCCGCCTGCACCGAATGCGCCGCCGACCTGCCCTGCGGGCCGCGCCCGGTGGTCCAGTTCAGTAGCACGTCGCGAATCGTCGTCATCAGCCAGGCACCGGGCTCACGCGTTCACGCCAGCGGCGTGCCGTTCGACGACCCCAGCGGCGATCGGCTGCGGGCGTGGATGGGGGTGACCAAGGACGCGTTCTACGATGCATCGCGCGTCGGCATCATGCCGATGGGGTTTTGCTACCCAGGCAAGGGAAAGAGCGGCGACCTGCCGCCCCGGCGCGAATGTGCGCCGCTCTGGCATCAACGCGTGCTGGACTGTTTGCCCGCCGACCGGCTGACGCTGCTGGTCGGCACCTACGCCCAGGCCGCCTATCTGCCCCGGCAGCCGGAACGGCCGAAGCGGTCCATGACCGAACTGGTAGCCGATTTCCGAAGTTTTGGTCCAAACATGTTCCCGCTGCCCCATCCATCGTGGCGCGTGGTGCTCTGGATGCGCCAGCACCCGTGGTTCGAAGCGGAGTTATTGCCTGCGCTGCAGGCTGCCGTGCGGGCACGGTTGTCAGACTGAGGCCCCTGTGGCCAGGACGTCGTGCGCGTGTGGCGTGCGCCAGCAGGCGGACCGGCGAAGATGCAGCGTTGCCGATGACCGTCCTCACCCCAGCGGCAGCGCGGTACTGTAGAGCACCTGCTTCAGCGCAAAGCTCGACCGGATGCTGGCAACCCCCGGAATCCGTGTGATCTGATCGATGATCAGCCGCTCCAGCGCTTCCACATCGGGCACCACCACGCGCAGCAGGTAGTCGGCATCGCCCGACATCAGGTAGCACTCCATCACCTGCGGCAGCGCGCCGATCTTCCGTTCGAACGTGTCGAGCGTCTCGCGGCGTTGCTTGTCCAGCGAGACGGAGATGAACACCACCACCTTCAGGCCCAGCCGCCGGGCGTCCAGCAGCGTCACGCGGCGAGAAATCACGCCGATCTTTTCCAGGCGTTTCACGCGTGCCAGGCATGGCGACGGCGACAGGTTGATACGGCTCGCCAGTTCCACATTGGTCAGGCTGCCGTCGCGCTGCAATTCCCCCAGGATCCGGATATCCGTGGCGTCAAGATCGATGTCCAGCATATTTGGCTTCATGAATGATATTTTCCAGCATTCTATGCTGTATCCGGATGCGATGACAGGGCGATCCGGACAATGATGCGGTGCGATGAATCGTAGACTTTTGGACATACCGCGAGTCATTCGATGACTCACCAGGCCGCCCCGATTCCACGCCCTTTCATGTCCGTTTTCTCCTCCGCCGGCAGCGCTCGCTCTGCCACGTTCAAGTCGTTTCTGCCGTTGATCGGCGCCGTCATCATCTGGGGCGGGAACTGGCCCGTGATGAAGTTCGGGCTATCGCATGTCAGCCCCTTGTGGTTCGCCGCGCTGCGCTTTGGCTCGGCGGCCCTGATCAGTTTTGTCGTGCTGGGCGCGTGCAAGCGCGTACGCCTGCCGTCGCGCGAGGAATGGCCGCTGGTGTTCAGCGTCGGCCTGCTGCAGATGGCCGCCTTTACCGCGCTGGCGCTCTGGGCGCTGCAATACGTGGCGCCGGGGCGTGCCTCGGTGGTGGCCTATGCAACGGCCATCTGGGTGATTCCGCTGTCGTCGCTGGTGCTGGGCGAGCGTCCGTCGCGCTGGCAATGGCTGGCAACAGGCTTCAGCTACGCCGGGATCGGCGTGATCGTGGCCCCTGCGCTGGGCGGCTGGGAACTGCATACGGTGATGGGCCTCACGATGCTGCTTGGCGCATCGCTGGCATGGTCCGTGAGCATCATCCACCTGCGCGCGCATCGCCATGTCCGGCTGGGGGCCGAGATGATCCCCTGGGAATGCGCGGTGGCAACGGTGCCACTGGTATTGCTGGCCGTATTGCGTGACGGCGCGCCGGACCTGGGCGCCATGAGCGAAATCTGGCCTGCCGTCGCCTACACCGGCCCTTTGGCCACGGCGCTGACCTTTATCGTCGTGCTGAACGTGACCCAGTCGCTGCCGCCGGCTGCCACGTCCATCGCCATGCTTGGCGTGCCCTTGCTCGGGCTGGTGCTGTCGGCCGTGGCCTGGCACGAGCAGATTTCGGCGGATCTGTCGATCGGCCTGGGGCTGATTGCGCTGGGCGTGGTGACAACCGCGCTGGCGCCCCGGCTGGGACGCCTGGCGGCGCGCTGACCCGCTTGCTCAAGGCTCGACGGACAGCTCGCGCTTGAGCGTACGCAGGACAAAGGTGGAATGGCTGTGCCGCAGCCCCGGCAGCTTGTAGAGCTTGTGGCGCAGGAATTCCTCGTAGCCTTCGGTGCCGGCCACCGCTACCTTGATCAGGTAGTCGTACTCGCCCGTCAGCAGATGGGCTTCCAGTACCTCTGGCAATTCGGCCAGTGCCTCGCCAAAGCGGTGCAGCATATCGTCGTCGTGGCGGTCCAATGTGACCTCGATCAGCACGGTGTCGGGCAGGCCCAGGGCCTTCTGGTTCAGCAATGCCGCATAACCGCCAATTACCCCGGCATCCTCCAGCGCCTTGACGCGGTTCCAGCAGGGCGTGGCGGACAACCCCACGCGCTCGGCCAGCTTGGCATTGGAGATCCGCCCATCACGGCGCAGTTCGCGCAGGATGCGGCGGTCGATGTCGTCGAGTTTGGGAACGTTTGTCACGGCAATCACGCATGCAAGGATGAATTCACCATCAATCTACACCATGACGGATGATTATTCTCCATCCAGACGCCGACTGGAGAAATTTCAGAAGCTCATTTTGCGGCCTGGCTGGTAAATTTACCGGACTCCTTGCGAATCACATCGCACCCCGTCACGCACCACCGGAAACTGCCATGCCCGCCCTTCAACTTGCCCTCCGACTTGACCGCTCCGACCTGAGCGACACCTTCGGCAGCCTGGAATGGGTGCTCGCCAATGCCCGCCGCACGGGGCTTTCACTGCAGCAGATGACCTTCGATGCGGGCCGCGCCAACGTGGCACGGTTGGTATGCCACGCTGATACCGTCGAGTTGCTGGAACTGTTCGTGCGCCGCGTGGCGCATGGTGTCGACCTGGAAATCGTCGACGCCGAATTTAGTGGCGAACTGGAAACGCTGGCCGAGCCCGAGGCGCTAGCGGCCTGATCGTTCCGGGCCGTCGGCGTCGTCGAGCAGTTCGATACCATCCAGCTCCGCCGCACACGTCTCGCGCACGATCGATACGAAATCGTCCACATATGGCCGATCCGCCATGGCGGTCGGCAGCACCGCATAGAGTTCGCTCCACAGCCCCCCGGCGCCAATACGCTTGGACAACACGTAGTCGTGGTCGACATAGTTCTTGACGCCCCAGTTCGGCAGCGCCGCCACGCCGCGCCGGCTGGCCACCAGTTGCAGCACTGCCACGGTCAGTTCGGCCGTGCGCCGCTCGAGCTTGATACCGGCCGGCTCCAGCACCTCGCGGATCAGGTCGATCCGTTGCTCCGGTACCGGGTAGGTGATCAGCGTTTCCCCCGCCAGATCCGCGGCCTCGATACGCCGCTTGTTGCGCAGGCGGTGCTCGTTGGCAATGACCGCCAGGATCTCGAAGCGGAACAGCGGCGCCACGGTCAGCCCTCGCTTGGCCGGGGGCTTCGACCCGATCACCATGTCGGCCTTGCCTTGCGCCAGCAGCGCCAACGGATCGGCATGGAAACCCGCCACGAGGTCGATCTCTACTTCCGGCCAGCGGCGTCGGAATTCGTCCATCACGGGCATCAGCCAGTCAAAGCAGGTATGGCATTCCAGCACCACGCGCAGTTCGCCCCGCGTGTCGCTCTTCAGGCGTAGCAGGTCGCGCTCGGCGGCGCTGATGGCTGCCAGCGCTTCGCGCGCCAGTGTCAGCAGCCGCTCGCCGGCCGGGGTAAAACGCAGGCCCTGGCGCGTGCGATCGAACAACGCCATGCCGTAGTGCGCCTCGATGGCCTTGATCTGATGGGACAACGCCGACTGGCTCACATGCACGCGCTCGGCTGCCGTCGCCAGCTTGCCGGCGTCCGCAATCGCTACCAGTGACCGGAAATGGCGCACTTCAATCATCGCAGCCGCCTCGGCAAGTCGGATCAGTGAGTTGAATGAAATTCATACTTTGTTTAAAACATGTCGCTTGATTCATTCTAGCCGCGAACCGACACTGTGCGCCAGATCAGACATCACCGGAGCACGGCATGGCACGTACACACGTTTTGGGATTTCCGCGCATTGGCGCACGACGGGAGCTGAAATTCGCGCAAGAGGCGTTCTGGCGCGGCGAAACATCCGAAGGCGCGCTGCACGAAACGGGTGCCGCGCTGCGCCGCCACCACTGGCAACTGCAGGCCGATGCGGGCCTGGCCACGGTGGCTGCGGGCGATTTCGCCTGGTACGACCAGATGCTGGGCCTGACCACGCTGCTGGGTGCCCTGCCCAAGCGCTTCGGCTTTGATCCGGCCGCGCTGACCCTGGCGCAGTACTACGAACTGGCGCGCGGCAATGCCGCCCAGCCGGCGATGGAGATGACCAAGTGGTTCGATACGAACTACCACTACATCGTGCCGGAACTGGATGCCGACAGCACCTTCGACGGCGGCGCCAACTGGTATTTCGACGAAATCGATGAGGCGCTGGCGCTGGGCCTGTCCACGCGTCCGGTGTTGATCGGGCCGGTTACGTATCTGTGGCTGTCCAAGTCGCACGCGGCCGGCTTCGACCGGCTGAGCCTGCTGCCAAAGGTGGTGCAGGCCTACCGGCGCATCCTTTCGCAACTGCAGGCGCGCGGCATCGAGTGGGTACAGATCGACGAACCGGCGCTGTGCCTGGACCTGCCGCCGCAATGGCTCGATGCCTGTGATCGGGCCTACCCGGCGCTGGCCGACGCCGGCGTGAAGCTGCTGCTGGCGACGTATTTCGATACCGCCGCCGATCATGCCGCCCGCATTGCCGCCCTGCCGGTGCACGGCTTCCATATCGATCTGGTGCGTGCACCCCAGCAACTGCCGGCCTGGCAGGCCGTGCTGCCGGGCAGCGCCGTGCTGTCGGTGGGGGTGATCGACGGCCGCAATATCTGGCGGGCCGATCTGCGCAAGGTGCTCGACACCGTCCGTCCGCTGCACGCCGAACTGGGCGACCGCCTGTGGCTCGCGCCTTCCTGCTCGCTATTGCACGTGCCGGTATCGCTCGATGCCGAAATCCGCCTGGATCCGGAGCTGAAGGCCTGGCTGGCGTTTGCCACGGAGAAGCTGGACGAACTGCACACGCTGTCCAAGGCGCTGAAGCTTGGCGAATCGGCCGTGGCGGAACAGCTTGCCGCATCGGATGCCGCGCAGGCCGCACGCCGCACGTCGCGCCGCGTGGTCAACCAGCAGGTGCAGAAGCGGCTGGCGGCCGTGACGGCCGGCATGGCTGACCGCGACAGTGCATTCGATGTGCGTATCGTCCGCCAGCGCGACGCGCTGAAGCTGCCCGCCCTGCCCACCACGACGATCGGCTCGTTCCCGCAGACCGTGTCCATCCGCCAGACCCGCGCGGCCTACAAGCGTGGCGACATCGGCGCGCTGGACTATCTGGATCGCATGCGTGCCGAAATCGAACTCGCCGTGCGCAAGCAGGAGGCGCTTGGCCTTGACGTGCTGGTCCATGGTGAGGCCGAGCGCAACGATATGGTCGAATATTTCGGCGAACAACTATGCGGCTATGCGTTCACCGAGAACGGCTGGGTGCAGAGCTACGGTTCGCGCTGCGTGAAGCCGCCGGTGATCTTTGGCGATGTGTACCGTCCCGAACCGATGACCGTGGATACCGCGCGCTTTGCGCAATCGCTGACCGACAAGCCGATGAAGGGCATGCTGACCGGCCCCGTCACCATGCTGCAGTGGTCGTTCGTGCGCGACGACCAGCCGCGCGCCCTGACCACGCGCCAGCTGGCACTGGCCATCCGCGACGAGGTCTGCGACCTGGAGGCCGCCGGCATCCGCGTGATCCAGATCGACGAGCCCGCGCTGCGCGAAGGCCTGCCGTTGCGGCGCGACGACTGGGCCGCCTACCTGGACTGGGCCGTCAACGCCTTCCGCCTGTCGGCGTCGGGCGTGGGCGACGAAACGCAGATCCACACCCATATGTGCTACGCCGAGTTCAACGACATCCTGCCGGCCATCGCCGCCATGGACGCCGATGTGATCACCATCGAGACCTCGCGCTCGGCCATGGAACTGCTGGAAGGGTTTGGCGACTTCGACTATCCGAACGAGATCGGGCCGGGTGTCTACGACATCCACTCGCCACGCGTGCCTTCGGTCGATGCCATGACACGCCTGCTGGAGCGCGCCTGCGAGGTGATTCCGCCCGAACGCCTGTGGGTCAATCCGGACTGCGGCCTGAAGACCCGTGGCTGGACCGAGACCGAGGCGGCGCTTGCCAATATGGTCAGCGCGACGCGTGCACTGCGCCAGAAACTTGCCGGCCAGGCGCCGGCAAACTGGAAGCGTGTGGTGCGCCAGGCCGGTACGGCAAACCGCACATCGAACCCCGCGTCGCATGTGCATGGTGCGGCATGCGGACCGACGTGCGCCGGGCAGGCCAGCGCTTGAAAAGCGCCTGAGCTTATGCGCTGGAGCGCACGTTGCGTCGCTGTGTCGCATGGCGGCGCGACGTGCGGCTCCGTATCCTTTCGGTCGAGCCAAACAAGAAAATTGTGAGGTCGCGTCGGCATCCGGCGCGATCTTCGACCAATAGGAATGAAACGAGCCACACCATGGCGCCGCGTCGCGGCGCTGCCTGCAGCCGCACTGTCCAGCGCTGCCTTCGCCCAATCGGCAACCGTCACCAGCCCGGATGCCGCCGCTATCCCTACCCTGCCCACCGTGACGGCCACTGCTGCCGCAGCCGGATCACTGACCGCGCCCGGCGTGGCCCGGCAACGGCAGTCGGTGTTCCAGTCGGCCGGGTCGGTCGGCTTTGTCGATGCGCAGTCGTTCACCAATACCTATGCGTACGACTTGCGCGATGTCCTGAAGGACTCGCCCGGCGTCTACGTGCAGGAACGCTACGGCCAGGAACTGCGCCTGTCGATTCGCGGGTCCGGCGTGGCGCGTGGCTACCATACGCGCGGCATCGAGATCCTGCAGGACGGCGTGCCCACCAACTTTGCCGATGGCAGTGGTGATTTCTACCAGATCGATCCGCTGGCGCTGTCCGCCGCCGAGGTCTACAAGGGCGGCAACGGCCTGGCCTATGGCAGCACCACGCTCGGCGGTGCGATCAATTTCACCACGCCAACGGCGCTGACGTCCGATGCACAGAACATGGTGCGCGTGGACGGCGGCAGCTTTGGCACCCTACGCGGCAGCGGCCAGGTATCGCGCCAGATCGGCCAATGGGATTTCCTGGCCAATGCCACGGTCAGCCATTCGGAAGGCTGGCGCAATCACGAACGCGGCCAGTACGAGCAGATCAACGCCAATGTCGGCTATCGCTTCAGTCCAGCCGTCGAAACGCGCTTCTACTTCGGCGCCTATATCGTCGACCAGCTGCTGCCCGGCGCGCTGACGCTGAACCAGGCGCTGACCACGCCGCGCATGGCATCGGCCAGTGCGCTGGCAGGCGATCAGGCGCGCAACACCCGCACCGAGCGGCTGGCGAACGTCACGAGCATCAAGCTCGATAACGGGCAGATCGACCTGACCACCTGGGGCATCCACAAGAGCCTGTACCACCCGATCTTCCAGGTGGTGGACCAGGACAGCTGGACATACGGCTTCGCGCCGCGCTACACGGGCAACTTCACGCTGGCCGGCATGCGCAACCAGCTGATTGCCGGCGCGCGCTTCTTCGGCGGCAATAACGACGCGCGCCAGTACGTCAACGTCAACGGCAATCGCGGCGCCCAGACGCTGAACGCAAAGCAGGACGCCTACAACTACGAGGCCTACCTGGAAGACCGGCTGTACGTGCTGCCCACGGTGGCGCTGATGGCCGGCGCCAAGGCCTACCGCAACCGGCGCGAATACACCGACTACGGCGGCCTGCCGGCGAATCCGACGGCAAAGTCCGATGGCGCCACGTTCAGCGGCGTCAACCCGAAGTTCGGGGTGCTTTGGGAACCGAAGCCCGACATCCAGGCATTTATCGACATCACGCGCAGCGCCGATGTGCCGGACTTCACCGACCTGAGCCAGACCATCGGCACCACCCAGCAGTTCGTGCCGCTGGCGGCCCAGCACGGCTGGACGCTGGAACTGGGCACGCGCGGCAAGTGGGACCGCTTTGCCTGGGACGTCACGGCATACCGGTCGCTGCTGCGCGACCAGTTGCTGCAGTACACGGTAAGCGCCGATATCCCGGCGTCGACCTTCAACGCCAACAAGACGGTGCTGCAGGGTGTGGAACTGGGTGCCAGTGCCGACGTGCTGCGCGACGTCATTGGCAAGGGCGACAAGGTCACCGTATCGCAGATCTGGAACTACAGCGATTTCCGCTTCGACAACGATCCGGTCTACGGCAACAATCGCATCGCGGGGGTGCCAAAGCACGTGCTGCGCACCACGCTGGCCTACAGCCGCAACAGCCGCCTGCGCGTGGCGGGTACGATCGACTGGGTGCCGACCGGCGCCTACGTGGACTACGCCAACACGCTCAAGGTGCCCTCGTACGTGCTGTTCGGTATCGAGGCCAGCTACGAGTTCGAGCGCGGCGTGACGCTGTACCTCGACGCCCGCAACCTGGCCGACAAGCGCTATATCAGCGACTTCAGCACGGTTACCGATGCACGCACGGCCAACACCGCAGTGTTCTATCCGGGTGTCGGCCGCGCGTTCTACGCCGGGGTGAAGTACAAGTTCTAGCTGGCGGCTTTGCCAGCCCCGCCGGTGCCCCGAAACAAAAAGCCCTTCCACTCTGGAAGGGCTTTTTCATGGCCTGCCGGGCGACGCGAATCAGTTCACGCGCTGCACGGCCGGTGGCATCCATTTGCCATCGAGCACGACCTGCTCGGGCCAGTAAGCGCGCAGCATCAGGCTGAATGCATCGGGCGGTGCCGGCAGCCAGTTCGTTACCTGGTTGGGTGCGGGGCGCTCGTACTGGATATAGATATCGAGCGAGCCATCACGGTTGTAGCGCAGCCGGTCGCGGCTGCCGATGGTGTAGCGCTGGAGCGGATTGTTGGCGAAGGCCTGCTTGTTGTTGTAGGCGCTCAGCGACCAGAACGCCTTGGCCGGCGGGAGCTGCCCCTTGTCGAAATGCAGGACATAGCGGCTGCCGCCATCGAACGGACGGCCCGTTGCATCGGCACGGGCAACCGGATAGACAGCGTCTTCTGCCAGGTTGGCGCCCAGCCCGAACATCGCCACCACCGCGCGGCGTTCGAAATCGGCGCCGTACACGCCCGTGTCGCGCTGCAGTCGCCAGCCGGTGCTGCCCGCCGCGCTCTTGCGTGCGTTGGCGGAGATGGTGGCCAGCGCCGCAGTGGCGCCCTCTTGCACGGCGCGCGCCGTCGATGGCTCCAGCACCGTGGTCTTGAAGGGTTCGCCAGCCTTGATGCCCATGCGCTGCATCTTTTCGAGCATCGCCACGTCATCGGGCCCGGGCGGATTGTCTGGCAGCAACGCGGCCATGCGGCTGAAGAACGCCTGGGCGTCCATCGCCGCCACCTGCTCGGACGGTGGCGTTTCGGTATCGATCAGCCCGGCGCGCGGCGTGGCCGGCGGCGTGGTCCGCGAGCCCTTGCGCCAGGCTGACAGCGGCACCAGCCGGAACTGGTCCTGCAGGCGGTGAACGTTGGCGTAGTCCGCCTTGCTGTTAGTCTGAATCCGGCCAATCAGCCAGACCATGCTGGTCGGCGCGCGCACTTCGGTGACACCCTTGGGCAACGTACCTTCCCAGTCCGGGCCGACAATCGCAAAAGCGCCACGGCGTGTGCCCGTCGTGCGCTTGCCCGGCGACGCGAACACGTTGGTCCAGGCATCGAGCATCTGCATCACGTAGTAGCGGCCCGCCGTATCGGGCACGGACAGTACGACCGGTTCCCTGGAAACATCCACCCAGGCCGTCGAGTACAGCGTATCCGCGTTCGGGCTCACCACCGTGGTGTACGTGGCATCCGGAAAGGCGCGACTGTGATTGAATGTATTGACGGGTGTCTTGGCAGTCATCACCTCGCGCGTGACATCCATCAGCACGAGCGGATAGCCATATGTAAACACCTCTGCGGAGAGCGCCTTCATCGCCTGGTCCGATGGCGGCTGCTCCGCGGCCGGAACGTCCGGTGCGGGCGGCGGCGCGGACGCGCATGCGGCAAGGAAGGCGGCAAGCGCGACCACGCTTGCCAGTTGGCGTATCGATCGGTTCATGACCCCGTTTCCCTGTGTGGTGGCGGCCTTCCGGGTAGTTTGCACAACGGGTCCGGGGGGGACGCGTGTAGCTCCGGAGGCGCATC
Organism: Cupriavidus sp. HE11; assembly: GCF_056097175.1. Classification (NCBI taxonomy): domain Bacteria; kingdom Pseudomonadati; phylum Pseudomonadota; class Betaproteobacteria; order Burkholderiales; family Burkholderiaceae; genus Cupriavidus; species Cupriavidus sp. HE11. The sequence goes on from NZ_CP184465.1 coordinate 394,970, forward strand.
TATTCCGAACGAATGATGTGCCCGCGACTCGGCCAATGTCAATGACCCCAGTACCGGCTTCAGGGGGATACCGAACACTGCCTCTAGCGCATCCGCCGGGGCTGGGGAAATTGTGTGGAAGGCGTCACGCAGTAGGCGCGCACGCATTGCGTACGGCTGGCCGCGAGATTGAGGAGGGTACGGCTTCCAGGCGCGCGATGATGGCCCGGATGGTGACCCAGTTGGAGACCCGGATGGTGACCCAAACAGTGGCCCGAAATGACGAAGGGCCTCCATTGCTGGAGGCCCTTCCAATAGGTGGCGCGGCTGGCAGGATTCGAACCCACGACCCCTTGGTTCGTAGCCAAGTACTCTATCCAACTGAGCTACAGCCGCACGCGAGGGACGCATTGTATCGCAATTCACCTTGCGCGCAAGCGTTTTATCAAAATTATTTCACTGGCCGCGCGCCGGCATGCTGTTTTCGTTTACCAGCGATATCTGGCGCCCAGCGTGCCACCCGCATTGCGGCCGGCGCGCGCCTTCATCCAGAGCCTCAGACCCGATGTCGAACTGCTGTGCGCGCCGATGTTGAACGAGAACAGCCCGCGCAGCAGATCGGTGTCGATACGCGTGCCATTGATGTTGATGGTCTTCGCGCGATTGTCCTGCCACCAGTCTGCCTCGACGAATGGATAGACGCCGCTCAGCCGGGTCGGCTTCGAGCCATAGAGCCGCACAGCCAGCCCCGTGGCGCTGACCTCCCCGGGCGGCGCATCCCAGTTGCCCGGTACGGGTGCCATGCCTGGCCGATACGCCATCTCCACGCGCGATTGCAGCGTCATCCCCATGCCGCTGCGCGACAACGGCGCATCGAGCGCCACTGCCATGCTGCGCGCACGGCTGTCGATGAGGCCGGTGGCGGTGGTTGCGTCTTCCGCATGGACGAGCGGGACCCGCGGCGCGCCGCCGAACCGCTCGACGACACGGTCGATGCTGGCCAGGTTGATCGCGATGGGCTCGGACTCGGGCGCCGATTCCGGCAACGTGCGCGATGCATGCACGGGGATCGGCAAGTCGGGGTCGTCGTCGGCGACCACCATGCGCGGCGGCACGATCGATGGCGTGGCGTCTTCCGGCATGGCCGGCGGCGCGGCCTGGTCGGCCGGTGGTGGATCGGGGGCCCGCGCATGCTGCACGAACTGCAGTGCATCACGTCCTGACATGCCGTCCAGGGATTCCTCAGCATGAACCACGGCGCAGGCCAGCAGCGCAAGTACGAAACACAGGGGGAGACCGGGGTGCGCAGCATGCAGGCAGGCGCAATGCGCCCTGCCAGACAGCCGTCCGGCACACTCCTCTCTCCCGCACATCAGCTGTACGGACATGGCGACCACCTCGTCGGGCGTTGTGTGAACCATGCCCGATAAGCTTGAGCATAGGTCAAAGCCCGCGTGATGGTTAGAGCCGAATGTGGGGAGCGTCGCCCGCTAAAAGGCGGAGATCGGGGTTGAGAGAGACGATGTCGGACGAGGTCACCAAATCGCCAAATTCGAAAGGCGCGGCAGAAATGAAAAAGCCCTGCTCGATGAGCAGGGCTTTCAAATATTGGTGCCCAGAAGAGGACTCGAACCTCCACAGTGTTGCCACCGCTAGGACCTGAACCTAGTGCGTCTACCAATTCCGCCATCTGGGCTTCGTTTCGCTACATTGCTGCGGCGATGCGAAGAACGTGATTATGCTGAGTAGCACTCACCCTGTCAACACCCTTCTCGCAGAAACTTCAAAAAAAGCTCAGTTGCGATGTAGCCCGAAGTCGACTTCCGTGGGCCGGCCCGGTAGCGACAGCGTGGCCGTGGCGGGCGCCGTGCGCGCTACTACCTTTCCTGCGCGCATCACCAGCAGCCGCGTGGCCCGCAGCCGGATCGCCTCGACCGGATCACGGGCCTGCAGCAGCACCAGGTCGGCGCGGCAGCCAGGTGCCACGCCGTAGCCGTCCAGCCCGAGAATGGCCGCAGGGGTCTCGGTCACTGCCCGGAAACAGGCGCGCATGGCGTCCTGCCCCGTCATCTGGGCCACGTGCAGGCCCATGTGGGCTACCTCCAGCATGTCGCCCGACCCCAGGCTGTACCAGGGGTCCATCACGCAGTCGTGGCCGAACGCCACCGGGATGCCGGCGGCCAGCAGTTCCGGCACGCGTGTCATGCCACGGCGTTTCGGATAGGTATCGTGGCGGCCCTGCAGCGTGATGTTGATCAGCGGATTGGCGATGGCGGCCACGCCGGCCTCGCGCATCAGCGGCAGCAGCTTCGACACGTAATAGTTGTCCATCGAGTGCATCGACGTCAGATGGGATCCCGTGACCCGCCCCTGCAACCCCAGCCGCACCGATTCGCTGGCCAGCGTCTCGATATGGCGCGACATCGGGTCGTCGCTCTCGTCGCAGTGCATGTCCACGCGCAGCCCGCGCGCGGCGGCCTCTTCGCACAGCAGCTTTACCGATGCCGCGCCGTCGGCCATCGTGCGTTCGAAATGCGGAATCCCGCCGACCACGTCGACGCCCATGTCCAGCGCGCGGCGCAGGTTGTCGAGCGCGCCCGGCGCGCGCAGCACGCCATCCTGCGGAAACGCCACCAATTGCAGATCGAGGTACGGCTTCACACGCTCGCGCACGTGCAGGAGTGCTTCGGTAGCCAGCAGGCGCGGATCGCATACGTCCACGTGCGAGCGGATCGCCAGCAGCCCCTTGGCGACGGCCCAGTCGCAATAGGCCAGCGCGCGGTCGACGATGGCGTCCTGCGTCAGCAGCGGCTTGAGTTCGCCCCACAGCGCGATACCCTCCAGCAGCGTGCCGGACTGGTTCACGCGCGGCAGGCCGTACGACAGCGTGGAATCCATGTGGAAATGCGCATCGACGAAGGGCGGCGACACAAGCTGCCCCGCCGCGTCGATCTCCTCGCCAGCCGTGGCCGACAGCCGGGGCTCGACCGCCGTAATGCGGCCGGCGGAGATGCCAATGTCAACGTCTGTGCGGCCATCGGGCAGGTTGCAGTGACGCAGGATGGTATCGAGCATGGGTAAATTTTCCGGAAGTGTTCAGCGTTCGCCCTTGCGGTACGGCTTCATCAGCGCCTGCGGATAGGCCGCGCGGCGCGCCACCAGCACCAGCGCAAGGATCGACAGAATATAAGGCAGCATCAGGTAGATCTGGTACGGCAGCGGCGGCAGGCCCGGCAGGCTGGCCCCGCCCTGCTGCAGCCGCAGTTGCAGCGCGTCGAAGGCCGCGAACAACAGCGCGCCCAGCAACGCCCGGCCCGGCCGCCACGACGCGAATACCACCAGCGCCACGCAGATCCAGCCCCGGCCATTGATCATGTTGAAGAAGAAGGCGTTGAACGCCGACAGCGTGAGAAATGCACCGCCCACGGCCATCAGCGCCGATCCGGCCATGATCGCGCCGATGCGCACCGCGCCCACGCGGATGCCCTGCCCCTCGGCCGCGGCCGGGTTCTCGCCCACCATGCGCAGCGCCAGCCCCAGCGGCGTGCGATATAGCAGCCACGCCAGCAGAGGCGCCATCAGCAGCGCCAGCAGCGTCAGCGCCGTCTCCGCCGCCATGACCGGGCCGATCAGCGGCACGCCAGCCCACCACGCCATCGGCGCAAACGGCGTGATCGTCGGCGGTGTCGAGACCTGGGCAAAGCCCAGCCGGTAGGCGTAGTACGACACGCTGGTCGCCAGCATGGTCACGCCCAGCCCCGCCACGTGCTGCGACAGCGCCATCGACACGGTCAGCCAGCAATGCAGCAGCCCGAACAGCAACCCCACCCCGGCGGCGGCGGCGACGCCGCCCCACAGCGGCGCCCCGTGGTACACGGCCAGCCAGCCCGAGAAAGCGCCGGCCACCATGATGCCTTCGATGCCCAGGTTCAGCACGCCGGCGCGTTCGCACAGGAGCACACCGAGCGTGCCGAAGATCAGCGGTGTGGCCACGCGCAGCACGGCAATCCAGAACGGCGCGCCGGACACGATATCGAACAGTTCCATCAGGCCACCTTCCCGGTCCGGTCAAAACGAATGCAATAGCGCGTGAGCATCGTCGCCACCAGCATGGCGAGCAGTGCCACCGCCACGATCACATCGGCAATCGTGTTGGGCACGCCAACGGCCCGGCTCATGCCGTCCGCCCCCACCAGGATGCCGGCCACGAATATGGCCGATGCCACCACGCCCACCGGATGCAGGCCCGCCAGCATGGCGATCACCACCCCCGTGTAGCCGTAGCCGGGGGACATGTCGAGCGTCAGGTAGCCGGTGCGGCCGGCCACCTCCACCACCCCGGCCAGGCCTGCAAGCGCCCCGGACAGCGCCGCCGCGAGCAACGTCACGCGCGTGACCGACATGCCGGCGAACGCCGCCGCACGGGCGTTGGCCCCCACTGCGCGCATCTGCAGCCCGAAGACCGTAAAGCGGTTCACCGCCCAGCCCAGCACGGCCAGCCCCACGGCGGCCAGCAAGCCGCTGTGCACGCGTGATCGCTCCATCAGCCGGGCCAGTTCCAGTTCCGGCACCAGCGCCACCGACTGCGGCCAGCCCATCGCCAGCGGATCCTTCATCGGGCCATCGAGCATCAGCGACACACCCAGCAGGACGATGAAATTGAGCAGCAGCGTGGTCACCACCTCGTCTACGCCCAGCCTGAGCTTGAGTACTGCGGGCAGCAGCAGCAGCAACGCGCCGGCCAGCATGCCGGCGGCCACCATCAGGCCGAACAGCACGCCATCGGGCAGCGATGCCGCCCAGGGCGCCGCCGCGCCGTCCACCTGCCCGCCCACGGCCACTGCCGCCAGCGCGCCAAGGTAGAGCTGGCCCTCGGCGCCGATATTGAACAGCCGGGTGCGGAACGCCACGGCGACGGCCAGCCCGGTCAGGATCAGCGGCGTGGCACGCGTCAGCGTCTCGGACCACGCAAAGCGCGACCCGAATCCACCTTCCAGCAACAGCAGGTAGGCCTTGCCGACGGGCGCTCCGGCCAGCGCCACCAGCAGTGCGCAGATCAGCAGCGTAACGATGATCGCGCCAATCGGCGCCATCACCAGCGCGCTACGTGATACGGAGGTTCGGGCTTCAAGCCGCATGGGCCACCTCCGCGTGCGCCTGCGCGCCATCGGCACCGGCCATCGCCAGGCCAAGCGTGGCAAGCGTCCATGCCGGCGTGGCACGCGCCATGCTGAGTCGGCCGGCGTGCATGACGGCGATGCGGTCGGACAGCGCCATCAGTTCGTCGAGATCTTCGGAGATCAGCAACACGGCCGCCCCCTGCGCGGCGGCATCGAGCAGCAGGCCGCGCACGTACGCGACAGCGCCAATATCGAGCCCCCAGGTTGGCTGGCTGGCGACCACCAGAGCGGGCACCCGCTCGCCACGCACCGAGAAGGCTCGACCCAGGATCAGCTTCTGCATATTGCCGCCCGACAGCGTGCGCGTCGGCACGTCGATCCCGCCGCCGCGCACATCGAACCGGCCTGCCAGCTCGCCGGCAAAGCGCCGCGATGCCGCGCCACGGATCACCCCGCCCCGCACGAAGGCACGATTGCCAAGCTGCTCGATGATGATGTTTTCCCAGACGGCGAGATCGCCCACCGCGCCTTCGGCGTGCCGGTCTTCCGGTATGCGCGCCACACCGGCCCCGATCCAGCGCCGGGGCGACGCCGGCAACGCCGCACCGCACACCGTGATGCGGCCGGACGAGGCTGCCGCCACTCCGCTCATCAGCTCGGCCAGTGCCACCTGCCCATTACCCGATACCCCCGCGATACCGACGATCTCGCCGGCACGCAGGTCGAGCGTCACGTCATGCAGGCCCTGCCGGCCCGCCGCCGTGGCGACGCTGACGCGGTCAAGCGACGCCACGACATCGCCCCCGGCCGGGCTGGCCGCGCGCGTAGGCATCTCCACGCGACGTCCCACCATCAGTTCGGCCAGTTCCGCCTTGCCGGTGGCATCGGCACGACGATCCGCCACCAGCCGGCCACCGCGCAGCACCGCCACGCGATGGGAGACGCGCAGCACCTCGTCGAGCTTGTGGCTGATGAAAATGACTGACAGCCCTTCGGCAATCAGTTGTGCCAGCGTGGCGAACAGGCTGTCGGCCTCCTGCGGCGTCAGCACAGCCGTGGGTTCGTCCAGGATCAGCACCCGCGCGCCGCGATAGAGCGCCTTGATGATTTCCACGCGCTGGCGTTCGCCCACGGAAAGCGATCCCACGCGCGCCTGCGATTGCACCGCCAGGCCGAAGCGCCGCGCCAGATCGTCGATGCGTGCCCGCGCGGCGCCACGCTGCTGGCGCCAGCGCCAGAGCGGCTCGGTGCCGATCAGGATGTTGTCGAGCACCGACAGGTTGTCGGCAAGCGTGAAATGCTGGTGGACCATGCCCACCCCCGCCGCCAGCGCAGCGCGCGGATTGCCGGGCGGCAGCGTCACGCCATCCACCTCGACGCTGCCCGCGTCGGCAATGTAGTGGCCGAACAGGATATTGACCAGCGTGCTCTTGCCGGCGCCGTTTTCGCCAAGCAGGGCCAGGACTTCGCCGCGATGCAGGTCGAGCGAGATATCGTCGTTGGCCAGCAGCGGGCCAAACCGTTTGGTGATGTGCGAGAGCCGGAGCACCGGCGGTTCCTGGGGCATCGATTTTCAGAAATCAGAACGAACGAAACGAAGCGGCCCCGTCCATCTGAACGGGGCCATGCGCAGCACGCGCCGGAGAGCCAGCCGGTGGCTCAGGGCGTCGACCTTGGCTCGGTCTCCACCACCTTGACGGTGAACTTGCCGTCGAGGATCGCCTTCTCCTTCGCCTTGACCTTGGCCATCACGTCGGCCGGCACCTTGCCCTCGAAGGTGCCCAGGGGCGCCAGTTCCGCGCCCTTGAATTTCATCAGCGAATACTGGCCGTAGTCCTCGTTCCTGAACTGGCCGGCCTTGACCTTCGCCAGCGCGGCCGCGATCGTCGGCTCCATGTTCCAGAGAGCCGATGCCACCACCGTGGCCGGGTACTGCGGCTGGGTGTTGATCACGTTGCCGATGGCAAGCTTGCCGCGTTCCTTGGCGGCGTCCGACACGCCAAAGCGCTCGGCGTAGAGCACGTCGGCGCCCTTGTCGATCATCGCGAACGCGGCTTCCTTGGCCTTGGGCGGGTCGAACCACGAGCCGATAAAGCTCACCGTGAACTTCACCTTCGGATTCACTTCGCGGGCACCCTCCATGAAGGCGTGCATCAGCCGGTTGACCTCCGGGATCGCGTAGCCGCCCACCATGCCGATATGGTTGGTCCTGGTCATGCCGCCCGCGATCATGCCGGTCAGGTACGACGGCTCCTGGATGTAGTTGTCGAATACCGAGAAGTTCGGCGCCTGCGGCTTGCCCGACGATCCCATCAGGAAGGCCGTCTTCGGATAGTCCTTGGCGACCTTGCGGGCCGCGCCTTCTACAGCGAACGACTCGCCGACGATCAGCCCCGAACCCTGTTCGGCGTACTGGCGCATCACGCGTTCGTAGTCGGCGTTCGACACACTTTCCGAGAACACATAGTCGATCTCGCCGCGCGCCTTGGCCTCGTTGAGCGCCTTGTGGATGCGCGACACCCATTGCTGCTCCACCGGCACCGTGTAGACCGCGGCCACCTTGACCTTCGATTGCGCCTGCACGCCCGGCGACAGGCCCATGGCAGCCAGCGCGGTGGCCGCCGCAGCGGCTTTCAGCCAGTTGCGACGATCGCTTCCCTTGTGCATGAATTCACTCCCCTTTTTTACGTTGTGTGCGCTCGTGGCGCGTGGTTGATGTCTTGCGATGGATAGATGCGCCGGCTCAGGCGCGCGTTGGGTCTGGCTCGGAATCCGGGTCGGAATCTGGCTCCTGCAGCCCGCAGCCCCGCAGCAGCAGCGCCACCAGGTGCTCGGTGGCATGCTCGAAGTCGTCGGCGTCAAGCTGGCTCACGCCGAGCACGGCGCACACCTGCGCCTCGAAGTCCGCATAGGTCTGGGTGGCGGCCCAGATCGTGAAGAACAGGTGATATGGATCCACGGGCGCCATCCGGCCGCCCTCGATCCACGTCCGGATCACCATCGCCTTGCGTGCCACCAGTTCGCGCAGGGCCTGGCGTAGCACGTTGCCGATCTCGGGCGCACCGTGCAGCAGTTCGTTGGCAAACACGCGCGACGCGTCGGGATGGCTGGCCGACAGGCGCATCTTGGCCCGGATGTACTGTTCCAGCGCCAGCCGGGGCGAGTGCTCGGCGCTGATGATGTCGGTCTCGGACAACCACAACGTCAGCGTATGGGCCAGCACCGCGCGATACAGCGCCTGCTTGGTCCGGAAGTAGTAATGCAGGTTTGACTTCGGCACCCCGGCGCGGGCGGCGATATCGGCCATCGTGGCCCCGGCAAAGCCCGCACGCGCGAACACGTACTCGGCGGCGCGCACGATCAACGCCTCGTTCTCCTGCCGGATGCGGCCGCCCGGCGGCCCGGGCCGGGGTTCGATGCCGCGCGCCGACGATGGCATGCGCGCCAGGGCGTCCATCATTTGGTGCCGTACAGCCGGTCGCCGGCATCGCCAAGGCCGGGCACGATATAGCCGTGCTCGTTCAGCTGCTCGTCGATGGCGGCGGTGACGATGGCCACGTCCGGGTGCGCGGCCTGCAGCGCCCGCAGCCCCGGGCGCGAGGCGATCAGGCAGACATACTTCATGGTGGTCACGCCGGCCTCCTTCAGCCGGTTGATGGCGGCGATGGCCGAGTTGCCGGTCGCCAGCATCGGATCCACCACGATCACGAAACGCTCCTCGATATCCTCGGGCATCTTGAAGTAGTACTCGATCGGCTCCAGCGTTTCGGGGTCGCGATACAGGCCGATGTGGCCCACGCGCGCCGCCGGCAGAAGATCGAGCATGCCGTCCAGGAAACCGTTGCCGGCCCGCAGGATCGACACCAGGCAAAGCTTCTTGCCTGACAGCACCGGCGACTGCATCGGCGCAATCGGCGTCTTGATGGCGATGGTCTCCATCGCCAGGTCGCGCGTGGCTTCGTAGGTCAGCAACTGGCTGATCTCGCGCACCAGGCGGCGAAAGTTGTCGGTGGTGGTTTCCTCGCTGCGCACCAGCGTGACCTTGTGCTGCACCAGCGGGTGGTTGACCACCATTACCGCGGGCGCCGCCGTGCCTTCCGTTTCGGCAAAGGCCTGCACGGCCGTGGGTACGTCCGACATGTCGTTCATGCTGCGCTCCTTGGTCATCCGAATTTCGCCTGGCCGGGCGCAGCGGGCCCCCGGGCCCGCCACGCTCTGGCTGCCTGTCTGTCAGGAACTGCCGTGCAATACCGTGTTGCTGCTAGAACACCGTGCCGTCGCTCTGGATCGCGAATGGCGGCGGCCCGCCCGGTGGCCGGCGCTGTGCCGCGATACGGCGGCCCGCCGCCCACGTGCCGCCTTCCAGCACGCGCGCCAGCGGAAAGTCTTCTTCCTTGAGCCCCAGCGCCTGACGCACCGCATCGGCCACCAGGTCGAGGCCCGTGACGGTCAGCGCGCGCCACTCGACGATTTCGGGCTCGTCCACCGTATGGGACCGTTCGGCGAATGCGCGGTCGCGCGGCACCGTCAGCTCGAAGTCGTAGAGCAGGCCGCCGTTCCGGTATTCAGGCAGCCCGGTCAGCGCGTCGAGCCCCACGACCACCAGGCCGCCATCCTCCAGTGGCTCCAGCAGCGAATAGGTCAGCCACTGCGTGAGCTTGTGGAACGGCACCAGCCCGCCGGGCGCCGCCGGATGCCGCCAGCAGTCCCCCAGCGACACGCCCTCCATCTGCACCCGTCCCGGCCAGACCGGACCCAGCGCCACCAGCAACGTGCGCAGCACGAAACCGGCCTCGATGCGGTTGTCCCTGGCGTGGGCAACCAGGTAATCGAACAGGTTGCCCAGCCGCGCCGGGGTGCCGAAGACCGCCGGGGTGGCCTGCATGACCTCGCCCAGCCGGCGCAACAGGCCGGCGCGCCCTTCCAGGCCCACCAGCGGGTTGTGCTGGGCCACCTGGAAGGCCGTGGCAATGGTCGAGGCATCGATACGCGCCAGCCGCTCTGCATCGGCGCGCAGCGGATCGCCCGATTCGGCCGAGAAGCCGCCCCGGGCGAACAGGTCGAAGCTCGCCACGCCGAGCCCTTCGGAGCGCGTCAGCATCATGTCGCTGGCCGGATCCCGATAGCGCCAGTCGGGGCCTGCGCCGGCGTCCAGCAGCACGCTCGGAATGACCAGGTCGATGCCGATGCGCGCGCGCTCCGCGCAATGATCGGCGCCGGACATGCCCGCGCGCTCGCACAGGATCTGCCACCGGTTGATCGACTCATTCCCCGGCCCGCCGCTTTCGAAATGGCGCCAGCGGCTGTGATAAGGCACCTGGAGATCCGGGTAGCGGCGCCGGATGGTGGCCGCCACGTAGTCTGCAATGGCGTGGATCCGGTCCGGATGCCACGTAAACAGTTCAGACTCGCCGGATGCGACGAATTCGGTCACGACCGCGCAATGCGTGCGCACCGCCTCGCCGCTCAGCAGTGCGGAAGCGGGATGATCGGGCGGCACCGGGCTATGCCAGCCGCTGCCCGCGCCGGGTTCGTGTCCGGTCGTACCTCCTGCGGGATGCTCGTTCATTCGTTCAACCCCCTGCCCTTTGCCAGGGCGAGTTCGTTGGCATCAGGCGGCGTGTAGCTGGTGAAGTAACCCGCCGCCACCTTCGCATCGATTTCCACGCGCGCATCGGCCGGGATCAGGGCCTCGGGGATGGGCACCTGCTCCACCACCTCGATTCCCTGCGCCGTCAGCGCGCCATGCTTCATGTTGCTCATCGAGGCCCAGCGGTCGATCCGCCGGATCCCCAGCCAGTGAAAGACATCGGGCATCAGTTCCTGGAAGCGCATGTCCTGCACCCCGGCCACGCATTCGGTGCGCGCGAAATACGTTTCGGCCCGGTCGCCGCCCACCTGGCGCTTGCGTGCGTTATAGACCAGGAATTTGGTCACCTCGCCCAGCGCGCGCCCTTCCTTCCGGTTATAGACCACCAGGCCAACGCCGCCCTGCTGCGCCATCTCGATACAGACTTCGATGCCATGCGCCAGGTAGGGCCGGCAGGTGCAGATATCGGATCCAAAGACGTCGGAACCATTGCATTCGTCGTGGACGCGGCAGGCCACCTTGGTCTCGGGCTTGCCCAGCTTGCTGATATCGCCAAAGAAATAGAGCGTCATGCCGCCGATGGGCGGCAAGAAGACCTTCAGGTCTGGCCGTGTGACCAGTTCCGGGAACATGCCGCCGGTCTGCTCGAACAGGCTGCGGCGCAGGATGCTTTCCTTGATATTGAACCGGCGGGCGATGCCGGGCAGATACCAGACCGGGTCGATGGCGGCCTTGGTGACGCGCACATCGCCGTTGGCATACAGGATGTCGCCGTCCGGTGCCAGGCGGCCCGCCGCGATGGCCGCCACCAGTTCCGGCATATTGATATGGGCGCGCGTGATGGCAATGGTCGGCCGGATATCGAAACCGGCTGCGATGCGGTCGGCAAAGACCGTCGATACCAGATGGCCCCAGGGATCGAGCGACACGATCTTGTCGGGGTCGCCCCACTGCGCATGCGGGCCGATCGGCTCGGCCGGCGCCGTGTCGGTCAGGTCGGGGCGGTGCGCCCGCTGGAGGCTGCCCGAAGCCACGGCCAGCGCGCGATAGATCGCGTAGGCCCCGGCATGCGTACCGATCACGTTGCGCTGCGCCGGGTCTGTCAGGCTGGCGATCACAGGCCCCCGCTCGGCCGCGGTGGGCGCGCCCCAGTGGATCGGCTCGGCCGGCTTGTCGCGGCGCGCGTGCGAGGTCAGGACGATATGGTCGGACATGGTCGCCTCCCCGGTATGAAACCGGAACACGAATCCTGACCAGATGGTCAGGTTTACATGTTCATAGTAGGCAACGTTCGTGCCAACGCCCAAGTGGGGTTGTTACGGTTGGTGGCATCCCGTACGCACCGTCGGCGTGCCTGGTGCCACCGTCCGGATGGCGCGTGCGGTACATCGCGGTGCAGCGCGCACCGGATCCCGGCGCCGGCCGGGGATGACCGTCGGCACAAGCAAAAACGGCACGTTCGATCGAACGTGCCGTTCCGGCGATGAAGGGGCGAGAGGCTCAGCCTTCCGCGCGATGGCCCAGGCGCTCGCGCCCACGCTGGGGCAGATCGGCGGTCAGCCAGTCCACCATGGCCCGCACGGGGTTGGCGGCCTCCACATAGCGATGGAACAGCGCCCCGGCGGCATTGCTGGCGACCCAGGCCAGGCCCATGCCCAGCGCATTCAGCACCGGCCGGCCCGGAACGAAATGGGTAACCACGGCATTGACCACCAGGCAGACCGGAAAGTGCACCAGGAACACCGAATAGGAAATCCGGCCGAAGTACGCGGTCAGGCGTCCGGCTGGCCAGCTCTCCAGCCAGCCGCCGCGACGCGAGACGGCCAGCAGCAATGCCGTTGCCAGCGCCACCGCAATGCGCAACCGGAAGTCCACCGCCAGCGCGGCCAGGCCGATGGCGGCCAGCGCCATCAGCGGCATGACCGAGCGGCCCGGATTCGACGCCCAGTAGGCCAGCGATCCCGTGCCGTAGGCACCAAAGAAATAGATGGCCCAGATATCCCACGACGCATCGCGGTTGAACCAGAACAGCGAGGCCATTGCCAGCACTCCCACCAGCGGCACGCCGAGCGGCAACGCGTCGCGGACCACGGCCCGGGCGAACCACAGCGCCAGCACCATCAGCGCGAACAGTTGCAGGTCGATGGCGATATACCAGACGCCGGCGGACAGCGCGTCCACATCGAGAATGTTGTGCAGCAGCAGGACATGAGCCACGAACTGCGCCAGATGCGGCGCGGCCGGGATGGAATCGTGCTGCATCCAGGTGCGCGCGATGGCGGCACCGGCAATTGCCACCAAGATGGCGGCGGCAAACGGCACCACCAGTTTCTGGTAGCGGCGCCAGATCGTCAGCACCGGGCTGGCGGCAGTCAGGCGCCCGCCGGGGGCCAGGCTGCGCGCGGCCAGGAAGCCGCTGATGACCAGGAAGACCTGCACGGCGATGCGCGCATAGTCGGCCAGCCAGCCGATCAAGCCAGGCGCCAGTGACTGGGCGGCATCGGACATCGGCCCGTAGAACGCCAGGTGGTGCAATACGATCAGCTGCGAGCTGACCGCCTTCAGCGCGTCTACACACGCCAGACGGGAAGGACGGGGGCTCATTTGTTCTTCGTGGGGGTGCAAAGTGGGCCGAATTGTACTCGCATCGGTGCATTCAGCCTTGGGGCGACCGGTAACCGCTGCCGTAACGGTTGTAATTCCGTGTACGGCGTGGCGAAAAGGCAACTTTCATTGCACTACTCTCGGGCATTAGCTAATAAGAAACAAATTCTTCGTGCGCAATGGCCGGGGGTATACCCTTGCGTCTTTCCGTGCCTTGCCCCGAACATGTCCCTGACTGTTGCCTTCTCCTCGTTCCGCCGCCTGACGGCTGTTGTTGCCCTGGCCGCCGCCATCGTGCCGGCCGTCCACGCGCAAAGCCCCAGCCCCGTCCTGGACAAGATCCGTGACACCGGCACCATCACGCTCGGCTATCGCGAGTCCGCCCTGCCGTTCTCGTTTGCCGACGACAAGGGCCAGCCGGCCGGCTATGCGGTGGATCTGTGCCTGCGCGTGGCCGAAGCGGCCAAGCAGAAGCTGGGACTGAAAGACCTGAAGGTGCGCTGGCTGCCGCTGACGCCGCAGAACCGCGTTCCGGCCATGGTCAACGGCCTGGCCGACCTGGACTGCGCACCCAACACCAATACGCTCGAACGCCAGAAGCAGGTGGCATTCAGTGTGTCGCACTATGTTTCCACGGTGCGCATGCTGGTGCGGGCCGACTCCGGCATCAAGTCGTTCAATGACCTGCGCGGCAAGACCGTGGTGACCAGCGCCGGCTCCACGGGCGACCGCCACGTGCGCCGGCTGAAGAGCGAGTATGGTTTCCGCGACGTCTATGCCAAGGACCATGGCGAATCGTTCCTGCTGCTGGAAACTGGCCGCGCCCAGGCGTTCGTGATGGACGACGTGCTGCTGGCCGGCCTGCGCGCCAAGTCGAAGGATCCGTCCCAGTACGTGATCGTCGGCCCGGCCCTGTCGGTGGAACAGAACGCGCTGATGATGTCCAAGGCCGATCCGGAATGGAAGCAACTGGTCGACCAGACGCTGGCGAAGACCTTTGCCAGCCCCGAGGCGGCTGCCCTGCAGAAACGCTGGTTCCAGCAGCCGATCGGCACCCGTGGCACCAACCTGGCACTGGCGCCGTCGGCAGAAGTGCTGCAAGCCTGGAAGCACCCCTCCGACGTTGTGACGGAATAAGCATTTTATGGGGTGCTCCCCCGGAAAAGCCCTGAGTTGACGCCCTTTACGGCCTTGTCCACACTGGCCTGAGCCTGGTTCTACCGCCCGGTAGGACCAGCGACAACGCGACCGCCACCGTGAAACGCCACCGGGCGGCAACTCAGAGGAGATTTCCATGAAGCAATTGATCGCCACCGCCGTCGCGCTAGGTCTGGCCACTGCATCCGTGGCTGCCATCGCACAGGACAAGAAGTCGTTCGACCCGTATTCGCAGGGCGCCAAGGCTGGCGAGAAGTTCGACACCTACAGCCAGGGCGCCAAGTCCGGCGACAAATTCGACCCGTATTCGCAAGGTGCAAACAAGAGCACCCGCGCCGACCTGACCGACCAGTCGACGGCCGCCCCGAAGCAGTCGAAGTCGAAGAAGGCCCCGACGAAAAAGCCGGCACAGGGCAATTGAACGTCTGGCGGTTCTGGACGCAAAAAGGAGCCCTTGGGCTCCTTTTTGATTTTGTGCCTCAATATGCACTAAAGTGATTTCAAGGCGCTCCCCCCGCGCATGCGTGCCCGGTCAACGCCGGGCCGGGTCTACTGCTCCTCCTCCGGCAGCATCTCCAGCGCCGTCACGTCCACACGCTGCACCTCGTTGTTCTGCCGGATTTCCGTGCGAAGCACGAATGCTTCCATCGGGCAGTACCAGTCGGTGACGTGCAGCACGCTCGGTTCCAGTTGCAGCAGTTCGTCGCCCACCATCAGTGGGCCGAGCGAGGTGCGTTTTTCATAGGTAATGGGCATGCATTCCTTTCGGCCCATGACCGTGTTGATCATCTGCTTGCGGCCTACGTGGCGAGAGCCGACGATGATCGACGCATGCAGCGCCTGCATCGTGCCAACCACTTCGTCCTTGCCCAGCGGATAGATCTTGAGCGACACGCTGGACTGGAAGGTTTCGCCTTCCAGGGTGGCGCCTTCCTTGATTTCCACGCCTGCGTAGTTGAACACGCCGCTGCCATTGAACGATGCCTCGCCGAACATCCGCGCATAGCGCGCACGGGCATTGATCACGGCGTTACGGCTGTCGATACGGGTACGCGACGTGGCGACGTTGCGGTCGATATTGATCTCGTGGACCTGATCCATGACAACCGGCGGGCCCATCAGCGCCGACAGCGCAGACTTGGAGCGGACTTCCAGCTGGGCGCTGCAGCCACGGGCGGTGCGCATGACATCGCGCAGAGTCATCGTGATGGACATCGGCATGGAGCCATCGCCCTCCATCTGCACGCGTGATCCGGAGCGGAACCACGGTGCGTCGCACAGGGCCGCGCCGTTCGGCATCGGGGGCGACATGCCCGACACTGGCGCGGCATCGGGGGCCGATGCCTGCGCAAATGCCGTACTCATTACACCAGTCAGCAACCACAGCAGCGCCGGTTTCATGGCGATCGTCCGTTTCCAATGGCCGGCGGCGGCAGGGTCAGCTTCTGCCAGAAATGTGCCGGAATGGCGCAAGTATTACGCGAAATCGGCGCGGCGGAAATGGCCTGCGGTGCCCGGAAGGCCGCGCCCAGTGCCTGTTGCACGCCAAAACGGCGAGGCGGGAAATGCGCTCGTGCTACCATTGCGCGCCCGTAGCGGTCGCCATGCCCGAAAGCTGGCCTCCGGACACGCGCCAATTTCAGGCCGTGCGCGGGCGCAGCCGCCTTGCCTGCGCGTGTCCACCATGTCGGGGCGTGCCGCGTTGTGGGGTGTTCGCCACAAGGCGGACGTAGGAACAGCCTCCGGGATCCCGGCCACTTCAGGAGAAATATGCGTAGTTCTTCGCCCACGCGCCAAGCCGGGCTGCCTGTCGGCATGGTTGTGCTCGTCGTGATCGGCGTGCTGCTGGTCTGGTTCGGCACGCTCGATGCCCGCCACCTGCTGCGTCCGGACGAAGGCCGATATGCCGAGATCTCGCGCGAGATGTTCGTCACGGGCGACTGGGTGACGATCCGCTACAACGCCCTGAAGTACTTCGAAAAACCCCCATTCCACATGTGGGTGACCACCATCGCCTACGAACTGTTTGGCGTGGGCGACTGGCAGGCGCGCCTGTGCGTGGCGCTGTCGGGCATCGTCGGCCTTGGCATGACGATGTGGGCCACCGCGCGCTGGTTCGGATGCCGCGCCGGGCTGCTGGCCGGCCTGGTCATGCTGGCCATGCCGATGTGGAGCGTGGCGGGCCACTTCAATTCGCTGGACATGACGCTGTCCGGCGCCCTGGCGTGCGTGCTGGCCTGCATGCTGCTGGCCCAGCATCCCGATACGTCGCCTGGCGCCCGCCGGGCGTGGATGCTGGCGTGCTGGGCATCCATGGGCATCGCCATCCTGACCAAGGGGCTGGTCGGCATCGCCCTGCCCGGCCTGGTGCTGGTGGTCTATACGCTGTTGACACGAGATCTCGGCCTGTGGCGGCGCCTGCACCTGCCAACCGGCATCCTGGCGATGCTGGTGGTCACCGTGCCCTGGTTCTGGCTGATTTCAACGAAGAACCCCGAATTTCCTCATTTTTTCTTTATCCACGAGCACTGGGACCGCTACACGTCCACGGTGCATTCGCGCAAGGGCTCGATCTGGTATTTCGTGCCGCTGCTGCTGGCGGGCATGCTGCCCTGGCTGGGCCTGGTGCCGCGCATGTGGGAGGTGGTGCGCGACCGCACCGGTGCCCAGCGCGGCGCCGGCGGCAAGCCGTTCCAGCCGGCCCTGCTAAGCCTGGTCTGGTTCGCGGCGATCTTCGTCTTCTTCAGCATGTCGGGGTCGAAGCTGCCCGGATATATCGTGCCGGTGTTCCCTGCCCTGGCCATTCTGGCCGCCGTGGCGCTTGACCAGATCAGCGACCGGTCGTGGAATCGCCAGATCAATGCGCTGCTGGTACTGGCCGTGGTGGGCCTGCTGGCCGCACCCGTGGTTGCCACGCTGGAGCGGGAAACCAATCCGAATGAAGTGTTCCGCGCCTTCGCCGTCTATATTGGTGTGGCGTTTGCCGTACTGCTGGCCGGCATGCTGCTGGCGCGCCGGCTGCTGCGCACCCGCGGGGTGTTTCCGAGCGTTGCCGCGTTTGCGCTGTCGATGTTCCTGACCTGTACGATCGGCCTGCTCGGCCATGAGGTAATGGGCCGCCGTGCGGCGGGCGTGGACATGCTGCCAGCCATCAAGGCCGTGCTCAAGGACGACATGCCGCTGTACGGCGTGGGGATGCTGGATCACACACTACCCTTCTACCTGGGCCGTACGCTGACCATGGTTGCAGCCCCGGACGAACTGGAGTTCGGCACCCAACAGGAACCGGACAAGTGGATTCCGACCATGGATGCGTTCGTCGCCAAATGGAAGGACGGCCAGCCGGCGCTCGGTATCATGTCGCCGGAAACGTATGACAGCCTGGTGGCGCAGCACGTGCCGATCTACGTCGTGGCACGCGATGTACGGCGTGTCGTCGCCAGCAATTTCCCGCCGCCGGCCCAGGAAGCCGGAAATACCCGATGAATCTTTCGACATTTGCCTTTATCTTCACCGGCGTATTGCTCAACGCCTGTGCCCAGTTGCTGCTCAAGGCCGGCACCAATGCCGTGGGCGCGATCACGATCGAGCGCGCCACCATCCTGACCACGGCGTTCCGGGTGCTGACGCAATGGCCGGTAATCGCCGGGCTGACCTGCTACGTGATCAGCGTCGGGGTCTGGATCGTCGGCCTGTCGCGCGTGGATGTATCGATTGCGTATCCCATGCTGTCGCTTGGCTATGTCGTCAACGCCCTGGCCGCATGGTGGCTGTTTGGCGAGATGATTGGCCCGCTGCGCGTGGCCGGCATCATGCTGATACTTGCTGGTGTTTTCCTGATTGCCCGTTCCTGACCGCCCATGACCGCTTCCGCTCCGCAGGATTTCCTGCCGTTCGTACGCCCCCAGATCGATGACGCCACCATTGCCGATGTGGGCAAGGTGCTCGCGTCAGGCTGGATCACGTCCGGCCCCAAGGTGCAGGCTTTCGAGGCCGCGCTGTCCGAACTGTTCGGCGGCCGCCCCGTGCGCACGTTTTCCAATGGCTCGGCCACGATGGAGATCGCACTGCGCATTGCCGATATCGGCCCGGGTGACGAAGTCATCACCACGCCGATCACCTGGGTGGCAACCGCCAATGTGGTGCTGACGGTAGGCGCCCGGCCGGTGTTCGTCGACATCGATCCGGTCACGCGCAATATCGACCTGGACGCGGTCGAGGCCGCCATCACGCCGCGCACGCGCGCCATCATGCCGGTGTACCTGTCCGGGCTGCCGGTCGACATGGATCGCCTCTATGCCATCGCGAAGCGCCATAACCTGCGCGTGATCGAAGACGCCGCGCAGGCCATCGACTCGCGCTGGCGCGGGCAGCGCATTGGCGCGTTTGGCGACCTGGTCAGCTTCAGCTTCCAGGCCAACAAGAACATCACCACCATCGAAGGTGGCTGCCTGGTGATGAATACGCCGGAAGAGGCACAGCGCGCCGAGCGCCTGCGCCTGCAGGGCGTGATCCGCACCGGGATGGACGGCATGGACGTCGAGGAGCCCGGCGGCAAGTTCAACCTGACCGACGTCAACGCGGCCATCGGCCTGGCGCAGCTGAAGCACCTCGACACCATTACCGCGCGCCGCGCGGAGCTGGCCGAGACCTATTTCCGCTGTGCGGCCGAGACCGGTCTGGCAGACCTGGGCATCGAACTGCCGGTGCCGCTGGACCCCACCGTGGCCACCACGAACTGGCACATGTTTCAGGTGGTGCTGCCCACCGACCGCCTGCGCGGCGGCCCGGCCGAGGCCCGCAAGCTCGTGATGGAAGCGATGCGCGAGCAAGGCGTGGGCACCGGCGTCCACTACCCGCCCGTCCACCTGTTTACCTATTTCCGCTCGCTCGGCTGGCGCGAGGGCATGCTGCCGCATGCCGAACGCATCGGCCGTGGCATCGTCACGCTGCCGCTGTTCCCCGCGATGCAGGCCGCCGACGTCGAGCGGGTCTGTGCAACTCTCAGCGAAACATGCAAACGTCTCTCTCACTAAGTCCTGTCGAGGTCTCGGTCGTCATCCCCGTCTACAACGAGGAAGGCGGGCTGCAGGCGCTGTTCGACCGCGTGTATCCGGCACTGGACGGCATGGGCGAATCGTACGAGGTCATCTTCGTCAACGATGGCAGCGTGGACCGGTCGCCCGCAATGCTGGCCGCCCAGTACCACAAGCGCCCCGACGTGACGCGCGTCATCCTGTTCAACGGCAACTTCGGGCAGCACATGGCCATCCTGGCCGGCTTCGAGCATACGCGCGGCCGGATCGTGATCACGCTGGACGCCGACCTGCAGAATCCGCCCGAGGAAATCCCGCGCCTGGTGGCCGAGATGCGCAAGGGCCACGATTACGTGGGCACCATCCGCCGCCAGCGCAATGACAGCGCCTGGCGCCGCTACGCGTCGCGCGCCATGAACCGCCTGCGCGAGAGGATCACCAAGATCAAGATGACGGACCAGGGCTGCATGCTGCGCGCCTATGACCGCAACATCATCGATACGATCAACGCGTGCCGCGAAGTCAACACCTTCATTCCGGCGCTGGCCTATACGTTCTCGTCCAACCCGGTCGAGATCGAGGTGGGCCACGAGCAACGCCATGCGGGTGAGTCGAAATACTCGCTGTACCAGCTGATCCGCCTGAATTTCGACCTGGTGACCGGTTTCTCGATCGTGCCGCTGCAGTGGTTCTCGGCCATCGGCACCATGCTGTCGATCACGTCGGCCGGCCTGTTCGTGGTGCTGCTTGTACGCCGCTTCATCTTCGGGTCGGAAGTCCAGGGTGTGTTCACGCTGTTCGCCTTCACGTTCTTCCTGATCGGCATCATGCTGTTCGGCATCGGCCTGCTGGGCGAGTACATCGGCCGGATCTACCAGGAAGTGCGCGACCGGCCCCGCTACCGCATCCAGGCGGTGCTGGAACGCGACCCGAAACAGGGCAGCAAGCCGGAGGTATCGTGCGCGCCGTAGTCTTTGCCTATCACAACGTTGGCGACCGCTGCCTGCGCGTGCTGCACGCGCAGGGCGTGGACGTGGCCCTTGTGGTGACCCACCGCGACCGGCCCGACGAGAACATCTGGTTCCAGCGCGTGGCCGACACCGCTGCCGAGCTGAACCTGTCGTTCCTGTACGCCGAGGATCCAACCGACCCGGCGCTGGCCGAAGCGGTACGCGCGGCACAGCCCGACGTGATCTTCTCGTTCTACTACCGCGCCATGATCCCGGCCGACGTACTGGCGATTGCGCCACACGGCGCGTTCAACATGCATGGATCGTTGCTGCCCAAGTATCGCGGCCGCGTGCCGGTGAACTGGGCGGTGCTGCACGGCGAGACCGAGACCGGTGCCACGTTGCACGCGATGGAGGCCAAGCCCGACGCCGGGTATATCGTCGACCAGACGGCCGTGCCGATCCTGCCCGACGACACGGCGGGCCAGGTCTTCGAGAAGGTCACCGTAGCGGCCGAGCAGACGCTCTGGCGCGCGCTGCCCGCCATGAAGGCCGGCCAGACACCCAAGCGGCCGAACCGCCTGGCCGATGGCAGCTATTTCTCCGGCCGCAAGCCCGAGGACGGCCGCATCGATTTCGGCCTGCCCGCATCTGCCGTTTACAATCTGATCCGTGCCGTGGCGCCGCCCTACCCCGGCGCGTTCACGGACATCGCCGGGCGCCGCTTTATCGTGGCCCAGGCACGCCGTCTTGAAGGCGGTGCAGTACCGGCGGGGCTGCGGCCCGGCCTGCACGTGCTGGACGGCCGTATCGTGGCCGTCTGTGGCGACGGCGGCGCGCTGCGCGTGCTGCAACTGCTGGAAGGCAGCAGTGCCGACCACGCGAGCCCGGTCTCCGTTACCGAATTCCAGAACATCATCCCTGCACAGTCTTGAAAGGAAACCGATGAAAAAGGTCCTGATTCTTGGCGTCAACGGCTTCATCGGCCACCACCTGACGCGCCGCATCCTGGAAACCACGCAGTGGGAGGTCTACGGCATGGACATGTCGTCGGACCGCCTGGGCGACCTGGTGAACCATCCGCGCATGCACTTCTCCGAGGGTGACATCACCATCAACAAGGAGTGGGTGGAGTACAACATCCGCAAGTGCGACGTGATCCTGCCGCTGGTGGCCATCGCCACGCCGGCCACCTACGTGCGCAACCCGCTGCGCGTGTTCGAGCTGGACTTCGAGGCCAACCTGCCGATCGTGCGTAGCGCCGTGAAGTACGGCAAGCACCTGGTGTTCCCGTCGACCTCCGAGGTCTACGGCATGTGCGCGGACGAGGAATTCGACCCCGAGGCCTCGCCGCTGATCTACGGCCCGATCAACAAGCCGCGCTGGATCTACGCCTGCTCCAAGCAGCTGATGGACCGCGTGATCCACGCCTACGGCATGGAACAGGGCCTGAACTACACGCTGTTCCGCCCGTTCAACTGGATCGGTGCCGGTCTGGACTCGATCTTCGAGTCGAAGGAAGGGTCGTCGCGCGTGGTGACGCAGTTCCTGGGCCATATCGTGCGCGGCGAGCCGATCAAGCTGGTGGATGGCGGCGAGCAGAAGCGTGCGTTTGCCGATATCTCGGACGGCATCTCGGCGCTGATGCAGATCATCGAGAACAAGGACGGTGTCGCCAGCGGCAAGATCTTCAATATCGGCAACCCGAAGAACATCCACTCGGTGCGCGAGCTGGCCGAGATGATGCTGAAGATGGCGGCCGATTACCCGGAATACGCCGAGGAAGCGCGCAAGACGCAGATCGTGGAGACGTCGTCGGGCGAGTTCTACGGCAAGGGCTACCAGGACGTACAGCACCGCGTGCCGAAGATCGACAACACCATCGACGAACTGGGCTGGAAGCCCGAGGTGACGATGGAGCAGGCACTGCGCCGCATCTTCGAGGCCTACCGCGACAAGGTGGTGGACGCCCGCACGCTGGTCGACGCCAACAACTGATCCCCGCATGGCCCGCATCGCCCTGAAAGTCGACGTCGATACGCTGCGCGGCACCCGTGAAGGAGTGCCCGCGCTGTTGTCGATGCTGTCTCCGCACCAGGCGGAAGCCACATTCCTGTTCAGCCTTGGCCCCGACCATACGGGCTGGGCGCTGCGCCGCGTGTTTCGCCCCGGCTTCCTGAAGAAGGTGTCGCGCACGTCGGTCGTGTCGAACTACGGCTTGCGCACGCTGATGTACGGCGTGCTGCTGCCGGGGCCCGATATCGGCCGCAAGGGTGCCGCGGAAATGCGCGCTGCGGCCGCCGCCGGGCACGAGTGCGGCATTCATACGTGGGACCACGTGTACTGGCAGGACAACGTACGCGGGCGCGATGCGGCCTGGACGCGGCGCCAGATGCAGCAGTCGTTCGAACGCTTCGCCGAGATTTTCGGCACGCCGCCCGCCACGCATGGCGCGGCGGGCTGGCAGATGAACGAGGAAGCGTTCCGCCAGATCGACGACTGGGGCATGACCTACGCTTCGGATGGCCGGGGCACGGCGCCCTATATCCCGACCGTGGCGGGCAAGCCGTGCCGCCACGTGCAGATGCCGACCACGCTGCCGACGCTCGACGAGTTGATCGGCGTGGGCGACCTGACCGAGGACAACGTCCACCACGCCGTGCTGAAGCTGACCGAAGGCGACGCCGACCACATCTTCACGCTGCATACCGAACTGGAAGGCGGCAAGCTGGCGCCGGTATTCCAGCGGCTGCTGGCCGGCTGGCGCGCCCAGGGGCACGATCTGGTATCGATGGCCACCTACTACCAGCACATCGACTGCACCGACCTGCCGCAACTGCCGGTCACCTGGGGAGAGATTCCCGGCCGCAGCGGCGAGCTGATCATCCAGCCGTAACCTGCCTCCGGGGTTGGCCCGGCCTTTCGGCCGGGCGCCTCGTCAGGCCATGCCCTTGCGCGTCAGGCGCAGCCCGTTGAACACCACCAGCAGGCTCGCGCCCATATCGGCGAACACCGCCATCCACATGGTGCCCATGCCCAGTACGGTCAGGGCCAGGAACACCACCTTGATGCCCAGCGCCAAGGTGATGTTCTGCTTGAGGATGGTCGACGTGCGGCGCGACAGCTGAACAAACGCCGGGATCTTGCGCAGGTCGTCATCCATCAGCGCCACATCGGCGGTCTCGATGGCCGTGTCCGTACCGGCCGCCCCCATCGCAAAGCCGATGTCGGCACGCGCCAGCGCGGGCGCGTCGTTGATGCCGTCACCCACCATGCCGACCTTGCCCGCATGCGTATGGGCCTGCCCCGTCAATGCGGCAATGGCGTCGGCCTTGTCCTGCGGCAACTGATTGCCACGCACTTCGTCAATCCCCACTGCCTCGCCGATAGCCTGCGCCGTATGCGGGTTGTCGCCCGACAGCATCAGCGTCTTCACGCCCAGCGCGTGGAGCTGTTCGATGGCCTGGCGGCTGGTCTCGCGCACCGTGTCGGCCACGCCGAACAGGGCCAGCGCACGGGCCGGTTGCCCGCCGTGTGGCATGGCCGCCAGCATCACGATGGTCTTGCCCTGCCGCTCGATGGCTTCGAGCCGTGCCTCCAGGGCCGGCGAGCATGCGCCCAGATCATGGATCAGCCGGTGATTGCCGAAGCTGTATGCCACGCCATCCACGGTACCGCGCACGCCCTGACCCGGCAGCGCCGCAAAATCCACGACTTCCAGCCGCGCCACACCATCGGCCTGGGCGGCAGCAGCCACCGCCAGCGATACCGGATGGTCTGACCGGCCCGCCAGGCTTGCGGCGATGGCGCGGGCCTGTGGCACCTCGTCGACGAGCAGCGCGATGTCGGTCTGCGCGGGCTTGCCGTGCGTCAGCGTGCCGGTCTTGTCCAGCGCGAGCCACGACAGATGCCGCCCCTGCTCCAGATAGACGCCGCCCTTGATCAGGATGCCGCGCCGGGCCGCAGCCGCCAGCCCGCTGACAATCGTCACCGGCGTGGAGATCACCAGCGCGCAGGGGCATGCAATCACCAGCAGCACCAGCGCCTTGTAGACCCATTCCAGCCATGCGCCGCCCAGAAGCAACGGCGGCACCACCGCCACGGCCAGGGCGATGGCAAAGACCACGGGTGTATAGATGCGCGCGAACTGGTCCACGAAACGCTGGGTCGGCGCGCGACTGCCCTGCGCGGCCTCCACGGCGTGGATGATGCGCGCCAGCGTGGAATCGGTGGCGGGCGCAGTCACCGTGTATTCGATTTCCCCCGACTGGTTGATCGAGCCAGCGTAGAGTGGATCGCCCTCCGACTTGTCCACGGGCACGCTTTCTCCGGTGATGGGTGCCTGGTCAAGCGCAGACTGGCCACGCAGCACGCGGCCGTCCAGCGCCACGCGCTCGCCGGGCCGCAGCCGCACCGTGGCGCCAACCGGCACGGCACGGGCTTCGACGGCCTGCCAGCTGCCATCGGCCTGCAGCACGGTGGCCTGCTCCGGCGCCATCGCCATCAGGCCTCGCACGGCATTGCGGGCGCGATCCAGCGAGGCCGCCTCGATGCGCTCGGCCAGTGCGAACAGCACCATCACCATCGCCGCTTCCGGCCACTGGCCGATCACCATGGCGCCCGTGACAGCAATGCTCATCAGCGCGTTGATGTTCAGGTTGCCGTTGCGCACCGCAATCCAGCCCTTGCGATACACGCCCAGACCAGAGATCAGCACGGCCGCCAGCGCCAGCGCCGCCGGCAGGTAGGGGGCGGCAATCTGGAACCACTCGGCCACTTCGGCGCCGATGGCCGCCACGCCGGCCAGGGCCAGCGGCCACCAGGGCTTGCCCGGCTCCACCGCGGCCGCCTTGGCGCCGTCTTCCGACAGCGGTTCGGCCTTCATGCCCAGTGTCGCAATGGCCTTGACGACGACATCTGCCGAATCGAGCGTGTGATGAACCGTCAACACGCGCCGCATCAGGTTGAAATCAAGTGCCGCCACGCCGGCAATATTGCCGATCTTGTTGCGGATCAGCGTTTCCTCGGTCGGGCAGTCCATCGCCTCGATCCGGTAAACCGCTGACCGCGTACCGGCGGGTGCGGCAACAGGCTTGCTGACGCCCACCGGAGCCTCGCAGGTCGTGCCACAGCCGCAGCTGGCCGGCGCCGGGCTGGGCGCATGGTTGTGGGCGTGATCGTGTCCATGCCCATCGTGCCCGTGCCCGTGCCCGTGCCCGTGGTCGTGGTCGTGGTCGTGGTCGTGAGTATGGTCGTGCCCGTGACCGCGGGCTGCCGCGCTTGGCGGCAGCAGGTTTTCAGGGGTGGTACGAGCCATGGCAGGAATCCGTTTGTGCGTTGTTGTCTGCTATTGAAGACCCTGTAGCCACTTCAAGGTCAAGCGTCAGGCGCAAAGACCCGACGATGACATCAACGTAATGTCCGCTGCCGAGCCTTGCGGCCTATAATCGCTGCCCATGCGCCGCCTGCTGCTCGTCTTCCTGTCGATCCTGCTGCCGCTCCAGTTCGCCTGGGCCGGCGCTGCGGCGTATTGCGCACACGAATCGGCAGACCAGCCGGCCGCGATGACCAGTCACTTCGGCCATCACACGCACGAGCACGGCACCGACGCGCACAAGGCTGGCAAAACTGCCGGCAAGGGCGCTGCCAAGGCGGTCAACCTGCCCGATGGCGACTGCACAGCCTGCCACTTCCCCGGATCACACGGCGTCTTCGCCGAGTTCCGCTTGCCCGGTGACTATCGCTACGTCACCCTGCGCTATGCGCCGCACCAGTACGCGTTCGGCTCCATTCCCGCTTCCGTCCCAGATCGTCCCCAGTGGCCGCGCCTCGCCTAGCCGGCGGGACGCACCCCTGACCCTGTCATCCCGATACCGCTGAGCGGTGTCGCCTCGCGTCTCGCCGATTTTCTCCTGCCTGATCTGGTGAATTCGATGAGAAGCCTTTTATTGCCGCTGGGGCTGGCGGCCGTGTTGTGCAGCCCATTCTTCACGCCCGGTGCGTCCGCGCAGGACGCCATGCCCGGCGTCCAGGAGCCGCCCGGCGCCCTGACCCTTGACGCCGCACTGGCCCTGGCGACGTCGCAAAACCCGACGCTATCCGCCGCCAGGATCGAAGTCGATGCCTCCGAAGGTGGCATCACCCAGGCCCGCGTGATCCCGAATCCCGAAGTCTCGGTGCAGATGGAAGACACGCGCCAGGCAACGCGCGCCACCACCGCACAGATGAACCTGCCGGTGGAGCTCGGCGGAAAACGCGGCGCCCGCATCAGGGCCGCGCAGCGTGCACGCGACGTGGCCCAGGCCCAGTTGGGCGCCGCGCAGGCCGATCTGCGCGCCACAGTGATCGGTGCCTTCTTCAACGTGCTGATTGCCCAGGAACGCATCAGGCTGGCTGCCGGCTCGGTCGATATCGCCCGGCGCGGTGCCCAGGCGGCGGCCCGCCGTGTGGCGGCCGGCAAGATCTCGCCGGTCGAGGAAACCAAGGCACAGGTGGAACTTGCCAATGCCGAACTGGAGCGCGCCGAAGCCGATGCCGGGCTGGTGGCCGCCCGCCAGACCCTGGCAACGCTGTGGGGCAATCCGTCACCGCGCTTTTCCGAAGCCGACGGCAAGCTGGACAACCTGCCGGCGCGCCCTGCGTCCACCCTGCTGCGGCAGTCGCTGGACAACGCGCCCGTGCTGCTGGCCAGCGAACGCGAGCTGGACCGCCGCCAGGCCGAAATCAACGTGCAGCGCAGCCGACAGTACCCGGACGTGACGCTCAGCGTGGGCGCCAAGCGAGACAACGGCGCCCCCGAGCGCGGCACGTTCCCCGTGCTGGGTATCGCCATTCCGCTGCCGCTGTTCGATCGCAACCAGGGCAACCTCTACACGGCAATCCGCCAGGCCGACAAGGCCGCCGACGAACTGCGCGCCACACGGCTGCGGCTGGATCACGACCTGCAGCAGGCATCCAGCCAGCTGAACGTGTCGCGCACATCGGCGCTGACGCTGCGCGAAACCGTCCTGCCCGCCGCCGAGCGCGCATTCCAGGCAGCCACGCAGGGTTTCGAAGCCGGCAAATTCAACTATCTCGATGTGCTGGATGCACAGCGCACGCTGTTCCAGGCCCGCATCCGCTATCTCGGCGTCGTCGCCAGCAGCTGGCAGGCCACCACCACGATCGATCGCATTCTTGGCCGCTGACGCGCCAACGCAAGGAACACCGTCATGACATTGACTCGCAAACAAGGCGTGGCGATTGCCGCCATCGTGATTGTCGGCCTGATTGCCGCGCTGGCGCTCCTGCTGGCTGGCCGCGGCGACGGCCACAGCCATGAAGGAGAAGCCGAAACCGCGCATGCCGCGCCAGCTTCTGGCGCTTCGGCCACCGAAAGCGACCACGCTGATCACGCCGACCACGCCGACGAAGGCGCTGGCCGGATCGCCATGACACCCGAACAGATCCGCAACGCCAACCTGTCGGTCGCCACCGCAGGCCCGGGCAGGATCCGCAGCGCCGTGGAGTTTCCCGGCGAAATCAGGTTCAACGAAGACCGCACCGCGCACGTGGTGCCGCGCGTGGCCGGCGTCGCCGAATCTGTGGTGGCAAACCTGGGCCAGCGCGTAAAGAAAGGCGACCTGCTGGCTGTCTTTGCCAGCACCCAGCTGTCCGACCAGCGCAGCGAACTGCTGGCCGCCCAGCGCCGGCTGGAACTGGCCCGCACCACTTACGCACGCGAAAAGAAGCTCTGGGAAGACAAGGTATCGGCGGAGCAGGATTTTCTGGCCGCCCGCACCGCACTGCAGGAAGCCGAAATCGCGGCGCAGAACGCGCGCCAGAAGCTGACCGCGATTGGCGCCACGACGTCGGCCCGGGCGATCAACCAGTTCGAACTGCGCGCGCCATTCGACGGCATCGTGGTGGAAAAGCATCTCGCACTTGGCGAGGCCGTGGCGGCCGAAACGGCGGTCTTCACGATTTCGGACCTGAACACGGTGTGGGCCGAATTCGTGATCGCGGCCAAGGACCTGGGCCACGTCAGGCTGGGCGAGGCCGTCCGCGTCACGTCGGCCGCCTTCGACGGCACAGCCGAGGGCAAGATCTCGTACGTGGGCGCCCTGCTCGGCCAGCAGACTCGCACGGCCACGGCGCGTGTGACACTGCCCAACCCGCAGATGGCCTGGCGGCCGGGGCTCTTTGTCACGGTCAGCGTTGCCACCGGCGAGAGCGACGCCGCCGTGGTCATCGACAGCGAAGCACTGCAGACCGACGGCGACCGCCAGCAGGTGTACGTGGAGGTTCCAGGCGGCTTTGCCGCGCGCCCGGTCAAGACGGGCCGCACCGACGGCAAGCGCATTGAAATCGTCGACGGCCTGGCGCCCGGCACCCGCTATGTGTCCGCGAACAGCTTTGTGCTGAAGGCGGAACAGGGCAAGGCCGGCGCCGAGCACGCGCACTGACGGGAGCCCACCATGTTCGAACGTATCCTCCGGTTCGCCATTGCGCAGCGGTGGCTGGTCATGCTGGGCGTGCTCGCCATGGCCGGGCTGGGCGTCTACAACTACAGCCGCCTGCCGATCGATGCCGTCCCCGACATCACCAACGTGCAGGTCCAGATCAATACGGCGGCACCCGGGTATTCGCCGCTGGAAGCCGAGCAGCGCGTCACCTATCCGCTGGAGACAGCGATGTCCGGGCTGCCGGGCCTGGAGCAGACGCGATCGCTGTCGCGCTACGGCCTGTCGCAGATCACCGTGATCTTCAAGGACGGCACCGACATCTATTTTGCGCGGCAGCTGGTCAACCAGCGCATGCAGGAAGCCCGCGAGCACCTGCCGTCCGGCATATCGCCGCAGATGGGACCGATTTCCACCGGCCTTGGCGAGATCTACCTGTGGACGGTGGAAGCCGACCCCGGCGCGCGCAAGCCTGACGGCATGCCATACACGCCGACGGACCTGCGCGAGATTCAGGACTGGATCATCAAGCCGCAGCTTCGCACCGTTCCGGGCGTGACCGAGATCAACTCGATTGGCGGTTTCGCCAAGGAATACCTGGTGGCACCCAGCCCCGAGAAGATGGCGTCCTACGGTCTGTCGCTGCAGGACGTGGTGCAGGCGCTGGAGCGCAACAACGGCAACGTCGGCGCGGGCTATATCGAGCGGCGCGGCGAGCAGTACCTGGTGCGGGCGCCCGGCCAGGTGAAGTCGATCGACGATATCCGCGAAGTGATCGTCGGCACGGCACAGGGCCAGCCGATCCGTGTGCGCGACCTGGCCGATGTGGGGCTGGGCCGCGAACTGCGCACCGGGGCCGCGACGGACAACGGCCGCGAAGTGGTGCTGGGCACGGTGTTCATGCTGATCGGCGAGAACAGCCGGGCCGTCTCGCGCGCCGTGGACATGCGCATGGCCGCCATCAACAAGTCGCTGCCCGCCGGGGTGAAGGCCGTCACGGTCTACGACCGCACGACGCTGGTGGACAAGGCCATCGCCACGGTCAAGAAGAACCTGCTCGAAGGTGCCGTGCTGGTGATTGCCGTGCTGTTCCTGTTCCTGGGCAACCTGCGGGCGGCGCTCATCACGGCGATGGTGATCCCGTTGTCGATGCTGTTCACGTTCACCGGCATGGTCACCTATCGGATCAGCGCCAACCTGATGAGCCTGGGCGCGCTGGATTTCGGCATCATCGTCGACGGTGCAGTGGTGATCGTCGAAAACTGCGTGAGGCGCCTGGCCCATGCGCGCGAGCGGCTGGGCCGGTCCCTGACGCGCGCGGAGCGCTTCGACGAAGTGTTCGCCGCGGCCCGCGAGGCCCGGCGCCCGCTGGTGTTCGGCCAGCTCATCATCATGATCGTCTACGTGCCGATCTTTGCGCTGACTGGCGTGGAAGGCAAGATGTTCCATCCGATGGCGATGACGGTGGTGGTGGCGCTGCTGGGCGCGCTGATCCTGTCGGTAACCTTCGTGCCGGCCGCCGTGGCGCTGTTTATCGGCGACCGCGTGGCCGAGAAGGAAAACCGCATCATGGGCTGGGCGCGGCGCTGGTACGAACCCGCCCTCAGGCACGCGCTGGGCAATACACCGGTGGTGCTGACGGCTGCAGTGGTAGCCATCGTGCTCAGCGGCCTGCTGGCCACGCGGCTTGGCAGCGAGTTCATCCCCAACCTGAACGAAGGCGATTTCTCGGTACAGGCGCTGCGCATTCCGGGCACGAGCCTGACGCAGTCGGTGGCAATGCAGCAGCAGATCGAAGCCCGTCTCAAGGCGAAATTTCCCGAAATCGAGCGCGTTTTCTCGCGCACCGGCACGGCCGAGATTGCTTCCGATCCGATGCCACCCAATGCGTCGGACGCCTACATCATGCTGAAACCGCGCGACAAGTGGCCGGACCCGGGCCGTTCGCGCGATTCGCTGCGCGCGGCGATGGAGGCGGAACTGGAGACCATTCCGGGCAACCGCTACGAGTTTTCCCAGCCGATCCAGCTGCGCTTCAACGAACTGATCTCCGGCGTACGCAGCGATGTGGCGGTCAAGCTGTTTGGCGACGACAACGCGGTGCTGGACGCCACGGCGCAGAAGATCGCCCAGGTGCTCCAGTCGGTGCCAGGCGCCACGGAAGTCAAGGTGGAGCAGACTACCGGCCTGCCCGTGCTGACCGTCGACGTGGATCGCGCCCGCGCCGCGCGCTACGGCCTGAACATGATCGACGTGCAGGACACCGTGGCGATTGCCATCGGCGGCCGCGACGCAGGGGTGTTCTACCAGGGCGACCGTCGTTTCAATATCGGCGTGCGGCTGCCCGAAGGCATCCGTTCCGACGTGGACGCACTGCGGCGCCTGCCGATTCCGTTGCCCCGAGGCGCCAATGCTGGCACTAGCTACATCCCGCTTGGCGAAATTGCTACGCTCGACGTATCGCCGGGCCCGAACCAGGTATCGCGTGAAAATGGCAAGCGCCGCATTGTGATCAGCGCCAATGTACGAGGTCGCGATGTGGGCGGCTTCGTGCCCGAAGCCATGTCGGCCATCGAATCGAGGGTGCAGATTCCAGCCGGCTACTGGATCGCCTGGGGCGGCACGTTCGAGCAGTTGCAGTCCGCCACCGCGCGGTTGCAGATCGTGGTACCACTGGCACTGCTGCTGGTCTTCGTGTTGCTGTTTGTGATGTTCGGAAATGTACGAGATGGCTTGCTGGTGTTCACCGGCATTCCATTTGCGCTGACGGGCGGCGTGCTGGCGCTGTGGCTGCGCGGGATCCCGCTATCGATCTCGGCGGCGGTGGGTTTTATTGCGCTGTCCGGGGTGGCCGTGCTCAACGGGCTGGTCATGCTGTCGTTTATCCGCGGCCTGCGCGAGCAAGGCGAATCGCTCGATGACGCGGTATTCCACGGGGCTTTGACGCGTTTGCGTCCGGTGCTGATGACGGCGCTGGTGGCTTCGCTCGGGTTCGTGCCGATGGCTATCGCCACCGGAACTGGCGCCGAAGTGCAGCGGCCGCTGGCGACCGTGGTAATTGGCGGGATCCTGTCGTCGACGGCGCTGACGCTGCTGGTACTGCCGGTGTTGTACCGGTGGGCGCACGGACGCCGGACGGAACCCGAGGCCGGGCTGGCTGGTTCCGTCCCGCGCTGAAGCCACCGGGCCGCTCCTGATTGCAAGAGCGGCCCGGGGCCCAGTGCAACCTCAATGCTCGCAGTTCACCATCCAGGTCATCTTGAACTTGTCGACCACCATGCCGAAGCCTTCGGCCCAGAAGGTCTTCTGGTACGGCATGATGACCTGGCCGCCTTCGGAGAGCGCTTCGAAAATGCGCTTGCCTTCGGCGTTCGGCACATAGCCCACGGACAGCATGAACCCCGAAAACGCCGGGGTCTGCCCTTCGCGGCCGTCGGACGCCATGATCTGGCTATCGCCGATCTGGATGTTGGCGTGCATGACCTTTTCGGCCCATGCCGCTGACGGCGGCTCGCCGCCACCCGGCGGCGTGTCCTTGTAGCGCATCAGGAAGGTCACTTTTGCGCCCATCACCTTGCCATAGAATTCCATGGCCTCGTCGAAGCGCCCGCCAAAGTCTAGATACGGTTGCACCTGCATGTCGGTCTCCTGTTGGGTGCGCGGACGGATAGTCCGCGCGGCGCCATTATGCGCCTGCCCTACTGACAGAATTGTCAGGAAACTCGAGTTCGAACCGTGTCTGTTCCTCCACGCTGGTCACCGACACACTGCCGCCGTGCAGCCGCATGATCGTGTCGACAATCGCCAATCCGAGCCCGGTGGATCCGGACGAGTTGCGGCGCGACGGATCGGCCCGATAGAAGCGGCCGAACAGGTGCGGCAACGCGTCGGCTTCGATGGCTGGGCCACCGTTGGTCACGCTGATCGATGTCGTATCCGCGCCATTGCGCTCCACAACCATACGCACCGCACTGCCCACCGGCGCGTGCCGCAACGCGTTGTCCAGCAGATTGATAATGGCGCGGCGCAACAACGTCTGGTCTGCCACGACCGTGGCATGGCCCGACACCATCACGGTCAGGTTCCGGTCGGCGGCCACGGCTTCGAAATATTCCGCCACCTTGTCGAGTTCGGCACGCGCATCGAGCGGGCGGGCGCCCAGCGCCACCTGCGCGTTGTCCGCCCGCGCCAGGAACAGCATGTTCTCGATCATGCGAGACAGCCGCTCGTATTCCTCAAGGTTCGATTCGAGCACGGCCTCGTATTCTGCCGGCGTCCGGCGCTGGGCCAGCGTCACCTGTGTTTGCCCCACCAGATTGCTGATGGGTGTGCGGAAATCGTGCGCCAGATCGGCCGAAAACTGGGACAGGCGCGTGAAACTGTCCTGCAATCGCGCCAGCATGCCGTTCAGCGCACCGGCCAGCGCGCGCAATTCTTCCGGCGCACCGCCCACATCGAGCCGCGTCGCCAGGCGGCTGGTAGTCACCGCCGCCGCATCGCTTGCCATGCGCCGTAGCATGCGCAGGCCGCGTCGGGCCAGCACGAAGCCGAGGGCCGCCGCAACAATCGCGCCGCACAACACCGCACCCAGCAACTCGCCCCGGTACTCGCGCATCAGCGCCACCCGGTAACCCGCGTCGCTAAGCACGATGATTTCGACGGTGCGGCCGGTGTCGCCAATCTGGCCCAGGGCCGCCATGCCGCGCGACGGCACGCCATTGCGCGGATGCCAGGTCTGCAGTTGCGACTTGTCCGGTGCGGTGGCAAGCGGCAGCACGCGCAGCGGCGGCAGGGTTTCGTTATGGGGATTCAGCGAGATCAGCGGATCGCCTCCGGCGGTGCGCACCACAAGGATCAGCCCCTCGTGTCCCATCGCAATATCCGCAAAACGGTGTGTGTCGGTGCGGATCTCGGTCTCGTCGGCCACCTCGCGCAACAGGTGGCGCACCAGCAGGACTTCGCCAACCAGTTCGGTTTCGTCGCGCGACTGCAACTGGCTGCCCAACGCGCTGGACAGGTAGGTGGCCACCCCGACCAGGATCGCTGCCGTGGTCAGGCCATAGGCCAGGGCCAGCCGCGTGGTCAGCGATGCCGGCATCCACGCGTTCAGCGCACGGCGCATGCGCACCAGCCGCCTCATGCTTCGGCGCTCACGCGTCTTCAGTTTCATCGAGCACGTAGCCCATGCCACGGCGCGTATGGATCAGTTTCTTCGGGAACGGGTCGTCCACCTTGGCGCGTAGCCGGCGAATCGAGACATCCACCACGTTGGTATTGCTGTCGAAGTTCATGTCCCACACCTGCGACGCGATCAGCGAGCGCGACAGCACCTCGCCGCGGCGCCGCGCCAGCAGTTGCAGCAGCGCAAATTCCTTCGACGTCAGGTCGATCTTCTGGCCGGCGCGGCTGACGCGGCGGCGAATCGTGTCGATCTGCAGGTCCGCCACCTCCATGAATTCGCTCTCGCGCAGCGGCCCCCGGCGCAGGATGGTGCGGATGCGCGCCACCAGTTCGGCAAACGCGAACGGCTTGACCATATAGTCGTCGGCACCCAGTTCCAGGCCCTTGAGCCGATCCGACAACTCGTCGCGTGCCGTCAGGCACAGCACCGGGGTGTCCTTGTCGCGTCGCAGTTCGCGCAATACCTGCCAGCCGTCAATGCCCGGCAGCATCACGTCCAGGACGATCAGGTCGTAGTGTTGCTCGCGGGCGTGGGACAGTCCGTCCACGCCGTCGCGCGCCAGGTCAGCCACGAAGCCGGACTCCGTCAGGCCCTTGAGCAGGTAGTCGCCCGCCTTCGGTTCGTCTTCGACAATCAGGATACGCATGGAGATTCACTTCCGGGCCCGGTCAAACCGCCGGCGCCCCCTTTTCGGTTTATTGCAGAACCTAGACACTATCCGAGGTTAGACGCATTTTGTGGAACATTGCAGGAATGTCATCGTCATTCGGCGAAATCCTGCCACCAAACACAGTACAATGCCGCCTGCCCTGATTGTGGCAGCCTGCCGCGCCCCTGTCCGGGCAGGTCTATTCAATTTCTGATGAAACGTCTGTTCGCCAGCTTCCTGTTGTGTCTTGCCATGTTCGCGTTGCCCATCCAGGGCGCCGCGGCGGCAGTCATGATGATCTGCAGCGTGACGGAAGCAGCGGGCCTGTCGATGCCGGAACGCCATGCCGCGATCAAGGCGGAGGCTGAAGCCGAGGCGGTGATGGTGATGGACCACGCCGGACAGATGGGCCAGATGGACCACGCGCACTGCCACCAGACGGGCGCCAGCGACAATGGCGACATGCCGGTCTGGCACGACGCCCAGCCTGCCGGCGCCACGCCTGACCAGCCGACCGACCATTCGCACCATGCCGCCGGCCATTGCAGCGCGTGTGGTGCCTGCGCAGCCAGCGCCATGCTGCTGCCCGAAATCCCGCTGGTGGCATTGCAGCACCGCCGCCATGCCCTGCCGCTGACCACCCCGGCCAGCTTCGCCAGCCAACTCCCCCTGCCCGCCGACCGGCCGCCTGCCCGTCGCTGCTGACACCCGAGGTGCGTCCTTCGCACGCTCGTCCCCGCGCCTGAACAGGCGCTGATGGCGCGGTCGCCTGAAAACGCCGCGCCGCCTCACCTACGCATATCCCTGCCGCACGGCCTGAGCGCCGCGTGCGGCGGAATCATTCAAGAGGTTGTCATGCCCGTCGTGCGTACTGTCGCCGTGGCGTGGCTGCTGATGTTGGTCCCGGCCCTGGCCGTGGCACAGGCATCGGCGCCCGCCACCGTTCCAGCCGATCCCATGAACGCCGCCGCACCGGTGCCGGCCATGCCGGACATCGCGCCAATGGCCGGCTATGTCCCCTACCAGAGCCCCAAGGTCTCACCCTGGCGCCAGTCGAACGCCGACGTCACGCCGGGGGCCAAGGCGGCAGCCGACCCTCACGCGGGGCATCGCATGCCGCAGGGCGCCGCCGCCCCGGCATCGGCCCCGGCTGCCGGTCATGACAGCCATGCCGGCCATCATGCCCACTGACGGAGGCCTGCAATGATGAATGCCTTCTTCAAGCGCGCCGCCGTCCCGCTGGCTGCAGCGGTACTGCTGGCAGGATGTACGGGCTTTGCCCCCGACGGTGGATTCGGCCCCGTTGCCGACACCACGCGCGACAGGCTGGGCAAGGACGCCGTCTGGGCGCGCAGCGATGCCGACCGCAGTGCCCTGCGCGACCGCACGCGCGAACTGCTGGCGAAGCCGCTGGACGCCGACGCCACGATCCAGGTCGCGCTACTCAACAATGCCGGGCTGCAAGCCCAGTACGCCGACCTGGGCATTGCCGAGGCCGACTACGTGCAGGCCACGCGCCTGCCGAACCCCGGCTTCTCGTTCAGCCGCAAGACCTCGGGCGACGAACTCAAGATCGACCGCGCCGTCACTATCGGGTTCATGAACCTGCTGGCGCTGCCGTTTGCCGCCCGCATCGAGGAAAGCCGCTTCGCCCAGACGCGCCTGGCCGTGGCCGATGCCACGCTGCGCCGCGCCGAAGCCGCCCGGCGCGCCTGGGTGCAGGCCGTTGCTGCCGAACAGGCCGCACGATACGCGGAACAGGTGCGCCGCGCCGCCGAAACCGGGGCGCTGTTCGCCCGTGACCTGGCCCGCGCGGGCAACGTCAGCGCACTCGACCATGCGCGCGAGCAGGCCTTCTATGCCGATGCCGCTGCACAACTCGCACGCGCCCGCGAACGGGCGCTGTCGGCACGCGAACAGCTGACGCGCGAACTGGGCCTGTGGGGAGGCGATATCGCCTACACGCTGCCGGATCGCCTGCCCGACCTGCCCAAGGCCCGGCCGGCCATGCAGGACCTGGAGGGCTACGCGATTTCGCAGCGCCTGGACCTGCAGGCAAGCCGCCTGCAGCTGGACAGCCTGTCGCGCTCGCTGGGCCTGACGCGCGCCACGCGCTTTATCAGCGTGCTGGACGTCAGCTATATCCACAATTCGGAAACCAGCCGGCCGCGCGAAACGGGCTACGGCATCGACATCGAGGTGCCGCTGTTCGACTGGGGCGGCGCCCGCGTGGCCCGGGCCGAAGCGGTCTACATGCAGGCGGCGTCGCGGCTGGCCGAGCAGGCCATCAACGCCCGATCCATGGTGCGCGAGACCTATGCCGGCTACCAGGCGCGCTACGACATCGCCCTGCACTACCGCGATGAAGTGGTGCCGCTGCGCAAGCGCATCGTCGACGAAAGCCTGCTGCGCTACAACGGCATGCTGATCAGCGTCTTCGAACTGCTGTCCGATGCACGCGAGCAGGTCAACGCCGTCAATGGCTACCTGGATGCCCAACGCGACTTCTGGCTGGCCGATTCCGACCTGCGCGGCACGCTGGGCGGCCGCCTGCCGGCCACCCCATCCGTCGCCACCTCCGCCACCCCTTCGGCCGCACCCTCACAACGACAATGACAATGGTTTCCCGACGCAATTTCCTGGGGCAGTCCGCCGCCGCCATGCTCGGTACGGCGATGGTGTCGCGCGCTGGCGCGGCGGCCTTGCCCGAGGCACCGCTGCAGACCAGCGCCACGACCCAGCCGCCACTTGCACCCGCCAGCGGCCGCCCTTACCAGCCGGTGGTTACGCTCAACGGCTGGACCCTGCCCTGGCGCATGCGCAACGGCTGGAAGGAATTCCACCTGGTGGCCGAGCCGGTCGAGCGCGAGATGGCGCCCGGCATGACCGCGCACCTGTGGGGCTACAACGGCCAGAGTCCGGGGCCCACCATCGAATGCGTGGAAGGCGACCGTGTACGCATCTTCGTCACCAACAAGTTGCCGGAACACACCACCGTGCACTGGCACGGCGTACTGCTGCCGGCCGGCATGGACGGCGTGGGCGGGCTCTCGCAACCGCACATCCCGCCGGGCAAGACGTTTGTCTACGAGTTCGAGATGCGCCACGCGGGCACCTTCATGTACCACCCGCATTCCGACGAGATGGTGCAGATGGCGATGGGCATGATGGGCTTTATCGTCGTACATCCGCGCGATGCCGCTGCACAACGCGTGGACCGCGACTTCGTGTTCCTGATTGCCGCGTACGACATCGACCCCGGCTCCTACACGCCGCGCGTGGCCGAGATGACCAACTTCAACATGTGGACGTGGAACAGCCGCGTGTTTCCCGGCATCGACGTGCTGCCCGTGCGTCTGGGCGACCGCGTGCGCATCCGCATGGGCAACCTGACCATGACCAACCATCCGATCCATCTGCACGGCCACCGGTTCGAGGTGACGGGGACCGATGGCGGTTGGGTGCCGCCATCCGCGCGCTGGCCCGAGGTGACCACCGATGTCGCGGTGGGCCAGATGCGCGCCATCGAGTTCGTGGCCGACAACCCCGGCGACTGGGCCTTTCACTGTCACAAGTCGCACCACACGATGAATGCCATGGGCCACAACCTGCCGACCATGATTGGCGTGAAGCAGAAGGACCTGACCAGCGGCATGAATGCGCTGGTGCCCGACTACATGCCGATGGGCCAGGCGGGCATGGCCGACATGGGCAGCATGGAAATGCCGTTGCCCGAGAACACGCTGCCGATGATGAGTGGACAGGGGCCGTTCGGCCCCATCGAAATGGGCGGCATGTTCACCACGCTCAAGGTGCGCGCGGGCATGGCCGCCAATGACTACCGCGATCCAGGCTGGTATCGGCATCCCAAGGGCACGGTTGCCTTCGAGTACACCGAACCCGTGGCGCCTGCACCGCGCCGGCCGCGATAACCGCATCCACCCTATTCCCAAAGGACAGACATGAAACACACGATGACACGGACGATGAAGCAGACGCAGGCAGCCGTCGCGCTGCTGGCCCTGATAGCCCTGATGGCCGGGGCATCCCCGGCACTGATGGCGGCCACGCCCGAGGCATCCGGGCCAGCCGCCACGGCACAGGCACCGTTACCCGAAGTGGAAGGCGAAATCCGCAAGGTCGATGCACAGGCCGGCAAGCTGACGATCCGTCACGGGCCGATCGGCAACCTCGACATGGGCGCAATGACGATGATTTTTCGTGTGAAGGACCCGGCGATGCTGACGCAGGTGCAGGCGGGCGACAAGGTGCGATTCACCGTCGACCGTATCGACGGACTGCTGACGGTCACCTCGCTGGCCGTCGGGCAGTAAGCGGGCGGCCCGCGCAACGCGGGCGCTCGGCGCGCCTTACTCGACGCGGAAGAAGTCGATCGACTGGCCGGCGTTGACGGCCCGCTGCAGCCAGTCGGGATATTCGCCGTTGCCGTCCCAGGTCTGCCCCATCGCGTTGCGATACAGCACGCGCGGTGCGGCATTGCTGGCCACGGGCGCTTCGGTTTCGGGGACGGACGGCGCCGCATTGGCACCGTCTTCGGTGTCGGCATCGGTAAAGCAGCCTGCTTCGACGAGATGGTCGAACGTCAGGCCATGGTGATCCATCTGCTCGCGGATCCATGCCACCGCGGCTTGTTTGGCTGCATCAGACTCGGACATGACTTATCGTGCGCGCCCGCCACCTTGCGGGCGGGCTGGAGAATTCGAAGGGGGGATCGGTCCGGGCAGGAAATCCGGCGGACCAGCACGGATTCTACAGGGTGTTGGGCTGGCACCCGCGGAATCCGCCGATTACCGCCGGAATGTTGCATTCGTTGCGGCACTTTCAGGTAGTGCACGCGGATACGCGCGGCTTGCGCGAGCGAATGACGAATCTGTCATGCGTTGGTCATGTTGGCGTGGCTGCAGCACTCATAGACTGCAATCCAAGGTCGCATGACGGCCGGTACAAACCACCGAATCACCGAACTGCCTCCATCCTCGTATCCAAGGAGTCCACATGCTCAAGAAAGCCCTGCTCTACACCGCCCTGGCCACCACGCTGGCCGGCGCCGCCACGATGGTCAACGCCGCCCCGCGCAGCGCCGATCCGTTCACTGACGGCGCTCGTGTGACCAACCGTGACGGCCAGGTCGAACGCGTTGGCGCCCGCGACGTCTACACCGACGGCGCCCGCGACGTGCGCGATGCGCGCAACCCGTTCAGCGACGGTGCGCATGATGTGCGCGACGCCCGCAGCCCGTTCACCGATGGTGCCTGATCCACGCTATGGCCCGCTCGGGCCAGATCCGGGCTGATACAGCCCGAACCGCCAGGCGGCGGCGCTTACTGCGTCGCCGCCTGGCTCATGAATTGCGCCGCGGGCACGGGCCTGCCCAGCAGGTAACCCTGCAGCGCATCGCACCCCAGCCCCGCCAGGAACGACTGCTGCGCGGCGGTCTCCACCCCCTCCGCCACCACCTGCAGGTTCAGCGTACGGCCCAGCGCCACGATGGCCGACACGATGGCCGCATCTTCCGAATCCTCTGCCAGATCGCGCACAAAACCGCGATCGATCTTCAGTTCGCTGGCCGGAATGCGCTTCAGGTGCAACAGGCTCGAATAGCCGGTGCCGAAGTCGTCGATAGCAATGCGCACGCCCATCTCGTCGAGCTGCGTCATGATCGCGAGCGTGTCTTCCACATCGCGCATGGCCGTGCTTTCCGTGATTTCCAGCGTCAGGCTCGCGGCCGGGATGCCATGGCTGGCCAGCGCATCGGACACGGTCTCGATCATCCCCGCATGACAGAACTGCAGCGCCGACAGGTTGACCGCCATCGACCAGTCCTCATGACCGCCGGCATGCCAGGCGGCCAACTGGCGGCAGGCCTCGTCCAGCACCCATTTGCCGATCGCCACGATGGCGCCGGTCTTCTCGGCAAGGCCGATGAACTGGTCCGGCATCAGCAGGCCGTGCTGCGGGTGATGCCAGCGCAATAGCGCCTCGGCGCCCACCAGGCGGCTGTCGGTGGCAGCGAACTTGGGCTGGTAGTGCAGTTCGAGCTGGCCGGTGCGGGTCACGCCGCGCAGGTCCTGGATCAGCGATTGCTGGACACGCGCCTGATGATTCATCGACCGTTCGAAGAAGCAGTACGCATTGCGGCCCGATGCCTTGGCGTGGTACATCGCGGCATCGGCATTGGTCATCAGCGTGTCCTGGTCGGCACCATCGGCCGGATAGAGCGCGATGCCGATGCTGCCCGACACGTGCAGCGCATGGCCCGACACGTCTACCGGCTCGCGCAGCGCCTCGATCAGCTTCTCGGCCATCACGCCCGCGTCAGCCGGCTCGTCGATCCTTGCCAGCACCACGAATTCGTCGCCGCCCACGCGCGAGATCGTGTCCTCGGAATGCGTGGATGCGCGCAGGCGGCCCGCGATTCCCACCAGCAGGCTGTCACCCATCTGGTGACCATAGGTGTCGTTGACGCCCTTGAATCCGTCCAGGTCCACGAACAGCACCGCGAATGTGCCGGGCTGGCGCGTGGCCGACTGGATCGCCAGCTGGAAGCGGTCTTCGAGCAGCACACGGTTGGGCAGGTGGGTGAGCTTGTCGTGCAGGGCCAGGAATTCAAGCTCCTTGTTGGCCACGCCCAGCGCGTTGGCCAGCACGGCTGTCCGCATTTCCAGGCGCATGTCCAGCACCGACGTAATCAGCGCCACGGCCAGCACGCACACCGTGATGACGAGGATGGGCAGGGCCAGCGCGGCGCTGTCCACGCCCGAGCCTGCCGCGCCGCAGACGCTGCCCAGCGGAAATCGCGCCGCCGCCATGCCAGTGTAGTGCATGGCGGCAATGGCCCCGCCCATGACCAGCGCCGCCCCGAAACGCAACTGGTGCACGCGCGGCATGCTGCGCCGCAGGCGGAAGGCGATCCACAGCGCCGCGCCCGATGCCGCCACGGCAATCACGATCGACAGCAGGAACAGCCACGGGTCGTAGTCGATGCCAGGCTGCATGCGCAGTGCCGCCATGCCCGTGTAGTGCATGCTGGATACCGCCGCGCCCAGCGTCAGCGCCCCCAGCACCAGGCGCCTGCGGGGCAGGTACTCCTGGCTGACCAGGCGCAGCGCGAATGCCGACGCCAGCACGGCAATCAGCAACGATGCCCCGGTGATCGCCAGGTCGTAGCCCAGCGGAATCGGCAGCCTGAAGGCCAACATGCCGATGAAGTGCATCGACCAGATGCCCAGCCCCATGGCAACGGCACCGCCGGCCAGCCACATCCGCGCGTAGCGGCCACGTGCGGCGGTGGAAATGCGGCCGGCCATGTCCAGCGCCGTATACGACGCCAGTACGGCAACAAGCACGGAAATCAGAACGAGAGACGCGTCGAAACGGGGCGACATCATGGAAGCGGGTGACGGGGCAGTGGCTTGCAGCAGGCCGCCATTCTGAAGGGTCAGGCGAACCAGGCGTGAAATTTCCGGCACCGTCAAAGGTTATCGGTCGTTTCAGCCCGGACTGAAGCGGGATTGTGCATCAGCCCGCGTGCACCCGCAGCCCAATTTCGTACGTTTGCATGGTTGACATGCTGCTCGTGCCATGTTTCGACCGTCCGGCAAATTCCTACAGTGCAATCAGCGCCCGCCGGAAAGGCCGGCCGGCGGCCCGGGCCTATCCTTGAGGCGTGATGAACGACAGACGCCGCCGCGCAAAAACAGCAGTGCCAGCGCGGCGCCAACGCAGGAGAACATCATGTGGAAGCGAGTCACAGGCATTTTCGCCATTGGCGCTTGCTGCTGGGCCCTGTCGGGCTGCACGGCAACCGGCGCGGTGGCAGGCGGTGTGGTGGGCCATGAGGCCACCAACGGCAGCACGGCCGGTACGGTCGGTGGCGCCGTGGTGGGTGGCGTGATTGGTCACGAACTGGGCAAGTAATCAACGATTTCCGCGGCCGGGATGGCGGGCAGGGTCATCCAGGTTTGCGCGGCATGGGCTCTTAGATGGGAAGAACATGCCGCCGCGCGCCGCGCCATGAGCACCGGCCTATTGTGCTTTTCAACGATGATTGGACGTTTTCATCGCTGAAAGGCACCATGGCACACAACGATGGAAGATCCTCGCGGATCGTCATGGCGCGGCAGCGGGAAACCTGCACGGAACAAAGCCCCGGATCTTCACAGGTCCGGGGCTTTTCCTTTGGTGTGCGCCGCACGCGTGTTGCGGGACGCCTGGTCTTCGGTACAGCTTCAATACGATTTCGGCAGCCCCAGCACGCGCTCCGCGATGTGGCACATGATCAGCTGGGCGCTGACCGGGGCGATGCGCGGGATATAGGATTCCCGCAGATAG
Organism: Cupriavidus sp. HE11; assembly: GCF_056097175.1. Lineage (NCBI taxonomy): Bacteria > Pseudomonadati > Pseudomonadota > Betaproteobacteria > Burkholderiales > Burkholderiaceae > Cupriavidus > Cupriavidus sp. HE11. Next base: position 438,031 of record NZ_CP184465.1, read on the forward strand.
CGCTCCACATGGTATTCACGCGCATAGCCCATGCCGCCCAGGGTCAGCACGGCGGTCTGGCACGCCTGGTGCGCTGCCTCCGCGGCCAGGTACTTGGCCGCATTGGCCTCGGCGCCGCAGGGCTTGCCGTTGTCATAGAGCCAGGCGGCCTTCCACACCATCATGTCGGCGGCCTCCAGCGCCATCCATGCCTGGGCCAGCGGATGCTGGATGCCCTGGTTCTGGCCGATCGGCCGGCCAAACACGGTGCGTTCGCGTGCGTAGCGGGTGGCAGCCTCCAGCGCGGCGCGGCCCAGTCCCACGGCCTCGGCCGCGATCAGGATGCGTTCGGGGTTCAGCCCATGCAGGATGTACTCGAACCCCCTGCCCTCATCGCCGATACGGTCTTCGGCCGGCACCATCAGGCCGTCGATGAACAGCATGTTCGAATCGACCGCACCGCGCCCCATCTTGTCGATCTCGCGCACCTCGATGTGGTTGCGGTCCAGCGTCGTATAGAACAGGCTCAGGCCCTGCGTGGGCTTGCTTACCGCCTCCAGCGGCGTGGTGCGGGCCAGCAGCAGCATGCGCGTGGCGACCTGCGCGGTGGAGATCCAGATCTTGCGGCCATCCACGCGGTAGGCGCTGCCATCGGCAGTGCGCACGGCCTGCGTCTTCAGGTGCGTGGTGTCCAGCCCGGCATCGGGCTCGGTCACGGCAAAGCAGGCCTTGTCGCGGCCTTCGATCAGCGGAGGCAGCGCGGCCGCCTGCTGGGCCTCGTTGCCGAACACCACCACCGGGTTCAGGCCGAAAACGTTCATGTGGATGGCCGAGGCGCCCGAGAATCCAGCCCCGGACGCCGACACCGTCTGCATGATCAGCGCCGCCTCGGTGATGCCAAGCCCCGCCCCGCCAAACCGTTCCGGCATGGCGATACCCAGCCAGCCAGCTCCCGCCATGGCCTGGTGGAACGCCTCGGGGAACCGGTGTTCGCGGTCCAGTTCGGACCAGTACTCGGGGCCGAAGTCGCTGCACAGCTGCGTTACCGCGTCGACGATGGCGTTCTGCTCGGGTGTCCTTTCGAAGTTCATCCGGTGCTCCTTATTCCGGCTGGATGCCCGCGTCCTTGACGAGCTTGTTCCATTTCACGAGTTCGCTGCCGACAAAGGCCGTGAACTGCTGCGGGGTCTGTCCGAAAGCCTCGAAGCCCAGCGCCTCGAACTTGGGCGCTACGTCCTTGCTGGACGCGATCTTCGACAGTTCGCGGTTGAGCCGGTCCACAATCGGCTGCGGCGTCTTCGCGGGCGCAAAAACCCCGTTCCACGACGTGATGTCGAAACCCTTCAGCTCCGGCGTGTCGGCAATCGGCGGCAGATCGGGCAGCAGCCGGCTGCGCTGCGCGGTGGTCACGGCCAGCGCCCGCATCTTGCCGGCCTTGACGTTGGCGATGCCCGCCGCCACGTCGACAAACATCATCGGCACCTGGCCGGCGATCACATCGGTCATGGCCGGCGGCGTGCTCTTGTAGGGCACGTGCAGCAGGTCGATGTTGGCCATGCGGCCCAGCGTGGCCCCCGACACGATGCCGGTGCTGTTACCGCTGGCGTACGACATGCCCGGGTGTGCCTTGGCATAGGCGATCAGCTCGCCCACGGTCTTCACCGGCAGCTTGGGATTGATCACCAGCATGAACGGCAGGTTACCCATGCGCGCGACCGGCGTGAAATCCTTGATCGGGTCATAGGGCAGCTTCTTCATCAGCGACGGATTGGCCGAATGCGTGGTGTTCGTCGTCATGAACAGCGTGTAGCCGTCGGGCGCGGCCTGTGCCACCAGCTCGGCGGCAATCGCGCCGTTGGCGCCGGGCCGGTTGTCGACCACCACGTTCTGGCCCAGCGCGTCGCCCAGTTCCTTGGCCGTGATGCGCGCCACGGCGTCGGTGCCGCTGCCCGCCGCAAACGGCACCACCAGACGGATCGGGCGGCTCGGGTAGTTGTCGGCGGCCTGCGCGGCCAGCGGCAGCGCCGCCGCGGGTAGTGCCAGCAAGGCGGCGGCAAGCGTGCGCCGCACGCGGAAATTCGGCATGGTGGTCTCCTCCAGGGGTTTGGACGGCTGCTAGGCCTTTATGGGTACGGCGAGGTGCGGCCTGGGCTCAGGCCGGACGAATCACGCGATCCGGCGATTCCTCGTACGGCGGGGCATAGATCACCAGCAGCTTCACGGGCTCGTCGCTGATCACCGTGAAAACGTGCATGGCATCGGCCGGAAAGAAGCAGCAGTCGCCCGGCCCCAGTTCGCGCGCCTGGCCGTTGACCTCGGCCCGCGCACGCCCTTCCAGCACATAGCAGACCTGCTCGATGCCGGGGTGCGCGTGCGGCAGCGCGCCCTTGCCACGCTCGATGGTGCCGTGGATGACTTCCAGTTGCGTGGCGCCAACGTTCTCGCGCCCGATGATGCGGCGGTTCAGCGTGCCGACATGGTTGGCCGGGTGATAGCCGGCCACGTCTTCGGTGCGGACGAAATAGGTGGGAGCCGCCGGCTTGGCGGCGAACGATGCGGTCATGGGTAGGCTGTCTCCAACATGGTGGCGCCGTACCGGATGGCCGACGCTCTGTTTTCATGTTTGTGAAACAGATTTTATGCCCATGAAAAATGGAGTCAACTAGGGGTTGGTACGGATGGTGGGAGCTGGTAGCCGGATTTCCGCCCGCGCTGCGGCACACCCACGAGGCAGCGCTGGCCGGGGTGCGACCCGGCCACGTGCAGCCACGCCAGTCTGGCTACCAGTCCGGCAGTCAATCCAGCGTGATCCCCTCCTTCTGGATCACCGCATCCCAGCTGACCGCTTCCTTCTCGACCCGCTTTGCGAAGTTGTCCGGATCGATCATCACCACGTCGCCCTGCTGGCTCAGCGCCGCCTTGCCCTTTTCGTCATCCAGCACGCCGCGCGTGGCGGCATGCAGCTTCTGGATGATCGGCTGCGGCGTGCCGGCCGGTGCCAGCAAGCCAATCCAGAACGTGGAATTGAACGGCTTCAGGCCGGCCTCTTCGACGGTCGGCACGTCGGGCAGCTGCGTCATGCGCCGCGTGGAACTGACGGCGATGGGCTTGAGCTTGCCGGACTTGATTTGCGGCAGCGCGGTCCAGGTGTCGAAGGCGGTATCCAGTTCGCCGCTGATCACGGCCATTTCTGCCTGCGCCGCCGACTTGTACGGTACATGCGTGGTGGAAATCTTCGCGCGGTTGTTCAGCATGGCAAAGCTCAGGTGGGCGATATTGCCGGGGCCCGCCGAGCCGTAGCTGATCTTGCCGGGGTTCTGCGATGCATAGCGAACCAGGTCGGGCACCGTGGCCACCGCGTGCTTCTGCGACCATTCCGGGTTGGTCACCAGGATGAACGGCGCCTCCAGCACCAGCGTCACTGGCGCCAGGTCACGGGCCTTGTAGTTGGCCTTCTTGTAGATGTGGGGGTTGATGGTGACACTGCTGGAATTGGTTACCAGCAGCGTGTAGCCGTCCGGCGCCGAGCGCGCGGCCTCCCCCACGCCGATCAGGCCGTTGGCGCCGGCCTTGTTCTCCACCACCACGGCCTGGCCCAGCGATTTGGTCAGCCGATCCGACAGCACGCGTGCCACGGTATCGGTGAACGATCCGGCCGGGAACGGCACGATCATGCGGATCGGCTTGTTCGGCCAGTTTCCGGCCGGGCCGCTCTGCGCGGCGGCGGCGCCAGGCAGTACGACTGCCAGCAGGCATCCCATTCCCATGGCGGCGGTCAGTGCACGTCGTTTCATGTTGTCTCCTTGTCGTAGTTATCTTGGAAGTTGGCGTCTCATGCCCAGTTCATCGGGCTAGGCCGATGACCCGGCGCCCTTCGGCCGGGCGGTTTGTCCAGTAATGCCCCGACGCTCCAGCGCCTCGCGTTGCCCGGCGCCCAGCCCCAGCACAGTCGCCAGCACCTGGTCGGTGTGTTGGCCCAGCGTTGGCGAAACATGGCGAATCGGCGCCGGCCCGTTTGCGCCACGGAACCAGCTGGTGCTGGCGGCGTAACGTCCAACGTAGGGCCGCTCCACCTCGCACCAGAAGCCGCGCGCATGCAGATGGCGGTCTTGCAGTACCTGCCACATGGGATTGACCGCGCCCGCAGCGATACCGGCGTGCTGAAGCTGCTGCATGGCGTCTTCGGGCGCGCGCGTCGCGCACCAGGCGGCGATGGCGGCGTCAATGCGGTCATGCTGCGCGCGCCGGCCCGACGCTTCGGCCAGCGCCGTGCCTTCGGCCAGGTCCATGCGTCCGAGCACGCGACACAGCGCGGGCCATTGGGCATCGGTCACGCTCAGCACGATCCACCCATCGTCGCCCGCGCAGCGGTAGCAGCCATGCGGCGCGGCCACCGGATGGCGATTGCCCTGGCGCGGCGCCACCTGCCCCGACACCGACTGCTCGATCATGTACGGCGCGGTGAGCGCCAGCATGGCCTCCACCTGCGACAGGTTCAGATGCCGCCCCTTGCCCGTGGCCTGCTGGGCGAACAGCGCCACCAGCATCGCCGCGCCCGCATTCAGTCCGCCAATCGGATCGCCATAGGCGTACGACGTCATGGCCGGCGGCCCCTCGGGATGGCCCGTGTAGCAAGGCAGCCCGCTGGCCTGTTCGAGCGTGCCGCCATAGGCGCGCGTGTTGCTCCAGGCGTTGCCCAGGCCGAAGGCCGGCATCGATACCATCACCAGGCGATCGTTGCGAGCCCGCAGCGTGTCGTACGTCAGTCCCAGCTTCGGCAGCACCTCGGCCGAGTAGTTTTCGATGACCGCATCGGCGTTTGCCACCAGATCCAGCAGCAGCGCCTTGCCTTCGGGCTGGGTCAGATCCAGCGTGATGCCGAGCTTGTTGCGGTTCATCATGTTGAAGTTCGAGTTCTTCTCGTACAGCCTGTCCCGATAGAACTCCTCGGTGAAATTCGCGCCGCGCCACCAGTCCGGGTAGCCCGTGCTTTCCACCTTGATGACCTCCGCGCCAAAGTCCGCCAGCGTGCGCGTGGCGAGCGGCCCGGCCCAGCCCATCGTCAGGTCGATCACGCGAACGCCCTCCAGCGGCAGGCGGCCGGCGGGTGCCGGTGCCAGACGCTGGCGCGGCTGATGATCCAGCCCCGCTTGCCGATAGAACGCGCTGTCGGCGCCCAGATCCGGCGCCTTGCCACCGGCCAGAGGCCCGGCATCATCGAGCCGCAGCGGCACCACCGGGCCTTCGAATGCCACGTCGCCCAGCGTCACAGGCACGAACGCGCCCCGCTCGCGGTGCACGGCCTGGCCCAGCAGCGTTGCCATGCTGGGCACCACCACGGCCGGGTGCTTCTTGTCGCCCAGCAGCGCGAACCACTCTTCGGCCGAACGCTTCAACAGCGCCGGCTTCAGGAACGCGTCGATCTCGTCGGCTACCAGCATGCGCTCGGGCCCGCTGGCAAAGCGCGGATCGCTGCCAAGCTCGGGGCGCCCGATGGCCTCGCACAGCGCCTTCCACTGCGGCAGCGTATGCGTGAAGATGCCGATCCAGCCATCGGCGGTCTCGTAGATGCCGCCCGGGTGCGTGCCGCAGAAGCGGTTCACGCCCATGCGCCGCAGCGGGTGGCGCTTGTCCTGCACCATGCCCGCTTCCATCTCCACCACACTGAAGATGCATTCGTGCGTGCTCAGCACGTAGCGCAGGCTGCCCCCGCCGGTGCCCATCAACGCCGCCACCGCCGCCGAGAACGCGCTCACGCCCACCACGATGCCCGTCTGCACGTCATGCGGCATATGCGGCGGCCCTTCCACCGGTCCGCTGCCATGCACGGCCCCGGCCAGCCCCCGGCAAACCGCCTCGGTGCCCGCGAATCCGCTGTAGGGGCCGCTGTCGCCAAACCATGTCAGCGCGATGTCGATGGGCACGTGTCCGTGGACCTGGCCTGGCACCTGCCAGACGGGACGCTCGAGCACGGCGACGCCTTCGTCCAGCGCGCGCGCGTCGAGCACCACGTCGCATGTGCGGGCCAGTTGGGCCAGCCACGCCTCGTCCTCGGGGCCGTTCGCCGCAACGACACTGCGCTTGTTGGTATTGAGCCAGGCAAAGAGCGCGCTTTCTGGCGGCCTGCCGCCTGGCACATCGACCAGCGGCGGCATCCGCCGCCAGGCATCGCCGGCCGCGCTTTCGACCTTGATGACTTCCGCGCCAAAGTCGGCAAACAGCTTGCCCGCGTAGGCCAGCGCCGGCCCGGTACCGATTTCCAGCACGCGCAATCCGCCCAGCGCCAGTTGCGCCGGATCTGGACCATTCCTGGTCATGAAAGCCTCCTGGTTGCCTGGATTCCGTTGATTCAGTGGGATCCGGGAGTTCGGGGTCTGGATGTCCACCGGGCCGCTCACCATGCGTCCACGAAGCCGCGACGCTCGCGGCGGCCACGCAGTTCTGCCGACGCGATGCCCTGCGCGATCCATTTGCGCGTATCGGCCGGATCGATCACCGCGTCGATCTCTACCGCCGCCGCCGTGTTGATGGCGTGACCGCGCTCGTAGGACTGCGCCACCAGCCGGTCGAACAACGCCTTGCGCTCCGGGCCATCGGGCACCGCTTCCAGCTCCTTCTTGAAGCCGAGCCTGACCGCGCCTTCCAGTCCCATCGGCCCGAACTCACCTGTCGGCCACGAGATCGTGAAGCTGGCCGAGCGGAATCCACCGCCTGCCATGGCCATCGCGCCCAGGCCGTAGCCCTTGCGCAGCGTCACGGCCAGCAGCGCCACGCGCAGCTTGGCCGCCGTCAGGAACATGCGCGACACGTGGCGCACCTGCGCACGCGCCTCGACGTCCGGCCCCACCATGAAGCCCGGCGTATCGATCAGCGAGACGATCGGCAGGCCATGCGCGTCGCATAGCTGCATGAAGCGCGATGCCTTGTCGGCCGCATCGGCATCGATCGCGCCGCCCAGGTGGTACGGGTTGTTTGCCATGATGCCCACCGGCTGCCCTTCCACGCGGGCCAGTGCCGTGTGGATGCCCGCGCCGAAGCCGCCGCGCAGCATCAGCACGCTGCCCACATCGGCAATGCCCTCGATGGCCTTGCGCGTGTCATAGACCCTCAGGCGGTTCTCGGGTACCACGTGGCGCAGATCGGCCGGATCGGGCGCGCTCCAGTGCGCGACGCGGCCCTGGAACATCGACAGGTAGTGCCTGGCCGCCTGCGTGGCTTCGGCCTCGTTTTCCACCAGGATGTCGATCACGCCATTGGCAAACTGCACCGGCGCCGGCCCCACGTCTTCAGGACGGAAGATGCCCAGGCCGCCGCCTTCGATCATGGCCGGGCCGGCCATGCCGATATTGGCGGACTTGTCGGCGATGATGACGTCGCAGCAGCCCAGAAACGCGGCATTGCCCGCGAAGCATCGGCCCGACACGATGCCCACCACCGGCACCTGTCCGCTCAGTTCCGCAAATGCGGCGAACGACGGCTGGTAGAGCCCCGACACGGACGGAAAATCCACGTCGCCAGGCCGCCCGCCGCCCCCCTCGCCAAACAGCACCAGCGGCAGTTCGTCGCGCAGCGCCACCTCCACGATGCGGTCGGTCTTGATATGGTTGCGCTTGCCCTGCGTGCCCGCCATCACGGTGGCGTCGTAGGCCATCACCGCGCTGCGTGCACGATCCTTGCCCACCAGTTCGCCATTGACGTTGCCAATGCCGGTGATCAGGCCATCGGCCGGCGTATTGGCGATCAGGTCTTCCTTGCTGCGGCGGCTTGCCTGGGCGGCCAGCGCCAGCGCGCCGTACTCCACGAAGGTGTCGGCGTCGCACAGGTCGGCAATGTTCTCCCGGGCAGTACGCTGGCCGCGCGAGCGGCGCCGGGCCACGGCGTCGGGGCGTGCGGCATCATGCAGGAAGGCGTGCCGGTCCAGCACACGCTGCAGGTCGGCGCGGATGGCGTTGGCATCGTGCGCCTGCGCGGTGTCGGCCGCCACGCCCGCTGCGTCGGTTTCTTCCAGCACGATCAGTATCTGGTTCTCGGCCGCCAGGGCGTTCTTTTCCAGGCGCAGGTCCACCACGCGGCCGGCACACTCGGCCACGATGGCGTGCTCCATCTTCATGGCGTCGAGCACGGCCACGGTCTGGCCCGGCTTGACCAGTGCGTTCAGTTCGACCGCGATTTCCACCACGCGCCCCGTCAGCGGCGCGCGGACGGCAACCAGCCCTTCCTCGACCTGCTCCTCGGGCCCCGCGGCATGCGCCAGGCCATGGACCGGCGGCCGGGCGGCACCGCCCAGCAGCGCATCCTGCGCACGGCCGGCATCGGCAATGGCTTCCGCCGCTGCGGCCAGTTCCGGCAGGATGGCCTCGAAATGGCGCGTATGAACGGCCTGGGTCCGGAATTCGTCACGCTGTACCAGCGCGCGCAGCAGGTTCAGGTTGGTGGACACACCATCGATGCGGAACTCGGCCAGGCTGCGCTGCAGCCGGCGCAGCACCGCCCCGAAGTCGGACGTGCCGCTGCTGACGATCAGCTTTGCCAGCAGCGTGTCGAAGTTCGGCGACGGCTCGTAGCCCGTGTAGGCATGCGTATCGACGCGGACATCCGGCCCGGTCGGCGGGTCGAAGCGCTCCAGCCGGCCATGCGCCGGACGCGCCAGCCCGTTGGCATCGGTCATCTCGGCGTTCACACGCACCTGGATGGCAAAGCCGCGCGGTTGCGGCGGCGCGGCCGGGTCCAGCCCCAGGTCGCCCAGCGTACGCCCGGCGGCCAGCCCGATCTGCAACGCCACCAGATCCACCCCGGTGACCTGCTCGGTGATCGTATGCTCCACCTGCAGGCGCGGATTGGCTTCGATAAAGACGAAATCCTTCTGCTCGCCGGCTTCGTTTTCCTCGACCAGGAATTCGAACGTCCCCAGGCTGGCGTAGCCCACCCGGCGTGCCAGCCGCAGTGCAGCCTTGATGATCTGGTCGCGCAGCTGGGGCCTGAGCACCGGGCTCGGCGCAATCTCCACCAGCTTCTGGAAGCGGCGCTGCAGCGTGCAATCGCGCTCGCCCAGGGCCACCACATTCACGCCATCGCCGGCAATCTGCACCTCGATATGGCGCGCCCGTGCCACCAGCCGCTCGGCATAGAGCGCGTCGATGCCGAACGCCGAGGCCGCCTCGGAGCGGCAGCGCGCGTAGGCTTCGGCCAGGTCTTCGCGGCGGCGCACCACGCGCATGCCGCGCCCACCCCCGCCGCCCACCGCCTTGATGACAACGCCGGCTGCGCCCTGCGTATCGAAGAAGGCCGTGATCTCTTCCAGCGATGCGCCGCCGTGTGTGGCCGGCATCACCGGCACGTCGCTCTGCACGGCCAGTTCCAGCGCACGGCCCTTGTCGCCGAAGATCGCCAGATGTTCGACACTGGGCCCGACAAACCGGATGCCGGCCTCTGTGCACGCCTGGGCAAAGTCCGCGCGCTCGCTCAGGAAGCCGTAGCCGGGGTGCACCGCATCGCAGCCGGTGGCCCTGGCCGCGGCAATGATCCCCGCGATGTCGATATACGCAGCCGGGCCGGCGCCATCGAGCGCCACGGCCTCGTCGGCCAGGACGCGATGCCGCGCAGTGGCGTCATCCTGCGAATAGACCGCCACGGTGCCAATATCCAGATCCCGCGCGGCCCGCAGGATACGCAGGGCAATCTCGCCCCGGTTCGCAATCAGCAGCTTCTTCAAGTCTCTCTCCTGTGATGTTCTATGTCTTGTGTCGTGTTCGATGGGGCCGGCCCGTGTCAGGCCGTGTCAGGGCCGCACGCCAAAGCGGCTGACACCGGGCTCGCGCAGCGGCGCAGCCAGATTGGCGAATTCGCACAGCAGCGCGCGGGTATCGCGCGGATCGATGATGTCTTCGATGACGAATGCCTCGGCGCTGCGGAACGGCGAAGTCAGGCTGCGTACGCGCTGTTCGATTTCGGCGCGCTTCTGCACGGGATCATCGGCGCCCTCGATCTCGGCCTTGTAGGCCACTTCGAGGCCGCCTTCTATCGGCAGGGCACCCCAGTTGGCCGATGGCCACGCATACCGGAAATTGAAGCGGCCCATGTGCTGGTGGCCCGCCGCCGCCACGCCATAGGCCCGCCGCACAATGACCGAGCACCACGGCACCGTCGCCTGGTAGACGGCCGCCAGCGCCCGCACGCCGTAGCGCATGATCCCGGCCTGCTCTGCCTCCAGCCCAACCTGAAAGCCTGCCGTATCCACGAGATGGACCACCGGCAGGTGGAAGGTCTGCGCCAGGTCGACAAAGCGGGTGAATTTCTCGGCGGTGTCGCTGTCCCAGTTGCCACCGTGACAGGCCGGATCGCTGGCGATCACCGCCACCGGCCAGCCGTCCAGCCGGGCCAGCCCGGTGACGATGGCGCGCCCCCATTGCGTGCCGGTCTCGAAGAACGTCCCGGCATCGACCAGGGTCTCCAGAATCGGCCGGATCTGATATGCGGCCCGGGTATCGCGCGGGATGGCCGACAGCAGCCAATCGTCGCGCCGCGACGGGCTATCCAGGGTGTCGGTCCGGGGCGGCAGCTCGTAGACCGAAGCCGGCAGATACGACAGGAACTGCCGGGCGCGCGCAAACGCCTGCTGCTCGGTCGCCACCTCATCGTCCACCACACCGTTGCGGGTGTGGATCTGGCTGCCGCCAAGTTCGTTCTTGCCGATGTCCTGCCCGGCACGCGCCACCAGCGGAGGCCCTTCGCTGAACAGCTGCGAGGTCTCCTTGACCATCACCGAATAGTGGCTGGCCGCCACGCGCGCCGCGCCCATCCCGGCCACGGAGCCCAGCGCCAGCGACACCACGGGCACCGTGGCCATGTTCTCCACCACGTACTGCCAGACCTTCATGGTCGGAATCAGCGTGTGGCCCTTGATCTCGATATTGCGCACGGAGCCACCGCCGCCCGTGCCATCGACCAGCCGGATCATCGGCAGCCGCAGGTCGTGGGCCATTTTCTCGGCGTGGATCAGCTTGTCGCCCGGGGCGCCGTCGTTGGCACCGCCCCGCACCGTGAAATCGTCGCCGACCAGCACCACCGGGCGCCCGTCCACCTGCGCGCGGCCCATGACCAGGTTCGACGGAATCAGGTCCACCAGCCGCCCGTTGCTGTCATAGCGGCCACTGCCGCTCAGGCCACCTACCTCGCGGAACGAGCCCGGATCGGCAATCGCATCGACCCGATCGCGCACGGTCAGCTTGCCCGCCGACTTGTGGCGCTCCACCTTGCTGTCACCGCCCATGCGGGCGGCCAGCCGCCGCCGCCAGGCGAGTTCGTCCACTTCAGGCTGCCAGCTCACGCTTTTGTCTCCGACTGTCTTTGGTTTTGTTGATGCGAAGACACTTTGCACAACCCGTGCCAGCTTTTAGGTACCTGCCGGCCCCTTGATTACATTGAGGAATCCTTGTGACATGGCTAAGATGTCCGCGAAAACAACACATAAGTGTCCGCATCGAGGACACAACAGGAGACACTCGTGTCCACGGAGACAACACAGCCGGCCGCCGCCCTGCGTCCGGATCCAGCGTTCCTTGGTGTGCTGGCATGCACTGGCGACGGCACGGCCGATACGGCATTCGGGATCTGTGCCGATGCTGCAGTGGCGTCGGCCACCTTGTCCGCATGGCGGCAGGCCAACCCGGCAAGCGGCCGCAGGCTGTTCCCGGTGGAGGTCGGTGCGGCGCGCTATATCGGCCTGTCGCTGGAAGACGGCCAGCGGCACCTGATCCTGCTGCATCGCGCCGACGCCCAGGCGACATTGTTCGATTTCCTGGGCACCGTACCGTTTGCCGATGCCATCCTGGACCACTTCCTGAACGATCCCTACCAGGCCATCACCGTGGTCGACCACGCGGGGCTGGTGCGCTATATCAGCCCGGTCCACGAGAAATTCCTGGGCCTGGACCCCGGCGCCGGCATTGGTCGCGCGGCCGCCGACGTCATCCCGAATTCGCGGCTGCCCCAGGTTGTCAGCAGCGGCAAGGCCGAGATCGGGCAGCTTCAGCAACTGAATCACACCTCGCGGGTGGTCAACCGCATCCCGATTCGCCAGCATGGCGAGGTGGTTGGCGCCATCGGCCAGGTCATGTTCAAGGGGCCGGAAGAACTGGTGCGCATGCACAAGGAACTGGTGACGCTGCGCTCCGAGGTGGCCCGCTACCAGCGCGAGTTCGAAGGCCTGCGCGAACGCCAGGCCAATATGGGCCTGATCGGCGAAAGCGCACCGATGCAGCGGCTGCGCCGCGAAATCCAGACCGTGGCCCGCCTGGACGTGCCCGTGCTGATCCTGGGTGAAAGCGGTACCGGCAAGGAACTGGTGGCACGGGCCATCCACGGCACCGGCCACGACGACGACGCCACCGCGCGCCCGCTGGTCAGCCTGAACCTGGCCGCCCTGCCCGCCACGCTGATCGAGTCCGAACTGTTCGGCCACGCCCCCGGGGCTTTTACCGGCAGCAAACGCCAGGGCCAGGCCGGCAAGCTCGAACTGGCCGCAGGCGGCACGGTATTCCTGGATGAAGTCGCCGATATCCCCATGGAAATGCAGGTGAAACTACTACGCGTGCTGGAAGACCACATGGTCGAACGGCTAGGCAGCGGACGCGCCCGCAAGGTGGACTTCCGGCTGGTCTCGGCCACCAATCGCGACATCCCCGAACTGATCGACGCGGGACGATTCCGCCTGGACCTGTATTACCGGCTCAGCGGCGTGGTGCTGCGGATTCCCGCCCTCCGGCAACGGCGCGAGGATATCCCCGCGTTGCTGCAGCATTTTGTGGAGGCGTTCTGCACCCGCAATGGCATGCCCGCCCCACGGATCGAGCATGACGTGGCCCGGCACCTGGCGGGGCAGCCATGGCCGGGCAATGTCAGGCAGTTGCGTCAACGTGTGGAAGAAGCGCTGGTGTTTTGCGACGGGCGCGCGCTGAGGGTGGCGGATTTTGCACGAGGGGATGCGGCGCGAGGGGTCATTGCCGCGCCGGCCGCCGCCGACGACGACGCCGCGTTCGCATCGGCCAGTGTCGCCGGGACAGGCGATGCAGACGCGGCCGTCGGCGCGCATCTGTCGAGTCAGTCATTGACGGATAGCAGCGCAGGCATGAGCGATCTGGCGTATGCGGCAGTGCTCGACGCCATCGCCCGCCACGGCGGGAACAAGAAGCGCGCAGCGGAACAACTGCGGATATCGCGGTCGCATTTGTATAAGATTTTGGAACGTGGCGGGCGGACGCCATGACGCAAACCGGGAGTACAGCTTGAACAAGAAACTGTTAGCCAGTGCAGTGGCTGTCGCCGTTATCGGCGCGGTGACGAGTTATGCCAGCCCATATTGGACGATCTACCAGATGCGGACGGCAATCGAAAAGCGCGATCCGGAAAAGTTTTCCAGATACGTTGATTACCCAGCGCTCAGGGAGAGCCTGAAGGCCCAGCTTCTGCTGTCGCTCAAGGACAAGCTGGGCGCGCCGGACGCCAAGGAAAACCCGTTTGCCGGGCTGGGCCAGATGATCGGCCTCGCCATGGTCAATACCGTGGTGGACACGATGGTGACGCCCGCTGGGGTGATGGCCCTGATGGCGGGCGAAAAGCCGGCACCGAAAGAACCGGCGCCGCAGGCCCCGACAACGGCGTCCGCGCCGGCAGCACCGGAAGCGCCTCGCAAGGAGGCGGCAAAAGACGCATTGCGGTACGACGTTTCGTACAAGAGCTGGGACCTGGTCCAGGCCACCGCCACCAAGGAAAATGGCGAGCCAATCGTTGCCGACCTCCGGCGTCAGGGACTCTGGTCCTGGAAGTGGGCCGGCATCAAGATTCCCGATCTGGCAAAACCCTAGCCGCGCACACCGTTCGATGATCCGCAATCTGGCGCTAGCTGCCCCAGATCAACCAACCCATCAATTTCTGCACGCCCAGACTCTGATCAACACTCGCGCAAATTTGTGGCAATAGACTGAAAGCGGTGCGCCCACCCGCCCCCGAAGGGCCGCCCTTCCGCCGAAGTCTCCAGGAGCCCAACCATGCCCAGCATGCGCGCTGCAGTCTTTCTAAGTCCCGGCAAGATCACTCTTCAGGAAAAACCTATCCCTGATGTCGGTCCCGGCGATGCGCTGATCCGGATCACCACCACCACGATCTGTGGGACCGACGTTCACATTCTCAAAGGCGAATACCCCGTCCAGCCCGGGTTGACCATTGGTCACGAGCCGGTCGGGGTGATCGAGAAGCTTGGCAGCAATGTCACCGGTTACAAGGAAGGCCAGCGTGTGATTGCCGGAGCCATCTGTCCGAGCTTCTATTCCTACGCATGCCAGGACGGCTGCGCGTCGCAGGACGGACAGGCGCACGGCCACGGCTACAAGCCGATGGGTGGCTGGCGCTTTGGCAACACCATCGACGGTACGCAGGCCGAATACGTGCTGGTGCCCGATGCGCAGGCCAATCTGGCGCCGATCCCCGATGGACTGACCGACGAGCAGGTGCTGATGTGCCCGGACATCATGTCCACCGGTTTTGCGGGCGCCGAGCGGGCCAACATCAAGATTGGCGATATTGTGGCGGTCTTCGCGCAGGGGCCGATTGGCCTTTGTGCGACGGCTGGGGCACGGCTGCGGGGCGCGTCGAAGATCATCGTGGTCGATGGTATCGACGAACGCCTGGCGATTGCCCGCCATATGGGTGCCGACGAGGTCGTCAATTTCCGCAAGACCGATGTCGTCGACGAAATCCTGCGGCTGACTGGCGGCCGGGGTGTCGATGCCTCGATCGAGGCGCTCGGTACGCAAGCCACCTTCGAGGCGGCGCTGCGGGTGCTGAAGCCCGGCGGCACGCTGTCCAGCCTGGGCGTCTATTCCACCGACCTGAGCATCCCGCTGGGGCCATTCGCCGCCGGTCTGGGCGACCACCGGATCGTGACCTCGCTGTGCCCCGGCGGCAAGGAACGCATGCGCCGGCTGATGAACGTGATCGAGACCCACCGCGTCGACCTGGCGCCGCTGGTCACCCATCACTACAAGCTGGCCGACATCGAATCCGCCTACGACCTGTTTGCCAACCAGCGCGACGGGGTGCTGAAGGTGGCCATCACGCCGTAATGCCGTAATGCCGTACGGCTGTGACGCCGTAACCCCGTGACCCCGTAACCCCATCATGCCCGCCGTCCGCACGGCCCGCCCTCCACGGCGGGCCGTGCGACGATCGCGGCGCCCGACGCATGCGCGGCACCCCAAAGTGCCGGCGAATCGCGCTTTTGTACAGGGACGTGCGCCGTAGCGTCCTCTATCCTTGGCAGCCAGGAGACCGTACAAGGAAAAGAGCCGTCCATGGAGACCAGCCCGCCCACTCGATCCACCCGACCCGCCGCCCCCGAGAACCCGTGGCACATCCTTGTGCTGCTGGCGCTGGGGCTGATGATTGCGTTCGTGGACCGCACCAGCCTGTCCGCCGCCCTGGCCGACCAGCGTTTCGTGCGCGAATTCGGCCTGACCAGCATCGAGCGCGGCTGGCTCAACTCGGCCTTCTTCTGGTCGTACGGGCTGGTGCAATTGCCGATGGGATGGTTGGTGGACCGCTACGGCGTGAAATGGCCCTACACGGTCTGCTTTCTGGTCTGGTGCGTGGCCGCGGCCGTGACGGGCATGGTCACCACCCTCTCGGCGCTGATCGTGATGCGGCTGCTGATCGGCCTGACCGAGGCCGTGGTGGTACCGGCCACCTATCGCTATCTCGCCAACAACTTCGACGAAACCCGCAAGGGCACTGCCCTCGGCATCTTCTCGATCGGCGGCAAGATGGGCCCGGCCCTGGGCGCGCCGATTGCCGCCTGGCTGATCGTCACGTGGTCGTGGCAGGTGATGTTCGTGGCAACGGGGCTGGTCGGCCTGCTGTGGCTGGTGCCGTGGCTGCGGCTGGTACGCAACGATTTCCCGTCGCGCGAGCAGCTGGCGGTGCGGGTTCACCGGGCATCGTCGGTGCCGCTGCGCAACCTGCTGGCAAGCCCGGTGGTCTGGGGCGGGCTGGTCAACAACTTCTGCTACGGCTACTTCACGTTCTATTGCATGACCTGGATGCCCGCCTACCTGGTGGAACAGCGCGGGCTGTCGCTGACGCGCTCCGGGCTCTACACGTTCTTCAGCTTTGCCGGCATCGCCATCGTCGCCATGGCGGCCGGCTGGGCGGCCGACCGGCTGATCGCCCGGGGCCACGATGCGGTGCGCGTGCGCAAGTCGTTCGTGCTGGCGGGCTTCCTTGACGGCACCACCGTGCTGCTGGGCGCCTATGCGCCATCGCTGGAGATGGCGCTGTTCTGGAACGTGCTGTCGCTGTCGCTGCTGGGGCTGGTCACGGCCAACAACCTGGCACTGTGCAAGCTGACGCTGATTCCCCGGCAGGCGGTAGGCCTGAATACCGGCCTGCAGCAGGTAGCCACCAGCCTGGCTGGCGGCGTATCGGCCAGCCTGTCCGGGTGGTTGCTGCACGTTGGGGGCAGCTATGAACTGCCGATGCTGGCGATTTTCGGATTCCTGCTGACCGGTGCGACCAGCACGGTGGTGCTGCTCCAGCGCAAGTGGGCGCCCAAGGTCAACGATGTGGATCCGATGGCCGCTGCGGAGACCGCACCGGCAGATTCGCACGCGTCCATCGAACGGCCGGCAACGGGCGCACCCTGACCCCGGCATGCACCCGCGCCACGGCGCCGGGATGGGGCTGACACAGGTCTGACGTGGCACGGAGGTGCCACAGGCATGGCACGGACATGGTCCGGCATGGCAGTATTGCGGTTTCCTGCACATGCCCCTGCCTGCCCGGCCGCTTTACGATGGACCTCGCGTTTCTGATCCTGCCCATGTTTGCCGTTGTCCTCGCGGGGTGGGCGCTTGCCGCGACCGGCATCCTCTCCGCGCGCGTGGGCGAAGGGCTCTCCGAATATGTGTTCGCCGTGGCCGTGCCTGCGCTGATCATCCAGACGCTGGCCCAGCCCGGCGACGGCACCACGGTGCATGTCGGCTACTGGATTGCCTACTTTGGCGGCTGCGCCATCGTGTGGGCGATGCTGGCCGGACTGCTGGGCCGCAGGCGACGCCCGGACGAGCATCACGACAAGCGCTCGGCCGTGATCGTCGGCTTCGCGTCGAGCCAGTCGAATACGGTGTTCTTTGGCGTGCCAATCATCCTTGCCGTATATGGCGATGCAGGCAAGGTGCCGCTGTTCCTGCTTCTGGCCGTGCATCTGCCGATCATGATGACCGCGGCGACGGTGCTGATCGAGCGTGGCGACGGGGGCTCGCTGGGCCGGCGGCTGCTGGAGGTGGCACGGCGCCTGGCCCGCAATCCCATCGTCCTGGCACTGGCGGTTGGCGGCGTGCTGCGGCTCACGCATGTCACGCTCGGCGGCGTGGCGGCCACGCTGGTCAAGGCGTTTGGCGACACCGCTTCCACGTGCGCGCTGTTCTCGCTCGGCGTGTCGATGCACCAGTACCGGCTGCGCGATGGCCTGGGCGCGGCAGCGGCCATCTCCGTCGGCAAGCTCGTGCTGCATCCGCTGTTCGTCTGGCTGATTGCCTTCCACGTCTTCGACATGCCGCCCGCCTACGCCGGCGTGGCTACCCTTTTCGCCGCCATGCCGGTCGGCATCAACTCCTATCTGCTGGCGTTGCGCTATCGCGCCGGGGAAGCGGCGGTGTCATCGGCGGTGGTGCTGTCGACCATCGTCTCGATCTTCACCATCGCGGCCTGGATCAAGTGGCTGGACGTGGTCTGACAAGCGCTGCGCCCGACGCGCTGCGGGAGCGTCAGTGCCGCCCGGGGAGTAGAATGCCGGCCCAGTCTGCGCCAGGCACCCGGGCCAGGCAGACCAAACCGGAATTCCTCATGCAAGACACCGATATCGACGCCATCCGCCAGGCCTTTGCGCTGGTCGGTGAATTCGGCGAAGGCAAGACCCCGCGCTACCAGGTGACCAGCGAGGCCGAAGCGCTGAAGCTGGCTACGCACCGCCACTACAAGGGCGGGCTGTATCGCCGCATCTTCGAAGCGAAGCACTCGGAAAACGACGAAGTACTGACCGTCTACGTACACATCTGGCCGCACAACACATCGCCATGGGTGCGCCCCGCCGAGATGTTCCACGGCCGGCTGGAGGACGAACGCCTGCGCTTTGCGCCGCTGGCCGCAGCCTGAGGGTACCGATCATGCAAATTCATCAGCAATGCGTGCTGGTCACAGGCGGCGCGCGCGGCCTGGGTGCCGCGATTGTCCGCGCCCTGGCGCGCGAAGGTGCCAGCGTCGTCATCAACTATCGCCGCAGCGAGGCACAGGCCCGTGCGCTGGCACAGGAACTCGGCCCCCGAGCCGTGGCACTGCAGGCCGACGTGACCGACGCCGACGCCGTGCGCCGGATGCTCGACGACGCGCAGGCGCACTTCAACCAGTCGGTGGCATCGGTCATCAACAACGCGCTGGCCGACTTCCGCTTTGATGGCGACGCGCGGCCGAAGCTCGACGACATCAGCTGGGACCGTTTCCGGCAGCAACTCGATGGCTCGCTCAAGGGCGCACTGAACACCATGCAGGCCGCTGCGCCCGCCATGCGCGGCGCGGGCTTCGGGCGGGTGGTCAACATCGGCACCAACCTGTTCCAGTATCCGGTGGTGCCCTACCACGACTACACGGCAGCCAAGGCCGCGCTGCTGGCACTGACACGCACCGCCGCCAACGACCTGGGGCCCGACGGCATTACCGTGAACATGGTGTCGGGCGGCCTGCTGCGCGTGACGGACGCCAGCGCGGCCACGCCAGATGCCGTTTTCGACCTGATCGCCAGCCTCACGCCGGTGCGTCGCGTGACCACGCCCGAGGAATTCGCCGACGCAGTGCTGTTCTTCCTGTCGCCGTGGGCACGCGCCGTGACCGGCCAGAACCTGGTGGTCGACGGCGGGCTGGTGAAGGACTGACAGGGCGGCTAGCGAGGGTCAAGGGACGCGGGTCGAGAGGCGCATGGCCCGGCGTCCCGCCGCCCCGGCCCGCTCAGGCCCGCCCAGGCCCCTCAAGCCACTCAGACCACCGCCGGCACCTGGAACGACGACACCGACGCCTTCAGCACATCGGCCTGCTCCTCCAGCGCCTTGGCTGCTGCGGCGGCCTCTTCCACCAGGGCGGCATTCTGCTGCGTCATCTGGTCCATCTGCGTCACCGCCTTGCCCACCTGATCGATGCCTGCACTCTGCTCGCGCGATGCCGTGCTGATCTCGCCCATGATCGACGTGACACGGCCCACGGCCTGCACCAGGTCGTGCATCGTGGTGCCGGCCTTGTCCACCTGCTGCGTGCCGGCTTCCACCTGGCTCACGGTGTCGTTGATCAGCTGGACGATTTCCTTGGCGGCCGATGCCGAGCGCTGCGCCAGCTCGCGCACTTCGCCCGCCACCACGGCAAAGCCCCGGCCCTGCTCGCCTGCGCGGGCTGCTTCCACGGCAGCGTTCAGCGCCAGGATATTGGTCTGGAACGCGATACCTTCGATCACCGCCGTAATTTCGCCAATCTTGCGCGATGCATGCTGGATGCCGCTCATGGTGGACACCACGTTGCGCATGTCCTCGCCGCCGCGCGATGCGGTCTCCGAAGCGGCCGCCGCCAGCTGGTTGGCCTGATGGGCGTTCTCGGCGTTCTGCCGCACGATGGCCGTCAGCTGTTCCATGCTGGCGGCCGTTTCTTCCAGCGCGCTGGCCTGCTGCTCGGTGCGCTGGGACAGGTCCAGGTTGCCCGCCGCGATCTGGCGCGTGGCCGTCGCAATGGCGTCGCTGCCGCCGCGCATGGTCTGGATGGCGTCGATCAGGCCCGACTGCATCTGGCGCAGGCCCTGGGTCAGGTCGCCCATTTCATCCTGGCTGGTGGCACGGATGCGCTCGGTCAGGTCGCCGTGCGAGATGCGGCCGAAGCTTTCCAGCATGCGCACCAGCGGTTCGGAAATAGCGCGGCGCAGGCCGATGGCGCAGGCCAGCGCCCCGACGATGCCGATGGCAATCGCGCCAGTCACCATCCACAGGAAGCGCTGCGAGCGCGCCGTGGCATTCTCGTACATGGCCTGTGCCTGGTCGCTCTGGTTGCGCTCCAGCGCGTTCACGGCACCAGTCAGTTCCACGAACATCGGCGGGATCTTCGCCATCACCTGCTGGTCGATGGCGGCCGCATCCTGGGCGCGCAACGCGGCGATCAGCGGCTCCACGCCTTCCTTGAAGAATTTGCTACGCAGTGCTTCCACCTTATCGGACAGCGCCTTCTCCTCGGCGGATTTCGGCAGCGCCTGGTAGGCGTTCCAGGCTTTCTCGGACTTCTCGCGATAGCCCACCGCCTTGTCGATGGTGGTTGGCACGTCGGCGGAATCGGGATGGAATACCGCACGATCCAGCGTGGTCCGCACCACGGCCGCGTTAAGTTGCGATGCCGCCACAAAACGCGTTGACGCCAGCTGGTTGGTATAGATCTCCTGGATATCGGCGATGGACGCACGCATCCCGAAGACACCGATGATGCCGATCAGGGTCAGCAGGGCAGCCAGCACGGCCAGGGCCGCGTTCAGGCGGAATCGAATCGAAAGTTTGCTTGGCATGGATGGTCACAACCGGGAGTCGATGCTGCAGCGCACTAACGGCCCCGAATGCCGCGTCTGAAGGCAGACGGGCCCATGTAGACAAATGTAGACATGGCGACTCCCATAAAGCGGCGCACACGCCGCATCGATTTGCAAACAATCCGTCCGGATGGTATCTTCCGGCGCCATGAGTGAAGCCCACCGCCGTCCGAAGCAACCCCAGCTGATTCGCGATCGCCTGATCGCCGCCACCATCGACCTGCTGGTCGAGGAAGGCATCGGCGCGGTGACGCTCAATGCCGTGGCGGCCCGCGCCGGTGTGTCCAAGGGCGGGCTGCAGCACCACTTCTCAAGCAAGCAGGAGCTGCTTGAGGCGCTGTCCAGCGAAGTGCTGGACCATTTCAAGCGCCAGGTGACCACGGTGGCCGAATCCGATACCGAACCGCATGGCCGCAATACGCGCGCCTACCTGCGCGCATCGGCCGACGGCTTTGTCGAAGCGGGCGAACGCGAACTCTGGAAGGCCGCCATGATGCTGGTCATGGCCCGCCCCGAATTCCGCATGCCCTATCAGGAATGGGAAGCCGCGACGCTGCAGCGCGACGCGGCCCAGTGCGAAGACGCCACGCGCCTGCTGCTGTGCCGGCTGGCCGCTGACGGGCTCTGGCTGGCCGACCTGCTCGGCCACCGCACGATCGATCCCGCACAACGCGCGGCGCTGGTCCGCAATCTTGAACAGCTGACCCAGCCCCGCACGGAACAAGAACAAGCATGACTCCACAAGACATTCCGGCATCCGATATCGATGCCGCCCTGGCACGAGCACGCGATGCCCTGCTGGACAAGCAGCACACCGATGGCCACTGGTGTTTCGAACTCGAATCCGACGCCACGATCACGGCCGAATACATCCTGATGATGCATTTCGTCGACGAGATCGACACGGCGCTGCAGGCCCGCATGGCGAAATACCTGCGCGCGCTGCAGCGGCTGGACCGGCACGGCGCGTGGGACCTGTACTACGGCGGCGACCTCGACGTGTCCTGCAGCGTCAAGGCGTACTTTGCGCTGAAGGCCGCTGGCGATTCGCCCGACGCCCCGCATATGGTGCGCGCCCGCGACGCCATCCTGGCGCATGGCGGCGCCGCCAAATCGAACGTGTTCACCCGGATTCTGCTGGCAACGTTTGGCGAGGTGCCGTGGCGCGCCACGCCGTTCATGCCGGTGGAGTTCGTGCTGTTCCCGCGCTGGGCGCCGATCCATATGGACAAGGTGGCCTACTGGGCCCGCACGACCATGGTGCCGCTGCTGGTGCTGTGCTCGATGCGCGCGCAGGCCAGGAATCCGCTCGGCATCCACGTGCAGGAACTGTTCGTGACGCCGCCCGAGCTGGAAACCGGGTACTTCCCGCGCAAGCCTGGCCTGCAAGGCCTGTTCCTGAAACTCGACCGCGTGGTGCGCCACGCGGAGCCGCTGATCCCGCGCGCGCTGCGCCGCAAGGCCATCCAGCGCGCCGTGCAGTGGAGCGAGGAGCGGATGAACGGCGAGGACGGCTTCGGCGGCATCTTCCCGCCGATGGTCTACGCCTACGAAATGATGGTGCTGATGGGCTATGCCAAGGACCATCCGATGCGCCGTGACTGCATGGACGCGCTGAAGAAGCTGATCGTCCATCGCGACGACGGCATTTCGTACTGCCAACCCTGCCTGTCGCCGGTGTGGGATACCGCCTGGGCCGTGATGGCGCTGGAGCAGGCACCGGCCACCGAGCAGTCGAAGACCGCCATCGCGCGTGCCTACGACTGGCTCACCGAACGCCAGGTGCTGGATCTGATCGGCGACTGGAAGCACAACGCCGCGCCGGCAACGCCAGCCGGCGGCTGGGCGTTCCAGTACGAAAACCCGTATTACCCGGACGTCGACGACACGGCCGTAGTGCTTGCCATGCTGCACGCCCACGGCAAGCGCACCGGCCAGACCGAACGTTTCCGCCCGCACGTAGACCGTGCGCTGGACTGGTCGATCGGGCTGCAGTCGAAGAACGGCGGCTTTGGCGCGTTCGACGCCAACTGCGACCGCAACTACCTGAACGCGATCCCGTTTGCCGATCACGGCGCCCTGCTCGACCCGCCCACCGAAGACGTGTCGGGTCGCATGCTGCTTGCCATGGGCGTGACCAACCGTCCGCAGGACGCCAGCTCGCGCGAGCGCTGCATCGGCTATCTGCGCCAGACGCAGCAGGCCGATGGCAGCTGGTGGGGCCGCTGGGGCACCAACTATATCTATGGCACGTGGAGCGTGCTGGCCGGCCTGGCGCTGGCCGGCGTCGACCGCAAGCTGCCGATGGTCCGCCGCGCGGTGGACTGGCTGCGCGGCAAGCAGAACGCCGACGGTGGCTGGGGCGAAACCAACGACAGCTACCTGCATCCCGAACTGGCCGGAACCCATGACGCGGGCAGCACCGCCGAGCATACGGCGTGGGCGCTGCTGGGCCAGCTGGCGCTGGGCGAGCACGAGTCGGCGTCGGTAAAGCGCGGCGTAGCCTGGCTGCTGGACGCCCAAGGCGACGACGGCTTCTGGACCCATTCTTATCACAATGCCCCCGGTTTCCCGCGCATCTTCCACCTGAAATACCACGGCTATACAGCGTACTTCCCGCTGTGGGCGCTCGGTCGATATCGACGGCTGACCGCCACGCGCAAGCAGGCGGAGAAACCGGCCGTGGCCGTTCCGGAACAGGAACTGGCCTGAGGTTCATGAGAAAAGGGGCGCCGAGGCGCCCCTTTTTCTTGTGCGTCGATTGTCAACGGACGGTCACTGCGTACAGGCAGCAACCTGTGCCTCGCTGTCGATCAGGTCTCGCAACATGGCAAACCGCTGCGGGGTCGCGTCGCCGAATAGCGGATCCGCCAATTCCGGCACGGCTGCCTCGACGGCCTCCCAGTCCTCCCGGGTCAGCAACTGCGCTGCCCGCGGCATGGCGTAGCGCTCCTCGGTCGAAAGATGATTGCGGTAGTAGACCAGATACATGGCCCCCGCCGCCTCCAGCGCCGCGCGGGAACTGATTACGTCCCGCTCCGCTTCGTTCAGACGCTCCAGCAAGGCCTGGCCGACCGTGGCAATTACGCGATGCTCCTGCTGCAGGCGGCTGACCACGATCTGCATGTTCGGATCGCGCCCGACCAGCCTGGCGTAGGCCACATCCTCGCGAGGATGGTGAACGCTGTCACCGAAGTTGCGCAGGTAATAAAGAATGGTCTCCATCAGGTGGTAGTCCGGGCGCTCTCCCCGGTTGAACCGGACGACCTGCCCTTCGAGCAGATCAAGCAGTCGGGCGAAATGGATATGGTCTTCGTGCCATGTGGCAAGTGGGCTGGGCATGGGGGTGCTCCATCGATTGAATGGTGTCTCCTTCGAAGCCTCGTCGGAATCAAGGCCCCGTGCCTGAAACACTATCCTTCGGCCCACGGCTTTCTCTGATCTGGCTCAAGTCAATGAGAAAGGATTTGGAGATTTTGCGAGTGGCCTGCGCCGGGGTGACCGCGTGTTCGCATCGATGCACGGCGTTGGCACCGATGGCCGCAGCGATGAGAATTCCGACTATCGGAACGCTTTCGCGGACCCTCTTCAATGGCACGAATAGAGCGTCGCATCTAAACCACAACACACCGCTTGTTGATGAGACAAAGCATCACACGCTGATTTACCATCGCCCCCGCTTCACGTTGTAACCAAAACAATACATTTCGAACGGGGTAGTCAATGAAGTCCAATCTTTGTCGTGGAATGCGGCAGGCCCGCGCTCGCGCGCCGCAAGCGTCGTCTATCACTCTCGCTGTTGCGCTGTTGTTTCCGGTGGCCGTATCAGCCGCGGAGTACACAGCCAGCACCGAGGCCGAGTTTCGCACGGCACTCAATAACGCCCTTGCCGATGGCGATGCCAATGCCACGATCCGGCTGACAGGAGACGTAACGATCGCGCTCCCCGCGACCTCTACATTTCCCACGACCACCAAGCCAATCATCGTCGATACACAGGGCTTTACGTTAACCAGAAGTGGGACACCAGCCGCCTTCCGCATCAACGCGGGGGCTCCCATGACATTCAACGGGACGTATGCAGTGGCGGCGGCCGCCAGCCCTACCGTTGCACTTGCCCTCGCCGCAGGCACTAGTGGCGCCGAGGCCATCGTCAACGGCTCGGTGACAGGAGGCTACTCAACCACGGCAGCCACGGGTGGTTCCGCGGGTTTCTCCACCAACGGTAGCATCACGGTTACCAACAACGGCACTGTCACTGGGGGCGGAGGAGGGGCAGGCTACAACGCCAGCAACAACAGCCAGGGCACCGGTGTGTTGCTTAACGCCGGCGGCTCGCTTATCAATTCCGCCACCGGGCTGATCAGCGGCGCCGATGGGTCTGGCGGGATGGCGGGCGCGGGTGTGACATTTGCCGTCACCGCCGGCAGCACCCTGGTCAATGCAGGCACGATTCGCGGCGGTGCGGACGTGAGCGGCGGCCTGGGCGGTGGCCGGGCTGTGCGCATTGCGAACGGAACCGTTTCGATCACCAACTCGGGGCTGATGGAGGGCGGAGCTGGCAACTCGGCGATCTACGTACAGCAAAATTCGGTACTGACGATCGTCAATTCCGGCACCATCCGCGCCGGTAGCAGCTACGCGAACGCCATCGAGTTTGGCGCAACCGCTGCCAGCACCTCGACGCTCGAACTGCAGGCCGGCTCGAACATCGTTGGCAATGTCGTGGCCGGTGCTGGTACCAACGACACCTTCCGCCTGGGCGGTGCCACCAACGCCGTGTTCGACGTCTCGACCATCGGCAACGCTGCGCAGTACCGCAACTTCGACAAGTTCGAGAAAAACGGTGTCAGCACCTGGTCGCTGATCGGCACCGGCACGGTCACCACGCCGTGGACGGTCGACCAGGGCACGCTGCAGATCGGCAATGGTGGCACCAGTGGCAGCCTCGCCAGCAATGTCGTGGTCAACAGCGGTGCCACGCTGGCGTTCAACCGCTCGGACACCTACACCTTCGGCAACCTCATCTCGGGCACTGGTGGTGTGGCGCAGAACGGTACCGGCACCACGGTGTTCAACACCGCCCAGACCTACACCGGCCCGACCACCATCAACCTCGGCACGCTCGCCATCGATGGCTCGATCACCAGCCCGGTGACGGTGAACGCCGCCGGTACGCTGTCGGGCACCGGCACGATCTTCGGCAATGTCACCAACACCGGTACGGTTACACCCGGCGGTGGCTCGGGCGTGCTGACCGTCGCCGGTAACTACATCGGTAACGGCGGCACCGTGCGCGTGAACACTGTGCTTGGCGGCGATTCGTCGGCCACCGGCCGTCTGGTGGTAACGGGCGATACGTCGGGCACCAGCCTGGTTCGCGTGGTCAATGTCGGCGGCACTGGCGCACTGACTTCGGAGGGTATCAAGATCATCGACGTGCAGGGCGCATCGAATGGCACCTTCACGCTGGCTGGCGACTATACGTTCCAAGGCCAGCAAGCCATCGTGGCTGGCGCATACGGTTACCGGCTGTTCAAGAATGGCGCGTCCACGCCGACGGATGGTGACTGGTACTTGCGGTCGTCGCTGCTGGATCCAGCCGTCGTCGGCACGACAGCAGCGGCCGCCTCCGGCCCGCTGCTGGCGCCTACCGTCCCGCTGTACGAAGCCTACTCCAGCGTGCTGCAGCGCCTCAACGAACTGGGCACGATGCAGCAGCGCGTGGGCAACCGCTCGTGGTCGCCGAATGCCTCGGTGCAGGCCGAACAGGAAGCCGGCAAGCCGATCATCGGCCGTGGCGCCTGGGCGCGGGTGGAAGGTTCGAACACCCATATCGATCCGATCACCAGCACCACCAGCGCCAGCTACAACGTGCGCATGTGGAAGTTCGAAGGCGGTGTGGATGCCCCGGTCGTCCAGAACCAGTCCGGCACGCTGGTGGTGGGTCCGACCTTCCATTACGGCATTGCCAACTCCAGCGTCTCGTCGATGTTCGGCAATGGTGCAGTGGATACCACCGGCTACGGCTTCGGCGGAACGGCGACGTGGTACGGCAACAATGGCGCGTACGTCGATGCCCGCGCCACGTTGACCTGGTACGACACCGATATCCGTTCGTCGACGCTTGGCACCAAGCTGGCCAACGGCAATCGCGGCAGCGGCGTGGCGACCAGCGTGGAAGCCGGCCACCAGCTCGCGCTGGGCGGCAACTGGTCGATCACGCCGCAGGCGCAACTGGCCTGGTCGCAGGTGCGCTTCGACGCATTCACCGACCAGTACGGCGCCAATGTGTCGCGTGACAACGGCAACAGCCTTGTCTCGCGCCTGGGCGTGTCGCTCGACCACGAGACCAAGTGGACCGCTGCCAACGGCAAGACCAGCCGCTCGCACGTCTACGGCATCACCAACCTGTACTACGACTTCCTGCACGGCACGTCGGCGCGCGTGGCCGACCTCAGCGTGGTCAGCAAGGAACAGGCGCTGTGGGCCGGCCTGGGCATCGGTGCATCGATGAACTGGAACGACGACCGCTACACGGTCTACGGCGAACTGCTGGCACGCACCAGCGTGCAGAACTTTGGCGACAGCAATGCGATTGGCGCCAAGCTGGGCGTGCGTTATCGCTGGTAAGAGGGCAACAGGAAGTCGCTGCGAGCAATCGACAGCGACGGCAGAACTGCAAACCACGTCCTTGTCGACGTGGTTTTTTTTCGCCGGCCCCATAGGCGGGGCCGGCATGGCATGGCTGTTACCGCTGACCAGTCGTCAGCAGCCTCACCTTCACCTTGCGCCCCTTCACCTTGCCTTCGTTCAGCCGCTTCACGGCTTCGCGGCCAATGGCGCGGTCGACGGCGATATAGGTCGACATCTCCATCACGCTGATCTTGCCAACCTGCTCCTTCGTGAAGCCAGCGTCACCGGTCAGCGCGCCAAGGATGTCGCCGGCCCGGATCTTCTCCTTGCGGCCGCCCAGCATCTGCAGCGTCACCATCGGCGGCAGCAGGCGCGTGCCGCCTGCGGGTGTCAGTTCGGTCAGCGCGTGCCACTCGAATTCGCCACCCTGGTGCTGCTCGATATTGCCCACGCGGCCCATTTCGTCGAGGCTGACCAGGCTGAAGGCCCAGCCCGCCTCGCCGGCGCGCCCGGTGCGGCCGACGCGATGGACATGCACCTCCGGATCGGGCGTGACGTCCACGTTGATCACGGCTTCCAGCTGGGAGATGTCGAGCCCGCGCGCAGCCACGTCGGTAGCCACCAGCACCGAGCAGCTCCGGTTGGCAAACTGCACCAGCACCTGGTCGCGCTCGCGCTGGTCCAGGTCGCCATGCAGTTCAAGCGCGGCGTAGCCCTGCGCATGTAGCAAATCAGCCAGATCGCGGCAACGCGCCTTGGTATTGCAGAACGCGAGCGTGGTGGCTGGGCGGAAATGGTCCAGCAGCAGGCCGACCGCGTTGAGCCGCTCGCCGTTCTCCACCTCGTAGAAGCGCTGCGTGATGGTGGCGGCATCGTGTGCCTCTTCCACCTTCACCGTCTTGGGCTGGCGCAGGAAGCGATGGGCGAGCTTGTCGATGGCATCCGGATAGGTGGCCGAAAACAGCAGTGTCTGCCGGTCCTTGGGCGCGTGGCTGGCAATGAAGGCGATGTCGTCATGAAAGCCCATGTCGAGCATGCGGTCGGCTTCATCGAGCACCAGCGTATTGATCGTGTCGAGATTCAGGCTGCCGCGATCCAGGTGGTCGATGATCCGGCCCGGCGTGCCGACCACCACGTGGGCGCCATGCACCAGGCTCTCCACCTGCGGCCGGATCGGCGATCCGCCGCAGAGTGTCAGCACCTTGACGTTGTCCTCGGCGCGCGCAAGGCGGCGGATTTCCTGTGTGACCTGGTCGGCCAGTTCGCGCGTGGGGCAAAGCACCAGCGCCTGGACGTCGAACGGACGCGGGTCCAGCCGGTGCAGCAGCGCGAGCGCAAACGCCGCGGTCTTGCCGCTGCCGGTGCGGGCCTGGGCGATCAGGTCCTGCCCTGCCAGCGCCAATGGCAGGCTGGCCGCCTGGATCGGCGTCATGGCGTCGTAGCCAAGTTGGGCGAGGGTGGCCTGCATGGCCGCGGACAGCGGCAGCGTGGCGAATGAGGTGGGGGCGGAAGAAGTCATGCCGGATTATAGATGCGCGGCGGCCGCTTTCGCCCTGCCCTGACCAATCCGTTTCCTTCCGCGCTCGCAACGGGGGATTCGGAGGACGTCGCCTCATCGCCACAGCATGTTCACGGCCGGCTATTTGTGGCGCTTACATAACACCAGAGCGTGAGCAAGAACCAGCCGCCGTGGGCTGGTCCGGGCGGCGTGGGCGCACCGCCGAACCGGCATCACGATGGCTACGGCACGCCCGCGCCCGATGTGCCCGGAAGACGCCCGCCGCGGCGTCTTCCGGGCTGGCTCAGGACATCAGGCTGGCACCTGCGTCCCGCCTCCCTCCTCGGCAAAGGCGCGTTTCGACGCTGCCACATGGTTCGCAAACACCGGCCTGAGCACCGTAAAGGCCAGGAACGCGGCCAGCAGGTCCATCGTCGCCACGGTATAGAGCACTGTCGACCACGTACCGGTGGCTTCCATCATCAGGTTGCCGATGGGCACGAACAGCGCACCGATACCCTTGGCCGTGTAGAGCACCCCGTAGATCTTGCCGATATGCTTGGTGCCGAACGCGTCGCCGGCCAGCGCCGAGAACAGCGAGTAGACCTCGCCCCACGCCAGGAACACCACGCCCGACAGGATCAGGAACGCGTACGGATTGCTGCCGAAGTAGCCCAGCGCGATGATCCCGATGCCTTCCAGCGAGAACGCGATCACCATCGTCTTCTCTCGCCCGATGTTGTCCGAGATCCAGCCGAACAGTGGCCGCGAGATACCGTTCATCACGCGGTCGAGCATCAGCGCAAGCGGCAGCGCGGCCATCGTGAAGAAGTACAGGTCGACCTTGAACTCCTTGACGCCCAGGTCCTTGGCGATCACGCCAAGCTGTGCCACGGCCATCATGCCGCCGGTAACCACCAGCACGAACATCACCAGCATCAGCCAGAACAGCTTGGTAGCCAGCGCCTCGCGCAGGGTGTAGTCGCGCGTGGACTGGTAGATCTTGCTCGACGCCTTCACTTCATTGGCCTGCGGTGCGCGCAGGAACCATGCAGCCATGAACGCCAGCGCGCCCTGCAGGATGCCGAAGAACATGAACGTGTGCTGGAAGCCCTGCGACTCGATCATCGCGGCGATCGGCAGGATGGTGGCTGCCGAGCCGGCACCGTAGCCGCCCGCCGTCAGGCCCACGGCCAGCCCGCGTCGATCCGGGAACCACTTGATCGCGTTGTTGATACAGGTGGCATAGATCGACCCCACGCCCAGCCCGCCTACCGCCGCGCCCACGTAGAACCCCATCAGCGTGGTGGCCTGCGAATTGATCACCCAGGCGAAGCCAATGAAAAGTGCGCCGAACGCCACCATCAACCGTGGCCCGAATTTATCGATGAAATAACCCTCGATCGGGGCCAGCCAAGTCTGCACCAGCACGAAGATCGTAAAGGCAATCTGGATATTGGCGCGTGACCAGCCAAAGGTGTCCTGGATTTCCGGCACAAACAGCGTCCAGGCGTACTGGATATTCGCCGTAGCGATCATGCAGACTACGCCAACCAGCAACTGTAACCAGCGTTTTTTGTCGGAAACCTGTGGATTGGGGCGCAATGCCCCGGTCGGTGCGTGAGTCATTGCGCGCTCCCTGATGTCGTGGTTTGGTCTGCAATTCGTGGGGATGCGATTCGATACACGGGCACCGTGCGCTCGAACCGTAATGTCGTCGCCTGCATTTGCGTGTCTCCTGTGTCTTCGTTCTTGTTGTTTTTGGTCTTCCGGTTTCGCGTGTGAAACCCATTTGCGCAGGACCGCCATTGCTCAAACCACGAGTTGGTACCGAATGCGCGCCGAAACCCTTGTCCAGCCTTGGTTTCCAGGCAGTTCACCGACCGGCTATTCGTTTTGCATCTGAAATCTCCTCCATATTTAAAATCACCGAATGAATTACACGTTTGTAATGTTCGGCGCAACGCTGGATTACAAAAATGTAATGTTCGGCGTAATGTTCGCGTAATCCGGAACGCGATGGTTACAAGGTATGTGATATACCAACATAGTCAAGCGAAAGCAGGGAGAGGGTTTTCACCACCCCAAAAATCTTATTCATTACAGACGGCAATAAAAAATCCGTTATTAATCATGCACGTGCATTCATGGGTCGAAAAATGGGCAAAAAAAAGCCCGCAGGCTAGCACAGGCGGGCGGAGGCGTGATGCGTGACACCAGTTCGCAACACGTAGGCTCTATTTATAGGTGATCTTTTAACGTCTATTCGCAATCCAAGGGTTTTCTCTTAATCGTAGAACATTACATTTTTGTCAGAATAATCGGCGTATCCGAAAAATCCCGTAAATCCACCCTATTCCGCCGGGCATACTGCGACGTAGTTTCATCGCCACTCGGCTTCATGTCGCCAATGTCTGTGTGGTGGACACAACGTGTCGGACACGACGCATCGGCGCAGTTGTTTGACAGTCACCCGGGCTTTCTGTTACTAATAATGATTATCATTTAAATGTCTTGATACAACTGCATGGCTAGCCGGGTACCGCGCACGGGGCTACGTAGTCGACCGATGACGGGCTAGATCATGAGTACGCCAGGCTCCCTTTTCCCTTCGACCATCGAGTCGCTTTACTGCGACCATCATTCGTGGCTCAAGGGCTGGCTGCACCGGCGGCTGGGCAGTGCCGATCAGGCCGCCGACCTTGCACACGACACCTTCGTCCGCCTGCTCAACAGCGAACGCGTGCCCGCCACGCTGGATGAACCGCGCGCCTACCTGACCACGGTGGCGCGGAACCTGATGTCGAACCACTGGCGGCGCGAACAGCTGGAGCGGGCCTATCTGGAAGCACTGGCACAGGCGCCGCGCGAGGTGGAACTCTCGCCTGAAGACCGCGCGATCCTGTTCGAAACCCTGCTGGAACTCGACCGGTTGCTCGACGGCCTGCCACCCATCGTCCGGCAGGCATTCCTGCTCTCGCAGCTGGACGAGCACACGCATGCGCAGGTCGCCGAAGCCCTTGGCATCTCCATTCCGACCGTCAAGCGCTACATCGTCAAGGGGCTGCAGCAGTGCTACTTTGCCGATCTGTCGTTCGTGGGCTGACACGTGCCGACATCCTCCTGGTACCGCGCCACGTCCGACGCTGCAACGATTCCGGCGAGCGTGGCCGAGCGCGCGCTCGAATGGCTGGTGGAACTGCAGGCCGCCGATGCGTCGCCACAGGTGCGGCAGGCGTGGGCCGACTGGCGCGCCGCGCACCCTGACCACGAGCGCGCGTGGCAACGGATCGAATCGGTGCGCGGCCGGCTGCAGCCGCTGGCAGCGCCGGGGGCGGCCGGTGTGGTGCGCGCCGCCCTCGCCTCTCCTGGTGAACAGCCGCGCCGCCAGGCCATCAAGACCTTGGCGACGCTGGCCTTTGCCAGCGGACTGGCATGGACGGCCCGCGAGTACACACCGTGGCGCCAGTGGGTGGCGGATTACCGTACCGCCATTGGCGAGCGGCGCACCGTGATGCTGGCCGATGGCACCCGGCTCGTGCTGAACACCGACAGCGCCGTCGACATCCATTTCGACGATACCGAACGGCGCGTCAGGCTGCTGGCCGGCGAGATCCTGGTCACGACGGCCAGGGATGCCCGGCCGTTGCCACGCCCGTTCCTGGTCGATACGGCACACGGCACCGCCCGTGCGCTGGGCACGCGCTACCTGGTGCGGCAGGACGCCACCGGGGCCGGCAAGAACGAGGAACACGGCAACACGGAGGTTTGCGTCTTCGAAGGGGCCGTGGAGATCCGTCCGCGCAACGCCAGCGGCCATCAGCGCGTGCTGCAGGCCGGCAGTTGCGTCCGCTATACAGAGCGCGACGTCGCAGAGCCAGCCCCGGCGGACGCCAGCCGCATTGCCTGGGCCGAAGGTTTTATCGTGGCCCGCAGCATGCGTCTCGATGCGTTTGTGGCCGAACTGGGCCGCTACAGCCGTGCGTCGCTGTCATGCGATCCCGCCATTGCGGGGCTCAAGGTGTCCGGATCGTTCCCGCTCGACGACCTGAACAAGGTACTGCAGACGCTGAGCACCACGCTGAACCTGCGCAAGGAGACCATCACGCGCCTGTGGGGGCAGGACGACATCCGCCTGCTGCCGGCGCCACGGGGCTGACCGCCGTGGACACCGTGTACATCCCGATGGCTCACCGTTCGCAAAAAAAGTTGGCGAAACCTGATCCGTTTCGGGCCTTCGTGGGTCAAGGAGGGCAAGTACTGCATCTCTCCTCCAATTCGAAAGGTCTGTCCATGGGTCCGGTCAAGGCGTGCCAGCGTCAGTCACATCCTGTTTTCCGCCGCAAGCTGCTGACCTCGGTGGTCGGCCGTATTGCCTTTGGGGCGCTCGCCGCCGCGCCTGCCATGATCGTGCCGATGGTGGCACACGCCCAGGCTGCTGCGCGCGCCTACAGCATCCCGCCAGGCTCGCTGGAAGACGCGCTGAGCCGCTTTGGCCGCGAGGCCGGCATCATGCTGTCGTTCAAGCCCGAGATCGCGGCCGGCAAGCGGAGCCAGGGCCTGACGGGCACCTACACGCCGCGCGCGGGCCTGGACACGCTGCTGGCCCAGTCCGGCCTGGAGGTGGCGCAGCAATCCAATGGCAGTTACCTGATCAATGGCCCGGCTGGCGGCGGCGCGGCAGATGGCGCGGCCACGCTGCCCGCCGTGACCGTCACGGCCGCCGCCGCACATGACCTGCCGGCGCCCTATGCGGGCGGCCAGGTGGCGCGTGGGGGCGGACTCGGGGTGCTCGGCACGTCCGATGTCATGGACCAGCCGTTCAGCACCACGAACTACACGAGCGAGATGATCGACAACACGCAGGCCAGGACGCTGGCCGACGTGGTCATCAACGACGCCTCGGTCCGCACGCTGACCTCGCGCGGCGGCTTTGGCGAGGATTTCCAGATTCGCGGCTATACGGTGTCCAGCAGCGACGTGGGCCTGAACGGGCTCTATGGCATGGCTTCGTCCAGCCGCATGCCCGCCGCGATCATGGAGCGCGTGGAAGTGCTCAAGGGCCCCGGCACGCTGATGTACGGCATCGGCCCCAGCGGCAGCATTGGCGGCGCAATCAACGTGGTCACCAAGCGCGCCGAGGACGAACCGCTGACACGCCTGACCACCACCTACGAAAGCAAGTCGCTGTTCGGTGTGCAGGCCGATGTGGGGCGGCGCTTCGGCGAGAACAAGGAATGGGGCGTGCGCGTCAATGGCGTGTTCCGGGGCGGCAATACCGCCATCGACGACGGCAGCCAGAAACAGGGGGTAGGCGCGCTGGCGCTGGACTACCGGGGCAAGAAGCTGCGCTGGTCGCTGGACACCTACACGCAGCACGAAGGCACCGACAATTTCCGTCCGCAGATCGGCTTCCAGGCCGGCGTGACAAAGATCCCCGACGCACCGTCGGGCCATCGCAACTTCTATCCCGGCACCGAACTCGCGCTGCACGATACGGCCGTGATGTCGCGCCTGGAATACGACATCCTGCCCAACCTGACCGTGTACGCGGCCGGCGGCTATCGCGGCGGCACGGCGTACCAGACCTTCCCGGGCGGCCCTGCCGACGCGCAGGGCAATTTCACGGCCACGAATTCCTACTACGACTCGTACAGCAAGACGTGGACGGCCGACGTGGGCGCGCGGACGTCGTTCAGCACGTTCGGCGTCGGTCATACGGTCACCGCCAGCTTCACCCGGCTGGAGCAGGAACTCGGCAACGCCTACGTGCCGTCGTCGGCCCCGCCGCAGGCATCGAACATCTACAACCCGGTGCCGTTGACGCCCGTGGTGGGCACGCGCATCGATGCCAGCAAGGCATCCGACACCGCGCTTACGAGCTTCACGCTGACCGATACGCTGGCGATGCTCGATGACCGCCTGCTGCTGACCGGCGGCTTCCGCCACCAGCGCGTGGCGCTGGACAACTTCAGCACCACCACCGGGGCGAAGACGTCGAGCTACGACGAAAGCGCGGTGTCGCCGGTGGCCGGTATCGTGGTCAAGCCGGTGAAGAATGTGTCGCTGTATGGCAACTTCACGTCCGGCCTGTCGCGCGGCGGCGTGGCACCGGTCACGGCGGCCAATGCCGGCCAGGTGTTCCCGCCGTACAAGTCAAACCAGTACGAAGGCGGCGTCAAGGTGGACTGGGGCAAGGTCACCACTACCGTGTCGGCCTTCC
This sequence comes from Cupriavidus sp. HE11, assembly GCF_056097175.1. Lineage (NCBI taxonomy): Bacteria > Pseudomonadati > Pseudomonadota > Betaproteobacteria > Burkholderiales > Burkholderiaceae > Cupriavidus > Cupriavidus sp. HE11. The sequence continues at coordinate 473,020 of NZ_CP184465.1, forward strand.
AGATCGAACGCCCGAGCGCCGTCACCGATCCGGCCACCAACCTGTACAGCTTCGACGGCGAGCAGCGCAACCGCGGCATCGAACTGTCCGCCTATGGCGAAGTGGTGCGCGGCCTGCGGCTGATGGCCAGCGCCACGTTCTATGACGCCAGGCTGACAAAGACCGCCGGCGGCGTGAACGACGGCAACAAGGCCAACGGCGTACCCAGCAACGCCTTCAACCTGGGCGCGGACTGGGACGTGCCCTGGGTGCCGGGCCTGAGCCTGAACGGGCGGGTCATCCATACGTCGTCGCTGTACTTCAACGCCACCAATACGCTGAGCCTGCCGAGCTGGACCCGCTACGACATCGGCGCCCGCTACCGCACCAAGGTCATGGGCAAGTCGGTGGTATTCCGTGCCAACGTCGAGAACCTGTTCAATTCGGACTACTGGCTCGTCAGCGGCACCTACGCCACGGTGGCGGCACCCCGCACCGTATTCCTTTCCGCACAGTTCGATTTCTGACGCCAACCGACGAGGCCTTCTCCCTATGAACAAGTCCATCTCCCTTGCCGCCGCCCTGCTCGCGCTGTCCGGCGCCGTCCAGGCACACCAGATCTGGATCGAACAACCGGCCGGCCAGCCGGCGTCGATCCGTTTCGGCGAATATGGTGACAACCTGCGCGAAGTATCGCCAGGCCTGCTCGACAGGTTCGGCGCGCCCACCGCCACGCTGCTGGCGGCCGGTGGCGACAAGACCGCGAACGGCGTGAAGGCCGCCAACGGCTTCCAGCTTCCGTTCACGCTGGGCGAACGCGATGCGGTGGTGGCCGAAGACGCCCGCTACCCGCTGCGCACGTTCAAGCGCGGCGATGCCGAGGTCATCAGCCGCTATTACCCGGCCGCGCGCTGGGTATCGGATTTCACCGCCCAGCAGCCCCGGCTGACGCTCGACCTGGTACCGGCCGGCCAGCCCGGTGCCTTCAAGGCGTACTACCACGGCAAGCCGCTGCCCAAGGCAAAGGTGGCGCTGGTGACGCAATCGGGCTGGGCCAGGGAAGGCCACACCGACGATCAGGGGCTGGTGACGTTCGACATGCCGTGGAAAGGCATGTACGTCGCGGAAATCACGCACACCGACGCACAGCCGGGCGAGCGCCAGGGCGCAAGCGGCGTGGAGAAGTTCACCACCACCAGCCATGTGACGTCTGTCACGTACGTCAAGCGCGACGGCATCGACCCGCTGCCGGCTGGCCCGGCAGCGACGCCGAACAAGTAAGCGTGGTACAGCCCTCTCTCGCGCATGCGGGAGAGGGCTCGCAAAGTCATCGCATTTTCTTTAGTTCTGCGCCTTCACCGTCTGCACGGCATCCAGTATCACCTTCGCCACATCGGCGGGGCGCGATTGCTGCGGCACGTGGCTGGTCGGCAGCGTGGTCACCCTGGCGCCGATCCGCTTTGCCATGGCGCGCTCCAGATCGGGCGGAATCATGCGGTCATTGGCGCTGACGATGTACCACGACGGTCGGCTGGACCACGCCGCGACACTCGTTTTCTCGCCAAAAGCCTTGGCCTGGATCGGGCCCTGGGTCGCGGCCATCACACGCGCCTGCGCGGCGGGCACGTCCTGCGCGAAATCGCTTGCCACGGCTTGCGGCGGCAGTGACAGGTAGCCATCCTTGTCCGCCACCAGCTTGCCGATGCCCGGTGCCGGCGCAAACGCCTTGCCGGCTTCCTCGGTCGACTGTCCCGCTTCCGGCGCAAAGGCCGCCACGTAGACCAGCGCCGACACCTTGTCGTTGGCGCCCGCCTCGGTAATCACCGTGCCGCCCCACGAATGTCCCACCAGCACCACCTTGCCCGGCTGGTTGTCGATGGCGCGGCGCGTGGCCGCCACATCGCCGGCCAGCGATTCCAGCCCGTTTTGCACGGCCTGCACCTTCACGCCTTTTGCCTGCAGCAGCGGAATGACGCGGGCCCAGTCCGAGCCATCGGCAAAAGCGCCGTGCACGATGACCACGGAAGGCTGCTGCGTGTCGGCAGCATTGGCGGCGGCCGATGCGGCCTGGGCAGCTACGCCGGTGGTCAACCCGACGGCGGCCAGGGCCAGCGCTACGAGCGTACGATTGCGGTCGTGTTTGCGATTGAACATGCGATTTCTCCAGCAAGACTAGTTTTGGAAAGCCGGTCCGGGCTGCGCGGGCCGCGCAATCGCCAGCGCCACGCAGGCGGTGCCCGTGGCGACGATGGCCGCCGCGAGCGTCAGTCCCTGGAGCGCACCAGGCGGCAACGACGAGAACACTGTCCTCGTCAGCTGCAACGCGATGTTGATTTTCGACATGTGGGGCTCCACCCAGACCGGTGATTGGCGGCGCACCGTGCGCATTCGCCATGGAGCCTATTGGAAGGGCTGGACGTATCGCGTGCGTGTGGCGCAAGCGGCCGTTCCGTGTGTCGACGTATCGATTGTTCGCCGTGATACAGAACGGTACAAATCCCCGGGGCGGAAGGCGCTCAGAGCCGGCGCGCCTGCGCCCGCAGCCCGTCGAACACGCGTCCGGCCACGTCCTGCGGAAACGTTGCCGGCAGTTCGGCTGCCGTGGCGCCGATGGCAGGTTCCACGGCATCTTTCAGTTCGGCCAGGATGGCCTCGACGTCATCGGCAGGCAGGCCCACGCGACGCCCCTGCTCCAGCCAGTGCCGGCGCATGATCTGCGCGATGCGGTAGTGGTTCTGGGTGCCGCGCACGGCCATCGCCATGCGCGCCTTCTGCGGCGCCAGCTGGTTGGCGCCGCCGCCCATGATCGGGAATGCCGACAGAACGTCGTACAGCGGTGTCGACCAATAGCGCCCGCCCGGCCCGATCGACAGGCTGAAGTTCTTGGCATGCCCGTCGGTGGCGGCCAGCAGCCAGAACAGAATCTGCGTCTTGAAGAAATTACGACGGTCATGCGCCGGGGTTTCCGAAGCCGCCAGCACGCCCATGATCTCGGCGATGCCCGGTCCACCGTCGGCCTGGTACTTCGACAGCGGCGACAATCCCAGCGCCTGGCAAAAGTCCTCCTGCGGCAGGCGGATGATCCAGCTGCCATCGGGCGCCAGCCGCCGGTCGAACCGCTCCACCACCAGCACCTTCTGGTCCTCGAACGTTTCGATGGTGCAGTCGGCAATCGGCAGGCCGAAATGCCCCACCATCCGTGCGCACAGCCATTCGTTTTCCACCGAGGTACGCATGTCCGCCCGCATGTTGCCGACCAGGCCCAGCGGCAGCTTGAGGATATGCGTGGTGGGCGTGCTGCCGTGGGGCAGCAGCCATTGGCCGCCGTGATGCAGCAATGCGGTCTTTTCCTGCGCGCCGGCAATCGACAGCCGCAGGTCGCCCTCGTCGTCGTGCTGACCCAGCGGCGCGCTGCGCGTGGCATCGCGCAGCAACCGCGCGATGGCCGCCTCATCCATTGGCGTGCCCGCGATGGTCCGCAACGCTTCGGGCTCGGCGCCTTCCGGCAGCAGTTGCAGCGCGCCGACGCAGTCGCGCCCCAGTGCGGCCAACAGGTCGAACGGGCCCGTGCCCTGGGTGCGATGGCGCTGCGCCAGGCGGCGGCGGATGGCATCGCTGTCGGGCAGCAGATTGTCGAAGTAGTCGGTGACCACGCCGCCGCGATACGGTGCCGCATCGGACCGGAACGGTAGCGACAGTGACAGGGGGCGCCCCTGGGCGCTGTCCATCCAGTCGGCATCGTATGCAAACGACTCGCCGTCGGTGCCCCGTTCCCAGGTACCCGTCAGCCAGCCGTTCATCCAGACGCCAAGCCGGCGCCGGAGCGGACGCCGACCCATTACCAGTCTTCTCCCGAGCCCTGGCCGGGTTTTGGCTTGCGGCGGGCCGCAACAGTGCCGGTCGGCCTGGCGACCGCCTGGGCAGTACCGGGCTTGCCGGCCTTGCCAGGCCTGCTGCGCCTGCCATTGGCGGCCCCGGCAGCATCTGCGGGGGCTGCGGCATCCGCGGGAACCGCCGCGCCACGGGGCGCCAGTACCAGATCCACCTCCAGCGCCTGCAACACCGCCAGTACGCGCGCCATGCTGGCGCGGCCCGGATTGGCCTCCAGGCGGGCGTAGCTTTGCTGGCTGACACCAAGGCGCGCCGCGACATCGGCCTGGGTCAGGCCGCGCGACCTGCGAAAACCCTGCAATACCGGATTCAGCTGGGTCAGGATTCGAATGGGATATTGGGTGGACATGGGGGCTGCACGAGCACTTTCGGGGTTCAGGTTCACAACACATTGGTTGTAAAGCCGTTTTACTACGTAAAGGTTGTATTTACAAGTTACAACGGATAGGTTGTAAAGCAGATTTACAACCTATCCGTTGTATCGAGCGCATCGGCGGGTGGGCCTCCGGGTGCATCCGCGGTCGCCTCGTGCGTGTTGCCGTGCTACAGTCCGCCCCGACGGCCCCACCCCGGGCATCCACGATTCGCACCCGCCCCGATCCTGCCCCGCCGCCCATGCCAGAGCGCCCCGAGCCCACCAAATCCCCGGCAATGAACGTCAAGACCGCCCTGCGGGTCATCGAGATCATCGAGACCTTCGCGCGCGAGCGGCGGGCGTTGTCGCTGTCGGAACTGGCGCGCCTGCTGGCCGTGCCGGCATCGAGCTGCCTGGCCCTGATCCGCACGCTGACTTCGCTGGGATACCTCTACGAGACCGCACGGCGCCAGGGCTACTACCCCACCGGGCGGCTGCTGGCAATGGCCCAGCAGATTGCCCGGCACGATCCCGTGCTGGACCGCGTACACGGCACCATGAGCGAACTGCGCGACGCCACAGGCGAAACCATCGTCATCGGCAAGCTGCACGAGGGTACGGCCGTGGTCTACCTGGATGTGCTCGAATCCCCGCACGCCATTCGCTATATCGCCACGGCCGGCGAACGGCGCGAACTGCACGCCAACTCCATCGGCAAGGCCTTGCTGGCAGCCATGGACGAAGGCGAACGGGCCGCGCTGCTGCCCCGGCTGGCGTTCCAGGGCTTCACGCCCCGCACGCTGACCACGCCCGAGACGCTCGAAGCCGACCTGCGCCAGTCGCGCGAGCGCGGCGCCTACGTCAATCTCAGTGAATCGATGCCCGATGTGGGCGCGCTGGCGTGGCCGGTGCGGCTTTCGGGGGAGTGCTATGCGATTTCGATAGCGGGGCCCGTCTACCGGATCGAGCCGCATCTGGAGCGCTACGCCGCCATCCTGCGCGCAGCCTGCGCCTCGCTGGAAAAGACCTGAGCGTCCGGTAACCCAGGCTCAGTCGACGGTGGCCTGGGCGTGCAGCCGCCAGCCTGTAACGTTCGGCAGGCCCAGGTCGTCCTCCAGGCCCGAAGCGGCGGCAAGCGCCAGGACAGCGTTCTTGCGGCGCCAGGTCAGCCCGTTGGCCAGCTCCAGCGGTGATGGCATGGCTTCCACCACATTTCCCATCATGGTCTGGAACAGGTTGCCGCCGTGGCACTTGATCCACGCTTCCTTGAGCGTCCAGAGCTGGAAGAACGCCAGCATGCGGGCTTCCTCGTCGCCGTCGTCCAGCAGTTCGGGCAGCGCCGCGCGCTCGGCCTCGGTGGTAGTGGCCTCGATCAGCGTAGCCAGGTGCTGGCGCGGCTGCAGTTCCTCGATATCGACCCCGACCGGCAGATCCGAGACCGCGCAGGCAAGGTGATCGCCCGAGTGGGCAATCGAGACGAAAACCGGCGTACCCACCGCGCCGGCCGTATGGGTAGCCAGCGGCGGCGCATCCTCGGCGGCGGACAGCGCCCATTCCGACGCATCGCCGCCGAACGTCACGGCCAGCAGCCGCCGCGCCAGCCAGCGGCCCGCCGCGAACTGCTCGGCCCGCTGCTGGGCTCGCATGGCGGCCAGCCGCGCCACTTCCTCGGCCGACATCCAGCGGCTGACAGGTGGCGCCATGGCGGCAAAGGCCATGACCGATCCGGTACGCAGGGCAATCGGCATGGTTCAGTGGAGACCCGGTTCGGGCCAGCGGCGAAAGATCAGCGACGTGTTGATGCCGCCGAACGCGAAATTGTTGCTCATCACATGGTCGGTATCGATCCGGCGCCCGTCCCCGGCGATATGGTCCAGCGGCGCGCAACGCGGATCAGGCTGATCCAGATTAAGCGTAGGCGCAAACCAGCCGTCGCGCATCATCTCGATGCTCATCCACGCCTCCAGCGCCCCGCAGGCGCCCAGCGTGTGCCCAAGGTAGCTTTTCAGCGAACTGATCGGCACCTGGTCGCCAAATACGGCATGGGTGGCCTGGGCCTCGGCCAGATCGCCCTGCTCCGTGGCCGTGCCGTGCGCATTCAGGTAGCCGACCTGCGATGGCTGCAGCCCCGCGTCGTGCAGCGCCATGCGCATGGCCTGCGCCATCGTTTCGGGCTGGGCCTGCGTGACGTGGTTGCCGTCGCTATTGGTGCCGTAGCCAACCACCTCGGCCAGGATGCGCGCGCCACGCGCCTGGGCATGCCCAAGCTCTTCGAGCACCAGCGTGCCGGCGCCCTCGCCCAGCACCAGGCCGTCGCGTGCCGCATCGAACGGGCGCGGCGTGGCTTCGGGTTCGTCATTGCGGGTGCTGGCCGCGAACAAGGTATCGAATACCGCGGCTTCGGTGGCGTCGAGTTCTTCCGCACCGCCCGCCAGCATGGCCACCTGGCGGCCCGTGGCGATGGTCTCGAAGGCGTAGCCGATACCGTGGCTGCCTGACGTGCAGGCGCTTGACGTGGTCAGGATTCGCCCGGTCACGCCAAAGAAAAGGCCGATATTGACGGCCGTGGTATGGGCCATCATGCGGATGTAGGTCGTGGCGTTGACGCCTTCGGTGGTGCGGTCGCTCATCATCCGCGCGAAATCCTGCGCGGCCGATGGCGTGCCGGTCGACGACCCATACGCCACGCCCATCTGCCCTCCGGTCACCAGCGGATGGCCGGTCAGCCCGGCATCTGCCAGTGCGGCCTCGCTGGCAAGCACCGCCATCTGCGACACCCGGCCCATCGTGCGCATGACCTTGCGCGTGTAGTGCGGCGGCAGCGTGAACGGGGGCACCGGTGCGCCAAGCTGGGTGTTCAGGCCGCGAATACCGGCCCAGGCGTCCATGCGCACGACGGCGTTGCGGCCACGTGCCAGGTTGCGGCGCACCGTCCCCCAGTCGTTGCCCAGCGCGCTGACGGCGCCCATGCCCGTCACGACCACCCGCTTCATCCGAACATGCCTCCGTTGACCGATATCACCTGCCGCGTAATGTAACCGGCATCGGCCGACAGCAGGAAGGCAACTGTTGCAGCTACCTCATCCGGGGTACCCAGGCGGCGCGATGGAATGATCTTCAGCGCTTCTTCGCGCACGTGGGGTTCGACCATTTCGGTATCGATCAGCCCCGGCGCCACGCAATTGACCGTGATCTGGCGCTTGGCCAGCTCGATCGCCAGCGCCTTGGTGGCGCCGATAATGCCGGCCTTGGCCGCGCTGTAGTTGGTCTGGCCGCGATTGCCGACGATGCCCGACACCGACGACAGCGTCACGATGCGCCCCGGCCGGCGGCGCTGCACCATTGGCATCACCACGGGATTGAGCACGTTGTAGAAGGCGTCCAGGTTGGTATGCACCACCTCGTCCCATTCCTCGCCGGTCATGGCCGGGAAGGCCGCATCGCGCGCCAGGCCGGCATTGCAGACCACGCCGTAGTAGCAGCCATGCTGGCCGATGTCGGCCAGCAGCGCATCGGCCGCGGCCTGCCGCTGGCTTACATCGAAGGCCAGCACGCGGGCATTGCGGCCGAACGCGCGCACGGCGTCGGCCACGGATTCGGCTTCGGCGCGGCTGGCACGACAATGCACCACCACGTCAAAGCCATCGCGCGCCAGGCGCAAGGCTATGGCGCGGCCAATGCCACGCGACGCGCCCGTCACGAGCACGGTCTGGTTCGTCATGTCTGCTGTCCTTCGAGGAACGCCCGCGCATCGGCAGGCACAAATACGGAAACCGTGGCGCGGGCGACTTCCCTGCCCTCCTGCGCCAACGTACAGGCGAACATCGACAGGCCACCTTCGGCCGCCACGTCGCCAGCCATCTCGAGCTGCACGCGGATCGTCAGCACGCTGCCGGCCGCAAACGCCGGCACATCGCTCACGTAGCGCCGCGTGCCCAGCAAGAATCCCGGCACGGGAGCCCGCCCGGCTTCGCGCGCCTGCATGCCGGCCCAGGCGGCGATGGTCTGCGCCATGTACTCCACGCCGATCCACGCCGGCATGCCGGCATCGTCCACGAAAAGCTGCGTCGGCCGCACCGTGGCCCGTGCCAGGCCATGGGTGGCATCTGCCTCCAGCAGCTCGTCGATCAGGCGCATGGCGCCCGCGTGGGGCACCAGTTCGCCGATGGGCGGCAGCGGGTTACGTGCAGTCGATAACGGATCGGCGGCAGGCATCTTTAGCCCTCGCTCATGACCAGCACACAGTTGCTGCCGCCAAAGGCGAACGAATTGCTCATGGCATGGCGCACCGGACGGCCCAGCGACTCGTCGGCCCCCACCACGTGCAGCGGCGCGATGTCGGGATCGAGCGCGCCGTCCCACCAATGCGCGGGAAGCCGCCCCTTCGGGTTGCCGGCCAGCGTCAGGTACAGCAGCGCGGCCTCCACGGCTCCGGCCGCGCCCAGCGTATGGCCGGTCTGCGGCTTGGTCGAACTGACCGGTATGTCCGCGCCGAACAGGTCTGCCACGGCGCGCGTCTCCATGGTGTCGTTCTGCTCGGTGGCGGTGCCATGCAGGTTCAGGTAATCGATCTCGCCGGGCTGCAGCCCGGCACGGGCCAGCGCCAGCTGCATGGCTGCCCGGGCACCGGCGCCGCTCGGGTCAGGCGCGGAAATATGATGGGCATCGCCGGTCTCGCCCCAGCCGCTCAACCGTACCGGCCCGGGCTCGCGCGACATCAGGAACAATGCCGCCCCTTCGCCCAGGTTGATGCCTTGCCGGTGCACCGACAGCGGATTGCAGCGCGTGGCACTGACGGCTTCCAGCGCGCGGAATCCGGCGATCGTAAACGTGCAGAGCGTATCCACGCCACCGGCCACGGCGACGTCGGCCACGCCCATCTCCAGCAACCGGGCGGCCGCGCTCAGCGACTTCGCGCTGGACGAGCACGCCGTGGAGATCGTATAGGCCGGCCCGGCCGTGCCAAGCCGGCGCGCCAGGTAGCGTGCCGGAGAATCGAGCTCCTGCTGGCTGTAGTGGAAGCCCGTGGGAAACGCACCGGTCACTGCACGCGCACGCACCGCCAGCTCGCCCTCATGGATGCCCGACGTGCTGGTACCGAGCACGATGGCGACGCGCGTCGGCCCCACCCGTGCGATGGCCGCATCGACGGCTGCGCGCAACGGCGCCAGCGCGCGCTCCAGCACCGCGTTGTTGCGGCTGGCCTGCGACGGCGGCGTATCGGGCGGCAGGTCCGACACACCGACCGCTTCGGCCAGCACGCCCAGGTGCAGCGCCGTACCGGGCGTATAGACATCGGTGCTGGCGCCGCCAGAGGGGCCGTCGGTGCGCCAGAGCGCGGCCCGCACGGCATCGTTGCCGCTGCCCAGCGCGCACAGCACGTTCATGTCGTGCAGGTACACCGTCATTTCGCACTCCCGTTGTCGCGCAAGGTACGAATGGTCAGCCGATAGCCGTCACGCCGCTGGGTGAACAGCGTGGTGGCGGCATCGGGATACCGGATCTCCGCCACCACCTCGGTGCCGGCACGCAACTGGCGCATGCCGTCGGTCGCTTCGACCCGCCATCCCGCCGGCAGCGCGGCCTGGATCGCGGCCACCGGCCAGAGCGACAGCTGCATGTCGCTCAGGATACGCTCGGGATTCAGCTCGGGCGGCGCCCACGGCGACCGCATCACCCGCAGGTCGTGGCCGTCCCAGTCGATGCGCGCCAGCACCTGGTTGCCAGCCATGGCCGCCAGGCGCGTGTGCACCGCATCGGCCTCCAGCAGCGCCAGCATGTCGCGCGTCTGCTCGCCCTGCGGCGACGGGTACTGCACCGTGATCTGCTGCTCCAGGCTCAGTGTACGGCCCAGCGAGGCCGGCGACAGCCGCAACAGCGGCGCTTGCGCCGGATTCGGCTGTTCCGCAGCATTGGGCGCCCCGGTCGTCGCGCAGCCGGCCATGCCCGCAGCCAGCACGCACGCGGCCATCAGCGAGACGAGGGAGACCGGTATCAGGCGCCGCAAAGCTGCTCCACGACGCCAAGGCGCCGCCGCGCATCGGCCACGAACGGGTTGGACGTATCCCAGGCATAGCCCGCCAGGATCGAAGAGATCATGCCCCGGATCTCGGCTGGCGAGTCGGGATGGAACAGCACGCGCTGGAAGCGTCCTTCGTACCACGCCTCGACAAACACGCGGAAACAGTCGACGCCCGCCTTCAGCGGCTTTGCGAAGTCCGCTTCCCAGTCAACCGCCTCGCCGGTCAGCTGGCGCGCCAGGCAGTCGGCGGCCAGGCTGGCCGACTTGAACGCGATGGTCACGCCCGACGAGAACACCGGGTCCAGGAACTCGCCCGCGTTGCCAAGCAGCGCATAGCCATTGCCCCACAGCGAACTGACGTTGGCCGCGTAGCCGGCGATCTGACGCGCCGGGGTATCCCACTGCGCGTCCTTGAGCAGCCCCGCCAGCCCCGGGTCTTCATTGACCAGCGCGCGCAGCTTCGTCATCTCGTCGCCCTCGTACTGGTCAAGGAATGCCTTCTCGGCCACCACACCCAGCGAGCAGCGGCCATTGGAGAACGGGATCGTCCAGTACCAGACATCGTCATGCTCGGGGTGCACGCCGACCCGGATCTTGTTGCGGTCGAACGTGCCGGCCGGAATGCCGTCGGCCACGTGCGTGAAGATGGCCGCGCGCACCGGGAAGTTCGACGGCGATTCCAGCTTCAGCAGCCGGGGCAGGATGCGCCCGAAGCCCGAAGCATCGAGCAGAAACCTGGCCTGCACGGCATAGCTTTCGCCGTCTTCGCCGCGCACGGTCACCACCGGCTGCGCGCCGCTGACGTCCACTGTCTCCACCACATGGCGGAAGCGCACTTCGGCGCCCTGCTTCTGCGCCTCGCGGATCAGCACGTCGTCGAAATGCGCGCGTTGCACCTGGTAAGTGGTGCCCCAGCCCGGCGAAAACTTCTCGCGGAAGTCGAAGTCGGTATAGCGGTCGCCGCGTGCGAACGCCGCGCCGTTCTTGTACTGGAAGCCCGCCTCCACCACGGCCTGCAGCATGCCGGCCTCCTCGATATAGGCCATGCTCTGCGGCAGCAGGCTTTCGCCGATCGAAAAGCGCGGGAACGTTTCCTTTTCCAGCACCAGTACGCCGATACCGCGCCGGCGCAACAGCCCGGCGGCCACGGAGCCGGCCGGACCAGCCCCCACGATCACGACTTCGGCTTGTTCGGTCCTCATCAATATTTCTCCTTGTGTCCCGCGCCTACCTGGCGGCGGGCCTGAACCATGGCGACAGCACCCAGACCGCGCCCACGCCCGACAGCATCGTCATGCCGAACGCGTGCAGCGCCGGCGTGGACGATAGCGCGAGCAGCCCGAACGCCAGCAGCGTGCTGGCGGCCCCGAGGACGATGGCCGTCCATGACACGCCGTCGCCGGGATGTTCGAGCAGAAAGATGCCGTAGTCGACGCCAACGCCCAGCAGCAGCGCCAGCGCCAGAATCGAGAACAGCTGCAGCGGCACCTGCAGCCAGCCGAGCACGGCCACGCTGAATGCCGCCGCCAGCAGCGTAGGGACCAGCGCGCGCCAGCCTGACAGCCCGTAGCGCCATGCCAGCAGCAGGCCCACCACGCCCGCGCCGGCCAGCAGCAGCCAGCTCATCAGCACGCGGTAGTGATGCAGCAGCGATGAAAAATCGGCCACGCGATCTACCCATTCGGCGCCGGGCACCTGGCGGACCGTGGCGGCGATGGCGGGTATCTCCGCCGCATTGTCGAGGCCGCGCAGCAGCATCACGCTGGCGTAGCCGTGGCCTTCGCGGTCCAGCCACAGATGGCGCAGGGTGTCGGACACCGGATTGGTCAGCCACGCCTGCAGGGTCAGCCCATCGCCGGCGGGCGCGGCGGGTGGCGCGGCAATCGTGCCACCCAGCGCCCTGGCCACGCGCTCGCGCACCGCCGCCTCCTGGCGGTCGGCCAGCGCCGCATCGGCGCGCTGCCGGGCCGCCGAAGGCACCCAGTCGGAAATCGCCACGAAACCGCCAAACGCATGGCGATCCCGCGCGCCGGCCAGGCTGGCCTTGACCGCTTCTTCGCGCGCCAGCACTTCGTCTGGCGTGGCGCCTCGCACCAGCACGAACTGTGCGGGGCTGGGCGTGCCCAGCAGCCGGCCGATGGTACGTTGCGCCTCGATCAGCGCCGGCGGAGAACTCTGCAGCTGCCGTACGTCGTCGACCACGCGCACCTGCCACAGGCCTCCGGCAATGAACAGCCCCAGCACGCCCAGCGCCACCCAGGTGCGGCGATCGTTGCGCACCTGCGGCCAGCGCGCCAGGCTGTCGGCCAGCCATGTCGACAGCCGGGTCTGCCGCGGCGTGCCGCGATCGAGCAGCGGAAACCAGAACGCCACCGTCAGGAAGGCCCCGGTCAGCCCCACCGCCGAGAACAGCGCCATCTGCCGCAAGCCAGGGAACGGCGCGATGCCAAGGGCCAGGTATGCCATCACGCTGGTCAGCAACGCCAGCGACAGGCCGGGCAGCAGAAAGCGCATGACCGAAGGCGGCGTCGCGCGCGGCATGGCCTGCCGCGTCACGAAGTAGTGGATGCCGAAGTCCTCGGCCACGCCCATCAGGCTCGCGCCGAACACCAGCGCGATCAGGTGTACGCGACCGAACACCACGGCGGTGGCGGAAATCGCCATGGCCGTACCGATCAGCAGCGACAGGCCCACCAGCAGGATGGGCCGCAGCGATCGGAAGGCGACCCACACCAGCAGCAACACCGCCGCCAGCGAGCCCCAGCCGATCACGTTCATTTCCCAGTTGGCCTGCGATGCCGCGGCCTCGGCATGAAGCGGAATGCCGGCCATGATCACGCGCACGGCGCTGTCGCCGCCTGCCCCGTTTCGTGCTGCCGCTTCGGCCTGGCCCAGCAGGTCGCCGTAGTCGGTATTGCCGTTGGCGGAAAAGCCCGACCGGGCCGTGCGGAACGTCAGCACGATCCAGTCCTTGCCGTCGCCCGTCACCGTCGCCATGCCGTCGCGCTCGCGTACCCGCGTGGCCGCCGCGCGGTCCAGCCACCATTGCTGCCACAGGCTCAGCGGATCGGCCGCCCATTCGGTAAGCTGCGGCCCCATCGAGAACTGGTAGAGCCGCGTCAGGGCCTGCCGGGCCAGCGTATCGGGGCTTTCCGAAGACAGTTGCTGGCGCTGCGCATCTGTCAGCAGCCGGTCTCGCCACGGGCGATAAAACGCCAGCGCCGCGTCGAAATCGAAGGCGCCAAGCTTGTCCTGCGGCTGCAGCAGCGGGTTGGCCGGCCCAATGGACTGGCGGAAGCGCTCGGCAGCGGCCCGCGTATGCGCCCAGTCGTCGGCCCCGACCAGCACCACCACTTCACGCGAGACGCCTTCGCCAAGCTGCCGCAACACGCGGTCGGCCGTGGCGGTGCGCGCGCTGGTCGGCAGCAGTGCCATCACATCGGTATCGATCCGCGAGGCGCGCCAGAACTGCAGTTGATGCACGGCCACCGCGATCACCAGCAACAGCCACGCAATCGCCAGCACCCGGTCTCGCCGCGTGAGCACGCCCTGCATCGCGAGACCGCCTGCCGCATTACTCAAAGCGCTGCTCCTCTGCGGCGTCGAGCCGGTTGGCGGCCGCGGGGTTGATCATCTTGACCACGGTGCTGTCGCCGCTGGCTTCTTCCAGCCTCACGTCACGCACATACTGGTCCCCCGAGAGGTCGATGCGGGCAAACGCGCGCCGCGCGCCGGCATCGGTTGGAGTCAGCGTCAGGGTCCAGCCCCTGCTGCCTACCAGCTTGCCGGTTATCGCGAAACGGCTGGACAGGCTGCGGAAATCGCCACGCAGCATGGCGATCATCGATTCCCCCACCATGCGCATGGCCGGCTGGGCATCGGCACGCATCTGCTGTTGCACCTGGCCGTCGGCACCACGCATGACGAGCTTGTCCGGCGTCACCAGCAGGCTCGACGGCACGGGGTCGCGCGTGGTCCACACCACGCCCCGGCCGCGCGCCACCACAAAGTCGCCATGCGACACCAGCGGGTTGCTGAAGCCCGCCAGCCGGCGGGTCTGTTCGAACTGGCCGCGAATCACGGGCGCATCGGTCAGCCGCGCGGCCACCGCCGCGGGCAGGTCCTCGGCATGCAGCGGCAGCGCGGCCAGGCAGCCCAGCGCTGCCAGCGCCCGCAGGAGGTTTCGGCGCATCATCCCTGGACTCCAAGTCGTTGCAACAGCACGGGCGGGCTCGCGTACAGCATTTCCTGCGTAGCCATGTCCACGGCCACCTGGATCGAATATCCACGGGTCAGCCGCTGGCCGGTGGCCGCATCGCGCGCCTCGTAGTGGATCTTGAGCCGGTGCTCCCACTCGGCAAAGGTAGCGCGCACGATCATCGATTGCCCGTAGCGCAGCGGCCGCACGTACTTGACCCGGATGTCGATGATCGGCCAAGCAAAGCCCGATTCGCGCATCTGGGGGTAGTCGTAGTCGATCTGCTGCAGCAGCGCGCAGCGCGCCAGTTCAAAGTAGCGCAGGTAGTTGCCATGCCAGACCACGTCCATCGGGTCCAGGTCGTGGAACGCCGGCGTCAGTTCGATTTCATGATTGAGGATGTTCGGCATCTTGGTCGCGCGCAGCCTGCGAGGGATCGAGCCGGCCGACGCTGATCGGATCCCGGGCCCAGAAATCGTAGAAGTTGAACCAGTCGAACGGCGAGCGCACCACCAGCAGTTCCAGCCAGGCCACATAGCGCCGCGCCAGTTCTTCAAGCCGCGCTTCGCGCGCGGCGCGCGGCAGCGTTACGTTGCGCGCCAGTTCGGTGAAGCGGATCACGTGGCCGTTGCCGGCGCGCACGCAACCCATGGCGAACAGCGGGCACTTGAGCAGCGCCGCCAGCACGTACGGGCCCACCGGGAAGCGTGCCGGCGCGCCCAGGAACGGCACGCTCACGGCCCGGCCGCCATGCGCGGGCGCCCGGTCGCCGGCAATCGCCACGAACTCGCCGGCCTGCACGCGAGCCGACAGCTCAAGCGCCGTGGCCGGCGAGATATCGTCGATCTGGTACAGCTGCAGCATCGCGTCGGGATCGAGCCGCGCCAGGATGCGGTTGAACTGCTCGGCGTGGGCCGAATGCACCAGCACGGTCAGCCGCAGCCCTTCGATTCGGCTGGCCATGGCGCGGCACAGCTCCAGGCACCCCACGTGCGCGGTCATGATGATGCCGCCCTGGCGGCTGGCAATCTGCCTGAGCAGCACGTCGGCGCCTTCCTTGGACACGTTCTCGAAGCGATAGCGGCCACCGATGGCCAGCAGCTTGTCGAGGATGGTGTCGCCGAACGAGAACAGGTGGTTCAGCGAATGACGCCAGGTGGGCCGCGTGCCAACGGCCCCGGTGGCCGCTTCCAGGCGTTGCAGGTAGTCCGTGGAAGAGCGGCGCGCCAGCGGATAGGCCAGCCAGAAGTACGCCACCACCGGCACCATCACCAGCCGGAACAGCGTCCGCCCGAACACCCGGTACAGCGCATACAGCAGCCAGATGCCCCACACGCAGGTGGCCTCGCCAATGGCGCTCCAGTGCTGCGAGCGCTGCGGGCGGTCGGACGACGACTGCGAGGAATCGGGATGGACGACGCTCATGCCGTCCTCACCTTGCGCCATAGCAGCGACGGCGCGCGCCAGATCATGCCCACGAACAGCCGGGTCAGCATGCCGGCGATCAGCAGGTTGTCCTGCAGCATGCGGAAGTGCGACACGCCATCGGACGGATACGTGACCCGCGTGGGCACGTTGACCACCGGCGCCCCCTGCCAGTACAGCCGCACGATCACCTCGGTATCGAACTCCATGTGATGGCCCAGGCGGCTGTCGGCCATCAGCCTGGTGACCGCCGACAGCGGATACGCGCGCAGGCCGCACATCGAATCGCGGATATCGAACGACAGCGTGATCAGCCAGACCATCACGTGGGTCAGGTAGCGGAAGTAGAACCGGTGCCTGGGCACGGTGTCGTCGTAGACCGGATAGCCGGCGATCACGGCGTCCGGGTGCGACCGGGCCAGGTCCAGGAAGCGCGCAATGTCGTTGGCGTCGTGCTGGCCGTCGGCATCGATCTGCAGCGCGTGCGTATAGCCGAGCCGCGCCGCCGTGCGAAAGCCGGCCATCATCGCTGCGCCCTTGCCCTGGTTCTGCGGCAGCCGTTCCAGCAGCACGCGGCCTGGATGGGCGTCGGCAATCTGGCGCAGCACCGCCTCGCACTCCGGCCCACTGCCGTCATCGACCAGCAGGCAGGGCCACGGATGGCGCAGGATCGCCTCGACCATGGCGCCGATGGCATGCTCATGGTCGTAGACCGGAACCAGCACGATGGGGCGGAATACTGCGCTCATGAAGCTACGGGATGAAATACGATCTTGCCGCTCGCATGCGGGCCGGCATCGGAGGTCAATCGGAAACCGAGCACGCATTCGGCCGGCTGCCAGGCCAGCGCGAGCCTGACACGGGTGCCGGGCCGGATGACTGCCTGGAACTTGAGCATGTCGAGCCGCGCGAAACGCTCGCGCGGCGGAATGGCGAGCCGCTCGGGGGCCAGCGCCATGACCCAGTCCACCTGGGCCACGCCGGGCACCACCGGCATGCCGGGGAAATGCCCATCGAACACGGCCAGGTCGTCGGCGATGTCCAGTTCGGCCTGTGCGGACGTGGCGTCGGCCGCCACCCAGCGCGCCGCCGGCACGGCGTGCCGGAACAGCTCGCGCAGCATGGCCTCGGTGGTCTTGCCCTGCGCATTGGCGGGCAGTTCGCGCGGAAACACCCAGCGGCGCGGCAGTGCCAGCGGGTCGATGGCTCCCGCCAGGCACTGGCGCAGTGTGCGCACCACGGCGGGCCGGCCCTGTTCATCAAGCAGGCGTTGACCGGCATCGTCCAGCACAGCCACCGCGCCAACGCGCTCGCCCACGGCGGTCGCAATCATTGCCACGCGGGCCTCGCGCACCAGGGACGACGCGCCCAGGCGTTGCTCGATGGCCGTCAGCGAAACGCGTTTTTCCTCGATCTTGACGATGCGGTCGGCCCGGCCGGCCAGCACGAAGCCGCCGTCCTGCGTGGGCAGTGCGCGATCGGCGCAGACATACCAGTCGTCATCCGCCAGATGCGCGGAACGTACGGCAAGGTGCCCGTCCTGCAGGCGCCAGGCCACGCCCGGCAGCGGCGTCCAGGCATCGGCGTGATACTGGCGCTGGCGCCAGGCGACGCCACCGGTTTCGGAGCTGCCGAAGACCTCGACCGGGGACACCCCGGCCAGGCGCAGCACATCGGCCGATGCCTCGGCCGGCAACGGGCCGCCCGACGAAAACACCGCGTGCAAAACGCCCTGCGTGGCGGGCCAGTCGAGCCCGGCAGGCATCCGCCGCAGGTGGGCGGGGCTGCTGACCAGGATGGCCGGACGGCGGTCGGTGGCGCACTGGCTCACCAGTTCTTCTAGGAAAGCCAGCCGGCTCTGCGGGATGTCGCGGTCCGCGGCAAGCGGCCACAGGATCGTGAACAGCAAGCCGTAGATATGCTGGTGCGACACCGTGGTCAGCACCCGTACATCGGCCGGCATCCGCGCGCCGAACGCCTGTTGCAGCGCGCGCAGTTCGCCATCGAGCTGGGCAAGCCGCTTCGGCAATGCCACGGGCGTGCCGGTCGAGCCTGACGTGAACAGCGTGACCCAGGTATCGTCCGGGGACAGCGGAGCCCAGTCAAGGCCCGGCTGGGACCCTGCCGGGCCGGGGCCAGCCTGCAGGCCATCCGGCAGGTCGCCGGCCAGGCCGTCGACCGCGTCTCGCAGGGCTGCAATGGTTTCCGCGCGATTGTCGCCGGGCAATACCACCTGCTTGCCCGCATGCCATGCGCCAAGCAGCGCAGCGGCAAACGCGCCGGGTTGGTCCAGGTACAGCGCCCAGCGCTGCCCGGCCTGTGCCGCAAATGCCCGGCGCCAGGCCGCCACATGGGCCACAAAGCCGGCTGCGGCGGCCTGCGTGGCGAGCCGGGACATCGCCCCGCTCACGCCAGCCACGCTGCCTGCGTCTGTCACGCGCTCAACCATGATGGCCCTCCGCATGACGGGCCCTGACGCGCTGGCGCACCAGCCATTCACCGGCAAACATCGCACCGATCAGGCCATAGGCAATGGCGCCGTTATACAGCGCCCAGACCTGGTCGCTGGCGGCAAACGCCGTCACGGCGGCAACCGTGCCATTGCAGACGAAGAACACGCACCAGGCCTGCGTCACACGGCGCGTATAGGCCACGCCATGCTCGGGCAGGTCCGGCTCACGCAGGCGCGCCAGCCGCTCGACCAGCGTGGGCGGATAGGCAAGGCTCCAGCCGAAAACGCCCAGCAGCGCCACGTTGACGAGTACGGGATAAATTTTCAAAGGCAACGGGTGGTCGGACACCAGTACCACGGCGGCCAGCACGCCCGCCAGCAAGGCCAGCAGGCGCCAGCCGGCCTGGCGGCTGGTGGTGGCACGCAGCAGCGCGAGCGCCACCAGCGCCAGCGCCATCACGCGCGGCGAGTAATGCTGCAAGCCAAAATAGATCACGAGCGGGTATGCCATCGTCAGCAGCCCCAGCCCCAATTTGCGCCATGCCATGCTGTTCCAGAATCAGGCGGTGGCCGCCGGGGAATCGATCAGTTGCGCAAGCGTTCTCACCACGTCTCCCACAGTCTTCACCGACTTGAATTGTTCCGGTTTCAGGGGGTGGTGCAACATCGGTTTCAGTCTGACAAGCAGGTCTACCGCATCGATGCTGTCGATATCGAGATCGTCGTAGAGGCGAGCTTCGGGCGTGATGCGCCCGGGCGCGATCTCGAACATCTGCTCGAGCACCGCAGCCACGCGTGCAAGGATTTCATCGTGCGTCATGATTCGCTCCGCATTTCCCCCGTCAAACAAAGTGCGCATTAAAAGTGATGTTTACGCCGCAATTCACCTTGCGGACTTGTCGCGTTGCGATGCCACATAGGCGGCCAGCGTGGCCACGCTGGCAAAACGGGCGCGCATTTCTTCCTTGTCGCCCTTCATCGTGATGCCGTACTTCTTCTGCAGCGCGAGACCGAGTTCCAGCGCATCGATCGAATCGAGGCCAAGCCCCTCGACGAACAGCGGCGCCTCGGCATCGATATCGTCCGGCGCGATGTCCTCCAGCGACAGCGACGCGATGATGAGTTCCTTGATTTCCTGTTCAAGCGCCTTCACGGCGAATCTCCCTCGTAAAAAAATCGGATAGTGAGCGGGTCAGACGCCGCACCGCCTGCACGGCCTCGGTCTCAACGGGCATCCAGGCGGCCACGCTGACATCGGGATGGACGTCGATCTCGTAGCAGGGCCGTCTGGCCGGCACGCGATACCACTTGTCACCTTTTGTCAGCGTAGGCGGTTCGCAGCGAATCACCACTGGCGTCAGATCAAAGCCACCGCGCACGGCCACATTGGCGGCGCCGCGCTGCAGTTGCAGCGGTTCGCCCGGCCGCGTGCGCGTGCCCTCCGGAAAAATGATCAGGTTGCTGCCCGCCCGCAGCGAAGCGATGCAGTCCTCGACCATCGCCGCGCCGCCTGCGTCGTTGCGAATCCATCCGGTGGCAGCCACGGCGGCGCTGGTGAACGGGTTGCGGGCCAGGTCGGCCTTGACCACGCAATCGGCGCCGCGCGTAAGCGTCATCAGGAACACGATGTCGATCAGCGACGGATGATTGGCCACGATCAGCAGGCCGCCGCGACGTAGCCGTTCGCCATTGCGCACGCGGTATTCGATCACACCCAGGCTGCACATCAGCCAGAGAAATCCGCGGAGCGTATGATGAATCACATCCCGGCAGACACGACGATGCGTGTCCGCAGACCATGGCATCAGCGAGAGCACGGGAAACACCACCAGGCGGACCAGCAGCCCGCCAATGCCGAAAACGATGAAGCACAGCGCGGTTGCCAATACCCGCCAGCCGCGTTCGATGCGGTCAACCATGTCGCTGCCACCTCCATGCGGCGTTTTCGCCACGATGCAGCAGCATCGGCTCGTCCGTCAGGACAAAGCGCAGCACGTCCAGGCCATGTGGCAGCAAGGCAGGCGGACGCGGCGCATCCAGGCTGTCCGGCTCGATGATTTCCAGGCTGAAGGCCGGATGGCGGCCGTCCGGCCGGCCAATGTGCCAGGCCCAGCCGAACAGGCACTGCGGCTCGTCGGCGAAATCCAGATAGGGATCGGGAAGCGGCGTGTCGTAGCAGACCACCAGCACCTCGTCCGCGTCCTCCTCCAGCAGCGCGCAGGCTTCGACCAGCGCATTTTCTGCGGTATCGCGCCCGGCCGAGAGCGCCTGCATGTTCGACGGATCGCGCCGGTCGATCGAAAACATGGCGCCGATGGCGTTGTGAACCGACAGGCCAAAGGCCGTGGGCGACAGCGGCTGGCCGTTGGCGAGCTCGCCCAGCATTTCGTAGGCACGGTGGGAATCGCCATGACGGGAGGCAAATACGGCGGGAATGCCCTTCGGCGTACCGGTTGCCTCGTCAACAGCAGCGATATCGTAGGCGGGATGGAGCGCGGCGCGGCCCGTGACGTTGACACGACGGCGCAGCATCGGGGCCATTGCCGCCAGCGCGGGCAGGTCCGTCCCCTCCGGCAACCAGGGCGCCTGGCTCCAGGCCTGCCAGTCGGCGGAAGTCTGCAATGCCGGCGCACAGGCGGCCCATGCGCGAATGTCGAATTGAAGTGCCATGCCGTGCGCGTGGGGAGGGAAAGTGATCCAGTCTGCCGCCAGCATGCGATATCTGGTCGGCGACGCATTCTCCCACGCCACAGATAGCGGTGGCTGTGCCAGAACGTAACTGGAATGCAAAATTGTAACAAGGCAGATGCGGCACTTGGCCGGATCCGCCTTGTCGTTTCCCCTACTACCCGACGCGATGCCGGCCGGCCGTTCAGCGTGGCGCGGGCAGTATCTGGCCAGTCACCGCGCCGAAACCGACGCGGTAGCCATCGCCCTGGCACCAGCCGGTCATGGTCACCGTATCGCCATCTTCCAGGAAGCCACGGGTGACACCATCGGCCAGCGTCACGCGCTCGGCGCCATTGCGCGTGGTTTCCAGCAGGCTGCCGAACGAATCGGGCGTGGTGCCGCTGATCGTGCCCGATCCCATCAGGTCACCCACCCGCACGTTGCAGCCCGACACCGTGTGGTGCGCCAGCTGCTGCGCCATGGTCCAGTACATTGCCTTGAAGTTGGTGCGGCAGACCGTGGTGGCCGTAGCCGCGCCTTGCGGCTGCAGCGCGACTTCCAGCGCAATGTCGTAGGCGTTGCGGGCCGGTTGCTGCAGGTACGCCAGCGGCTCCGGCGACTGCGCCGGGTTCTCGCTGCGGAACGGTTCGAGGGCGTCCATCGTGACGACCCACGGCGAGATCGAGGTGCCGAACCCCTTGCTGTTGAACGGTCCGAGCGGCACGTATTCCCATTGCTGGATATCGCGTGCGCTCCAGTCGTTCAGGATCACCATGCCGAACATGTGCGCAGACGCTTCGGCGGTGCTGACGGGCTCGCCCAGATTCGACGGCTTGCCGACGATGAAGGCCATTTCCAGTTCGTAGTCGAGCTTGCGGCACGGGCTGAACACCGGGCGCGCCTCGTCGGGCAGCTTGACCTGGCCATTCGGACGGCGCAGCGCCGTACCGCTGACCACCACCGAGCTGGCGCGGCCGTTGTAGCCGATGGGGATCTCCAGCCAGTTAGGCAGCAAGGCATTGGCCGGATCGCGGAACATGCGGCCCACGTTGGTGGCATGCTCGCGCGACGAGTAGAAATCCGTGTAGCCGGGTATGTCCACCGGCAGATGCAGTGTCGCCGCCGACACCGGCACCAGCGCCTTGTCACGCAGGGCGCCGTTGCCGGCCAGCGTCTGGTTATCGGCGGATAACAGGGCCGTCAGGGCGGCGCGCGTGTCGGTCCACACCGGCTTGCCCAGCGCGATAAAGCGGTTCAGGTTCGGCGCGGCAAAGGCGCCCTTGACGGCGGCAGGCAGCAGGCCGGCATCGTCCAGCACCGACAGATCGAGCACCTGGTCGCCGATCGCCACGCCGACGCGAGGCGCGCTGTTACCCATCGAAAAAATGCCATACGGCAGGTTCTGGAGCGGAAAGTGGGTCTGGCCGTCGTTGGCCGAAGCGACCCAGCTGGTCTTGGGGGCAGTCATTGTTCTGTAACTCCGGAAATCAGCGCACGTTCGGGTTGAAATGCTTCTTCAGGCCCTGCCAGCACGTGTAGTAGTCGTGCTGCAGCAGCGCCGATTCGGCGGCATGACGGGTGGGACGGATCACGCCCGGCGTTTCGAACATGAACGCCATCGTGTCGGTGATGTGGTGCGGCGTGTCGGTGTCCGACGCCGACGCGCGCTCGAATGTTTCCGCATCGGGGCCATGGCCGCTCATGCAGTTGTGCAGGCTGGCGCCACCGGGCGCGAAGCCATCGGCCTTGGCATCGTAGACGCCGGCGATCAGGCCCATGAACTCGCTGGCGATATTGCGATGGAACCATGGCGGGCGGAACGTATCCTGCGCAGCCAGCCAGCGTGGGCCGAAGATCACGAAATCGATGGTGTCCACGCCCGGCGTGTCGGACGGCGACTGCAGCACCAGGAAGATCGACGGGTCGGGATGGTCGAAGCTGATCGAGCCAATCGTGTTGAAGTGCCGCAGGTCGTATTTGTACGGCGCGTAGTTGCCATGCCAGGCCACCACGTCCAGCGGCGAATGATCGATCTCGGCGCGCCAGAGATTGCCCTGGAAGCGAGCCACCAGCTCGAACCTGCCTTCGCGGTCTTCATAGCTGGCTACGGGCGTCAGGAAGTCGCGCGGGTTGGCCAGGCCGTTGGAGCCGATCACGCCCAGGTCGGGCAGCTTGAACAGCGCGCCGTAGTTTTCGCAGATATAGCCGCGCGCCTCGCCGTCGGGCAGTTCCACACGGAAGCGCACGCCGCGCGGAATCACCACGATCTCCTGCGGCTCGACGGCCAGACGCCCCATCTCGGTGGCGATCAGCAGGCGGCCCTGCTGCGGCACGATCAGCATTTCGCCATCGGCGTTGTAGAAATAGCGGTCCTGCATCGACCGGTTGGCCAGATACAGATGAATGCCGCAACCAGTCTGGGCCTCGGGGCCACCATTGCCGGCCATCGTCACGATGCCATCGACAAAATCGGTGGGCGCGGACGGCATCGCCGGCGGGCTCCAGCGCATCTGGTTAGGCGACGGCGGCACCTCGTCGAAACGGCTCAGCCAGCGGTCCTGCTCGATACGCTCGAACGGCTTGTGCATGGCCGCCGGACGAATCCGGTACAGCCACGCACGGCGATTGTGGGCGCGCGGCGCCGTAAAGGCCGTGCCGGAAATCTGCTCGGCATACAGGCCATACGGGGCGCGCTGCGGCGAATTGCGGCCCACGGGCAAGGCGCCGGGCAGCGCCTCGGTGGCGAATTCATTGGCGAAGCCGGACATGTACTCGGCGATCTTCGTGTCGGCCGTGTGCAGTTGTGTTTGCGTCATGGAGTCTTCCTCTCACACCTCCGCCGGCTTGAAAGCCGGCGTTTGTCATCGGCATGGCGTTGGCGCCATACCCATCAAATTACGGTTAGTAAAATTGATTTACCAAATCGTAATCATGCTGACGAGCGATGTCAAACCACAATTACGATAGGTCAGCGAGCGGACGAGCGAAGGCGCGCCGGCAGACGCCAGCGCGCAAGGCGACAGCGGCGATCAGCGGCGTAACGTCAGGAAAAAGGGAAAAGCGGAGACAGCGGCGCGCGAAAGCACGCTGCAAGGAGGCAGCAAGAAGGCGCGCCATCCGATGTGGCGGCCGGCAGGACAAGCGGCGCCAGGGCAGACGCCAGGCGCAGCCAACGGAATTCGTGACAGGACGGGTGGTTGCCTGTCCTGTCACGAATCCTGAGGGGTCAGACGGGCTTGTGGCCCTCCCCCGATGCGGGGCCCGAACCAAAACCACCGGACGACGGCGTCGATGTAGCCGGTGCAGCTGTCGCGGCAGGCTGGCCTGCCATCGAGGCAGCCGTCACCCCGCCATTACGGCTGGCAATGAACGCGTTCACGTCGGCGGCAAGATGCTGTGGCGCAAGCACCACTTCAAGACCCAGCGCCTCGCAGGCCGCCAGGAAAGTGGACATACGCGGGTCGGCCTGACCCGATTCGGCACGAAGATATGCCTCGCGGGAAATCCCGGCCTTACGGGCGACGTCCTCCTGCTTGAGCTTGCGCGCTCGACGCAACGCCCGCAGTTGCCGGAACGGTTCGCTAGCGCCTCTTGGCACGGCTGTACTGTTCATGTCGGTCTCCAGTCACCAGTGAAAAAAAAGTGCGCGGACGTGCATTCGAGTATAGAGCACGTAAAGCGTTCCGTAAGGTCTGTTGTGGAACACTTTTACAGATTTCTTATGATGGCTTGATCTTCGCCGCCGGACTCTCATCCAAACGGCGGATAAAGCACAGCATCCCTCCTCCCGCCCCCACATAACGACAGTGCGCGCTTTGCGTTGACGTCACATCAGTATCGTCCATGTGTGGCACAAGGCAAGTTGACAAACCGACCGGTCGTGCTATTCTCCATCGCATGCAAAAGGGACAACTCACGCGCACCGCGATCATCGAACAGGCTCTGCAGTCGGCCACCCAGGTCGGCTTCGAGCAGTTGTCGCTCGCCACGCTGGCCGCCGACACCAATATGTCGAAGAGCGGCCTATACGCACACTTCAAGTCGAAGGAAGCGTTGCAGGAGGCCGTGCTGGCTCGCGCGATGGAGCGATTCTCCGAAATCGTGGTGCAGCCGGCGATGCGCCAGGACCGTGGCATCGCCCGACTGGAAACGCTGTTCGACGGCTATCTGGTCTGGATCGCCGGCGCGGTCATCGAAGGCGGCTGCGTGTTCATGGCGCTGTCGCAGGAGTACCGCAACCGGCCCGGCATTATCCGCGACAGGCTGGTACAGGCCTTCAAGGACTGGCACAGCACCATCGTGCGCGTGGTGACCGATGCCGTGGACGAAGGCGACCTGCATGCCGATACCGATCCGCGCCAGTTTGCCTTCGAGATGGCAGGCATCGGCATGTCGTTCCAGTCGTCGTCCAGACTGATGGCTCGCGCCGACGCGGAAGTGATGGCCCGGCGTGCGTTCGCACGGCTGGTCAATGACGTCAAAGAGAATCGCGCCAGGGAGGCCGCCGGAACAAACTGAGCCGGCAGGAATGCTGCGCCCTGCGAAGGCGATCCCAGAACGTCCGTGCGCCGTGAGACAGCGGCGCGGCGGAGTGGAGGGTGGTTCAGGCGGCATTTTTGCCCTGTTTTCTTGCCCTGAAAATAGCACGACTGGTCGGTCGTAAAGCATAAAAAAGATGAGGCCAGCACGGTCTTGTCACCGGCCAGATCGGTAAATGATCCGTTGGAGGTGTTCGTCGTGCCGCAAGTGCTGTCATCCACATCCCAACGCCCCACCAGCCCGGACGCTGGTGGTGCCCTCCCCCGTTCTCCCCAGACCGTTGCTGGCGCACTGCAAGCCAGTGTCATGGCATGGCGTCGGCTGCGCTGGCAAGCCGGCAGCCTGTTCTTTCCGACCGCGACCGCCACGGCGCTGGAGCGCCTGTGGTTCAGTCCGCCGCGGGGCAAGCACAGTCCCGAAGGCCGCCGGCTGCTGGATTCCGCCCGCACGGAATGGGCACTCGTGACGGGCCAGGGCGCCAGCCGTCGCGTCCGGGTGTATCGCTGGGGCAACAAGGGGCCGGTCGTGCTGCTCGCTCACGGCTGGGGAGGCAATGCCGGCCAGTGGCATGCGGTTGTCGGCGGCCTGTTGTCGGCAGGCATGCGTGTGGTGGCATTCGATGCGCTGTCGCACGGCGCGTCGGATGCAGGTGCGCGAGGCCAACAGCAAACTTCGATACTGGAAATGGCGAGATCGCTATTGGCAGTAGCCTGGCATGTCGGGCCGGTACATGCCGTCGTGGCGCATTCGCTCGGCGGCGCCGCGGCCGCGCAGGCGATCCGCGAGGGCCTGCCAGCACGCGGCGTGGCGATGATCGGCGCGCCTGCCGACATGTACGACGCATGCTCGGCGATGGCCTGGCAGCTTGGCATCGCGCCGCATGTGCTGGACCGCATGCAACGCCGCAGCGAGCAATGGCTGGGCGCGAGCTGGTCCACGTTCAACGTTCCCGATATCGGCCGGACGCGTCCGGTGCCGCCGCTGCTGGTGATTCATGACCGCGACGACAAGGAAGTGCGCTGGGAAGATGGCGCGGCCATTGTCGGCGCATGGCCGGACTCGCGCCTGATCACTACCGAGGGTCTGGGTCACCGGCGCGTCCTGCGCGATGCCGATGTCATCGCGCATCTCACGCGCTTCGTGTGCGGCCTGGCTGCCGCGCCGGCCCTGCCCCCGATGTCGTTCAGAGCTCCCGCGTCGCAATAATACGGAGTCCGGACTCGCCGTCCATGCCGTGCTGACTACAGCATGGCCGTTAATTGCGGATCAGAACCCTTGCAGCACCAGCTTGCCGATGGTCTGGCCGCCTTCGAGCAAGGCATGAGCCCGCCGCAGGTTGTCGGCACGGATGGCACCCAGGTTGTCGCCCACCGTGGTCTGCAGCTTGCCCGCGTCTACCAGTCGCGCCACTTCGTTCAGCAGGCGGTGCTGGGCGATCATGTCGGGCGTCTCGAACATCGCACGCGTGAACATGAATTCCCACACGAACGTGGCGCTCTTGCTCTTGAGTTCACCCACGCTCAGCGGGCCGGCGTTCTCGACGATCGAGCAGATCTTTCCCTGCGGTGCAATCGCTTCGGCCATCGCGTGGAAATGGCGATCCGTATCGTTAAAGCACAGGATGTAGTCGACGTGCGCAAACCCCAACGCGCGCAGTTGCTTCGGCATGTCCTGGCGGTGGTCGATCGTGTGATCGGCGCCCAGGCGGCGGCACCATGCCTCGGATTCCGGGCGCGAAGCCGTGGCGATCACGGTCAGGTCTGCCAGCACCTTGGCAAGCTGGATGCCGATCGACCCCACACCGCCTGCCCCGCCAATGATCAGCACCGACCTGCCGGCATCGTCGCCCTTTGGCGAAACGCCGAGCCGGTCGAACAACGCTTCCCAGGCCGTGATTGCCGTCAGCGGCAACGCGGCGGCTTGCGGGAAATCCAGCGATGCGGGCTTGTGGCCGGCAATGCGTTCGTCGACCAGATGAAATTCGCTGTTGGCACCGGGCCGGGTAATGCTGCCCGCGTAGAACACCGGATCGCCCACCTTGAACAGCGTCACCTCGGGGCCCACCGCCACCACGGTACCGGCGGCGTCCCATCCCAGCACGCGCGGAGCGCCCTCGACCTTTTCCTTCGGCGCACGCACCTTGGTGTCCACCGGATTCACGGCAATGGCTTCCACCTTGACCAGCAGGTCGCGGCCAGTGGCTTCGGGCTTGGGAATCTCCACATCGACCAGCGACTGGGGATCGGAAATGGGCAGGTAACGGGTCAGGCCGATGGCTTTCATGTCAGCATCCTTTTTAAGAATCACGGGATGGATGCATCGTAGCCAATCGCCACCAGATTGATTAGCCGGATAGTATTGCAATCACTTTCCCGTTTTCCAGGAAAATCGGGCCAAACAAAAAGCCCGCACGAAGCGGGCTTTTCGCTTTCCATGATACGAAGGCGATCAGGTCAGGTCATCCGGCACCGGGCGATAGCCCATCGGAGACGTCGTGCTGTCCTGGACGAACTTTTTTGCGTGCGCCTCGCGCATCGGCTTGAGCAGGAAGATCGCCATCAGCGCCGAGACCGCCGCCATGCCCGATGCCAGCATGAACACCGCGTGCCAGTCACCGGTGGCCGCCGTGATCACGCTCGAGAACGGCACCAGCAGCGCAGCCGTACCCTTGGCCGTGTAGAGCATGCCGGCATTGGTCGCCGCGAACTTCGGGCCGAATGTATCGCCGCAGGTGGCCGGGAACAAGCTGTAGATTTCACCCCAGGCGAAGAACACGATGCCCGTCAGGATCACAAATGCCACAGGGTTGTGACCGTAGTTGGCCAGCAGCAGAATACCCACCGCCTCCACCGCGAACGCCAGGAACATCGTGTTTTCCCGACCGATATTGTCCGACACCCAGCCGAAGAACGGGCGTGTCAGGCCATTCAGCACGCGGTCGATGGTCAGCGCGAAAGTCAGCGCCGGCAAGGTCAGTCCGAGGATCGACACTGGCGAATCGTGCAGGCCGAAATCCTTGGCGATCGGACCCAGCTGCGCGGTAGCCATCAGGCCGCCCGCCGCCATCATCACGAACATCGCGTACATGACCCAGAAGATCGGCGACGAGAGCACCTGGCGTGGCGATGCGTTGTAGGTGGTCGCGGCCTTGAGCGTCGACTTCACGTCCGCCAGGATCTTGGCCGACGGCGGCAGCAGCAGCATGCCCAGGATCATGACGATGATGCCCTGCCCCAGACCGAAGTACAGGAACGTGGCCTCATAGCCGCTGCTCTTGATCATGTTCGCGATTGGCACGACAGTCGCGGCCGAACCGGCGCCGAAGCCCGCGGCCGTCAGGCCCGCTGCCAGCCCCCGGCGATTCGGAAACCACTTCAGCGCGTTACCCACGCAGGTGCCATACACCGCGCCCGCGCCGACACCACCGATTGCCGCGGCCACGTAGAGCATCGGCAGCGACGACGCCACCGAGTTCAGCGCCCAGGCCACCGCGCACAGCAGGCCGCCACCCACCACCACCGGGCGCGGGCCATACTTGTCCACCAGGTAGCCTTCGATCGGCACCAGCCAGGTTTCGGTGACCACGAAGATCGTGAATGCCACCTGGATTGCCGTGCGGCCCCAATGGTACTTGTCGTCAATCGGGTTGACGAACAGGGTCCAGCCATACTGCATGTTGGCGATCATCGCCATACAGATCACGCCAAATACAAGCTGCGTCCACGGCGATGAATACCAGGACGCTTGCGCGCTCGCGCTCTGCCGACTTTCCATGGTGTCTCCTTCAGGCGGGTGGGCCCGCTGTTGTGGATCGGCATCTGCATTGGATGCCTGTGGTGTGTGCTGCTTTCTTGTTGTCGAACGGCTTAGCCGCTCTAGTGCTATACAGTATGTGGTATATCAAGCAAGTCAAGACCATTCGGCGCGTTACCTGACCTATCAGGCAGACATTCGAAAGCACGCAGTCGCGTGACCCCGGCGACTGGTGCATCGGGTGCATGAAAGCCCCCGCCGCCGGCAGTCCAATCCCCTTCCCGATCAGTCACTTAGGCATGGAACCGGCATCAATGAAAAATGCTGCGGCGCATGTCGCGGATTACCCCATCTAGGGAAAGTCCCAAGCGTTGCGGCGACGTCGAATCATCAGCGGACAGACTGAATCTGGCGCGATTCAGGATCACGGCGAATGGACACGGATAAGGCGGGAACGGAGCGGGACGGGGGATTCCGGAAAGATCCGGAGACAACTGCGGAGGGGAATACGGACGGAAGTGCGCTGGGACAGATGCCAGGCTGCGTCGCGACCTGAGATCACGGGCGCAGGGGCATGGAGACACGTCTTGCGAAAAGACGGAGAAAACGGCCGCGGAGGACTGCGGATACTGCGTGCTGCGGGAGTTGCCGGCCGCTACAACTTCCCCACTACAACCAACTGCGAACTACAAGTACTACGGGTGCTACGGGTGCTACGGGTACTGCAAGAAACCATCGAACAGCGATCAGGCGTGCAGGAAACGCGGCTGGAGCACCATATCCGATGCCGAGCTGCCGATGCCGGTGGACGGCTCTTCCGAAGAACCCAGACCAGCGAAACGGCCATGTTCCTGGGCGGTGGTCAGCAGGCCCATCGGCAGGAAGCTGGCCAGCACATAAGTAACGGTGACACCCAGCGAAACAACACCGAGAGCGAGAAGGGTAAGCAGCGTGGCGTTCATGAAAACTCCTAAGTCGTAAGGATCAAGGTGTATTCATTATATGCTGCACTGCGAGGTCTGTAAATATTTGGTATGTGATATATCTAGAGAGGAATCGCTCTAAAAACAACAACGCACCCCTTGGGGTGCGTTGTTCGTCTCAAATACGTGCCGTGCAGGGGCTGAATTCGGCCAATCAAGGGATAAAAGTGCCAAAACCGTCGCAAAAATATTTACTGCGGCGCGACACGTGAATCCCGTTCATCGCCCTACCCTACTTTCTTCAACAGGCCCTGGTCGTATTCCTGCGCGCGCAGGTTGTCCCAGACCGCTGCCGCGTTCGGCTTCAGCGAGCGTGCCTTGCGTCGGACCAGCATGACGTTGGACGTCACCTGGGGCCGCAACGGTCGCAGGACAGCAGCGGGAGCCATGCCGCTGGCCTGCGCACGTGACGGCACCACGCCGATGCCCAGCCCCATCGCCACCATGCCGAAGATGGCCGCGAAATGCCCGAGCAGCTGCAGCGAGCCAGGCCTGACGTGATACGTGGACAACGCACGCTCCACGGCGGGCTGGACCCCGGAGTTCTGGTCCAGCGACAGCACCGACGCATCGGCCAGCTCGCCCCACCCCAGCGATTCGCGCGACGCCAGCGGATGGTCCGCTGGCAGCACGGCCTGGAGCGGGTCCACGCACAGCGGCTCGCAGTAGAGATCGTCGCAAGCGGCAGGATTGCTGGCGATACCGAAATCCACCTCGCCGCTGCGCACGCTCTGCAGCACGCATTCATGGGAACGGTCGCGCAGCGTGATACCGATGCCGGGCCACGCCTTGCGGCAGCCCGCCAGCCACATCGGCACCGACATCGACGACAGCACGGGGTCGGTGGCAATCTGCACCGTGCCCTGGCTTGGCTTGCCGGTGCCATGGCTGTCGCGCAGCGTCTGCTCGACTTCCTCTATCAGATGGCAGATGCGTTGCGACAGCATTTCACCCGCGTCGGTCAGCTCCACCTGGCGCGTAGTGCGGTCGAACAGCCGCTGGTCGATCTCTTCTTCTAGCTCGCGCACGCTGCGGCTGATTGCCGATTGCGTGAGACCCAGTTCCGCCGCGGCGCGCGTAAAGCTTTTCTGGCGCGCTACCGCGGCAAAGGCCTTCAACTGAGGAAGCGAAACATTCATGGTGCCGCTCCTTCCTTGCTGGGTACTGCCGGGGTTGGGGGGCTCAGGTTATTCACCCTTGCCCGTGGAAAAACCTGCCATGTAGGTACCGGTATCGCTGACGGGCTGCGCCTCGACGTGGCCCGTGATAAAGCGGCGGCGCATCGGCTGCAGTACGAACTTGGCGGACAGCCCCGCCGCCACGGTCATCACGGCCGCCACGGCAAACACCAGGTTCCAGCCACCCGTATGCGACAGCACCGATGCCACCGGCACCAGCAGCGCAGCCGTACCCTTTGCCGTGTACAGCGTGCCGGCATTGGCCGCGGCAAACTTGCTGCCGAACGTATCGGCACACAGCGCCGGGAAGATCGAGAAGATCTCGCCCCAGAACAGGAACGTCAGCGCGGCGAACAGCATGAACATGTAGGGGTCGTGGCCGAACTTCATCAGGCCGATCAGCGACAGCCCTTCACCGATAAAGATCAGGAACATCGTATTTTCCCGACCAATGCGGTCCGAGACGAAACCGCACAGCGGACGCGTCAGCCCGTTGCACAGGTTGTCGATCGACAGCGTCATCGTCAGCAGCGGCAGCGTCATGCCCAGCATCGTCACCGGCATCGTCGCAAACCCGAAGTCCTTGGCGATGGGGCCCAGTTGCGCGGTGGCCATGATGCCGCCCGCGGCCACGGCCACGAACGAGATGTAGATCACCCAGAACACCGGCGTGCGCACCATCTGCCCTGGCGTGAATTCCACCGGGTTGGTCAGGATCTTCTTGTTGGCCACCAGCCCCTTGGGCGGCTGCGGCTTCACCAGCAGCAGGGCCATGATGAAGATCAGTACGCCCTGCAGGATGCCGAACGTGAAGAACGCGTTCTCATAACCCGTCTTCTGGATCATGTTGGCGATGGGGATCACCGTCAGCGCCGAACCCGCGCCAAAGCCGGCGGCGGTCAGGCCGGCGGCCAGGCCGCGCTTGTCCGGGAACCACTTCAGCGCATTGCCCACGCAAGTGCCATAGACGCCGCCCGCGCCGATACCGGCGATCACCGCCGCCGCGTAGAGCATCGGCAGCGACGTGGCATAGGAATTCATGACCCACGCCAGCCCCGCGCAGATTGCGCCGCCGGCCACCACGGGGCGCGGGCCAAACTTGTCCACGAGCCAGCCTTCCAGCGGCACGAGCCAGGTTTCAGTGACGATAAAAATGGAAAAGGCGATCTGGATCGCAGATTCGCCCCAATGATGCTTCGCGTTCATAGGCGTTACGAACAACGTCCAGCCATACTGGAGGTTCGCCACCAGGCCCATACAGAGCACGCCGATAAATAGCTGGAACCAGCGGTTGCGGAGCAATCCGCCGTTGGAATTGCCCATGGCGGGGCCTGCCGCATTGATGTGCGCCATGTCGTGTCTCCTTGCATTAGTGTCATGCGCGCTCTGCGGCGCGCGTTGTGGGCTGGCCTTTGGGGGGGCCGCCCGCTTTCACTACTGAATGAGCGCGCCTGACATTGCGGCACGTGTATTCGTGGATTGATGCTACTTCAAACTTAGATCAGCACAGCATAAAGTTTTTTATTATGATCATTGACGATCCTTTATAGATTGCAGGATATCGTGCAATGAAAAATGCCACGCTGCGCCAGCTGAAAGTCTTCGAAACGGTGGCCCGCCACCTGAGCTTCTCGCGCGCTGCCGAAGAGCTGCATCTCACGCAACCTGCTGTTTCTACACAGGTTCGGCAGCTCGAGCTGCATGTCGGGCTGCCCCTCTTCGAGCAGCTTGGCAAGCGAATCTTCCTGACGCCTGCCGGCACGGAAATGCTCCATTACAGCCGCAGCATCATTCAGCAATTTCGTGAAGCCGAAGACGCAATGGCGCAGCTTAAGGGTATTTCCGGGGGCCGCCTGAACGTTGCCGTGATCAGTGCGGGCGACTATTTCTTTCCCCGCCTGCTGGCCGAATTCATGAACCGGCATGAGTCGGTCACATTGAATCTTGCAGTGCACAACCGCGAGGAACTGCTGCACCAGCTGGCGGGCAACCTGACCGACCTGGCCGTCATGGTACGCCCCCCCGAGGGCATGGACACCATTGCCGAATCGTTCGCCCCGCACCCCTACGTGATCGTCGCCGCGCCCAACCATCCGCTGGTGGGCCAGCGTAATATCCCGCTGGCGGGCCTGGCCGCGGAAGCGTTCGTGTCGCGCGAAAAAGGCTCCGACACCTGGAACTCGATGCAGGAAGGCTTTGCGGGCCGGCTGTCGAACCTGCGTATCGCGATGGAGATCAAGAGTACCGAGACCATCAAGCAGGCCGTGATCGCCAACATGGGCATCGCATTCCTGTCCGCGCATACGGTGGGCCTGGAACTGCAGACCGGCAAGCTTGCCGTGCTTGATATCGAAGGCTTTCCAGTGATGCTGAACTGGTACGTGGTCCATCGCAAGAACAAGCGCCTGCCGCCGGTTGCGCTGGCGTTCAAGCAGTTCCTGATGGAGGAAGGCCATACGCTGATCCAGCAGATCACGGGCGTTGAGGGCCTGATCCATCCCGCGCGACACAGGTCATCCCATGCATAAGTAATGACTTATGGTTTTTCGATAAAACTTTAATTATCGTAAATCGTTCCTCCTGTCTAAGCTTCGGACATCACACGCTGAGATGTGTGCCAACTACAGGAGACGATCATGAACCACCTCCAATCCGACGCGCCCGCCACCGCCGCAATGTCGACGGCCGTCCGCGAGATGCGCCACGTTGATCGTGAGGTCCAGCTGGCCGCCTACAATGCCGCGTTCACCGAACTGGGCCTGCGTTTCCGCTGGGACGCGCCGATGTTCGAATGGCTGTGCGGTATCGAATGCGAGAAGGCGCGCGTCACGCGCTATATCGAGCAATACCATGCCCACCTGCTGAACGCCTACGATGCGCCGTTCCTGAGCCAGCTGATCTTCGACAAGAAGAACGAGTACCTGCGTGGCATGGCCGGCGCTGGCGCGAACTAAGTTCCCGCGCATCGCCAGATCGACAAGGGCCCCGTCACGGGGCCCTTGGCTTTTCAACGATCTCCTACATCGACGGCTACCTCAGATCTTCCCGGCACCGCGCGCCCACTTGTACTTGGCTCCCAGCACCGCCACCGGGATTTCCGTCGAGTATGCGTAGGCCGGCACGCCATGCTCGTACAGGTATTCGGCCGCTTCCTCCACCTGCACGTCGCCAGCCAGCGACGCGACGATCGGCTTCTCGATACCCAGCGCCTTCATTTCCTCCTTGACCTCGATCACCAGCCTGGCAAACACCATCGGAGGCGTGATGATCGTGTGCCAGTAGCCCAGGATGATCGCGTGGATGCGCGGATCCTCCAGGCCCAGCCTGATCGTGTTCTTGTAGGTCGAAGGTGGCTCGCCACCGGTGATGTCCACCGGGTTGCCCGCCGCGCCGAACGGCGGGATGAACTTGCGGAATGCGGCGTCCAGGTCCTCGGGCATGCCCATCAACGACAGGCCGTTGTCCACGCAGGCGTCTGACAGCAGCACGCCCGAACCACCCGCGCCGGTAATGATCACCACGTTCTCGCCCTTCGGCGTCGGCAGCTTCGGAATGCCCCGCGCGAACTCCAGCAGATCGCGCAGCGAACGGGCGCGGATCACGCCGGCCTGCCTGAATACATCCTCGTAGATCTTGTCATTGCCGGCCAGCGCGCCCGTGTGCGAGCTGGCCGCCCGGGCGCCCAGGCTGGTACGGCCCGCCTTGAGCACCACCACCGGCTTCTTCTGCGAAACGCGGCGGGCCACTTCGGCAAACGCACGGCCATCCTTCAGGTCTTCGCAATGCTGGGCGATGATCTCCGTGTTCTCGTCCTGCTCGAAGAACGTCAGCAGATCGTCTTCGTCGATATCCGATTTGTTGCCCAGGCCCACGATGGCCGACACGCCCATCTTTGCCGACCGCGAGAAACCAATGATCGCCATGCCGATGCCACCCGATTGCGACGACAGCGCCGCCTTGCCCTTGACGTCGTACGGCGTGCAGAATGTCGCACAGAGGTTCTTCGGCGTGTAGTAGAAACCGTAGATATTCGGCCCCATCAGGCGGATGTCGTGCTTGCGCGCGATCGCCACGATCTCCTCCTGGCCGGCGACGTTGCCCGTTTCGGCAAATCCCGACGGAATCAGTACGGCGCCCGGGATGCCCTTCCTGCCAACTTCCTCCAGCGCCTGCGCCACGAACCTGGCGGGAATGGCGAAGACGGCCACATCGACTTCGCCCGGTACATCGAGCACGCTCTTGTAGGCCGCCATGCCCATGATCTCTTCGGCCTTCGGGTGGATCGGATAGATCTTGCCCTGGTAGCCACCGTTGATCAGGTTCTTCATCACCGAATTGCCAATCTTGCCGTCCTCGGCCGACGCACCGATCACGGCCACGGTATCGGGCTTCATGATGCGGTTCATCTGGCGCACGATGTCTTCCTGGCTCGGGCGATATTTCTCCGGCTGCGGCGAATGGTCAACCACGATCCGCACGTCTGCGGCAATCGCACCGCTGGCGCTGGCGAAGACCGGATTCAGGTCCAGTTCGGAGATTTCCGGGAAATCACTGACCAACTCCGACACGCGCTGGATCATGCTCGCCAGTGCCTCGCGGTTGGCCGGTTCGGCGCCGCGCACGCCCTTGAGCACTTCGGCGGCGGCGATGCCGTCGAGCATCGACAGCGCGTCATCGTACGAAGCCGGCGCCATGCGGAACGTGATGTCCTTGAGCACTTCCACCAGCACGCCACCCAGGCCGAACGCCACCAGCTTGCCGAACGACGGGTCGGTCACGGCACCGATGATGACTTCCTGTCCACCGGCGATCATCTGCTGCACCTGCACGCCGACGATATTGGCGTCCGCCTTGTATTTCTTCGCGTTCTCGATGATCGTCAGGTAGCCCTGCTCCACCTCGGCCGCCGACCTCAGGCCCACCAGCACGCCACCGGCCTCGGTCTTGTGCAGGATGTCGGGCGACACGATCTTGAGCACCACAGGGAATCCCATCTTGCCGGCCAGCTCGACGGCACCGGTCGGCGACTTCGCCACGCCCTCGCCCGGCACCGAAATGCCATAGGCGTCGCAAACCAGCTTGCCCTCGGGCGCAGTCAGTGCATCGCGGCCCTCTTCCTTGACGGTCGCGAGGATCTTGCGTACCGCATCCTTGTCATGTGCCATGTCAGGTCTCCATCTGTATCGGGCGGGATCACCGCCAATATTGAGGCGTGCAAAAGGGCAGCCACCCCGCGTCGAATGACGCAGGCGGCGTGCGGACTGCTCTGGAGAAAATTCAGGAAGTGCTGCGCGGCGCTAGACCGCTCCGGCCGCCTTGAGCGCGGCAATCTGCGCCGGCGTGCGGCCCAGCCATTCGAGCACCTCGTCGGTGTGCTCGCCCAGCAGCGGCGAGCGCTCGACTTCCACCGGCGAATCGGACAGCATGATCGGGCACCCCAGCTGGACGTACTTGCCGCGCTGCGGGTGATCCAGCTCCACCAGGTAGCCGCGCTCGTACAGCGAGCCGTCCTCGATCAGGTCCTTCATCGAGAGGATCGGGCCGCACGGCACATCCTCGTCGTTCAGGGCCGCCATGACCTCGAACTTGGTCTTGGTCCTGGTCCATTTCTCGACCACGCCAAAGCACTCGCCCAGGATCTTCAGGCGGGCCTCCGGCGTGGCGAAATTCGGATGCGTGATCAGGTCTTCGCGCCCGCACAGGCGCATCAAGGGCTCCCAGCCCTGCGGCTGGATGATGACGTACACATAGTCGTTGGCCCCGCCCGGCGAGCAGCGCAGCGCGGCACCGGGCTGGCCGCCGCCCGACGCGTTGCCTGCGCGTGGCACGAAATCGCCGAACTCCTGGTTCGGATATTCCTTGAGCGGGCCGGCCGCGAGCCGCTGCTGGTCGCGCAGCTTCACGCGGCACAGGTTCAGCACGGCATCCTGCATGGCGACTTCCACGCGCTGGCCGCGGCCGGACTTCTCGCGATGCAGCAGTGCGGCCAGGATGCCCACCACGCAATGCACGCCGGTGCCCGAATCGCCGATCTGCGCGCCGGTCACGGTGGGCTCGCCGTCGTCGGCGCCCGTGGTACTGGCCGATCCGCCCATGCACTGGGCCACGTTCTCGTAGGCCTTGCAGTCGACATACGGGCCGGGGCCAAAGCCCTTGATCGAGGCGTAGATCAGGCGCGGGTTCAACGTCTGGAGGTGGTCCCAGTCGAAGCCGGCGCGGTCCAGCACGCCCGGTCCGAAGTTCTCGACCAGCACATCGCAGCGCTGCACCAGGTCTTCGAGCAAGGCCTTGCCCTCGGGCGTCTTCATATTGAGGGTCACGCTGCGCTTGTTCGAGTTCAGCATCGTGAAGTAGAGGCTGTCCGCGTTGGGCACATCGCGCAACTGGCCGCGCGTAATGTCGCCCCGGCCGGGCAGTTCTACCTTGATCACATCGGCACCCAGCCAGGCCATCAGTTGCGTGGCCGACGGGCCGGCCTGCACGTGGGTCATGTCCAGGATGCGGACTCCTTCCAGAGCCTTGTTGTTCATGGCGTTGTCTCCTTGAGTATTCTCGTGAAGGCAATGTCTATGCAGCCGGCCTGACTTGTTCGACCGGGATGCACCATTCGCGCCGTGCGGCGTCGACCTTGCTAAACACCGTATGTGATATATCACCACCAAACAAGAAGAAAATCGGCAGAACGCCAACTTTCGGTGCCGCGACGCACCAAACTGGCGCTTCCCTATCCGCGAAAACCCGCAACATAGAACGCTTTGCCATCAATCCCACGTGATTGATGCAGCCGGCTTGTCATCCCAGCACATTTCCTTGCAGCAGCATCACCAAAGCAATCTTCGATGCACTTTTTGCTTGATTTTGTTGATATATTACATACCATATTTTAGGCTGCGAAGAACTAGAACAAGCGGACACCGCCCTGCGCCGCCGTGGCGCTTTCCCATGCGAGGAGACACGTGGACATTCACGAACATCAGGCCAAGGAGTTGCTCAGGCGCTATGACGTGCCCGTACCGCAAGGCTGCGTAGCGTTTACGCCAGACGAGGCCACCCATGCCGCCCGCAAGGTGGGCGGCCCGGTCTGGGTAGTGAAATCGCAGATCCATGCAGGCGCACGCGGTGCCGGCCGCTTTGCCGACGACGATTCGGGCAAGGGCGGCGTACGCGTCGTGACGTCGATCGACGAGGTGCATGCCAATGCCCGGCAGATGCTGGGCAAGACGCTGGTGACGCGGCAGACCGGCCCGGCTGGCCGGGTGGTGCGGCGCCTCTATATCGAAAAGGCCTTCGACATCTCACGCGAACTCTATCTGGGCATCCTGATCGACCGCGCCACGTCGCGCGTCACCATCATGGTGTCCACCGAGGGCGGCATGGATATCGAGGAGATTGCCGCGCGCTCGCCCGAGAAGATCCTGAAGGTGGCGATCGATCCGGCCAGCGGCATCCAGCCGTTCCATGCACGCCGGCTGGCGTTCGGTCTCGGGCTGTCCGGCAAGCAAGTTGGCGCGGCGACGCGGTTCATCCTGTCCACCTATCGGGCGTTCATCGAACTCGATGCGTCGATCGTCGAGATCAATCCGCTGGTGGTCACCGACAGCGGCGACGTGATGGCGCTAGATGCCAAGTTCAGTTTCGACGACAACGCCCTCTTCCGTCATCCGGAGATCGAGGCCATGCGCGACGAGAGCGAGGAAGACCCGGCCGAGACCGAGGCCGCCCGCCACGGGCTGAGCTACGTGCGGCTGGACGGCAATATCGGCTGCCTGGTGAACGGCGCGGGCCTGGCCATGGCCACTATGGACATCATCAAGCGCTACGGTGCCGAGCCGGCCAACTTCCTGGATGTGGGCGGCGGCGCCACCAGCGAGCGCGTGGCGGCTGCCTTCCGGCTGATCCTGGCCGATCCCAAGGTGGAAGGCATCCTGGTGAACATCTTCGGCGGCATCATGCGCTGCGACGTGATCGCCGAAGGCGTGGTGGCGGCGGCACGCGAAGTGGACCTGACCGTGCCGCTGGTGGTGCGGCTGGAAGGCACCAATGTCGACCTAGGCAGGCAGATCCTGCGCGATTCGGGCCTGCCGATCAAATCCGCCAGTCATCTGGCCGATGCGGCCGAAAAGGTGGTGGCCGCCGTGCGCGCCACGCAGAAAAAAGGAGGCAACTGACATGGCTGTGCTGATCGACCAGAACACGCGCGTGATCTGCCAGGGCTTTACGGGTGCCCAAGGCACGTTCCATTCGGAACAGGCGCTGGCCTATGGCACAAAGATGGTCGGGGGCGTCACCCCCGGCAAGGGCGGCGAGTCGCACCTGGGCTTGCCTGTCTTCGACACCGTGGCCGCCGCGGCCGATGCGACCGGCGCCGACGCATCGGTCATCTACGTGCCGCCGCCATTTGCCGCCGATGCCATCCTCGAAGCGGTGGATGCCGGCATTGCGCTGATCGTCTGCATTACCGAAGGCATTCCCGTGATGGACATGGTGCGCGTCAAGCGTGCATTGACTGGCACCGGCAGCCGCCTGGTGGGGCCGAACTGCCCCGGCGTGATCTCGCCGGGCCAATGCAAGATCGGCATCATGCCGGGACACATCCATACGCCGGGCAGGATCGGCGTGGTGTCGCGCTCGGGCACGCTGACCTATGAGGCCGTGGCGCAGACCACGGCGGCCGGACTGGGGCAATCGACCTGCATCGGCATTGGCGGCGACCCTGTCAACGGTACCGACTTCATCGATTGCCTGGAGATGTTCCTGGCCGACGACCAGACCGAAGGCATCATCATGATCGGCGAGATCGGCGGGTCGGCGGAAGAAGACGCGGCGCGATTCCTGCGCGACGCACACGCGCGCAAACCCGTGGTGGGCTTTATCGCCGGCACCTCCGCGCCGCCGGGACGCCGCATGGGCCATGCCGGCGCGATCATCTCGGGCGGCACGGGCACGGCGGAGGCCAAGATCGAAGCCATGCGCGCGGCCGGCATCCAGGTGGCCGCTTCGCCGGCGGAGCTGGGCGCGACCATGGCCGCAGCCATGCGCTAGCGATCGCCAAAGCAAACGGGGCGCAATCAAGCGCCCCGCATCACGTCCCGCCTCGGCAAGCCAGTTGGGTCAGGCCGCGGCGCCCGCCTTGGCTTCCAGTTCCGTAATGCGCTTGCGCAGCGCCCGCTCTTCCTGGAAGCGCACGGTCTCGTCGCGGATCACCGCCACGATGCCGGTGACCTCCCCGCCTTCTCCGTGCAGCAGCGCCACGGTAAAGGCGATCGACATTGCATCGCCCTTCTTGTTGATCGCCGGCACCTTGAGCAAGTCATGGCCGTAGCGGGTCTGGCCCGTTGCCATGGTCTTGTCGTAGCCCTCCCAGTGGCGCGCACGCAGGCGCTCGGGAATGATCAGGTCCAGCGACTTGCCCAGCGCTTCTTCCTGGGTATAGCCGAACATGTACTCCGCGGCCGGGTTCCACAGCGTGATGGCCCCGTCGGGGCCGGAGATGATGACGGCGTCGCCGATGGCGGACACCAGCTGTTCGTAGTCGATTGCAGTCTGCATGGTCATTCCTGAGGAATGGGGATTGGCCCGGTTCAGCGCCCGGGGCCCAGGCTGTCATTGTGGCACTGTCGGCACCGGGAGCCCATTGGGTGGGCCCCTCGGGTCAGCCGGCAGCTGGTCATTCAGGTCAGGCGTCCAGACGAAAACGAAAAGGCGCCGGGGATGCGTGGTACGTCCTGTCCACGCATCCCCGGCAGCGCCGTTATCCGGCTCAGATCACCTGCGACTCGCGCAGGCGGGCGATCTCCTCGGCGTCGTAGCCCAGACCGGACAGCACTTCCTCGCTGTGCTCGCCCAGCAGCGGCGAACCCGTGATTTCCGGCTTCATGTCCGAGAACTTGATCGGGCTGCCCACGGTCAGGTACGTACCACGTTGCTTGTGCGGGACTTCCACGATCGAGCCGCTCTTGCGCAGCGATTCATCGGCCGCGATTTCCTTCATGGACAGCACCGGCGAGCACGGAATATCGAACTTGCGCAGGATATCCACCGCTTCGTACTTGGTCTTGTCGGCGAGCCACTCTTCGATGGTGTTGAAGATCTCGAAGATATGGGGCTGGCGGGCCTTGGCCGTGTTGTAGTTCGGATCGTTGATCCACTCTTCCCGGCCCAGTGCCTTGCAGATCGGCTCCCAGGCATGGCCCTGGACGGTGAAGTAGATATAGGCGTTGGGGTCGGTCTCCCAGCCCTTGCACTTCAGCACCCAGCCCGGCTGGCCACCACCGCCGGCGTTGCCGCCACGGGGCACCACGTCGCTGAACGTGCCGTGCGGGTACTGGGGATACTCTTCCAGATAGCCCAGGGCGTCCAGGCGCTGCTGGTCGCGCAGCTTCACGCGGCACAGGTTCAGCACGGCGTCCTGCATCGACACCGCCACCTTCTGGCCCTTGCCGGTCTGCTGGCGCCCGATGATCGCGGTCAGGATGCCGATTGCCAGGTGCATGCCGGTGTTCGAGTCACCCAGCGCAGCGGCCGACACGGTCGGCGGGCCGTCCCAGAAACCGGTGGTCGACGCGGCACCGCCGGCGCATTGCGCCACGTTCTCGTAGACCTTCAGGTCTTCGTAGTGGTGGCCGTCGCTGAAGCCCTTGACCGATGCCACGATCATCATCGGGTTCAGTTCGTTGATGCGCGCCCACGAGAAGCCCATGCGGTCCAGCGCACCCGGGCCGAAGTTCTCGACCAGCACGTCCGATTCGCGGATCAGCTGTTCCAGGATCTTCTTGCCTTCCGGCTTCTTGGTGTCCAGCGTCAGCGAGCGCTTGTTGCTGTTCAGCATCGTGAAGTACAACGCGTCGGCGTCGGGCTGGTCACGCAGCTGCGTGCGGGTCACGTCGCCGGAGCCGGGGCGCTCCACCTTGATGACGTCCGCACCGAACCATGCGAGAAGTTGCGTGCAGGCGGGGCCGGCCTGGACATGCGTGAAGTCGATGATCTTGATACCGCTCAGTGGTAAGTTCACGTTCGCTCTCCCGTTGGAATAGAGGGTGAAATTCAGGTGGTTGGCTATTTACTTGCTGGCCGAGCTTTGCGGATTCAGGTTGGTCAGGCGACCGCTTTCGGTACCGGCGGCCGGATCGATGACGGCGTTGATCAGCGTGGGCTTGCCCGACCGCAGCGCTTCGTTCACGGCCGATTCGAGTTCCGCCGGTGTGGTCACGTTGTGACCGACGCCGCCGAACGCTTCCATCATCTTGTCGTAGCGCGCACCCGGCACGAACATCGTGACCGCAGGGTCCTTGCCGCCGGTCGGGTTCTTGTCAATGCCCTTGTAGACGCCGTTGTTGTTGAAGACCACGATGCAGACCGGCAGGTCGTAGCGGCAGATCGTCTCGACTTCCATGCCCGAGAAACCGAATGCGCTGTCGCCGCATACCGCCAGTACCGGCTTGCTGGTTTCAACCGCCGCAGCCACCGCGTAGCCCATGC
The DNA here is from genome assembly GCF_056097175.1 of Cupriavidus sp. HE11. Classification (NCBI taxonomy): domain Bacteria; kingdom Pseudomonadati; phylum Pseudomonadota; class Betaproteobacteria; order Burkholderiales; family Burkholderiaceae; genus Cupriavidus; species Cupriavidus sp. HE11. Next base: position 515,943 of record NZ_CP184465.1, read on the forward strand.
CCACGCCCATCACGCCCCAGGTACCTACGTCCAGGCGCTTGCGCGGCTCGTACATGTCGATCACGGCGCGGGCGTAGTCCAGCGTGTTGGCGCCTTCGTTGACAAACGAAATGCTCGGATTGGCCTTGACGACGTCCTTCAGCACGCGCAGCGCGCTGTGGAAGTTCATCGGCGACGTCTCCTTGGCCAGGGTCTCGGCCATCTTCGCCAGGTTCTTTTCCTTGCGTTCGTCCACCGCGTTCAGCCAGTCGGCGCCCGGCTTGGCGAAGTCGTTGCCGATCTTGCCCAGCAGTGCCGATACGCACGAACCGATATCACCTACCACCGGTGCGGCGATGGCGACGTTGCTGTCCATCTCGGTCGGCGAGATGTCGATCTGGATGAACTGCTTCGGCTTGCCCCAGGTCTTGCCCTTGCCGTGCGACAGCAGCCAGTTCAGGCGCGCGCCCACCAGCACCACGACGTCGGCTTCCGCCAGCACATACGACCGTGCGGCCGAGGCCGATTGCGGGTGCGTATCGGGCAGCAGGCCCTTGGCCATCGACATCGGCAGATACGGAATGCCGGTCTTCTCGACCAGCGCGCGGATATCGGCATCGGCGCGTGCGTAGGCGGCGCCCTTGCCCAGCAGGATCAGCGGACGCTTGGCGCCCTTCAGCAGCTCGACGGCGCGGTCAACCGAATCCGGTGCCGGCAGCTGGCGCGGGGCCGGGTCCACCACCTTGATCAGCGACTTGCGGCCCTTTTCGGCTTCCATCGACTGGGCCAGCAGCTTGGCCGGCAGGTCCAGGTACACACCGCCCGGGCGGCCCGATACGGCGGCGCGGATGGCGCGGGCCACACCGACACCGATGTCTTCGGCGTGCAGCACACGGAAGGCAGCCTTGGCGTGCGGGCGGGCGATGGCAAGCTGGTCCATCTCCTCGTAGTCACCCTGCTGCAGGTCGACGATCTCGCGCTCACTGGAGCCGCTGATCAGGATCATCGGGAAGCAGTTGGTGGTCGCGTTGGCCAGCGCCGTCAGCCCGTTCAGGAAGCCAGGCGCGGACACGGTCAGGCAAACCCCCGGCTTTTGTGTAAGGAAGCCGGCAATCGCGGCGGCGTTGCCTGCGTTCTGCTCATGACGGAAGCTGATGACGCGCATGCCGTTGGCCTGCGCCAGGCGGGCCAGATCGGTGACCGGAATGCCAGGCAGGCCGTAGATGTTTTCGATGCCGTTCAGCTTCAGCGCGTCGATGACCAGATGAAAACCATCGGTTTGTGCCTGCTGCTCTTCTGCAGCGTGACGCTGCAGTTCGTTTCCGACTTCTGCCATGGTTGCTTCCTTCTATGCAAATTGACGGGATTGGAATTTCTCTTCTTCAGGGTGTCCTTAGCGGTCGCGCTTGCGTTCCGCCTGGCTTCATCGGACAAATCGGCACGGTGTCTCCTCCGTTTCGATTCCCTGTATTCGATAACGCTGAAATACGGTATGTGATATATCAAAGATCGGCAAGAGATTTCCCACTATTTCGACGAACTTTCGTCGGTGCACTGCAGCATTTCGTGAAAATTAGACGCAAATAAGGGGAATTGCCGATCCCGAAACTGCATGCCCTGGCGTGTCTGGCTTATGCCAGGGCACCTACTACCCTTCGCGACTTGGAGCGAACCCGCCTCAGCCGCGCATATGGTTGACCAGCGAACCGATGCCGCGAATCGACACCTCCACCACCGAGCCGTCCTTCATTGACCCGACCCCGATCGAAGTGCCAACAGCGATCACGTCGCCCGGCATCAACGTCATGTCCTGCGACAAGCGGCTGACCTGCTCTTCTGGCGAAAAAACGATGTCGGACAGCGGATAGTTCTGGCGCTCGTTGCCATCCAGGCGCGTCACCACGCTGGCACTGCGCCAGTCAAAGCCGGACACGATGGCCGGACCGATACAACCGAACGTGTCGGACCCCTTGGCGCGCGTCCACTGCGGGAAGTTCGGATCGGCATTGAGTAGCTCGCCCGCCGTGACGTCATTGACGATGGTGTAGCCAAAGATGTGCGAGGCGGCGTCGCTCAACGGGACATTGCGGCATTCGCGGCCGATGACGATGCCGAGTTCGCCTTCATAGGCAATCTTGCCGGTATATCCGCTCGGGCGAAGGATGGCGTCGCCAGGGCCAGCCAGCGAACTGGCCGGCTTCAGCAGGAACAGCGGATGCACAGGCACGGTCTTTTCCAGCCGGGCCGCAAGGGCGTGAAAATTGTTCCATAGCGCCACGATCTTGCCGGGCTGGCACGGGGCCACCAGTTCCAGCGAGGCGTAGCTGTAGGTGTTGCCCGTGGGACGGGGATCGGTATAGCCAGGGCCATCGCATTCGATGACGCGATCGGCATCGCCATCGTCAAGGCGGCCGTAAGCGATGTCACCGTCAGGACGGCGGAAGCGAATCCAGGTTTGCACGGCAGAGTTCCTCCGGCAGGCGCGTCTTTGCAGCGCCTGCGCTCTCAGCAGACATTGGGGCCCCCTCCCAGGGGCCGTGGAGACAGCTAACAGGTGGCCGGGCGGCCTCGGGTCAGACCGCTCCCGCCACGCGCAGCGCCGCGATCTGTGCCGGCGAGCGTCCCAGCCATTCCAGGATCTCGTCGGTGTGCTCGCCCAGCAGCGGCGAACGCTCCACGCTCACCGGCGAGTCGGACAACGTGATCGGCGAGCCAAGCTGCACGTACTTGCCACGCGCCGGATGCTCCAGTTCCACCAGGTAGCCACGCTCGTACATCGACTTGTCTTCGATCAGGTCCTTCATCGACAGGATCGGGCCACACGGCACATCCACCTCGTTGAGCGCGTTCATCACCTCGAACTTGGTACGGCCCAGCGTCCATTGCTCGATGATGCCGAAGCAGGCGGTGAGCTTCTTCAGACGCACTTCCGGCGTGGCGAACTCCGGATCGGTGATCAGGTCTTCGCGGCGGCACAGGCGCATCAGCGGCTCCCAGCCCTGCGGCTGGATGATCACGTAGACGTAGTCGTTCGGGCCACCCGGCGCGCAGCGCAGCGCAGCACCGGGCTGGCCGCCGCCCGAGGCATTGCCGGCGCGCGGCACGTGGTCGTCGAACTGGTCGTTGGGGTACTCGCGCAGCGGGCCGGCATCCAGGCGCTGCTGGTCGCGCAGCTTCACGCGGCACAGGTTCAGCACGGCATCCTGCATGGCGACTTCCACGCGCTGGCCGCGGCCCGAATGCTCGCGCTGCAGCAGTGCGGCCAGGATGCCCACCACGCAGTGCACGCCGGTACCCGAATCGCCGATCTGCGCACCGGTCACCGTCGGCATGCCGGCGGCCTCGCCGGTCGTCGAAGCCGAACCGCCCATGCACTGCGCCACGTTCTCGTAGGCCTTGCAGTCCTGGTACGGGCCGGGACCGAAGCCCTTGATCGACGCATAGATCATGCGCGGATTCAGGTTCTGGATATGGTCCCAGTCAAACCCGGCGCGGGCCAGCACGCCCGGGCCGAAGTTCTCGATCAGCACGTCGCTCTGCTGGATCAGGTCCTCCAGCAGGGCCTTGCCTTCCGGCGTCTTCATATTGAGCGTCAGGCTGCGCTTGTTGCTGTTCAGCATGGTGAAGTACAGGCTGTCGGCGTTCGGCACGTCGCGCAGCTGGCTGCGCGTGATGTCACCGCGTCCGGGCATTTCAACCTTGATCACGTCGGCCCCCATCCAGGCCATCAGCTGCGTGGCCGAGGGGCCGGCCTGCACGTGAGTCATGTCCAGGATGCGAATACCGTCCAGGGCTTTGCGTTCGTTATGGGTGTCGGCCATGCTGCGTCTCCTGATGTGTGTTTTGCGCTGTTGACATACAGTATGTGGTATATCACGAAGACGCAAGGGGGTTTAAACCCGAATCCGGGAGGTTTCGATGATGCGTTGCAGCAAATGCGGATAGAGGCCGACAACGGCCGGCAGCCAGCGGGCTGATCAAGCGCGGGCTGTGACTGGTAAAGCGGTGAACATGACATCCTCGAACGGGATGCCGGGGCAGGAAAAACGGTCAGCCACCAGCAGTTGGTTGTGGCGGCAGGCAGGATTCGCAGTCTTCCGCCGCGCGGGCGCGCGGCGGGGCAAGTGGGCAGCAACGTGGAGCGACGTGGCGCTTGTCAGCATGGCACCGCCCTCGCCTCACCGATGGTGTCCTGGCAAAGGCGAGCGCACGTCGCGACCGGCCGTCAGTCCAGGAAATCGCAGTTCTTTTCCACGTACTCGGCCAGGTCCAGCGAATGCTGGCGCACCAGCCGCTCGGCCAGTTCCGTATCGCGCTTTTCCAGGGCTTCGATAATCCGCAGATGATCGACGATGGAGCGCGCCGCACGGTCGCTCTGCGAGATCGTCATTTTCCGAATCGCTCGCACATGGACAAAGATGTTCTTGATCTGGTCCATGATGACCTGCGACTTCGACAGCTGCACGATCGCCTGGTGGAACACGATATTGGCGTCGGAGTATTCCTCGATATGCTCGGCCGGCGTTGAATCGCGGAAGCTGTCGAACATATGGCGCAGCTTGCCGATTTCCTCGTCGGTGGCATTCTGCGTGGCCAGGCGCGCAGCCATGCTTTCCAGCGCGGCCCAGACCTGGATCATCTCGACGATTTCGCGCTTGGTCTTGCGGGTGATATAGATCCCGCGGCGCGGCACCGTGCGCAGGAACCCTTCCTGCTCCAGCAGTGTCATGGCTTCGCGGATTGGCGTGCGGCTTACACCCAGCGCTTCGGACAGTACGCGCTCATCAAGCCGGACTTCGTCGCGCGACTGGTAGATATCGGCGTCGGCAATGGCCTGGCGCAACATTGCGTACGCCTGGTCGCGCAGGCTGGCGCCGGCGTTGATCGGTTGCAGCGACAGGGACAGCCCTTGCGGCTGGACTTCAGGTTGGCTTTGGGCAGACATGAATGCACTCGTCAGTGGCCGGTGCCCCGGACGCCGGTCTGGCGTCCGGTGGCACGCGTCCCGTGAACGTCATGGCACCAGTTTGGCATGGTGCCATGCGTTCCGCTCATCAATCTGGCACGTTTCCGCACCAGACGGCGAGGCAAGGGACGAATCCGGCCTTTCGTATATGGTATATCACAATGACGGCACTGCCGAAGGTCATTGCCCTCGTTTCGATCAGGCGGCCTTGGCCACCTTTACCGGCTCGGCATTGGCTGCAAGCGCCGCCTGGGCCATGCGGTCGCGCTGCTTGATCAGGCCCAGCACCGCATCGATCATCGGCGTGGGCTGCCCGATCATCCGGCCCATTTCCTGAACCACGGTCAGCAGCGGATCGATCTCCATGGCCCTGCCCGCCTCCAGATCCTGCAGCATCGACGTCTTGTGCGCCCCAACCGCGCCCGCGCCATCGATGCGCCGTTCCACATCCACCCGGAAATGAACGCCGAAGCGCTCGGCGATGTCCTTGGCTTCGAGCATCATCTGCTTCGACAACGCACGCGTGGCCGGGTCGGACGTGATGATGTCCAGCGTGCCATGTGTCAGCGCGCTGATAGGGTTGAAGCAGAGATTGCCCCACAGCTTGAGCCAGATCTCGTCACGGATGTTGTCGCGCACCGGCGCGTCCAGGTCGGCCTTTGCCATCATCTCCGCCAGGCGGGTCACGCGCTCGGAACGGGTGCCGTCCGGCTCGCCAATCGGAAATTTCTTGCCATAGACGTGCTTGATGACGCCGGGCGACACGATTTCGGCCGCCGGATACAGCACGCAGCCAATGGCGCGGTCCGGCCCCAGGCCCTGCCATTGCTTGCCGCCCGGGTCCACGCTTTCCAGGGTCCGACCGGCGAATTCACCGCCATGCTTGTGGAAATACCAGTAGGGAATGCCGTTGACGCCGGTCACCACGGCCGTGTCGGGCCCCAGCAGCGGCTGCATCAGGTCCACCACGCCTGGCACCTGGTGCGCCTTCAAAGTGATGAATACGTAATCTTGCGGACCCAGTTCGCGCGGGTCGCTGGTGCAACGAACCTTGGCGACGCGCTCCTCGCCCTCGATCTGCAGGCGCACGCCGTTGGCCTGCATGGCCGCCAGATGGGGCCCCCGCGCGATAAAGCTGACATCGGCGCCCGCCAACGCCAGCTGGGCGCCCATGTAGCCGCCAATGGCTCCCGCTCCGTAGATACAGATCTTCATCGGTTGTCTCCTGATGGTTGTGATAGTGATGCGTAAAATTCTTTGGTATATCACATACTATATTTCACAATCGCCATTCGACAACCTCGTTCTTTCACTCAGTGGTGCAGAACACGCTGTACCGGTATCGCCGCGTGCAGGGTGTGTACTACCATGTCTACCGTTGTCCGCTTGCGGGCCGCCTTTCCGCTTCCCGGCCCTCTTCCACCGTCACGGAGATCTGGAGTCCGCATGGAAACACTGCTCGCACTGGCACGCGACCCGTCGGCCTGGGCCGCTTTGGCTACCCTGGTTGCCATGGAAATCGTGCTGGGCATCGACAACCTCATCTTTATTTCCATCCTGACCAACAAGCTCCCCGAGGAGAACCGGGAAAAGGCGCGCCGCATCGGTATTGGCCTGGCCCTGATCCTGCGGCTGGGGCTGCTTGCCACCATCGCCGTGATCGTGGCGCTGACCGAACCGGTCTTCACGATATTCGGCAAGGGCATTTCCTGGCGGGACATCATCCTGATCGCCGGTGGTGCCTTCCTGGTCTGGAAAGCCACGCGCGAAATCCACGAGCACGTGGCGCCCGAGGCCGAACACGAGGACGAATCGGCCGCCGCCCGCCCCGTGCCCGGCTTCGCTGCAGCCATCGGCCAGATCCTGGTGCTGGACCTCGTGTTCTCGATCGACAGCATCATTACAGCAGTGGGCATGACAGATCACATTCCAATCATGTTCGTGGCCGTGATCGCCGCGGTGACCGTGATGCTGGTGGCCGCCACGCCGCTTGCCAACTTCATCAATCGCAACCCGACCATCGTGATGCTCGCGCTGGCCTTCCTGATCATGATCGGCATGACGCTGATCGCCGACGGGCTGGGTCACCATGTACCCAAGGGTTATATCTATACGGCGATGGCGTTCTCCACGGCCGTGGAGGGACTGAACATGCTCGCCCGGCGCCGGCGTGCGAAGGCTGGCGGCAAGGCTGTCGCACACGACTGACGGCGACAGGCTCAGGCGGCTATTCGTGAAAACGTGACGTGAACCGCTCGCGCAACACGCGCATGGGCGATTGGAAAATTCCGCCCTCGGTTTCGAGATATGCCCGCAGATAGGCCTCGCTGGCCGGCAACAGTGCCGCATAGAGCGCACCGGTACCGGCCCGCGCCTCGCGGCCGGGCCAATCGGCCGGCAGCAGTTCATCGGGCAAGCCGGGGTCCCGCAACAGCACGCGGCGATATTCGTGGATCAGCAGGATGCGCACGAAAAACGCATCGACCGCCGACAGGGACGGGGCTTCCTTGACCCACGAGGCAAAGCGTCTGACATACGCCTGCCACGCCTGCGCCACCTCCTTGAGCCGATAGGTCTGGTGGATCAGCTGTTCAAGTGGCCGCCGCGAAAACGCGGCCACCGATTCGGCCACCATCACGGCCGCGTGCTCGGTGGCGCCGGCGGCCGCCAGGATTTCTTCCAGCGAGCCGCGGTCGGCATTGGGGTGCGCAAACACGCCCGGCGCCACCGGCCCGAAGCCCTCCCAGAGCAGTTCCCTGCGCAATGGCTGCCGCATCGAGGCCCTGGTGTCGTTGCGCAGCAGCACCAGCGTCCACTTGCCGTCCCACGCCGGCGACGCGCCCGCATAGATGCGCTTGCCCGCGTGCTGTACGCGTAGCAGCCCCGCGTCGGACAGGCCGTAAAAACTCTTGCGACCCACGCGCGTGGCCTCCAGCCAGTCGTCGGCCGCCAGCCGGAAGATAGCCGTGCGCACCAGACGGTTGCTCAGGCCAAACGGCGCCGACAGCGTGATCAGGCTGCCCAGCCACGGCGCCTGCGGCCGCGGCGCGATCACATCGCCATACATCGTCACCAGCAGCGAGCCCGCCCCAAGCTTCAGCCCCTTCGACAGCCGGGCCACGGCAGGCGACACCCCCTCCGGCTTCAACACCTCAGGCATGGGTCTCCTTGCGCAAAGTGATACACACGAACTCGTTGAATGAGTCAAATCGTATCACTATGATCCTGATCAATGTCAGGCCTACGAACCTGACGCGAATCACGGAGACATGCATGTACGCGCAACTGGTCGATACCGGTGTCACGAAAGTCCGCACGGCGGAGGACATGAACGATGACGAACGCAGCTTCCAGCAGCGCATCGACGAAGGCATCCGCATCGAATCGAAGGACTGGATGCCCGACGCCTACCGACGCACACTGGTACGCCAGATCTCGCAGCACGCCCACTCGGAAATCGTGGGACAGCTGCCCGAAGGCAACTGGGTAACGCGCGCGCCGACGCTGGAACGCAAGGCCGTGCTGCTGGCAAAGATCCAGGATGAAGCGGGCCATGGGCTGTATCTATATAGCGCGGCGGAAACGCTCGGCGTGTCGCGCGACCAGATGCTGGCCGACCTGCATAGCGGAAAAGCCAAGTATTCGAGCATCTTCAATTACCCGACGCTGAACTGGGCCGACATCGGCGCCATCGGCTGGCTGGTGGACGGCTCGGCCATCATCAACCAGGTGCCGCTGTGTCGCTGCTCGTACGGCCCCTATGCCCGTGCCATGGTGCGCGTGTGCAAGGAAGAGTCGTTCCACCAGCGCCAGGGCTACGACATCCTGCTCAAGCTGTGCAACGGCACGGCCGAGCAGAAGCAGATGGCCCAGGACGCGCTGAACCGCTGGTGGTGGCCGGCGCTGATGATGTTCGGGCCGTCCGACGCCGATTCGCTGCACAGCGCGCAATCCGCGCAATGGCGCATCAAGCTGTTCTCGAACGATGCGCTGCGCCAGAAGATGGTGGACCAGACCGTGCCCCAGGCCGAGTTCCTGGGTCTGTCGATTCCCGACCCCGATCTGAAGTGGAACGACGAACGCGGCCACTACGACTTCGGCGCCATCGACTGGGACGAGTTCTACAACGTGATCCAGGGCAACGGCCCCTGCAATCGCGAACGTCTTGGCACCCGCGTCAAGGCCTGGCAGGACGGCGCGTGGTTCCGCGACGCACTGGCGGCCCACGCCGGCAAGCAGTCCGCCGGACACCCGGCGGAACGCCAGGTCGCCTGACGCGCCCCTTTCCGCAATTCAGCGTTTCAGCATCCAGCACTCAACAAGCAGGAGACAGCCATGAGCGAATGGCCGCTTTGGGAAATCTTTATCCGCAGCCAGCACGGCCTGGCGCACAAGCATGTCGGCAGCCTGCACGCGGCCGACGCAGCCATGGCGATCAACAACGCCCGCGATGTCTACACGCGCCGCAACGAGGGCGTCAGCATCTGGGCCGTGCCGGCCACGCATATCGCCGCCAGCAGCCCGACCGACAAGGGCCCGCTGTTCGAGCCGGCCAACAGCAAGGTCTATCGCCATCCCACGTTTTTTCCGATGCCCGAAGCGGTCAAGCACATCTGAGGCACGCCATGCAAGTCAGCAAGCAAGCAACCTTCGACTACCTGCTGCGCCTGGGCGATACCCCGCTGGTGCTGGGCCAGCGCCTTTCCGAATGGTGCGGCAAGGGCCCGGCGCTGGAGGAAGACATCGCGCTGACCAACGTCGCCCTGGACCTGATCGGCCAGGCCCGCATGTGGCTGTCCCATGCCGGTGAAGTGGAAGGCGCGGGCCGCACCGAAGACCAGCTCGCCTATCTGCGCGACGCGCACCAGTTCCGCAACCCGCTGCTGGTGGAGCAGCCCAACGGCAGCTATGCCGATACGCTGGCCCGCCAGTTCCTGTTCGATACCTGGCACTACTACCTGCTCGACGCGCTGCGGCGGTCCAGCGATGCCACCATCGCCGCCATCGCCGACAAGGCCGTCAAGGAAGTGGCCTATCACGCGCGCCGCAGCGCCGATCTGGTGGTGCGCCTGGGCGACGGCACGGCCGAAAGCCATCGCCGCATGCAGGACGCCATCGATCGCCTGTGGATGTACACCGGCGAGCTGTTCGACGCCGACAGCGTCGATGCCACCCTGATCGCGGCCGGCGTGGCCTGCGACCCGGCCGCGCTGCAGGCGCCCTGGCGCCAGCAGTTGGCCGACGTGCTGGATGAGGCCACGCTGGAAATGCCGGCCGATGGCTGGATGCAGCGCGGCGGCCACGCCGGACGCCACTCGGAACACCTTGGCTTCCTGCTGGCCGAGATGCAGTTCCTGCAGCGCGCCTATCCCGGCGCCACGTGGTGAGCAGCATGCAGGCGCAGGCAATCGTCCATCCCCACGCCACGATGGCCCCAACCGCGGACACCATCTGGTCGTGGCTCGACACCATCCCCGATCCCGAGATTCCGGTGATCTCGGTCGTCGATCTCGGCATCGTGCGTGGCGTGCACTGGGAAGCCGACACCTGCGTGGTGACGATCACCCCGACGTATTCGGGCTGTCCGGCCGTCACGCTGATCCGCGAGCAGATCGTGCAGGCGCTGGGCGAGCATGGCATCGGCCAGGTGGATGTGCGGCTGCAACTGGCGCCGGCCTGGACCACCGACTGGATGACCGCGCGTGGCCGGCAGCAGCTGGCCGGCTACGGCATTGCACCGCCCGCGCAGACCGTCATCGACATCAGCGGCATTACCCGCCGGCGCCAGCCCGGACCGAAGGTGGCATGCCCCCATTGCGGTTCGGCCCACACGCACCTGGTCAGCCAGTTCGGGTCCACGGCCTGCAAGGCGCTGTACCGCTGCGGCGACTGCCGCGAGCCGTTCGACTACTTCAAGGCGCATTGAGCCGCCGCGACCGGAAGACATAGACATGAGCACTTTCCATGCCCTGCGCGTGACCGATGTCACCAACGAGACGCGCGATGCCATCGCCGTGACCTTCGACGTCCCGCCGGAACTGGCCGAGACGTATCGCTATGCGCCCGGCCAGCACCTGACCGTGCGCACGCGCATTGCCGGCAACGAAGTGCGCCGCTCCTATTCGATCTGCGCCGCCGCGCAGGACCAGCGCCTGCGCATTGCCATCAAGCGCGTGGACGGCGGCCTGTTCTCGAGCTGGGCTACGGCCACGCTGCGCGTCGGCCACACGCTTGACGTGATGCCGCCGTCCGGCCATTTCAGCGTGCCGCTCGATGCCGGCCACCGCAAGCACTACGTGGGCTTTGCCGCAGGCAGCGGCATCACGCCGCTGCTGTCGATCATCGAAACCACGCTGCGTGCCGAGCCGGACAGCCGCTTCACGCTGTTCTACGGCAACCGCGCGTCGTCCACGGTGATCTTCAAGGAAGCACTCGAAGACCTGAAGGACACCTACCTGCACCGGCTGAACCTGGTCTTTATCCTGAGCCGCGAGACGCTCGACATCGACCTGTTCAACGGCCGCCTGGACGGCGCCAAGGCCGACGCCCTACTCAAGCAGTGGGTGGACCCGGCCAGCATCGACGTGGCCTTTATCTGCGGCCCGCAGTCGATGATGGAAGGCGTATCCGATGCGCTGAAGCAGAACGGCGTCGACCCCGCCCGCATCAAGCGCGAGCTGTTCGGCACCAGCACGCCAGCCACCCGCGCGCCGCAGCCGCAAGGCGCCGCCGCCGGCAAGCAGGATTGCGAGGTCACGGTGATACAGGATGGCCGCTCGCGCAGCTTTACCGTGGCCCGGAACACCCAGACGGTGCTCGACGCCGCGCTGGAACAGGGCATCGAGCTGCCCTATTCGTGCAAGGGCGGCGTCTGTTCCACCTGCCGCTGCAAGCGCGTCTCGGGCGACGTCGACATGGATGTGAACTTTGCGCTGGAAGACTACGAAGTGGCGCGCGGCTTCATCCTGAGCTGCCAGAGCTACGCCGTCAGCGACAAGCTCGTGCTCGACTTCGATCAGGAAACCTGAGCGGCCCGAGCGGCCCCCGCACCCGCCCTACCCCATCAAAACGCCCTTCACGCTTCGGCGTAGACGATCTGGAAAATTTGGAGACCCCCGTGACCCACGCATTGTTCACCCGCCATCAGGCCATGCTCGACCAGGCGCTCGACGCCATCGACCAGCGCGGCTACTGGAGCCCGTTTTCCGAAATGCCGAGCCCCAGGGTCTATGGCGAAACGGCGGCCGACGAAGGCAAGGCCGCGTTCGATGCACGCCTCGGGCAGCCGTTCCCCATCACGCAGCCTGGCACGACCGGCCAGGCCGGCCAGGAAGTTTCGCCCTACGGCCCCGCGCTTGGCGTGACCTATCCGCGCCCTGACCTGGACGCGCTGTTCGGCGCGATCGAAGCCGCCGCGCCCGCCTGGCGCGAGGCCGGCCCCACGACGTGGGTGGGCGTGGCACTGGAAATCCTGACCCGCCTGAACCGCCGCAGCTTCGAGATGGCCCACGCGGTCATGCACACCACCGGCCAGCCGTTCATGATGGCGTTCCAGGCCGGCGGCCCGCACGCACAGGATCGCGGACTGGAAGCCGTGGCCTATGCCTGGCAGGCGATGCGCGGCATCCCGGCCCGCGCCACCTGGGAAAAGCCGCAGGGCAAGAACCCCCCGCTGCGCATGGAGAAGACCTTCACGGTCGTGCCGCGCGGCATCGGCCTGGTCATCGGCTGCTGCACGTTCCCCACCTGGAACGGCTATCCGGGCCTGTTCGCCAGCCTGGCTACCGGCAATCCGGTGGTGGTCAAGCCGCATCCGGGCGCCATCCTGCCACTGGCGATCACGGTGCAGATCGCCCGTGAAGTGCTGGCCGAAGCCGGCTTCAGCCCCGACATCGTCACGCTGGTCGCCAACAACCCGGACGAGCGCATGGCGTCCACGCTGGCGCTGCGCCCCGAGGTGCGGCTGATCGATTTCACCGGCAGCACAGCCAATGGCGAATGGCTCGAACGCAATGCCCATCAGGCGTTGGTCTACACCGAAAAGGCCGGGGTCAACCAGGTGGTCATCGATTCGACCGACGACCTGAAGGGCATGGTGCGCAACCTGGCCCTGTCGCTGGCGCTGTACTCGGGCCAGATGTGTACCGCGCCGCAAAACCTCTACATCCCGCGCGACGGCATCGATACGCCGGAGGGCCATGTCACGTTTGACGGCGTGGTCGCCGCACTGGGCGAGGCGCTGCAGAAGCTGACCGCCGATCCGGCCAAGGGCGTGGAGATCCTGGGCGCAATCCAGAACGACGGCGTGGCGCAGCGTATCGAGGCATCGCGCGCACTGGGCAAGGTCGTGCTGGACAGCCAGACCATCACCCATCCGCAGTTCCCCGAGGCACGCGTGCGCACGCCGCTGCTGCTCAAGGTGGATGTGCGCGACGAAGACAAATTCACGCAGGAACTGTTCGGCCCGATCGCCTTCGTGATCGCCACCGACAGCACCGACCAGGCGATTGCCGTCGCGCGGCGCATTGCGAAGCAGCACGGCGCGCTGACGCTGTCCGGCTACTCCACCCGGCGCGACGTGGAATCGCAACTCGAAGACGCCGCGCTGGACGCGGGCGTGGCGCTGTCGCTGAACCTGACCGGCCCCGTGCTCGTCAACCAGTCGGCCGCCTTCAGCGACTTCCACGGCACTGGCGCCAATCCGGCCGCCAATGCCGCGCTGGCCGACACGGCGTTCGTCGCCAACCGCTTCCGGGTGATTCAGGCTCGCCGCCATCTGAAAGACTGAACCCCACGGCTTACGCCATCCCCACGATTCGCCCGACATACCCTGGAGGAGACACCCATGGTCCAGCGCGCCCCCCAAACCGACCAGCTCGATCCGATCGAGCATGCCAGCCGAGACGAACTCCAGGCGCTGCAGCTGCAGCGCCTGAAATGGACGCTGCAACACGCCTACGACAACGTGCCGCACTACCGCCAGGCGTTCGACGCGGCCGGCGTGCATCCCGGCGACCTGCGCCAGCTGTCCGACCTGTCGAAGTTTCCGTTCACCACCAAGAAGGAACTGCGCGACAACTATCCGTTCGGCATGTTTGCCGTGCCGCGCGAGCAGGTGGTGCGCGTCCACGCATCGAGCGGCACCACCGGCCAGCCGACCGTGGTGGGCTATACCGCCAACGATATCGACACCTGGGCGACACTGGTAGCCCGCTCGATCCGCGCCGCCGGCGGCCGTCGTGGCGACGTGGTGCAGGTCTGCTACGGCTACGGGTTGTTCACCGGCGGCCTTGGCGCCCACTACGGCGCCGAGAAGCTGGGCTGCACCGTGATCCCGATGTCGGGCGGACAGACCGAGAAGCAGGTGCAGCTGATCCGCGACTTCAAGCCGCGCATCATCATGGTCACGCCGTCGTACATGCTGAACCTGATCGACGAAATGGCGCGCCAGGGCATGTCGCCGGCCGACAGCTCGCTGGAGATCGGCATCTTCGGCGCCGAACCTTGGACCGACGCCATGCGCCAGGAGATCGAGACGCGCGCCGGCATCGACGCCGTGGACATCTACGGCCTGTCCGAGGTCATGGGCCCCGGTGTGGCCTGCGAGTGCATCGAGAGCAAGGACGGCCCGGTCATCTGGGAAGACCATTTCTACGCCGAGATCATCGACCCCGTGACCGGCGAAGTGCTGCCCGATGGCTCGGAAGGCGAACTTGTCTTCACGTCGCTGACCAAGGAGGCGCTGCCCGTGATCCGCTACCGCACGCGCGACCTGACGCGCCTGCTGCCGCCCACGTCGCGCGCCATGCGCCGCATCGGCAAGATCACCGGGCGCTCGGACGACATGCTGATCATCCGGGGCGTGAACGTGTTTCCGTCGCAGATCGAGGAACTGATCCTCAAGCAGCCCGAACTGGCGCCGCACTACCAGCTGACCGTCACCCGCGACGGCCACCTCGACCGCCTGGCCGTGGCGGTCGAAGTGCGCCCCGAGGTCACGCATCGCCTGTCCGATGCCGACCGCGAGGCCCTGGGCACCAGGCTGCGCGATGCGATCAAGACCAACGTCGGCATCACCACCCGCGTGGACGCCGTGCCGGCCGACCGCCTGGAGCGGACCTCCACCGGCAAGGCCCGGCGCGTGCTGGACCTGCGCACCGCCACGACACCGGCCGTGCCGGAAGCCGTTCGCGCCGCCGCCTGACGCGCTTCCCCCCGATTACTCCTCGCCGTCGCCGCCCGCCACTCTCGCGGGCGGCAGGCCGCAACGCCTCGACAGAAGGCGTGCCGGCCACGCTTCGCCATTGGAGACAACCATGACCGAACGGCAATTCGCCTCTATCACCCAACACCCCGACTTCCAGTCGCTGACCCGCCGCCGCGCACGCCTGGGCTGGTCGCTGACCGCGCTGATGCTGGCCGTCTATTTCGGCTTTATCGGCCTGCTGGCCTTCTACCCGGCACTGCTGGTGGCGCCGATCCGCGGCGGCACGCTGACAACGGGCATCGTCGCCGGTGCCGGTGTGATCGTGGTGGCGTTCGCGCTGACCGCCATCTATGTGCGCAAGGCCAACCGCGAGTTCGACGGCCTGAACGCCCGCATCCTGAAGGAGTGCGCAGCATGAAGCGATTCGCAACCCTTGCGCCTGCCCTCGCAGCCCTCAGCGCGGCCAGCGCCCACGCGAGCCCGGCCATCGACGGCAACGTGGCCCAGCAGCCGATGAACTGGCATGCCATCGGCATGTTCGTGGTGTTCGTGCTGTTCACGCTGGTCATCACGCGCTGGGCGGCGCGCCGCACGCGCACGGCATCGGACTTCTACGCGGCCGGCGGCGGGCTCACCGGCTTCCAGAATGGCCTTGCCATTGCCGGCGACATGGTGTCCGCAGCATCGTTCCTGGGCATCTCGGCCATGATGTTCGACAAGGGCTTCGACGGCCTGATCTACGCGCTGGGCGTGGTGGCAGGCTGGCCGATCATCCTGTTCGTGGTAGCCGAACGGCTGCGCAACCTGGGCCGCTACACGTTTGCCGACGTGGTGGCGTACCGCCTGTCGCAAAAACCGGTGCGCATCACGGCCGCGTTCGGCACGCTGACCGTGTCGATCATGTACCTGGTGGCCCAGATGGTGGGCGCCGGCAAGCTGATCCAGCTGCTGTTCGGCACCAGCTACCTGTCCGCCGTGCTGGTGGTAGGCGTGCTGATGGTGCTGTACGTGATGTTCGGGGGCATGCTCGCCACCACCTGGGTACAGATCATCAAGGCCATCCTGCTGCTGGGCGGCACGACGTTCATGGCCTACGAGGTGCTGGCGCATTTCGGGTTCAGCCTCGATGCGCTGTTTGCCGCGGCCGTCCAGGCCCACCCGAAGGGCCAGTCGATCATGGCACCCGGCGGGCTGGTGGCGAATCCGGCGGAGGCCATATCGCTGGGCGTCGGGATGATATTCGGCACGGCGGGCCTGCCCCATATCCTGATGCGCTTCTTTACCGTGGCCGATGCGCGCGAGGCCCGCAAGTCGGTCTGCTATGCCACCGGCTTTATCGGCTACTTCTACCTGCTGATCCTGGTGGTTGGCTTCGGGGCCATCGTGCTGGTGGGCAACAACCCCGCCTTCCGCGACGCTGCCGGGCAACTGCTCGGCGGCAGCAACATGGTGGCCGTGCACCTGGCGCAAGCCGTGGGCGGCAGCATGTTCCTGGGCTTTATCTCGGCCGTGGCCTTCGCCACCATCCTGGCCGTCGTGGCGGGGCTTGCGCTGTCGGGCGCATCGGCCGTGTCGCACGACCTGTATGCCACGGTGATCCGCAAGGGCCGCGCCACCGAGGCCGAGGAAATCCGCGTATCGCGCTTTGCCACGCTTGGCATCGGCGTGGTGGCGATCCTGCTTGGCCTGCTGTTCGAAAAACAGAACATCGCCTTCCTGTCCGGCCTGGTGCTGGCCATCGCGGCCTCGGTCAACTTCCCGGTGCTGTTCCTGTCGATGTTCTGGAAGGGCCTGACCACGCGCGGCGCGGTAGGCGGCAGCGTGGTGGGCCTGGTGTCTGCCATCGCACTGCTGGTGCTGGGCCCGACCGTCTGGGTGGGCATCCTCAAGCATGGGCAGCCGATCTTCCCGTACGCCAACCCGGCGCTGTTCTCGATGACCCTGGCCTTTGGCGCCGCGTGGCTGCTGTCGGTGCTCGATCGTTCGGAAGCGGCTGCGGGCGAGCGGCGGGCCTACCTGCCCCAGTATGTGCGGTCCATGACGGGCCTGGGGGCGGCATCGGCCAGCCGGCATTGAGGGTGGCCGGCATCCAGGGCGGATCGGGCGACGCCATCGCCATCGAAATGGTCCTGCCAAGTTAGAATGGCCGCCAGCGTGGCAGCCGGGCCGGCAACGGCTGGCCTGCCACACCGCCCATTCCCTTGTCGCACGGACCATTGCCAGCATGTCGACCTCGCAGATCAGCTTTGAAGAGGCCATTCGTACCGCCGGTGTCGGAAAATTCCAGTACCGGCTCTTCGTGATCTTCGGGCTGGTGTGGATGGCCGATGCGATGCAGGTGCTGTCCATCGGCTTCAGCGCCCCGTCGATTGCCAGCACGTTCGGCGTGCCGGTTCCGCAAGCGCTGCAGACTGGCACCACGTTCTTTGTCGGCATGCTGCTCGGGGCGTTCTGCTTCGGGCGCATCGCCGACCGTATCGGCCGGCGGCCGGCGCTCATGCTGGCCGTGGTCATCGATGCGGCCTGCGGCGTGGCTTCCGCGTTTGCTCCGAGCCTGGGCTGGCTGATGGTGCTGCGCTTGCTGACCGGCATCGGCGTGGGTGGCACGCTGCCGGTCGACTACACGATGCTGGCCGAATTCCTGCCGCGCGACCGCCGCGGCCGCTGGCTGGTGCTGCTGGAATCGTTCTGGGCGCTGGGCACGATCTGCCTGGCCCTGCTGGCGCTGGCCGCCGCAGCCCATGGCGACGACGCCTGGCGCATCATCTTCTTCGTGACCGGCATCCCCGCGCTGGTGGGCCTGATCCCGCGCATGTATGTACCGGAATCACCGCTGTTCCTGAACCGGAACGGCAAGTCCGAACAAGCGCGCCAGGTGCTGGAACGCGTGGCCCAGACCAATGGCAGGCAGGTCACCATTCCCGCGCTGCAATCCGAGCGCACCGAGCGGCAATCGGTCTTCACGCTGTTCACGGCCACCTTCCGGCGCCGCACCGTGGCGCTGTTCGCCGCATGGCTGCTGATCTCGGTGGCCTACTACGCGGTGTTCGTCTACCTGCCCATCCGCCTGAGCGGCGCCGGCTTTGCCTTCATGCGCGGCCAGGCCTTCCTGGTGGTCCTGGCCCTGGTGCAGCTGCCGGGCTATGCGCTGGCGGCCTATGGCGTGGAGCGATGGGGCCGCAAGCCGACGCTGATCGGCTTCCTGCTGCTCAGCGCCGTGGGCTGCATGCTGTACAGCCTGGGCACGGCGCCAGTGGTAGTAGTCGGGTCCACGCTGCTGATGAGCTTTGCGCTGCTGGGCACCTGGGGCGCGCTGTACGCCTTCACGCCCGAGGTCTATCCCACCAACCTGCGCGCCACGGGCATGGGTACGGCCGGCGCCGTGGCCCGCTTCGGTGGCCTGTTCGCCCCGGCCGTCATCGCGCCGGTCATGTCCACACATTTCACGCTGGCCCTGGCGATGATCTCGGCCATGCTCGCCACGGCTGCGCTGGCGGTCGGCGCGGTCAACGTCGAGTCGCGGAATCGCGCGCTGGACTGAGCCGCCTTGGTCTGTGGCGGTCTTGCCGGTGTCACAGCCGCGCTATTCGCGCGCTATTTGACTTGGCGGCTCTTTGCCGCCCGCGCGGGCGCGGCTCATCAATGCATCGTCTCGCGCAGCAGCGCGGTGTCGTAGCCCAACGCTGCCACGCGGGCAATCAGCGACGTCGCCAGCGCGCGCGGCGGCCGGGCGTCGCGGGTCAGTATCCACAGGAAGCGGCCCGATGGCTCGCCGACGATCGACCACGCGTAGTCGTCGGCATGGTCCAGCACCCAGTAGTCGCCGAAGAAGAACGGGCCGAAGAACGACACTTCGAGCTTGGCCCCGCCACTGTCCGGCACCACGCGGGCGCGGCCTTCCGATGTGCGTGTGTCGCCATCGGTGCCGCCCTCGTGGCAGGTGTTGCGCACCGAGATCAGGCCGTCGTCGCGTAGCGCATACTCGGCAGTCACGCCTTCGCAACCGCGCTCGAAGCCGTTCTCGTAGCGTGCGAATTCGTACCATTTGCCAAGGTAGCGATCCAGGTCCACAGGCCTGGCCGGTTCCGGGACATCGGCATTGCCGCGCCTGCCGCCGGAGAACTTGCCATATGCCCGGGCGGCCAGCGCCGCACCGGCCAGGGCGATTCCTGCCGCTGCCAGCGGCGCGAGGGATCGTTTCACAAGGCACCTCCATCGAATCGGTAAGGATCGAACTGGCTCGATCCTCCGGCCGATTGTGAAGCGCCCATGCCGCGCGCCGGAATCGGATGGATGCCGACACGCGCTGTGGGACGGCGCCGACGAAAGCCGGCGCGGCCTTCATGTCACCCGCACGTCACCCTCCGTTCCCGGGCAAGCTATACCGGCAGCCCCTTCGCGCGCAGCGTCGCGTCGAAGCGCTCGGGGTCGGAGGTGCCCGCAGCATTGTCGGCACGGATCTTTGCCTCCTTCGCCAGGTGCGCCTTGCAGCGCTCCAGCACCAGCGCGGCCTCGGCGGCCGGCACGGCGATCACGCCGTCCGCATCGCCAACGATCAGGTCACCCGGCATGACCGCAAGCCCGGCGCACGACACCGGCACGTTGATCTCGCCGGGGCCATCCTTGCTGGGCCCGCGATGGGTGTGGCCGCGCGCGAAGATCGGCATGCCGTCCTCGGCCCACTCGCACAGGTCGCGGATCGCGCCGTCGATCACCAGGCCGCCAAGCTGCTTCGCCACGCACGTGGTGCGCATCAGCCCGCCGACCAACGCCTGCGTCACGTCGCCGCCGCCGTCGATGACCAGCACATCGCCCGGCTGCACCATCATCAGCGCCTTGTGGATCATCAGGTTGTCGCCGGGGCGCACGCGCACCGTCACGGCCGGGCCGCACAGCACCGTTTCCAGGCGGCGATGGTACTGGCGCAGGCCCACCGTGCCGACATTGCGGCTCATCGAATCGCCAATGGCAGCCACCGGCATGTCACGGAAGGCGGCCACCACGGCGGCGGCAGGCCCTTCGGCACGCGGATGGATGCGATAGCCGGGGGGCCACTGGGCTGCTGCGGCGGCGTCGGATTGATTCATGACTGTCTCCTGGATCGGGAATGGAATGGGGGGAATCTGGAAAGCGGGAAAGCGGGAAAGCGGGAAATCGGAAATCAGGAAAAGACCTGCGGATTGACGCACGCGGCGCGGTCCACCGGCTGGCCGTCGAGCCAGCCCAGCACATTGCGCGCGGCGCCGCTGGCCATCGCGGCCAACGCGGCCGGCGTGGACCCACCAACGTGCGGGGTCAGCACCACATTCTTCAGCGCCGCCAGCGGGCTGTCCGCCGGCAATGGCTCGATAGCCATGGTATCGAGCCCGGCAGCAAACAGGCGCCCGTCCTGCAGCGCGGCCACCAGCGCAGCTTCGTCCACTACCTCGCCACGAGCGGTATTGACCAGGATGGCGCCCTTCGGCATCAGGCTGAACTGCTCGGCGCCCAGCATATTGCGCGTGTGCGGGTTCAACGGGACATGCAGGCTCAGCACGTCGGCCTGCGGCAGCAGGTCGGCGACGGAAGACACCAGCTCCACGCCTTCGACGGGAGTCTGGCGGCCGGTCAGCGCCGGGTCGAACGCCACCACACGCATGCCCAGCGCCAGGCAGACGCGGGCCACGCGCTGGCCGATCTGGCCAAACCCGACCAGGCCCAGCGTCTTGCCGCACAGCTCGACACCGTCCTGCGCGCGCGACCACCGGCCGCCGTGCAGTTCGGCATCCATCCAGCCGATGCGCCGTGCAGCCGCGAACATCAGCCCCAGCGTCATCTCCGCCACGGACTGCGCGTTGGCGCCCGGCGTGACGTAGACCGGAATGCCGCGCTGCGTGGCGGCCTGCACATCGATATTGCTGACGCCCACGCCATGCTTGGAGATCACCTTGAGCGTGGGACACGACGCAATGGCCTGGGCCGACAACGTCACCGTGCGCGAGATCACGGCGTCAACCGGCTCGCTTGCCATGATGCGCTCGACCTCTTGCGCATCGTCAGGCGACGACAGGTAGATCACGCGCGCACCGGCCCGGTCCAGCCATTGCACGCCAGCGGCAGCAAGCCGGGGCGCGGTCACAAATACGGTATGCATGGTAGTTCTCTGAATTCAATCGAGCTTGATATTGGCTTCGCGGACCAGGGCGCCCCACTTCTGATGCTCGGCGCGCAGGTATTCGCTGAACTGTTGCGGCGTGCTGCCCATCGCTGTGCTGCCTTCAACGGCCAGCTTGTCCAGCACGTCCTGTGTTTTCAGCGCCTTGCGCACCTCGGCGTTGATGCGGTCGATCACGGCCTGCGGCGTACGGGCCGGCGCCACCAGCCCCGTCCACGTAATGGCCTCGAAGCCCGGATAGCCCGATTCGGCAACGGTCGGCACATTGGCCAGCAACGGCGAAATGCGCACGCGCTGCGCCGAACTGATCGCCAACGCCCGCACCTTCTGGCTGCTCAACTGCGAAATGGCCGCGGCGGTATTGGCAAAGTTGAATTCCACCTGGTTGCCCAGCAGGTCCATCATCGCCGGGCTGGCGCCCTTGTACGGCACGTTGAGCATGCGGAAGCCGGCCTGGCGCTCCAGCAGTTCGCCGGTCAGGTGGGCCACGGTGCCGTTGCCGGGCGTGCCCATGCGCAGGGCCTCGGGCTTGGCCTTGGCGGCGGTCACCACATCCTTGAGCGTCTTGAACGGCGAAGCGGCGTTGACCAGCAGCACCACCGGCTGCGACGCCACCGTGGTGATCGGCGCGAAGTCCTTGAGTGGGTCGAACGGCATCTTCGGGTAGAGCGCGGGATTGATCGCCAGGTTCGCGGTCTGCCCCAGGCCGATCGTGTAGCCATCGGCCGGCGCCTTGGCGACCACGTCCAGGCCAACGTTGCCACCTGCGCCGGGACGGTTCTCGACCACCACAGTCCAGTGCGCCTGCGTGGACATCTTTTCGGCAATCAGCCGCGCTACCGCATCGGTACCGCCGCCGGGCGGGAACGGCACCACCAGCCGGATCGGCCGGCCCGGCCACGTATCGGCGCTCGCGGTGCCACTGCAAACGGCCAATAGCGCCGATAAGGAGGCGGTGACCAGCATTCCGGGCTTCAGCATCGTATGTCTCCTGTCTCGATTCGTTTGCAGGCATTCTTGCCGTGCAAAAGCATTCCGTCTATTTGATAATGTTCATGTTTTCATTCCTGTGAGTTATCGATGGAAATCCAGCTCAGGGATCTGCGCTATTTCGAGGTGGTGGCCGAACTCGGGCATATCGGCCGCGCCGCCGAGAAGCTGGGCCGCACGCAGCCGGCGTTGACCAAGGCGGTGCAGCGGCTTGAAGAGGCGTTTGGCAGCGAGCTGTTCGAGCGCAAGGGGCGCGGCATCCGGCTGACGCCGGTCGGCGAGGTGCTGCTGGCCCGCGCCCGCATGCTGCGCGGCGCCACGGACGAAGCGCTGAGGGAAGTCGGGGATTTCGCCAGGGGCAATGCGGGCCACGTCAGGATAGGCAGCGGCCCCATCGCCGCCGAGCATGTCCTGCCCGAAATCTGCAGCCTGCTGCTGGAAGAAGCGCCGGCGACCACCATCGACATTACCGTGGCGCCCAGCCTGGTACTGCGCGAACGGCTCAAGGAAGGCACGCTCGACCTGCTGATCGGCCTGATGCCCGAGCATGACGACGCGCTGGTCAGCCATGCCATCGTGGAAGACGTGGTGGTGGTGGTTGCCAGCCGCCATCACCCGGTCTTTGCCCTGCCGCGCGTCACGCTCAAGGCGCTGCTGGCCTGGCGATGGGTGTTGCCGGCGGCGTCGATACCGAGCCGGCAATGGATCGACGCCGCGTTCCAGTCGCACGGACTGCCCCGCCCCGCCACGCAGATCGATGCCAACTCGATCCCGCTGCTGCCCCGGCTGATCGGCAAGACGGAACTGCTGAGCTTCCTGTCACGCCATACGCTCGACGAGCACCGGCACGTGCTGCGCGAAGTGCCGCTCAAGGAGGCCACGCTGCGGCGCCGGCTCGGCGTCAGCTACCGGCGGCACGGCTACCTGTCCCCTGCCGCGCTGCGCCTGATGGCGCTGTTGCAGGAACGTGGCGAGGCGCTGTTCAGCACGGCGCCGGGCGATGAATGATGCGTGACGGCCGGCCCGGCGCGCTGTCACAGGACGGTGGACAGCGCGCCGGCGGCAGGGCCCGCGCCGTCAGGCCGACAGCTGCTGCATCACGCTGTACAGGTCGGACTTGCCCTCGAAGCCGATACCCGGCAGGTCTGGCATCGTCAGATAGCCATTCTCGACCTTGACGCCATCGGGGAATCCGCCGAACGGCTGGAACAGGTCGGGATAGCTTTCGTTGCCGCCCAGGCCCAGGCCGGCAGCGATGTTCAGCGACATCTGGTGACCGCCGTGCGGAATGCAGCGGCTGGCCGACCAGCCGTGCTGCTTCAGCATGTCGAGCGTGCGCAGGTATTCCACCAGGCCATAGCTCAACGCGCAGTCGAACTGCAGCCAGTCGCGATCCGGACGCATGCCGCCGTAGCGGATCAGGTTGCGCGCGTCCTGCATCGAGAACAGGTCTTCGCCGGTCGCCATCGGCTTGTCGTAGTAGTTGCGCAGCGTGGCCTGCAGCTCGAAGTCCAGCGGATCGCCGGGCTCCTCGTACCAGAACAGGTCGTACTGCGACAGCGCCTTGGCGTACTGGATGGCCGTATCGAGATCGAAGCGGCCGTTGGCGTCCACGGCCAGCTTCTGGCCGTCCTGCAGCACGCTCAGGATCGAGTCGATGCGGCGCAGGTCTTCGTCCAGCGACGCGCCTCCGATCTTCTTCTTGACCACCGTATAGCCGCGGTCGATGTAGCTGCGCATCTCGTCCTTGAGCTTGCCGTGGTCCTGGCCGGGGTAGTAGTAGCCGCCTGCGGCATATACGAATACCTTGCGATCCGGCTGGCCGTTGCCGTAGCGATCCGCCAGCAACTGGAACAGCGGCTTGCCCTCGATCTTCGCCACGGCATCCCAGACCGCCATGTCGATGGTGCCGATGGCCACCGAACGCTCGCCGTGACCGCCGGGCTTTTCGTTCCTGAACATGGTGTCCCAGATCCTGTGCGGATCGAGGTTGTCGCCAGTGGCATCCACCAGCGACGCCGGATCGGCTTCCATGATGCGGGGGATAAACCGCTCGCGCATCAGCGTGCCCTGCCCATAGCGGCCGTTGGAATTGAAGCCATAGCCCACCACCGGCTTGCCGTTGCGGATCACGTCCGTGACCACGGCCACCAGGCTCAGCGTCATCTTGCTGAAGTCGATATAGGCATTGCGGATGGGCGAACTGATGGGGAACGTCTTTTCTCGGATTTCTACGATTCTCACGGGGGTCTCCTGGTGTGCGGAACGCGCGGCATCGGTGATGGGCGTCGCGTGGGAACCGGTAGCTTAGGCGCCAGACGATGCACTAAGATTGAATCACTTTTACTTCATTATTCACTTAGAGTGAAAACCGACCTGGCCTCCGAGCTGGAGTTTTTCGTACTGGTCGCCCGCCTGGGCAGCCTGTCGGCCGCCGCCCGGGAACTGAACCTGACGCCCCCGGCCGCCACCAAGCGCCTGGCCCTGACGGAGTCGCGCCTGGGCGTGCGGCTGGTGAACCGGACCACGCGCAGCATCAGCCTGACCAACGAGGGCGAGACCTACCTCGCCTATGCCACGCGCATCCTGGCGGACCTGCGGGAGATGGAAAACGTGGTGTCCAGCAGCGGCGCCGAGCCCCGTGGCCTGCTGCGGGTCAACGCCACGCTGGGCTTTGGCCGTACCACCATCGCGCCGCTGGTCTCCGAATTTGCCAAACGCTACGCGCATGTCGAGGTACAACTGGAAGTGACCGACCG
Source organism: Cupriavidus sp. HE11 (assembly GCF_056097175.1). NCBI lineage: Bacteria > Pseudomonadati > Pseudomonadota > Betaproteobacteria > Burkholderiales > Burkholderiaceae > Cupriavidus > Cupriavidus sp. HE11. The sequence continues at coordinate 540,998 of NZ_CP184465.1, forward strand.
TCCCGTGGATCTGGTCGACAGCGGCGTCGACCTGGCGATCCGGTTTGGCACGCTGCCAGACCGGCGGCTGTCGGCGCGGCGCATCCTGCCCAATCGCCGCTTCCTGTGCGCGTCGCCGGCCTATCTGGAACAGTCCGGCACGCCACGGACGCTGGCCGACCTGGCGCACCATCGCTGCATCATCCACCGGCAGAACGACGACGCCTACGGCGTCTGGCGGTTCGAACGCGACGGGCACCATGAAAACGTGAAGGTAGAAGGCGCGCTATCGAGCAACGATGGCGATATCGTGCTGGGCTGGGCGCTGGACGGGCACGGCATCCTGGTGCGATCGGAATGGGACCTTGCCAGGTATCTGGAAAGCGGCCGGCTGCGCGTGGTGCTGCCCGAGTACCGGCTGCCATCCGCCGACCTGTTCGTGTACTACGCCCAGCGCCGCAACCAGACCGCGCGGGCGCGCGCCTTCATCGATTTCCTGGCGCAGAAGTTCCAGCAGGCCGCGCCGGGCCGGCGATAACCGCAATCACCCGCAATAACCGCCGGGGTTGCGCGCGGCCCGGACGCCGCCCGGATCAGTCTGCCTGGATATTCGAGTCCTTGATGACGCGAGACCAGTGCGTGACTTCGGCCTGGATCTGCACCTGCGCCTGATCCGGCGTGCTGTAGACCGGCATCGCGCCCTGCGCCACCAGCGCGGACTTCACCTCGGGCTGCTCCATGATGTCCTTGAGTGCGGCGCTGAGCTTGCCGACCACCGGCTTCGCGGTGCCGGCCGGCGCCAGCACGCCGAACATCGAACTGACCTCGAAGCCGGCAAGCCCCGCCTCGGCCGCGGTCGGCACATCCGGCAGCACCCGCTGCGGCGTGGCCGATGCCAGCGCGCGCAGCCGTCCGCCCTTGATGAATGCCTGGGTGGCCGGCAGCGTGTCGAACACCACGTCGACCTGTCCGCCCATCAGGTCGTTGAGCGCGGGACTGCTGCCCTTGTAGGGCACGTGCACCAGTTCCACGCCGGCCTGGCGCTTGAACAGCTCGGCCGCCAGGTGTTGCGGCGATCCATTGCCCGACGATCCGTAGTTCATGCCGCCCGGCCTGGCCTTGGCCGCCGCGATAAAGTCGGCCAGCGTCTTGCCCTTGAACGACGGCCCCACGGCTACCACCAGCGGCACCCGGCCGACGACGGCCACGGGCACGAAGCTCTTGTCCATCGTGAAACCCGCCGCCGACGGCTGCAGCACGCTGTTGATCGAATGGCTGGTCAGCGCGCCCAGCAGCAGCGTGTAGCCATCCGGCTTTTCCTTGGCAACGTAGGCCGCGCCCAGATTGCCGGCGGCACCTGCGCGGTTTTCCACCACTACCGGCTGCCCCAGCGACACCGACAGCTTCTGGGCGATCACCCGGCCAATGACGTCGGTGGCGCCTCCCGGGGTATAGGGCACCACCAGCCTGACCGGTTTGTCGGGATAGTCCGCCCGGGCGATGGCCGGCAGCGCGCCGCCAAGGGCAACGGCCATCGCCGCCACGAGGGCACGCCGGCGGCTCATGCCTTCGGCGCATGATCTGAATTTGTGCTTCACAAGTCTCCTCCTGCTCTGGTTCGGATGCATGGATATGTCCGGGGCACTGGCGCACCCGGGACTGCCCGAACTCTAGTCAATCAGATTATTAATAATATAGGTGATAGTACCGACGACAATCAGGCGGGAGTCGACTATCCTTAGGTCCAACATTCAATCCAGGGGCTTCGCGCCCCGGCACACCGCATCGATCCATGTCCCACGACGAACAGAACCCGAAAGGCGCCGCCCCGCGCCATGACATCGCGCCCGCCGACGCCGCCACCGGCATCTCCAAGGGCCTGACCAACTACGGCGACCGGGGCTTCTCGCTGTTCCTGCGCAAGGCGTTCATCAAGGGCGCGGGCTACACCGACGACGCACTGGACCGTCCGGTCATCGGCATCGTCAACACGGGCAGCGCTTACAACCCCTGCCACGGCAATGCGCCCCAGCTGATCGAAGCCGTGAAGCGCGGCATCATGCTGGCCGGCGGCCTGCCGATGGACTTCCCGACGATCTCGATCCACGAGAGCTTTTCGGCGCCCACCAGCATGTACCTGCGCAACCTCATGTCGATGGACACCGAGGAGATGATCCGCGCGCAGCCCATGGATGCCGTGGTGCTGATTGGCGGCTGCGACAAGACCGTGCCCGCGCAACTGATGGGCGCGGCATCGGCCGGCATCCCGGCCATCCAGCTCATCACGGGTTCGATGCTGACCGGATCGCACCGCAGCGAGCGCGTGGGCGCCTGCACCGACTGCCGCCGCTACTGGGGCAAGTTCCGTGCGGAAGAGATCGACGCCGAGGAGATCGCCGACGTCAACAACCAGCTGGTGGCCAGCGTGGGCACCTGCTCGGTGATGGGCACGGCCAGCACCATGGCCTGCATTGCCGAAGCCCTGGGCATGACCGTGCCCGGTGGCGCCTCGCCGCCGGCGGTGACCGCCGACCGTATCCGCGTGGCCGAGCAGACCGGTACGGAAGCGGTGCGCATTGCCCGCGAACGCCTGACGATCGACAAGATCCTGACGCCGGCCGCCTTCGAGAACGCCATGCGCGTGCTGCTGGCGATTGGCGGGTCCACCAACGGGATCGTCCACCTGGCAGCCATCGCGGGCCGGCTGGGGTATGACATCGACCTGGCCGCCCTCGACCACATGGGGCGCGACACGCCGGTGCTGCTGGACCTGAAGCCGTCTGGCGACCACTACATGGAAGACTTCCACCACGCGGGCGGCATGGCTACGCTGCTGCGCGAACTGAAGCCGTTGCTGAACCTGGATGCGCTGACCGTGACCGGCCGCACGCTGGGCGAGGAAATCGAGCGCGCGGGTCCCGGGTTCAGGCAGGAGGTGGTGCGCACGCGCGACAACCCGATCTATCCGCAGGGCGGCATTGCCGTGCTGCGCGGCAACCTGGCACCGGGCGGCGCCATCATCAAGCAGTCGGCGGCACACCCCAAGCTGATGGAGCACGAAGGCCGCGCCGTGGTGTTCGAGAACGCCGCCGACCTTGCCAACCGCATCGACAGCGACGACCTCGACGTGACGGCCGACGACATCCTGGTGCTCAAGAACATCGGCCCGAAAGGCGCACCCGGCATGCCCGAGGCAGGCTATATCCCGATTCCGCGCAAGCTGGCCCGCGCGGGCGTCAAGGACATCGTGCGGATTTCGGATGGCCGCATGAGCGGCACCGCGTTCGGCACCATCGTGCTGCACGTGACACCTGAATCGGCCATCGGGGGGCCGCTGGCCCATGTACGCAACGGCGACCGCATCAGCCTGTCGGTGGCGCGCCGCGACCTGACGCTGCATGTCAGTGATGAAGAACTGGCACGCCGCGCGCAGGAAACGCCGGTGGTGGTGCCCACCGCCGACCGTGGCTACCGCAAGCTCTTTCTTACCACCGTCAACCAGGCCGACCAGGGCGTGGACTTCGACTTCCTGCGCGCCGCCGAGACGCGCGGCAAGGTGCCGGGCAACGGCGCCTGACGCACGGTGGAACCATGGCCGGACAGGCGCCACGGACAGGAAAATCGGTCAGAATGACGGCTTTCCATCCGACACCTCTTCACGCGTCCGGGGCCAGCCCCGGCGCGATTCGCCTGATGCCGAGTTCCGACACGCTCTACGCCGCTGCCAATGCAGGCGTCGACGACACACCCGTGGCCCAGGACACCCTGGGCGCGATGATCGCCACGCTTGAGGAAGATATCGTCTTTGGCCGGCTGCACCCCCGGGAGCGCCTGGTCGAGGACGAACTCATGGAGCGGTTTGGCGTCAAGCGGCACGTGGTGCGGGATGCACTGGCCGCGCTGGACCGCCTGGGGCTGGTGGAGCGGCGCAAGAACGTCGGCGCCGTGGTGCGCTCGTTTTCGGTCCAGGAAGTGACCGAGCTGTACGAAGTGCGCGGCATGCTGGAGACCGAGGCGGCCCGGCGCATCGACCTGCAGCGCGTGCCGGCACACCTCGACCGCCTGATCGCCATCCAGCAGCAACACGACGCGGCCGTTGCGGCCGGCGACGCGCGTACGGTGTTCCGCGTCAACCTGGCCTTCCACCGCGAGCTGTTCAGCCTCTGCAGCAACCAGACGCTGCAGAAGGCCATTGCCGAATTCGCGCGGCAGACCCATCCGATCCGTTTTGCCTCGCTGGTATCGGCCGAATACCGCGAACGCGCCCGCCAGGAACACTGGCAGATGATCGAGGCGCTGAAGGCCGGCGATATCGACGCGCTGGTGGCGCTGTGCGCCAGCCACCTGCTGCCGTCGCGCGATGCCTATCTGAACGCGCAGCAGTACCGGGGCTGATTGCCCGCGCCCTGTTGCGGGTGCCTGCGCCTATTCCGGCTGGATACCCGCCTGCTTCACCAGTTGCGCCCAGCGGTCAACCTCGCCGCGCAACCGGTCGCCCAGTTGTGCCGGCGTGGAAGCCTTCAGGTCGATGCCCTGGCTGTCCAGCCGTGCCCGGGTCTGGGGATTGGCCAGCGCAGCGCGCACTTCGTCATTGAGACGGGTGATCACAGCCGTCGGGGTGCGCGCCGGGGCCACCACCGCCCACCACTGGCCCACCTGCAAGGCCGGCAGTTTTGCCTCGGTTGATGTCGGCACATTCGGCAGCGCGGCAAGCCGCGACGGCCCCGTGACCATCAGCGCCGTGATCTTGCCGCCGCCAAGCAGGCTGCTGCCGCTCGCCAGCGTCGCAAAATGGCCAGAAACCAGCTGCGCGGAAACATCGGTCAGCGCAGGCGCCGACCCGCGATAAGGCACGGCATCGACCGGGATGGCCGCCTGCGCCTCCAGCATCTTGCCCGCCAGATGGCTGATCGTGCCGTTGCCGCTCGTAGCCAGTTGCACCGGCTTGCCGGACTGGCGCGCATCGGCCAGAAATCGCTGGATGTCACCGGGCCGATAACGTGCACTGTCCGCGAACAGCACCAGCGGCGATTCGCCGAGCAGCGAAACCGGCGCGAAATCGCGCAGCACATCGTAGGACATCTGGCGAAATACCGATGGCGCCACGGCATGGGCCAGTTCGATCACGCCCAGCGTGTAGCCATCGGGCGTGGCCTTGGCAACGGCCTCGGCACCGATACGACCCGAGGCCCCGGCGCGGTTTTCGACCACCACGGGCTGGCCCATCGATTCGCTCATGCGCTGCGCCACGGCGCGTGCCAGGGCATCGGTGCTGCCGCCCGCCGCCCACGGCACGATCAGGCGGATGGGCTTGTCGGGATAGCCGGCCGCCTGCGCCACCGGCACATGGGCCGCCAGGCTGACGGAAAAGATGGCGGTCAGGTAACGCAACGTCATGGTGGTCCCCTCCAGGGCTCTAGTTTGTGATCTGCGCCGGGTCGCGGTCGCCGCGCGCCGTCAGCATGAGCAGAACGGTTTCCGATGGATCGATGCGGCCATCGGCGCGCAGCATCCGTGCGGCGGCAAGTCCGGCGCCCGCGCAAAGCTCGACCCAGAAGCCGGCGGCGGCCAGCTGCCCGGTGCCCGCGCGCGCGGCGGCGTCGTCCACGACAATCGCACCGCCACCCGATCGGGTAGCCGCATGTACCTGCTGCGCGGTAACGGTGGAGCCGGCCGTCGAGAACTGCTGCGTCGCGCCCGGGAAATCCGCCTGCTGCGAAGCGCCGCCCAGCACGCGGGCCAGGCGCGGGAACGGCTCGACGGCCCACAGCTTCGGCACGCGCGCCAGGTGCCCAAGCCGCACGAGGTCGCGCAACGCGCTGTAAAGGCCCCACAGCAGGTCGCCGCGTGCGGTGGGCACCATCACGTGGTCGGGCAGGCAGCCCTGCTGAACCCATTCGAGCGCAGCGGCGCGATAACCTTCCACACCAAACACCGGGCTGCCGACGGCCGGCAGGCTGTAGTTCGTCAGCGCAAAGGCGCGGTCTTCGCGCACCCGGCGGCGCACGTGTTCCCAGCGCGCATGGCCGGTCGCGCAAATCACGCGACGGGCGCCGTAGTGACGTAGCGCCGCATCGAACACCGCAGGCAGGTCGCGATAGGTGGCGACCTCGCACGCCAGCCCGGCGGCTGCGCAATAGGCTGCGGCCGACACCGCCGCATTGCCGCTGGACGCCAGCACCACTTCCTGCGCCCCCGTGGCAAGCGCCCGGCTCACGGCCTGGGCCGACATGCGGTCCTTGTGCGAGCCGGTCGGATTGGCCCCCTCGTTCTTGATCCACACCGCCGCCACGCCGGTCAGCGCGGCAAGCGCCGGGACAGGCAGGCATGGCGTGGCGCCCTCGCCCAGCGTCACGCCGTCGAGATACGGCATCCAGTGGCCCCAGCGATAACCGTGGCTTTTTGGTGCAAAATCGGGCACCGGCGCGCCAGGGGCAGCTTCATAGACCGCTTCGAGGCTGCTTGGCCTGTCGTGGCTGGCGCAGGCCGGACAGCCTTCGGGCAGGTCCGAGACCGGATAAACTTCGCCGCAAGTCACGCATTGCAGCGCGCGTAGCGTGGGATTGAGGCTCGGCACGGGGCCGGACGCGTGGATATCGGACATGGCAACGGACGGGAATGGCATGACCGCGAGTCTACGGGCAGACGCACCGCCGCGACGCAAGCCACCCCGCGCTTTCAATAAGCCAAACTTATAGGGTGTGAATGAACCAGATCGCAGCGACCGCCGGGCAAACCATCAGCGCGCGGCAGATCGAGGTATTCCGCATGGTCATGCGGCTGGGCTCCGCGCGCCGCGCCGCCGAGGCGCTGCACATCAGCCAGCCGGCGGTGACCCAGATCGTGCTGCAACTGGAACAATCGGCGCGGCTCAGGCTGTTCGACCGCAGCAAGGGCCGCATGGTCCCGACCGCCGAGGCGGCCGCGCTGATGGACGAAGTCGAACGCGTCTACGTAGGCCTGGATGCCGTACAGCGCAAGATCGACCTGCTGCGCTCGCACGAGGACACGGTGCTGCGCGTGGGCGCGCTGCACGCGATGGCCGCCAGCGTGATGCCCCTGGCGGTGGCCAACTTCACGCACAGTTATCCGCGCAGTCATTGCCGGCTGGAGGTAGACAGTTCGCGCGGCCTGCGCGAACGGTTGCTCCAGCGCGAACTGGACCTGGCATTCATGGGTGACGAAGTGGACACGAGCGGGCTGACCGCTTCGGAGTTCTATGCGGTGCCGGCGGTCTGCATCGTGCCGGCCACGCATCCGTTTGCCGGCCGGGCCCGGGTGGGCGCCTCGGATCTGGCCGATGCTCCGTTGATCGGGCTCGATGCAGGCGATCCGGCCCAGCGGCAACTGGAATCCGCGCTCGCCGGGCACGGCCACACGGCACGGTTTGTCGCGACGACCCCTTACAGCCATACACAATGCGCAATGGTGCTGGCGGGCGTGGGCCTCGCCATTACCAATCCACTGGTGGCGCGCACCTATACGGCGCTGGGCCTGCGCAGCGTGCCGTTTGCCGGCCCCGTGCGCTTCCGCGCCATCCTGGCGTTTCATCCGGGCCAGGGGCAGTCCACGGCGGCACAGCAGTTTGTCCGGCTGTGCCGCCAGCGCGTGGAGGATCTACTACGTCTGTGAGCGCCGCTCAGCCGTTGCGGAACAGGAAGCTGTAGGCGCTCAGCGCGGGCGCGCCGCCCAGGTGGGCATAAAGCACGCGCGACCCCGCCGGGAATTCGCCTCGCCGCACCATGTCGATCATGCCGTGCATCGACTTGCCCTCGTACACCGGATCGGTCATCACGCCTTCGTACCGCGCGCAGGTACGAATCGCTTCGAGCGTGCCTTCCGACGGCAGGCCGTATTCCGGGCCGCCATAGCGCGTGTCGAGCACCACATCGGCATCGGCAATGTCGCGGTTCAACTCCACCAGCCCGGCCGTATGCCTGGCGATGCGCAGGATCTGCGCGCGGGTCTGCTCCGGCTTGGCCGAGGCGTCGATGCCGATCACGCGGTCTGCGCGGCCATCGGCGGCAAAGCCGACCACCATGCCGGCCTGCGTGCTCCCCGTGACCGAACACACCACGATGTAGTCGAACCTGAATCCCAGTTCGGCCTCCTGCGCGCGCACTTCCTCGGCAAACCCGACAAACCCTAGCCCGCCAAGCGGATGCTCCGAACAGCCGGCGGGAATCGGATACGGCTTGCCGCCGGCCTGGCGCACGCTTTCCATGGCCTCTTCCCAGCTCTTGCGGATGCCGATGTCGAAGCCGTCGGCCACCAGCCGCACGTCGGCGCCCATCATGCGCGACATCTGGATATTGCCCACGCGGTCGTAGACGGCATCGGCATAGTTGACCCAGTTTTCCTGCACCAGCACGCACTTCAGCCCCAGGTGCGCGGCGACGGCGGCAACCTGGCGCGTCTGGTTGGACTGGATGCCGCCGATCGACACCAGCGTGTCGCATCCCTGCGCCAGTACATCGGGAATCAGGTATTCGAGCTTGCGGGTCTTGTTGCCGCCGAATGCCAGGCCGCTGTTGCAGTCTTCGCGCTTGGCATAGAGCGCCACCTTGCCGCCAAGATGGTCGGACAGGCGCTGCAGGGGCTGGATCGGGGTGGGACCGAACGTCAGGGCATGGCGAGGAAAGCGCTTCAGGTTCATGTTGGCTGCTCCGGGGTTGAGGGCGATGGACTCAATCCTAGAAAAAAAGCCACGAAACGTGCTTGCAAAGAATGGCCCTTCGAAACACTATTCATCAATCCAAAGACGGTCTTCCTTTTGTTTATTCCGGTGAATTCGCCTTGAAAGAAACAAAATTTCGTACCAAAGCCAGGCAACCTGCCCCGTCCGCAGCCCCGGCAACGCCGGCCCCGGCGCACGTCGACACGCTGGACCGCGCCGACAAGGCCATCCTGCGCGCGCTGCAGCAGGATGCGTCGATCTCCAACGTGGCGCTGGCGGCCAAGGTCAACCTGAGCCCGCCGGCCTGTCTGCGGCGGGTGGAGCGGCTCAAGGAAATGGGCCTGATCCGCGGCATTGTGGCGCTGCTGGACCCCAAGGCGCTGGACGCCGGGATGCTGGTCATGATTGGCGTGGTACTCGACCGATCCACGCCCGAATCCTTCGCACAATTCGAGACAGCCGCACAAAAAGTATCGGGCTGCATGGAGTGCCACGTGGTCACGGGGGAATTCGACTACTTCATGCTCGTGCGCACCCGGGACAGCGAGAGCTTCAACCGGCTGCACGCCGAGCAACTGCTCTATCTACCCGGCGTACGGCAGATCCGCTCGTTCATGGTCCTCAAGCAAGTGCTGTCGACGACGCAGTTTCCCTTTTGACAAAAGGCCCGGCGGCGAACTCGGGTAGACTCTCGTGTCTTGGTTACCCACTTCACGTTTTTCATGCTTCCTACGGACCTGGCTGGCGCCGACGGCGACCAGAGTGCTTCGTTGCCGCGTTCCGAGCGGGCCTATCAACAACTGCGTGCCGCCATCCAGGCAGGCCAACTGCTACCGGGAACCCGTCTGCGTGAAGTCGAGCTGGCCGAAACGCTAGGCCTGTCGCGCACGCCGGTGCGCGAAGCGCTGTCCCGGCTGGAATCCGAAGGCCTGGTCGTCAACGAGCCAAACCGGGGCATGATGGTGACCCGGCTCGATGCCAGCATGGTCAGCGAGCTCTATGTGATGCGCGAGGTGCTGGAATCGACGGCTGCCGCGCTGGCGGCGCGCCATGCCACCGATGTGGAAATCTCGCTGCTGCGCGATATCGTCGAACGCGACCTGTCGTTTGCGTCGGATCCGGACAAGCTGGCAATGAACAACCGCCTGTTCCACGAAACCCTGCACCGCTGCGCCCACAACCGCTACCTGCTCAAGACGCTGCGGTCGCTGCACGAGTCGATGGCGCTGCTGGGCCGCTCCACGCTGGCCGTGCCGGGCCGGGCGCGAGGATCCTACGAGGAGCACCTGGCACTGGTGGAGGCCCTGGAGGCACGCAACCCCGAACAGGCCGAACAGATCACCCGCCGCCATATCCAGCAGGCCTACAAGGTGCGCCTGTCGCTGTGGATCGAGGAACAGTCCCGAAGCTGAACCTTTCCCGCGTCTTTTCCGACGATTTGAACGCCCATGGCCCCGCTCGGACGGGGCCATTGTTTTAGAACCCCGAAAAGTGTGTTCCGCCGTTGCGCTTTTTCGCAACGATCGGTGGCGTTATCGTCTTGGGCAAGGCTGCAGGCTCTCTCTCCCTTCCAGCCTTACGTCACCTCCGTGGCGGTTTTTTCATGATTGGCGCGGGCACGTACGGCTCTCAGGCGTACGGCAGGCCGGCGCGGGCGCGGCATCTTTGCCGCGCCTCATCTTTTTCCGCCGTCGCACCCAAGGCAAGGAGTCGTCGCCATGACTGACAAGCCCGTCAAGATCCCCGGCCCGGACCATCCCATCACCATCACCCCGCAGCGCGCACGCGTTGTCGTCACGGCCGGCGGCCGCGTGATCGCCGATACCACGCGCGCCTTGAACCTCCAGGAAGCGTCCTACCCGGCCGTCCAGTACGTCCCGCGCGACGACGTGGACATGGCGCAACTGACCCGGACCGCACACGCCAGCCATTGCCCCTACAAGGGCGACGCCGCGTACTTCAGCATCGCGGCAGCCGGGGCCCGGGGCAACAATGCCGTCTGGACGTATGAACATCCGCACGACGCCGTGTCGCAAATCGCGGGATATGTGGCGTTCTACCCGGATCGCGTCGATAACATCGACATCCAGCGCTGATCCGAACGGTTCGACACGCCACGCCAAAAGCAAAAAACCGGCCCGCCGCGTACCTTGGATTCGGTACGCGGCGGGCCGGTTTTCAATGCTGCGGCGCTTGCTGCGCCGCCTGTACTGCTATCAGCCGATACCGGTCAGCCGTTCGCGTAGACCACCTTGGCCTTGCGCGCTTCCGCCTGCAGGCGGGTGAAAATGTTCTGGATGGCAGCAACTGCGCGCTTCACGTCGTTGGCAAAGCCCAGGCTTTGGGTGCCCAGTTCGCGCTCGATCAGGTCGCGTTCGAGTTGATCGGTCAGCTTGATGTCGGATTGGGTGTTCATGGCGTCCTTCCTTTTAAGGGATAACCCTTATGGGGTTTTCCCGAATTGTAGCAGAAGGAATGTCGCATCGCAGCATTAGGTAATTGTGCGTATGCCGGGACACAACATGTGTTCGTCCAATCGGTGTAGCGGGCGCCGGTTCCCGAGCGCCCTAAGGGTCTCCTAAGTCTTCGTGCGTAGGCTTGCCTCTGGTTCGAAACGTGAAACTGGAGGCTTGAATGGACCGTCAGCCAACAACCGTCAATGCCAGCGCTCATTCGGCAATCGCCGACACGCGCCATCAAACCCTTCCATCGGGCGAGTCCTGGGCCAACAAGGTTCCAGAAATTACGGCCTCGTTCTGGATCATCAAGATTCTGTCGACAACCGTCGGCGAGACGGGCTCTGACTTCCTTGCCGTGAACGTTGGATGGGGTCAGGCAGTCACCACCGCCGCGATGACGTTGCTGCTCCTGATTGCCCTGGGGTATCAGATGCGCGCACGCAGATATACCCCATGGAAATACTGGCTGACTGTCGTGCTGGTCAGCATCGTCGGAACCCAGGTCACCGACGTCCTGACCGATGGCCTGGGCGTCAGCCTGTACGCCAGTACAGCGGCCTTCTCCGTGGCACTGATGCTCGTCTTCGCCGCGTGGTATCGACGCGAGCGCACGTTGTCCATCAAGTCAATCTGCACACCCCGGCGGGAGTTGTTCTACTGGATCGCCATCCTCTGCACCTTCGCGCTCGGGACGGCTGCAGGCGACCTGGCGACCGAGGCGCTTGGGCTCGGCTTTACGTGGGGCGTTATCGCCTTCGGCGCGCTTATTGCCTTGTCGTATGCCGCGTGGCGGCTCGGTGCCAGCATCGTACTGACGTTCTGGGCCGCCTACATCCTTACCCGGCCGTTCGGCGCCTCCCTTGGTGACCTGCTGACACAGGACGTGACCTACGGCGGCCTTGGTTTGGGGCCGCTCTGGACGAGTGCAATGTTTCTTACCGTCATTGGCATTCTCGTGACCATCGAGCAGCTGACAACCAATGGTCGCGGCACCCGGTACGCGGCCCCCGATCATCTCTAATTACGCGAGGCACTACATCATGCTCATCTTCACACCCTTTCACGGCCAGGCGGCCTCCATGCTTGCAATCGCCGCACTGTTGACGCCGCTTGCCGGGCACGCCGCTCCGCTCGCCGCTGCACCCCAACAAGCGAGCGTCGCGGCTCAGCGCACACAGAGTACCCCCACGATGCTCGGTGACCTGGGCGCATTTCACACCATCGCCGTCGACGTGCAATCGCTAGTGGAAGCCGGCAACCTTGCTGCAGCAAAGACCCGTATCAAAGACCTCGAGATTTCGTGGGACCGTGCCGAGGCCGGCCTGAAGCCGCGCGCTGCGAGCGACTGGCATACGCTCGACAAGGCCATCGACCGCGCCCTGGATGCCCTGCGCGCGTCCAAACCGTCTCAAGGCGAGTGCAAGGCCGCGATGACAGACCTTCTGAAGACTTTCGACCGGCTTAGCGGCAAGGCATGAAGGCATGAGTGCCATCCATCTTTCTTCGAGGACCTGACCCATGCAGCAAACCAACCTCCGACAGTCGGCAAGCAAGGTTCCAGAGGTCACGCTGGGGTTCTGGCTTATCAAGATCGCCGCCACGACCCTGGGCGAGACAGGCGGCGATGCCCTCTCGATGTCCCTGAATCTCGGCTACCTGATCAGCACACTGATCTTCGCCGCCGTGTTCCTGGTGGCCGTCGTGGCCCAGGTCCGCGCCAGGCACTACCACCCGGCTACCTACTGGATCACGATTGTCGCCACCACTACGGTGGGCACAACGCTGGCAGACTTTGCCGACCGCTCGCTGGGAATCGGCTATCCGGGAGGCACCGCGCTGCTGCTGGCGCTTCTGCTACTGTCACTCTTCATCTGGCATCGCGCCATGGGGACCGTCTCGATTGCCTCGGTCAACGAGCCGAAGGCGGAGATGTTCTACTGGGTGACCATCATGTTCTCGCAAACGCTCGGCACCGCGCTGGGCGACTGGACCGCGGACACGATCGGTCTTGGGTATGTGGGCGGCATCGCCATCTTCGGCACGTTGCTGGCCATCCTCGCCATTGCGTACTACCGGACCGCCATCTCGCGCACAGTGCTGTTCTGGGCGGCCTTCATACTTACGCGCCCCCTTGGCGCCGTCGTTGGCGACTTCCTGGACAAGCCGCTAGCTTCTGGTGGATTGGCCCTGGACCGGTTCACTGCCTCGGCAGTGCTGATGGCCTTCATGGTCGGCTGCATCCTGCTGTTACCGCAGCGTGCCGCAGCCAGCGCAAGCCATTGATCGTTGCATAATCACCGGTGAGATCAGCCCAGCCGCAGCGCGCCAAGGTGGACGCACGTGCCGCTGCGCAAGCCCAGGGGTATCTGGATGCGTGTCCTGTTGATAGAAGATGACGTGATGATCGGGCAGGTCGTGCAAGATGCACTGCGCGACGCCGCCTACGCTGCTGACTGGGTCGAAGACGGTGAGCGCGGGCTGAACGCGATGGATAACCAGCAATACGACATCGTATTGCTCGATCTTGGCCTGCCCCGGAGAGGCGGCATCGACGTACTGCGCGATATCCGGGCGCGCGGCAGTGCAGTGCCTGTGGTTATCCTTACCGCGCGCGATGCCCTTGAGGACCGTGTCGCCGGCCTCGATGCCGGTGCGGACGACTACCTGGTCAAACCCTTCGAGATGGCCGAGATGTTCGCCAGAATGCGCGCAGTCTGGCGTCGGAAAGGCGGCGCGGCGTCGTCAGTATTGCGCAGCGGCACCCTTTCGCTCGACCTCGGTACCCGGCAGGCACAACTTGCCGACGGAGCGCCCGTTCCCCTGACCGGCCGGGAGTTCTCCCTGCTGCAGGCATTGATGATGCGGCCCGGCGCAATCCTGTCCCGTGCCGAGCTCGAAGAGCGGATCTATGGCTGGGGAGACGAGGTAGAAAGCAACGCCGTCGAGTACCTTATCCACGCGCTGCGCAAGAAGCTGGGCGCCGCCACAATCAGAAACGTCAGGGGACTCGGATGGCTGGTGCCCAAGCAAGACTGACCGGTTCCATACAAGCCAGGTTGTCCCTGTGGCTATCGCTGGCGATCCTGGCTGTTGCCGTGATTGGCGGGATTGTTTCCTTCCGGACCGCCTTCGACGAAGCCATCGAGCTACAGGATGACCTGCTGCATCAGGTCGCCATCCTGTTCGACGTCGACCACCTGCCCGCTCCCCGCATGGCCGAGCTTGGCAAGCTGCCCGGCATCGACGAGGAATCCCGGGTGATAGTCCAGTACGCCGGCCCCGCATCCGAGGGCCAGAGCCCGCAGATGCCTGGCAAGTTTCTTGGCGTTCCGGCGAACGTCGCTGACGGCGTCCACTCTCTCACACTGAACGCCGAGTCATTTCGCGTCCTTCTGAGGACGCTTCCCAACGGTGGACGCATCCTGGTTGCCCAGGAAACCAGCATGCGCGATGAAATTGCGCGTGACAGCGCACTGCGCACTGTGCTTCCGTTCGTCGTCCTGGTTCCTCTGCTCCTGGTGATTGTTGCTGACCTGATCCGCAAGCTCTTCAAGCCCATTGCGGCCCTGGCCGCCGAGGTCAATCGACGGGACGAAGGCGAGCTGGCACCACTGCCGAGCAACCACCTCCCCGCAGAAATCCGGCCATTTGTCATGGCAATCAACCGGCTGCTTGCACGGGTTGCGCAATCCATGGACCAACAGCGGCAATTCATCGCCAACGCGGCTCATGAACTGCGTTCCCCGATGACGGCGCTGTCGCTGCAAGCCGAGCGGCTTTCGCACGCGGAGATGTCGGAGGAGGCTCGCACCCGGCTGTCTCCACTGAGGCAAGGCATCGAACGCGGCAGGCACCTGCTGGAGCAGTTGCTCAGTCTTGCGCGAGTCCAGTCGCCTTCCTCGCGGCCAGTGTCTGCGACGTCGGTGCTCCAGGTTTTTCGCCGCGTGATTGAGGACCTGATGCCAATGGCGGATGCCCGCCACGCGGACATTGGCGTCCTGACAGACAGTGACGTCCGGCTGGCGGTGGATGAGGTCGAGCTTTTCACCCTGGTCAGGAACCTCGTGGACAACGCGATTCGCTACTCGCCGGAAGGCAGTGCCGTCGACCTGTCGATTGACCTGGAGGACAGTCAGGTCGTACTGACCTGTCGTGATTCCGGCCCAGGCATCCCACCAGAGGAGCGCTCCAGAATCTGGGAGCCGTTCTATCGAACACCCGGGACCACCTCACAAGGCTCTGGCCTGGGGCTCTCCATTGTCAAGACAATCTCCGACCGACTCGCCGGGGAGATCCGCATCTCGTATGCAGACCCTTCGGCCGCCACCGGCACCCGCATTTCCGTGGCGCTCCCCGATCGATTGATCGCGCGCTAAGTTCAGCTTCCTCCGGCGGCGACACTGCCAGGCGTGGACGCGCTTCTCGTCTACCACGCCCAATGCCGAAAGTCCTTTCGACTTTGAAGTATTCATTTACATGGCAGCGTCGAAGGGCTAACATCTGACCCGGTTAATAATAAGCATTCTCACTACCGAAACGGAAGCCATAGCGCCGTTCCGACTTCAGTGAGAAGGCAAGGCATTTCAAGTCACTTTCTCTCCGTCTTTCCAGATGTTCTCTCCTGCTCAGTCGCGCATGCGCGCCATCGCGTATGCGTGTGCCTTGTACTGCACCGGCATCGCCGTTCCCTCTATCGCCAACGCACAGGCCACCCCGGATACGGGCAGCCAGACGTCTGAAGCCACCCTGCCCACAGCGGTGGTCTCGGCTGACTCGCCGATGCAGACCAAGGCGCTGCCGTCGTACAAGTTTGTGGCGCCGCTGCTCGACACCCCGCGCTCGGTAACGGTCATTCCGGAAGAGGTCATCAAGCAGACCAACGCCACGACGCTGTCCGATGCCTTGAAGACCGTGCCGGGCGTGACCTTCCTGGGCGGCGATGCGGCCGCCAACCCGTCGGCGGACCGCCCGGTCATCCGGGGCTTCGAGTCGCGCAACTCGATCTTCGTGGACGGCATGCGCGACTCCGGCGTGCAGAACCGCGAAACGTTCGCCGTGGAGCAGATCAGTGTCATCAAGGGTCCGGACTCGGTCTACGCGGGCCGTGGCGCGGTGGGTGGCAGCATCGACATCGTGACCAAGATGCCGCGCCTGGACGACTTCACCAATGCCAGCCTGGGCCTGGGCACCGAGTCGTACAAGCGCGCCACGGTGGACATGAACCGCCGCATCAACGACGAGACAGCCGTGCGCCTGAACCTGATGGGCTTCGACGCCAATCAGCCAGGCCGCAACAACGTCTACAGCAAACGCTGGGGCGTGTCGCCCTCGGTGGCCTTCGGGCTGAATACGCCGACCACGGTCTATGTCAGCTACTACCACCTGAATTCGTACGACATGCCGGACTTCAGCGTGCCGTTCCGTTCGACAGGGGGCACGCCGGGTGCCAACAGCGGTATCGAGCGCTCGCAGTTCTATGGCCTGAACAACCGCGACTACCGGCGCGGCCAGACCGACACGGCCGAAATCCGCGTCGAACACAAGCTGACCGAGGACTGGAAGCTGCGCAACACGACCATGTTCGGCCGCTCGACGCTCGACTACATCGCCACCAACCCGCAGTTCCTGAACGCCACCTCGAACATCCTGCAACTGCAGGCCAAGAGCGGCAAGTACGCGACCAACAGCGTGTCGAACCAGACCGAAGTCTCGGGCAAGACCACGCTCTGGGGCATGCAGCACACGCTGACCGCGGGCCTGGAATTCAGCTGGGAACGCAGCCTCTACGAGGGCTACCTCGTCAGCGACAGCGCGGGCAACAACATCCGCTCGGGCGGCCCCTGCACCATCGCCTACAACTGCACCGCCATCGGCGCCTGGAATTCGGATGCCCCGTGGACCGGCAGCACCGTGCTGAATGGCGACACGGGCTTCCCCGGCGCTCCGACGCACACGCACACCAACGTGGCGTCGGCCTATCTGTTCGACAGCATCAAGCTCAGCGACAAGTGGCTGTTCAACGCCGGCACGCGCTTCGACCGCTTCGATGTCTCGGCCACGCAGGCCGGCGCGGCGGACCTGAACAACACGTCCAACCTGTTCAGCTACCAGTTGGGCCTGGTGTTCAAGCCGGTGCAGACGGTCAGCCTCTACGCGTCGTATGGCACCTCGGCCAATCCGCCGGGTGCCAACAGCGGCCTCGGCGGCGGCACCGACCAGATCACTGCCACCAACCAGAACCTGTCGCCGGAGCGTAGCCGCAATATCGAAGTCGGCGCCAAGTGGGATGTGCTCGACCAGCGCCTGTCGCTGACGTCGGCCCTGTTCCAGACCGACAAGACCAATGCCCGCGTCAGCGACGGCCTGGGCGGCGTCGTCAACGCCGGCAGCCAACGCGTACGTGGCGCCGAACTGGGCGTGGCCGGCAACATCACGAACAAGTGGCGCGTGTTCGGCGGCTATTCGTACCTCGATGCGATTACCACCGACGCCGGCCCGGCCAACCCGACGGCTTCGGGCCTGCCGATGGTGATGGTGCCCAAGCACAACCTGACGCTGTGGACGTACTACGATGTGCTGCCGAAGCTGTCGATCGGCGGCGGCGCCACGTTCTCCAGCCTGACGTACGCATCGGTATCCGCCACAACCCGCAAATGGACGCCGGGCTATGCGCGCTTCGATGCCGTGGCGACCTATCGCCTGAACAAGACGATGGACCTGCAGCTCAACGTGCAGAACATCTTCGACAAGAAGTACTACTCGTCGGCGTACCCGATCTACGCCACCTGGGCACCGGGACGTTCAGCCGTAATGACGCTGAACATCCACATGTAAGCACGCGCCGTATCCCGGGAATTGCCTGGAAGGTCAGTTTAGTGGGTAGCGCTTCGCCAACGCCGTGAAGCGCTCATCTTCCTTGCGTACCTGGGCAGCGAAATCGTCCGGCGTATTGACAAGCGGCTCGGCACCAGCCGACGCAATTGCCTTCTGCAACTCGGGATGGCGCATGGCCTCGCGCACGGCGGCGTAGATGCTCTGGGTGATCGCCGGAGGTGTCCCCTTCGGCGCGAACAATCCAAACCAGGTCGTATATTCGTACTGCGGCAGACCGGTCTCCACCACTGTGCGCACCTCCGGCGCGCCATTGAAGCGATGCGTGCCCTGATTGGCAACGATCTTCAGCGTCCCGGCCTTCTGGTGCGGCAGCGCCGAAGCGACACCCGTCACGGCAAAGTTCACATTGTTGGCGATCATGTCGGTGATGATGGCCGCTGTACCCTTGTAGTTCACCACAATCAGATTGGGCAGCGCTTCGGCCTTGAGCTGTTGGCCGAAGAGCTTCGCCACGTTTTCTCCCGTGCCCATCGAACACGGCGTAGTAGCCGTCTTGCAGTACTTGATCAGCTCAGGCAGCGACGTGGCCGGAAATTTGCCGTTCGCCACGATCACGCCAGGCGATTGGGCGATGTTGGTTATCGGGACGAGGCTCGCCAGCGGGTCCGGGCCGGTGAAGGAAGGCGTGTGCTTCGTTAGCACGATGGCGGGCGTCTGCAGGAGCAATGTGTAGCCGTCAGGCTTTGCTTCGGTCACCTTGCGCGTGCCGATCAGGCCGTCCGCGCCCGGCATATTGACTACCAGCACGGGCTGCCCCCACTGTTCGCCCAGCAATTTGGCCGTCGCACGTGCCGAGGCATCCGTCCCACCGCCCGGCACGTACGGCACCACAATCGTGACCGGACGATCGGGCTTCCAGGCCGCCTGTGCGAGCGCATATGCAGGGGCCGCCAGCGCGACTGCTGCCAGCATTGTGGCTAGAGCGCGCGCGCCCTGCTGCGGATTGCGGCAAGGAATGTTGTAACGCGTCGGCATATTTGTCTCCTCCATTCGACTTCTCATGTTTTGCACGCGACGCCTCGCCCGGATGGTTCGGGAAAGTCGCCGCGAGGTGTCATCGGGATCTCAACGCGCCCAGCGCTTCTCGAAGTCCCAGACTTCCTCGAAACCGATCAGCCGGCAGAACTCGTTGAAGTCGGCCATGGGGATTTCCGCCGACAGACTGGTACCGGCTTCCTTGAGATGGCGCAGCGACTTCTCCATCGCGGCAGCGGCCACCAAGCTCGTCATGGCCGGGAAGATGGCCAGCGAGTAACCGATTTCCTTGAGCACGTGAGCCGGCAGGATCGGCGTCTTGCCGCCATCGGCCATGTTGGCCATCATCGGCAGGTCGAAGGCTTCGCAGGCGCGCCGCATCTCTTCCTCGGACTGCGGCGCCTCGAAGAACAGGATGTCCGCACCGGCCCTGGCATAGGCCTCCATGCGGCGCATGGCGTCATCCACGCCCAGGCTGGCGCGGGCGTCAGTACGGGCGATGATGAGGAAATTTTCCTTGTCCTGTCGCGCTTCCGAGGCAACCTTGATCTTCTCGACCATGTCCTCGACCGGCACGCAGCGCTTGTAGGGCGTGTGGCCGCACTTCTTCGGGAACTCCTGGTCCTCGATCTGGATGGCTGTCACGCCGGCTTCCTCATAGCCCCGCACCGTGTGGTGTACGTTGAGCAGTCCGCCGTAGCCGGTGTCGGCGTCTGCGATCAGGGCCGCCCGCGATGTGCGGGTGATGGTGCGCATGCGGTCCACCATCTGGGTATAGGTCGCGATGCCGGCGTCGGGCAGGCCCAGGCTGGAGGCGGTCAGCCAGTAGCCGGAGCCGTAGATGATGTCGAAGCCGACCTTGGTCGTCATAACGGTGGCGATCATGTCCTGCACGCCGGGGATCACGATGAACTCACCGGCGGCAAGCTTTTGTCGAAGAATGGGATTGGCCATGAAGGCTCCAGTAGACGGGAAATCGGGAAAGTGTTGGGCTCAGTCCATCGACGCCAGCCACGGCTGATCGCGCTGCACGCGTGCCTCGTAGGCGCGCAGTGCTGCGTCGTGGCGCAAGGTGCGGTCGACTTCGTCCTCGGCGGAGAGCAATTGCTCCGCGTGCCCGTCGGCGAGCGTGACGGGAATGACGCTGCCGTCGGGCAGCCGCAGGCTGCGGTCGGCAACCGCCAGGTGCAGGGGTGCGTCCGGCACATCGGCCAGCGCTTCCAGCAAACGCGCGTGATTGGCCGGGGTGACGGTCGCCGCGACCACGCCGTTCTTCACGCAGTTGTTGCGGAAGATGTCGCCGAACGACAGCGCCACCACGGCCTTCACGCCGTAGTCCGACAAGGCCCAGACCGCATGTTCGCGCGACGAGCCGCAGCCGAAGTTCTGCAAGGCCACCAGCATACCCGGCGGCGTGGGCTGGGCCATGAATGCCACCTCTGGCCGGCCTTCGGCGAGCCAGTCGGCAAACAGGTGTGCGCCCATGCCGGTGCGTTGCACCAGGCGCAGGAAGCGTCCCGGAAAGATGGCATCTGTATCGATATCGTCGCGCTGCATGACCGCCGCGCGGCCTTGTACTTCTGCAATGACGGCTTTCATGCCAGGTACTCCCGGGGATCGGTCAGGCGTCCCTGCAGGGCGGACGCGGCGACGGCAGCCGGGCTCATCAGGTGGGTACGGCCACCCTGCCCCTGCCGGTTCTCGAAATTTCGGTTGGATGTGGAGGCACATCGTTCACCGGGCGCCAGGCTGTCACCATTCATGCCGATGCACATCGAGCAACCCGATTCGCGCCACTCGAACCCTGCGTTGACAAACACCTGCGCCAGGCCTTCTGCCTCGGCCGCACGCTTGACGCTGCCCGAACCGGGCACCACCAGCGCACGCACGCCCGACGCCACGCGACGACCACGCACCACTTCTGCGGCCGCGCGCAGGTCTTCCAACCGGCCATTGGTGCAAGAGCCGATGAAGGCCACGTCGATCGGTACCGACGAAAGGGCCTGGCCAACTTCCAGGCCCATGTAGGCAAGGTTCTCTTCCAGGCGATTGCGCTCGGCCGGCTCGTCGAGCCTGGCCCCATCACCCACCCTGCCAGAGAACGCAGCGCTGTCGGCAGGCGTCGTGCCCCACGTCACGAGCGGCGCCACCGTGGCGGCATCGAATGCCACGCTGCGGTCGAACTCGGCCATGTCATCGGTGCGCAGCGCGCCCCAGGCCTGCGCCGCCTGCTCGAAATGCTCACGGGCGGCACCCTGCACGCGGTCGCGCAGGTACGCCAGAGTGGTCGCGTCCGGCGCGACCAGGCCGAAGCGCGAGCCCGCCTCGATGGTCATGTTGCACAGGGTCAGCCGTGCCTCCATCGACAATGCCTGCACCGTCGGCCCGAAGTACTCGACGCCAAACCCGTTGCCACCGCTGGTACCGATATGGCGGATGATCGCCAGCGCCAGGTCCTTGGCGTAGACGCCCCGGGCCAGCGCGCCAGAGATGGCGATACCCATCGTGCGCGGCTTGCGCATCCACAGGCTCTGGGTGCTCATGACGTGCGCCACTTCCGAGGTGCCGATACCCCAGGCCAGTGCACCCATGGCGCCGAGCGTGGCGCTGTGGGAATCGCCACAGACCACGGTGCTGCCTGGTAGCACGTAGCCAAGCTCGGGGGCAATGACATGGACGATGCCCTGCAACGGATGATCCAGGTCGAACAACCGCATGCCGGTGTTCTGCGTGTTACGCCGCAGCGTGGCAATCTGCTCGCGGCTTTCCGCGTTGGGGATGTGCGTCAGCCGGTCGGCCGTGGTGGGCACGTTGTGATCCTGCACCGCGATATGACGCGGCGCCGAGCGCAGCACGTGTCCGGCTTCAGCCATGCTGGCAAACGCTTGCGGACTGGATACCTCCTGCACCAGGTGCCGGTCGATATAAACCAGGTCCTCGCCAGCGTCATTGCGGGCGACCGCATGCGCCGCCCAGATCTTGTCGAATAGGGTTGTCATGATGTGGGGCTACTTCTGTCGTAGGTGTGCCGCGCCGCGCAGCACCCGGGGCTCAATCCAGCTTGATATTGGCGGCCTTGACGATGGCCTTGTTCTTGGCCAGGTCGCGCACGATCTCGCGCCCGTAGGCGTCAGGCGTGCCCGGCGTGGCGACGATGCCCAGAGACGCCAGGCGCTCGCGCATGGCCGGATCGTTCAATACCTTCTGCAGCGCGACGCTGAGCTTGTCGATAATGGGCTTGGGCGTGCCGGCTGGCGCCATCAGGCCGACCCACGAGTTGATCTCGAAGTCCTTCATGCCGGTTTCGATCAGCGTCGGCACGTTCGGTAGCGACGGCGCACGCTGGCGCGACGTCACCGCTACGGCATCGACCTGCCCGCTCTTGACGAACGGCATGGCGCCGGTCACCGCCGCGAAGGTCACGGGCAGCGTACCGCCAACCACGTCCAGCAGTGCCTGGCCGCCGCCCTTGTAAGGCACATGGGTCATCGGGATGCCGGTGCGCTGGTGGAACATCTCGCCGGCCAGGTGGGTCGTGCTGCCATTGCCCGCGCTGCCGTAGGACATGCCGCCCGCCACCGTCTTCGCGTAGTGCTGCAGATCGGCAACGGTCTTGATGCCCAGCTTCGGATTGGCGGCTATCAGCAGCACGGCGTCACCAATCTTGCCGATGGGCATGAAATCCTTTACCGGATCGAACGGCACCCTGGCATAGACGTTGGGGTTGATCACCAGCGTGCCGTCGTAACCGAGCAGCAGGGTGTAGCCATCGGGTTCTGCCTTTGCCACCATCTGCGTGCCGATATTGCCGCCCGCGCCGGGCTTGTTGTCCACGACGATCTGCTGGCCAAGTTGCTGACCGAGCTTCTCGGCCACGATGCGCGCACTGGTATCGGTCACGCCCGCGTTGGCAAACGGCACAATCAACCGGATCGGCTTGTTGGGATAGTCGCCCTGCGCGTGCGCAGCAGGCATGATGCATGCGGCCAGCGCCAGCGTTGCGCCCAGAAGGCGACGGCGTGTTTGTGCGGACGGGGTGAGAGGCTGTTTCACGGTAGGGTGTCTCCAGACTTGCGAGGGGGAAGGCATCGGCTTGCCTTTTCTTGTCACGATGTTGAGTTGAATATCGGACAGGGTGTGAATCAGGCCTGCGGCTCCCGGGCGGCGCGGCTGGCGGCAAACTCCATCAGGCGTTCGTCCCGCCAGGCCCTCCGGGCTTCGAGGTCGGGCTGTGACAGGTGCTCGCGCCGATGCGACTCCACCTGCCGGATCAGGTCTGCGTCCCACGGCGCGTCGTGCCGGCGAGACTGCGCAATACGCTGGTACAGCGGACCCAGCCGCACCGCATAGTCGGCTACCCCACCGGGCGCATTCAGGTCGATGGTCTCGAAAGGCCCCATGAACGACCAGCGCCAGCCCAGGCCGTCGCGAATGGTCTTGTCGACGTCCTCGCAACTGGCCACGCCATCCTGCACCAGCGCCCAGGCCTCGCGCAGCAGCACGGCCTGCAACCGGTTCAGGACGAAGCCCTCCACTTCCTTGCGTACGTGGACCACTGCCTGGCCGACGGCGCGCATCAGCGCGTCAGCGAATTCGACGGTGCGCGCTGCGGTCTCGGGCGACGGCACCAGTTCGACCACCGGCACCAGGTACGGCGGATTGACCGGATGCGCGATCAGCACGCGCGGCGAGATCGTCAGCCCCAGCGCGAAGGCCGAGCCGGGGATACCGGATGTGGAACTGCCCACCACCGTATCGGGCGCGGCCAGCGCATCGAGTTCCACCATCAGTTGCCGCTTCACGTCGACGCGCTCGAGCACCGACTCCTGTACATAGGCGGCGCCATCCACGGCCTCAGCCAGCGTGGCAACGGGCGTGATGCGGGCCAGCACGGCCGCCGAGGCCTCGTCGATCAGTCGGTGCCGCCGCAGGCCTTCCAGTTGCGCTTCGATGAGCGGCATGGCGCGGCGCGTGATGTCGGGGTTGGCATCGAACATCCTGACCTGCAGCCCGGCGCGGGCGAACACGATGGCCCATCCCGCCCCTACCAGCCCGGCGCCTACGATGGCAACGGGGCGACCGGCGCAGAGCGCCTCGATATCAGGTTTGTCGTTCATGTTGTCTTGCGTTTTCTGGTGACTGGCGAGCCAGCGATGGGGTCGCGCACGCGCACGGTGCCGCGCTCCACGAGCACGCACGGCACATCCACGCTGCGCGCCATGACCTGGCCGCCGATCTGGTCGAACAGCAGGGTCCGCGTGGCATCCACCATCTTCTCGACGTCCTGCTGCACGGTTGTCAGATCGAACGACGGCCATGCGGCCTGGGGCACATTGTCGAAACCCACCACGGACACATCGCGCGGCACCTGCATGCCCAGTTCGGCACGCAGGGTTTCCAGTGCCGCGATGGCCATGTGGTCGTTGGCGGCGAACAGCGCATCGGGCCGGTTGGCGGGGTCCTGGAACAGGGTCAGCACCGCGCGCCTCGCCTCGCCGAAGTCATAGTGACCAACCGCGCGGGCATGCAGCGGCAAGCCGGCCGCAGACAGCGCATCGCGCAGGCCCGCCTCGCGGTCGCGGCTGGTTGACGCGTTCTCCGCGCCGGCCAGCCAGGCGATACGGCGATGCCCGCTGCGCACCAGCATGTCCCCGACCATCCGCCCCCCTTCCCGGTTCTGCGAGGTCACCGAACTGGTGGAATAGGCTCCCATGGCCCCCATCTGTGCCACGCGATTGAACAGCACCACGGGAATCCCGGCATTGATGCAGTCGTTGGCAAGCGCCGACGACAGCGTCGTGGACGCCATGACGATGCCATCGACCTGGTACTGCAGGATGTCCGTCAGCACGTCGTCGGCGTCTTCCGTCTGGCTGATGAACAGCAGCACGTGATAGCCGTCCTGCTGCAATGCCTGGCACAGCCGCTCGATGACCACCGGATAGAACTGGTTCTCCAGATAGCTCATCACCAGCCCGATGATGCGGCTGCGGCGCGTGATCAGGCTGCGCGCGATGGCGTTCGGCCGGTAGCCCAGCTTGCGCGCCGCCGTCTCGATGCGTTCGCGCGTTTCCGGCGCCACGCTGGCGCCGGGCGTGAACGTGCGGCTGACAGCGGACTGCGAGACCTCCGCCAGGCGCGCCACGTCGTGGGCGGTGACCTTCTTCATGCTGCCGTCCACCCGCCGTCGAGCATCAGCGGGCTGCCCGTCATCAGGCTGGAAGCGTCGCTGGCGAGGAACACCACCGGGCCCATCACCTCGTCGATCCGGCCCAGCCGGCCCAGCGCGATCTTGTCGAGCACGAAGCTGCGGAACGACGCGTCCTCGAACATCGGCGCGGTGAGCGTCGTTTCGATAAAGGTCGGACACAGCGTATTGACGCGAATACCCGCCGGGCCAAGCTCCCACGCCAGCGCCTTGCTCATGCCCTCCACCGCATGCTTGCTGGCACAGTACAGCGTGCGGCGCGGGCTGCCCACATGCCCCATCTGCGACGAGACATTGATGATCGATCCCGGCAGGCCCGCCGCCTGCAGGCTGCGGGCGACCTCGCGCGAGACATAGAAGGTGGCCTTCACGTTGAGCGCAAAGACCGCGTCGATGTCTTCGTCGGCGGTATCGGTCAGCAGCTTCGGCCGGTTCATCCCCGCGTTGTTGACCAGGATCTGGAACGGCGGACGGCTGCCGATCTCGCGCCGGACCGCTACCGGATCGGTCACGTCAAGCACCAGGAAGTCGGCGCTTGCGCCCTGCGCCCGGATCGCGGCACAGGCGGCCTCCAGTTCGACACCGGACCGCGCCGCGAGGGTGACCTCGGCACCGGCCTGCGCCAGTGCCACACCCGCCGCAAGCCCCAGGCCGCGGCCGCCACCGGTGACAAGTGCGCGCTTGCCATCAAGGCGGAAGCCGCCGAACGCCGGCAGAGGCGTCACGGATGTCACGACTGCAGCTCCGGCACCGGCTCGTACCACGGCACGTCCGGACGGTTGCCATAGCGGCGCACGCGGATATTGGCCTGCTCTCCATGGCCGGCAAAGTTTTCCATGTGGCACAGGCGCGAGCAGTATTCGCCAATCTCCGCGCTGGCGGCGTCCGTGGTCACGCGCTGGAACGTGCAGGTCTTCAGGAACTTGCCGACCCACAGCCCCCCGGTGTAGCGCGCGGCCTTGTTGGTGGGCAGGGTGTGGTTGGTGCCGATGACCTTGTCGCCGTAGGCCACGTTGGTGCGCGGGCCCAGGAACAGCGCCCCGTAGTTCGTCATGTTGTTCAGGAACCAGTCGGGATCGCGGGTCATCACCTGCACGTGCTCCGAGGCGATCTCGTCGGCCTTCTGGAGCATCTCCTCGCGCGAATCGCAGACGATCACCTCGCCAAAATCGGCCCAGGCCTTCGCGGCGATCTGCGCCGTGGGCAGGATCTTGAGCTGCCGCTCGATCTCCGCCATCGTGGCGTGCGCCAGCGCTTCGCTGTCCGTGAGCAGCACGGCCGGCGAGGTCAGGCCGTGCTCGGCCTGGCCCAGCAGGTCGACCGCGCAGATTTCGCCGTCGACCGAGTCATCGGCAATCACCAGCGTCTCGGTGGGGCCCGCGAACAGGTCGATGCCAACACGGCCAAACAACTGGCGCTTGGCCTCGGCCACAAACATGTTGCCCGGGCCGACCAGCATGTCCACGGGCGCGATGCTGGATGTCCCCACCGCCATCGCCACCACCGCCTGCACACCGCCGAGCACCAGGATCTCGTCCGCGCCGGCCATGTGCATGGCGGCCACGATGGCGGGATGCGGCTCGCCGTGGAAGGGCGGCGCCGTCGCCACCACGCGCTTGACCCCGGCCACCTTCGCCGTCAGCACGCTCATGTGCGCCGAGGCCAGCAATGGATACTTGCCCCCCGGGATGTAGCAGCCAACGGCGTTGATCGGCACGTGGCGATGGCCGAGGAACACGCCGGGGCGGGTTTCGACTTCCACGTCGAGCATGGAGTCGCGCTGGATCTGGGCAAAGTTGCGGACCTGGGCCTGGGCAAACCGGATGTCTTCCAGTTCGCATGCCGACAGGCTCTTCATTGCGCGTTCGATCGCGGCGTCCGACAGGCGGAAGTCCTGCGGCTCCCAGTTGTCGAACTTCTTGCTGTACTCGCGTACGGCTGCATCGCCGCGCGACTCGATGTCGCGGATGATGCCTTCAACGGTGTTGCGGACGGCGGTGTCGTCGTCGGCGCGCGCCTGAACGTCGCGGCCACGCTTGAGGTAACGAATCATGGGGAGTTCCGTGTTGGGTTGTGCATACGTATGCAGATTAGATTTCTTGCATTCGTATGCAAACTCAGTGTTTTCCCCAAGAAGCTCCTCGCCGAGGGCGCCATAGGGAAAGCACCGACCCATCTTGCCTTGCGAGCACCGGACCGGCTTCCTATGCTTGTCTGACAATTTGTCCGGACAAAAGAATAAATACGGACACGACGATTCCGGTCCGGCCGCAGAGCCGGACTTCTTTACGTCGCAGGAAAGAGGAGACAAAAGCATGTTCGCCCCACAGAAATACACGCTGATGGCCCTCGGCCTGGCAGTGCTGACCGTGCCCGCCCGAGCCGAATTCCCGGACAAGCCGGTGCGGATCGTCGTGCCGTATTCGGCAGGCGGCGGCACCGACATCGTGGCCCGCCGCCTGGCGGAGCGACTGACGCCGCGGCTCAAGCAGCCAGTGGTGGTGGACAACCGCCCGGGCGCCAACGGCATCATCGGTACCGATTTCGTCGCCAAGTCGGCGCCGGACGGTCACACCTACGTGCTGGTGGTGAACACGCATCTGCTCAACCCGATCCTGTACAAGAAGATGCCGTACGACACGTTCACCGACCTGATCGGCGTAACGATGGTGTGCAAGTCGCCGCTGGTGTTCGTCACGCAGAGCACGTTCCCGGCCACGAACGCGGTGGAGTTCGCCAATCATGTCAAGGCGAAGCCGGACAAGTATTCCTACGGCAGCTCCGAGAACATGACGCGGCTGGTGGGCGAGATGTACAACAAGTATCAGCACCTGGACATGGTGAACGTGGCCTACAAGGGTGGCTCGCCGCTGATGACCGACGTGATCGGCGGCGTTACCACCGTTGGCGTCACCAGCGTGCTGACCGCGAAGCCGTTCATTACGTCCGGCAAGCTGCGCCCACTGGCCGTGACCGGCGCGCAGCGCACTTCCGCCCTGCCCAACGTACCGACCATGATCGAATCCGGCATGAAGGACTTCGAGGTGTACACGTCATACAGCCTCTATGCCCCGGCGAAGACACCCAGGGCGGCACTGGAGCGCATGCAGAAGGAAGTGCATGACATCGTGATGGCGCCGGACATGAAGGAAATCCTGGCCGAGCAGGCCGCCACGCCGGTGGCCCAGCCGGTGGACGAATTCAACGTCCAGGTAAAGAAGGATTTCGAGTTCTGGCAACGCCTGGCCAAGGAAGTCAACCTGCAAGCGGAGTGAGACAAGCGCATATGAACACGAACACGAACGACATTCCCTCCAGCGATACGATCCGCCCGGTGCCGGGAGGCTGGACACGCGCCGACATGGAACGCGACCAAGGCTGGATTCACGTGCTGGACGCCGATGAAGTCGCGGCGCTCGAACACGCGCTGCGCCATGCGCTGGCTACCGGCAAGAACATGTTCGACATGTCGATCGAGGATTTTCCGCTCGATGCTCGCGTGCGTCGCCGCCTGGTGGCCCTGATCGACGAAACGCAGGGCGGCTTCGGACTCAAGCTGCTGCGCGGCTTCCCGGTCGACCGGTGGGACACCGATGCGCTGCGCAAGCTGTTCTGGGGCATCGGCCTGCTGCTGGGCGTGGCACGCCCGCAAGGCAAGATGAGCCAGTTCGTATCGGATGTGCGCGATGCGGGCGGCACCTACCGCTCCAACACGGGGCGCGGCTACAACACGCGCTCGGGCCTGGACTTCCACGCCGATGGCAGCGACATGGTGGGGCTGTTCTGCGTGCGCACGGCAAAGTCGGGCGGCTCCAGCCTGATCACCAGCTCGATCGCCGCGCACAACGAACTGGTGCGGCTGCGCCCCGACCTGGCCGCCGAGCTGTACAAGCCGCTGATCTTCAGCCGGCAGGGAGAACAGGCGCCCGAGGAAGCGCCGTGGTACGCCGCACCGATCTTCGGGGTGCGCGACGGGCATTTCGCCTGCCGCCACATCCGCAACCACATCAAGGGCGCGCAGGCCAGCTTTCCTGACGTGCCGCGCCTGTCACCGCAACAGACCGAGGCCCTCGACCTGTTCGACGCGCTGCTGGCGCGCGAGGATCTGCGCTACGACATGGACCTGCAGCCGGGCGACATCCAGTTGCTGAACAACCATATCGTGCTGCATTCGCGCACCGAGTACGAGGACCACCCCGAGCCGGAGCGCAAGCGGCATCTGTTCCGCCTGTGGCTGTCGCTGCCGCAGGCGCAACCGCTGCCACTGGGCTGGCTCGATGCCTACAAGGACGTGGACGCCGCGTGCGTGCGCGGCGGATTCCGCGGCATCGGCATCACGCCCGAGATCCGTGCCTTCGAAGCCCGCATGGCAAACGCCCACGGCATGAAACTCCGTATCTATCCCGTCAAGGAAGCCGCCTGATGACCGCCACACCTTCCCAGCCCACCACCCGCCCGTCGATGCGCGAACTGCTCGCGCGCAAGCGCCTGATCGCAGCACCCGGCGTATTCGACATGATCTCGGTGCGCATCGCCACCCGCATGGGATTCGACTGCCTCTACATGACCGGCTACGGCACCGTTGCGTCGTACCTGGGCCTGCCCGACGCTGGGCTTGCCACCTACACCGACATGGTCAACCGCGTGGGCGCATTCTGCTCGGCGGCCACGGTGCCGATGATCTGCGACGGCGATACCGGCTATGGCGGTTTGCTCAATGTCGCGCACACGGTGCGCGGCTACGAGCGCGCGGGTGCCAGCGTGATCCAGCTCGAAGACCAGGAATTCCCGAAGAAATGCGGCCATACACCGGGCCGCCGGGTGATTCCGGTCGAGGACATGGTCAGGAAGATCCAGGTTGCCGTGGAAGCGCGCCAAAGCCGCGACTTCCTGATCCTGGCCCGTACCGACGCCCGCACGACGCTGGGGCTGGACGAAGCGCTGCGCCGTGCCGAAGCCTATGCGAAGGCGGGGGCCGACATCCTCTTCGTCGAATCGCCCGAGTCGGAAAAGGAACTGGAGATCATCGGCCGCACCTTCGACCTGCCGCTGCTGGTCAACGTGGTGGAAACCGGCCGCACCCCGGTACTGCCCGCCGACACGCTGGAACAGATGGGCTTTGCCATCGCCATCTATCCGGCGGTTGGTTTCCTGGCGATGGGCAAGGCGCTGGAGAACGTCTACGGCCATCTCCAGGCGAACCGCACATCGCTGGGCATTGGCGAGCAGCTCTACGACTTCCCGCGCTTCAACACGTTGATGGACTTCGAATCGGTGTGGGCCTTCGACAAGCGTCACGCTTCATGACCGCTGCCCTGCCCGCCGCTGGCCGGCCAGCGCTCATGCTAGCCAGCACGCTGGCCATCCAGATGCTGGCAACGGCCGCCACGCTGTCTTTCGCGGTGCTGGCGCCCGCGATCCCCGGCGTGACGCTGACCAGCGTCGGCTTGTTCCTGTCGCTGGTCTACGTGGGCGGCATGGCCGGCAGCCTGGCCGGCGCCGGAATGGTCGGGGCATGGGGGCCGGTACGCGCGTCGCAGCTTGGCCTGGTGGCCCAGGCGGCGGCACTCGGCATGCTGGCGACCGGCGTGCCGGAGTTGCGGCCGCTGGCCGCGCTTGCCAGCGGCCTGGGCTACGGCCCGATCACGCCCGCCAGTTCGCAGATCCTTGCGCGCACCACTTCGGCCGGGCGCATGGGTTTCGTGTTCTCGCTCAAGCAGACGGGTGTGCCGCTCGGGGGCCTGCTGGCCGGCGCCGTGCTGCCTCCGCTGGCCACCCTTACGTCGTGGCAGGCCGCATTCGGCGCGCTCGCGGCAACAGCGCTCGCCATCGCCATGCTGAGCCAGCCGTTGCGGGCCACACACGACGATGCCGCGTCCGGCGGCTTCGTGCTGGCGGCGAACCTGCGCCAGATGTTCGGCGATGTGCTGGGCGATCGCCGCCTGCGGTCGATGGCCGCGGTCTCGTTGCTGTTCTCGGCCTGCCAGCTCTCGGTGAGCGGCTATCTGATGACGTACCTGACCACCGAGATTGGCATCGGGCTGACGCAGGCCGGCCTGATCTATGCGGTTGCCCAGGGTGCAGGCATTGCCGGGCGCATCGCGTGGGGTCATCTCGCGGACCTGGCACGCGCGCCGCGTGGTGTGCTGATTCTGTTGGCGGTGCTGATGAGCGCGGGCACCGTGGCAACGGGCATGTTCACGGCCCAGTGGACGCTGGTGCCGCTCTGCCTGGTGGCCGCCTTGCTCGGCGCGACAGCGATTGGATGGAATGGCGTCTACCTGGGCGAGGTAGCGCGGCTTGCCCCGCCTGGGCGCGTGGCGTCGGTAACGGGCGGCGCGCTGTTCTGCACCTATTTTGGCGTGGTATCCGGTCCGGCTGCTTTCGGCTATTTCGCGCAGCGCGTGAACAGCCTCGGCGTGGCATACCTGGCGCTGGCGGGCGTGCCCGTGCTGGCGGCCGGACTACTGTTCTGGGGTGGCCGCGCAAGGCCAGCCGCCAGGAAAACCGACTTTGACGGCTGACGGCGATGACACGGCGGCACGACAGCGCTTGCCCGCCACGACTCGTCCCGGCTATGCTCCGTTCCAATACTTCACCTGACGCCAGCACTGCGATTCATGGAACAAGGCGGCACCCTCCCAGACGACTTTACCGACGCGGCCACTAGCGTGCGCGCCGACGCCAGCCCCCGCTATCTCGCCCTGGCCCGTAGCCTGCGGGCGGAAATCGAGTCGGGCAAGTACCCGGTGGGCAGCAAGCTCCCGACCGAGATGGAACTGTGCAAGCAGTTCGGGGCGAGCCGCCACACTGTGCGCGCCGCCATCGAACGGCTGGTCAGGCTTGAACTGATCAAGCGTACGCCGCGCGTGGGCACGGTCGTGACGGCGGCCCGCGCCAAACAAGGCTACGAACTGGCTGTGGGCCAGGTGGGCGACCTGCTCCAGTACGCGGCGACCACGCGCATGCATGTGCTGTCGCGCGACCTGCGCGAAGTGGGCGACGACGCCGACCCCGTACTCCATCCGTATCAGGGTCAGCTCTGGCTTGTAATCCGGGGGGTGCGCACTGGCGAAGGGTCCGATACCCCGATCTGCTACAACGAGGTTTGGGTCCATCCTGACTACCGCGGTGTGCGCGGTGCCGAGCAGGACATCGAGGCCTCGGTGTTTCACCTGATCGAGCAACAGTTCAATGTGTCCGTCTCGCGAATCGAGCAGGTCATTCATGCGGCCGCGCTCCCGCCCGATATTGCCGAACTGCTCAGGATGCCGCCCGGCACTGCCGGGTTGTGGATCAACCGTCAGTATCGCGACGGCAGCGGCAACCTTATCGAGATGGCATGGTCGGTTCATCCGGCCGAGCGGTTTTCGTACCGGATGGTGCTGGACCGGACCTGGCGCAGCGCGCGACAGTCGCAAGCGGACACTTGATCCTCTGCCAGCAGACCGCTCGCCTTGCCGCGCAACCGAAAAAAAGCCCCACGACGGCATTGCGTGGGGCTTTCTGCTTCATGGCGAGAGCCGGCTCAAGCGCACTGGCTCAGTCTGGACTTCGCCTCGCGGTAGAACTGCGCCGACCACTTGTTGATGATATAGGCGCAGACCGATGAGCCCTGAATGCCATCGCATTGGTAGGAGAGAGGCAGCGTGCCATTCTTCGCCTGCTGGATGTTCGAGGTGCCGGGGCCACCGTACGTCTGGTTTGCCGTCTGCTCGGCCTCCGACGCCACGCGCTCGTGTTCGTTGATCGCTTCATCCAGTGCCGAAACGTTGCGGCCCTGTGTCTTCAGCTCCGCAGCCAGGCTTCCCAGATTCTGCGAAAGCAAGGTACTGCGTACGGTAGCCAGGTTGCCGTCCGTGAAGGCCGGCATTTGCGGCGACAGATAGGCAAAGTTACCTGTGCAGGAGCCTGCCTTGCCGCCCGTCTTGAGGGCCATGACACCCCCGGTGGCACCATTGGCCGATGCGAGCTGCACCGCGCCCGTGGCGTCCGGGCCCTTGGCCGTGCTCGTCTGCGGGCGGCGGGCAGGGACCTTCGCCTCCGGAACCGGGATTGTCGTGCCATCCGCCGTTTTGACGGTGGCATTGCGCAGGATCACGAACTCCTCATCGAGCACCCGCAGTTGCCCCTGAACCGTCAGCCTGGCCTGGCCGTCGAGCTTGCGCGCCAGGGCCGGCGCCATCGGCACACCAACGGTGACGCCCTGGTACAGGGCCTCGAAGTACGACCCGTCCGCATGGTAGTCCTTCACGTCCACGTCAATCTGGTAGGGGTAGGACGCCTTGGCCAGACGATTGCGGTAGTCGGCCGCCGTCTCGTATTTATCCTTCTTCAGTGCCTCGACGAACCTGAAGAGCTCCGTGTTGGCAGGTGTCGATTGCAGTCGCCATACCTTGACCGAACGCACATCGCCCTTGTCGTTTCGCCTGGCATC
Organism: Cupriavidus sp. HE11; assembly: GCF_056097175.1. Lineage (NCBI taxonomy): Bacteria > Pseudomonadati > Pseudomonadota > Betaproteobacteria > Burkholderiales > Burkholderiaceae > Cupriavidus > Cupriavidus sp. HE11. The sequence continues at coordinate 574,627 of NZ_CP184465.1, forward strand.
GTCCGTCGTCACCGCTCCGCTATGATGCAGCCAGCCTGGCACCTCTTGCAGCAACTTGCCCGTCTTCATGTCGAAAACCTGCGTGGTTCCGCCGCCTTCATTGGTGAAGTAGTCCGGACCGATCGCCACCGCGTTCGTGCGCTTCAATCGTTTGGCGCCGAGCTTCCCCGAGGCCGTCGTGGTGATGCGCGTGACGACTTGCATCGTCTTCGTGTCGTAGATCGTCATGACGCCATTCGACTTGTCGAACATGGTCACGTAGTCTTCTTCAAGACTGACGATGTCGCCGGCATTCAGGGTCGTCAAGCCGCAGGTCGCCGGATCCACGACGGTTGCCGGCTTCCAGTTGACGATGCGCCCCTTTGTGCCCCACAAGTAGGTGTCCTTCGCGAGCGTGCAGAGCTTCTTGCCGGCACGCATGTCCCAGAGCTCTGTCTCCAGCGATTCGTCGCCCTTGTTGATGTAGGCCGCCGCCAGCCCTCCTGGCAATGCCACCGCGCTGTTGACTTTGCCGTGGTCGCCGCCCATCACGAACGACACTTTCTTGCCGCCGGCAAAGTAGCCAATCTCGCCGGTGGCGTTGTTCAAGGCAACAAATTCGATCTGCTGCGTGTTCGTGGCAACGATATCGCAGCGACTGTAGCCTTGCCCCGCCATATCCACGCGCGACAGTAGCCGGCCATCAAGATCGAACTCCAGCACGGCTTTGCATTCCGACGCCGCTCCTGACTCAGGGTCATACGCTGCCGCCACCATCCGGTTGCCGACCATCTTGACGGCCAGCTTCGCGTCCGGCACGAGGGATTTTCCCGTCAGGTCCATGACGTCGCTCAGATTGCCCGACGTCGAAACGAACTTGTTGCCCAGGATGTGGATGAAGTAGAAGCCTTCTGTCGAGAAATTCGAGCGCAGCACCTGCTCGGCGCCGGTCGCCATGTTTCGTGCGACAAGCTGCCGGCCGTTGTTCACGTAGACGGCCACCGAGCCATCATCCGAAAAGTAGAGCTTCGAAGTCGCGCCACTCACAACGAAGTCCGCTGCCTTGTCGGCGGCCCCCTTGCGGTCGAGGACACGGCGATTCAGAACCGGCAGGCCGGCCCACTCCGGAGGCGGTGCGAGCATTGCCAGTTCGCGCTGGGCGGCCGCGTCACGGGACGCCTGCTCCTGCTGCATTCTCTGCGCCTCCGCGGCCTTCGCCTGGGCTTCGGCTGCCTGCTGGCGCTGGCGCTCCGATTCCTTGCGTGCGTTTTCCTGTTCCTGCTGGCGGCGGCGATTCTCGTTGTCGCGGTCGAACTTTTCCGCCATGGGCCTGAGCGCCTCGAAGCCTCGCTGGAGCGCTGCCCAGTCCGTGGCATTGGCCGGCGACAACACTGCGCTGGCAATCATGGCGGGCGCGACCCACAGCGCCACCCTTGCTCCCGACTTCCGGACCCGATTCTTTTGGTTCATTTCCCTTTTGACCTGTCTTGTTATGCGTATTTCTGCTATTTGCTCGCCGGACTGCCTGGCGAGCGCTCCCCCACGCGGTACGCAAGCGGCACCGCGGTCGCGATCTTATTGTTTGAGGCACAAGCCCGACATCCTCAAAATTGAGGATGCGGACGGCGGCGGGAGTTGGTATCCGAACAGGAGGCGGGACGCGGATCGGGCCGCTCCTTTTCCGGCTCTGGTGCCGATATTGCCGGGTGGAGTTGTCAAAAATGCGACGCGCGACAGAAACTAGCTGCGCTCCGCAACGATAATGCTTATCATTTCGATATTTGCCGCTCCGGTCCTGCCATCCCGCGCTCGTGACTCCAATCCCCGAGAACCAGACCTTGCTGACGACACTGGTCCGTCACTACGAGGACCTTGTCGATCATGTGCGTCGGCGATTCTCAGGCCGCTCGTTCGCGCGGGATGTGGTGCACGACCTGTGCCTGCAACTGCTGGAGCGCCCGAGCCGCACGACTGCCCGACAGCCACTGGCGCTACTCCGCCGGGCTTCGCTCTTTCGCGCCATTGACCGTCAACGTGCGGAGACCGCTCACGCTGGCATGATCTCGGAAGCCGAAGCGCAATACGCCGACGCTGCCCACACGATAGGCCCGCAGGAACAGCTTCTCTGGCGCCAGCAGTTCGAGCGCATTCGCCAGGCCATCGATGCCTTGCCGCCCCGGTGCCAGCAGGTTTTCCTGCTACATCGCCTTCACGACATGCCCCAGGCGGACATTGCCGAGGCATTGGGCATTTCAAGGAATATGGTCGCTCGTCACGTCATGCGCGCGAGGGCAACCCTGCGCCCCGTACTGGATTTCGGCACGGCGAGCGGTCCTGCCCATGATGAGCCACCACCGCAGCGCAAGCTATGCTCCGCGTCATCCGCCACCGCGCCAACTCACTTTGTCGATGAAAAGACGTGTTGACCCGCCCAAATTGCCCGAGGCGCCTGTGACGCCTGGCGATCCGTTGGCCTCGTTCAAGGACGCGCTCAGCGGGCATTACCCGAGCAAGGATGCCTTGCTCAAGCAGGCGCGCGCCGAAGTTCAGCGTCGGCGCCGGCGTGCCGCGGGAACCACGGCGGCCGCCGTATGCGCATTGACTGCCGCGTTGTGGACATTGGATCCGGCATGGCAATCGACACAGATTGCAACCCGCGTCGGGGAAAGAACGACCTGGACCCTCCGCGACGGCTCGACCATACAACTCAATACCAATTCGGTTGCGGTGGTCGAGACCCACCTGCGCAGCAAGCGCATTCTGCTGGAACAGGGAGAGGCGCGCTTTACCGTATCCCACGGGTGGCGCAAGTTCATCGTGCAAGCCGGCAACACCACCATCCTGGACATCGGCACAGTATTCAACGTTCGCCGCCGCCCGGATGACCCGGCCCGCGCCGTGGACGTTTCCGTACTGGATGGGGAGGTGGCCGTATCCACCACCAGCGCTCCCCGAGCCGTAACGCTGCTGGCAGGCCGGGCCGTCGAGGTCGACGCCGATGGCACCATCGCCGAGCGCACCACGCACCGCGACAATACGGCGTGGGTCGAGGGCCGCATCGTCCTGGACGGCACGCCGTTGCGGCAGCTTGTTACCGAGCTTCAACGCTACAGAACTGCCCCGATACGGATACGCGACGAAGACGTTGGCGCGCTCCGGCTGTCGGGTGACTTCGACATCAGCAGACTCGAGCCCTTTATCGACTCCCTGCCAGCCATCCTGCCAGTCGCGGCAACGCGACTTTCCGATGGGACTGTCACCATCTCGAAGCGATAGCAGATTTTTTGTAACAGACATCAACACATCCGCGACGACATACGCCAACCCCTGAGCAACCCAATCGGGTGCTTCCAATAACAAGCAATCAGGGGAAATCGTGATCTCAGGTATTTTCAGCGCCCGGGGAGCCGGGCTTGGCGCTTGCGCACCAAGGCTGGTAGCAGCGGCGTCCATGGCGATCGTCTCAACCCATGCTGTCGCGCAACGCCAGGCCTACGACATCAATATTCCTGCGCAACCACTGGATCAGGCGCTCCGCGCACTGGGGCGTCAATCCGGGGCAAACATCGTCTTTGCGACGGACGTGGCAAAGCAACGTCAGGCTCCGGCGGTGAACGGCAAGCTCTCCGTACCGGATGCACTAGACAAGTTGCTGGTTGGCAGCGGCATGGCTGCGCGCAATATGGGCGGGCAGTCGTATGCCATTGGGGCCCCGGAAATAGCCGCCGCGCCAGCGTCCGCCCCGGAGAATTCCGGGACGACTCTCCCGACCGTTGAAGTACAGGGCAGCCGCCCGGCACTATTCGCCAGCCCCGGCATCAATATGGGCGCGCTTGGCGAGCGGCAGCCAGAAGAGGTACCGTTCTCCGTTCAGTCCTACAACGCGGAGTTGATGAACAGCCAGGACGCCCGGACCCTGATGGACGTCCTCAAGAACGATCCGTCGATTCAGGACGCGACCCAGGCTGGTGCCTACGAGACGGTGCGGATTCGCGGCTTCTTCGTGGACTGGACCAACACGATTCGGCGCGACGGCATGTCGGTCGCTCCATACTATGAAATTCCGCTCGAGAACATCGAGCAAATCGACGTACTGAAAGGCCCGTCCGGCTTCCTCTACGGCATCAACTCGCCGGGCGGCACCATCAACTACGTCATCAAGCGTCCGACACGCGACCGGTTTGCCAGCGTCAAAACTGGTATCCGCGATCACGATGGCTACTACGCCAGCGCCGACATCGGCGGCCCGCTGGGCGACGGTCGCTTCGGTTACCGGCTCAATATCGCTGGCGAAAAGCTTGGCGACTTCGGGCACAACGGCGATACCTCGCGGACCTTCATTGCGGGCGCGTTCGACTGGGCCATCACCCCCCAGGCGCTGCTGCAGTTGAATTTCGATTTTCAGAACCGCAAGATCGCCGCTCAGCCGGCCATTGGTCCCTACGCCGATGGGACACTGCCATCGCCGGTCAATCCTCGCATTCTGCTTGGTCAGCCCTGGTTGCAGTACGAAACCAGGACCTACAATATTGGCGCCGATTTCAACTACCGGTTCAACGAAGACTGGAAGGTCACCAGCCGCGTAGCCCAGTCCTATAACGCCCGGGTCGCGGCGTTTCCGGACATCTACAACGTTGCCAGGAACGGAGACATCCTTTCCGGCGACATCTACCTGAATCCGGACCAGAATTTCCGGGTCCTTTCCACCGACACCTACGTTACCGGCAAGTTCAAGACCGGACCGATTGCCCACCAGCTCGTTGCAGGCTTTTCGACGCGGAACTTCGAGGCGGTGGAATCGGGCTTCACGGTCCTTGACACGACGGTCGGCAATATCTATCAGCCTGTGTACTCGCCGGCGCCGGGGAATCTCACGTTTCCGAAACACAATATTTCCAGGAACTACCAGCCCAGCGTGTTTGTCAGCGACGTGATCTCTCTCACGCCGAAGTGGGATGTGCTGCTCGGCCTGCGCCATATCCGCTACAAGAACGACAGCTTCCCGGCATCCGGCAACAATACGACGCAGGAAGCAAGCGTCAATGCGCCATCCTTCGCGCTTACCTTCAAACCCTTGCCGAGCCTGTCGACCTATGTCAGCTACGCCGAAGGCTTCGAACAGCCCGGGCCGGCAGGATACGACACCAATAATGCGGGAGAGAACCTTGCACCGCTCAAGACGAAGCAATACGAGTTTGGCGTCAAATCCCGCGTCACTGACAACCTTCTGCTGACCGGGGCCATCTTCCGTCTCGAGAAGACCCTGCAATACGTCAACGCCGACCACTTTACGGTTCAGGGTGGCGTACAGCGCCACCAGGGGGTGGAACTGACGGCAAACGGAAGAATTGGCAGCGCATTGTCGATTGTGAGCGGACTCGCCTTCCTTCATACCGAAGCCGACAACCCCGGCGATCCGACCGTGGCTGGCAAGCGCATCGCCGATGTGCCGAACTTCCAGGCGAGCACGTATCTGGACTACCGAATCGCTGCCTTGCCCGGCCTGAGCGTGAATGGCGGGGTGTACTACGTCGGCCGCCGCGCCCTGAACGCCCAGAACACCAGCTGGATGGCTGGCTACACGCGGTTCGACGCCGGTGCTCGCTACACGACGAGACTCGCCAGCTACCGCACGACGTTTGCCCTGACTATCCAGAACCTGACGGACAAGCGGTATTGGGCTGCGGGCGACCCAAGCATCAATGGTGCATGGCCTGGCCGGCCGCGTACGGTCTGGCTGTCGGCACAGTTCGACATGTAGTCATTGCTCATCCGCAAGCGAAGCACGAGCATTGCAGGGCATGAGCGTCGCCGCAACCAGGTTCGCCTCATGCGCTGCGCATTCGACGCAGCACCGTAGCGCAGGCGCGCTTCCGAGGCGCCCTACCCTGCGGCGTGGAGAAACCTCAGAAGCCGACGAATACCGATGCCAGCACTGTGCGTGGGTCAGCCTGAGCCAGCCCGCCATAAGCGTCGACCGCCACCCACCCCGGCCGATTCAGTACGTTTCGGATGGCAAGACGCACGGTCGTGGGGTATTGACCGCCATTCAGGCGATAGCGCACTCCAATGTCCCAACGGGTCCAGGAGGGGATTCGTTGCGTGTTGGCCGAATCCACGTATTGCGGCCCCGTGTACACCAGGCTGCTGGACAGCGTCAGCCCGGCGATCCCATGCACGTCCCACTCCCCTCCCAGATTGGCTTGCCAGGACGGCACGCCAATGGGCGTCTTGCCGGACAACTCGGCGCTTTCCGAAATCCTGGCATCGAGCCACATCGCACTTGCGCTTACCCGTATGCCAGGGACAATCTCGTCGCGCAACCCGAATTCCAGGCCGCGATTGCGCTGTTCGCCATCGGCGGTAAAGCGCCCCCCGGCCATCACCCCACTGACCTTGCTGATCTGGAAAGCACTCAGGCTGGCAGCCGTGGTGCCTTGTGCGAGCTTGACACCGACCTCATACTGGGTCGAGCGATACGGGGCGAGCACTTCGCCTGCATTGGTGGCGCTGGTCGGAGCCGTTTCCCCCTTGCTCAATCCTTCGACCCGATTTGCGTAGAGCGAGACCCGCTGGCCTGGCCGCCACACGATCCCGAGCATGGGCGATACGGCGGCCTTGTCGTAGTGAGCGACAACGGTCCCTTCCGGGTCAAAGTTATCGGAACGAATCCGCTGATATCGCAGACCCGCCGTGAACCGCAAGGCGTCTTCCATCATGGTCACAGCGTCCACGAGCGACATTCCCGACAGATAGGTCGCGGAGACCTTTGGTACGCTGGCAGGCTCGGGGATCCATTGGGGCGGCAATTCCACGGGGTTGTAAAGGTTGGTGATGGACGTCAGCGAGGAGTTCACCAGCCCTCGATTCAGTTGGTCTTTATAGCCGCTCACAGACAACGAGAGCCGGTGATTCACTGGCCCGGTTCCAAAATTCCACCGGGCACCAGCTTCCGCGCTCGATCGCGCGACTTCGAACCGGTAGTTGGTATCGAATACCGAGACGTCTCCGGCTTCATTGATGATCGTGGGCGTGATGGCAAACACACGCGCCACGCGTGTACGGCCACCGCCAGCGTGGACGAACAACTGCGTACGCGCGTCAATGTCGTATGCCACACGCGCAAGCAGCGAACCGTCGTTGATTCTGGAAGACTCCCAGGGCTGGGAAATGTTTCGATGCCCATCAGGGGCTTCCGGCACGGCTATGCCAGGAACAATATGAACCAGCCGAAATGGCGCCGATATCGTCTCGTGCTGGCCGGCAATGTCCAGGCTTGCCTGAAGACGCCTGCCCCGATAGTCCAGCGATACGGCACCCGAACCGGCGTTGCGATGCTGATTGTCCAGGCCGGTGTCCCCTGCCCGATACCCCCCATTGAATCGCACCCCGAATGCGCGATCGCTGCCGAATCGCCGGCTCACATCCAAAGACGTGCCAAGCTGCGCCGCAGAGCCGTAGTCCGCACCGATTTCGGTGACGTCATCGGCGCCTGCACGCTTCGGCACGATATTGATGGCGCCGCCAATACTGCCCCCCGGCGACATGCCATACAGCAGCGTGGTCGGGCCCTTGACAAGCTCGATTCTCTCGACGTACCCCGTCGCAACCCGATAGTTCGAGGCAATGCCATAGACACCGTCGAACGCGATTTCGCCAAAGTTTCCGTTGCTATACGGGAATCCGCGAATCGTGAAGGCGTCGAGAATGCCGCCAGGCTTGCTGACAGACCGCACCGACGCGTCGCTCTCGACGACCTCCGCGACGCTGTACGCCTGGCTGTCCTTGATGGCGTGCGAATCGAAGCGCCTCGTACTTGCCGGGGCGTCCATGGCATCCATTCGTCCCAGAATGCCGAGGTTCGTGGACCCAAACGGGCTTTCCGTGCCGGTGGCGCCAGGATGGCGACCGGCGCTACCGGTAACCGTCACCATAGGCAGTGTCGGCGGCACCTCCGCACGATCCCCCGCTTGCGAACGATGGCGGATGAGATAGCCACCGTCACGCAGATCCACCACCTGGTAATCAGTGCCATCCAGCAGCTTGCGAATGCCATCCAGGGCCGAATAGCGCCCCGTCAATCCGGCGCTTTGATGCCTCCGCAGCGCATCGGCCTCGAAGACCAGGTCAATCCTCGACGCCGTCGCAAACTGTATGAGTACGTTGTCCAGCGGCCCCGCCGGAATCGAATACTGGCGAATCTCCACCGCCGCCCCGTGAGGTTGGGCGGCGGCGGGGCAATCCTGAACGCCCATGGCAATGACCATCGCGGCAACGATCCCTGTCAAGACCCGGCGATGGCTCATCAGCATGGATCCCGCATCAGAAATCGACCGTCACGGAGCCAAGGAAGGTCCGCGGCGCTCCCTGCGAAATCGTGCTGTACGACGCGACGCCACCCCAGTAGTTCTTGTCGAAGGCGTTGATCACCGTGGCGCGGAACGTGGTGGCCTTGCCGGCTACCCTGGTCCGATATCGGGCGCCGAAATCAAATGTGGTCCAGGACGGCACCGACTGCGTGTTGGCCTGGTTGACGTAGATGCGATCCGTGTAGTTGACCGCGCCGGTCAGGGTCAGGCCCTGAAGCCACGGCAGGTCCCACTCTGCGCCAAGGTTGGCCATGATGCTGGGCACACCAACCGGCCGATTTCCCTGGGTCGCTGCACTGTTGGTCTTCGTCAGCTTGCCATCGATCCAGGTCAAGCCACCCAGAAGGCGAACACGACGGACGACCTCCCCGGACACCGTCAGCTCCAGCCCCTGGTTGCGTTGCTCGCTGTCGATGGCGTAGACCGTACCGTATAGCTGACCGCTCGGCTTGGTCATGCGGAACGCCGCAAGCGTTGCCATCACAGAACCGGCATCGACCTTGACGCCCACTTCCTGTTGCTTCGTCTTGTACGGCGAGAAGACCTGGCCGGCATTGGAAGCGGTGGCCGGCGCGATATCTCCCTTGCTCAACCCTTCAACGTAGTTGGCATAGAAGGAAACGTTGCGCCATGGCTTGAATACGATCCCCGCCAGGGGCGTGACTGCGCTTTCATCGTACGACGATGACTTCGCGCCAGTCGCGGTGTTGTAGTTGTTCGACTCGACCTGCTGGTAGCGCAGACCCAGAGTCAGCGCCACGCGGTCATCCAGGGCGCTCAGGGTGTCGACAAGTGCGGCGCCCGACAGCGTCGAGTCCGAGACCTTTGGCACGTACTTCGGCGGCGCAATCGACTGCTCTGGTCGCACGACCGGATTGTAGATATTCGACTGGACGGGTGTGCCCGAGACATTTGCGTTGGCGAAACGGTCCGAGTAGAAGTTGCCTTGCAGCGCAAGCGTGTGCCTGACCGGACCAGTATCGAATTTCGCGCGTACGCCCGTGTCGAACGACATCCGGTTCACCTGAAACTTCCAGTTCTGCACGGCGGTCGTCGTATCGCCAGCCGCGTTCAGGATGGTCGGCGTCTGGTCGGAAAGACGCGCAACATCCGAGCGCGTCCCGCCTGCGTCGGCATACACGGTGACGTTGTCGGCAACGTCATACTCGACGTGGAACAGCGTCGATACATCATTGGACTTCCACCAGCCCCACGGCTGGGTGATATTGCGCCTGCCGTCAGGCGCCGTTGGCACGTTGATACCCGCCGCAACCAGGAACGGTCGTGTCGGAGCATCGATCCACTGGTACTGCTCGATCAGGTCGAGCGACGCCCGCAGACGGTCACCGCGATAGTCCAGCGAGACGGCCGCCACTTCACTGCGCGACGTCTGATTGTCCAGCGGCGTTCCGCCCTGTCGGTGCAGGCCGTTGAAACGCACGCCCCACTCCTTGTCCTTGCCCCAACGGCGGCTCAGGTCCACGCTGCCGCCGACCTGTGCATCCGAGCCGTAGTCGAGGGTGAAGCGCGTCAGGTCGGTGTTGCCGGCCCGCTTGGGCACAACGTTCACCACACCGCCTACGCCACTATTCGGAGACATGCCGTAGAGCAGCGCAGCCGGCCCCTTGAGGACTTCCACCCGCTCGATGTATTCCGGAAACAGGTGGTAGTTCGGCGAGACTCCGTACACACCATCGAATGCGATTTCGGACAGGTTCCCTTCGTTGATCGGAAAGCCGCGAATCATGAACGAATCGGTGACGCCGCCAGTCTGGCCGGTAAACCGGATCGACGGGTCGGCATTCAGCACATCTGCCAACGTCACCGCCTGTTGGTCTTCGATTCGCTGGGCGGTGTAGCTGCTCGTGGAGAACGGGGAATCCATGTTGCCGCGGTTCCCGAGCATCCCCAGGCGGCCTCCGCGCGCGGTCTGACCGCCCGCGTAAGCCGCAGGAAGGTCGGTCGCGTCATTCCCGGCTGCTGCGCTTACCGTGACAGCAGGCAGCGTTGTCTCCGAAGCCGACTCCGGGGAAGTCTGCGCGGCGGCATTGAATGACATGGCTCCAGAGCCTACAGCCAGGCACAACATGGCTTGATATAGCGAAGCAGTGACAGGCTTGAGCGGCAAGCGGCATGCAGTACTGAGGCTGACATGGGATAACGGACGACGGGATTGCAGTTGCGGCATGGTTCTCAAAAGGTCCAAGGCAGGTTGAAGGGTGTTCCTACAATCCAGGCCGGACAGCCACGCCAGATCCCCTCACTTCATATGGGATAAATTTGTAACAAGACCATTGCGCCCCTAACCCTTCGGTACGACCCTGATCCAGTAGGGACTGAAATACGAGATACGGATCGGCAAGACCTTCTCCAGGAAACGCAACGTGCGATCCGTGTCATCGATTCTGTATGCGCCGGAGACGGTCAGATTGGCGATGGCAGGATCGCAATCGATGCGCCCGCGCCGATATCGGCCGAGCTCCGCGAGGACGTCGCCCAGCCGCATATGGGTGCCTGACAACAGCCCATCCGCCCAACTATCCGGGGACAATGCCGTATCAACGTCCTGGAGGACGGCCTTCCGAGACATCGACCACGTAGTACCCACCTTGGCGATGGACTGGCTATCGCCGCTACCCGGGTTCATTGCCACAGCGCCTTCCTGGACGCTGACTTGCGCGAAGTCGTCACCGAGCCGAACTGTGAAGCGCGTGCCGAGAGCCCGCATCGTCCCGAATGACGTACGTACCGTGAAAGGCCGCTGAATAGCACGCCGCACAAACGGGTCGTCGTGACCAGTTGTCACGAGAATTTCCCCGCGGTGGAGGATAAGATCGCGGCGCCCTGCGTCAAACCGAATATCGACGGCCGAATCGGTATTGAGCACGACAACCGTGCCGTCATCCAGCTGGAGCCTGCGCTGCTCGCCCACCGACGTGCTGACCTCCGCGAGCCAACGCTGCCAGGGCGCATAGCGGTAGCCCGTCGAAAGCCCCAGCACCGACACGCCTCCCCACGCCAGGACCTTGAGCGCTTGCCGACGCCCGGCCTGCCGCCGCCCGCGGATGGCTTCTGCAGTACGCAGGGTTTCCAGCGCAAGCGGCACGGGTACTTTCGGAAATCCGTCACGTAGCGACTGAACGCGCTGCCAGGCGAGCTGGTGCCGTGGATCCGCGCGTTCCCAGACCAGAAACCGTCGACGCGTCTCTTCGGTCGGCTCGTTGAAAAGCAAACGACCGGCCCAGTTAACGGCCTCGTCGACAATCTCGGACGGCAAGTCGTCGCGCAATGCAGACATATCGACCGGCTTACTCGCTACCGAACCGCAGTTCGTAGCATCGCCGCAATGCCTGGCCGATGTACCGCTCGACGGTGGCCAATGACATGCCGATGCGTTCGGCAATCTGGGGGCAGGTCAGCCCGTCTAGCTGGGCCAGCAGGAAGGCCGTTCGGACCCGCGGCTTCAACGTATCGAGCATGCGGTCGATTTCCATCAGGGCCTGCAGGAAATGCAGACGGCTCTCGGGGGAAGGGGCAAGCGCCTCAGGCAACTGGGCCAGCGTTTCCAGCCACGCCTGCTCCAGTTCCCGCCGCCGCCAGAAATCGATGACCAGTCCGTTGGCGATGGTGCCCAGGTACGTTCGGGGCTCGCGAATCTCCACAACTTTCCGATGAAGCAGGCGAACGAATACATCCTGCGCCAAGTCGGCGGCATCGTAAGCATTGCCGATTTTGCGCAGCAGCCAGCCTTGCAGCCATGCGTGATGATGGCTGTACAAGGCATCGACGTGCGAATGGGTTCCCGGGTCGCTTGCCGTCATGTAGCAGCAACCACGACCCAATGGCGATTCGGAACCAGGGATTTGTAGCAGGCAATCGCCATTTCAGATATCAAAGCGGCTAGCGATACTGAGCACAAGATTGAACTGTGCAGATATCGCTACTTCAATCAACAACCCGCAAATCTAATTGATTCTCACTTACAGCGAAAGCCCGGGCGATGCGAATGCGCAACATTCAAGGGCATTGTGCACCCCACTGCATGGCGATGCGTTGGAGTCCTCGCATTTCGCCAGGATGCGCACAAAAGAAAACCGGCCTGTCACACACCTCGTTCGGTGTGTGACAGGCCGGTTTTCAAATATTCGAGGCGCCCGATTCGGCGCCCCTTTATTTCTTGCTCGTGCCGGTCAGCCGTTCGCGTAGACCACCTTGGCCTTGCGCGCTTCCGCCTGCAGGCGGGTGAAAATGTTCTGGACGGCGGCGATTACGCGCTTCGCGTCGTTGGCAAAACCCAGGCTTTGGGTGCCCAGTTCGCGCTCGATCAGGTCGCGTTCGAGTTGATCGGTCAGCTTGATGTCGGATTGGGTGTTCATGACGTCCTTCCTTTAAGGGATTACCCTTATGGGGTTTTCCCGAATTGTAGCAGAAGGATTGCGGCATCGCAGCATTAGGTAATTCCGCGTATGCAGGAACGCAACATACGTCGATGGCGACTTAACCAAAAGCTTGCCGATCTGCACCGATATGCTTGATTCTGAGAACGGCAACCATATGCTTGATTCTTCCGCTCACTGCACTTCTCTTGTTGGGACTTCGCCGGTGGCCGCCACCACCATCATCGAGCTCGCTAGTGGTGAGGGCTTCGCTCTGCCAAAATTTCGCGAACTGCGGTCGTTAGCTCTACATATCCCCACTTTGCATAGCCGTACTTCGCCTTGAATTCTGAAACCACCGCGCTTAACGTGAGTTTTGCGTCACGTTTTACCATCTCTTCAACCTGCCCCCTTATGTGGCGCTTAAGCAACTCTCGGCTCACGGTTTGACGCTGTGCGACGAATGCTTGGTTTTTGTCTTTGAAAGCAGTCCAACACCCTGAGAATTTGTCGGCGAACACCGTCTTGGAGAACTGAAGCAGAGGAGCCGGGCGAAGGCTGCGCAGCGGAAAGACGCTGCCTACTTGGTCGACTTGGCCTTGCGGGCGAGCTTCTTCTGGACCGTCCGTGTAGTTTCCATTGCAGCTTCGAACTCAGAAAGTTGCACTTCGACCCGACCTAAGACGTCGACAATCGTCGTGCCCAGCGCCATACACCACTTCCGGAATTCCAGCACATCGAGTCGACGCCCTCCCCGCTCGCACTTGCTAATGAAGTTCTGATCGACTCCCATCCGGACCGCGAGCTCGACTTGCGTCACCTCTCTGGCCTCACGTTCCGCCCGAAGAGCGTTGAGCAAAAGGGCGTACTCCTCCTCAGGAATGGAAGTTCTCATTGCCGGCGTGACGGGTAGTGAACCCAATAGCTTGCGACAATAACCCGTATAGTGTTAAATTTGCATATCCTAAAATCGCACTATTGCCGAGTTTCGCGACGAACCGTTTAGCGCCGGCGCTGAGGCGAAGCGACACCCTGGTCTGCGGAGACCTGAGATGGAAATGGAACACATACGTAAAGGCTTGGCCGCGCTGTTAGAAGAGTGGCCTGAGGGAGCCGCGACAACCCATACGAGGTACAGCTTCGGCAAAACCATCGACAACATGACCGAGCTGGAACTGATGTACCAACTCTGCATAACGGATGGCCTCGAAATCATCGGCGACCCTGCAAAGGCCTTCGCCGCGTATGACCCCAGCAGAGGCAGTCTCCGAATCTACTCGATGAACAACGCCCACGTACAGCTGACGCCTTGCGACTCGACGAGCCGCTTGGCCGTCCTCGAATACGCCCAGACGCACGGCGCAAGCTTTACTGCCACCCGCGACGAAGTGACCTGCGCAATCGACGATGTCAAAGCCACGGGGAAGACTTATTTCGTGGCGGCGCTTAGGGCCATGGCCAAGTATCACGCCACCCACAGGCCTGAATAGCGCGGACGAACATGCCGAAGCGAGCCACCCTCCCCTCACGGTTCAGCCGGCAAGAAGTTGCCTGTAGTGAGTTAGAACAGGCTCGTAGCGGCAGAAATGCACCTGTAGTTGCAGAGACATATTTGCGCCCCGAGGTAATGACATGGGGCACATAGACCCGACTCGCTCGTACACCCCCGAGGAGCTCGAGTACGAGATTGGGTCCAGTCTCAGGCGCCTTCGCATCAATCGCAACCTGGAGCAATCCGTCCTGGCGGAGCGCGCGGGTGTCAGCACACGGGCGTTGCGGAATCTCGAGCTGGGTAACGGGTCGTCCTTGCACACGCTCGTCTGCGTTGTTCGCGCGCTCGGCCGACAGGAATGGTTCGGCACGATTGGGCCCGTCGCAACCATCAATCCATTGATGATGACCAGGGATGCAGAGCCCCGCCAGCGCGCGAGCAAACCACGCCCCAAGAAGCAGGAGCCCAAACATGAACCTCAATGACGTGCCTGAGAACTTCCCGCGCATCACGATTCCGGCGGTGGTGACAGGCGCGCAGCCGAAAATCGCGGTTCGGGAGATTGGCGGGCGATATGTCGCTGGTCAGACCGACGAAGAACGCTGGGAGCGTTGGAATATCTGCGAGGATTTGGCGCGGCAGTTGTTATGGGTTGCGCGGAAAGATGAGGCCGAGCATACGGGTCAGTCGCGGGAGAAGACGCTTCGCAGGGTTCAGATATCGGTGTCGCAGAAAGGCTGGTGTTCCGAGGATGAGCTGAATTGGCTAATCGAGAGATTGGCTGCGCTGCTGCAGGCTTGAGCGGGCAACCAAGGAGGATGTCGCGTGCCGCTTCAGTTGAAAGATGCAATTGACAAGCTTTACAAGCCGCCGAGGGATGGGACGAGGCAGGTTTTGGCGGTGTCGAGGAATGTCGCTGAGAAGCTGCCGCGATTGGAGTCGGTGGCGGTCATTTCGGTGACTGCGCCAGGGAGGCCGCCGGCCAGTCTGGATGGATTCAAGCAGGTTCTGCGATTGAGCTTTGCGGACGTCGATTTCATGAACCCAGAGCTTTCGTCCCGAGCGAAGGAGAAACTCAAAGATGCCTTCCGGCCGGAGCATGCGGAGAGGATTCGAGGGTTCGTTGAGGCGCTACCAGAGGAAGTGTCGACGGTAGCGGTGCACTGCGAAGGGGGATACTCGCGGTCGTGTGCAATCGCCTTGGCACTGCACCGGTTGTACGGCTATCTGGCAGATACCGAAGAACTCAGTCAGGCGAATCCTTCGGTGCTGCACCTCTTAACGCAGAGCATTGGAGTCAAACGGTGACGTTCTACCCGCGCCTGAGGAACCGATGAGCGTGTGTGGGTTGAGTGCGAGAAACAAAAAAGCACTGCCGAAGCAGTGCCCCTGAGGGTGTAGCGAGGGCAACGCCCCCCTCTCACCCAGACTCAACGCTTTTTGTTCGACTGAGCCACCACCGTGCCGGCGAGTGTCTTTGTCAACGGAGACGAGCGAGGATTGTCCAATGCCTTCGACGCCTTGCTTTCCGTGTTGGCGCCCGTCTGCGCGGTTGTGCCGGATTGCCGCAAAGCGGACCCGGCGAGCGACTTCTGGAGCGCACTCGACGAACTGCTGCCAAGCGTCTTGCCTGCGGTCGATGCGACCTGCGGAGATGTTCTCTTGCTGTTTGTAGCCACGATTACTCCTCAAAGCGCTCCAGGAGGCAGGAGTCGGCGCTTCTGGAGCTAAGCGACCCCGACTAGTGAGCCCACCAGCAATTACCCACTATATCTAGTATCTCATAAACATTCACATACCGTATCTAGTCAAATGGAGCTAGAGAGCAAATCGCTGCACGTCCCAATAGCTCACAAAAGAAAACCGGCTTGCCACGCCCCCGAATCGGGGGGTAGCAAGCCGGTTTTCAATCGGGCGCAGCGCCTGAAACGCCGCTCTTGGCTATTTCAGCCGTTCGCGTAGACCACCCTGGCCTTGCGCGCTTCCGCCTGCAGGCGGGTGAAGATGTTCTGGACGGCGGCGATTACGCGCTTCACGTCGTTGGCAAAACCCAGGCTCTGGGTGCCCAGTTCGCGGTCGATGACGGATTGGATGTTCATGGCGTCGCTCACACTAGGGATTACCCTTATGGGGTTTTCCCGCAGTGTAGCAGACGCGATGCGGCATTGCACAAATTATTTTGGGCCACGTCTTTGTGAGCCAGGGCAACCGGTCGGCACCAAAAAATTCTGCGTGCATGCCTGATGACTCACACGGACTATAAGCGGCACCGATTCAACAAATTTCTGTGCACTTCTTTACGCTTATAAATCAATCACTTGCGACTATCTCAAACGGCGGCAGTCATATGCTTCCCACAGCGCCACTTCGGCATCCATATTCTTCATTGCCCTGTGACCCGCGCGAGGTCATCGGCACACTACATGCGTATTGCGGCATCAGATCGCGCAAATTTGAGGCAAATAATTGATTAAGTCGTCAGTCGAACAAGGCACTCATGGAAGCGCCGAATTCGGCATATCCGGCACGAAAATCAACCTATCAGGCACTTTTCTCAAGCTACCTGCCGTTGCTGCGCAAGGTCATATTGTTCAGCGCTCACCTGCTCCATCCATGCCACGGGGGTCCCGTCCATAGTTTCCGCGATGGCGATATGCGCCATGCTGATTGCGTGCGTGGCGCCGTGCCAGTGCTTGGTGTGCGGGGGAATCCACACGAGGTCACCGGGGCGGATGGTCTGGGGCGGCTCGCCCCATTGCTGGACGATGCCAACACCCGCGACAACCATTAGCGTCTGACCAAGCGGATGGGTATGCCAGGCCGTCCGGGCGCCAGGCGCGAACGTGACCGTGGCGCCCCCCACCCGTGCCGGCCCTTCCGCCTGGAAGTGCGAGTCGATGCGGACGCTACCCGAGAAATAAGCTGCCGGCCCGTCGCCGGACGCTTGCTGGCATGGGCGTGTCACTTTAATCATGTCCGGGGGATGGGTTCGTTACACGGGCGCGAAGGCCCTGAAAGACTCGATTGCACGCACGCATCAGCCTGCGCGTTTGGCGAAGACGTCCTTGAATACAGGCATGGCGGAGAAAACGCTGGGCCATCCCGAGTAGAAGGCGAGCTGCGTCAGCAGCTCGGACGCTTCCGCCTGGGTCAGGCCGTTGTCCATCGCCCGGTTCAGGTGATATGGAATCTGCGCCACCTGCCCCGTCGCAACGAGCGCGGCGACCGTCACAAGGCTGCGGTCGCGGGGCGCCAGCGCCGGACGCAGCCACAAGTCCCGGAACAGGACGTCGGTTGTGTACTGCACCACGCCCGGCGCCACCGCCCCGAAGTTCTGCTGCACACCGGCAGCCCGCGCGGCTTCTGCGGCCTCATTCAGCGGCAGGCGATCGCCGCTCGCGGCCGGCAGCGCATCGACGTCAATGCCGCGTGCGACAAAGACCTGCCTTGCCGCCGGGATCGCCGCCAACGCATTGCCCAGACCGGTGTAGAAGGCGAGGTGAAGGATGATCTCGGACAGCTCGGCCGGCTTCACGCCATGATCCAGCGCCAGGGCAAATTGCGCGGGCATCTCCGCAGGCTGGTTGCGGGCAACCAGCACGGCCACCGTGACGACGCTGCGGTCGCGCGCACTCATCTGCGGGCGCTGCCACACTTCGCCCTGTAGCCGGCCCTGGATGAATGCCGCCAGCGCCGGCGACACCGCCCCGACATCGGCGATCGAAACCGGGGCAGTCACTGCGCTTGCCCGCCCACCACCCGCTGCACCCTCGACCTGTTGTGCCATGACTGCATTGCCCGATGCGGCCAGCGAAGCCGCCGCTACTGCCAGAATGTGTTTCATTGCCTTTGCTCCGGATTTCCTTACTTGCGGTACTGGTCTTCACTGACGGGCTCAAGCCAGTCGACATTCTTTCCATCCACCGATTCCTGTATCGCAAGATGGGTCATGGACCCGCCTGGTGTGGCACCGTGCCAATGCCTGACGCCCGGCGGGGTCCAGACCACGTCGCCCGGGCGGATCTCCTGCTTCGGCTGCCCTTCCTGCTGGATCCATCCATTGCCGGCCATCACGACCAGCATCTGGCCGGCAGGGTGGGTATGCCAGGCAGACCGCGCCCCGGCATCGAACGTGACCTGGCCAGATGACAGCCGCGACGGCGCGCTACCGGCAAACATCGGCGCAACGCGAGCCGTGCCGACGAAGTACTGGGCAGGTGCAGGTGTGGGCGCGCGCGAGCCCGCAGGAATCACTGTCATGGCAAGTGCCCCGGTCGCGCCCTTCCCGGCTGCGGGCGGCAAGTCCGCCGCGCATGCGCTCAGCGCAGCCAGGGCCACGGCACCCAGCAAGCCGCCGGTGAACCGGCTGGAAAGATGGGGGACGTGCAAACGGTGCATTCGGATCTCCTTATGAAAATGCTTGCGCGCGGCGCGCTTCGGACTGAACAATAGCGGAGGCATTCATGAAATGCCTTCATAGCTCCATACAGGCCACGGATGGCATCCAGTCCGGCCTGGCCCGCCTCGCAGAAAGAAAGCCTGTCCCATGCCCCGCCATAACCTGAACGACCTGCTGGCCCTGATTACCGTCGCCAGGGAGCGCAGTTTCACGCGCGCCGCTGCCCGACTCGGTGTCACGCAATCGGCGCTCAGCCATACCATTCGCAGCCTGGAGGCCAAGCTGGGCGTCCGGCTGCTGACCCGCACCACGCGCAGCGTGTCGACGACCGACGCCGGGGAATGGCTGATCCAGTCGCTGGGTCCGAAGTTCGAGGAAATCGAGGCCGACCTCGCGGCGGTGGCCGCTCTTGGCGACCGACCGGCGGGCACGATCCGCATTACCGCCGTCGACCATCCGATCGACGCCATCATCTGGCCCCGGCTTGCCAAGGTGCTGCCGCAGTACCCCGATCTCAACGTCGAACTGACCGTCGACTATGGCCTCACCAATATCGTGGGCGAGCGGTACGACATCGGCGTGCGCTTTGGCGACCAGATCGAGAAGGACATGATTGCGGTGCGCATCAGTCCCGATGTGAAGATGGCAATCGTCGGCGCGCCAGCGTACTTCAAGGGCCGCGACAAGCCCGCCACGCCGCGCGACCTGCTGGCCCACCGCTGCATCAACCTGCGGCTTTCCACGAGCGGCGGCCTCTACGCCTGGGAACTGGCGAAGGGTGCCAAGAAGGTGCAGGCGCGCGTAGAGGGCCAGGTCGTGTGCAACAGCGTCAACCAGATGCTGAATGCCGCCCTGGACGGGTTCGGACTGACGTTCCTGCCCTGGCCGATGCTCCAGCCCTACGTCGAGTCCGGACACCTGGTCCGGGTGATGGAAGACTGGTGCCCCACCTTCCCCGGCTATCACGCGTTCTACCCCAGCCGACGCCAGTCCTCGCGCGCGCTCAAGATCGTGATCGACGCCATCCGGTACCGTCCGGATGGCGCCAACGGCTAGGCCTGGGCGAGCTGGTCGCGAATCGGCAGCGAACGTATCCGCTGGCCGGTGGCCGCAAAGATGGCATTGCACAATGCCGGCGCCACGGGCGGCACAGGCGGCTCGCCCACGCCGCCGGGCGGCACGTCGAAGTCGCCACCGACCAGCCACGTGTGGATGGCGCGCGGTGCCATCTGCGAGCGCAGGATCTCGAAGTCGTGGAAATTGCTCTGCTGCACCCGGCCTTCCTGGAACGAAATTTCGCCCAGCATCGCCAGTCCGATGCCCATCACGCATCCGCCCTCGACCTGCGAGCGGATACGCTCCGGGTTGACCTGCGGACCGCAATCGATTGCCATGTCCACGCGCGGAATAGTGATCTGGCCCTTGGCGTCCACGGCCACTTCGATCACCGTCGCCACATAGGTCACGAAACTGTAGGCCATGGCGATACCCAGGCCGTGGCCCTTCGGCAGCTTGCGGCCCCAGCCGGCCCGGCGCGAGGCTTCCTCGATCACGCGGCGCATGCGGCCCGTGTCCAGCGGATACACATCGGGCGACTCGTTGTAGTTCCACTTGTCCGATAGCGTCGCGGGATCGATCTTGCGCGGCGGCCCGATCAGTTCCAGCAGGTAGTCCCTGGGGTCTCGCCCCGCCTGGTGCGCCAGTTCGGCAACGAAGCTCTGCACCGCGAACGCATGCGGGATGTTCGACACCGAGCGGAACCAGCCGATGCGGGTGTGCGCCGGCACGTCGGCCGACTCCAGCCGGATCGACGGAATCTGGTACGGAATGTTGATGGCCGTCATCGCCGCCTCGAAGTCGGCCTTGCCCTGCGCTCCCACCTTGAACGTGGAGCCGATGGTCGGCGCAGCCGACCTGTGCAGCCATGCCTGCGGCTTGCCGCTGGCATCCAGCGTCGACTCCAGCCGCTCGACCGACACCGTGTGGTAGTAGTCGTGCCGGATATCGTCGTCGCGCGTCCATTGCAGCTTGACCGGCGTGCCGCCCATCGCCTTCGATACCAGCGCAGCCTCGGAGATGAAGTCCGCCATCGACTTGCGGCCGAAGCCGCCGCCCAGCAGCGTCAGGTGGACCGTCACGTCCCTGGGATCGAGCCCGACGTGCTTTGCCACGCTTTCCAGCGCGCCCTGCGGCGCTTGCGAAGGCGCCCAGATCTCGCACTTGCCATCGACAAAGCGCGCCGTCGCAACGGGTGTTTCCATCGATGCATGCGCCAGGTGCGGGACGTAGTACTCGGCCGACACCCTGCGTTGACCCTTGCCGGCCGCCAGCGCTGCAACGGCATCGCCGTCGTTGCGCAGCGCCTTGCCTGGCTGACGCGCCGCGGCCTCCAGCGCACGACGGAACGCGGCCGAGTCGTAGCTGGCGTTCGCCCCGTCGTCCCATTCGAGCTTGAGCGCAGCCCGGCCCTGCATGGCCGCCCACGTATTGCTGGCGACCACCGCCACGCCGCCCACCGGGTTGAACAGCGGGGGCCCGTCATAGCCCTTCAGTTCCACCACGCGCAATACGCCAGGCACCTTGAGCGCATCGGCGCTATCGACCTTGCGCAGCTTGCCACCGTAGACCGGCGGTCGCGCGATGACCGCGTAGACCATGCCGGGCAACCGCACGTCGATGCCGTAGGTGGCCTTGCCCTGGGCAATATCGCGGCTGTCGGCCGGCACGATCTTGCCCTTGCCGATATAGCGGAACGCATCCGGCTGCTTGAGCCGGAGCTGATCGTGCGCCGGCACCGGCTGCCGCATGGCGGCTTCGGCCAGGTCGCCATAGCCCAGCCGCCGACCGGTCGGCGTATGGATGACTTCGTGATGGCGGGCCTGGACCTCGGTGACGGGCACCTTCCATTGCGCGGCGGCAGCCGCTTCCAGCATCTGGCGCGCCGACGCACCCACGCGCCGCATGGGCGCCAGGAAATGCCGCATGCTGCGCGAGCCGTCCACGTTCTGGCTGCCATAGCGCGCCTCGTTGGCATCCGCCTGCACGATTTTCACGCGGCTCCAGTCGGCTTCCATCTCGTCGGCCACCACCATCGGCAGGCTGGTCCGCACACCCGTCCCCATCTCGGCGCGATGCGCAACGATGGTGACGGTGCCATCGCGGGCCAGCGAGACAAAGACCAGCGGGTTGTCGACAACACCGCCCGGCATCGACAAGGCACCATACTTCTTGCCCGCCTCGGCGGCATCGGCCTTGGCGATCAGGCCGCCGAACTGCACGGACAGCGCAAACGCCGCGCCCGCCTGCAGGAGCCGGCGGCGCGCCGGCTGTTCCAATGGCTGGATATCGGTACGTGTCATGCCCGGGCTCCGGTCTTGTTGCCCGAAAGCCGGGACGACGCCAGCCGGACGGCGGCGTTGATTCGCGTATAGGTGCCGCAGCGGCAAAGGTTGCCACTCATCGCGGCCACGATCTGCGCGTCAGTCGGCTTCGGATTGTCCTTGAGCAACGCCGTGGCCGTCATGATCTGGCCGGCCTGGCAATAGCCGCACTGCGCCACCCCCAGTTCGACCCAGGCGTCCTGCACCGCCTTGCCGACACGGTCGGCATCCATCGACTCGATCGTCCGCACGGGCTTGTCGCCCAGCGCCGAGATCGGCGTCACGCAGGAACGCACCGCCTGGCCGTCGACGTGTACGGTGCAGGCACCGCACAGCGCCATGCCACAGCCGAACTTGGTGCCGGTGAAGCCCAGGGCGTCGCGCAGTGTCCAGAGCAATGGGGTGTCGGGGGACAGATCGACATCATGGACCTGGCCATTGATTTTCAGTGTTGTCATGGGGCGAAGGGCGTGACAGGGGATCGCGGGATGTTAGCGGACAAACGTGCCTGCGATTACGCGGCCTTGGCGCATGCGGTCATGAACCGTGCTCATCAATTGGTGGCGCACCGCCTCGTTCCTGCCCCACCCCGGTCCGTCGACCCGTCGACCCATACCTTGGTCTGATTGCAGCCCGACCAGCCGCCAGTTGTTGCGCAGGGCCCGGCCTTCTAGCATCGGAGACCATGGCGGCCATGCCTCCGGCCCGGCCGCCGGCCACTCTTCCCTTGTCTCTTGCCCCCTGCCCCTTGCATTGATGATCCCGATCCGACCAACGCCCTCGATTCGCAAGTCCTTCGTCCAGCTTGCTTCCGCTCTGGCCTTCGGCGCTACCTTCGCGGTGGCAACGCTCCCTTCCATGGCCGTCGCGGCGGCGCCACAGGTGCAGACGCAGGGCCCCGGGTACTACCGCATCATGGTCGGCGACTTCGAAGTGACGGCGTTGCTCGACGGCACGCACGCGTTCCCGATCGATGCCGTCGTCGAAGGCATGCCCCGCAAGGAAATCGAGGCGAACCTGGCGCGTGACTTCCTGACGCCGCCGGTGCAAGGCTCGATTAACGCATTCCTGATCAACACCGGCAGCAAGCTCGTGCTGATCGACGCCGGCGCCGGCGACCTCTATGGCGCGTGCTGCGGCCATCTAGCCGACAACATCCGCGCGGCGGGCTACCGGCCGGAGCAGGTCGACCAGATCCTGCTGACCCACATGCACAAGGACCATATCGGCGGCGTCAGCGCAAAAGGCACGATGCTGTTCCCGAACGCGGTGCTGCGCGCCAGCAAGGCCGAAGCCGATTATTGGCTGAATGCCGCCAACAAGGCGAAGGCGCCGCCGTTCCTGGGCTCCTTCTTCGATGCCGCCATCGCGGCCGCCGCGCCGTACCAGTCCGCCAACCGTTTCGAGCCGTTCGAGGGGGACGAGGAACTGGTGCCCGGCATCGTCTCCATGCAGACACCCGGCCATACGCCCGGGCATGTGTCGTACGTCGTCAGGAGCCAGGGCCAGACGCTGATCGTCTGGGGTGACCTTGTCCACGTCGCGGCACTGCAACTTCAGAAACCCGACACCACGGTCAAGTACGACAGCAATGCCGCCAGCGCCCGCCGCTCACGCAAGGACGTCTTCGGCGAAGTCGTCCGCGACCGCAGCGTGGTCGCCGCCGCGCACATCGCATTTCCGGGCCTGGGCCATCTGCGCAGGCAGGGCGACCGCTTCGAGTGGGTGACGGTGAACTACGAAGCCGAACCGGGCAAACTCGGCGGACACTGACGGACGTACGGCCAGGCAATCCCTCTATCGACACTGTTGTTCGTCATCAAAGTTGATGATGCGGACGGTAATGGCGGCTCCCATACTCCGCGTGCCTCGGTCGCCCTCACGGCGATCAGGGCACCCATAAAAGGAAGGAGAGCTGCGGCCTGCAGTGGTCGCAGCCAGACACGATAGGGAGCTTGCAAAGATGAAGTCCAAACTTGTCCTGGCAACGATTGCCGCAGCGGCGCTGAGCGCCTGTGGCGGTGGAGACGGGTCTTCCACTTCGGCCAGTACCGGCGGCACCGGTGCTGCGCCGGCCAGCACGACCACCATCAGCGGCACGGCCGCCACCGGCGCGGCGCTTGCCAACGCGACCGTCACGGCAAAATGCGCATCGGGGTCGGGTACGGCCACGACGGCGGCCGATGGCACGTACAAGCTGAATATCGAGAATGCCGTACGTCCGTGCGTGCTGAGGGTCCAGACGCCGGACGGTACGACCATGCATTCGATCGTGGAAGCTGGCGCCGGGATGGCGGCGGTGGCAAACGTCACGCCACTGACCGAGCTCGTTACGGCGGCCATCGCCGGTGGCAGTACGGCGGACTTCTTCAATACCTTTGACGCCGCCGCGCAGTCGAAGCTGACGCCCGCCGGCATCTCGACCGCCGTCTCGGCCGTGAGCCTGACGCTGACCGGCACCGTGGACCTGACCGGCATGAATCCGGTCACCGATACGCTGGTGGCCGCCCATGGCAGTGCATCGGGCAACGCCCAGGACCAGGCGCTGGACAAGCTGGGCGCGGTGCTGAAATCCTCCGGCACGAGCCTGGCCGAGTTGTCCGACGCGGTCGCCGCAAACCCGGGCGGCACCGCCGGGCCCGTACAAACCCTTTTGCAGACCGTGGCCGCAACCTGCCCCTCATTGCGCAGCGGCAAGTATTTCAGCGTCAATATGGCCGAAAACGTGATCGAACTGGCAACGTTCGACGCCGCCACCATGAAGCTGACCTATGCATCGGACAACGCCGTCGATACCTTCGTCCCCGCTTCCGAGGCATGCCGCTATTCGAACGCGGATACCGCGCATCCGTTCGACCTGGTTGTCGGGAAAGCCGGGATCATGCTCGTGCGCGACCAGCGCAGCAGCACGTATTTCACGCCCCGCGTGATCGTGCCGGCACAGGATATTCCGGTCGATAAGAAGGCCGGCGACTGGGTGGGCCTGGCGTATGGCACCACCCCCGGCGGCGGTTCGACGCTGGTCCCGAGCCGGGTCTACATGAACTTCGACAACACGGGCAAGGTCACCGCCGGAAGCCGCTGCTACTCGGGCATGGAATGCAATATCTGGACGCAGGCCGACCTGCCGGTCATCAACGCGGGCACGGGCGGCATCTCGACCACGCAGAGCAACACCTACGGGCCTGGCTTCCTCATTACGTTCATGGGCTCCGACGGCAAGATGGCCATGTTCTCGACACGCGGCAGTGGCTTCACGGTCTACACCCAGCAGGTGTCGTTGTCCCTGCCCGCGGTGGGCGCCCTGACCCCGTTCTGGGATTCGGTCACTGACGGCACTGGAAACATGTCGGCCCTCACGCCGTACACGAACCGCATCGACACCGTGGATACCGCGACCAAAACGTACACGCGCACCCGCATGGAAGACGGCCGGAAGGATTCGTGGACGGCCGACAAGCCCACGGTTGGCATGCGTTATCGTCCGGCAAGCCCCGGTGCCTCGGAGTCGTACGGCATCCGCGTGGGCGGGTCCACCGGCCTGTCGGCCGTCATCAGCGTCAACCCGAACCAGAACTTCTACTCGCTGAGCATCGATCGTCCATAAGGGCACCTGTCGTCCCGGCCCCGATTCCCTGATCTTCAGTTTCGGGCCGGGCTTCAACCCTCTCGTAATCCCGGTTGCGAGGGGGCTTTTTGCTCCGGGCCATCCCGCCTCGCCCCGCTTTCCCCGCTTTCTCCGCTTTCTCCGCTTCCCCCACTTTCCCCCGCTGTTGCCCGGCCTCCCTCCCGCCGTGCTCCCCTGACGCCACTTGCTGCGCCGAAACCCTACCGACGGGGGGATGTTTCCGGCATCAAGCCGCGATCGGCCTCTGCTACATTTTCCGAAACCCGGACGAGCCAGAAATAAAGCCGGCGGGCCTGTTCACTCGTCAAGCCAGAACGAGGATTAACAGGGGTTCCAGTCACACGGGGAGGTGACTTTGCCAGCATCCATCCATTTCCATCGCGCGATGGAGGCACTTGCCTGCGTGCCAGAGAAGGACCCGCCGTGGTCCGACATCCTCACAACCACCCGAGACCTGATCGGTGCCGACTCCGGCTCGCTGATCATGCTGTCCGGCGCTGGCGACTACCTGCACGTCAGCCATGCGGGATTGGCCGAATCCACCTTGCGCGAGTACCAGGATCACTTCCACAAGTCCGATGTCCTGGCGCACGCGGCCACGGCCATCGAACCCGGTAGCTGGATCGACAGCAATGTGGCCATCTCCCGGCCAACCCTGCAACGCTCGGCGTTCTACAACGACTACATGCGTCCGAATGGCCAGCACCAGATCCTGGCCTTGCTGCTCGAACGCAATGACGAACGCCTGACAGCACTGAGCTTCCAGCGATCAACGGTGGAAGACGGCGCGGCCATGCGTCTGCGCGAAGGCGAGGTGGCAACCTATGTCCGCGCCTTTCAGGCCGCAATGATCCAGCGGCGCAGATCCATTGCCATGCGTGTCGACATGCTGGAAGACGTTTTCGCCGCCTACGACCAGGCCATCTGCCTGGTGACGCCGCGTTGCACCGTCTCGCATCTGTCGGACGCGGCGGCCGCGTTGCTGGACAACGCGCAGGGCCTTTGCGTCAAGGCCGGCAAGCTCTTCCACCCGAACCGCAGCGTCATGGAACAGCTCGCGCGGCACATCGCCCGCGTCATCGATCCAGCTTGGCAGTCGAAGGCGGCGATCACCCAGGAACTGGGGCAGGCCATGGCCCTCGACATTTCCCGGGCCTCCGCGCACCTGCGGACCATCGGCGAGCCCCTGGCGCTGATCCGTCTGCGGCGCAAGCGCGCCCCGGCAGCCGCTTCGCCCGAGGAACTTGCCAAGACGTTCGGTATTACCCGTGCCGAGGCACGGATCCTTGCCGGACTTGCCTCAGGCCAGTCGCCGGCGGCGTGCGCGGCATCCGGGGGCGTGTCGGAAAACACCGTCCGATCCCAGATCGCGAGCCTCAAGCAGAAAATGGACTGCGCAAGAACCATCGACCTGGTTCGACTCGCACTGGCTGCGAGGACCTAGCGTCGCATGGCGTGCCCTGCTTCGGCCCGCCGCGCGACCGCTTCATCAATTCTGATGATGGACACGCGCCCGGGCGATTGCTACCTTGGCGCGGAAGCCGACCGGGGGCCATCGTGAAGCGCAGACTGTTTATGCTTGCTGCGGCCGCGCGACCGTCGCGCCGCGGATCTCAGCCCGCCGTGCCAGCCGCCTGAGCCGTGCCCGGCTCGCGTTCGGACAACGCCTCCAGCAGCGGGGCCGATGGCACGAAGAACAGGCCACCGGTCACCGCCTGGCTGAAATCCAGCAGCCTGTCGTAGTTGCCCGGCGGCTTGCCGACGATCATGTTCTCCAGCATCTGCTCGATCGGGGCCGGCGAGCGGGCGTAGCCGATAAAGTACGTGCCGAATTCGCCCTTGCCCGGCTGGCCGAACGGCATGTTGTCGCGCAGGATCTTGACCTCCTCACCATCCTGCTCAAGCGTCGTCAACGTGCTGTGCGAGCACGTGGGCTTGACCGCGTCGTCAAGCTCGATATCGTCGAGCTTGGTCCGGCCGATGATGCGCTCCTGGGCCTCCACCGTCAGATCGTTCCAGGCATCCATGTTGTGCAGGTACTTCTGCACCAGCACATAGCTGCCGCCCGCGAACGTCGGGTCCTCGTCGCCGATGATCGTGAAGCGGACCTTATCGTCGCCTTCGGGGTTCTCGGTGCCATCGACAAACCCCACCATGCTGCGCATGTCGAAGTAGCGGAAGCCCTGCACCTCGTCGACCACCGATACCGCGCCACCCAGGCGCCGCATCAGTTGCGTGGCAAGTTCGAAGCACAGGTCCATCTGGTCGGCACGGATATGCAGGAGCAGGTCGCCCGGTGTCGCCATGGCGCGGCGGTTGCCGGCCTCGAATTCGCGAAACGGATGCAGCGATGCAGGGCGTGGGCTGCCGAACAGCCGGTCCCAGGCTTCCGATGCAAAGCCGCAGACGCATGACAGGTTGCCCGCCGGCACGCGCTTGCCCACCGAGCGCACCAGCGCGGCGATGTCGCCGCACAGCGACCTGACCGTGGCGGCGTGCGCGTCACCGTCGGAAAGCGTGGCGACGATAAAGATCGCACTGCGCGTGATGGGGCTGTATACAGCCTGCGGAATGGGGGTGTTATCCATGTTCTTCCAGTCGCTTGACGGTGGTTGAGGCCAGTGGTTGAGGCGAAACGGGACCTCGACCTCGGGATGATAGGCGGCCCCTGTCCAGCGCACAACATCGCCGTCACGGCATGCCGGCGGCCACCCCCGATGGCTCGCCGACCGCGACGATCATTCCGGCACCACCCCCGCGGCCTGGATGATCTTGCCCCACTTCGAGACTTCCGCGCGCTGGAACGCCGTGAAAGCCGCCGACGTCTTGCCTTCCGGCTCCACACCAAGCGTGCGCAGGCGCTGCTGCACGGCAGGCGTAGCCACCACGGCCGCAATCTCGCTCGCAAGGCGGTCGACAATCGGCTTCGGCGTGCCTGCCGGCGCGAAGATGCCTTGCCAGGACTGCATCTCGAAGCCCTTCAGGCCCTGGTCGGCCAGCGGCTGCACGCCGGGCAGGCCCGGCAGCGCATGCGTGGATGTCACGCCGATGGCACGCACGCGCTTGCCGTCGAGCATCGGCTTGGCCGCGGCCACGGTCTCGAATACCAGGTCGATCTGGCCGCCGATCAGGTCGGTCATCGCCGCCGCGCCGCCCTTGTACGAGATCTGCTGCAACTTCGTGCCGGTGATGCTCTGGAACAGCTGGCCCGACAGCTGCTGCGAACTGCCGGGGCCGGCCGTGCCAAACGTCAGCGAACCTGGCTTGGCCTTCAGTGCGGCAACGATCTGGTCCACCGACTTGTACTGGCTGTCATTCGACACCACCAGCACGTTGCTGACCGTGCCCACCAGGTTCACGGCCACGAAATCCTTGACCGGGTCATAGCCGAGCTTCTTGTAGAAGAACGGATTGACCGCGTGCGTGGTGATCGTGCCGCCCATGATCGTGTAGCCATCGGGTTCGGCGCGCGCCACGAACTGTGTGCCGAGAATGCCCGACACGCCCGGCTTGTTGTCGATGACCACCGGCTGCCCCAGCCGCTGCGACAGGCCTTCGGCCACGATGCGGGCGGTGGCATCCGACACGCCGCCGGGAGAAAACGGCACCACGTACTTGATCGGCTTGGTCGGCCAGGCGTCGGCCCTTGCCCCGGGTGCGGCCATGGTCAGCGACAGCCCGGCAAGCGCCATGGCGGCGCATAACGTGCGGCGGTATGCGGATTTCATGCTTTGTCTCCATTTTCTTTTCGTGGGGGCTGCAAGCGCGGCCCCTTCCATACAGCGCATTCAGTACAGCGACCGTCCGCCGTCGACGGGATTGGCCTTCCAGACCTTCCGGAACCGGAAGACCGGACGGGCTGGCCGGGACAGCTAGTAGCGCAATCCCGGCGCCGTATCGTCTTGCCCGCCCTGCGCCGCCTGACGGAACGCCTGCGTAATCACGCTGGTCGCCACCGTGGCAAAGTAGCGCGCCCCGAATTCGCCATAGCGTCGCTCGTCGTCGGCGTTCAGGGCAATGATCCCCGCGCATTTGCCCTGGGCCTGGATCGCACGCAGCGTCTGCTCGATGGCGGCGGCCACGGCGGGAGCCTTCCAGTCGTTGCCATGGCCCATCGCGTGCGCCAGGTCGTTGGGGCCGACGAATACGGCGTCGATGCCGTCCACGGCGGCAATGGCCGCAGCGTTGGCGACACCCTCGGGCGTTTCGATCATGGCGATCAGCGCCACGCCCTCGTTGCTGCGGGTCGTATGCGCGGCACCCGGAAACGCGCCGTAGCCGGCCGCACGGCCGCTGAAGGCACTGCCGCGCCGGCCAATGGCGGGATACCGCACGCGCTGCACCAGATCGCGGGCATCCTCCACCGTTTCGATCATCGGCACCTGCACAGCGCTGGCGCCCATGTCCAGCACCCGGGGGATGTCCTCCAGGAAGCACCGCACCACGGGGATGATGCCGCTGGACCGGGCGGCGCGCAGCATGTGCTCGGTGGTTTCGAAATCGGCGGCGCCATGCTCGTTGTCGATGATGACGAACGTGAAACCCGCATAGGCACACATCTCCACGATGGCCGGGCTGGGCAATGCGGTAAAGATGCCGCGCAAGGGCTTGCCGCTGCGTAGCAGCGCCGGCAGGCGGTCGTCGATCGGGTGCTGGATGGTCATGTCTCGCGTCTCTGTTTTCATGCCGCAACGCGTGTGAGTGGTTGCGGTGAAGACATTCTGCGGGGGCGCGAGTTATATTTCCAATATTACTTGTGTATCTGACTTATACAGACCCTGTATATGTACAACCCGCTCGAACTGCGTGTCCTGACCTCGTTCCTGGTACTGGCCGACGAACTGAATTTCACGCGCGCCGCGCGTCGGCTGAACATGACGCAGCCGCCACTCAGCTTGCAGATCAAGCAACTGGAGGCCCAGATCGGGGCACAGTTGTTCGAGCGGACCAAGCGAAGCGTGCGGCTGACGCCGGCCGGCCAGGTCTTGCGTGCGGAGGCCGAGAAGCTGTTCGACATCGAGCATCGCGCACGGCAGATGGTGGCGCAGGCCGATCGTGGCGAGGACGTCGGCCATCTCGGCATCGGCCTGACCGCGATCTCCGCCGTCGAACTCGTGCCCGACATCCTGCGGCACTTTTCCGCGCGCGCGCCCGGCGTCCTCTACTCGCTGCGCGAAATCAGCTCCGAGGCGATGCTCCAGGCGCTGCTGCGCAACGAGCTGGACGTAGCCATCCTGCGGCCGCCTGTCACCGACCCACGCCTGCAGGCACGGCGCCTGATGTCGGAACCCTATGTGCTGGCCGTGCCCGTGGATCATCCGCTGGCTACCAGGCCGAAGATCCATGCGCGCGACCTGGACGGCCAGAGCCTTGCCACGCTGGAGCGGCGTTTCGGCCAATATGCGCACGATCTGATGATGACCTGGCTGGCCGAGCACAATGTGGTGCCGTCGCGCATGCACGACGCGGCGCGCCATCACGCCATGATGTCGATGGTGGCGGCCGGCATTGCCGTGTCGCTGGTACCCGCATCGGCGGCCGCGCAACCGATCAACGGTGTGGTCTACCGCCGGCTGTCCGATCGCGATGTGCCGGCGCTGGAGTTGTGGGTGGCATTCCACAAGGAAATCGGCAATCCGATGACGCTACCTTTCGTGGCGCAGGCCGTGGAGAGCGCGGCCGGCTACAAGGTGCCGGACAAATGCTTCTTCCGCCCCGGCTAGCCGCCATCCGGCCACGCAGCGCCCGGAAACCCTGTACGCTGTCCGCACTCCGGCGCACCCCGCCATAGACCGGCCCATCACCACGAAAGGACCCCACCATGCCGCGCAGACGACAGTTCCTTGGCTATCTTCCGCTTGCCCTGACCACCAGCATGGTCGTCACCGCAGCCCTCGGCAGCCGCCAGGCCCGTGCCGCCAACATGCTCGGCGAGCAGGAGCCGGCAGCTGTGAAGCTGGGCTACAAGGCCGATACCGCCAAGGTCGACGCCCAGAAATTCCCGGCCCACAAGCCATCGCAGACCTGCGCCAACTGCCAGCTCTATCAGGGCGACAAAGGCAGCGCATCGGGCGGATGCGTGCTGTTCGGCGACAAGGAGGTAGCGGCCAAGGGGTGGTGCAGCGCTTGGGAGCAGGGCTGATTCCCGGTCGATCCGTCAGTCGGCTGGCACGTACCGCAGCGTGCCGGCCTGCCGCGCCGGGGCGCCGGTATCGTTCGGGTGGTTGATGCCATCCATGACCGGCACCTCGGCGAAGTCGAACGGGCTGACCCCATCCAGGCAGGCTACGTTCACGCCATACAGGTTCGGATTCGATCGCCGTTGCAGGTGCGTATGGATGCCGCAGCGGGAACAGAAGAAATGTTGCGCCGATCCGGTGTTGAAGCGGTAGCTGCTCAGTAGTGCCTCACCTTGCAGGAACCTGATTCCGCCGATTTCCGCCGCGGCCACGACGGCGCCGCGCATCCGGCAGTAGGAACAGTTGCAGCGGCGCACCGTGTTGAAGCCGTCGCCGAGTGTCACCTCGAAGCGCACCGCGCCGCAATGGCAACTACCGGCCCGCTGGTACTTTTCGCTCGTCATGTTGCAAGTCTCCCCTTGTATCAAAGTCCCAG
Organism: Cupriavidus sp. HE11; assembly: GCF_056097175.1. NCBI lineage: Bacteria > Pseudomonadati > Pseudomonadota > Betaproteobacteria > Burkholderiales > Burkholderiaceae > Cupriavidus > Cupriavidus sp. HE11. The sequence goes on from NZ_CP184465.1 coordinate 606,865, forward strand.
GCAAACCGCGCCGGCCGTCACGACCAGGCAGGCCAGCCAGCGCGACCGGCTGACCGTTTCGCCAAGGAACACCCTTCCGATCAGCACCGCGAACACCACGCTGGTCTCGCGCAACGCCGACACTGCGCCCATCGCCCCGGACTGCAGCACCCAGATCACGATGCCATATGCGACCAGCGACACCAGGCCACCCACCAGCGACACGCCAACGGCCACCGGCTCGGCGCGAACCGGTGCCCAGAGCGCCCCGGCGCCACGCATCGCCACGAACAGCACCGGCATCAGCCAGTAGAACAGGAACATCCACGCGGTGTACGCAACCGCCTGTCCATCGGACAGCCTTACGCCAATGCCGTCGATCACGGTATAGAGCGCAATCGTCGCGCCAGTCGCCAGCGCGGACAACGCCCCCGCGCGTGACACATGGCGTCCCTGCAGCGCAATGGCAACGATGCCTCCCGAAATCATCGCGACACCAAGCACATGGAGCGGGCTGATCGCCTCCTGTGCGAACAGCGCCGCGCCTAGCGTGACCAGCAGTGGCGACGAACCGCGCGCAACCGGGTAGGCCACCGCCAGGTCGTTGCGGCGATAGGACCGTACCAGGCTCATGTTGTAGAAGATATGCACAAGCCCCGACGCGACGATGTACGGCCATGCGGCGCGGGCCGGCAACGGGCTGGACATCACGATGAGCGTGGCAACCGCCGCAATGGCGATGCTCATCCACGTCATGGACAGGAAGCGATCGCGATTGCCGTGCAGCATCGCGTTCCAGCTCGCATGGAGCAAGGCCGCCAGGAGCACGACGCCGCCGGTAAGACTGAACATAGGGATGCAGGGCTGAAAGTGAGCGGGAGACAACGCCAACAAGACTGACAGGCAGGATATCTATCTTGTAACGGCCCGACAATCGAGATAAATTGCCCCGTCGCGTTAGAAAATCTCTTATTAATGAAACGGGTATTGCCTCCGCTGAACGCCTTGCGGGCCTTCGAGGCCGCCGGCCGGCTCGGCAGCTTCAAGGACGCCGCCGCAGAGTTGCATGTGACGCACGGCGCGGTAAGCCAGCAGATTCGGCTGCTGGAGGAATGGCTGGGCGCGCCGCTGTTCGACCGGCACAACCGGCGCGTGGCGCTGACACCGGCCGCGCGGGCCTATCTGGACAAAGTCGGCCCCTTGTTCGAGCAGCTCTCGCAGGCCACCGCGCAATACGGCGTGCCGGAGGCCGTCGCCCGGACCCTGTCCGTGAACGCGTCCGCCACGTTCACCCTGCGCTGGCTGGTACCCCGGCTGGCGGCCTTCCGCGCCGGGCATCCCGATGTGGAGGTCAGGGTCGAGACGTCGAATGCGCCGCTGGAAAGCCTGCGCGAAGGCTATGACGTCATCATCCGGGGCGGCCCGGACACGTTCTACGGCTACGCGACGCGGTCTTTCCTGATCGAGGAACGGGTGCCGGTCTGCAGTCCGGCACTGTTGGCGCGCGTGCCGCTCCGGTCGCCGGCCGACCTGCGCCAGCACACGTTGCTGCATACCTCCAGCCTGCCCCGGCTGTGGCCCGACTGGCTCGCCAGCGCACAGATGCCGGCGCTGATTCCGGCCGCCACCCTGACCTTCGACCACTTCTACCTGCCCCTGCAGGCCGCCATCGACGGCATCGGCATCGCAATGGGGCCAATCGCGCTGGTGGCCGACGACCTGGCCGCTGGCCGGCTTGTCGAGCCGTTCGCTGCGCCACGCCTGCCATCGCGCAGCTATTGCACGTACGTGCCGAACGAGAAGGCTGGCGATGAACTGGTCGGCCAATTCTGCGCCTGGCTGGAACACGAGGGCATGGCGTGCCGGGCAGCGGTTCGCTAGCCCGCCGCCGGCCGTTCACAGGCGGCGCCCGGAATATTTTCAGGAATTCCGAGAATAGGTGGTCTGTTCTGGATTCTCGCGGGACATAGCAAGTAAGACCCTCTTGCCGATGTTCGCAGTCCGATCCACGTATGCCCTCTGACAGCCACGCTTTTCGTCCTTCGACACTGATTCCGCGCACCCTTCTTGCCGCCGCCCTCCATGCTTCGGGACTGATCGTTGCAGTACCCGCCTTCGCGCAGGGCGCCCCAGCGCAGGCCGCCGCCGTCCGCGCCTATGACATTCCCGCCGGCGACTTGCAGGCCGCGTTGAACCGTTTCGGGCGCGAGGCGGGCATCCTGCTGGCGTTCACGCCGGAGCAGACGGCAAACCTGACCACCAGCGGCCTGCACGGCCAGTATTCGGTGCAGGCGGCGCTGGATCAGCTGCTGGCCGGCACAGGCCTCGGGGTGACCCGGGACAACGGGAGCTATCTTCTTGTACGCCGGGAAACCGTGCCCGGGGCCCCCCAGGACAACGCCGCAAGCGGGGCTACCCTGCCGCAGGTGACCGTCAGCGCCACGGGCCCGGCCGACAGCTATCGCCCCCAGCCCAGCCCGTCCACGCTGCGGTCGGATTTGCCGCTCCAGGACACGCCCCAGGTCGTCAACATCGTTCCCGCACAGGTGCTGCAGGACCAGCGGCCCCGCAATCTCGACGATGCATTGGGCAACGTCAGCGGCATCACCCAGGGCAACACGCTGGCGGGCACGCAGGACACCATCATGAAGCGCGGCTTCGGCGGCAACCGCGACGGCTCGGTCATGCACAACGGCATGCCCCTGGTACAAGGGCGCGGCTTCAACGCGGCGGCGGAAAGCGTGGAAGTGGTGAAGGGACCGGCATCGCTGCTGTACGGCATCATGGACCCGGGCGGGGTCGTCAATATCGTCAGCAAGGTTCCGGAACGCAAGCGCCGTACGGAACTGTCGCTGCGCGGCTCTACCTACGGGCACGGCAAGAACGGCGCCGGCGGCACGCTCGACACCACCGGCGCGGTTGGCGATACGCCGCTGGCCTACCGGCTCGTCGCGGACTACACCGACGAGCAGTACTGGCGCAATTTCGGCGTTCACCGGGAAACACTGATCGCGCCATCGGTGGCCTGGTACGGCAAGGAAACCCAGGCCGTGCTGTCGTACGAGTACCGCAAGTTCCTGTACCCGTTCGATCGTGGCACCGCGCTGGACCCGCGTACGAACCAGCCGCTGCCGATTCCGAGCCGCCGACGGCTTGATGAATCGTTCAACGAGATGGGCGGCGAATCGCACCTGGCGCAGCTGTCGGTGGACCACCAGTTCAATGCCGACTGGAAGGGCCATTTCGGCTACAGCTACAACCGCGAGACGTACGACGCGGGCCAGCTGCGCGTGACCGGCGTGAACACCACCAACGGCACGCTGAGCCGCAGCAACGACGCCACGCATGGCGCGTTGAGCACGGACAGCTACGGCATTGCCTATGTCGACGGCAATTTCAAGGTTGCCGGGATGCGCAACAACCTGCAGATCGGGATGGACCACGAGTACCGGCTGATCTATCGCAGGGACCTGCTGCGCCAGGCCACGAAGTACACGTTCAGCTATCTGAATCCGGTCTATGGCCTGGAAAGCCCGTCCACCACGGTATCGGCCAGCGACAGCGACCAGACCGACTCGCTGCATAACACGTCGGTCTTCCTGCAGGACAGCCTGTACCTGACCGACAAATGGATTCTGGTGGGCGGCCTTCGCTACATGACCTGGAGCCAGATGGCCGGGCGCGGCCGGCCGTTCACGACCAACACCGATATCTCGGACAACAAGTGGCTGCCGCGCGCCGGCATCGTGTACAAGGCCACGCCAGCGGTATCGGTTTATGCCAGCTACACGGAATCGCTCAAGCCGACATCGACCATCGCGCCGCTGAGTTCCGGCGTGGTCATCGATTCCTCGGTGGCGCCGGAAGAGGCCAGATCGTGGGAACTGGGCACGAAGGTGGACTTCGTTGGCGGCCTGACCGGCACCTTCGCGCTGTTCAACATCGACAAGAAGAACGTGCTGGTGTCCCAATACAACGACGTCACCAAGCTGACGGACTGGCGGACATCGGGCAAGGCACGCTCGCGCGGCGCAGAACTGGACATTACCGGGCAGATCGGCAACCGCTGGAACGTGATCGCCAGCTATGCCTATATCGACGCCAAGACCACCGAAGATCCGCTGTACGCGGGCAACCGGCTCTGGAACGTGGCGCAGCACACGGCGTCGCTGTCGGCCGTCTATGACTTCGGGCAGATCTTCGGCGGCGACCGCCTGCGGCTTGGCGGCATGGTTCACTACGTGGGCAACCGCCCTGGCGATTCGGCCAACAGTTTCTCGCTGCCCGCTTACACGCTGTTCGACGCGTTCGCCACCTACGAGACGCGCATCAGCGGCCAGAAGGTGCGTTTCCAGCTGAACGCGAAGAACCTGTTCAACCGCGTGTACTACCCGTCCAGCGCCAACCGGTACTTTGTCGCCGTGGGCGACGCCCGGCAGGTTTCGCTGATTACCACCTTCGAGTTCTGACCATGAGCGAATCGTCAACAACCGGCCAATCGGCAATCAGGAGGCTTGCAAGGCTGGCGGGCCTGTGGACCGCCAGCGCCATCTGGGCCGCAACCGCCGCCGCACCCGTTTCGGCCGCCGACCGCAGCATCGCGCTCGTGACGCAGGTATCGAGCCCCAGCGCTGCGGCAGACCAGATGGTGAAGGCCCATCTGGAGTCGCGCGGCTATCGCGTCACCATCCATAACCAGGACGTGGCGCCCGAAACCGTGTCCAACGCCGATTGCGTGATCCTGTCGTCGACCGTCTCCGCCAAATCGATGCAGGCCGGCTGGCGGCAACTGCGCGTGCCGCTGATGACCTGGGAGAACGACTACCTCGACGATCTGGCCATGACCGGCAAGCGGCATGATGCCGACTTTGGCGAGGCCCCACGCGAACGCTACGTCTGGCTGGTCAACGCGCCGCATCCGGCCGCCGGGGGGCTGCCGGCGGGCGCGGTCAACGTGTACCGGAAACAGGCGGCCATGAGCTGGGGCAAGCCGGGACTGGGCGCGAGCACCATCGCCACGCTCTACGGCCAGCCCGACAAGGCCGCCGTCTTCACCTACGAGAAGGGCGCAACGATGGACTACGAGTCCATCGCGCCAGCGCGACGCGTCATGTTCTTCCTGGACAACGAGACGTTCCCCAACCTGTCGGCCGAAGGACTACGCCTGTTCGACGCCGTGCTCGACTGGGCCGCGCAGCCCGGGCAGAAGTAAAGGCGTCTGCCACCCCCGACATCAGGCCAGCCACGCCAGGGCCTCGGCGAGCGACAGCACCTCGGTGCGCGACGCAAACGCCGTGGCAAACAGATGATCGTGGACGACCTGGTCGGGGTCGTAGCAGCAATCCTTGACCGTCACCAGCCGGAAGTCCGCATCGCTGGCATATGCAACCGACGACAGCATCACGCCGGTCGAGGCGATGCCCACCATGACCAGCGTGTCGATGCCCTGAGCCGACAGCCGCACCTGCAGGTCGGTGCCGAAGAACACGCTGGCCCTATGCGCGAGGATCACGGGCTCATCGGGCTGGCGGCCAAGCTCGGGCGATATCCGGTCTTCGACGAACAGCCCGAGTTGCCGGATGCCCTGCCCGTTCCGGTTCAGCGGACTGATCTCCGGATAACCCGGCGCGAAGTGGATCTTCGCGAAGTAGACGCTGACGCCCCGTGCGCGCGCCGCGTCACAAAGCCTGCGCGTGTTGGCAAGCAAGGTGGGCGCGACCTCCGGAAACAGGTTCAGGATGTCGGTCTGATAGTGCATGACCACCAGCGCCGTCTGCGCTGGCACACATGTCGGCATCGGCATGCTCGCTCCGCGTTCTTCAAACAGTTTGCAGCCTATGCGGCACCCGCAAGATCAGCCGCGGCGTGCGGCCTCGATGGTGGCGATGTCGATCTTGCGCATCGTCATCATGGCGTCGAAGACACGCTTGGCCGCCACGCGATCAGGGTCGGTAATGCCTGCCAGCAGCACGCGCGGCGTGATTTGCCACGAAATCCCCCAGCGGTCCTTGCACCAGCCGCAATCGCTTTCCTTCCCGCCGTTGTCGACGATTGCGTTCCACAGGCGGTCGGTTTCGGCCTGGTCGTCGGTGGCAATCTGGAACGAGAACGCCTCGCTGTGCTTGAAGTGCGGGCCGCCATTGAGCCCCACGCACGGAATGCCGGCCACCGTGAACTCCACGGTCAGCACATCCCCAAGCTTGCCGTCGGGATAGTCACCGGGCGCCCGCATCACCGCGCCGACCTTGCTGTCGGGAATATGCCCGGCGTAGAAGGTGGCCGCATCCAGCGCGTCCCGCTCGAACCACAAACAGATCGTGTTCTTGCTGCTCATGCTGTGTCTCCTGATAGGTGTCCGGCGACAGGTATCTTACTCCCGCCATCCGAAAAGCCGCGCCGAAAGCCGGCACGCCAATCCTGCGAGGATTCGTAGATGCGTACGGTCGCCCAGGTACTGGCGCAAGCGCTGGATCGCTGACGCACGCCGGCTACCGTGCGGCGGGCCGGCGTATCAGGACCACCCGCCGCCCAGCGCCCGGAACGCCGACACGGCGGCACGGGCGTTATCGGCGCGCACCATGGCCTGCTGGTCGCGGGCGGCCAGCAGCTGGCGATCCTCGTCCAGCACCTCGAACAGACTGACTGCGCCGCCCTTGTAGGCATCCTCGGACGCATTGCGGGCGCGTTCATGCGCCCCCACCTCCTTGTCCAGTTCCAGGCGCTGGGCGTCGAGCTGGGTCAGCGATACCAGCGCATTCTCGACATCCGCCGTGGCCTGCAACATCGCCTGGCGATAGTTCGCCAGCGCCTCGGCGTAGGCGCCTTTTGCGCCAGCCACCTCGGCATCGACGCGCCCGAAATCGAACAGGCGCCAGCGCAGCCCCGCCGTGGCCGCCGGCTGGAACGCCTGCGCCGTGAACAGCTTGCTGGCCGACAGGCTTTCGAACCCGAGCAGCGCCGACAGCGACACCTTCGGGTAGTACTCGGCCGTGGCCACGCCGATACGCGCATTCGACGCGGCCAGCCGGCGCTCGGCCGCGATGACATCGGGACGGCGCTGCAGCAGGTTGGCTGGCCCCTGTGCCAGCGCCACCTGGGGCACGGTCAGCGCGCCCTGCGAATCGCGCAGTTCGGCGGCATAAGTACCCGGTTGCGCGCCCATCAGGACATCGAGCCGATTCAGCTGCGTTTCCAGTTCGATGCGCAGCGGCGGAATCGTGACGCGTGTCTGGGCCAGTTGCGCCTCGGCCTGGGCCTGCTCGCGCTCCGCGCCAATGCCATCGGCCAGGCGCAGCCGCACCAGGTCAAGCAGGCGCTGGTTCGTGGTGACCTGCTGCTCGGCAATGGCGATGCGGCTTTGCGCGGCCCGCACGCGGAAATAGGCATCGGCCGCCTCGGCCGCCACCAGGATGCGCACCCCCAGGTGATTGGCTTCGGCCGCCTGCAGTTCGGCGTTGGCCGCCTCGGCACCGCGCCGCAACCCGCCGGCGAGGTCGATTTCCCAGGTAGCGGCCGCGCCCACCGAATACAGCGTCTGTCCGCGCGTGTAGCCCGGGAACTTGCTGCCGATCTTGCCCAGCGGGCTTTCCAGTGACTGCCGCTGCTTGCTGACATCGCCGTAGGCACTGCCCTGCGGCAGCAGTTCTGCACCGGCAAAGCTGGCGGCGGCACGAGCCTGCTCCACGCGCGCCACGGACGCCGCCATGTTCAGGTTCTGGTCCAGTACGCGCTGGACGATCGTGGTCAGTACCGGATCGTTGAAGCCGTTCCACCAGGTATCCAGCGATACCGGCTGGCGCACGTCGTTGACCGGCGCCACTTCCGCCGCATGCCGATACGCCTGCGGGGCATTGACCGCCGGTGCGTGATAGTCGGGCCCGACTGCCGCGCAGGCCACCAGCCCGAACATCACCGCCACCGATGCCGCCAGCGTAGCCGTCCGCTGAACCCGCCCGCCTTGTGCCTGTTTCGTCATCTCGAATTCCTTTCCTGGACGCTCATGCAAATCTAACTTGCACGATGATAGTTACTAGACTAGACTAACTTTCATCTTGATAGCAACATGTTTTTTCGAGAGGTGACAAGGATGCAGCGAAAGTCACACAAGGAATCGGCCTGCCCCACGGCACGCGCGGTAGAGCGGGTTGGCGACACATGGTCGGTACTGATCCTGCGCGAGGCGTTCTACGGCGCCACCCGTTTCGACGATTTCCAGAAACGCCTGGGCATCGCGCCCAACATGCTGACGCGGCGGCTGACGAAGCTCGTGGATGAAGGGCTGCTGGCCCGCCGGCCCTACAGCACCCACCCGCCGCGCGACGACTATGTGCTCACCGCCCGCGGCCGCGATTTCCGGCCGGTGCTGCTGATGCTGATGGAATGGGGCACACGCCACTTCGCGGACCAGGCCGACACCGTGCAACTGGTGGAGCGCCAGACCGGCCGCGCCGTGCGCATCGCGCTGGTCGATGCCGACACGGGCCAGCGCATCACCGAAACCGATCACTACATCGCCCCCGGCCCCGCTGCCAGCCCGGCACTGCGGGCGCGCCTCGAACGCTCGGCCACGGCACAGGCCAGCGCGCAAGGCGACGCCGAACCCATCGAAACCACCCCTCTCGCGCCTGCCGCAGGCGTTATCCAAGTACGGAGCCTTTCATGACCAGCAGCACCACAACCGCCGATCGCGCGCCTGCCGATGCCACCCCCACCAAGGCCAGGCCCGGCAGGAAAGCCCTGCTGATCCGCACCGGAGGCGCGCTGATTGCGCTGGTCGCCGCCGGCTACGGCTATCACTGGTGGACCGACGCCCGCTTCGTACAGGAAACCGACGACGCCTACGTGGGCGGCGACGTCACGCTGATCGCTGCCAAGGTGCCCGGCTACCTGACCGAGGTGCTGGTGACCGACAACCAGGCCGTGCATGCCGGCGACCTGCTGGCGCGCATCGACAACCGCGACTACCAGGCCGCCGTGGCCAAGGCCGAAGGCGCCGTGGCGTCCGAACAGGCACTGATCGCCAATCTCGATGCCCGCGCGAAGCTGCAGGAAGCCGTAATCGCCGAAGCCCGCGCCAATGTGGCGGCCACCGACGCAGAAACCGTGCGTGCCCGCGACGACCAGGCGCGCTACGCAAGCCTGGTCGCCAAGTCAGCCGTGTCGATCCAGAGTTCGCAGAAGGCCGATGCCGATTTCAAGCAGTCGGTTGCCAACGGCCAGAAGGCCAAGGCCAGCGCGGAGGCCGCCCGGCGGCAGCTCGACGTCATCGCCACACAGCGGCAGCAGGCCGAGGCGGCGCTGGCGCAGGCCATTGCCGAACGCGACCTGGCGCGCCTGAACCTGGGCTACACCGAACTGCGCGCCCCGGTGGACGGTACGGTGGGCAACCGCCGTGCGCGCGTCGGAGCCTATGCGCCAAGCGGCGGACAACTGCTGTCGATCGTGCCCGCGCGTGGCCTGTGGGTCGACGCCAATTTCAAGGAAGGCCAGCTGGCCCACATGAAGCCCGGCATGCGCGCCACCATCGTGGCCGACGTCATGCCCGGCAAGGTGTTTCATGGCCGCCTGGAAAGCCTGGCACCCGCCACGGGCGCCCAGTTCAGCGTGCTGCCGCCCGAGAACGCCACCGGCAACTTCACCAAGATCGTTCAGCGCGTGCCGGTGCGCATCGTGCTGGACGATGCCGACGCCCGGCTCGGCCTGCTGCGCCCCGGCCTGTCCGTGGTGGCCGAAATCGATACCCATGCCGGGCCGGCGCAGGCAAGTGCGCAGGCCGACGAACCGCATCTGGAACAGGCATCGAGCAAGTCATGAACACCGCCGTCTCCCAAAGCCCGGCGGGGCCAGCCGCCAGCGCACCCGTCGCGCCTCTCGCATTGCCGTCGCCGGCCGACCTGCCGATGGCCACCCGCGTGCTGGCCTTCGGCACGATGTGCGTGGGCATGTTCATCGCATTGCTCGACATCCAGATCGTCTCGGCATCGCTGCGCGATATCGGCGGCGGCCTGTCGGCCGGCACCGACGAAACGGTCTGGGTACAGACCGCCTACCTGATCGCCGAGATCATCGTCATTCCGCTGTCCGGATGGCTGTCCCGCGTGATGTCCACGCGCTGGCTGTTTGCCGCGTCGGCCGCCGGCTTTACGGTGACCAGCCTGCTGTGCGGCATCGCCTGGAACATCCAGAGCATGATCGCCTTCCGCGCGGCCCAGGGTTTCCTGGGCGGGTCGATGATCCCGATGGTCTTCACCACCGCGTTTGCGTTCTTCGCGGGACGCCAGCGCGTGGCGGCCGCCGCAATCATCGGCGGCCTGGCGTCGCTGGCGCCCACGCTGGGGCCCACGGTAGGCGGCTGGATTACCGACAACTACTCGTGGCACTGGCTGTTCTTCATCAACCTGGTACCGGGCATCTTTGTCACGGTGGTGGTGCCGATGCTGGTCAGGATCGATCACCCCGACTGGTCGCTGCTCAAGGGTGCGGACTACCCCGGCATCGTGATGCTGGCGCTGTTCCTGGGCTGCCTGGAATACACGCTGGAGGAAGGGCCGCGCTGGGACTGGTTTGGCGACCAGACCATCCTGACCACGGCGTGGATATCGGGCATCGCCGGCATCGGCTTCCTGTGGCGGTCCCTGACGTTCGCCAATCCCGTGGTCGATCTGCGCGCGCTGAAGGACCCCAACTTCGCGCTGGGCTGCTTTTTCTCGTTCGTCACGGGTATCGGCATCTTTGCCACGATCTACCTGACACCGCTGTTCCTGGGTCAGGTGCGCGGCTACAGCGCATTGCAGACCGGGCTGGCGATCTTCTCGACGGGCCTGTTCCAGGTGATGTCCATCCCGCTCTACGCGTTCCTGGCAAACCGCGTGGACCTGCGCTGGCTGCTGATGTTCGGCCTGGCGCTGTTCGCGCTGTCGATGTGGAGCTTCGCGCCGATCACGCATGACTGGGGCAGTGCCGAATTGATGCTGCCGCAGGCCATGCGCGGCATGGGGCAGCAGTTCGCCGTGGCACCCACGGTAACGCTGACGCTGGGCGCCCTGCCGCCCGCACGGCTCAGGCTGGCATCGGGCCTGTTCAACCTGATGCGCAACCTGGGCGGCGCCATCGGCATCGCCGCCTGCGCGACGATCCTGAACGACCGCACCAACCTGCACTTCCTGCGGCTGGCCGAGCATCTCAATATCCGCAACGATGCGATGACCGAGTTCCTGAGCCAGTCGACCGCGCGCCTGGCCACGCTGAGCAACGAGGTCAACGACGGCAACGCAGCCGCCATTCGGCAGCTGTGGGCGCTGACCATGCGCGAAGCCCATACGCTGACCTATGCCGATGCCTTCATGGTGATCCTGGCGTGCTTTGTAGTGGCAATCCCCCTGGTGCCGCTGATGCGCAAGGTGATGCCGCCCAAGGCACCGTCGGCCGATGCCCACTAAGGTGACAAAGCCATGATGCGTACCGTTCTTCCCCTGCTGCTGGCGGCGCTGGCCGTCAGCTTCCTGGCATTGACGACATCGGCGGCATGGGCCGCTGGCCGGCCGCCGCCCGACACGTCGGTGGGCTGTGCGCGCGCCGACAACCAGTATTGCCGTATGCCCGGCGTGCCCGGCGCATACGGCGAAGCCGGAGACAGCGCGCCCGGCGCGGTGGCGTGACAACCACTACACTAACGAGCACAACAGGAGACAGCATGACCACCACGTCCACCACGACACAGACCCATCCGAAGGTTGCCCTGGTCATTGGCGCCGGCGACGCCACGGGCGGCGCCATCGCCCGCCGCTTTGCACGGGAAGGCTATATCGCCTGCGTCACGCGCCGCACGGCCGACAAGCTGCAGCCACTGGTCGACGGCATCCGCGCCGAAGGCGGCCAGGCGTTCGGGTACAGCAGCGACGCCCGCAAGGAAGAGGACGTGGCGCAACTGTTCGCGCAGATCGAATCCGAGCATGGCCCCATCGAGGTACTGGTGTTCAATATCGGCGCCAACGTCCCCAGCAGCATCCTCGAGGAAACGCCGCGCAAGTATTTCAAGATCTGGGAAATGGCGTGCTTCAGCGGCTTCCTGAACGGGCAGGCCGCTGCGCGCCGCATGGTGGCACGCGGACGCGGCACCATCCTGTTCACGGGCGCCACGGCGGCGCTGCGCGGATCGGCAAACTTCGCCGCGTTTGCCGGCGCCAAGCACGCGCTACGCGCGCTGGCCCAGAGCATGGCGCGCGAACTTGGCCCGCGCAACATCCACGTGGCCCATGTGGTGGTCGACGGTGCCATCGACACCGCCTTTATCCGCGAAACGTTCCCCGAACGCTACGCGCTGAAGGACCAGGACGGCATCCTGGACCCCGACCATATCGCCGAGAACTACTGGTACCTGCACACCCAGCCGCGCGACGCATGGACGTTCGAACTCGATCTGCGGCCGTATATGGAGCGCTGGTAGGCGGAGGGGGCGGGCCGTCAGGTACGCAGATCGGCCAGCATCTGCCCGGCCAGGAAGTCGCATGGCGGCCGGTTCGACGCGGCGCTGCGGGCCAGTACGACGTCCAGTGCCGGCAACGGCGGCAGGCCATCGGCTTCGCCAAGCACGGCCAGGTGTGCCGGAATACTGCAACGCGCCAGCGGCGCCACGGCCAGGCCCGCCTCGACCATGCTGATCAGCCCCAGCAGGCTCGGGCTCTCGTACGACGTGCGGTAGCGGATATTGGCCTGCTGCAGGGCGGCAATGGCGTGCGCACGGGCCGCGCTGCCCGGCGCGAACACGGCGATCGGCAGCGGACGCTCCTTCCAGATCGGCCTGCCGCCGCGCGCCGCCACCCATGCCATCGGCTCCTGGCGGATCGTTTCGCCCGTGACGCCGCGCGTCTTTGTCAGGCACGCCAGGTCCAGCGTGTTGTCCTTGAGCAGCGGAATCAGCGCATTGCTGGCCATGCCGATCACGCGGATTTCCACACGCGGATGCGCGGCCGCGAACTTGCGCAGCACCGTGGGCAGCAGCGACGACGCGTAGTCGTCCGGCACGCCGATCGTCACCCGGCCGCGAATCTCGGGCCGCACCACGGCTGCCCAGGCTTCCTCGCGCATCGCCAGCATGCGCCGGCCATAGTCGACCATCGTCCGGCCGTCGTCGGTCAGCGCCACGTTGCGGGTCGTCCGCACGAACAGCGGCTTGCCCAGCACATCCTCGATGGTCTTGATCTGCATGCTGACCGCCGAGGGTGACCGGTGCAGCGTTTCGGCCGCCCGCGCGAACGAACCCGCCTCGGCCACGGCCACCACCATCTCCAGAACGTCCAGGTCGAGCTTCTTCATCGCATCAGTTAATCTGAATAATGCGATCAATATATCCCGTTTTACTTATTTATCGCCGAAATCGATACTGCATCCATTGCCGATCAACGACGCGGATGGACGCCGATGAGAACGATGTACGAATTCCTGGCCGTGGGTGGCCTGCTGGCGGTCACGCCGGGGCCCAACATGGTCTATGTGATGGCACGCTCGGTCTCGCAGGGTACCCGCGCCGGACTGATTTCGCTGGCGGGCGTGATGCTGGGATACCTGACCTATATGCTGAGTGCCGCGTTCGGCATCAGCGCGCTGTTCCTGGCGATCCCCGGCGCCGGACGGCTGCTGGGCCTGGCCGGCGCCGTCTACCTGCTCTACATGGCCTGGCAGATGCTGCGTCCTGGTGGCCGCTCGCCGCTGCAGGTGCAGACCGTCGGCAGCGAACCGCCGCGCCGGCTGTTCGCGATGGGCGCCATGACGAGCCTGCTAAATCCGAAGCTGGCGCTGGTGTTCCTGTCGATCCTGCCGCAATTCATCGACTACCGCGCCGGCGGCGTGCTGGGCCAGACGCTGATGCTCGGCCTGGCGCTGACCGTGGCCTTCGCCGGCGTCAACGCGCTGGTAGCCATGTCGTCGGGCCGCGCGGCGGCGCTAATGACCGGCCGCCCCCAGTGGCTGCTGGCGCAGCGCTGGGTGGCGGGCGGCATCCTGGCCGTGCTCGGCGCCAAGATGGCACTCGATTTCTGGCACTGGACGCATTGAGGCGGCCAGCCCCCCGTGCATGCCTGGCAACAGGTAGCGACGGCTGGTTTCGATGAACACGGAGCGGGCAACCTCGGGGAGCGTCATGGCGGTATCTCTGGACGATGTCGGAACGATGCCCGATCGTAGCCGCTGCGCCGCATCCTGGCTGCTGTACAAGAGGCTCAGTTGCTTCCACCTTGACGCATGTTCGCCTCATCCGTTCGGATAGGGCGGCACCACCCGCGCGTGTTGCCTGAACCTGTATTCAGGCGTGCCCCGACCTGACCTGCGCGATGACCACGAGGATCACCGCCGCGTTGGCCGGCTGCTGGGTCTGGGCATAGACCGCGCGTGCATGGCCGGCCTTCTCCCCCAACACTTCGGCGAACAGGTCCGACGCACCGTCGACCACGGCTGGCTGGTCCAGCATGCCCGGGGCGCTGGTCACGTAGCCTTCCACACGCACGATATGGTCAAGGCGCTCGAAGCCGCCCAGGTGCGCGTGGATCTGCGCCAGCACGTTCAGCGCCGCCAGCTGGGCGGCCTGCTTGCCTTCGGCCACGGTCAGGTCGCGGCCGACCTGGCCCTGCCAGACCACCTTGCCGTCCTGCAGCGGCAGCTGGCCGGAGATGAACAGCAGATCGCCCGCGCGGCTCACGGCGGTATAGCTGCCCAGCGGCCGCGGGGGTGACGGCAAGGTCAGGCCGCGCGCGGCCAGTTTTGCTTCGACGGACATGGTGACTCCTGGGTCTGTAGTTTCCTGCTGCTTCGGCGCGGCGCGCCGTTCGCTTGGAACCCACTATAGAAGTCACCGATGTGCCGATAAACGGACCCGGCAGAACATGAATTGATACACCCGGGAACAAGTGCCCCGTCCACCACGGGGCGCGGCCGGATTTCGCGTGTGCGTCGGAGCGACGCCCAGGCCTAGAGCTCGGCCCAGCGCCGGAGCAGGTTGTGGTAGTGGTTCACCAGGGCCAGCACGGCGTCCTGGTCGTCGCCGAGCCGCTGGCGGATGTCGATGATCGCCAGGTCCAGTTCGTACAGCATGCTGCGCTGGCCGTCGTCCTTGACCATCGACTGGGCCCAGAAGAACGAGGCCCAGCGCGCCCCGCGCGTAACCGGCGTCACGGCGTGCAGCGACGACGCCGGATAGACCACCATATGCCCTGCCGGCAGCTTGACGGTATGCGAACCGTACAGGTCCTTGATGACCAGTTCGCCGCCGTCGTACTCGTCGGGGTCGGACAGGAACAGCGTGCTCGACACATCGGCGCGGATGCGCATGCCGCCGGTTCCGGGCACCGTGCGGATGGCGTTGTCGACATGCGTACCGAACGTCATGGCGCTTTCGTAGCGGTTGAACATCGGCGGCAGCACCCGCAGCGGCAGCGCCGCCGAGTGGTAGGTCGGGCTGCGGCCCAGGGCCGTCAGGATCAGCTCGCCCAGTTCGCGCGCCTCGGCGCTGTCCACCGGCACCTGCAGGTTGTGCTTCGACCGGGCGGCGAGATCGCCGGCCGTCACGCGCCCGTCCACCCAGGCCGAGCGCTCCAGGCGCTCCCTGCAGTAGCGGATCTCTTCGGGCGTCAGGACATCGGGAATCTGGACAAGCATGGGATGCAATCAGGTCAGCGGGATTGGCCGCGAAACCGCCATGGTAGCGGCTTCGCGGCGCTCGGGACCAGCCGGTCAGAACGTCATGCCGACATTGAGCAGGAACGTGCGGCGCGACGTGGGCACCGCGCGCACCGCGCCGAACGACGACTGATAGTTCAGGTGGTTGGTCAGGTTGTAGCCGTTCAGGGAGATGCGGTACTTGCCCTGCTTGTACGCGATCATGGCGTCCAGCGCGAAGTTGTCCGGCATCTTCGTGGTATTGGCCGAATCGGCCCAGTAGCCCGTGGCGTATTGCAGGCCACCGCCAATGGTCAGCTGGCCCGGCACCGGCAGCAGCGTGTGGGGGATGTCATAGGCCGTCCACAGCGTGACGTTGTGGCGCGAGACACCGGGCGCCGTATTGCCGACGATGGACGCGGTGGTCGCCGACGTGACCTCGCCGTTCAGGTACGCATAGGCCACGTTGGCGGTCCAGCCGCCGACGATGCGGCCGCTCAGGCCCAGTTCCAGGCCGCGGATGCGGCGTCCCTCGCCGGAATCCGAGAACCCGTTGGTGATATCGCCCGTGGTCGGGTCCACCGTGTAGGCGTTGGTCTTCTTGGTCTGGAACAGCGCGCCGGTCACACCCAGGCGCTTGTCGAGGAAGTCGAGCTTGGTGCCCACTTCGATGGTATCGGCACGCTCGGGCTCGTTGCTGAAGCCATTCTGCGGCACCTCGGACGCCACGCCGCCCACGGCCACGGCAATGTCGGTGCCCACCGGCCGGTACGTGCGCGAGAACGACGTGTAGAACATGTAGTCCTTGGTCGGCTCCCAGATGGCACTGATGGCCGGGCTCAGCTTCTTCGAATCCGCACTGCCGCCCAGCGACGACGCGCTGGTCGAATATTCGCTGCGGAAGTAATCCCAGCGCAGGCTGCCCAGCAGCGAGACCTGGTCGTTCAGGTACACGCGGTCGCTCATGAACACGCCGATGTCGGTGGAATTGGCGTCGCGCGTGGAGTTGTAGGCCACCGTGGCATTCGGGCTGTTGTAGAACACCGGGTTGACCACGGTCTGGTTGTTCATGCGGCCCGTCCAGGTGCCCTGGTCGCGGTGGTCGCGCTGGTAGATCGTATCCAGGCCCACCATCGCCTTGTGGCGGATGCTCCCGGTCTGGAACTCGCCCTTGGCGCTCAGCACGTTCTGCACGCCCCAGCCGCGCTGCAGGTACGTCACCCCGCCGCCTGCCGCGTAGGGCAGCGCCAGGTTGCGGCCGGACAGCAGCGTCTGCAGGTTGGCATATGTCAGCGCAGCCGGGTTGGTCGACGAGAAATCGCGCTCGTAGAAGCTGAAGCGGGTGTCGTTGCTGATGGTGATGCCGTTGTCGAGCTTCGTCATGAAGTTCGACGACACGATATGCGCGTCGGTGGTGTCGCGGTCGGTATTGCGGATATACGACGTGGACGACGACACGCCCGGCACGCCGTATTCGGTCAGCGGCCGGTAGAAGCCGTCGGCGCCCTGGGCTACGGACACGCCGTAGTCGGGCGCGCCGCTGCGGTGCAGGTACGAGTAGTTCAGGTGCCATTCGGTGCGGGTGCCCAGGCCGGTGCCGAAGTCGATGGCCACGCCGCGCCGGTCGTCGTCAACGTGGTCGCGGTCGGCCACGCGGCCGTTCTGGAACACGCCGTTGATGCGCAGCGCCGAGGTGTCGTTGAGCTTGAAGTTGCTGTCCAGCGTGGTGCGGTACGTGGCATCCGACGCCATGCCCTGGTCGATGCTCGTGCTGGTATGCAGGTTGGCCTTCTTCGTGGTCTGGTTGATCAGCCCGCCCACGTTGCCGACGCCGAAACTCTCGCCCGACGGCCCCTTGATGACCTCGACGCTCTCGGTGTTGAACGCGTCGCGCTTGTAGGCACCGAAGTCGCGCAGCCCGTCCACGTAGATGTCGCCCTTGGCGGACAAACCCCGGATCCGGAACTGGTCGCCGTTCTGGCCGCCATTGCCCTCGCCCGTGGAAATCGTGATGCCGGGCACGTTCTTGAGGATCTGCTCCAGCGACGTGGCGTGCTGTTGCTCGATGACCTCCTGCGGTACCACGTTGATCGTCTTCGGCGTTTCCTTGACCGTCTCGGGCAGGCGCGAGATGCCGGTCGGCGCGTCATTGGCGTTGCCGATGCCCTGGCCGGTGACGGTCACCTGCGGCAGCACATTGCCGCCGGCCACCATGGCCGCACTGGCTGCCGCCTGGGCGTGGACGGCAAACGGGACCATGACCAGGCCCGCGGAAGCGCCTGAGACCAGCAGGCGGATGGCATTCGAGATTTTCTTTTGCTGCACGGAAGACTCCAGCACGATTTGAGTTTCGGACCCGACGTGCTGCCGTGCTTCGGCTGGACCTTCAACACTCCCCGTCAAAGAGGTTGCACAACGCCCCTGCCGGACGGCAGGCATGGCAATCACGTCAAAACGAGAATGATTGCTATTTGATGTTGTGCAGGTTTGCTCGATTGTGGCGAATTGTGGCAATCGCATGACAGCCACATGTTGCCGCCACCGCCGCGCTGGCTAGTTGGGCAGGTCGATCAATGCCCGGAGGCCGCCTTCCTGGCGGTTTTGCAGCGAGATATCGCCGCCATGCGCGCGGATGCACGAACGGGCAATCGCCAGTCCCAGCCCCACGCCGCCGCTGTCCATGCTGCGCGCCGAATCCAGCCGGGTGAATGGCTCGAAGACGCGTTCGAGCTGTTCGGGGTCGATGCCCGGCCCGTCGTCCTCGATCTCGATGCGCAGGGACTTGCCAACGGTGTCGGCCAGGATCCTCACGCAGACGTTGCCATGGCGCACGGCGTTGTCGATGATGTTGCCCAGCGCCCGCTTCAGATGCACTGGCCGGCAGCGGTAGAACATGCCCGCGTCCACCTGGCTGGTCCAGCTCACGCTGCGGCCCTGGATTGTCTGGTTGTCCACCACCTCGCGCACCAGGTCGCAGATCTGCACATCCTGCGTGGGCTCCTGCAGCGCCTCGTCGCGCGCAAAGCGCAGCGTCTCTTCCACCATGACACCCATTTCGTCGATGGTCTGCACCATGGCGTCGCGCAGCTCGGCATCGTCGATCAGCTCGGCCCGGATGCGCAGCGATGTCAGCGGCGTGCGCAGGTCATGCCCGATGGAGGCAATCATCTGCGTGCGCCCGTTGACGAAGCGCACCAGGCTTTGCTGCATGTCGTTGAAGGCCTTGGTGATCTCGCGCACGCCGCTGAGTCCATCGGACGCGGGCAGGATCACCTGCTCGCCGCGGCTGACCCGCTTCGAGGCTTCGGTCAGCCGCCGCAGCGGCCCCATGATGCGGCGGCCGAACAACAGCGCGATCAGCGCCGTTGGCAGCATGCCGACCACCAGCGAGAAGCTCAGCACCCGCGACCAATGGGCCGGCAGCATGGTCGGCCAGTGCCGGCTGTGCAGCCACTGGCCCTGCGGCAGCCGGACATCGACATCGAGCGCGGTGGCCTGGGTGCCCCGGAACGCCTTTTCGAGCCAGTTGCCCCGGTCTTCGGCGCCGGTGACGCCGGGCACCGGCTCGGTCTGACGCAGCCGTACATATATGGAGGCATCTCCAGGCACGCCAAGCAGGCGGCGCAGGCGCAGCGCCAGCGCCTGTTCGGGCTCGGTCATGGCCGTGGCGGCAACCTCGGAACGGGCCGCCAGGCCGAACGTGGAATCGGGCAGGCTGATGTCATCGAGCCATTCGGCTGGATCGTCAGCGCGCGCGGCCACGCGGTAGGCGGAAAGAATGCGGGTCTCGATGGTGCGGACCGACAGCGGGTGGATGGTGACGTTGTCCGCGCGCCACCATGACAGCACCAGCACGGCAATCACATGCGCGGCCAGCATGGCCAGCAGCCACAAGGCCACCAGTTGCCCCGACAGGTTTCGCGGAAACAGCCTCATCAGTGTTCGAGCGTGACGCGGGTGGCCAGCAGGTACCCGTCGCCGCGGACGGTCTTGAGCATGCCGGGGCGCCGGGGGTCCGGTTCCAGCTTCTTGCGCAGGCGGCTCACCTGGCTGTCGACGCTTCGGTCGAAGGCCACGGTTTCCGAGCGCTGGGTCAGGTCCAGCAACTGGCTGCGGCTCAGCACCCGATTGGCGTTTTCCACTAACGCGCGCAGCAGATGGAATTCGGCGGTGCTCAGCGGCACCGCCTCGTCGCCCGGGTTGCGCAGTTCCCGCGTGGCGGTATCGAATGTCCAGCCGCTGAAGATAAAGCGGCAGTCGGGCTGGGCCAGCGGCTCCGGTACGGTGGCGGGCATCGGGGTCCGGTTACGCCGCAGCACGCTGCGGATGCGGGCCACCAGCTCGCGTGGATCGAAAGGCTTGACGACATAGTCGTCGGCGCCGATTTCCAGTCCGGCAATGCGGTCTGCCTGCTCGGTCACTGCCGTCAGCAGGATAACCGGCGTCCCGACGTGTTCCGATACATAGCGGCACAGCGACAGGCCATTTTCCCCAGGCAGCATGATATCCAGGACGATCAGGTTGAAACTGCGTTCGTCCAGCCGCTGGCGCATGGCCTTGCCATCCCCGACCGCCTCGACATCAAAATCGAAACGACGCATATAGGTCGCCAACGGATCACGAATGTTCTTGTGGTCGTCGACGACCAATATCCGGGGGCGTATTTCCATGCCTTACTCAGCTTCTCTTCAAATAAGAATCATTATCGAAATTCTACCGAACCCGGCTCGCGAGACCACCGGCTCCCCCTGCCGGTGACGAATTAATGTCCGGCTAACGAACGTCGGCTAGCCTGCCCCAACGTTTCCACTGCGGCCCAACGGCCTCCCGGCAGCCCGATGCGTACCGGGCACACGTACGGTTTGCACGGGACGAATGTCCCGCCCCGGCCCGATTGGCATTGTCATGCCACCGCGGCAACGGCTAGCCTGCGTGGCCACCCGCTGCCGGTCGACACTCTCGGCCGGCAGGCAGAAACCAAGCGCCCTGATATTCCGGAAATGCCTGGCGAAAAGCATCCATCGTCGATCCAGCTGCTGGAGACACACCGTCTCTCACCCAATGTCGCCCGCGTTGCGCTAATGGAGATCCTTATGGAATCGCCGCAGCGCCATTTGACGCCCGAGCAGCTTTGCGCGGCGATGCTCAAGCGCAATGACGGCCAATCCATTTCCTCATTCAAGAAGGCCATTTACGACCTGGCCGATCTTGGGCCGCTGGCGCGCGTCGTCGTATCGGACAGGAAAAACCGGGCGATGACGTTCTACGAACTGGCCGACCAGCCGGTTCACCGCCATCTGTACTGCACGCGCTGCGCCAGCCTTGCCGAAGTGTTCGACGCCGCCCTGGAGCAGACCGTACGCCAGCACTTCCTGGCCCATGGACTGGTACCCGCCAAGGCCGATCTCGCCCTGCCAGGGCTTTGCGCGGACTGCCAGGTAGCGCTGGCGGCCGAAATCCGCCCGGCAGCCGAAGGAGCCGGCCCGTCGGCGCCCGCACGATTCAACGGCTGACCGCCGGCACCAGCAGGTCTTCGAAGAAATAGGCCGCCAGCTGATGCCGGCCTTCGAGCTTGGCCTTGGCATAGACGTTGGCGGCGTGCTGCCGCACCGTCTTGGCGCCGCTCTCTCGCACACCGGCGATTTCCTCCAGCGACAGGCCCTTGACCAGCAGCAGCGCCACATCCTTTTCGGCCGGCGTCAGCTTCCAGGTGTCGAATTGCTGCTGCATCGACTTCAGAAAATCGCGCGTGGACCGCTGCGATGCCTCGTCGCGTTCGGCGTTGGCGCGTGCCGCCGCATCAGCCGATGCCTTCAGCATCTCGAATTCGTGCGCGGCGCGCCGGCGTTCGCGAATCACCAGGTACAGGATCACCAGGAACGCCCCCGTGGCGGCCACCTCTGTCAGCAGGTGATAGGACGGGCCGCTATGGAGCAGTTGATACAGGTCCCAGGCCTGGTAGGCCGGAAACACCATCAGCAGGAAAGGAAGTTTGTAGGGCATCGACGCGTCCGGATAGACGCCTGGCCGGAAAACCGTAACAGAACCGACACAGGCGCCCGTAAATGTAACTGATTCTCACTTATATCGAAAGCACCGCCGACTGCAGACCGCAAATCGTGCGCTTTGCGCCACAAAATGAGCATCGGACATTTGTCCCAGACCACGAAAGTTCATCGGCATCCCCCTCACAAATGGCTTGGAGAGGCAGGACATCCGCCCCGGATTTCGATCCATCCCGTATGAATTGCGAATGATTCCTATTAGTGTCTTTTGGCTCGCCTGCAGCCCGACCCCGGGTGGCGCGCCGCCAGACGCCGACGAAATGCAACGCCTTCGTCGCTTTCTCTTAACTGATCCGAATTGTCCGAAGCCATGCACCACCCTGCCCGTCGCGGCCGCGCGCCACGTCCCCGCACCATCGCCACTCTTGCGTCCGCGCTGATCGCCGGCCTGCCGGCCTCCGTGCTGGCCCAGGCGGCCCCGTCAGACCAGACGCTGCCGGCCGTGACAGTCTCGGCGGGCAAGACGCTGCCGGGCAGTCCCAACGAGACCACCAGCACCGGCACCAAGACAGATACCCCGCTGCGCGATATCCCGGCCGCGATCTCGGTCATCCCCGAAGACGTACTGCGCGACCAGGGCGCGATCGACCTGAACTACGCGCTGCAGAACTCGGCCGGCGTGCAGGCGCAGTTGGCCGGCGGCTATGGCTTTGCCAACAACTACACGATTCGCGGGCTGGCGATGCGCTTCCTGCGCGACGGCTACCCTGACGGCCCGAGCCAGAACGGCTACTACCGGACCATGTACGACGTGGACCGCATCGAGGTGCTCAAGGGCCCGGGCTCGGCGCTGTATGGCTCCGGCCAGCCTGGTGGCACGGTGAACATGGTCACCAAGCCGCCCCTGTCGAAATTCAGTGCCGAGGTCGGCGCCTTTGGCGGCAGCTTCGGCACCTGGGGCACCTACGTGGACGTGGGCGGCCCGGTCAGCTCGCAGGTCAATGCGCGCCTGATCGCAGATTACGAGAAGAGCGACGGCTACCGGGGCCTGGGCCGGGATATCCGCGAGGTCTCGCCGTCGTTCAGCTGGGCCTACGACACCAACAAGACGCTGACGATCGACTACGACCACCGCGACATCAGCATCGTCCCGGACAACTACGGCATTGTCTTCAACAACCAGGGCAAGATCGCCGGGGCACCGCGCGACGCCCGCTACTACAGCCCGTTCAACGACACCCGCCAGCTGATCGACCGCGTGACGGTCAGCCACGACTGGCGCATCGATCCGTCGCTGACGATGCGCACGGCGTTTATCTATGACGAACGTTCGCTCGACATGACCCGCAATGCGGGCGGCAACGGCGGCAACGCGCTGAACCAGATGACCGGCCGCACGGCCCGCACGCAGTTCGACGACGGCCACTTCATCCTGGCCCAGAACGAACTGGTGTGGAAGACGCGCACCGGCCCGGTGGACCACACCGTACTGTTCGGCCTGGAGTACTCGGACACCCATATCAATTCTGTCCGCAACGGCTACAACCTGCCGAACATCCTCGACATCAACTCGCCGGTTGTGCCCGAAACGACGCTGGCCGGCCTGGCGGCAGTGCCCGCACAGGGCTTCAACCGCGTACTCAAGCAGGAGGACGTGGGCGTCTACCTGCAGGACCAGTTGGCCTTTGGCGAGCATTTCAAGCTGCGCGGCGCGGTGCGCAACGACAACGTGAAGTTCAGCGATGTAGGCACCCAGGGCACGGCATTCCGGTCCATCGGCGCCACCCAGAACCTGACCTCGGGCTCGCTGGGCGGCGTGTGGCAGCCCACGCGTGCGTTGTCGTTCTACGCGGGTGTGTCCACCAGCAAGTTCATCAATGTGTCGACCGAGCCGGCGGCGCTGTCCACCGAGCCGGAAAGCGCGCTGCAGAAGGAAATCGGCGTCAAGGCCGAGTTCCTGGACGGCAAGCTGAACACGAATGTGTCGCTGTTCGAGACCACGCGCAAGAACTACTACATCACGCTGCCGGGCGCGCTGAGCCCCACCCCCGATGGCCGCGACAAGAGCCGTGGCGTGGAGCTGGAGCTGTCGGCCATGCCGGTGCCCGGCTGGACGGTACTGGCAAACTTCGTGCTGCAGAACGTCGAGGTGGAATCGAACACGCTGGCATCGAACGCGATCATGGGCGTGACCAACCGCAGCATCGCCGGCACCCGCCCCGCGGGCGTGGCCCGCACCGGCGGCCGCCTGTGGACCACCTACGACTTCCAGCAGCAGGCGCTGCACGGCTGGGGCGTTGGCCTGGGCCTGACCTACAAGGGGGACAGCTACGCCGATTCGCTGAACCTGTACCAGGTGCCGTCGTACGTGGTGCTGGACGCGGCCATCTACTATCGCCAGAAGAAGTTCGACGTGACGCTGAACCTGCGCAACCTGACCGACAAGACGTACTACACGTCGCCGACCTTCTCGGGCGCGCTGCCCGGCGACAAGCGCAGCGCCATGCTGACCGCCCGTTATCGCTTCCAGTGAGGACACCATGACACGACTTGCATCGATGGCAGGCCTGGCGGCCGCCTGTATCGCGCTGGCACTGCCGTCGGCAGCCCGGGCGCACTACCTGTGGCTGGAGCAGGACAAGGCCGGCGGCCACCTGTACTTCGGCGAATACGAGGAACTGGTGCGCGAGCAATCGCCGGGCCGGCTGGATGAAATGCCGGGCCCGCAGATTCGCACGGCCGCCGCCCAGGCTGGTCAGCCCGGCCAGGCAAACCCGCTCCCGGTCAAGCGTGAAACCGGCGGCTTCGCCTTCGCGCGCCCCGCACGCGGCGCCACGGTGACGGCCACGGAATCCGCCTACGCGGTCAAGGACTGGACCCGCGCCGGCATCGGCATCGTCAAGCCGATGTTCTATGCGCGCCTGGTTGGCACCGCACCGGCCGGCGATGCCGACGCCATGACGCTCGACATCCTGCCCACCGGCACGCGCGGCGAATACCGCGTGGTCTTCCAGGGTGCCCCGCTGCCCGCCACGGACGTACGCATCATCGCGCCCAATGCCTGGACACGCGAGGCCACCACGGGCAAGGACGGACGGGTGCGCTTCGACTTCCCGTGGCGCGGCCAGTACATCCTGCACGTGGTGCATCTGGAACGCACGCCAGGCACGTTCGAAGGCAAGCCGTACGAGGCGGTAAGGCATCGGGCCACGGCGACCGTCTCCGTACCGGGTGGTCCGGCGACGCCGGTACCGGCGCACTGGGAACCGTCGAAGCCGCACTAGTCGGCCGGCGTGGCTTGGGGGGCGGCTTGGGGGGCGGCCACGCAGCGGTGTGGCATCGCATACACTTCGGGCAAATGAAGCCGCCCGCTGGGATGTGGATTGCCCGGAGGTGGCTCATCATTGCGGTCTGCAATCCCAGCCACCTCGCCCCACCCGACCATGAAGCGCCAATTCGACGATCTACAACTGGGCAGCATCGAACTGTTCTGCCTTGCAGCCGAACTCAGCAGCTTTACAGCGGCGGCCGTGGCGGCGGGTGTGACACCGGCGGCGGTCAGCCGCAGCGTGTCGCGGCTGGAAGAGCGGCTCGGCGTCAGGCTGTTCGTGCGCACCACGCGCCAGATCCGGCTGACGGACGAGGGCCGCACGTACTTCGACGAAACCCGCCAGGCGCTGGCCCAGCTGGTGGACGCCGAGCGCCAGATCAGCGGCCAGCACGCCACGCCTTCCGGCCGCCTGCGTATCAGCCTGCCCACGCCTTACGCGCACTATCGCGTGCTGCCGGTGCTGCCGGAATTCCGCGAGCGCTACCCCGAAGTCGATATCGACGTCCATATCAGCAACCGCAATGTGGACTTTGCCGACGACACCTATGACCTGTCGGTACGCGGCCGCACGCCCGACGATTCCACGCTGATCGCGCGCAAGCTGGAAGACGCCGAAATGGTGGTGGTAGCCACCCCGGCCTACCTGAAACACCGCGGCACCCCGAAAACGCTCGACGACCTGCTGGCGCACGAGTGCATCCAGTTCGAACGCCCCAGCAGCGGCCGGCGTATTCCGTGGACGTTCCGCCAGGACGGCGAGGACATCGACGTGATGACCACTGGCAGCATTGCCACCTCCGAAGACGCGCTGGGCGGCGCCACGCTGGCCCGCGCCGGCGCAGGCCTGTTCCAGACCTATCGCTTTGTCGTCGAGCAGGACCTGCGCGAAGGCACGCTTGTACAAGTGCTGCAGGAATTTGGCGGCAGCACGCGTCCGTTCGTGCTGCTCTACCCCCATGCGCGCCATGTCTCGCGTCGGGTGCGCACCTTCGTCGACTTCCTGGTCGACAAATTCTCCGCCTAGGATTCCCGCCGGTCTTTGTTGCGCAGCCGGAACATCCCTTGATACATGGCGGAACAAGCCAGGTAAGCGGCTTGCCCTATTATTCCCATATCGAGATATTTGCATTGCAATCAATCTCTTTTTGAGAATATTGAACAGCAACCCGCGATCATGGCGAACTCCACGGCACCTTCCCTTCCGACTCCGCAAACCCGACACGATGCCGATGCCGGGAAATCGCTGGGCGAGGCCATCGCGGCAGCGCTGGCACTGGCCGTGGCGATGGGGTTCGGCCGCTTTGCGTTCACGGGCATGTATCCGCTGATGGTGCGGGACGGCACGATGAGCGTGGCAACGGGGTCGCTCGCGGCGTCGGCCAACTACGCGGGCTATCTGCTGGGTGCGCTGCTGGCCGCACGTATTGCTCATGCCCGGGCCGGCTTCTGGTCGCGCGTGGCGCTGGCCGGGACAGTGGTGTCGCTGGCGGCACTGGCCTTGCCGCTGCCCGACACGGCGCTAATCGTGGTGCGCTTTGTCTCGGGCGTCCTGAGTGCGCTGGCACTGGTCAACGCCGCGTCGTGGCTGCTGCACGTACGTGGCCGTCACGATGGCGCACCGCTGATGTTCTCGGGCGTCGGTATCGGCATCGTGATATCCGCCGAACTGATCGCCATGGGCAATCTTGCGCAGTGGCACAGCCTGGCACTGTGGCTGGGTCTGGCTATCGGCGCACTGGTACTGAGCGCGCTGGCATGGCAGGCGCTGCGCCTGCAGGCGCGCACTGGCAGCGCCACGACCGCCGCCGTGGCACCGCAAGGCGCACTCGGCCCGGCACCGCTGATCGCCAGCTACGGACTGGCGGGCTTTGGCTACATCATCACCGCCACCTATCTGCCGCTGTTTGTGCGCGACGCGCTGGGCCAGATCGATCCGATTCACGTGTGGGCCGTATTTGGCCTGGGCGCCGCGCCGTCCTGTTTCCTGTGGCACGCCGTGCATGAGCGGCTGAGCACCCGGCGCGCCATGCAATGGAATCTTGGCGTGCAGGCCGTTGGCGTGGTACTGCCCGCGCTGAGCCATACCGCACTGGCCTACCTGGTCAGCGCAGCACTGGTCGGCGGCACGTTCATGGGTACGGTCACCATCGCAGCGCCTGCGGCGCGCCGCCTGGCCCACAAGGTCAGCTTCAACCTGTTCGCCGTGATGACGGCCGCCTATGGCGTGGGGCAGATCGTTGGCCCGCTGGTCTCCACGGCGCTGATGCACGGCGGCAACAACTTCGGCGCGCCGCTAGGCATTGCCGCCACTGCACTGGTGATCGCTGCCACGCTCTGCTCGCTTTGAGCGTTTCGAGCGCTCTGCGTCTTCGCGCAGCGCCCCACAGTCACGCTACGCAGTCACGCCACGGCCGCGTCGTGGAAATGCGGAAGCACCGTCTCGGCGACCTCTTGCAGCACCTCTGCCGGAGGCCGCGTGGACTCCGTGACGTTGAGGGCCACATGATGCGTGCCCGCTTCGCGCATGTCCGCCAGCAGGTCTACCAGCGCACGGGCACCGGTTCGATAGCCGAGGTTCAATGCCGACGGCGCCTCGTCGGGCTGCTCCGACAGTTCCAGCCGCATGGCGACGCCGAAAGCCCGGAACTGCTCTGGCGCGCCGCGCTCCACGGCGATGCGCCAGAGCCGATGCCGCTCGCGCTGCGTGTCGGGATCGCGATGATAGGTCATCCAGCCGATGGCATGGCGGGCGATCCAGTCCACGCTCTGTCCGCCCGATCCCACCGCCAGCAGCGGCACGGCGCGCGGCTGGCGCGGCAACAGGTAGAAGTCCGGCGCGCCCTCGGGCGCCAGATCCGGCATCACGCGCGACGGCACGTCTACCGACGCGGCCACCGATTCCCAATGATCGCGAAACAGGTCGCGCCGCGCCTCGGTGTCACGGCCAAACGCGGCATACTCCGGCGGACGGTCGCCCGATCCCAGCCCCAGGATAAAGCGCTGCCCTGACAGCGCGCTGACCGATATCGCCGCCTTGGCGATATGCAGCGGATGCCGCAGCGTCAGCACAATGGCGCCGCTTGCCAGCGCAATCCGTCGGGTACGCGTGGCCAGCGCACCAAGCAGCACCCACGGATCGAGGTGCCCCACCGGATCGGGATACCCGGCGCTGTTCAGCGGCACATCGCGGACCCATAGCGCCCGGTAGCCCAGCGCATCGGCGCGTGCCGCGAGATCCAGCTGGGACGGAAAGTCCGGCGCGATCTCACCCTTGCCCAGCAGCGGCAGCACCAGGCCCACCGACAGCGCGTCCTGGCGGAACACCGTTGTCTCGATGGGTTGCCCGCTGGCCGCGACATCTGCAAGCGTCGTCATCGCATCCTCCGTTCCCCTGACAGATCGCCGCATCATGCCACGCCCGCGCACTTGTTACCGGCGCGCATAACTGTTTGTGCGCCGGTGCCGTTCAATCGCGGGCTTGCCTCACCTACATTTCCAGCCATCGACCACGTCGATTCGATTGGCAGCGATGCCAAGGTCAACCAAATCAAAGAGGCACATCATGAGCACCACCCAAAACACGCAAAAAGTCGCCATCATCACGGGCGCTTCGCAAGGCATCGGCGCAGAGCTGGTCAAGGCCTACCGCCAGCGCGGCTACCGCGTCGTAGCCACGGCGCGCAGCATCCAGCAACCCGATGACGCCAACATCCTGGCCGTGCCGGGCGACATCGCCAGCCCCGACACCGCCCGCCGGGTGGTCTCGCAGGCCATCGAGAAATTCGGCCGCGTCGACGCCCTGGTCAACAACGCCGGCATCTTCATCGCCAAGCCATTCACCAGCTACACGGCCGAGGACTACCTCGCCAAGACCGGCGTGAACCTGGCCGGCTTCTTCTACATCACGCAACTGGCGATCGCGCAGATGGAAAAGCAGGGCAGCGGCCATGTGGTGAGCATTACCACCAGCCTGGTCGACCACGCAATCCAGGGCGTGCCGTCGGTGCTGGCATCGCTGACCAAGGGCGGCATCAACTCGGCCACCAAGTCTCTGGCCGTGGAATACGCCCGCCGCGGCATCCGCGTGAACGCCGTGTCGCCCGGCATCATCAAGTCGCCGATGCATGCGCCGGAAACCCATGAAGCGCTTGGCGCGCTGCACCCGATGGGCCATATGGGCGAGATGAGCGATATCGCCGAAGCCGTGCTGTTCCTGGAATCGGCGCCGTTCATCACCGGCGAGATCCTGCACGTCGACGGCGGCCAGAGCGCCGGCCACTAAGTCGCGCCGCCCGGCCCAGCCCGGGCACTGGCAAGACCGCCCGCCCCTATCGGCGGGCCGTTTGCATTGGTCAGGGTAAACCCTGATTCTCCTGTTGCATGACTGCCAGCGTGCTCTCCTAGACTGGAAGCTTTCGCCACACGAAAACCCGAAGGAAGACCATGGCCACGATCGAAGTGAAGGTGCCCCAGTTGTCCGAATCCGTCTCGGAAGCCACGCTGATCCAGTGGAAGAAGAAGCCCGGCGAGGCCGTCCAGCGCGACGAAATCCTTGTGGAGCTGGAAACCGACAAGGTCACGCTGGAGGTACCTTGTCCGGTCAACGGTGTGCTGGCGCAGATCGTCAAGCCGGACGGCGCCACGGTCCACGCCGACGAGGTGATAGCAGTGGTGGACACCGACGCCAAGGCCACCGCCGCCGCACCGGCAGCCGCACCTGCCCCGGCGCCGGCCCCTGCTGCCGCACCGGCCGCTGCCCCGGTTGCCGCCGCCGCGGCATCCCCTGCGGCAACGGGTGGCGGCGCCAGCGCCTCGGCCAAGGCTGACTTTGACGTGATCGTGATCGGCTCGGGCCCTGGCGGCTATATCGCCGCCATCCGCGCCGCGCAACTGGGCAAGACCGTGGCCTGCATCGAGGAATGGAAGGATGAAGCCGGCAAGCCACGGCTGGGCGGCACCTGCCTGAACGTGGGCTGCATTCCCAGCAAGGCTCTGCTCGCGTCGTCCGAACACTTCGAGCACGCGCAGCACGGCATGGCCGACCACGGCGTGCAGATCAAGGGCGTGTCGCTGGACCTGGCGCAGATGATCCGGCGCAAGGCCGCAATCGTCGACAAGTTCACCGGCGGCGTGGAATTCCTGTTCCGCAAGAACAAGGTCACCTGGATCAAGGGCCACGGCAAGTTCAAGGGCCGCGCAGCCGACGGCGTGATTACCGTGGAAGCCAGCGACGGCACCGACGCCAAGCCCTACACAGCGCGCAACGTCATCATTGCCACAGGCTCCAAGGCACGCCATCTGCCCGGCGTGCCGGTCGACAACAAGATCGTGTCCGATAACGAGGGGGCGCTGTCCTTCGATTCCGTGCCAAAGAAGCTTGCCGTGATCGGCGCAGGCGTGATCGGGCTGGAACTGGGCTCGGTCTGGCGCCGCCTGGGCGCCGAAGTGACCATTCTCGAAGCCCTGCCCGCCTTCCTGGGCGCCGTCGACGACGCCATTGCCAGGGAAGCAGCCAAGCTGTTCAAGAAGCAGGGACTGACCATCCACCTGGGCGTCAATATTGGCGAGGTGAAAACCAGGGCCAAGGGGGTGACCATCGCCTACAAGGACCAGGCCGGCGCCGATCAGAAGCTTGAGGCAGACCGTCTGATCGTGTCGATTGGCCGCGTGCCGAACACCGACAACCTTGGCCTGGATGCCGTGGGCCTGTCCGCCGACCCGCGCGGCTTTGTCCCCGTCGACGACAACTGCCGCACGTCCGTGCCCGGCATCTACGCCATCGGCGACGTGGTGCGCGGCCCGATGCTGGCGCACAAGGCCGAGGACGAAGGCGTGATGGTGGCTGAAGTCATCGACGGCCAGAAGCCGCACATCGACTACAACTGCATTCCCTGGGTGATCTACACCGAGCCCGAGATTGCCTGGGTGGGCAAGACCGAGGCGCAACTGAAGGCCGAGGGCCGCGAATACCGCACCGGCCAGTTCCCGATGCAGGCCAACGGCCGCGCAATGGGCATGGGCCGCCCCGACGGCTTCATCAAGATGATCGCCGACGCAAAGACCGATGAGCTGCTGGGCGTCCACATCATCGCGGCCAACGCCTCGGACCTGATCGCCGAGGGCGTTGTCGCCATGGAGTTCAAGGCCGCGTCTGAAGACATCGGCATGATCTGCCACCCGCACCCGTCGCTATCGGAAGTCATGCGCGAAGCGGCACTGGCGGTGCAGAAGCGGGCGTTGAACATGTAGGCGCGCCGAAAAGCATTCGATCAATCCACCCCCGACACAAAGCGCTTGCGATACTCGGCCGGGGTTACGCCGACCACGCGCAGGAACGCGCGGCGCAGGGTGTCGACGCTGGAAAAGCCGCACTCGGCTGCGGCCTGCTTGGGGGCGATGTTCCCTTCCTCCAGCAGTTGCCGCGCGGCGGTCACGCGCGCGGCCTCTACCCAGTTGGCCGGTGTGACGCCAACCTCCTCGTGGAACAGCCGTGACAGGTGCCGCGCGCTGACGCCGATGCGCGCGGCCAGGCTTGGCACGTCGTGGGCCGCCGCCGGATGGGCGGCTACCCAGCGCTGCAGTTCCTGAAGGGCCGAACGGTTTGCAGCGGCAGGGGCTTCGCGGCGGCTGAACTGGCTTTGCCCGCCGGGCCGCTTGAAGAACATCACCAACTGGCTGGACACCTTCAGCGCGATATCGCGCCCAAGGTCTTCCTCGACCAGCGCCAGCGCCAGGTCCATACCCGCCGTCACGCCGGCAGCGGTGCGCACCTTGCCATCGCGCACGTGGATCGCATCGGCATCCACGGCCACCTTCGGAAAGCGTGCCGCCAGCGTATCGGCAGCGGCCCAATGCGTGGTCGCGCGCCGGCCATCGAGCAGCCCGGCCTCCGCGAGCAGGAAAGCACCGCTGCAGACGGACCCATAACGCCTGGCTGCCGGGGCCGCCCGGCGGATCCAGTCAAGCACCAGGGGATCGGCGGGCGCGTTGCCGGCGTGGGGCGCTCCGGCCACCAGCAGCGTATGGAAGCGCGACGGCGACGCGGTCGCCATATCGTCCTCGATCACGATATCAGGCAGGAGCCTGGCGCCCGAAGACGCCGTAAGCGGCGCGCGCCGCACAGCCACCACTTTCATCTGGTAGACCGTGGCGCCTGCCTGGACGTTGGCTTCGGCAAAAACGTCGAGCGGGCCGGAGACGTCCAGCAACTGGACGCCTTCGATGGCCAACAGGCCGATGGTGCGGGTGGCTGGCATGGCGAAAGCAGGTAATTGGCCCGGGATCGTCCGGATCGTCCGGGCATGTCTTAATTCGTCGCTATACGACGATTGAAGACATACTACCGCTGCTCCTAGACTCGAAGCAACCCTACCCGACAGGAGCAAACATGCGCTTCACCATTGGCGACATCGCCATTCCCGACAGCCAGCTGGCCCGCGAAATCACCGAACTCGTGCGCGACACCGAGTCGCCACTGCTCTTCCACCACTCCAGCCGCGTCTACTACTGGGCCGCACTGGCTGGCCTGCAGCGTGGGCTTGGCTACGACGCCGAACTGCTGTATGCGGGCGCAATGTTCCACGACATGGGTCTGACCCATTCGCACAGCAGCCCCGACAAACGGTTCGAAGTCGATGGCGCCAACGCGGCCGCCGATTTCCTGCGCAGCCGTGGCATTGGAGAACGGGAAGTAGAAAAGGTCTGGACGGCCATCGCGCTGCACACCACGCCCGGCATCCCGGAGTTCATGGCGCCCGAGATCGCACTGGTGACGGCCGGCGTCGAGATGGATGTGCTGGGCATTCGCTACGACACGTTTTCCGACGCCGATCGCGAAGCCGTGGTGCATGCCCACCCGCGCACGCCGCAGTTCAAGGAAGACATCATTCAGGCGTTCTACGAGGGCATCCAGCACAAGCCCGATACCACCTTCGGCAACGTCAAGGCCGATGTGCTGGCTGACAAGAACCCGCACTTTCACCGTGGCAATTTTTGCAGCGTTATCCGCGCATCGGCCTGGAAGGGCTGACGCCCTGCTGCCGCAGCCGTCGGTCAGGCGGCTGGGCGGCTGACATACCGGTCCACCAGGTACGTCAGCATCTCGCGGCTGACCGGTTTCGCCAGCACCAGATCGATGCCCGCGGCCCGGCACCGGCGACGCGTCTTGCTGTCGGCGGTAGCCGTCACCGCGATAATGGGCAGGCGACTGGCGCCCCGCTGCAGCTCGGCCTGGCGAATGGCCCGCGCCAGGCCCAGGCCGCCCATTCCGGGCAGGCCAACATCGGTCAGCAACAAGGCGGCGCCATCCTGCAGCACCGCCCAGGCACCTTGGCTGTCTTCGCAGGCCACGACCTCGCATCCGCCAATGGCGCGCAACTGTTCAACGAGTACCAGCAGGCATACAGGATTGTCTTCGGCAACGACGATGCGCGGCATTGGCGACAAGGCGGATGCGGAAGACGCGGATGACGCGGATGACGCGGGAGCAGCCGTCGATGTGGAAACAGCGGTAAAGGGCATGGTCATGGCGGTTCGAAACATGCGATGACCTATTGTCAATGCGTTCCCGCCGCGCAGGTTGCGGAAATTTCCGCAATACCATGCAGACGCGTCTGAAATCGATCAGTCCACCCGGTTCTTGAGGGTCTCTCCCCCTGACCAGCGTCGTAGATTGTCCAGGAAGATGTCGACCACACGTGCGGCATTGCCATCCGAAAAGCCGGCGCTGTGCGGTGTGGCAATAACGTTCGGCATCGACCAGAGCGGCGACGACGCGACCAGCGGCTCGTGGGCGAACACGTCCAGGTACGCACCGCCCAGTTGCTCCGCGCGCAAGGCATCGATCAGCGCGGCCTCGTCGACCACCTCGCCCCGTGCCACGTTGACCAGTCGCGCCCCGCCCGGCAAACGCCGCAAGGCCGTGCGATCGACCAGCCCGCGCGTGCGCTCGGTCAGCGGACAGGCCAGGATCAGCCAGTCGGTATCCGGCAACACCGAGTCGAACTGCTCGAACGTGACCGCGTCGAATCCGGGCTCCATCGGCGCAGCCCGCTGCCTGACCACCGTCACCGTCAGTCCCAGCACCCGCAGCACCGCGCCGATCTGCTGCCCGATCGGCCCCCAACCCACAATGGTGGCGCGCTGCCCCTGCAAGTCCCGAGGCAGCCCGGTGCCGATCAGCGGCGCCCAGCGCGATTCCCGTTGCGCGTCGATCAGTTGCGGCAGATGGCGGGCCAGCGCCAGCAGTCCGGCCAGCGCCGTCTGGGCCACGACCCCGGCGTTCGCGCCCGAAGACGTGGTGACGGTCACGCCGCGCTGGCGCAACTGCGCGAAGATCGCGCGATCGGCGCCTGCCGAATGCGTATGGGTCCAGCGCAGCGACGGCGCATCGAGCATCGCCGTATAGAAGCGTTGCGTGGCAGGCAGGATTTCGTGCTTGGTGGAAAGACCGGTCACGTCGCGCGACACAAAGGCCACGTCGGCATCCATGGTGCGCGGGTCATCCACCTGGGGCACGACCACCGGCTGCCAGCTGGCGCCGGTGGCCGCCATGGCCGTGTCGATGGCCGCGCGGTGCGACTGCAACGCGGCGGCGGACAGCAGGATACGCAGGGCTTCAGATGGCATGGCGTAACTCAATCCACCGTGGCGCCGGAGGCTTTCACCACGGCCTTCCACTTGACGTATTCCTTGCGCGTGAAATCACCGAACTGCTTCGGCGATCCGCCCACCGGGTCGGCCCCTTCGCGGATCATCTGCGCCTGCAGCGACGGCAGCGCCTCGTTGACGGCCTGGTTGACCTTGGTGATCACGTCCTGCGGCGTGCCTTTGGGTGCGAAGAAGCCGAACCACGATCCGGCTTCGAAGCCCGGGAAGCCCTTTTCGGCCACCGTGGGCAGATCCGGCAGCGAACGCGAGCGCCTGGCGCTGGACACCGCCAGCGCACACAGCTTGCCGGCCTGGATATGCGGCATCACCGACGGGATGGTTGCGAACATGAACTGCACGCGTCCGGACAGCAGGTCGTTCAGCGCATCGGCACCCTTGTACGGAATATGCGTGGCCTGCGTGCCCATCCGCTCGGTCAGCATGAAGCCCGACAGGTGCGACGACGTGCCCACGCCCGTCGAGCTGTAATTCAGCTTGCCCGGATTGGCCTTGGCGTACGCCACGAACTCCTCGAACGACTTCACCGGCAGCGACGGATGCACCACCAGCACGTTCGGCACGTCGGCGATCTGCACCACCGGCACCAGATCGGTCAGCGGATCGTAGTTGAGCTTCTTGTACAGCGTCTGGTTGATCGAGATCGGCCCCACGGAGTTGACCAGCATCGTATAGCCGTCGGCAGGCGAGCGCACCACGTACTCGGTGCCAATATTGCCGCCGGCACCGGGCCGGTTATCCACCACGAACGACTGCTTGAAGCGCTGGGCCAGTTGCTGGCTGACGCTGCGCGCCAGCATGTCGGTGGTACCACCGGCCGTGAAGGCCACCACCACGCGCACGGGCTTGGCCGGATAGTCGTCGGCGCGGGCCGGCGCTGCCAGCGTCAGGCCGGCGGTCAGCGCGCAGGCCAGCAGCCTGGCGGGGGTGTGCCAGAAGGTATTCAGGGGTGTTGTCGGGTTCATGCGTAGTCTCCGTTCCAGTCGTTGTAGTTGTGGTGTCTTCATCGCTTCGGTACCGTCACCCAAAGTCGTATAGCCGGGCCGGGTTCGCCACCAGCACACGGTGGCGGTCGGCCTCGCCGGGAATCCAGCGGGCGAGCAGGTTGAACAGCTCGCCGTCGTCGGGCATCTGCGCCGGATCGAAATAGTTGATATGGGGCCAGTCCGAGCCCCAGACGATCTGCTCCGGATTGGCCGCCAGCAGCGCCGCCACAAACGGATCGACCTCGCGGTATGGCGAACCGGCTGGCTGCAGGCGGTCGGCGCCCGATATCTTGGTCCAGGCCACGCCTTCGGCCAGCAGCGCGCACAGCGCCTGGAATCCCGCATCGCCCACGCCACGCGACGTGGCCATGCGGCCCATGTGGTCGATCACCAGCGGCAGCGCCAGTGCCTTCAGGCGTGGCCCCAGTTCCACCAGATCGGGGGCATGGATCCAGATCTGCGCGTGCCAGCCGCGTGCCTTGAGGCGCGGCGCCAGTGCTTCCAGCACGTCGATGCCCACGCCGTTGCGGTACACCGCGTGGCCGCCGATCTGGTACAGGTTGAAGCGCACGCCACGCACGCCGGCGTCATGCCAGGCATCGAGCTGCGCATCGGTGGTGTCGGCGGCCGGCACGGCAATGCCGCGCAGTCGCTTGGGGTACTGGCGCAGGGCATCGATCACCACGCTGTTGTCGGTGCCGCTGGCGCTGGCCGTCACCAGCACGCCGCGCGTCAGGCCCAGTTCGTCCAGATGGGCGATGAATGCTTCGGCCGGATGCTCGGCTGGCGTATAGCTGCGGTCATCGGCCAGCGGATGACGGCCATACGGCCCGAACACGTGGGCATGGCTGTCGCAGGCACCGGCAGGTGCGCGGAACGACGGCGGCGTGATCGATGCCAGCGGTGGCAGGCAGGGGCGTGTCATGGGTTCTTTCGCTTGTTCAGATGCCGTGGGGCGTGGTTACTCGGCGGCCTTGAGCCGGCCGGCCGTGGCCAGCGCCTGGGCGCGGGCATCTTCCTTCTGCAGCGACGCCAGCAGTTCCTGGGGCGACGAAGCCTGCGCCACACTGCCCACGTTCTGCAGCCGGCTCTTGACGCTGCCTTCGGCCAGGGCCTTGCGCAGCGCGGTATTGATCGTGTCGACCACTGCGGCCGGAGTGCCTGCCGGCGCCAGCAGGCCGGTGGCGGTGGTGGCCTCGAAGTTGGCCAGGCCCGCTTCGCGCAGCGTGGGCACCTTCGGCAGCGTGGCATCGCGGTCGCGCGACATCACCGCCAGCGCGCGCAACGCGCCAGACTGGATATGCGGCGCGGAACTGGTCAACTGGTCAACCACCATGTCGATCTGGCCGCCCATCAGGTCGACCAGCGCAGGGGCCGAGCCCTTGTATGGCACCTGGTTGAGCCGGATCCTGGCGGCATCTTCGAGTTGCAGCAGCGCCATGTGGTTGGTCGTACCGGGACCGGCATGACCCGCAGCCAGCTTGCCCGGATTGGCACGCGCATAGGCCAGCAGCGCCTCGACGTCCTTGAAACGTGCATCGCCGCCCTTCACGACGACGACCAGCGACGTGGTGGACATCAGGCCCACCGGGCTGAAGCTCGCCAGCTTGAAATTGGTGCGCGTCATCCTGGGCAGCACCACCACCGCGTTGGGCGTGGTCACCAGCAGCGTGGAGCCATCGGGCTCCGCACGCGCCACCGCCGATGCACCGATCACGCCGCCCGCGCCTGGACGGTTGTCGACGATGACGTTGCGGCCAAGGTTCTGTTCCAGCGCCGGGGCAATGGCGCGCGCCACCACATCGAGGTTGCCGCCGGGGGCAAACGGCACGATCAGCGTCACGGGCTTGTTTGAAAGCGGCTGCGCGCGAGCGCTGAGCACATAGGGGGCGGCGCCAAGCGCAAGAATCTGCGCCAGCATGGTTCTGCGGTTCATTTGTCTACTCCAACCTGCCAAGCGGGGGCTTTCTTCGGTATTTGCTTTTCTGGACTTGCTCCCCTCTCACGCGCACGGGAGAAGGGTTGGGGGAGAGGGCTTGAGGTTCTGCTTGCCACGCGCCTCGATTTGAAAGACTTGCCCTCCCCCGGCTCTCTCCCGCCACGCGGGAGAGAGGCGACACCAAACAGCGGCCAACGGTCTGCGCCGTTGGTCCATCAGTCCCGGTAGCCCGGGTCCAGACGGTCGAGCTTGCGCAGCAGCGCCGGCCATTCCATCAGGCCGTAGGGACGACGCGTGCCGGGCTGGTAGTTGTTCCAGGTCTCCTCCAGCACTTCGGGCGATACCTGCTGCAGCGGCGTATTGCACGACATGGCAGCCACCTGCGAGCGGCAGGCCAGCTCCAGCCGGTGCATCCAGTTGAACGCCTCGCCCACCGAATTGCCCACGGTCAGCGCGCCGTGGTTGCGCAGGATCAGCGCCTCGCCACGGCCCAGATCGGCAATCAGCGATTCCTGCTCGGCGGTGTCCAGCACCACGCCCTGGTAGTCGTGGTAGCCGATCTTCAGGAAACGCATGGCGGTCTGGGTGATCGGCAGCAGCCCGCATGCCAGCGACGACACGGCCATCGATGCCCAGCTATGCGTGTGGATCACGCAGGCCACCTCGGGGCGTGCGTGGTGCACGGCGCTGTGGATCACGTAGCCGGCCTTGTTGACGCCATAGTTCAGCGGGCCGAAGTCGGGCGTCGACAGGATCTTGCCGGCGTGGTCCACCTTGATCAGGCACGATGCCGTGATCTCCTCGTACATCATGCCGTACGGGTTGATCAGGAACGCGTCTTCCTCGTCCGGCACGCGCACGGAGATGTGGTTGGCCATCATGTCGGCCATGCCATAGAGCTCGACCAGCCGGTAGCAGGCGGCCAGGTCCACGCGCGCCTGCCATTCCGCCTCGCTGCACTGGCCGCGCATCGACGGGATGTTCAGCACACCGGGTTTCGTCATGATGTGTCTCCTTGGTGGATTCGGTATCTGGATTCAGTGGATTCGGTTCAGTCCGAGCCCAGCGCGAGATCGCTGGGCCGGCGTTTTTCGATATGGAACTTGAGCAGCGCCGCGCTACGGAAGATGCCGTGCGCGAACTTGCCGTAAGGCAGCGTCAGGAACAGCGCCATCACGATGCCCAGGTGAACGGCCAGCAGCGACGCCATCGCACCGGTATCGCGGAACGCCAGCAGCGCCAGGCCGCTTGCGCTGGTCAGGAACAGCAGCGCGATAAAGCCGCGGTCCATCGGCTTCTGCTTCGTGTCCATCGTGCGCTCGTCGCGCTTCAGGTTCAGCCACAGCAGGCCGGCCGGGCCGATCAGCAGGCCGATGCCACCGGCGATGCCCAGCAGCACCGGCAGGCTCGTGACCGGGTACGGCGCGTGCAGGTCCAGCAGATAGTGATACAGCGTGGCGACGGCGGTTGCCGCAAAGCACAGCATGAAACCGTAGAACGTGAAGTGATGAAAGCGGCGGCGCAGCAGCGTGAATGCATCGTCGTCGTTGTTGCAGCCCTGCCCGTGCCCGCCATCCAGGTACTTCAGCTTCAACGCATCGTGTACCGCCCCGCCCGTGGCCGCGCCGCGCTCGTCACCACTGCGCATGCCCGGCGTCACCTGGCGCCAGAACCGCGTCACGCCGATGCCCAGCGCGCCGCAGGCGAACAGGAAGACGGCGCCGAACATGGCCGCCAGCAGGTTGTGCGGGAAGATCGCGTAGAAGTTGCCCGCCAGCGGCTCGTGCCAGAGCGTGCCGCGCATCGCCAGCACCATCAGCAGGAACAGCGCCAGGCCGCCGGCCAGTGCCAGCGCCATCGTCATGCCCGCACGCCGGTACAGGCCGCCCAGCGCCGCCGGGAAGGCATAGTCGCCATACGTCTGCACGCGGACCTTGGCCATCGCCTGCGGAATGTTCACCGCAAACTCGTGCGGCGGTGCGTACTGGCACGCGTGGTAGCAGGCACCGCAGTTGTGGCACAGATTTGCCAGGTAGTGGATATCCGCCTTGGGAAATTCCAGCCGGCGCGTCATGGCCGGGAACACCGCGCAGAAGCCTTCGCAATAGCGGCAGGCGTTGCAGATCTG
This sequence comes from Cupriavidus sp. HE11, assembly GCF_056097175.1. NCBI lineage: Bacteria > Pseudomonadati > Pseudomonadota > Betaproteobacteria > Burkholderiales > Burkholderiaceae > Cupriavidus > Cupriavidus sp. HE11. The sequence goes on from NZ_CP184465.1 coordinate 646,547, forward strand.
CAGCGTGCGGGCCACTTCGGCCTCGTCGGTGGTCAAGGGCAGCGCACCATTGGCAAGCGCCGCCGCCTCGCGCGTCAGCGCTTCAAGATGTTGCATATTCCTTTTCCCGTGATGCCTGAGTTGCCGCGCCAGCCTGGCCGCCCGACTTGGCAGCCCTGGCCGCCTGGGTGCCGGCGATGCGGCCGAATGCCGTGCCGATAGCCATGCCCACGCCGGCCGTATAGCCCTTGCCCAGCACGTTGCCGGCCATCATCTCGCCTGCCACGAACAGGTTCTGGCTGGGCTTCCCATCGAAATGCACGGCCGATTCCTCGTTCACCTTCAGTCCCAGGTAGGTGAAGGTGATGCCGGGACGCAGCGCGTAGCCAAAGAACGGCGCGGTGTCGATCGGGCGGGCCCAGTGGGTCTTGGCGGGCGTCACGCCCTCGGTATGGCAGTCGTCCAGCGACGTGTGGTCGAACTTGCCCACGCGGCAGGCGGCGTTGTAATCGTTGATGGTGCGCATGAACGTGGCTTCGTCCAGGCCCAGCTTGCGCGCCAGTTCGGGCAGCGTGTCGGCCTTCACGCCCGGGAATACCGGTGGCATGAAGCGGCCCACGGCCTTGGCGTCGATGATCGAATAGCCGATCTGCTGCGGCTGCTGGGCCACCAGGCGCCCCCAGATCGCGTAGCGCTTGGGCCAGAAGTCCTCGCCCTCGTCGTAGAAGCGCTCGGCGTGGGCGTTGAGCACCACACCCAGCGACACGCAGTCGATACGCGTGCAGATGCCACCGTCATAGAGCGGCGCCCGCGCGTCGATCGCCACGCAGTGCGACTGCGACGGATCGCCGATGGCGTCGGCACCCTGGGCAATCATGTGCTTGAGCAGCACGCCCATGTTGAAGCGCGTACCGCGGATCAGGAAGTTGTCTGCGGGCCATTCGCCGCGCTCGTTCTGGCCCCACGCCTCGCGCAGCCATTCGCGGTTCGATTCGAAACCGCCGGCCGCCAGCACGCAGGCGCGGGCCTCGATCCGCTCACTGCCGATGCGTGCCGCCACGAAACGGCTGCCGTCGAGCTCGATGGCGTCGACCGGCGCGTTGTAGCGGATCTGCACACCCAGGCGTTCGGCGCTGCGGAAGTACGCATTGACCAGCGCCTTGCCGCCGCCCATGAAGAACGCGTTGGTGCGCGCCACATGCAGCGCGCCGGACAGCGGCGGCTGGAAATGCACGCCGTGGCTGCGCATCCAGTCACGGCAGGTGGACGACGCGCGGATGGCCAGCCGGGCCAGCTTCTCGTCGGTCAGGCCGCCAGTGACCTTCAGCAGGTCCTGCCAGTATTCCTCTTCGGGATAGGCGTCGACCAGCACGTCCTGCGGCGCGTCGTGCATGCAGCGCAGGTTGCGGGTGTGGGATGAGTTGCCGCCGCGCCATTCGCGCGGCGCGGCTTCCAGCAGCATGACGCTGGCGCCGGCCTCGCGGGCCATCAATGCGGCACAGAGGGCGGCGTTGCCGCCACCGATTACCAGGACGTCGATCATGCGCGGACGCCCTGCTTGCGGGGATTGTGAGTGGGGATGGACACGGCTATCAATGCCTTCGTGAGTCTGTCCGTGACTCTATCCGCAGGGCGGAATGCTGCTAAGCCCTTGTCCGGCATGGGGGTATCACGATTTGTGATGCCCAGCCGGCAGCCGGCATCCCCGGCCGCCGCGCCACCCCGCCCATCCCCCGATGCTCAGAATCCCACGGCCTGCCCGTCGCGCCGCGAGTCCGATGCGGCGATATAGCCATGCTCGGCCTTGTAGATCAGCTGGGCCGAACCGAATTCCAGGCTGTCGTGCGGCGCCACTTCAACCCGATGGCCGCGTTCGCGCAGCACCGCCACCACATCGGCCGGCAGATGGCTTTCGACGTTGACCACCGGCCCGTGCTCCACCCGAAAGCGTGGCGCGTCGCTCATGGCCTGGGGGTTCTGGCCGAACGCGGCCAGCCGGGCCATCATCTGGACGTGACCTTGCGCCTGCATCGACCCGCCCATCACGCCGAACGACATGACCGGCGCCCCGTTGCGCGTGACAAAACCCGGAATGATCGTGTGCATCGGCTGCTTGCCCGGCGCTACGCAATTGGCGTGACCCGGTTTCAGGTTGAAGCCCTCGCCGCGGTTGTGCAGCGAAATGCCCGTGCCCGGCACCACCACGCCCGAGCCAAACCCGCGATAGTTCGACTGGATGAACGACACCATCGAGCCCCCAGCGTCAGCCGCCGTCAGGTACACGGTGCCGCCGACCTTCGGCATCCCGGCCGACGGCGTGCCCGCGCGCTTGAGGTCGATCAGCGCAGCGCGCTCGGCCAGGTAGGCCGGGTCCAGGAACGACGCGGGCGCGTGCTGCATCGTCGTCGGGTCCGACACATGGCGGTGCAGGTCGGCAAAGGCCAGTTTCATGGCCTCGATGCCGACGTGATAGAAGTCGGCGCTGTCCACGCCCATGCTTTCCAGGTCGAAGCGGTCCAGGATGCCCAGGCCGATCAGTGCCGCGATGCCTTGCCCGTTAGGCGGGATCTCATGCAGCGTGTAGCCTCGAAAGTCCTGCTTCATCGGCTCGACCCAGGCCGGCTGGTGCGCCGCCAGGTCGCCGGCACGCAGCGCGCCGCCGGTTTCCTGCGCAAACGCCACGATGCGCTCTGCCAGTTCGCCCCGGTAGAAGCTTTCGCCATCGCTCTCGGCAATCTTGCGCAGCGTGGCGGCCTGCTCGGGAAAGCGCCAGCGCTCACCGGCCTGCGGCGCGCGGCCATTGGGCATGAAGGCCTTGGCAAAGCCGGGCTGCTCACGCAGCACCGGCACCTGTGCAGCCCATTGCCGCGCGATCTGCGGCGACACCATGAAGCCCTGCTCCGCATATTCGATGGCCGGCGCAAACAACCGCGCGAACGGCAGCTTGCCGAACCGCGCCGACAACGCCTTCCAGCCCGCCACCTGGCCTGGCACCGTCACGGTGTCCCAGCCCACCGACGGCATGCGGTCACGCCCGGCGAAGTAATCGAGCGTCCAAGCCGCCGGTGCCCGGCCGCTGGAATTCAGGCCGTAGAGCTGCCCTTCGTGCCATACCAGCGTGAACATGTCGCCGCCGATGCCGTTCATGACGGGCTCCACCACCGTCAGCGCAATGGCCGTGGCAATGGCGCTGTCGATGGCGTTGCCACCTTCGTAGAGCATGCGCAGGCCGGCCTGCGCGGCCAGCGGCTGGCTGGTGCTGACGGCGTTGGAGGCCAGCAGCGGCATCTTCTGGGACGGATACGGGAAGGACCAATCGAAAGGCAACATGGGCGGAACAGGTAAGGAAGTAAGAACATGGCGCCGGCAGGCAGCGCCACGAGGTTTGCTGCGGAATCTTATTGCAGGGCGACGCCCGACTGCTTCACGAGCTTCTCGGTGCGCGGGATCTCCGCGTTGATCATCGCCGTGAAGTCGTTGACGCTGCCGCCACGCGGTTCGGCACCGGTCACGGCCAGCTTCTCGCGGAAGTCAGGCGTAGCCAGCAGCTTGTTGATCGACGTGTTGAGCTTGACCACCACGTCGGCCGGCGTACCCTTGGGCGCCACGATACCGTACCACGGTGCGATATCGTAGCCCGCGAAGCCCTGCTCTGCGATAGTGGGGATTTCAGGCGCCTGCGGCGAACGCTTTGCCGTGGACATGCCCAGCGCACGCAGCTTGCCCGCCTTCACATACGGCAGGCCGGTCATGATGGTGTCGAAGTACATCGACACCTGACCCGACAGCAGCGCAGGAATCGCCTCGCCTGCGCCCTTGTACGGCACGTGGACGATGTCGATGCCGGCGACCGCCTTGAGCATCTCGCCGGCGATATGCGACGTCGTGCCCGTGCCGAACGATGCGTACGACAGCTTGCCGGGGTTGGCCTTCGCGTAGGCCACCATCTCGGGCAGCGTCTTGAACGGCAGCGACGGATTCGACAGCAGGATATTCGGGGTGATGGCCACCACGGCAACCTTTTCGAACGCGTCCGGATCGTAGCTCAGCTTCTTGTACAGAAAGCGGTTGGTCACCATCGACGCCGGCCCCGACATCAGCAGCGTATAGCCGTCGCCCGACGCACGGGCCGCGACCTCGCTGCCGATCATCGCCGCCGCGCCGGGCCGGTTTTCCACCACGAAGCTCTGGCCGTACTCCTTGGCAAGTCCGGCGCCGAGTTGCCGCGTGATCAGGTCGGTGGCCGAACCGGCCTGGAATGGCACCACGATGCGCACTGGCTGCGTGGGCCAGTCGCGCGCGCCCTGCGCCAGCGCCATGGACGACGCCGCGATCAGGCCGACGGAAAGTAGTGCTCGGAAAGATGTGAAACGCATGTCTGTACCCTCATTGATTCGAACGATGGTCATCCGTGTGAATGCACCGGATGCCGCCGTTCCTTCCGCAATTTGCGTGCCACTGGCATCGCTGCATCGTTGACACGAGCCCCGTCCGCCCCCTTCAGTTCGATGAAGTTTGCGTGCGTGGCGCACCGGATTGGTTAGCATTTCCGATGCGCCTGCGGGCTGGTGTTGTCTCCTGGTGCCAAGGCACTATTGATGTGCCCGGCGCTCTCTCTGGATGGCTTGTTCTTTTTTTTCGCCACAGGCCCCTGGGCCCGTGGCTTCAGCTTCAGCCGACCAGCGCGCTGGACAGCACGACCAGTGCCGCATCGAACTGCGCCTGCGGAATCGTCAGCGGATACAGGAAACGGATCACGTTGCCGTAGGTGCCGCACGTCAGCAGGATCAGGCCCGCCTCCATCGCGCGCATCTGCACGCGCTTGGCATGCTCGGCACTCGGTGCGCCGGTGGCGGGGTCGACAAACTCGGCAGCGATCATCGAACCGAGGCCACGCACCTCGGCCATCGCCGGGCACTGCGCACGCAACGCTTCAAGGTGCGCCTGCAGCTGCGCGCCCAGTTGCGCGGCGCGCTCGCACAACTGCTCGTCCTCGATGGTGTCGATCACTGCATGGGCAGCGGCCACGGCTAGCGGATTGCCCGCGTACGTGCCACCGAGCCCGCCCGGCAGCGGCGCGTCCATGATCTCCGCGCGGCCGCACACGGCGGACAGCGGCATGCCGCCAGCCAGGCTCTTGGCCATCGTGATCAGGTCGGGCTGTACGTCGTGGTGCGACATGGCAAACAGCTTGCCGGTACGGCCGAAGCCAGTCTGCACCTCGTCTGCAATCAGCACGATGCCGTGGCGGTCGCAGACCGCGCGCAGGCCGCGCATGAAATCGGCAGGTGCCGGCTGGAAGCCACCCTCGCCCTGCACCGGCTCCACGATGATGGCGGCCACACGTTGCGGATCGATATCGGTCTTGAACAACATTTCCAGCGCCTGCAGCGCCTGTTCCGTGCTCACGCCATTCAGCGCGCCCGGGAACGGCGCGTGATAGATGTCCGACGGGAACGGCCCGAAGCCCACCTTGTACGGCACCACCTTGCCGGTCAGCGCCATACCCAGCAGCGTGCGGCCGTGGAAGCCACCGGCAAATGCGATGACGCCGGGCCGGCCCGTATGGGCACGCGCGATCTTGATGGCGTTTTCCACGGCTTCCGCACCGGTGGTGAACAGCGCGGTCTTGTTGAGCCCGGTGATCGGCACCAGCGCGTTGATGCGCTCGGCCAGTGACACATAGCTCAGGTACGGCACCACCTGGTATGCCGTATGGGTGAATCGTTCCAGCTGGGCGGCCACGGCCTGCATCACGCGGGGATGCCGGTGCCCGGTGTTCAGCACGGCAATGCCGGCCGCAAAGTCCGTGTAGGCGCGGCCCTCTACGTCCCACAGCGTCGCGTTCTCGGCGCGCTCGGCGTAGAAGTCGCACATCACGCCCACGCCGCGGGGCGTGGCAAGGCTGCGGCGTTGATTCAGTTCGATGTTTTTCATGGTCGGAAAGCGAAGGGGGCAGGTCGGCACCGGCAGTGGCCGCACCGGGGGTTCAGCCGGCACTGCGCAGCGATTCCGTACATTTCAATCACATTTGGCCCTACAATCCAGCGCCACTTTCATAAATTCAATGGTGCCAATTGAAATCGATCTGCGGTGACCTGCTACTCCAGCGCCTGGGGCCCGACGGCCTTGCGGCGTTTGGCAAGCCGCTGAACCGGGGGCTTTACGAGTGCATTCGCGGGGCCATTCTCGATGGCAGCCTGGCACCGGCCACCCGACTGCCACCCCAGCGCGACCTGGCGGCGGAACTGGGCCTGTCGCGCAATACGGTGATGTTCGCGTACGAACAGTTGCTGGCCGAGGGCTATCTGCGCGCCCGCACTGGCAGCGGCACGTTTGTGGCCGATACTGCGCCCGAGAGCTACCTCAACGCGACCGCCGCCACGGTGGCGGAGGCCGGCCCGCGCGAGATGCCGGGTCTGTCCGCACGCGGCCGCCGGCTGATCGAGAATGCCTCGGCATCGCCCACGCAGTGGGGTGCCTTCATGCCCGGCGTGCCGGATCTGCGCCGATTTCCACATCGGCGCTACTCCCAAATCTCGGCACGCCTGTGGCGCAATCCCCAGCCGGAATGGCTCAGCTACAGCCATGGCGGCGGTTTGCCGGCGTTGCGCGAAGCCGTGGCAACGCACTTGCGCGTGGCGCGCTCGGTGCGCTGCGACGCCGGGCAGGTGCTGATCACCGAGGGCATCCATCAGGCCATCGACCTGGTGGTTCGCCTGCTGGGCTCGCCCGGTGACCAGGCCTGGGTGGAAGAGCCCGGCTACTGGGGTATCCGCAGCGTGCTGCAGGTAGGCGATATCGGCATGGTGCCAATGCCCGTGGACGGCGACGGACTGACCCTGCCGGACACCGATGCGATTGGCGACGCTCCCCCGCCGCGCTTTGTCTTCGTGACACCCTCGCACCAGTATCCGATGGGCGCGGTCATGAGCCTGAAGCGCCGTCGCGCGCTGCTGGAGTTCGCGCGGCAGCATGGCAGCTGGATCGTCGAGGACGACTACGACAGCGAGTTCCGCTTTTCCGGACAGCCCATCCCGTCGCTGCAGGGGATGGAGCCCGATGCCCCGGTGATCTACATCGGCACGTTCAGCAAGACGCTGTATCCGGGGCTGCGCATGGGTTACCTGGTCCTGCCCCGCGCCCTGGCCGCGTCGTTCCAGACCGCGCACGCCGACCTGTATCGCGCCGGCCACCTGATGACGCAGGCGACGGTGGCCGAGTTCATGCAGGCCGGCGACTATGCCGCGCATATCCGGCGCATGCGCCCGCTCTACGCCCGGCGCCGCGCGATGCTGGCCGACCTGATCGAGCGTTACCTGGGCCCCGCCGCCCTGAACCGCCAGGGCAGCAATGCGGGCCTTCATCTGATATTGCGGCTGCCCGACGACGCGGATGACGTTGCCGTCGCAGCCACGGCACGCGAGCGGGGCATCATCGTTCGCCCGCTGTCGCGCTATTACCTGGGGCAATCCGTCCAGAAGGGCCTGCTGCTGGGCTACGCCTGCGTGCCCGAGGAACATATCGGCCCGGCCTTCGATGTGCTGCTGGGCTGTCTGCCAGGCCGCAACCGGCTGACGGGTACTTAAGCCGGCCCGCATCCACGGCAATTGCCTACAATCCAGTGGCAATACCTTGGCGGATGCCGTCCGCCCGCCGGACACAAGCGGACACTACCCTGGGGAGCAGAGCGATGGGGCTGATCGGATGGATGCGCGAGCGAGCCACGCACGCGGACGAACACGACAGGCACGCACTTGCGGAACTCGCGGAGCGCGTCACCCGCCTCAATCCCCGGCTGCGGCTGGTATCGCACTATGAGCGCCAGTTGCGACCGGCCCTGGCCCAAGCCCTGACTCACGTGCGCACGCTGGTCCACGACGTGCCCGCCGCGCGCGACGCCAGCGACCATGCATGGGGTATCGATCCCTATATCCACGCGTTTTTCGGCACCCCGCACGATGTGGCGCTGACCTTCAGCCGATCGCCCGAACTGCGCGACTTCTTTGCGGCATCGCCCGCCACGCAGGCGGCCGCCGCCGTGCTCGGCATGACCATGACCGAGCGGCGCACGCTGGGGGTGGCGCTGGAAGGCGATGTGATGCGATCGGAGGTGCCGCAGACCAATATCAGCTTCGGCGAGCACCGTGTGACGATCATCGCCGATTCGGATGCCACCCTGCGCGACGAGATCGTGCGCCGGATGTTCGATCAACTGGCGCTGGAATCCCTGGCCCTGTTTACGGCAGGCAAGTCGCGCCGTGACGAACTGGACCGCGAGCAGACCCTGCTGGAAGCGCGGCTGCGACTGTTCGAGCGTCAGGGCACCGGGATGCGGTCTGTGGTGGGCGGCGATACGCCGGTCAGCACGGCCGAGGCCGCGTCACTGCGCGAGCAGATTGCCAGCAACGAACAGGCACTCGCCCAGTTGCCTGCTGCGGCTGGCGCGCTGGAGCGGCAGCTGGAGTGCCTGACCGAAACGCTTGCGGACGCGCCTGCCCGGTTTTCGATCGCACATCGCCCGCTGCGCCTGAGCGCCACGAATGTGCTGCTGGAGCCGGACAGCACGACACCCGCCAGCGACATCGAACTGCTGACCGCCCATGTGCCGGGCGATCCGCCGCTGGTGCGCGCGTTCACGCTGGTCAACTTCGCACGTGGCGACATGGTGTCGCAGCGCGCCCTGCTGGACGAAGCGGAACGCTATCTCTGAAGGCCCCGCAACCAATAGCCGCTACAGCGCCACCGGGCTGGCGCTGGCGTCATTGACGGTCTCGGGCACGAAGCGCCCCAGCACGTGGCCTGACATGCCCTTGGCAAGTTCCTCTTCGCCATAGAACACGGTGCCGAGCCCTTCCTTGCGCAGCAGCTTCGATTCGTCCTCGCTATGGGTGCGCAAGACCACCTCGACATGCGGATTGAGCGTCCGGGCGGTCTCCACCATCTGCCGCACGTACAACGGCTCGGGCACGGCCACAACCAGCATCGCGGCATGGGCGATATGCGCCTGGATCAGCACGGCCGGATCGGCCGCATTGCCGGACACCGCCGCAAAGCCGGCCTTGCGCAGTCCTTCCACCAGTTCGCGGTTCTCGTCGGCAATCACGAACGGAATGCCGCGCTCCTGCATCGCCTTGGCGATCCGGCGCCCGACGCGCCCGTAACCGACCAGCACCACCTGGCCCTGCAGATACTTGCGCTCGGTGGTGACAGGCAGTTCGGCATACGGATCGCCACGCTGTTCGAGGTTGCGCGCAATTGCCGAACGCGCCAGGATCCAGCGCCGCACCGGCTCCAGCGCCGCGAACAGCAACGGATTCAGGGCGATGGAGATCAGCGCGCCGGCCAGGATCAGGCTCATGCCCTCTGCCGGCAACAGGCCGAGCGTCACACCGAGCCCGGCCAGGATGAACGAGAACTCGCCAATCTGCGCCAGGCTGGCCGACACCGTCAGCGCCGTATTGAGCGGGTAGCGGAACGCCAGCACCAGCGCGAACGCGGCCAGCGACTTGCCCACCACGATCACGGCCACCACCGCCAGCACGTGCAGCGGCTGCTCCACCAGGATCTCCGGCTTGAACAGCATGCCGACGGAAACGAAGAACAGCACCGAGAATGCATCGCGCAGCGGCAGCGATTCTTCGGCCGCGCGATGACTGAACTGCGATTCACGCATCACCATGCCGGCAAAGAAGGCGCCGAGCGCAAACGACACGCTGAAGATCTCGGCCGCACCGAAAGCAATGCCGATTGCCACCGCCACCACGGCCAGCGTGAACAGCTCGCGCGAGCCGGTCTTGGCGACCTGCCACAGCAACCACGGTAGCACCCGACGCCCTGCAATCAGCATCAGCGCGATAAAGGCCACCACTTGCAGCAGCGTCTGGAACACCGTCATGCCGATCGACTGCGACGCCTGTGCTTCCGCATTCACGGTCCCGCCCAGCAGCCCGGCCAGCGGCGGCAGCAACACGAGCACCAGCACTGTCGCCAGATCCTCCACCACCAGCCAGCCCACCGCGATACGGCCATTCATGGTTTCGAGCACGCCCCGGCTTTCCAGCGCCTTCAGCAGCACCACCGTACTGGCGCAAGACAGCGACAGCCCGAAGATCAGCCCGGTGCCCCAGTGCCAGCCCCAGCCCCAGCCGATGGCCATGCCCAGCAACGTGGCGATCCCCATCTGCACCACCGCGCCGGGTATGGCGATGCGCTTGACGGCCAGCAGATCGCTCAACGAGAAATGCAGCCCCACGCCGAACATCAGCAGCATCACGCCGATCTCGGAAAGCTGGGCAGCCAGATGGACGTCCGCGACAAAGCCGGGCGTGCCGGGACCAATGATGATGCCCGACACGAGGTAGCCGACCAGCGCCGGTATCTTCATGCGCTCCGCGAGGAATCCGAGCACAAGCGCGATACCAAAGCCTGCGGCGAGCGTGGTGATGAGGGTCAGGTTGTGATCCATGGGTCTGGGGCGTCTGGGGAGGTCTGCGGCAAAGGGGCGTCCACGAATTGTAACTGCCATGCCGGCATCGCATCGCGAGCGTTTGCCTGGCATGCGTGACCCGCCCCTGGGGCACGGCAAGGCCGCCACGGGGGTATTGGCGCGGTCGGGCTACCGGGCGCCAGGTTCGCCGTTCTCGATGATCGGCCGCAGCAACGTGAAGTCGTTGGGATAGAAAGGCGGCACCGACGAAGGGCTTTTCTTGCGCGCCACCTCCACAAACGGACGGTCAGCCTCGATATCAAGCATCAGGTCGAAGCGTTTGACGCCGGCAGCCTTGGCGCGTTCCACATCGCGCTCACTCTTGGCGCGATAGGCGATGGTCCGCATCAGCAGGTCATAGAGCAGCCGGGGCCGGCGCTCGACTGCCAGCTCTGCATCGTGGCGGCGTCTTGCCAGCACCGCCTGCCACAGTGCGGAGTCTTCCAGGCCGGCGGTGTGCTCCACCAGCGCAACCAGTTGCACCTTGCCGGTGCGCGGCGAATACTCGACACGCTGGGCATCCAGGAACGCGCGGATATCCCCTACACGCTGGCCCAGCAGTTCCTCGGTCCGGGTCTTGGCCTTCTGGGGCTGGTCGATGTCGGTCCAGTGCGACGGGAAGGCGCCCATCTCGGTGAAAAGCGCCGCCCAGTCGTCGTACTCGGTCCAGGTCCACTCGCGCCCCCTGAAATACCCCGAATACACCTGCTCGAAATAGCCGGCCATGTTCAGGCCGTCGGAACCACTGCGCTTGACGATGGCAAGGATCTCGGCGGCGTCGGCATGGGAGATGCCAACCACGCTCTCCATCACGCGATTGAATACGCGCTCATAGGAACTGGTTGTATCCTGAACATACAGTGCAGGCGGCGCAGCCGTCGGCGCCGGCGCCGGCCTGGCTTCGGCCGGGCCGCGTCGGGCCTTGCGAAAGAATTTGAATACTCCCACTTTTCTTATGTGTGCCACTGGCAACACTATATCGGTTGATCCGTGACATTTTTGCATATCTGCAAGAAAAGCGAGGTGGCAATGCGATCTGCCGATGGTCGGGCCGGGCAAGCGGGGCTCTCCCTGTTCCAGCGCGCGTTGGCAGCCCTGATGCTCGCCAGCGGGGGCCTGTACCCAGCCAGCGCGCCAGCCATGGAATTCCGCATCTACCACCAGCCCGAGCTGAATCGCAGGATGGTGATTGGCGAGGGTCGCATCGAGGATGGTGACGCCGGCAAGTTCCAGGCGGTGGCCAGGATCGCCGACCGCGACGACGAAGGCCTGGTCACGCTGATCCTGGACAGCCCGGGCGGCAACGTGGAGGCTGCCTTCCGGCTCGTGGACACCATGGACAAGGTTCGTGTCTACACCGTGGTGCCGGACGGTGCCCGGTGCGCTTCGGCATGCGCGTCGATCATCTTTGCCTCGGGAGAACGCCGCAGCATCCTGGGATCCGGACTGCTGGGGTTCCATAGTTGCTACAAGCGCCAGGGCACTGCGCTGCTGTCAGATTCCCTGTGCAACGAAATCGTCGCGGCGAACGCCATGCAGCGGGGCGTCACCCATGCCGCCATCAACCGCTTCGTGGCGGACCATGGCGCGCATGACATGGCCTGGGTGGGCCGCAACGCGGTATGCCGGTCGCTGCAAGGACTCTGCAAGCCGGGGCGCATCGAAAACAGGACCGACACCCACGCGGCGCTGACGCGCAGCTTCGATTGCAGCCGGCTCACGTCCATGGCGTCGCAACTGGTATGCGGCGATGCCGATCTGGCGCGCGCCGACAAGGAGCTTGCCGATCTGTACGGCCGCAAGCTTGCGTCCACCGCCAACAAGACGCGCATCAAGGACGACCAGCGCGCCTGGATGCGCGACGAACGCAACCGGTGCAGCGACAAGAGCTGCCTGCAGCGCGCCTATCGCAGCCGGATCGAGGCGCTGAAACGGGCGTAGGCGCCGCGTAATCGGGCGCTGGTGGGCGCTGGCGGGCGGGCGATCTGCCCCCGCCGCGTCAGAGTCCACCTAGTACTTGATATCGCGCGCGGCCTCCCGGCCGCCCTGCTTGGTCTGCCGCTTGTCCTGCCGGCATGCCGAATTGCTCTTCTGGTCAGCGGCGCGGCAGTCCTGCTTGGTCTCGCGCGCACCCTGCCGCGTATCCTGGCGCACGTCGCGGCCCTGGCGGCGTTGCTGGGCCTGCTCGGTGCTCCACGCCGGGGCCGTGGGCAGCGCGACCAGCAGCGCCAGCCCGGCCAGCACGCATGCCCTGGCATGCCGGTTTGTCCGGGCTTTCCCCGGGAATCTTGCTTTCAGCATCTCGGTTGCCTCGTAGGAAGTGAAGAATCGATGCCCTGGCGGTCATGGCTTGCGCAATGCTTCCAGTGCCTCGGGCCGGATCAGTTCCAGCCCGCGTGCCGCGTTGAACCCGTGGATCTCCTTGACATCGAGCTTGCGCATGAACGCGATGGTTTCCGGCGTGATCACCTGGCCGGGCACCATGATCGGAAAGCCCGGCGGATAGGGAATCACGAACTTGGCCGACACCAGTTCCGGCCCGTCGGCCAGCCGCTGGTCGATCTGCGGATCGTTGAGCTTGATGTACTCGCAGCATTCGGGCCGGTAGGCCAGGTAATACGCGGTACGCATATCCCCTTCAGGCGTTGCGCTCCGGCTGTCGAGCCGCAACGCGTTATGGAAGCGGCTGAAGTTCGGCAGGTCGGGCACGTCTTCCACCAACGCCTTGACGCGCGCGGCAAACGTTGCGCGTTCGTTCTCGCCGCCCTCTTCCAGCCGGCGGTCGATGTCGCGCGACAGGTCGGCCAGTGCCTTGATCAGATGCGCCAGGTCGCTGCGCGTGTTGTTGATGTTGATCTGCACCAGCACGCTGTTGCGCGACGTCTTGTTGATCTGGATATCGTACTTTTCGGCCAGCAGCCCCTTGAACTGGGTGCCGTCGTAGCCGGCGTTGCCGCACAGCAGCGTGATGCGGGTGGGATCGAGGAAGAACTCGTCCTCGCGCATGGCCTGCGCGGTATCCGCCAGCGTCTTGCCCGGCATCGCATAGTCGGCATACCCCGAGACCCGGTACACCTCGGGAATCATCTCGGCCGGGGTGGCCGCGCGGAAGTACTTCGAGATCAGCGGATGTTCGTTGATCTCCTGGCGCATTTCAATGGCCAGTTGCAGCGCGCGCTGCACCAGCTCATAGCCTTCCAGTTCCATCTGACGCCGCGCCAGGTCGATCGACGCGATGATCTGCAGGTTCGGCGACGTCGAGGTATGGGTGAAGAATGCCTCCTTGAACGGCGCCTCGACCTTGTGGAAGTCCTGGTCGGCCACAACGACGATCGATCCCTGCCGCAGCGCCGACATCGACTTGTGAATCGAATCGGTCTCGTACACGCGCACGCGCGTCACGTCCGGGTCAGGCAGCAGCGGCATGTCCAGCAGGCGGGCGTCCGTATCGGGAATATCCTTTACCGATGCCTTGAACGCCTCGTACTGCTCGCGGTAGGCCGGGTCATGCATCATCTTGCGCACCTTGTACGCGGCACCCATGGCGGTGCGCATGCGCAGCAGCGGCGAGAACCGCGCGTAGCCAAACCACGCCTCGTCCCACAGGAAGATCAGGTCCGGCTTGATCGCCAGGCACTCCAGCATGGTGCGTCGCACGTTGGCGATATGGCCGTCGAACGTGCAGTTGGTCAGCACCAGCATTCTTGCGCGATCCAGCTTGCCTTCGGCCTTCAACGCCAGCAGCGCCTGCTTGATGGGGCGGATCGCCAGGCTGCCGTACATCGAATACTGGGTCAGCGGATAGGCATCGATGTAAAGCGGCAGCGCGCCCGCCAGCACGATGCCGTAATGGTGCGACTTGTGGCAGTCGCGGTCGATCAGCACGATATCGCCCGGCGACAGCAACGCCTGGTGGACGATCTTGTTGGCCGTGGACGTGCCATTGGTCACGAAGAAGCTGCGGTCGCCGCCGAACGCGCGCGCGGCCTTTTCCTGCGCCCGCTTGATGTTGCCGGTTGGCTCCAGAAGGCTGTCCAGGCCGCCGGTCGTGGCCGACGATTCCGCCAGGAACAGGTTGGCGCCATAGAACTCGCCCATGTCGCGAATCCAGTTCGACTTGAAGATCGACTTGCCGCGCGCCACGGGCAGCGCATGGAACGTGCCGATCGGCTTCTGCGCATAGTGCTTCAGGTTGTCGAAGTACGGAGTCTCGTAGCGGTCCTTCACGCCCTCCTGGATCGCCAGGTGGATTTCCATCGGTTCCTCGGCCCCGTAGAAGATGCGCCGTATCGGCGCTGCCTCTTCCGATCCCGCCAGATGGCCGACGTCACGGTCGGTGGACAGGTACACGTCCAGCTCTGGCCGCAGCCGCCGTATCACGCGTGCCAGCGTTGCACCGGTATCGCCAGCACCCGCATCGGTGCCCACCGGCGTGTTGCGCGTAATGATCTCGCGCAGGGCGGGCGACGTGAACTGCGAGGCAAACACAAAGCCGTCGACAATCACCACCGCTTGCAGGTTGTAGTTGAAGATGGCGGCCAGCAAGGCATCCTCGAAGCTGCCGACCACGACGGTCTCGCACACGAACTGGTCGTCCTCGCGCCGCAGCCGCCGGAATGACGCGCGCAGGTCGTCCCACGTGGACGGCTCGCCTGCGGCAACGATCAGCACTTCAAAATACGGCTTGCGGCTTTGCCCCCTGCCGATCGACGGCGGCAGGAATTCCGGTAGCCGCGTCTCGCCCTCCTCCTCGACCAGCCACGCTTCGTGGCCGTCACGGTAGCTGTTGGACAGCAACGCGGTGCTGATGCGGCCCACCAGCCGCGCCAGCGCGTTCCAGTCCCGCTCGGCGAACCGGGCCTCCACCTGCGCGAAGATCTGTGTGCCCGGATAGCCATTCAGTTGCTCCAGCGGCCGCAACTCCTCCAGCACGTCGCGACACGGACCCACCCACGAGTCCACCTGTTGCGGCGCCGCAGCCAGCGACTTCGCCAGCCGGTGCAGCGTACGCCAGCGGTCGATCCGGCCTTCGGATGCGGCCAGGAACTGGTGAAGGTCCCGCTTCGATGTCTGCTGGTCCACTTCCATGTTCTGTCTCCGGAAAATCGGCGTCGTGGCCGGGATTCTTGCGCGCAAATGCCTGCGTGACGGCGATGCAGTCAATCAGAGAATTTGGCAGTCGGCGCCCTTTTTTCCATTGGACCTTGGCCTAATCCTGCCCGCAAATGCCGGGCGAATCCCCTTCCAGTAGCCCTTTGGCCCAATTGAGCACACACGCTATGCAGACTAGGTTGTGTATCTGGGAATAGTGCGCGGCACCTGCGCGTGATTTTTCCGAATCACCAAGGTGCCCATCCATCACGCGGCTTGCGATAAGCGCCCCCGAGGGCTGCCGTTTTCGCGCCGCAACATTCGACCGAACCGGAGACACACGATGAGCAAGCGGGATACCTCCAAGCTGGCCAGCCTTTCGCCATTCGAGCTGAAGGACGAGCTGATCAAACTAGCCGGCAGTGTGTCCAACCGGCTCATGCTCAATGCCGGCCGCGGCAATCCGAACTTCCTGGCTACCGTGCCGCGTCACGGGTTCTGGCAGCTTGGCCTGTTCGCCATGCGCGAATCGGAGCGGTCGTTTTCCTATCTGCCCGAGGGCGTCGGCGGCTTTCCTCGCCGTGCCGGCATCGAGGAACGCTTCGATCTCTTTGCGCGCGAGCATCACGATGTGCCAGGCGTCCGCTTCCTGGCTGGCGCCGTCTCCTACGTGCGCGACCAGCTTGGGCTCGATGGCGGCGATTTCCTCTACGAGATGTGCGAAGGCATCCTGGCCTGCAATTACCCGGTACCCGACCGCATGCTCCGGTTGACGGAAAAGATCGTCAAGCAATACATCCGCCGGGAAATGATCGGCAAGCATCCGTTCCTTGGGGATTTCGATCTCTATGCCGTGGAAGGCGGTACCGCGGCCATGACCTATCTGTTCAATTCCATGCGGGTCAATCACCTGCTCAAGGCCGGCGACACGATTGCGCTGGGCATGCCGATCTTCACGCCGTATATCGAAATTCCTGAATTGTCCGAATATCACCTGACGGAATTGTCGATCGATGCAGACCCGGCCGATGGCTGGCAATACTCGAAAAAGGAACTCGACAAGCTGCGCGATCCCAAGGTCAAGGCGTTCTTCCTGGTCAACCCCAGCAATCCGCCGTCGGTCAAGGTCAGCGACGAAAGCCTGAAATACATCGCCGAGATCGTAAAGGAGCGTCCGGACCTGATCATCCTGACCGATGACGTCTACGGCACGTTCGCCGACAACTTCGTGTCGTTGTTCGCCATGTGCCCGCGCAACACCATCCTGGTCTACTCGTACTCGAAGTATTTCGGCGCCACCGGCTGGCGGCTGGGCGTGATTGCCACGCACAAGACGAACCTGTTCGACGAAAAGCTCGCCAACCTGCCCAAGGACGAACGCGCCGGCCTGAACAAGCGCTATTCGTCGATCACCACCGACCCGGAGAAGCTCCAGTTCATCGACCGCATCGTGGCCGACAGCCGCACCGTGGCCCTCAACCACACCGCGGGCCTCTCCACGCCGCAGCAGGTGCAGATGGTGCTGTTCTCGCTGTTCTCCCTCATGGATACCGCCGAAAGCTACAAGAAAGCGATGAAGCGACTGATCCGCAGCCGCAAGGCCGCCCTGTACCGTGGCATAGGCGCACCGATGGCCGAGGTCGACGAGAACGTCGTCGACTACTACACCCTGCTCGACGTGGAACAGATGAGCCGCGAGGTGGGGCCGGAGTTCGTCAAGTGGCTGCTCGAATCGATCCAGCCGCACGAACTGCTGTTCCGGCTGGCCGAAGAGGCAGGCGTGGTGCTGCTGCCCGGCGGCGGCTTTGGCACGCGGCATCCGTCGGGTCGCGTGTCGCTGGCGAACCTCAACGAAGAGGACTACGTCAAGATCGGCCGCTCGGTCCGCAAGCTGCGCGACGAGTACCTGGAGCGCTATCGCGAGACCGAAGGCGGCAAGGAGACCAAGTCGAAGAAGAAGTAATCGCGGTCACCGCGACCAGCCAGTCTCGCCGCAAACGCTGAGGTCCGATAACAGGAGGCAAACATGACCTGGTTTGTTGATACGCTCAAGGCCTACCCGGAGATCGCCATCTTCCTGGCGCTGGGGATTGGCTACTGGGTGGGCGGAAAGAGCTTCAAGGGCTTCAGCCTTGGAGCCGTGACGTCCACCCTGCTGGTAGCCATCGTTATCGGCATCCTCGGCGTGAAGATCTCCGCGAACGTGAAGTCGGTCTTCTTCCTGATGTTCCTGTTCGCGGTTGGCTACGGGGTGGGTCCGCAGTTCGTGCGCGGCATCGCCAAGGACGGGGTACCGCAAGCGATCTTCGCAGTGATCCTGGCGGTGCTCTCGCTGGGGGCGTCGGTGGTGGCGGCCATGGTCGCCGGCTACGACCTCGGTTCTGCCGCCGGCCTGTTCGCCGGCTCGCAGACCATCTCGGCGTCGATGGGACTGGCCACCGATGCCATCAACCGGCTGGGGCGCTCGCCGGAAGAGACCAAGATGCTGCTGGACGGCATGCCAATCGCCTATGCGGTGACGTACATCTTCGGTACCGTCGGGTCGGCCATCATCCTGGCCCAGATCGGGCCCAAGCTGCTGGGCATCGACCTGGTGGCCGCGTGCAAGGAGTACGAGCAGATGCTGGGGGCCGGCTCATCGGCTGGCGGGGGCACCGAATGGCATGATTTCGAGGTGCGCGCCTACTCCGTCGCGCCCGACAGCCAGTTCATCGGCAAGTCGGTCGGCGAGCTTGAAGCGGGTACGCACGACGGCGTGCGGGCCTTTATCGAGCGCATCCGGCGCAACGGCAAGATCATCGAGGTTGACCAGCACACGCTGATCGAGCCCGGCGATGTGGTAGCCATTGGGGGCAAGCGCGACCAGATGATCCTGCGCCTGGGCCCGAGCGGCCGCGAGGTCGAAGACACCGAGCTGCTCAATATCCAGACCGAAGGCGTCGACGTCTACATCACCAACAAGGAAGTGGACGGCAAGCCGCTGCAGGAACTGGCGCGCTGGCCTGGCGCGCGGGGTGTGTTCCTCAAGAAGATCAAGCGCGGCCCGACCGAGACCGTGATTCCGGTACTGCCCAAGACCCAGCTCTATCGCGGCGACGTGCTTACGCTGGTGGGCCGCACGCAGGATATCAATGCCACGGCCAAGCAACTCGGCTACGTGGACCGCCCCACCACGGTCACCGACGTCGCCTTTGTCTCGCTGGCGATTACGGTCGGCGCGCTGATCGGTGCCATCGTGATCCATGTGTCGGGCATTCCGCTGACCATTTCGACGGCGGGCGGTTCGCTGATCGCCGGCATCATCTTCGGCTGGTTCCGGGCAATTCATCCCACGTTCGGCCGCATTCCCGAGCCGACGCTCTGGTTCATGAACTCGGTCGGCCTGAACGTATTCATCGCGGTGGTGGGCATCTCGGCGGGGCCCGGCTTCATCGCCGGCCTGCAGAAACTGGGCGTGAGCCTGTTCCTGTGGGGCATCTTCGCCACCGCCGTGCCGCTGATCATCGGCATGTTCCTGGCGAAGTTCGTGTTCCGCTTCCACCCGGCGCTGATCCTGGGCATCTGTGCCGGGGCGCGCACCACCACGGCGGCGCTGGGGATGGTCTGCGAAGCGGCCAAGAGCCAGGTGCCCGGACTGGGCTATACCGTCACCTACGCGGTGGGCAACACGCTTTTGACCATCTGGGGGATGGTGGTGATCATGATCCTGTCCTGATGAACTGGCTTCTGGTCTTTGTTCCTGTTTCGATTGCAATCGAAATATTTGCCGCCGACCGCCACCTCCTGATCTTTGCCGTCTCGGCCCTGGCTATCCTGCCGCTTGCCGGCAGGATGGGCCACGCCACCGAGCAACTGGCGGAGCATCTGGGAGAAGGTGTCGGCGGGCTGCTCAATGCGACGTTCGGCAACGCCGCCGAACTGATCATCGCGCTGGCGGCACTGCAGGCCGGGCTGCACGAGGTGGTGGAAGCGTCCATCGTCGGCTCGATCGTCGGCAACATGCTGCTGGTGTTCGGTGCCGCCATGCTGACCGGCGGCATTCGCCACCACGAACAGCAGTTCAACCCGCGCGGCGCGCGGTCGCAGGCGACGATGCTGATTCTCTCGGCCGTTGCCCTGATCCTGCCGGCCACGTTCGAAGCCGTGGAAGGCGCCACGGTGTCCCTGCACCGGCTCAGCATTTCGATCTCGGTGGCCCTGCTGGCCGTCTACGCGCTCTACCTGGTGTTCTCGCTCATCACGCATCCGGCACTATTCCGCGCCGCCCCTGCGCCGGCTGCGGCCGGCACCGAACCGCAGCCCGATACACCCGCGCCCCGGGCATCGATAGGCCGGCCCATCGCCATGCTGGTGGTCGCCACGGCCGGCACCGCATGGATGAGCGAGATCATGGTCGGTGCCCTGGCGCCCATGATGCAGCAGTACCACCTGAGCGACATCTTCGTGGGGGCGTTCGTGGTGGCGATACTGGGCAATGCCGCCGAGCACGCCACCGCCATCACGGCCGCGCTGAACAACCGCATGGACCTGTCATTCTCGATCGCGGTAGGCTCCAGCGTGCAGGTTGCCCTGTTCGTGGCACCGGTACTGGTGCTTGCCAGCCTTGTCATCGGGCCTTCGCCGATGGACCTGGCGTTCCGCCCGGCCCTGGTGCTGATCGTGGCCCTTTCCGTGCTGGTCACCGCCCAGATGGCAAACGATGGCCACGCCGACTGGTTCAAGGGCGTACAACTGCTGGTGGTCTACTTCACGCTGGCGCTGACGTTCTTCTTCCTGCCGCACTAGCGCCGGGCATCACCAGCCTGACGTGTCAAGCAGCAATCAGGAACCCTGGATGCCGCGCTTGCGGATGAAGTCACCCCAGACCTTCGACTCCGACATCGCACGCTGCTTGATGGCATCGGCGCTGCCCACCACCGGGAACAGATACAACGATGCCAGCTTGGCCTTGATCTGCGGATCGGCCAGTGCCGCCTGCACTGCGGTGTTGAGCCGGGTCACGATCCTGGGATCAAGGCCCGCCGGGCCCACCAGTGCGTACCAGCTTGGCATCAGCGGCACATCGATGCCAGCCTCCTTGAGGGTCGGCACGTTCGGCAATTCCTTCACGCGCTGCTGCCCGACGATGGCTACCGGCACCACCGTGCCGCCCGTTACCTGCGGCAGCGCTGCGCCCAGCACGCTCACCATCGCGTCAACCTCGCCCGCCACCACGCCAGTCAACGCCGGGCCAGACCCCTTGTAGGCCACGTGGGTCATCTTCAGGCCCAGCTTGTCCGCCACCACTTCCATGGCCAGGTGCGTGGAGTTGCCCACACCGGCGCTGCTGAACGTGAGGCCGCCCGGCTTGTTCCTGGCCTTGTCGACAAAGGTCTGCACCGACGTAATGCCGCTGGCCTTGCTGGCAACGATCACGAACGGCGTGTCGACGACCGGCGAGATGAACGTGTAGTCCTTCTGCGGGTTGTACGGCAGCGACGCATACAGGTGCGGGTTGAAGCTGATCTGCGACACGCCCGTCAGCAGCACGGTGTAGCCATCCGGTGCCGCCTTGGCTACGGTGCTCATCGCCACGATGCCGTTCGCACCGGGACGGTTGTCCACGACAATCGACTGCCCCAGGTCTTGCGACAGCCTGTCACTGAGCAGCCGCGCCACCACGTCCCCGCCGGAGCCGGCCGACTGCGGCACGATCATGCGGATCGGCCGGGTCGGGTATGCATCCTGGGCCTGCACAGCGCCATGGCACAACACCGCCGAGGCGATGAACGCGGAAGCCATCAAACGTCGGTACATCAATACTCTCCAATCGAATCGAAGCCAGTCACGAAATATTCATGACGATGGTATGGATCTGCGCGACCCGCGACCAATACGGATTGTCGATACCAACATAGGCCAGGGCTATGCCCTGGGCAAACCCTGAGGCAACCGCCCATCCGTGGGGCCCATGCGCACTATTGCAATGCAGCATCACGGCGCCACGCACCGGCCTTGTGCCCGGCACGCAGGTTTTCCGGCGGATTGGCGCACAGCCGCGTGGCGGGCCATAGGGCCGACCTATGACCGGATCGGAATTTCGTCTTTCCGGAACCGGCGGGCCGCTCCGTACCATGGGGCCGTTATTCAGGCCCTTCCGCACAAGTACACCGTCATGTCCGACATCGATACCCGTGGCAACGCGTGGCTGACGCCGCCGTCCGCCTATCTGGCAAGCCGTCCGTCCACCTTCTCCGTACCAGCCCAGCCGGCCTCGTGCTATCTGCCCATGCGCGACGGCTGCCGCCTGGCCGCCGATGTGTACCTGCCGCAGCCGCTGCCGGGCACCGCCGCGCCGGAAGCCTTCCCTACGGTGGTGATCTTCACGCCGTACTACCGGCGCTTCCGCCTGTCCCGGCCGGGTGCGGAACCGAGCCCCAACGGCGCCAAGTACCGCGATGCCTTCGTGCCCAAGGGCTACGCCGTGGTCGTGGTCGATGTGCGCGGCACCGGCGCCAGCTTCGGCACGCGCGACGCGCTGCGGTCGCCCACCGAACGCGACGACTACTACGAAGTGGCCGAATGGATTGCCAGCCAGCCATGGTCGAACGGCAGGATTGGCTCCACTGGCATTTCCTATCTGGGCGCCGCGGCATGCTTCCTGGCCAGTACCGGCCATCCGGCGGTCAAGGCCATCGCACCGCTGTTCTCGGTGTCCGACATCTACAGCGAACAGCTTTACCCGGGCGGCATGCTGTCCAAGGTCTGGGTGGAAGCCTATGACGAGCTGATGCTTGCACTGGACCAGGACCGCCGCGACCTGGTAGCCGGCTTTCCCTATTTCAACGACCCGACCTTCGAAGGCCCCGAGCGCACCGACGAAGACGCCGACGGCGCACTGGTGGCCGCCGCGGTTGCCGAGCACCGCAACAATTTCACGCTGGCCGATCTGGCGCCAGAGTTCGCCTATCGCGATGGCGCCGCCTTCCATGACCCGTCGCTCGATTCCGGCAGTTGCAGCCCGTACCGGTATCTCGACGGCATCGCGCGTGACGTCGCCGTGTATTCGATCTCTGGCTGGTACGACGGCGGCGGCTACGCCAACGGCGCCATTACACGCTTCCTTTCGCTGCCGTCGCACGACAGCCGCCTGCTGCTGGGCCCCTGGGACCATGGTGCACGTACCAACGTGTCGCCCTGGCGCGACCGCGCCGCGTCCAACTTCCCGCTGCTGGGCGAAGTGCTTCGCTTCTTCGACCATCACCTGCTTGGCCTGCCCACCGGCCTGGAACGCGAAGCGCGCGTGCATTACCACAGCATCCACGACAACCAGTGGCAACCGGCCGACGCCTGGCCGCCCGCCCCGGCCAGTACCCGGCTGCACCTGACCGATGGCGGCGTGCTGTCGGCCACACCGCAGTCCGGGGCCGCCACAGCCGCCACCCAGGTCAGCTTCGACTGGAGCACCGGCCGCCAGACGCGCTACGAGCGGCTGGGGGCCGCCAACATCGAGGACTACTACGCCGACTGGGGCCGGCACGAAGCGGCACTGCCCCATTTCGACTCGGCGCCTCTGGCATCGCCGATGGCGATTGCGGGCCATGTGGTGGCGCATCTGCAGGTGGCTTCGTCGCAGCCCGACGCGGCGGTATTCGTCTACCTCTCGGAAGTGGAAGCCGATGGCACGGTGCGCTATATCACCGAGGGCATGCTGCGCGCGTCCCACCGGAAGACTGAACCCTGCCCTGCGGAGTACCGCACGACCTGGCCCTATCGCGCGCACCGCCGTGCCGATGCCGAACGGCTGACCCCGGACGAGCCCGTCGCGCTGGACTTCGCGCTGCTTCCGATGGCGTGGACACTGGCGGCAGGCAGCCGGCTGCGGGTGTCCATCGCAGGGGCCGACCGCGGCCACTTTCCGCAGGTACCCCATGGCCGCCCACCTTTGCTGACCCTGCACCTTGGCAGCGGCGGCTGCCATATCGACGTGCCCGTAGCCGCGCAGGCAAGCGGCCGCTGACGCCGGGACGATGCCTGCCCCAGCACATGAAGTGCTAGAGTGGGCATCCCGTTCCCACGTTTTCGCAGTCATGGATTTCCGGCAGCTTCGCTATTTCGCGCGCATCGTCGAACTCGAGAGCATTACCGCGGCGGCCGATGCGCTGCATATTGCCCAACCGTCGTTGAGCCAGCACGTGGTCAACCTGGAGGCCGAACTGGGCGCCAAGCTGCTGGTGCGCGGGCCATTTGGCGCGCGTCCCACCGAAACCGGCCAGATCCTGTACCGGCACGCCAAGATGGTGCTGCGCCAGATGGAAGAAGCGCATGCGGCCGTTCGGCATGGCCGCGATGTGCCGTCTGGCCATGTCCGGGTGGGCCTGCCGACCAGCACGTCGCGCGTGCTGGCCGTGCCGCTGCTGCAGTTCGTCACAAGCAACGTGCCCGACGTGACGGTCGAGATCGTGGAAGGCAGCAGCGCCGACCTGGCCGAACTCGTCACGGCGCAGAAGCTCGACCTGTGCATCGCCATGGATGCCCAGCAGCGTCCGAACATGCATCTCGTGCCGTTGCTGGACGAAGACCTGATGGCCGTGGGCCCGGCATCGGCGCAGCGCGACACGGCGCTGACGCTGGCCGAGATGGCCGCGTTGCCGCTGCTGCTGCCGAGCTTTCCCAATTCGGTACGGGTGCTGACAGACCGAGCCTTCGTGGCCGCCGGGCTCGAACTGAAGCTTGTGGCCGAGACCAGCGCGGTGTCGGTGCTGCTGTCGGCGGTCAGCGCCGGCATGGGGTGGACCATCCTGCCCTGGAGCGCGCTGGCCACCGAACCGCCGCAGGCGTTCGCGTGCGTGCCGATCTCCGATTCGTCGCTGGTGCGCCGCGTGTTCCTCTGCGTGGCAGGCGCCGCACGGCTCAGCCTGGCCTGCAAGACGGTGGAAGACGCGTTGCTGAAGCTGATCGTCGATGCCATCGCAACAGGCGCCTGGAAAGGCGTCAGCCCGCTGGGCAGCCTGACGGCTGCCGGCACGTCAGCCGCCGCCGTCGATCCGCCCGGCCTCGCTGCGAAGCAGTGAGACAAAGTCGAGCAGCATTTCGTCGGCGCCGCCGCGCCGCCACACCGCCCCCACGGGCCCAAACGACCCCACGTCGGCCAGCGGCAGGATGGAAACGAGCCCACGGCTCTGCAGGTGCGCAGCCATGGCGGCCGAACAGACGCCCACATGGTCGCTGGCGCGCACCACCGATTCCAGCACTACGATCGACCCCGTTTCGATCTTCGGCTTGATGCCGGCGCCACCGCGTTCCAGCAAGGTGTTTTCCAGCCGCACGCGCATCAGCGTGTCGCGCGGCGGCATCAGCCACGGAAAGCCGAATACGTCGGCCCAGCCGACGCTGCGTGCCGCCGCCAGCGGATGGTCCGGCCCGACCACAATCGCGATGTCGTCGGCAAACAGCACCTCGTGCTCCAGATGCTGGCCGTAGGCGCGGGCATCGATCGACCCCACCACCAGGTCGTACTCGCGCTCCTCCAGCCCGCTTAGCAGCGCGTTGAACACGCCTTCGGTCACCTGGAACGACACATCGGCATGGCGCGCCTGAAAGGCCAGCACGGCACGCGGAATCAGATGGGCGATACCCGCCGTCACACTGCCGATATGCACGCGCGCCACGTCGCCCTTTGCCAGCGACAGCAGCTCGGCGTTGGTCCGCCCTACTTCGCCCAGCACCCGTAGCGCCAACTTGCGCACGGCCTCGCCGGCCGCCGTCAGCTTCATCTGCTTGCCGCGCAGCACCAGCTTCGTGCCGACCAGGTCTTCCATCTCGCCCAGCCAGTGCGACATGGCCGACTGGGTCATGTGCAACCGCTGGGCGGCCAGCGTCAGCGTGCCTGCCTCGTGCAGGACCAGGAACGATTCAAGGTGACGCATCCGCAACCGGCGCGCCCAGGCCACGGTGTCCGGAGACTGCGACATGAACAAATACTCATACAAGGTTCGGAACATTTCATTGGCCGTTCCGCGCTTCCCGGGCGAATATTGACGCTTCTGCGGCCGCGGAACAATCCATGGAACCACTGATCAAGAAGGACACGACATGAGTAAATTCTCCATCATGGGGAAACTGCTGGCCGCGACGCTCGCAGTGGGTGCATCGGCGCCGGGCTGGGCCTGCGGCGAAGCGGGTAACACGCGGCCGATCAAGCTGGTGGTCTCGCAGCAGGCCGGCGGCAGCACCGATACGCTGGCGCGCATGTGGGCCGAAACGGCCTCGAAGGAGCTGGGCACCACCGTGCTCGTGGAAAACAAGGCGGGCGCCGGTGGCGTGATCGCGGCCAAGTACGTGCTGTCCCAACCTGCCGATGGGTGCACGCTGTTCCTGGCCGGCGTCTCGCAGATGGTGCTGAACAAGTTCGCCTACGCGCCGCTGTCATACAAGCCCGAAACCGACTTCACGCCCGTGTCGGTGCTGACCACGGTGCCGTTCGTGCTGGTTGCCAATCCGCAGACCGGATTCCGCACGCTGGCCGACCTGGTGGCTGCCGCCAGGGCCAAGCCGGGCAAGATCAATTTCGCGTCGTCGGGCAACGGCAATTCCACCCACCTGGTGGTCGAACTGTTCCAGAAGAACCAGAACATCCATATGACGCACGTGCCGTACAAGGGCGAACCCGATGGCGTGGTCGCCACCGTCGGCGGCCAGACGCAGGTCATGGCGCCGGTGCTGAGCACGGCCATGCCGCAGATTCGCGCCGGCAAGCTCGTGCCGCTGGTGCTGTTCGCGCCAAAGCGGCTGCCAGACCTGCCAGACGTGCCGACGGCATCCGAACTGGGCCTGTCGGGGCTCGATGACCTGGGTTGGATGGGCGTGGCCGCCAAGGCCGGCACGTCACCCGATGTCGTGAAACGCCTGCACGCCGCATCGCAGGTCTTCCTGGCCGACAAGGGCACGCTCGAAAAGCTCAGGACCATGCAGGTGGTGCCAATGCCCGGCCCGTCCGGCATGCTGATGCAGATGACCGTGCGCGACACCGCCAAGGTGCAGGAAGCGCTGGGCTCCGTCGACTTCCAATCCAAGTAAGGACCCTGCCATGACAAATCCTGGAATGGTGGTCTGCCCGCAGCCGGAAGCGGCCGAGTCGGGCGTCGAGATCCTGAAGGCAGGCGGCAACGCCGTGGATGCGGCCGTGGCCTGCGCGCTGGCGCAGACCGTGGTCGATCCGCTGATGTGCGGCATCGCGGGCTTTGGCACCGGTGCGGTCTACATGCGCGACGCCCGCGCGCACGAATACTTCGACTTCCACGCCACGGCACCAGCCAGCGCGCGGCCCGACATGTGGGCCGACCTGCTGGAGGGCGAGGCACGCGACGGCTTCGGCTTCTTCATCAAGGACCGCCTGAACGACATCGGCTACCAATCGATCGCCACCCCCGGCACGCTGCGCGGCCTGGAGGCGATGCACGCCGCCCACGGCCGCCTGCCATGGCGCGAGGTGGTGGCGCCGGCCATTGCCTGGGCCCGTGGCGGCTATTTCGTGCGCCCCGGCATGCACGCGTTCTGGATGGACGAAGCCACGCTCGGCCGCGCCAGCAACCGCGAGCGACTGGCCTTCAGCGAATCGGGCCGCCGTATCTACTGCCGCGAAGACGGCTTGCCGCGGCCCATCGGCGCGCCCATCGTCAACACCGACATGGCCAGTGTGCTCGACGTGATTGCCCGCGAGGGGGCCGACGCCTTCTACCGCGGGTCGATTGCCGACGCCATCGTCGCCGACATGCAGGCCAACGGCGGCCTGCTGAACCGCCAGGACCTGGCCGACTACCGCGTGATCCGCCAGAAGCCGCTGTTCGGCCGCTACCGCGACCGTCTCATCGCCACCAATCAGCCGCCCGGTGGCGGTGCGATGCTGCTGGAGATGCTGCACGCGCTGGAGCAGTTCGACCTGCGCTCGATGCCGCACAACTCGCCCGAATACCTGCGCATCGTCTGTGAAGTCATGAAACAGGCCACCGTCGACAAGGACAAGCACCTGGGCGACCCGGCCTTCGTCGACATCCCGCTGGAACGCCTGCTGTCCGCCGAGCGCGCCGCGCAGACCGCCGCAGCCGTGCGCGCGCACGAGAAAGTGTCCGTCACGCGCGTCAACCCCGGACACGCGGTGCCGCGCGATACCACGCACCTGTCGGTGGTGGATGGCGACGGCAATTGTGTGTCACTGACCCATTCGCTGGCGATGCCGTCGGGCGCCATCACACCCGGCATGGGCTTCATGTACAACGGGTGCATGGGCGTATTCGATCCCCGGCCGGGCCGGGCCGGCAGCATCGCGCCTGGCAAGCGCCGCTTCACGTCGTCGTGTCCCACCATCGTGTTTCGCGACAACCAGCCCGAAATCGTGCTCGGCGCACCGGGCGGCACACAGATCGCCATGGGCGTGCTGCAGGTGATCCTGAACGCCGTGGACCACGGCATGCCGATCCAGGATGCCGTGTCGGCTCCGCGCTTCTCGTCGACCAGCAATGCCATCGACGTCTGCAACCGCATTCCGCGCGCGGTCTGCCGGCAGCTCGAACAGCAGGGCTACGAGGTGATCCGCAATCCGTACAACTACACGATCGGATGGGTGCATGCGGTGCATATCGACGGCACAGCACTGCACGGCGGGGCCGACCCCGGGCGCGATGGTGTCGCCTACTCGACCGACTCGCTGATGTAACGGCGCCGCGCCGGCCGCGCTGGCGGCCGGTTCAGGGGCGCGTCCGGATCAGTCCCCGCGCCTTGCCAGCACTTCGTCGCGCGGCCCGGCATCGACCACCCGGCCAGCCTCGACCACGACGAGGGTGTCAAAGCGGGCCAGCAGGCTGGGCCGATGCACCGATGCGACGATGCAGGCCGACGGAAAGGCCGCGAACATGCGGTCGAACACGCGGCCTTCGGCCTGCGGATCAAGCGCGCTGGTCGGTTCGTCAAGCAGCAACAGCGAACTGCCCTGCGCGGCCAGCGCCCCCCGCGCCAGCGCCAGCCGCTGACGCTGTCCGCCGGACAGGTTGGCGCCGCGCTCGCTGAGCGGGCTCGCCAGGCCGGCGGGCATGCGCTGCAACACTTCGTCGAACACGCCCGTATGCACGGCGGCCTGCAGCGCCGCCGCATCGGCCGGCTCGCCGAAGGTCAGGTTCTCCTCCACGCTGGCTTCGAATACCTCGGCCTCCTGCGGGATCAGCGTGGCAAGCGCGCGCAGTTCGATCCAGTCCTCGGCCATGCCGTCGCGACGCAGTTCGCCATGCTGCGGGCGATAGAGGCCGGCCAGGGCGCGCAGCAGCGTGCTCTTGCCGCCGCCACTGGGGCCGATCAGCGCAATGCGTGCGCCGCGCCGCAGTTGCAGGTCGATACCGTGCAGGCCGCCGCGTGCGTCGTCGGCATAGCGCCAGGTGGCGCCGCGCAGTTCCAGCGTCTGCCACGGGGCGTCCGCCATCACGGCGGGCACGGCCGCGTCCGGATCGCCGGGCGTTGCCCAGATCGGCTCGGCGCTGCCG
This sequence comes from Cupriavidus sp. HE11, assembly GCF_056097175.1. Taxonomy (NCBI): domain Bacteria; kingdom Pseudomonadati; phylum Pseudomonadota; class Betaproteobacteria; order Burkholderiales; family Burkholderiaceae; genus Cupriavidus; species Cupriavidus sp. HE11. The sequence goes on from NZ_CP184465.1 coordinate 675,617, forward strand.
TAGTCCGTATGCATGCGCGCGAAACTCTGGAAATTCGACGCCATCGCGCCAACCACCGTCGCGGCCTGCTGCGCATACTGGTAGATCATGAAGACCGTACCCAGCAGCACGGCCTGGCCCGGCTGGCGCGCCTGCAGCACGTACACCACCACCAGGATCCACGTCAGTCCCATGCCAAGCAGGTCGACGGCAAACCATTTGCCTTCGTTGACCACCACCGCACGGCGCAACGGCGCCATCACGGCCGCCATGCGATGGTCGAGCAGCTTGCGCGACGCGGCCTGCAACCGCAGGCCGATCACCGTGCCCGCGTTGCCGACAAAATCCAGCAGCGCGGCGGCATAGCGGCGCTCCGCGTCATTCTCGGCACGGGCCAGCTGCATCAGCGTACGGTCGAATCGCAAGATGATCAGCGCGATGACCACATAGCCGGTGACCGCGATCACGCCGCTGGTACGCGACAGCAGCGCCAGCGCCACGATCGGCCCTACGAAGTTGAACGCGCTCTGCAAATAGCCGAACTGGTTCTGCGCGAAGTCGGACAGCGCCCGGCTGGACTGCACCACGCGGTGTTGCAACTCGCCCGAGTGCCGGCCATCTCGCCAGGCCAGCGGCGCAGACGCAATGCGCGCGTAGAGCTGGTCGGACAGCCGCTCGCGCACCCGCACGCCCACATTGCGCTCCAGCACGCGCCCCGGGCCATGCAGCAGCCACGACAACAGATAGATGCCGATCAGGTAGACGATCCATCGGCCGGCCACTTCCATCTGGCCCTGCTGCAGCGCGTTGATCGCCTGTGCGGCCAGCCACGGCATGGTCAGCCGCAGCAACTGCGCCGCCGACAACAGGCCGGCGGCACCCAGCATCTGGCCCCGCACGCCGTGCGCATGGCGCCAGAGCGCGCGGTAGAGGTCGCGTGCCGCGCTGCCAAGGCCGATAGCGGGCGGGCGGGCGGGCTGGTCTGACGAACCGGATGCGTTGGATGGATCGGGCGAGGCGGACATATCTGGCACCGTCATGAGGTCATCTCTCCTTTGCCGGGCGCGCGATCGATCGCCGGCTGACAACGGGACGCGCGAAGCTTGCTATTGTGCCAAGCCCGCCGCCCGGTGTCCGGCGTCGTTGCCGGCACGGTGCCCGCCGCGCATGGCACGCATCCTGCACACCACGACCCTGTCGGCCCGTCGGGCCCCGGACTTCGAGGAGGACACCCATGCAGCAAGGCGACGTGCAGGACCGCGAAGAAAAGATGCAGAAACTGCGTGGAAACCGGCGCTATACGTGGACACACCCGGTCTTCCTGATCGCGATGGCACTGATCCTGGTCGGCTACGCGGCCACGTTCTGGTAGCCGCAAGCGACGCCATGGCCGGCCTGGCGGGAAAATGCAGACCGTGTAAGGATTACCGGCGACCCGAAACGAAAAAAGCCGGAGACTGGCTCCGGCCTTCCTCGTGACTGCAACGTCTTCCCGGCGTCAGGCCAGCGCCGGCACCCCGCTGTGGCCGAAGCCGTGCGCTTCACTGCTGCGCGCCATGCCGCGCCGGTCAGACAGCTTGAACACGGCCACCGACGACAACAGGCTGCGGCTTTGCTCGTCAAGCGCCGTGGCTGCGGCAGCGGCCTCTTCCACCAGCGCCGCGTTCTGCTGGGTCACGTCATCGATCTGCGTCACCGCCGCGTTCACCTGCTCGATACCGCTGGTCTGCTCCGTCGACGCCGCCGAGATATCGGCCACCAGCTGCGACACCTGCCGCACGGCCTCCACGATCTGGTGCATGGTCTGCCCGGCGCTATCGACCAGCGCCGAGCCTTCCTGCACCTTGCTGACAGAGCCTTCGATCAGTTCCTTGATCTCCCTGGCGGCCGATGCACTGCGCTGCGCCAGCGAGCGCACCTCGCCGGCCACCACGGCAAAGCCGCGTCCCTGCTCGCCGGCGCGGGCAGCCTCCACGGCAGCGTTCAATGCCAGGATATTGGTCTGAAACGCAATGCCTTCGATCACGCTGATGATGTCAACGATGCGGCCCGAGCTGCTCGAGATATCCCCCATGGTGCTGACCACGTCGCCCACCACCTGGCCGCCCTTCTCGGCCAGCGACGACGCACCTTGCGCGAGCTTGTCGGCATGGCCTGCGTTGTCGGCGTTCTGCCTGACCGTGACGGCCAGTTCCTCGATGCTGGCGGCGGTCTGTTCCAGCGCCGATGCCTGCTCCTCGGTGCGCTGCGAAAGATCGACGTTTCCCTGGGCGATCTGCCCCGAAGCGGTAGCCACCGCTTCGCTGGATGCCTTGATGTGATGGACGATATCGGCCAGCGTCAGGCGCATGCGATTCATCGCGTGCAGCATGCTGGACGTATCGCCCGGCTTCAGCACGACTTCCAGCGCCAGGTTGCCTGCCGCCACCTCGCCGGCCACCTGCGCCGCGTAAGCCGGCTCGCCGCCCAGCTGGCGCACCAGGCCACGCGCCAGCGCCAGCGCCAGCGCGACGACCAGTACTACCATCGTCAGCAGCGCGCCGATCATCAGGTTACGTGCCGATGCAAACACCTGCTCCACGTGCGTGCCGCTGACTTCCGAGCCGGTCACGTTCTGCTGCACCGCCTTGTCGATACTGGCTTCCAACTGGCTGCGTACCTGGAAGGACTCGCCACGCAGCATGGCCACCGCGCCCTGGCGGTCGCCGCTGCGGGACAGCGCCAGCAGCTTGTCATGGACGGCCAGGTACTGCGTCATCAGCGCCGTCATCTCGCGATACGTGAGCCGCTCGGCCTCCGTGGCCAGCAGGCTGGCGAAGATCTTCTCGGCATCGCGGAAGGCATCAAGCTGCTTGCCCATCAGGGCCTCGTACCGGCGGAATTCCTCCTCCGAGGCAGACAGCACATGCTGCAACTCCGACGTGCGATAGGCGTTCAACTGACTCTTCATCTCAAGGGAATGGCGCACCGACGGCATCCAGTTGTCCTTGATATCGCGCGTGGCATCACCCACACGGGCGAGTTCGAACAGCGCGAAGCCGCCCATTCCACATGTCATGGCCAGCACGACCGCAAAGGCCGACATGATGCGCTGGAAGACGGTCATTCGTTGAAAAAGTTGCATTGGCGTTACCTCCCGATATCTGGATTCACTGGCTGGGCATGATGTGTGTTGTCCGCGAAATTTCCCGTTCGGGCCGTATGCTCGGCCTCTCCAGCTATCGGCTAACGGTGCGTTGTCGGGTCAACTGAACGGAATTCGAGCCCTTCCGAAGTGGGGGAGGCCGGGCACGAGACCCGCGCCACACATGGCAATGGCGCTGTCACATGCTGCAATACGGCGTAACACGGCGACATGTTTCCGCTGGCGATTTCCGGGCTGGTGCCGCCTATAGTTCGCAGCGTCGCCGCATACGGCAGTACCAGGCAGGAAGCGCCATGTTCAGCTTTGTCTATGGACCGGACAACGTCTACGCCCGTCTCGGCTTTGCCGACGCCGAAGACATTCCGCGCAAGGCCGCGATCGTGATGGAGATGGAACGTGGGCTGCGGGCGGCCCGCGTCACGCTGGCCGACGCCGCCGCGCTGCTGCGCCTGCCGCAGTCGGATCTGGCGATGATCCTGGCCGGCAAGTTCCAGCACTTTCGGCTGGACGAGCTATGCCAATGGCGTGACCGCGTGGGCAGGCTGCGCGGCAGGGCCGGCCGGCCGGCGAGCCCATGCCGACAGACGGGTCCATGCCAATAGGCAAGCCCGTACCAGACAGGCAGACCCGTAGGCGGCCCGATCCGGGCGCATGCGCCCGACACCCCCTGGCCGGCTACGCCGTTGCGCTGTTGCGCCGCTGCGCTGCGGCCACGGCGGCCGTTCGCGTTTCCACGCCAAGCTTTTCGTAGATGTGTTCCAGGTGCTTGTTGACCGTACGCGGGCTCATGCCCAGGATTTCCGCGACATCGCGGTTGGTCTTGCCGCGCGCCACCCAGGCCATGACTTCGGCCTCGCGCGCGGTGAGCGCCGGCACGGCCCCGCCGACACCCGGGGCATCGGCATCGGTACCGGTATCGCCCCCTTGCCCCGGCAACGGGGACGCGCCGATCTCGACCACCATCCAGTCCGCCGCCTCGCCGGTCAGGCGGCGCAGCGACATGGTATCCAGCGTGACATGCGCCGCAAGCCGCAGCCGCTGCAGCGCAGCGTGCAGCCCTTGCGGCAAGGCACCGCCCGCCACTGGCGCCGGCCAGCCCCGGTCGAGCCACACCTGCGTCGCGCTGGCATTGCTCCACAGCCAGCGGCCATCGGCTCCGGCCGCAAACATTGGCACCGTGCTGCCCAGCACCGCCTCGCGGGCACTGCGCGCCAGGCGCGCCTTGCTGGCATGGGACCGCACACGTGCAACCACCTCGGCAATGACCACGGGCTTGGTCACGTAGTCGCAGGCTCCCACTTCGAAGCCGCGCACGACATGCCCGGTGTCTCCCAGCCCGGTCATGAAGATGACGGGCAGGTCGGCGTGGCGGTCCATCAGCGCCTCGCAGGTGGCAAAGCCGTCCATGCCGGGCATGTCGACATCGAGCAGCACGGCATCGGGCGCGAAGTACGCCAGCGCATCGAGCGCGGCGTTGCCGCTCGATGCCGCATGCACGAGCATGGCCTCGTCGCCCAGGGCACGGGTCAGCATGCCACGTGCGTCGGCGCTGTCGTCCACCACCAGCACACGTGTCTCGATGGCGCCAGACAGGCGCCGGGTATCAGGATCGGGTTGCATGAAGCGCCTCGCCAAGTGAAGCGGTCAGGGCCGCAGCGTCGGTTTGTGCCAGCACCAGCATCTGGCGCGCCCAGGCCGCAACGGCGCCGCCGCCCTGCGCCAGTTCCGACAATTGTGCTTCGGCAGCGCGCAGTCGGCCGGTCGCACCCATCGCCAGCAGCTCGCGCAACGTCTCGTCGTCGGGCTGCGCCGGTTGCTGCGGTGGCTGCGGGGCAGGCGCCAGCGACAGCGCCCGATGAACCATATCGATCAGTTCCGCCTCGCGCACGGGCTTGCTGACAAAGCCGAGGTAGCCGTGCAACTGGCGGGCCTCCTCGGTGTTCTCATGCGCATTGGCGGACACGATCACCACCTGCGGCGCTGGCTGCTCGTTGCGGATCTGGCGACACAGGTCCCAGCCCGAGGCATCGGGCAGGTTCAGGTCCAGCAGCACCAGTTGCGGCCGCCAGTCACGCAGCTCGGGCACCACCTGCGCGCCCTCGCCCACCTCGTGCACGGCCAGGTCGAGCGGCGCCAGGAAGCCGCGCAGCACAGCCCGATGCGCCGCCCTGTCGTCGACGATCAGCACGCGCGCATCGGCCGGCAGCGGCCTGGCCGGCACTGTCTTGCGCGGTGCAACCACGGCCGAGACCGCCGGCAGATAGAGCCGCACCAGAAATTCGCTGCCTTCGCCGGGCGCGCTGCGCACCACGATGTCGCCGCCCATCAGTTCTGCCAGCAGCCGGACGATGGCCAGCCCCAGACCGATGCCTTCGCGGTCGTCGTGCGGCGTGACGCGCTCGAACGGATCGAAGATGCGCGCCTGGTCTTCGGCGGGAATACCGGGGCCGGTATCGCTCACGCTGATCGTGGCAAGCTCGCGCTGATGCCGTACGGTCAGCGTGACGGAACCATGATCGGTGAACTTGATCGCGTTGCTGACCAGGTTGATGACAATCTGCCGCAGCCGCTTGGAATCGCCATGCACGTGCAGCGGCAGCCGGCCCGTCACGCGATAGTGGAAGGCCAGCCCGCGCGCCGCGGCCAGGGGCCGGAACATCCGGACCAGATCGTCGAACAGGGATTCCAGCGACACGGCTTCCTGTTCGAGCCGCAGCTTGCCGGCCTCGATGCGCGACAGCTCAAGCAAGCCGTCCACCAGGCTCGACAGGTGCTCGCCGGCGCGCCCGATCGTGCGCACGTCCTCGCGGCAGGCAATTGGCAGCGCCGACGCGCGCAGCAGCAACTGCGAGTAACCGAGAATCGAATTCAGGCCGGCGCGCATCTCGTGGCTCATGCCGGTGATAAAGCGGCTCTTGGCGACGTTGGCCTTCTCCGCCACATCCTTGGCGTGCTGCAGCAGCGCATCGGTCTGGCGGTGCGCGTCGATTTCCTTTTGCAGCAGCACGTTCTGGCGTTCGGACTCTTCCTGCGCCACCGTGCGGCTTTCGTTGACGAGCACCAGCCACCATGCCGCCACGGCCGAGAACAGCGTCAGCCCCGCGCCGATCTTCAGGAACAACGCGCCGCCGGGCGCCCCGGCCGGTGCCAGCACGCCCGATAGACGCTCCTGCGTATAGAGCAGCCAGAGCAGCGTGCCAAACGCGAACACCATGCCGGCCAGCATCAGCACGAACTGGCCGATGCGCCGCGCGGCCACCGGCGGGGTGCCCGCCGGCAGCACCCGGGCAAGCGCGGTGGCAATCTGCTCCGGCGCGCTGGCGCCCGGCTTGCAGCGGTCTCCGCAGCGCGCATCGAGCGTGCAGCACAGCGAACAGATCGGTCCTCGATATGCGGGGCAGCCGGCCATGTCCTCGCGTTCGAACGGATTGCGGCAGATGGTGCAACGGATCACCGCATGCCGGGCGCCAAAGTCCACCGGCGTGCGCGCCATGAAATAGCGGCTCTGCGTCACCAGCGCGATCAGCGGCGGCAATACCGTCGCCAGCGCCAGCGATACGCCGATCGATGCGGGCCGCAGCGCTTCGCCGAAGACGCCCAGATGCATCAGCAGCGACAGCGCCGAGGCCAGCGCCATGCTGCCGAAGCCGGCGGGATTGATATCGAACAGGTAGGCGCGTCGGAATTCGACATGGCGCGGCGAGAGCCCCAATGGCTTGCTGATGACCAGGTCGCCGAAGATCGCGCCCACCCACGCTACGGCCAGGTGCGCGTAGAGGGCCAGCACCTGCTCCATCGCTTCGAACACCCCCATCGCCATCAGCATCACGGCAATCAGCACATTGAATGCCAGCCAGACCACGCGTCCCGGGTGGCTGTGCGTGAGCCGCGCGAACACATTGGACCAGGCCAGCGACCCGGCGTACGCATTGGTGATGTTGATCTTGGTCTGCGATACCAGCACCAGCAGCCCGGTCAGCACCACCGGCGCCCACGTCGGCCACCCATCGCCAAGTCCGCGCGCAAAGCCGGCCAGGTACATCTGCGTGGGCTCCAGCGCATGGGCGATCGGCAGCTCCGCCTGCAACACGATGAATGCCAGGAAGGCGCCGCCCACCATCTTGGCGGCACCCAGCACGATCCAGCCTGGCCCGGCGGCGATCAGCGCCGTCCACCAGCGAACGCGATTGGTCCGCGTCAGCGGCGGCATGAAACGCAGGAAGTCGACCTGCTCGGCAATCTGGCCAATCAGCGCCGCGGCCACGGTAGCCGCGGCCCCGAACGCGTGCCAGGAAAACCCATCGCCATCGGCCAGCCGGCCGTTCAGCGACAGGAACGCTGTGTAGTGCTGCGGCTCGCGCCACAGGATCAGCGCGTAGGGCAGCGCCAGCAACACCAGCCAGAGCGGCTGCGTCCACAACTGGATGCGCGACAGCAGCGTGACGCCATGCGTGACCAGCGGGATGACGATGATCGACGACAGCAGGTAGCCAATCCATCGCGGCATGCCGAACAGCAACTCGAACGCCTGCGCCATGATGGCCGCTTCGAGCGCAAAGAAGATGAACGTAAAGCTGGCGTAGATCAGCGACGTGATGGTCGATCCCAGGTAGCCGAACCCGGCGCCCCGCGCAAGCAGGTCCATGTCCAGGCCGTCGCGCGCCGCATGGTAGGAGATCGGCAGGCCGGTCAGGAAGATGACCAGGCTGACCACGCCAATCGCCCACATCGCATTGGTGAAGCCGTAGCTGAGCGTGATGGCCGCCCCGATCGCCTCCAGCGCCAGGAAGGCCACTGCACCAAAAGCGGTATTGGCGACCCGGAACGCGCTCCATTTTCGGAACGACCGTGGTGCATAGCGCAGGGCGTAGTCCTCGAGCGTCTCGTCGGCAACCCAGCGGTTGTAATCGCGCCGGATCTTGCTGATGCGCTGCACGGGCTGGGTGGCACTCGACATATTGTGGATGCGGGCAAGGTCGAACCGCCTTGCGAATGCAAGAGGCGTGCCGTGCCTGCCGCCGCCGCATGGCAGCCACGGCTGTACGTTGAATGACGTATTCCGCCGTGCGCATGCCCCCCGCATGATCCGCCCAACGCAGCATCCACCCCCAACTTGCCTCCCAGGAGCGTTGAACATGCGTGACAAGAACGAAAACGGGTCGTCTCCGGCGGTATCGTCCGAAGATCGTGCGGTATCGCTGAACCGGCGCCGGCTGATGCAAGGGCTGGCCGCCCTGCCCGCGTTGCCGCTGGCCGGCATGGCGGCCCAGGCACACGGCGCCAACCTGCCCACGTCGGCCATCAACACGACAAAACTGGCAGTGACCGACACCGAAGTCACGGTCGGCCAGCTCCACTCGGCCACGGGCACCATGGCGATCTCGGAGACCGGTTCGATCCAGGCCGAGCAACTGGCCATCGACCAGATCAACGCGGCCGGCGGCATCCTGGGGCGCAAGATCAAGGTCATCAAGGAAGACGGCGCCTCGGACTGGCCCACGTTCGCCGAGAAGTCGAAGAAGCTGCTCGTCAACGACCGCGTCGCGGCCGTGTTCGGCTGCTGGACGTCGGCCTCGCGCAAGGCCGTGCTGCCGGTCTTCGAAAAGGAAAACGGCCTGCTGTACTACCCCACCTTCTATGAAGGGCTGGAGCAGTCGAAGAACGTGATCTACACCGGCCAGGAAGCCACGCAGCAGATCATCTGGGGTCTGGACTGGGCCGCCAAGCAGAAGAACGCCAAGAGCTTCTTCCTGATCGGTTCGGATTACATCTGGCCACGTACGTCGAACAAGATCGCGCGCAAGCACATCGAGAACTTCCAGAAGCTCAAGGTGGTGGGCGAGGAGTATTACCCGCTGGGCCACACCAACTTCAATTCGTTGATCAACAAGATCAAGGTAGCCAAGCCCGACTGCATCTACGCCATCGTCGTGGGTGGTTCGAACGTGGCCTTCTACAAGCAGTTCAAGGCGGCGGGCATCACGGCGGACAAGCAGTTCCTGCTGACCATTTCCGTGACCGAGGACGAGGTGCTGGGCATCGGCGGCGAGAACATTGCCGGCTTCTATGCCGCGATGAAGTACTTCCAGTCGCTGGACAACCCCAACAACAAGCAGTTCGTGGACGCCTTCAAGGCAAAGTTCGGCGCCAAGTCCGTGATTGGCGATGTCACGCAGGCCGCCTACCTGGGCCCTTGGCTGTGGAAGGCCGCGGTGGAAAAGGCCGGCAGCTTCGATATCGACAAGGTGGTGGCGGCGTCTCCGGGCATCGAACTGAAGAGCGCACCCGAAGGGTATGTGAAGGTCGATCCGAACCACCACCTCTGGAGCAAGACCCGCGTGGGCCTGGCGCAGCTGGATGGCCAGTTCAAGGTGGTGGCCGAATCGCCGCAGCTGATTCCGCCGAACCCGTTCCCCAAGGGTTACCAGTAAACGCCAACGCGGGAGCACGGTCATGAATCTCTCCGACATGCTGAACATCGGCCTGATGCAGGGCTTTGCGGGCCTGAGCCTGTTCTCGGTGCTGCTGCTGATGGCGCTGGGCCTGGCCATCATCTTCGGGCAGATGGGCGTCATCAACATGGCCCATGGCGAGTTCATGACCATCGGCGCCTACACCATCTACCTGGCGTCGACCACCGTGGAACGGCTGGCGCCTTCGTGGATGGCCTGGTACTTCCCGGTGGCGATCTGCGCGGCCTTCTGCATTGCCTTCGCGGCAGGCTGGCTGGCCGAATGGGCGCTGATCCGGCACCTGTACAAGCGCCCGCTCGATACCCTGCTGGCTACCTGGGGCCTGTCGCTGGGCATGCAGCAGATGTTCCGTTCGACCTTCGGCCCCAAGGAGGTCAGCCCGACGCTGCCCGACTGGCTGATGGGCTCGTGGGCCCCCGCGCCAGGGCTCGATATCCCGATCAACGGCCTGTTCGTGATGGCACTGACCCTGGGCGTGACGGGCCTGGTGTGGCTGGCGCTGTACCGCTCCCGCTGGGGCCTGCGCGTGCGCGCCACCACGGCCAACCGGGCCATGGCAAACGCCGCCGGCATCAACACGAAACGCACCGACCGCCTGACGTTCGCCATCGGCTGCGGCATTGCCGGCGTGGCGGGCGCGGCGTTCACGACGATCGGCTCCACCGGACCCACCAGCGGCGCGCTCTACATCGTCGATTCCTTCCTGGTGGTGACGTTTGGCGGCGCGGCCAGCCTGGCCGGCACGGTGGCCTCGGCCTTCGGTATTGCCCAGACGCAATCGATCACCGAGTTCTTCATGACGGGGTCGATGGCGCGCGTGCTGACGCTGCTGCTGATCGTGTCGATCCTGATGATTCGCCCGCAGGGCCTGTTCGCCCCGGCCGTACGGCGCTGACCCAGAACCTATCTGCTCACGGAGTTGGATGATGTCTCCCACCAAATCGCTGCCGCTGCGGCAACGGCTACGCGCCTTCAGCGGCGAATGGATCGGCTACGCGCTGCTGGCGCTGGTCCTGGTCGTGGTCCTGCCGCTGGCGCTCGACGTATTTCGCCTGAACCTGGTCGGCAAGTACCTGAGCTATGCATTCGTAGCCGTGGGCCTGGTCATGCTGTGGGGCTACGGCGGTGTGCTGAGCCTGGGCCAGGGCGTGTTCTTCGGCCTCGGCGGCTATGCCATGGCGATGTTCCTGAAGCTGGAGGCATCGGACGCCAGGAGCACGGCCATCCAGTCCACCCCGGGCATTCCTGACTTCATGGACTGGAACCAGCTCACGGCACTGCCCTGGTGGTGGGAGCCGTTCCGGCATCTGCCGTTCGCGCTGGTGGGCGTGATCGCGGTGCCCGTGCTGCTCGCCTTCGTGGTCAGCTTCGCCATGTTCCGGCGCCGCGTCGGCGGCGTGTACTTCGCCATCATCACGCAGGCCGTGGCGCTGATCCTGTCGGTGCTGATCATCGGTCAGCAAGGCTACACCGGCGGCGTCAACGGCATCACCGATCTCAAGACGATGCTCGGCTGGGACATCCGCACCGATAGCGCGAAACTGGTCCTGTATTTCGCCAACGTCGCCCTGCTCTTCGCCATGATGCTGCTATGCCGCTGGATCCAGCACACCAAGCTCGGCGTACTGCTGCTGGCCATGCGCGACAAGGAAGACCGCGTGCGGTTCTCTGGCTACGACGTCTCGATGTTCAAGGTCTTCGTGTTCTGCCTGGCCGCCGCGCTGGCGGCCATCGGTGGCGCCATGTTCACGCTGCAGGTGGGCTTCATGTCGCCGTCGTTCGTCGGCATCGTGCCTTCCATCGAAATGGTGATTTTCGCGGCGGTAGGCGGACGCATGAGCCTGGTGGGTGCCGTCTGGGGCACGCTGCTCGTCAATGCCGGCAAGACCTATTTCTCGGAGAGTTTTCCGGACCTCTGGCTATTCCTGATGGCTGCGCTGTTCATCGGCGTGGTGGTGGCGTTCCCCGATGGCCTGGCCGGGCTCTACCGCAAGTATGTGAGCCGCCGGCGGCGCACCGGCGAACCGACCGAGCCTGCCGAGGGCATGCCGGCCACCACGGCCTGAGCGGGAGCGATCATGAGCAATACCGATTTCATGCTGGCGGTGGAAGACCTGTCCGTGTCGTTCGACGGCTTCAAGGCCATCGACAACCTCACGCTGTATGTGGACCGCGACGAACTGCGCGTCATCATCGGCCCGAACGGCGCTGGCAAGACCACGCTGCTGGACCTGGTGTGCGGCAAGACCCGCGCCAGCAGCGGCAGCATCAAGTTCGCGAATCGCGAGATGACCGGGCTGTCGGAGTACGCGATCGTGCGCGCCGGCGTGGGCCGAAAGTTCCAGACGCCCTCGATCTACGAGAACCTGACCGTGTTCCAGAACCTGGCGGTGTCCTTTCCGCGCGGACGCGGCGTATTCGGCGCCCTGGCCTTCCGCACGACCGACGATGTGCGCCAGCGCGTGGCCGATGTGGCCGCGGAAATCGGCCTGGCCGACGCGCTGGAGCGCGAGGCCGCGCAGTTGTCGCACGGGCAGAAGCAATGGCTGGAGATCGGCATGCTGCTGATGCAGGAGCCGCAGTTGCTGATGCTGGACGAGCCGATCGCCGGCATGAGCGTGCGCGAGCGCGAGCTGACCGCCGAGCTGCTCAAGCGCATCAGCAAGGGCCGCGCGGTGATCGTGATCGAGCACGACATGGATTTCGTGCAGCAGATCGCGGACAAGGTCACCGTGATGCACCAGGGCAGGATCCTGGCCGAAGGATCGATGACGCAGGTGCAGAACGACCCGCGCGTCATCGACGTCTACCTGGGCCACTAGGCCCGCAAGCCACCGGAGAAGGAGAACATCCGCATGCTGACCGTCGATAACGTGGTGGTGAACTACGGCCAGAGCGAGGCGCTGCACGGCGTGTCGTTCGCGGCAGCACAGGGCGAGACCGTCGCCATCATGGGCCGCAACGGCATGGGCAAGACCACGCTGTTCAAGGCCATGATCGGCATGCTGCCGCTGCGCGCCGGCCAGGTGTGCGTGAACGGGCACGACGTCTCGCGCGACGAAAGCTATCGTCGCGTGCGCGCCGGCATCGGCTATGTACCGCAGGGGCGCATGATCTTCTCGCACCTGACGGTCGAGGAGAACATCCTGACCGGCATGGAACAGGGCAGCACCCGCCGCATTCCCGACGAGATCTTTGCCATGTTCCCGGTGCTGTTCGACATGCGGCGCCGCAAGGGCGGCAACCTGTCCGGCGGACAGCAGCAGCAACTGGCAATTGCCCGCGCGCTGGTGTCCAACCCGAAGGTACTGCTGCTCGACGAGCCCACCGAAGGTATCCAGCCGTCGATCATCAAGGACATCGCGCGCGCGCTCAACGAGATCCGGCGCACCCGCGACATCACCATCGTATTTTCCGAGCAGGTGCTGAGCTTTGCGCTGGATGTGGCAGACCGCCTGTTCGTCATCGAGGGCGGACGCTTTGTCCACGAGACCCAGCGCAATGGCACCGATGTGGCGCACATCCGCGAGTACCTGTCCGTCTAGTCCGCCCCCAGTTTCCAACCCTTCGTCCATCCCTTCATCCATCCCTGCACGCACCCAGGAGGCAAGCGCATGACCGATACCCTGATCAAGGTCGATCTGGCCCAATCGCCGTACGAGAATCCCGATGTCCATAACCGCTGGCACCCCGACATTCCCATGGCCTGCTGGGTCAAGCCGGGCGACGACTTCATTCTGGAAACCTACGACTGGACCGGCGGCTTTATCAAGAACAACGATTCCGCCGACGATGTGCGCGACATCGACCTGTCCATCGTCCACTTCCTGTCCGGCCCGGTTGGCGTCGAAGGCGCCGAACCGGGCGACCTGCTGGTGGTGGACCTGCTCGACATCGGCGCCAAGGCCGACAGCCAGTGGGGCTTCAACGGCTTCTTCTCGAAGCAGAATGGCGGCGGCTTCCTGACCGATCATTTCCCGCAGGCCCAGAAGTCGATCTGGGACTTCCACGGCATGTTCACGTCGTCGCGCCATATTCCGGGCGTGAACTTCGCGGGGCTGATCCACCCGGGGCTGATCGGCTGCCTGCCGGACCCGGCCATGCTTGACACATGGAACCAGCGCGAGGCCGACCTGCTGGCCACCGACCCCAACCGTGTTCCCGCGCTTGCCAATCCGCCGTTTGCCGCCACCGCGCACATGGGCCGGCTCCAGGGCGATGCCCGCAACCAGGCCGCAGCCACGGGCGCCCGCACCGTGCCACCGCGCGAGCACGGCGGCAACTGCGACATCAAGGACCTGTCGCGCGGCGCCAAGGTCTACTTCCCGGTCTATGTCGATGGTGCCGGCCTGTCCGTCGGCGACCTGCATTTCTCGCAGGGCGATGGCGAAATCACGTTCTGCGGCGCCATCGAGATGGCCGGCTGGGTCCATATGCGCGTCACGCTGATCAAGGACGGCATGGCCAAGTACGGCGTTCGCAATCCGATTTTCAAGCCCAGCCCCATTACGCCCAGCTACAACGACTACCTGATCTTCGAAGGCATCTCGGTCGATGAATCGGGCAAGCAGCACTACCTGGACGTCAACGTTGCCTATCGTCAGGCCTGCCTGAATGCCATCGAGTACCTGACGAAGTTCGGGTACTCGCGCGCGCAGGCCTATTCGATCCTCGGAACGGCGCCCGTGCAGGGGCATATCAGCGGCGTGGTGGATGTGCCCAATGCCTGCGCCACGCTGTGGCTGCCAACGCAGATCTTCGACTTCGACATCCGTCCCAGCGCGAGCGGGCCCACCCGGATGATCCAGGGCGGCGTGGACTTGCCGCTGTCGCCGGACCTGATCTGAGCCTGCCCACCCCGCCGCCGGAGCCGCCATGCCCACCTACGACTATCGCTGCCATGACTGTGGCATGTTCACCGTGATGCGTCCGATCGCCCGGCGTGACGAACCGGCGGCCTGCCCCGGCTGCGGCACCGCCGCCGGCCGCGCGCTGGTGGCGGCCCCGGCGCTGGGCAGCCTTGGCGCGGCGACGCTGGCCGCGCATGCGACCAACGAGCGCAGCGCGGCAGCGCCGAAAGAAAGCCGGTCGCACGGCGCGGGGTGCGGTTGCTGCGGGCCGGTCAAGCTCGCCAGCCCGCCCAACGCCGTCAAGCAGCCGGGCGGCCGCCCCTGGATGATCAGTCACTGACAACGCGCCATCACCGCCCTGCCAGCGAACGGGCATCCCAGCGGCCCGGCGCCGCGCTCGTCAGCACCAGCGCCGCCAGCAACAAGGCGGCCATGCTCCACGCCACGGCGGGCATCCACGGCAGCCAGCCCGCCAAAGGCGCCGCCTTGCTGGCGCCCGAAGAAACCGTCGCGATACGGATGAACGCGGCAATCGCCGCGACGGCAAATACCAATCCCGTGAACGCCCCTTCATGGCCGACATGGCCGGCGTCCAGCGCGGCACGAAGCATCGCGCCAAACAGCACGCCCCAGAGCCCTCCCACCAGGCATTGCGCAACAAGCACGACCTTCAGCGAACCGGCGGCCGCAAACCCGAACAGCGCCAGCGCGCCGCATGCGGCAGCCAGGAGCAACAGCAAACGAGCGGGATAGCGGCGCAGTGCGGCCAGTTCGGGCAACAACACGCATAGCGCGAAGCCGATCCAGAAGGCGGGGGTCACCTGCACGAGCTGCGCGGGCGACACGTAGCGCAGGTAGGCCGGCGCGGAGTTGACGGCGGTATGGATCTGAAAACCGAGCGCGAGCAGGCCGAAGGCGGGAAACAGCAGCCATGCGTGCGTCCAGCGTGGCCGGTGGCCCGATGAAGGGGCCGGTTCGGCCGCACCGGTATGGCCCGGTGCGGCGGTGGGCTCCATCCATCGCAAGGCCATCACCGCAACCACCAGCGCCACGCTGGCCGCGATAAACGGCAGCACCGGCGAAGCGTCGCGCAGCCGCGCGGTCAGGATCGGGGCCAGGGCGCCGGCAAGCCCCACGCCCAGCAGCGAACAGGCCACCAGGAACGACGGCGTGCTGCCATGCAGCCGGCGCGCGATCATGACCATCGGTGGCGCGCGCAATGCCGACGAGGTGGCTGCCCATAGCGCGGTCAGCGCCACAAGCCAGGCCGGTGACACCGCCCGGGGCAGCAGCACGAAGGCCAGCGCCGACACCACCGATACGGCAAGCACCCAGCCGCCCAGCCGGCGCATGGCATCGGCAACGCGGTCGGCCATCACGCCAAGCGCAAGATCGGTGACGACAAAGATCACCTGGTCCATCATCAGGATCCAGGCCACCTGCGCGCGCGGCAAGCCCGCCTGCGCGGCCAGTTGCGGCAGGAATGAGACGTAGAGTGTCCACGTCAGCGCCAGCAGGAACTGCACGGCACAGAGGATCAATGCGCGCATGACGGCCACCCTGCCCTATGTCGCGGGCGCTGCACGATGCCGGCGCCCTGTCCACAGCAAGCATAGGAAGCGGCCAGGCGTTTCACCAGCGGCCAGCCCGCTGTCGCAGGCCGGCTGGCACATGACGGGGCTAGCTCTCCAGCAGCCGCGCCCCGCGCCATTCGCCGGAACGCACCAGCCCGCGTGCCGTATCGGCCAGCACCACGCGCAAGGCCAGCGCGGCAGGCGACAGTTCATCGTCGGACAAGCTGCACAGCAGGTTCTGGCGACCCGCTTGCGGATCGTCGATCTGTGCCAGATGGAAGCGCGCTTCCGCGTCGGGATAGCGCCCCACCGCCGCCCACGGCTGCAGTGTGGCGCCGAAGCCCATGTCGACGGCATCCATCAGCATGGCAAGCGAATCCACCTCCTGGATCACGCGGGGCGTGACTTTCGCGCGGGAAAACGCGGCGTCGAGCGTGCTGCGCAGGCCGTGGACGCCGCTTGGCATGATCAGCGGCACATCGGCCAGGTCGGCCACCGAGCGCTGCGTGGGCGGATCGGCCTTGCCCTGCGGCAGCGCCTGGCGCGACTGGATCAGGAACAGTGTTTCCTCGAGCAGCGGTATCACGGTCCAGCGGCGGGCGGCATGGGTGCCGAACAGCACGGCGAGGTCGAGCTGCCGCGCATTCAGCATCGCGGTCAGGTGGCCCGACAGGCTTTCCACGATATGCAGCCGCACGTCGGGATAGCGTTCGCGCATCGCGCGGATCAGCGGCACACCGATCACCGACGCCGTGGTCGGCGCCAAGCCCACGCTGACGGCACCCGACAGGCGTGCCTGATGCGCAGCACGACGCGCCTGCTCGGCGTGGCGCAGCGTCAGCTGGGCTTCGTGGAAAAAGGCCAGGCCGGCCTCGGTGGGGGTCACACCCTGCGGCGTGCGGCGCAGCAGGCGGGTGGCGAGTTCGCTCTCCAGGCGGCTGATCTGCTGGCTGACCGCCGATTGCACCATGTCGAGTTCCAGCGCGGCACGGCTCATGCTGCCCAGTTCGACCACCCGCACGAAATACTGAAGCTGGCGCAATTCCATCTGGTCCCCCTGCTGGGCCGGCCCGCCCGCGCCAGCGGGGGATCGGCTTCGATGTTGTGGGGGGACTTATACCAGATACGCCGGCATCGCGGTCCGCGCGACGCCAGCGCACCAGTACCTCAGCGCATCACGCCTCGTCGGCGCCGCTGTACCAGTCCACGGTCTGGTCCAGGTAGACCAGACCCTTGTCGGCCAGGCCGGGGCGCATGTTGTACATATCCACGCCCAGCACGCCGGACGCCAGCTTGTCGCGCTTGCCCGCCTCCAGCGCCTCGCGCTCGGCCGCCTTGCGGGCGATCTCGGCCGCGTGCGGACGCGCCACCACCACCACGCCATCGTCGTCCGCGACGATCACGTCGCCGGGGCGTACCTGCGCGCCTGCGCAGACCACCGGCACGTTGACCGCGCCAACGGTTTCCTTGACGGCGCCCTGCGCCGACACCGCACGGGACCACACCGGGAACCCCATCGCATTGAGTGTCGATACGTCGCGGCAGCCCGCATCAAGGATCAGGCCGCGCGCGCCGCGCGCCTTCAGCGACGTTGCCAGCAGGTCGCCGAACACGCCGTCGGTGCAGTCGCTGGTCATCGCCACCACCAGGATGTCACCGGGCTGGATCATCTCCACGGCCACGTGGATCATCCAGTTGTCGCCCGGATGCATCAGCGCCGTCACGGCGCTGCCGGCGATGGCCGTGCCCGACTGGATCGGACGCAGGTACGGCTTCATCAGGCCGGTGCGGCGCTGGGCCTCGTGCACCGTCGCCACGCCGGACTTGCCCAGCAACTCGATGTCGCGCGCCTCGGCGCGCAGGATGTTGCGGTAGGCAACGTTTCTCATGCCAGCACCTCCGTCACTTGCGGGAACACGCGGGCATAGCCCTCGCCGTATTGAATCTTGCTGTCCGAATTGCGCGTGGCCTGGGCCCCGCGCTGAAGCGCCACGCGGGTGTAGTACTCCCACAGGTGTTCCTGCGCGGCCATGGTCGTGAACGCCCGCTGCTTTTTCTCCCAGACAGACGAAATATCCAGCAGCACGTCAGGCTTCCAGTTGCACTGTTCGGGCTGATGCGGCTCGAACAGGAACACCGGCGGCGCGCCAATCACCGGCACCTCGGGCTTGTAGCCGTGGGCCTGGGCGATGACCCGCGCTTCCTGCGCCACGTGCGTGGCCAGCGGATGGTCGAAGTTGTAGATATCCTCGCGCGAATGGCTCAGCACCAGTTCCGGGCGAATCTCGCGATAGATATCGGCCAGGCGCAGCAGCGCTGCGTCGGGCACGCGCAGCGGATAGTCGCCCAGGTCGAAGCATTCCAGCGTGCCGCCCAGGATGTCGGCGGCGCGCTGCGCCTCTTCCAGCCGCGCGGCCTTGACGCGCTCGATCGTCATGCCCGGCTGGCGCCACATCTTGGCCGATTCGCCACGTTCGCCGAACGACAGGCAGACGATGCGCACGTGGTAGCCACGCTCGGCATACAGCGCGATCGCGCCGCCCGCACGCCAGACAAAGTCGGCCGCATGCGCGCTGACCACCAGGATCGACGGCTGGGTTGCTTGGGGTTGGGACATCGTAACTTCCTTAAATCTGTAGCTTTGAAAACGTCAGTCCGCAGTGATGCCGGCCTTGCGGATCACGTTGTTCCACGTCGTGGTTTCGTTCTTCACGAACTGGCCGAACTGTTCCGGCGAGCCCGATACGATCGTCACGCCAAGCTGGCCCAGCTGCTTCTTCACTTCGGGGTCGGCCAGCGCGCTATTGGCGGCGGTATTCAGTTGCTTGATGATCGGTGCCGGCGTCCTGGCCGGGGCCACCAGGCCCCACCACACCGATGCGGTGAAGTTCGGCAGGCCCTCTTCCTTGGCCGTCGGCACGTTCGGCAGTTGTGCCGAGTGCTGGGTGCTGGCGACTGCCAGCGGGCGCAGCGTGCCGGCCTTGATATGCGAAATCACTTCGAGCGGATTGATCGGCATGAACGTGATGCGCTCGCCGATCAGGTCGGTGATGGCCGGCGCGCCGCCCTTGTAGGGCACGTGCAGCACGTCGATACCGGCCGTGTCCTTGAGCATTTCGCCGGCCAGGTGGCCCGAGCTGCCGTTGCCTGCCGATGCGTAGTTGAGCTTGCCCGGCTGCGCCTTGGCCTGGGCAACCAGGTCCTTCAGCGACTTGAACGGCGACTTGGCCGGCACCACCACCACCAGCGATGCCTCGCCAATGCGCGCTACGGGCGCGAAATCGGTGGTCGGGTTGAAGCTGAGCTTGTTGAACAGTGCCGCGTTGGTAGCCAGGCTGTTCGACGCCATCATGATCGTGTAGCCGTCGGCCGGTGCCTTGGCAACGTAATCCATGCCGATATTGGTGCTGGCGCCGGGACGGTTGTCGACGATGATCGGCTGCTTGAGCAGTTGGCTCATGCGCTGGCCCACCGAGCGGGCCACGATGTCGACCGCGCCGCCGGCCGCGTATGGCACCACCAGGCGGATCGGCTTGTCGGGATAGCTGTCGGCCCGGGCCCCCGTGGCGCCCAGCGCCAGGGCAGCCACCGTTGCGGCCATCAGCGTTGCCAGTACGGGGCGGCTCCCGCCCTGCAGATTACGATTACGAGCGAGCCCGCGCAGCATGCAAGTCTCCAGATGTTTTGAGGATGTCCTCGCATTCTGGGCGGCACCCGTGATACTGTCCAATACGTTTTCAGATAGCTTGTTATTTCGAATCCCTATCAATGGACTTCCGTCAACTTCGCTATTTCGTGGCCGTGGCCGAGGCGTTGAGCTTCAGCGAGGCGGCGCGGCGCCTGCACGTGAGTCAGCCGCCCCTCAGTGTGCAGATCAAGGCGCTGGAAGAGGAATTGGGCAGTCCGCTGCTGGAACGCTCGCGCCATCACGTGGCCCTGACCCCTGCCGGCGAACTGTTCCTGGACAAGGCGCGCGCGGCGCTTGCCAACCTGGATCAGGCGCGCGAAGTGGTCAAGCAGGTGGCGTCGGGCGAGGCCGGCGAGATCCGGGTGGGGTTCACGGCATCAGTGCCGATGCAGGACATGTTTCCGCGCGCGGTGCACGCCTTCCGCGAGGCGCATCGCAATGCAAGGCTGGAGCTGGTCCATATGTCGACCGGCCAGCAGTTGCAGCAACTGGAAAACGGCGAGATCAATATCGCGTTCCTGCGGCCGTCGCCGCAGTTCCGGCCACCGGCCAGCATTGCCGTGCGCGAGGTGCTGGCCGACCGGCTGGTGGCGGTAGTGCCGGTGGCCCATCCGCTGGCAGCAGGCCCGCACGAGATCGACATCAGCGCACTGTCGGGCGAACGCTTCCTGCTGTTCCCGCGTGGCCTGGGCTGCGGGCTGTTCGACCATGCGACCACGCTGTGCAATCGCGCCGGGTTCGCGCCCAACGTCGCGCAGGAAGCGCGCGAGGCCACCACGATCATCGGCCTGGTAGCCAGCGGCGCGGGGATTTCGGTATTGCCGCAGATCTATGTGCGGACAGGCATTCCGGGCGTGGCCTATCTGCCGATTGCCGGCCCGGACGCCGCCAGCCGCATCCTGATGGCACATCGCGCGGAAGCGCTATCGCCGATCATGAAGCGGTTCGTGGGGTATTTCTGAGGGGGATGGTTGCTCCCCTTCGGTTTTCTCCCCTCTCCCATTCATGGGAGAGGGGCGGGGGAGAGGGCAAGGCGGTTCAAATTGCGATCCATCGGCAAGCAGAGCGTCCAGCCCTCTCCCCCAACCCCTCTCCCGCTAGCGGGAGAGGGGAGAAAAACGAAAACCACCTCGACTCAGGCCTCGGCCGGCTTGACTAACCCGTCGGCGCGGAACATTGCCTTGATGCCGCGCACGGCCTGGCGAATCCGCGACTCGTTTTCGATCAGGGCGAAGCGCACGTACTCGTCGCCGAAGTCGCCAAAGCCGATCCCCGGCGATACCGACACCTTGGCCTTGGCAAGCAGCTGCTTCGAGAATTCCAGCGACCCCAGCGCGCGATAGGGCTCGGGAATGCGCGCCCAGATATACATCGACGCCTTCGGGATATCGACCTGCCAGCCGGCCTCGATCAACCCGCGCGCCAGCACATCACGGCGCGCCTGGTACTGGGCCGCAATCTCCTTCACGCACGCCTGGTCGCCCTCCAGCGCGGCGATCGCCGCCACCTGCAGCGGCGTGAACGTGCCATAGTCGTGATAGCTCTTGATGCGCGTCAGCGCAGCCACCAGGTCGGGGTTGCCCACCATGAAGCCGATGCGCCAGCCGGCCATGTTGTAGCTCTTCGACAACGTGAAGAACTCCACCGCAATGTCCTTGGCACCGGGCACCTGCATGATCGACGGCGCCTTCCAGCCATCGAACACGATGTCCGCGTAGGCCAGGTCATGCACCACGAAGATATCGTGCTTGCGGGCCAGCGCGATCACGCGCTCGAAGAAATCCAGCTCCACGCAAGCCGCCGTCGGATTCGACGGGAAGCCCAGCACAATCATCTTGGGCTTCGGATAGCTGCCGCGAATCGCGCGTTCGAGTTCGGCGAAGAAGTCGATGTCCGGTGTCAGCGGTACGGAGCGGATATCGGCGCCGGCAATCACCGCGCCGTAGATATGGATCGGATAGCTCGGATCGGGCACCAGCACCGTGTCGCCACGGTCCAGCGTCGCCAGCATCAGGTGCGCCAGCCCTTCCTTCGAGCCGATCGTGACAATGGCCTCCTTGTCCGGATCGATCTCCACGTCATAGCGGTCGCGGTACCAGTGCGAGATGGCGCGACGCAGGCGCGGGATGCCCTTCGACGCCGAATAGCCATGGGTATCGGGCCGCTGCGCGGCGTCCACGAGCTTGGCCACGATATGCGGCGGCGTGGCCCCGTCGGGGTTGCCCATGCTCATGTCGATGATGTCCTCGCCACGGCGGCGGGCGGCCATCTTGAGCTCGGCGGTGATATTGAAGACGTACGGGGGAAGACGATCGATGCGCGCAAAGCGGCGCTTGCCGGATTCGGCAGTCATGGAGGAGTCCTTTACGTAAGCGCCCGGAACCGTCCGAGCGACGTCGTGGCCGTTGTCTCGGCCACTGGGGACTGATATTAGCCAGCCGCGCGCATTTGCACAACGGGCCGGCGAATAAAAAATCAGGAAATCAGAACATGCCGCCAGGCGGGCTGGTGGGCCGGTCGGGCGGGAGATTGCGCACGATGCAGTCCAGCGCTTCGGCATTGGGCTGGCTGCCGCCGAACGCGCCCGCGATGGCGTCACGATACTGCGGCACCGTGATCCGGTTGTAGTACAGGCGCGACGTCTGGTCGAGCCAGTACACGTAGTTGCTGTCGCTGTCGTCCGAACCGCTGCGCAGCCATTCGCCCAGTGGCTGGTTGTTCAGCCGCGTATTGGCGCAGACGCCCTGGATCTTGTCGAGGTAGTTGTTGAGGCCGCGGGCCTCGTAGTTGCGAAACGAATCGGGCGCACAGGCGGCCAGTCCGATCGAAGCGGTCAGCACGGCAATCGGCAACAACGGGCGAAGGCGAGGCATGGCAGGGTCCGTGGCAATGGGCGTCTACGCAGTGTATCCGCGCCGCATCGCCCCGGAAACCAGACTTTGGGTTAATCGTCGATCGTTTCGTGAACGGCCGCGTTGCCGCGCTTCCAGTAGGCCGATGCCCGGATGCGCGTCTTGTGGATGCCGCGTTCGTTCACCAGGTACTGGCGCACCTCGCGCATCGCCGCCGCTTCGCCGGCGGCCCACACATAGCCCTCGCCGGCCGGCAGGCTCAACCAGCGCAACGTGGGCGTCAGTTGGCTGCCCTCGGGCGCGGCCTGGTCATGCTCGTCGCGATGGATCCAGTGGACCTCGGCATGCGGGCCGGTGGCCAGCGGAGTGCGCGCGGACTCGTCGGCCACCTCGGCCACCACGATCACGCGGGCATCCGGACCCAGTTCCTCGATGCGGCGGCCAATGGCCGGCAGCGCGGTGTCGTCGCCAATCAGCAGGTGCCAGTCGAACTCGCGCGGAATCACGAACGATCCACGCGGGCCGCCCACGCCCAGATACTGGCCTGGCTGCGCCTGCGCGGCCCACGTGGATGCAGGGCCGTCGCCATGCAGCACGAATTCGATATCGAGTTCGCGGGCGCCCGTGTCGTAGCGGCGCGGCGTGTAGTCGCGCGCCTGCGGACGCGGCTGGTCCTCCGGAAACCTGATGCCGTCCGGGCCTGCCTGCGGCAGCACGGGCTTGTCGGTGCCGGGCTCGGGAAAGAAGACCTTGACGTGGTCGTCGAACGATCCGGAAACGAAATCGGCCAGGTCTTCGCCGCCCAGCGTCACGCGCAGCAGTTGCGGCGACACCTGGCGGGTGCGCAGCACCTTGAGCAGGCGCATCTTCAGCGGATGGCGCACGCGTTGTACGGTCAGGTCACGGGTATCGCTCATATTCACTCCGGTTGGTTGGCGCCGCGTTCGATCTCGTCGGCCGCCCGTTCGAGGATGGCCGCGATGCGGCGCTGCTCGTCGGCCGTGGCGCCACTGCGCATCATCAGGGCCTGCTTCAGGCGTCCGCGTGCCTGCACCAGTTCCGGTGCCCAGCCGCCTTCCTCGACATCGCGCTGAGGCTGGCCACTCATGGCACGGCGCATGAATTCCATCTTGCGTGCCACATGCTGCAGGCGCGCCACCATCTGCTCCAGCCGCGCGCGGTTCTGGTCCAGATAGGCGCGACCCGCTTCCGACAGCTGGTAGCGTTTCTTGTTGCCTTCCAGGTCCACCGTGGCGTAGCCGACGTCTTCCAGGAAGGTCAGTGCGGGATACACCACGCCCGGGCTGGGCTTGTAGAAGCCGCCCGTACGCGTTTCCAGCGCCTTGATCAATTCGTAGCCATGCGATGGTTTTTCATCGAGCAGCGACAGCAGCAGCAGTTGCAGGTCTTCTGCGCTGAACTTGCGGCCACGGCGCAGGTTGTCGCCGTCGAAGCCGTCGCCATCGCCATCGAAACCGCCGCCGCCCTGCGACCAGAACCCGCCGCCCCGGCCACCCATCATGCCCATCAGCTTCATTGCCATCATGGCGCGCATGCCGCCATGGCGCTGGCCGTGCGGGCCATGATGGCCCATGTGATCGTGCATTCGATTGAAATGGTGTCGCATTCTTCACTCCAATATATCGTAAGACGTATCGTAAGATATATATCGTACGATATAAAGTCAAGGCGAATTCGCGGGTGTCGGGGTGGCGGAGTTCCTGTCACAATGCAAGTCACCTGAACACCCCCAACCACGGCGCAACACAACAAATCACTACGGAGACAGGCGATGACCAGGCAGGTGGAATTCTTTTTTGACTTCGGCAGCCCCTATTCGTACCTGGCGTACAAGGAATTGCCCCGCGTGGCGGCGCGCACCGGCGCCACCATCGTGTGGCGGCCCATGTTGCTCGGCGGCGTGTTCAAGGCCACGGGCAACCATAGCCCGATGGAGATTCCCGCCAAGCGGCAATGGTCCGATGGCGATCTCGACTGCTGGGCCCGGCGCTATGGCGTGCCGTTCCAGCTCAATCCGCACTTTCCGATCAATACGCTGGCGCTGATGCGCGGCGCCATCGGCTATCAGCGCAAGGGCGAGGCGGCATTCCACCAGTATGTGGACGCCATCTTCACGGCCATGTGGGAAACGGGCAGGAACCTGAACGACCCAGTCGAGATCGGCCAGGTTCTGGTGGCGGCGGGGCTGGACCCGCGCGAGGCGCTGGCGATGCTGGACGACGCCGAGGTCAAGGCCAACCTCAAGCGCGTGACCGAGGAAGCCGTGGCGCGCGGCATCTTTGGCGCACCCAGCTTCATCGTGGAAGACAAGCTGTACTGGGGCAACGACCGGCTGCTGTTCGTCGAGGAACAGCTGGCCGGCTAGTCGTTCGTTACGTTCGATTTGCCCCTTGGCAGGGATCAGGCCAGCCGGAACGTCGCCACGGCGGCGGCCAGATGGTTGGCCTGCGATTCGAGCGAGTCGGCGGCCGCTGCCGCCTGCTCCACCAGCGCGGCGTTCTGCTGGTTGACCTGTTCCATCTGCGACACGGCTTCGCTGACCTGCGTGATGCCGCTGGACTGCTCGATCGATGCCGCCGAGATCTCGCTGACGGTATCGGCCAGACGCTTCACGGCGGCCACGATCTCCTCGATCGTGCTGCCGGCCTGCTCCACCTGCTGGCTGCCGGCATCCACCTTGTCCACCGACGAATCGATCAAGCCCTTGATTTCCTTGGCCGCGTTGGCACTGCGCTGCGCCAGGCTGCGCACCTCGCCGGCCACCACCGCGAACCCGCGCCCCTGCTCGCCGGCACGCGCCGCTTCCACGGCGGCGTTCAGCGCCAGGATGTTGGTCTGGAACGCGATGCCGTCGATCACGCCGATGATGTCGACGATCTTCTGCGAGCTGGTGTTGATCTCGCTCATCGTATGCACCACGCCGCGCACCACCTCGCCACCGCGTGCGGCCAGGTCTGCCGCATTGCGCGCCAGGCTGCTGGCATGCGTGGCGCTTTCCGCGTTGTTGCCAACGGTCGACGTCAGCTGCTCCATGCTGGCCGCCGTTTCTTCCAGCGCCGACGACTGCTCTTCGGTACGCGACGACAGATCCGTGTTACCCGCGGCAATCTCGCGCGCGCCGGTGGTCACGGCATCGGAACCCGCACGCACCCTGGCTACGGTCTGCGTCAGGCCGGCCTGCATGCGCGACACGGCGTCGAGCAACTGGCCGATTTCATTGCGCCCCGCCTTCGGCACCTTGATCGTCAGGTCGCCATCGGCCACACGCATGATCAGGTCACGCGCCAGATACAGCGGCGTCACCACCAGGCGGCGCAGCGCCAGGTGTACCACCACGATCAAGCCGGCGGACATCGCCAGACCGACGCAGACCAGCAGGATCACGCGATTCAGGCGCTGGCGGCCCTCGCCTGCTGCTTCGTCATTCAATTTTTCGGCAAACTGCTGGAAGCGTTCCACACCGGCCGAGTACTTGGCGCCCGACGACGTGATGTCCTTGTCGTTGATGGCTGCGTAGCCGTCCGGATCGCCGCCGCGCAGCGCATCCAGGCCACGCTGCACCACATCCATGTGGGCCCGCCCGGCGGCGATGATGTCGTCGCGCGTGGAGGCATCCTGTTCCGCGAAGGCGGCCGCCTTCTCGAACCGTTCGAGTTCGTCCTTCGACTTGCCGATCGACTTGGCGGCACTTGCCAGCGCGTCGTCGTTGACCTGGCCGCTGGCCTTGGCCGAGCTGTACGCCCGCGTCAGCGCGGAACGCGCGCGCGTCATGTCCTTGTAGGCGTCGTTGAGCAGGATCGCCCGCGACGAAATCAGGTGGATCCGTTCGGCGGCATCGCTGCTGGCGCTCAACTGACTGACACCCAGCGCGGCGCCAAACACGATCATCAGGCCAAAAATCACAAGCGTCGCCAGCAGGCCGTGGCGAATACTCAGGTTGTTCATCAGGGGGCTCTACACGTATGGGTTCAGCCCAGCCTTAACGTCCCCCGTCCTTAAACCTTGAGGCTTGCGATACACAGCCTTTGCGTTACATCAAATTCCAAACCAAGCACGTGGCGCATAAGCCACGCCAGACGGCCATCGAGGCCTGCTAGACGTATGCAATCAGCCGGCCGGCGCATATCACCAGCGCCCAGGTCAGCAGCGACAGCACGGCGCAGGCGCGTGCCACCGGCGGCGACGCGCCC
The DNA here is from genome assembly GCF_056097175.1 of Cupriavidus sp. HE11. Taxonomy (NCBI): domain Bacteria; kingdom Pseudomonadati; phylum Pseudomonadota; class Betaproteobacteria; order Burkholderiales; family Burkholderiaceae; genus Cupriavidus; species Cupriavidus sp. HE11. The sequence goes on from NZ_CP184465.1 coordinate 702,389, forward strand.
TGGGTTTCCCAGCCGCCGCTGTTGTCGGCGCCATCGCCGGCGTGCAGCGCCCGGTAGGGGCCTGCGTGGAACCAGGCGGCGTTGGCAAGCCCCAGCACGATCAGGCCAAGCTTGACCAGGAATGCCCGATTACCGATCAGATCGTCGGCATGGGCCACGAACAACAATGCCCCACTGATCAGGATCACCACAAAGCCGGCCAGCGTGACCGGCAAGGCATGCCGCAGCAGCAGCGTCACCGGCAACTGGCGCCCCAGCCCGGCCAGGCGCAAGTCCACCACCACGATCGATCCGAACAGCAGCGCCATGCCAGCCAGGTGCAGCATCTCGCAAACCGGATAGGCCCATGCCGACGCGCGCAGCCACACCGCGAACGGCGACGCCACAAGCTGGCCGGCCAGGACATCGAGTGCCGCCATCGATCAGCGCAGTTCCACGGTCTGGCCGCCGTCGAACGTGATGCGCTCCACGCGCATTTCATCGGCCTTTTCCTTGCTGGCGTAGCCGATCATCGTCACCTGCTTGCCCACAGCCACCTTTTCGGCCGTGGCGCCGCGTGACTCCATGCGCGACACGGGCGCCAGCACGGCCAGCCAGCGCTTGCCCTGCACGTCCACGCGGATCGTGGCGTGGGGGTTCTCATAGTGCGTCTCCACGATCTTGCCGGTCACCGTGAGTGGCTTGGTCTCGTCATAGGTGGACCACCCGTGATGGGCAACGGCAGGCAGGCTGACCAGCGCCGTGGCGGCGGCCAGGCAAAGGGCGCTGCGGGAAACGGCAATGCGGGGAAAGATCATGGCAAGACTCCCAGTCTGAATGAGAGGGGCTGGAGGAGGAGGCAGAACACCCAACCCATCGTAGGTGACCCGCGCCGGAGCGCAAGGCGGAGCATCCCGCACGCCGTGGTACGCTGTGGGTCGCCTTCCACCCCCGCTGAAGCCTTTCGTTCATTGCCATGTCCATCGCCTTCGATCTGCCACCGGCCGCGCGGCCGGGCCAGTCCGCCGACACCATCGACACCCCTTCCCTGGTCCTGGACCTGGATCTTTTCGCCAGCAACGTCGACCGCATGCAGGCCGCCGCCGACCAGCGCGGCATCAAGCTGCGGCCGCACGCCAAGGCGCACAAGTGCCCCGATATCTCGCTGGCGCAGATTGCCCGGGGCGCCGTTGGCATCTGCTGCCAGAAGGTAAGCGAGGCCGTCCCGTTCGTGCGCGCCGGCGTGCGCGATATCCATATCAGCAACGAAGTGGCCGGGCCCGCCAAGGCGGCGCTGCTGGCCGACCTGGCGCGGTATGCCACGCTGAGCGTATGCGTGGACGACATCGCGCAGGTCGACGCCCTGGCCGCCGCCACCGAAGCCGCCGGCAGCAAGCTCGGCGTCTTTGTCGAGGTCAATGTCGGTCAGGGGCGCTGCGGCGTCACCGACCCGGCTGCGGCGCTGACGCTGGTGGAACGCATTGCCCGGCATAGCCGGCTGACGATGCGCGGACTGCAGGCCTATCACGGCGGCATCCAGCATCTGCGCGGCTGGAACGAGCGGCGCGATGGCGCGGCGCGGGCGGCCGATCGCACCGGCAGTTTCATTGCGCGGCTGCAAGCCGCCGGCGTGCGCTGCGACGTGGTCACGGGCGGCGGCAGCGGCAGCGTGGAGTTCGACCTGGGCAGCGGCGTCTATACCGAAATCCAGCCGGGCTCGTATGTCTTCATGGATGCCGACTACGGCGCCAACGACTACACAGGCGCGCTGCGTTTCTCGCACAGCCTGTTTATCGCCACGGCGGTCATGAGCGTGGCGGCAGGCGACCGCGTGGTGGTGGATGCTGGTCTGAAATCGATGGCCGTGGATTCCGGGTTGCCGTGGATCTGGGCCGATGGCAAGCAGTCCGCCACGCTCGACTACGTGGCGGCCAACGACGAGCACGGCATCGTGATGCCGAAACATGAAGACCTGGTGGGCAAGCTACCCGCGCTGGGCAGCCGGATGATGCTGGTACCCGGCCACTGCGATCCCACGCTGAACCTCTATGACGAGATCGTGGGCATCCGGGCGGGCGTGGTGGAGAGCGTGTGGCCGGTATCGGCGCGCGGGCTGAGCCGCTAGGCCCTGGTCATTGCAACTCAGGCGAACTGGGCCACCAGTTCGTCGAGGTCGGTCGGCACCCAGGCCGCGCCGGTCCATTTTTCGAACCGTAGATCGTCCAAAGGTACGTCCGTCAGCGTGCCGATCCAGTCGGTGGGGGCCGCGCCGCAGCGCAGGCCGCTGGCGACCATCGTCATGGCCTCGGGCACATCGATGTCGGCCACGCGCGTGACCGTGGGCCACGGCAACAGGCGCATGTCGTGCTCGGGCAGGCCGAAACGGTAGAGGCCGAATCGTGTGTGCAACGCTGCACGCGACAGCGTTTGCCTGGCCTGACTCAGTCCGTCGTCGCGCGTGGCGGACGGATCCCATTGCTGGTTGCGCGAGAACCAGAGAATCCCGTCACCGGACCGGGATTCCGATCCATGTGCGGCGGCAGGCATTAGCCGGCCGGAGCGCGCAATGGCGACCAGCGGGGTACCTACCGTGTAATGCCAGACGTAACCAGTTTCGTTTTCCATGTGCAGCTCCTGCGAACGCCCTTTCCGCCTACCACTCTGGTGGCGGGATGCCCCGTTTACAAGCAAGGTCACGGCGTGTTGCAACCGCAACAAATATCGAGCAAGAGGTCTCGGGTCTCGCGTCACTTCCCTGCAGGCCAGAACTGGCGCGGCTTCCCGAAAATCCGCGGATGTCGCTGCATTGGCGCACCCGTTCGTGATTTGAGGGAAACGTCTAAAACCTTAGCACACGACGTGGTGCATCGCAGCAGAAATTGCGCCGTGAAAGGTTGCCGAAAGCGTTGGCCACACAACGTTTGCCCAGCATCGCCATGTATGCAATGTCTGTACATGGACCGTAAAAATCACGAATAGCGGTATCGGAAATCTTGTCCTGGATGTCACCCGGGTGACCTGCCCGCTGCTTACGCTGCGGACGCATCGCGCCTCACGCGCTGCAACTTGCCACTCCCCGCACGAGACCCAGACCATGACCGAAGCCATTCGAACCCTTGCCCGGCGCCGGCCGCTGGGCATGCTCGCCGCCTTGCTGCTCTGCACGGCTCTTGCCGCCTGCGGCGGCGACAGCGACGGCACGCCCCCGTCGAACAACCCCAGCAGCCCGGGCAACGGCACACCCGATGCCAAGCCGCAGATGAAGTGCGCGCCCTGATTGCCGCGCCAGACCCCATACGCCAATCCACAGACCGCGCATCCGATCCCTCAGGGCAATCCGACATGAATTCCAGCAGCCGACGCAATTTCCTCAAGATGGCCGGTGGCAGCGCCGCCGCCACCGCCGCCCTTGCCGCCTTTCCGCCAGCCATCCGCCGCGCCCTGGCCATTCCGGCCAACAACGCCACCAAGTCCATCCGCGACGTGGAATACGTGGTGGTGCTGATGCAGGAAAACCGTTCGTTCGATCATTACTTCGGCACCATGAACGGCGTGCGCGGCTTTGGCGACCGCTTCACGATCCCGCTGCCGGGCGGCCGCAACGTGTTCCAGCAAACCTACGCCAGCGGCAATACCAATCGTGTTGTGCTGCCCTACCACCTGGACCAGACGGTCGGCAACGCCCAGCGCGTAAGCGGCACGCCGCACAGCCAGCCCGATGCCCAGGCCGCGTACGACCTGGGCCGCATGAGCGCCTGGCCCACGTCGAAGAAGACCCAGTCGATGGGTTACTACACCGAGCAGGAACTGGGCTTCCAGTACGCGCTGGCCAATGCCTTCACGCTGTGCGACGCCTACCACTGCAGTTTTCACGGCGGCACCAACACCAACCGCCTGTTCCACTGGACCGGCACCAACGACCCGCTCGGCACCCATGGCGGGCCGGTCATCGACAACGCCGGTGATTCGCTCGGCGCCACCGGCATCAACTACACGTGGACCACGTATCCGGAACGCCTGCAGGCGGCCGGCGTAAGCTGGAAGGTCTACCAGAACATGCCGGACAACTACACCGACAACCCGCTGGCCGGCTTCCAGCAGTACCGCGCCGCCAACGCCGCGCGCGGCAATGCCGCGAATGGCTCGCCGTATCCCGCCTACACGCCAGCCGACGACACCACCAACCCGCTGTTCAAGGGCATCGGCAACACCATGCCGGACGGTGGCTTCCTGCAGGCGCTGCGCGACGACATCGCCGCCGGCACGCTGCCGCAGGTGTCGTGGATCGTCGCTCCGGCCACCTATTCCGAACACCCCGGGCCGTCGAGCCCGGTGCAGGGCGCGTGGTACACCCAGCAGGTGCTCGATGCACTGACCGCCAACCCCGACGTCTGGAGCCGCACGGTCCTGCTGATCAACTTCGATGAAAACGACGGCTTCTTCGACCACGTGCCGCCGCCGTGCGCCCCGGCACTCACGGCCAAGGGCGAACCGATCGGCTACACATCGGATGCACTGGACCCAACGAAGTCCGAGTACTACAGCCTCGACAAGACCCCATTCGGCCCCGGCCCCCGCGTGCCGATGTACGTGGTATCGCCATGGAGCCGTGGCGGCTGGGTGAATTCCCAGGTATTCGACCATACGTCGGTGCTGCGCTTCCTGGAGCAGCGGTTCGGCGTGGCCGAAACCAATATCAGCGCGTATCGACGCGCCATCATGGGCGATCTGATGACGGCGTTCGACTTCGTCAATCCGAACGCCAACGTGGCGCTGGGCGTCACGCCACTGACGCAGACCGGTGCGGACGCCCAGCGTGCCGCCCAGGATGCCAAGGCCCAGATTCCCGCGCCGACCGTGGCCGCCCAGTCGATGCCCACGCAGAAGCGCGGCACGCGCCCGTCGCGCGCACTGCCATACACGCTGCATACGAGCGGACTGGAAGACCCAGTGACCAACACGTTCTCGCTGCTGTTCAAGAATGACGGCAAGCAGGCCGCCGTGTTCCACGTCTACGACCGCCTGAATCTGGGCGATGTACCGCGCCGCTACGCCCTCGACGCCGGAGATTCCCATACCGCCAGGATCGACGTCAGCGCGGAGGGCGGCCGCTACAACTTCTGGGTGCTGGGCCCGAACGGTTACCACCGCGCCTTCGTGGGCGATGTCAGCGCGCAGAAGGCCGCCGGCGGCGGAGCCGCGCCCGAGATCCGCGTCTGCTATGACGAAACCAATGCCGAAGTCTGGCTGACGATGATCAACCGGGGCACCGCGAGCTGTACGTTCACGGTCAAGCCGAATGCCTACCGCAACGACGGCCCGACCGCGTTCGAGCTGCCGCCGGGCAAGGAACTGGACCAGCACTGGCCCGTGAGGCTGCAGGGCAACTGGTACGACTTTACGGTGACCACCCAGCAAGGCGGGTTCAGCCGCCGCTTTGCCGGGCGGCTCGAGAACGGCACGCACACCACGTCCGATCCGGAAATGGGCGTCTGAGTTGCCGAGAGGTAGCGGCCGCGCTACCGGCCCAGGCTCAGGTCCATGATCATGCGCGCCTCCAGGTACAGGCGGCGTGGAATGGCATCGATCAGGATGTATTCGTCGGCATTGGTGTGATAGCCGAAGCCGGGCAGGCCCATGCCCTCCAGCACGGGCTTGCCTGACAGCGCGGCGTAGGCGGCGTCGCTGCCGCCGCCCGTGCGCGCGGCGGCAATGCCGACGCTGCCGCCCACTTCCTGATAGATCGCCTGCCCTTTCGCGGCCAGTGCCTGGCCGGCGGCCGAGGCATTGAACGCGGGCCGGCCCCGCTTCATGTCGATGGTGATCTCGGCGGCCGGCAGCCGCTTGCGCCGGGCGCGCTCGTCGAGCATGGCGACGATGGCGTCGTAGTCGTCATTGCGGCCGTACCGCATGTCGGCCGTGAGCGTCGCCGTGGCCGGAATCGCGTTCGTCGCCGACCCCGCGGACGCCAGCGTCCAGTTGAAGCGGATCTCGCGCGCCTTGTCGTCGATGTCCTGCGTACGCAGGATCAGGTCCGCAGCTTCGGTCAGGGCGTTGACGCCAAGCTCGGGCGCGACGCCGGCATGCGAGGCCACCCCCTTGATCGTGACTTCCGCATGGGCAATGCCCGACGTAGCCAGGCCAAAGCTCTCGGCCGTGGCAAAGGCCGGTTCATGGGACAGGACATAGTCGTGCGACGCCGCCAGCCGCTCGATCAGCGCGTGCGACCCGAACGACCCGGTTTCCTCGTCGGTATTGAACAGCACGGTCAGCGTGCCGTAGTCGCGGAAGCCGCGTGCATCGAGCAACTGCAGCGCATGCAGGATGACCGCGAGCCCGCTCTTGTCGTCGGCAATGCCGGGCCCGTAGGCATGGTTTCCATCGATCCGGAATGGTGCTTTGGCCAAAAATCCGTGCGGATACACGGTATCCATATGGGCCATCAGCAGGATCTTCGTGGTGCCGGTGCCCTGGAACACGCCCACGATGTTGTCGCCGACCACGCCGGCCTGCGCCGGGTGTCGGGTCACGGCGGCACCCAGACCGGCCAGCCGCGTGGCCAGGTAGTCGCCCATTGCCTTCATGCCGGCCGCATCCCCGGGGCCGGTTTCGATATTGACCAGCGCTTCCAGCGTGGCAAGCGTGGGCGCCTGCTGCGCACGGGCGGCGGCGTCGAGCGCGCTGTCGTAGGCAGGCGGCGCGGCGACACTGTCCGAGCAGCCGTAAGACATCATCATCGTGACGGCGATGGCCGCCGCGCCAAGCATTGTCCTGTACATCGTGTGACTCCTGAGTGAAACACCCCTCTCGGCGTCGGCGCTGTCTGGTGATCTCTGGATGGTCATTCGCGCCCCGAGGCGGCATTATTGCCAGCCACCTCACCGTGGCGATTGACCGAACGCATGGATTCGTCACGCTGTCATATTTCCGCCTTATAGTCCCCGGCTATCGCTTTTTTGTCCCCGGGAGTCCCATGCTTGGCGACCTGCTGATGACCTTCTACGAGGTGGCGCGACAGGGCAGCATCACCACGGCCGCGCGTCAGTTGCGCGTGAGCCAGCCCACGGTCACCGGACGCATCCGGCAGCTCGAGGAGTTGTACGGCGTGGAACTGTTCCATCGCCGGGCCAGCCGCGTGGACCTCAGTGACGTTGGCGTGGCGCTGATGCCGCTGGCCGAGCAGATCATGCAACAGGAAAGCAATGCCGACTTCCTGCTGCGCAACGCGGGCAACCTGCGCTTTGGCAACCTGCGTATCGGCGCCACCGGGCCCTACTACATCCTGCGCAGCGTTGCCGCCTTCCGGCAGCGCTATCCGGCCATCGAGATCAGTATCGAGATCGGCAACTCCAAGCAGATGATCGAGGCGCTGTACGAGTACCGCATCGACGCTGCCGTGTCGTCGCACGCGCTGGACGACGACCGCCTGCACCGCGTCACGCTGGCGGCCGACCCGATGGTGCTGGTGGTACACCCGGTGCATCCGCTGGCGCGCCGGCCACGCGTGGAGGTGTCAGAGCTGGCCGCGTGCCATCTGCTGGTGCGCGAACAGGGATCGATGACGCGCGAGGCCACCGAGGCTTCGCTGCGCGCAGTGGGTACAGGCATGCCGCCGCATACGGTGATCGGCAGCCGCGAGGCCATCTGCGAGGCCATTCGCCACAACCTCGGCGCCAGTGTCATGCCGGCAGGAGAAGTGCCGCGCGATCCGGCGCTGGTGGTGGTGCCGTTCGCCAGCGCGGCACCGGTTATCCACGAATACCTGTACTGCCTGAACGGCCGCCGCCACACCCGCCTGGTGGGCGCCCTTCTCGACTGTCTGGTGGCGCCCGCAGGCGCGGCCGCGCTGCATTGCGAAGCGCCGCCGCCAGCGCCTATATTGAACTGAACCGCCCCATCCAGCCCCCCGAGCCCCGCCGATGACCGGTACGGTCCCTTCGAGCTTTCCAGAATACGATCAACTGCTGACGCTGCTGGAACTGGGCGCACCGTGGTTCGAAACCCGCACGGCATGCCATGTCACCGTGCTCGACCGCACGTTCGCCGTACCGGTGGCCAGCCTGGGCACGCATGCCCCCGATGCGCCAGCCATCGGTATATTCGGCGGCATCCACGGCCTGGAACGCATTGGCACGCAGCTGGTGCTGGGCTACATGCGTTCGCTGCTGTGCCGGCTGAGCTGGGACGACCTGCTGCACCGGCAGCTCGAAAGCGTGCGGCTGGTGTTCATGCCGATCGTGAACCCCGGGGGCATGTATATCGCCACGCGCGCCAATCCGAATGGCGTGGACCTGATGCGCAATGCGCCCCAGAATGCCGATGCCCGGGTGCCGTTCCTGGCCGGCGGCCAGCGCATCGGCAGCTGGCTGCCGTGGTATCGCGGCCGCGCGGGGTCGCCGATGGAAGCCGAAAGCATGGCGCTGCTGCGCGTGGTGGAAACCGAACTGCTGCCCCGGCCACTGAGCTTTGCCGTGGACTGCCATTCCGGCTACGGCTGGCGCGACAGCATCTGGTTTCCGTATGCGCGCACGCATACGCCGATGCAACACCTGCCTGAGATGTATCTGCTCAAGACCATGTTCGAACAGGCTCACCCGCACCATGGCTATGCCTTCGAGCCGCAGAGCCACCAGTACCTGCTGCATGGCGACCTCTGGGACTACGCCTACGATCGCACGCCGCCGGCATGCCTGTTCCTGCCGATGACGCTGGAGCTTGGGTCGTGGCTCTGGATCAAGAAGAATCCGCGCCAGCTGTTCTCGCGGGCCGGTATCTTCAATCCGATCAAGGCACACCGCACCGCCCGCGTGCTGCGGCGCCATGTGAGCCTGTTCGACTTCCTGGGCCGCGTGGCAGTGGCGCCCTCGCGCTGGCTGCCGCAGGGTTCGCATCGCCAGCATCTGCTGGAGCAGGCCCGCGCGCACTGGCAGAACGGCAAGCCCGCGCCATGAGCGGATGGATCTTCCTGCGCGGCCTGACCCGCGAGTCGCGCCACTGGGGCGAACTGCCCGAACGCTGGTCCGCGCACGGCCTGCCCGCGCCACTGATGATCGACCTGCCTGGCAACGGCAGTGCACGCCACCTGCCGGTACCGGGCAGCGTCCGGGGCATGACAGAGGCCGTACGGGCAGCGGCACGGGCCACGGGTCGCAGCGGTCCGTGGCGCGTCCTGGCAATGTCGCTGGGCGCCATGGTTGCCACTGACTGGGCACAAGGATGGCCCGGCGAGATCGGCGGCCTGGTGCTGGTCAATACGAGCATGCGGCCGTTCAGCCATCCCGCCGAGCGGCTGCGACTGCGCAACTGGGCGGCCCTGCTGGGCATGGCCCGCTACTGGGACAATCGTCCGCGCTGCGAGCGCGTAGTCCACCGGCTGACCTGCGAGCGGCTCGATACCCTCGACGCCGACCTCGCGCGCTGGGTGGAAATTGGCCAGACCGCCCCGGTCTCGCGCGAGGCGGCATGGCTGCAACTGGTGGCCGCCGCTCGCTTTCGTGCGCACCGCCAGCCGCCGCAGTGCGCGACGCTGGTGGTGTCATCCGACGCCGACCGGCTGGTGAACCCCAATTGCTCCGCACGTCTGGCAGCGGCCTGGGGCGTACCCCACGCGCGCCACCCATGGGCCGGGCATGACCTGCCGCACGACGATCCGCAGTGGCTATGCGAGACCGCCGGCGCCGCGATGCACCGGTAATAGATAGATCGTTCCCTGATCCTGCGGATGGCGGGGCGCACTCGCCCCGAATTTGGCCGGATTCTGACGACCGCACTTGCGTTCGTCTCCCGGGCCATCCGTCTACCGCCCCGGAATCCGACACCTGAAAGCACCTTTCACATTGCGAAATCCGGGGAGGCATTCCCCCTGCGCGCGGGTTTCGTTCTGAGAAAACGCGTTTCACATCTCAAAATTCATCGTCTATCTCATTGAATAATAAGGATAAACAAAGTCTTATGTCTTATATAAGAGTTAGTTGCTGCGCAGCAAAACGCTCATACAATTATTTCCACGCTGCTTGCTTCGAAACACCCGGCGGCACCCTGAAACCCTTCTCGCAGACACCCTTACTTCTCAGGAAATCGACATGGCCCAGTATCAAGACGACATCAAGGCAATTGCAGGTTTGAAGGCAAGCCACGGCAGCGCATGGGATGCCATCAATCCCGAGTATGCCGCCCGCATGCGTGCCCAGAACAAGTTCAAGACGGGCCTGGACATTGCCAAGTACACCGCCAGGATCATGCGCGCCGACATGGCCGCCTATGACGCCAACCCGGCCAAGTACACCCAGTCGCTGGGTTGCTGGCACGGCTTCATCGGCCAGCAGAAGATGATCTCCATCAAGAAGCACTTCAAGAGCACCGAGCGCCGCTACCTGTACCTGTCGGGCTGGATGGTTGCCGCGCTGCGCTCCGAGTTCGGCCCGCTGCCGGACCAGTCGATGCACGAGAAGACCTCGGTCAGCGCGCTGATCCGCGAGCTGTACACGTTCCTGCGCCAGGCCGACGCCCGTGAACTGGGCGGCCTGTTCCGCGAGCTGGACGCTGCCCAGGGTGCTGCCAAGGCCGCCATCCAGGAAAAGATCGACAACCACGTGACCCACGTGGTGCCCATCATCGCCGACATCGACGCGGGTTTCGGCAACGCGGAAGCCACTTACCTGCTGGCCAAGCAGTTCATCGAAGCGGGCGCCTGCTGCATCCAGATCGAAAACCAGGTGTCCGACGAGAAGCAGTGCGGCCACCAGGACGGCAAGGTCACCGTGCCGCATGAAGACTTCCTGGCCAAGGTCCGCGCCATCCGCTACGCGTTCCTGGAACTGGGCGTGGACGACGGCATCATCGTGACCCGTACCGACTCGCTGGGCGCCGGCCTGACCAAGCAGATCGCCGTGACCCACACGCCGGGCGACCTGGGCGACCAGTACAACTCCTTCCTGGATTGCGAGGAGATCTCGGCCGACACGCTGGGCAACGGTGACGTCGTGATCAAGCAGAACGGCAAGCTGATGCGTCCCAAGCGCCTGCCCAGCAACCTGTTCCAGTTCCGCGCCGGTACGGGCGAAGCGCGCTGCGTGCTGGACAGCATCACGTCGCTGCAGAACGGCGCCGACCTGCTGTGGATCGAAACCGAAAAGCCGCATATCGAGCAGATCGCCGGCATGGTCCGCGAGATCCGCAAGGTCATCCCGAACGCAAAGCTGGTGTACAACAACAGCCCGTCATTCAACTGGACGCTGAACTTCCGCCAGCAGGCGTACGACACGATGAAGGCTGCCGGCAAGGACGTGTCGGCCTACGAGCGCGGCCAGCTGATGAGCGCCGAATACGACGACACCGAACTGGCGAAGCTGGCCGACGAGAATATCCGCACCTTCCAGGCCGATGCATCGCGTGAAGCCGGCATCTTCCACCACCTGATCACGCTGCCGACGTACCATACCGCCGCGCTGTCGACTGACAACCTGGCCAAGGAATACTTCGGCGACCAGGGCATGCTGGGCTACGTGGCTGGCGTGCAGCGCAAGGAAATCCGCCAGGGCATCGCATGTGTCAAGCACCAGAACATGTCCGGCTCGGATATCGGCGACGATCACAAGGAATACTTCAGCGGCGACGCAGCCCTGAAGGCCGCCGGCAAAGACAACACGATGAACCAGTTCTGATATCCGCCACGCGCAAGCGTCGGGAGTACTGACGGGAATACCGTCGGAAACAACCTCGGCAAAACGCCAACCCATTACGGGTTGGCGTTTTTTTTGCCCGCGGGGCGTTGCGTGAACCGAAAGTGCGTGGCGCGCCATTCATTAGCGGCCTTTATAGGCTCATGCAGATTGCGGTTCTTAATCGCATGCGTTCGCGCTGCTAGGCTTTCGTCTATGGCGCTGAACTCAGGAGAACCCCAATGAAAGCATTTGGCTACGCCACGCATTCGGCCGAATCCCAACTCGGCCCCTTCCGCTTCGAGCGGCGCGAACCGCGTCCGCAGGATGTTGCGATCGATATCCTTTACTGCGGCATTTGCCATTCGGACATCCATTCCGCTCGCAACGAGTGGGGCGGCACCACCTATCCGTTCGTCCCGGGACATGAGATTGTCGGGCGCGTTTCGGCAGTCGGCGCGGAAGTCACGAAATACAAGGCCGGCGATCTGGTGGGCGTAGGCTGCCTGGTCGACAGTTGTCGCCATTGCCAGTCTTGCAGCGACGGGCTGGAGCAGTATTGCGAAAATGGCTGGACGGCTACCTACAACAGCGAAGACAAGATTGGCGGCACGCCGCATACCGTCACCTACGGCGGATATGCCGACAAGATCACGGTCGACGAGCGATTCGTACTGCGCGTGCCCGAAAACCTGGACCCGGCCGCGGCGGCCCCGCTGCTCTGCGCGGGCATTACCACGTATTCCCCGCTGAAGCACTGGAAGGTCGGACCCGGCCAGCGGGTGGGCATCGTCGGCCTGGGCGGCCTGGGGCACATGGGCGTGAAGTTCGCACATGCCATGGGCGCACACGTCGTGATGATTACCACCTCGCCAGAAAAGGGACGCGACGCCAGGAAACTCGGCGCGGACGAGATCCTGATTTCGAAGGATGCGGACGCCATGGCGAATGCGGCCAACACGTTCGACTTCCTGCTGAATACCATCCCGGTCGGCCACGATACCGACCCCTACATGAACCTGCTGAAGCGTGACGGTACGATGGTTATCGTCGGCGCCGTTGAAACGCTGACGCACACAAGCGGGGTTCCGTTTATTTTCCGCCGGCGCTCGATGGCTGGCTCGTTGATTGGTGGTCTGCCGGAAACGCAGGAAATGCTTGATTTCTGCGGCGAACACAACATTACCTGCGATATCGAGATGGTGGCGATGAAGGATGTCAACACCGCCTACGACCGCACCGTGGCTGGCGACGTCAAATATCGCTTTGTCATCGATATGTCCACGCTCGACCCCACCGCAACGGCAAGCCCAACTGCCTGACGCTTCAGACGGAGAAACAGATGGCCCAAGTCATCGTCGTCATCGGACCCGGCTCCATTGGCTTGGCCATCGCCCGGCGCGTGGGGGTCGGCAAGCACCTGCTGCTTGCCGACCTGCACCAGCAAAATGCCGAAGCCGCCGCGAAAACCCTGAACGACGCGGGATTCGACGTCACCACGACGGTTGTCGATGTCTCGTCGCGCGCTTCCATCGAGGCGCTGGTCGCCAAGGCCACGGCGCTGGGGCCCGTGCATGGCCTTGTCCATGCCGCTGGCGTATCGCCATCGCAAGCATCGCCCGAGACCATCCTGAAGGTCGACCTCTACGGCACTGCCGTCATCCTTGAGACATTCGGAAACGTCATCGAGGGTGGCGGTTCGGGCATCGTCATCGCTTCGCAGTCCGGCCACCGTCTGGGGCCGCTGCCGGAGGAACAATCCCGGGCACTAGCGACAACACCGGCCGAGCAACTGCTGCAGTTGCCAATGCTGCAAGGCGACCAGGTCAGGGATTCGCTTCATGCGTACCAGCTCTCCAAGCGCGGCAACGCCCTGCGGGTCATGTCCGAAGCTGTCCGATGGGGCAGGCACGGCGCGCGCGTCAACACCATCAGCCCGGGCATCATCATTACGCCATTGGCCAGGGACGAACTTTCCGGGCCTCGCGGCGCAGGGTATCAACGCATGATCGACGGCTGCCCCGCGAAACGCCCCGGCACGCCCGACGAAGTTGCCAACGTGGCGGCACTGTTGATGGGGCCGGACGGCGGCTTTATTACCGGCAGCGACTTCCTGATGGACGGAGGCGTGACCGCCGCCTATTGGTACGGAGACCTGGCGCCGCAGTAACCGGATTTACCCTGTTTGTCGGTATCCGGTACATTTACCGTCGAACGACAATACGGAGGCAAACCATGGCACGCGTTCGCGTTGAAGGCTTCACCATCTCGCTGGACGGATACGGCGCAGGGCCGGATCAGGACATCGACCATCCGCTGGGCGTGGGTGGAACGGATCTGCATCAGTGGCTGATTCCCACACGCACGTTCCAGCGGTCCCTGTTTGGCAAGGACGGCGGCACGACCGGGATTGACGATGATTTTGCCGCCCGTGGTTTTCAGAATGTCGGGGCCTGGATTCTTGGTAGAAACATGTTCGGCCCCATTCGCGGAGAATGGCCCGACACGAACTGGAAAGGCTGGTGGGGCGATAGTCCACCGTATCACGTGCCAGTCTTTGTCCTGACCCATCACGCGCGCCCCTCCATTGAAATGGAAGGCGGAACGACCTTCCACTTCATCACGGGCGGGGCCACCGAGGCACTCGACCGTGCGCGCGAGGCCGCAGCCGGAAAGGACGTGCGAATCGGCGGTGGCGCGGACACGATCCGGCAATACCTTCGCCAGGGCCTGATCGACGAACTGCATTTTGCCATCGCGCCGGTCCTGCTTGGTCGGGGAGAATCGCTGTTCGAAGGCATTGACCTGCGGGCCCTTGGATACGAATGCGTTGAATTCGTCGCGACGGAAAAAGCCACGCATGTCGTCCTGCAACGCAGGCTGCCAACGGGCAATGCATCGCAGGCAGCTTGACGATTCGCCACCCTTCCTTTCATTATCGGTATTCGGTGTTTGATAACAGCACGGAATACCATGCGTCTCGAGGATTTGAACTATTTTGTCGCGGTTGCCCAGGCCGGGCAGATTGCACGGGCGGCGGAACAGATGGGACAGAGCCAGCCTGCCTTGACCAAGGGCATTCAACGCCTGGAGCAACAACTCGGTATCCAGCTGTTTGTGCGATCGTCCCGGGGCATGAACCTGACCACCTCGGGCGCTGTGTTCCTTGAGCGCATTCTGACTGTCCGGAGTTCGCTGCACGATGCCATCAGGGAAGCCAACGATCTCCACCTTGGCAAGCTTGGCGTGGTTCGGGTGGGCGTGCCGTCGTCGCTCGTCGGCACGGTCTTCTCGGACGCCTTCGCGGACCTGATCAGACAGCGTCCCGCGGCACGGGTGCAGGTGACGATCGGGCTGAACGATCCGTTGGTGACCGGCCTGCGCCGCGGCGAACTCGACCTGTGCATCGCCACCCTGTCACGCAAGCCGGACGCCGAGTTGGAACAAACGCTGCTTTTCGAGGACGACCTGGTTGTGGTGGCCCGTGACCAGCACCCGCTCCATGGCAAGCGGTCGTTGCGCCTGGCTGATCTTGGCGATTATCCGTGGCTGCTGCCCAATGCCGAGGTCATCGCCCGCAAGCTCGTGGATGCCAGTTTCACCGATGCGGGCCTGCCGCCGCCCGCTGTCGCCCTCGAAACAAACTCGTCGGCAGAAGGCCTGATGGAGGCGATTCGCAAGACCGACCTGCTCACGGTAATCGGGCGCGGAACGCTGGCGCAGTCCACGCGGGGGCTGCGCGCGCTGGACGTGCCCAATCTCAGGTGGCCGCGCCATGTGGGCATCCTGCGCCGCAACGACGGCTACCAGTCGCCACTTGCCGCCCGGCTGGTGGAAATCCTCGTCAAGCGGGCGGCGGCCTTTCGCTCCGTCGGCGGCAAGCATTGATACCGGCGGCGCAGTCCGTGCGCCGCCGTACATCGTCATCCACCCCGATCAATCACCGTATACGCCAACGCGCCGGACCAGTTCTCCCCACGCGGCGGCCTCGCCCTGCATCTGGCGCGCGATGTCGCCGGGTGCCATCGGCTTCCAGTTCGACCAGACTTCAGCGCGCTTGCGGCGCCACTCGTCCGTGGCACTTGTGCGGTCCATGGACTCGTTGAGCTTCTGCACGACGTCTGGCGAAGTGCCATGGCGGGCCATCAGGGCAGTCCAGCCAGTCCGGTCATATCCGGAAAACCCTTGCTCCCTGAACGTGGGCACGTCGGGCAGGTGCGGCGATCGCTCATTGCCGGTCACCGCCAGGATCCTGACCTGCTGCTTCGCCAGTAGCGGGCACAGGTTCACGATGTCCAGCATCATGAACGAGATCTGCCCGCGCAGCAGATCCATCAGCCCTGCGCCGGCCCCCTTGTATGGAATATGCGTGGCGTCGAATCCAGCATCATTGGTGAGCTGGAATCCGTACAGATGGGGAACGGTGCCGTTGCCAAGCGACGCGTAATTCAGCGCACCGCCCTGACGACGCGCCCATGTCGTCCATTCGCGCAGCGTACGGCTCGGGTTCGACGCCGGAATCGCCAGGCCGACCGGCGCCGAGCCTGTCATGGCTACCGGCGTGAAGTCGGCCATCGGCCGGTACGTCAGCTTGCGAAAGTAGCTCTGCGTGATGGTGAAGTTCGCGCTGGCCAGCAGGAAGTCGTACCCTTCCGGCGGCGCCAGCAACACGGATTGCGCGGCGATCTGGCCGGCCGCCCCCACCTTGTTGTCGACGATCATCGGAACATTGCCCAGCGCCGGTGACAGCGACTTCAGGTATTCGCGCAACTGCAGGTCCACCGGATCGCCAGCCCCCGATGCCGTCACGAACCGGATCGGCCGCGAGGGCCATTTTTCCGCCATGGCAGGGCCGGCAAGGGCCATCGCCAAGGTGCCACCGACCTGTACAAGAAACCGGCGTCGGGCCCGGTTCATCCCATCTGTCACGCAATCATTACCCACCTTGAAACTCCTTCGATCTCTCTGTTCATTGCCTGGGACCGGGGCCAGGTACCCTGCGGCGACGGCATGCATGCGGTCGGGTCATGGCATGACACTGCGCTGCACCGCCAGCACGGCCGCAATCAGCGCCGCGGATGTCTCCAGCAACCGAGCGGGATCATCGGCGCGACGGATATCGGCGGCGCTCGTGGGACGTGCGGCATCGTCCGGGCTCGAAGCAAACTTGACGGCAACCAGGTCCCTGCGCGGATTGATATAGATGCGCTGGCCGAATCGGCCGCTCGCCTCCACGCTGCCATCCCCGTCGTTGCACTGGAACCAGTAGTTGCGATAGCCATAGCCATCGCGGCCCGCCACCAGGTTGCCGCGGGAAAACCGGGACTGATTTTCGGCTGGCTGAAATGCGATGCGTACGGCGGCGGGCGGAATCGGCCCTGTCGGCTCGCCCTGCATCGCGCGGCGCACCGCCTCGGCAAAGCGTGCCGCGTCGCGCAGCGTGGAATTCAGGCCACCGCTTGCCATCTCGGTTCCAAGACGGTCCACGCTGGCGTAGGCGTCGTCGTCGGCCATCCTGGACCAGATCCGGTCGGTCACCAGTTCCGACCAGCGCTGGCCCGCAAGCCGGCGCAGTGCCCAGGCAATCGCCTCGGCCGAACCATTCTGGTAGTACCAGATGGGCGCATCGGTGGCCGCGCCGGTGGCGTGCGTGATCTGCAGGAAGTCGTAGATGTTGTCGGGCGCTCCGTCCTTGCGCGGCACGATGCCTACGGCCCCGAACAGGCCCAGGTCCGGCGGCAGTTCCTGCGGATAGCCGACGGACACTTCCATATCAAGGTTGCGTTGCACGGTGGCGTCGCCAAACGGATTCCCCTTGAGTTCGGGCACGTATTGGCACAACGGCGCCTGCGGGTCGAGCTTGCCTTCGCTGATCAGCATCGACGCCAGCAAGCCCGTCACCGATTTGGTCATCGATGCCCAGATATGCGGCTGGTGACGATGGAAGTCACCGAAGTACTTCTCGTAGACCACGCGCCCCCGATGCAACACGATAAAGCCATCCGTGTGGGTCGCGCGCAGGTAGTCGTCCACGCGCAGGCTTCGGGCCGCCACGGTCAATGTGAGATCGTCGATCTGATGGCCTGGCGCCTCTGGCAGCGGCATGGGCTGCGCGGCATGCCGGATGCCCACGGTGGGCGCCAGCTCCCGGGTGTGGCTCAGGGCCCATCGCATGAACGGCGGACGCAGTCCGCTGCCTCGCATCACCTGCTTGCCGGGGGGCGGCGGAAAGCCCTGCATGATGCCATCGCCCGCATCCGGGACGGGATGCACAGCCGGGGGAGCCAGCGATGGCCCCGGCGGCATGACTGGCAACGTCGGCACACAACTAACGGGCGGACGGCCGAACTCCGCCATCGCCCACGAAAATGGCAATCTCATGATGTCTCCACGACGGACAAGAGGCATGAACCGTTCGGTCGGCAGTACCTGCCCCTGCATGGTCAGATAGTGGCGCAGCCAATCGCCATTCGATATTCCGAAATAGAATGGATCGATAGATTTGCGGAAGCTTGCGGGCCCTTGCCATATCAAGCATCGACGCGGTGCGCGACCAGGAAGGGATTGGCGGCCAAAGTGCGATGCCAGCGTGCGCCAGCAGACAGATCGAAGTGTCAGGGTGGCATTCCATGCAAGCGACACGCGTGGACCCAGAGCGCCGGCACGCCATGACACCCATAACAAGATCGAGGAGAGGCAGACATGAGACTGAGACTTCTTGCGGTTGTGGCGTTGCAGGCCCTGGCCTGCCAGGTGCACGCGCAGTCGAACGTGACGCTCTATGGCGTGGTCGACGTCAATGTCGAGTATGTCAATCACCTCGGCGCCGTACCGGTGGCCGCCAATGGCTTCAATTCCGGCCCGTCGCACAGTGTCGTGCGGATGGATTCCGGCGGCGTATCGGGGTCGCGCTGGGGGTTGCGCGGCACCGAGGGACTGGGCATGGGCCTCAAGGCGGTGTTCGTGCTGGAAAGCGGCTTCAATGCTGACAATGGCACCTCGCAGCAAGGCGGCCGGCTGTTCGGCCGGCAAGCCTTCGTCGGCCTGCAAAGCGAATACGGGCAGTTGTCGCTCGGCCGCCAGTACACGTCGATGTTCGAGTCGCTGGCGAACTTCGTGCCGGCCGCCTATGCCACGCAATACGAACCGGCCGTAGTGCTGGCCGGGGCCAATTTCCGCGAGGACAACACGATCAAGTACACCGGCACGTTCGGTCCTGTCACGGCACTGGCGCACTGGTCCTTCGGTACCGGTCTGGCGTTGCCGCCAACCGTTGGCGCACCGTTCATTCTCGGCGGCAACGGCGAGGTACCGGGTCAGTTCCGGCGCGACACCGCCTATGGCGCGTCGGTGGTCTATGCAGCCGGCCCAGTGGGCGTGGTTCTCAGCTATGACCAGTTCAATCCGACCATCGCGCCGGCCGCAAACCCAACCAATGCCGGCAGCGGCACGTTCAAGAAGGCCGCCGCGGGGGTCAGCTACGCCTTCGGCGCCGCCAAGCTCATGGGCGGCTACCGCTGGGGCCAGAACAAGAACCAGGTGGGCGCCGAGTTCTTTCGTGACAACTTCTACTGGATCGGCGGGACTTATCAGCTGACGACCTCAATTGGCCTGATGCTCGAGTACAACTACGACGACGTCAAGAACCAGTTCGGCAACGCGAACCAGCCCAATCCCTGGCAGATCGCCTTTATCTCGAACTACGCATTTTCCAAGCGCACCGATGTCTATATCAGTGCCGCCTACGCGAAAAATGCGGGCCTTGGCCTGGAATCCGCGGCCATCTTCTATGCCAACAGCCTCTCGCTCGGCAACAGCTATGCGCTGGCGAACGGGCAGAGTTCGATGCTGGGCATCGCATTGGGACTACGCCACAAGTTCTGAGCAAAGGCTTGTGGGTTTAGCCGTCTTCCGAACGCCGGAATTGCGACTAATATGAACGAGCGCATGGCTGCGTGAAGTAACGGCAACACTGATGGAGACCGCAATGGCAAGAATACCAAGCCGGCTCGCAGTGACGGCTGCGGCACTCATGACTCTGGCATTGGGGACTGGCGCCCGCGCCGATGAAATCCCGCTGATTACCGGCAAGCAGTGGACAGACTCCACCGAGCAGACCAAGAAAGCCTATCTCGTCGGCATCGCCAATCTGGTCCAGGTGGATATTGCCTATCACGAGGGCAAGCCGCCGCCCGACGCGCAGAGCATTGTGCCCCGGTTTGCAAGAGGGCTCAGGGGCCAATCGCTGGACTCCGTGCGCCAGGGCGTGGATCGCTGGTATGCCGCGCATCCTGACCAGTTGCAGCGGCCCGTCATAGAAACGATCTGGTTCGAGATGGTCGTGCCAGGCCTGCAGACCAGGAAGTAAGGTGATGCCATGAAACGACTTCAACTGGTTGGGGCGATGCTGATCGCCGCTGGCGCTGCGGGATGCACGAACATGACACCGCAGCAGCAAGGCACCGTGACCGGCGCTGGCCTCGGTGCCGCCGCGGGCGCCGGCATCGCCGCCATTGCGGGCGGCAGCGGCTGGACCGGGGCCGCCATTGGCGCCGTGGCCGGCGGTGTGGCGGGCAACATCAAGGGCAAGCAACAGCAGCAGTGGTAGGTCGCCCGGGCCTCGGCTCAGAAGCTTGCAGCCAGCCCCAGCGAGACACCTGACACGTTATTGCCGAAGACGTAGCGGACCACCGTGCGGATGCGCGTGAGAAACACCTCGTGCGCACTGGCATCCAGTTCCAGGCCAACACCAATCGACGTCAGCCGGTTGAAACCCAGCACGCCTGCCTGGCTGCCCAGATACTGGGAGTGCGACATTTCCAGTACGTAACGCAGCGGCCTGTCCAACGCCACCATGCCGGTCGGCGCGCGCCAGCGCGCATACATGTTGACGGCCTGCGCCGACGCCGAGCCCTGCACGGCCGCCGAAGATCCGCCCATGCTCTGCAGATGGATGTTCGTGTAGCGCACGCTGGCATCGGCTTCGTATTCGGGGCGGCGGCGTCGCCAGTCCAGCATCGCCGAGCCGCCCACACCCCATGCATTCAACGTGCCGCGATCCAGAAAATCGATCACCAGTCCGCCGATTCCACCAATGGCAGACCTGGCGACGGAGAGGTCGCTGGAAACATAGCCGAGCGAAAAATTGAAGATTGGCCGAAACACGAGTTCCCGGTCAGCGGTCAGCGGGAAATCCCACCCGACGCCGCCCGTGCCCGAAACCGAGCTCCAGGTGGTTGGCACCAACACCGACTCGCCGCCATTCGTGGCGACAAACTGCGGGTCGTAGCGGCTGTACGCGAGCGCACCCTCCAGATAGAGCGGAAGCGACTCGCTGACAGTAAAGCCACCGGTCAGTTGCGACAGGACGACGCCGGGGTTACCCGATTGCGCATTGCTGATCGACAGCGCGCTGGTGGTCAGGTCCGGCACAACGGAGTACGCCATGATCGACAGCACACCATTGGCACGCTGTTGCACATTGGCGCCGACCACGTTCAACACCGCTGTGGGCGCCAACGGCTGCGCCGCCTGGGCGTGTGCGAAAGATGGTGCCAGGACCTGCATTGCCGCAAGCACCGTCGCCGGGCGCATGACCTTCCGCCGCCACGCAGCCACCCACACGGGCTTCCGTTCGCGCCACGACATGCGCCCTCCTGTTCTTGCCGTGGATGGCGTTCGAATCTGTTCTTACCCGGCCGATTCGTCCATTGGACCAAAGGCCATCCGCCAAGCCGCCGGTCGGATGGCAGGCCCCGTCAGCCACTGCATTAGCCCTTTGGGCCAATTGAGCGCCACATCAAGTCCGGCTAGCGTGGCAATCGGGAAGTGGCTTGGCAAGAGGTGCCTGCAGGCAGGCGATACCGCAAGGCACATTGGCGACAACCGCAAGGCAGAGCGAAGGCATGAACGATGAAAGCGATGCAAGGGGGTAGTCGCTTCGGCGGGAACGACCCCAGGCTGTCTTTTGCGGGGCTGGGCAGGATGCGACTCGGCATCGCCATCCTGCTTGCCATTGCTGCCGGGCCGGGACATGCCGAGTCACCGGATGCAAACGGCTGGCGCTTCGCGATTGCGCCGTACCTCTGGCTACCCAACGTAAGCGGCGCCTTCAGCTTCTCCGGCGACTCGTCCACCGGAGGCGGCAGGCTCGACGTGGGAACCGGGCCCGACAGTTATCTCAAGAACCTGAAGTTCCTCTTCATGATGCAGGCGGAGGCCAGCAAGGGGGACTGGACCATCATCGCCGATGCGGCATACCTGGACTTCAGCAACCACCAGACCACCCTCAACACCGTCGGTGCAGGCGGCGGCGCGGTTGCCATCCCCCGGGAACTGGCGACCAATACCGGCAGCAGCCTGAGCGGCGGCATCTTCGGACTCTCCGCGGCCTATACGGCGCTGCGGGCGCCATGGGGAACAGTCGAGCCGCTCGGCGGCATTCGATACCTGAACCTCAGTGCCAGCGCCAACTGGACGCTATCCGCCACGTTCACGCAGCAAGGCGCCACACTGGCGACGCAGGGCAGCGTGGCGCAGACCGCCAATATCGTCGACGCGATCATAGGCGTGCGCGGGCGAATACGGCTGGGCAGCAGCGACCGGTGGTATCTGCCGTATTACCTCGACGTCGGGACCGGCGCTTCCAGATATACCGTGCAGGCGTCCGGCGGCGCGGCCTATGCGGCAAAGTGGGGGGACGTGCAACTGACCTATCGCTACCTGACCTACCAGCTTGGTAGCGGCGACCTGGTGCAGCGGCTGACACTGAAGGGGCCGATGGTCAGCGTGGTGTTCCGCTTCTGATTTTCATTGGCCGGCACGGATCGGCCAGGCAAAAAAAACCGCCCGATGGCACAACACCATCGGGCGGTTTCCGTTCAGCGATTCCGTTCCTTGCCAGGCCCTTACAGCGATCCGCAAGCCACCTGGGATTCGAGCAAGGCCTTCGCACGCTGGTTGCACAGCGCGCCAAGCAGCGTCTCGGCCGCCGCATCCAGGCGTTCGTGGGTGCCAAACAGGCGGGCCGCGATCAGGCCGCTTTGCAGCGAACCATAAATCACCTGGGCCAGCATCGCCGGCGGCACCGGATACGGCGTCTCACGCTCGTGCTGGCCGCGCTCCAGGAGCTTGGTCAGCCACGATTCGTTGATGTGATAGAACTCCTTGAGCACATGGTGCACCGACTCCGGCAGGCTCAGGATTTCGGTGGACAGCATGCCAGCCAGGCAAATCTGCCCCGAGCCGCAGGTCTGGCGCAGCGGGTCCAGGTACTGACGCGCCTGTTCCAGCACCGGCAAGCTCGCATCGATACCGGCCAGCCGCTCGGAAATACGCCGGCTGTACTCCTTCACCGCCTCCAGAACCAGATCGTCCTTCGACGGGAAGTAATAGTGGATGCTGGAGGTCTTGACCCCCACCAGTTCGGCCAGGTCGCGATAGCTGAATCCATTGAAACCGCGGCTGCGGATCAGGACCAGCGTATGTTCGAGCAGTTGCTCGCGGACGGGTTGCGTTTTCATGGCTGGAACTTTATCTACACGAAGATAGATACTCAACCGGGATTTTCCCGGAGTCAACCGCCAGGCGGCTCAGGCCAGTGTCTGCACCACCACTGTGATGGCTGCACCACTGACGGCGCACAGCGCCAGCCATCCGCCCAGGACCAGGGCATCGTGTCCGATCGCTTTCATGGTAGTTCGCCTAGTAAAAAGCAGACGGGCACCCTTGTGAGGTGCCGTCTGCGTCGGGGTTATCGCCAGATCATGGCGAGATTTCTGGCCTGGGCCCGGGATCAGGCCAGGGCGCCGTCGGTGTACACGTCGGTCGAGCGGGCACCGTCAAAGTACGGGTTGCGCGGACCATTGCCACGGGCGCCGTCCAGGTACGGGTCGACCTTGCGGGCCGGGCTGGCGGAAACGCCCTTCGTGTCCAGGCCGGCGACGAAGCGCGCACCGTCCAGGTACGGATCGGCCGTACGGGCACCGTCGGTATAACCGTCGCGGTTCGTGATGCGGGCACCGTCGGTATAGGCATCGCGGTTACCGATACGGGCACCGTCCGTGAAGGCATCGCGGTTGCCGATGCGGGCGCCATCGGTAAAGGCGCTGCGTTGGTCGTTCACACGATACGAATAACCGTAGGCTTCGCCGCGCGGTTGTGCGGCCTGGGCTGCGCCCGTTACGAAAGCGGCTGCGAGGGCGGCGGCGGTCAGGATGGTCTTGGCGTTCATGATGCTCTCCTTGCTTGGCCGGGCGATCTGGTTCGGTGGTCGATCGCCGGGCAATGGGTCTGTGCTGCAATTTCAGCGGCCTTTTTTTTGGTCCTCACCGCATCTGCTACCTACTGCTAGATAGAGGACCAGGGCTAAAAAAAAGACCGCCTCCGGTTACTGAAACTGCCTGATGATGCTTGGACCGTTTCGCGTTGCCTTGCCGTCTTCTTCTTTCGGTTTGGCGCTGCGTCGCTGTCCATGGCTCGAATACTATCTACCTGTAGATAGATAAGCAAGGGGAATTCGCGATCAGGGTCAAAAAGATTTCTATCGACCCGATTGAAGGCGTTAATTTCGTAGATATGCGGTTGATTTTTAAAGATTTTTCTCGCTGACAACGCCCGCATGCGCTCCGAGCCCACTTCCCATTGGCACCACAAGTGCTAGGGTTATCACACCTGCCCTGCCTTTTTCCCATCGCCCCATGCCGCCCGTCCCGACTGCTCAACCTGCTCCCATCAACTACCGGCGCTGGTTCGTGGGCGCGGTCGGCCTGGCCGGACTGGCCGTGATGGCTGGCGTTGGCCGCCTGCTGCTGTACCGCGCCATCGAGCGCGAGGCGTTCGTGCCCGGCGAGGTCGGCACGTTGCTGCCCGATGACCTGGGCGTGGCGTCGCGGCAATACACGTTCGACAGCGGCGACCGGGCGCTGCATGCCTCATGGGTGGCAGCTGCCGACCCAGCGGCGCCTGCGCTGGCGGTCTTCCATGGCGACGAGGAATCTCTGGCCGACTGGGCGCCCGTGCAGGCATTGCTGCACGCGGCCGGCATCAGTTCGTTCGTGTTCGATTACAGCGGCTATGGCACCAGCACCGGCACGCCGAGCGTCAGCCATCTGCGCCAGGACGCGCTGGCCGCCTTCGCCCAGTTCCGCGCAGCCTCGCCGAAGGCGGCACGACACTATGTCATGGGGTATTCGCTGGGCAGCGGCGTATTGCTCGACGTTCTGGACGATCTACGACCCCAGCCCGACGGGCTGGTGATCGGCGCGGGCTTCTGCTCGGCGCGCTCCGCGGCCGTGGCCACCGGCCTGGTGCCGCGCTGGCTGGCCTGGGCGCTGCCAAACCCGTGGGACAACATCGCCCGGCTGCGCATGTCGAAGCTGCCCGTGATGCTGATTCACAGCCGGCGCGACGAGACCATCCCGTTCCGGCAGGCCGAGCACCTGGCCCGTGCCGTGAATGGCCCAAGCCGCTTTATCGTGTTCGAAGACCTGCCGCACGACGCCGCGATCGAGACGCCGTTCATGAAGACGTTCTGGGCGCCGGTGATCGCCTGGCTGCAGGGCGGCAGGCTGTAACCCTGGCGCCCTGCAGCCAGGAGCCGGGCCCCGGGCACGAGGGCGATTACAGCCTGAACTCGCCCACCACCTTCTGCAGTTCCTGGGCCTGATCGGCCAGTGCGGCCGACGCCGCCGCGGCCTGCTCCACCAGCGCGGCGTTCTGCTGCGTCACGTCATCCATCTGCGTGACGGCCACATTGACCTGTTCGATGCCCTCGCTCTGGTGCTCCGACGCCACGGCGATCTCGCCCAGGATCTGTGTCACGCGGCGCACGGCCTGGACGATTTCCTCCATGGTCTGACCGGCCTGGCCGACCAGCGCCGAGCCGCTTTCCACCTGGCGCGCCGAATCGCTGATCAGCACGTTGATTTCCTTGGCGGCCGCCGCGCTGCGCTGGGCCAGCGTGCGCACCTCGCCCGCCACCACCGCAAAGCCGCGCCCCTGCTCGCCTGCGCGCGCCGCTTCCACGGCGGCGTTAAGGGCCAGGATATTGGTCTGGAACGCAATGCCCTCGATCACGGCGATGATGTCGGTCACCTTGCGCGAGCTGACGCTGATGGCATCCATCGTCTGGACCACGTTGCTGACGATGGTGCCGCCGCGCTCTGCGATGCCCGACGCCGACGCCGCCAGCCCGTTGGCCGTGCGGGCGCGTTCGGTGTTCTGCTTCACCATGGCGGTCAGCTCGCCCATGCTCGACGCGGTTTCCTCCAGCGTGGCCGCCTGTTCCTCCGTGCGCTGCGATAGGTCGGTATTGCCCACTGCGATCTGCTGCGAAGCCGACGAGATCGAATCGCTGGCGCCCTTGATGCGCGTCACCAGGTCGGTGAGCATGTCTTCCATCTCGCCCAGTCCGCCCAGCAGGCGGCCGAAGTCGCCACCGCGCTCGGTCTCGAAATCCTTGCTCAGGTCGCCCGCCGCCACGGTTTCGGCGATGAACTCGGCCTCCTTGAGCGGTTCCTCGATCGCGCGGGCCAGCCGGAACCAGCAGATCACGCTGAATACCAGCACGACGATGGCAAGCGTCCACAGCCAGCTGCGCGTGCTGCCATCGGCCACCTGGCCCAGCGCCAGCACCAGCATTGCCGCCACCAGCAGCACGATTACCCCAAATGCCGCGCCCAATCGGGTGCGCATACTCAAGTTGTCCCAGCCCATGACGGTTCCGCTCCTCGATTTCCGCCCCGAGTTATCCGGGGCTATCGATGGACTAACGGCTGGCCCGTCGCAAAACTTTAGGGCCCGATCTGCAGCGAACCGGCGGTCTGGAAGTCGGCGCCCCAGGCCTGCGCCAGTTGCTGGCAACGGCCCAGCGGCAGCGTGTGCCGTTCGACATCGACCACCACGACATGATCGGCCCAGGCCGGTCGCGCCGGCGACTCGGCGCTGCGGCCATCGGTCAGCAGCCACAGCCAGCGCTGCTGCGTGGGCCGGCGCCGGGCCTGCCACGCCAGCAACTGGTCGGCCCGCGCGGCACCCAGCGACAGCGGCGTGCCACCGCCACCGGCAATCGGGCGGATCCAGTCGTCATTCCATGGCCGCGCGCGCGACGGCGCCAAACGCACCTCGGCGTGCTGCCCCGCGAAGCAGACCAGCGCCACATCGGCGCGCGCCTGATAGGCCCGCTCGACCAGCCGTGCCAGCACGCCCTTCGCCAGGGCCAGTGGCTCGCCATGCGCCATCGAGCCCGAACAGTCCAGCAAGAAACAGTGCAATACCCCGGCGCGCGGATCGGTACGGCGGTAGCGCAGATGCGCGGCATCCAGCAGCGCGCGCCGCTTGGCCGCCAGCGTGCGCGGCCAGTGAATGCGCGTACCGGGCGTGCGGCCCTGCGCGGCGTGGCCCGGGGATAGCGGGGATGACGCACGGATGGTTTGCCACCGATGGCCGCCGGGCCGCTCCGGGCCGGACGGCCGCCGGTGGCTCAGGCTTTTTTTGGCGGGAGCTTCCCGAACGGCTTCAGCGGCTTGACCTCGGCCATGCCGGAGGCTTGCGGCGGCGGCAGTGCGCCCCACGGGTCGGCGGCTTGCGCGGCATGAGGCTGCGGAGCTGGTGCCTGCCCTGCCTGTCCCTCCCGCTGCGGCGCGGCAGCGTGGCGGCGGTGGTGGAGCACCAACTCGGCCACGGCGTCCACATGGCTGGTGTCGATATCCGCCGCGCCCTGCCACGCGGCCAGTGCGCGGGCCGCCCGCAGCATCACCAGGTCGGCGCGCACGCCGTCCACGGCAGCCTCCAGGCACAGCGCGCTGACACGGTCATGGACGGCATCGCCAAATGCCAGTGCACCGAGCGCCCCCCGGGCACGCCCGACCTGACTGGCAAGCGCTTGCTGATGCTGCGCCACCCTGGCGCGGAAGGCATCGGGGTCGGCATCGAACGCCAGCCGGGCGCGCACGATTGCCTGGCGCGCGGCGGGGTCTTCGTAATTCGACAGTGCCAGCGCCAGTCCGAAGCGGTCCAGCAATTGCGGCCGCAAATCGCCTTCCTCGGGATTCATCGTGCCGACCAGCACGAAGCGCGCCGGATGCTGGTGCGAGACGCCATCGCGCTCCACCACGTTGACACCGCTGGCCGCCACGTCCAGCAACTGGTCCACCAGCGGATCGGGCAGCAGGTTCACCTCGTCGACATACAGCACGCCATCGTGCGCCCGCGCCAGCAGGCCCGGCTGGAAGCGCACCTCGCCCTGCTGCAGCACATGGCCCAGGTCCAGCGTACCGGTCAGTTGCTCCTCGCTGGCGCCGAGCGGCAGCGTCACGAACTGGCCATGCGGCAGCAGTTCCGCCAGCGCACGCGCGGCCGTGGACTTGGCCGTGCCGCGCGGCCCGGTGACCAGCACGCCGCCGATGCCGGGGTCCACCGCCGCCAGCAGCAGTGCCTGCTGCAGCGCGTCCTGCCCTACCAGGGCGCTGAACGGAAAGATCGGGCGCATGGCCGCGCCGTGGGCAGAGTGGGTCATTGCATCCCTTCCAGACGCTGTTCGTTGTCGAGCAGATGGTGGGCAATGCGCTCGCGCTGGTCGCCCGGTTCCTGCCATAGCCCGCGCTCCATCGCTTCCAGCAGGCGCTCGCAAATGCCCTGCAACGCGCGCGGGTTGTGCCGCGCCAGGAAGTCGCGCGTGGCGTCGTCATGCACATAGGCGTCGGCCACCAGCGCGTACTGGTGATCGCCCACCACGCGGGCCGTGGCGTCGTAGCCGAACAGGTAGTCCACCGTCGCCGCCATTTCAAATGCGCCCTTGTAGCCGTGCCGCTTCACGCCATCGATCCATTTCGGATTGACCACGCGCGTGCGGATCACGCGGGCGATCTCCTCGCCCAGCGTCCGCACGCGCGGCGCGGCGGGGTTGGCGTGGTCGCCATGATAGATGGCCGGCTGCGTGCCGCCCAGATGGCGCACGGCCGCCACCATGCCGCCCTGGAACTGGTAGTAGTCGTTGGCGTCGAGGATGTCGTGCTCGCGGTTGTCCTGGTTCTGCAGCACCACATCGATCTCCGCCAGCCGAGTGGCAAACGTGTCGCGGGCCTCGACGCCATCGGCCCGCTGGCCGTAGGCGTAGCCGCCCGCGTGCAGGAAGGCTTGCGCCAGATCGCCATCGGTCTGCCAGCGTCGGCCGTCGATCAGCGCCTGCAGGCCCGTGCCATAGTCGCCCGGCCGCGCGCCGAACACGCGCCAGCTGGCCCGTTCCAGCGCGGCGTCGGCATCCATGCCCTGCTGCGCCAGCGCGCGTTGCTCGGCCAGAACGCGGGCGCGGATCGGGTTGACGTCCTCGGGTTCGTCAAGCGCCGCCACCGCGCGCACGGCGGCGTCGAAGATCGCCACCAGGTTGGCAAACGCATCGCGGAAGAAACCCGACACCCGCAGCGTCACGTCCACGCGCGGACGGTCGAAGATCGCCATCGGCAGGATCTCGAAATCCACCACGCGATGGCTGCCATGGGCCCATTTGGGCCGCACGCCCAGCAGCGCCATGGCCTGCGCAATATCGTCCCCGCCCGTGCGCATGGTGGCCGTGCCCCAGACCGACAGCCCCACCGCGCGCGGATACTCGCCGTGCTCCTGCAGGTGCCGCTCGATCAGCTGGTCGGCCGCGCGCAAGCCCAGCGTCCACGCCGTACGCGTCGGCACGGCGCGCGTGTCGACCGAATAGAAGTTGCGGCCGGTGGGCAGCACATCGGGCCGGCCGCGCGATGGTGCGCCGCTGGGCCCGGCGGGCACGAAGCGCCCCCCCAGGCCGCGCTCCAGCTGCAGCAGTTCCTGCGGGCCACAGGCATCCAGGCGCGGCGCCACCTGTTCGCGCAAGCGTGCCAGCACCGCGCCCGACTGCGGCCCGATCCCCTCATCCTCGTCCAGCAGGCGCAGCGCCAGCGCTTCGAGCCGCTCGCGCGTATCGCCATGATGACGCCACGGCCCATCGTCGGTGGCGGCCAGCGCTGCCGGACGGGGTCCGGTCCAGGGCGCCGCCCAGTCGGCATCGAGCGGATCGAAGCCATCGCCCAGCGACAGGTCGGCCGCCAGCGCGGCAAGCAGGCTGGCGCGCTCATCGATCCCATCGCCCACCGGAAAGCGCGCCAGCGCGGCCAGCGTGTCGCGGCGCTGACGGCCTTGCGGCGACATGCCGAACACGTGCAGCCCGTCGCGAATCTGCGACTCCTTCAGTTCGCACAACCAGGCGTCGGTGCGGTTCAGCAGCGCGTCTTCTTCCTCGCCGCTGGCCGGCGCGTCGATGCCCAGTTCACGATGCAGCTGCTGGCCGACAATCGATTTCAGGATTTCCCGGCGCAGCAGCTTTGCGCGGCGCGGGTCCACGGTCAGCGCCTCGTAGTATTCGTCGACCTGGCGCTCCAGATCCTGCAGCGGCCCGTAGTTCTCGGCACGCGTGAGCGGCGGCATCAGGTGATCGATGATCACGGCCTGGGTGCGCCGCTTGGCCTGCGCCCCCTCGCCCGGGTCATTGACGATAAACGGATACAGGTGCGGCAGCGGCCCCAGGATCGCATCGGGCCAGCAGGCATCGGACAGCGCCACGCTCTTGCCCGGCAACCATTCCAGGTTGCCATGCTTGCCGACATGCACCACGGCATCGATGCCGAAGCTGTGCCGCAGCCAGAAGTAGAAGGCCAGGTAGCCGTGCGGCGGTACCAGTTCGGCATCGTGATAGCTGGCGTAGTCGTCCACGCCATAGGCCCGGGCCGGCTGGATGCCGACGAATACATTGCCGGTGCGCACGCCGGCAATCATGAAGCGGCCCTGGCGCACCATCGGATCGGACTCGGGGCTACCCCACCGGGCGGCGATGGCATCCCTGTTGGCTTGCGGCAGTTGCGCGAGCCAGGCCTGGTAATCGGCCATCGCCACGCTCTGGAACGCCGGGCGCCATGCATGCTGCGCCAGATCGTTGGTCACGCCGCGCGTCAGCCCATGCATCAGCGCATCGCCATCCGCAGGCAGCGGCCCTACGGCATAGCCCGCATCGCGCAACATGGTCAGGATCTGCACCACCGACGCCGGCGTATCGAGACCGACGCCATTGCCGATGCGCCCTTCGCTGGCCGGATAATTCGCCAGGATCAGCGCCAGGCGTTTTTCAGCGGCCGGCAGCGTGCGCAGCCGGCACCAGCGGCGCGCCAGCTCGGCCACGAAGCCGATGCGTTCGGCGTCGGGCCGGTAGCGCACCACATCGACTTCGGTATGCGGGCAGCGATACGCCAGCCCCTTGAAGCTGACCGCGCGCGTGATGATGCGGCCGTCCACTTCGGGCATTGCCACATGCATGGCAACGTCGCGCGTGCCCAGGCCCTGGCTGTCGGCCAGCCAGTCCTCGCGGTTGCCGCCGCTCAGGATCACCTGCAGCACCGGCGCATCGTTCGCCAGCGGGTGATCGGCACCGGCCCCGTCCCCGGCGTTGTCGAGCGACGCCACCGAGAACGCGGTGGTATTCAGCACCAGCGATACGCCGTGCGCGTCGCACAGCCGTTGCAGCACCTCGCGGCAGATCGGTTCCTTCAGTGAACTGACGGCCAGCGGCAACGGGCACAGGCCTGCATCGAGCAGCGCCTCGGCCATTGCGTCGAACACATCGGTATTGCCGGCCTGCAGATGCGACCGATAGAACAGCAGGGCCACCACGGGCGCACCGTCCAGGCCGCGCGCCGTCCATTCGTGCTGCCAGTCTTCCACCGTGGCTACGCCGCGATCGCGATGGTAGAGCGCGGCCTGCGGCAGCACCTGCGCCGGCAGCACCGGCGTGCTGTGGCCCCAGGCATGCTGACCCAGGCAGCGGAAAAACTGTTCGGCGTTGCCGGCCCCGCCCTCGCGCAGATAGCGCCAGAGCTGGTGCGACAGCGCCGCCGGCGCATTGCCAAGCCGCGCCAGGTTGTCGTCCTCGTCCAGGTCGCCGGAGAACATCACCAGCAGCTGGCCGCGTGCGCGCGCCAGTTCGGGCAGCCGTTCCAGCCCGTAGGCCCAGTCGCTGGCCCCGCCCAGGTGGTCCACCACCACCACCCGCGCGTGCTGCAGCACTTCGTCGATATAGAGATCGAGAGACGCCGGCTGGCGCAGGTACATCTGGTTGGCAAGCCGCACGCTCGGGTAGCCGGCACCGAGCCTGGGCACCGCGGCGGCCAGCAGCGACAGCGTGGTGTCGGCCGCGCTCAGGACGACGATATCGCCCGGCGTCTGCTCGATGCGCAGCACCACGGCGCTGTCTTCGACAAAGCCGCCGGGCCGGGTGGACAGCAGGTGCATCGCTTCGGTTGCCTGGACTGCTTCAGCGGTCAGCGCGCCAGCGCGGCATCCAGCGACGCCTGCAGCGCGGCGCCGTCAAGTTCCTGGCCGATCAGCACCACGCGCGTGCCCTGCGGCTCGCCGGCACGCCACGCGCGATCGAAATAGCTGTCGAAGCGCTGGCCCACGCCATGCAGCACCAGGCGCATGGCCTTGCCCGGCAGCGTGGCAAAGCCCTTCACACGATAGATCGTGTGCTCGGCCACCAGCTTCTGCAACGCGGCCACCAGCGCATCGCGGTCCACCGTGCCCGCCTGCACCACCACCGAGTCGAACTCGTCGTGATGGTGATCGGCGTGGTCGGGGTCGTCGGCACTGCCATGATGATCGGGCCGCAGGTGGATCGTGTCTTCCGACGCGCGCTGCAGGCCCAGCAGCATGCTCACGTCGAGCTTGCCGGCCTGCGCCGGCACGATCTTGACCTCGGCAGGAATCTCGGGCCGCACCAGCGCTTCCACGGCAGCCACCTGCGCGGCGTCCATCAGGTCGGTCTTGTTCAGGATCACCAGGTCGGCGCTGGCAAGCTGGTCTTCGAACAGTTCATGCAGCGGCGATTCGTGATCCAGGTTCGGATCGGCGCGGCGCTGGGCGTCCACCGCCACCGGATTGGCGGCAAACTGGCCGGCGGCAGCGGCAGGGCCGTCGACCACGGTCACCACGGAATCCACCGTGAATGCATTGCGGATGCTGGGCCAGTGGAAGGCCTGCACCAGCGGCTTGGGCAGCGCCAGGCCCGACGTTTCGATCAGCACGTGGTCGATCTGGTCGCGGCGCTCCAGCAGCTGTTCCATGACCGGAAAGAACTCCTCCTGCACCGTGCAGCACAGGCAGCCGTTAGCCAGCTCGTACAGCTGGCCGGTGGGCTCGCCCGCGTCGTCGCAGCCGATACCGCAACCCTTCAGGATCTCGCCGTCGATGCCCAGTTCGCCGAATTCGTTGACGATCACCGCAATGCGGCGGCCGTTGGCGTTGTCGAGGATGTGGCGCAGCAGCGTGGTCTTGCCGCTGCCAAGGAAGCCCGTAACGATGGTGGCCGGGATCTTGGAGGTTTGCATGCGGAGGCTCGGGCGGAATTTGCGAAGGCAATCAGGATACGGAGATCGGCGGGGGCTGTCTATTTGCGTGTGGCGATGGGCTGTCCCCTATCCCGCCCAGACGCGAGGGCCAGCGGTGCAATCCACGACTGGTCTTCACCTGATGCACCGCGCCCTCTCCCCCAACCCCTCTCCCGCTCGCGGGAGAGGGGAGCAAAACCCGCCATCGACAAATCCGACGGGAAAGGGGAGCAAAACCCGCCATCCACCAATCCGACGTTGCGGAAAGGGGAGCAAAACCCGCCGCCATCGATAAATCCGACGTTGCGGGAAAGGGGAGCAAAACCCGCCGCGGTCTTCGACAAAACCGAGGTTGTTCTACCCTCTCCCGCACCGCGGGAGAGGGGCGGGGGAGAGGGCCAGCGCATCCACGGCTACTAGCGTCTGCCCCGACGCCACCCGGCGTAGGCTCCGGCGCCGATCGTCAGCGCCGCCAGTGCCAGCGCAAATGCCAGGTGCCGCGCACGTTCGGCGGGCGCTGCCGCTACCGGCATGGCCTGTGGCGACAGCCTCTGGCCAGTCACGTGTTCGGTATCCGCCTGTGCGACGGCCGGAACTGGCGGCACAACAGGCGCTGCAGGCTCCGGGCGCACCGGCCGCACCGGTGCCACCTTCGCCTCCACTGGCCGTGTCGACACGGCCTTTGCACCCGGCCCGGCCGGCCCCACCACCGCATCGGCCAGTTCCCGCCCCAGCGCCTTCATGTCGATCCGGGCGGCCTTGCCCTGCCGTGCGATATGCGCCATCAGCACCGGGTTGCCGCAGGTATTGGCCGTGCATGACAGCCCGTCGCGCCGCACGCTTTCGGCGTACTGGCGCAGCAGTTCGCGACGCTCGGCATCGGTAAAGCGGTAGCTGCCCTGGCGGTCCACTTCCAGCAGGCGCGCCAGGATGCCCTGCTGCGCGTGCGGATTGGCCGAGCGGAAGAACGCATCCATGCCCATGCCGAGCTTGTCGGCCACATAGACGTCGTAGGTCTGCTGCCAGAACGCGCCCGGCATCTGCTCGGGCACGGTGGCCTGAAAGCCGTACAAATGCTCCACTTCCTTGTACATCTCGCGGGCGCCCGCGTAGCCCGAGCGCTGCATCGCGGCAATCCACTTCGGATTCCACTGGCGCGCGTTGAGTTCGGTAGCCAGCCACGTGCGCGCATCGACGGTCTGCGTCTGCCCCTCGCGGCGCAGGTTGTGCAGCCACAGCGGCGGCGCCGTGCCGCTGACCGCCCGTGTGGCGGCCGTCAGCCCGCCCGCATACTGGTAGGTGTCATCGTTGTCCAGCGCTCCGTAGAGCGTGCTGGTGCGCGAAAACAGCACGGCCTGGTTCGATTTCAGGTGGCTGGCCAGCGCTGCCGGCGCCGATTCCCCCCAGCCATCGGCCGAATACGCGAAGTTCATGTAGCGCAGGTACTGGCGGGCCAGGCCATCGGGCGGCCCCTGCGCGTCGCGGCTCTGCTCGACCATCTGCTGCACGCCAATCGCGTAATTGCCCGGCTTGGCCGCAAACACGCGCGCCCGTGCCAGCCTGCCGGCCTGCTCCGGCTCCACGCCCTGCCGGACCAACTCCGCGGCGACGTCCCGGTCATGGCGGCTAATTGCATTATTTCCGGCAGCGGCAGCCAGCCGCGCAGCCTTGTCCAGCAGCGCGATCTTGTCGCCAAACCCGTCGCGGTAGATGCCGGACGTGGTCAGCAGCACGTTCACGCGCGGCCGGCCCAGTTCGGCGTCAGGAATCAGCCGCACATCCTCCACGTTGCCGCGCGCATTCCAGACCGGCTCCACGCCCATCAGGTAGAGCGCCTCGGCTTCCATTGCCCCCTGGTGGCGTTCCGTTTCGCCGTACCAGAGCACCATCGACAGCGATTCCGGCCATGTGCCGTGCTCGCGCCGAAAACGCTCCAGCGTCTGTCCGGCCATCGCCTTGCCCAGCGTCCAGGCGGCACGCGTGGGAATGCGGGCCCCGTCGAAAGCGTGCAGGTTGCGGCCGGTGGGCAGGCTGTCGGCAACCCGCACGGGGTCGCCCAGCGGGCCACTGGGCAGGTAGCGGCCGGCCAGCACCGTGACCAGCCCGTCCAGCTCGGCCTGGGGCGATGCGCGCAGGTCGGCCAGCCATTGGCGGCCGGCATCCAGGGCGCGGCGCGCATCGTCGCCGGCACCGTCCCCCAGGGCCGGTTGGCGGCCTGCCACCAGGTCGGCGGCCCATGCGTGCAACTGGGCCGCGTCGGCCCGGGCCCGGGCGCCAAGCATCATCGCCAGCGCGTCGGTCTGGTCGGCTTGCGCCGGCATCTGGCCCAGCACGTGGATGCCCAGCGGCATCGGCTCGGCCTCCACCTTGTGCAGGAACGCATGCACGACCGGCTCGATGGTGTCCCACGGCGCCCGGGTGTCCAGTGCCAGTTGCTGGTCGAGCTTCAGCGCCCGGATCTGTTCCAGCGCCTGCTTCCGGTACTGCTCGGACAGTTCCGGCGCGCTGTCTCGCGTCGCATCGGCCTGTTCGATCGCTTCGTCGAGCGATGCCAGCGCCGGCGCCTGCCCTGCGGCCGCCAGCAGCGGCGCCAGATGACTCACCAGCACAGCCGCGCTGCGGCGCCTGGCCTGGATGGCCTCGCCGCCGCCATCCTGGATGTAGATATAGGCATTCGGCAGGTCGCCCAGCAGGGCCTCCGACGCATCGTCGCCAGACTGCCCCACCTGCTTGCCGGGCAGCCATTCCAGCGTGCCGTGGCGGCCCACATGCACCACGGCATCGGCACCCAATGCATGGCGGTACCACAGGTAGGCGGCCACATACGAATGCGGCGGCGGCGTAATCGTGTCGTGCGCGGCGTCCATCGCCCGGTCAAACGTGGACCGCAGCGGTTGCGGGCCGACGAAGACATTGCCGAAGAACAGCCCCGGCACCACGAAAGCCGGCGCGCCATGGGCGTCGTGCGCGAGCATCAGCGGATTGCGTTCCGGCGGGCCCCAGGCGCGCAGCACGGATTCGCGGAACGGCGCGGGCAAGGCATCGAACCAGCGGCGGTATTGCGCCAGTGGCACCAGCTTGACGTGTCCGGCGCGGACCATGCGGTCCAGCTCGCCGGGCGACCAGGTTTCCACATTGCGGCCGTTGGCCTCCAGCAGCGCAGTCAGCGTGGCGGTATCGGGCAGGTCGCGCCCGGTGTCGTAGCCGGCCGCCCGGAGCCGCCGCAGGATCTGCGTGAGCGTGGGCAACGTCGCCAGATAGCTCGCGCCAATATTGCCCCGCCCCGGCGGATTGTTGTAGTAGAGCACCGCCACATGCTTTTGCGCGGCTGGCTTGTCCTGCAGCGCGATCCAGCGCTGCACGCGTGCGACCACCGCATCCACGCGCTCGGGCACGGCGGCACTCGCCTTCACGCCGTCGCGGTCTTCCTGCGTGGAGAACAGCACCGGCTCCGTGGCACCGCTGCGTTCGGGCGCGTTCAGCAACAGCGGCAGCCGCTCGCCCGAAATGCCGCGCACGTCGGCATGCCAGGCCGCCGCGCTATCGCGCGTGGCAACCAGGTTGATGGTATGCAGGCCGTGGCGCGTCAGCCAGTCCTTGTCTTCGGCACGCGGAATCGTCAGGTTCAGGGCCAGCAGCGCACGCAACGGCGTGGTGCCGTCCTGCGTCAGCAGGGCATCCAGGCCCGACACCGGCCAGCCAAAAACCGGCACGACGCCAATGCCCT
This sequence comes from Cupriavidus sp. HE11, assembly GCF_056097175.1. Classification (NCBI taxonomy): domain Bacteria; kingdom Pseudomonadati; phylum Pseudomonadota; class Betaproteobacteria; order Burkholderiales; family Burkholderiaceae; genus Cupriavidus; species Cupriavidus sp. HE11. The sequence continues at coordinate 739,153 of NZ_CP184465.1, forward strand.
GCCGCTGCAGCGCATCGACCAGCGCATCGACGTGCGCCAGGTCGCGCTGGCGATAATTGGTGGCATAGAACGAAATACCGACCAGCGGTGCATCGCCGGGCACAAATCCGGCCGACCGATACCAGCGCAGGTATTCGGCCAGCGACGCAAACGGTTGCGGTGCGCGCGGATGATAGATGCCGGCCGCCGGCGCAGGCTTGAGCGGTGGCACGGCAATCGGCGTCATGCCGGCGGCACGCTGCCGGGCCGCCACGGCCACCGCGAGCGCTGCGGCCAGGTTATCGACACCGCCCGCTTCCCAGTAGGGCTGTACGGCGGCATTCAGCGCGGCGTCGGTGCGGATGTGCCAGGCGGCCTCGGCCACATCGGCAGGCGCGGCCGATAGCAGCGCGCCACGCATTTGCGCCTGCCGCACGCCGGGCGCCAACTGGCGCAGCACGGCACCGGGTACGAACCAGGTCTGGATGACATCGGCCCGCGCCAGCGTGCCGGCATCGGGCGCGGTCGTTGCGAACGTGAATTCGGCGATGTCGTTGCCATGCGCGGCGCGGAATGCCTCGGCGGCGGCTGGCAGCAGGTGCGTTTGCGAGGCCAACACCAGCACGTGCACCGGGGCGCCCCATGCCAGCATCGGCAGGATCAGGCACAGGCCAAGAAGGTACGGCAGCAGGCGCTGGCAGGCGGCAGGCATCGCGGACACGTCAGAAGCGGACTGGAATGCGTAAAAAGACGCTTGAAGAGAAGCGTGACAACGGCGCAAGAAGGGACGCCGGCGCGGCATTCTACCCGCCCAGGCAGGCGCATCCGTCGTGCGGCTGTGATGTAGCCGTCATGCGCGACGGCCAGCGCTTGCCACGGCTGTTGCAGGATCCTGACGGTATGTGGTTTTTTTACCGATGACAGTTTTTGCCGGGGCCCACCGTGATAACGATTTCAAACGGCAGCTTTCGCCACAATCGGCAAGTTCACCGTAAGGCCGGAGGTAAAAAAGACAAAGCCGGGACGTGCCCCAAGGCAATTCCCGGCTGATGGGCGGTAAATCTACCCCACCATCCGGGTGACGGCAATCATTCTTGTGGGGGACCCCACATGATCCATGGTGACCCATCGTGTACCTTGCGCCGGATCGTCTATATTTGACCGCATGGCGCGCACACAACCGATACGACTCACCAGCCGTACGACAGCCCCGGGAGGTAACTGCCATGCGTTCGCTTGCAAACTTGTTCAGTCCGCCGACGCCAGAGAAGATCGCCGAGAAGGAACTGCAAGACATGAGGCTGACGCTTTTCCAGGCAGAACGTCGCCTGCTTGAAGCGCAGATGCAAGTCGATTACTACCGCAACATGATCGCCTTCCTCGAAGAGGTACACGCCACCGGCGTGGAAGGCGTGGCCGACCGGCGCTTTGCGCCGGCTCCGCAATCCGGAACGCCCCAGCTGCAGTCGGCCCCGGCCCGCAGCACCCCTGGCCTGGCCACGATCCCGATCGTTCCCACGGCCGCCTGACCCAGCCTCGAAGCCTGACAAGCCATCGCACGGACGCCCCCGCGCCCGTGCGATACTGGCCGTTTTCCCGCATCCACAGGAACGGCCATGAGCTTGCTGCCCGCGATTGAAATCGAAACCGCCCCCAATCCGACCCACGCCGTGATCTGGATGCACGGGCTTGGCGCGGACGGCAGCGACTTCGTTCCCGTGGTGCCCGAGCTGGGCTTGCCCGATACGCTGGCCGTGCGCTTTGTCTTTCCGCATGCTCCGGCCATTCCGGTGACCTGCAACGGCGGCTATGTCATGCCCGCCTGGTACGACATCTACTCGCTCGATGAAGCCGGCCGCAAGGCCGACGTGGCAGGCATCGGGCAATCGCGCGACGCCATCCGCGCCCTGATCGACCGCGAAAACGCCCGGGGCATTCCGGCCGCCAACATCGTGCTGGCCGGATTCTCGCAGGGCGGCGCCATCGCCTACACCACGGCACTGACGCATCCGCAGGCACTGGCCGGCGTGATCGCGCTGTCCACCTATATCCCGTCGCCCGAACTGATCGCCGCCGAAGCCACGCCGGCCAATGCCGCCACCCCGGTCTTCGCCGCCCATGGCACCGCCGACGACGTGGTGCCCCTGGGCCTTGGCACCCGCGCCCGCGATTTCCTTGCCGAACGGGGTCAGCCGGTAACATGGCACGCATACGGCAACATGCCCCACTCGGTCTGCCTGGAAGAAATTGCCGATATCGGCACGTGGCTGCAGGCGCGCTTCGACTGACAGGACACCGCGGGGATTGCGCTACCATTGCGCGCCCCGCCATTCAGAACTTTCGCAAATGATCCCCGCCTCGCCGCCGCGTATCGATTTCAACACCCGCAAGGCCCTGATGTTCGCGCTGATGGCCGAACGGCTATCCGCCTTCTACGAACACGGCCAATGGATGACCGAGGCACAGGGCGCCACGCTGGCCGGCAACTGGCTGTCGCGCTCGAAGCTGCAGCTGGCGCTGTCCGAGCGCCGTCTGCTGTCGGACCTGAGCGATCAGCTGGCCCGCCAGCTGGCCGCCACGCTCTCGCGCGAAGCCGGCCTGTACGCATCCCACGAGATGATGGAAGCGCTGGACCCGAACTACCAGTCGGCCTTCGCCCACGACATGCTGGACGAATGCGAACGGATGCTGCGGGAGAACGGGGTGGAGGAGTAAGTCGGGCGAATGGTTTCCGGGAACGCGGCAAGCGGGACGGCTGGCCGCCGTCCGAAGACTGAGTCCCGCCTCCCCTACCGCGCCTGCACCGCTGCCCGCTTCACGCTTTTCGGATTCAGCCGTTCGGCGTCGAGCCGGCGGAACACCAGCGAGGACAGCAGCGTGATGATGCCCACGGACAGGAATGCCAGCCGGTAGGCCGGTGCCGCAACGCCGAGTTTTGCCGAGAACAGGCTGACCAGGCCGCCGCCGATGGTGACGCCCAGGCCGATGGCCAGCATCTGCACCATCGAGAACAGGCTGTTGCCGCTACCGGCGTCTTCCCGCGTCAGACCCTTCAGCGTCACGCTGTTCATCGCCGCGAACTGCATCGAATTGGCGGCGCCAAAGGTGGCCAGTTGCACGATCGACATGGCCAGCGGCCAGCCCGGCGAGATGGCCGAGAACGACGCGATGGACGCGCCCACGATCACCGTGTTGACGAGCAGGAACGTGTCGTAGCCAAAGCGGTTCACCAGCGGCACGATCCAGCGCTTGGAGATCGTGCCGGCAATCGCCACGGGCAGCAGCATCATGCCCGAGTGCAGCGGCGAGTAGCCAAGCTGCAGCTGGAACAGCAGCGGCAGCAGGAACGGCACCGCGCCCGACCCGATCCGGCAGACCAGGTTGCCGATCAGGCCCACGGTGAAGTTGGGCTCGCGGAACAGCGCCAGCCGGAACAGCGGCGTCGCATGGCGGCGCGCATGCGGAATGTAGAACAGCGCACTGCTGATGCTGATGGCGGCCAGCAGGGCACTCCACGGGCTGTGTACGCCGTTTTCGAGCGCCAGCGAGAACGTGACCATGCACAGCGACAGCAGGCCGCACCCGATCCAGTCGAACGGCGGCGCCGCGCCGGCTTCACCCGCCGGCAGGTAGCGGCGTACGGCAAACAGCCCCACCATGCCCACCGGCACATTGATCAGGAAGATCCAGTGCCACGACGCGCTCTGGACCAGCCAGCCGCCCAGCACCGGCCCAAAGATCGGCCCCACCTGCCCGGCGATCGACACGAATGCCAGCGCGGCGATGTATTGCTCGCCCGGGATATTGCGCAGCACGGCCAGCCGGCCGATCGGCAGCAGCATCGAGCCGCCCACGCCCTGCAGCACCCGGGCAATGACGAGCTGCGTGAGCGTATGGGCCGTGGCACAGAACACCGAACCCAGCACGAAGATCAGGATGGCACTGAAATAGACGCGCCGTGTGCCGAACTTGTCGGCCAGCCAGCCCGAAGCCGGCGTCAGCATCGCCATGGTCAGCGTGTAGGCCACCACCACAGGTTTCAGGTCGAGCGGCTTTTCGCCGAGGCTGTGCGCCATCGACGGCAGCGCGGTATTGACGATCGTGGTGTCCAGCGTCTGCATGAAAAAGCCGGCGAAGACGATCCACAGCATGGCCTTCTGGGAAAAGGCCTGGTTGGCGGCGGGGGCGGAAGCGGTGTTCATTGGGGAAAATCCAGCGGTGATGCCTGTCCGGGGAAACCCGGACCGTGCAAGCATGGTACGCACCCGGCACCCCATCGGGAACCCCTCTGGATTTATTGACTGCCATCGGAAAATCCGATCACAATGTCCCGATGCTCAATCCCGTCTGGATCCGCACCTTCGCCACGGTGGCTACCGCGCACAGCTTTACCGATGCCGGCCGCCAGCTTGGCCTGTCGCAATCGTCGGTCAGCGACCACATCCGCCGCCTGGAACAAAGCGTCAATCGGCGCCTGTTCGTGCGCGACACCCATTCGCTGGCGCTCACGCCCGATGGCGAGGCCCTGCTCGTGCATGCCCGGCTGATCCTGGAATCGCTGGCGCGCGCCGAGCAGCAGTTCAGCGCGCCGCGCCTGCAGGGCCGCGTCCGGCTGGGCTGCTCCGAAGACCTGGCGCAAGGGCCGCTGCCCAATGTGCTGGCCGCCTTTCGCGCCACGCACCCCGATGTGGAGCTGGAAATCACGATCGGCATGACCAGCAAGCTCTACGAATGGATCGAGGCCGGCACGCTGGACCTGATCATCGGCAAACGGCGGGAAGGCGAGCGGCGCGGGGTGCCGCTGTTTCGCGGCCAGCTCGAATGGCTGGCGCGGCCGGGCACCGTGGTCGATGTGGGACAACCGCTACCGTTGATCCTGGTCAACGAGCCCAGCGTCACGCGCTCGGTGGTGCTCGACACCCTGGCAACGGCCGGCTGGCGCTGGCGCGTGGTCTGCACCAGCAGCAGTCATTCGGGCTGCATTGCCGCGGCGCGCGGCGGCCTTGGCATCACGGTACGGGCGCAGAACCTGACCGGCGGCGGGCTGGTGCCCCCGGTCAATGTCGATGCCCTGCCCGCCCTGCCCGAGGTCGAATTCATCACGCTGGCCGCCCGGCGCCTGTCGCGCCCGGCCGACACCCTGCTGCAGCTGATCCGCAAGAGCGACCTGCGGGCTCGCGTGGACTGACTGGTCAAACATCCAGGAGACGCCTTAGCCTCCGGGCAGCAGCGTACGTAGCGCCTGCCACGACGTCAGCAGGTGATACGGCGTGGTCGAAGGCATTTCGGCGCGCACCACGGCGCCATCCGGTGCCAGACATTCGTGCCACCCGCCGGCATGCAGGAAACGCGCGCGGAACCGCTCGATCCAGGTTTCCAGCCCGGCCAGCGCCGCCGCATCGTTGTCGACCGATGCCTTGACCATCAGCGCCCGCGCGAACTCGGTCTGCGCCCAGATGCGCTCGGTGGCGTCCTGCACCGCGCCTTGCCCGTCCAGCGCGGCACATACGCCAAACGTGTCGTCGGCCACGCCGTGGCGGCGGGCAAACTCAAACGCCCGTGGCAACGACGCGGCCAGCGGGCCGTCGGCAAACAGCGACGGGGCCGTCATGACCAGCGAATACCATTCGAACTGGTGGCCGGGCTCGATCCGGTTGCCCACCGTGCCCTGCGGCAGTTCGGCAACGCAGCCGTCCGCCGGGTCGACAAAACTGGCGTGGACGGTATCGGCCAGCGTCTTCAGCCGCTGCGCCATCCAGGCATCGCCGGTCACCTCCAGCGCTGCCAGGTAGGCCTCGGTCAGATGCATGATCGGGTTCTGCTGGACCCCACTCGCGTTCGGCCCGAAGTTCTGGGCCAACGCCGCGTGATAGAGACCGCTGCCATCGGCAAAGCGCGCCTCGATCACGGCGATGGTGCGCTGCATGGCCTCCAGCGCCGCCGCATCGCCGCTGGCGCGGTAGTAATGCGCGCAGGCAAAGACCACGAAGGCGTGGGTGTAGAGGTCGCGCGTGGTATCCAGCGGGGCACCCTGCGCGTCGATGCTGTAGATCCACCCACCGGCGCCGTCGCCAAAATGGCGAAACAGCGAGCTGAACAGCGTGGCCGCGTGCGGCAGGTTGCCCATCGTCGCAAAGACATAGAGCTGGCGCGCGCAGGCCATGGCGCGGTAGCGCTTGTCGGGCAGCGGCAGGCCTGACACGCCGTCCAGCGCCTCATGCGCAAGTTCCATCGACGGATTCCAGCCCCGCCCGGTCCAGGCCGGCAGGACGGCGGTATCGAAATGCGCCAGCAGCGCGGCAATGCGGTCGGTAAGGGTCGTGGAAACAGGCATGGCAGAGGTCCGGTCTTCCGTCCCCGGGGGCGGCTTTGCTCCCAGGAACCCAAGGCCGCACACGATATCAGGACCGATGCCCCCAGCATAGGCCGCCGACGCCGCACCGCATCAATTCCTGCTGGAAATGCCGCGAGCCGGTGCTATGTTGAAAGTCCACCGGGGCCGCCGCCCTGTGGAGAATCAAGGGAGTACCGCCATGCAGACCCATCCTATGTCCCTGTCAGACCAGCGCCGCACCCTGGTCATGCATGTCATGGAAGACCCGCCAGGACGCTACACCTGGCGAATCGTCGTCGAGGAAAAATGCGGCGGCGCCGATTGCGACAGCACCATCGAGGCCCAGACCGACTACCCGTCGCACGCCGAAGCCGAAGCCGCCTGCTGGGCCGCCGGCAATGGCATGCTCGATGGCCCACGCACCGCAAGTGAAGTTACCGGCGCCAGATTGACCCACTGAGCGCCACACCAATGGTTGCAATGCGTGAATTTGCGTGACATTGCGTGACGATGAGACCGAATGAGCGCTTGAAGCACCCCTGAGCCCCTTGAACATGGCCGGCGCCCGCCATAGGCTGAAAACCCGTAGGGAGAAAAGCGATGGACAAGCCGACCGTTAGCCCCAGCCGCTTTGTCGAAATCCTGAACGAGCGGCTGACCCAGCATCCCCTGTATCGCGAGGGGATGCATGTTTATGCCATTCCGGCCCATTCGGACACCCCGCGCAGCCTGGTCTGCGTGGGGCCACGTGGCACCGAGGGGATTTGCGCCACGATCGAGAACATCGTGCGCGGCGAGTGCGACGTCTTCCCGGACATTGCACAGGACTGGCATCCCCAACCTCCGGGCCCGCAACGCGCGCATCACGCACGCGCACGCTGAGCGGCCCCCATCATCGAAGGACAGCCCCGGACCCGGCGCATCGCATAGTGCAGCGCCGGCCTGCCGCATGCCGGTTTGCCGACTGGCTTTCCGGCTGGACTGTCTTTTTCGACACAATCCTGCACCAACGGCTCCGGCTGGATACAATGACTGCCGCTATCCCTGCCCGGAGCGCCGATGAAGAAAGCATTCGAAATCGAAGGCGAGGTAGACGGCTTGCCCGTTGCCCGCGCCCAGTCGATCCCGGAAACCAGTGAGGCCCGCGCCGCTGCCGTGGCCGCCACCGTGGCCCGCACGGCCATCGAACAGGCCGACCATGCCATGCGCAACTGGACCGATCCGCTCGACGGTCCGGTGCGCATCGGCTCCGCCGAGCATCTGCGCATGTTCTGCAACATGCTGCTGCAGACCCACAACCCCTATAAACCGTCGGTCATCGACTGGCCGGCACTGTCACCCGACGCGCTCAGGCGCGTGACTTCACTGCCAATCTGGGATATCGCCGTGCAGACCGAAGGGCGCGCCTCGGTGCGGGTGCACAGCTTTGCCGCCCGCCAGAAGGACGCCCTGCTGCGCAGCGCGCTGGAAATGGACGCCGACGAGGAGGCCCGCCACAAGGTAGTGCTGTCGAAGCTGGTGCAGGCGTACGGCATCACCCTGGCGCCGGAACCCGAATACCTGCCGCCGGCCGATGCGGAATGGGGCTGGCTGGTTACCGGCTACAGCGAGTGCATCGACAGCTTTGCCGCGTTTGGCCTGTTCACGGCAGCCAGGGACTCGGGCTTCTTTCCGGCCGAACTCGTGGAAACATTCGAACCGGTGATCCAGGAAGAAGGCCGCCATATCCTGTTTTTTGCCAACTGGGTGGCGTGGTATCGCGCCAGCCTGCCCTGGTGGCGCCGGCCAGGCTTCGCGCTCAAGGTCATGCGCGTCTGGCTGTTCCTGGTCCGCGAGCGCATCGGGCTGGCGAAGGGCATCGACGTCAAGGCCGACGGCACCGCGCAGGACGCCAACTTTCCGATGAATGCTGCCGGCTCGCTGGGCCAGACGTTGTCCGCAGGCGCCATGATCGACCTGTGCCTGGCCGAGAACGAACGACGCATGGCAGGGTATGATGCGCGCCTTGTCCGGCCAACCACCGTGCCCAGGCTGGCTCGCCTGGCGCGCCGATTCATCAAATAAGACCCATGCTGCTGTTCGGATTGTCCCTGCTGACCCTGGTGGTCTGGTGCGTGCTGGTATTCGCCCGCGCCGGCTTCTGGCGTGTGCGCAAGCCTGCGCCCTCCCCTCAACTGGCCGACTGGCCGCCCGTGATCGGCGTCATTCCCGCCCGTGACGAGGCCGACGTGATTGCCCGGGCCGTGACCGGCGTATTGAGCCAGCAATATCCCGGCCGGCTGCAGCTGGTGGTAGTGGACGATCACAGCACCGATGGCACGGCCGATATCGCCCGTGCAGCCGCCGTTTCTATCGGCAAGGGCGACGCGCTGACCGTGATCGGCGCGCGTGACCTGCCGGCTGGCTGGAGCGGCAAGGTCTGGGCCCAGTCCGAGGGGCTGGCAGCCGCAGATCAGCGCATGCCCGACGCCGCGTTCGTGTTCCTGACCGATGCCGATATCTGGCACGGCCCGCAGACCATTCGCGAACTCGTGGCCCGCGCCGAGCACGAGCAGCGCGATCTCACCTCGCTGATGGTGCGGCTGCGCTGCGAATCGTGGTGGGAACGCATGATCGTACCGGCTTTTGTCTTCTACTTCGCCAAACTCTACCCGTTCAAGAGCGTGGCAGACCCACGCAGCAAGGTGGCCGGCGCGGCCGGCGGCTGCATGCTGGCGCGCCGGTCGGCACTGGCCCGCATTGGCGGGTTCGCGGCCATTCGGGGGGAGTTGATCGACGATTGCAGCCTGGCGGCGAAGATCAAGGCGGGCGGTTCGATCCGGCTGGATCTGGCCGACGACAGCGTGTCGCTGCGTCCGTACGACGACTGGCAGAGCCTGTGGAACATGATTGCGCGCAGCGCCTACACGCAACTGCACTATTCGCCGCTGATGCTGGCGGGCGCCACGCTGGGCATGATCCTGACGTATCTGGCGCCGCCCGTGCTGGCGCTGGCCGGGGGCGCGGCGGCATGGCCGGCCTGGCTGGCGTGGATCCTGATGGCAATCAGCTACCGCCCGATGCTGCGCGAATACCGGCAGCCCGCATGGCTGGCACCGCTGCTGCCGCTGACGGCGCTGTTCTATCTGGGCGCCACGCTCGATTCGGCGCGCCGCTTCTATCTGCGCCGGGGCGGCCAGTGGAAGGGCCGCAGCCAGGCGCCTGTCCGTTCCTGATCGATCGCCCGGACGCCGGGCCGCCTCCGGCCCGGCCAGCGAACTGCTACTTCAGGTAGCCGTTGTCGCGGAACCAGTTCAGCGCATCGCGCAGCGCTTCCTGGTACGGGCGCGCCTGGTAGCCCAGTTCGCGCTCGGCCTTGGCCGACGTAAAGAACATCCGGTATTGCGACATCTTCAGGCCGTCAACGGTCACGAAAGGTTCTTTTTTTGTGAACTGGGCGACGGCTTCGGCCACCCGGGCAATCGGGTACAGCGGCCAGCGCGGCAATTCAATCGTCGGCGCCTTGCGCCCGGCCATGCCGGCGATGTCCGCCAGCATCTGGCGCAGCAGCACATCCTGGCCGCCCAGAATGTAGCGCTCGCCGATCCTGCCTTTGTCCAGCGCCAGGAAATGACCGTTCGCCACATCGTCCACATGGGCCAGGTTCAGGCCCGTATCGACGAACGCAGGGATCTTGCCGGTGGCCGCCTCGACGATGATCCGGCCCGTCGGAGTGGGTCTTACGTCACGTGGTCCGATCGGCGTGGACGGATTCACGATCACGGCAGGCAGCCCCTCGGCCACCAGGCGTTCCACCTCGCGCTCGGCCAGCACCTTGCTGCGCTTGTAGGCGCCAATGGCCTCGTGGCCCGCCATGGCGGCGGTTTCGTCCACCGGCCCCGTCGCGCCGGCCACCCGCAGCGTAGCCACGCTGCTGGTATAGACAATGCGCTCGACACCAGCATCGCGGGCGGCGTTCATCGTCGTGACCGTGCCGTCCACGTTGGAACGGACGATTTCCTCGGGATCGGGTGCCCACAGGCGGTAATCGGCCGCCACGTGGAACAGGTAGCGGACACCGGCCATGGCACGCGCCATCGACGCCGGATCGCGCATGTCGCCCTCCACCACCTCTACCGGCAGGCCGGCCAGGTTGGCGCGCGGACTGGTGGCTCGAACCAGTACCCGCACCTGGAAGCCGCGCTCCAGCGCCTGGCGCATGACCGAAGAGCCCAGGAAGCCCGAGGCCCCTGTCACGAGAATGCAATTGTGAATTTCAAATCCCCTATGGGCGTTGCGGACGCGTTGTACGAGAATCCGCCGTTATACCAGTGCAGAGGGCCGCATTTTCACCGGAATGACGCTGTTGGCAACAGCCGACGCGGCGGCATGAAAATCCGACCCGGTATATAGTACCTACCGTGAACCGGAAAAGTGATGCCGGAATACCAAAATAACTGATGTCTTCGAATCTTCACAAGAGGGTCGGGGGGCCGTCTCCATGCAGGTGATACTCGCCCAACCCAGGGGCTTTTGCGCCGGCGTCGTCAGAGCGATTGAAATCGTGGACCGTGCCCTGATCAAACACGGCGCCCCCGTGTATGTCCGCCACGAGATCGTCCACAACAAGCATGTCGTGCAGTCCTTGCGGCAGAAGGGTGCGCGCTTCGTCGAGGAACTCGACGAGGTGCCGGGTGATGCAGTCACCATTTTCAGTGCCCACGGCGTCTCGCGCAGTGTGATCGCCGAAGCACAGCGCCGTGAGCTGCACGCGATCGATGCCACCTGCCCGCTCGTTATCAAGGTGCACAACCAGGGCCGCCAGTACGCGGCTGCGGGGCGCCACGTGGTCCTGATCGGCCATGCCGGCCACCCCGAGGTGGAAGGCACGATTGGGCAGATCCCGGGCAAGGTGCTGCTGGTGCAGGACGAGGCCGAAGTGGGCCGGCTGGACCTGCCGGCCGACGCACCTGTGGCGTATATCACCCAGACCACGTTGTCGGTAGACGACACCCGTAATATCATTGCGGCGCTCCACCGTCGATTTTCCGATCTGGTGGGGCCCAGCACGCGCGATATCTGCTATGCCACGCAAAATCGGCAAAGTGCAGTAAGGGAATTATCCGCGCGCGTGGATGTCATTCTCGTGATCGGGGCCACCAACAGTTCGAATTCGAACCGGCTGCGCGAAATCGGCGCGGAAAGTGGCGTGCCGAGCTACCTGATTGCCGATGGCAGTGAACTGGACCCGGCGTGGGTCCGCAATGCCGGAGTGGTTGGCATTACCGCGGGTGCTTCGGCGCCCGAAGACATGGTGGAAGACGTCATTGCCGCCCTGCGACGCCTTGGTCCGGTCAACGTATCGGTCATGGAAGGCATCGAGGAACATGCCGAATTCCGCCTGCCGGCTGAACTAGCCGATGCAACGCTGGCCCCAGGGGCCAGAAGAACAACTGATATCAGTGACGCCCAGCTTGCCGACCATATGGCGGCCGGCTGAACCGGCACACTGAACCTGACAGGAAGCACCCCCTTGGCCATTCCGTTTCTCCAGGTCGCCCGCGTAGGCGCCTACATCGCACGCAAGCATCTGTCCGGGCAAAAGCGCTACCCGCTGGCCCTGATGCTCGAACCCCTGTTCCGCTGCAACCTGGCCTGCTCGGGCTGCGGCAAGATCGACTATCCGGATCCCATTCTGAACCAGCGCCTGTCGGTGGCGGAATGCCTGGAAGCGGTCGACGAATGCGGCGCACCGGTGGTGTCGATCGCCGGCGGCGAGCCGCTGCTGCACAAGGACATGCCGGAAATCGTGCGTGGCATCATCGCCCGCAAGCGTTTCGTCTACCTGTGCACCAACGCCCTGCTGCTGGAAAAGAAGATTGACCAGTACCAGCCGAGCCCGTATTTCGTGTGGTCGATCCACCTGGACGGCGACCGCGAGATGCACGACCACTCGGTGAACCAGGAAGGCGTGTACGACCGCTGCGTCGAAGCCATCCGCATGGCCAAGGAACGTGGCTTCCGCGTGAACATCAACTGCACGCTGTTCAACGACGCCAAGCCGGATCGCGTGGCCCAGTTCTTCGACTCGGTCAAGGCAATGGGCGTGGACGGCATCACGGTGTCGCCGGGCTATGCCTACGAGCGCGCCCCGGACCAGCAGCACTTCCTGCACCGCGGCAAGACCAAGCAACTGTTCCGCGACATCCTGGCGCGCGGCAACGCCGGCAAGAAGTGGGCGTTCAGCCAGTCGACGATGTTCCTGGACTTCCTGGCCGGCAACCAGACCTACAAGTGCACGCCGTGGGGCAACCCGGCACGTACCGTGTTCGGCTGGCAGCGTCCGTGCTACCTGGTCGGCGAAGGCTACGTGAAGACCTTCAAGGAACTGATGGAAGGCACCGACTGGGACGCCTACGGCGTTGGCAACTACGAAAAGTGCGCCAACTGCATGGTGCACAGCGGTTTCGAGGCAACGGCCGTGGCCGACACGTTCTCGCACCCGCTCAAGGCACTGGGCGTGAGCCTGCGTGGCGTGAAGACCGACGGCCCGATGGCCCCGGACATCCCGCTGGACAAGCAGCGTCCTGCCGAATACGTGTTCTCGCAGCACGTGGAGATCAAGCTGGCCGAGATCGGCAACCTGAAGAAGGCGCAGGGCAGCCGCGCCGAGGCCGTGCAGGCCGCACAGGTTCACTGAGCACCATGAAAAACGGCCGTTCGATCGCGATCGACGGCCGTTTGAAGAAAAACCGGGACTGGGCGACCAGACCCGGTTTTTTTATGGCTGGCGCCCTGGTTATCCGCGCGCGTTGTGATTGTTCAGGTACTTGATCAGCCCGTCGATGCCGTCGCGCGCCACGATGTCGGCGAACTGCTTGCGATACACCTCGATCAGCCACGCGCCCATCATGTTGATGTCATAGATCTTCCAGCCGTCGCTGCCCTTCTGCAGCCGGTAGTCGATCAGCATTTCATCGCCGTTGTTCATGACGCGCGTGGCCACGACCGCGTCATTGGCGTTATTGCCAGACTTGGCCGGCTTGTACGAGAACTTCGGGCTTTGCTCGCGCAGTTGCGACAACGACACGGCGTAGCTGCGCACCAGCAGTGCCGTGAACTGTTCCTGGAGCGTTTTTTGCTGCTCCGGAGTGGCCTGCTTCCATGCATTGCCCACCGCCAGCCGCGTGGTACGGCCAAAATCGGTGTAAGGCAGGAATTCGCGCTGGACCACGGCGGTAATTTTTGCAAGGTCGCCGGCGCGGGTTTCAGGATCGGACTTGATCTTCGTGATCACGCCTTCGACGGCGGACTGCACGAGCTTGTCCGGCGCGGCGCTGGTGTTGACCTGCGCATGCGCGGTAGACACGACAACCACCGCGGCGATCGGCGCGATGATGGCGGCGGGAAGGATTCCGTAACGGTTCATGACTCATCGAAGCAATACGGCCGGGTTGGCCAGTCGGGCCAGTATATAGCGGATCGCGATGTTGCCTTGCGGTCTGCCGCGGGTGGCGGCGGGTGCGGAATGCCCCGCTTCAACCGCTATACTCCGGGTGCCGCCCATGCGCCCCCGTCGCATCGGGCGCTGAAGATACAGGACTCATGATCAGACCGCTGCTGGTTCGCACCGTCAAATTCGCCACCGTTCACGCCTGGCTCGTGATCGGCATCACCCTGCTGCTCACCGTCGGGAGCGGCTACTACGCTGCCCGCAATTTCGCCATCAACACCGACATCAGCCGCCTGCTGGAATCGGACGCGCCCTGGGCAGAGAACGACGCCGCAATCAGCGCCGCGTTTCCGCAGCGCGACAAGATGATCCTGGCCGTCGTGCAGGCCCCGGCCAAGGAACTGGCCGATGCCGCCGCCAACGAACTGGCCAATGCGCTACGCCAGCAGCCCAACCGCTTCAAGGCCGTGGGCCAGCCCGGTTCGGGCCCGTTCTTCGAACGCAATGGCCTGCTGTTCGCCGATACCGCCAGCGTGCAGGACATGGCAGGCAAGCTCGGCCAGGCCCGGCCGCTGCTGAACAACCTGGCGCATGACCCCACGCTGCGCGGCCTGTCCGACCTGCTCACCACCACGCTCAACCTGCCGCTGCAACTGGGGCAGATCAAGCTGTCCGACATGGACCGGCTGCTGGGCGAAAGCGCCCGCACCATCGACGGTGTGCTGGCCGACAAGCCCGCGGCGCTGTCGTGGGCCGGGCTGGTCGACGACAGCCTGAAGCCCAATCCCGACGGCCGCGCGTTCAGCTTCGTCACGCTGTCGCCGGTACTGGACTTCAGCGACCTCAAGGCCGGCTCGGGTGCCAGCGACGCCATCCGGGCCGCCGCCACCGAACTGAAGCTGACCGAGCGCTACAACGCCGTGGTACGCCTAACCGGCCCGCAGCCGCTGGCCGACGACGAATTTGCTTCGGTCAGCGAAGGTGCCGTGCTCAACGGCGTGCTGACGTTGATCGTGGTGATGGGCATCCTGTGGATGGCGCTGCGCTCCGCGCGCCTGATCACTGCAGTGCTGGTGAGCCTGATCTCCGGCCTGATCATCACCGCCGCCCTGGGCCTGATGATGGTGGGCGCGCTCAACATGATCTCGGTAGCCTTCGCGGTGCTGTTTGTCGGGTTGGGCGTGGACTTCGGCATCCAGTTCGGCGTGCGCTATCGCGCCGAGCGGCACGACCACGGCGACCTGGACCAGGCCCTGACGCTGGCGGCCCGCGACGTGGCCGGCCCGTTGACGCTGGCCGCGGCGGCCACGGCGGCCGCCTTCTTCTGCTTCCTGCCCACCGATTACCGCGGTGTGGCGGAACTGGGCAAGATTGCCGGCGTGGGCATGTTCATCGCCTTTGCCACCACGTTCACGATGCTGCCGGCGCTGATTCGCGTGCTGGCGCCGCGCGCCGAGGAAGATATGCCCGGCTTCAGCTGGCTGGCCCCGGCCGACGCCTTTTTCGAGCGTCATCGCAAGGGCACGCTGGTAGGCGTGCTGACCGTGCTGATCGGCGGCGCCCCGCTGCTGCCGCACCTGCGCTTCGACTTTGACCCCCTGCACTTGAAAGACCCGCATTCGGAATCGATGTCGACGCTGCTGGCGCTGAAGGATGCCCCCCAGGCCGGCACTGACGACGTCAAGGTGCTGGCGCCGACGCTGAAGGATGCGGAAGCCACCGCCACCAGGCTCAAGGCGCTGCCCGAGGTGGCGCGCGTGGTCACGCTAAAGACCTTTATCCCCGACGACCAGGCGCCCAAGCTGGCCATCATCGCTGGCATGGCAAAGAGCCTGATGCCGGTGCTGACGCAGCCGACCGCCACCCCGGCCACCGACGCGCTGCGCGTGGCGTCGCTGCGCAATGCATCACGCCAGCTGTCGCTGGCCGCACTCGATCATCCGGGCCCGGGCGCCGAATCGGCCGAACACCTGTCGCGTGCGCTCAAGCAGTTGGCCGATGCAACGCCTGCCGTGCGCGACCGCGCCGAGCTGGCAGTGGCCCTGCCGCTGCGCCTGGCGTTGGGCACGCTGCAACTCGCGCTGCAGCCGGAACCGGTGTCGCAGCAGACGCTGCCGCCCGAACTGGTACGCGACTGGCTCGCACCGAACGGCCAGGCGCTGGTCAACGTAAGCCCGAAATTGCCGCCGCCCGGCGTCAGGAACGAAGCCGCCCGCGAAGCCGCGCTGGGCAAGTTCATTGCCGTAATGGCCCGCGTGCAGCCTGACGCCACGGGCGGCCCGATCGCCATCAAGGGGTCGGCCGACACCATCATGACCGCCTTTATCCATGCCGGCATCTGGGCGGTGCTGTCGATCACGGTGCTGCTCTGGATCACGCTGCGCCGCGTGGGCGATGTGCTGCGCACCCTGATTCCGCTGCTGGTCTCGGGGCTGGTCACGCTGGAACTGTGCGTGGTGTTCGGCATCTCGCTGAACTTTGCCAATATCATCGCGCTGCCGCTGCTGCTGGGCATTGGCGTGGCATTCAAGATCTACTACGTAATCGCCTGGCGCCACGGCAAGACCAAGCTGCTCCAGTCCAGCCTCACGCACGCGGTGCTGTACAGTGCCGCCACCACGGCCACGGCTTTCGGCAGCCTCTGGCTGTCGCACCATCCGGGCACGGCCAGCATGGGCAAGCTGCTGGCGCTGGCGTTGATCTGCACGCTGGCTGGCGCGGTGTTCTTCCAGCCGATCCTGATGGGCCGTCCGCGCCGCGAACTGAATGGCCGCGCGGAACCGCTCGGGCCGTCGCTCCCCCCTCTCACGGTGGCTACGACCATGGCACAATCTGCCGATAAATCTTCAGGGTCGGATTCTGGCAAGTCCCGGCGATAGCCCGGGCGCCCACCGGCGCAGTTCGGACGGACGTGTCCCGGCGCTGCCGGGTACGCCGTCCTCCATGACAAGAAACGTTCAAGACTGTCTCGACATGCTCTCCCGTCTTTCGCTCCTGCGCGCCGCGGCGCCTGATATGCCCCGGCTTGCCACAACCTTGGCCGCAGCATCGCTCACCCTGCTCGCCACCGGTTGCGCCAGCGGCCCCAATGCCAACCCGGCAGACCCGCTGGAGCCGATGAACCGGGCAATCTTCACGGTCAACGACAAGGCCGACACCTATGTGGCCCAGCCGCTGGCCAAGGGCTACAAGGCCGTCACGCCGGAGCCGGCACGCCTGGCCGTCACCAACTTCTTCAACAATTTCTCGGACGTCGGCAACTTCGCCAACAACGTGCTGCAAGGCAAGCCCGTTGAAGCGGTGGAAACGATGATGCGCGTGGCGGTCAACACGGTGCTGGGCATCGGCGGCCTGATCGATGTTGCCACCGCCGCCGGCATGCCGCGCCATTCCACGGACTTCGGCCTGACGCTGGGCACCTGGGGCGTGCCGGCCGGCCCGTACCTGGTGCTGCCGCTGTTCGGCCCAAGCTCGATCCGCGACGGCGTGGGCGTGGCGGGCAGCATCTTCCTGGACCCGGCGCACTACTTCGATACGGCCTGGCGCTATTCGATGTTCGGCATCAACGTGGTGAACACGCGGACCAACATGCTGGGCGCCACCGACCTGCTGTCGCAGGCCGCGCTGGACAAGTACGCGTTCGTGCGCGATGCCTACACGCAGCGCCGCCAGTACCTGCTGACCGGCGGCGGCGACGCACTGCCGTCGTATGACGAGGACGAGGAATCGTCGGCACCCGCACCGGGGGGCAAGGCGGCGCCCAAGACTCCGGAAGGCGAGGCCAAGCCCGACACGTCGAGCAAACCCGAGACCCCGGCCACGCCGGCACCGGCACCGGGCATGGCCAAGTAGGCGCCGCCTGCTTCCCTCTCCTGCCTTGCGGGAGAGGGAACAAATCAAGCATACGATAACGGATAAAAAAACGCCCACGCCGGGGCACGACGTGGGCATCAAGACCACGGATGCGGTGTCCGTGGCCCGACAGATCGTAGGCAATTTCTGCAAGAGGGATTGCCAACAATTGTGTCGGCAAGCATTGCTGACGCGCTCGTTGCGCGGTTTGCAGGGCAATCGTCGCGCGACCGATGCGCGCCTTCGGCGTCAGCTGGCGCGCGAGCGCAGCGGCAGGCAGATCGAGAACGTTGCACCCTCACCTGGCGCGCTGCGCAGCATCACCCGTCCACCGTGGCGTTCTGCCACGGTTTTCACGAAGACCAGACCCAGACCACTGCCCGACGGCGCATCGCTGGCCGGTGCATGCACGCGGCTGAACGGCCGGAACAGGCGCGCCTGGGCCTCGGGCGCAATGCCGGGGCCCAGATCGGTCACTTCGATGGCCATGTAAGGCCCGAGCCGGCGCAGTCCCACCGTGACCGGCACGCCGTCCGGGCTGAACTTGATGGCATTGCTGACCAGGTTGGCGATGGCGCGCACCAGCAGCGCTGGCGCGGCACGCAATGTCACGCCGTCGCCATCGAGATCGAGCCGCAACTCGATACCGCGCGTCTTCGCCAGCGCCCATAGCTCGTCGGTGGCGTCCAGCACCAGCGCCGTCAGGTCGACTTCGGCAAATGCCAGGTTTTGCGATTCGGCCTGGGCCAGGCGGATGAAATCGTCCGCCAGCGCCAGCGTACGGTGTGCGTGTTCGCCGATGCGGCCCAGCAGTTCGGTCTGCGCCAGAGCCCGCTCGGGCCGCGACTGCAGGTCGATCAGCGCCAGGATCGACGCCTGCGGCGAGCGCATGTCGTGCGACAGGAAATGCAGTGTCTGCTCGCGCTGGCGCTCGGCGCGGCGCACGGTCGTGATGTCGATCAGGCTGACGATGACACCCGCCGGACGCCCCGTCTCGCCGTGCAGCGGCGCGCCGTGCAGCAGGTAGCGGCGGTCGTCCTCGGTGGCGAGTTCCACGCCGTGCGAATCGGATGACGACATCACCGGTGCGTCGGCGTCCAGCGCGCCGCACAAGGCATCCCAGTATGCGAGCCCGGGGCCGGGCACCGGGAACAGCGTCTCGACGATATCGGGCAGACCCGGGCGCTCCAGTCCGCCGTAGGCATCGGCATAGGCATCCGCATAGGCGCCGGCAGACGACAGATCGCCCAGCCCGGCCGGCTGCGGCAGATCGTTGATGCCCTGCAGCACCACCGGCACCAGTGCCACCGCGCGGCGATTGGCCACCAGGATGCCGCCGTCGAGATTGCAGATGACGGTGGCCTCGGGCAGGCTTTCCAGTCCGTCCGACAGAAAGCGCCGCATGTCGCGCAGCCGGGCGGTCATGTCGTAGACGGCCTGCATGCGGCCATCAAGCGAATGGTCGACAGGCGCCGGCGCGCCCAGCAGGCCGGGCTCGCGCACCAGTCGCGCCAGTTCCTCGGACAGGAATCGCAGCGCGGCTTCCTGGCGCCGCCAGCTCCAGAGCGGATACACGAGCAGGCAGCCAAACACCGCCGCGGATGGCGCGAACCACAGCTGCATGCTGCCCACGAGCATGATGCTGCCGCCGATCAGGGCCGCCACCAATACGGCCACGGCGATCAGTGCGTCGCGCGGCGTCAGCATCCAGGCGGCCAGTGCGGCAAGCAGTACCGGCAGCAGCGTGGCAAACCACCCGGCCAGGTCGTGTACGCGCACGATGCCCGTGCCGTCGCGCAGGGCCTGCAGCGTGTTCGCCAGGATCTCCACGCCGCTCATGCCGCGCCCGTCGTGCGATACCGGGGTGGCAAAGACGTCGCCGATGCCGGTAGCCATCGCGCCCACGATCACGTACTTGTCCCGGAAAAAGCCGGCGGCAAGCTGGCCGGACAGCACGTCGAGCACCGACACGCGTTCGAACGTGCCCGGCGGGCCCACGAACGGAATCCGCAGGCGGTCCTGGCTGACCCAGCCGGCGCTGTCGATACGCCGCGCGCGTTCGTGGCGGAACGAATCCGGCGATGGCGGCGACGGCTGCCCGTAGGCGGCCATCGCGGCGGCAAAGTGCCACACCGGCGGCGACTCGCCATCACCCTCGCGCAGATAGACCGAACGGGCCACGCCATCGGCATCGACGCTCATGTTGATATGGCCGTTGGTCGCAGCAAACGCTTCGAGCGGACGCCGCATGACGGGGCCCGCTACGCCCGTTTCCGCCACCACGGGCAGAATCACGTTGCGGGCACGCGCAATGGCCTGCGCCAGTTCCATGTCGTCGGCCGGATAGCGGATGTCGGGCTCGGACAGGATCACGTCCAGGCCAACGACACGCGGCTTGTCGGCCGCGATATGGTCGATCAGTGACGCCAGCACGGTGCGCCGCCACGGCCAGCGGCCGATGGCGCCGATGCTGGCATCGTCGATGGCTACCAGCACGATGTCGTTGCGCGGAGCGTGCGGCTGGCTGGCGATGGCAAAGTCGAGCAGCGCCAGGTCGGCACGCTCGAACCAGTTGAAGCGTGCCACCAGCGCGGTAACCACCACCACGGCGGACAGCAGCAGCACCCACTCCACGCGGGTGCGGCGATGAAAGAAGGCGGCAGCCCGGCTAGCGGATACCCGTCTCGATGCCACGATCGGTGCCCCCCAACACCACCACGCCACCGCGCACATCGCGCAGCACGGCTGGCAGTACGATGCGCTGCGGTGCCGAGAACGCGGCCCCCGGCGGAATATCGGTGCCCTCGGCACGCGCCACCCGCACGTAGTACGTGCCAGCCTCCGGGCGCGGCAGGGCCAGTTCATTGTGCGCAGCGCGCAGCGTCTCCAGCCCCTGGGCAAAACTGCCGTCGCCGGCAATCTGCACGACATAGCCTGACTGGGCGGTTGCATCGGCGGGCCAGCGCACCAGCAGTTCGGCGCCGCTGTCGCTGGCGGCGGGCAGCGGCGGCGCGGGTTCCACGCGCAGGCGCTGGGCATCGCTCCAGGGGCCAGGCTGGCCGCGTGCATCCAGCGAACGCAGGCGCCACCACCACTGGCCCATCGGCAGGGTCAGGCGAGATTCCACGCCGGTTTCGCGCCGGACGTCCGCCTGCTGCGCAAAGCCGGCATCGGCCGCCACGGCAAGCTCGTAGCCGGTGGCATCGGGCACGGCGGCCCACAGGAACTGCGCGCCACCGCCATAGGCCACGCCATCGGGGCGCGGCGCCAGCGAGAACGGCGCGGGCGGGTGGCGCCTGACCGTGACCGGCAACACGCCGGCCTGGCCAGTCATGCCGTCCGCAGCCAGCGCACTGACAACCACGTACAGCGCGCCATCGGGCATATCGTCCAGCGTCGCGGCGGGCCCGGCCACCTCGGCGGCCGATACCCATTCGGTCAGCGCGGCATCGCGCGCCACGCCAATGCGATAGCGGGCGGCGCCGGGCACGGCCTGCCATTGCACGGCCAGCGACCGCGACATCACCGGCTGGGCCACGGGCGCCACCTCGGGGGCCGGCAGCAGCGCCACCGGCTTGCCCACCTGGCCCCGCGCCGACACGCCTACGCCAAACCCGGCGGCCACATCCTGCGACGTGGTACGTGCACCCACGCCAACGCGCCCTTCGACCACCTCGCTGCGGCTGCCTGCACCGTCCACGGCCACGCGATAGCGCGTGCCGCGCACCCCCGTCACCATCACCGGGGTACGGATTTCATAACGGCCGACCCCGTTGCCTCTGGGCGCCACGCGGGAATCCGCCGCGCCACGATCGATGCCGATCACGGTATCGGTCAGCCCGCTGCGCGCGAACGACCGCATCCGGCGCACGGCCATCGACGTATCGGCCGGCAGCGCCACGCGCGTGCCGTCCGGCAGCTCCAGGGTGACAGCGCCATCGGCACCGGTGTTGACATGGGACGACTCGGCCAGCGTCTGGCCAACCTGCACCGGCCGTCCGTCGGCCTGCACCTCGCCGCGCACGAAGACCACGCTTGCCGTCGCAGGTGCCACCGGAATCCTCGACAACGGCATGCGGATGCGCGATCCCGGCACCAGCCGATACGGATCCTCCACACGATTGCGTGTCTGCAGCAGACGCCAGTCGTCGGGGCTCTGCATATAGCGGGCAGCCAGACCGATCAGCGTGTCGCCCGGCTCCACCTCATAGATAAAGTCGCCGCCCTGGCTTCCGGCCGGACCCGCCAATGTACTGCCAGGCAGAACAATGCAAGCCATGCCGCCGCACAGCACCGCACGGCCGAGCCAGCGCCGTCTACGCATCGGCGGCCCCCGCGGCCTCGAAGCGATAGCCGTGCGAGTAGACCGAGGTCAGCCGCACCCCGTGCTCGGGGCGCAACGCCAGTTTGATACGCAGGCGCGAGACATGGGTATCGAGGGTGCGCGATCCGGCATCCATGGCGCGGCCCCAGACTGCCTGCTCGATCACGTCGCGCGACAGCAGCCGTCCAATATTCCGGAACAGGAACAGCGCCAGGTCGAATTCACGCGGCGACAGGTCGGCAATCTGCCCGGCCAGCGCGATGGTGCGACGGCGCGCATCCACCACGTAGTCGCCCTGCCGGATCAGTTCGTCGTCGTGAACGGCGTCGGGATAGGCGCGGCGCAGCAGCGCACGCACGCGCGCCACGAATTCGGCCGGGCGCAGCGGCTTGGCAAGGTAGTCGTCGGCACCCACGCTCAGGCCCGCGACGATGTCGGCCTCGTCGATGCGGCTGGTCAGGAACAGGATCGGCGGCAGGCGGCCTGAGTGCTGGCGCACCCAGCTGACCAGTTCGTATCCGCTTGTATCGGGCAGTTGCCAGTCCATGAGGATCAGGTCGAACGCCTGATCGCGCAGCGCGCGCAGGAACGCGGAACCGGTCGCAAAGCTGGTGCAGCTAAAGCCCGCCTCTTCCAGTAGTTGCCGGATCTGTTCGGCCTGGGCGGCATCGTCCTCTACTGAGGCAATTCTCATTACATCCCTCTGATGACTGCGGCCTGTGTGTCTGGCACGGCGGCGTCATGTTACCGAAACGCGCAGTGGAACGTCGAGGCTACATTAGAGGGGATACACCGCGCAGGGTGTTGCAGGCGCGCCGCAGGCCGGCACCGTGCCTTGCGGGCGTAATGAAAACGTGGCCCCGGGCGTGCCAGTCGGAAAGACCCCGGGGCTGCCGCCACGCTGTACGGGCGGCGGCCCCGGCACATGCTGCCTTACTGCAGCATGTAGGTCTCGTACTCCAGCCGGTCGAGCTTGCGGTCCAGCAGGTACAGGGCCAGCGCCACCACGATCAGCAGCGACACCGCGAAGCCGTAGCCGTACCAGGCCGGGCCCAGCGACAGCGTCAGGCGGGTCAGCACGAAGTTCAGCACCACGAACGTGCCGGTCAGCATCAGCACCTCGCGGCGGCGGTCCAGGTAGAAGTAGATGTTCAGCACCCCCAGCAACACCACCTGCAGGCTGGCGCCGATCACATCCACATAGAGCAGCGGCAGGTAAAGCTCTGAAATACCCAGCAGCCGCAGCAGCCAGCCACCCACCACGAACAGCAGCAGCGACGCGATGGCCTGCACCTTGACGATCTCGTACAGGCCCAGGCGGATGGTCTGCACCATCGTATTGCGCATGTCCTCGATATGCTCCAGCGAACTGCCGCCGCGCACCGCGTTGTAGAACGCGTCGTAGTACTCCACGAAGTCGGTCTCGATGCGCACCAGGAACACGGCCATGCCCGGGATGATGGCCAGGTAGGCCAGGAACACCGGGATGTCGTAGATGATCGACGCATGCAGCGGCCCGATCACGGGTTGGCCCGTGGACGGCGCGTACCAGAACATGAACTTGTCGATCCAGATGCCCAGGTTGTAGAACAGCCCGATGGCGATCAGGCTCGGGTAGGCAAAGCGCCGCTGGAACACCTCGAACGACATGAACCGGTGGCTCGTGTAGTTGCGGTAGATCAGCGTGATCATGCCGATCAGCAGGCACAACTGCCCGAACACGAAGCCGCCCAGCAGGCCTTCGAGCCCGTGCGAGCGCAGCGCCAGGGCCGCCAGCACGGTGATCGTGTAGCCGACAAAGAACGTCCACACGATGGCCTTGTACTGCTTCATGCCCGACAGGAAGATGGCCGCGATCCAGATATTGCTCATGATCACGAAGCCCGCCACCATCTGCAGCCGGTACAGCACCGACTGCTCCGGGAACGCCCAGATTGCACAGGCCAGGCCAATGGCGCCCGCCAGCGCCGTGCAGAGCAGCGCCACGGCGTGATAGTTCGACAACACCAGGTCGGCGCGCTTTTCGAACAGGCGGTCTGACGTGAAGCGCGTGAACGACAACTGCATCGGCCCTGTCAGTATCAGGCTGCACGCTATCAGATAAGTCACCGACACCTGGAACTGCGTGATCAGCGCCCCGGGAATGACCCAGCCGATCGACAGCAGGCCGATCAGCAGGATGCCCAGGATGGACAGCACCCACGGGCCCGAGCTGATCACGCCCGCATACGCGTACGCGCTGAGCATGCCCGACAGGCTGTCCCGCCGGAGCATCTTGCGAAGTTCGAATCCAATACCGGCCATCTCAGCGTCCTCCTGCCTGCGCGCCGTGGTGCACCGGGCACTTCGCGGGGCTGGCGCCACCATGCTCGCGGCGCGTGTTGTCCGGCATCGCCATCAGTTCGGTATAGAGCGTGCGATAGCTGCCCACCATCTGTTCCTGCGTGTAGTACTTTTCCACGCGCGCAATTCCCGAAGCCTGGGCCGCGTACCAGCGGTCCGGATGCTGCAGCAGGCCGAGTGCCGCGCCGGCCAGCGCAGCCGGATCGGCAATGCGCACCACGTCGCCCGCGGCGCCCAGCGCAGCGTCGTCGCCGGGCAGGCCGAAGATCAGTTCACTGCACGAGCCTACGTCCGTGGTCACGCATGGCACGCCCGCGGCAAAGCCTTCGAGCACCACCAGCGGCAGCGCCTCGGAAATCGAGCTCAGCACCAGCACGCCCACCTTGGGCAGCAGTTCGTCGATCTTCTGGAAGCCCAGGAACTTGACCTTGTCGCCCAGGCCCAGGCTTTCGGCCAGGCTGCGGCATTCGCGCGCGTATTCGGCATCTTCGTCCTCGGGGCCCGCAATCCAGCCTTCGGCCTCTGGATACTCGCGCACCACGGTCAGCATCGCGCGGATAAAGGTCTTGATGTCCTTGATCGGCACCACGCGGCCGATCAGGCAGAGCACCGGCGGCACACCCGGTGCGCGCTTCTCGCGCAGCGCCGACAGGCGCGGCAGGTTGATGCCGTTCGGGATATTGCGCGTGCGCTCGGCCACCGCGCCGTCCAGCACCTGGCGGCGGCGGTTGCCTTCGTACAGCGCGGTGATCTCGTCGCCGGCCTCGTAGCAGACGCGCCCCAGCGTTTCGAAGAAGCGCACCCAGAGTTCGCGGAAATAGCTGATCTGGGAAATGTCGCGTTCGAAGATGTTCCGGTTGTCGCGAATCCACTGGCTCTGGAACAGGTCGATCTTGCGTTCCTTGGTGTAGATGCCGTGTTCGGACACCAGCAACGGACGGCCGTTGCGGTGGCGCAGCATCGCACCCAGAAAGCCCGCGTAGCCCGTGGACACCGTGTGGTAGACCTTGGCCGGGATCAGGCCGTCGGCAATCCGCACCAGCTGCCACAGCGGCTTGTGCATGATGCGGATGGTCCAGAAATAGTCCGTGAACGACGGGTCCGTGCAGAACTGGCGGTACTGGCTCGTGATCGTGTCCCAGGCCCGCTTGCTGTACAGGAACGCGTCCTCGGACAGCGCCCCGCCCTCGCGCAGCTGCGGCATCAGTTCGCGGATCAGTTCGCCGGCCTCGGCTTCCTTGCCCGGCTCGCGCAGCAGTTCGTGCAGCGCGTCCGACTTGTCGAACGCGCGCGGGTCGCCCGGCGTGCCATGCACCAGCGGCGGCGGCGGAAAATCGTACAGGAAATGGGTTTCCAGATGCACGACGTTCTCGGGCAACTGGTAGACCATGTCGCCATAGTCCTCGCGGCGGCTGCCGATGAAGACGATGCCGAACCGGATATCGGGAAACGCGCGGATCATCTGGTTGACCCAGCTCGACACGCCCCCGCTTACATACGGGAACGTGCCTTCCAGCAGCAGCATGACGTCGGCAGACGTTCCCTTGACCAGAATTTCGCTCATGATTGCCAATACCGCAGCAGGGGCCGCACCAGCGGGAGCGGCGAAGGACTGTCGAAAGCCGCCATGAGGCGGCGGACCGCGGCGTAGTCGCGTTCCAGGAAGGCGGCTTCCGCCAGCAGCGGCAGCACGCGCTCGCGGGCAAAGCCCAGCGTCTCGGCACGGCCCAGGAAGTCGCGCGCCTCGCCGGGCGCATTGCGTGTCAGCGCCAGGCGGCCGCGCATGTACCACAGCGCGGCGTTGCTGTCGTCGATCTCCAGCGCGGCGCTGGCGTAGCGCTCCACCTGACTGGCCGTGTAGCGATACACGTCGCCCTGCACCAGGTTCTGGTAGATCAGTTCCCAGTACAGGTCGGCCAGGCGCTTGTTGATTTCCAGCCGCGCCTGCGGCGTGTCGGCCGATTCCAGGCGCGGCAGCTCTGCCAGGATCTTCTGGGTGAGCTGTTTCTCGGCGCCATCCAGCATGCCGTAGGCCAGCAGGCGGATATCGTCGGTGCTGTCGGCCAGCAGTTCACGCAGCACGGGGCTGGCCGTGCGCGTAGGCATCGATTGCATCGCCACCAGCGCCGTCATGCGTTCCGGCAGCGGCGCACGCGTGTTGCCCAGCTGGGCGCGCAGGCGCGCACCGCCGCCGTGCGTCACGCGCTGGATCAGGTGCGTCACGAATTCGGGCAGCGCCACCGAGGCAATGCCGGCGCTGTCGCGCTGTTGCGGAAACAGCTTCGAGAACAGCAGGCTGCCCGCGCACACCAGCGTCCCGCCCAGCGGCACGAAGAAGCAGAACGCCGCCATGTAGGCGTAGCTCCACCCGAACGGCGTGCGGAAGCGGCGCGGCAGCAGGCGCCACACGGCCAGGCCCAGCAGCCCGGCCGTAATGGCCTGCAACCCCAGGAACGACAGCAGCAACGGCAGCCCCGAACCGCCATGGAACAGCAGGTACAGTGCCGCGATCTGCGAGGCGGTGCCGCCGATGGTCAGCTTGCCCATGCGTCAGCCCGCCTGCGTCTGGCCGGCGGACGGAGCAGCGCCCGGCCCGGGGGTGGCATTGGCGCCGACCGCCGGCGTGGCGTTGCCGCCGCCGTCCTTGCCGTCCAGATGGCAGCGGTGCAGCAGGCGCACCAGCGCCTCTTCCGCGCCGGCCGCCGGCACCGGCAGCGTGTACACGCCGATGTGCGCACTGGCGAAATCGGTGCCGAACTGCGCACGCAGCATGTCTTCGATACGTACCAGGTAGGCCGACACGGCCTGGCTGTCCGACAGCGGCATCAGCGTCAGCATGGCGCGCTGATGCGCCCCGCGCGCCGGCCAGGCCACGTCCAGCGCCCGGCGGCTGCGCACCACCTGCTCGAACAGCGCGTCGCGCGCTTCGTCCAGATCGAACACCAGCGCCACCACGGAACTCTGGATCCCGGTTTCGCGGCGCAGGCGCGACAGGCGCGCGTAGTCCAGCGCGAATGCGTACGGAATGGCCGGGGCCAGTTCCTGGATGCCGTGCGTGGCCTGGGCATGCTCGACGCCATCGGCGTAGTAGCCCATCAGCACCATCAGCAGCTGCAGGTTTTCATAGGTCAGCGACAGGAACGGCATGCGCTCGACCACCAGCACCCCGATCAGGCGGTCGGAACCGGCCAGCACCGGCGCCACGGCCACGTAGCGGGTCTCGGCGTCCTGCTGCAGGCCCGTGGTGCGCAGATGCGCGAGTTCGCGCGTTTCCATGCAGTGGCGCACCAGCGGATCGTCCACGTCCAGCGTGAAGTCCGGACCGATGGCGGCCACGGCTTCGGGCTGGAGCCTCTCGCCCACGCACGCGAACAGCGCGGCGCCTTCAAGCTGGCAGGCCTGTGCCACCACCTGCAGCATCGGCTGCGCGCCAGCCAGGAGCTCGACCTTGCTGCCACGCGCGGCATCCTGCATGGCCACGGCACGCAGCTGCGACAGCGTGTCGCGCAGCGTGGTCGGGCGGGCCAGCAGATCGTTTTCCAGGCGCGCGTGCGAAATGCGCAGCAGGTAGTGGTTCTTGGTCAGCGCGGACAGCCGCTCGTCCAGGTAGCGGTTCACGGCGCGTGCGCGTGCCAGGCGCGTGTTCCACACGTCGCCGAACTGGCCAGCCACCAGCACCAGCAGCAGGCCGCCCAGGAAGAACATGCGCGGGAACGCGTTGCTGTGGCCGCCAATGCCGTCAAAGAAGAACCAGCCGCCCAGCAGCATCAGCACGGCGCCCACGCCTACCAGCGTTCCGTAGCGCAGCGCCAGGATGACCGGCAGCAGCCAGGCCCACGGAAAGCCCAGACCCAGCAGCAGCGGGTTTTGCGGCAGGATCGCCCACGTGATGGCCATCGCCACCGCCATCACGACGATCATTTCCAGCACTGCCGCCGCCCCGCCTCCCGCGGGCGCCAGCCAGCGCGCATAGCGCCCGCCAAGGCTGATGCCCTGCCCCTGGCGAGTCGTCTGGCGCTTTTTATCCGCGGTGTTAGCCACGCTTGTCACCCGTCCTTTTTTCTACCCGGTTCAACTCAACCCTGCATCAGCGGTGCCAGCAGGCGGCGCAGCAGCTTCTGGGCCACGCCCGACAGCGACTCGCGGCTCCAGCCCGCGTTGCTGCCCGTGGCCGACCACACTACCTGGCCACTCGACACGTCGATCAGTTGCAGCGAGATGCCCACGGCCGGCTCGCCATCGACGCCAACCTTGTAGCGCCATTCCTGCACGGCGCCCGTCAGCGCATAGCGCGCCCGTTCGCCGCGCGCCCATTCCAGCGCCTTGTTCACCGACTCGCGCTCGGCCGGCTCGAACAGCGTTTCCGGGTTCAGCGACGCCGGATAGCGCTTCAGGTTCGCCACGCCGCCAGTCTTCAGCAACGACTCGGCAATGGCTTCGGCACGCAGGCCAGCCTGCGGCGTTTCGGTGTAGTTCACGATCGGCAGCACGGCAACGGTGTCGCCGGCGGCCATCTGGGGCGCGCGGCCCACGTCGGTCACGGCGCAACCGGCCAGCCACAGCGCGGCACCGATTGCCGCAACCCATGCCATCAGGCGACCCGTGCGGGTATTGGTCCTGTTCATCTTCGATCCCCCTCGTTACCTTGAAATCCAGTCAATTGTTCATCAATAGAGCCAGCGATAACGCAGGCCTACTTCGGTCAGCGGCGTACCCGTGGTACGGGCCGCGGTGTCGTGCGAGACATACAGCGACAGATGGTCGTTGCCAAACACCGACCCGGCCACGCCCACCTGCCCGCGGAAGTTGTGCCCCGCGCGCGTGTCGTACAGCGCACCGGCTTCCAGGAACGGCCGCCACTTGCGCGTGTAGTCGTCGATCAGGTCGGTGCCGAAACCGAACAGCACGCCGGCCTGCGTGAAGCTCTGCGGCATATAGAACGCCGGCGTCGCCTCGTCATCGCCGGCCGGCAGCAGCCGCTGCATGGTCGGCGACAGCGTACCGCCATTGGCGCTGTAGATACCGCGCGTGCCGACGATGCGGACCGTGTAGTCCGGATACTGCGTGCGGATACGATAGCCGGCCTCGACGTCGAAGACCATGCCATGGCCCAGCGCGGTGCGGTCCTGGCCGTAAAAGTGGTTGTACTGGGCGCGGCCGCTGATGAACTCGCGCAGGCCAAGCCGCCACGTCGCGCCAAGTTCGACCACGTCCTTCATGCCGCCCACGCGCAGTTGCGCCGATTCATCGGCCTGCTGGTTGTAGCCCACCGTACCCGTGTACTGGATGCGCCCTTCCTGGTTCCAGTTGCCGGTCAGGCGGGCCGTGGTGAAGCTCTCCAGGCCGTCTCGCCGGCCCACCCCGAGCAGCCAGCTTTTCTGGCTGTCGCGATAGCTCAGCGCCAGTTCGGCACGGCGGTCCGATCCCGGCACGTTGTCCAGCTGGGTGCGGTCGGCGCTGCGCTGGTCGCGGAACACGCCCCGCAGGTTCAGCGCATAGCCGTCCCACAGGCGCGCGCCGCCCGCCAGGCTGTACTCGTAATATTCGAGCGGCTTCTGGCGCTGGAACGTCACGCGCGGCTCGATGGCCTGGGCATTGAACAGCAGCGCGTCTTCCAGCGTCTGCTGCAGCGTGTCGTCGGTACGGGCCAGTTCCTGCGTCTCGAACGCCTGCGTCTGCGCAGTGGACAGGCGGTCCAGCTGGCGATTGGCCTCGATCTGGTTCGCCACCGGCACGCGGCCGCCCTGGCGCTCCATGATCCGGTCGAGCTGATCCATGTCGTTGCGGTCCAGCGCGATGGAAATCTCGGCATACGCGGGCCGCTGCATCCGGTCGGCATAGTGCCGGGCCAGCCAGGCCCGCGCCAGATCGTTCGATTCGGATGACATCGCCCAGGCCAGTGCTACCTCGCGGCTGGCCGCCGAGATCTGACCCTGGCGGCGGCGTTGCGCCTCGGTCAGCGCGGCGGGCGGCACCGGCTCCAGCGACGGCAGGCCCGGCACATTGCCCAGTTGCGACGGCGACCTGGCATCGCCCGGCGCGGCACGGCGCGCGGCCACTTCGGCGCGATCACGCCGCAGCATCTCGATGACGAGACTGCGCGACACATCGCCTGACGCGAAGATCTGCCCAAGCGCCACGGTCTGGCGGCGCAGGTCGCCCCGTGCCGGACCATCCTGCGCGTCGTCTTCCGCGTCGCCGTCTTCGTCGTCGCTTGCCGATGCATTGGCCCAGTTCTGGCCGCCCGCAGCCCACGCATGATGCAGGTCGATCCACGCCTGCCTGCGGATGCGCCAGGCCGTCGACGTCTGGCCGATGGCTTCGTAGGCGTCGGCGGTCAGGCCAAGCCAGAGCGGATCGGCGTTCTTGCCCTGCTGCATCTTGCGCAGGTAATGCAGCGCCGTGTAGCCGTCCTGGAAGCGCATGGCGCCGGCGGCATACGCGCCCCACAGGCCGGGGTCCTGCTCGGCACTGGGCTTCAGGCGCTGCATCACGGCGCGCACTTCGCTGTCGGTGCCGCTGTCGACAAGCGCCCACAGCAGCGCACCGAAGGTCTCGCTGTCGGCGTCGGGCTGCCCGGCGGCCCGGCGCAGGTCGGCCAGAGCCCGGTCGCGGTTGCCGGTCAGGCGCCAGTACTCGGCGCGGCGCATCAGGAATACGGCCGACGATTCGGCTTCGCTGCGCAGCTCGGGCGTCAGGTCGGCCAGCAGCTGGTCGATGCGGCGCCAGGCGTGCGCGCGCGTGTAGTAGTACACCGCGAGCTGGAACTGGTCGAACTTGCCGTTCTTGCGCCAGCTTGCTTCGGCGATCCGTCCCGCGTCGATGGGCGAGCGGTCGTAGTACGCAATCAGGTTCGAATAGTCGGCTTCCACCGTGTCGCGCACTTCGGCAATGCAGTCATTGCGGGCGGCGCCGGGCGGAAACTGCATGCAGTGGTCGTCACGGGTCTCGGCCATGGCGAACATCATCTGGCGATAGCCGTCCTTGAGCAGGTCGTCGCGTTGCGTCAGGCGGGCCAGTTCGGTGTACGTACGCCAGTACAGCAGGTCCTGCGGGCCCGCCTGCTTGCGGGCCGGCAGCAGCGCATCCATCGCCTCGTTCAGGCGGCCTCGTACGAAGAGGATGTTGGCGCGCTTGACCGCATATCGCGGCCGGGCGCCGAAGCGCTTTTCCAGCTGGCCATAGAGTTCGAAGGCGCGATCGTCCTTGCCCGCACGCTCGGCCAGATCGGCATTGCGCTCCATCGCCTGGCGGCCGGTCGGGCCGTTTGCCAGCGTGTCCAGGAAGGCCATGCCGGCCTCGGGCTCGCCCAGCCGCTCGTAGGCCGCCACCACCTCGTCGATGGTCTTCAGGTCGCCGCCCGTGGCGCGGTGGCGCAGCGCGGCCAGATAGGCGCGGTCGTCGTTGAGACCCGGCGCCAGGCGCATCACGTTGTTCCAGGCGCGCTCGTCGTTGGTCGCTTGCGCGTACTCGAGCCAGCTCTGCAGCGCGATCATCGGCTGGCGGTTCCATTCGGATACCTGCGCCAGCCGCTCGCGCCAGACCGGCTCGTGCGGCAGCTTGCGCACCGCCGTCTGGGCCACTTCCTGGGCCTGGTCCAGCTTGCCGGCCGCCAGGAACACGCGGTAGGCCAGGTCGTAGTCGTCGGCGTTGAAAGACTTGCCGGCCGCCACGGCTGCGGCCACTTCGTCCTTGGCCGACGCCTGGGCCTCGGCCTGCGTGGGATTGCCCGGGCCCGGCCTTGGCGTTGCCTGGGCCAGCATCGGCGTCGACGCGGGCTCGGCGTGAACACGGCGCAGGCCGAAGCCGCCCATCTGTTCACGCCTGGCCGCGCCACGCGGGCCGTCGAGGAAGACATAGCCGCGGGCCAGCCACGGCTCGGTATCGGAAACACGGCGCACTTCAGCGCGAACTTCGGCACGTGCGGCGTCGCGGCGCAATTCGGCCAGCGCAATCTGCGCCGCGCCGGACGGCTTGCTGGCCGACAGCTTCAGCAGCCGCTCGACATACTTTGCCGCCACATCTGGCTTGTTGGCGGCCAGCGCCAGCCTGGTCAGGTAGCGCAGCACTTCGGGGTCGTCGAGCAGCTTGCCACCACGACGTTCGGCTTCCACCAGTGCTTCGTCCAGCAGATTGCCGGATTGCAGCGTTTGCAGCGCCTGCAGGAACAGCGTGCGCTGCTCGTACAGGTTCTTCGCACGCGCCTGCGCGTCGAACAGCGCCTGCGCGGAATCGCGATAGTTGCCACCGGCCAGCGCGATGCTGGCGAGCTGGCGGTTATAGAAGTCGAGGTTGGCCGGATCGCGCTTGCCCAGCGCGCGGAACAGCACGCTGGCCGCTTCGGCATCGCCAATCTGGCGCGACTGCGTGGCCAGCGTCTGCAGGTCTGCCAGCGACCAGCGGCGCATCGCGCTCTCGGCAGTCGCCTGCTTGAGCAGGTCCTTCATCAGCGCCAGGCGCTCGGCGCGCTCGGGCGATTCGGGCTGCGCCGCGTAGGCGCGCTGCTGCGTGATCTCGATGCGCGTGCGCAGGATCTGGCCACCCAGGTCCTGGCCCTGCACCGCCATCATGCGTTCGAGCATCTTCTCGGCCTCATCGAGCCGGCCGCTGCGCGCGTACTGTTCCGCCAGCACGCTCATGAAGCTGGTGTCGTTGGGCGCCACGCGCGACCACGCTTCCAGATAGGCCACGGTCAGGCCATCGACCGTACGGCCCTGGCCAAGCAGGCGTTCGCGCAGCGTCTCGCGCGGGAACATCAGCGCCAGGCCGACACCTACCATCGCGGTAAAGGTCAGAACCAGGGCCGGCGGCAACAGCCGCTCGCGCTCAGGCGCCGCAGCGGACTTCGACTTGTTGCTGGACATGGATCGGATCATTCACCGCAGGGGTATCGAAACGCAGCGTGTTGTTCTCGTGCACGCCACGGGCGGGCTTGCCATCGATGGTCACGCTGCACTGGCCGGCATTGGCAAGCCGGAAGAACGGCTTGTAGTAGCCGGAGAAAGCAAAACGGGTCACGCCGCCGTCGCGACGCCAGTCGCGCACCAGGCCATTGGCCTCGGGCAATTCCGGCACGGCGCGCGTGGCGGCCGGCACGAAGCTGAAGCGCGCATTGCCGCCGTCCAGATGCACATAGATGCCGCCGCCGGGCGCCGGCGACGAGCCGGTCACGCCCCTTGCCGAAGCCACGTCGGGCACGCCGGCGCCAACCCAGCGCAGATTGCGAAGGTTGCCGTCGCCACGCACCACCCACGCGCCGCTGGCCGCAGCGCCATCGGTGCCGTCACCCAGTTCGCGCGCCACGGCCATGTTCTGCCAGTCGAGCACCTTGAGCACGTAGTCCGTGGAATGCATCGGCAGCAGGTTCTGCGTCAGCACGTAGTCGTACACCTTGCGCAGCGCCTTCAGCGATGCGGCCTTGGTGCCCGCGTAACTGTGGTAGTAGATGTTCACGGCCTTGAAGCGGTACGGCTTCTCGGTCATCTCGTAGGTCTCGATCACGCGCTCGAAGCCGTAGTACGGACCCCGCCACAGGTTCGTGTAGACGTTCTCGTTCTGGTTGGTCGCGAATACCTGGAACGTGTGGTCTGCCTTGTGGATGCCCAGCGGCGCGATAGCGGTCCAGGTGGGGTTGCTGCGCGTGATCAGCGTGTCGCCACCATTCATGTTCAGCACGCCGGCGGCATCGGTCAGCTTGATGGCTTCCGGCGGGGCCTGGCAATCGCCCGGCCACAGCAGCATCTTCACCGGCTTGTTCGGCGACAGCACCTTGTTGATATAGTCGATGGACCCGCCGATCTCGCGGTTCAGATCCATCTTGTATCCAGGGATCGCCAGGTGGAATTCCTCGTCGCCCTCGGTAATCCTTGCGTCGCTCTGCTGGCCAGGCACCGTGCGGCCCCATTCGAACGGGTGCGAATAGGTGTGGCTGGCCACCTCGACATACGGCTGCGCGAAGATCTTGCGTGCAATCGGCTCCAGTTCGGCAGTCAGCTTCGGGTACATGCCCGACTTGCCGACCTCGCCCTCGATCACCGACATCGTCATCGGCAGGCGATAGCGGTCGAAGATTTCCCGGAACAGCACCTCGCCGGAGAAGCCGCCGCCCGGAATCTCGGCCTTCGAGGCAAACCCGTCGCCGTCGATATGGATCGTCAGCAGGCGGCGCCCGCTCTCGGTGGTGGTGTCGGGCACCGGCATCGGGCGCAGGCGCAAGGCCTCGCGCAGGAAATCGAGCGGTTGCACGATCCAGCGGTCCTGGTCGCTGGAGGAGTTCTGGCGGATCGCGTAGTTCTGGCGGACGGCATAGGGGCCCGTCACATAGCCACCCCAGTTCGTGATGGCCGCGGCGTCGTAGGTCAGCGTACCGGCGCGCAGGCGCAGCAGCGAGCGCGTGTTGGCCGCCCCGTCCTGCACCTGTACGGCGACCGCCTCGGTGGCATCGGGTGCCACCGGCTGCTCGAAGCCCATCATCTTGTCCTGCGAGACGATCTGCACCGGGCTGGACGCACGCCCCTTGACTGACTTCAGGCCAAGACTCCGCAGCAGCGGACTGTTTGCGGGCATGCCAAAGCCGTTCATGAATGCCACGGGCACGCCCTGCTGGGTCAGCTTTTCGAGCCAGGTCTGGTAACGGCCGGCGTTACGCGAGAAATAGCCGTTGGACCAGACCACCACGCCCGCATAGCGGTCGGGCGTGATCTCCGGCAGCTCATCGCGTGTCTCGGCAAATTCGACGCGATAACCAAGGTAGTTCAGCGGCATCGACACGAAGCGCACGCCTTCGCTGTTGTCGATCGACACGCCCGGCTGGCTTTCCTGCAGCACCAGCACGCGGCGCGGCAATACCTCGATCTGGCCCACGCCCACCGTCTGCAGCCCGGAATCGGTCACATACGGCGTAATGCCGAGCGCGCGGATACGGCGAGCGGCGTCGCGCTGGCAAGTGCGGTCGGCCGGCGGGCAATAGTCGATCGAGATGACCGGCAGCTTGTACTGGTCGCGGATGATGCGGGCCTGGTTCAGCAGCCAGTCGCGGTCCTGCTGGCTGACCTCGGTGTAGGCGCGCTGCGCCTGGTTCCAGCCCCGGAACAGCGATTCGAAGACCACGCCATAGGCCAGCCCGTGCACCTGCGGCAGGATCTCGAAGCCGCGGTTGAACAGCAGCTTCGCGTCGGGATAGCGCGCCTTGATGGCCTGGATCACCCGCACCATGCCGGCTTCCTGCCTGGCGCGGTCGGCGTCGGTCTTGGCAACAAGGTGGTACGAATCCATCGTGTCGATGAAAAAACCGCGGTAGCCGCGGTCCCACAGCGGCGCGATGACCTTGTCGACGTAAAAAGCGGGCCAGCCTTCGGCGGCCTGGTCAACCACCCGGGCGTTCCAGGCGTCATTACTCCCGGTGAGCCATGCCTTGGGGATGGCGTTGAAGTAGGCGCGGCTGGGCAGCACCTCGCCCAGGCTCACGTAGGCAAACCAGGCGGTATTCGGGGTCTTGGCCTTGCGCGGGTCGAAGCCGCTATCGGGCTCGACAACGGCCACATCGAACGCCTGCAGCAGGTCGACGGGCGGCTTGCTGCCGTAGTGGAAGGCCACGTTGGGCGCGGTGGGGGTGCTCTCGACCTGGACGGCCTGGCCCGCCTGAACGGCCGGCGCCGCCTGGGCCAGCGCGTCGGCCGACGGCGTCAGCGCGCCCAGCATCACTGCGCCCGCCGATGCCACGACGGCAACGGCCAGCATCGTGTGACGACAAATGCGCCCCACGGCGCGGCGTGGCGCATTGTTGCCAACTTCATGGAAAAGTCCCCGGATTAAACGCTGCAATGGCTTCACTCGTTGTTGTCCGCTTTTTCTTTGTTGGTATGGCGCGCGGTCGTTGCTGCGCGTCCGGACGCATCCGCGTCGTGCGGCGCGCGCCTCGCATTATGCCGTTGGCCCATTCGAACTAGTGTTTTTCCTAATTCCCGGGCAGGTCGGATGCTAGGCCATTCGCCGGACCGAGATTGTCAAAAATTGTGCCGAAGCCACCGTGACATATGGCGGACACAGGCGCGTGCCACCCTGCCGGGTTAGGCATGGCATGAACCTGCAATAACCTCTGCAAGGAGGGAGACGCGGCAGGAAGACGGCCGGCATCATGCCGGCGGCGGGCGTTCGAAGGCCCGCGTGCCATGGACCTGGCTAGCTATGTATTGACATCTGATTCCCCGTTCTCGGATCCGGCGCCTCGGGCACCGCGATTTTCCCGGCTTGCGCGCAAGGTGGGTTGCGGCCGCCAGTTTCTGGTTATGACGCGCATTGTCACGGCATCATCCATTGGTAGCCATAGTCCATATGGAGTAGCGTTGGCGGAACGGTTTTGTGGCATACATGTCGGCGTGGTACCGCCAGCGGTTACGGCTGCGTACGAACTGTCGGTACCACAGATATGGAAATGCGTGTCGTACCGCCAGGCGAATCAGTCTGATGTCAGACAAATCCCCAAATGATCTAGAAATCTCTAATATCTGCTGTTCGCATGCCGAAATACCGTTAGGGGCATAGTCTGATTGACACGCGAAAAAAAACCGTCAGAATGACTGCTCGCATGTGCACCGGCCTGTAGCGTTTTTGCTCCGGTTCGTTGTGGGCAACATGCTTGGTCGGGCAATCACGCTCATTTGAAATTCAAGGTTGGATAGGAATATGGAAACCGGTACCGTTAAGTGGTTCAACGACGCCAAGGGCTTCGGCTTCATCACCCCGGACGCAGGCGGCAACGACCTGTTCGCGCATTTCTCGGCGATTGAGGGCAATGGCTTCAAGTCGCTGAAGGAAGGCCAGAAGGTCCGCTACGTGAAGGCGATGGGCCAGAAGGGCGAGCAAGCCACGAAGATCCAGGCTCTCTGAGCCTGAATCGCCGGGCCAATTATCTGGCCTGGGAAGCCCCGCTTCGGCGGGGCTTTCTGCTTTTATGCCGATCGATAATGTATTGCCTTGCTGACGTTCTGACCGGCTGGTCGATTAATAGGCGAATGGCATGGATTGTCGGGATTCCGATTGTCGCCTTATTTATAGTGGCGACAAAAATCGTGCATGCTCAATCGCTGCACAACTATGGCAACGATCCGTTCGTGCGCGTTTCAAGCGCCGTCGCGAATTGTCCCGAACCGGCCGGACCAAGGGTTTCCGAGGATGAATGGAAACGCGAGGCGCACCATCGCATCGAGGAAGGCAACCACTGCTATGCAGAAGGTCGCTGCCGACTGGCCAACGCGTACCGGTACGACAGCGAAATCGCCGAATCGCTGCAACGGCGACTGCAGGACCTGCGCCGTACGCTGCCCGCCTGGCAAGACAGTTCGCTCTGGATCATGGTGCGCGGCCGCTGGCTGACCGTGCAAGGCTGCGTGGGCGCCGGTTTCAACCGGCCGGCGTTCCTGGCCGCGATGCGCGAAATACCCGACGTCGAGAAGGTCATCGACCAGACCACCGCGACGCCGTCACGTGGCGTACCGTACGTGCGATACCCCGCCTCGGGTGACTCATCACCCACAAATACCCCGAATCGGTGATGTTGCTATAATCGCCCGACCCTGAAAACCCCGAAACCGGGCGGCTTCCAATAGACCGCCTGATATCTAGCGTGCCGAGGAAACCCGTGGCCGGTACTGAAATCGCAACGCCTGGCGCTCCGCTCGCCGGACCCACCGTGTCTTCCGGTAGCTCGTTCCATACCGCCATGCGGATCCTGCCGCCGTCGCAGCGGCAGGCCATGTTCGAAATCTACGCGTTCTGCCGTGCCGTGGACGACATCGCCGACGGCGATACCCAGCACGCCGACCGCCTGGCAGCACTGGAAGACTGGCGCGTGGACATCGCCGCCTGCTACGCCGGCAATGCGCCCGCCGCGCTGCGCTCGCTCGACGAACAGATCAAGGCGTTCAATCTGCAGCAGCAGGACTTCCATGCCGTCATCGACGGCATGATCATGGACGTCGTCAGCACGATCGTGGCGCCCGATGCGGCCACGCTCGACCTGTATTGCGACCGCGTGGCCAGTGCCGTGGGCCGCCTGGCGGTACGCGTGTTCGGCCTGGAAGAACAGCCGGGCATCGAACTGGCCCATCACCTGGGCCGGGCGCTGCAACTGACCAATATCCTGCGCGACCTGGACGAGGACGCCGAGATCGGCCGGCTCTACCTGCCCGCCGAGGCGCTGGCCGCCGCCGGCATTCCGTCCGGCACCCCGCGTGCCGTGATCGATCATCCGGCGATCGATACGGTCTGCCGCGGCATCGCCCGCGACGCGCAGGCACATTACGACGCGTCGACTGCCATCATGGCGCGCTGCCCGTCGCGCGTGGTGCGCTCGCCGCGCATCATGTACGAGGTCTATCACGAGATCCTGACGCGCCTGCTGGCCCGTGGCTGGCTGGCCCCGCGCACGCGGGTGCGCGTCAACAAGGCCAAGCTTGCCTGGATCGTGCTGCGGCATGCCATTGCGTGAGCCCGTGTTTTTTGCCGATGTGATGCACGCGGCCGTGGCCGCCGCATCGCCATGAGAGAAGTGCCCCCGAATTGATGAACCAGGCTGCAACGATCACCCGCCCTCATGACGACGCGCTGCACCGGCGCTCCACCGAGGCGTCTCTGCCCGATCCGCTCGACGACGGCATCGCGCACGCCGTGGATACGCTGCTGGCGCAGCAACAGGACGACGGCCATTGGGTCTACGAGCTCGAAGCCGATGCCACCATCCCGGCCGAGTACATCCTGATGGTGCATTACCTGGGCGAGACACCCGACCTGGTGCTCGAAGGCAAGATCGCCACCTATCTGCGCCGCATCCAGAACGCCGACGGCGGCTGGCCGTTGTTCCACGCTGGCGCGTCCGACGTCAGCGCCAGCGTCAAGGCGTATTTCGCGCTGAAGATGGCCGGCGACGACCCCGAAGCCGAGCATATGCGCCGGGCACGCGGCCGCATCCACGCGATGGGTGGTGCCGAGGGAAGCAACGTGTTCACGCGCACGCTGCTGGCCCTGTACGGCGTGATGCCGTGGCAGGCCGTGCCGATGATGCCCGTGGAAATCATGCTGTTGCCCGAATGGTTTCCGTTCCACCTGTCGAAGGTCTCGTACTGGGCGCGCACGGTCATCGTGCCGCTGCTGGTGCTGAACAGCCTGCGGCCGCAGGCGCGCAACCCGCGCAAGGTCGGCATCGACGAACTGTTTGTACGGCCGTGCCAGGCCGCGCGCCTGCCACGCCGCGCGCCGCACCAGAGCCCGCTGTGGGTAGGCGTGTTCCGCACGCTTGACGCCGTGGTGCGCATGGCCGAACCGCTATTTCCGCGCAGCATGCGCCAGCGGGCCATCGAGCGCGCCCGCGCGTTCACCGTCGAACGCCTCAACGGCGAGGATGGCCTGGGCGCGATCTTCCCGGCAATGGTCAATTCGGTGCTGATGTTCGACGTGCTGGGCGTGCCGCCCGACGATCCCGACCGCGCCATTGCCCGCAAGTCCATCGACAAGCTGCTGGTGGTGCGCGACGACGAAGCCTACTGCCAGCCGTGCCTGTCTCCGGTATGGGACACCTCGCTGGCCGCCCACGCCCTGCTGGAAGTGGGCGAGCCCCGCGCGATTGCCGCGGCATCGCGCGGGCTGGACTGGCTGGTGCCGCTCCAGGAACTGGAACTGCGCGGCGACTGGACCGTGCGGCGCCCGAACGTGCGGCCGGGCGGCTGGGCGTTCCAGTACAACAATGCGCACTACCCCGACGTGGACGACACGGCCGTGGTGGCCGCCGCAATGGACCGCGCCGAGCGCGGCGATTGCTCGAACCGCTACACGCCCGCCATTGCGCGCGCCTGCGAGTGGGTCATCGGCATGCAGAGCGGCAACGGCGGCTGGGGGGCGTTCGAGCCCGAGAACACGCATCTCTACCTGAACAATATTCCGTTCGCCGATCACGGCGCGCTGCTGGACCCGCCCACCGCCGATGTATCGGCACGCTGCCTGGCCATGCTGTGCCAGCTGGGCCAGATGCCGGCCAACAGCGAGCCGGCGGCACGCGCGCTGCGCTACCTGCTGGATGAACAGGAAGCCGACGGCAGCTGGTTTGGCCGCTGGGGCACCAACTATATCTATGGCACGTGGAGCGCGCTGTGCGGCCTCAACGCCGCCGGCATCGGCACCGGCGCGCCCGAAATGCAACGCGCCGCGCGATGGCTGGCATCGATCCAGAACGCCGATGGCGGCTGGGGCGAATCGGGCGACAGCTACAAGCTTGAATACCAGGGCTACGAAAAGGCGCCCAGCACCGCATCGCAGACCGCGTGGGCCATGCTGGGCATGATGGCCGCCGGCGCCGGCGATCACCCGGCCGTGGCGCGCGGCGTGGAATACCTGCTGCGCACCCAGGCCAGCCATGGCCTCTGGGACGAACCTTGTTTCACGGCGGTGGGCTTCCCACGCGTGTTCTATCTACGCTACCACGGCTATTCGCGCTTTTTCCCGCTCTGGGCGCTGGCGCGCTTCCGCAACCTGCTGCGCGACGGCAACCACGCCGTGGCCTGGGGACTGTGAGCGCCGTGGCTTCCCCGCAGTCGCCGGTACTGGTGGTCTGCGGGATGGATTTCGAAGCCCGCATCGCGGCCAGCCCCGATGTGGAGACGTTGTACGGCCAGCGCGGCGTGATGCTGGCGCGCGCGCTGGATGTCCGCCTGATGCAGGGCTGCGCCGGCGTCATCAGCTTTGGCGTGGCCGGCGGGCTCGATCCCACGCTGCCGCCCGGCGCCGTCATCGTGGCTACCGCCGTGCGCAGCGGTCAGACGTCGTACAGCACGGCGCCCTACTGGACCGCCGCATTGCGACGCGCCCTGCCCCACGCCGAAAGCGGCCTGCTGGCCGGCTCGGACACTCCCGTGCTGACCGTGGCCGACAAGACCGCACTCCACGACGCGCACGGCGCGCTGGCTGTCGACATGGAATCGCATATCGCGGCACGCGCCGCCCAGGCGCTGAGCATCCCGTTCTCCGCGCTGCGCGTGGTCATCGACCCCGCCGACCGTGCCGTGCCGCCGCTGGCATTCGCCGGCATGGCAGCCGACGGCAGCACCGACGTGGGCGCGATCATTCGCGGCCTGTTGAAGGCGCCACACCAGCTCGGCGGCCTGCTGCGGCTGGGGCGCGACGCGTCGATCGCGAAGAAGGCATTGGCGGGGGCGCGCCAGGCCGTGGGCGCCGGGTTCGCATTGCCCGAACTCGCCGCAGCCTGAAGGCCGCACCGCCTCCACTTTTCCTCCCTCCTGCTGCTCTCCACTCTTCCGCGCATGCGGGAGAGGAAGGCACACCCACGCCAGTCCCTCCAACGCCGGGTGCCCCCTGATCCACTACGGATTCGGTGCCGGGCGAGCGTTCGCCTTTCAGATTCCTTACCCGGACAAGGCCCGGCTTGACAGCCCTCCCCATCGCTCCTATCCTCACGATCATTCCTTCTTTAAGATCGTTGTTCTATCTTATAGAACACAAGAAATGGAGACACGCATGCCCCGCCTGCCCTTGCGCCGCAAGTTCGCCTACACGTTGCTGGCTATCGCCGCCGCCCCCGCGCTGCTGGCCGGCCCCGCCATTGCCGCCGATGCCTACCCTGCCCAGCCGATCCGCCTGGTGGTGCCGTTCCCGCCGGCGGGCGGCACCGACGTGCTGTCGCGCCTGGTGTTCAACAAGGTGGGCATCGCCACCAAATGGACCGTCGTGGTGGAAAACCGCGCCGGCGCGGGCGGCAATATCGGCCTGGATCTCGTAGCCAAGGCGAAGAACGACGGCTACACGATCGGCATGGGCCAGACGGCCAACCTGGCGATCAACCCGACGCTGTACCCGAAGATGCCGTATGACGCGCTGAAGGACTTCACGCCCGTGGCGCTGGTGGCGGCGCAGCCGGTGGTGCTGATCGTGCGCCAGGATGCGCCGTACAAGAACCTGGCCGATCTGGTGGCCGCCGCGAAATCGAAGCAGCTGTCGATGGCATCGGCCGGGACCGGCACGGTGGGGCACCTGACCGGCGAGATGTTCCAGCGCCGTGCCGGCATCAAGGCGCTGCACGTGCCGTACAAGGGTGCATCGCCCGCGCTGACCGACCTGATGGGCGGCCAGACCGATTTCTATTTCGCCACGCCGCCCATCGCCATGCCGATGATCAAGGCCGGCAAGCTGCGCGCGCTGGCGGTGACGTCGGCCAGGCGCGTGGCGCTGCTGCCCAACGTGCCGACCGTGGCGGAACAGGGCTATGCCGGCTTCCAGGCCGAGGACTGGAAGGCGCTGGTGGCACCGGCTGGCACGCCGGCCGACGTGGTAGCCAGGCTCAATGCCGAAGTCAACAAGGCTCTGAAGGACAAGGACACCATCACCAAGCTTCATGACGAAGGCAGCGAGCCGCGCGGCGGCACGGCGGCGGAACTGGCTACCTTCATCAAGAGCGAGAACACGCGCTGGGGCGCGATCGTCAAGGAATCGGGCGCTCGCGTCGACTGATCCGCGTCGACTAACCATTTCCTGGCAGGACCGTATGTACAAGCCGCTTCGCAATATCCGCGTGCTCGACCTCACCAACGTGCTGGCCGGGCCCTTCTGCTGCCACCAGCTGGCCCATATGGGCGCCGAGGTCATCAAGGTGGAAACGCCGGGCACCGGCGACCTGGCGCGCCAGCTGGGCGCCGACGCCGAGCTGAACCGCAACCTGATGGGCGTGTCGTTCCTGGCGCAGAACCCCGGCAAGCGATCGATCACGATCAACCTCAAGCACGCGCGCGGCAAGGAAGTGTTCCGCAAGCTGGTGCAGAGCGCCGATGTGGTCGTCGAGAATTTCCGCCCTGGCGTGATGACCCGGCTGGGCCTGGGCTACAACGACCTGAAACTGGTGAATCCGCGCCTGATCTACTGCGCGATCTCGGGTTTCGGCCAGGATGGCCCGCTATCGGACCTGCCCGCCTATGACCAGATCATCCAGGGCATGTCGGGCGTGATGAGCATCACCGGCGACAAGGAAAGCGCACCGCTGCGCGTGGGCTATCCGGTCTCCGACACCATCGGCGGCATGACGGCCGCATTCGCCATCGCCGCGTCGCTGGCCGATCGCGACCGCACCGAGGGTTATTTCCTCGACGTGTCGATGCTCGAAGCCACCATGGCCACGATGGGCTGGGTGGTGTCGAACCACCTCGTGGCCGGCAAGGACCCGGTGCCGATGGGCAACGAGAACATGACCGCCAGCCCTTCGGGCACGTTCCGCACCGGCGACGGCCCGCTCAATATCGCGGCCAACAAGCAGGAGCAGTTCGAAGCCGTGTGCCGGGTGGTGGGCCGCCCCGACCTGGCCAGCGACCCGCGCTTTGCCGAGCGCCAGTCGCGCCTGGCCAACCGTGCCGCGCTGACCGCCGAACTCGAAGCCGAGCTGGCGAAGAAGCCGGCCACCGAATGGTGGCAGCTGCTGAACGAGGCCGGCGTGCCGGCTGGTCCGGTGCTGAAGGTGCCTGACGTGCTCGCGCATCCGCAGGTGCGTGATCGCGGCATGATCGGCGACTTCGCCAACGTGCCTGGCGTGGGCCGCGACATCCGCCTGGTCCGCACGGGCTTCAAGGTCAACGGCACGGCGCCGTCGGTGGACACCCCGCCGCCACAACTGGGCCAGCATACCGACGACATTCTTGGCGAACTCGGCTACGCCGCCGACGACATCGCCACCCTGAAACAGGAGCGTGCACTATGAGCGAAGCATTCCCGATGGACGCCGGCCGGCAGGCCTCGCAGGACTGGTGGCGCACGAAGATCATCGACATGAAGCCCGGCGAGATCCGCTACCGTGGCTACCCGATCGAGCAACTGATCGGCAACGTGTCGTTTGCCCAGATGATCTGGCTGATGCTGCGCGGCGAACTGCCCGAGAAGCGCGAAGGCGAACTGCTTGACGCGGCCCTGATGGCCGCCGTCGACCACGGCCCGCAAGCGCCCAGCATCGCCATTGCCCGCATGGCCGCCACCTGCGGCGTGGGGCTCAACAACGCGATGGCCTCGGCCGTCAACGTGCTCGGCGACGTGCATGGTGGCGCCGGCGAGCAGGCCGTGGAGCTTTACCAGGATATCGCGCGACGCTTCGACGAAGGCGTGCCGTTCGACGACGCCGTGGCCGCCGGCCTGGCGAACTACCGCGATCTGCACGGCAAGTTCGTGTCGGGCTTCGGCCACCGCTTCCATCCGCTGGATCCGCGCGCCCCGCGCCTGCTGGCACTGGTGGACCAGGCCG
Source organism: Cupriavidus sp. HE11 (assembly GCF_056097175.1). Classification (NCBI taxonomy): domain Bacteria; kingdom Pseudomonadati; phylum Pseudomonadota; class Betaproteobacteria; order Burkholderiales; family Burkholderiaceae; genus Cupriavidus; species Cupriavidus sp. HE11. The sequence goes on from NZ_CP184465.1 coordinate 783,698, forward strand.
CCGACGCCGGCGTGGTCTCGGGCCGCTTTGCCGCCATCGCGCGCGCCGTCGAGAAGAAGCTTGGCGAAGGCCGCGAGAAACCGATCCCGATGAACATCGACGGCGCCACCGCCGTCATCTACGCGGAACTGGGCTTCCCGGCACCGCTGGCGCGCGGGCTGTTCTGCCTGTCGCGCTCGGTGGGCATCCTGTCGCACGCCTGGGAGCAGTCGCAACAGGGCGGCCGCAACAAGGGCCCGATCCCCCGGCAGTTCCTGTGGACGTACGACGGGCAGCCGCAGCGGGATGTGCCGACGGGAGACTGAGTTCGGTCGGGGGCACGGCCGGCGTGCCCTCTCAATGAAAATCCCGGCTCCCCACCATCAGCCTGCCCAGCAGCGGACTCAGGTCCACCAGTTCGTGGGCCACCAGGTGCCTGACGTCGCCCTGCCGTTGCCAGGTGCCGATCACCCCCAGCAGCGTTGCGCCCAACACCTCCTTGCGCTGGCGTTCGACCAGGTCGGGCCAGATGATCACGTTGATCGATCCGGTTTCGTCCTCGATGGACGTGAAGATCGTGCCGCTGGCCGTGGATGGACGCTGGCGCACCGTCACGATGCCGCACGCGCGCACGCGGCGGCCGTTGCCCAGGCGTGACAGCTGCTGCGCGGTAAGGTACTTGAGCGCGGTCAGCCGGTGCCGCAGCAGCGTCAGCGGGTGGCATTTCAGTGACAGGCCCATGCTTGCATAGTCGGCCGCCACGTCCTCGCCGATCTTCGGCTCGGGCAATGCCAGTGTCTGCTCCTGCGGCGGCGCCTCGTGCAGCAGGTCGCGATGGGCGGTCTGCACCGCCGCGCCACGTGCATGCCAGCGCGCCTGGCGCCGATGGCCGGCCAGCGACACCAGCGCGTCGGCCGCGGCCAGCACGTCGATGTCGTGCGCATCGAGCCCAGCGCGGCGTGCCAGGTCTTCCACGCTTTCGAAAGGCCGTTCGGCACGCGCGGCCTCGATGCGCAGCGCGGCGGCCTCGCGCATGCCCTTGACGCGATTCATGCCCAGCCGTACGTCGCGAAACCGCTGCCCCGGCCGCTGCGGTTCCAGTACGCTCTCCCAGCCGCAGATCGTCACATCCACCGGCTGCGTCTCCACCAGATGGCGGCGCGCATCCTGCACCAGCTGCGATGCCGAATAGAACCCCATCGGCAGGCTATTGAGCAGCGCGCACAGGAACGCGTCGGGGTGGTGGCACTTGATCCACGCGCTCACATAGACCAGTTTGGCAAAGCTGGCCGCATGGCTTTCCGGGAAACCGTATTCGCCAAACCCTTCGATCTGCCTGCAGATCGCCAGCGCGAATGCCTCCGGGTAGCCGCGTGACGTCAGCGCGCGCACCAGCGCGTCCTGGTGCTTCTTGAGATCGCCCCGGCGGCGCCAGGCGGCCATCGAACGGCGCAGCTGATCGGCCTGCCCGGGCGTGAAGCCCGCCGCCTCGATAGCCAGCTGCATCACCTGTTCCTGGAAGATCGGAATGCCCAGCGTACGGCCCAGCACGCGGCGGATCACGTCGTTGAAGTAGGTTGGCAGCTTGCCCGTGCGGCGCAGGTCCTCGCGCCGTTTCAGGTACGGATGGACCATGCCGCCCTGGATCGGACCGGGCCGCACGATAGCCACTTCCACGACCAGGTCGTAGTACTGGCGCGGCTGCAGGCGCGGCAGCATCGACTGCTGCGCCCGCGATTCGATCTGGAACACGCCGATGGTGTCGGCCTTGCAGATCATCGCGTAGGTGGCGTCGTCGGTCTCGGGCAGGTCTTCCATGCGCGTGGGCAGCCCCGCGCGCTCGGGCTCGGGGTTCGGGATCATCGCCAGCGCACGCCGGATGGCGGTCAGCATGCCCAGCGCCAGCACGTCCACCTTGAGCAGGCCCAGCGATTCCAGGTCGTCCTTGTCCCACTGGATCACGCTGCGATCCTTCATGGCGGCGTTCTCGATCGGCACCAGCCGCGACAGCTTGTGCCGCGCGATCACAAAGCCACCCACATGCTGCGACAGGTGGCGCGGGAAGCCGCGCAACTGCTCGGTCAGGCTGGCCCATTGCCCCACGGCCGGTGAATCGGGGTCGAGCCCGTAGCGCGAGATCCGCTCGATGAACGCGGTGCCGCCGTCCCACCACGCCTGGCCCTTGACCACCTGCTCCACCACACTCGGATCGATGCCGAGCGCGCGCCCCACGTCGCGCAACGCGCTGCGCGAGCGATACGTGATCAGCGACGCGGCCAGCGCGGCACGATGCCGGCCGTACTTGTCGTAGATGTACTGGATGACTTCCTCGCGCCGCTGGTGCTCGAAGTCGACATCGATATCGGGCGGCTCGTCGCGCTCGCGCGACAGGAAACGCCCGAACAGCAGGTTGGCCTGCTCGGGGCTGACCTCCGTGATATGCAGGCAGTAGCAGACCAGTGAATTGGCGGCCGAGCCGCGCCCCTGGCACAGGATGCCCAGCTTGCGCGCATGGCTGACGATGTCGTAGACGGTCAGGAAGAACGGCTCGTAGCTCTTTTCCTCGATCAGTTCGAGTTCGCCTTCGAGCTGCTTTTCCCATTCGGGCTCCATGCCGTGCGGGAAACGCTCGTCAATGCCTTTCCTGACCTCCTGCCGCAGATAGCCGATCGGCGTCAGCCCATCGGGCACCAGTTCCTCGGGATATTCGTAGCGCAACGTGTCGAGCGAGAACCGGCACTGGTCGGCGATATGCAGCGTGCGCGCCAGCGTCTCGCGCGGATAGAGCCGCGACAGCACCTGCCGCATGCGCAGGTGAGCCTCGGCATTGGGCGCCAGCGCCATGCCGCAGGCGGGCAGCGGCTGACCAAGCCGGATGGCGGTCAGCACATCGGACAGCGGCTTGCGCGAACGCACGTGCATATTGACCGCGCCGGTAGCCACCAGCGGCACCCCGGTGTCGCGCGACACCTGCTGCAGGCGCTCGCGGTGCAGCGCTTCGGCGTGACCCTGCAGCAGTTCCAGCGCGATCGATACCCGATCGCCGAACACGTCGCGGCACCACTGCGCCTGCGCGCGCAGCACGTCGGCATCGGGGCAGTAATCGGGCAGCAGGATCGCCAGGCAATCGGGCATGCCGCGCAGGTGATGCTCGTCGGGCTGCGGATCGGCAATATCGGACGGATACAGCACGTAGCTGCCCTTGTCGGCGCGGCGGCGGCCGAGCGTGATGAATTCGCTAAGATTGCCAAAGCCTTCGCGGTTCTGCGCCAGCAACACCAGGCGGGGCGGCGGCATGGTGTCGCCGGGGTCCGCAGTCAGCGTGAAACGGCTGCCGATGATCAGGTTGAACGCATCGGCCGCGGCGGCCAGCGTTTCCAGCATCGCATGCCGGCGGGCGGCGGCATCGGGGTCTTCGCCGAAGTCGACCGGCGCCCCGTGCCCCTCTCCGTCATCGCCCCCTTCATCACCCCCTTCATCGTCCTCGCCTTCTTCGTCTTCCTCCTCCTCGACGAAGGCCACGATGTCCTCCACGTCGTCGGCCTCCCCGGCGGTCTGCCCCGCCGCCAGACGCCGTGCGCTGCGGGCCACGGCCTCCCACATGTCCTCGCGCAATACCTTGATGGCGTGGTGCGCGCGGGCGGTGCCGGCGACCGAACACTCGTCGGTCAGCGCCAGGCCGCTGTAGCCCAGCTGGAACGCGCGGGAGATCAGTTCCTGCGGGTGCGACGCACCGGTCAGGAACGTGAAATTGGAAATGCAGTGCAGCTCGACATAGTCGGGCAACGACGGCAGCAGGGAAGACAATCCGGGCAACATCGCCAGACTCCCGGGCACTCAGGCAAACAGGCCGTGCAGGAACCAGCGGTATTCGCCGCCGTCTTCCTGCCCGTCGCGCGTGGGGCGGCCGGGGCGTTCGCGATAGACCCAGCAGCGCAGCCCGTCGGCACGTTCGGCAATGAAATAGTCGCGCGTGGCAAGGCCGCCATCCCACCAGCCGGCCTCGATGCGTTCGGGGCGCGTCAGCATGACCAGCGGCCCCTGGTACACGGGGCGATGCCTTTCCACGCGCAGCGGCTGCGGCGCTTCCAGCAGCCAGAGCGGCCGCTCCGGCGGCAAGGCTCCCGCCGCCGGCGCACGCGCGGGCGTCTCGCCCACCGGGCACCACTGGTTGGCGCGTTCGGGACGATGGTCGGGCAGCGGTTGCGGCTGCAGCACGTTGTCGCGGCCCAGGCGGGCCACCAGCGTATCGAGCAGCCGGCCCAGTTCGGCCGGTTCGGCGCCGGGCTCCGGAAACAGCGAATCGCTCTGCGGCACGCAGGTTTCCATCGTTTCCACGCGCAGCCCCAGGCCGCCCACCGGCGCATGAAAACGCACCTTGTCGAGCTTCTCGCGCAGCAGCTTCGACAGATGTACGGGGTCGCGGCTCGGTTGCGCCAGCGCCAGCGGCACCGGCGTGCTTTCGGTGTCCTCGCCCAGCCGGTAGCGCTCGTGTTCCAGCATCAGCACGCAGCGCGTCACGCCGGCCTGCTGCGCCGCCAGCCAGCCCGACAGCGCCAGCAGCAGCCGCTGCGCCCCGGCCAGCACGCCTTCGGCCGATTCGATACGGCCCGGCAGTTCCATGCGTTGCGCAAACGCGGGCGGCGCTTCGAACCATGCAAAGCCCGAAGGCGCCTTGCCATAGGCCTGGTCCAGCCGCGCCAGCAGTTCGGTGCCGATGCGGCGCGACAAACCCGCGCGCGGCAACTGCCGCACCTGTCCCAGCGTGTGGCAGCCAACGCCTTCGAGCCAGTCGGGATCGGTGTACGCCTGCAGGCAGCTCACGGGCAAGCGGTCCAGCAGGCGCACCATGCGCGGCGCCTGCATCGCGCGCCGGGCCGGACGGACGATGCCGCGCGATGTCTTGCGCAGCGGCTGGCGCGCCAGCCATGCCGCGCCCTGCGCCGTGGTGCCGCTGCCGATCTGCACGAACGTGCCCAGTTGCCGCACGCGGCTACGGATCGCCCGGCACAGCGCGCGATGCCCGCCGAACAGGCGCAGGCTGGCCGTGACGTCGAGCATCACCGTCGCCGATTCGGGTTCCGGATCGATCGTCACGGCCGGCGTGAAATGCAACAGCGTCAGCGCCACCGAGGTCACCAGATCGGTCTCGGCGGCCGGGTCGCGTTCGAGCTGCACCACGTCGGCCGACAATGCCTGCACGCCGCCGCGCCGCATGCCGTAGCACACGCCCAGCGCCGCGGCCGAGCCATTGGCCAGCACCACGCGCTCGTGCGCCATCACGGCCACCGGCAGTTGTTGCAGCGTACCGTTGCCATGCGTGGAGGGGCTGCCGGCGGGCTCAGGCCAGCTCGGTTGCAGCGCGTCCAGCGGCAGGCGCGGCAGATGTACCGCGATCCAGTACGTCATGGGCAATCGGATCGATACCCGCCGGAACGGCGGGCGTGGGAACAGCAGGCACGCCCGTGCGCCGGGGCACATGGGCCATGCCTTCGAGTGGCAACAGCAACGGCGTATCGCGCACCGGGCCGCGCCGCTTGTGGAAGACGATCGACATCAGGTTGCCGGGCTGCGGCGACAGCGCCAGCCGCAGCACTGCCGGCGACGAATCGTGCAGCACCCGCACCGGGCGCAGCACCCACACCACGGTATCGCCGGCCTGCGCCAGCACCTGCAGGCGCCGCAGCGCCTCGGGCCGCGCGCCGGCCAGCCAGACCAGCACCGCGCCAAATGCCTGGCTGCGCAGCATCTGTTCGGCTGCCCAGAGCATATCCGTGCGCTGCGAGGCCATCGTGGCGGCCACGGGCGGGCGCACCCAATAGAGCTGCCGAGCGGGCAGGCGGCCATCGTCCAGCATGCCCGCCAGTGCGCCCGCATTGGGCAGGTGAGGCGGATTGACCAGCGCGATGCGCCGGCCACCGGCCGCCAGCGTGCGCAGTGCCGGCATCAGCAGGCGCAATTCGCCCGCCCCGTCCTGCGTCAGCAGCAGTTCCGTCACTGCGCCGGCCGGCCAGCCGCCACCCGGCAACTCGGCCGTCAGGGCGTCATAGCCAGTCGGGCAGACAGGCAGCCGGCCGGCACGGCCCAGCTGGCCCGCACGCCACAGGCCGGGATACCGCTGTTCGAGTTCGCGCACCGATTCGCGAGGCGGCTCGGCGGGCTGAAGGAATGGGGGCGCATGGTCCTCCGTCAGAAGCGAAGGCTGCCCATGCGGGGCTGGGATCATGATCAGGTGGTCGGCCCACGCGCAGTCGGCGCGGACATGGGAATTTGTCGAATACTGTATGTTTATACAGTATCGAGGCCGACGCAAGGGGTACGCTATCCGGGTGCCGAAAACGACGCATTCGAAGTGATTTTTGCGTCCTTGCCACACTTGCACGCGGACGAATGCAAACAAGTGTCAAGTGTCATTGTGAAGTGTCAGGCAGTGCGGAAAAATGCGCGGCATGAAAAGGAATACGCGCGAATGCGTGCATCTGCTGATGGAAGGTTTGCAGCGTCAGGGCCCGGTGCGCCGTGACGGGCTGGCCGACGCCTGCGGCCTGTCCGCCGAGGAGACCACGCGCGCCCTGAAAGCCGCGCGGCAGATGAGCGTGATCGATCATGTGCCTTACGGCCCCGGCACGCCGCCGGCCGCCGTCTTCTATCAGCTGACCGGCCGCCAGTTGCCGCCGGCCCGCAGGAGCACGCGCATTCCGCCAGCCCCCGACGACCGTTTCCAGCCGTTGCTGGAAGCCTGGTGGAACAGCAGCGAACTGGACCGCGCCTGAATTCAGGCCGGTCGCAGGATGATCGGCTGCGCTGCCACGATGGGCACCTCGGCGCCATGGCACGCCGCGTAGTGATCGCACCCCTCGCATGACGGCTCCGGGCACGGATGGATGTCCAGCCGCTCGCAAACCCGGTGGTAGAAGAACTTCTTCCACTTCATTTCGGTGGTGTTGGCCGCGAATACCGGCTCGAAGACCTGCTGCAGCAGCGTCGATACATCGTCACGCCCCGACAGTCCCATGTCCTGCCACAGGTGCGTATGGCCGAAGCAGCCAGACGCCAGCGCATGCGCGGCCCAATGGACATCCGGGCCGTACTGGCCCGGCGTGTGGCCGTCTTCCAGCATGTCGACCAGATCGGCGAATTCGCACGGCAGCGCGTCGGCATCCTGGGGTGGTGCATCAGGCTCCCAGCCAGCCGCCGCGGCACCCGGAAAATGGTGATCGAGCATGCGCCGGAATTCCCCCGGCGGCAGGCCCAGCCACTGTGCAAAGCGCGGCAGGCGCCCCGCGCAGGCACTTTCCAGCACGCCTGCCAACGCCCGCGTGACGGGGTCTCCGGGATAGGCGGCAAACGCATCGAGCAACAGTAACGAGCGGTTCATCTTGGGACGGCAATCATGGTGCGCCCGCCCGGGCGACGGGCTTCGCAACGCAATATAGTCCTGTATATAGCGATGGGTCAAACCGCCCGGGCATGCAGGCGGGTTCCCGCCTACCTGTCCCGCCGGTAGCGGGCCTGCATGATCTGGATCCACTCGCCGTTGCCGGCCTGCATGAACGACGTGAGCGTACGGTTATCGTCGTCCTGGAACGCCACCACATCGCGATATTTCGCCATCTTGCCCGGCACCACGGTGCCATCCGGGCCGAACGCCGGACCATCGGCGCGCAGGGTCAGCGTCTTGCCGTCGGCCTCCAGATCGCCCTCGTAGATCCACATGTGGGTCATCATCGAGCCGATAAAGGTGCCCACAAAGTGCTTGCGCGCGGGGTCGTAGCCCAGCGTCATGACCGTCATGGCCGGCCCGCAGCCGGGGAATTCCCCTTCGGAGCGGGTCTGCACCCAGGTCTCGCCAACCTTGCTCACCTGCTCGGGGATCTTCCACTTCTCGGTGGGGCCTTCCGGGCCCATCTGGGCTTCGCCTTCCGCAGTCCAGTTGCCAACCAGCCTGTGCAGCCAGCGGTGTTCGTTGGTGGTTTCGACATACATGCCAGGGTCTCCAGTGGATAGGTTCAGATCGGTGCCGCTGCTTTGTGTACAGCGTACACAAATCGTAGGTGACGATCGGATCGATGTCCACATTGGCGTGGCTGAATGACAGAAACTTAATCTTGGGTCTCGTGCGCCACTTTTGCGCGGTGCCAGACGCATTGAGACGGATGAGCAAGACATTGAGCCGCCCGCGTCTGCGGCCCCGTCCATGTCTGCGTACTATCCGATACATCAACAAGAACCGAATGCGAGCCGATCATGGGCGCCCCCACCCCATCCCCTACCTCATTCCCCACCGTCCGGACCATTCCGCTGTCGTTCTTCGGCATGGCCGTCGGCACGCTGGCGCTGGCCAATGTCTGGCGCGGCGCCCTCCACGTGTGGGCCCTCCCTGCGCTGCCGGCCACGGTGCTGGCCTGGCTGGGCCTGGGGATCTGGATGGTGCTGCTGGGTGCCTATGCCCGTAAATGGCTGGTGGCGCCGACGGCTGCCCGCGCGGAAATGACCGATCCGGTGCAGTCGTCGTTCGCGGCGCTGATCCCCACCTCCACGCTTCTTGCGACGCAGTTGGTGCATCCCTATGCGCCGCAGGTGGCGGTTGCGCTGTTCGTCGCCGCGACGGTCGGGCAACTGGCGCTGGGCGCGGCCTTGCATGGCCGGCTCTGGCAAGGCGGCATCCGGCCCGAAGCCGTGACACCGGCCGCCTATCTGCCGGCTGTGGCGCCGGGCTTCGTGGGCGCCACGTCGGCCATGCTGTTCGGATGGCACACCATCGGCATGCTGCTGTTCGGCGCAAGCCTGCTGTCGTGGATCGCCATCGAATCGATGCTGCTGAACCGCGCCGCCGTCAACGCGCCGCTGCCCGAGGCACGTCGTGCGCTGCTGGGCATCCAGATTGCGCCGCCCGTGGTGGGCGGCACGGCCTACCTGGCGCTGACGCAAGGCCAGCCCGACCTGTTCGCGTATGCGCTGCTGGGCTATGGCCTGTACCAGGCGCTGTTGATGCTGCGGCTGCTGCCGTGGATCGGCACGCAGCGATTCTCGCCGGGCTACTGGGCGTTCAGCTTCGGCGTGGCCGCCTTGCCCGGCATGGCGATCCGCATGGTCGCCCGCGGCGGCGGCGACCTGGAAGGCGCTGCGTTCGCGCTGTTCGTCGCGGCTAACGCGATCATTGGCCTGCTGATCTGGAAGACGGTGGCGCTGCTGCTGCGTGGCACGCTGCTGCCTTCGCAAGCAGTGCCTGCCGCCCCGGCGCCCGTGCGGGCGACGGAAACGGCCTGACCTGCCCGTTACTGCGGCAGCCGGACCTTCGGCACGATGAACTGGTTGCCCGGTGCGCGCATCACGTCGCACTGGGCTTCGCCCTTGCGCGCCTCGCCGCCCTGGTTCACGAACTCGATACTGCCCACCACGCTATAGACGTCTTCCGCCACGCGACGCGAGGTGCCCTGCACCCAGCGGAACTTGTCGGGATTCGGCAGTTTGGCCTTGACGGCCTCCATGCAGGCCACCGGCGCCTCGGGCGCTTCGGGCCGGCCGCCACGCTGGCCCATTTCGATATTGACGGGGGCGTCGGCGGCGGCTGCCACCATCGGCAACCCGATCGCCATGCAGGCCAGGGACGTCACGAGCTTGCGGCGCATGTGTGTTGTCACAGATGTACTCCAGAACGAAAACGGCCGGCACGCGCGATGCATGCCGGCCGGTTGCCATTGTACTGCGGCAGAAATCCCTTACGCGCTCACGCCATTACACCGACATGTCGCGCGGCTCGGGCTTGCGGTCGTCGAACCAGCGGTACAGCGTAGGCACCATCACCAGCGTCAGCAGCGTCGACGTGATCAACCCGCCAATCACCACCACGGCCAGCGGCCGCTGCACCTCGGAACCCGGACCGGTCGAGAACAGGAACGGCACCAGGCCCAGCATGGCGATGGTGGCTGTCATCATCACCGGCCGGAAACGCTGCGTAGCGCCGCGCACCACCGCATTGCGCAGCGACATGCCCGACTCGCGCAATGTGCGGATGTAGGACACCAGCACCACCCCGTTCAGCACCGCCATGCCCCATAGCGCGATAAAGCCCACCGACGCCGGCACCGACAGGTATTCGCCGGTGACGAACAGCCCGATGATGCCGCCGATCGATGCAAACGGCAGCACTGTGATGATCAGCGTGGCAAAGCGCAACGAGTTGAACAGCAGGAACAGCAGGAAGAAGATCGCGGCGATGGTGATCGGCACGATCAGCTTCAGGTGGCCCATGGCACGTTCCATGTTCTGGAACTGGCCGCCCCACTCGTAGTAGTAGCCCTCCGGCAGCTTGACCTTGGACTCGGTGGCGGACTGCAGTTCGGCCACGAAGCCGCCCAGGTCACGGTCCTTCACGTTGATCATCACCACCACGCGGCGCTTGGCCATTTCGCGGCTGATCTGCGCGGGGCCGTCGCTGACCTCGATCTTCGCCACGCTCTGCAGCGGCACCTGCACGCCATCGGGCGCCTGCACCAGCAGGTTGCGAATGGCCTGCACGTTGCCGCGGAACTCCTCCGGCAGGCGCACCGCCGCCGCAAAGCGGCGCTCGCCCTCGAAGATGTCCGTGGCCCGCTTGCCGCCGATGGCGATCTCGATGATGTCGTGGATGTCCGACACGTTCAGCCCGTAGCGCGCAATCGCCTGCCGGTCGATTTCGATCGACAGGTATTGCTGGCCCGAAATGCGCTCGATCCGCACGTCCTCCGACCCCTTGATGCCGCCCGCCACGCGCGCGATCTCGCCGGCCAGCTCGCGCAGGCGGTCCAGGTCGTCGCCGAAGATCTTCACGGCGATGTCCGAACGCACGCCGCTGACCATCTCGTCCACGCGGTCCGAGATCGGCTGCGCCATCACCACCTGCACGCCCGGAATGGCCCGGAGCTTCTTGCGGATGGCGTCGGCAATGTCGTCCTGCGTCCAGCCGTCGGGCCATTCGTCGCGGTCCTTCAGGCTGACGATCGGCGTCGCCTCGTTCTGGCCCTGCGGATCGGCCGGGCTTTCGCCACGGCCCACGCCGGACACCACCGACTTCACGCCCGGCACCTCCAGCACCAGCTTGTTGGCCTGGCGCTCCAGCTTGAGCGATTCCTCCAGCGAGATGTTCGGCACACGGTCCAGCGCCGGCACGATCGACCCTTCCTTCATTTCCGGAATGAACGATGTCCCGAGCATCGGCACGACCAGCATCGAGGCGACAAACAGGCCCACGGCCGACAGCACCGTCTTCCTGCTGTTGAGCAGGGCCCAGTGCAGCATGCGCAGGTAGTGGCGCTTCATGAACGCGATCACGCGCGTGTCATGCTCGGCGCCGCCCTTGAGCAGGTACGACGACAGCACCGGCGACAACGTCAGCGACAGGAACAGCGAGATCGCCAGCGCAATCGAGATCGTGATCGCCAGCGGCGCGAACATCTTGCCTTCCATGCCCTGCAGCGTCATCAGCGGCAGGAACACCAGGATGATGATGCCCACGCCAACGATCACCGGCGTTGCCACTTCCTGCACCGCCTTGACCAGGATCTGGTTGCGCGTCAGCCCTGACTTGTCCGCATGGCCCAGCCGCTCGAACGCGTTCTCCACGACCACCACCGACCCGTCCACCATCAGGCCGATGGCGATGGCCAGCCCGCCCAGCGACATCAGGTTGGCCGACAGCCCGATCCGGTTCATGACCATGAACGTCAGCAATGGCGTCAGCACCAGCGTCGCCAGCACGATGACCGACGAGCGCACGTCGCCCAGGAACAGGAACAGCACGATCACCACCAGCACCACGCCTTCGAGCAGCACCTTGGTGACCGTCCACAAGGCGGAGTCCACCAGCTCGCTGCGGTCGTAGTACGGCACGATCTGCAGGCCGCCGGGGATCATGCCCTTCTCGTTGATCTCCGCCACGCGTGCCTTGACCCGGCTCACCACTTCCTTGGCGTTGCCGGCGCGCATCATCATCACGATGCCGCCCACCGCCTCGGTCTGGCCGTTCTTGATCACGGCCCCCTGGCGCACCTCGTGGCCGATGGTCACCTGCGCCACATCGCGCACGTAGACTGGCGTGCCGTTGATCTGCTTGAGCACGATGCTGCCGATGTCGTCGACGCCCTTCGCCAGGCCCACGCCGCGGATCAGGTACTGCTCCGCGTAGTGCGGCAGCACGCCGCCACCCGAGTTGGCATTGTTGCGCGCCAGCGCCTGGTACACCTGCTGCAGGCTGACCTCGTAGTGACGCATCCGCTCCGGGTTGACCAGTGCCTGGTACTGCCGCACGTAGCCGCCCTGCGAGTTGATTTCGGCCACGCCCGGAATCGAACGCAGCAGCGGGCGCACCACCCAGTCCTGCGCGATCCGGCGCTCGGCCAGCTCTTCCTGCGTCAGTTCGCGGTCGCCGTCGTCAGGCCGGTCCAGCGTGTACTGGTAGACCTCGCCCAGGCCGGTGGACACCGGCCCCAGCACTGGCGTCACGCCTTCCGGCATGCGGCCCGTCACCTCGATCAGCCGCTCCATGACGAGCTGCCGCGCAAAGTAGACGTCGGTCTTGTCGGTGAACACAAGCGTGATCAGCGACAGGCCGGCCTTGTTCAGCGAACGCATCTCCTCGAGTCCGGGCAGGCCCGTCATCGACATTTCGATGGGCACGGTGACAAAGCGCTCGACTTCCTCGGGCGAACGGCCGGTGGCTTCGGTGGCGATCTGCACCTGGACGTTGGTTACGTCCGGGAAAGCATCGACCGACAGCTTGCCAGCCGCGCGCAGGCCAAAGAAGAACAGCACCACCGCCACCACGCACACCACCAGCCGCTGCTTGATCGCGGCTTCCACAAGCGATGTCATCATGGCGGCTTACCCCTGTTCCAGGCGCTTGCGCTCGTTGTCGAGGTGGAACGCGCCCTCCACGACCACGCGGTCGCCCGCCTTGATTCCGCCCTGAACCACGCGCATGCCGTCGCTCTCCGAACCCAGCTTCACCTTGGTCAGGCGATACTGGCCGGGCGCCGTTTCCACGTAGACCTGTTCGTCGTTACCGTCGCGCACCACGGCCGAGCCGGGCACCACCAGCGTATCGATGGGCTTGCCCGCAATCAGCATGCTGGCGAGCATGGCCGGCTTCAGGCGCCCTTCCTTGTTCTCCAGCTCGGTACGGACCAGCACCGTGCGCGATTGCGGATTCACGGTGCGGCCCACGTAGATCAGCTTGCCGGTAATCCGGCCATTGGTATTGGCAAGCGACGGCACCTCGATGTCGACCGCCTGGCCTTCGGCCACCTGGGCGGCCTGCTGCTCGGGCACCTCGGCCACCACCCAGACACGCGACAGGTCTGCCACGGTGTACAGCGCATCGGCCGGCTGCACCACCTGGCCCTGGGCCACGTTGCGCTCCACCACGGTGCCGCTGATGCTGGAGAACACCGGCGAGTACGATTCGATGCTGCCGTTCTTCGCCAGCGTGGAAATGGCCTGCGCGGACATGCCCAGCACGCGCAGCTGGTCGCGATAGGCGCGCATCTCGGCGGCGGCAATCGCGTATTCGCTCTGGCGGCGCTGCAGTTCGGCCCGGCCGATCACATCGGCGTCGAACAGCTGGCGCGCGCGCTCGGCGTTGCGGGCCTGCAGGTCGTTCTGGGCCTCGGCCTTCAGGAAGGCCATCTGCGCGGCGCCAAGTTCGCTGCTGTGCAGACGGGCCAGCACCTGGCCGGCCTTCACTTCCTGGCCCAGGATGGCGTAGAGGTCGGTCACACGGCCGGTGACGGTGGCACCGATGCGCGAGACGCGCTGTTCATCGAAGTCGATACGGCCGGCCACGCGCAGCATCTCGCTGAACGGGGACGCTGCCACGGGCGCGACCTTGAGGGTCTTCTGCAGGTTGTCTTCGGCCTTGACGATGCCGGGCGGCAGCTTGGGCGCCTCGGCAACGGCTTCGGGTTCCTTGGAGCAGCCGGCCAGCGACATCACCATCACGGCGGCGGCGGCAATCGAAAGCAGGGAATGAGAGGGACGCATGTTCAGTTCAGATTCTGGGAGACGGGCCGGGAGGGCACGACGGCAGCGGCGCCAGGCGTGGCCGACATGAGCTTTTCGATCTGGATGGCGGCGATCTGCAGCTCGTACTGCGCGTTGATCAGTTCGCTGCGCGCATTGCGCAGCACGCGCTGGGCGTCGAGATAGTCGAGAATGCCGCGCTCGCCAAAGCGGTAGGCGGCTTCCGCCACGCCCAGCGCCGATTCGGCTTCGCGCACGATGCCCGATTCCAGCGCGGTGACCTGCGCCTGCGTGATCTCGTACTGCTGGTAGGCGGTATCAAGCTCCTGCGCGAGTTCGAACTCGCGCGCCTCCAGCGCGGTGCGGGCCTGCGTGGCCTGCGCCGTGGCTTCGCCCACCGGGCCGCTGCGGCGGTCCCACAACGGGATCGTCATGACCAGGCCAATCTGCGAGACGTTGTTGTCCGGCTGGCGATCGGTACTGGCGCGCAGCGACACCTCGGGCCAGCGCAGCGAGCGCTGGTAGTCCACCCCCAGGCGGGCGCGTTCCAGTTCGCTGCGGCGCTGGTTCAGCTCGGCGTTGTTGGCCTGCATGCCGTCGCGCAGCACGGCCAGGTTGGGCACGTCTGGCGTATTCGCCAGACTGCCCGTCAGCCCGAAGCGCATCGGCATGGCACCACCCACCTGCTGGCGCAGCGATGCCTTCGACTGGTCGACACGCAGTTCTGCCGTCTGCAGCGTCTTCTGCGCGGCCAGCAGTTCGGTATCGGCCTTGATCAGCTCGTAGCGCGGTGCCTCGCCCACGTCCACGCGCACCTTGGCCCGCTCCTGGATCTGGCGCATCAGGTTCAGGTCCTCGCGCGCGGCGGCCAGTTCGGTTTCGCGCCGCAGCACCTGGAAGTACGCCGTCTTGACCCGCGCGGCCAGTTCGGCACGGAAGGTCTGGCGCTGGGCCTCGGAAGCTTCCAGCCCACGGCCAGCCATCTGCTGGCGCAGGTTGCGCTGGTTCGGATAGTCGAACTTCTGCACGACGGCGTACGACGGTGCGTTGCCGCTGGTCACACCCGGCTGCTTGCCGGACAGCCGTCCGTACATCACTTCCACCTGCGGGTTGGGATAGGCACGTGCGCTGCTGATCGCCGCGGTGGCGGCGTCCACATTGGCCTGCGCGGCCTCTGCGCCCTTGTTGGTCGATTGCGCGAGTTCCAGCAACTGCGGCAACGCGAAGTTCTCGGCCGCGGGCGTGGTGGCACGCGGCATGGCCTTGGCTGCCAGCTTCATGCCGGGTGCCGTGGTCGGTGTTGCGGTCGGTGTCGCGGTCGTGGCCGCCCTGGCGGTCGGCAACTGGCCTGCCTCGGCCTGCGTCCCGGTATGGGCCATTTTCGCGGAGGCACTGGCCGGCACGGGCTGGGCGGCCCAGGCCGGCGCCGCCACGAACGACAGCGACGCGACCCAGGTCAACGATTTCTTGGTCTTCATGTCGGAATGGTTCAAACGGTACGGCTTGCCCGGCCACCCACGACAGGCGCGCCGCGTGCCGCCCGGCATCAGGACACCGGGGGCAAACGGCAAACGCTTTCAGCCGCGACACGGAGCGGTCGCGGGCATTACGGGGCGCAAGGGCAAGGAATAAGCGCACCGTCCGGCATCAGCCGGGACGGTGGCCTGGAGACTCAGGCGAGGAGATTGGGCGGCCGGAACAGGCCTTCGGACTCGAACGTGGTACGCGCCGTGGGCGCCTGGAACCGGTCACTGACGGATTCAGCGAGTTCGAAATTGGGGAGGACAAAAAGGGCGCTGGTTTCGTCGACCGCGTCGAACAGGTCGAGCGGATCGAGCAGGTCGGCCGACCAGATATTGCAGTAGCCCGGCGGCGGGCCGTCGTCGACGGCATCATCGTCGGCACCGAAGTCGGGATCGCCGGGCAGCACCAGCTGGGCGAGATCGTCGCCGGTGGCCAGCATGGCGTAGTCGGGCGCGTCAGCGGCATCGGCCACATCAGGCACAACGGCCGCCGCGGCCACGTGTGCCGCTTGCACCGCATCGGACATCTGCGTCGCCTGCCCTGCCTGCGGCGCGCCAGCGCGCACGTTCGCCGCTGCCGAAAAGGACAGCGCGGACAAGCACATGGCAGTCAGCAGGAAGAGGACGAAACGTAACAAGATGGGGGCGCGATTGCAGACATTTGACAGACAATGCCGACGACATTGCTGCGGTACAGCATTGTAACCGAACGCAACAATGGACTCGGGAAACGGCTACGAGTTCCTTTGGATCCGCCCGCGCACCCCCGTTTTGCATGGCATCGGGCGCCTTGCCGGCACCCGCCTCGCCGCTCAAACCACGGCGTCTTGCGCCCGTTTCACCGCACCGCCACCGGATTCACATTCACCTGGGTCGATCCCACATACAGCGGCTGGCCCAGCACGAACAGGAATTCCCAGGCCTTGTCGCGCACCAGGGCGCGGCTATCGATCAGCTCCAGGTTATAGATGCCACGCTTTGCCAGCATGAACTGGTTCACCGGAAACTCGTCCTTGCCGTGCGGATTGGGGTAGACCTCCGACGCCCAGGTGTCGCCCCCGAACGCGACGATGCCCTGGTCGGCCAGCCACCTGGCCGCTTCCATGCCGATACCGGGCTCCACCTCCAGGAACTGCTGGTTGTCCTTGCCGATCAGTTCAAGCCAGCCGGTATTGAACAGCACCACGTCGCCCTTGCGCAGCGTGATGCCCTGCTTCTTCAGCACCGCCTGGATGTCGGCCACCGTGAACTCGGTGCCGCCCGGCACGATGGCCTTGCCGTAGTGCGCGGTCATGTCCAGCACCACGCCACGCGTGACCATGGGCGGCACCTTTTCCACGCCAAGCTTCTTCACGCCGTCGACCGTGACGAAATCCGCAGCCTTGTTGCCGTTGTAGTAGACGTTGTCGATGCCGATATGGCCGATACCGTTGAGCTGGGTGCCCACGCCGGTCCACGCGTTCACCAGTTCGTCATTGAACGTGAACTTGTTCGGCCCCAGCGACTTGCCGGCCTGCTGGCCGACCTGCACGTTGTAGAGCCGGAAGCTGCGGTGCCGGAACGCCGGCAGGTTCTTGTCGACCGGCACGGCCAGCGGATAGGTCTTGCCGGTCTTGACCAGCGTGACCGCCTGCCGGACCACCTCGGGCGTCAGCAGGTTGGCCGCGCCGATCTCGTCGCTGGCGCCGTACGGGGACGGTGCCCAGTCTGTGGAGGGAGCGGCCGGGGCCGCCGAAGCGGCAGCGGTGTAGATGGCAAGCGGCAACGCCGCGGCCAGGGCAAGTGTCTTCAGTAATTGCATCGTCAGTGCCCGCTATGTCTCAGGCGGCCTTGGCAGCCAGCGCGGGGTAGTCGGTCAGCCCCTGCTCCCCGCCGCCGAACAGCGTGTTGCGGTCGTGCGGGGTGAGCGCGGCGCCGGTGCGCAGGCGCTCGGGCAGGTCCGGATTGGCCACGAACGGGCGGCCAAAGGCGATCAGGTCGGCCCAGCCCTCGTGCAGCGCGGCGTTGGCGCGTTCGGCGGTGTACTTGCCGGCGTAGATCAGGGTGCCCGGGAACACCTCGCGCAGGCGCTGCTTGAACGCCAGCGGCATATGCGGGGCATCGTCCCAGTCGGCTTCGGCAATATGGATGTAGCCCACGCCAAGCTCGCCCAGCAGCCTGGCCGCTGCCGCATAGGTGGTTTCCGGATCGGCGTCGACGCAGCCATTCAGCGTGGTCAGCGGCGCCAGGCGGATACCGACCCGATCCTTGCTGCCCGTGCCTTCGATCAGCGCCTGGGCTACTTCGCCCAGGAAACGCAGCCGGTTGTCCAGCGATCCGCCGTATTCGTCCGTGCGGTTGTTGGCCCCGGAATCGATAAACTGGTTCACCAGGTAGCCGTTGGCCGCATGCAGTTCCACGCCGTCGAACCCGGCCGCCATCGCGTTGCGCGCGGCCTGGCGGTATTCGTCGACGATCGCATGGATCTCGCCCACGCTCAGCGCACGCGGCTGCGATGCCTGCACGAAGCCCGGCGTGCCGTCGCGCTCGGCCACGAAGACGTTGACGCCCGCTGCCTGGATGGCCGACGACGATACCGGCGACTGGCCGTCGAGCAGGCTGATATGGCTGAGCCGGCCCACATGCCAGAGCTGGGCGAAGATGCGTCCGCCAGCGGCATGCACGGCGCGGGTCACCTTGCGCCAGCCCGCCACCTGCTCGGGCGTGTGGATGCCCGGGGTCCATGCATAGCCTTTGCCCAGCGGCGATATCCACGTGCCTTCGCTGACGATCAGGCCGGCGCCGGCGCGCTGCGCGTAGTACTCGGCCATCAGGTCGTTGGGCACATCGCCGGGCTGGCTGGCGCGCGAGCGCGTCATGGGCGGCATCACGATGCGGTTGGGCAGTGCCAGCCCACCCAGCGCATAGGGCTGGAACAGCGGCGCTGGGGAAGCGGTGTCGATCGAAGGATTGCTCATCGGAAACTCCTGTGTGGATCGATCGGGACGATCGGAATGGACACAGTGTGCCGATTTGTCGTTTGCAGATTAAGCCGCGAATCGACGAAATACCTTTGAACTGGAATCAACAATCAGGCAGGTAGTCCTGCTCCCCACTCCCATGCAATGGGCGAGGGGAGCAAACCACAGGTCAGGGTGCCGCCACCCCCCGCATCTGGGCTGCGTACGGCGTGTAGAAGCTGGATCCCGCCCACGGCGCGGTGGCAACGTTGTACAGCGCGGCGCCTTGCGTGTAGTTGGTACCGTCGTGCCAGTCGCCCGAGCCCTTGTATTTGGCAACCGCCGGGTACGGATACACGGGTCGCGAAGCCGTGACCGCGTTGGTCGTCGCATCGGTCTGGTAGGTCATCACGTCGTTGGGGGCCGTGCCCTGCTCGACCCAGGCGGTGACGCGCGATACCAGGTCGATATTGGGATTGCCCTCGCCGCCGCCGCAGTGGCTGACGCCGGGGATCAGGTACATCCGCGCAAACCCGTCGACCGCCGATGCCCCCATCGTGCTCTGCATCGCCTCGTAGTAGGCGATGGTGAACAGCGGCGAGATATGCTGGTCGGCCCAGCCATGCCACAGGATCAGCTTGCCGCCGGCCTTCTGGAATGCGGACAGGTCGGGGTTGGTCGCATCGTTCAGCGAATGGTTGGCCAGCAGGTAGTCGGTGAAGAAGTTGGCATCGTGATAGCCGAATGTGTTGATGTTCGGCATGGTGGGCGAGCCCGTGAAGATCAGGTTATAGGCACCCGTCACGATCATGTTGCTGAACAGGCCGGTCACCGGCACGGCGGGGTCGGTCGAATTCGAGCTGGGCACTTCCACGCCAATCCAGTTGGCCTCCGAGCCGAATTGCGGCGAGCCGGCCAGCATGCGCTTGCCGTTGGTGGTGTCGAACGGGCCGCTGTAGATCTGGTTGGCGGTGGCAACCTCGGCTGCCGTCAGGCACTTGCTGGTGTCGGTGGCGCCTGCCGCGCACTGGATCGAGACCGGATTGAAATGGCACACGCGCGGGTCGGCCAGCAGCCCGTCGGGCGCGCCGCTGGTGCCACCACAGGCGGCCACCACGGCCTGGTGCAGCACCTTGGCCTTGTCGGCATACAGCACGACATTGCCGGTGTTGTCGCCAGTGGTGCTGTTCGAGATCACGTTCCAGCCGTGATAGAGCGAGTTCTGCGTCTGGAAGTGCGCGGCGGGCGCGCCGGCAATGATGCCGTTGTAGTCGTTCGGATACCGTTGCGCGGCCATCAGCGCTTCACGGCCGCCATCGGAGCAGCCCACGAAGTACGCATACTTCTGCGGCTGGCCGTAGTACGTCTGGATCAGCTTCTTGGCCGCCAGCGTGGTGATGTGCTGGCCGCGATAGGCAAAGTCGGCCTGCTTCTGCGGGTCTGACGACCACGTGGCATCCGCGCCGGTGTGGCCCATGTCGGTTGCCGCCGTCGCAAAGCCGCCCTGTTGTACCAGCGGGCAGTTGTAGCTGAAGCTGAACGAACTCTGCTTGGTCGGATCGCTGAGGTTGCCGCACAGGCCGCCGCAGCCCAGTTCGGCAAAGCGTTGCGTCCAGGTGCTGACCGGCAGCGCCACCTCGAACGTGTTGGCTGGCGCCAGCGTGCCCTTGACCGTGCAGAACTGCACCGATGCGCCATTGACCGTTGCGGTGGTAACCGTGGCCGATGCAATCGTGCTGCCCGCACCGCCGATGTCGGTCAGGTCGACCGACGCCAGCTTTGCGCAGTCCACCACGGGCGCCACCACCTGCAACGTGGTGGTGGTCGTTGTGCCCGTACCCGGGGATGTGGTGGTCGTGCTGCTGCCCGATGAAGCGGTGGAACTGCCGTCGCCGCCGCAGCCCGCCAGGCCCGCGGTTGCCACGCAGAGGGTGAGCCACGCCAGCACCGACGTGGCCGAAAAGCGAACGATAGGGGCGAGCGCGAGCCGCCCGGCACGAAGCCGATTTCTCATGGATGTCTCCTGGAACGGTCGCCTCTTATTGAGGCGGGGCCGGCAGCAGCGCCAGCCTCGCCACGACAGTGGGCGATGAGTGAGGTGTCGGCGTCGAACCTGCACCACGGTACGCACCAACGAGACGAAGGATGCGCGGAACCGACTCGCGCGCGGTTGCAATGTGGCGCACCCTCCGTTGCCGTTCGCTTATTGGAGACGACGGCTCGATTCTTCCGGCTAAGGGATCAGTCCCACGCCGGGGCCAGCGCTTCGGGGCTGACCTCGCGGCCGTTGCGCTCCAGCGCGGCGATGGCCGCCATGTCGTCGGCATCGAGCTTCAGGTCGCGCGCCAGCAGGTTGCTGGCCAGGTTCTCGCGTTTGGTCGACGAAGGAATCACCGCATGGCCAAGCTGCAGCGCCCAGGCCAGCGTCACCTGCGCCACCGTGGCGTTATGCCGCTCCGCAATGCGCGCCAGCACCGGGTCCTTCAGCACCTTGCCGTAGGCAAGCGTCATGTACGACGTCACGGCAATGCCCTGTTCCTTCAGGTACGCCACGAGCTTGCGGTTCTGCAGGTACGGGCTCAGTTCGACCTGGTTGGTTGCGATCTCGCCCTGGCCCACCACATCGATGGCCTGCTGGGTCAGCGCGATATTGAAGTTCGACACGCCAATCTGGCGCGTCAGGCCGCGTGCCTTGGCCTCGGCCAGCGCAGCCATGAACTCGGGCAGCGACACGCCGTTGTCCGGGGCCGGCCAATGGATCAGCGTCAGGTCCACGTAGTCGGTGCGCAGCTTGTCCAGGCTCTCGCGCAGGCTGGGCACGAGCTTGTCGGCGGCGTAGTTGGCCGTCCAGATCTTGGTGGTCACAAACAGCGCGTCGCGCTTGACGCCGCTTTCGCCGATGGCCTGGCCGACATCGGCCTCGTTGCCATAGATCTGCGCGGTATCGACGGCCCGATAGCCCAGGTCCAGCGCGTTACGCACCGAATCCACGGCGGCCTGGCCGGTCAGACGAAACGTGCCAACACCAAAAGACGGGATGCTCATCGGTAACTCCTGTGAAATTGCGGACTCGGTCCTTGCTGGGATGACCGCAGTATGCCGAAGCTACCTTTGCCGATTAAGCCGTGTATCGGCGAATAAATGTTGATATGAAATCAACAATCCGCCGGTCAGTCGTCCATTTCCTGCAGCGCCCGCCACTGGATCTTGCCCGTGCCCGACTTGGGCAGCGCGTCCACGAAGCGGACGATGCGGGGCACCTTGTAAGCCGCCATGTGCTCGCGGCACCACGCAATGATCGATGCCTCGTCCGCGCCGGACGACCCGGGCTTGAGCACCACCACCGCCTTGACCGTCTCGCCGCGCCGGGCGTCCTGTGCGGCCACCACACAGGCTTCGTGGATGGCCGGATGCCCGTACAGCAGGCTTTCCACCTCGGCGGGCCACACCTTGTAGCCGTTGGCGTTGATCATGCGCTTGAGCCGGTCGCGCATGAAAAAGTACCCCTCGTCGTCCACGTAGCCCAGGTCGCCCGTGCGCAGGAAGCGCTTGCCGTCGATCTCGATAAACGTCTCTGCGTCGGCCTCGGGGTTGCGCCAGTAGCCACGCATGATCTGCCCGCCGTGCAGCACGATCTCGCCGGTCTCGCCGGCCGGCAGTTCCGCCAACGTGGCCGGGTCCACCACGCGGGCGTCCACGCCGAACGTCGCCACGCCCAGGCACTCGCGCTTGGCGCGATGGCGCGGATTCGACAGGATGAACGCGGCCGTCTCGGTCATGCCATACGCCTCCACGTAAGGCAAACCGAAGCGCGTCTGAAGCGTGGTGGCAACTGCTTCGGGCATGGCCGCGCCCCCGCCACCAAGGAACGACAGGCTCGACAGGTCGCGGCCTTCGATGCCAGGCTGCGCGAAGAAGTCCACCAGCATCGCCGGCGGCGCATTCCAGTTGCTGACCCGGAAGCGTTCGATCAGCGCCGCCGCCAGCGGTGCATCCCAGCGCGGCATCAGGACGATGGTCGCGCCCAGATACAGCGGCGCGTGCACGCCGTTCTGCAGGCCGAGCATATGGAACATTGGCGCCACGGCCAGGAACACGCTCTCGGGCCCATTCGCGCGCCAGACCTGCGAACCCGCCGCCGCGCACATCAGCGAGCGATGCGTGTGCATGCAGCCCTTTGGCCGTCCGGTGGTGCCCGATGTGTAGGCCAGCAACGCCAGCGTCTCCGGGCCAGCCTGGTGCGGCGCCGGCGCGCGCTGCGCCGCCATCGCCGCCGTCCACGTGGTGGCCGGGCCAGCCATGGCCGACATTGGCAGGTCCAGGCGTTCGCGCACCCAGCCGGGCACGGGCAGGCCCCCGTCGTCGTCGAGCACATCCGCATAGGCAAAGGTGACCACGCGCTCGATGGCCGTGCCATGCAGCGGTGCAAGTTGCGCGTAGAGGTCTTCGGCAACGATGACCACGCGCGCGCCGCTGTCGGCGGCCACGTGTTCGATTTCCCCCGTCAGCCACATGGGGTTGGCAGGCACGAGCACAGCCTCGGCGCGCAGAATTGCGTAACTGGCAATGATGTATTGCGGACAGTTCTGCGCGCACAGCATTACCCGGTCGCCGGGCTTTACACCGCAGTCCTGCTGCAGATATCCGGCCAGGCGTTCGATGTCTTGCAGCAGGCGCATGTACGTGATGGCCGTGCCGAAGTACTGGATGGCCGTCTTGCCGGGATAGCGGCGCGCGGCGTGCTCGACGTTGTAGACGAGGCTGGTGGCCGGTACGTGGATCGTGCGGGGGAGTCCGGCGGGCCAGTGCGGCGAGCGGATCAGGGTCGATGCGGGCGCCACGGATGCGAAGGTCATCTTGGAGTCTGGAAGTCATCGGGAAACACGGCGACCAACGATAGTACGGGGGCGCCGCATTGCGTATTTACGATTTGCGAATCGGGCCTTCGCCTGCCGCAAACCGGGGCGGGCCCGGGTATCCATGCGCGCAAAACCCATGTAACAATCGCGTCCACAAGAACATCGATCCAGGAGACTTTCCGCCATGCAGCCCAGCCCGCCGGGTGCGCGGCGGCACGACGCCGATGGCACACCAAGGCCGCAGGCGATGCCGACGATGCCGACGATTGTTGCGTCGAAACTGGTGCCACCGGCCTGTGCCGATTCCCATCTGGCACGTGCGCACCTTGTCGACAGCATGCTGGCCGCGCACAGCGCGCGGCTGCTGCTGATTCGTGCGCCGGCCGGCTTCGGCAAGACCACACTGATGCAGCAATACGTGGCCGCACGGCAGGCGCTGGGGCACACCACGGCATGGCTGCGGCTGGACGCCGCCGACAACGACCTGCCGCGCTTCCTGGGGCATCTTGGCGCCGGCCTGCGCGCCCTGGAGCCCGACAACGGGCAGGCCTCGGCCGAACGGCTGGCGGCCAGCGTGATCGCCACCGTGGCTTCGCAGAAGGCGCCGTTCGCGATCCTGCTCGACGACTTCGAGACGATCCAGAGCGAACCGGTGCTGAACTTCGTGCAGCTCCTGCTGGAATCGCTGCCGCCCATCGGCACGCTGGTGGTGGCGTCGCGCACGACCCCGGCGCTGGGCCTTGGCCGCATCCGCGCACGCGGCCACCTGCTCGAACTGCAGCCCGGCGCCCTGCGATTCACCTTGCCCGAAGCCACGGTATTCATCCGCGAAAAATGCGGAATTCCGCTGGGCGATGCCGAAATCTCCAGGCTGCACCGCTACACCGAGGGCTGGGCCACGGCGATTTTCCTCGCCACGTTGTCGCTGCGGCAGCGCACCGACTACGGCCGCTTTGTCTCGTCGTTCTCGGGATCGAACACTGAACTGGCCGAGTATCTTGCCGAAGACATCCTCGGCGGACAAAGCGCGGCGGTGCGCAGCTTCCTGCTGGAAACCAGCATCCTGTCGCAGCTGTCGGCGCCGCTCTGCGATGCGATACTGGGCCGCACCGACAGCCACGCCATGCTGTCCACGCTGGAGCGCAACAACCTGTTCCTGTTCCCGCTAAACGGCGAGCACGACGAATACCGCTACCACAGCCTGTTTGCCAGTTTCCTGCAGCATCGGCTGCACACGCTTGACCCCGCACGTGAAACCGCGCTGCATGCCGCGGCGGCGCGCTGGTATCTGGCAGCCGACCGGCCCGTCCCCGCCATCGATCATCTGCTGCGCGCGGGCCTGCACGGCGAAGCCATCGAACTAATGGCCCTGCACGCCGACGCACTGCTCAACAACGGGCGTGTCCGGTTGCTGTCCCGCTGGTTCGACCTGGTGCGCGACAAGCTACGTACCGCCGACCCGCGCGTGCGCATCAGCGCGGCATGGGCCCTGCTGCTGAACCGCCGCTTCGACGAAGCCATGTCCACGGTCCAGCAGATCGCCGACGACACCGTGGCCGATGCGGCACGCGAGGCGGTGCTGCTGCAGGCCGAGACCCTGCGCTGCGTGTTGTTCGCGATGACGGACCAGATCGATGCCTGCCGCCGCACCGGCCTGCCCCTGCTCGACCGCCTGCCGCCCGACGATTCGTTCCAGTACTGGATGCTGACCAACTCGGTGGCGTACGGCCTGGTGTCCGCGCGCCGGCACGACGAGGCGCGCCAGGTGCTGGCCCATGCGGGCGCCGGTGGCAGGCCCGGCCCGGCCCCGGGCGCCGCGTTGCTGCGCAGCGTGGCCGATTGCCTGGAGAGCATCATCGACCTGATCCACGGCAGGCTTGGCCGCTCGATGGCACGGCTGCGCACCGCCCAGCAGGCATGGCACGAGCGCCCCGATGCGGTCACCGGTGGACGCGCCGCAGCCGGCGTGATCCTGGGCCTGCTGCTCTATGAATCGGACCAGATCGACGAAGCCGCGCGTTTTGTGAACGACACGCTGCCGTTCGCCAAGATGACGGGCCCCGTCGACTCGATGACGACCTGCCATATCCTCAGTGCCCGGATTGCCCTGGTGCGCGGCGACCGCGATCTCTGGCACCGCCGCCTGCACGAGCTTGATGAACTGGGACGCCAGGTGCAGTCGCAACGCGCGCTCTGCTCGGCATGGCTCGAACGTGCGCGCGTGGCTACGCTCGACGGCGCGCTCGATGCCGCCGCCCAGTCGCTGGATGCCGCACAGGCGCACGGCGCCTGGGAAGCACTCGACGACGCCGGCTACGGCAATGAAGTGGACACCCCGTCGGTGGCGCGCTGGCGGCTCGACATCGTCCGAGGCGCCGATCAGGCGCTGTGCGATGCCCTGGCGGTCGCCATTGCCGCCGCCACGGCGCAGCAGCGCCACTGGCGCCTGATCAAGTTGCGGCTGCTGCATGCGATGGCGCTCGATGCGGTGGGCGACGAACGGGCCGCCTTCGCTGCGCTGACCGCCGCGCTGCGCCTTGCCAGCCACGAAGGACTGATCCGCACCTTCGTCGACGAAGGCGACCGGCTGGCCGGCCTGCTGCAGCGCTGGATGACGGCGCAACGCGATCACGCGGTGTCCGGCGTGGCCGCGACGTTCGTGCCGGCGCTGCTGGCGCGCATGGGGATGCCGGAAATCACTGCCGCGCCCGTGCCATCGCCATCGCCGGCAGAAAGCCCGACGGCACCGGACGCGGGCCCGGACGCCCTGACGGCCCGCGAACTCGATGTCCTGCGCATGCTCTCGCTGGGCCACCGCAATCGTGCAATTGCCGAGAAGCTGTTCGTCTCGGAACTGACCGTGAAGTCGCACCTGCGCCGCATCAGCGCCAAGCTTGGCGCGCAAAGCCGCACGGAGGTGGTGGCCATTGCGCGGACGAGAGGGTTGCTGGATTGATTGCGGAATGGCTCCCCTCTCCCATACGTGGGAGAGGGGTTGGGGAGAGGGCAGACGTTTCAAATTGCGATCGCGCATCTTGATTGGCCCGCCCTCTCCCCCGCCCCTCTCCCGCAAGCGGGAGAGGGGAGAAAAACCCAGGGAATAGACCTACAGCGTCCGCGCGATCAGTTCCTTCATGATCTCGTTCGATCCGCCGTAGATCTTGCCCACGCGCGCGTTGACGTAGAGCCGGGCGATCGGATACTCGGCCATGTAGCCGTAGCCGCCGTGCAGTTGCAGGCATTCGTCGATGATCTCGCAGCTCTTCTGCGTGCACCACCACTTCGCCATGGCGGCCGTCTCGGGTGTCATCTCGCCGCGCAGCACCTTGCCCATGCAGTCGTCGACAAAGGCACGCGCCACCGTTGCATGCGTCTTGCACTCGGCCAGCTTGAAGCGCGTATTCTGCATCTCAAGCAGCGGGGCGCCGAAGACCTGGCGGTCGCGCACATAGGCCACCGTGGTTTCCAGCGCGCGCTCCATCGACCCCAGTGCGCCCAGCGCGATGATCATGCGCTCCTGCGGCAGCTGCTGCATCAACTGGTAGAAGCCGCGCCCCTCCTCGTCGCCCAGCAGGTTTTCGCAGGGCACGCGAACGTTGTCGAAGAACAGCTCGGCGGTGTCCTGCCCCTTCTGGCCGATCTTCTCCAGCACGCGGCCACGCCGGAAGCCCTCCAGGCCGGCCGTCTCCACCACCACGATCGACACGCCCTTGGCGCCCTTGTCCGGATCGGTCTTGACCACCACCAGGATCAGGTCGGCCAGCAGGCCGTTCGAGATAAACGTCTTCGAGCCGTTGATGGCGTAGTGCGTGCCATCGCGCACCGCCCGCGTCTTGACGCTCTTCAGATCCGATCCCGCGCCGGGCTCGGACATCGCAATCGCACCAACCATCTCGCCGGTCGCCATCTTCGGCAGCCACCGCTGCTTCTGGGCCTCGGAACCATAGCGCAGGATGTAGTGCGCCACGATGGCGCTGTGCACATTGGTGCCCAGGCTGGTTGCCATGGCTCGCGCCTGTTCGTAGGCAATGATCGCCTCGTGCGCGAAAGACCCGCCCCCGCCGCCGTAGGCTTCGGGGATGCTGGCGCAGAGCATGCCAACCTCGCCCGCCTTGCGCCAGGTCTCGCGGTCCACATGCTGCTGCTTCCACCAGCGCTCTTCGTGCGGCACGAGTTCGCGCTCGATGAACTTGCGGATCGCATCCTGGAATATCGAAAGATCGTCCGTGATCCACGGGCTCTGTGGGCTGGGCATGGCAGTGCTCCTTTCGTAGCGCGGTTCAGGGACGGCCGCCGCCCACCACCAGCACCTGGCCGCTGATGTAGTTCGACTCCGGAATGCACAGCAGGTAGACCGCACCGGCAGCCTCGGCCGGCGTGCCGCCGCGCCCCACCGGGATCATCGCCTCGACGTTCTTCATGAGCTGGGCATTGACCCCCACCTTGATCTCCCTGCCCGCGATATCGATCGTCGCGCTGTTGCCGTCGCCGGCCACGGCTTCGGTCAGGCGCGTCTTGATCAGGCCAAAGGCCACGCTGTTGACGTTGACCTTGTAGCGCCCCCACTCCTTGGCCAGCGCGCGGGTCAGCCCGTTGATGGCGGCCTTGGCGGCCGAATAGTTGGCCTGCCCGGCGTTACCCATCACGCCCGATACCGACGAGATATTGACCACCTTGCGGAAGACCTCCTGGCCGGCGTCGGCCTCGGCCCTGGCGGTCTCCTTGAAATGGTCGGCGGCGGCGCGCAGGATGCGGAACGGCGCCGTCACGTGCACATCCATGATCGACGACCACTGTTCGTCGCTCATCTTCTGGATCACGTTGTCCCACGTATAGCCCGCGTTGTTGACGATGATGTCGAGCGCGCCAAACGACTGCAGCGCCGTCTGCACGAAACGCTGGCCGAAATCGGCCTCGGTGACGCTGCCCGTGCAGGCCACGGCCCGCCCGCCAGCCGCCACGATCTCGCGCACCACGGCATTCGCCGGCTCGGCGTCGAGGTCATTGACCACCACGGCGGCGCCCTCGCCCGCCAGCTTCAGCGCGATCTCGCGGCCAATGCCACGGCCCGAACCCGATACGATGGCAACCTTGCCATTGAGCTTGCTCATTGTGTTGTCTCCTTGATGTTCAGCGGTCGGGCGCGATCAGCGCCTCGCCCGTCAATTTGATTTCGCCCTGCTGGTTGCGCGTGGACAGCGCGATGCGCACCGTCCCCGCCGCCTCGTCCTTCTCCGTGACCACGCCCGTGCACGACACCGCGTCGCCCACGTGCGTGATGGCCGCGAAACGCACCGAGAACTCGCGGATCGCGTGCTGCGGCGCCCAGTTGGTCAGCAGGCGGCCCAGATAGGCCATCGACAGCATCCCGTGCGCAAATACGTCCGGCATGCCGGCGCGCCTGGCGAAGTCGGTGTCAACGTGAATCGGGTTGTGGTCGCCGGATGCCCCGGCATAGAGCGCCAGCGTGAGCCGGCTCAGCGGCTCGGCGGTGAACGACGGCAGCGTGCTGCCCACTTCCAGCGCCTCGAATCGAACCGGGTTCATGCTGTCTCCTGGCTGTTGCGCACCACGACCACGCTGCGCAGGTCGGCCACGGCGGCGCCGTCGGCATCGGTCACGCGGGTCTCGCGCACCACGAAGCCCAGCGCACCCCCCTTCTTCTCGTAGATGTCGGCGATGCACATCTCGAAGTGCAACCGCTCGCCGGCAAACGCCATGCGGTGGTAGCGAAAGGCCTGTTCGCCATGCAGGACGCGGCCGATATCGATGCCAAGCAGGTCCAGCGTGGCGCGCGGGTTCGGCGCCTCCATTTCCAGGCAGAACAGGAAGGTCGGCGGCACCGGCAGGCCCGGGTATCCTGCAGCCCTGGCCGCTTCGGCATCGGTATAGCGCGGGTCCGCCTGGCCCGTGGCCTTGGCGAAGAAGCGCAGGCGCCCGGCCTCCACCTCCGCCACGTGGCGCGACACCACCGTGCCGATATGTTTGGTGTCCAGCATCGGCGCGCTCCTTACTGGCGTTCGTACAGCGTCACCACGCAGGCGCCGCCGAGCCCGAGGTTGTGCTGCAGCGCCAGCCGCGCGCCCGGCACCTGCCGGTCCTGGGCCTGGCCGCGCAGTTGCCAGACCAGTTCGGCGCATTGCGCCAGGCCGGTGGCGCCAAGCGGGTGCCCCTTCGACAGCAGGCCGCCGGACGGATTGGTCACCACGCGGCCGCCATATGTGTTGTCGCCGTCGATGATGAACTTCTCGGCAGTGCCTTCGGGAGTCAGGCCAAGCCCTTCGTAGGTGATTAGTTCGTTGGCGGTGAAGCAGTCGTGAAGCTCCACCACGTTGATGTCAGTGGGCGCCACGCCGGCCGCCTCGTAGACCGCCTGCGCCGCCGCACGGGTCATGTCGTAGCCCACCACCTTGCGCATGTCGCCTTCGTCGAACGTGCTGTT
Source organism: Cupriavidus sp. HE11 (assembly GCF_056097175.1). Lineage (NCBI taxonomy): Bacteria > Pseudomonadati > Pseudomonadota > Betaproteobacteria > Burkholderiales > Burkholderiaceae > Cupriavidus > Cupriavidus sp. HE11. Next base: position 813,438 of record NZ_CP184465.1, read on the forward strand.
GCGGTCGGTGGTCATCGACTGCGCGCGGATTGCCACACGCGTATCCAGGCCATGCCGTCTGGCGAATTCCTCCGAGCACAGGATTGCCGCCGCCGCGCCGCAGGTTGGCGGGCAGCACTGCAGCCGCGTCAGCGGATCGAATACGGCGGGCGACGCCATCACCTCTTCCAGCGTGACCGTGTTCCGGAACACCGCGAACGGGTTGCGCGCGGCGTGCTGGCGCGCCTTGACGGAGATGCGGCCAAACGTGTCGGGCCGGATGTCGTACTCCTTGATATAGTCGCGGCCCGCGCCGCCAAAGAACTGGGCGGCACGCGGCGCGGCTTCGTCAAAGCCCTGGATGGCCTGCATCGCGTCGACGAACCGCGCCATCGGCGAGGGGCGATCCGTATAGGCGCCCTTCAGCGCGCCGGGCACCATCTGCTCGAAGCCCACCGCGATGGCGCACTCGATCGCGCCGCTGGCTACGGCCTGGCGCGCCAGGAACAGCGCCGTCGACCCGGTGGCGCAGTTGTTGTTGACGTTGATGACCGGAATACCGGACAACCCCACGCCATAGATGGCCGCCTGTCCGGCCGTGGAGTCGCCGTACACGTAGCCCACGTAGGCCTGCTCCACCAGCGCATAGTCGACGCGGGCATCGGCCAGCGCCGCGCGGGCGGCGTTGGCGCCCATGACCGGATAGTCATCGCTGGCACCGGGCTTGGTGAACGGAATCATGCCGACGCCTGCAACCAACACTTTCCTGCTCATGTTCGTTTCCTTGAAGATTGGGGACTTTGGGAACTGGGGGAACCGGTTCAGCTCACCTGGCGGGCCTGGCCGCGCCAGTACTGCTCGCGCAGATCGCGCTTGAGGATCTTTCCTGCGGCCGACAGCGGCAGCGCGGGCCGGAACTCGAAACTCTTGGGGCACTTGTAGCTGGCCAGTGCGGCGCGGCAGTGCTCGCGCAACACCACGTCGGTAGGCGACATCCCGGCGCGCGGCACCACCACGGCGTGCACGGCCTCGCCCCAGCGCTCGTCGGGGATGCCGATCACGGCGCAACTCGCCACCTGAGGGTGCAGTGACAGTACGCTCTCCACTTCGGCCGAGTACACGTTCTCGCCGCCCGTGACGATCATGTCCTTGAGCCGGTCGACGATGAACAGGTAGCCGTTGTCGTCCATGTAGCCACCGTCGCCGGTATGCAGCCAGCCGTCGCGCAGCGCCTGCGCGGTCTCCTGCGGACGATTCCAGTAGCCGCGCGTAATATTGGCGCCGCGCACGATGATCTCGCCCACGGTGTTGCGCGGCACCTCGTTGCCCTGCGGATCGACGATGCGCATCGTCACGCCAAAGCTGGCGCGGCCGGCCGAACGGTACAGGCCACTGGCGCGGCCTGCCGACCCATGGTTGTCGGGCGGATTGACGCTGATGACCGGCGACGCCTCGGTCATGCCGTAGGCGTGATAGAACGCGATGTCCGGCATGGCGGCCAGCGCACGGTCCAGCACGCCGGCGGCAATCGGCGAGGCACCGTAGTAGATGCGCTGGAGGCTGGACAGATCGTGATCGCCAAACGACGGATCGTCGAGCACGGCCTGCAGCATCGTCGGCACCATCATCAGTTCCTCGATGCGCTCGTGCTCGATGGTCCGCAGCACCGCCGCCGGGGCAAAGCCCGGATGAATCACCTGCACGTCGCCGGCCACGACATGGCCAACGGCCCGCGCCATCGCGGCGGTGTGGAACAGCGGCGCCACGTGCAGCGACACGAACGTACCGTGACCGGCGCGAAACTCGGCCATGCGCGAGACCGCCGACGCCCACAGGTTCAGGTGCGACTGCATCACGCCCTTGGGCTTGCCGGTGGTGCCGCCCGTGTACATGATGGTCGCCAGGTCCTCGCCACCGCGGAACACGTCGGCCACCGGTACTGATCCGGCAATCAGCGCCTCGTAGTCGAGCATGCCGTCGGGCGCTTCGTGCTCGCCGGCATAGATCACGCGCGGCGGCCGTCTGGCCGTGGCCAGGATGCCCGCCACCATTGGCACGAACTGGTCGTCGACGATCAGGATGCCGGTATCGCAATCGTCGAGCGAATAGACGATCTCGGGCACGCTCCAGCGGATATTGACCGGATTCAGCACGCCGCCGCCCCACCACACGGCCAGCATGTATTCGATATAGCAGTCCGAGTTAAGTGCCAGCATGCCAACCCGGTCGCCCGGCGCCATGCCCAGCGCCTGCAGCGCCCCGGCCAGGCGGGCCACGCGGTCATGCAAGGCCCGGAACGTGCGGGTGCGGCCGCCAAAGACGGTGGCACGGCTGTCCGGCGTCTGCTGCATGCAGCGATGCAGCCCCTGCGTCAGATACATGTCTCGTCTCCTTGATGTGATGCGAACGCCAGGTACGTGGCCTGGTGCGATGTCATGGGAGTCGACTGTACGGACGGCCCGGCGCCGTGTCGTGCTCCGAACGAACCAATTTGCATGCTGCAGTGCGATTGGTCCGAACGGACCAAGACAGCTTCCGCCCCCCGGTGAAAGAATCGGCCCGACTTCGACATCACGGGCGAGACTGGCATGGGTGGACCGTTGGCAGGACTGAAGATTCTTGACTTTTCGACGCTGCTGCCGGGCCCGTTCGCCACGCTGGCGCTGGCCGACCTGGGCGCCGACGTGATCCGCATCGAGGCGCCCACGCGCGCCGATCCCGTGCGGCGGCTGACGCCGCAGCGCCATGGCGTGTCGGCCGTGCACGCCTGGCTCAATCGCAACAAGCGCTCGCTGGCGCTGGATCTCAAGCAGCCCGATGCCATCGGGATCGTGCACCGGCTGCTGCGCACGCATGACATCGTGGTCGAGCAGTTCCGGCCCGGCGTGATGGCCCGCCTGGGCCTGGGCTATGACCAGCTGCGCGCCATCAACCCGGCGCTGATCTACTGCTCCATTACCGGCTACGGCCAGGACGGCCCCTACCGCGACCGCGCCGGCCACGACATCAACTACCTGGCCATTGCCGGTGCGGCCAGCTACAACGGCCACGACAATCCTGCCCCGCTGGGCATCCAGGTGGCCGATATCGCCGGCGGCAGCCTGCACGCCACCGTGGCAATCCTGGCAGCGCTGGCACACCGGCACCGTACCGGCGAAGGCCAGCACGTGGACGTCAGCATGACCGACGCCGCCTTCAGCCTGAACGCCATGTCGGGCGCGGCCTACCTGGCCGGCGGCCGCGCGCCGCGCCCGGGGTCCGAGCGGCTCAACGGTGGCTGCTTCTATGACTACTACGCCACGGCCGATGGGCGGTATTTCTCGGTTGGCAGTCTCGAACCGCAGTTCCTGCAGCGCTTCTGCGATGCGATGGGGCACCCCGAGTGGCTTGCGCTGGCGCAGTCAGACATGCCGCGCCTGAAGCGCGAGATCGCCAGCGCGTTCGGCAGCCAGCCGTTCGCGTACTGGTGCGCGCAATTTGCCGATGTGGATTGCTGCGTCGAGCCCGTGCTCACGCTGGAGGAGTCGGCCTGCCATCCGCAGTTGCGTGCACGCCGCATGGTGGTCGATGTCCCGGTGGCCGGCACGGCTGGGACGGCGGACACGGCGGATGCCGACACGCTGCCCCAGATTGCCCATCCCGTGCGCTATTCGGCAACCGCGCCGGTGTACCGGCACGCTGGCGAGACGCTGGGCCGACAAAGCCGCGAAATCCTGGCCGAGCTGGGATATGGCGATAGCGATGTGGCGGCATTGGCCTCTGCCGGCGTGATCGCGCCGGGCGAGACCGCATAAAAGACCAGACCAAGGAGACTGACATGCAGCACAGCAGGAGACACTGGCTTTGCCAGGCCGCGGCATTGGGTGGCGCAGCGGCGCTGGCAAGCTGGCCCGCGCAGGCCGACAGCGCCTATCCCGGGCGGCCGTTGCGGCTGGTCGTGCCCTATCCGGCAGGCGGCGGCACCGACACCATCGCGCGCCTGATCGGGCAGCAGCTGGCGCAGGCCTGGAAGCAGCCCGTAGTGGTCGACAACAAGCCGGGCGCCAGCGGCATCCTGGGCAACGATATCGTCGCCAAGGCGGCCCCTGACGGCTATACGCTGCTGCTGGCGATCACCGCGATGATCCAGTCTCCGAGCCTGTACCGGAAGATGCCCTACAACGTGGAGCGCGACTTCCTGCCTGTGTCGCTGGTGGCGCGGTCGTCAGACCTGTTCGTGGTGCCGTCGCGCGTGCCGGCCCGGACACTGGCCGAATTCATCGCCCTGGCAAAGGCCAGCCCGGGCAAGCTGAGCTACGGGTCGTATGGCAATGGCACGTCGTCGCACCTGCACGGCGAGCAATTCAAGATCCAGGCCGGCATCGATATCGTGCACATCCCGTACAAGGGCGCGGCGCCGCTGGTCAGCGACATCCTCGGCGGCCAGGTGGATTCCGCGTTTGTCGATGTCACGTCGGCCAACAGCTACCTGACTGGCGGAAAATTCCGCGTGCTGGGCATCACGGGCACGCAACGGCACGCGGCCCTGCCTGCGGTACCCACGTTCTCCGAGGCCGGCCTGAGCGGATTCGAGCCCAATGGCTGGTTCGGCATCTTCCTGCCCGCCGGCACGCCACGCCCGATTGCCGACCGGCTGGCCGCCGAGATCGGGCGCATCGTGAAGCAGCCCGAGGTGTCTCAGCGGCTGACGGCCATGGGCCTGCAGCCGGTGGCCTCCAGCCCGGCCGAGCTGGCGACGGTGGTCAGCAACGACACCCCGAGATGGGCCGAGATCGTGCGCACCGCACGCATCCAGCTCGACTGAAGGCGCCGCCACCGGCGCGTGGGAGGCGGCCCGGCGGCCCGCTATCGGATCAACAAAGGCCACCTTCAACAAATGCAAATTGCCTGACCGGCGGCCGTGACGCAAAGTCTCCCCAACAACAGCCTGATACAGAAACAGGAGGAGACGATGCTGCGAATCATGCTTGCCGGCGCGGTACTGGCGCTGGCCCACGGAGCGGCCCTGGCCGACACCTATCCCTCTCGCCCGGTGCGCCTGCTGGTGGGCTATGCGCCGGGCGGCCCGGTCGATACCGCCGCGCGCATCTATGCCGACTACATGGGTCGGGTGCTCAAGCAGCCGGTCATCGTGGACAACCGCGCCGGTGCCAGCGGCGCCATCGCGGCCGGCATGACCACCAGCGCCAAGCCGGACGGCTACACGCTCTACTTCGTGGCCAGCCCCACGATGACCATGACGCCGCTGATCCAGAAATCGGTCAGCTTCAAGCCGGCGCAGGACTTCACGTACGTGGGCCTGATCACCGACTACACCAACGTCCTGCTGATCAACAAGGACTTCCCGGCCAAGAACGTCGACGAACTGGTGTCGTACGCGCGCAAGCATCCGGGCGACGTCAGCTTCGGCTCGGCCGGCATCGGGGCGTCGAACCACCTGTCTGCCGAACTGCTGGCGCAGATGACCGGCGTGAAGATGCTGCATGTGCCGTACAAGGGCAACGCCCCGGCCATGGCCGACGTCATCAGCGGCAAGGTCACGTTCATGTTCGATATCACCGGCACGGCCATCGGCCATATCCAGGGCGGCAAGGTGCGCGCGCTGGCCGTCACGTCGAAGACTCGCAACGCGGCGCTGCCGAACGTGCCCACGCTGGTCGAATCCGGGCTCAAGCAATATGACCTGACCGGCTGGTACGGCCTGGTCGGCCCGCTCGGCATGCCGGCAGATGTCACCGACCGGCTGGTCAAGGCGCAGCAGACCGTGGGCCAGGACCCGGCGTTCCGCGCCCGCATGGCCGAAGGCGGCTACGACCTCAACGTCACCGGCCCGGCGCCGCTGCAGGACCGCATCAAGAAGGAACTGGCGCTGTGGGGCAACGTGGTCAAGACCGCCAATATCGAGGTGGAATAAGCCGGCCGGCCCGGGCGGTACCGTTCCGCCCGGGCGAAGTACCGCTTTTCCGATGACGAATTGCGCGGCCTCCGGGCTGCCCATACACTGCGACGAGCCGGCCTGCACCTGACCGCGGGGCCGGCGCCACTCCGACATCCATTTTGCAAAGGACTTGAGCGAGATGCCGCAGGACCGAGCCATCGCGAATCGCATCAGCGACATTCCCCGCCACTGGGCTGCCCACGCGCCCGGGCATGTGGCCGTGCATGAAGGCGAGCGCACGGTGAGCTTTGCGCAACTCTGGGAAGGCGTCGGGCTGGCGCGACAGTACCTGGAAACCCAGGGCGTCGGCACCGGCGACCGCGTCATGATTACCGGCGAGAACTGTCTGGCCGTCATCACGCTGGTCTTTGCGCTGTCCGAACTCGGTGCCTGGCCGGTGGTGACCAACGCCCGGCTGACGGCCCGCGAGATCGAGGAAATCCGCGCGCACTGCACGCCCCGGCTGATGCTGTTCACCCACGCGGCGTCCCCCGACGCCCTGCGCCACGGCCTGCGCTACCGCGCCCGCGAGATCGCACCGCCCGGGCTGGGGCCACTGATGGCCGCCGATGTGGACGAACGCAGCGAGCGCGAGCCGCAGGCGCTGGCGCACGAGGTGGCGGCACTGATCTACACGTCGGGCACCACGGGCCAGCCCAAGGGCGTGATGGTCACCCATCGCGGCCTGCTGCACTACGCGCGTGTCACGGCCGACACGCGCAGGATCGGCCCCGGCGACTGCGCCTATGCCGTGATGCCGATGTCCCATATCTTCGGGCTCGCCACGCTGCTGCTGGCCACCTTCCAGGGCGGCGGCAGCCTGTACCTGGTGGCCCGCTTCAACGTCACCGATGCCTGTGCCGCGCTGCAGCGCGAGGCGATTTCGATCCTGCAGGGCGTGCCGGCCATGTTCAGCCGCATCCTGGCGCACCTGCAGAAGCAGGGCATCGCCACGCTGCACCCCACGCGCCTGCGCTATCTCTACACCGGCGGCGGCCCGCTGGAGCCGACGCTCAAGCGCAACGTCGAAGCCGTATTCGGCCAGCCCCTGCATCATGGCTATGGCATGACCGAATACGCGGGATCGCTGTTCATCACCCGCATGGACCGCCCGCGCAGCGACTGCTCGGCCGGCGAGATTGTCGAAGGCGCCGAACTGCGGATCGTAGGCACCAACGGCGAGACGGCGCCACCGGGCACGGCTGGCGAGCTATGGGTGAAAGGGCCCGGCGTCATGCGTGGCTACTATCGCGATCCGGCGCAGACGGCGGAAGCCTTGCGCCCGGAAGGCTGGCTCAACACGGGCGACATTGGCCGCCTGGGACCCGACGGCGCGCTGTATATCGTCGGGCGCACGCGCGACCTGATCATCCGCTCGGGCTTCAGCGTCTATCCGATCGAGGTGGAATCGGTCATCAACACGCATCCGGCGGTGCGGCTGTCCGCCGTGGTCGGCAGGCCGGCGGCCGATGGCAACGAGGAGATTGTGGCGTTCGTGGAGCTTCGTGAAGGCGAGACCTTCGATGCGGCCGAATTGCACGCCTATCTTGCCGAGCGGCTGTCGCCGTACAAGCGCCCCGCGCAGATCGTGCGGGTGCCGGCCATTCCCACCACGGCCAGCGGCAAGCTGCACAAGCACCAGTTGCGCGGCATCGTCGCGGAGATGGCCTAGCCCTCCGTACGCAGGCGCCCGGCCCTTTCAGGCCGGGGTGCCAGTGCCGTCTTCCACCAGCAGGTCCACCAGCTTGCGGGCGAAGACCGGCAGCGCATCCAGGTCTGCCACGCAGATCTGGAGCTTGCGCTCGGCCCAGTCGTCCTCGATCTGCACGATATTGAGCGCCATGGTCTGGGCGTGACGGCGCGCGGTGCTCTCGGGCAGCACGCCGATGCCGACGTTGGCCTCGATCATGCGCCCAGCCGTCTCGAAATTGCTGACCTGGATGCGCCAGTGCAACTGGCGCTGCAGGTCCGAGGCGGCGCGCTTCAGGAAATTGTGGATCGCGCTTTCCTCGGGCAGGCCGATGAAATCGTAGTCGAGCGTCTCGACAAACCGTACGCGCTTGCGCTGGGCCAGCGGGTGGCTCAGCGCCGTGGCCAGCACCAGGCGATCCAGCCGGTACGGCATCACTTCAAGCCCTTCCATGTTGACGCCGCTGGCGGCAATGCCGATATCGACCATGCCCTCCTGCACGGCGCGCACGATGTCCGGGCTGAGCCGCTCGCGGATATCGACGGTCACGTCGGGATGATTGACCAGGTACGTACGCAGCACCCCCGGCAGGAATTCGCTCATGGCGGTGGTGTTGGCGAACACGCGCACGTGCCCCTTGATGCCTGACGCGTACTCCTGCAGGTCGCCGCTCAGCTGCTCGATCTGCCGCAGCACGCGGCGCGCGTGGGCCAGCAGCGTCTCGCCGGCCGGCGTCACCTTGACGCCCTGGCTGCTGCGGCTCAGCAGCTTGACCCCCACCTGTTCTTCCAGGTTCTTGATGCGCGTGCTGGCCGCCGGCAGCGACAGGTGGCAACGTTCTGCACCGCGGGTCAGGCTGCTGGCTTCCGCAATATGCGTGAAGAGATTCAGATCGACCAGATCGAAGCGCATGTCGTTGTCTCCAGGGTAGCCAGCGATTATCCCCCGAACGCCAGCATTTTTTCCATTCTCGCAATTACGGAGAAGCCTTCACTGCCGGCGAATGCCGGATTCAAAACATGCAAATAGCCGGGGGGCCGCGCATCGGTCAAGCTGTGCCATCGAACCCTCACGGAGACACCCGATGGCAGAAGAACAGACCCTGCTGGTTGACATCGCGGACGGCATTGCCACGCTGACGCTGAACCGCCCCCAATACAAGAACGCGCTGAACGGCCCAATGCGCGACGCCCTGCGCGAAGCCGTGCAGCAGATCCATGCCGACCGCACCGTACGCGCCGTGGTGCTGCGCGGGGCAGGCACCGACTTCTGCTCCGGCGGCGATATCCGCGCGATGAACGTCACCGCCGCCGACGCCGGCCGCAACCGCATGGACGACCTGCACGGCTGGATTGCCCTGCTGGTCGACCTGGACCGCCCGGTGGTGGCAGCCGTCGATGGCGTGGCGTACGGTGCCGGCTTCAGCCTGGCATTGCTGGCCGATTTCATCGTGGCAACACCGCGCGCACGCTTCTGCATGCCGTTCATGAAGGTCGGGCTGGTACCCGATTGCGGCGCGCTGTACACGCTGCCACGCGTGGTAGGCATGGCGCGCGCCCGTGACCTGGTCTTCAGCGCACGCGAAGTCGGCGCGGAAGAGGCGAAGCAGATCGGGGCGGTGTTCGAGATCGTGGCGCAGAACCAGCTTCACGCCCGCGCCGACCAGGTCGCGCGCGGCCTGGCCGGTGCTTCGCCAACGGCGTTCGCGCTGACCAAGCGCGCGTTGAACCAGTCAAACGGCGCCGATGTGCGCACCATGCTGGAACTGGAATCGCTTGGACAGGGCATCGCCTTCACCACCGACTACCACCATGAGGCCGTACGCCGCTTCAAGGAAAAGGAGCCGCCGCTGTTCCAGTGGCCGAGTTCGGCAGGCTGAGGATTGCCACCCTCTCCCGCCCGATGGTTTGCTCCCCTCTCCCGTCTGCGGGAGAGCGGCCGGGGGAGAGGGCAAGCGGCTCCGAATGCGACAGATCGGCAAGCAGAACCTCGATGCCCTCTCCCCCACCCCTCTCCCACTTCATGGGAGAGGGGAGCGCATAGCCAGCCCCTTCGCTATCGCGCGAGGATTCACGGCTCTCCCGCCCGATGGTGTGCGTCCTACTCCCACTTCATGGGAGAGGGACGCGCATAGCCAGCCCCTTCGCTATCGCGCGGGGATTCACGCCTCTCCCGCCCGACGGTGTGCGCCCTACTCCCACTTCATGGGAGAGGGGTGCGCATAGCCAGCCCCTTCGCTATCGCGCGAGGATCACGCCTCTCCCGCCCGATGGTGTGCGCCCTTCTCCCACTTCATGAGAGAGGGGCGCGCATATCCGCGCCCTTCGTCATCTCAGCCCGCCGTGATCCCCGCCGTCTGGATCACCTTGCGCCACTTCTCGATTTCGCTGTGCAACCGCTGGCGCATCTGCTCCTGCGTGCCGGCATCGGCCTCGGCGCCGGCCTGCAGCAGCCGTTGCTTGACGCCCGCGTCCTTCATGGCGACGTTGAAGTCGGCATTGATCTTGTCGAGGATCGGCTTCGGCGTCTGGGCCGGTGCGAACAGCGCCGCCCAGGAATAGGCCTCGTAGCCGGGCAGCCCCGATTCGGCGACGGTCGGCACGTCGGGCAGCATGCCCGAGCGCTGGCGGCTGGCTACGCCCAGCACCTTGATACGTCCTGACTTGATATGTTGCAGCGCCGTTGGCGCATCGCTGAACATCAGTTGCACCTGCCCACCCAGCAGATCGTTCATGGCCGGGCCGCTGCCCTTGTACGGCACGTGCTGCAGCTTGGTGCCCGCTTCCATGTTGAACAGTTCGCCCGCCAGGTGCGTACCGCCGCCGTTGCCGGACGAACCATAGGCCAGCGTGTGGCCGCTCCTGGCGTAGGCAATCAGCTCCTTGATATTGCTGGCCGGCACCGACGGATGCGCGACGACGAAGACCGGGAACATCGCCGCGAAGCTGACCGGCGCGAAGTCTTTCTCGATGTCGTAGGGCAGCTTGCCCATCAGCGACGGGTTGACCGCGTGATGGATCGACCCCAGGAACAGCGTATAGCCGTCGGGCGCCTCCTTGGCGGCAATGGTGGCGCCGATGGTGCCGCCCGCGCCGGCGCGGTTGTCGATGACGATCGGGTACTTCCAGATCTCGCCCAGCTTCTGGCTGAAGATGCGCGCCGTGCTGTCCACCGGACCGCCAGGCGGAAATGGCACGATCAGGCGCACAGGCTTGGCCGGCCACGTTTCCGCGGCGAACGACGCAAACGGATGCGCCACGGCGCCGAACAGGCCGGCTGCCAACAGGCGCCGGCGCATGGCGGACGATGGGTTCATGCTGGGTCTCCTTGGGTCGACATCGAACCGGCCTGCTCCTGCAGCACGCGCTTGAGGATCTTGCCGTTGTTATTGGTGGGCAGCTCGGCCAGCGCCACGATGCGGGCCGGTCGCTTGTACGGGGCCAGGCGGCTGTGCAGGTGGCTGCGCAGCGCCTCCGGTTCCAGCGCAGCGCCGGGGCGCAGTTCCACGAAGGCGACGATTTCCTCGTTGCCGTCGCCTTCGGCAACGCCGACCACGGCCGAACGCTGGATGCTCGGATGGGTATTGAGCGCGGTCTCCACCTCGGCCGGATAGACGTTGAAGCCCGAGCGGATGATCATTTCCTTGAGACGGCCCACCACGAACAGCGCGCCATCGGCGTGCATCTCGCCAAGATCGCCGCTGGCGTACCAGCCACCCTCGCGCATCACCGCCGCCGTGGCCGCCGCATCGCGGAAGTAGCCCGGCATCAGCCCCCTGCCCCGCAGCCACAGTTCGCCGCGCTGGCCCAGCGGCAGCGGCTGGCCGGTTACGGCATCGGTCACCTGCACCTCGGCCTCTGCCACGGCGTAGCCGGCGCTGGTGTCGGGCCGCTGCTCGCCCAGGCGCGTCACATGGACCGATCCGGCGTATTCGGACAGCCCGTAGCCGTGATGCAGCGTCAGGCCGAACGTGGATTCCACGCGCGTTTTCAGCGACAGGTCGAGCGGACCGGCGCCGGTGTAGAGATAGCGCAGCGCCGGGGCCACCGGCGCCGCAATGCCTTGTTCCTGCAGATAGGCCAGCAGCCGCGAGAACAGCGTGGGCGGCCCCTGCAGTTGCGACACGCCGTGATGGGCCAGCGCGTCGAGCAGATCGGCGGGATCGAACTGGGGCCGCATTACCAGCTGGGCGCCTGCCAGCAGCGAACTGAGCAGCACCGTGCCCAGGCCGAAGATATGGGTCATCGGCACAAAGGCATAGCTGCGGTCGGCCGGCCCCAACGCGCGGGCCTCGCGCGTCACTCGCGCGAAGTGGATCAGCGCGTCGTGCGTCAGCATCACGCCCTTGGGCTCGCCCGTGGTGCCCGATGTGAAGATCAGGGCGGCCACCTGGTCGCGCAGCGGCGCCGGCTCCGGCATGGCATCGGTGCGCACGGCCGAGCGATGCATGCCGGACAACGCCGATGGCGCGGCCCCGAAACGGTCGGCATGCCCGGCTGCGGCACGTGAGGCCGCGGCGGTAAAGTACACCAGCCGGGCATCGGCCCGGGCGGCAAAGGCATCGATCTCCCCGGCGGCCATGCGCGCATTCACGCCGCACGACCACGCCCCCACGCGGCTGCAGGCCAGGATCAGCGCGGCGTGCTCGGGGCAGTTCTCGGCCACCACCATCACGCGGTCGCCGGGCCGCACGTCAAGCTCGCGCAGCTCTGCCTCGGCGGTGTCCGTCAGCGCACCCAGGTCGACAAAGCTCAGGCTGCGGCCGTCCGGCAGGTGGAGAAACGGTTGATCGGGGGCCTCGGCCAACCAATGGTCAAGCAGCTCATGAATCCGGGTGGTCACGCTAGCCGTCCTTTTGCGTCAATGCGATGAAGAGGTCCGCGCAGCATGGCGCCAAAGCCTGGCAGGCGCCATTCGTAAATCACAAGGGCCGGCTTCGCTGGCCTGAAACCGCGCTGCGTCAATGCGGGCGCCGGTGCATTCCGGTATCCGGAAGGCTGGATTCGGCAATCTCGAACCAGCGTGGCGTACACGCCCATAGAATCGTTTTCACTGACCGGAGACAGTTCATGGACCTGCGTTTCACAAGAGAAGAAGAAGCCTTCCGCGAGGAAGTCGGCGCCTTTGTGCGGGCCAGCCTGCCCGCCGATATCCGCGACAAGGTGCTGGGCCATCGCCGGGTGGAGAAGGACGACTACGTGCGCTGGCACCGCATCCTGCACGCCCAGGGCTGGGGCGCGCCGACCTGGCCCACCGAGTGGGGCGGCACCGGCTGGAATGCGCTGCAGCGCCTGATATTCGAGATCGAGACCTTCCGCGCCGGCGCGCCGCGCATGCTGCCGTTCGGGCTGACGATGATCGGCCCCGTGCTGATGAAGTACGCCAGCGCCGAGCACAAGGCCCGCTTCCTGCCGCGCATTCCGACCGTGGAAGACTTCTGGTGCCAGGGGTATTCCGAGCCGGGCGCCGGCTCCGACCTGGCGTCGCTGCGGACCCGCGCCGTGCGCAAGGGCGACAAGTACATCGTCAACGGCCAGAAGACCTGGACAACGATGGCGCACTTTGCCGACTGGATCTTCTGCCTTGTCCGCACGGACACCGAGGCCAAGCCGCAGGAAGGCATCTCGATGCTGCTGATCGACATGAAGTCGCCCGGCGTGACGGTGCGGCCGATCAAGACGCTGGACGGCGGCCACGACGTGAACGAGACCTGGTTCGAGGACGTCGAGGTACCCGTGGAAAACCTGCTGGGCGAGGAAAACAAGGGCTGGACCTACGCCAAGTACCTGCTTGGGCACGAGCGCACCGGCATCGCCGGCATTGGCCACTGCTATCGCGAATTGCGCCAGCTCCGGCACTACGCAGCCGAAACCACCGACGGCCGCGGCCGCCCGCTGATCGAGGACGTGCGCATGCGCGACAGGATCGCCCGCGTGGAGATGGACCTGCTGGCGCTGGAAATGCTGCTGCTGCGCGTGGCTACCCAGGCAGCCGGCACGCCGGGCCCCGAGGCATCGATCGTCAAGATTCGCGGCTCCGAGCTGCAGCAGGACATCGCCATGCTGCAGATGGAAGTGGCGGGCCCGAACGGCTGGCCGTACTCGCCGGACTGGATGGAGCCGGGCGCACCGCAGCCCGTGAGCGGCCCCGACTGGGCCGCCCCGGCGGCATCGACCTACTACGACATGCGCAAGACCACGATCTACGGCGGTTCGACCGAGGTCCAGAAAAACATCATCTCGAAGATGATCATCGGTTTCTAAGCAGGGGACGACAGGCATGGATTTCACCTACAGCGAAGAACAGCAGATGCTGGCCGACAGCCTGCGCCGCTTTGTCGCATCCGAGTATTCGTTCGAACATCGCCGCCGCAATGCGCGCGAGCATGGCGGCTTCGACCGCGCCACGTGGTCGCAGCTGGCCGACATGGGCGTGCTGGGCCTGACGGTGCCGGCCGACCACGGCGGCTTTGGCGAAGGCCCCGCGAGCCAGGTGGTGGTGCAGCGCGAACTCGGGCGCGGGCTGGTGCAGGAGCCCGTGATTCCGGCAGCCATCGCTTCGGCGATCCTGGCGCACCATGCGCCGGCGGCGCAACAGGCCGAATGGCTGCCCGCCATCGCCGATGGCAGCCATGTCGTGGCGCTGGCGTACCTGGAGCCCGCCACGCGCTATCGGCTGGACGCAGCCCAGACCGTGGCGCAACAGCGCGAGCCGAACGGCTATGTGCTGCGCGGCACGAAATCGGTGGTGTGGCATGGCGGTGCCGCCGACACCTACCTGGTCTCGGCGAAGCTCGATGGCAAGCTGGCGCTGTTCCTGGTCAGCCGCGACGCCCCCGGACTGACCGTGACCGCCTACCCCACCATCGACCGGCTGTCCGGCGCCGACCTGCAGCTTGCGGACGTACCGGCCACGCTCGTGACCATCAACGGGCTGGAGGCGCTGGAGCTTGGCATCGACCACGGTATTGCCGCGCAATGTGCGGCGGCGGCCGGCGCGATGGAGCGGCTCATAGAGATCACCGCCGAATACCTGGGCGCGCGCAAGCAGTTCGGCAAGCCGCTGGCATCGTTCCAGGCGCTGCAGCACCGCATGGCGGACATGCTGCTGCAGAAGGAACTGGCCCTGTCGATGGCCTATGTGGCCGCGCAGGGGCTGGATGCCACCGATGCGGACGAGCGCCGCCGCAAGGTATCGGCCGCCAAGGTCGTCACCGCGCGGGCGGCCCGCTTTGTCGGCCAGCAGGCCGTGCAACTGCATGGCGGCATGGGCATGACCGACGAACTCGAAGTTGGCGACTATTTCAAGGCGCTTGCGATGACCGATGTGCTGCTCGGCGATACCGACCTGCACATGGAGCGCTACAGCGCCAGCATGGCCGCCATCGCGGCCTGACACGAACACCAGACGGAAGACACACCGATGACAATCAATGGCAAGGCATACATCGTCGGGGCCTACGAGCACCCGACCCGCAAGGCACCGGACAAGACCGTGCCGCAACTGCACGCCGAGAGCGCGCGGGGCGCGCTGGAAGACGCAGGCCTGACGCTGGCCGACGTGGACGGCTACTTCTGCGCCGGCGACGCGCCCGGCCTGGGCATGGTCAATATGGTCGACTACCTGGGCCTGAACGCGCGCCACGTGGATTCCAGCGAAATGGGCGGTTCGTCCTATATCGCCCATGTCTCGCACGCGGCGCAGGCGATTGCCGCCGGCAAGTGCAACGTGGCCCTGATCACGCTGGCCGGACGCCCGCGCTCCGAAGGCTCCAGCGGCACGCAGGCCCGCAACTGGGGGGCCAACCTGCCCGACCAGCCGTTCGAGGCGCCGTTCAGCCCGGTCACCGTCAACCTGTACGCGATGGTGGCGCAGCGCCACATGTACGAATTCGGCACCACCCCCGAGCAGCTTGCCTGGATCAAGGTGGCCGCCTCGCATCACGCGCAGCACAACCCGAACGCGATGTTGCGCGAACTGGTGACCGTCGAAGACGTGCTGAATTCGCCGATGATCTCCGACCCGCTGCACCGGCTGGACTGCTGCGTGGTGTCCGACGGCGGCGGCGCGCTGGTGGTGGCACGGCCCGAGATCGCGGCGAAGCTGAACCGGCCGAAGATCAAGGTGCTGGGCGCTGGCGAGCACGTCAAGGGCCTGCTGGGCGGACAGGTGGACCTGTCGTGGTCGGCCGCGCGCGTCTCGGGCGCGGCGGCCTTTGCCGAAGCTGGCGTCACGCCGTCCGATATCCAGTACGCGTCGATCTATGACAGCTTCACCATCACCGTGCTGATGCAGCTGGAAGACCTGGGCTTCTGCAAGAAGGGCGAAGGCGGCCGGTTCGTGATGGACGGCAACCTGATTTCGGGGGTGGGCAAGCTGCCGATCAATACCGATGGCGGCGGCCTGTGCAACAACCATCCGGCCAATCGCGGCGGCATCACCAAGGTGATCGAGGCCGTGCGCCAGTTGCGCGGCGAGGCCAACCCGGCCGTGCAGGTCAAGAATTGCCAGCTCGCGCTGGCCCAGGGGACCGGCGGCTACATGGGATCGCGCCATGGCTCGGCCACCCTGATCCTGGAACGCGAATAAGAGCGAGGCTACCGATGACCACTCCCTACGTTCCCACCGTTTTCAAGGCTCCGGACGAACTGCCCGACAACGCGCCGTTCTGGCAGGCCGCCCGCGAAGGCCGGCTGCTGGTGCGCCACTGCAAGTCATGCGGCAAACCCCACTGGTATCCGCGTGCGCTGTGCCCGTTCTGCATGGGCGACACCGACTGGAAGGACGCCAGCGGCCTGGGCGAGATCTATTCGTTCAGCATCACGCGCCGTGCCGGCCCCCATCCGTTCTGCATCGCCTACGTGAAGCTCGACGAGGGTGTGACGATGCTCACCCATATCGTCGATACCGACCTGGACAGCGTGCGGATCGGCCAGCGTGTGAAGGTGCGCTTTGCCGAGACCGAAGGCGGCGCGCCGGTGCCGGTCTTCGCGCCCGCCGAGCCGGCCTGAGCGGAGCACCCGATGGCAATCCGCTACCCGCACCTGCGCAACCGCGCCTTTCCCCCGGTGCGCCAGCGCTACACCATGCGCGACACCATGCTGTACGCACTGAGCCTGGGCCTGGGCAACGACCCGATGAACGCGTCGGCACTGCCCTTTGTCTACGAAGGCACGCCGGGCGGGCTGCGCGCGCTGCCCTCGCAGGCCGTGGTGCTGGGCTATCCCGGCTTCTGGGCGCGCGAGCCCGACACCGGCATCGACTGGGTCAGGCTGCTGCACGGCGAGCAGCGGCTGCGGCTGCATCGCCCGCTGCCCGCCGATGCCGAAGTGGTGGGCCATAACCGCATCACCCACCTGACCGACAAGGGTGCGGGCAAGGGCGCCATCATGGTCACCGAGCGGCGGCTGGAAACCATGCAGGGCGAACTGCTTGCCACCATCCAGCAGGTGTCGTTCCTGCGCGGCGACGGCGGCTACAGCGAACTGGACGGCGGCCAGCCCAGCGACGAACCGCTGCCGGCGCTGCGCCCGGTGCCCGAAGACCGCCCGCCCGATTTCGTCGATACCCAGCCCACGCGGCCCGAAGCGGCGCTGCTGTACCGGCTCATGGGCGACTTCAATCCGCTGCATGCCGACCCGGCCGTGGCAAGCGCCGCCGGTTTCGAGCGGCCAATCCTTCATGGTCTTGCCAGCTACGGGCTGGTGGCCCACGCGCTGCTGCGGCAATGCGCGGGCCATGACCCCGCACGACTGCGCGCGTTCGATATCCGCTTTGCCGCGCCAGTCTTCCCCGGAGAAACGCTGGTGACCGAAATCTGGCGCGACCCCCGGCATGCCGGCCAGTTCCAGTTGCGCGCCCGGGTGCTGGAGCGCGACAAGATCGTGCTCAGCCACGGCTGGGCCGAGATTGCCTGAGCGCGACGGCCCCTTGATCCTGCCCGATACCTTCGCTTCGATATGACCGCTTCCAACGAACCAACTCCCGGCCTGCCGCCGCCGTCGCGGCAGACCGGCGCGCTCAGCCATCTGCGCGTACTCGATCTCTCGCGCGTGCTGGCGGGCCCGTGGTGTACGCAGAACCTGGCCGACATGGGCGCCGACGTCATCAAGATCGAGAAGCCCGGCGCGGGCGACGACACCCGGCACTGGGGCCCGCCGTATCTGGACGGCGATGACGGCCCCACGCGCCAGGCCAGCTACTTCGCGGCCTGCAACCGCAACAAGCGCTCGGTGACGGTGGACATTGCCACGCCCGAGGGCCAGCGGCTGGTGCGCGAACTGGCGCAGCAGAGCGACGTGGTGATCGAGAACTACAAGACCGGCGGCCTCAAGCGCTACGGGCTCGACTACGAGACGCTCAGCGCGCTGAACCCGCGCCTGGTCTACTGCTCGATTACCGGCTTCGGCCAGACCGGACCCTACGCGGCCCGGCCCGGGTACGACCTGCTGGTGCAGGCCATGAGCGGACTGATGAGCATCACGGGCCAGCCCGATGGCGAACCCGGCGGGGGACCGCTGCGCGTGGGCGTGGCGGTGATCGACGTGTTCACGGGAATGTATGCCACCACCGCCATCCTTGGCGCGATCGAGGCGCGGCATCACACCGGGCGCGGCCAGCGCATCGACATTGCCCTGCTCGACGTAGCCATGGCGGTATTGGCGAACCAGGGTGCCGGCTACCTGAATGCCGGCGTGGTGCCGACGCGCCAGGGCAATGTGCATCCGAGCGTGGTGCCCTACCAGGACTTCCCGACGCGGGACGGCAACATGCTGCTGGCGATCGGCAACGACGGGCAGTTCGCGCGTTTCTGCGAGGTGGCCGACGTGGACTGGGCACGCGACGAGCGCTACGCCACCAACAGCGCCCGCGTCACGCATCGCGACACGCTGATTCCGATGATGTGCGAGGTGACCCGCGCCAGGCCGACGCAGGACTGGATTGGCCTGCTCGAAGCTGCCTCGGTGCCGTGCGGCCCGATCAACGACATCGGACAGGCGTTTGCCGACGAGCACGTCCAGCATCGCGGGCTGCGCGTGGAGCAGTACCGCTATGCAACGGCCGACCGTCCCGAAGCGGACACCGTGAACCGGATCTGCTCCACGGCCAGCCCGCTGCGAATGTCCGACACGCCGCCCACGCTGCGCCACGCGCCCCCCGCGCTGGGCCAGCACACGGACGAAGTGCTGCGCGACTGCCTGGGTCTCGGGCCGCAGGCGGTGGCGGACCTGCGGGCCAAGGGCGTGCTGTAGCCGGTTGCCGACATGCGGCTCAGTATCGGGTCGGCGTCGCACCTGCGTCTGGCGCGTCTCGCACCGGCATTCGGGATGACCGTCACGGCCACGCGCGGCACGGCCGTGATGCGGCGCGATGGCTTCGCACGCACGCTGTTGCCCGGCGTGCCGTGCATGGTCATGCCGTTCCAGTCGTTCGACCTGCTCGTGGCCGGCAGCGTGGCGCAGCCGGCGGGCTGCCGGATCGAGATCGCGCTGGCGTCGGCTGCGCCGGTTCCTGCAGGCCCGGCCGATGCGGGTCCGGATCAGGCAAGCCTGCATCGGGATCTGTCGCGACGCATTTTCCTGCAACCCGACCTGCCGTGGAGCGCCGCCTTTGCGGCCGGTTTGCTGGGGGAATCGCCCGACCGTTTGCGGCGGATGCTGTTTGCCGAAGGTGCGGCATTCGGCGACCTGTGCCGGACGCAGCGCCTGATGCGGTTGCTGTTCGAGGCACCCCACAGGCGCGCCAGCCCGACGTCGCTGAATCGCAGCCTGGGCTGGCCGCCCGGTCACGATCTTGAATCATCATTCCATGACAGATTCGGCATCACGCTAGATCTGCTTCGGCACGCCACGGCCGCCAGCGACGCGCCACGCCATGCAGGGTGGACAGACCGCGTAACGCCCCCGGCCGCCCACTATTGGCCCAGCCTATCCCCCGCATAACAAACCGGTCTTGGACGCTATAGCCGGAAAGGCGGATCATCGCGAGCAACGGTTTCCCCACCCACCGGAGTCTTCGATGAAGTCCGCCCTGCTCGCCCTGTGTGGCGCAGCCTCCCTCCTTGCCTCGCTGTCCGCCGTCGCTGGTCCCGACTTTGCCGTGATCGAGCGCGCGCGTGCCAACGCCCATCAGCGTCAGCAGGTCAAGCCCGCCGCATGCCATTGCGAGACCGCAAGCGGCCCCGGCACCAGCACCGCCCCGTCGGCCAGCGCGCCGAAGGCCGCCCTGGCGCCGATCCATACCAGCTAAGCCAGCCGCGCAGACAGATTGCCGGCTCAGGCGCCGGTCAGCGCCGCCGCGCGGCCCGCTTCGGCCACGAAATCGATGAACCGACGCACGCGCACCGGAATATGGGTGCGGTGCGGGTAGTACATATAGAGGCCGACGTTGTTGCTGTCGAACTGCCGCAGGATCGGTATCAGGCGGCCGGCGGCCACGTCGTCGCGCACCAGGAACATCGACAGTTGGCCGATGCCCATGCCGGCCCGCACGGCGGCGATCTCTGTCTGCACGTCGTTGAACGTGGCCACGGCCGGCACGTCCTGGAACACCAGGTCGCCATCGATGCTCAGTTCCCAGGGCACCATGCGCCCCGTTACGGGTCGCCGGAAGCCGGTGCAGGCGTGCTGCAGCAGTTCGTCCAGCGTGCGGGGCTCGCCATGCCGTTCCAGGTACGCGGGCGCAGCGCAGATCGTCATCGGCAGGTCGCACAGCCGGCGCGCCACCAGGTTCTGGCCCGGGCTCGTGCCCGACCGGAAACCGACATCGATGCGTGACTCGACCAGATCCGTAAAGAAATCGCTCAGTTGCAGGTCGAACGTGATGCCCGGGTACATGGCGCGAAACTGCTGCATCAGCGGCACCAGCACATGCGTGCCGACCGATGGCGGCGCGGTCAGCCGGATCAGCCCGTCGTCCTCGCTTTTGGCACTGCGCACTTGCGCCAGCGCCTCGTCAAGCTGACGCAACCCGGGATCGGCCAGTTCGAACAGGCGGGCGCCTTCGTCCGTCAGGCTCAGCTTGCGGGTGGTGCGATGCAGCAGCCGCACACCCAAGTCTTCTTCCAGCGTGCGCACGGCCTTGCTGACGGCCTGTGGCGTCACGCCAGCCTCCACTGCGGCACGGGCAAAACTCCTGGCCCGCACCACGCCCAGAAACAGTGTCAAGACACGCGCCCTGTCCATGATCCTTGCGATGTATTCACAACCGGCGGTTGGCAATGGCGCAAGAATACCCGAGCCGGGTGCCGTCGCGGGCATCTGAATCTCCTAAGTCGCATTACGAAAACATTCACTTCGGCGATGGCGGGCAATCGGGGAACATCGGTGCCATCCGGTTCAATCCCCAGGAATCCAGCCACCCATGACCGCCTGCGGCAGCCAGCGCGGCCCCTCCGTCCGATCGTCCCTGTGCCACAGGCTGGCCTGCCTGACGGCGGCGGCGTTGCTCGCCCTGCCGGGCATTGTCCATGCGTGGACGGCGGGCGGTGGCGGGGGTGCGGCGGCGGCCACGGCCTCGCCCGATACGCATTCGGGCCCGTATCGCGGCATCGTCGGCCCGGTCGGGACGCCGGAACCCGCACCGGCCGAACCGCCGCTCTGGGACCGCGCGCTGCCCTTCTTTGCCCAGCGCGTGATCGACAAGGGTTACAACCTGCCCAACCCGTACGACATCGGCTATTCGTACTTCGACGGCTACCAGCGCTACCAGCTCAGCGACCTGCAGATATCCGCCGGCAACAATCCGCTGCGCGCGGCCGATTTCGTCCAGTTCCAGCAATCGCGCATCCATAACACGTCGAACCAGGTGCAGGTCGGGGCCTGGCTGTTTCCGTTCATGAACGTGTACGGCATCGTCGGCAATGTGCAGGGCAGCGGATCGATCGACATCAATTTCTCGTCGCTGACCGACCTGGAACGCTTCTTCGGCATCAATATCGGCTGTGGCGGGCGCCGGCCACGGGCAGCGTGCAGCCAGGCGATCAAGCTACCGACCCAGCACGCCAACTACAGCGGGCACACCTATGGCGGCGGCTTTACGCTGGTGGGCACTTACAAGCACCTGTTCTTTTCGCTGCCGGTGACATACACGGTGTCGGACATCACCATGTCGGAGACGCCGATCAAGTCGATCAATATCGGGCCGCGCGTGGGCTGGAATATCCGGCTCGGCCATGGGCTGGGGCTGCTGACGCCATACGTGGGGGCCACGTACTTCCGCACGCGCGCCACCATCACCGGCCATTTCGACGTGCCGCTGCCCGACACCGACGGGCAGACCGCGCGACTGAACTACCAGATCGGCGAGCATGTGACGGGGTACTGGAGCGGGTCTTTCGGCGCCAGCTGGACGATCAATCGCAGCTTCGGCCTGCTGATGGAAATCGGCTACGGCTATAACCGCAACAACATCATCGCCACCGGATTCTTCCGGTTCTGACAACCATGCGCGCCGCCCCGCCTCCGGTCCGAATCAAGGCCCGACTTCCAGCCCGACTTGGCGCGCTGATGCTGGCCACCTGCGCAGCCAGCGCCGTGGCACAGACCGGCGCCGAGGCCAGCCCGGAGCCCAAACCCGAACCGGAGCACGTAAGCTGGATCGACAAGGTGCTCAACAAGCTCGGTGCCTCGAAGGAAGTGGACCTGAGCCACGGCATCGACTGGGGCGTGCTGCCCGGGCCGTTCTACAACCCGGAGATGGGGCTTGGCGTCGGGGCCGCCGCGGTGGGCCTGTACAAGCCGAAGAATGCCGAAAAGGACACGCAGCTATCCACGCTGAACCTGCATGGCTTCCTGACCACCTCGGGCGCGGTGGGCATTGGCGTGGACAACAACACGTTCTTCGCCGACGACAGCTATCGGTTCGTCTTCAGCGGCGCCCTGATCAACATGCCCACTTCGTACTGGGGCATCGGCTACGACAAGGCGATCAACGACGCCAACAAGGAAGGCTACACACGGCGCGGCGTGGTCGTGCAGCCCCGGGTCATGATGCGGGTGCGCCCCAATATCTACGTGGGCGGCGGCTACGACTTCGAGTACGACGACGCGGCCCAGCTCGACCGCGGCGCCAGCAGCGCGCTGGCTACCGACCCGCACGGCACGCGGGTGCTCAGCAGCGGCCTGACCGCGCATTTCTCGTACGACACGCGCGACTTCCTGCCCAACCCGTACAAGGGCCAGGCGCTGCTGATCAACGGCACGGTCTACCGGCGGGCCATCGGCAGCGACAACGACTTCGAATCGCTGGAGATCATCTACGACAAGTACTTCCTCATGCGCGAGCGCGACGTGCTGGCATTCGACATCTACGGCAAGTTCAACTGGGGCGATGTGCCGTGGAGCATGATGTCCAAGCTCGGCGACAACCGGCGCATGCGCGGCTATTTCATGGGACAGTACCGCGACAAGGCCATGATGACCGCACAGGTGGAATACCGCTGGCATATCGTGGGACGCCAGGGCATGGTGTTCTGGGCCGGCACGGGCGCCATCGCCGGCAACCCGGGCGCGCTCACGTCGGCGCACTGGCTGCCCAACGCCGGGGTGGGCTACCGGTTCGAATTCAAGCCCCGCGTCAACGTGCGCTTCGACGTGGGTGTCGGCCGCAATACCAAGGGTGTCTATTTCCAGATCAACGAGGCGTTCTGAACGCGCATCCGCTACCGGCAGGCGTGATGGTAGTGGTTGCCGCAGGCGGCAGCTCAGATCGATTGCTCGCCCGAACCCATCGGCAGATCGTCCTGGGCGGCAATCGCCACAAGTTGCTCGAGCTTCTCAAGCGCCCGGGACAGTGCAATCGCGCTTCGCTCATGCGGCTTGCCCGCGCGAAATACCGACTGGATGGTCCCGACCAGCAAGTGATGTCTCGCAAGCACAAAACCCTGACTCAGCCCATTCGATGTGAGCTGCGTATAGGCGCGGAAGCCGTAATAACCCACGCGCCTGAACAGGTCGTCGTGTTCGGTATCGGTCACGGCAGGTGTGAGCCGATTGCGTTCAGTGAGTATCGGCGGGTCGTTGGTCTCCCGTCATGTCGTCACTCCCGGTGACTATCGATGCGCGACTGCACTCATGGGTCGCCACGTTGATCTTCCCCACGTTTTTCCCCCGAATCACCAACGTAGGAACAGTGTAGGCACCGCAAGCGGACGCCGCGAAGGCCTGCGCCGGGTTGCAAACAGAACTACTCGATTGAGTTACCGGCGTGACGTGGCGTGAGGGCCCGCGCCGCGTGAGCAGATGCAGCACACACCACTCCCGCGCGGGAGTGGCGCGATAGCCCGCAGGAGGACGCCGGTCAGAACTTAGACGGCTCGCCACCAACGCTGGAACAAAAAAAGCGCCGCGGACCGGACGGCCCGCGGCGCCTTCATGACTGACGGCTGCCAGTCTTACTTGCCCAGCTTCACGCTCGTGGCGTCGGCGGTCAGGTAACCGACCGAGGCGCCCAGGCCGTTCTTGTAGTTGGCGAACACCAGCGGCTCCACCTGCGTCTTGACCTGCGTCTTGATGCCGTCACCAGCATGCTGGAAGTTGCTCATGATGTAGGTCCAGCCGTTGATCTCGTCAACGGCGTGCAGGCCCGTCGATTCGGCACCGGCCGGCACCGACATCAGGCGCGACAGCTTCTTCGTGTCGATGTTGTACGCCCACAGGAAGTTGTTGGTGTGGCGGCTGCTGTCCTCGCCGATGAACAGCGTGCGCAGCTTTTCCGAGAACTTCAGGTTGTCCGGGTTGCCGATGGTTTCCGGATCCGACGTGTTGCCCAGCGCGTCAGCGGTGATGTCCTTGCCGACGATCAGCGCCTGGGTATGCACCGGCATCCATTCGCTGTTGATGGCCGCGCCAGCGGTGTCCTTCTGGCCGCCGGCCAGCTTGTGCTGCAGCACGCCGCCCGAGTTGATCGCGGCAGGCACGCTGATACCGCTTTCGGCGTACCAGCCCTTGGCCGTGTTGTTGGTCACCATCGAGTCCACGATGTTCTGCAGCGCGGAGTAGGCGATCTTGTCCTTGATGTTGACCGTCGTGCCTTCCATCTTGGTGAAGCCCATGCTGCCGCCCATCAGGGCCGCGTAGCGGTGGGTTTCCAGGAACGCGGCAACCAGTTCCTTGCCGGCCTTGACGCGGACCCACTGCGCCGCACCGCTGAGCATGATCTTCGTGTACGTCGTATCGGCCGGATCGGTGGCCGAGTAGTCCATGATGTCGGCGAACGTGTGCGACTTGGCCCAGGCTTCCACCTGCGCGCTCGTGGCGTGGCCCAGCTTGATCCACGTCAGGTCGGCGCCGGCCGCGGCCGGGTCCACCGAGAAGCCTGCGCCCACCTTGGCCACGTAGAGCGTACCGGCCGACAGGTCCTTTTCCTTGTCCGCCACGAACACGAACAGGCCGCTGTTGGTGGCGTCGTCGCCCATCAGCACGGTGCGGTTGTCAGGCATCACCTGCACCAGTTCGTGCGAGATACGGCCCACGCAGTAGTGCTTCTTGATCGAGCCCGTGCCGTCGGCGTTGACCGTCACTTCCGGCAGGTGGCCGTACAGGTACGGGTTGAACGCGATCGTCGAGGTGCCGTACAGGTTCAGCGCGTAGTCGATGCACTGCTGGTTCGTTGCAGCGGTGCGTGCGTCCGGCTCGTACTCTTCGCTCGACAGGTGGGTGTTCCACGGCGACAGGCTGGCGCCACAGGTGATCCACAGGCCATTGGCGCTCGACGTATCCACGTTGTGGTACTTCACCAGCGACAGCTTGCCCGTGGCCGGGTCCTGGTCCAGCGTCAGCACGGCGATCGGCGACGGCAGGCGGCCGTACATGTCCTTGAGCTTGGCCTGGTCCCACGTCGTGTATTCGAACTGCACCACGGCGAAAACCGTGTTGCCCTTCACGCCGGCAACCTTGGCGCCTTCGATCTTCAGCAGCGACGTGCCATCCGGCGAATCGGAGAAGAACTGCTTGTTGGTTGCCGTCGACGACGGGTCGAGGATCGGGTTGTTGTTGATATTGAAGTAGCCGCCGGCCAGGATCTGGCCACCGTTGCCGTCCGGCACCATGTCGCCGGTCATGAAGAACGGCTGGTAGGCCAGCTTGTACGTCTGGCTGGTGCCGTCGCTCAGCTTCACCGTCAGGCTGGAGCCGACCGTGGTCGTAGCCATGGCTGCCGGGTTGCTCAGCGAAGGCGCCGGCATGGCCGTGAACTCGGCCGACACGAAGCTCGGCGTGACGGTACCCGGCGTCGTCGTGCCGCCCGGCGTCACGGCCGCCGGTGCATCGTCGCCGCCGCCGCAGCCAGCCAGCAACGAGGTGGAAGCCAGGCCAAGCGGCAGCATCGGCGCGCCGGCCAGGAGTTTCAGTGCCTTGCGGCGCGAAGCGTCAGGTTTTTCGAACATCTGTTTGTTTCCCGTCTGGTTGTTATCGAACGCGCCCATGCCATTGACAGGCCTTTCGTCCTTGTGAGGCCGGCGGCACAAGTCCGCACCGGGACGCATCCTATTGAGCGTTTATGACAACAAGTTGAACCCGACGTGAATGAGTCATACATCCAACACACGGTTGCCTGTCCGGTCGCGCACCGGTAAAAATCGCGGGCAAAAAAAACGCCGCAGCCAGGATCTGGCCGCAGCGCGTCAATTCGCCGGTCCGCACGACACCCACTATGTCGCCCGTTGCACCCCATTTCTGGTTCGACCGGCTTGTCCTTTCATGGCAGAGGAAAACCGCCACGGGTCCGCATCGTAGTGGCCGATGATGTCGGCTTCATGACAACGTGTCTTTACATACAACCAGGCAAATCCATGGCTGATGTTTGTCATGGCAGTCAGGCGGCGGGGGCGAAACCAGCGGTTCAATGGTCACCCGAGTGTGGTGAAAATCAAACGGATGCGTGAAGCCACTCCGAAATTTTTCTCATGAGCACCAGAAATTCAGGTATCCGGGGAATATGTCATCTTTAGCCTATTGAAGTGATCAATCCGGACGGCTAAGGTTCTGCGCATAATATTTTCCACGGCAATATATGCAATTTTCTGCATATATTGTTCGCCCCAGCCGGAAAAACAATGAGCCATTCCATGACGGGACGCACCAGTCGTCTCCAGCCGCCCTCGTTCCTGGCCCCTCCGGGTCATGCCGCCGCGCGTCCGCGCGGCCGGTTCCGTTTATCTGTTTTGTAGCAACCCGTAGCAACCGTCGCCATTCCCGGGCCAAAACGTCTCTGAAAGCCCGGTACGGCGACAACCTCTGGAGGTAATCCGCGCCAAGGGTGTGACGGGGTCAACCGACGGGCCAGCCAGACCCGGCGGACGCGCCAGACTGCACGGACGGATTACCGAGGATCCACGACTGGAGAACATCCAATGAGCAGTGTTATGAATGAAGGTGGCATGTCGTCCCACGGGCCGGCGCCGTTCTTCTCGAAAGAAGCGACCTACGCCAAACCGGGATTTTCCCGCTGGATGGTGCCGCCGGCCGCGCTTGCGGTGCATCTCTGTATCGGCCAGGCCTATGCATTCTCGGTATTCAATGCCCCCCTTTCCAAGGTGATCGGCATTACCGAATCCGTCGCCGACGACTGGAAGCTGACCACGCTGGGCTGGATTTTCTCGCTGGCGATTTTCTTCCTGGGCATTTCGGCGGCATTTGCCGGCAAATGGCTGGAACGCGTCGGCCCGCGCCGCACGATGTTCACGGCGGCCTGCTGCTTCGGTGGCGGTTTTCTGATTTCCGCGCTGGGCGTCTACACGCACCAGATCGTCCTGCTCTACCTGGGCTACGGCGTGCTGGGCGGCATCGGGCTTGGCCTGGGCTATGTGTCGCCGGTGTCGACGCTGATCCGCTGGTTCCCGGACCGCCGCGGCATGGCAACCGGCATGGCCATCATGGGCTTCGGCGGTGGCGCGATGATCGCCGCGCCGCTGTCGGTGGCGCTGATGAACTACTTCAAGAGCGCCACTTCGGTGGGCGTGACCCAGACCTTCCTGGTCATGGGCGTGGGCTACTTCATCTCGATGACCATCGGCTCGCTGGCAATCCGCGTCCCGCCGCCCGGCTGGAAGCCGGAAGGCTGGACCCCGCCCGTGGTCGAGAACAAGATGATCACGCGTAACCACGTGCATATCGACGAAGCGCTGAAGACGCCCCAGTTCTACCTGCTGTGGCTGGTGCTGTTCCTGAACGTGACGGCCGGTATCGGCGTGCTCGGCCAGGCGTCGCTGCTGATCCAGGAAAGCTTCAAGGGCAGCGTGAGCGCCGCGGCCGCGGCCGGCTTCGTTGGCCTGCTGTCGCTGTTCAACATGGGTGGCCGCTTCTTCTGGGCCTCGTCGTCGGACTGGATCGGCCGCAAGAACACCTACTTCGTGTTCTTCGCGCTGGGCGCCGTGCTGTACTGGCTGGTGCCGCAACTGGGCGCCAGCGGCAACATCGCGCTGTTCGTGCTGGGCTACTGCGTGATCATGTCGATGTACGGCGGCGGCTTCGCCACCATCCCGGCCTACCTGGCCGACATGTTCGGTACCGCCTTCGTGGGTGGCATCCACGGCCGCCTGCTGACCGCCTGGGCAGCCGCAGGCATCGCCGGCCCGGTGCTGGTGAACTACATCCGCGAATACCAGGTGGCACACGGCGTGACCGGCGCCGACGCCTATGCCATGACGCTGCACATCATGGCCGGCCTGCTGGTGGTGGGCTTCGTCTGCAACCTGCTGGTGTCGCGCGTCAATGCCAAGCACCACATGAGCGATGCCGACGTGACCAGGCTTGGCGCCAGCGCCGGCGCGGCCCACTGATCAGGAGTCATGCAAATGGAAAACCAGAACCTCAACGCACAATCGACCAACAAGGGCCTGCTGGCCGTCTTCTGGCTCTATGTGCTCGTACCGCTGGTGTGGGGGGTGTCGAACACCATCACCCAGGCGATGAAGCTGTTCCACTAAGCGCCCGCCCGCTCCGGGCACGCACAGAAGGCCGCAAGCGATTGCGGCCTTTTTTCGTTTTTTCGGCAATGCACGGCCGGAACGCTGCATTCCTCAAACCAGACTTGCACATTGCCGACGGCCTCATACACTTGACGGGCCACCCACCCTTGGAGTTCACATGAAGATCGACCTGTCGGGCAAGACCGCCCTGGTAACCGGATCCACCGCCGGCATTGGCTTTGCCACCGCGCGCGGCCTGGCCGGATCCGGCGCACGCGTGATTCTCAACGGCCGCAGCCAGGGCAGCGTCGACAAGGCCATCGCCGCGCTGAAGGCTGACGTTGCCGGCGCCGATGTCGTGGGCTTTGCCGGCGACCTGGTCGATGCCGCCATCAGCGACACGCTGGTCAAGGCCCATCCCGACGTCGATATCCTGGTGAACAATCTCGGCATCTTCCAACCGCAGGACTTCTTCGACATCCCGGACAGCGAATGGTCGCGCTTCTTCGAGGTCAATGTGCTGACCGGCGTGCGGCTGTCGCGCGCCTATGCGCCGGGCATGGTCCAGCGCAAATGGGGGCGCATCGTGTTCGTGGCGTCGGAGTCCGGCATCAACATCCCCGTGGAGATGATTCACTACGGGTTCTCCAAGACCGCGCAGCTGGCGGTGTCGCGCGGCCTGGCCAAGCGCCTGGCCGGCACTGGCGTGACGGTCAACTCGGTGCTGCCAGGCCCCACGCTGTCAGAAGGCGTGGAAGCCATGCTCAAGGATGAAATCGCGAAGACCGGCAAGCCGGCCGAAGAGGTGGCCGCCGATTTCGTCAAGGCGCATCGCAGCACGTCGCTGATCCAGCGTGCAGCCAGCGTCGACGAGGTGGCGAACATGATCGTCTACGCGTGCTCGAAGCAGGCGTCTGCCACCACCGGCGCGGCCCTGCGCGTCGACGGCGGCGTGGTCGACTCGATTATCTGACGCCAGCTGCTCCCGCGTCGCCCGGCGGCCGCCCTGCCTAGCCGCGCCGGTGGCGCATCAGCGCCGCCATGGCCGCCGAGGCACCCACCACCAGCGCCGTCGTCAGTATCGGATGACGGGTCGAAGCCGTGTACGGACACGATTTCAGCGCCCGGCGGTCTCCGGTTCTCTCCACCAGGCTGTTGCCGGCCGCATGCAGCGCGTTGTCGTCGCGCGGCCCGGCCGGCATGTCGGTCTGTTGCGCACGGCCCATGAAACGCCGCATGAAGCGATCGAACGTGTGCGGCGCATAGTACGCCGCCGCCGAGTACGCCTTGGCAGCCGCCCCCACGAACATGTCGCGGCGTGGATGCTCGGCGGCAAACAGGATGGCCTCGGCGGCCATTGACGGGTCGTAGAGCGGCGACGCCTGCTTCGGCTCCACATGCAGGAAGTTCTTCGCGTGGGTGACGATGGGCGTATCCATCCCCGCCGCCTTGATCAGCGTGACCGACACCGGCGCCTTTTCCTGTTCCAGTTCCAGCCGCAAGGTATCGGTAAACCCCTTGATGGCATGCTGCGACGCCACGTATGCGCTCTGCAGCGGCAGCGCGCAATCGCACGACTCGCTACCCATGTTGATGATTGCCCCGCCGTTCTGCCGCAGGTGCGCAACGGCCGCCAGCGATCCATGCACCACGCCCCAGTAGTTCGTTTCGAACAGCCGGCGGTGGTCTTCCAGCGGCACGTCGTCGTGACGGCCGAATATCGTCACGCCGGCATTGTTGATCCAGGTATCGAACCCGCCAAAGCGTTCGATGCTGGATTGCGCGATCTGTGCCACGTCCTCATGCTTGCCGACGTCGGCGGCAACCGTGATCACTTCGGTACCCTGCTCGCGCAGTTCCTCGGCCAGCTTCTGCAAGGCATCCTCGCCGCGCGCCACCAGTACCAGCTTGGCGCCCAGTGCAGCGGCCTTGCGCGCCGTGACAAGCCCCACGCCGCTCGTGGCGCCCGTCAGCACGATGACCTGCGAGCCAATCTTCTTCAGCGTCTTCATGTTGCCTCTCTTGCCTGGATAGAAGGGGTTGGGTCGAATCCTTCGCTGCCGTCGCACATCCCGTGCCCGCGCCTGGCAACCCGCCGCGCCGGATGTGCAGCGCAGCAAAGCCGGTCAGGAATTACAAATGCGGGAAAAATCGCCCGTCGATGTAGGACGGCCCCTGCTTTCGCAGGCGACGTGCGCTGCATAAGCTGGAACGACCACTCCCCACTCCCCCCACACCCCGCCCATGGCCAAGCCCGCAGCCTCCGACGCCCCGCTCGGCAAATACCAGCGCAAGCGCGACTTCGCGGCCACGCCCGAACCCAGCGGCAAGCGCGCCCCGCGCGCCAGGAAGGCGGCCAGCGGCAACGGCGCCCATGCCTTCGTCATCCAGAAACACGCGGCGCGGCGCCTGCACTACGACTTCCGGCTGGAACTGGACGGCACGCTAAAGAGCTGGGCCGTGCCGAAGGGGCCCAGCTACGATCCGGCGGACAAGCGCATGGCCGTCCACGTGGAAGACCATCCGCTCGACTACGCCGGGTTCGAGGGCGTGATTCCGGCGGGTCACTACGGGGCGGGCACGGTAATCGTCTGGGATCGGGGGCAGTGGATCCCCGACACTGACCCCGAGGCCGGTTATCGGGACGGCAAGCTGAAGTTCGAGCTGCGCGGTGAAAAGCTGCGGGGCCACTGGACGCTGGTGCGCATGGGCGGCAAGAAGGCCCGCGACGACAACGCCTGGCTGCTGATCAAGGAGCGCGACGAATATGCACGGCCCGCGTCGGAGTTCGATGTGGTGGACGCGATGCCGGACAGCGTGCTGGCCGGCACCGGGAAGGCGTCGAAGAAGCGGGCTGCCAACGGGAAATCGGAATCGGCGATAAAGAAGACCGCGCGCAAGACATCGAGAAAGCCGACCGGCAAGATGCCCCCGCTGCCCGCCGGCGCCAGAAAGGCTGCCCTGCCCCTGACGCTGGCACCGCAACTGGCCACGCTGGTCGACAAGCCACCGGCTGACCCCACCCAATGGCAATACGAGATCAAGTTCGATGGCTACCGCATCTTGGCGCGTATCGACGGCGCGGATGTGCGGCTGTTTACCCGCAATGGCAATGACTGGACGTCGAAGCTGCGCGCGCTGGCCGCCGAGATCGCCGCACTGGGCTGGCCCGATGGATGGCTCGATGGCGAAATCGTGGTGGTGGACAAGCACGGCATCACCGACTTCCAGGCGCTGCAGAATGCCTTTGAAACGGCGCATGCCGAATCGATCCAGCTCTACGCGTTCGACCTGCCCTGGTTTGCCGGGCACGACCTGCGCGCGGTGCCGCTGGCCGAACGTCGCAACCTGCTGCACGGCCTGCTGGCCGGACATCCATCGAGCCGATTGCGCTTCAGCGACAACTTCGAAGGCGACCCGGCCGATATGCTCGACGCCGCCTGTCGCATGAAGCTCGAAGGCATCATCGGCAAGCGGGTGGACGCCGCCTATGTCAGTTCGCGCTCGCCGTCATGGATCAAACTCAAGTGCCAGAGCCGGCAGGAATTCGTGATTGGCGGCTATACCGACCCCAAGGGCAGCCGCAGCGGGCTGGGGTCACTGCTGCTGGGCCTGCATGATGCCGAGGGCAGGCTGCGTTACGTCGGCAACGTGGGCACCGGCTTCGACACGGCGATGCTCGATGCACTGCGCAAGCGGCTGGAACCGCTGGGCATCGATGACACGCCCTTCGACCCCCTGCCACACGGCATCAAGGGCCACTGGGTCAAGCCCAGGCTGGTGGCCGAGGTGACGTTCGGCGCCTGGACTCGCGAAGGCCGCATCCGCCATTCCGTGTTCCACGCACTGCGCACGGACAAGCCGGCTGCCGCCGTGACGCTGGAGGTGCCCGTCAAACCCGATACCGATACCCAGGCCCGCGCGCCTGCGGGAAAGGCAGCCGTGACAGCCAGCACGAAGACACCAACGAAGGCGGCGAAGGCGACGAAAGCCACGAAGCCGGCCAAAGCCGCCATCGGCAATGTCGTGGTGAGCCATGCCGACCGCGTGATCGACAGGTCCACCGGCCTGACCAAGGGCGACCTGGTGGGCTACTACGCGCGCGCCGCCGGGCTGATGCTGCCGTTCCTGCGCGGGCGACCACTGGCGCTGGTCCGTGCGCCGTCGGGCATCGATGGCGAGCAGTTCTTCCAGCGCCATGGCGATACGTTGCACGTGAAAGGCGTCAAGGCCCTGGACCCTGGGCTCTGGCCGGACCATCCGCCCCTGCTGGAAATCACGACGGCCTCCGCGATCGTCGAGGCAGCCCAGTTGAACGTCGTGGAATTCCACACCTGGAACGCCAGGGCGCGCAGCATCGACAAGCCGGATCAGATCGTCTTCGATATCGACCCCGGCGAGGGCGTGAAATGGCGCGAGATCCAGGAGGCCGCCAGCCTGATCAAGACATTGCTCGACGCGCTGTCGCTGCAGTGTTTCCTGAAGACCAGCGGCGGCAAGGGGCTGCATGTGGTGGTGCCGCTGTCTGCCCGCGCCGGGTGGGACGCCGTGCGCGATTTTGCGCAGGACGTGGTAACGCACATGGCCCGGACCATTCCCGCGCGCTTTGTAGCAAAGAGCGGTCCGCGCAACCGGGTTGGCAAGATTTTCATCGATTACCTGCGCAACGGTGTCGGCGCTACCACGGCCGCCGCGTTTTCGGCACGGGCCCGGCCCGGCCTAGGGGTATCGATTCCGGTCAGCTGGGACGAACTGGATGACCTGACCGGCGCGGCGCAGTGGACGATTGCGAACGTTGGCGAGCGCCTCGACGAAATGGCACGCCACGACCCCTGGGCCGGCCACGACAAGTTGCGCCAGACCCTGACACAGGCCCGCAAGCTGCTCGACAACGCCTGATCGCGGCGCGCGCATCCCTCACGCCACAAGGGGCTGGTCGTCCTGTCGGCGTCCGTCTGTCAGCCATCGCGCCATGCGCGGCACGGTTCTTGCCACACAGCACCCAGAACCCGGGCCCGAGATGCCCAAGGCCGGACTGGAACCGATGAGACAAGACCCCGATCCCTGGTATTCAAGCGAATTCTGGCAACGCGCCATCATCGGCGTTCTGATGCTGGCACTGGCTTATCTGCTGGCTTCGCCGGCCGACGCGCGCGTCAATGCTACGCGGCTGTATATCCATACGGCGGGCGGCTGACACCCCGTCGCACGCGCATCGTACAAATGTCATAAGTACAATTGGAATGGGCGGAATGAAGGTAAAAATTACAATTCAGGATAGGCCGGCGCCACCTGCAGAGGGTGCAGGGGGTCATGTTGTGCCGGATCGTGCCCTGAGCGCGCCAGTCCTTGCCATCACCCAAGCCAAAGCGGCGATGCCTGCCGCCTGTCAGCCATGAATGCCACGCCTGCCCATCACCCGACGCGTCGACCGCTTGTCCTCAATGTCGAGGGCCGCGAGGGGCCGCGCTACGTCAAGAGCCGCATCCTGAACCGCGCGGACTTCGCCGTGCTCGAGGCGTCCGACGGCCAGGCCGCGCTTTCGCTGGTGCGCCAGCACGCGCCAGACCTGGTGCTGCTCTCGGGCCAGCTTGCCGATATCGACGGCCTGGACGTCTGCCGCCTGATCAAGAGCGACCCGCAAACCGCCCGGACCATGGTGCTGCTGACCTCACCGGGCGTGACCGACTCCCATCGCCGCGTGCAGGCACTGGACGGCGGGGCCGACAGTTTCCTGGTGGAACCGGTCGAGCCCGAGGAACTGGTGTCGAACATCAACGCGCTGCTGCGCATGCGCGGCGCCGAGGACGCCTTCCGGCGCACGTCGCAGGCGCTGCACGAGAACGAGGACATGTTCCGCCAGCTGGCCGAAGCGCTGGCCGACGTGGTCTGGATCATCGACCCGGCTGCCCACCGCTACGTGTTCGTCAGCCCGTCGTTCGAGGCCCTGTGGGGCCGCCCGGTCGACTCCGTCAAGCACGACCCAACCTGCTGGCTGCAGTGGGTGACGCCCGACGATCGCCCCCGGCTGGAACAGGCATGGCTGAGCATGCTGCGCGATGGCCGGCTCGATACCGAGTTCCAGCTCGAGCGCCCCAACGGCGAGATCCGCGAAGTGCATATGCGGGCGTTTCCGGTACGCGGCGCCGATGGGCGATGCCTGCGCGTGGCCGGCATCTGCCAGGACGTGACGCGCCACAACCGCGCCGAGCGCACACTGCACAATGAGGAGCGCCGCAAGGACGAATTCCTGGCGATGCTGGCCCACGAACTGCGCAACCCGCTGGCGCCGATGCGCAGCGCCGTCGACTTGCTCCAGCAGTTTTCCCCGAGCCGCGAGGATATGTTCCGGGCCCGCGACATCATCAGCCGCCAGTTACACCACCTGACGCGCCTGGTCGACGAATTGCTGGACGTGTCCCGCTTCAATCAGGGCAAGATCACGCTGCGGCGCGACCTGGTGGAACTGCGTGGCGCGCTGAATACGGCCGTCGAAACCGTGCGGCCACTGCTGGAATCGCGCCGCCACACGCTGCGCCTGTCGCTGCCGGAACAGCCACTGCCCGTGCGCGGCGACATGGTCCGGCTCACGCAGATCTTTGCCAACCTGCTCCACAATGCCGCCAAGTTCACGCCGGAAGGCGGCCAGATCGCCGTCGAGGCCACGGCATCCGACGGCAAGGTAGTGGTGCGCGTGCGCGACAACGGCAATGGCCTGTCGCCGGACATGCAGCGGCAACTTTTCGACCCGCTGGCGCCGGGCGCGGGCGGCGATGCATGGGCCCATGGCAATGGCGAACACGATGACCGGCCGACTGGCGAGCGCCAGACGCAACCGCAGGCCCAGCAATCGTCCACTACCGACCCCGATGCCTTTGCCGCGCGCGAAGGTGCCGGCATTGGCCTGACGCTTGTCCAGAAGCTGGTGACGCTGCATGGCGGACGCATCAGCGCCGAAAGCCCGGGCCGGAACCTTGGCAGTACGTTTATCGTCGAACTGCCGGTGGAACCCTGGCAGACCTGGCATCCGACAAGCGGCAAGACCCGTGTGGCAACCACGGCCACGCACACGATCATGCTGGTGGATGACAACATCGACGCCCTCGAGGCCATGACGATGACGCTGGAAACACTGGGCCACACCGTGGTGACCGCGCCCGATGGCCAGAGCGCCATCGCGTGCGCCGCCAGCGTGCGACCGGATGTCGTGCTGCTGGACCTGGGCATGCCGACCATGGATGGATTCGAAACCGCCCGGCGGCTGCGCGAGATTCCCGAACTGCGCAATGCCCGGCTGGTGGCGCTGACCGGATTCGGCCAGCCCGACGACCGGCGCCGTACCCGCGCCGCCGGCTTCGACCTGCATCTGGTGAAGCCGGCGGATCTCAACGCACTGACGCGCCTGCTCGAAGAGCTCGACGCCTGATTGGCAAGCGCCAGCACAAGGACCGCAATGCATATCACTCCCGAACCGGATATCACGCCACCGAAGCCGGAAATGCCGCCGCCGGAGCCCCCTGACACGACCCCCGAGCCGGTCAGCGATCCGCCCCCCGGCGACACGCCCCCGCCTCCGCCGCAGCGCGCGACCCAAGCGGCATGATGGCTGACGTGCCATGTCACGTGCGATCTGGAAGGGCGCCATCAGCTTCGGGCTGGTGAACATCCCCATAGCGGTCAAGCCCGCGTCGCGCTCGCATTCGCTTGACCTCGATCTGCTGGACAAGCGCGACATGGCGCCGGTCGGGTATCAGCGCATCAACAAGCACACCGGCAAGCCGGTGGAACGCGGCGATATCGTCAAGGGCTACGCGTACGAGAAAGACGAGTACGTCGTGCTGACCGACGAGGACTTCAGGCAGGCCAACGTGGAAGCGACGCAGACGGTGGATATCGTCAGCTTCGTCGACGCCGCCGCGATTCCGCCCTACTTCTTCGATACCCCCTATTACCTGGAGCCGGACAAGCGCGGCGAACGCGGCTACGCGCTGCTGCACGAGACCATGCGCAAGACCGGGCGTGCCGCCCTGGCGCTGGTGGTGCTGCGCAACCGCCAGCACCTGGCGGCGCTACTCGTGGCAGGCAAGGCGCTGGTGCTCAACACGATGCGCTTTGCGGACGAACTGGTGCCCGTCGCCGATCTGAGCCTGCCCGGCGGAAAGCAGCACGCCGCCAGTGCCCGCGAGGTACAGATGGCGACCAGGCTCGTGGAAGACATGAGCGAGGACTTCAACCCCGGGCAGTACCACGACACCTATCGCGAGGATCTGCTGGCCCGCATTCACGCCCGGGTCAAGGCCGGCAAGACCCATCTGCTGGCGCCTGCCGCCGGGGAGACCGCCACGCCCGCCCGCAAGGGTGCCAAGGTCATCGACATGATGGCGTTGCTCAAGCAGAGCCTGGGGCAGCGTGGCAAGCGCGGGGCCAGCGCAGCGCATCCCGATGCGTCGGACACCGTCGACGAAGGCGAGGCGACGCCGAAGAAGGCCGCGCGACGCGCGGCGACGGGTGGTACCAAACGGCCAGCCGCCACGAAGGCGCCGGCAAAGGCGTCAACCACAAGGAAGGCCGCCGCAACGGGCCACGTAAAGAAGACACCGGCACGGAAACCGACGCGTGCGAAAGCAGTGAAGACCGCAAAGACCGCAAAGGCGGCGAAGACGCCGGCACGCGGCACCGCACGCAAGGCCGCCTAGCGGTCAAGACTGGCGAAGCCCCGCGCACGCCCGGAAACATCGATCCGAACGCACAAGAAAAAGAGCCGCGACACGTGGGATGGTCGCGGCTCAGCGCAGAGGCGACCTTGGTCGCCGCGCATCATCAACTGGTACTACCTGTCTCTGCAGGCCGCTTTGGCCTGCGCGGATCAGCGTGACGACACCTTCAGGTTGTCGCTCACCGAATTCACGCCTTCCACCGACTTCACCGTGTCCAGAGCCATCTGCTTCTGCTCGGACGTCGGCACCGAACCGGTCAGGTTCACCACGCGATCCTTGGTCTTGACGTGAATGCCGGTGGACTTGAGGTCCTTCGTCGCCAGCAGCTTTGTCTTGATCTTGGTCGTCAGCGCCCCGTCCGTCACCGCCTGTTTCGCACCTTCAGTGCTTGCATCAGTCCTGGTGTCGGTCGTCGCCCCGGTCGCATGGTCGCCTTCCGTGCCGCCCGGCATGCCCGAGGCGTTATTCGCCGGAGCCGGATGCATTGCCGATCCGCTGGTCGTGCCCGTGTCGGCAACCTTCATAAAGCCGCTGTTGTCCAGCGCGTACGCCCCACCGGCGGCAGCCAGCGCCGCAACCATCGTGGCAATGCGAAGCTTGTGTACGGTTTTCATGGTGCTATCTCCTTGTTAGCGTTTGAATCGCAATGAATCAAGTCCGATTCACATGGATGCACGAAGCCGGAACCCCGGACGCAGCGTATCTGGCGCTGGCACGGCAGCCCGGCAACTTGTCCATGACTCTGCAAGGAGCGTTCCAAAGCGATGGCACGGGCCGCTCATCTCGTGCCGGAGGCCCGCGCCGCGGGCCTCGCCCGGAGAGCATGCGCCCACGTCGCCGCATGGCAGCGCGGCCACCCTGCCCATCGCGCGTGAAAAGCATGCATGCGTTGTAAATCGGTGCACCGGGCATGTCGTGCATCGGCTACCTGTATGTCCCACAAATGTCATACCCCCGACTTTGGCGTGTGGCACGCCGATTGCTGCTCCAACCGTGCGGCAGCCCGCCGCGACTTGGACTTGGAGACAGTAATGGGACAGCAGCAAGGTAGCCAATCCCAATCGGGACAAAAGCAGCAGGAGCAGCAACCCGGCCAGCGCGGCAACCAGCAGCAAGGTAGCCAGGATCAGCAACGCCAGCAGGGTGGTGGCCAGATGGGCAACCAGGACAAGGGCTCGGGCCAGCATCAGCAGCAAAGCGGCACGGGCGGCCAGCAGGGATCGGAACAAGGATCCCAGCAGCAGAAGAACCGTCAGCAGTAACGCTGCCGACGCCCACACCTTTCCGGGCCCCGCAGTGACATCTCCACGGTTGTCACAACACGTTTGAAGTCAAGGCGTGCCAGAAGCGGGGCCCCGCGCCGGAACATCCGCCATGGGTGTTCCGGCGTCTTTCATGTGTTCCGGCGTCTTTCATGCAAGGCCCTGGATCCCATGCCCCACGCGGCCCGTTGTGGAGTTGTGTCCAATTCATAAGGGAAATCTATTTTTCTTGCGTGCGGCAGGCGCGTGCTCAACCCAGCCTTCCCGATACGGCCGCCAGCGCTTGCCGCCACACTTCGCGCTGCCGGTCGAGATAGTCGATGGCCTGCTGGCCGGTCAGGCTCAATGGTTCGGCGCCGTCCTGTGCCAGCCGCTGCCGCAGCGATGGTTCGCGCAGCAGCCGGGTCAATCGCGCGGACAGCGCGATGCGGCGCGCTTCGGGCACGCCCGGGGACGCCAGCACGCCGTACCAGGCATCCTGCAGCATCCCGACGATGCCCGCTTCGGAAAACGTTGGCACGGCGGGGGCCAACGGGCTTCGCGCCCTGCCCGTGACCGCCAGGGCCCGCACACGGCTTTGGCGCATCAATGGCAACGCTGCCTGCAGCGTGCTGACCAGCAGCGCCACGTGACCGCCCTGCAGATCGACCAGCGCGCGCGCACTGCCGGGATAGGGCACATGTGCCATCGAGACGCCCGCCTGGCGGCACATCAGTTCACCAACAAGGTGGGCGCTGGAATGGATGCCAAGCGAGGCATAGGCGATTTCGCCGGGGCGTTGCCGGGCATCGGCAAGCAGGCGTTGCAATGTGGCGCGTGCCTGGTCCGGCTGCGTTCGCGTGCCATCGCCCGCCATCAGCAATACATGCGGCGTGCTGGCAACGATTGCCAGCGGGTGCAGCTGGCGCGCGGGGGCTTCGGGGCTGTTGTCCAGCAAGGGGCCGATACTGACCGAGCCGACCGTGCCCAGCAGCAGCGTCTGGCGGTCGGTGCCGGCCCGTGCGGCCTCGAACATCGCAATCTGACCAGAGGCGCCAGGCCGGTTGTCGACGATGGTCGGCTCGCCATCGCCTGCGAGGCTGTCCGCCACGATACGCGCAACATGATCCGCGCCACCACCGGCCGCATAACCCACCAGCAGATGCAGGGGCTGAACGTAAGGCAGGAATTGGGCAGCGGCGGCTGGCCGCCAGGGGCGCGCAAACGGCAGGGCCAACAATGCCGCAGTGACGCGCCGGCGAGCGGGAACAGACATGAAGGCGGCGGCACGAATCGGAAAACTGCGGCATCGTAG
The DNA here is from genome assembly GCF_056097175.1 of Cupriavidus sp. HE11. Classification (NCBI taxonomy): domain Bacteria; kingdom Pseudomonadati; phylum Pseudomonadota; class Betaproteobacteria; order Burkholderiales; family Burkholderiaceae; genus Cupriavidus; species Cupriavidus sp. HE11. Next base: position 853,226 of record NZ_CP184465.1, read on the forward strand.
CACCGCGCGCCAACCTCCGCCGCCCGGGCAAACCCGCCCGGAGCGGCGCCAACGGGGCTAACGCCCCGTCATCTCACGGCTGCGGGGCGCGACAGGCCGCGCCCTTGCCGTTGGCGGCAGGGTCCATGCCGAAGACCGCCTGCGCCCCGCACTGCGAACCGAACATGCGGGCCTGGTCATGACCCACGCCTGCCACCTCGAACGACCGGTGGGCACTGGCCTGCCCCGGCGTCGCCAGCATCTGCTCGTAGCGCCAGTAAGCGCGTGCGCGCTGCAGGCGCGTGGGCCCTTCGGCCTCGGCGCCGCAAGCCTTGTCCAGGACGCGATGATTCGGATCGTTGTCCTCGCTGCCCACCATGTAGGTGACCTGGCGCTGCATGTAGCGCCGATAGAGCGTCATACCATCGGCGCCGCGCGCGTACGCCACCATATCGCGCATGCCATAACGGTACTTGTCATAGTCGGCGCAGGTGTTGGTGCTGTACGGCGCGAAGCGGCGGTAGTCGGGCGCCACCGGGCGATCGGGGGTGAAGTACAGATAGGACGACGGATTGGCGACCACATAGCGCAGGTCGATGCCGGATGCCCGCACCTTTTCGTCCACGTTGTTCAGCACGGCGTACCGATGCACGATCTGCGCGCCACCCGAATGGCCGGCCACGGTCACCTTGCGCACCATCGGCAGGCGCTGCCTGTCGGTCACGTAGGCCAGCAGGTCGTCAAGCACCTGCAGCGAACTGACGCCGGCGCCGGGGCCGGATACCGCGTCCTCGCCGCCGATCCAGCCCTGCACGGTCCATACCGGCATGTTGTCGAAATGCTTGGCGGCGTCGGGTGTGCCGGGGAAATTCGGCGCCACGAGCAGCACTTCGTCGGGGTTCCGGCCGCTGGCCTTCAGCAGGGCCGCGCCGGCCTCGTAGTAGTCATCGCCATTGCGCTGCAGGCCATGCTGGACAAACACAACTTCGCGGATACCCCGCAGGTCGCCGCTGAGTGCGTGATTCGCATAGACCGGGAAGTCATAGCCGGCACCGGTGCCAAGGTGCACGCGCTGCCACTGCGGCCTGGCCGCCGTCGCGCCGGGCGAGGCTGGCGTCGTGCCTGACTGACTGGCACAACCGGCCAGCGCCACGACCCCCGCGGCAAGGACGGTGGCGGGCAAATACTGCGTAATGCGGCGCATGAGGGTGTCTCCTTTGATGTTCTGGCCGCCCGCGCGCATCGGGCGAAACGCCAATATTACGGCCACGCCGGCTGCACGTAAAATATATGCATGACAAGAATTCCATATGCATTGGATATAGATCGATGGAGCTGAGACACCTGCGTTACTTCCTGGCCGTGGCGGAAACCCGTTCTGTCACGCGCGCCGCCGAACAGCTCGGCATTCAGCAACCGCCGCTTTCGCAGCAACTCAAGGCACTTGAGTCGGAACTTGGCGTGACATTGTTCGAGCGCCAGCCGCGTGGCGTGGCGCTCACGGCCGCCGGCGCGGCGCTGCACACCGACGTAGTCGACCTGTTCGCGCGAATCGAGCAGATGCGCGCACGCATGCAACGTATGGCCCGCGGCGACGAAGGGGCCCTTGCCATCGGCTTTACCAGTTCCGCCGCCGCCCACAAGCTGACGCCCGAGGTATTGCGCGCATGCCGCCGGCATTTCCCGCGCGTGGCCCTGTCGCTGACCGAATGCAACGCGGCGGAAGCCATCGAACGGCTGGCCGACGGCACGCTGAACGCCGCCCTGCTCCGTGCACCCGTCCTGCATCCCGAAGGGGTGCGTTTCGACCTGCTGCTGGAAGAGGAAATGGTGATTGCGCTGCCGCTCGATCACGCCCTGCTGCGGCGCCGTGCCTCGCGCGGCCAGAACGCTGCCGCACCGGTGTCGCTGAGCGAACTGGCATCCGACCCGTTCATCCTGGTGCGGCGTCCGGGCGCGCCGGGCATGTATGGCGACCTGCTGCGCGAATGCGAGGCGCTGGGCTTCACGCCACGCATCGGCGCCGAAGTGGAACGCATGCTGACCAACCTCAATCTCGTGGCTGCCGGCGCCGGGGTCAGCGTGGTGCCGGCGTCGATGGCCGGCCTGAACCGCCACGGCGTGGCCTATTGCCGGATGGTCGAGGCCGATCGGCTGCGCGCGCCGCTGACGCTAGGCTACCGCGAGGGCCAGGACGACGCCGCGCTGGCGGCCCTGGTAGCGCTGACCCACCGCATCGCCGCACGTCATCGCAAGAAGTCGCAAGAGGAAGAATAGCCACCGAACGGGATCGCCCCGCTCCCCGCGAATACAGGGGCGATCCCTTGGCAGCGCGGCGGATGTCAGTGCAGCAGCCCGACCTCGAAGCGGCCGGCGGCCGTGCCGATCAACAGGCCGCTGTTGTACAGGTAGGACGCGACCACCCCACCCGTTGCGCCAATCACGCCCGGCACCGGATTGTTGTACGCCAGCGTGCCCGACGCCCCGTCACGCACGATGCTTGTGCCGTTCAGGTCCGCATTGACCTGCATGCCAGTGGAGGCCATCACGCGATAGGCGCCGTCAGCCGCGCCGGCTGCCAGGCCCGCCGTCGACTGCTGCGCGTAGATGTCCATACCGTAGCCGGTGGCCGAACGCGTCAGGATCATCGGCACCGGCGCACCATTGACCATGCCGCTGATCAGCGACCCACTTCGCACGCCGTCTCCAGCCGCGATGGTGCCGCCCACGAAGTAGTCGAACGCGTTGCGGGCGGCATTCCATACGATGTAGCCCTTGGTCGTGTTCGTACACGCGGCGTCATAGACGATGTAGCCGCCGCTGGCCGTGGCCGCGCACGTCTGCCACGTGGCCGCCGACGACCGCAGCCGCGCCGAGCCGTTGCGCAACGTGACCGAGCCATCCGCCACGGCGGTCTGGATGCCGTTCACATTGTAGATGTCGGCCACCGCCTTGAATTCCGCCGACACGTTCTGGAACGCCACCAGCGGCAAGAAACCGCCGCCCGATGCCGGCTTGACGCCACCGGCCAGCACACCGCCACCGGTCAGCGTGAACTGCGCACCGTTCTCGTCGCTGCCATACGTGCAGGCGCCCTGGGACACGAGCTGGCCGGTCAGCACGGTGTTCGGCAGGCGCTGGGCGCTGGCATCGATCGTCACCGTGTACTTGAGCGTGGCCGGGTCGATGCGCACCGACAGTTCCTCGCCATTGGTGTTGCCCCCCTTCCAGGTGGTCGCCACCGACGGCAGGTTCAGGCACGACTGCACGATGCCTGAAGCGCCTTCGCACGTGTAGTTGATGGCGGCGTCGGCACTGCCCGTGCCCTTGTACTTGGGCCACGACGGGTACTGGCACAGCGGACGCGTGCGGCCATAGGTGCCGGCGTTCGTGTCCATCACTTCGCGGGTACCCGGCGCCACGCCCATCTCGACCCAGTTTTCGAGCGCGGTGAGCGAATTCCACGCCGGCAGGAAGCTGCCTGTGCCGTGGCCCATGCCGGGCACGGTGTAGAAACGGATGCCCTGGTCCACTGCGGTCTGCCCCACCCTGGCGATGACGGCCTTGTACCAGGCGATGGTGGAATTCGGGCTGATCACCTCATCGGCCAGGCCGTGCAGCATGATCAGGCGGCCACCCTTTGCCAGGAACGCCGACAGGTCCGGGTTCGTGGCATCGGTCAGCGCCGACACGGTCTGCACGCGCGACGTCCAGCTGCCCGGCGTGGCCGGGTCGAAGGTCAGTGCATCGAACGTGGCATTGCGGGTAACGAAGTACTTCACCCACTGGTCGCCGGTGACGTACATGTTGGCGTCGGCCGTGGTGGCCGGATTGCCCGGCACGGCGCGCGTACCGAGGTCGCGCGTGGTGAACGGCCCGGCCACCAGCGCGCCTTCCATGATGTTGTAGCCGCCCGCGACCGTCACGCCGTTCGCCAGCGCATAGTTGAGCTGCAGCGGCTGCTCGATTACCTTGACCGTGGCGATCTGGGCATCGGACAGGCAGGTGTCGCCCGTATCGGTGCCGCCCGCGCAACGCAGGTTGGCCAGCACCTGCATGGCACCCACGCGGCAGCCTTCCACATTGCTGACGACCTTGTCGGCCACGCCGTCGAGCGTGTCGCACGCATCCATGGCCGCCTTCTGCACCATCAGCGTCTTGTTCACATTGAGCCATCCCGCGCCGCCATTGAGGTACAGCGCCCTGCCCACGGCCACGTTCGACAGCCGCGTACCGGTGTAGTTGAGCGCGGGCTCGTTGGCGATCACGCCGGCGTAGTCCGTCGGCCAGCGCTGGATATAGCTCAGCGCGTCGCGGCCACCCGTCGAGGTACCCAGGAAGTACGCCCGCACCGGCGCCTTGCCATAGCGCTGAGTGATCAGCGCTATGGCCACGTCGTGCGTCTTCTTGAGCGTGTCGCCGCCGTAGTTCGCCAGTTGCTCGTCATTGGTGGCAAAGCGGCCATCGGTAATGCTGGAACTCTGGTGGCCCGAGTCGTCGCCCCAGGTGGCATACCCGCGCGACAGCGGCGCGGGGTCGCCCGGCAAGGCAAAACGCACGGTCTCCGTGCCGTCGATCAGCGTGCCGTCAAAACCGCCGCCGCCAAACTGGATGCCCTTGCCATTCCATTGCGTGGGCAGGTTGACGGCGAAATTGATGCTGGACGCCGAGGCATCCACCGGTGCAATCGCGCCGCGCACCTGGCAGTACTCGCCCAGTGTGTTGCCGGTGGCATCGGCCGCGATCAGCGTGGCCTTGCTGACGGTGACACCGCCCGTAGGCAGCGCCAGGGCCGATGCCGGCAGGCTCGCACCGTTCAGTGCATTGCACGCATCCTGCGCGCTGAGCGCCGGCGCGGACGGGGTCGTCGTACCCGCGTCACCGCCGGCTCCGGCGCTGCCCGCGTTGCCCGTGCTGGCCGTTGCAGGCGCGTCGTCGCCACCCCCGCAGGCCGTTACCAGCAGCGCCACGGAAAATGCGGCGGCCAGCCGCCACGCAGGGTGGCGGCCCTTGTATCCGGTTGTCATTGTTTGTCTCCTCCAGTACAGCCGGTACTTGTGCCGGCATGCTGGAGCGAGACGGTATCACCGGGGTGATGCCCCGTAAAATATATGTCAATTGATCTATCCATACCATTTAGATATGTATAGGAATCGATCAGCGCGGCAGCCCGACGTAGTTTTCCGCCAGCGACCGGCAAGCGGCCTCGGAGCTGACCAGGTAATCAAGCTCGGCCTGCTGGATACGGTGCGCAAAGTCGTCGGCATCCGGAAAGCGGTGCAGCAGCGACGTCATCCACCAAGAGAACCGCTCGGCCTTCCACACCCGGCCCAGGCACTTTTCGGAATAGCGGTCCAGCCCGTGCGAATCATCGTGCAGGTAGTGGGCGATGAAGCCGTCAGCCAGGTAGAGCACATCGCTGGCCGCCAGGTTCAGACCCTTGGCGCCGGTCGGCGGCACGATGTGCGCGGCATCGCCGGCCAGGAACAACCGGCCATAGCGCATCGGCTCGCAAACAAAGCTGCGCAGCGGCGCGATGCTCTTTTCGATACTTGGGCCCGTGACCAGCGTTTCCGCGGCCTCCGGATCCAGGCGGCCACGCAGTTCATCCCAGAAGCGTGCATCGGACCAGTCTTCCGGCTTCTCGGTAGACGGCACCTGCACGTAGTACCGGCTACGCGTCTTCGAGCGCATGCTGCATAGCGCAAATCCGCGCTCGTGAGCGGCGTAGATCAGTTCGTCAGCCACCGGCGGGGTTTCCGACAGAATGCCCAGCCAGCCGAACGGATACACCCGTTCGAAGATCCGCTTCGACGGCTCGGGCACACTGGCGCGGCTGACACCATGAAAGCCGTCGCATCCCGCGATGAAATCGCAGACCACCTCATGTTCGACGCCGCCCTTGCGATACGACACGCGCGGGCGGCCACCGTCGAAGTCGTGCAGTGCAACGTCAGCGGCCTCGTAGATCGTCTCCACGCCGGCTGCCTGGCGCGCCGCCATCAGATCGCGCGTGACTTCGGTCTGCCCGTACACCGTGACGTCGCGGCCGATCAGCGCATGAAAGTCGATCCGGTGCCGCGCGCCACCGAACGACAGTTCGATGCCGTGGTGCACCAATCCTTCCTCGCGCAGGCGTCCATCCACACCGGCGCGCTGCAGCGCCTCCACGGTCACGCATTCGAGAATGCCGGCGCGAATGCGGCCCAGCACGTACTCCGGGCTGCGCTGTTCGATGACGATGTTGTCGATGCCGGCCACGGTCAGCAGCTGGCCGAGCAGCAGGCCGGCGGGGCCTGCGCCAACGATGGCGACGCGGGTGGAACGGGAATGCGGGGAGCCATTGGGGGCCATGGCGTGTCTCCTGATTGGAATGTGTTTGTTGGGCTCAACGATAGAGCTTCGCGCGCCCGGCCGGAATGGACAGATCGAACCAAGAACGTGAAAATCCGAACATTCCCGGAAGCACCCAGTACGCCCCCATGAGAACCGTCCCCACCTATTCGCTCTACGGCGTCAATTCCGCCGAACCGCTGCTGGACCAGCTCCATTTCGAATCGATCGCGTCGCGCAGCCAGCTCTACGCGTGGGAGATCAAGCCTCACCGGCATGAGCGCTTCCTTCAAATTCTGTACATCCACAGCGGCAGCGGCGAAGCACTGCTCGACGGCCGCCGCGAACGCCTGTCGGGCGGATCGCTGATCTGTGTGCCGCCCCACCATGTGCACGGCTTCGTGTTCTCGCCCGACGTGGACGGCATCATCGTGACGATGACCGACAGCTACCTGCGCACGCTGCTGGCCGGCGTGCCGGGCACGCTGCCGCTGTTCGAGCATCCGCGCCACGAGCGCGTGGCACGCAAGCACCCGCTAGCCAGCGCACTGGCGATGTTCAGGATGGAGATGGCCTCGGTGGCCCCGTGGCGCGGCGCCGCGCTGTCCGCGCTGCTCACGCTGGTACTGGTGGGAATCGCGCGCATCGCCGAGGCATCGGCGCCCGCCACCACGCGTGCCAGCAGCCGGCCAGTGCGGCACTTCCAGCAGTTCCAGCAACTGCTGGAGACCGACTATCGCGAGCAGAAGGAGATGACGTACTACGCCGACGCCATCGGCATCACGCCCACCCAGCTCAACCGCATCTGCCGCCAGCTGGCCGGACAGAGCGCGCTGCAGCTGATTCATGCACGGGTGCTGGCGGAGGCCCAGCGCGACCTGCTGTTCAGCGATCTCGATATCAAGCAGATCGCCATGACGCTGGGATTTTCGGATGCGGGGTACTTCTCGCGCTTCTTTGCGCGGCTGGCGGGCCAGACGCCCACCGCGTTCCGCGAATCGGGGCGTGCGCGCCTTCCCGCGTTCGCCACGCGGGAAGGCTGAGCCCCGATGCGGTGTCGGCGCGCGTCAGCCGCGCGCCTTGTCGACTTCCGTGAAGATTTCCTCGGCCATGTGGAAGGCCGAGTTGGCGGCCGGCACGCCGCAGTAGATCGCGGTCTGCAGCAGCACTTCCTTGATCTCGTCGCGCGTCACGCCGTTGTTGGCCGCCGCGCGCAGATGCAGCTTCAGTTCTTCCGAACGATTCAGCGCCACCATCATCGCGATGGTCACCAGGCTGCGCGTATGGCGCGGCAGGCCTTCGCGCGTCCAGATCTCGCCCCATGCATAGCGCGTGATCAGGTTCTGGAATTCCTCGTTCAGCGGCGTCAGCTTCTGCAGCGAGCGGTCCACATGGGCGCCGCCCAGCACGGCGCGGCGCACCGACAGGCCCGCTTCGTAGCGCGCGTGATCGTCGGTCACGGGCAGGCGGCCATGGACGAAATCCAGAAGCGCCGCCGTGAAACGGCCTGGCTGCTCGCGATTGGATAGATGCGCGGCCGGCAGCTCCACATAGCGCGCCCCCGGAATGGCATCGGCCAGCGCCCGGCCCTCGGCAGCGGTGGTCGACGGATCGCCGCTGCCGGCAATCACCAGCACCGGCACCTGGATCGTCTTCACGGCCTCGCGCAGATCGGCATCGCGCAACGCCGTGCAGCCCAGCGCGTAGCCGCGCGGGTCCAGCCCCTGCAGCACTGCGCGCAAGTCGTCCAGCGCGTGGCCCGCCGTATCGCGGAAGCCTTCGGTGAACCAGCGCCCCAGCGACGCATCGACCAGCGGCGCCATGCCGTCGCGCAGCACGCCATCGATGCGTGCGCTCCACGAATCCGCCGTGCCGATCTTCGGCGCGGTGTTTGCAACGATGACCTTCGTGAATCGCTCCGGCGCGTTCGCGGCCAGCCACTGGCCGATCAGCCCGCCGATCGACAGGCCGCAGAACACGGCCGTTTTCACCTGCAGTGCGTCGAGGATCGCCAGGACGTCGCGCCCCAGCACGTCGACCGTGGTCTCGGACGCATCGGTCGATGACCGGCCGTGTCCGCGCATGTCGTGCCGCACCACGCGGAAGCGGCCGGCCAGCGCATCGGCCTGCGGCTTCCACATCGTGTGGTCGGTGCCCATCGAGTTCGAGAAGATGATGACGGGCGCGGTGTCGGGGCCGTCGACGGTATAGAACAGCCGGGCACCGGCGTGATCGAGGTAAGGCAAGGTCGTCTCCAGTCAGGCGTGGTTGCGTTGCTCGCGCGCCTGCCGCCAGGCATCCACGGCGGCATCGGCAAAGCTTGTTGATTGGCCCGCGTACTGCGCGGGGTCGCTGAGCCGGTCGAGCGCTGCGTCGTCGAGCAGGCCCTGGTGCGATGGGTCGTCGGCCAGCGTGCGCGCCAGTGCGTCGCGCAGTGTCGTGCCGTCGGCCACGGCGCGGCGCGATGCCTGCTCCACCAGATGATGGGCGGGCAGCCGGCCGATGCGCCGGCCCAGTTCGAGCATGGCGGCCTCTCCAAGAATCAGGCCATGCGTGATATCGAGGTTCTGGCGCATACGCGCCGCGTCGACCTGCAGGCCGGCCACGACGTCGCCCATCTGGCGCAGCGCGCCGGCGGCCAGCGTGACGATTTGCGGCAGCGTGTCCCACTCGGCCTGCCAGCCCCCCAGCGCGCGCTCATGCTCCTGCGTCATGCCGGCCAGCATCGTCGCCACCAGCGGCGGCACCCGCACCGCAGCGGTCAGCACCGCTGCGCAGCCCACGGGATTGCGCTTGTGCGGCATCGTGCTGGAGCCGCCGCGGCCCGGCCCGGACGGCTCCGCCACCTCGGCCACTTCGGTCTGCATCAGCAGCGAGATATCGCGCGCCATCTTGCCCAGCGTACCGGTCAGCATGCCGAGCGTGGTCGCCACTTCGACCATGCGGTCGCGGTGCGCATGCCAGGGCAGCGCGGGAAGATCGAGTTGCAGCGCCTGCGCCAGCTGCGCGGCCACGGCCGGCGCGTCGTCGCCCAGGCTGGCAAGCGTGCCGGCCGCGCCGCCGAACTGCAGCGCCCGCGCATGCATGCGCGCCAGGTCCAGCCGGGCCAGGTCGCGGCGCAGGGCGTCGAGCCAGCCGGCGGCCTTCAGGCCGAACGTGGTGGGCAATGCGTGCTGCAGCCAGGTGCGTGCCACCATCGGCGTGGCGCGATGGGCAATCGCCAGCGCGGCGCAGGCATCGCCGAGCGCCAGCAGGCCGGCATCGACCTCCTGCAATGCGTCGGCGAGCTGCAGCACCAGCGCCGTATCAATGATGTCCTGGCTCGTGGCGCCCCAGTGCACATAGCGGCCGGCTTCGGTATCGCGCTGCGTTACGGCGGCTGTCAGCTGCCTGACGAACGGGATTGCCAGGTTGCCGGCGGAGACGGCGGCCTGCGCGAGTGCATCGAGGTCGATGACCTGCGCCGGCTCGCGGGCGCAGGTCTGTTCGATCACCAGGGCGGCCGCTTCGGGAATGACGCCGCAGCGCGCCTCGGCGCGCGCCAGCGCGGCTTCCACATCCAGCATGCGGCGTACCGTGCCGGTGTCGGAAAAGATGTCGAGCACGGCGGGGCTGCCGAACATCGGATCGGTCAGGCGGGAAAACGTTGGCATGGTCGGTTGGGGGCGAACCGCTTGGATTGCCGGCAAGGAATGCGCCGATTGTGATGCAAAACGCGGCACCGGTGTGAGCCGGCGCCGCGTTCGCGCAAACGGGGCAACGATAGCGACGTATCAGATATCGAAGAACACCGTCTCGCCCGGACCCTGCAGCACAACGTCCCAGCGGTAGCGGTTCTGGCCGTCGGCCCTGGCGATCAGCGTGTCGCGCCGGTCGGCGGGCACCAGCGACAACACCGCGTCGGCGCCGTTGGCGGCAGCGTCTTCGGGGAAGTACATGCGCGTGGCAACGTGCTTGACCAGGCCGCGCGTGAAGACGGACACCATGATGTGCGGCGCCTGCGGACGGCCATCGCCATCGGGCACGGCGCCCGGCTTGACCGTGGTGAAGCGGAACGAGCCGTCGGCCTCGGTCGGCACGCGGCCGAAGCCGGTGAAACCTGGCACCAGCGGCAATTCGCGGGCGTCGTCGGGGTGGCGGTAGCGGCCGGCCGGGTTGGCCTGCCAGACCTCGACCATGCCGTCAGGCACGGGCTCGCCGCGACCATCGACGACACGGCCTTCGATCACGATGCGTTGCGCGGCCAGGTCGGGCGCGTCGGCGGTCAGGTCCGCGCAGTTCAGGCCGGTCAGGCCGATATGCAGGTACGGACCTACGGTCTGGGATGCGGTGGCGTACAGCATGGCCTTACTCCATCGGCGTGGCATCGCGGCCACGCAGCACGATATCGAAACGGTAGCCGAGCGCGTACTCGGGTGCCGTGGTTTCCCAGTCGAACGTGGCGATCAGGCGGTTGCGCGCCTTCTCGTCGGGCACGCACTGGAAGATCGGGTCGTACGCCAGCAGCGGATCGCCGGGGAAGTACATCTGCGTGACCAGCCGCGTGGCGTAGGCATTGCCGAACAGCGAGAAGTGGATGTGCTGCGGCCGCCAGGCGTTGTGGTGATTGCGCCAGGGGTAGGCGCCGGGCTTGATCGTCTTGAACTGGTACAGGCCGTTGGCGTCGGTGATGGTGCGGCCTTCGCCCGAAAAATGCGGGTCCAGCGGCGCGTCGTGCTGGTCGCGCTTGTGCGTGTAGCGGCCGGCGGCGTTGGCCTGCCAGACCTCGATCAGCGCATTCGGCACGGGACGGCCGTTTTCGTCGAGCACGCGCCCCGTGACCAGCATGCGTTCGCCGATCGGCTCGCCGCCGTTGCCGACGGTCAGGTCGTTGTCGCCCTCGCGGACGAACTCGGGGCCAAACGTCGGGCCGGTGACCTCGGACAGCGACTGCGGCAGTGCAATCAGCGGCTGGGCCGGCGAGCGCAGTTGCGTCGAGGCGTAGGGGTCGAAGCGGTACTCGGGCTGGGTGTCCCAGTACGGACGACGGTACTGGGCGGGGCGATCGGAGCGGTGGGGCATCGCGCTGTCTCCGTTGTTGTGTGAATCGATGGGGAGGACTGTATGCAACGCCAGAAGTCATGTAAATTGAGTTTTGGCGTAATTACGATGAATTTTTATTATGGAACGCCCGCCCCCACCGAACGCCACGCCCAAGGCACCCGCGCAGCCATCGCTCGACGCCTTTCGCAGCCGCATCCGGCTGCGGCACCTGCACTGCTTCGTGGCCGTGGCCCAGGCGCAGCACCTGGGGCGGGCCGGCGAGCAGCTCGGGCTGACGCAGCCGGCGGTGTCGAAGACGCTGACGGAACTCGAGGAACTGGTCGGCGCCCGGCTACTCGTGCGCCAGCGCGCCGGCACCAACCTGACCGCGGCCGGCATGCGCTTCCTGCGTCATGCGCTGCGCATCCTCGAGGACGTCGAGGCCGCCGCCGACAGCCTGACTGCCGCCGACGCCACGCGGCACGAGCACATCCGCGTGGGTGCCCTGCCCAGCATCGTGCCGGCGCTGCTGCTCGACGCCGTGACCGCGTTCCGCGACTCCCATCCCGAGGTGGCGCTGGCCGTGCAGAGTGGCATGAACCGCACGTTGATCGACCTGCTCAAGGCCGATGTGCTCGACGTTGTGATCGGTCGCATGGACGACCCGGCGGCCATGGAAGGCCTGTGGTTCGAATCGCTGGCGGCCGAGCCGCTGGTGCTGGCCGTGCGCACCGGGCATCCGCTGGCCGGCCAGGCCAGGCCGACCATGCGCGACGTGGTGGCGTGGCCGATGGTGGTGCCGGCCGTGGGCTCGATCCCGCGCCACAGCACCGAAAGCCTGCTGGCCCGCCACGGCTTTGCGCTGCCCGAGGGTTGCCTGGAAACGGCCGATGCCTACCTGGGGCGCCTGCTCACACAGCAGGGCGACAGTGTGTGGGCCGCGCCGCTGTCCGCCACGCGCCGCGCGGTAGCAGCAGGCGAGATGGTGCTGCTGCCGGTGGACACGCAAGGCACCGAGGAACCGATCGGCCTGCTGCGCCGAAGTGACCGCACGCTGGGGCCGGTGGCCGAGGCATTCGCGGAAACCATCCGGCGCACCGCTGCCACCCACCCCGCCTGAGCCAGACACCCGTCCGGCCTGATCGCTGCGGGGCACTTTTGCCATGCCACCGCGCCGTTTCGAAAAAAATCTCGGGGTGCCATCGCACCCACCGCCAGCCCTTTGGCCGTGCGGGCCGGCGCCGGTTCGACCCCGTTTCGCGTCGCGCCCTTTACGGGTTAACGCCGATATTTCGACGCGAAAAACGCTGCGTATGATCCGTTCCTATTGAGAACATACGTTCGCCTTTAGAACAGACAGGGCGAAACGACAACAAGAAGTGCCCGGCGAACCGCTTGATCGGGCCTGATTCGATCCGAAGAACGGAGACACCATGTCCCAGACCACGCGCCCCGCGACTGGCACGCTCGACGTCCAGTCATTTATCGACAGCCACCGCTTCTCCGCCTATCAGTGGCTCATCCTGATTCTATGTTTCATGATCGTCGCGATTGACGGCTTTGATACCGCAGCCATGGGGTACATCGCCCCGGCCCTGGTGCAGGAGTGGGGCATCGAGAAATCGTCACTTGGCCCGGTCATGAGCGCCGCCCTGTTCGGCCTGGCGTTCGGCGCCATCTTCGCGGGGCCGATGGCCGACCGCGTGGGTCGCAAGCGCGTGCTGGTGCTGTCGGTGTTCTTCTTTGGCGCATGCAGCCTGGCCACGGCCTTTGCGCCGTCGGTGACCTGGCTGACCATGCTGCGGTTTCTGACCGGCGTCGGGCTGGGCGCTGCGATGCCCAATGCGGTGACGCTGATGTCCGAGTACGCGCCGGCACGCCGCCGCGCGATCCTGGTGAACACAATGTTCTGCGGCTTCCCGTTGGGCTCGGCCGGCGGCGGTTTTTTCGCGGCAGCCATCATTCCCCATTTCGGCTGGCATAGCGTGCTGGTCTTCGGCGGCATCGTGCCGCTGGTGCTGGCAGTGGTGCTGGTGGCGGCGCTGCCCGAATCGATCCGCTACATGGTGGTGCGCCAGTATCCTGCCGACCAGATCCGCAAGGTGCTGGCACGCGTGACCGGCGCCGCGCTGGGCGCCGTACAGGCTTTCACGGTCAACGAGACGGCACCGGCCGCCAGTTCGGCGGTTGGCACGGTGCTGGCGCCGCGCTATCGCGTGGGGTCGGCCATGCTCTGGCTCACGTATTTCATGGGTCTGGTGATCTTCTACCTGCTGACCAGCTGGATGCCGACGCTGATGAAAGATGCCGGCTTCACGCTGCAGCGCGCATCGTTGCTGACCGCGCTGTTTCCGCTGGGCGGCGGCATCGGCACCATTGCCGCCGGCTGGTTCATGGACCGCTTCAACCCGAACAAGGTGATTGCCTTCACCTACGCGCTGACCGGCGTGCTGATCTACGCGGTGGGCCACGGCGCCGGCGGCGACCAGTTCATGCTGGGCCTGCTGATCTTCCTGGCCGGCACGGCCATGAATGGCGCGCAATCGTCGATGCCGACGCTGGCCGCAAGCTTCTACCCCACGCAGGGCCGTGCCACCGGCGTGGCCTGGATGCTCGGCATCGGCCGCTTCGGCGGCATTGCGGGCGCGCTGCTCGGCGCCGAACTGCTGCGCATGCACCTGGGCTTCGACGCGATCTTCACGCTGCTGACGGTGCCGGCCTTTATCGCGGCCGGGGCCCTGGTGGTCAAGCAGTTCTCCGGTGCGGGGGCTGCAGCCGATGGCAGCGAACCGGCTGGCAAGGCCGTGACCGGACACTGAAATACCGCCGCAGCGCATCGCGATTTGCCTCGGTCTCGCGATCTGCTTCGCTATGGCGAAAACGCCATTACGTGCTACCGTTGCGTAGAATGGCATGGCACGCTGCGGCGCACACTTTTGGAACCCCGATCCGCGTCAGACAACCTCTTTTTCATCGGCTTCATGGGCGCCGGCAAGACGACGATCGGGCGAACCGTCGCGCGTCAGCTTGGCCGCCCGTTCTTCGATACCGATCACGAGATCGAATCGCGCTGCGGGGTGCGCATCACCACGATCTTCGAGCTGGAAGGCGAGGAAGGCTTCCGCCGCCGTGAAACGCGCGTTCTCGACGAACTGACGCAGCGCAGCGGCATCGTGCTGGCCACTGGCGGCGGGATCGTGCTGCGGCCCGAGAACCGCGAAATGCTGCGTTCGCGCGGCCACGTGATCTATCTTGACGCCGCGCTGCCCGAGTTATGGCGCCGCGTCCGCCGCAACCGCAATCGTCCGCTTCTGCAGGTGGACAACCCGCGCGCCCGGCTCGAAGCGCTGTTCTGCGAACGGGATCCGCTCTACCGCGAAATCGCCCACCTGATCATGCCGGCCCATGCCGGTACCGTGGCGCAGGCTGCCGCCAGCGTGCTGGCCCTGCTTGGCCTGCCAGCCGCCGATGCGCCCGCCCAGGACCCCGCCACGCACGATTGAGCGCCCGACCGACAGGCCAATCGGAATGCGCCGACAGCGCCGCGCCACCGGACGTGGCAAGGTTGGAGCATGGTGTGGCTTCCGTTTGAACTTCGTGCCGGGCGCGTGGCTCTGACGGTGACACCCCCCTGAATGCAGGAGGTTCCCCATGCGGCTGCAAGGCAAGACGGCACTGGTTACGGGTGGCGCAGGCGGCATCGGGCGCGCCATCGCGCTGCGCCTGGCCCAGGAGGGCGCCGATATCGTTGTTGCGGCGCACAAGCTCGACGCCGAATCCGACGAGACCGCCGCTGGCGTACGTGCGGCAGGCCGTCGGGCCCATGTGGTGGCTGGCGATATCGGCAACGTGGCGCAGGCGTTTGCCATTGTCGACCAGGCCGTGGCGGCAATGGCAAACCCCGGCGGTCTGGACATCCTGGTCAACAACGCCGGGGTCGAAGTCCGCGCGCCGTTCGCCGAGGTGACCGAGGCCGACTACGACCGCGTGCTCGATACCAATCTCAAGGGGCCATTCTTCCTCACCCAGCAGTTCGTGAAGCACCGGCTGGCGCGCAAGCTGGGCGGCAAGGTCATCAATATCAGCTCCGTGCACGAAGACCTGCCGTTCCCGCATTTCACGAGCTACTGCGCCAGCAAGGGCGGCCTGCGCATGATGATGCGCAACCTCGCCATCGAACTGGCACCGGCCGGCATCACCGTCAACAACATCGCACCGGGCGCCATCCAGACACCGATCAACCGCAAGCTGATGGCCGACCCCGCCGAACTGCAGGCGCTGCTGGCCGGCATCCCGCTCGGGCGGCTGGGCCAGCCCGACGAAGTTGCCGGACTGGTGGCCTACCTGGCGAGCGCCGATGCCGACTACATCACCGGTGCCACGCTCGTGATCGATGGCGGACTGCTCTGGAATTATGCGGAACAATAACGTCGAAACTGCCGGCGGCACGCCCCACGTCCTCGCGCGCACCCGGCCCGCCGAGGCGGACGCCGCGCCGCATCCTGCGGCGGTGACTTCTGCGGTCCCGGCCGCCGCCGAGGCGGACGCAACTGCCGCGGCCCCGGCCACGGCGCCGGCTCAGGCGCCCACGCAGCCAGCCTCGCCGTCGCACTGCCACGGTCACGCACCCGCCATCACCCATCTGCCGACGCCCGCCCCGTGCACGCTGCCCGGCTGCGCGGAAGCCGACGCCCTGTCGCCGGCCGAACGCTACGCCGAACTGTTCGTCGACGTGCAGGCCAGCGGCATGTTCGCGGACAGCAAGACCTTTCCCGACTGCATTCCGCTCGATGCGCCCGAAGCCATCCTGGCGCGCTACCGGGCCGAGCGGGACGGGCCCGGCTTTTCGCTCGAGGCCTTCGTACGCAACTTCTTTGCCCGCGAGACCGTGTCGGACGACCACTACGAATCGGACCCGGACAACTCGATGCGCGAGCACATCGACGGCCTGTGGCCCGTGCTCACGCGCGAGCCGGCCGAACATCCGCCACGCTGCTCGCTGCTGCCGCTGCCCCGGCCATACGTGGTGCCGGGCGGGCGCTTTCGCGAGCTGTACTACTGGGATTCGTACTTCACCATGCTGGGCCTGTCGGCCAGCGGCCGGCACGACCTGCTGCGCGCGATGGCCGACAACTTCGCCTATCTGCTCGACACCTACGGGCTGGTGCCCAACGGCACGCGGTCTTACTACCTGAGCCGGTCGCAACCGCCGGTGTTCGCGCTGATGACCGATCTCTTCGAGGACGAGGGCGTCGATGCGGCCGTGCGCTACCTGCCCCAGCTTGAGCGCGAATATGCGTTCTGGATGGACGGCGCCGCGCACCTGGCCCCTGGCAACGCCTACCGGCGCCTGGTACGCATGCCCGGCGGCGCCCTGCTCAACCGCTACTGGGACGACCGCGCCCATCCGCGCGAGGAAGCGTACCTGGAAGACGTGGCAACGGCCCGGCGCGCCGGTCGCCCCGCGCACCTGGTGTTCCGCGACCTGCGCGCCGCTGCCGAGTCGGGCTGGGATTTCAGCTCGCGCTGGTGCGAGCCCGACCTCGCCAGCGGCCGGCCAACGTGCGACCTGGCGACCATCCGCACCACGGCAATCCTGCCCATCGACCTGAACGCCCTGCTCTGGCATACCGAATGCCGTCTTGGCGAACTGTGCAAGCACGCCGGTGACATGGACGGCGCCACGCGCTATCGCGAAGCGGCGGACCGTCGGCGGCAAGCCATCTCGTCGATCATGTGGGACGAAGGCATGGGCGCGTTCGTCGATTTCGACTGGCATCGCGGCACGCCCAGGCCGTATCTCAGCGCGGCCGCCCTGATGCCGCTGTTCCTGGGACTGGCCACCACCGAGCACGCGGCACAGGTCGCCAACGTAGTCGCTGCCCGGCTGCTCGAGGAAGGCGGCCTGGCTACCACGGAGATCGATTCCGGCGAGCAATGGGACCGCCCGAACGGCTGGGCGCCGCTGCAGTGGATCGGCATCATGGGCCTGCGGCGCTATGGCTGCGACGCGCTGGCGAACGACATTGCGCACCGGTGGCTGCAGACGGTGGCCAGTGTCTATGTCTCGGAATACAAGCTGGTGGAAAAATACCGGCTGCAGCGGCGCCATGCCGGCGGTGCGGAAGGGGGCGGCGGCGGCGAATATCCGCTGCAGGACGGCTTCGGGTGGACCAACGGCGTGGTCAGCGCACTACTGGACATGTATCCGTGGCACCCGGCGCAGCACAGCAAGGCAGGCCGCCCGGAGACAGGCGAACAATGATGCCGGCCCGGCCGGATCGTGGTGCCACAACGGCTGGCCGGACCTGTTACGTCCGGTATTCGGAATTTCGTTCCTTTGTTCAGAATTCCGTGACGCAGCGCCGCATTTCGTCGTGATTGTTCCGCATACGCCAATAACTCATGTGAGTTATTGGCGTAGCACATCGGGAACGTCACACTGACGCAGGGTCATTTTCGACGCGACCCTAAACGACTTGGCAACTCTTACTACCCCGACGATCCCGCGCGTCGGGGTATTTCTTTTCCGGGCCGGATTTTACATCCCTCGCGCTCGCCAGCAACCCCATTGTGCTGGATCAACAGTCAATCACCCGTCACATCCGGACACAAATTTGGGGGCTTTCCGGATGCACCATGGCGCCTCGTTCATTCACCCATGACGGAGGTCCAGCATGAAACAGCACGACAAATCCAAACCCGGGCATCTCGACGACAGCGCGGCCGGCACGGACACTGGCGGTGCGTCACGCGACGGCAAATCGCGTACGGCCCGCGCCAGGCCGGCGCGCAAGCCGACCTTCGCGGCGTTCCTCAAGAGGATTCCGCCTGGTGACGCCTACGACGACCAGGACTTCGCACGGATTCAATGACGGGGGAGACGGGACATGTATCTGATCGATACCGATGTCATCAGCGAAAGCCGCAAGGGGCGCCGGGCCGATCCCGGCGTGCGCGCCTTCTTCGAGGATGCCGAGGCCGATGGACACGCCCTGTACGTGTCAGTGGTGACAATGGGGGAACTGCGGCGCGGTGTGGAACTGAAGCGCTTCCGGGGTGACCGGCAGCAATGCCACGCGCTCGATGAATGGCTGGTGGCGGTGCAACGCCGCTACGCGCACAACATCCTTGGCGTGGACGGGCGCGTGGTGGAACTATGGGGCCACCTGCGGGTACCCCATCCGGAGAACCCGCTGGACAAGATGATCGCGGCCACCGCGATGATCCACGGTCTGGCCGTGGTCACGCGCAATGTGCGGGACTTCGCCCAGACCGGTGTGCGGCTGGTCGATCCGTTCGGGAGGGGGCCGCCCGGGCCGCTCGCGCCGAACCGCACATCGGCCCACGCATCGGCCCACAAGTCGGCCCCGGAGCCGCTAGCCGCGACGAGCCTCAGCTTGCACTGATGCCCTTCGCCTTGACGATGGCGCTCCAGCGGTCGTAGTCCTTGTTGAGCCGCGCCTGCATCTGCTTGCCGTCCTGGAACGAAGCGATGGCGCCTGCGCTGACCAGCTTCTGCTGCAACTCCTTGTCCTTGCCGATGATGTCGCGCGTCTCGCTGGCGATGCGGTCGACGATAGGCTGCGGAGTGTCCAGCGGCGCGATCAGGCCGCCCCAGGAATCGAAGTCGAAGCCCGGGAAGCCCTGCTCCGAGACGGTCTTCACGTTCGGCAGCAGCACGCGGGCATTGGGCGAACTCAGCGCGATGGCCTTGAGCTTGCCGGCGCGGATATGGGGCAACGCTGCGACCACATCGGCAAACATGATGCCCACCTGGCCGCCGAGCAGGTCGGCCACGGCCGGAGCGCTGCCACGGTAAGGCACGTGCAGCACGTCGAAGCCGCCCAGGTCCTTGAGCTGCTCCATGGCCAGATGCCCAAAGCTGCCGGTGCCCGAGCTGGTATAGCTCAACGGCGTCTTGCTGGCCTTGGCAAAGCGGATCAGGTCTGCCAGCGTCTCGACGTGCGGCACCACGGCCGGGTTGATGACGATGGCCATCGGCAGCACATAGACCGTGGCAACGGACAGGAAGTCCTTCTTCACGTCGTAGGCGTTGGTCTTGTACATCAGCGGCGCCAGCAGGGCCGGCATGCCGAACATCGACAGGTTGTAGCCATCGGCCGGGCTGCGGATAAAGCTGGCGGTGCCGATCGAGCCCGAGGCACCGGGCTTGTTCTCGATGATGACCTGCTGTCCAAGGCGTTCCGACAGCTTCTGCGCCACGATGCGCGCGGCGGTGTCGGTGGGGCCGCCAGCGGGGAAGGCCACCACCATCCTGATGAACTTGTCGGGCCAGCCGGTCTTTGCCAGCACCGAAGGCATCACGGCGGCCATCGACGCGGCAGCACCCGCCTTCAGTACCTGGCGGCGGCTCAGTAGCAGCTTGGTCATTGTCTTGTCTCCTGTCGATCGAAAATTCGGGGTGTCAGATCACGCCTCGGGATTGCAGATCCGCGATGGCGTTGTCGTCGAGCTTCAGCAATTCCTTGAACACTTCATGCGTATGCTGGCCCATGTGTGGCGGCGGCATGCGCACGGGCAGGCGCTGACCATCGAGTGCATACGGCGGGGCGAGCACGGCCTGTTCGCCGGCCTCGCTGTCTTCGAATCGATGCAGCAGGCCGGCTTGAGCCGTGCGCTCGGATTGCAGCGCGTCCAGCATGCCCAGCACCTCGCCGCACGGAATCTGCGCAACCGTCAGGCGCTGCAGCAGGTCGGCACGTGTAAAGCGCTGCAGCCGCTCCCGCACCTGTGCAAGCAGTTCGTCGCGATGGGCAGAGCGGGCCGTGTTGGTGGCAAAGCGTTCGTCATCGGCCCATTCGGGGCAGCCGATGACCTCGCGGCAGAAGCGCTGGAACTGGCCGTTGTTGCCGACCGTGATTACCAGCGGACCATCGGCGGCTTCAAACACGCCGTAGGGGACGATGGACGGATGCGCATTGCCGAACTTGGGCGGGTCGCCGGCCTTGAGCAAGGCCTCCATGCCGTAGTAGGACGTGATCATCACGCCGCAATCGTAGAGGGCCATCTGCACGTGGCGGCCGCGGCCGGTGGACTGGCGCGCGAACAGCGCGGCCAGGATCGCCTGGGCGGAATACATGCCCGTGAACATGTCGACGGCCGCCACGCCGAACTTCAGCGGGCCCTGTCCGGCCTCGCCGTTGGTCGCCATCACGCCGGACTCGCCCTGCACCACCAGGTCGTAGCCGGGGCGTTCGGCTTCGGGCGTGAAGCGGGCGTAGCCGGAAATCGAACAGTAGACCAGGCGCGGATTGATCTCGCTGAGCTGTTCGTAGCCCAGCCCGAGTTTCTCGGCGCCACCCACCTTGAAGTTCTGGATCACCACGTCGCACTGCGCGGCGAGCTGCCGGGCCAGCGCCAGGCCGGCCTCGTCCTGCAGGTCCAGCGTCACCGAACGCTTGTTGCGGTTGGCGCTATTGAAATAGGAAGTATTGCGCGAGCCGATGCGCACGCCCCAGTCGCGGGTGTCGTCGCCTCGGGCGGGATGCTCCACCTTGATGACGTCGGCACCCAGGTCGGCCAGCGCCATCGCGCACATCGGGCCTGCCAGCACACGTGACAGATCCAGCACCCGCACGCCGGCCAGCGGCAGCGATGCCATGTTTTCGTGATTCATTTTGCTGCGTCTCCCCGCGTCCGGATCTGTTCCTGCCAGGGAGGTCCGGTTGTCTTTACGAGCATGCATTGTCCATATGTTCCTTATGCTTGACAATTGCAACCGATTTTCACCATATATGAATACTCAAGGTTGACAATGGACCTGAACGCACTCGCATTGCTGGTCGATATCATCGACGCCGGCAACCTGAGCCGCGCCGCCAGCCAGCTCGGCATGAGCCGCGCCAATGTGAGCAAGCGGCTCAATCATTTCGAGCGCCAGCTTGGGGCCGAACTACTCAGGCGCAGCACCCGGCAGCTCGAACCGACCGAGCTGGGATGGCAACTCTACGAACACGGCCGCGCCATCCGCCATGAACTGATGGCCGCCCAGGAGTCTGTGCAGAGCCTGGGCAAACGCCTGAGCGGCACGGTGCGGCTTAGCGTGCCGAGCGGATTCGGCCAGCACACCATGTCGGCCTGGTTTATCGAGTTCATGACGATGTACCCCGCCATCACGCTCAATGTCATTTTCGATAACGACATCGAGGACCTGATCAAGGGGGCGGTGGACTTTTCCATCCGCGTCATGGCGGAAACGCCCACCAATGCCGTGGCCCACAGCCTGGGCGATGTCGAATATGTGGCGTGTGCCACCCCGCATCTGGTACGCGAATACGGCATGCCGCGCACGCTCGACCAGTTTCGGGACCTGCCGCTGATTACGTCCGAGCTGACCGGTCAGAAGCTGCATGCCGCGGGCCGGGCCGGCGCGGCGGGCGGGGTGCCGAGTATCCGGCCGCGCCTGATGTCGGCCAATTTCTTCTTCCTGCGCGACGCCATCCTGCAGGGGCTGGGCGTGGGCCTGGTACCCCGCTACATGGTCGACCGCGACCTGGCCGCCGGCACCTTGCTGCAACTGCCCCTGCCACCCCAGGACCTGGCGTTCCTGCGCACCACCATGTACCTGATGTACATGCCGGCCCGCTACCAGACGCGTGCAGTCACGACGCTGGTTGCCTTCCTGCGGGACAAGGCGGCCGGCCGCTGACCGCTGATCGCTGGCCGGCGTGTCCGGCCGGCGTCCGGCCACGCGCGGCATCGGCAGCTACACTTACGGCTGTACACCCTCTTCAGCCCCTTCAAACCCTTCAGACCCTGCCTCGCCCGGTTTTCCCCGGGTCGCCACCCATGCCGCACCCGACTTCCCCCGCCCCCGTCTCCCTGGTCGATTTCCGTGCCGATCCGGCCCCCACACACGACAATCCACGGCCCGACCGCCTGGTGCAGGGCAATCCGGACCGCACCACCTGGACGCACTACAGCGCCGAACAGGGCGATTTCGACTGTGGCATCTGGGCATGCCAGCCGGGCGCGTGGCGCATCGCCTTTCCGGCCGGCAAGGAAGAATTCTTCTGTGTCATCAGTGGCCGGCTGCGCATCACCAGCCATACTGGTAGCGCACGGGAGTTCGGCCCGGGCGATGCCTGCGTGATCCCGGCGGGATTCGAAGGCGTATTCGAAGTCATCGAACCCGTACGCAAGCATTTCGTCGTGATCGATCGCAACGCGGGCTGAGCGGCCCGCAGGAGACCCCTGCCATGTCCAGACGCCCCGCCCTGCTGCCTGCCCTGCCGACCATCCTCCCTGCCGCTCTCGCCGCACTCTCTTTCGCCGGCCCTGCCCCTGTACAAGCCGCGCAGGCCGCCGCCACGCCGAGCTTCGACTGCAAGAAGGCGGATGGACAGATCGAGCAGATGGTCTGCAAGGACGCCACGCTGGCACGGCTGGACCGCGAGACCACGCGCCTCTACGGCCTGGCACTCGATGCACGGTCGCTGCCGACCGCACAGAAGAAGTCGCTGATTGCCGAGCAGCGGGGCTGGATCAAGGGCCGCAACGATTGCTGGAAGGCCGACGACGCGCATGCCTGCACGGCCACCAACTATCTGCAGCGAATCTACGATCTGCGCCATGGCTATGCCGGCGCCCGCACGCAGGACGACCGAGGCATCAGCCGGGGCCCGTTCAATATCCGCTGCCCCGGCGTGGAGGCAGTCATCGCCGGCACCTTCGTGCAGACCGACCCGGGCTACGCGTACTTGCGCTGGCTTGACCAGCAACTGGTGCTGCAGCAAGCGCCGGCCGCCTCCGGCGCCCGCTATGCGGCCACGCTCAAGGACGGCGAGGCGCAGTTCTGGGACAAGGGCCCCGACGCCCGGCTGGCGTTGCCCGGCAAGCCCGAAATGAACTGCCGCGTGGAGATGACCGCCAACTGACAGCGGCCAAAACGTGGCACGGGCACGACGTTCGCCACGTGCCGGCCACGTTTCATTTGCCCCGCGCGGCACGCGTCCATATAATAACGATTCTCATTTCCCGGTACTCCGTACCTCTGCAGGCCCGCCGCGGCGACAAGGAAAGGACAATGGCCGCCGACGCCGGTCCGCATCAGGACATTCACGCGCTATACAGCAACCATCACCGCTGGCTGCTTGGCTGGCTGCACCGCAAGGTGGGCTGCTGGCACCGTTCCGCGGACCTGGCCCAGGACACGTTCATGCGGCTGCTGGCCCGCGAGGAAACCCCGTCCATTCTTGAGCCGCGCGCCTTCCTGACCACCGTCGCGCAACGCGTGATGGCAAACCAGTGGCGCCGCGACAAGCTCGAACAGGCGTACCTCGAAGCGCTGGCGCACCAGCCGCCGTCGCTGGTGCCCTCGGTCGAGGAACGGGCGATTCTGCTGGAAACGCTGCAGGAAATTGCCGAACTGCTCGACGGCCTGCCCGTGCCGGTCCAGCGCGCATTCCTGATGGCACAGCTTGACGGCCTGAGCCAGGCGGACATCGCAGCCGCCCTGAATATCTCCGTCACCACCGTCAAGCGCTACCTGATCCGCGCCGGCACGCAGTGCTATTTCGCCATCTCCTCACCGTGACCTGCGCGCCATGACCCGCACGCCCCCCGCCGCCGCCATCCGGCCCGACGTGGCACATGCCGCCGTGGAATGGCTGGTCACGCTGCAAGGCAGCGATGCCGACGATGCCACGCGCGCAGCCTGGCGCCGCTGGCTCGACCAGCATCCCGAACACGCCCGCGCGTGGGCGCATATCGAAGCCGTCAATGCCCGCCTGCGCGGCGTGGCTTCGCCACTAGCCAGCGCCATGGCCAGTGCCGCGCTGGCGCCGCCCCGCTCGGCCAATCGCCGCCAGGCCGTCCGGGCGCTTGCCGTGCTGTTCGTGGGCGGTGGCGTAGGCTGGATGACGCGCGAGCACACGCCCTTGCAGGGCTGGCTGGCCGACGCGCACACCGCCGTGGGCGAGCAACGGCGGCTGACGCTCGACGACGGCACGCTTGTGCAGCTCAATACCGATACCGCCATCGACATCGCCTTCTCGGCCACCGAGCGCCGCGTGATCCTGAAGCGCGGCGAGATCGAGATCGAGACCGCACGCGATGCGGCAGCCGTGTCGCCACGACCGTTCGTCGTCGCCATGCAGGCGGCCACGCTGCAGCCGCTGGGTACGCGCTTCGCGGTGCGGCATCTGCCCGATGCGGGCTGGATCGGCGTGACCGAAGGCGCCGTGTCGGTGCGCCCCGCCGAAGCCACGGACGCCGAGCGCATCGTCAAGGCCGGCCAGGCCACGCACTTCACGTCCACACGTGTCGAGGCACCTGCACCGCTTTCCGACGCCGCCACTGCCTGGACCGACGGCATGCTGGTGGCGGCCGACATGCGGCTCGATGCATTCCTGGCCGATGTCGACCGCTATCGCCCGGGCCATCTGCGCTGCGATCCCGCCATCGCGGCCCTGCGCGTGTCCGGCACCTTCCCTATCGCCGACACTGACCGCATCCTCGACGCACTACGCGGCATGCTGCCGGTGCGCATCCATTTCATGACGCGCTACTGGACCACGGTGCTGCCGGCCTGATCGTCGCTTTACGCTTTTTATGCGACGGCTGGGCCGATTGGACGCTGCACGGCTTCACCACTCCAGGCGCGAATGATGTCCACCGCACCTGTGCCCGCACCTATCCCCGCATCAGCTTCCGCGGCGCCATTCGCCTCGCAGGCCGCCTGGCCGATTTCGCGTGCCCAGTATTGCTCCGAACCATCGGCCACACGCCATGCATGCAGCCGGCGCGTATAAAGCTGCAGGTCGTATTCAGCGGTGACGCCGATGGCCCCGTGCACGGCGTGGGCCATCGATGTGACCGGCGTCACGGCATCGCTGGCTCCGAACTTGGCGATGGCCGCGTGCATGCGATGCGGCGTCGGGCCTTCGGCGGAAAATGCGATCTGCGCGGCCATGCGCGTGGCCGCCACCTGCTCGGCCATCACGCTGATCTGGTGCTGGATCGCCTGGAACTTGCCCACTGGGCGGCCAAACTGCACGCGGTCGTTGGCGTACTGCAGGGTCAGGTCGAACACGCGCGCGATGGCACCTGCCATCTGCGCGGCATGCAGCGCGG
This sequence comes from Cupriavidus sp. HE11, assembly GCF_056097175.1. NCBI lineage: Bacteria > Pseudomonadati > Pseudomonadota > Betaproteobacteria > Burkholderiales > Burkholderiaceae > Cupriavidus > Cupriavidus sp. HE11. The sequence goes on from NZ_CP184465.1 coordinate 878,657, forward strand.
CACCGATGGTTTGCAGCGTGCCCGGCGCCAGGTCGAAGCTCGGCCCAGGCGTACTGGCAATGCTGACCGTAAGGTCGCCATGCACGCCGGTTGGCGCCACTTTGGCGGCGTCGCGACGCAACAGCCAGGCACGGCCTGCCTGCTGCGCCAGGAACCAGCTTGCCGTGGCCCCATCGGCCACTCTGGCACGCCCCTGCTGCCCGAAACTGGCTAGCGCGACGGGCCCGTCCGGTATCGCAACGCCGGCCGCGTGCAGCACCGCGCGCGCAAACATGGTCTGACCCAGCGGCAGCGGTATCGCGTATTGCCCAGTGACCAGCAGCATCGGCAAGATGTCTCGCAGGGTCAGGCCGGCATCGGGTAGCAGGCTGTCCGCGAAACCGCTGGCATCGAGTTGCGCCCAGAGCGCGGCGGCCGCGGGTGCGTCGCCGGCCTCGATGGCCCGCACCACGGCTGGCGTGCAGTGATCGCGCAGCACCGTTTCCAGCGCATCGGCGTAAATGTCGTCCATGCCCATTCTCCGTGTCAGCGTAGCCCCAGGCCCCGCGCGATCATCCCGCGCAGGATTTCGCGCGTGCCGCCCCGCAGCGAATAGGTCGGCGAGATCTGGCTCACATAGGCCGCCGTGCGATACAGGTCGGCGTCTGTGGCCAGGTCCATGTCGTCGCCCAGTGCCGCCTCGGCCAGCGCGCCAATCGATTGTTCCAGCCCGGTGCCCAGGTCCTTGACCAGCGCGGCCTCGACCAGCGGGCTTTCACCGGCGGCCAGCCGGGCAGTCACGGCCAGCGACATGGCGCGTAGCGTGGCAAGCTGCGCCATGATCCGGCCGATTGTCACCACATCGCGCCGCACCGCCGGCAGCCGGCGCAGCGCCGCCATCCATGCATCGAGCAGGACCACGCTCGAATACAGCCGCTCCGGGCCGCTGCGCTCAAAAGCCAGTTCTGCGTTGACCTGCTCCCAGCCCGCGCCCTCCTGCCCCACCAGCGCGTCGGCAGGCAGCAACACGTCATCGAAGCTGACCTCCGAAAAATGGGCGTCGCCGGCCAGGTCCTGGATGGGCCGTACCGTCACGCCCGGCAGCGACAGGTCGACGATCACCTGCGACAGGCCCTTCTGCCGGTCACCGGCCTCGCCGGACGTCCGCACCAGCGCCAGCATGAAGTGGCAGCGGTCGGCGTTGGTCGTCCAGATCTTGCGGCCATTGAGCCGCCATCCGCCATCGGGCAGCGGCACCGCACGCGTCGCCACGCTTGCCAGGTCGGACCCCGAATTGGGCTCGCTCATGCCGATGCAGAAGAACGCTTCGGCGCGGCAGATGCGCGGCAGGTAGAAGGCGCGCTGCGCGTCGCTGCCGTAACGCAGGATCAGCGGGCCGCTCTGACGGTCGGCGATCCAGTGCGCCGACACCGGCGCGCCGCAGGCCAGCAACTCCTCCACCAGCACGAAGCGCGAGAACGCATCGAGTCCGGCGCCGCCGTACTGCGCGGGCAGCGTGATACCGACCCATCCGCGCCGGGCCAGCGCGCGGCTGAACCCGGCATCGAATCCCATCCACGAGCGCGCCCGCACATCGGGCGGCAGCGCGGGCAGATGGTCTTGCAGGAAGGCCTTGACCTCCTGCCGGAACGCGGCGGCCCCGGCAGGCAAGGCAGTCAGCGCAAACGTGCCAAACAGCGAATGCAATGTCGACTCCTTTACTGATCGATCCAGCGGCCGGCAGCCGGTCAATGCCGGTCAGTCCAGCGTGACGCCCGTGTCCTTGACCACCTTTTGCCAGCGGTCGATTTCATGGGCCAGGTAATTCGCGTAGGCGTCGGGGCTGGAGCCACGTGCCTCGGCCCCCTGCGCGGCCAGGCTGGCGCGGACATCGGCCGAACCCAGCGCCTTCAGCGCGGCGGCGTTCAGCTTGCGCACGATATCGGGCGGCGTTCTGGCGGGCACCATCATGCCCTGCCAGGCGCCAACCTCGAACCCCTGCATGCCCGATTCCGCCAGCGTGGGCACGTCCGGCAACTGCGCACTGCGCGCGGCACTGGTCACGGCCAGCGCCTTCATGCGCTTGTCGCGGATAAACGGCAGCGACGAGTTGATCGTATCGGTCATGAACTGCACCTGGCCGCTGGCGAGATCGGTGAGCGCGGGGGCGCTACCCTTGTACGGCGCGTGCACTGCGTCCAGTCCGTTGGCCTGCAGGAACAGGAACGCGGCCAGATGCGTGACATTGCCGTTGCCGGCCGAGCCGTAGGTCATCTTGCCGGGATGGGCCTTGAGCCATGCCACGAACTCGGGCACCGTGTTCGCCGGCACCTGCGCGTTGACTTCCAGCACCAGCGGCACGTTGGCCGTCATGGCTACCGGCACCAGGTCGCGCTTCACGTCGTAGGGCAGCTTCTTGTACAGCGCCTGGCTAAGCGCGATCGACGACGTGTTGTACAGCACCGTGTAGCCATCGGCGGGCGCCTTGGCGACGATCTCGTTGCCGATATTGCCGTTGGCTCCGGGCCGGTTGTCGACCAGCACCTGCTGGCCCAGTTCATCCGACATCTTCCTGGCGATCACGCGCGACACCAGGTCGGTAGGCCCGCCGGGCGGGAACGGCACCACCAGCCGGATGGGCCGGTCGGGATAGGCCGCGGCCTGCGCCGGGCGTGGCAGCATGGCTACGGCCAGCGCGCAGCCTGTCAGCGCCAGCAGCCATGTGCGGCGCGATGGAACGTTGAAGCAATGCCTGGCAATTCTGCTCTGTGATGGCATGGTTGTCTCCTCCGGTTAAAACCGTGTCCTGCCTGGCCTGTCAGTGGCCGGGCGGCGCGCGCCGTGATGCCCTCGATGGCGCTTTGGTTGCGCCCCGTCCGCGCCCGTCCGTGCCCGGGTGTGTCGACCCGGCCGTCAGGCCTCGCGTCCGGCCAGCAGCCGCCGCGCGGTATAGGTCATGACCAGCTCCTGGCGCTGGTTGAATACCTCGATCGACGAATCCACCACGGCGCGGCCGCTCTTCGACGTCGGCCGCACACCGGTCACGGTGATCCGTGCGTGGATGGTGTCGCCCACCAGCACCGGGCCGTGGATCTTCTGCGTCAGTTCGAGCATCGCCAGGCCCGTGCCCTGGATCATCGTCTGCAGGATGAACCCTTCGATCAGCGCGTAGGTCAGCGCGGCAGGCACCGGCCGGCCCTTGATCGCGCCCGCCTCGTAACCCTCCTCGATGAAGATGGCCTCCAGCATGCCGGTGACCGAGATGAAGTTGACCAGGTCGGTCTCGGTCACGGTGCGGCGGAAGGTTTCGAATACCTGGCCTTCGCGGATGTCCTGCCAGTAGAAGCCCTGTCCCAGGCGTTGCGGCTGTGCTGCGGTCATGTTGTCTCCGTGTCGTGTATCGATGGGGAAGGGTTCGATGGTCAATCGCCCAGCGCGGCGATCTCGGCATCGCTCAGGCCCAGGCTGCCCAGCACCTCGCGCGTATGCTCGCCCAGGCGCGGCGGCACGGTGGCATGGGCGCGCTCGCCGTCGAATCGCACCGGCGCCCCCGGAAAACGCAGCGTACCCATGGCCGGGTCGTCCACCTGATCGAAAAAACCGGTGGCCCGCAGGTGCGGATCGTCCACTAGTTCGTTCAGGTCGTTGACGCGGGCCACCGGGATCTGCAGCGTCTCGCACAGCGCCAGCCAGTCGGCGGTGCTGCGTTCGCGCACCAGTTCGCCGGTGATCTCGTAAAGCGTCTCGATATGGCGTGTGCGCGCGGCGATGTCCGTGAAGCGCGCATCGGCGGCCAGGTCGTCGCGGCCGGCGGCCTGGAAGAAGTCGCGCCAGTGGGCATCGGTGTACGGCATCATGCAGACGTAGCCATCGGCCGTCTGGTAAGGCCGACGCAACGGCGCCAGCACGCGCGGATAGCCGGCGGTGGCGCGCGGCGGCTCGAAGTGCTGCCCATACAGGTGCTCGACCAGATTGAATGCCACCATCGACTCGAACATCGGCACTTCCACCATGCCGCCATTGCCGCCATTGCGCTCGCGGCCAGCCAGCGCGGCGGAGATCGACAGCGCCGCCACCAGGCCGCTGGTCTTGTCAGCCGAAATCGTCGGGAAATAGCGCACGGTGCCAGTCTGCGCAGCCATTAGCGCGGCGTTGCCGCACAGCCCCTGGATGATGTCGTCGTAGGCCGGGCGGCCGCCGTAGGGGCCATCCTCGGCAAAGCCCAGCAGGCTCACGTAGACCAGTTGCGGATGGCGCGCCATGACACTGGCCGGCTCCAGGTCCAGCTTGCCCAGCTTCTGCGGGCGCATGCTGTGCAGGAACACGTCGGCCGTTTCCAGCAGCCTGTGCAACGCCGCCTGGGCGGCCGGCTGCTTCAGGTTCAGCACCACGCTCTTCTTGCTGCGGTTTACGCCCAGAAAAATGGCGGACATGCCATCTTCGGTAGCCGGGCCGGTGCGGCGCGTGGAATCGCCGTCGGGCGTTTCCACCTTGATGACTTCGGCGCCCAGGTCGGCCAGCCACTGGCTGGCGTACGGGCCCATGACAACTGTCGACAGGTCGACGACACGAACACCTGACAGGGGCAGCATCGTGGTGTCTCCTTATGGCTTTTATGGATCTGATGGGGGCCTAGCGTAGTCCAGCCGGCCGCTTGCGTCTAATATTAGATATTTAAGAACTGATATCGGTTGTATATCACCATGGACCTGCGCCAGCTCCAGCAGTTTGTCGTGCTTGCCGAGACCGGCAACTTTCACCGTGCCGCCGAGCGCCTGCATATGGCGCAGCCGCCGCTGTCCATCTCGATCCGCAAGCTCGAAGCGTCGCTGGGCACCGCGCTGTTCGTGCGAACCACGCGTGGCGTGCGGCTGACTCAGGCCGGCGAGGCAGCGCTGAACGATGCCCGTCGCGCGCTGTTCCATGCGGAGCAGGCGCGCGCCGCCGCCCAATCGGCCGCGCATGGCGAGCGCGGGGCACTGCGCGTGGGCTTTGTCGGATCGGCCACCTATGCGCTGCTGCCGCGCCTGATTCCGGCGTTTCGGGGCGAACACCCCGGTATCGAACTGATCCTGCACGAATCCACCTCGGCCGCGATCCTCGACCGCATTGAACGCGGGCAGCTCGACGCGGGGCTGGTGCGCTTTCCCATCCTGAGCAGCGGTCCCTTCCAGCTGCTGCCACTGGAATCCGATTCGTTCATGGCCGCCGTGCCGGCCGAGAGCCGCTTCGCCGCCCAGGACAGCATCGCGCTCAAGGCACTGGCCGACGAACCCTTCATCATGCATCCCAGCGCCGACGTGCCCAACCTTCAGGCCGTGGCGATGTTGCTATGCCAGCAGGCCGGTTTCGTGCCGCGCATCACACAGGAAGCCGTACAGGTGCAGACCATCGTCAGCCTGGTGGAGAGCGGATTGGGCGTGGCGCTGGTGCCGGGGGTGACGGCACGCTATACCAACCGGCGCGTGCGCTTTCTGCGCCTGTCGAGCCCGCGCCCGACCAACCGCATCGGCATTGCGCTGGCGACGCAGCAGGACACCGACGACCTGCATGTGCAGCGGTTTGTATCGGTAGCGCGACGGATTGCGCAGGAGGAGAAAGGGCAGGAGTCAAGCGGAGATTAGCGTTCCGCGCGGCCGCCGGCACGTGATCATGGCCTAATACTGATAAACCACCTGCATCCCCGCCGTCACGACGACAAATCCTGTTCGGGTACCAGCACGCGCGTGGTGACGTAACCCTTCGACAGGATCGTTTGCGATAGCCCCTTGACCAGCGTCTCGACACCCTGCTTGCCAACGCACTCGCCCTGGTAATGGTCAAGCCACAGTTGTGCAAAGGCAAACGGGTCCATCGGCAGGGCCGAGGCGCCTGCGGCTTGCAGGTCAGCAGGAAGGTCCCTGGGGACTTCGAGGGCGAAGCGGTTGACTCGGAAGCACGGGAATTCCTGCGGCAACGCAGGAAATTCGGCGCGGGCGGTTGCTTCAGCGCGCACCGCCGGTGCATCAACAATGGCCGCGCGTTCGCGGGCTTCCTGCTGCTGGCGCGTGCGCTGGTCTTGCTCGGCGTTGGTCAGGGCGGTGGCCTGGCCGGGGGGCGGCGGGACTTGGGCCAGCGCAAGCGATGGGATAGGATGGTTGAAAGGCCAAGTGCGAGTGACGCGAGCTTGGCAATGTGCGGCGACTTCGAAAACATCGGCGTGACAAGGGGCAGGCGGGACCGAGTCGCCCGCCAGAAGAGTGCGTGTTGATTAGGGATAGGGGCGGATTGCTATGCGCATCGCCGCCTATGATGGATCTGAAGTTACTAACTTCTCCGTCGATCAGAGAGCGGCCCCTCGTTCGTTGAGCAACCTTAGCAAATCTGAGCCCGCCTTTACCCAAAATTTCTCACCTTCAGGTAACATCGTCTCATCATATTCATTTGCAAAATCTACGAATTCACCAACCCAGCCATCTGGAATGTATCGTTCCATCGGGGTCCCTTCTGAATAAAATGCGGCGACCCGCCTCCCATCGAAATCGACAAACATGATAGGAAACAGGTCCTTCACATCCCACCACGATTTTGCACCAACAAAACGTTTTGCCAGCTCAAAGCTCAACTCTTCGCGATCGACCTCGAATTCAGACATGCTTTCAAGAAATATTCTTGCATTGTTTTGATTAACCGATCTTATACCGAATCTATACGATTCGTCGAAATCAGGGACATCGTACCCGTGACTGATAAATTCATTTCTCCACTTATCAATATCGAGTACCCATAAATCCCGATCGCTGCGAAACCACCTTATTTTTCCGCAAAATCTCACCATCACAACTGAATTTTCTTCTACATCGTCAATCATGATACCCCCTATCTCTTTACCCTTCCAGATCTCGGAATAGCATTTTCCTGCAACCACTCGCTCCATAACGATGGTAGCTCATATGATCTTCCGGGTGTAGCGGGATCGACCAACTTTGGCGCAAGGCCTCCTTGATTTTTGGGATTCATGCGATATCCAACCTGAGGTATCGCCTGCTCTTGAATAAAATCATCCATCCATTTCGGTATTTCGAACGACGTTATGTTGGCCCCAGGACGCTTACTGAGGAAATACTCAGCGTGCCCAGGATCACCAATACTGACGTTCAGTGTTGACCTGTTAATCAGCGGGTTTCCGTTCTCGTCTATCGATATCAATGTACGACTCGCTGACGGCGGCGTTCCGCCCTGGACACGAAAGACCTTCGATGTTTCGGCTTCTCGCGCCAATTTCCCAGCTACCGCTACTGCCGCCCCAGTTCCGGCAGGCATCGCACCACCCGCCGCCGCCTCGCCAAGGGCAATTCCGAGTTGATTCCCACATAGGACAGGATTGGCAATGCACGCGCGCGACGCAACGTTCAGCGTGGCGATAATAGAAGCTCCCCCTGCGCCCAGGGCAAGAGCGCCCACCACGGCGATTCCTGCGGCAGGATTGGCGTGCGCGCCCGGGAGTGCCTTCTGCTCTGGTGTCAACGTGCCGTCGACATTACCGTAGCGGAACGGATCGTTGTACTCCGCAGTCGTTGCAGTAAATATGCCGCCCGCGTGCTGACTAATATATGCGGTCGCGTATTTATCGCCTCCCGGCCCCTTGCTCGCTGCGCCATCAACCAGCCTGTACCCGCTTGCCAACAGCATCTGCTCAGCTTGATCCGTTGTTAGCGCGTGCCCTGTTGTTCTCTCGTAAAATTGTGAGAACTTTTCTGCATTATCCTTCGCCCACTTCCGCTCATCCGGATGCAACTGCCGATTAAACCGATCTACATTCGCCGCAGTCGCCGCCCCTGATCCACCACCCACCGCAGCACCCATACCTCCAGCCACAAGATTCGCTGCCAGATTGCCGATAGCCTCGTCCAGATTCTTGTTGCCACTATCGACCCCGTCGGCGACCGATTTGCCCAGGGATGCAAGCTTGTCCGCGGCAAGAGACGACATTCCCGCCCCCACCGCGCCCGCAATCGCATTGCCGCCGCCCAGTCCAGCGATCATCGCCCCACCAGCCGCATGCAAGGCCGCGCGATACTCGCCGCCTTCCTTCCAGCCTTCGACATCGGCCTGCGCCTCGGCAACCGCCGCGCGGTTGGCATCGCTCGGGTCTTTGCCGTAAGCGTCGTTGGCAACCTTCAAGGCATCTTTCGCAGCCTTCTCCCTACTCCCCGCAATATCCCCTACCGTCTTCGCCACCGCCTCCCCAGCCGCCTGCGCCGCCGCCATCATGTCGGCCTGCTTGCCCAGCACGTTGCTGAGGTCCGGGCCCTTGCCCACCGTCGTGTTGGTGTTCGACGTGTCACGGTTCAGCGTCGCCACGTCCTGCGCCTGGTTGGCCTGGTCGGTGATCGTGATCGTGCCGCCTGCGATGCCAGACTGCGCCACGCCGCGCTGGCTGCCGCTTTCGTGCTGCGGGATCATCGGGCTCATGCCGCCGGTGTTCTTGCCTGACGTCTGGCCGGAATTCTTGTCCTCGACCTTCGGGCCGAACGTGAAGCCGCCGCTCACGCCTATGGATGTCGCGCTGTAGTCCGACTTGTTCTCGATATCGCTCCAGCTCAGCGTGCCCGTGCTCAGCTTGTTCTTGTCCTCGGGGGCCGCGCTGGCGATGAAGGCGCCCTTCAGGTCCGTGTTGCCCTTGACCTTGATGTCGAAGCCGCCGTCGCCCGCCAGAATGCCCGATTGCTCGGCTACGTTGGCGTAGCTGCCGTCGCCCTTGCCCTTCGTCGCCGAGAACGATCCGCTTACGCCGCCGCCCTGGCTCCAGCTCAGGCCGCCGCCCACGCTCTGCTGGCGCGCGTGGCTTTCTTCGGTGTCCTGGCGGCTGGCCAGGTTCAGGTTGCCGCCTACGTCCGCCGACACCTTGCCGCCGCTGACCACCCCACCCAGGATGTTCGTGTCGTTGCCGGACACGATCGACACCGATTCGCTGCCCGTCACGTGGCTGTTGACCTGCGCGGTGCCGGTGGTGTCGCCGTTGCCCTTGCTGGTGGAGCCCGACACCGACACGCCGAAGCCTTGCGCGCCATACGACACACCGATACTGCCGCTGCTGGACTTGTTCGTGCTGTGGTTCTCGTAGGTATCGGTGGCCGAGACGATATTGACGTCACCCTTGGCGCCCAGCCCTACCTTGGTCGCGGAGATATCGGAGCCGATGATGTCCAGGTTGCCGGCCGTCTTGTTGCCGTCGGCATCCACGCCCGTGGCGACGAACGTTGCCGTCCCGCCGGCCTGCACATTCGATCCGGTGTGCGTGGTGCTGTCCTGCGTGAAGGTGCTCTTGCTCTTGCTGGTGCCGAAGGACAGCGTCACCGCCGTGCCTGCCGGCCCCTTGCCATCGGCCAGGCTCTTCATGGCGTCGCCCGCGCCCATCGCCGCGTCGTACGCATCGCGACCCGCCGCGATGCCCCAGAGCGCCGACGCGCGCCCGTCCTGGCTCTTGCTTGCCGAACTGATCTTCTGGCCCGCGTTGATCGCCGAGCCAATGGCACCGCCGCTCACGCCCAGCGTGAAGCCGGTCTGCTTGATCTCGTGGGTTTCGTCGTGATGCTCGCTGCCTTTTGCGGCGTCGATGATCACATCGGCGCCGATGCCCGTCAGGTCCTTGGCTGCGATTACCTGGCTGCCGGTCACGTGCAGCGTGCTGCCGGCCTTCAGGCTGACATTGCCGTCCGTGCTGCCCACCAGGCTGCCGGTCTGCGTGACCGAACTGTCGTTGATGGTGTCCTTCTGGTCGCGCATGCCGTACGAGATGCCGCCGCCCGTGGCGCCGAAGCCCGTGGATTTCGTGTGCGAATAGCTTTGACTCTCGCTGGTGTTCTCGGCCGTGGTGATGATCAGGTTGCGGCCGGCCTCCAGTGACACGTCCTGCGTGGCTGCCACGGTCGAGCCGCTGATCGTCATGTCGCGGCCAGCACTGCCGACGACGGTGTCGCCCGACACCACCGAGCCCACCGCCACGGTTTCCCGTGAACTGGAGGTCGTCGTCGTTTCGGTCTTGGACAGGAAGCCCGAGCTTTCCGAGTGCGACCAGCTCCGGGCGTTGTGCTGCTCGGTGACCGCCCCAACGGTGACGTCGCCGGTCGCCACCAGCTTGACCGTGCCACCGTCGGTCGTCGCGCTGCCCGTGCTGACGGCAGAGCCGAGCACGGCCACGTTGCCGGTGGCGTTGCCGTCGAGCGCGGCCGGGGCGATGCCGTTGGCCTGCAGGATCTGGCCCACGGCCGCCGCCTGCCCCGCGCCCAGCGTGACATGGTTGCCAGCCTGGACCGTGGCGCCCCGCGCGCCCTCATCATACGAAGACTGCGTGAACTGCGACGCCTTGTTGCTGAATGCGCCTGCCTCTTGCGTGCGCGAGTCCATTGCCGCCGTCACCGTGGTGTTGCGGCCCGCAACCAGTGCGGCATCGGCGCCCGCGTCTATCGTCGAAGCCGTGAGCGTAGCGTCTCGCCCGGCGACGGCCGTCACGCTGCCGCCGGCTTGCACGGTGCTGCCCTGGTTGATGATCGTCCGGTCCCGCAGATAGTCCTGGCCGCCGTGTGCCGTGGCATCCTGCGTGGTGCCCAGCGTTGTGGTGCCGATGTTCAGGTCACGGCCTGCGGCCAGCAGGGCGTTGCTGCCGGCATTGACGGTGGCCCCTGCCATGTTGATGTCGCGCCCGGCCAGCAAGGCTACGTTGTTCGTCCCAGCGATCGATGCCGCCGCGCCAATGCCGGTGGCGCTGGCGCTGTTGCCGTTCGCGAGGGTGGTGGTATTCGTGATGGTCTGCGATTCGTTCACGATATCGCGGCCCGCCGCCACCAATACGTCCTGCCCGCCGATGCGGCCGCCCAGGTTGCGTACGTCCTGCGTGGCCTGCACGACGGTCGTGCCGGCGCCACCGATGCTGCCCCGGTTGACGATATTGCCGCCCACCACCTGCGTGGCGATATCGCCAACGATCGAGCCGCTGTTCTCGACGGAGCCGGCAGCATGGATCGCCACGGTATTGCCGGCGACCAGCGCGCCCGTGGCGTTCAGGTCCACGCCATTGCCCTGCGCCAGATAGACCTTCGGCACCAGCACCGATTGCGTGGTGCCATCGGGCAGCGTCACGTCCTGCGACACCATCCACACCATGTCGGTGGTGAGCTGGCGCATCTGGTCGTCGGTCAGGCCCACGCCGGGGGTCAGGTCGAAGGTCTTGGCATAGGCGACGCCGTTGTTCATCAGCGCCTTGTATTCCTCCAGCTGGTCGGTGTAGCCGGTCAGGAACGTCTTGCCCGTCAGTTGCGTGATCTGGTCGCGAACGAGCTTTTCTTCGTAGAAGCCATCGCCCAGGCGCTTTTGCGTCTTCTGTGGGTCAAGATCCAGCGCCTTGAGCATGTAATCGCTGGAGATGAAATTCGTGTACTGCGTGAAGCGCGGATCTGTGGCGACGAGGTAGGTGTCGCCCGGTGCAGTGCGGAAGCGATACAGGCCGTTGGTTGGCAGCTTCAGGTTGGGGATGCCGGCATTGCCCGCTGCGCGGGCCAGCTGCGTGCCGCTTGCACCGCCACCTGAAACGCTGCTGCCCGTCACGGCCGCACCGACGGTATTCACCGAGGCGACCGTCACGTTCTGCGCCGTGGTCTGCACCGCCTGGTTGGCGGTGGCAACGGCCGGCAGGGCGGCCACCGTGGTCGGGGCCTGCGGCGCGCCCGGATAGGCCACGACCTCCGTTCTCTGGCTGTTGCCGGTCCGCTGGTGCCAGTAGAAGGTGGAAGTGTCCTCGGTGGTCACGGTCTGCTGCAGCACCGTGCCCACATCCTGGATCGTGCCATTGGCCGCCACCCGCACGAGGTTGCCCCCCGCAGCCATGGTCGAGGACTGGTTCAGGATATTTCCGCCGTTGCTGTTGATGCGGATGTTGCCGCTCGCCTGGATCCTGGCCGCGTCGGACGCACTCACGAGTTGGTCGGTCGCCGTATAGGTGACGGTCGTGCGCGAGATTTCATTGAAGTCAGTGCCGAAGTTGGCCTGGCGTACCTCATCGGGCCGGATATGGATGTTCGGATCCCAATCCGGCCAGAAGGTGATGCTATAGGTGGACCCGTTGTCCGTGATGGACTGGTAGTACTGTGTTGGCCGGGTTGCAATCGGGCGCGTGCAGATCGACGTATCGATGTCGCAGTTTGGACCCTGGAATATCGAGCCGTACACCTCCACCGGAGACTGCGTGAACGACAGCGTTTGCTTGCTGGCGTCCAAGTTCGTGACCGTTGCTTTGTCCACCGTCACGGTGACCGGCGCCCGCAGGGCGTTGGTTTGCGGCGTGCTGATCGGCGCGCTGCCAGTCGCCCAGTTCCACCCAGGGAAGGTGATGCTGCCGTGATAGTTCAGTTCGGTCCCGGGAAGTCCACCTTGCCACAGCGTGAGCGTCTTGACAGCCGTCTGCACCGGCGTACCGGCCGTCGTCACAATGCTCGTGCGCGTGTTGCTGACCTGGCTGGCCGCGATGTCGATGTCGCCTTCCGCCTCGATGGTGGCCGAACGATTGATCAGCGCGTTGGTCTGGTTGGCGAGCAGGCCGGTGTCGGGGTCCCGCGCGCCATCGCGGGCGATCTGCAGGTTGCCCGCGCTGTAGAGCGTGGCGCCATCCAGGTTCTGCACCGAGTTGCCAGCGTACAGGTTCAGATTCTGGACGGCCGCCATCAGGGCCGATGGCCCGTTATTGACGATATCGGCCCCTTGCACCTGCACGTTGTTGCCGATCACGGTCCCCGTGTTGACTACCGACGGGCCGTTGACCTGCACCGTGTCGCCCTCGATGCGTCCGGCGTTCGATACCTGGTTACCCGCCTTGACCGTGGTATTGGACGAATTGATGTCCGCCCCACCCCCGTTCACCACGTTGGCACCGGAGACCGTCAGCGCGCCGGCCGTTGCGAGCGTTCCCGTATTGGTGAGCGTGCCGGTGGCCGTCACCTGCATGTTCCCGTTCGCCTTGATCTGGTTGGACGCGTCGTTGGTGTAGTCCCCCACCGCATTCAGCGTCAGATCGCGCCCCGCAACCATCGTCCCGCTACCGGACATGGCGCCCGACACGGCAACGTCCTGGTTGGCCTTGACCGCACCGGCCAGATTGGAGAGGGATGCAACGCCAAGCTTGACGTCCACGCCACCCAGCACCTGGCCGGCGGCATTGTTGAGCGTCGCGCCGGCCTGGTCGAGGGTCAGGCTCCGGCCGCCGTACAACATGCCGCCGCGATTATCGAGCTGGGACCTGACCTTCAGGTCGAGCGCGCCACCGGCCACCACCTGGCCGCCCGACATGCCATTCGTATCGTTGGCAAGCGACTGCGCGGCCACGGTGACATCGCCATTGCCGCCCACCTTGCCGGCCGTATTGGTCAGCGCATCGGCTGCCGTGACCGTCGTCGCGCCGTCGCCCGCATTGACCAGCACGCCCCGCGTGTTGTCGATGCTCGCTGCGGACACCGTTGCGGTGCCGTGCTCGCCATTCGCGGCAAGCGTGCCATCCTGGTTCAGCACGGCGCCGGTGGCCGACACCGCCAGATCGCCGGCCGTCTGCGCGGAGCCCGCAGCATTGTCTATCGTGGCGCCACTGGCAAGCATCAGGCCCGTATTCCCGTAGACGCTGCCTTGCCGGTTCGACAGATTGCCGCTCGCGATGGCCGTGACCTTGCCCTGTGCGGACATCGTGCCACGGCTGTTGTCCAGCGTTGTGGCCTGCGCCTGGAGGTCACCGTTGGTCTGGATGACACCGCCCGCGTTGCCAGTTCGACCCTGGCTCGTGACCGACAGCGTGCCGGTGCCCGCATGGGACATCCGGCCGCCATCGTTGATCAGGCTTGCTGCATCGATGGTCAGGTTCTGTCCATTGGCGGCTACCGCGCCGCCAGTGTTGTCCAGCTTGCCGCCTGCGGTGATCGTGCTATCGCCCTGGCCCAGCTGTTTCAGGCTGCCGCCCTGATTGAGCAGATCGCCCGACGTGCGGATGGCAAGCTCGGCACCTTCGATCTGTCCGCCCTGGTTGGACACGCTGCCCGCCGTCAACGTGGTGGCCGCCCCGCTGGACATCTGGCCCCGGTCGTTGTTGAGCGCCCCCCGGACATTGACGACCAGCGCCGCGCCCGCCGTGGTGGTTGCGCCCGTCAGGTCCAGGCCGCCTGCACTTGCCGAGACACTCAGGTTGCCGTTCGTCGCGGTCTGGCTGCCCGCCAGGCTGACGCTTTCGCCATGGATCACCGCATTGCCGCTGGCCAGATTCCGGCCGGTAGCCGACACCGCCCCGCTGGCGTTCACCGTCAGGTCTGCGCCGCCGACGGGAACACCGTCCGGATTCAAGCCCGCCGCCAGCGTGCCGGTCGACGCCACGCTCTGCGCGGCCAGGCCAAGCGACTGCTGCGCCGCCAATGTGCCGCTGTTGCTCAGCGTGGCATCGGTCTGGATGCCGATCGCACCCATGGCGTAGGTCGAGCCACTGTTATCGAACCCATCGCGGGCCGTCACCTTGATGTTGCCGGCGGCGCTCGTGCTGCCTGCCAGCACAAGCTTGCCGGCGGCGTTCAGCGTCATGTCGCCCGCCTGGGCGGCCATCACGCCGCGCAGCGACACACCCACGCCCTGCTCGGTCGATGCCAGCAGGATCTTGTTGGCGTACATGCCGCCAAGCAGGCTGACGTCGATACCGGCCGATGGTGCCGGCCCGGTGCCCGCAATGGCCGTGGCGTTGAGCGAGTTGTAGTCGACCTGGTTGGCCCCGGCCACCACGTTGAGCTTGTTCGCGTAGACGGCGGCGTTGGCCTGTACCGCGCGGGCAATCAGATCCACCTGGTCGACGCCAGCCGCGTTCAGCCCCGCGCCCTCGATCTGGATCTGGCCCCCGGTCACGCGGAACGCGTCCAGGCTGCCGCTGCCGCCGTAGACCGGCAACCCCGTGGTCAGCGTGGCGCGGCTGGTGTTGATGAAGCCGGCGCCATCCACCAGGATGCCGTTCGGGTTGGCAACGATCACCTCCGCACGCGGCCCCGCCACCTCCAGGTAGCCGCGCAGCTGACTGGGCGACATGCTGTTGACCTGGTTGACGATGAGCCGCGCCGATCCGCCAGGCAGCAGGTTCGGGTTGCCGTTGATGTAGCCCGCCTGCTGGGTGTTGGTGATGCCGGGCGAGTTGTTCAGGATGGCGCCGGCCTTGTTGACGTCGAACTGGGTGTAGTGGTTGGTGGACACCCCGGCGCCGGACGGCCGCGTGATGTTGACCTGCGGCAGGCCGTTCGGCGCGCCGATCACGGTGGGCCGGTTGGCGCCGGAATTCGGGTCGGCCACGATCTGCGCGCCAGCCAGCATCGGCAGGCCCATGCACGCCCAGACGGCCAGCTTGATCGCCGGCACGCCGAGCCATGCCACGTCGGGCGGCGCACGGCGCGTGCTGCCGCCCTGACCGGCGGGCTTGCCGCCCGCATGACCCGAAGCCGTCTCCGCCACGGCCATCAGCATGGAACGTGTGCGGTTGAAAACAATGCGAAAACAAAGCCGATTCATCGTGACCCGTGACTCCGGTACGCACACGGCTTCTTGCGTCTTTGCCCCGGCAACACCGGATCATTCGGACCCGAGAATCTGCCTGTCGCACGCTTTGCCGCTTGTAACCGGACAAGTAAATCGAAACGGCGCGCAGGTTACTGGAGGCCAGGAAGTGCTGAAAGCCCCTCTATTTATGAACGTTCGTTCATTTTTGATCACACGCTTGTTACTGGTGCAACAGCGCAGCCAAGCGTGCCGGCCGGCAAAAGAAAGCGAAAAGACAGTTTCGAAAAATCGCCAGATTTCGTACGTACAAGTGGCTGATCTGATACTTTTTTAACTCTGATTTCAGTGGCGTATCGGCGCAACGGAGTGCAATGGTTTGGCGACAGATGTACTAGTTTTGGCAGAGGCAGAAAGGACCATGGGGAGAGGAAAGCCGCCAATTGCGACACGCCGCAGCTTCGAATTTATTCAGTACCTTTTCGAAGAATTTCACATCACGACGTGATGCCATGCTGCGCGCTGGATGGCTTTGGCGTGCCGGCGGTCGCAGCGGTCGCTTGCAGATCAGTGCCGACCCCGTCTACTTCTGTCATGCGGGTGCATGTCTTGACACCTCGCGTCGTCGTTCCTTTAATAAGTTACGCATAACCGGATTCACGTCCGGCAGGCCAGTTCATAAGCCGAGGGGAATATGGATTCAGGCAGCGTTGACGATCCGCAGCGCAAGAAGGAAGAAACGCGCAGCTTTCTTTTTCTGACTGCCGTGATGGTGCCGGTGCTGTCCGTCATCATCGTGGCGGGCTATGGCTTCATTGTCTGGATGAGCCAGCTGATCAGCGGACCGCCCAAGCATTGACCGGCAGTGCGCCGGTAGAAAAAACGCGGATTGGCCCAAGGGCCAATTGCCAAAAGAAGGAAAACCTGCAAAAGCAGTCTTGTCAGGGGAATACGCATGCCTGGAAGACCTTCTATCCCCATTCATCCGGTTGCCTCGGATGACGAATGGCATATCGCCGGCATCATGGTGTTTGCCCATCCCGCCAGCCTGGAGCGCGTGCGTCATGCCATCGACGCGATGACGGGCGCCGAGATCCATGCCGCCAGTGACACGGGCAAGCTCGTGGTCACCGTGGAAGCCCCTACCTCGCAGGCCATCGTGGCCCAGCTCACCTGCCTGCACCAGCTGGAGGGAGTGATCTCCGCCACGCTCGTCTACCAGCACAACGAAGACGCCGCAGCCATGTACGAGGAGCTCTCCGATGCCAGTCACGCGACGTGATTTCATCAAGCAGACCGCCATCGCGGCCACCGCATCGGTAGCCGGCGTCACATTGCCTGGCGAAGCCGCCAACTTTGTCACGGACAGCGAAGTCACCAAATTGAAGTGGTCGAAGGCGCCATGCCGGTTCTGCGGCACCGGCTGCGGGGTCACGGTGGCCGTGCGCGACAACAAGGTGGTGGCCACGCAGGGCGACCCCCAATGCGAGGTCAACAAGGGGCTGAACTGCGTCAAGGGTTACTTCCTGTCGAAGATCATGTACGGCCAGGACCGGCTTACCAAGCCGCTGCTGCGCATGAAGAATGGCAAGTACGACAAGAACGGCGATTTCGCGCCGGTCAGCTGGGATCGCGCGTTCGACGAGATGGAACAGCAGTTCAAGCGCGTGCTCAAGGAAAAGGGCCCTACGGCCGTGGGCATGTTTGGCTCCGGGCAATGGACGATCTGGGAAGGCTACGCCGCGTCCAAGCTGATGAAGGCAGGCTTCCGGTCGAACAACATCGACCCGAACGCGCGCCACTGCATGGCGTCGGCCGTCACGGGCTTCATGCGCACCTTCGGCATGGACGAGCCGATGGGCTGCTATGACGATTTCGAGAACGCCGACGCCTTCGTGCTCTGGGGCTCGAACATGGCCGAGATGCACCCGATCCTGTGGACCCGCATCACCGACCGCCGCCTGAGCCATCCCAAGACCCGCGTGGCGGTGCTGTCCACGTTCACGCACCGGTCCTTCGACCTGGCCGACCTGCCGATCATCTTCACGCCGCAGACCGACCTGGCGATGCTGAACTACATCGCCAATCACATCATCCAGACCAACCGGGTGAACAAGGATTTCGTCAACAAGCACACGGTCTTCAAGGAAGGCGTGACCGACATCGGCTATGGCCTGCGGCCGGACAACCCGCTGCAGAAGGCCGCCAAGAACGCAGGCAACCCCACCGACGCCAAGCCGATCACGTTCGACGAGTTCGCGAAGTTTGTCTCCAAGTACGACGCCAATTACGTGAGCAAGCTGTCCGGCGTGCCCAAGGACAAGCTCCAGCAGCTGGCCGAACTGTATGCCGATCCGAACGTCAAGGTCATGTCGCTGTGGACCATGGGCTTCAACCAGCACACGCGCGGCACGTGGGTCAACAACATGGTCTACAACGTCCATCTGCTGACCGGCAAGATCGCCACGCCGGGCAACAGCCCGTTCTCGCTGACGGGCCAGCCCTCCGCCTGCGGCACCGCGCGCGAAGTGGGCACGTTCTCGCACCGGCTGCCGGCCGACATGGTAGTGACCAATCCCAAGCACCGCGAGGAAGCCGAGCGCATCTGGAAGCTGCCAGCAGGCACAATCCCGGACAAGGTGGGCTATCACGCCGTGCTGCAGAACCGCATGCTCAAGGACGGCAAGCTCAACGCGTACTGGGTGCAGGTCAACAACAACATGCAGGCCGCCGCCAACATGATGCAGGAGGGCCTGCCCGGCTATCGCAACCCCGACAACTTCATCGTCGTCTCCGACGTCTACCCCACCGTCACCGCGCTGTCGGCCGACCTGATCCTGCCCAGCGCCATGTGGGTGGAAAAGGAAGGCGCCTACGGCAATGCCGAGCGCCGCACCCAGTTCTGGCACCAGCTGGTGGACGCGCCGGGCGACGCGCGCTCCGACCTGTGGCAGCTGATGGAATTCTCCAAGCGCTTCAAGGTGGAAGATGTCTGGCCGGCAGACCTGATCGCCAAACAGCCCGATGTGCGCGGCAAGACGCTGTTCGACGTGCTCTACCGCAACGGCAACGTCGACAAGTTCCCGATCAAGGAAGTCAGCAGCGAGTACCACAACGCCGAGGCCAAGGCCTTCGGGTTCTATGTGCAGAAGGGCCTGTTCGAGGAGTACGCGGGCTTTGGCCGGGGCCACGGCCACGACCTGGCGCCGTTCGATGCCTACCACGAGGCACGCGGCCTGCGCTGGCCCGTGGTCAACGGCAAGGAAACGCGCTGGCGCTACCGCGAGGGCAGCGACCCGTATGTGAAGGCCGGCACGGGCTTCCAGTTCTATGGCAACCCGGACGGCAAGGCGGTGATCTTCGCCCTGCCATACGAGCCACCGGCCGAGTCGCCCGACAAGGAATACCCGTTCTGGCTGGCAACCGGACGCGTGCTCGAACACTGGCACTCCGGCTCGATGACGCGCCGCGTGCCGGAGCTGTATCGCGCATTCCCGAACGCGGTCTGCTTCATGCATCCCGAAGACGCCAGGGCCATGGGCCTGCGGCGCGGCGTGGAGGTAGAGGTGGTGTCACGGCGCGGGCGCATGCGCACCCGTATCGAAACACGCGGCCGCGATACCCCGCCGCGCGGCCTGGTTTTCGTGCCCTGGTTCGATGCCAGCCAGCTCATCAACAAGGTCACGCTCGATGCCACCTGCCCGATCTCGCTGCAGACCGACTTCAAGAAGTGCGCGGTCAAGATCGTGAAGGTATGACAGACGCCATGAAGGAGACGCCATGAAGCCGAGCCGATCCTGGACAGCCCTGCTCGCGTTCGGTGCCTGGGTGCTGATTGCGGTGTTCACGCTGCTGGTGCCGCCAGCCGGCGCGCAGGGCCTGGTCGACGCCATGCGCGGCCCCACGCCCGTCGCCGACGAAACCAAGGCGCCGCTGCTGTACCCCACCGAAAACAAGGACATCCGCCGCACGCGCAACTACACCATGCAGCCGCCGACGATCCCCCACAAGATCGACGGCTACCAGCTGGACCGCGACTTCAACCGCTGCATGTTCTGCCACGCGCGCACCCGGACCGAGGAAACCGGCGCGATTCCGGTCAGCATCACGCACTACATGGACCGCGACAACAACGTGCTGGCCGAAGTCTCGCCCCGACGCTACTTCTGCACGCAATGCCATGTGCCGCAGGCCGATGCCAAGCCGCTGGTGAACAACACGTTCGTCGATGTCGAGACGATGCTCAAGCGCGGCGGCGGCGAGAAAGGCACCACAGGCACCAAGGCCAAGGCTGGCAGCGCGAAGGCCGACACCAGCAGCACCAAATAGCCGGACCGACCGGGGCATGCGATGACGGGCAGAATCTGGGATCTCATCAAGCGCTACTGGCGCACGATCAACCGGCCCAGCGCGTATTTCAGCCTGGGCTTCCTGACAGTAGGCGGCTTTATCGCCGGCGTGCTGTTCTGGGGCGCGTTCAACACGGCGCTGGAGCTGACCAATACCGAGCAGTTCTGCACCGGCTGCCACGAGATGCGCGACAACGTCTACCAGGAGCTGCAGGGCACCATCCACTTCACCAACCGCAGCGGCGTGCGCGCCAAATGCTCGGACTGCCACGTGCCGCATAACTGGACCAGCAAGATGGCGCGCAAGATGCAGGCGTCCAAGGAGGTCTGGGCCAAGATTTTCGGCACGGTGGACACGCGCGAGAAATTCCAGGCCCATCGGCTGGAACTGGCCCAGCACGAATGGGCGCGCTTCAAGGCCAACGATTCGCTCGAATGCCGCAACTGCCACGACTACCAGTCGATGGACTTCACCCGCCAGAGCCCGCGCGCCCAGGCCATGCACTCCACGTACCTGGCCGACAAGGAAAAGACCTGCATCGATTGCCACAAGGGCATCGCGCACCGGCTGCCCGACGTTGCCAAGGCCGGGGAACAGTGACGTCATGGCCGCTACGGTGCTGGAGGCCGGCAACCTGACCGTCCGGCGCATGGGCCGGGCCATCTTCCGCGATGTGGATGTGGCGCTGTCCCCGGGCGGCCTGCTGCAGGTCATCGGCCCCAATGGCGCCGGCAAGACCAGCCTGCTGCGCGTGCTCAGCAGCCTGCTGCAGCCAGCCACCGGGCGTCTGGCGTGGCGCGGCCGCACCGTACGCCCCGGTGACCCCGATTACCTGGCTAACCTGGCCTATGTGGGCCACACCAACGGCATCGACGCCGATCTCAGTGCCGCCGAGAACCTGTCCTTTGCCGCGCGCATGGCCGGGCTCCGGCCCGGTGCCGACGCGCTGCGCCAGGCGCTGGGGCGGCTGGGCCTGGACGCCGTGGCCAGCAAGGCCGTTCGTACCCTCTCGCAAGGCCAGCGCCGGCGCGTGTCCCTGGCACGCCTGGCATTGGCGCCGCGCGAGCTGTGGCTGCTCGATGAACCACTGACGTCCGTGGACGATGCCGCCGCCGCGCGCTTCCTGGCGTTACTGGACGGCCATCTCGCGCAGGGCGGCATGGCGGTCATCGCCACGCACCAGTTGCTGCCGATGACCGGTTCGGGCGGCAGCGTGCTGGAACTGGGCGCCAGTGGCGCGCGTGCTGCATGATCGGCGCGCTGCGCGCCGTGGTGGCGCACGACCTGTCCATCGCGTGGCGGCGGCGCAGCAGCCTGCTGGCAAGCGTGGTGTTCTTCGTCATCGTGTCGAGCCTGTTTCCGCTTGCCATCGGCCCCGACCCGCAGCAGTTGCGCGCGCTGGCGCCGGGCATTCTCTGGGTGGCTGCGCTGCTGGCCTCGATGCTGTCGCTGTCGCGCCTGTTTGCGCAGGAGTACGCCGATGGCAGCCTGGACCAGCTGCTGCTGTCGCCACATCCGCTGGCGCTGCTGGTGCTGGGCAAGATCTGCGCGCACTGGCTGACCAGCGGGTTGCCGCTGCTGGTCCTGACCCCGCTGCTGGCCCAGCAATACAGCCTGCCTGCCGGTGCCACGCTGCTGCTGTCGGCGTCGCTGCTGGTCGGCACGCCGGCACTGAGCCTGATTGGCGCGGTGGGCGCCGCGTTGACGCTGGGCGTACGCGGCGGCGCCGTGCTGCTGTGCATCCTGGTGCTGCCACTGTCCATCCCCGTGCTGGTATTCGGCGCCAGTGCGGGCGCGGCCGCCGATGCCGGGCTCGACGTGACGCCGCATTTCTCGCTGCTGGGCGCCTGCCTGGCGCTCTCGCTGCTGGTCTGCCCGCTGGCGGCCGCAGCCGGCCTGCGGATTGCGATGGAGTGACCGATGACCCGCCACGCTTCGCTGCCCGACGCATCCACCCGCCCCCCGCCCGCCGTGCGCGCCCGCTGGACACGCCTGGCCGCGCCGGTGCGCTTCTACCCGCTGGCCGGCAGGCTGGCACCCTGGTTCTTCGCGCTGGCCGCGCTGTTCCTTGCCGCCGGCCTCTGGCTCGGCTTTGCCGTGGCGCCCACGGACGCGCAGCAGGGCGAGGTCTATCGCATCATCTTCATCCACGTACCGGCCGCGTGGATGTCGATGTTCATCTACCTGGTGATGGCCGTGTACTGCGCCCTGGCGCTGGTCCTGCGCACGCGGCTGTCGGCCATGATGGCGTCGGCGCTGGCGCCCACGGGCGCCATGTTCACGTTCCTGGCACTGTGGACCGGCGCGCTATGGGGCAAGCCCACCTGGGGCACGTGGTGGGTCTGGGATGCGCGGCTGACGTCGGAACTGATCCTGCTGTTCCTCTACCTTGGCTTTATGGCGCTGGAATCGGCCATCGACGAACCGCGCCGCGCGGAGCGCGCCAGTGCCGTGCTGGCGCTGGTGGGCGTGGTCAACCTGCCGGTGATCTACTTCTCCGTGCAATGGTGGAACACGCTCCACCAGGGCGCATCGGTCAGCCTGACGGCGGCCCCAAGCATGGCCGCCACGATGCTGGCCGGCATGCTGGCGATGACGCTGGCCTGCTGGATGTACACGATTGCCGTCGCGCTGGTGCGCGTGCGCTGCATCCTGCGCGAGCGAGGCGAAGTCCACGACGCCACTGCAGCGGAAACTGCACGGGAGATCGCGCCATGAGCGGACACGCCGCCTACATCGCCGGCGCCTTCGGCGTGGCTTGCCTGGCTATCGTGGCCGAACTGTTCTGGCTGGCCCGGCGCGGCCGCCAACGCACCGTGGATCCGGACGACACGCCATGACGTCACGCCAACGCCGCCTGGGACTGTTGCTGGCCGCCCTGGCCTGTGGCGGCGTGGCGCTCGCGCTGGTGCTCAATGCCTTCCGGTCGAACCTGGTGTTCTTCTTCAGCCCCAGCCAGATTGCCGCGCACGAGGCCCCGGCGGCCCGCCCGTTCCGGCTGGGCGGCCTGGTGGCGCCCGGCTCCGTACAACGGCAGGACGGCACCCTGAAGATCCGCTTCGTGGTGACCGATACGCGCCACGACGTGCCGGTGGTCTATCAGGGCCTGCTGCCCGACCTGTTCCGCGAAGGCAAGGGCGTGGTGGCGCGCGGCACGCTTGATGCCAATGGCACCTTCGTCGCCAGCGAGGTACTTGCCAAGCACGACGAGAACTACATGCCGCCGGAAGCCGCCGAAGCACTCAAGCGCGCCGCCAACGATGACTCCGCCAGCCAGAAGGCACAACGATGAGCGTCGAACTCGGACACTTCGCCCTGATCTGCGCCCTGCTCGCCGCGCTGGTGCAGGGGGTGCTGCCGCTCGCGGGTGCCACCCGCGCGTTCGTGCCGTGGATGGCCCTTGCGCGGCCCGCCGCAGTGGCGCAGGCCATGCTGGTACTGGCGGCCTACGTGTCGTTGACGGCAGCATTCGTCGGCAACGACTTCAGCGTGCGCTACGTGGCGGCGAATTCCAACAGCGCATTGCCGCTGGTCTATCGCATGGCCGCCGTGTGGGGCGGGCATGAAGGCTCGATGCTGCTCTGGACGCTGATGCTGGCCGCCTGGTCGCTGGCCGTGGCCGTGTTCAGCCGCCGCCTGCCGCTGGCGTTCGTGGCGCGCGTGCTGGGCGTGATGGGCGCCATCAGCAGCGGCCTGCTGCTGTTCCTGCTGTTCGCGTCCAACCCGTTCATCCGCCTTCTGCCGCGCGCCATGGAGGGCCGCGACCTGAATCCGCTGCTGCAGGACCCCGGCATGGTGTTCCACCCCCCGTTCCTCTACATGGGATACGTGGGCTTCGCCGTGGCGTTCGCCTTCGCGCTGGCGGCGCTGCTCGAAGGCCGGCTCGATGCCGCGTGGGCGCGCTGGTCGCGGCCGTGGACCATCCTGGCCTGGATGTTCCTGACGGTGGGCATTGCGCTGGGCAGCATGTGGGCCTACTACGAACTGGGATGGGGCGGCTGGTGGTTCTGGGACCCCGTCGAGAACGCCTCGTTCATGCCGTGGCTGGCCGGTACTGCCCTGATCCACTCGCTGGCCGTGACCGAGAAGCGCGGCGCATTCCGTGCGTGGACCGCGCTGCTGGCCATCTTCACGTTCTCGCTGAGCCTGCTGGGGACGTTCCTGGTGCGCTCCGGCGTGCTGACGTCGGTGCATGCGTTCGCCGTGGATCCCCGGCGCGGTATCTTCATCCTCACGCTGCTTGGTCTGGTCACCGGCCTGGCCCTGGCTATCTTTGCCTGGCGTGCCCCGCAACTGAAACGCGGTACCGATTTCACCCTGGCGTCGCGCGAGACCTTCCTGCTGGCCAATAACGTGCTGCTGGCCGTGGCGGCCTCGGCCGTGCTGCTGGGCACGCTGTATCCGCTGCTGCTGGATGTGCTGGACCTGGGCAAGGTGTCGGTGGGGCCCGCGTACTTCGAGCAGGTGTTCGTACCGCTGATGGCGCCCGCCGTGCTGCTGATGGGCGCGGCGCCGCTGGCGCGGTGGCGTCGCGGCGACCTGCCGCCCATCGCGCGGCGCCTGCGCTGGGCGGCCGTGGCGAGCCTGGTTATTGGCGTCGGGCTGTTTCTGGTATTGCGCAACCGGTCGGCCCTGACCGGCCTGGGCCTGACGCTGGCCGTCTGGTGCATCGCCACGACACTGGTCAGCCTGGCCGCGCGGCTCAGGCATGCGCACGGCAGGCCGCAGCGATGGTGGCAAGGCTTGCGGCAATTGCCGGCCGGCTACTGGGGCATGCAGCTGGCACATACCGGCGTCGGGATCTTTATTGCGGGCGTCACGCTGGTCAACAGCCAGGAAACCATGCGCGAACTGCCGATGCGGCCCGGTGACACCGTGACCGTGGATGGCTACGCATTCCGCTTCGAGGGTGTGTTGCCGGCCGTGGG
This sequence comes from Cupriavidus sp. HE11, assembly GCF_056097175.1. Taxonomy (NCBI): domain Bacteria; kingdom Pseudomonadati; phylum Pseudomonadota; class Betaproteobacteria; order Burkholderiales; family Burkholderiaceae; genus Cupriavidus; species Cupriavidus sp. HE11. The sequence continues at coordinate 903,451 of NZ_CP184465.1, forward strand.
CCCCAACTACGAAGCGCTGCGCGGCATCATGACCGTCCATCGCGATGGCCGCCTGATGACCACGCTGGCCACCGAGCGGCGCATCTATCGCAGCCAGGACATGCCAACCACCGAAGCCGCGATCGATACCGGCTTCACGCGCGACCTGTACGTGGCAATCGGCGAAGCGGCCGGCGAGAATACCTGGGCCGTGCGCATCTACGTGAAGCCGTTCGTGAAATGGATCTGGGCCGGCTGCGCGCTGATGGCACTGGGCGGCCTGGTGGCCGTCTGCGACCGGCGTTACCGGATGAGGCGTGCGATCCGTTCCTCTCTGCCGCACCGTGGCAAAGGGCTTGTGGGAGAGGGCGTGGCGGTTCCAGTTGCGGCCGTCGCGTACGTGAAGCCTCTGCCCTCTCCCCCGGCCCCTCTCCCACTTGCGGCAGAGGGGAGCCTTCCACTCGATCGCACCACGCCGCCATGACGCGCTTCCTGCTGCCCCTGGGCATCTTCCTGGCGATGGTCGTGGCATTGGGCGCGGGGCTGCGCCATGACCCGCGCGAACTGCCTTCGGCGCTGGTCGGCAAGCCGGCGCCGGCGTTTGCGCTGCCCGTGCTCGATACCCCGGGCGGCACACAGACGCTGCGTGCCGCAGACCTGCGCGGCAAGGTCTGGATGCTCAATGTCTGGGCGTCGTGGTGTACCGCCTGCCGCACCGAACACCCGGTGCTGGTGGACTTCGCCGCGAAATCGCCGGTGCCGCTCTACGGGCTCAACTACAAGGACACCGCGCCGGCCGCGCAGGCCTGGCTGCGGCAGATGGGCAACCCCTATGCGCTGTCGGGGGTCGACACCGATGGTCGTGTCGGCATCGACTTCGGTGTGTATGGCGTACCGGAGACCTACATCATCGACGCCCAGGGCGTGGTGCGGTACCGCCAGGTGGGGCCGGTAACGCCCGACGTGCTGGAACGGCAGATCAAGCCGCTGCTGCGGCAGCTGCAATCGGGGGGCCCGCGTGCGAATCCAGCCTAGACCGGCACCGCTGATCCGATGGCTGCTGGCGTGCCTGATGGCCGTACTGGCCTGGCAGGCCGCCGCCGCGCAGTTGTCCGACGCCGAACTCGACGCGCGCGTCCACGCGCTTTCGCAGCAACTGCGCTGCCTGGTGTGCCAGAACCAGACCCTGGCCGATTCGAACGCCGAACTGGCGGTCGACCTGCGCCGGCAGATTCGCGCACAGCTGGCACAGGGCGCCAGCGACCGGGCCATCAAGGAGTATCTGGTGCAGCGGTATGGCGATTTCGTGCTCTACGATCCGCCGTTCAAGCCGTCGACGTGGCTGCTGTGGCTCGGGCCATTTGTGTTGCTGGTGGCGGTGGCCGGGTGGCTCTGGCGGCGGCGCAAGCACGTTCCCGCCGCATCGGCCATGCCCCCGCAGGCGCAAGAGCGGAGCCGCCCCCCCGGCACGCCTGACGCTAACGGCAGGCCCCGCTCGAAGTGGACCACGGCCACGCTTTGCGTGATGTTGCCGCCCACTGCGGCCATGCTCTACCTGCACCTGGGCAATCCGGCCGCCGTGATGCAGGTCGACGATGCGCATAGCCTGTCTGGCGACGCCCACACGCCGGAGATCGCGCAGATCGAATCCATGGTCGACCAACTGGCGCGGCGCCTGCAGGCCCAGCCGCAGGATGCCGATGGCTGGGCCATGCTGGCCCGGTCCTACACGGTGCTCGAACGGTTTGACGATGCGGCGGCGGCCTATGCCCGGGCCGTTGCACTGGCACCCGACGTGGCCGCACTGCGCGCCGACTACGCCGATGTGCTGGCAAGCCTCAATGGCGGCTCGCTCGAAGGCGCCGCCATGGAGCAGATCCGCGCCGCGCTGGCTGCCGATCCCGACGACCCCAAGAGCCTGGCACTGGCCGCCAGCGCAGCCGCGGAGCGCGGCGACGCCCGCAGCGCCATCGACTACTGGCAGCACCTGTACCGCCTGTTGCCGCCCGACTCGCAGACAGCGGCCCGCGTGGCAGCCAATCTTGCGGCGGCGCGGCAGGCCGGCGCCACCCCTTCCACCGCCACGCCCACCTCTACCGCGAAATAGTAGAAATACGATCACCACCAACTCGGTTACTCGGAAAATTCCGATGCCGATGGCGTGTCTTGCACCCCGCTTGCCTTCGGCGGCCCCTCACACTGCCGCAACTTGTCGAGGGACAAGTGCCAGGGCCGTGAATCGCTGCACAATCCGGCCTCATTGCATTACCGCCTTGGCCAGTACGAGAATGTGGGACATTGATAAAGCAAAGCAGGACTCCGCATTTCTCTGCAGCGCACCGCGCCGCACGCGTCTCGCAGTCTCCCTGCCGGTCCGCCCGCCGGACAGCGTGCACGGCCCCCTGCCCCTTCGGCACGTCAACACCATCCACCTGCGCCGCTTTGTCATGCTGATGCAGCACGAGTCCGCCATTGCGGCGGAACGCCACACCGGCATCCGGGCGGCCTGCATCCACTACGCAATCCGCCGGCTCGAAGATCGGTTCGGCACCACGCTGTTCGTGCGCGAGGCATCGTCGATGCACCCCACGGCCGCCGCGCACCGCCTGTACCCGTGCGCCGTCCGGCTGCTGTCGATGTGGGACAGCCTCGTGGCGGAATCTGCCGGCTCCAGCGCCCCCTCCGACACCAGCCACCCCGACGCGGACTGACCGCGCCAGGCCGGACACCCACCGGAGCCATCCGGCAAACATCGTAGAATGGCCACTGGCTCGCAATCTGAGGATCGACCCATGGCCGACCCCACCGGTCTGCATCACAAGACGTTCCTGCTATTGCTGGCGATGGTCACCATCGCATTTTTCTGGATTCTTCTGCCCTTCTACGGCGCGGTGTTCTGGGGCGCGGTGCTTGCCATCATCTTTGCGCCGCTGCAGCGGCGGCTGGTGGCAGCGCTGCGTGGCCGCAACAATATTGCCGCGCTGCTCACCCTGCTGCTGGTACTGCTGCTGGTGATCCTGCCGATGACCCTGATCACGATGTCGCTGATCCAGGAAGGCGTTAGCCTCTACGACAACATCCGCTCGGGCCGCATCAACTTCGGCCACTATTTCCAGTCCGCCGCCGACGCACTGCCGCCGTTCGTGCGCGACATGCTGGCGCGTGCCGACCTTGCCAGCATTTCCGATGTCAAGGACAAGCTCAGCGCCAGCGCGCTGACCGCCAGCCAGCTGCTGGCAACGCGGGCGCTGAGCATCGGCCAGAACACGGCCCAGTTCATGATCGGCTTCGGCATCATGCTGTACCTGCTGTTCTTCCTGTTGCGCGATGGCCCGCAGCTGTCGCGCCGCGTGCGCCAGGCCGTGCCGCTCAGCGCCGCCCACAAGCAGCACCTGATCCAGAAGTTCACGACGGTCGTGCGCGCGACGGTCAAGGGAAATATCGCCGTGGCGGTGGCGCAGGGCGTGCTGGGCGGCGGCATTTTCGCGGTGCTTGGCATCCAGGGGGCGCTGCTGTGGGGCGTGGTGATGGCCTTCCTGTCGCTGCTGCCGGCAGTGGGCGCGGGCCTGATCTGGTCGCCCGTGGCGGTCTACTTCCTGCTGACCGGTTCGGTGCTCAAGGGCTGCGTGCTGATCGGCTTTGGCGTGCTGGTGATCGGCCTGGTGGACAACGTGCTGCGCCCGATCCTGGTCGGCAAGGACACCCAGATGCCGGACTATGTGGTGCTGATCTCCACGCTGGGCGGCATGGCACTGTTCGGGCTGAACGGCTTCGTGATCGGGCCGCTGATTGCCGCCCTGTTCATCGCCTGCTGGGACCTGAACAGCGCCGAAGACACGGCGGCCCGCTGACGCCAGCCCAGGAGACCCCGTGGACCGACTGCAGGCGATGAAGACCTACGTGGCGGTGGTGGAGTGCGGCGGCTTCACACCGGCGGCGCGCAAGCTCGATGCGTCGCTGAGCGTGGTCAGCCGGATCGTGACCGATCTGGAAACACACCTGGGCGTGCGCCTGCTTACGCGCACCACGCGCGTGGTGCGCCCCACCGCCACCGGCACCGCCTACTACGAGAACTGCCGCCGCATCCTGGCAGAGATCGACGAAGCCGAACTGGCCGCCGCCGGCACGCACGAGGCGCCGCGCGGGCGCCTGTCGATTACCGCGTCGGTGCTGTTCGGCCGGCGCTTTGTCACGCCGGTGGTGGTCGAATACCTGCGCCGCTACCCGGAGGTGGATGTCGACTGCCTGTTTATCGATCGCGTGGTGAATTTCATCGACGAGGGCATCGACGTCGGCGTGCGGATCGGGCCGCTGCCCAGTTCGTCGCTGCAGGCCATTCCGGTGGGCCATGTGCGGCGCGTGGTCTGCGCCGCACCCGACTACCTGGCGCAACATGGCGCGCCAGCATCGCCGGACGACCTGGCGCGCCATGCGGTGATCCAGACCACGGGTATCTCCACGGCGCCCGAATGGCGCTTCATGCGGGACGGCGATCCGCTGCCAGTACGGCTGGCCCCACGCATGGCAACCACTACCAACGATTCGGCGATTGCCGCCGCCGTGGCCGGCTTCGGGCTGACGCGCGTGCTGTCTTACCAGGTGGCCGACGAACTGCGCGACGGCCGGCTGCGGATCGTGCTGGAAGACTTCGAGCCCGACCCGCTGCCAATCCATGTGATCCACCGCGAGGGCCGGCACGCCATGCACAAGGTGCGGGCCTTTATCGACCTGGCCGTCGACCTGCTGCGCGGCCAGGCATCGCTGAATCCACGCGACACCGCCTGATTCTTCTGGATTTCGCAAGGGTCCCTTCGCGCCATCCCCATTTTTCCCGGCCAGCCGGGTGTCTATAGTCGATCCGTACGCAGCGTTTGCGTCCCGTATCGCAATAATCGACCAAGGACACCCATCATGAAACTGTACGGCCACCCGCTTTCCGGACATTCGCACCGCGCCTGGCTTTTCCTGTCGTTGCTGGGCCAGCCGGCCGAGTGGATCGACGTCGACCTGCTGGGCCGCGCCCACAAGACGCCCGAATTCCTGGCCATGAATCCGTTCGGACAGGTGCCGGTACTGGTCGACGGCGACACGGTGATCAGCGATTCAAACGCGATCCTGGTCTATCTGAGCAAGAAGCTGGGCCGGACCGACTGGCTGCCCGACGCCCCGGCCGAGGCCGCCGCCGTGCAGCGCTGGCTGTCGGTGGCAGCGGGCGACATTGCGTTCGGCCCGGCCCGCGCCCGCATCATCACCGTGTTCAAGGCGCCGTACGACAGCAAGGAAGCCATCGAACGCGCCCACGTGGTGCTGCAGCGCCTGGACGACGCGCTGGCCGGCCGCGCCTGGATTGCCGCCGATCATCCGACCATTGCCGATGTGGCGCTGTACAGCTACACGGCGCGTGCGCCCGAAGGTTTTGTCGACCTGAAGGCATACGCCAACGTGCGCCAGTGGCTGGCGCGCGTCGAGGCGCTGCCCGGTTTCGCCCCGTTCCAGGCCACGGCGGTCGGCCTGGCAGCCTGAGCCCCGGCTCGCCGGCCGTCCGCTGCCCTTCCGGCCCTTCCGAACACTGCTCGACTTCAGGAGTCCGCCATGACCCCGCACCCGGTTCCCCATGTGGAAATCCTGCCCGGCACGCCCTGGCACACCGGCGAGCGCCTGCTGCAGGCCAGCATCGGCGCCGACGAACGCCTGGCCGAAGTGGGCTCGCGCGTGGTGCGCGACTATATGCCGGACCAGCATCGCGATTTCTTTGCCATGCTGCCGTCGATCGTGATCGGCGCGGTGGCGCCGGACGGGCGCCCGTGGGCCACGGTGCGCGGCGGCCGGCCGGGTTTCCTGCATTCGCCCGATCCGCGCCAGCTCGACGTCGCGCTGGTGCGCGACGCCGCCGATCCGGCCGATGCGGGCATGGAAGACGGCAATGCCATCGGCCTGCTCGGCATCCAGCCGCATACCCGGCGCCGCAACCGCATGAACGGCACGATCCATCGCGATACCGCCACGGGCGCCAGCGGCTTCCAGGTGGCCGTGGGCCAGAGCTTCGGCAATTGCCCGCAATACATCCAGAAGCGCGCCCCCGTGATGACGCGCGACCCGGCCATCCCGGCCGCCGAGCCGCCCGTGGTGCTGGACGCGCTGGACGCCCGTGCGCGCACGCTGATCCGCCACGCCGATTCGTTCTTCGTCGCTACCTACGTGGATCTGCCCGGCGGGCAGCGCCAGGTGGATGTTTCGCATCGCGGCGGCAAGCCCGGCTTCGTGCGCGTTGATGACGACGGCACGCTGACGATTCCCGACTTCCAGGGCAACACGTTCTTCAACACGCTCGGCAACATGATGGTGAACCCGGTCGCTGGCCTGGTGTTCGTCAGCTATGCCACCGGCGATCTGCTGCAGCTGACCGGCCGCACCGAGGTCATCGTCGATTCGCCAGAAATTGCCGGCTTCGAGGGCGCGCAACGGCTGTGGCGCTTCATGCCCGGGCAGGTCGTGCGGCGCGACCGGGCCTTGCCGCTACGCTGGGATATCGACCCTGATGGGGCGTCGCCGCAGGCGCTGGCTACCGGAAGCTGGCGCTGAAATTCCGCTCCCGGCGCGTGCAGTTCGCGCCACTGCTGTCACGGAATTGTCATCTTCGGACATGACGATGGGATGGTGCCGCGCACCCTGCGGCAGCCATCGCCTGTTTCGTCCTGTCTGGGGAGCGCAACGATGAACACCCACTCGCAAGCGGCTGCCAACGCTGCAACGCCGCACGCCCGTCCCGACCTCGATCGCCGCCCAGGAAAAATTACCTGGGCGTTGTTTATTGCACTGCTGCTGATCGGGGTTGGCTATGCCGGCAGTAGCCTGTTCCGCGATGTATCCAGCACACAGCCGCCATCCAGCACGCTGCTGCCCTACCTGCTGCTGGGCGTGGCGCTGTTGATCGCGCTGGGCTTCGAGTTCGTCAACGGCTTTCACGACACCGCCAATGCGGTGGCCACCGTCATCTACACCCATTCGCTGCCGCCCCACTTTGCCGTAGTCTGGTCCGGGCTGTTCAATTTCCTGGGGGTGTTGGTGTCCAGCGGCGCGGTGGCATTCGGCATCATCTCGCTGCTGCCGGTGGAACTGATCCTGCAGGTCGGTACGTCGGCCGGCTTTGCAATGGTCTTTGCACTGCTGATCGCCGCCATCATCTGGAATCTCGGCACGTGGTGGCTGGGCCTGCCCGCGTCTTCGTCGCACACGCTGATCGGCTCGATCATCGGCGTGGGCGTGGCCAATGCGCTGATGCATGGTCGCGATGGCACCTCCGGCGTGGACTGGCCGCAGGCCGTCAAGGTCGGCTATTCGCTGCTGCTGTCGCCGCTGATCGGCTTCGCCTTCGCAGCGGCGCTGCTGCTGGTGCTGCGCAGCCTCGTAAAAAACCCGGCGCTGTACGAGGAGCCCAAGGGCAACCGGCCGCCGCCCTGGTGGATTCGCTGCCTGCTGGTGCTGACGTGCACCGGCGTCTCATTCGCCCATGGATCGAACGACGGGCAGAAAGGCATGGGCCTGATCATGCTGATTCTGGTGGGCACCGTGCCGATTTCGTACGCACTGAATCGTGCGATGCCAGTTGACGAAACCACGCGCTTTGCCGCCGTCGCGCAGGTCACGCGCGATTCGCTGCGCGCCAGCATGCCCGGCGATACGCGCGCCGATACAGCCGCCGATACGCGTGCCGTGCTGTCGGACTATTTGCGCACCAAGGCATTCAACGACCAGGTGGTGCCAGCGCTGGCCGGCATCTCGGGCAGCATTGGCGAGCAGGTGAGCACGCACAAGTCGCTGGCCAAGATGCCGTCCGAGACAGTGACCAACGTCCGCAACGACATGTACCTGGCGTCCGAGGCAATCCGCCTGCTCGGCAAGGAAAAGCGCGTCAGCTTTGACGCCCCGACGCAGGCAAACCTGAAGGCCTTCCAGCGCGAACTGGACGCCGCCACCAAGTTCATTCCGCTATGGGTCAAGGTGGCCGTGGCCATTGCGCTAGGACTGGGCACGATGGTGGGCTGGAAGCGCATCGTGGTCACAGTGGGCGAGAAGATCGGCAAATCGCACCTGACCTACGCGCAGGGCGCTTCGGCCGAACTGGTGGCAATGGTCACCATTGGCGCGGCCGACATGTACGGGCTGCCGGTGTCGACCACGCACGTGCTGTCGTCGGGCGTGGCCGGCACCATGGCCGCCAACCGCTCGGGCCTGCAGCTGTCCACCATCCGCAATCTGGCGCTGGCCTGGGTGCTGACGCTGCCGGTGGCCATCGTGCTGTCGGGCAGCCTCTACTGGCTGTTCTCTCATCTTTTCTGAGGAATTTTTCAGAAGACGGGCGGCACATCGCTGTGCCACAATCGCGCCAGTTTTTGGCCCGACCGGATTCCGCCCATGTCCCTGGAAGCCCTGCAGAACATCAATCCGCAATCACTGCTCGACACCGCCATCAGCCTGACCGCCGCCTTTGTCCTGGGCGGCATGATCGGTTTCGAGCGGCAGTATCGCCAGCGTACGGCCGGCCTGCGCACCAACGTGCTGGTGGCCGTGGGCGCGGCGATCTTCGTCGACCTGGCCAACCATATCGCGGGGCATGACGGTGCGGTGCGCGTGATTGCGTATGTGGTGTCGGGCATCGGCTTCCTGGGCGCGGGCGTGATCATGCGCGAGGAAGGCAATGTGCGCGGGCTCAATACCGCCGCCACGCTGTGGTGTTCGGCAGCGGTGGGCGCCTGCTGTGGCGCCGACATGATCGTGGAAGCGGCCATCGGCGCGCTGTTCATCCTGGCCGCCAACACGCTGCTGCGCCCGGTGGTGAACCGGATCAACCGGCAGCCGCTGGACACCATGGCCGTAGAGGTTACGCACACGGTTCACGTGATTACGGCGCGCGACTACCAGAAGACGGCGATGCGACTGCTGGAGGAAGCGCTGGAGTCGGCCCAGTATCCGACGCGCGACCTGGAGGTGCGCGCGTTCGGCGAGCAGGATGTGGAAATCGAAGCGGCGCTGGCGGCCACGTCGGTCGATGGCGACATCCTCGACCAGATCGTGACCCGCCTGGGCGGCACCAGCGTGGTGAGCCAGGCGTTCTGGAGCGCAAGTACGACGGAGTAGGGCAACTGCTGGCCGCCGTATTGACTCCCCTCTCCCGCCGCGCGGGAGAGGGGCAAAACCATCAGCCCTCGATGGATTCCCGCACCGCCCCCACCGCAAACTGGCCAAGGACCCGCAGCGCGGTGATGTCCTCGGCCGTCCAAGTCTCCACGCCAGCCAGGTAGTTGAATGTGCCGATGACCTTGCCACCATGGCACAGCGGCACGTTGACCACGCCGTTCAGGCCCAGTCCGCGAATCGTGGCGATGTCGTCAAAGACGGCGGCCAGCGCCGCGTCGCCCTCGCCCACAAAGACTTCGCCGCGCTCCAGCAACTGGCGCGTCCAGGCGGTATCGCCCTTGACCTTCTTGCCGCCGGGCGGATAGGCCACCGGATCCGACGACCAGATCCGGCAGATTTCGCGGCTCTGCGCGTGCCACGCGTTGATCGTCAGCAAACCCGCCCCGACAATGTCCAGCGTGGCCGCGCCGATGGCATCGAGCACGGCCTGCGGCGTGGCGGCGGCGCGCAGACGGTCGAACAGCGGATGCAGATGCGTTTGCCAGTGGCCCAGCGTATCGACGCTTGCCATCGTCATTCCCCGTGGATGCCCAGTTCCTTGATCAGCTTGCCGTAGCGGTCGGCATCGCGGCGCAGGATCTTGCCGAATTCCTGCGGCGTCGACGTGGCCGTTTCCACGCCGATCGAGTCCATCTTGGCCTTGACCTCGGGCAGCGACATCACGCGGTTGATTTCGGTATTCAGCTTTGCCACCAGCGCGGGCGGCATGTTCTTCGGGCCAAACGCGCCGTACCACACCGACAGTTCATAACCGGGGATGGTCTCGCCCACGGTGGGCACGTTGGGCAGCAGCGGCGAGCGCTTGGCCTCGGTCACGGCCAGCAGCTTCAGCTTGCCGGCCTTCACGTGCGTCAGCGTCTGCGTGCCGGCCGAGAACAGCAACTGGGTCTGGCCCGCCACCGTGTCAACCACGGCCGGCGCACCGCCCTTGTACGGCACATGCAGCATCTGCACGCCCGCCATCTTCTCGAACAGCACGGCGCTCAGGTGGTTGGTCGAGCCAGGGCCGGCACTGGCGTAGGCCAGCTTGCCCGGGTTGGCGCGGGCGTAGGCAATCAGTTCCTTGACGTTGTTGGCCGGCACCGACGGATTCACCACCATCGTGTTGGTCACGTAGGCCAGCAGGCCCAGCGGGGTGAAGTCATCCACGCCCTTGAACGGCATGTTCGCCATCAGCGCCGGGTTCATCGCGTGCGTGCTCATCGAGCCGATCAGCAGCGTGTAGCCGTCAGGCTGGGCACGCGCCACCATCGCCGAACCGATGTTGCCGGACGCACCGGGCTTGTTGTCCACGATCACCGGCTGGCCCAAGGACTTGGTCAGGTGCTCGGACAGCACGCGCGCCAGGATGTCGGTGGAGCCACCGGCGGCCCAGGGCACGATCAGCGTGACCGGCTTGGTGGGATAGGCGTCGGCTGCGCCGGCCTGGCCGGTGAACGACAGTGCCAGTGCGGCGGCACCGCACAGCAGGCTTTTCAATACGGACCTCATGATGCAACTCCCCTTCTGTCTTCGGACTATCTGATGTGATTCGGTTCAGCGGCCCACGGCGTAACCCTGCATGCCGCGCGCATTGGCGCCCGCGCGCAGCACCAGGCGACCCCTGGCGTCGCGTTCGCGCGTGCAGGCCGACATGCGGCCTTCGGACCAGTCGTCTCCTACGCGAACTTCGTGCCCGCGTGCGCGCAGCGCTTCGATGGTGGCAGCCGGGAAGCGCGATTCAACGGTAATGCGGTTCAGCGTGGTCTGGCGCGGCCAGAACGATTGCGGGAAATGGTCGATATGCCAGGCCGGCGCATCGATCGCTTCCTGCAGGTTCATGCCGTGTACCGCGTGGCGCATGAAGAAGGCCAGCGACCACTGGTCTTGCTGGTCGCCGCCAGGCGTGCCGAAGACCATGTACGGTTCGCCGTCGCGCAGGCACAGCGACGGCGACAACGTGGTGCACGGGCGCTTGCCAGGTGCCAGCGTATTGGGCAGACCCGGCTCCAGCCAGGTCATCTGCAGGCGCGTGTTCAGGGCAAAGCCCAGCGACGGGATGGTCGGGCTTGACGACAGCCAGCCGCCGGACGGCGTGGCGGCCACCATGTTGCCGTGGCGGTCGATGACGTCGATATGGCAGGTGTCGCCCACAAAGACTTCGCGCTCGGCCCATTCGCTGACCGGCGGCAGCGCGGCGAACGTGGGCTCGCCAATGCCAAAGCGCGTATCGGCCACGGCCAGCGTGCGATCGGCCGCGGCCAGGTCCGGCATGCGCGGCGCGATGCCCTTGAGCGTGCCCGGCTGCATCGTCAGCGACGCCCGGTCACCAATCAGCGCGGCGCGCGACGCCAGGTAGTGCGGATTGAGCAGCGCGCAGAGATGGCTGTCCTCAAACAACGGATCGCCATACCAGGCGGTGCGGTCGGCCATTGCCAGCTTGGCGGCCTCGGCAATCTTGTGGACGAACTCGGGCGAGGTCGGCGCGTGGGCGTCGAGGCCGGCATGGCGCAGCATGCCAAGCTGCTGCAGGAACATCGGGCCCTGGCTCCAGATATCGCACTTGGCTACCGAATAGCGGCCGAAGTCGAGCGAGACCGGCGCTTCCACGGTGGGCTTCCAGCCGGCCAGGTCGTCGTAGCGCAGCAGGCCCGTATGCTTTTCGCCCGTGGTGTCGCGCACGGGGGTGTTGCGGCAGTACTCGTCGATGGCCTCGGCCACGAAGCCGCGATACCAGCAGTGCATCGCCGCATCGATCTGGCCCTCGCGGCTGTCGCTCTGGCTCACGGCCGTCTCGACGATGCGCGTGTAAGTGTCGGCCAGCACCGGCAGCGTGTGCAGCGCGCCGGGGCGCGGCACCTTGCCATCGGGCAGCCAGGTATCGGCCGAGCTGTGCCATTCGTCGCGGAACAGCTGCTGCACGGCCAGGATGGCCTGCGAGATGCGCGGCACCAGCGGGAAGCCGTTGCGCGCGTAGCCAATGGCGGGCGCCAGCACATCGGCCAGCGACCATGTGCCCTGGTCGCGCAGCATGGTCAGCCATGCGCCAAACGCGCCAGGCACCGTGGCGGGCATCAGGCCGATGCCGGGCATCAGTTCCATGCCCTGCTTGCGCAACGCTTCGGGATCGGCCAGCGCGGGGGCCGGGCCCTGACCACAGACCGAGCGCACCGCGCGGTCCTTCTCGCTCCAGAACAGGATCGGCACCTCGCCGCCGGGGCCGTTCAGGTGCGGTTCCACCACCTGCAGCACGAAACCCGCCGCCACCGCGGCATCGAAGGCATTGCCCCCGCGCTCCAGCACGCCCATGGCCGTCTGCGTGGCAAGCCAGTGGGTGGATGCGGCGACGCCGAACGTGCCGACGATCTCGGGGCGTGTCGTGAACATGGGAAATGACTCCTCTTTGATGCATTTGACTTGTGATTCGAGTATAGGCAGATGGAATAACTGCCAGTATCGAATTACTTATCGTAGTATTACCGTTTGGTTATACCCATCAACCGCAACGTCCCTCCCTTATGCCGATTGCCACCGACAAGCTGCTGCATCAGATCGTATCGCGCCTGCGCCTGCGTCATTTGCCGCTGCTGCTGGCGCTGGAGCGCCAGCGTTCGGTATCGCGTGTAGCGGCGGAGATGAACCTGTCCCAGCCGGCCGTGACCAAGGCGCTGCGCGAGATTGAGGACATTTTCATGACGCCGCTGTTCACCCGCACCCGCAACGGGCTGGAGCCCACGGCCACCGGAGCCGCCGTACTGAGCCATGCGCGCATGACGATGGCCGACGCCGAGGCGCTGGGCCGGCAACTGGCGGTGATCGAGGCCGGCCGGCGGGGCCGGCTGCGGCTGGGCGTGATTCCCTACACGGCCCGCGCAGTGCTGGACGCCGCGCTGGCCTATGGGCTCAACCAGCAACCGCGCATCTCGGTGGTGGTGCGCGAAGGCACCACCGACGAACTGGTCAGCGCGCTGCGCCAGCACGAACTGGACTGCGTGATCGCGCGCTCGTTCTACCTGGCAGGCGAAGATATCGTGCAGCAACCGCTCTATCGAGAAGAGCCCGTGCTCGTGGTACCTTCGCGGGCCAAGGCGCGCCTGTCGCGTGGCGAACTTGACTGGAAACGGCTGGCGGAACTCGACTGGATCCTGCCTCCGCCACACACGCCGGTGCGCCGCACGATCAATACGATGTTCGCGGTGGCCGGTGTGGCACCGCCGCTGCCCATCGTCGAAACCTATTCGATCAAACCGATGGCCACGCTGCTGCGCAGCCAGCCTGACACCATCACCATCGTGCCGCGCGCCGTGGCCGCCGAGCTGATCGAACTGGGCGACGCGGCAGCGCTGCCGTTCTCGCTGAGCTGGGACTTGCCGCCCGTGGGCGTGATGTGGCGGCGCGAGACGGAAGAGAATGAGCTGGTGATGCCGCTGGTGGCGGCGCTAAAGGCGGCGGTGGCGTAAGACGCCCTGATCAACGACTACACAGAAGCAAGCATGAAAACCGTCGGACTCTACTTCCTGACCGCCCTGGCCGAAATCCTCGGATGCTACCTGCCCTACCTCTGGCTGCGTCAGAACGCCAGCGCATGGGTATTGATCCCAGCCGCCGCCTCGCTGGCCGCCTTCGCGTGGCTGCTTACCTTGCACCCCGACGCCTCGGGCCGGGTCTATGCCGCCTACGGCGGTATTTATATAGCAGTGGCCATCGCCTGGCTCTGGCTGGTCGACGGCGTCCGGCCCAGCGTCTGGGATATGACAGGTGTCACAATTGCCGTCGCCGGCATGGCCGTGATCGTGTTTCAGCCGCGCTAATATCAGAATTAAGGGCGAATTAAGCGCCACATTCCCTGACAAAAACCGTCACCTTGTGCTTCTTGAGCCATACCCTCCGAGAGTGGGGTGACGGGAATTGTCAGATACATCTGGTTACAGGTGACAAGAAATCTCACATTTCGGCGATTTCTAGCCGAATTACGACCTGGCACGCCTGTTGCTCTATATGCACCCGACAGCAACTGCTGTTCTCAATTAATTCAAAGGGGTCAATTCCATGAAAAAAGCACGGATGGGAATCCACCAACGGGTCCAGAAGGGTTTCACGCTGATCGAACTGATGATCGTGGTCGCGATCATCGGTATCCTGGCTGCTATTGCGATTCCGCAATATCAGACGTACGTGGCCAAGTCGCAAGTTAGCCGAGTGATCGGTGAACTGTCGGCCCTGCGCACGGCAGCCGAGACCTGCCTGAACGAAGGCCGCACGGTCATCACTACGCCGGATGTGCCGCCTGCTGCCACCACCGACTGCAACATGGGTCGTACCGCTTCGAACCTGATCACGGACAACGCCACGGCCCTCGGCGGTATCGCCACTGTGGCCCTGGCTGCCAATGCGTCGACCATTAGTGGCGTGTTGGGCGGTGCTGCACAAGCCGCAGTGGCTGGCGCTACCATCACGTGGACCCGCGATGCGAACGGTAGCTGGGGCTGCGCCATCACGACTGCTCCGGCCACGTTCAACGCTTCGTTTGCACCGGCAAGCTGCCCAATGTAATTGGCATCTAGCATTCAAGAAAAGCCCTGGACTTTCCCCAGGGTTTTTTTCATTTCAGGGGCCGCAACTTCTAGCCCCGCCTCTTCACCCCGCCTCCCCCCGCATCCCAATCTCCCCAATCAGCTTCCGGTACCGCGCATTGTCAGCCGCCACCATCTGCGTGAACTGCGCCGGCGAATCGCTCTTCCGAAGCTCCCCTGCATTCGCCTTCATCGTCGCGTCGAGCTTGCCGCTGTTCTGCAGCGCGACCACCGCGTCGAATAGCCGTTTCGCCATTGGCGCCGGCAAGCCAGCCGGGGCAAACAAGCCACTCCAGTTATCGAGCACAAACCCCGGCGGCAACGATTCCGCCAAAGTCGGCACGTTCGGGAAATAGCTGGTCCGCGCAGCCGATGACACCGCCAGCGCGCGAATCTGGCCGTTGCGCAGGAACGGCGCCGCCGTCGACATCACCGGCATGCCGAATTGCGTCTGGCCGCTCAGCATCGACGTCAGGATTTCGCTGGCGCCCTTGTACGGGATATGCACGGCCTCGACATGATTCTGGTGCAGCAGCGATTCCACGGCCAGGTGCGAGACGCTGCCCTTGCCGCCCGACCCGTAGTTCAGCGCACCCGGCTTCTTCTTCATCGCCTCGATCAGTTCCCGCGCCGTCCTGAACGGCGACGACGCTGGCACGGCCAGCACCACGGGGCCGCCCGATAGCGCCGAGATCGCCGTGAAGTCGCGGGCGGCGTCGTACGGTTGATCCTTGTACAGATGGACGTTGATCACGTGCTGGTTGGCAAGGATGCCCAGCGTGTAGCCATCGGGCTCGGCGCGCTTCAGCGCCCGGGCGCCGATGATGCCGCCAGCCCCGCCGATGTTCTCCACCACCAGCGGCTGGCCCAGCACCGGCGACAGTTCCGCCGAGATGGTCCGGGCGATGGAATCGGGTGCGGTGCCCGCGATAAACGGCACGATCAGCCGGATCGGGCGCGAAGGATACGGCGCGGCGGCCACGGCCACGCGGCTCATCACGCCACCCAGTGCGGCGGCACCGGCTGCGGCGCCTGCCGTAGCCAGCCATTGACGACGATTCATGTTGTCTCCTGTGTTTTTTTCTGATGTGTGGCGCGCGTGTGGCGCAATCAGGCCTCGGCCGGGTCCAGGATGGCCTTGGCAATCGTATTGCGCTGGATCTCGCTGGTGCCCGTGAAGATGCGGAACATGCGCAGCTTGCGCCAGGTCTGCTCCACCGGATGCCCGCGCGTGACACCGAGGTTGCCGTGGATCTGCACGGCTTTGTCCGCCACCTCGAAGCAGCGCTCCGACACGAACAGCTTGCACGCGGCCGCCTTCATGCGCAGGTCGGCACCGGCATCGGCCAGCAGCGCGGTCTGGGCGATCATGCTCTCGCAGGCCCACAGTGCCGCCGCCATGTCGGCCAGCATGTGCTGGATGGCCTGGAAGCGCGCAATCGGCCCGCCAAACTGGCGGCGCTGGCCCGCGTAGGCCACCGATGCCTCGTAGGCACGCGTTGCCAGCCCCAGCATCGACGGGCAATGCAGCAGCCGGTTCACGTTGATGCGCGACATGCCCAGCTTGAAACCCCGCCCTTCGCCGCCAAAGATATTGGCGCGCGGCACGCGCACGTTCTCGAAGCGGATATCGGCATCGATATGCTGGCCCGACATCGGCACGTACTCGGTGCTGACGGTGACGCCCGGCAGGTCCAGGTCGACCAGCACGGCCGTGATCGACGGCGGCGTGGTGGTGGCATCGGTCACGCACATCACGATGGCAAAGTCCGCAAACGGCGCGCCGCTGATGTAATGCTTCTCGCCGTTGATCACCAGATCGTCGCCGTCCACCACCGCGCTGGTGCGGATGCTCTGCGCATCGGAGCCCGAATGCGGCTCGGTCAGCGCAAAGCAGGTGGATTTCTCGCCCCGGATCACCGGCTGGAAGTAGCGTGCCACCTGGTCCGGCGTGGCGTACTTGAGCATGTTGCCCACGCGCGGCGGGCCACCCAGGTCGCCCAGCACATGCGGGGCCAGCACTGCGCCGCTGGCAGCCAGGTCGGCCTTCAACGCGCACTGCTCCGAGATATTGAGGCCCTTGCCGCCCAGTTCCACAGGCAGGCAGGCCGCGTACAGCCCGAGTTCGCTGGAGCGGCGCCAGACGTTGCGCAGCACCTCGCGCGGCCACGGGTCTTCGGTGCCCAGGCCCAGCTCGTGCTGCATCGGCAGCAGTTCGTCGTTGATAAAGCGCTGCACCGCGGCGCGCGTTTCGATCAGCACCGGATTGGTCAGATGGTCGAACATGTCTTGGCTCCGTGGATCAGTTCACGCGGCGGCTGGCGCCGAGCCAGTACTGCTCGCGCACCAGCTTGCGGGCCAGCTTGCCGCTGGCGTTCTTGGGCAGTTCGGCGACGAAGTCGACCGAGCGCGGCGACTTGTAGTCGGCAATGCGCGCGCGGCAATGGCCGATCAGTTCGGCCGCACTAGCCTGCCGGCCCGGCCACAGCGCCACCACGGCCTTGACGCTCTCGCCCCAGGTGTCGTCGGGCACGCTGATCACGCAGGCTTCCATCACGTCGGGATGCTGGTACAGCGTGGCTTCCACCTCGGTCGGATACACGTTGAAGCCGCCCGAGATGATCATGTCCTTCTTGCGGTCGACCAGGTACAGGTAGCCATCGGCATCCACGCGCGCCAGGTCGCCCGTGTGCAGCCAACCGTCGATCAGCACCTCGCGCGTCAGCTCCGGCTCGCCCCAGTAGCCCTGGAACACATCGGCACCCCGGATCACAAGTTCGCCAATTTCATCGCCCGTGACCTCTTCGCCGCGCTCGTTGACCACGCGCACTTCTGTTTCGCCCAGCGCGCGGCCGCACGATGCCAGCCGCTCGGGCTTGCTTTCGATCGCCAGCGCGTGGTCGGCCGTGGACAGGCGCGTGACGCCCGATGTGGACTCGCTGGCGCCATAGCCCTGCGACAGCACCGGGCCGATACGTTCCCAGGCTTCGCGAATGCGTGCCGGGGCCATTGGTGCGGCGCCGTAGGCCAGCGTCTTGAGGCTGCCCAGATCGGCCGTGGCCAGCGTCGGCTCGGCCAGCAGCATGTTGATCATGGCGGGCACCATGAACACGTGGGTCAGCTTCAGGCGCGCCACATCGGCCAGGAAGCGGGCCGGTTCGAATTTCTCGAACAGCACCAGCGTGGCGCCCAGGAACAGATAGGGCTGCATCAGCATGCCCGATGCATGGGTGACCGGGCCGATCAACGCCAGCCGGTCGCCGGGGCGCGCGGGGCGATCCATGGTCAGGATCATCTTGCGCATCGACGCCAGCCGGTTGCCGTAGGTCTGCATGGCCGCCTTGATCTTGCCCGTGGAGCCCGACGAAAAGTGCAGCACGGCCAGGTCGCCCGGCTGGGGGGCATAGTCGATGGCCGAATTGGCGCCGCGCTCGATCAGCGATTCATAGGCCCCGTAAGCGCCTTCCGCGCCCGCGATGGCGACGAAATGCTCGACGCAGCCAAACCCGCGCGTGTCTCGCGAATAGCCGGTGTAGCCGGGGCCCGCGATCATCACGCGTGGCGTGCAGTTTTCGACCACATCGGACGCCTCATTGGCCGTAAAGCGCGGATTCAGCGCCGCCTTGACCAGCCCGGCCTTGTACAGCGCACATTCGATCTCGACGATCTCGGGGCAGTTGCGCGACTGGATTGCCACGCGGTCGCCTTGCTGCAGGCCCAGCGCCAGCAGCGCAATGGCAAGCCGTGTCGACCGTTCGTCAAGCTGGCGGTAGGTCAGCACGCGGTCGCGGTACAGCACGGCGGGGTTGTCGCCCCAATAGCGCGCCGCACGCCTGAGGAAATAGGCGAACGTCATCGTTGTCTCCAATCTGGATAGGTGTGGTGTGACCCAAGTCTGTAAGATGCGTGACATCACCACAATGTCGCGATTGGAATAAAGTCATAAACGATGGGAATGAGGAATACGAGACACCATGGAGACACGTGACCTGGACTACGTGCTGGCCGTGGGCGCCCACGGCGGCATCGGCCGCGCCGCCGAGGCGCTGGGCATGACCCAGCCGGCGCTGACCAAGGCGATCCAGCGGGTGGAGGCGCAACTGGGCGTGCCCCTGTTCGAGCGCACGACGCTGGGCATGCGCGTGACGCAGGCTGGCACGGTGTTCCTGGAGCGGGCGCGCCGCATCCGGCTGGAATACGACGATGCCATCAAGGAGATGCGCGGCATCCAGACCGGCGAACAGGGCCTGCTGCGGCTTGGCTATTCGCCATCGATGCCCAATGCGCTGGTGCTGGGCGCCTGCCAGCAGCTGCTGCGCGAACGGCCCGTGGCGCGGCTGCGCCTGAGCATGCGCGTGGCGCGCGAGTTGATGGACCAGGTGCAGGCCGGCGAACTGGACCTGGCCGTGGCCCCGCTGCCGCGCCAGGCCAATCCCGCGCTGGCAACACGCGAACTGTTCACCGACCGCCTGGCCGTGGTGGCCGACGAGAACCACCCGCTGCAGCGCCGGCGCGATCTGACGCTGGCCGATCTGGTGGGCCAGCACTGGCTGCTGCCGACCGCACACGTGCTGATCCGCCAGCAGATCGACCGCGCCTTTGCCAGCGCTGGATTGCCGGCACCGACGCTGCGCGTGGAGACGGATTTCGGCAGCACCACGCTGTTCGATCTGGTGCGCGGCACGGAGATGTTGTGTATCGCCGGATCGACCACCAACAGCAAGCGCATGGGCCTGCGGCCGATTGCCCTGCGCGCCGACGCGCTGGACCTGGGCCGCCGCGTGGGCGTCATCACGCGTGCCGGGGCCTACCTGTCACCGCTGGCCCAGCGCATGATCGACATCCTCGAAGCCCACGTGGAGTAGCGCCCTGCGGTTACGGCTGCGGCGGGAACGTGCGCAGGTAGGCCAGCAGGTCATCAAGCTGGCGCGCATTGCTCATGCCCCAGAAGCGCATCTTGGTGCCGGGCACGACCTTGGCCGGCGCCTGCAGGAACGCGCGCAGCGTGTCGTCGCCCCACACCACGGGGGACGCCTTCATGGCATCGGAATAGCGGTAGTCGTCGGTGCCGCCCGCCTTGCGGCCGAACACGCCGTTCAGCTGCGGCCCGAACGCCGCACGCGCCGACGGGCCTACGTGGTGGCACGACGCACAGCGCGTGGTGAAGATGTCCTTGCCCTTCTCGATGTCGCCGGCGGCGTGGGCAGTGGTGACGGCAAACAACGTGAATGCAAGCAGTGCAGCGTACTTCATGATGCGTGATGAGAATTGAATCGGCCTGCCCTCTCCCCCCGCCCCTCTCCCGCCTGCGGGAGAGAGGAGCAAACCAGCAGCATTGAAACACCGTCTGTTGCCTGCGGGAGAGGGGCGGGGAAAAAGGCAAGCGCCTGCCATATGACGCGCCCTGCTACACCGGATAACTCGCCACTTCAATCAGGTTGCCGTCGGGATCGCGGCAGTACACGGACGTCATCGGTCCCAGCGCGCCGGTGCGCTGCACCGGTCCCACTTCCACGGCCACCTTGTGCGCCAGGAAATGGGCGATCACCTCCTGCGGCGGCATCTTCGTGATGAAGCACAGGTCGTCGCTGCCCGATGTGGGATGCACGCCGGTGAACCACGCCACCGTGTCTTCGTTCACCGGGCGCAGGTTGATCTTCTGCTGGCCGAACTTGACCGACACGCGCTTGCCGGTGCGCGACTCGAAGTCTTCGCGCTGCATGCCCAGCACCTGTTCGTACCAGGCCACGCTGGCCTCCACGTCCTTCACATTGAGCACGATATGGTCAAGGCGTTCGATCGCAAGCGTCATGGCGTGGTGTCCTGTTGTGGTCCCTGAGGTGATCCGTGGGAGCGGCGATTATGTAACAGCATGTGTAGCTGTGCAGTGCAAGGCGTAATGTACACCGGGCCAGCGGAGGGCGGCTTTTATACTGCCGGGCCGGTCAACCACCGCGCCCCAAGTCATGCGCCGAATCTCCTGGCTCATCATGAGCCTTGTCATCGCGGCACTGATCCAAGTGCCCGCAGGTTTCGCGGCCGAGCCCGCCTCCGAGGCGGAAGCGCAGCAAATTCCCACGCTGACGCACGCCGAAGCCATCTCCGAACTGAAGCGGTTGCAGTCCGAGCAGGACCGCGTCAAGCAGCAGGCGTCCAGTGCGTCCGGCAACATCAAGCTGGGCGATCTCAACGACGCGCTCAAGCAGCTCGACGACGATGTCGACAAGCTCGCCGCGTCGCTGACACCGCAGCGCGCCCAGCTGCAGGCCCAGGTAGATCTGCTGGGGCCGCCGCCCGACGCCAGCCCCGACAGCAAGGCCAAGGACGCCGCCAAGGAAGCGCCCGCCGTCATCAGGCAGCGGGCGGAACTGAACGCGCGCAAGAGCCAGCTCGACGACGAACTGAAGCAGGCGGCCGACAGCAAGGACAACATCGCCCACCTGCGCGACCAGCTCGCCAAGCTGCAGCGCAGCCGCCTGAAGGACCAGCTCGCGCTGCGTTCGGACAGCATCCTGAACCCCGCCTTCTGGACGCCGCTGTTCAAGGTGTCCGACGAAGACCGCGAGCGCCTGGGCAACTTCACCGACGATATCTGGCCGCGCATCCAGATGGCCTGGGAGCCGTCGCAGCGCGGCAAGACCATCATCCTGCTGGCCGTGGCGCTGGCGGTCTGGTCGCTCGGCCGGCGGCTGCTGGAGCGCGGGCTGGCCTGGTTCTGCCTGACCCAGTTGCCTGAAACGCGCCTGCGGCGCAGCGCGCTGGCCCTTGCCACGGCACTGACCACGGTTGTCACCACGGCATTGGCCGTGCGCATCGTCTATGCGGCCTTTACCGGCGGCGACGAAATATCGCCTGCGTTGCAGGACCTGATGAACGAGATCGCCAAGCTGACCATGACCAGCGCGCTGATTGCCGGCCTGGGCCGCGCATTGCTATGCACGCGCCACCCCAGCTGGCGGCTGCCTGCACTGGCCGATCCGGTGGCGCTGGCGATGCGGCCATTCCCCACGGTGCTGGCTGGCATGCTGCTGCTCGCGGGCACGCTGGAGCAACTCAACCGCATGGCCGATACCACGGTGCAGGTCACGCTGCTAGGACGGGGGCTGGTCTCGCTGGTGGTGGTGCTGACCATCGGCGCGGCGCTGCTGCGCGCCAACCGCGTACGCACCGAACTGGTGGCGGCCGGCGAGCGGCCCGAAGAGCGCGCCACGCTGGCCGGGCTGATCCACGCCGCCGTCACGCTGATCGTGATCGTGTCGTTCGGTGCCCTGCTGGTCGGCTATATCAGCTTTGCGCGCTTCCTGACCTACGAACTGGTCTGGTTCGATATCGTGCTGTGCAGCCTGTACCTGCTGACCCAGCTGACGCGCGACATCTGCGAGGCGCTGTTCTCGGCCAGCCACCGCAGCGGCCGCGTCATCAAGCAGCTGTTCGGGGTGGGCGACTCGCATCTGGAGCAGGTATCGACGGTGCTGTCCGGCATTGGCGCCAGCGCGCTGCTGCTGCTGGCCGTGCTTGCCCTGCTGACGGGCGGCTTCGGCACCACGCCGGTCGATCTGCTGAACAGCCTGCTGACCGTGCTGGGCGGCGAACGGCTGCGCAGCATGAACATCATGCCCGACCGCATCCTGAATGCGGTGATCGCGCTGACCGTGGGCATCTGGCTGCTACGCTCGGTGCGCCGCTGGCTCGACGCCGAACTGCTGCCCAAGCTCTGTTCCGAGCCAGGGCTGCGCGCGTCGCTGATCACGCTGTTCACCAATGTCGGCTACGTGCTGCTGGTGCTGCTGACACTGTCACTGCTGGGCGTGAAATGGGAAAACCTGGCGTGGATCGTCAGCGCGCTGTCGGTGGGTATCGGCTTCGGCCTGCAGGAGATCGTGAAGAACTTCGTGTCGGGCCTGATCCTGCTGACCGAGCGCCCGGTGAAGGTGGGCGACATGGTCAGCCTGGCCGGCGTGGAAGGCGATATCCGCCGCATCAACGTGCGTGCCACGGAGATCCAGCTGGGCGACCGATCCACGGTGATCGTGCCGAACTCGCAGCTGATCTCGCAGAACGTGCGCAACGTCACGATGAGCAACAGCACCCAGGGCGTGGCGACGCTGCAGCTGACTTTCCCGCTCAACACCGACCCCGAGGCCGTGCGCGACCTGCTGCTGGAGGTCTATCGCGAGAACGAGACCATCCTGGACATTCCCGCACCATCGGTCACGTTCAGCCAGCTGGCGCCCAACGGCATCACGCTGAGCGTGACGGGATACGTAGGCAGCCCGCGCATCGCGGGGGGCACCAAGAGCGACCTGCTGTTCGAGATCCTCAAGCGGTTGCGGGCCGCCAAGATATCGCTGTCCGAACCGCAGACGCTGCGCGTGGAAAACATGGCGGCGGCGCTCGGCACGTAAGGACCGCGGCCATCACATCGGCCGGCTCCCGGCGGGCTCACGTCCCGCCGGGCTCGTGCCCCGTCCAGTAATCGGCGCCATCGTCGTGCGTGGACAGCACAATCCTCTGATGGCAATGCTGGCATGTGTAGACAAAGACCTGCTTGCCGGCGTGCATCGCCGCATCGCCAGACCGCGCCAGGCGCGGATGAGGCGGAACATGACCGGGACGACCCAGCAGGTTCTTGCAAAGTTCGCAAGGAACCATCGTGCTCTCCAGACTCTGACTTCGGACCTTGCAACAACCATGTCCCCCCTACTTGCAGACATTGCTGCAGCGCAACAGGGGCCAGTATAGGCGCACGATCGTTCGATCGCCACGGGCTTTCTGGCGGATAGATTAATTCCTCGGTTTCCCTGAAAAGTTGGTCGCAAATCGGTCGGTGGCCGCCAGCAACTGGTCCATGATGCCTGGCTCCGTCCACGCATGGCCCGCGCCTTCGATCAGGTGGAAGTCGGCGTCCGGCCACGCCTGGTGCAGCGCCCAGGCGTACCGCGCGGGGCACGGCATGTCGTAGCGGCCATGCACGATGACGCCGGGGATGCCGGCCAGCTTGTGGGCATCGCGCAGCAGCTGACCGTCGTCGAGCCAGCCGCGATGCGTGAAGTAGTGGTTCTCGATGCGCGCAAAGGCCAGCGCGAAGTGGCCCTCGTCGTGCTTGGCGGCAATCTCGGGATTGGGCAGCAGCGTGATGGTCTCGGCTTCCCATACGCTCCAGGCGCGTGCGGCCTCCAGCTGCTTCTGCCGGTCGTCGCCGGTCAGCAGCTTGCGGTAGGCGGCCATCATGTTGCCGCGCTCGGCGGTGGGCACCGGGGCCTGGAAGCGCGCCCACTTGTCGGGGAACATCTCCGAGACACCGAACTGGTAGTACCAGTCGAGCTCTGCCTGCGACACGGTGTAGACCCCGCGCAGCACCAGTTCGCTGACACGCGCCGGATGCGCCTGCGCGTAGGCCAGCGCCAGCGTCGACCCCCAGGAACCCCCAAACACCAGCCATTGTTCCACGCCGATCAACTGGCGCAGCTTTTCGATATCGTCGACCAGATGCCAGGTGGTATTGGCCTCCAGCGACGCATGCGGCGTGGATTGCCCACAGCCGCGCTGGTCGAACAGCAGCACGTCGTAGCACGCCGGATCGAACAGGCGGCGATGGTCCGGCGAAATGCCGCCGCCCGGCCCGCCGTGCAGGAACACGGCCGGCTTGGCGCCGCGCGTGCCAACGCGTTCGAAATACAGGACATGACCGTCGCCAACATCGAGCGTACCGGTCTCGTAGGGTTCGATTTCGGGATAAAGCGTGCGCAGGGCGGACATGAAATGTTTCGCGTGGAGATCATTCGAAACAAAAAGTGTAGCCGCGGGCAGGACGATTGGCTTTAAGTTTCGTTTAAGTCTGCGGCCCTAGATTTGAGCCGTACTGCAACCGAACCCCCAAGAGGTGAAGCCATGAATCCCCAAGACGTGCAAGCACTGGAAGCCTTCCTGAGCCAACTGACCCAGGCGCGCGTGGACAACAAGGACGCCCAGGCCGCGGCAATGATTGCCGATGCGGCCGCGCGCCAGCCCGATACCGCCTACCTGCTGGTGCAGCGGTCGATGCTGCTGGATCGCGCACTGCAACAGGCGCAGACGCAGATCCAGTCGCTGCAGGCCCGGTTGCAGACGGCGCAGGCCGCCAGCGGCGCCGGCTCGCGCGGCTTCATGGACAACGACACCGCCTGGGGCAACAGCGCCGGCCGTGTGCCGCAGGCCGCCCCGGCGCCGCAGTATCCGCCGCAGCAGCCCTACCCTGGCGCGCCCCAGTACCAGGCCGCACCGGCGCAGCCCGCGCAGGCAGCCCGCCCGGGCTTTCTTGGCGGCGGGCTGGGCGGCACGCTGGGCACCATCGCCACTACGGCGGCCGGCGTGGCAGGCGGCGCGATGCTGTTCCAGGGCATCGAGAACCTGTTCCATCGCGGCAGCAGCGGCGGCGGCTTCTTCGGCGGGCAGCCGGCAGTGGGCTCCGAGACCGTGGTGAACAATTTCTACGGCGACGATAACGGCGGCAGCCAGCGCGACAACGCGCTGCTGGCCGACAACGGCAATCTCGACAACGGGCTGGACGACTATATCGACGCCGGTCAGGACGACGACTCGTCGTTCTTCTGACCGCCTCTGTAGGACAGCCACCGGTTGCCGGCCTGCCCCATTGCGGGCAGGATCAGGGCAACCGGGCGCCGCCTGCCCGGGACAACGGGAGCCGGCGCCATGAAGACGTTCCACTGCAACCGCTGCGACAACCTGGTGTTCTTCGAGAACATCGCGTGCGAACGCTGCCAGGCCACGCTCGGCTTCATTCCCGGGTTATCGCAGCTGGCCGCCTTCGAAGGCGACGATGCCGGCGGCTGGCGCAGCCTCCATCCCGACGCCCGCGGCGCCATGTTCCGCCGCTGCCACAACTACCAGGTGGAAGCGGTGTGCAACTGGATGGTGCCGGCGGACAATCCCGGCACGCTATGCGAGGCGTGCAAGCTGACCCACACCATTCCAAACCTCGATGCGCCCGAGAACCGGCTGTACTGGTTCCGGCTGGAATCCGCCAAGCGGCGCCTGCTCTATACGCTGCTGTCGCTGGGGCTGCCGGTCATCTCGCGCGATGACGATCCCGTGTCGGGCCTGCAGTTCGACTTCCTGGCCGACACCGGCCCGCACGACCCGGCGATGACCGGGCACGACAACGGCCGCATTACCATCAACATCGCCGAAGCCGACGACGCGTACCGCGAAGGCACCCGCACCAGAATGGGCGAAGCCTATCGCACGCTGCTGGGCCATTTCCGGCATGAGGTTGGACATTTCTATTTCAACCGGCTGATCGCCGGCACGCGGCGCATCGAACCGTTCCGCAAGCTGTTCGGCGACGAAAGCGTCGACTACGCGGCGGCGCTGCAGCGGCATTACGACCATGGCGCGCCGCCCGACTGGCAGGCGTCGTACGTCAGCGCCTACGCGACGATGCATCCGTGGGAGGACTGGGCCGAAACCTGGGCCCACTACCTGCATATGGTGGATACGCTTGACACGGCCGTGTCATGCGGGCTGGTGCTCAAGCCGGAAAGCCCGCGCGAGCCTACGCTGACCGACCAGACGCCCGTGGAGGACGCCAGCTTCCGCAGCCTGATGCAGCGCTGGTTTCCGCTGACCTACGTGTTGAACAGCCTGAACCGCAGCCTGGGCGTGCCCGACGGCTACCCGTTCACGCTATCCCCGGGCGTGGTAGCCAAGCTGGAATTCGTGCATCGCGTGATCGATGCCGCGGCGCGCGAGCATGCCAGCCACGCGCCACAGCCGGCCAACCCGCCGGCCGGCAAACCCACCGGGCGGCCGGCGCCCGGGACTGATATCAAGCCGTCACGGTAACGTCACGGTCCCGCGTGCCGGCCAGCGACCACGCAAACACCACGAGCCCGCCCAGCGCCAGCAGCGCGCCAACCCAGCCCGTGGACGTCCAGCCCATGCCGGCGGCAATGGTCACGCCACCCAGCCAGGCGCCCAGCGCGTTGGCCATGTTGAAGGCCGAATGATTGAGTGCGGCGGCCAGCGTCTGTGCGTCGCCGGCCACGTCCATCAGACGGATCTGCAGCGGCGGGCCCAGCGCCACCGCCGTACCCACCAGCATCACGTTCAGCGACGCCAGCCAGGCGTGGTGCGCCGTGAATACGAACGCGCCAAGCACCAGTGCCGACCACACCAGCACACCGCCCACGGTGGGCATCAGCGCGCGGTCGGCCAGCTTGGCACCCGCCAGGTTGCCCGCCACCATGCCGACGCCAAACAGCGCCAGCACGATCGGGATACCGCTGGCCGGCATGTGCGCCACCTCGAGCATGGTCGGCTTGACATAGCTGAACACGGCAAACATGCCGCCAAAGCCAATCGCGCCAATGCCGAGCGTGAACCACACCTGCTTGCGCGCCAGCGCCGACAGTTCGCGCAGCGGGCTGGCACGGCGGTCGGCCGGAACGAACGGCACCCAGCGCCACACCAGCAGCACCGTCAGCGCACCGATCGCGCCCACGATCATGAACGCGGCGCGCCAGCCCAGCCATGTACCGATGCCGGCAGCGATGGGCACGCCGACCAGCGTCGCTACGGTCAGGCCCAGCATGACCAGGCCCACCGCCTGGGCACGGCGTTCGCGCGGCACCAGGCTGGCCGCCACCAGCGCCGCCACCCCAAAGTAGGTGCCATGCGGAAAGCCGGTCAGCAGCCGCAGGACCAGCATCGACAGATAGCTCGGTGCCAGCGCGCTGGCCACGTTGCCGACGGCAAAGAATGCCATCAGCGCGATCAGCAGGTTGCGGCGCGGCCAGCGCGCGCCCAGCACCGCCAGCAGCGGCGCACCGATCACCACGCCCAGCGCATAGGCGCTGATCAGATGGCCGGCCTCGGGGATGCTGATGGCGAGGTCGCGCGCGGCATCGGGCAGCAGGCCCATGATGACGAACTCGCCGGTGCCAATGCCAAAGCTGCCCACGCCAAGCGCCAGCAGCGCGCGGCGGTCGGCGGCACGGTTGCGGGGCGTATCGGAGTGGGCGTGGGTGGCGAGATCGGGGACGTTATCGAAGTTTCCGGAAGGAGCGGTCATGAGGAGAGATCGCGAGACATCTGTTATGGCTTTGCGCCGCGCACTGGCGGGCAGGATCTTGCGTCCTGCCTCGGGGGCTCCAGCGTGCTCCGGTGCGGCGTCGATTGGGTAATGCGGGTAATGCGAATGATGCGGCTACGTAGTACTACGTTGCACCGCCGGGGGCGGCACGGCTACGCGAGGGCGCTATTGTGAAGCAAAACCGTATTCGCTGCCGATGGCCGGTGCAATGCCCCTTTGCCGCAGTCCTGTATCCGCCGGTATCCAGCGCCCGCGGTCACCACTGTGGGATAGGGCACAAGAGCATGGCGGTGCATGTACTCGCCGCCCTATGCTGGAGACATGCGGCGCCGGGGTACCGTACCCATGAAGCATGGCGCCGGGTGCCGCGCGTCTTGTCGTGTGGGAGGGGATATGTCCCTGCGTAATGCTCTGCTTCTTTCGGCCATTGGCCTGGCCTGGACCCTTCCCGCCTTCGCGCAGGGATGCCAGCACGACATGCAGTGCAAGGGCGACCGGATCTGCAACATGGGCACGTGCATGGCGCCCGATGCTGACAGCCCCGATGCGTCGGCGCCAACCTCATCGTCAAGCAAATCGATGCCGACGATCAAGCTGTCGCCACAGCCATCGTCTCCGGCACAACCCTCCTCGCCAATGCAGTCGCCGCAGCCAATGCAGCAGCCCTCGGCGCCCTCACAGGTTCAGCCGCAGTCGCAACACGTCAGCGTGCCGCGCAGCTGCTGCACCGTGGCAGGCAAGTTGCGCCTGTCGCCGCCGCAGTCTGGCGACGCGCCGCTGGTGGCCGGCGATACCTGCCAGGGACTGACCACCACCGGCAAGCCCGTGCCGGGTACGGCCTGCAACTGATCCGCCGGTAACCGGGCGCCCGCCGGCTCAGGTGGCCGGCAGCGACGCAACGATGGCCTGGCGCAGCCACTGGTGCGCGGGGTCGCGATGCAGGCGCTCGTGCCAGAGCATCGACATCTCGTAGCCCGGGACTTCGACCGGTGCATCCACCACTTGCAACGCCGGGTTGTCGACCACCAGCCGCGCCGGCAGCATTGCCACCAGGTCGGTGCCCGCCACCACCGCCGCCACGTACAGGAAATGCGGCACGGACAGTGCCACGCGGCGCGACATTCCGGCCGCCGCCAGTGCCTCGTCAGTGACACCGAAGAAGCCGCCACCATCGGGCGACACGATCACGTGCTCCAGCGCGCAGAACTGCGCCAGTGTCGGCTTGCGTTTCAGGCGCGGATGTCCGGTGCGCCCCACCAGCACATACCGCTCGGTGAACAGCGGCAGCCGATGCAGCGAATCGGGCGAGCCTTCGGTGGTATGGAAGGCCAGGTCGATATCGCCGCGCTCGGCCTGGCGCACCAGGTTGGCCGGCACCATCTCCACTACGGCCACCCGGGTACCCGGCGCCGATTGGCGCAGCCCCGCCAGCGCGGGCAGCAACACCGTCGATTCGCTGTAGTCGGTAGCCGCGATACGCCAGGTATTGGCGGCTACCGCCGGATCGAACGGGTGTTCGGGCGACACGGCCAGTTCCAGCGCCGCCAGCGCCTCGCGCAATGGCGCCCGCAACGATTCGGCGCGCGCGGTGGGCCGCATGCCGCGCGGCCCCGGTAACAGCAGCGGATCGTCGAATATCTCGCGCAGTCTCGCCAGATGCACGCTGACCGATGGCTGCGAATAGTGCAGCCGCTCGGCTGCGCGGGTGACGTTGTGCTCCGACAGCAGCACATCCAGCGTGACCAGCAGGTTCAGGTCGAGGCGGCGCAGGTTCGTCATGGCATTCTTTAATGGCTGGGATTCTGGATATTCATTTCTAATATACCAATGCCCGACCTATCCTGCCTTCACCGACTGATCAATGGAAGGCTGCCATGAACGTACTGATTGTTTACGCCCACCCCGAACCCACGTCGCTGAACGGGTCGCTCCGGGATTTCGCAGTGCAGCGCCTGGAGGCCGCCGGGCACCAGGTGCAGGTTTCGGATCTCTATGCCATGCAATGGAAGGCACCGCTCGATGCCGGGGATACGCTGGAGCGGCGCCCAGGTGGCGCGCCCTTCCATCCGTCGCTCGATTCGCGCCACGCCTTCGAGAACGGCGTGCAGAGCCCCGATATTGCCCGGGAGCAGGAAAAGCTGCGCTGGGCCGATGCCGTGATCCTGCAGTTTCCGCTGTGGTGGTTCTCGATGCCGGCCATCCTCAAGGGCTGGGTCGAGCGCGTGTACGCCTACGGCTTTGCGTACGGCGTGGGCGAGCATTCGGACATGCGCTGGGGCAGCCGGTATGGCGAAGGCACCCTGGCCGGCAAGCGGGCGATGCTGATGGTGACCACGGGCGGCTGGGAATCGCACTATGGCCCGCGCGGTATCAATGGGCCCATGGACGACATCCTGTTCCCGATCCAGCACGGCATCCTGTACTACCCCGGCTTCGACGTGCTGCCGCCGTTCCTGGTCTATCGCACCAGCCGCATGGATGCGGCGCGCTACCAGGCCACGACCGATGCGCTGGGCGAGCGTCTGGACCAGCTGTTCACGGCCCCACCGATTGCGTTCCGTCCGCAGAACAGCGGCGCCTACGAGATTCCGGCGCTGACGCTACGGCCCGATATCGCCCCGGGGCAGACCGGTTATGCGGCACATGTGTCCGAAGCGGCCTGAAAACTGTGAAATGAGACCGGGGACGCCGGGACGCGGCTAGCGGTCCCGGGTGACGCTTACGCCGGCATCCACGGTGCCGTAGGCGGTCACACTGGACTGCCGACCGCCGGTGTCGGAAACGGTCGTACATCCCTGGGCCATGGCCAGCAGGAAAAATATGCCGATGGTGCTGAAGATGATGCGCATGGCAGGGCCTGAATCGTAGCAATTGCAGGCTTCGACGCCCGGGCGGGCCGGGAAGTTTCATGCTCCCCGGCCGGCAGGACGTTCCCGGCCGCCGGCACGCGTTGCGGCGGGCCGCGTCGGGCCGCTCAGGCTGGCTGCGCGGCGCTGGCTTCGCGGGCCGCCTGACGATAGTGGCGCGTGTGCCGATAGAGCCCGTACAGGCTCGTGGCCGTGAAGCCGAGCTGCTGGACGAACAGGCCATACGTACCGGTAACCAGCGCAAAGGCGCTCCACACCAGGTTCGAGCACAGGTAGGCGATCCATCCCCAGCGCGATGCGCGGTTGTGCAGCGCCACCAGGAACGATCCGCTCATGGCCAGGGCGCACCCCGACCATTCGAGACCAGTCAGCAATTGAGGGATTTGAGCAGCAAGCTCCATGGGGGTTGTCTCCGATTTGTGTTCATTTTTTGTATGCAAAACGGAGACTACCGGAAATGGGCCGGATCACGCAAGCGGTATGTCTGCGGGCGGGCAACGTGCTACGCCGCCGCGCCATAGAAGCATCACAGAAGCGGCCCTGGCGCGGCATAGCGGCGGCAGCCGGGTCCGGGCAATGCGGCGCTACAATGCGCGCTCTTTACCACTGGGAACCGATGCATGCTGCCGGACAGCGAATCGCTACTCCTGCTCGTCACGCGCGAGATGCCCTTCGGCAAGCACAAGGGCACGCTGATCGCCGACCTGCCGGGCAATTACCTGAACTGGTTTGCGCGCGAGGGCTTTCCGCCCGGCGAGATCGGCCGCCTGCTGGCGCTGATGCACGAGCTTGACCACAACGGCCTCAAGGACCTGCTCAAGCCGCTGCGCGCACGGCTGCCGAAGCGCTAGACCACGAAAGAAGGGCCAGCCACGTGGCCGGCCCTGCCGCCCTGCTGCCTGCCATCGCGCCGCCAGCGCCTACTTGACCGCCTGGGCCGGCGTGGGCTGGTTGGCGGTACCCGGCGGAATCTGGTAGCTCCAGGTTTCGCTGAGCGGCTTGCCGTTGGCCACCAGGGCCTCGCGCATTTCCACCACCTTGTTCGGGTCCTTGACCCTGATGCGCAGGGTCACGCGGTAGCCCTTGGTCACGGGATTCGGCTGCAGCACGTTCTCGATGACCTCGGCGTTGTCGCCCACGTTGAACTGCGCCTGTACCGGCGTGTTCGGCGGCAGCGAGGCCAGCGGACCGCCTTCGAAATCGATCACGAAGCCCAGGCTGCCATCCAGATGGCGGATCAGGTTCTTCTGCGTGATCTCGCCGGCCGTGCGCAGCGTCTGCTTGGCCCACGCCAGGTCCTTCGCGAACACCCCACGCTCGTCCATGGTCCAGTGGATCGTGTAGTCGGCCTGGATCGGCGTGCCCTTGGGCGGCAGCTGGTCGGGCGTCCAGAACGACACAATGTTGTCGTTGGTTTCGTCCGGCGTGGGGATTTCCACCAGCTCGACCTTGCCGCGTCCCCAGTCGCCCTGCGGCTCGATCCACGCGCTCGGGCGCAGGTCGTAGCGGTCCTTCAGGTCTTCATACGACGCAAAATCGCGGCCGCGCTGCATCAGGCCAAACCCGCGCGGATTGTTCACCTGGAACATGCTCAGCGCCACGTACTTCGGGTTGTTCAGCGGACGCCACAGCCATTCGCCGTCGCCGGTATGGATCGACAGGCCATTCGAGTCATGCAGTGCCGGGCGGAAGTTGTTGGCATCGCGCATCTGCTGCGGGCCGAACAGGAACATGCTGGTCAGCGGGGCAATCCCCACCTTCTTGACCGCGCTGCGCATGAAGACGCGCGCCTGCACCTTCAGCACCGCATCGGAGTCGGGCTGCAGTTCGAAGCGATAGGCGCCGGTGGCGCTCTTCGAATCGAGCAGCGCGTAGAACACCAGGCGCTTGTCCTCGGGCTTCGGGCGCTCGATCCAGAACTCGCGGAAGGCCGGGAATTCCTCGGGCTCGGACAGCCCGGTGTTGATCGCCAGGCCACGCGCAGACAGCCCGTAGACCTGTCCCTTGCCGATCACGCGGAAATAGCTGGCCCCCAGCACGCTCATCACCTCGTCGAGCTTGTCGGCGCGGTTGATCGGGTACAGCACGCGAAAGCCTGCGTAGCCAAGCTTGTTGGTGGCGGCCTTGTCGAGCTTGAGATCGCCAAAATCGAAGCGGCTGGGCTCGTACTTGATCTCGTGGACGCGGTTGTCGACGATCTCGCTGATCCGCACCGGCGTGCTGAAATGCATGCCCTGGTGGTAGAAGCCGAGCTTGAACGGCGTGCCCTGCTCCTTCCATTCCACGTTGTCCATCTTCGGCTGGATCTTGATGTAGTCGCCGAACTGCATCTGTGCGAAAACGGGCGGCAGGTTGCTGACCGGCGCCGCGTAGGGCTGGTCGGCCAGCTTCTTCGCGCGGGCGGTCACGTCGTCAAGCGAAAACGCGTGGGCGTGCGCGGCGCCAAGCAGGCAGCCTGCAAGGGCGACGCCCGGCAAGACAAGTTGCAACCTGTTACGAAACGACGCGACGGGGCGAGCGACGAAAGCGGCAAACACCAATCAATCTCCTGAATTCACATCGGGAAAAGCCACACAACGGCCACAAACCGGCCATTTTAGGCACAGTAAGGCTGTAAACTTGCGGCGCAGTTCAGAAAAATAACCGATTTCGCCTGACGTGCCTGTCAGACACGTGACGACAGCCGGCCAAGCGCCCTTGCCGCATCATGGCGGGCCATGATCCCGGCAGTCCGTCCGCCAGTCCGCTCATCAGAGACAACGAAGAATGCGAATGCTTTCCACGCTGGCCCTTGCCGCCAGCCTTGCCTGCGCGCCCATGTTTGCCGGCGCCGCACCTGCCGACACCACCGCCCCGGCGCCGGCCAACACGGCGCCTGCCACCGACAGGCAGGCGTTCATCGACGGCCTGATCGGCCGGATGACGCTCGACGAGAAGATCGGCCAGCTGCGCCTGATCAGCATCGGGCCCGAAATGCCCGCGCCGAAGCTGATGGAGGAAATCACGGCCGGGCGCGTGGGTGGCACCTTCAACTCCGTCACGCGCAAGGACAACCGTCCGTTGCAGGAAGCGGCCATGCGCAGCCGCATGAAGATCCCGATGCTCTTCGCCTATGACGTCGTGCACGGACACCGCACCGTGTTCCCGATCAGCCTGGGCCTGGCGTCGAGCTGGGATATGGGCGCGGTGGAGAAAGCCGCGCGGATTTCGGGCCAGGAAGCCGCGTCGGACAGCCTGGACGCCACCTTCGCGCCGATGGTCGACATCTCGCGCGATCCGCGCTGGGGCCGCATGTCGGAAGGCTTCGGCGAAGACCCGTTCCTGGTGTCGCAATGCGCGCGCGCCAGCGTGAAGGGCTTCCAGGGTGCGTCGCCGGCCAACCCCGACAGCGTGATGGCCTTCGTCAAGCATTTCGCGCTGTACGGCGCCGTGGAAGGCGGTCGCGACTACAACACCGTCGACATGAGCTTGCAGCGGATGTACAACGACTACCTCCCGCCCTACCGCGCCGGCCTGGATGCGGGCGCTGGCGGCGTGATGATCGCGCTGAATTCTGTCAACGGGCAGCCGGCCACGTCCAACAAATGGCTGCTGCGCGACCTGCTGCGCAAGGAATGGGGCTTCAAGGGCGTGACCGTAAGCGACCACGGCGCCATCGACGAGCTGCTGCGCCATGGCGTGGCCAGCACGGGCCGCGACGCCGCCAGGCTGGCCATCGAAGCCGGCGTGGACATGAGCATGGCCGATACGCGCTACCTCGAGCAGTTGCCCACGCTGGTCAAGTCCGGCGCGGTGCCGATGTCAGTGATCGACGAAGCAGTGCGAGAGGTGCTGAACGCCAAGTACGACATGGGCCTGTTCCAGGACCCGTTCCGCCGCATCGGCCGCGCCGCCGACGACCCACCCGACGTCAATGCCGAAAGCCGCCTGCACCGCGCCGAGGCGCGCGAGGTGGCGCGCAAGTCGATGGTGCTGCTGGAAAACCGCAACCGCACGCTACCGCTGAAGAAGGGCGGCACCGTGGCTGTGATCGGCCCGCTGGCCGATTCGCAGATCGACATGATGGGAAGCTGGTCGGCCGCCGGCGTGGCAAGGCAGTCGGTCACGCTGCTGCAGGGCATGCGTGATGCGCTGGCGGGCAAGGGCCAGGTGACATACGCGCGCGGCGCCAATATTACCGACGACCAGCGCGTGGTGGGCTACCTGAACTTCCTGAACTGGGACGATCCCGAAGTTGTGCAGGACAAGCGCTCCGACGGCGACATGATCGAGGAAGCCGTGCGCGTGGCGCGCGGCGCGGACACCATCGTGGTGGCCGTGGGCGAGACGCGCGGCATGTCGCACGAGGCATCGAGCCGGTCGAGCCTGGGGCTGCCTGGCAGCCAGCTGGCCTTGCTCAAGGCACTCAAGAGCACCGGCAAGCCGCTGGTACTGGTGCTGATGAACGGCCGCCCGCTGACGATCAACTGGGAAAAGGAGAACGCCGACGCGATCCTGGAAGCCTGGTATCCCGGCACCGAGGGCGGCCATGCCATCGCCGACCTGCTGTTCGGCGACGCCAATCCGTCAGGCAAGCTGCCGGTCACCTTCCCGCGCTCGCTGGGCCAGATCCCCACCTACTACAACGCGCTGCGCATCGGCCGGCCGTTCACGCCGGGCAAGGCGCCGAACTACACCTCGCAGTACTTCGAGGAGGAATATGGCCCGCTCTACCCGTTCGGCTACGGGCTCAGCTACACCACTTTCAGCATGTCCGACGTGCGGCTGTCCGGCGCCAGACTGGCGCGCAACGGCCAGATCACGGCCAGCGTGACCGTGAAGAACACCGGCGACCGGGCCGGCGAAGCGGTGCTGCAGTTGTACCTGCAGGACGTGATGGCATCCACCGTGCGGCCGGTCAAGGAACTGAAGGACTTCCGCAAGGTGATGCTGGCGCCGGGCGAGTCGCGCGTGATCGACTTCCCGATCGGCGAGGACAAGCTCAGGTTCTACAACGCCAGGCTGGAATACGTGGCCGAACCGGGCGAGTTCAACGTGCAGGTGGGTTTTGACTCGGCTGCCGTGAAGGAAGCGAAGTTCACGCTGGAATGACCGGTATCCACGCCCCGGCTCCGCGCGGGATCGGGGCGTCAGGCATCATCGGCAGGAAGGATCAGCGATTGCCGTCCAGCAGGTCGTTGAGCACTTCGTCGAAGGCCGCCTGGGCGTCTTCCAGCGCCTGCAGCGCGGCGTCGAAGGTCTGCAATGCGATCTTCGACGGCTTGCCGCCGCCCTGCGGCGGATACTGGCCTTGCAGCGCGGTGAAGGCTACCTGCACCTGGCGCGTGGCATTGACCACGCGTTCCATTGCCTGCGCCTCCTCGGCGCGTTTCTGTTCGTCACTCATGCAACAGCCCCCCGTGGCCGTAATGTCGATATGCGGCATATCGTACAAGAACTTGCGGGCACCCTGCCGGGTCCAACGCCGCATTGCCAGAAATTCGGGTAGGCTGGACGAGTCATAACAGCCCCGTGACCCTGTCCGTCACCGCCCGTCGTCACCGTTCAACGCCCCCATGTCATCGTCGTTATTGCGCAGGACACTGGCCGCCACCCTTGTGACGGCCGGCGGCTTTGCCTGCTATTGGACCTATCTCACCGTCAACCAGGAGCGCCTGCTGTTCGACGCCCGGCGGCGCCCGCCGCGCGACCTGCCCGACGGCATCGACGCCTATTCGCACCCGGTGCCGGGCGGCCAGTTCCGCGGCTACACCTATCACGCCGACCACGAAGGCGTGCGCGACCTGCTGTTCTACCTGCCCGGACGCGGCG
The DNA here is from genome assembly GCF_056097175.1 of Cupriavidus sp. HE11. Classification (NCBI taxonomy): domain Bacteria; kingdom Pseudomonadati; phylum Pseudomonadota; class Betaproteobacteria; order Burkholderiales; family Burkholderiaceae; genus Cupriavidus; species Cupriavidus sp. HE11. The sequence goes on from NZ_CP184465.1 coordinate 939,951, forward strand.
AAGACGTCCTGGACACGCTGCAGTTCATGAAATGGCTGCCAGCTGGCATGGGCTTCGCCACCTTCGACTACCGCGGCCTGGGCCATTCCGACGGCATGCCGTCCGAGGCGGCGGCCGTGGCCGATGCGAGCCAGTTCCTGCTGCATCTGCGCCGCGCCTTCCCGGGCGTGCGCGTGCATGTGGTGGGCCGCTCGCTGGGTACCGGCGTGGCGATCCAGCTGGCCGACCTGCAGGATTTCGAAAGCCTGCAGCTGATCACCCCCTACGATTCGCTGCTGGAAATCGTGCGCAAGCGCTTTCCGCTGGTGCCGCTGCGCCAGCTGATGCGCCATCACTTCGATTCGATCTCCCACTGCAAGAAGGTCGTGCAAAGCACCAAGGTGCTGCTTGCGGAACGCGACGACGTGGTGCCACACGCATGCTCCGAGCGCCTGATGGCCGCATGGCCTGGCCCGGTGGCCGTGCAGACCATTGCCGGGGCCGACCACTACACCATCGTCGAATTGCCCGAAACCTGGCTCGCGCTTTGCGAATTCGCCCAGCAGGTGCCGCATCAGCCGCCCCCGTTATCCGAAGCGCCGCGGCGCGCGTCCAAATCGCCACCTCCCGACGTCACTGAAACCGGTGTGCCGTTGCCGCTTTCCGCAGCACGGTAGAATGCGCGCCATGAAAAAAATCGTAGTCAAGGCCGCGGCCGTAACCGCAGGCCTGGCGGCGGCCGGTGTGCTGCTGGCCGGTTTTGCCGCCGTGGTCAGCTTGCGGCAGCTGCCGTCCGTCGACGCATTGCGCGACTATCGCCCCCAGGTACCGCTGCGCGTATTCACCCGTGATGACGTGCAGATCGGCGAATTCGGCACCGAGCATCGCGAGTTCATTCCGATGGACCGCATGCCGAAGCTGATGTCCGACGCGCTGCTGGCGGCCGAGGACGACCAGTTCTACAGCCATGTGGGCGTGGACGTGCCGGGCCTGGTCCGCGCCGCGCTGGCCAATATCGGCGAGGGCTACGCCCAGGGCGCGTCGACCATCACGATGCAGGTAGCACGCAATTTCTACCTGTCGCGCGAGAAAACGCTGTCGCGCAAGTGGTACGAGATCCTGCTCGCCTTCGAGATTGACCGTTCGCTGCCCAAGGAGCGCATTCTCGAGCTCTACATGAACCAGGTGTACCTGGGCGAGCACGCCTACGGCTTCGGCAGTGCGGCGCAGACCTACTTCGGCAAGCCGCTGGCGCAGCTGTCGCTGGCGGAGACGGCCATGCTGGCCGGCCTGCCCAAGGCGCCCTCGACGATGAATCCGATCGTCAACCTGCCGCGCGCCAAGCGCCGCCAGGAGTACGTGCTGGGCCGCATGCTGGCGCTGGGCATGATCACGCAGGACCAGTATCGCGACGCACGCAACGCGCAGGTCGTGGTCAGCCACGATGCCAATGGCCGCTTCGACGGGCACGCGGAATACGTTGCCGAACTGGCGCGCCAGCTGGCGCACGACCGTTTTGGCGACGAGGCCTACACACGCGGCATCAATGTCTACACCACGGTGTCGTCGATGCACCAGACGCTGGCGTACGACGCCGTGCAGGCCGGCATCGAGCGCTACGGCAAGCGGCATGGCGCAGCAAAGGCCGCCACGGCGTTGCCGCAGGCTGCGCTGATATCGCTGGACGCCCGCACCGGCGCCATCGAGGCCATGGTGGGCGGCACCGATTTCAACACCAACCGGTACAACCACGCCACGCAGGCACAGCGCCAGCCGGGCTCGACGTTCAAGCCGTTCGTCTATTCGGCGGCGCTGGAGCGCGGCATCTCGCCGGGCACGCTGATCAACGACGCGCCGCTCGACAATTCGCCACGCTGGCAGCCGTCGAACGACGACGGCCGCTTTGTCGGCCCGATCACGGTGCGCCAGGCGTTGGCCGAATCGCGCAACCTGCCGGCCATCCGCACGCTGCAAGCCATCGGCATTCCGTATGCGATCGACTTTGCGGGCAAGTTCGGCTTCGCGACCAAGCGCCTGCCACCGTACTTGCCGATGGCGCTGGGCACGGGCACCACGTCGCCGATGCGGCTGGCTGCGGCCTACGGTGTGTTCGCCAACCAGGGCCACCGCATCGAGCCGTATCTGATCGAGAAGATTACCGACGGCGACGGCAATGTGCTGTTTGCCGCCGATACCACCGAGCCGCCGCGCGTGATTTCCGAGCGCAATGCCTTTGTCATGAACAGCCTGCTGCAGAGCGTGGTGGACGAAGGCACGGGCACTGGCGTGAAGCGCTATTTGCGCCGCGATGACGTGGCCGGCAAGACCGGCACCACGAACGATTCGGTGGACGGCTGGTTCGCGGGCTACGCGGGGCAGGTGGTCACCGTGGCATGGATGGGCTTCGACGACAACCGCACCCTGGGCCGGCACGAGTTCGGCGCGACCACGGCACTGCCGATCTGGGCCGCCTATATGGAAGGCCGCCTTGCGGGCGTGCCCGACGCGGGCTTCGCGGCACCGCCGCAACTGGCCCAGTTCAACAACGACTGGGCCTATGCCGAGAACGCCGACGGCAGCCACGGCATGGCGTCGCTGGGTTTCCCGCCCCCGCCGGCCGTGCCCGACCTGCCGGCCGACGGCAGTGCGCCCGGCGTGCCCGTTGCCCCGACCCCGACGCCGGCCGCGCTGGACGTGCCGGCATCGACCAGCGCGCCGCGTGCCAGCGGCGCTGCCCTTTGATCGTCGATATCACCGCGCCGACGCCACCCTTCTGACGCCGACCATGCCTGTCTACGCCACGCCGCTGATCTGGGCAGTTGCCACGCTGGCCACCCTGGGCGTGCTGTTCCGCCCGTTCCGGCTGCCGGAGCCGTTCTGGGCCATGTCCGGCGCGCTGCTGCTTTGCGTGGCCGGCCTCCTGCCCTGGCGCGATGCCCTCGAAGCGGTGGCGCGCGGCAACGACGTCTACCTGTTCCTGGCGGGGATGATGCTGATCTCCGAACTGGCCCGCAAGACCGGGCTGTTCGACCACGTGGCGGCGCTGGCCGTGCGCAGCGCCCGGGGCTCGGCGCGCCGCCTGTTCGTGCTGGTCTACGGCTTCGGCATCGCCGTCACGGCCTTCATGTCGAATGACGCCACGGCCGTGGTGCTGACACCGGCCGTGCTGGCCGCCACGCGCGCCGCACGCGTACGGCACCCCCTGCCCTATCTCTACGCCTGCGCGTTTATCGCCAACGCGGCCAGCTTTGTACTGCCGATCTCGAATCCGGCCAACCTCGTGCTGTTCGGCGAACGCATGCCACCGCTGCTGGGCTGGCTGACGCGCTTCACGCTGCCCTCGGTCGTGGCCATCGTCATGACGTTCGTGGCCCTGTACTGGACCCAGCGTGACGCGCTGGCCGAGCGCATCGCCGACGACGTGGAAACGCCCCCGCTGTCACGGCAGGCATGGCTGACCACGGCCGGCATCTTCCTGACCGGAGCGGCACTGCTGACGGCGTCGCTGCGGGGCATGGACCTGGGCTGGCCCACCTTTATCGGCGGCGCCGCAACGCTGCTGGCCGTCTGCGCCACGCAGCCGCGGCTGCTGCGTCCTGCGCTGACCGAAGTGTCCTGGGGGGTGCTGCCGATGGTGGCCGGGCTGTTCGTGCTGGTGGCAGGCCTGTCGCAGACCGGCCTGACCGGCCAGCTGGCCCACTGGGTGCAGGAATTGTCGCAACGCCAAGGCACCGACGCAGTGATCGGCGCGGGCATGGCCGGCGTGCTGGTGGGCGTGGTCAGCAATATCGTCAACAACCTGCCCGCCGGGCTGTTCGCCGCGTCGGCACTGGCCGCCGGCCATGCGTCGGAGACGGTGACGGCCGCCGTGCTGATCGGCGTGGACCTGGGGCCAAACCTGTCGGTAACCGGTTCGCTTGCCACGCTGCTGTGGCTGACGGCGCTGCGCCGCGAGGGCCATGCCGTCAGTGCTGGCACATTCCTCAGAACCGGCGCCATCGTGATGCCGCTGGCACTGCTGCCGGCGCTGGCCGTCTTGCGCTGAATCCGCCCGGCGCGTTTTCGCTTATAGTGAAGCACCGCGCACCGCGCCCCTATCCCGCCGATCGCCAGCGGCCGCACATGTCACACAAGGACCACCCCGAGGGAGGCAGGCACCCTGCCCACACACCGGTTTCCGACCGGATTCGCGCCCGGATCGCCGACGCCGGCGAACGCTTTCATGCCAACGACAACATCGCCCGTTTTATCGAACACGGCGAACTCGATGCCTTGCAGGCCGAGGTCGAGGCGCGCATGGAAGAGGTGCTACGCACGCTGGTGATCGACGTCGACCAGGATCACAACACCCGCGAGACGGCCCGCCGCGTGGCAAAGATGTACCTGAAGGAGATCTTTGCCGGACGGTATGCCAAGGCGCCCGAGGTCACGGAATTCCCCAACGTCGAACAGCTCAACGAGCTGATGATCGTGGGCCCGATCCGCGTCCGGAGTGCCTGTTCGCATCACCTGTGCCCGATTATCGGCAGCCTTTGGGTGGGCGTGATGCCGAACCGGCATTCGAACCTGATCGGTCTGTCGAAATACGCCCGGCTGGCCGAATGGATCATGTGCCGCCCGCAGATCCAGGAAGAAGCCGTGGCCCAGGTGGCCGACCTGCTGCAGGAAAAGATGAATCCCGACGGCCTGGCCATCGTGATGGAAGCCGAACACTTCTGCATGCATTGGCGCGGCGTGCGCGACACCGATGCCAAGATGACCAACAGCGTGATGCGCGGGTCGTTTCTGAAGGACGACAAGTTGCGCCGTGAATTCCTGACGCTGCTGAACCTGAACCGACGCTGATCCGCCCCGCCCCTGCAGGAGGCCACCATGCTAGTTCGTCTGCTCTATGCCAGCCGCGCCAGGGAACCCCTGGCCGCCGATGTGCTGGATGCCATCCTCGAAACCAGCCTGGCGCAGAATCCGCGCCACGGCATCACCGGCGTGCTGTGCCATGGCAACAGCATCTTCCTGCAGGCGCTGGAAGGCAGCCGGGAAGCGGTGTCGCGCCTTTATCTCAATATCGGCCAGGACAAGCGCCACCACGACGTGGTGCTGCTGCACTACGAGGAAATCGCCGAGCGGGCGTTTTCGGGGTGGTCGATGGGACGCGTCAACGCTGGCAAGATCAACGCCGCGACGCTGCTCAAGTATTCGGCACAGGGCGAACTCGACCCGTACCGCATGCCTGGCGCGGCATCGCTGGCATTGCTCAAGGAACTGATTGCCGGGGCTTCTATCGTCGGGCGCAGTCCGGAACGCGGACGAAGCTGATACGGATGGCAGGGCCAGGAGCCGTTCAGGCCGACAACTGGCCGAACAGCCCGCACTCCAGGTCGCTCTCCAGTTCTTCCACCCATGATGTGCCCGGCCCGGCGTCGTAGACGCTTTCGGCGCCGGTACCCTGCCTTCGCACCGTCACCTGGCGCGCCGCCGTGCCATTGACATCGGAAATGTCGAATTCCTGCACAGCGAGACCGACCTGTCTGAACACGGCCTCGACGTCCTGCCGTTCCTGCGGGGGAAACTCGTCGAATTGACGCATCGTCATGGCACACCTCCACGCGGGCATTTGCGCGCGGCCATAGCATGCCACTTTTCCCTGCCGCCCGTGACGCAGTGCGAAAGACCACACCCTTCTCGAATGTATTGAAACTTCAGCGTCACACCGCGCCGATACACGCCGCTCCTGGCCGTCGGCCGGCGCGCGCCGGGATAGCGATCCAGTTCATAGCGCTTTTACGAATTCTCTCTGGCACATCATCGTGATCCGTTGCGGCGTGCCACCCAACGCACTCCAACACGCTCGAACGCGCCCCCGGAGATAACAATTCGTCCAAGAATGCGATGTCCATTTTCTGAACTCAACGTATCGCCTTCGTAATCCCGTGACGCCGTACGCTGGACTTTGCAGATTCTCGTAATTTTTAAATGAACAGTGATAGACCGTGATTGCGCGGACTCGTAGTGTCGACATCCTTATCTCCATCCCTATGGAAACGACAATGCGCAAGAAGATCACTCAAGAGACAGAAGGCGAGCAACGGCGTCAGACCATCTTCCATACGGCTCAGGCACAGGCCCATGCCCTGCATGGCATGTACCGGGACACGCTTGCCACCTTCATGTCCACACCTTCGGCCGTGCCGGTTCCCCGGGCCGCGCGCGCCATATTCTGGCTCGGTCGGCTCAGGCAATGGCGTGCGATCGATCTGGACAATGGCGAGACCTGCCCCACACCGAACTGGCTCTCGCTGCAGCTTGGCGTGGTGGAGTCCGTGTCCGGCACGCATGCACTGGCCCTGCACAAGGAGCAATGGAGCGGCCCGACCCGCCGCCAGACCTACGAACGCGACATGTCGCAACAGATCGCCATGCTATTGGCGCTCGACTGGAAGGACCTTGGGTCTTTCTGTCTCGACGCCTGGTTCGGCATCGATAGCGACCTTGCGGCCCTGCACCCGTTGAATGGCATGACCGGGATGATCGTGAGCGTTGCCGGGCAGGCGCTGGGTGTCAGCGTTCCGCAAACCGTCTTCCACAAGAGCGATGCGCTGCTCGCCCGCATCGTCGAGCGCTGGCAAGCGGACGACGAGACGTTCATGCCGCTGGCATTCGAACTTGCCGACCGCCACCTCATGCAATGCAGGCTCGATACAGATCACCCGCTATTTGACTTCGATCATCCGGTCGAGCAGACCATTCCGGTCGAACTGCTCATGCTGATGCGACTGCGGGGCTCGAACCAGCTGCCCGATTACCTGATGAAACATGCCGCGCTGTCGCACCCTGCGGCGATGCTGATCAAGGGCAGCCCACCGGTGCAGTCCCAACGCTGCGCAGGGTTCATCGAACGCGTCAGCCGGCTGCTGCCGCAGTACCGTGCATTTACCGATGCCATCGACAAGCAGGCACAAAGCCTCTCGGAGATACATCCGTAATGGTCGCGCGTCGGAAATCTAGTTGATCTGCTATTTCTCAATCGATCCGCAAACGCCAAAATGCGACCGATCCGATGCATGGTTCGACTGATTGACGCAACGCCATTGCATGGTCTTCACGGTCATGAACAGCCGTGTCATTGCCCTTCATCCTCTCATCCGATGACGAAACTCAGAGAGTATTTTTCTATGTAATAGATATCTGACAATACGCAATTCGCCTTGTCACATAACTGTGATTTTCGGGAACGGATGGAGTATTTTTCCTATGCTTGAAAAAGCACCAAAACGAGTCGCGATTCCTACCGGACGCGTCATCTGTCTGCGAAAAGGACTTTGAGGCATGCCTGCAAAAACCATTAGGGTCGCTCTGGCTGACGACCATCCCCTCGTCGTCACGGCCCTGCGCGACTGTCTGCAGCGTACGCCGGGCTTCCAGGTCAAGTGTGAATGCACAAACGGCAGCGAGCTGATCGGCGCCCTGGCCCAGAACCCGGTCGATGTGGCCGTCACCGACTTCAGCATGGGACATGGCGATACGTCGCTCGACGGCTTCAACCTGCTGCGCAGGCTCGGCCGCCTTTACCCCGAAACGCGCATTGTCATTGTCAGTGCGCAGACAAATCCGGGCGTCGTCGTGCGCGCGATGAAGCTGGGGGCCCGCGCATTCGTCAGCAAGGAAGACGAACTCGACGAGATCGTACGCGCCTGCATCCACGTGACCGTCAGCAACGGCAACTTCTATTCGCCCTCGATCCGCGCCGTCCTGGACAGCGTTGCATCGGCCGCGCCCGCTACCGAACTCACGCTGCGCGAACTGGAAGTCGTGCGTCTGTATGCGCAGGGTTTCCAGCTGAACGAGATTGCCAGCAAGCTTGGCCGATCGGTCAGCACGATCTCCAGCCAGAAAACGGTTGCCATGCGCAAGCTCAATGTCCAGACCAACACGGATCTGATTCGCTACGCCTACGAAAACGGGCTGATCTGATCTTTTGCCATGCAGCAGATACTGGATCGCACCCAGCAGTCCCTGGCGCAGTCGTTTGCCGCTCTCGCACGCAACGCGCGGCGCCAGCAGCATCTTTATTACGCCACCGTCGGGCTTCTGATCGCCATTATCATCGTGTCCGGCCTGCTGCTGGCGGGGCTGGCTGCCGCGCGCCATCTCGACGTTCGCCGCAGCCACGTGGCGCAGTACGTCAGCAGCATCTCGCTGAAGCTGCAGAGCCAGACGTCGTTCCTGCGCCGCACGGTGCTGACCGTCGACTACTATCTCGCCGCTTCCAGTGACGCGCCGCCCGATCCAGATCTCCTCGCGCAGATTCGCCGTACCGGCGCCGCCCGGTCGCGCGATGGCAAGTATGTGCTGCTCGTGTCCGATGCCGCGCGGCGGGCCTTGGGCGATGCGCTGCCGCACAAGGTCTGGCAACTCCAGCAGATCGCCACGGCCACACTGACCACCGGGACGGCGTTCGGGCTCGATGCAAAGGCATACGTGGTTGCGCCCGACGCATCGTTCGCCATCCTGGTATCTCCTGCGGAGATCGATGTCGCCACGATACCCAATGCCGGTTTCGTGGCCCATCTGCGCGACGACCTGGTGCGACACGTCCCGCAAACGGCAGACCGGGCAGACCAGGCCGGCACTGGCCAGGCAGGGCCGCACTGGATCGGCCCCGTCGACGATCCGGTGCAGCACACGCGCGCAATGATGGCAACGCTTGACGCACGCGGCTCCAATTCGAGCGGACAAGCCACCGTCGTAGCCGCGAGCATTCCGGCCCGGTCATTTCTTGCCGGCCTTGCTCGGCCCGCCGATCCCGCCACGCTCTGGCTGGTGAATCGCGGCAACGACAGGATCGACGTATCTCCCGACACCGATGACAGCCTGTCGGACAGGATTCTGGCGCGTGCCAGCGGCATGCCTCCCGACACGCCCAGCGCGACCCGCGACGGGCTGCTGCTGGTGCAGCAACTGGACCCGGCCTTCGGGACGCTGGTCTATCTGCTTTCCTACGGCACGCTGCTGCACGCCATCTCCACCGAACTCCTTGCCATCCTCGGTGCCGGACTGGTGCTGATCTTCTGCATTGTCCTGACCGCGCGCTATTGGGATATCCATCTGCTGCGCCGCAGCCACGCCGAAGCTGCCCGTTCGCTGGAAAACGAGACCATCAACCATATTCTGGTCAGCGCAACGCCAATCGGGCTGTGCATCGTGCGCCAGCACGACGAGTCGATCCTGACATCGAACGCGGTGGCCGACTCGTTGCTCGGCCACACCCAGGGAGCCCGCATGCCCGCATACATCATGGATGCGCTGCGGGCTCAAGGCGCACTGCCTGGCAAGGCCACGCTCGCGTCGATCGTGCAGGTAACGGTGCCGGCGGCAGCCGCGGCCGGTACCGACGCAGCTGTCGCATCCCTCCCTGAGCCACCGGCTGCGGTCACACGCCAGTTCCTGCAGGTAACCTGCGCGCCGGCCAGGTACCGGGACGAAGCGGTCTTGTTCTGCGCGATACAGGACGTCACGGCACAGCACCAGCTCGAACAGCAGTTGCGCGGTGCGCGCGAGGCAGCCGAAGCCATGATGCGTGCACGGTCGAATTTCTTTGCGTCGATGAGCCACGAGATCCGGACGCCCTTGAACGCCCTGCTTGGCAATCTGGAACTCCTGGCCCGCGCGGACGGCCTGGAGGCCCAGGCGCCCCGGCTTCGGGCCCTGCAGATGGCTTCGGAAGGCTTGCAACGGATCGTCAACGACATCCTCGATTTCTCGAAAATCGACGCCGGCGAAATGAAGCTGGTCAAGGAGCCGTTCCGGCCGATCGACGACCTGGAAAGCCTGTCGATGTCCTACGCGCCGATGGTTCAAGGCAAGCCGATCCGCTTTTACGTCCACCTGTCGCCCACGCTGGACACCGTGCTGACCGGCGACCGCACACGCATCGCACAGGTCATCAACAATCTGCTAAGCAATGCGTTCAAGTTCACGCTGTGCGGCAAGATCACGCTCAGCGCCGAGATCACCACCGACACCCAGGACCGCAACGTACTCATCTGCCGCGTGCGCGACTCCGGCATTGGCATGCCACCCGCGCTGGTCGCCCGGATCTTTCATCCGTTCGTCCAGGGGGAGGCCAGCACATCGGCGAGATATGGCGGAACCGGGCTCGGCCTGTCGATCTGCGCACGGCTGACCGAACTGATGAACGGCCATATCACGGTGGAAAGCGTGGAGGGCGTCGGCAGCGCGTTCACGGTGGCGGTACCGCTTGGCGAGGCAGCCACGCCGGCGGCCGCGCCTGAACCGCTGACCCATGGCACCCGCGCGATGATTCTCTGCCAGGAAACCGAGTCGGGCGCCATGCTGCAAGCCTGGCTGGAACGTGCTGGCTGGCGCTGCGACGTCTTCCATCATCTCGGGGCTGCCCAGGCATGGCTACGCGCCAACCGGTCTCATATTTTCGTGGTCACGGGGGAATACGGGCTCGACACCATCGCAGCGCTTCGGCAGTTGCACCCCGCCAATGTGGTGTGGGTCACCCGGGACGGCCCCGAGCGCCCTGCCGATCGTGGGCAAGGCGTATTCGAGGTATCGACATTTAGCCATAACGCTATCCTGACGGGCACAATCGCCGCCCTGAACGCAGAGCCAGCCGAAATCTGTGCCAGCGTGCAGGATGGTCGGCCGAATGACATCGCCGTACCGCACCCTGCCCCGGCCCCCGCCGTCGTCAGCACCGGCAGCGGCAACGTTCCGCGCCGTGCGATTCTGGTGGCCGAAGACAATGCCTTGAACCAGACGCTGATCGCCGAGCAACTCGTGACGCTGGGCTGGGACCCCGTGGTGGTCGGCGACGGGCGCCAGGCGCTGTCGAGCTTCGAACATGGGCACTTTGAAGCGGTCCTCACCGATGTCCATATGCCGGTCATGGACGGCTATGAGTTGCTTGCAGCGATCCGCGCCATCGATCCGGTCGTGCCGGTGCTGGCGTTCAGCGCGGTCACGCGCACCGAACAGGCCGGTGAGTGGAAGACTCGCGGATTTACTGGTCATATCGCCAAACCGGCTTCGTTGAAGGCGCTGGAACAGGCGCTGCAAGCCATTCCGGGCGCCGTCGCCGTGAGCCCTCCCGACGCACATGGCGCCATACCCGCAAGCCGCAAACAGGACAAGCCGCCAATTCCAGGCTCCGAAATTGCGCGCTACCAGACCATGCTGCTCGAACATCTGCGGAGCGACGGGCCGGAACTGGCTGCCATCCTGCTGCGTCATGACACCCAGGCGCTCTGCCATTGGGCGCATCGCTCGGCCGGCGCTTTCCTGGTGGTCAATGCACAAAAGATGGTGCAACTGTGCCGCCAGGTGGAATCGCTCTGCGGTCAGGCAACCAACTGGACACCGGAAATTGCCAGCGCCGCCAGCGCGCTGCATGAGGCCGTGCACGCGTATTGCGACGAGGCTACTGGCCTGAACGCTTGAGCCAGCGGCCATTGGCCGGCTCGGCGGTGCGGCTGCACCACACATTCCGCCGGGAAGGTGCGCCAAATTTGCATGGTCCGCCGTGGCGGACGATAATGGCGCGTCCGAACGCGCGCTGGCGGTGCTCCGCAGCGGGTTGAGGGCTTCCCAAGAACAGCGCAAGCCGTCCGTCCTTCCCCCGATGCAGTCCCACCAAGGTCTTCCGCGCCCCCAGCGTACCTGGGCAATCCTGACAGTGTTTTGCGGCCTGGTGATGGCCGTTCTGGACGGATCGATCGCAAATATCGCACTGCCCTCCATTGCCCGTGATCTGCATAGCGACCCGGCGCGGACCATCTGGGTCGTGAACGCCTATCAGCTCTCGGTCACGATTTTCCTTCTGCCACTGTCGTCGCTCGGCGAAATACTCGGCTACAAGCGCGTCTACCGCGTCGGGCTGGCAACGTTCCTGGTGGGGTCGTTGCTTTGCGCGCTGTCGCCCAATCTGCCGCTGCTGGTTGCCGCGCGGGTCATTCAGGGCATTGGCGGCGCTGGCATCATGAGTGTCAATACGGCGCTGGTCCGCTACATCTATCCCCCCACCCGGCTGGGACGAGGCATCGGTCTCAATGCGCTGGTGGTCGGGGTGACCATTGCCGTGGGGCCTTCGCTGGGCGCCCTGATCCTGGGATTCGGCAGTTGGCCATGGCTCTTCGCGGTCAACGTGCCTGTCGCCATCTTCGCCCTGGCGATATCGCGCCGCGCGCTGCCCGAAACGCCGCCGCAGCCGCGGGCGTTCGACTACCCCAGCGCCGTTCTTTCCGCCGTCGTGATCGGGCTGTTCGTGCTTGGCGTCGATGGGCTGGGACACGATACATTGCGTATCGCGGGCGTAGCGGGCCTGTTGCTGGCGATCCTGCTGGGATGGCTGCTGGTGCGCCGGCAGCGCGGCCAGCCCGCCCCCCTGGTGCCGGTGGACCTGTTTGCCAATCGGGCGTTCACGCTGGCCGTTGCCACGTCGTTCTGTTCGTTCATGACCCAGATGCTGGCGTTCGTGTCGCTACCGTTCTATCTCGAATACCAACTGGGCCGCGGCCTGGCGGAGACCGGTTTGCTGATCACGCCATGGCCGTTAATGGTGGCGGTCATGGCCGCCCTGTCCGGCAGGCTGTCCGACCGCTATCCGGCCAGCGTTCTGGCCGGTGCGGGGCTGATGATGCTGGCGGCGGGCCTGGTCGGCCTGGCTGTGCTGGGTCACGACGCCGGCAGCCTGGACATCGCCTGGCGCACCGCGCTGTGCGGTGTCGGCTTCGGGTTCTTCCAGTCGCCCAACAACCGCGCGATGATCAGTGCCACGCCGCATGAACGCAGCGGTGGTGCAAGCGGGGCGCAGGCCACCACGCGCCTGCTTGGGCAGACCACGGGCACCGCCGTGGTCGCGCTGCTGTTCAGCCTCGATCGCGGCGACGCCGCCCGATCCGCGCTGTACGTGGCGGCCACGGTCGCCACGATCGGTGCCATTGTCAGCCTGAGCCGCTTGCGCGACCGCCAGGTTTCGTAGGCACGAAGCAGTGCGGGGGCCTCAGTGCTGCCCGCCCCGGTGAGCAATGCCAAGCGCCTGCTCGATACGTTCCAGGCGCTCCAGCCACGTCCTTGCGCGATCCTGTCCCTGCCCTCGTTCCTGTTCCTGCTGCCGCACCACGCCACCGTGGCCGCCAGCATCGCGAATCCAGTTGTGATCGCCCTCCACCGAAATCACGGTGCAGCCCGTCAGCAGACACCCCAACGCCACCACACACTGCAAGCCTCGAATTGCCATGATCCGCACCTCATCACAGGCCAGCCAGTTAAAAAAACGGGCAACGCACAGCCTGCATGACTGCGCATTGCCCGGTACCGCTACCGGCTTACCCGCCGGCAGGGTCCTTCTCGGTTTGGATCAGACTGCGCCCAGGTCGAGCCACGGCTTGGAATCGCCGCCTTCGACTGTCGACGTAAAGTTCGGATCGCCGGGCTCCTGATCAGCACCGACCCACCACTTGGCACGGTACTTGTGCAGCGCCTGGCCCTGGTACTTGTTGGTGACCTCGGCACCGGTCTCGTAGGACTGCGGACGCCACGTACCCGCGGTATCCGAACTGCCGCCTGCCAGCACACGCAGTTGCACCGACGTGGCGTCCTTGTCGCCGGTACCGGCCAGGCCCTGGGCTGTCAGCGTCACCTCGATGATGGTGTCCCGATCCACCAGCGGTGCGTTGGCATTGACCGTCACGGAATCCGCGCCATCGAACGACAGGCCGCGTGCCGTCCACGAGAACAGCAGCGGCGGCGGGCCGCTGGAGTCGCTGGCCGACAGCTGGATCGGCGCGCCACTTTCCACCTGCGTGCGACCCGTGATCACGGCCACCACATCACCTTCCGATGCCTCGCCGGGCACCACCGTCAGGAAGATGGCGCTCTGGTCGGTTTCGGTGCCGTCGTTCACGCTCAGCTTGACCCAGTAGTCGGTCGGCGTCGTGACCGACGGCGCGGTGCCTTCCACCAGTTCGTCCGTACTGCCGTCGAAGGGCAGGTCGGGCGCATCCCAGACATAGGTCAGCGGATTGTCATCGGGGTCGAACGAGGCTTCGGCGGACAGTGCGTACGGCGTGCCCGATTCCAGCAGTACGGTGATCCGCGACGTGGGCGGTTCCTGGGTCTTCTTCTTGACAACCAGGCTCTGGGTGTCCGTGGCCGTCTTGCCGTTGACGTCGGTCACGGTCAACGTCACCGTGTACGTACGGGTGACCAGCGGCAGCAGGCCCTCCACCACGGCAGTGGTCTTGCCGTCGAGGAAGGTCAGCCCGGGCGCGCTCCACTTGTAGGTGAGCGGCTCAGCACCCCACGACCGCAGGCCGGAGAACGACACAAGCTCGCCCTCGAATGCCTCCGTCGGTCCTTCGATCACGGCCACCGTGGCGTTCATGTTCTCGGTGTTGATCCCTTCGAAATACAAGGGCTCCATGTCGATGACCTCGGTCTTCACCGGCGCCCCCAGGCCCTCGCGCGCCGCGTTAAGCAGCACGCCGTTGTCCATGTCGATGGTCCAGGTGAACAGGCCGCCCAGCTTGTTGTTGAGCACATACGTGCCCTTGGCCTTCACCGAACGGGGCGTGTCGATCGACAGGAACAGGCCGGTTTCCGGGTTGTACAGGTAATCGGCGTCGGCCTCCTGGTCGGTGTACAGGTTGAACCCGTTGATGGCCGTGCGGTTTTCCAGGTCGAGGTAGTTGTACAGAATGTCGTAGTACTCGCTGGCACCCGACTCATACGTCCCGGTGGTGGTACCGGCGCCGGGACTGTAAGTACCCACCAGCGGTGACCAGTTGTCGATCACGGCATTGCGTGCGCTGCGGCTGTATGCCGCATAGCCCACAAAGATGTTCTGCGACGGCACGCCCACGCTCAGCAGGTACTGCACCGATTTGTCGATGCTGAACTGGCTGCCCTCGTAGTCGAACAGGTTCGTGTGGTGGGCCAGCTTCTCGGCCCAGGGCGTGCCGAAGAAGTCGTACGTCATCAGGTTGATGCCTTCGACGCCGGCGGCCAGCATGCCCGGAATGTCGGCGGCGAGCATCGTGTCCATTGCCGCACCCGCGGCAATGGATACGCGTACGCTGGGCAGGCGCTGCTTGATGCCGCGCACCAGCGCCTGGAAGTTGGCAGCGTCCTCGGGGCCGTGCGGATTACCTGCGCCCGGCATGCCCGGATATTCCCAGTCCAGGTCAACCTCGGTGAACATCGGGAACCGGTCGAAGATGTAGGCGATGCTCTCGATCAGCGTCTGGCGCTTGGTGGCATCGGCCGCCACCGCGTGGAAGGCACCGCTCATGGTCCAGCCGCCCAGGCTGAACGACAGCTTCAGGTTCGGATTCTGCTGCTTGAGCTTTGCCAGGCCACCCAGGATGCCTTGGGCCTTGCTCTGGTCGAACAGCTCGCGATAGTCGTTGCTGACCCAGCCGCTGAAGCCCACGTTGCGATACGACGCCACATCGCCCCACGGATCTGTGAAGGTGGCTTCGTTGAGCTTCTTGCCGAAGTCCACCGCTGCCTGGTCGATCGTGTACTGCTTCTCGCCCGTGTCGCCCACGATGCCGGCGAAGCCGATGATCAGGCGGTCATACGCCGATGCATTGAGCAGCATCAGGTCCGTACCACGACCCGCTGCACTATTGGCGTAATTGCCATCCAGCCGGCCATCGTACTGCGACCAGTCGGTGTAGTAGCCGAACACCTGCGTTGCCTGCTGCGTGGCGCCATAGGTGTTGTACACACGCTTGGCGACCCGCGTCGACGTGTACGAGTACTTCTCTACCTCAGTTGCTGGCTCGAAGTTGTTCTGCTTGTAGGTGCGATCCGACGCGCCCTTCGAATCCGGGATATTGGGATCGCCCGGATCTTCCGCGTAGACCAGCTTGCTGTTGGTGCGCCCGCTGCCCAGCTGGTTGCGCACACCGGCGAAACGGCGGCGCGGTACGCGCGGCGGTTCGGTATCCGAGGGGTCCCCGCTGCGATACGTGCGCGAGTTCCAGCCAGCACGCCCCTGGGTAGCCTGAGCGGCCGGTTGGTCGTTGCTGTCACACGATTTCTTTGTCATGACATCTGTCCTTGCAGAATGGTTTGAATGCCGTCAGCGCACCAGACCTTTTCGATTCGGGTCGGCATTACCGGCGGCCAGACGCATCTTTCTACCGACGCAACTGCAATGACATGGATTCGGCGTGGAATATTGACGGTGATATCCGTTCCATCCGGATTCTCGAAACTTATCCGTGTGCGTATATGCGATTCAGCGTTACGCACCAACACGAGGAAATCCCCGCACATGGATCGTTCGTGAACTATCGCGACAAATGGATGACGTGGATTCTCGCAAATCCATCGATCCGCCATTGCCTGATTGGCGCAATGAATTAATACCCGAATGGGTTAAGATGCGGGCAGTATCCTTGGCGCACAGACATTAATATCGTCAGGTCATCTTGTACTGACAAATGGACAAAGCGTGCGGATATTCTTGTCGACACGAAGATTTCAGGCACTGTGCACCATCCATTGTTTCAATAATTGGCGATATACGGCAGAGAACGACATTGAGTCGTCACCCGTGCGGGTCAGATACCGAAAGAAATATCTTCCATGGGAGCTATTTCTGCGGATCGATACGCTTGTCGTCCATTGCAGACGACGTGGGGTAATCGAAATGATCCGGAATAGCGATTCGGTATTTTTTGATTGGGACACCGACCGTGTATTACGCGGCGGCGTGGTAGCGAAGATAACCGGCCAGCAAAAGAAACTGCTGCGCCTGCTGGTAGAAGGCAAGCCCGCCATCAAATCGCGCGATTCCCTGCTCAAGGGCGTATGGGGAAAACGCGCGGCGCTGGTGGACGAGCTTTACCTCGTACAACTGGTCTACCGTCTGCGCAAGGCGCTGAGTCCGGTCAGCCTCGACGCCCATATCGTGACAGTGCCGCGCCAGGGCTACCGGTTCATTCCGGTCCCATACATCACTACCGTGCCGCCCGCACCGGAGACGGTGCCGCCGGCGGAATCCGGACTGGAGCAGGCACGTGGACTGGCCCATGTGCTCGCGCGCCTTGGCATGCCGATCTCCACGTCATCAGCTTCGACGTTCTCGGATATCGACGATGCGCTCCATATCGACGAGTCTCAGGGCATCATCTCCTGTCATGGCGTTATCGCCAAGCTGACGCGCTTCGAATTGCGGCTGCTGATCGTACTGAAGGACCACGGCGAGAAGGTCATGTCGCGGCAGCAGATCATCGCCGCGGTCTGGGGGCCGGCTGCGATGGTGGACGAGAACTGCCTGACGCAGCTGGTATCGCGGCTGCGGCGCGCGCTGCATCCGCTAGGGCTGGACAGCTGCGTTTCGGCGGTGCCGAAGGTGGGCTACCGATTTCGTCCGCAGACTGGCGCGGCGGCCCGCGTCATCTGACCGCTAGCCGCCCCGCTTCATGCCGTCATTCGGCCTTCGCGCCGGAGTCCTTGACCACCTTGGCCCACTTGGCAATCTCGCTGCGCTGATATTCGGCCAGCTTCTCGGGCGTGCCCAGCACGGGGTCCAGGCCCAGCGTCTTCAGCTTGGTCTGGACGTCGGGCAGCGTGAAGATGCGGTTCAGCTCCGCGTTGAGCTTGGCCACCACGTCCTTGGGCGTGTGGGCCGGAGCGAAGATCGCAAACCACGAGGTGGCCTCGTAGCCGGGCAGGCCCTGTTCCGCGATAGTGGGAATGTCCGGCGCCGACGCCGAGCGCTGCGCGCTGGTTACGCCCAGCGCACGGAGCTTGCCTTCCTTCACCACCGGCAGCGCCGAAGGCAGGTTGTCAAACATCATCGTGATATGGCCACCCAGAAGGTCCGGAATCGCCATGGCCCGCCCCTTGTACGGCACGTGGACGATCTTCGTGCCGGCCATGGTGTTGAACAGTTCGCCCGCCACATGCAGCGACGTGCCCACCCCGGGCGTGCCGAACGTCAGTTGCCCCGGCTTCGACTTGGCCAGCGCAATCAGTTCCTGCACGTTCTTTGCCGGCACCGACGGATGCACCACCAGCACGTTCGGCGTTGACGCCACCAGGATCACCGGCGTGAAGTCCTTCACCATGTCATACGGCATCTTGCTGTAGAGCGCGCCGTTGATCGAGTGCGTGCCCACGGTGCCCATGGCCAGCGTGTAGCCGTCCGGGGCGGCATGGGCCACCGCCTCGCCGCCGATATTGCCGCCCGCACCGGGCTTGTTGTCGACCACCACCGGCTGGCCCAGAGAGAATTTCTCGGAGAAGATGCGTGCCAGGATATCGGGTGCCCCGCCACTCGGAAAACCCACCACGATACGGACGGGCTTTGTGGGGTAGGCGTCGGCGGCCTGCGCGGCAGGCGCTGCGGACACCACGGCGAGGGTGGCCGTGGCGGCCAGCATCCCCAGCACCTGGCGGCGCCGGATCATTCGAGCACGCATGATTCTGTCTCCTGAATCGATTTTTATTTGGAAGCGGGTTGCTGCTAGACGACGATATTGCCGAATTCCTTTGACACCTGATCGTGCAGGCGACGCATGCCACGCAGCCATCGATCATAGTCCTGCCCTTTGCGGCGATAGTATTCCAGTACTTCCGGATGCGGCAGCACCAGGAAGCTCTCGGCGGCCATGCCCTCCAGCGTCTTCTCGGCCACGTGCTCCGGCGTGACGGACCCCGCCTGCAGGAACCCCTTGCGCTCGCCGTCCTCGCCAAACAGCATCTTCGTCTGCACGCCCTGCGGGCAGATGCAACTCACCTTGATGCCACGGTCGCCGTACGTGATCGACAGCCATTCGGCAAAGCCGATGGCCGCGTGCTTGGTCACGGCATACGGCGCCGAGCCGATCTGCGACAACAGGCCGGCGGCGGACACCGTATTGACCAGGTACCCGTCGCCGCGCTCCAGCATCTGCGGCAGCACGGCCTTTGCAGCGTGGATATGGGCCATGACGTTGATGTTCCAGATCCCCTGCCATTCGTCGGCGGACGCGTCCAGGCCCTTGCGCAGGATGATGCCGGCATTCGAGCAGAAGACGTCGACCTGACCAAAGCGCTGCGTGGCGGTATCGACCAGACCCTGCACGGCGGCAGCGTCGGCCACGTCCACGCGCTGCGAGAACACCTGGCACTCCGGTGCGACGGCTGCCGCTTCGCCGGCCACCTGCGCCGCGCCGGCGGCATCGATATCCGCCACGGCCACGCCACGCGCGCCGGCCTGGGCAAATGCCAGTACCAGCGCACGTCCGATGCCGGTGCCGCCACCCGTGACGATCACAGTCTTGTTGCGAATGTCCATCAATATCTCCTTCTCGTTTTCAGAATTCCGTCACGCGGGTTGCCATAGCCGCGTTGCAAGCGTGTCGGCCAGTTCGCGAATTCGCGGCCCGAGATTGCCTTCCAGGACTTCGGGAGACAGGCGCGTAGAAGCACCGCCGATATTGATCGACAGCACTTCGGAGCCATCCAGCAACCGGACCGGCGCCGCAGCGCCGCTGACAGACCTGTCCCATTCCGCATGGGCCACGCAGAAGCCCCGGCGCGCGTGCTCGCGCATGGCGCGTTCCAGCCTGGTGCGCACGCCAGGCCAGCGCGTGCCGTGCTGGCGCTCCAGCTCCGCCAGTACGGCCATGCGGCGCTGCGCCGGCAGTCCTGCCAGCCAGGCACGGCCGATGGCCGACGTCGCCATCGGCAGCCGCGACCCCGGCGTCAGACGCATGACCAGCGCGCCACGCGGCTGGCAGACCTCCAGGTAGAGCATGTCGTGCCGATCCGGCGCCGCCAGCGCTACGGTACATCCCGTGGCAAATGCAAGCGACTGCATCAGCGGCTGCGCGATATTGCGGATGCCCGCGCCGGACAGATAGCGCTGACCAGGCAGCATCGCGCCCTGGCCGATGCGGTACTTCTCCTGGTCTTCCACGTAGACGAGATAGCCGACGCTTGCCAGCGTGTAGGTGAGCCGCGACACCGTGGGTCGGGGAATACCCGTACGCCGCGACAGTTCCGCGTTGCCCAGGAAGTCATCGTCGGGGCCGAAGGCGCGCAGCAACTCCAGCCCGCGCGCCAGCGCCGTAACGAAGTTACGGTCCTCGCCATCCATCGGGTGCGCGGCCTCGCGCGACACCAGTGCGGAATCGGGCGGCTGCGGAATCGAGGTCGTGCGCTTCATGGTGCGATTGATATCAGTTTCCGTGCCCGATGCACGACGCTATGTAGCGAAATCATTGGGGCCATACGCGCGGTAAATATCGCAGCCAATATGCCCCACGCCGCTCCGCCCCGGGCTACTTGCAGGCTGAAATCAGGGAATTCACGGACGTGGCACGGTGGCATGCGGCCCCTCTATTTCGCGTAGCGGAATACTACGTCCGATTGCTTGACGCTCGCTGAAACGCTATGCAAAGTCGCCGAAAACGAACGACCGTGCGAGAACGCGACACGGCGTCAGAGACAGCGCGGGTGCCGTCACGGCACACCAACGCAAGGAGACAACGCATGGCATTGTTTTTCCAGCAGTTCCTCAACGGTCTCACACTGGGCGGCGTCTACAGCCTCGTGGCATTGGGACTAACCCTTGTCTACGGCATCCTGCATGTGCCCAACTTCGCGCACGGCGCGTTCTACATGGCAGGGGCGTATGTGTCGTACTACGCCATGACCACGCTCGGCCTGAATTACTGGCTGGCGATGCTGGCCGCCGCCGCGGTGGTGGCCGTGCTGTCGATGCTTGCCGATCGCCTGGTCTTCCATCCGCTGCGCAATGCGCCCGAGATCCACGACATGATCGCCGCCATCGGCATCCTGCTGTTTCTCGAAGCCGGCGCGCAGGCGCTGTGGGGTGCCGACTTCCATCGCATGCCCACGCCGTACGGCCAGATGGTGGAAATCTTCGGCCTTACCGCGCCGCTGCAGCGCCTGCTGATCATCGTGGCCGCGTTCGGGCTGATGGTGCTGCTGCACCTGTTCCTGACGCGCACGGTCACCGGGTCCACGATCATGGCGATGGCCCAGAACCGCGAAGGCGCGGCACTGGTCGGCATCGATGCCACGCGGGTCACGCTGCTGGTGTTCGCCATCTCCGGGGCGCTGGCCGCGATTGCCGCCACGCTCTACGCCCCGATCAATCTCGTGTACCCGAGCATGGGCAACCTGGTGATCACCAAGGCGTTCGTGATCATCATCCTGGGCGGCATGGGCAGCATTCCCGGCGCCATCGTCGGCGGGCTGATCATCGGCATGGCCGAGAGCTTCGGTGGCTTCTACATCTCCACCGACTACAAGGACATCATCGCTTTCCTGCTGCTCGTGATCATCCTGTCGGTGCGCCCGCAGGGCCTGTTCGCCGGCCGCGCCGCCTGAGGAGGACACCAACATGAAAGCACTGCAAGGCAAGACGGGCTGGGCGCTGCTGCTGGCGGCCGCCATTGCGTTTCCGCTGGTGGTTCCCAACAGCTACTTCCTGACCGTGATGACGCTCGCGTTCATCACGGCCATTGCCACGCTCGGCCTGAACCTGCTGACCGGCTACACGGGTCAGCTCAACCTGGCGCACGGCGGTTTC
This sequence comes from Cupriavidus sp. HE11, assembly GCF_056097175.1. Taxonomy (NCBI): domain Bacteria; kingdom Pseudomonadati; phylum Pseudomonadota; class Betaproteobacteria; order Burkholderiales; family Burkholderiaceae; genus Cupriavidus; species Cupriavidus sp. HE11. The sequence goes on from NZ_CP184465.1 coordinate 961,519, forward strand.
ATGGCGATCGGCGCCTATACGCTGGGCATCCTGACGGTGGACCACCAGATGCCGTTCTGGCTGGCCTTCGCGCTGTCGGGCGTGGTCTGCATGGTGCTGGGGTATGGCGTGGGCCTGGTGTCGCTGCGCCTGAAGGGGCATTACTTCTCGATCTTCACGCTCTGCGTGGGCTACATCATCTACCTGGTGATCGAAAAGTGGGAAGGCCTGACGCACGGCGCCGTGGGGCTGATCGGCATCCCGGTGCCGGCCGCGATCGGACCCGTTACGTTCGACAGCGTGCAGGCGCAGTACTACATGGTGCTGTTCTTCCTGGCCGTGGGCACGTTCGTCATGCACCGCATCGTCGGCTCGCTGCTGGGCCGCAGTTTCATGGCCGTGCGCAACAGCGATGCGCTGGCCGAGGCGCTGGGCATCAACCTGATGCGCACCAAGGTACTGTCGTTCGTGCTGTCGGTGGCGTACGCCGGTTTTGCCGGTGCGCTCTATGCCGGCCAGGTGCGCTTCCTGGGGCCGGACATCGCCCGCACCGACATCACGTTCGACATGGTGATGTCGATGCTGGTGGGCGGCACGGGCACGCTGCTGGGTCCGCTGCTGGGCGCGGTGCTGGTGCCCTGGGTCACGCAGACCCTGCAGTTCCTGCAGGACTACCGCATGCTGGTGTTCGGCCCGGTGCTGATCCTGCTGATCATCTTCGTGCCCGATGGCATCGTGGGGTCGTTCCTCAAGCGCCAGGCGCGCCGTGCCGCGGCGCAGCGCCGTGGCCAGCTGGCCGCTGCACGGGCGGCGCAGCCCGCCCCCGTCCCCACCACCCGCCCGGGAGCCGAGAATGCTTGAGATCCGCAACCTGACCAAGAAGTTTGGCGGCCTGACCGCGGTACACGATGTTTCCGTGACGTTCGAAGCCGGCCATATCAACGCGATCATCGGCCCCAATGGCGCGGGCAAGACCACGTTCTTCAACCTGATTGCCGGCACGCATGCGCCGTCTTCGGGCCAGATCCTGTTCAAGGGCCAGGACGTGGCCGGCCTGCGCGCCGACCAGATCGCCCGGCTGGGCGTGGCCCGCACGTTCCAGGCGACCGCGCTGTTCGACCGTGCCACGGTGCTGGACAACCTGATCGTCGGCCACCGCCTGCGCACCCGGTCTGGCCTGGTCGACGTGCTGCTCAACTCGCGCCGTCTGCGCGAGGAAGAAAAGCTCTGCCGCGAGAAGGCCGAGGCCGCGCTCGACTTTGTCGGCCTGTCGCACCTGGCGCATGAAGTGGCCGCCGACATCACGCAGGAAGCCCGCAAGCGCGTGGCCTTTGCGCTGGCGCTGGCCACCGACCCCGACCTGCTGCTGCTCGACGAACCGGCCGGCGGCGTGAACCCCGAGGAAACCGTAGGCCTGGCGGAGCTGATCCGCAAGATGGTGCGCCATGGCAAGACGGTCTGCCTGATCGAACACAAGATGGACATGATCATGCGGCTGGCCGACAAGATCATGGTGCTCAACTACGGCGAGAAGATCGCCGAGGGCACGCCCGCGCAGATCCAGCAGGACCCGCGCGTCATCGAAGCCTACCTGGGAGCCGACCATGTTGCAGCTTGAACGTGTCTCGCTGTCGTACGGCAGCTTCCGCGCGCTGGACAACATCACATTGCATGCCAAGGCCGGCGAGCTGGTGGTGCTGCTGGGCGCCAACGGCGCAGGCAAGAGTTCGATCTTCCTGGCGATGAGCGGCATCCACCGCACCAGCGGCGGCAGCATGCGCTTCGATGGCCGCGAACTGGGCGGCATGAAGCCGTCGCAGATCGTGCAGGCCGGGCTGGTGCATTGCCCCGAGGGCCGCAAGCTGTTTCCGGCCATGAGCGTCGAGAAAAACCTGACGCTGGGCGCGTATGTGCATCGGCGCGACCGCCCTGGCATCAGGACGACGCTGGAAGAGGTCTACGAGATGTTCCCGATCCTGCGCCAGAAGAAGGACGATCCGGCCGGCTCGTTGTCCGGCGGGCAACAGCAGATGGTGGCACTGGGCCGCGCGCTGATGGGCCGCCCCCGCGCCCTGCTGCTGGACGAACCGTCGCTGGGGCTGGCGCCGCTGGTGGTCAAGCAGATGTTCGAGGTGATCCAGCGCATCAACCGCGCCGGCACCACGGTGCTGCTGGCGGAACAGAACGCCTACGCGGCGCTTGGCATCGCCCATCGCGCCTATGTCATCGAAAGCGGCCGCATCGTGATGGAAGGCGACCGCGACGCGCTGCTGAAGGACGAGGGAATTCGCAAGGCGTATATCGGCGGGTGAGGTTTGACGGGTTTTCTCCCCTTTCCCGCCTGCGGGAGAGGGGAGAAAGAACGGCGTAAACAATAGAATCCAAAGGAGACAACACATGCAACACAAGACATTGGGTCGTTTCTTCGCGCTGGCTACGTGCGCAGCCGCCGCCATCATCGCCTCGTCGCCGGCAGCGGCGCAGGAAGTGGTCAAGATCGGCTACACGGGCCCGCTGTCCGGCGGCGCCGCGCTCTATGGCAAGAATGTGCTGTCCGGCATCCAGATGGCCGTGGATGAAATCAACGCCTCGGGCCTGCAGGTAGCCGGCAAGAAGGTCAAGCTCGAAGTGGTGGCACTGGACGACAAGTACGCGCCGGCCGAGGCCGCCATCAACGCACGCCGCCTGGTGCAGCAGCACAAGACGCCGGCCGTGTTCGTGCCGCACTCGGGGGGCATCTTTGCGCTGCAGGCGTTCAACGAGCAGGAGAAATTCCTGGTCATGGCCTATTCCAGCGTGCCGCGCATCACCGACGCGGGCAACAAGCTCACCATTCGCATCCCTCCGGCCTACACCGGCTACATCGAGCCGTTCGTGAAGGCGCAGATGAAGCGCTATGGCAAGAACGTGGCGATGGTGCCGGCCGATCACGACTACGCCAAGGCGTGGGTACAGGCGTTCGTGCCGGCCTGGGAAGGCGCCGGCGGCAAGGTGGTGGGCAACAACCCGATGTCGTACACCAAGGCCACGGACTTCTACACCGGCGTGTCGCGCGCCATCGCCGACAAACCCGACGTGATGTTCGTGGGCGGGCCGTCCGAACCGACCGCGCTGGTGGTCAAACAGGCCCGCGAACTGGGCTTCAAGGGTGGCTTCATCATCATGGACCAGGCCAAGATGGACGAAATGGCGAAGGTCACCAATGGCCTCGCCATGCTGGAAGGCTCGATCGGCGTGATGCCGCTGGTCAACGACGCCCGCCCGGCCGCGCAGGCCTACAACGCACGCTACAAGAAGCTGCACGACGGCCGCGACGCCACCACCGAGATGTCGCTGAACTACACGATGACCTGGGCGCTCGCCAACGCGATGAAACTGGCCGGCACCACCACCGATGCCACGGCGATCCGCGCCAAGATGCCCGACGCCGTGAAGGCGCTGCCCAAGGAAGTGAATCCGAACGAGGTGGATGGCATCGACGCCAAGGGCGGCTCGGTGGCCGATACCGTGGTGGGCTGGGTCCAGAAGGGCAAGATCGAGCCGGTGCGCCTGTCGGAACTGGCGAAGTAAGGACGCAGCTGGACCGAAGAGAGAGGGAGAGAGAGAGGCGGAGGGGGCCGTACCCGGCTGGCGGGCAAGCCAGCACTGACGTAGCAGTCTGAAAAAAGCGTAAGTGGAGAGAAACGAAGGGCGTCCGGCACAACCGGACGCCCTTTGTCTTTACCGTATCCAGGGATCAGCGCCGGTCGTCGTTACGCGCCTGCTGCTGCCCATGTCGCGCCTGCTCCTGCTGCACCCGTTGCTGTTGCTGCTGTTGTTGTTGCTGGCGCTGCTGCTCCTGGAACTGCCGTTGCCGGTCCTGCTGCTGGCGCTGCTGTTCCTGGAACTGACGCTGCTGGTCCTGCGCCTGCCGCTGTTGCTGCTGCATCTGCTGCTGTTGCTCCTGCGCGCGCCGCTGCTGTTCCTGGGCCTGACGCTGCTGCTCCATCTGCTGGCGTTGCATCGCCTGCTGCCGCTGCTGTTCGAACTGCTGACGCTGCTGATCCTGGAACTGGCGTGCCTGCTCCAGTTGCTGACGCTGTGCGGCCTGCTGGCGTTGCTGCTCCATCTGCTGGCGCTGCTGTTCCTGGGCCTGGCGCTGCATGTCCTGCTGCTGGCGTTCCTGCTGGGCGCGCTGCTGGTCGAACTGACGCTGGCGCTCCTGTGCCTGGCGCTGGACGTCCTGCTGCTGGCGTTCCTGCTGGGCGCGCTGCTGGTCGAACTGATGCTGGCGTTCCTGGGCCTGGCGCTGGACGTCCTGCTGCTGGCGCTCCTGCTGGGCGCGCTGCTGGTCGAACTGACGCTGGCGTTCCTGGGCCTGGCGCTGGACGTCCTGCTGCTGGCGCTCCTGCTGGGCGCGCTGCTGGTCGAACTGACGCTGGCGTTCCTGGGCCTGGCGCTGGACGTCCTGCTGCTGGCGTTCCTGCTGGGCGCGCTGCTGGTCGAACTGCTGGCGACGCTGCTGATCCTGCGATTGCCGCTGCTGATCCTGCATCTGACGCTGTTGATCCTGCATCTGGCGTTGCAGCGCCTGTTGTTGCTGCCGCTGGTTGTCCGTGGACAAGCGCTGCTGGTCCTGCATCTGCCGTTGCTGGTCGTGCATCTGGCGCTGCTGGTCACGCTGCTGCTCGAACTGCTGGCGCTGGGCATCCGACACCCCACTGCGCAGCCCGTCGGGCCGCTGACCCGGCCCACGGCCCTGCTGGGCCGCCTGGCTCATGCGTACGTCCGGCTGCCAGGCCTGCGCCGGTTGCGGGCCGCGCCGCGCGTCGTCCCGGCCTGGCTGGCCCTGCCGGCGGTTATCCGCGCCAGGCGCCGGCCCATGCCAGGCCGGCCCGGCGCCACCGGTACCGCCTTCGCGCGCAAAGCGGCGGGCCAGGTCGTCGGCACCGACGCGCCCAGGCTGGTGCGCGGCAATGGCCTGGCGCTCGAAGCCCTGCCGTGCCATCGGCGGCAACCCCTGCGGCCGCGCACCGCCGATCAGGCTGGACTTCACCGGCCCCATGATCGGGCCGCCGCGCCCCTCGCCTGCAGGCAGCTGGCGCCATTCGTCGCGGTGGCTGCCACGCGGTACGGGCCGCCCCTCCACAAAATTGCGTGACGGCATGCCCGTGATCGCGCCCGGCACATTGCGGTTCATCCAGCGGTCGCGGTCACCGCCGCGCATCCACGTGTTGTTCACGGGAAAGTTGTTGATACGCGTGACATAGCGCGGGCTGGCCCGGTACACCGGCCGGTAAACGTCGCGCGGCCCCAGCGGATACCAGGCCACGCCCGGTCCGCCGCCAATGCGGATGCTGGTGCTGCCGACAAAGCCGACCACGGCCGGCGCGTAGCACGGCCGCACCGCCACCGGCCCCGGCACCCAACCCCAGCGGCTGCCGAAGTAGGCCCAACGCCCGTAGTGCGACGGCGCGAAGCCCCACGGCGCGTCGTCGATCCAGGTCCAGCCCCACGGCGCCACCCAGGCCCAGTGGCCCGTGCTGTACGGCGCCCAGCCCGCCGCCACTTCGCGCGGGAACCACACGGCGCCATAGCCGGGGTCCTGTTGCCAGTCGCCGTAGTCGTCCAGCGCGGTGTAGCCGGTCATGTCGGGCGGCACATAGCGCGCGGACGGCGATGCATCCTCTCGGGCATCGCGGGCCGCGGTCCACTGGTCGAAGCTGTCGGGCGGCGGATAGTTGCCGGGGCCTGCGTCGGCCAGGTCGGTGCCCGTAAATCGCATGCGCTGTCCGCGAGCCAGCTCGATCGAGCGGGTATCGCCATACAGCACTGCGCTGCCGTGGCGCATCGACACCAGCGTGGACGTGCCGTCGGGCGACACGTCGATCCGGTAGTCGCCCGGCTCGCGCGGCACGAATGCCAGGTTCGGCGTATCCACCTCGACCTGCTGGTCGGCCGGCAGCGCACGCACGCGCAGTTGCAGCGTGCCCTGGGTCAGCTTCACCTGGGTCGCGCGGTCGTCAAGGTTCAGGATCGTCGCGGCGGTACCGCCCCCCAGCCGCATGGCAGTGGTGCCGGCGTGCAGTTCCGCCCGGCCGCCCGGGTCTACCCACAGCCGGTCGCCGGTCGTGATCGGCCGGTTCAGGCCCACGGCCGCCCATTCGTCCGAGCCGGCGGGCGCAAAACTGAGGCCGCCGGCCATCTCGGTCACCGTGGCGATACGCGAGGGCGGATCTGCCACCATCGCGGACGGATCGCCCAGCACGTTGGCATCGGCAGGATCCTGCTGGATATAGCCGGGAGGCACGCCGGGGGCGCCGGGGTTGTAGTCCTGTGCACGGGCATTCACCTGGACACAGAGGGCGGCAGCCAGGCCGATGGCGGCTGGCACGAACGCGAAGCGATGACGGGATTGCATGATCGAATACCTGATTCCGGGGGGCCATGCCGGCGACCTTGGCGGCATGCACCCGCTGCCACCGTATATCGGATAACGGCGCAGCGACCGGGGTGTGTACCGGACTTTGTAAGCACATATTTCCCCGCCGCCTCATGCTGGCGTGCGGGACAAAGGTGGATACAAGTCTTGCAGATGGGGGAAATACGCGCAGGCCGGTGCCAGCATGGCAGCCCGCCTGCAGACGATGCTGCATTGCAGCATTACGGCTCGGGAATCAGCGCCCGCGCCGGAATTCAGCGCGGCTGGTTGCGCAGGAAGTCTGTCAGGCGGTCGGCCGGCATCGGCCGGCCATACAGGTAGCCCTGGGCCTCGATACAGCCGTTGCCCAGCAGGAAGTCGCGCTGCTCGGCCGTTTCCACGCCCTCGGCCACCACGCCGATCCGCAGGCTCTGGCCGACATTGATCACCGACCGGACGATGGCGGCATCCACGCTGTCCTGCGTAACGTTGCGGATGAACGACTGGTCGATCTTGAGCCGGTCCACCGGGAACGTCTTCAGGAAACTCAGCGAGGCATAGCCGGTACCGAAATCGTCGCAGGTCAGCGTCACGCCATCGCGGCGCAATGCCTGGAGCTGGTCTGACACCTCGTCGCCCTGTTGCAGCGCGATGGTCTCGGTGATCTCGATCTCCAGCCGGTCCGGCGGCAGTTCCAGCGCGCGCAGCACGTGGCGCACCTCGGTCAGCAGCCGGCTTTCGGCCAGTTGGGCGGCAAACAGGTTGATGGCCACGCGCGGCGCGTCTGGGAAGGTCAGCGACCACGCCCGCGCCTGCGCGCAGGCCGTGTGCAGCAGCCACATGCCCACGTCGGCGGCCACGCTGCTGGCGGCCAGGGCATCGATGAACGCCGCCGGGGTCAGCAGGCCCAGCGTGGGATGACGCCAGCGCATCAGCGCCTCGGCACCCACCACGCGGCCATCGCGCAGATCCACCTGCGGCTGGTAGAGCAATTCAAACTGGCGTTGGGCGTAGGCTTCGCGCAGGGCCTGGACGAGCGACAGGCGCGTCGTCACGTCGGTACGCATCTGCGGCTTGAAAAAACGGATGGTCCGGCCGCCGTCGTGCTTGGCCCGGGCCAGCGCCAGGCTGGCTGCCGCCAGCACGTCGGCCGTGGAGTCGCCGCCGGCGGGCATCACGCAGGCACCCAGGCTCGCCAGCACATGGTGGCGGTTGCCGTTCAGCTCGTAGGGGGCCGACAGCATCGACAGGATGGCCGCGCTGACGTGACGCACCAATGTGGGGTCTGAAATGGAGGTCAGCAGCACGCCGAACTCGTCGCCTCCCACCCGGCCGACCACGGCATCGCGCGGCGAGGCGTCGCGCAGGCGGCGGGCCACGTGCTGGAGGACGGCATCGCCTTCCAGGTGGCCGTGCATGTCATTGAACGCGCGGAAATCGTCGACACCCACCAGCAACAAGGCAAAGCGGGGCGTCGTCTCGCCATGCAGACGCGCCTCTACCCGCTTCAAGAATGCCTGGCGGACGACCACGCCGGTCAGCGGATCCAGATCCGCCGGCGGCAAGGCGCCAGTCACCTGTGCCTCCGACTTGGCCACCATCCCTGCCCTATCAGTTGTGATGAACATTTTCCCCGCTCAAGCTATCTGGCAAGTGTGACGAAAACTTTGAAAAAAGCAAGGGCTTCAAATTGGCGCCGCAGCCGCGCAACGGCCCTGGCTGGCGGGAAGCCGTCGGCCGTTGAAATGGCCCGGACGTTACAGTACCCTACGCCGCAAACGCCTACCACCCGTTCGAGGGATACCCCCTATTCGAGTGGGGGCCCTGGCAGACGGCCCCCGCCGGTCCCGCCGGCCGCGGCTGTCCGCCCAACGAGAGACTCCATCGACCGTGAACCACTGGACCATCCGCACGCGCATCCTGGCAAGCTTCACCTTCATCCTGCTGGTCATGACGCTGATGAGCGCGGCAGCCTACAACCGGCTGTCCGCCATCGAGCATGAAACCACGGTCATGCGTACCGACGCGCTGCCCGGCCTGAACTACAGTGCCGGCATGCGCGGCGTCTGGGGCGAGATCTACGTGCTGGCCTGGCAGACCGTGACGGCTTCCGACCCGGCCCAGCGCTCCAGGCTGCTGTCTCAGACCGAAGAGGCCACGCACCGGCTGGACAAGCTCCAGAAACAATATGCCGCCTCGATCCAGCGTGAAGACGATCGCGCCCGTTTCAAGGCGTTCCTCGATGTTCGCGCAAGATATGAGCAGGCAGCCCAACCGTACCTGGACCCCACGCGCTGGCGCGACACGGCCACCGCCGAAGCCGCCCTGCGCAGCAGCGCCCATGACATCTGGGCTGACGGCCGCAAGGCGCTGCAGGAGCTGGTGGACGACAACGGCGCCGTCAACGACCGCGCCGCCATCGGCATCATCGACTCCGTGAGCGCCGCCAAGACCAGCATCGAGGTAGCGCTGGCCATCGCCGTGCTGGCCGCCCTGGTCTGCGGCTACCTGCTGCTGCGGGCAATCAACGGCCCGATGCGTTCGATCGTCTCGCTGCTGGGCACCATGCGCGGCGGCGACCTGCGCCAGCGCATGACGCTGAACCGCCGCGACGAATTCCAGGCCGTGGAGGCAGGCTTCAACCAGATGGCCGGCGAGCTGACCTCGCTGGTGGGCCAGGCCCAGCGCTCGGCCATCCAGGTCACGACCTCGGTCAACGAGATTGCCGCCACGGCCCGCCAGCAGCAGGCCACCGCCACCGAGACGGCCGCCACCACCACGCAGATCGGCGCCACGTCGCGCGAAATCGCGGCCACCTCGCGCGACCTGGTCCGCACCATGAACGAGGTCTCGCACGCGGCCGAACAGACGGCCGGCCTGGCCGGCACGGGCCAGGTGGGGCTGTCGCGCATGGAAACCACCATGCACCACGTGATGGATGCCGCCGGGTCGGTCAACGCCCGGCTGGCTACGCTCAACGAGAAGGCCGGCAATATCAACCAGGTGGTGACCACCATCGCCCGGGTGGCCGACCAGACCAACCTGCTGTCGCTCAACGCCGCGATCGAGGCCGAGAAGGCCGGCGAGTACGGCCGCGGCTTCTCGGTGGTGGCCACCGAGATCCGCCGCCTGGCCGACCAGACCGCCGTGGCCACCTACGATATCGAGCAGATTGTGCGCGAGATCCAGTCGGCCGTATCGGCCGGGGTGATGGGCATGGACAAGTTCTCGGAAGAAGTGCGGCGTGGCATGTCCGAGGTGACGCAGGTGGGCGACCAGCTGTCGCAGATCATCGGCCAGGTGCAGTCGCTGGCCCCGCGCGTGCAGATGGTCAACGAGGGCATGCAGGCCCAGGCCGGCGGCGCCGAGCAGATCAACCAGGCGCTGATGCAACTGTCCGAAGCCGCCCAGCAGACCGTGGAATCGCTGCGCCAGTCAAGCCAGGCCATCGACGAACTGACGCTGGTTGCCAACGAACTGCGCAGCGGCGTGTCGCGCTTCAAGGTCTGAGCGGACCCGCCGCTTTCCGCCATGGCGCTCTTCCTGCTGTTCCGCATCGGCCCCGACTACTACGCGCTGGATAGCGCCGAAGTGGCCGAGGTCTTGCCGCTGACCGCCACCAAGCAGATCCCGGGGGCGCCCGCCTGGGTCAGCGGGCTGATGACAAGGCGCGGACAGACCGTACCCGTGATCGACGTGACTGCGCTGGCCACCGGCATGGCCGCCGGGGCGCGCACCAGCACGCGCACGGTGCTGGTCCATTACCGGCGCCCGGGCACGGTCGACGGCGCAACGCACCTGCTGGGGTTGCGGCTGGAATATGCCACCGACACCCTGCGCTGCGATCCGGCATCGTTCGCCGACAGCGGCATCGATCCCGGCCCGGCGCGCTATCTCGGCCCCGTGCGCCAGGACGCCCGGGGGCTCGTGCAATGGATCCGCGTGTCCAACCTGCTACCCGACGCCGTACACACCCTGCTATTTCCGGAGCCAAACCCCGCATGACGGATCTGCCCCATCCTCCCACGCAGATCGAAGCCTTGCTCAAGGAGCGCATCGGGCTGGACGCCGCCGCGATCGGGCCGGCCGTGATTGCCCGCGCGGTCGAGGAACGCCGGCAGGCCGTCGGGGCGCGGGACCCCGCCGCCTACTGGAATCTGCTGCACGCGGTGCCCGACGAACTGCAGGCGCTGATCGAAGCCGTGGTGGTACCCGAGACCTGGTTCTTCCGCCACCGCGAGGCCCTGCTGGCGCTGGGCCACTTTGCCGCCCACCGCACGTTCGGCGACGGCGAGCGCCTGCTGCGCGTGCTCAGCGTGCCGTGCTCGACGGGCGAGGAGCCGTATTCGATCGCCATGGCGCTGTTCGATGCGGGGCTGCCCGCCGACCGCTTCCGTGTGGATGCGGTGGACGTCAGCGCCCGGGCGCTGGAACGCGCCCGCACCGGCCTGTACGGCAGCAATGCCTTTCGCGGCGTGCCGCTCGATTTCCGCGACCGCTATTTCGCCCCCGCACCCACCGGCTACCAGCTATCGGACAAGGTCCGCGCGCAGGTGCGGCTGCTGCAGGGCAACCTGATGTCGCCCGGGCTGCTGGGCAATGAGCCCCCGTATGATTTCGTGTTCTGCCGCAACCTGCTGATCTACTTCGATCCGGCCACGCAACGGCAGGCAGCACTGACGCTGCAGCGGCTGACCGCCGCGCACGGGCTGATCTTCGTGGGCCCGGCCGAAGCGAGCCTGCTGACCCGCGAAGGCTTGACCAGTGCCGGCGTACCGCTTGCGTTTGCGTTTCATCCTGCGCCCGCCGCACCGGCCCTTGCCACAACGTCAGCTACGCCGCCCGCACCGCAGCCGCGCGCCTGGAAGCCCGCAGCGCCCGCAGCGTCCGTTCGCCAGGCGCCCCCGGCTCCCGCCATGCCTGCGCCCCGAGCCACGTATGTGCCGCCAGCCGGAAGCCCGTCCCATGTGGACAACGCAGCGGCCGGCACCCCGCTGGCATCGATCTCGGCCATGGCCGACCGGGGCGACCTTGATGCCGCTACGGCAGCGTGTCAGCAGTATCTGACCGGTCATGGATCGTCGCCCGACGGCTGGTGCCTGCTGGGCGTACTGCACGATGCGGCCGGCCGCATCGCCGACGCACATGCCGCCTACCGCAAGGCGGTGTATCTTGACCCGGGGCACGAGGAAGCGCTCTACCACCTGGCCGCCCTGCTCGATAGCGAGGGCGATGCCCCCGGCGCCCACCGGCTGCGCGAACGCGCCCAGCGTCATGCCCGACTGAGCCATGGCTGATTCGATCGTCCACTACGCCCCCACCACGTTGCCCGGCCTGGCCGCCGGCACCGTGGACGACTGCTGGCGCCGCATCGGCACCGGCGGCGACCGCTCCTGCCCCAGGCTCAACGATCACCTGCGCTGCCGCAACTGCCCGGTCTATGCGCAGGCCGCCGTGACGGTGCTCGATTCTTTGTCCGCCGGCAGCCTGTGGGACAGCACTGCCGACGACGCCCAAGCCGAGGACGCCGCGGGTCGTGACCGCACCGCCGCCCAGTCGCTGCTGATTTTCCGGGTGGGCGATGAATGGCTGGCCCTGCCCACCGCCGCGCTTGGCGAGATCACCGCGCCCGTGCCGGTGCATTCGCTGCCGCACCGGCGCCACGCCGCCCTGATCGGCGTGGCCGCGGTACGCGGGGTGCTGCTCACGTGCGTGTCGCTGGCGCTGCTGTTCGGCGCCCCGGAAGGCGCGGGCCAGCAGACCACGCGCTGCCTGGTCCTGGGCCAGGGCCGCAATGCCATCGCGCTGCCTGTAGCGGAAGTGGCGGGCGTCGAGCACGTGCCGCGCCTCGCGCTGCTGCCACTGCCCGCCACGCTGACGCGCGCTTCGTCGCGCTACACGACGGCGCTGTTCGAGCACGCCGGCCACAGCGTGGGCTTGCTCGATGCCGACCTGCTGCGTCAGGCACTGTCGCGGAGCCTGGCATGAATCCGGAGCAATTGCGCGATGCCTCGATGCTGGACCTGTTCGCGCTCGAAGCGGACGCGCAGGCCGAGGTACTGAACACCGGCCTGCTTGCGCTGGAACGCGACCCCGCCGCCGCTTCGCATCTGGAAGCCTGCATGCGGGCCGCCCACTCGCTCAAGGGCGCGGCACGGATCGTCGGGCTCGATGGCGGGGTACGCGTGGCCCATGTGATGGAAGACTGCCTGGTGGCAGCCCAGCGCGGCGGCATCGTGCTGCAGCCTGCCCATATCGACGCCCTGCTGCAAGGCACCGACCTGCTCCAGCGCATCGGGCACCCGCCCGGCGGCAATCTCAACTGGCCCGAACTCGACGGGCGGGCCGAGATCGACGCCTGGATCGCGCGGATGAGCCGGCTGCTTGACGGTGACGAAGGGCTGCCGGACCCGGTGGCCGCGTCCGCACCGGCACCGCTGGCGGCCCAGCCGGAAGCGCCCGGGCACGCTGCCGGGCCTGCCGCCGAATCCGTTCACGCGGCGCCTCCCGAGACTGCGCCCGAGCCTGCCTTCGGGGGCGACACGCAGGAACGCATGCTGCGCGTCAACGCCGACCGCCTGGACCGCCTGCTGGCGATGGCTGGCGAGGCCATGGTCGAATCGCACTGGCTGCGGCCGTTCGGCGGCGCCATGCAACAGGCGCGCCGCCAGCAGATGCGCGCGCTGCAGGCGCTCGACAGCGTGCAGGCGCTGCTGGACACGCCCGAAGGCTCGGTGACGCGCATGCGCGCCGCGCTGTCCGAAGTGCGCCAGCTGCTTGAGGACGGCCACGGCCAGCTCTCGCAGCGCGTGGACGAGTTCGACCGGTACGATCATCGCGCCAGCCGCCTGTCGCGCCGGATCTACGACACCGCGCTGTCGTGCCGCATGCGTCCGCTGTCGGACGGCATGACCGGGTTTTCGCGCATGGTGCGCGACCTGGGCCGCGCGCTGGGCAAGCATGTGCATCTGGTGCTTTCGGGCGAGCAGACGCAGGTAGACCGCGACATCCTGGAACAGCTCGATGCGCCGCTGGCCCACCTGCTGCGCAATGCCGTCGACCACGGCATCGAGCTTCCCGATGCGCGCCGCGCAGCCGGCAAGCCCGAGGAAGGCCGGATCACGCTGATGGCGCGGCATAACGCGGGTCGCCTGGTGATCGAGATCTTCGACGACGGTGCCGGTGTCGATCTCGACGCGCTGCGCGCCGCCATCGTACGGCGCGGCCTGGCCCAGACCGAAACCGCCGCGCGGCTGTCGCAGGCCGAGATGCTCGAATTCCTGCTGCTGCCCGGCTTCAGCCTGCGCGAGACCGTGTCCGAAGTGTCCGGCCGGGGCGTGGGGCTCGATGCCGTGCAGGACATGGTCCGCGCCGTGCGCGGTAGCCTGAAGCTGTCGCAGCAGCCCGGCAGCGGCCTGCATTTCCATCTGGAACTGCCGCTCACGCTGTCCGTCGTGCGCGCGCTGCTGGTTGAAATCTCGGGCGAGGCCTATGCGTTCCCGCTCGGGCTCGTGCATCGTGCCGTGGCCCTGCCACGCGATGCCATCGAGCAGACCGAGCAGCACCAGCACTTCCGCCACGAAGGCCGCCCGGTGGGGCTGGTCAGCGCGGCGCAGATCCTGCAGCGCCCGGAACAGCCGCGCGAAGGCGATACCACGCCCGTCGTGGTGATTGGCGAACAGGAGCGGGTCTACGGCATCGCCGTGGATCGCCTGCTGGGCGAGCGCATGCTGGTGGTGCAGCCGCTCGCGCAGGCGCTGGGCAAGATCAAGGACATCGCCGCCGGCAGCCTGACCGACGATGGCACGCCGGTGCTGATCTTCGATGTCGAGGATATGCTGCGCTCGGTGGAAAAGCTCGTCTCCGAAGGCCGTATCGAGCGCGTACGGCAGGCCGGCACCGAGGCCGTCGTGGTACGCCGCAAACGCGTGCTGGTGGTGGACGACTCGCTGACCGTGCGCGAACTGGAGCGCAAGCTGCTGGCCGGGCGCGGCTACGACGTGAGCGTGGCCGTCGATGGCATGGACGGCTGGAACGCGCTGCGCGCCGAGGCATTCGACCTGGTCATCACCGACGTCGACATGCCGCGCCTGGACGGTATCGAGCTGGTCACCCGTATCCGGGGCGATGCACGGCTGGCGCAGCTGCCGGTCATGATCGTGTCGTACAAGGACCGCGAGCAGGATCGCGAACGCGGCATGCAGGCCGGTGCGGACTACTATCTGGCCAAGGGCAGTTTCCATGACACCGCGCTGCTCGATGCCGTGCGGGACCTGATCGGCGAGGCGCGCACATGAAGATCGGCATCGTCAACGACTCCGCACTGGCCGTGGCCGCACTGCGACGCGCGCTGGCACTCGACACTTCGATCGAGATCGCCTGGGTCGCCGGCAACGGCGAGCAGGGCGTGCAGATGGCCGCCAGCCAGACACCCGACCTGATCCTGATGGACCTGCTGATGCCGGTGATGGACGGCGTGGAGGCCACGCGCCGCATCATGGCCGCCACGCCTTGCGCGATCGTGGTGGTGACGATGGACCTGGGCCGCAATGCCAACCAGGTGTTCGATGCCATGGGACATGGCGCCATCGATGCCGTGGACACGCCAACGCTGACCCAGTCCGACGCGACGCTCGCCGCGGGCCCGCTGCTGCGCAAGATCCGCAATATCGGCCGGCTGCTGGCGGGCCGGCCCCAGACGTCGCATACACTTTCAGCCGCGGCATCGACACCGGCCGCACCTCGGCTGGTGGCGATCGGCGCATCGGCCGGCGGCCCGGCTGCACTGGCCGCGTTGCTGGGCGCCCTGCCCGCCGAATTCGGCGCGGCGGTGGTGGCGGTGCAGCATGTTGACGAAGCTTTTGCGCAGGGCATGGCCGAATGGCTCGACGCGCAAAGTCCGCTGCCGGTGCGCGTTGCACGGGCCGGCGAAACGCCGCAGGCCGGCACCGTGCTGCTGGCCGGCACCAACGATCATCTGCGGCTGGTGGCGGGCACGCGGATGGCCTATACGCCCGAACCGGGCGACTATCTGTACCGCCCGTCGATCGACGTGTTCTTTGAAAGCGTGGTGGAACACTGGCGCGGCGATGCCGTGGGCGTGCTGCTGACCGGCATGGGCCGCGACGGCGCCCAGGGCCTGAAGGCCATGCGCGAGCGCGGCTTCCTGACCATTGCGCAGGACCAGGCCACCAGCGCCGTCTATGGCATGCCGAAGGCCGCCGCCACACTGGGTGCGGCCAGCGAGATCCTGCCGCTGCCACGCATCGCGCCCCGGCTGGTCCGGGCCTTCGGCGGCCAGGAGACAACAAGAAACAAGGGGTAATGGAAAATGCCTAGACCTGGGAACCCGGCCGATCCGTCGGCCTCCGGCAACGAATACCTGGCCATGGTGCTGCTGGTCGACGACCAGGCCATCATCGGCGAAGCGATCCGCCGCGCGCTGGCCGGCGAGACCGACATCGACTTCCACTATTGCGCCAATCCCGAGGAAGCGGTGGCCGTGGCCGAACGCACGCAGCCCACCGTGATCCTGCAGGATCTGGTCATGCCCGGCACCGATGGCCTGACGCTGGTGCGCCGGTATCGCGAGAACGCCGGCACGCGCGACATTCCGATCATCGTACTTTCCACCAAGGAAGAGCCCACGATGAAGAGCGCCGCGTTTGCCGCCGGCGCCAACGACTACCTGGTCAAGCTGCCCGACACGATCGAGCTGGTGGCACGCATCCGCTATCACTCGCGCTCGTACCTGAACCTGTTGCAGCGCGACGAGGCCTACCGTGCGCTGCGCCAGAGCCAGCAGCAGTTGCTGGAGACCAACCTGGAGTTGCAGCGCCTGACCAACTCCGATGGTCTGACGGGCCTGTCCAACCGGCGCTATTTCGACGAATACCTGGGCGCCGAGTGGAAACGCGCCCAGCGCGAGCAGACGCAACTGGCGCTGCTGATGATCGACGTCGACGCCTTCAAGGCCTACAACGACACCTACGGCCATGTGGCGGGCGATGAAGTGCTGCGCCGCGTAGCCGCCGTGATCCGCGACAACTGCGCACGGCCGGCGGACCTGCCCGCGCGCTTCGGCGGCGAGGAATTCGCGATGATCCTGCCGGCGACGTCGCCCGGCGGCGCGCGCCTGCTGGCCGAGAAGGTACGCCGCTCCATCGAGACGCTGCGTATCGCGCACAGCGGATCGCCCACCAGCGGCTTTCTCACGGTCAGCATCGGCGGCGCGGTGATCGTACCGGGCGCCGACGGCAACTTCAGCCGGCTGGTCGAAGCGGCCGATACCGGTCTGTACCAGGCCAAGCGCAACGGCCGCAACCAGGTGGTGATGGTGTAGGGACCCCGGCACGGCGGCGGCGCGCATATGCCAGCGTGCCCGCTTGGCATGCATTCTGCGGTACGAACGGCTCCACATACGTCTTCGTGCGCACAAGGAGGCCGCCACCATGCCCAAGCAGTCACCACCAAAGTCGAACCCTGCCACGGCAGGCACCGGGAGCCAGACCACGCCCCAGCACTCTGGCAACAATCCCAGCCAGGACCGCGCGTCGGGCAGCAATCAGGACGGCACCTACGAAAAGGCCGTGGCCGACCGTCTGTCGGGCCGCCCGCAGCACCTGGGATCGCCGAGCGTCGGCAACCTGGTATCGAATGCCGGCAAGACGCTGACCACCAACCAGGGCCTGCAGATTCCCGAGGACGACGACTCGCTCAAGCTCGGCCTGCGCGGCCCCACGCTGCTGGAAGATTTCCACCTGCGTGAAAAGATTACCCACTTCGATCACGAACGAATCCCCGAGCGGGTCGTGCACGCACGCGGCGCGGCGGCGCACGGCTATTTCGAGCTGACCGAGTCGATCGAGGACTACACGACAGCCGGATTGTTCACCCGCGTCGGCGAGAAGACGCCGGTCTTCGTTCGATTCTCCACGGTGGCCGGATCGCGCGGGTCGGCCGACCTGGCGCGCGACGTGCGCGGCTTTGCCACCCGGTTCTATACACGCCAGGGCAACTTCGACCTGGTGGGCAACAACATGCCGGTATTCTTTATCCAGGACGGCATCAAGTTCCCGGACTTCGTGCACTCGGTGAAACCGGAGCCACATAACGAGATTCCGCAGGCAGCGTCGGCTCACGACACGTTCTGGGACTTCGTCTCGCTGCAGCCCGAGTCGATGCATATGGTGCTGTGGACGATGTCGGGCCGTGCAATCCCGCGCAGCTTCCGGACGATGGAGGGCTTTGGCGTCCACACGTTCCGGCTTATCAACGCCAAAGGCGAGGCGACGCTGGTCAAGTACCACTGGAAGCCCGTGGGCGGTGCGCATTCGCTGATCTGGGACGAGGCGCTGAAGATCAACGGCAAGGACCCCGACTTCCACCGGCGCGACCTCTGGGAATCGATCGAGATGGGCCAGTTCCCCGAGTACGAGTTCGGCGTGCAGCTGGTGCCCGAGACCGAGATGCTCAAGCTTGGCTTCGACCTGCAGGACCCGACCAAGATCCTCCCCGAGGAACTGGTGCCCGTGAAACGCATCGGGCGAATGGTGCTGGACCGCAACCCCGACAACTTCTTTGCCGAGACCGAGCAGGTGGCATTCCATCCCGGGCACCTTCTGCCGGGCATGGACTTCACCAACGATCCACTGCTGCAGGCGCGCCTGTTCTCGTATATCGATACGCAGATCACACGGCTGGGCGGGCCGAACTTCCATGAATTGCCCATCAACCGCCCGCTTTGCCCGGTACACAACAACCAGCGCGACGGATTCATGCGACAGACCGTGGTACAGGGCAAGGAAAGCTACCAGCCCAACTCGGTCAGTGGCGGCTGTCCGTTCCTGGCCGGCGACAAGGACGCCTACCGGCACTATCCGGCGCCCGCAGAGGACGGCGCGGTCAAGGCCCGCGTCCGCAGCAATACGTTTGCCGATCACTTTTCGCAGGCCAACCTGTTCTGGCGCAGCCAGTCGGACGTGGAGCAGCAGCAGATCATCGACGCCTACAGCTTCGAGCTGTCCAAGGTGCAGGACCCGGCCATCCGTTCGCGCGTGGTGGGCCAGATCGTACACATCGCGCAGGCGCTGGCCGATGGTGTCGCGCAGCAGCTCGGCATCGCCGTAGAGCCCGTGGGTCCGGCGGTGCAGATCAATGACTACGGTGTGGAGACATCGCCCGAGCTCAGCCTGGACGCCCAGCCCAAGGGCGATATCACGGGCCGCAAGATTGCGGTGCTGGTCAACGACGGCGTGGACGATGCGGCGATCCTGTCGCTGCGGTCGATGGCCGAAGGCCTGCGTGCCGGCGCGAAGATCGTGGGCCCGCGCGCCAGCAGCGTGACCACTGCAGGCGGCGCCACGCTGCAAGTGGACTTTGCGCTGTCGTCCGTCGGCTCGGTGCTGTTCGATGCGGTCTATGTACCCGACTGCAAGAACCCGCCCGCAGACCCGGACCCCAGGGCGCTGCTGTTCGTCAGCGAAGCCTACAAGCACTTCAAGGCAGTGGGCGCCGGCGGCAACGGCGCAGTGCTGGTGGCCGAGGCCGCGCGGCGAGCCGGCATACAGGGCGGCTTCGCCGGGCCCGGCCTGGTCATCGGGAAGAGCGAGGACACCAAAACCCATCAGGCGTTTCTTGATGCCCTGGGCCAGCACCGCTGGTGGCAACGGCCCGATGCGATGAAGATTCCGGTCTGATTGACGTGACGGCGACGCGATTGTGGCGCGGCGTGCCACAGTCGCGCCGCGCTACACCGCTCCGTTCGGCGGCCCGCTATCGACCTGCGCCGTCACCCGGCGTGCGCACGTCCAGATGCGCAATGCGGGCCGCCTGCCTGAGGCTCGCCACGATCCTGTCGAGCGCGGGTTCGCGCGCCTCGGACGAACGCTGGCGCAAGGCGAACGACGGATGACAGGTCACCACCACGAGCATGTCGTCGCACGCCGCCGTGCAGTGCCTGCGCCGTCAGCTCAGGTTCAGCGTGCGTTCCGATCGTTCGGCGCCCGACCCGTCTTCGAGCCGGTCGTCATGCCGGTCGTGGAGATAGTCGCGGCGCTGCACGCGGATATGGTTTTCGATGTCCTGTACCCCGAACACGTCGTCGGCAATGTCTTCGATCAGGTGCTTCTCGTAGCGGCCGTCGACCATGCCGGACAGCGTGACGACACCGCCCGCGACTTCGACCGACACTTCTGACACATCGATACCGTCATGCATCGTCAGGCGCTCGCAGATGTCGTCGCGGATCAGGTCGTCTGCGCGCTGGTAGTCCTTCGGGCCCGTGTAACGTGCCGTGCCAATACGCGCGGAGCTGACCGGGTGGGTCGGATGGGTGCGGTATCCAGGGTCGCCAGGATACAGGCGCTGCGCACCGTTGAATAACTGCCCACCGCTGTCGCTGCTGCCGAAGTACCCGGCGCCACCATAGCCCGGCTCGTCCTGACGCTGCGCGCGGTCCCGGTGCGCGTGCGCGCGCCAGCTCTCGGACCCCGAGGGCTCTCGGAACTGCGGGCCGGTATCGCGCGCCGCGTCGCGCGTGGCGTCGTTCGTGGCGTCGTTCGTGGCGTCGCTATCGCTCCGCTCATGCCGGTGACGGCGCAGGAAGTCGAACATGATCCGCTCCTGATGGTTGCAGATATCGTGCGTGGCGCAAGAAACGTGCCGCGACGGCGAATGGCCGCGTAGACGACCATGAGCAACACACCAACGAAAGCCACGCAAAACGCCAGCCAGGCCGCGCCCGCTCATCTGGGCAACTCGCTGGGCAACTCGCCGACACCGCGCTACGCGCCGGTCGGCGTCGAACAACACGGGATAGCTTGAACTGTCCTTCACGTAACAGGCACCAGGGCAGCGTCGACGGGCACGCTTGTTGCGCCACCGTGGTTTCCGATTGCACATCACAGGAGACTGCAATGGCATCCAATCTCTCTTCCTCACGGGGCGCCGGCATCGTTGGTTCCGGCGTTGGAGATGGCCCCGGCCCCGAGGTCATGGCCGCTTCAAGCCTCGACGACACCAAGGTCTATGCGTCCGACGGCGAGCACGTTGGCGAGATCAAGGAAATCATGATCGACGTTCAAGGCGGACGGGTTGCCTATGCGGTGCTGACCACCGGCGGCTTTCTTGGCATTGGCGACACGCTCCACGCCATTCCCTGGAGCGCGCTGGTGATGGACACCGACGCCAAGTGCTTCCGGCTGGGACTGACAGCCGACCGCATCAAGGACGCACCGGGCTTCAACAAGGATAGCTGGCCGCGAATGGCCGACCCACAGTGGGCCACCACCGTCCACGAGTACTACGGACGCGATCCGTACTGGACCAATGTTGGCGGCACAATATAGCCAATCGGCACCCGATGCGGCATCGCGCACCTGTACGCCAAGGGTGCGCGGGCCCGCCGGACGTACGGATCTGCCCGCGCCGGCATGCCTTACAAGCCGGTGATTCAAACGCCGGTACTGCTTCGGACTGGGATGGACCGATGGAGATCGGGGCGCGTTGCGGATCTGCGGGGGCTACGTGGCGTCGGCCTGCGCCGCGCCGTGCTCACGCCCTTGTCTGCAGCCTCGGAAACCGCAAACCGCGCGCGCCGTGAAAGCCTGATTGCCGGTCAGATTTACAAGACGGGCCGCAGCACTGTTGCGGCCGTTTTTTTTCGCGCCATCGCCATGCCGCAGTACGTGACGGCCGTTGCTGCCGCTACCGCTCACAGGTGGCTCGCACGCCTTCGCATCTTTCGTCCCAGCTTTGCTTCCCTTCTTGCCGCCCGTGCATGGCTGCGTTTGAAACGTACGGTCGTGTGTCAGCTTTGCAACCAAATTGTGGGATTCCTCCGACATTGATTTCGGAGCCCTGCGTCTGTCTCCCTTTTTTCCGGATGCCTATCGTTTCATCACGGCAAGCGCAATGACACAAGCGCAATGACACAAGGCTGCCAGCTGCAACCCGCATCAACGATTGCCGAGCGCGGCGCGCATCGCACGCAACGACGAATTCCTCTGGCAGCAACGTCGTCTCAGCATGTCTCGCTCGCTCCCTGAACTTCAAACGGAAAAGAGGTGAACACATGACGCAATTCAGGAAAAGGATCATTCTGGGACTGGCGCTGGCAACCACGGCGGTCCTCGCGGCCTGCGGCGGCGGCGACGACGGCATCGATGACCGCATCGGCATCAGCAAGCCGTCGGTGCGCGTGATCCATGCAGTCACGGCTGGCCCCAATGTGGACGTGCTGCAGAACGGCGCACTGACATCGCTGCAGAACATTCCGTACAAGACCGTGTCCGGTTACTTCGACGTATCCACGGGCAACAACCTGTTCGCGTTCAACCTGGCCGGTACGTCGACACAGATCGGCGCTACCACGGTTGACGCGCATACGGGGCACAAGTACACCGTGATCGCCCTGCCCGGCACCACGGCAGCCGACGTGGCACAGATCGACGACCCGTATGGCAAGGGCCTGCTGGATACCTCGGCACGCGTGCGGACGTTCAATGCGTCGATCAATGCGCAGAACATCGACGTGTACCTGACGACGCCGGCCGTGGATCTGAACTCGGTGCAGCCGAACATGGCCTCGGTGCAGTACAAGGCCGCCGTGCCGGCATCGGGCCAGGACTCACAGTATGTGGATGGGGGCACCTATCGCCTGCGCATCACCACGGCAGGCACGAAGACCGTGATCTTCGATTCAGGTGCGCTGACCATCAGCAAGAATGCCGACTGGCTGATCACCACGATCCCGGCCGACGGCTTCGGCGCGGTGGTGCCGAACAAGATCAAGGTGCTGGTGGCCCAAAGCAACACCAGCAATGCGACGGCCCAGGAACTGGTGACGCAGGCGGCGGCGCAGTAATCGCGGCTCGCCGGCAATGCCCCGGTGCCCTTGCGGCACCGGGGCATTTTTTTATTGTGTACAGGCGCAGTCGCCTTACTCTTCTTCGCGCTTCAGCACGTCGAGGTGCGACAGGTAGGCGTCAAGTTCCGCCCGGCCCTGATCGGTGATCGTGTAGACACGACCGTTGCCTTCCACCAGCTCGGCGGTAATGGCGCGCGCCATCATCAGGCTGCGCAGGATGGGGCGCAGCGCACGGATGTTCTTGTCGATCCCCCGGTCGCGCAGACGCTCCATCAGGTTGAACACCGTGGATGGGCTGGCCTGCACCAGCTTCAGGATGTACAGCCGGGAAACGACCCGGTCGAGCGAAGGCGTTTTCATAGGCGCAGGTGACGCAGCCAAAGGTGCGGTAAGTCTAATCATCATGCGCAGCCCGAGACTGCTGACGCAGCCAGGCTCCTCTTCTTGAATGGCTAAAAAAACGGGGTGCACGCAGTGGCACCCCGAAAGCTTGCTAGTTTCGCGCCGCCTGGGCGGCGCGGTGGTTCAGGAACGCCACGGAGCGTTATTCTTCCTGGAACGCTTCTTCGCGCTTCGCCTTGATCGACGGCAGCGCCACCACGGCCACCAGTGCGGCTGCAGCAATCAGCAGGCCCATAGACAGCGGACGGGTGAAGAACACCGTGAACTCGCCACGCGACAGCAGCAGCGTACGGCGGAAGTTCTCTTCCATCATCGGTCCCAGCACGAAGCCCAGCAGCAGCGGAGCCGGTTCGCACTTGAGCTTCAGGAACAGGTAGCCGATCACACCGAAGGCGGCCGCCATGAACACGTCGAAGGTCTGGTTGTTGACCGAGTACACGCCGATACAGCAGAACGTCAGGATGGCCGGGTACAGGAAGCGATACGGCACGGTCAGCAGCTTCACCCAGATACCGATCATCGGCAGGTTCAGGATGATCAGCATCAGGTTGCCGATCCACATCGAGGCGATCAGGCCCCAGAACAGCGACGGGTTGCTGGTCATGACCTGCGGGCCCGGCTGGATGTTGTGGATCGTCATCGCGCCCACCATCAGCGCCATCACGGCGTTCGGCGGAATGCCCAGCGTCAGCAGCGGGATGAACGAGGTCTGTGCCGCGGCGTTGTTGGCCGATTCCGGACCTGCCACGCCTTCGATGGCGCCCTTGCCAAACTCGTGTGCGTACTTCGAGGTCTTCTTTTCCAGCGAGTAGGCTGCAAACGAAGCCAGTGCCGCACCGCCGCCCGGCAGGATACCCAGTGCCGAACCCAGCATCGTGCCACGCAGCACGGCAGGGATCATGCGCCGGAAGTCGTCGCGGGTCGGGAACAGGTTCGTCACCTTGTTCGTGAACGTCTCGCGGGCTTCCTTCTGTTCCAGGTTCGCGATGATTTCCGCAAAACCGAACATACCCATTGCCAGCGCCACGAAGTCGATGCCGTCGGTCAGTTCAGGCACGTCGAACGAGAAACGCGCAGCGCCCGAGTTCACGTCGGTACCGATCAGGCCCATCAGCAGGCCCAGCACGATCATCGCCACAGCCTTGGGCAACGAGCCCGAAGCCAGCACCACGGCACCGATCAGGCCCAGCACCATCAGCGAGAAGTACTCGGCGGGACCGAACTTGAATGCCAGTTCCGACAGCGGCGTTGCGAAGGCAGCCAGGATCAGCGTAGCCACGCAGCCGGCGAAGAACGAACCGATACCGGCAGTGGCAAGCGCCACGCCAGCGCGGCCGCGCCGTGCCATCTGGTAGCCGTCGATGGTGGTCACCACCGACGACGATTCGCCCGGCAGGTTCACCAGGATGGCGGTGGTGGAACCACCGTACTGCGCGCCGTAGTAAATACCGGCCAGCATGATCAGCGCGGCCACCGGGGGCAGCGAGTACGTCACCGGCAGCAGCATGGCGATGGTAGCCAGAGGCCCGAGGCCCGGCAGCACGCCAATCAGCGTACCCAGTACGCAGCCCAGGAAGGCGTACGCCAGGTTCTGCAGGGTCAGTGCCGTGGAGAAGCCCAGGGCAAGGTGTTCAAACAATTCCATTTGGGGCGACTCCTTAGCCGGTGATGAAGGCAGGCCACACCGGCATCTGCAGGTTGATGCCGTACACGAACGCGCCCATGCTGATCAGCACGAGCACGACGCTGTTGAGCAGTGCGCCCTTCCAGCTGAACTCATGGCTGGCCATCGACGACACGATCACCAGCACGAACACCGACAGCACCATGCCGAGCGGCTTGAGCAGCAGGCCGAACAGCACCACGGAACCGAGAATCCACAGCAGGATCTTGAGGTCCCAGCGGGCAAGCTGGTCTTGCTCACCCTTGGACGACAGGGCCCCGATCGTCACGACCGCGCCCAGCAG
This sequence comes from Cupriavidus sp. HE11, assembly GCF_056097175.1. Classification (NCBI taxonomy): domain Bacteria; kingdom Pseudomonadati; phylum Pseudomonadota; class Betaproteobacteria; order Burkholderiales; family Burkholderiaceae; genus Cupriavidus; species Cupriavidus sp. HE11. The sequence goes on from NZ_CP184465.1 coordinate 986,135, forward strand.
TGCAAGCACCAGCCCGAGCAGGAACGGAAAGTATCCGGGACCCATCTTGGCGGCCGTTCCCATGGAATAGCCGCGAGCGACGAAGGAAAAGCCCAGACCGACCAGAATGAACATCAGGCCGGAGGCAAAGTCCTTTTGGCTGCGTATGCGCAAAACGATTCTCCTCAAAGTTGTGAAAGCGGTACGCGTGGATCGCCGGCTCTGGCAGGCCACGCTGCGAACGCGCGAGTGCGGACACGTTCGACGCGATGGGACGAACGATAAAAATGGGAACTTTCAGCCGCCTTTCATTTGTCTGGGGTTTAGGGTATTTCCCGATGCCCGCTTCAGCAGCCATCCTGTTGCTATACATCACATTGTGATGTATTTATCGCGCAACGGATGCGCCGATGCAAGCCAATTGAAAGGCGAGGCAGTAAGACGAATGAAAGGAAAGATCGCGCAGTGAAGCGGCTGCGCGGCGACGGGGCGTCGCGCAGCTTTCGACTGGCTTACAGGCGCACCGAACGATGGCCGGCAGAGGTCATATGTATGGTCATGCAGACGGCCTGGTTTATGTGTGCATGCGTCATTTTGTTCAGCGGACTGCTTCGACACCGGCGTCGACGTCCTCGCACGGGCATCCCATGCTGGTGTCGGGCGCCTGTCCCACCGCTTCCGGGTGTGGCGTGGCGGGCAGGATATGGCTGCGCTTCCAGTTGCCGAACCGGTAGTAAAGGAAGGCCAGCACCACCGAAACCACCGACCCCAGCGGGAAACTCCACCAGATCGATTCGGCCCCGACATGCTTTGCCAGGCCCCATGCGAACGGCAGCCGGATCACCCACATCGAGATAAACAGGATGACCAGCGGCGCCATCACCGCGCCGGTTGCCCGCACCGTGCCGAACACCACGATCGTGAATCCGAACAGGATGAACGACCAGAGCACCACCCGGTTGATATGCTGGGCGATCTCGATCGCCACGCTGTCGTCGCCCAGGAAGATACCGAGCGAATGGCGGTTGAACAGGTAGACCAGCGCCACGAGCGCGCCGGTCATCAGCACGTTGAACAGCAGGCCCACCTGCGTGATGCGCGACACGCGCGCCCACAGGCCCGCCCCCACGTTCTGCGCCACCATCGACGACACGCTGGCCCCGACGGCCAGCGCCGGCATCTGCACGTAGGTCCACAACTGCGACGCCACGCCGTAGGCGGCCGTGGTCTGCGACCCGTAGCCGTTGACCAGCGACATCATGACGATGGCCGACGACGAGATCACCACCATCTGCAGGCCCATCGGCAGGCCCTTGGCGACCAGCGCCCTCAGGATGGCGGTATCGGGCTTCAGCAGCGCCAGTTGCGTGCGATGCAGCAGCAGGAAGTGCTTGCGGCGGTAGAGCAGCACGATCATCGCCACCAGGCTGGTCATCTGTGCAATCAGCGTTGCCAGCGCGGACCCGGCAATGCCAAGCGCCGGGATCGGGCCGACGCCGAAGATCAGCACCGGGTTCAGCACCACGTCGAGTACCGCCGACAACAGCATGAAATAGAACGGCGTGCGCGAGTCGCCCGCACCGCGCAGCGTCATCATCACGAAGTTGTAGAAATACATGAATGGCAGCGCGACGAAAATGATGCGCAGGTAGAAGACGGCCAGCGGCGCGGCGTCATGCGGCGTCTGCATCGCCGCCAGTATCTGCGGGGTGAAGACGAACCCCAGCACCGCCGCCAGCACCGACATCCCCACGAAGAACGTGGTGCTGGTGCCCACCACCCGGCGTGCCTCGTCGATGTCGCGCGCCCCGATGGCCTGGCCGATCATGATCGTGTTGGCCATGCTGATGCCGAACACCACACCCAGCAGGAAGAACAGGATGATGTTGGCATTGGACGTGGCGGTCAGTGCCGCCTCGCCCAAGTAACGGCCGACCCATACGGAATTGATCGAGGCGTTCAGCGACTGGAGGATGTTGCTGCCCAGCACGGGCAGCGAGAACATCAGCAACGTCCGGCCAATCGGGCCGGTGGTCAGTCTGGCATCGGGCTTCATAGGGAAGTCGGTTTTTCCGCGCTGCAACATGAACGGCTCGCGCGGAAGGGTTGGATGAGCAACAATCAAGCGCGGACCAGTCAGTCTAGTTCGCGACCTGCCCCTGTGCCACCGGCGATCCGCTGACACGAAAAGGGCGATTATCGACCAACCATCATCTCTGTGCGCAATCCGGCGCGAAGCGTTAAGCTTGCGTTTTTCCGACCGATCGTTCGCGGCCGCCGGCCGGCGCGCCGTCCCAACCCGCACAGGAGACACGCATGGTGTACCAGGATCTCGCCCTCTACATCGATGGAGAATTCGTCAAGGGAGGCGACCGGCGCGAGCAGGACGTCATCAACCCGGCCACCCAGGAGCTGCTTGGCAAGCTGCCCCACGCCAGCAAGGCCGACCTGGACCGCGCGCTGGCCGCTGCCCAGCGTGCCTTCGAGACGTGGAAGAAGACTTCTCCGCTGGAGCGTTCGGCCATTCTGCGCCGCGTGGCGGAACTGACCCGTACGCGCGCGAAGGAAATCGGCCGCGATATCACGCTGGACCAGGGCAAGCCGCTGGCCGAAGCCGTGGCCGAAGTCACCATCTGCGCCGAGCACGCCGAATGGCACGCCGAGGAATGCCGCCGGATCTACGGCCGGGTGATCCCCCCGCGCAACCCCAATGTGCGCCAGATCGTGGTGCGCGAGCCGATCGGCGTCTGCGCGGCGTTCACGCCCTGGAATTTCCCGTTCAACCAGGCGATCCGCAAGATCGTGGCGGCCATCGGTGCCGGCTGCACGCTGATCCTGAAGGGTCCGGAGGATTCGCCCAGCGCCGTGGTGGCGTTGGCGCGCCTGTTCCACGATGCAGGCCTGCCCCCGGGTGTGCTGAACATCGTCTGGGGCGTGCCCGGCGAAGTGTCCACGTACCTGATCGAGTCGCCGATCGTGCGCAAGATCTCGTTCACGGGCTCGGTGCCGGTGGGCAAGCAGCTGGCCGCATTGGCCGGCGCCCACATGAAGCGCGTGACGATGGAACTGGGCGGCCATTCTCCGGTGCTGGTGTTCGACGACGCCGACATCGAGCCGGCCGCCGAGATGCTGGCCCGCTTCAAGCTGCGCAATGCCGGCCAGGTATGCGTCTCCCCGACGCGCTTCTACGTTCAGGAAAAGGCGTACGACCGCTTCCTGGCGCGCTTCACGGAAGTGATCGGCTCGATCAAGGTCGGCAACGGCCTGGACGACGGCACCCAGATGGGCCCGCTGGCTCACGAGCGCCGCATCGCCTCGATGGAACAGTTCCTGGATGACGCCAGCCATCGCGGCGGCAAGATCGTGGCCGGCGGCTCGCGCATCGGTGACAAGGGCTTCTTCTTCGCCCCGACCGTGGTGACCGACCTGCCCGACGACGCCAAGCTGATGGTGGACGAGCCGTTCGGCCCGGTGGCGCCGGTGACGCGCTTCAAGGACACCGAGGAAGTGCTGCGTCGCGCCAACAGCCTGCCGTTCGGCCTGGCGTCGTACGTGTTCACGAACTCGCTGAAGACGGCCCACCAGGTCTCGAACGGCCTGGAAGCCGGCATGGTCAACATCAACCACTTTGGCATGGCGCTGCCGGAAACGCCGTTCGGCGGCATCAAGGACTCCGGCATCGGCAGCGAAGGCGGCCAGGAGACCTTTGACGGCTACCTGGTGACGAAATTCATTACACAGGTCTAAGCGTTGCATTACCCCTCTCCCGCCTGCGGGAGAGGGGTACCCCGCCCCTTCTGCCGTACCGACGCCCTGCGGCGCTCTTCGCCTCCCTACCTCCCTCCCTTCGCCTTCCTGTAGTCCTCTGCGTAGATCTTCCACTGCGCCAGCGACACGTCGCGCCCATGCCGCGCCAGCCGTAGCGCCATGGACTGCCAGCGACCGCCCGCGGCGTAGTCCTGCAGCTTTTCGATCCGGTCCGCCGCCTGATGGCCGCAGCCACGCAGGTGCGCCCACGCCGCCGCGCGCGCCATGGTGGCCAGTACATCGAGCAACGCCACCTTGTTGCGGCAATGCGCCAGGTCCACGCGATCGGTGGTTGGCTGCAGGCTCTTGACGACGAACGACTCGCGCCGGTCCAGCGCCACATACGACAGCAGCGCTGGCGACGCCGCCTGCATGATCTGCTGGGATGTGACCACGCGCTGGGCGTCGCTGCTCCAGTGCGGCTGATGACGCTGCATGTCCACCCAGGCGCTGGGCGCCGCACGCTTGATATCCACAAGCCGGCGTGACGTGGGTAGTTGCAAGTCATGCGCCAGCACGACGTAGCGCTCCAACCCAAGGCTGCCTACCCCGGCCACGCGGCGGGCGACGTCTTCCCCGGCAAAGCGATGGCCGTGATGCTCCTGCTGCGAGTAGATGGCGAGGATGTGCGCGGCACGATCCCGCTGATCACGGTCGGCACGCAGCGCCCGCCGGTCGAGGTTGAGCCGCCGGCGCCCGCCGCGCATCACGGTACGCGCCGCCAGCAGCGCTCCGCGCCGGCGGCGCTTCACCTGCCGCAGCAGCGTGGCGACCAATCCGGTTGCCGTGGCGCGTTCGATCCAGCGCGGCTTGCCGGTGCGCAGCGTATGCGTATATTCGCCCAGCATGTTGGCGCACGCCACGCGGGCGTCCGCTTCGGACAGCCCGTATTGGTGGGCGGCCACCAGCACGCTCGACAGCATGCGCACGGCGTCCACGGTGAATGGCGCCACCAGCGCATCGTCGAAATCGTTCAGGTCGAAGTACACCAGCCCGTTGTCGCCCTTGAAGGAACCGAAGTTCTCCACGTGCAGGTCGCCGCAAACGTAGGTGCGCGGCGCATCGAGCCCGATCTCGCCTCGTAGCGATGCCGCGTAGAGATGGTTGGTACCACGAAAGAACGCGAACGGCTCCGCCGCGATGGCGGCAAGCTTCATGGTCAGCCGGTCCGGATCACGGCCATGGTTGTAGAGCAGGATGCTTTCGGTGACGGCGTGCATAGGCGATGTCCGTGGTGGATACGTCGCGGCGCCCGCCGCCGGCATGGGGACGCTAGCGGAAAAATACGCCGCGGGTCAGGAAAGTGTAATCCGCTTCGGCCGCCATGAGCCATACCAGTACGAGCAGGCACAGCGGCGGCAGCAGGATCGCACAGATCAGGGCCAGGCGTTCCCAGGCCATATGCATGAACACGGCGATGATCAGCCCTGCCTTGAGCACCATGAACAGCAGAAGCAGGAACCAGCGCAGGTGGCCCGTCAGGTTGAAGTAGTCCACCATGTACGACATGGTGGACAGCACAAACAGCAGCAGCCAGACCTTCAGGTACAGCTTGATCGAATGCGACTGCCCGCCGTGCTCCTGGGCCGGCTCGGCGTGCGGTGCCGCTTGGGTTGGTGTCGATGCCATGATGCGCCTCACCAAAGGTAGAACAGCGCGAAAATGAAGACCCAGACCAGGTCCACGAAGTGCCAGTACAGGCCGGCGATCTCCACCGGCTGGTAGTTGCCGCTGATGTCGTAATGGCCGCGTAGCACCTTGCTGGCGATCACCAGCAGGTAGATCACGCCACACGTCACGTGAAAGCCGTGGAATCCCGTAATCATGAAGAACACGGAGCCGAATTGCGCAGCGCCATGCGGGTTGCCCCACGGCCTCACCCCTTCCAGGACGATGAGCTTGGTCCATTCGAATGCCTGCATGCACACGAAGACTTCGCCCAGCCACGCCGTCACGAACATCAGCTTGGCGCAGTTCATCCGGTCGCGCCGATAGGCGCAGTTGACCGCCATGGCCATCGTGCCGCTGCTGGTGATCAGCGTAAACGTCATGATAGCGATCAGCAGCATGGGCACCTGCCGGCCGCCGATGTTCATGCCGAAAAGTTCGGCCACGTTCGGCCAGGGCACCGTGGTGGAGATCCGCACGGTCATGTAGCCGGTCAGGAAACAGCTGAAGACGAAGGTGTCGGACAGCAGGAAGATCCACATCATCGCCTTGCCCCACGACACCTTGAACGCGCGCTGGTCCGAAGACCAGTCCGCGACCAGGCCGCGCAGGCCGCCCGGTGGGTGATCGTGCGGCGACGCCGCCGGCGTGGAGAGTTGCGAACTCATCGGTGTACCTCCCTCATCCCCGGCCGCAGATGTAGTTGACGACTTCGGGCGTCAGCCAGGCCAGCGCAGCCAGCAGCACGACCCATACTGCCAGCAGGAAGTGCCAGTAACGTGCGCAGAGACCGATGCGTACCTGGGTACGCGTGCCGCTGCCACGGTCGAACGCCACAAACGCAAAGCCCACGAGCCCGCCGATCATGTGAAGGCCGTGCATCGCCGTAAGCAGATAGAAGAAGCTGCCGGCAGGATTGCTGGCCGGCACCACATGCGCGGCGTACAGCGCCGCCCACGCCCAGAGCTGCGAGCCCACGAACGCCAGCGCGCCCAGTCCGCCCAGGCGCAGCGCCCCGCGCGCCCGCGCCATCCGTCCAGCCTCGGCCGCCCGCGACGCCACCGCCATCGACACGCTGGCCGTCGCCAGCAACGCGGTCGACAACCAGACCTGCCAGGGCAAGGCGATCTGGTGCCAGTCGGGACTATCCATGCGCATGATGTATGCCGCCAGGAACAGCGTGAACAGCGCCGTCACCACGCCCATGAACACCCACAGCCCGGTGCTGCCCGGCGCGCGCTGGCCATGTCCATGCATGGCATCGCCGCCCGCGCCGCTGCCGGGCGAATCGGGTGATACGCGAAACACGCCGGCTCTGGCTTCGGCGGCCATCGGATCGGCATTCATGCAACGGCTCCCCGGCTGGGATGCGGCTCGGGCTCGGCCCCGCCGGCATCGGGTGGCGCGTTCTGCGCGATAAAGTCCTCGCTGGCGCCCGGCACGCTGTACGCATAGGCCCAGCGGTACACCACGGGCAGATGCGGTCCCCAGTTGCCATGCACGGGCGGCGTCTGTGGTGTCTGCCATTCCAGCGACGCGGCGCGCCACGGGTTGCCCCCGGCCGCGTGACCGCGCCACAGGCTCCAGAACAGGTTGAAGACGAACAGCAGCTGGGCCGCCGCCACCACGAAGGCCGCCACGGAGATATACATGTTCATCGTGTGCGCCGACTCCGGGATGAAGCTGTAGTTGTCCCATGCGTAGTAGCGGCGCGGCATGCCCATGATGCCCAGGTAGTGCATCGGGAAGAAGATGGCATAGGTGCCCACGAACGTCACCCAGAAATGGATGCGGCCCATGGTGTCGTTGAGCATGCGCCCGGTCACCTTCGGATACCAGTGGTAGATGCCGCCAAACACCACCAGGATTGGCGACACCCCCATCACCATGTGGAAGTGCGCCACCACGAAATAGGTATTGGAAAGCGGTATGTCGACGCTGACGTTGCCAAGGAACAACCCGGTCAGGCCGCCAATCACGAAGGTGCTGATGAACGCGATGGCGAACAGCATCGGCACCGTGAAATGGATATCGCCACGCCACAGCGTGATGACCCAGTTGTACACCTTGATCGCCGTGGGCACGGCGATGATCAGCGTGGTCGTGGCAAAGAAGAAGCCGAAGTACGGGTTCATGCCGCTCACGAACATGTGGTGCGCCCAGACCACCACGGACAGCAACCCGATCGCCAGGATGGCCCAGACCATCGTGCGGTAGCCGAAAATGCTCTTGCGCGAATGCACGCTGACCAGGTCGGAGACGATGCCGAATGCCGGCAGCGCCACGATATACACCTCGGGATGGCCGAAGAACCAGAACAGGTGCTGGAACAGCAGCGGGCTGCCGCCCTTGTAGTTGAGCTGCTGGCCCATCGATACCATGGCGGGCATGAAGAAGCTGGTGCCCAACGTCTTGTCGAGCAGCATCATCACACCGGAGACGAACAACGCGGGGAACGCCAGCAGCGCCAGGATGGTGGCCATGAAGATGCCCCACACGGCCAGCGGCATGCGCAGCATCGTCATGCCCTCGGTGCGCGCCTGCAGCACGGTGGTCACGTAGTTCAGGCCGCCCATGGTGGCCGCGACGATGAAGATCAGCAGCGAGACCAGCATCAGGATGATGCCCCACTCATGCCCCGGCGTACCGGGCAGGATCGCCTGCGGCGGGTACAGCGTCCACCCTGCGCCCGTGGGCCCGCCAGGCACGAAGAAGCTGGTCAGCAACACGATCACCGACAGGAAGTAGACCCAGAAGCTGAGCATGTTCAGGAACGGGAACACCATGTCCCGCGCCCCCACCATCAGCGGGATCAGGAAGTTGCCGAAACCGCCCAGGAACAGCGCCGTCAGCAGGTAGATCACCATGATCATGCCGTGCATGGTGACGAACTGGTAGTAGCGGTTGGCGTCGATGAAATCGAACTTGCCAGGAAACCCCAGCTGCATGCGCATCAGGTTGGACAGCGCCACGCCCACCAGCCCCACGAAGATCGCCACCAGCGTGTATTGCACGGCAATCACCTTGTGGTCCTGGCTCCAGATATAGCGCGTCCAGAAGCTCTGCGGGCCGTGATGGGCGGCATCGTCGGCGTAGGCCATCGTGTCCCTCCTTGCCTATTTCCCGGCCTGGGGCGCCGCACCGGCGCCGGAGCCCAGCGAATGGATATAGGCGGACAGCGCCGCCACTTCCGCGTCGGTCACGGGCAGCTTCGGCATGACCGGGCCAAAGCCCTTGACCACCCGCGCCTGCGGATCCTCGATTTCCTTTTTCAGGAAGGCGTCGTCGACGGTGGCGCTGCTGCCGTCGGCAAATGTCTGCGTGCTGCCATACAGTCCCTTCCACGATGGCCCCACCCCCTGCGTGCCGTCAACGCTGTGACATGCCACGCAGCCCTTGCTCTGCGCCAGCGCCCGGCCCTGCTCGACACTTCCGCTGGCGCCCGAACCGGCGGCCACGCCAGTACCCGGCAGTCCGGCCGGCTGGGAGGCCTTGGCCTGAGTCATCGCAAAGGTCTGCTGTTTTGCCAGCCATGCATCGAAGGCAGCGGGCTCATCCACTACAACATGCCCGCGCATGTTGTAGTGCCCCACGCCGCAGAGCTGGGCGCACAGGATGTCGAACTTGCCCGCCTTCGTGGGCGTGAACCAGAACGACGTGACCATGCCAGGCACCATGTTCATGCGCGCCCGAAACGGCGGCACGTAGAAGTCGTGCAGCACGTCCTTCGATCGCAGCAGCACCTTGACCGGCCGGTTCAGCGGCAGGTGGACTTCCGGCCCCAGCACGACTACATCGTCCTGGCCGTTCGGGTCATCCGGGTTGAGTCCCATCGGATTGGTGGCACTGGTGAAGCGCGGATCCGTCGTACCGAGTACGCCACCCCGGCCGGGAAAGCGGAAGGCCCATTGCCATTGCTGGCCCACCACCTCCATCACCATCGCTTCGTGAGGCGGCCTGACATAGTCGGCATAGACGATCAGGCCCGGCGCCAGCAGCGCCATGATGCCGACCGCGCTGAGGCCGATCAGCCAATGTTCCAGCCGACGGTTCTCGGGTTCATAGGCGGCGCGGTGGCCATCGCGATGCCGGAAGCGCCAGACGATGTAGCCCAGCAGCACATTGATGCCGACGAAGAACAGGCCGGTGATGACGAGGGTAATGGTGAGCGTGTCGTCCATCTGTTTCCAGTTGGACGCCAGCGGTGTCAGCCACCATGGGCTCAGGAAATGAAAGAGCACCGAAGCGGCAACCATGATGACGAGCACGACCGCTATCGCCATGTCCCCCTCCTCTTACGCACGCAAGGGAACGGGCCGGAAGGCAGGGGCAGGCAGGTGCGCCCGTTCACGCACGTGGAATAAGACTAGTGCATCGGTTCAGGCCACTGCAAGGCGACACGCGCCCCGTCGCGTTCGGAGTCGCTCGCGGGCCGGTGCGCCCGGTGTCTCGCGTGCGGCACAGCAAAAAAATGGCAGTGGGGACCTTGCCGGTCCCGACTGCCATCCGTGGCGCACGCGGGCCGTGGCTCCCGGCCATGCCGTGCGCGCAACGCATTGCATCACATGACGATGTATCTAATGCACGACATCGCGCGATTCCAGTTTCCAGTAGCACAGCGCGATGCACATGCCGAAGATCAGGTGCCCCACCAGCGTGTGCCAGCCGCGCGCATCGACAAACCACGGGAACGCGGCCGTCATCACGTAGAAGTTGAACAGGTAGACCACCACCCCGAACGCGGCGCCCACCAGCATCGACATGCCCACGCTGGAATCAAGCTGGAACGGCGCGATCAGGGCACAGAGCACGCAGCCCAGCACAATGCCGATCACGAAGTGAATGATCAACGCCACGGCCACCGTGCTGACGCTGAACATCGACGTCTGCAGCACGTCGCGCCCCATCACGATGGCGGCGATCAGGCGAGTGGTGCCCCACGGATGCACGCCGGCGACCATGCTCGACCAGAACATCTCCACAACGATCAGCAACGCACCCGCGGCCAGGCCCGATACCGCGGCGGCAGACCAGTCGGGCAGGCGGCGCACGTAATGGTGCGAATGCATGTGAAGTTCCATAGCTTCCTCCATTGGTGACCGATGATGGCCATCATGAGTCCAGCATAGGACACCGCTCATGGCACGTGCGCACACTGGGGCCGCTCCAGGCGTTGTGCAGCGCGGCGTGGCACACGTACTGCCTGACAGACGCTTCCCTCGCCATACGTGCGCGACACGAAAGAATTTCTGCAAGCGTTTCAAACATTGCGGGACAACCCTGACGCTTCCGGCCTTGTATTCGCCACCCACGGCCTATACTGGAAAACAGAAAGAAACAAGACAGGAGACCGCCATGATTCACCTTCAGGCGCACGATCTTGTGTTTTTGATCCCCATGGCACTCGTCGGGCTGTTGGCGATGGGTGCGATCCCGGTGGCCGCCAAGGCGCTGCGTATCAGCTGCCGTTGCGCGGGCGCAATCATCGGGGTGCTGCTGGGGGTGCTCGTGCTGGAAGCGCTGCCACTGCTGATATAGCGGCCCGGTAGCTTGAGAGATGCGCCTTTGAGAGAGAAGGAGGCGCGATGTCGCTGACACTGCTCGCTGCCGCGATGGCCGCGCTTCTGGTCTTGACCGTGGCGTCCGCGCTATGGCGCTGCAGCCATCCGTACCGGATGCGCTACACACGATGCGCACACCGGCGCGCGCGCGCCGGCCTGTGCCGGGAGTTGCGGCAAAGGCACTCCCATATGCCCTGAATCCCTACCGGGATTCAGATCTCGATCATCGAGAAGTCGCCCTTGCTTACGTCGCACTCCGGGCAACGCCAGTCTTCGGGGATATCTTCCCAGCGCGTGCCGGGCACAATGCCGTCCTCGGGCCAGCCCTGTTCCTCGTCGTACACCCACCCGCAAATCAGGCAAACCCAGGTCTTGTAGGCAATCGCTTCCTGCTCCAACACTCGCTCCTTTGATCGTCAAACTTTCAGTCCGGGGCGAATGATACGCGGTTTCGATTCGGCCACCCGGCGCGGCGTTCGAGGCTTTTGTTCAAACGCCGCGGCCGGCGGCATGCCCGGGCAACGGCTACTGCCGGATCGAGAAGTCGACGCGGTTCGGCGTGCCCTTGTCCTTGATGCCCTCGGCGGTCAGCTTGGGCGCCGTCAGGAACAGCTTCGAGTCGGGCACCTTGCCGTCACGCTCCAGCGACTGCTTGACCGCCAGCGCACGCTGGTCCGCCAGCGCACGCAGTTCGGCATCGGTGACGGGTGCATTTTCCAGCAGCAGCTTTTCCATCTCGCCCGGCGGCAGCGACTTGTTGAGGCCGATGAAGTTCTTCGGCTTCTTGAACGACTCGCGCTTGTAGACCGCTTCGAGGTACTTGGGGTACTCCTGCTTCGACACGGTCACCCGGGCGCCCTGGTCGCCGCCCTCGCCTTCTTCGGCCTGCGCGCCAGCCTGGGCTGAACGGCGCAGGTCACGCTGCTTGGCCTCTGCCACGCGCTGGTCCAGCCAGACGCGGCGTGCGCCATCGGCGTCGGTAGCCGGGTCGATACGCCCGCTGATTTCCAGGCGCAGCGACGGACGATCGTTGAGCGCCTTGCCCACGGTCTCGATCTTCTTGCGCGCGTCATCGGTCAGCGTCGACGACCCCGGCGCGAACTCGATATAGCCAAGCTCCTCGCCGCTGCCGCCAAATGCCGAAGCGATCAGCGAGAACGGCGATGTGATCGCCTTCGTCAGCAGGTTCACGATCACGCGCACGATCACGCCGCCAATGCTGAACTCCGGATCCGACAGCGAGCCCGATACCGGCAGGTTGATGTCGATGACGCCGTTGCGGTCCTTGAGCAGCGACACGGCCAGCAGCACCGGCAGCTTGACGGCATCGGGGCTATCCACCTTGTCGCCAAACGTTAGCTGATCCAGGTACAGGTGGTTCTTCGCGTCCAGCTTGCCGTTCTCGATCTTGTAGGCCACATCGACGGTCAGCTTGCCCTTGGTGATCGGGTAGCCCGCGTACTTGGCCGCGTACGGCGTCAGGCGCGTCAGTTCCACGCCCGCCGCCTTGGCCGCGATGTCCAGATAGAGCTGCTCACCGAGCGGATTGAGCTTGCCGCTGATGCTGACCGGCGCATCGTCATCGAGCCTGCCGTCGAGCACGAGGTCTGCCGGCGTGGGATCGGCCGACGACACCTTCGACACCGAACCCTTCATATCGGTCAGGTTGGCCGAGTAGTTGGGCTTGACGAAGAAGTCCGAGAAATTGATGTTGCCCTTGTTGATCGTCACGCCACCCAGGCGGATCTGGGGCTTCGGGCCAGCAGCTTCCCTGGCGGGCGCAGCGGAGGCAGCCTGCGGGGCAGGCTTTGCCTCCGGCGCCGATGCCGGACTGGCCTGCGTCAGGCTCGTCGACGGGGCGGCCTCGCCCTTCTCCGCACCACCGGCCATCACGTCCTGCAGGTTCAGCCGGCCGTTGGCATTGAGGATCACACGCGCATAGAAGTCGTTCAGCGCCACGTTGCCGACGCCCACCTGCATCGGCCCCTTGGCATCGTCCATGTTGAAGTCGATGCCATTGATCGCCAGCGCGCGCCAGCGCAGGAAGTCGTCGCCGGTAATGCGGTCGACGGTACGCACGTTGCCGGCAAACGCATTGCCGTTGAAGCGCACGGCGATCGGCTTGCCGGCCGGCGCATCGTAGGCCACCTTGCCCTTGAGCGTCATCGTGCCGCTGCGCAACGCGGCATTGAATCGATCGGCCATATACGGCTGCAACTGCGCCATGTCGAGATCGCGCAGGTCCAGCTGCAGTTGCGCGGCTGGCCCGGTCGGCATGACCTGGCCGTCGATGTTCATCACGCCCTTGCGGCCGCTTTCCGCGTGCAGCTTCATCGGCAGCGCCCCCGGCGACAACGGCCAGGTGATGGTGCCGGTACTCAGCCCGATATTGCGGAACTGGTGGATCACCGGACGGCCCCGATTGGCTTCGGCCGGCGCATAGTCCGCCAGCCGTGCCTCGCCGCCATCCACGGCCACCTTGCCAACGCGCACCTTCCAGCCCGGCGCAGCCGCGCCGCCATTGGCCTGGACCTGGGGCGCAGGCCTGGCGGCGGTCTTCTGCGCCGCAGCCTTCTGCTCGGCGGACTCGGTCGCCCAGATCTGGGCCGATTCCAGCAGCTGGCCGCGGCGATCACGCGTGGCCGCGAAACGCGGCTTCACCAGCGCCACCTGCCCGGCCTCGAAGGTCTGCCTGGCGAGGTCGAGCTGGATATCGTCCAGGATCAGCTTGTCGGCGTTGATCAGCGGCAGGTTGGCACCTTCAGCATCCGCCACGCGGGCCGTGCGCACGTTACGCGCCGCCCGGGCGCCGCGCCTGGCCGGCGCGGCCTTGGCGTCGTCGTCGCCATTGGCGGCGGCAGATGCGCCGGACGAAGCCGACGAAGCCGACGAAGGCGACGAAGGCGACGAAGGCGATGAAGGCGATGCCGCCGCTACCTTCACCGGATCGCGCGTGGCCACATAGAGCGGCGAAAGCTCGACCCTCGATTTCTGCAGCGTGAACTGGAATACCGGTTGCGCCCACGCCATCGTGTAATGCAGTTCGGCGTTGACGGCGGTCTCGCCAAACTGGCTGTGCAGCGCACGCGGCCACCACGCCGAGAAGCCCTGCGGCCGCAGGCCCGCCGTTTCCAACGTACCCGTCAGCGTCCCTTGCTTCAGGCCCAGTTCGCCGGTGTGCCTGACGGTCTGACCATTGGCAATGGTGATGTTGGCATCGAGCTTCGCGGGCTTCTCGCCGGTGCTGGCCAGGTTGGCGATATCGATGTTGACCGGACCGATATCGAGCTTTCCGGGGCCGGACGGCGCCAGTTCGTCGACAAACCCGAGCCGGGCCTCCTTCACCGTCACGCGGTCGATGACATACGACCATGGCACCTCTTCGGCCTTGGGCGGTGCCTGCACGCCGGCCGCGGCGGGCGCCGATGCAGAGGCTGCTGCCGACGAAGCGGCAGCAGCGGCCGCAGCTGCCGATGCTGCCGCTGCCGCCTTGGCCGGTGCCTGCGCAGCGGCCTTCGGCACAGGCGCGGCTTCCGGCAGGAAGGCGGTCGCCAGGTTCAGCGAACCGTCCTGGCGGCGCAGCGTCTGCAGGTCGAATCCTTCAAGTTCGATGCTCTTGACGTGGGCGGTATGCGCCAGCGGCTCCACGCGATCCAGGTCGACGGCCAGGCGACCGGCCTTGACGATCGGCGCACCGGCATGGGTCTGCACATCGGCTTCGCGCAGCGCGATCGTGCCAGACACATACAGGTCCTGCTTGTCCTTTTCCTGCCGGAAGCCAACCTTCAGGCGGGAATCGAGGAGCCCGCCCTTGACCTGCGCATCCTTGAGTTTTGGCGCGAACGCCATGTACTTCGCCACCTCCAGCCCGTCCAGATTGACGTTGAGATCGGTCTGGTGGCTGTCGGAAAACGGTTGCGACGTGCCATCCAGCGCCAGCGGCGTGCCGTTGATCTTGGCGAACAGCGACGGACGTGTATTGATCGTCACATCGTGTGGCAGGTTCGACAGGAACGGCAGCGTCAGCGTGAAGTTCTCCACGCGCTGCACGGTATCGAGCAGCTTGTCGTCATAGACAAAGCTGCTGTTGGACACGGCGATATTGCTGACCGAGAACCGCGCCGGCTTGCTGTCGGCCGGCTTGGGCGGTTGCGCGGCAAAGCGCTCCTGGATATCGGCAAAACTCATGCGGCCGTCGGCATTGCGCACCACATGCACGCTGAGCCGGTCCACATGGAGGAAATCGACCACGGGCGCCAGATGCCAGATCGACGCGGCCGACGTATTGGCCTCGACCTCGCCCAGCGTCAGCATGGGCGTCTTGCCATCGGGTTCGAAAATGGTCAGGTCGTTCAGCGTCGCAGCCAGTTCGAAAGGCCGGACTTGCGCGGCACCCAGCGTGACCTTGCGGCCCAGCGCCTCGGTGGCGTTCTTTTCTACCAGGTATTTGATCAGCGGCGGCCCGCCGAAATAGCCGGCCAGCCCGAAAACGGCCAGCGCAGCCACCACACCGCCCGCGACGCGCACTGCCACGCGCCGGCGCGGCGTCGCCATGGCCGCCCCTGTCGCAGCCTGGATGGAATCCTTGAAAGCCATGTCACCCCAGAAAATATGACCCCGCGCATTTGGCGCTTTGTGCCCCGGATTTCACTTGCTTTTGCATTATGGAGACGGATTATGGCAGCGCAAAGGACGATTTAGTATTCAATCTGATGAAAATCGGAGATGAAACACGTCGATCTGGTATCTTTACGCCTTTGCGAAGCGTCCCGTCGTGCCCGCCTGCTTACCCGCCGGCCCCGGTTCGCCAAGTTCGTGTCGTCATCCCTCGGCCGTCTCCCTCCACGTCATCCGTGTTGCGCGCTTCGCATGTGAATGTATCCATGCGAGTCTTTTCATGTCCACCTCCAGCAGTACTGCCGGGGCAATGGGTGCGCAAGGCGGCCACGCCGCCCGCCCGCTGACCGGCCAGGACTACAAGACGCTTGCCCTCGCTGCACTGGGCGGTGCGCTTGAGTTCTACGATTTCATCATTTTTGTTTTCTTCGCCAAGGTTATTGGCCAGCTGTTCTTCCCGGCTTCGGTGCCGGACTGGCTGCGCCTGCTGCAGACCTTCGGCATTTTCGCGGCTGGTTACCTGGCGCGCCCGCTGGGCGGCATCATCATGGCTCACTTCGGCGACCTGCTGGGCCGCAAGAAGATGTTCACGCTGTCGATCCTGCTGATGTCGGTGCCGACGCTGCTGATGGGCCTGCTGCCCACCTACGCGACCATCGGCCTGATGGCCCCGATGCTGCTGCTGGTGCTGCGCATCCTGCAAGGCGCCGCCGTGGGCGGCGAAGTGCCGGGTGCCTGGGTATTCGTGTCCGAACACGTGCCCAAGCGCCACATCGGCTATGCCTGCGGCACGCTGACGGCAGGCCTGACGGCCGGCATCCTGCTGGGCTCGCTGGTGGCTACCAGCATCAACGCGATCTTCGACCCGCAGGAACTGCTGGCCCATGGCTGGCGTGTGCCGTTCGTGCTGGGCGGCATCTTCGGCGTGGGTTCGATGTACCTGCGCCGTTGGCTGCACGAGACGCCGGTGTTCGCCGAACTGCAGCAACGCAAGGCGCTGGCCGCCGAAATGCCGCTGAAGGCCGTGGTGCGCGACCATCGCGGCGCCGTGGTGATCTCTGTGCTGCTGACGTGGATGCTGTCGGCCGGCATCGTGGTGGTGATCCTGCTGACCCCCACCTACCTGCAGACGCTGTTCGGCTTCGACGCCCGCACGGCGCTGATCGCCAACAGCGCGGCCACGCTGTTCCTGTCGATCGGCTGCGTGGTGGCCGGCGTGCTGGCCGATCGCATCGGCGCCCGCCTGACGCTGACCATCGGCGGTGCGCTGCTGGCGGCCACGGCCTACCTGCTGTACACCACCATCGGCACGCGTCCTGACCTGCTGCTGCCGCTGTACGCGCTGGCCGGCTTCTTTGTCGGCACGATCGGCGCCGTGCCGTACGTGCTGGTGCATGCGTTCCCGGCGCAAGTGCGGTTCTCGGGCCTGTCCTTCTCGTACAACGTCTCGTACGCGATCTTCGGCGGCCTGACCCCGGTGATCGTCTCGCTGATGCTGAAGACGGACAAGCTGGCCCCGGCACACTATGTGGTCGGTGTCTGCATCATGGGCATCATCACCGCGCTGTTCGTGCGCAAGCGCGAAGCCTGATGTAACGCTTGCCGCGTTCACCGGCGCGTCCGGAATGAAAAAAGGGGAAGGCCAGAAGCCTTCCCCTTTTTTCATTCCCGCTGCCGCCGCGTCATGCCGCCCGGCGATGCTGCCGGAAAAACTGCCACATCATCCAGCTCGCGTCGGGGCCGATGTCGCTGTGGTACTGCACGCTGGCATCGCCGCCGCTCCAGGCGTGATCCAGGCCAGCCACTTCCACCAGCCGTACCAGATCGCGATTCCAGCGGCCGAAGCGCGCTTCACGATAGTCGCCCGCCTCCAGCGGCGGGGCGTCGTTGGCGCAATCGAGACGCTCGCCGGCGCGTTCGCTCAGCCCGTTGTAGGTCAGGAACTGGCGTGCCAGCAGGCGGCCGTTGACGGGGTTCACGGCATCATCGGTCATGCCATGCACGACGATGGCCGGCATCTGGGGGCCACCGGGCGTCACGCCAGCGGCATCGAGCAGCAGGGCCGGTTCCAGTTCGGTGCCATGGCGCATCGCCTTCAGCCCGGCGCCCGGATTGCCGGCCGCACCGATCACCACGCCCGAGTGCAAACCCACAGCCGCCACCTTCTCGGGGTAGCGCAACGCCACCACGGCAGCCATGGCCGCCCCGGCGGACAAGCCCGCCAGATAAACCTCGCCCGTGCGTACGTCGGGCCGGCTCGCCAGTTCGTCGATCAGCATGGCCACGGCCTGCGCCTCGCGCCCGCCCACGCCATCACCGAGATCGAACCACTGCCAGCAGCGGTGAACCGAACGGCGCAATGGCTGCTGCGGATAGGCCACCATGAATCCCTCGCGCTCGGCCAGCGCGTTCATACGCGTGCCGGCGGCCAGGTCTTCGGGTGTTTGCTGGCAGCCGTGCAGCATCACCACCAGCGGCAACGCGCCCTTGGCGCCAGACGGAATATAGAGACGATAGGACAGCTGCGGCACCAGCTCGCCGGGCAGCGGTTCCAGGCCCAGCTTGTGGGATTGCCACGTACCGGGCAGTTCGACCGGCGCAGGTTCCCCCGCAGCGGGGTATCCCAGTCGCCGTGCGGCCGGCTGCGCCGGATCAAGGCGCCCCAGCCAGGAACGAATTTGCTTCGCGGCCCGGTATTGCGAGTGACCGATTTGTCGCCACTGCGCATCCCAGGCCGGAGACAGGCTTTTGGCCATATGAAGACTCCTGCTCAACTAGGAACGAGTCCCCTCCTGTATTTGTGCGATGCAGCATAACACAGCCGGCGTGACGAATTACCGTCATTGTCTGCAAGATGCAACATGCAATTTGGAAACAAAGATCTCCTTGCAGGACCGTCCTCACCCCCGAACGCGGGATCTGATTCGAAAAAACTAACGTCATACCGACGAAAGAATGCAGAACGGCGGCAAATACATGTCATTTAGGGACATTTATACTGAGCAAGATAAAAATCCAGTGGATCGATCCGCGCGGCGATGTCCTTCGACCGTCACGGCGCAAGCGCCCCCTCCTGCACGTTATGCCCATTCCGCCAGGCGTGTCGCCATGCCGGCGGAGATAGCGCATTGCGCGCCACAGTGCCGTTGACCCCTGGCCGGGTGCGCTTGCGCGCCGGTGATGTGCTCTATGCGCAGGGCCGCCCCACGCTGGCGGTCTATCCGGTACGAACCGGCGGGCTCAAGCAGGTCTACGAATCGCGCCTGGGATGGCGCCAGGTAAGCGGCTTCTTCCAATGCGGCGACGTATGCGGCCTGGAAGCGAACGAACCCACTACCCATAGTGCGAGCGCCGTCGCGCTGCAAGACACCGAATGCTGTTCGATCCCCATCGAAGCCGTCCACGGCAGCCTGGCCGATCCGGGCTTGCGCACCGCCATCCTGGGCAACCTGCGTCAGCAGGCTAGCCGGCAGGCCGAACTGCTGGTTGCCATCGGCTCGATGAAAGCGTCACAGCGGCTGGCGATGCTGCTGCTGGACCTGGCGGCCGAACAGGCGCGCCGCGGCATCTCCGACGGCGTGTTGACGCTGGCGATGACACGCAACGACATCGCCAGCTACCTTGGTCTGACACTGGAAACGGTGTCGCGACTGCTGTCGCGTTTCCGTTCGGTGGGATTGATCACGGTGCGGCACCGCATGCTGCGGATCGTCGATCCCGATGGGCTGGCCGACGTCCACGCGGACCCGGAGCGCATCGCGCTGCGCGGCCCGGGCGACTGAGCACCCCGCTCAGTGGCGCCCGACCGCGCAGATGGGGCTCGGCGCGGTCTCGGCTTCTGACTACTGCTTTGCCACCTGGTCCCATCCCTCGGGCGTGAACGTCCGGATGGCCCCGGCCCGCGACGCCGTGCCCTTGCCCAGGTCGCGCTCATAGAAGCGGCGTTCGCTGTCGAGCATGAACGTATGCACGCCCGATTCGGCATAGCGCGCAGGCCATGCAATAAACGCAAACTTGGCATCGCTGCCCTTCGGCGGTGCGATCACGCGGTACCGATACCCGAAGAAGGCTTCATCGGGCGGCGTCTCCGGGCCCATGGCCAGGGCGTCCGGACCCAGCGGACTATCGTTTTCCTTCGACGCCGACGGCCAGTACAGACCATTGGTCTTGCCCGGCGCGCTGACCAGCTGACTGGCATAGGCACCCTTGCCAACCTGCTCGGCATAGCGCTGCTGCGCATCGGCCAGTTGCAGCAACGTGTCCATCGCCACGATCTCGTTACGGCCGATCCGGCGAACCCGGACTTCACGCTCGCCTGCGGCCAGGTCGAACTGCCATCCCGCCTTGCGCTTCACGATCGGCACCGGAAAGGTCCAGCCACTGCTCCCGACTTCCACGCTGGCCGTGTTCTCGCCGTCCTTGCGGATGGCATGGTGGTTGGCCCACGCACCAAGGAAGTCGTAGATGTCCTGCTGGTCCAGACGCGGCGGCACGATGCGCAGATACTGCGCGCCCAGCACGCGCTTGAGCGCGTCGGTGTCGCTGCGCGCCACGCCATCGCCCAACGCATCCATTGCTGCTTCGGGCGAGGGGAATACCTGCTGCGCCATCGCCATGGCCGGCGCGGCGATCGACGCGGCCGCCAACACGGCCATGGTCAGCGCGCGCAACGACTTCCAACCGCCTGCGTTTCCGCCAGTTCCCTGGTTGAGCTTCATCGTTACCTCCGACCGTGACCGAAATGACCGCCGCCAGCACCACCGCCACCGCCTCCGCCTCCGAAATGTCCGCCACCCGCGTTTCCACCGCCCTGGAAGCCACCCCCGCGCTCCGGCATCGACCGTTGCGTTGCCTGACCTCCCGCGTGCTGCAGCCCGCTGCCGCCGCGTTGGGTCTGCTGGCGCATGCGGTCGCCATTGCCGGCATCGTGGAAGGCGTTGGCGTGATTGCTGTCGCGCGCCCGGTTGCGCGCGTCCGCCTGGTCGGCGTGCTGGCGGTCGGCCCCGGCCGGGCGCGGGTTCTGCCCGCCACCCTGGCGGTTGACACCCGGCGAGCCATGTCCTGCGATCGACTGGCCGGTGCGGCCTTCGAACGACTGCGCGGCCCGGTCGCGTGCGGCATCGCGCTGGCTTTGCCCGCCACCGGCCTGCCCCGGCCGTTGCGGATTCTGTACGCCTCCACCGCCTTGTCCCAGCCGCTGCCCACCGGCTTGCCCCGGCTGGGAACGATTTGCCAGCGCCTGCTGCCGCTGCGAATCGAACCGGTTGGCGACATTGGGATTGTTGTAAGGCACGTTGCCGCGGTTGGCGGGATTGTGCTGCCAGTTCACGTTTGCGCGGTTCGCGTCGAGCCGCTGGTTCACGTTGATATTGTTGTAGCGGTTGACGTTGATGTTGACGTCATGCGCGCCCCAGTTGAAGCCGCCCCACATAGAATTCACGGCCGCCACGCCCAGACCGAAACCGATGCCGGCAACCAGCGAGGTCGCGAACACCGACCCCGGCGGCGGGGGATAGTAGGCGGGTGGATAGGCGGGATACGGCCAGGCGCCGTAGACCACGGTGGGATTGTAGGCAGGCACATACACCACCTGCGGGTTGGCCGGTTCGATCTGCACGATCGTCGTACCGCCACTTTGCTGCGTCACCACCTTCTGCTGCTCGTTGGTCTTCAGCGTGCCGGCCTTCTGCGCCTGCACGCGCAGCCGCTGCACCGAATCCATGACGTCGTCGGGCTGCGCAAGGAACGCATCGCCAACGGACTGCACCCACTGCGGCTGGCGCCCCAACATGTCCATGACCGACGGGAACGCCACCAGCGACTGCACGCTAGGATCCCACGGCTCGCTGGCCACCGCCTTGGTGGCGGCATCGCCAGACAGGCTCTGATTCGACTTCGACCACTGCGCGGCGGCGGCCACGTCGGCGGGATACGTCGACGCCATCAGCACCTGCGACAGCAGTGCATCGGGATATAGCGCCACGGGCGCCAGCAACTGGTCGAGATGTGGCTTGTCGAGCTTGGCCTGGGCCAACACGCTGCCAGCCGTGGCCAGCAGGGTCAGCCCGAGCAGCCAGGCAAGGATTTGTCGCACGCGCAACATGATCACTCCCTCAAAAACGAAAAAGGACCGCTACACCTGCCTGCCAACGCCGGCCCGGGCCGTTGCCCGATCTCAATGACTTACTTGCGGGCCTGCGCGCATTCCTGCCGGTAGGCTTCTTCCAGGCGCTTGCGTTCGGGCGCCCGTTCGAGCGTGGAATAGCTGCGCCCGTCCGCCGTGGTGACACTCGACTGCCCCTGCGACCACTGCGGCCCCGCGGGCAATGCATTGATCTTGTCGAGCAACTGGCGGCAATGCTCCCGCTGCGATGTGCCGGACGAGGCGCCCGGATCATCCACGGTGGACGTGGCGGGATCGAGCATGCGCGGCGGCGGCGGGGCGATCATCGGCGTGGATGGGTCCGTCGACGGCGTCGCCTGCCCGTAGGCGACGATCGGGACCACGCATACTGCTGCTGCAGCAATGGCTGCAAAAACCTTTCTCACCAGAAAAACTCCAGAATTCAATGGCAACGCGATCGTTGCCTTGCGACAGCTTCCGGCTTGCGGGCGGCGGCCGCGGTGTCATGCATCCGCCTTGCTGCCCCGCCTGCCGGTACGGTTGCGCAGCAGCTCCAGTTGCAGCAGCGCATCCGCAAGCATACTCTTCAGACGCACATTTTCTTCCTCAAGCTGGCGCATGCGCCGCACGTCAGCGGCATCGGCATGCCTTGGCGGCCCGTATCTCGCCCGCCATCCATAGAACGAGGCATCGCTGAAGCCGTAGCGCGCGCACAGTTCCCGCACGGGCACGCCATTCGCGGCCTCGGCGAGGTACATGCGGATCTGCTCCTCCGAATAGCGTCTGTTCACCGATGCCTCCGCTCGTGGCCTCCCCCCGCGCGGCGGGCGCAACGGCCTGCCGTTCATGCCGGTAAGGTAGCCCAGCCCCTGCGCAAAAGGAATTCAGTGTCTTCGCCGCACGAGTTAAGCAAATTGAATCAATGCGTCGGCAGGGTCAGCGACGCTGGCGGCGGCAGTGCCATGCGGACTCGACCCCCATATGGGGCACGCATTGCCGATGCCATCAAATTTCGTTTTTCCAACTTGGAATATTCCGATGCCGAATTCACGTCCGAACATCCGGTTGAAACATTATTCTGGTGCCCCGCGCGATAGCGTTTCGTGAATGCCGCGTGTTGGCTATCGCCCGGTATTGGCCGCACCGTGCGGGTTTTCGCCTTGTATGTATGTGCGAACAAAGCGCCTTTGCACGAGCGCTGACAAACATGACATCAAACGCCGTTCTAGTAGTTTCCAAAATGTTGTATTAAGATTTCTTCGCATCAACTAAATTTCAAACGCCTGCAAGGCACGCCTCTCCGGCGTTCGCAGACAGGCGTCCGGCAGCCCCTCACTGTCATGGTGATGATGGCGACTGCCGGGTCCGGGCCTGAGGAAGAGGAGCCACTGCCGTACCGCACATGCCTTCGACGCACCGTCGAAGAAGCGCGGCATTCGTGGATGTGCCCGCGTGCAAAGTCGCGGGTTGCATTACCCGGGCGTACATGTTTTTCGTTCCCCGCCTCTTGTAGTTTCATGCTGTATTGGTCGCAGGCGTTGCGTGGTGGCAGGACCGGCAACGACAGGTCTCGCAGTCACGAAGTTGCAACGCTTCGCCAAAACAAAAAAAACAGAAGTCTCGGATCGGGAGAAGTCAGTATGCGGCACGTCAGTACCAAGCTATTGCATGTGTTCGTCCTGCTCATGGAGTACCGCGACCTTGGCGCGGTGGCAGCTTGCACCCAGGGGCGCATTCCAACCGTGGCCTACAGCCTGGCCCGCCTGCGAGAGATCACGGGCGACGCCCTGTTCGTCAAGCGCAACGGCACACTTGAGCCAACGCCGCATGCGATGCGGCTCGAACAGACGGCCCGGCAGATCCTTGCGCGCTGGAGCCAGCTGGTGCAGCCGCAGGACCAGACGGCCCTCGCGGCCGGCAATGGCCGGCGCATTTCGATCGGGTTTTCATCGTCGATCGGCGATCCGGTCATCACGGAAATCCTCACCACCCTTTGCGAACGCTTTCCGCAAGACAGCTTCGTCACGCGTCCGGTCATCGCCGATGCCTCGCTGGGCGACAGTCTCGATGCCGGCGCTCTCGATTGCGCGTTCGTGGTGGATGGTGGCCAGGTGCCCGACAGCGTGACGCCGCATAGTATCCTCGCCACGCCCCGGCGCCTGGTGAGCGCCACGCGCGGCGGCACGAACGACGAAGCCGAAACCGACTGGATCCTGCTGCAGGAGGATTGCGAAAGCGGCAGCCCGCTGCATGCGTTCCTGGCGCGACGCGCCAACACGCCGGGGCATCGCGAGACGGTGGTGCCGTCGTGGCATTCGCAGATCACGCTGCTGCATTCGGCCGGCGGCATCTGCCCGGTACTGGATTTCAACGTGCCGCTGGTCACGCGCGACCGCAAGACCCGGCTCCTGCCCCCCCCGGCAGCCTTCCCCGCCTGGGCGGCGCTGCATTTCTGGACCCCCCAGCGGGTGCAGGACCGCACGGCCCTGCGCGACATCATGGACGTGGGCGCGTCGATCCTGCGCGATCCGCTCAAGGCCATCGACGGTCGCCGCCACGCACAGCACCACGCGCCCGCACTGGCCGCGATAGCCTGAGCCTCGCGTCCGGCAGACACCACGCATCACAGAAAACTTATCGGCTGACAAGGCCCCCGATGGCGACATCGCGGGGCCTTGTTCATTTCCCCTGCGCAATCGCACGACTCTTTCGTGCATTTTGCGAATCCTCTTACTCCCATCCACGCCCGCGCGCATTAACCTCGCCGGGCATCGCAGTATTGCGGATTGTCTCCCATTCAATCCGCAACGCCGGATGCGCGCAGAAGATGCGTGTTTGCGCCGCACGCCACGCCCGCGTGCGGCGCAATTTTTGACGCCAGCGCGAAGCCGAACGCTGAAGAGACATGTGTACAGGACAGGAGTCGATGGATGACGTTGAGGATTTTGCTGGCCGACGACCACCCCGTCATAACGGCGGCGATCCGGGCCCGGTTGCAGACGCAGACCGGCTGGGAAGTCTGCGGGGAAGTGATCAGTGCCACCGAGTTGCTGCAGCAGGCCGATATCCTGCGACCCGATGTCGTGGTCACCGACTATCACATGCCCGGCCCAGCCGAGCTGGATGGGGTACGCCTGATCACGGCGCTGCGCCGCCGGTATCCGGCCATGGCCGTGGTGGTGCTGACGATGATCACCAATCCGCTGGTGCTGCGCACGATTCTCGATGTCCGCGTGCAAGGCCTGATGCTCAAGGACAGCCAGCTGTCCGAGATCGTGACGGCCATCGCGCGCGCGCAGCGCGGCTTTACCTATATCGGCAAGTCTGCCTTGCGGGCGCTGGCGCCCACCGAAGTGCGTCCCATGATGCCCATTGGCCGCGAAGGCATGCAGCGGCTGTCGGCACGGGAAACGGAAGTCCTGCGCCTGTACCTGACCGGGCGCACGGTGACCGAGATTGCCGCCACGCTGTGCCGCAGCGTCAAGACCATCAGCAGGCAGAAGAACTGCGCGATGCACAAGCTCGGGGTCAGCAACGACCGCGAGCTGTTCGAATGCGCGGCCCTGCAAGGCATGGTGCTGCCACAGGGGTATTGACCATGCATGCTGCTCGCTATAATCAGCCACGCCTTCGGCCACACACCCTGGCCCTGCCGAATCCCCTGCCGCGCGTGGGCATGCCCGCCGCGCCCTCTACGCCCATGTTGCCACCATCTCCATCTTCTCCTGCTCCCCCGGCACGAACGGTTCCGGCCCTGATGATTGCCGCACCGGCATCGGGTCAGGGCAAGACCACCGTCACCGCGGCGCTGGCGCGGCTGCACGCACGCCAGGGCCGACGCGTGCGCGTCTTCAAGACCGGGCCCGATTTTCTGGATCCGACGCTGCTGGCGGCAGCAAGCGGCGCGCCGGTGCAGTCGATCGATCTCTGGATGACCGGTGAAGTCGACGCCCGGACGCGTCTGGCCGACGCAGCGGCCCAGGCAGACCTGATCCTGGTGGAAGGCGTGATGGGACTGCACGACGGCACGCCAAGCAGCGCCGATGTGGCGCGCCTGTTCGGCCTGCCGGTGCTGGCGGTGATCCAGGCGGGCGCCATGGCCCAGACGTTTGGCGCGCTGGCCTATGGCCTGGCGCACTATGGCGAGCCGTTCCGGGCGATGCACGTACTGGCCAATGGCGTTGGTACGGCCCGTCACGCCGAGATGCTGCGCGAAAGCGTGCCGCCGGGCATCGCGTGGGCCGGTGCGCTGGCCCGTGACGCTTCGGCCACCCTGCCAGAACGGCATCTTGGCCTGTTCAGTGCCGACGAATTGCCCGATCTCATGACCCGGCTCGACACCCTGGCCGACGCACTGGCTGCGCTGCCACTATCGCACCTGCCGGAGCCCGTCACGTTTGCTCCGGCGGCCAACCCAGCGCCGCCAAGGCTGCTGGAGGGCCGGCGCATTGCCATTGCGCGCGACGAAGCCTTCCGCTTCATCTATCCCGCCAATCTCGATACGCTGACCGCGCTCGGCGCGCATGTCGCGTGGTTTTCGCCGTTGCGCGACCACGCCTTGCCGCCATGCGACGCCGTGTGGCTGCCGGGCGGATATCCAGAACTGCATGGTGCAGCGCTGGCGGCCAATACGGCGATGCACGCAGCCCTGCGCGACGCGCATGCGCGCGGCGTGCCGATGCTGGCGGAATGCGGAGGGATGATGGCGCTGTTCGAGCACCTGGTCGACAAGGATGGCACCAGCCATGCCATGGCCGGCCTGCTGCCGGGAACGGTGACGATGCAACGCAGGCTTGCCGCGATTGGTCACCAGGCGGTGACGCTACCGGGGACCGGCGAAGTGCTGCGCGGCCATACGTTCCACTATTCGAGCGCGGCAACGACGTTGACGCCGGCGGTCAGGGCCGTATCGCCGCGCGATGGTGGCACGGGCGAAGCGGTGTACCAGGCCGGCAGCCTCATCGCATCGTATGTCCATTTCTATTTCCCGTCGAATCCCGCCGCGATTGCGGCGGTGCTGGGGGCGGTGATGACGGGTATTGGATAGCCGCGGCGCTGGACGGCGCCCGCCGGTCAGGCGGCGTCGCGCTCGGTGCGAGCCACGGCGTCGGCGATACCGGCTTCCAGTTGGGCCAGCCCCTTCGACAGGTTGTGCATCGTCGTTTCTGACACGTCCGCAAGAACATCCTGCAGGAAAGCCGAACGGCGCGGCATGGCCTGATCGACGATGCCGCGACCCAGGTCGGTCAGCGTCACGTTGGTCATGCGGTTGTCGCGCTCGCTGGTGGAGCGCTCGATCCAGCCCAGTTCCTGCAGGGCCTTGAGTTGGCGCGTCAGGGCGCCGGGGTCCATGCCCACGCGGTCGGCCAACGGCTTTTGCGCGATCGGGCCTTCGTGCCCGTACAGGGCAAACAGAATGCGCCAGCGCGGCAACGGATGCCCGATGCGCTGTTCGAACGCGGCGGCGTATGCGCGGTACGTGCGTCCGAACTGTTGCAGCACGGCCAGGCTTTGTCGCTCCAGTTCCAAAATCCAGTCTCCAGTTGGCAGATATCAGTCCGCGGCCATCGCGGGTTCGTGCACCCGCGCCAGCCTGATCGGCGGTACGCGGCGCACCCGCCATATGCCGATCAGCGCCGCAACGGCCGCCAGCAGCAGGCCCAGATGGATGGCGCTTACCAGCGACACCCGCGCCTGCTCCAGCAGCAGGGCTCCATTGTGCCCTGCCTTTTGCAGATGGGTCAGCAATTCCGCCTGGGCAGCCTTGTCGATCAGGATCTGCGGGTCGATCAGCCTGGACGCCCAGTCCGATACATTGGCAGATGCCAGCGACGCCGTCACCCCTGCGGTATAGCTGCGCGTCACCAGCGTGCCCACCAGCGCCGTGCCGACCATCCCGCCCACCATGCGCAGAGACTGCAACATCGCGGTGGCGATGCCCAGATGGGAGCGCCCCGCCGTCTGCTGGGCGAAAACGGTCAGGTTCGGCAGCACGAAGCCCAGCCCCAGGCCAGCGCACAGCATGATGGCGAGCAGCATATTGTGATGCATGCTCCGCGTAGCCTGCGACAACCCCAGCAGCGCCAACGCCAGCATGGCAAACCCGGCGTACAGCATGCTGTTGGGTTGCGGAATGCGCGTAATGATACGGCCATTGACGATGCTGCCGATCGTGATGCAGACCACCAGCGGCGTGACCAGCAGGCCCGCTTCCTTGGGCGAGTAGCCAAACCCGCCCTGGAACAGCAGCGGCGCGTACAGCAACAGCGCAAACATCGCAAAGCCGCCCAGCACGCCAAGCACGAACAACGGCGCCAGCGCCGGATTGCGGAACATGTCCAGCGGCAGGATCGGGGCCTCGCAGTGGCGCGACCATTGCCACAACGCGACGAACGATGCACATGACAGCACCATCAGGCCGATGGTCACGATATCGAAGCCGCGCTCCGGCAGCCATTCCACCGACAGCTGCAGGCTGCCCAGACCGGCCGCGATCAGCAGTGCGCCCAGCCAGTCGATGCGAACCGGCCCCCCTTGACGCTGCTGTCGCAGGTGCGGCAGATAGCGCCAGGCAATCACCAGACCCAGCAGCCCCACCGGCACGTTGATATAGAACACCGCGCGCCAGCCATACCACTCGGTCAGCAGGCCGCCCAGCGACGGCCCCAGCGCGTTGGCCAGCCCGAAGGCCGTGCTCAGAATGACCTGCCAGCGCAAGCGAACATGCGAGTCGGGAAACAGGTCGGGAACGCAGGCGAACGCCGTGCCCACCAGCATGCCGCCGCCAATCCCCTGCAGCGCACGCGCCGCCACCAGGTAGGGCATGCTCGACGCCATGCCGCACAGCACCGAAGCAACCAGAAATACAACGATCGATGCCAGCACGAACGGCTTGCGCCCATAGTAATCACCGAGCCGGCCGAAGATTGGCACGGTTACTACCGATGTCAGCAGATACGCCGTGGCAACCCAGGCGTAGTACTCGAACCCCTGCAATTCCGCCACGACGGTTGGCAGCGCCGTGGATACCACAGTCTGGTCCAGCGCCACGAGCATCACGACAAAGGCGATACCTAGCATTGCCAGCAGCGACTCACGGAATGGCAACACCTGCCCTTTGCTGCCCAACTGCGCCTCACCCTGCACGTGACCCGAATCCGATGTCATTTCTGTTGCCCGATCAATAATTGTGCGATCAATGATCTTCGGATTATAGGGCGCCCCAATTGGTTCCGCAGAAGATTTTTGGCGTTCCTGCGATGGGCTTTTCGGATCGATGCGATGATTGGCGGCAGCAGGTTTGCAGATGGCGGCCACAGGTGCGCCAAAGGAAACACGCCGATGACCTCCCCCAATCTGACCCGTTTCCTGCGCAAGCGGGAACGGCGGCGGCGCGCGCAGGCCTGAACCGGAAGCACCACGACGCATCATTCGCATCATCCAGCCCCCGGGAGATTGCATGAAGCCAGTCACATTGATCGGCGCGCCCACTGACGTCGGCGCCAGCATTCGCGGTGCATCGATGGGACCGGACGCGCTGCGCGTGGCCGATATTGCCAGCGCGCTGGCGCGCAACGGGCTGCAGGTGCGCGACCTGGGCAACCTGAGCGGACCCGGCAACCCGTGGCAGGCACCGGTCGACGGCATGCGGCACCTGCAGGAGGTACTGGCCTGGAACGAGCAGGTCTTCGAGACGGCCTATGCAACGCTGGCCGCGGGTCACATGCCATTGCTGATGGGTGGCGATCATTGCCTTGCGATCGGCTCGGTCAGCGCGGCCGCGCGCCATTGCCGCGAACAGGGCAAGCGCCTGATGGTGCTGTGGCTGGACGCCCACGCCGATGCCAACACCGGCAGCACCAGCCCCACCGGCAATATCCACGGCATGCCCGTGGCCTGCCTGTGCGGCGACGGCCCGGCACCCCTGACGGCGCTCAGCGGCGTCACGCCGGCGCTGCTGGCGCAGCAGATCCGCCAGATTGGCATCCGCAGCGTCGATGCCGAAGAAAAGCTGCGTCTGCGTCAACTGGGGCTGACGGTCTACGACATGCGCTATATCGACGAAAACGGCATGCGCCAGACGATGGAGCAGGCGTTGTCCGGCATCGATGGCAATACGCACCTGCACGTCAGCTTCGACGTCGACTTCCTCGACAGCCAGATCGCTCCCGGCGTGGGCACCCCGGTGCGTGGCGGCCCCACCTACCGCGAGGCGCACCTGGCCCTGGAAATGATCGAGGACACCGGGGCGCTCGGTTCGCTTGACGTGCTCGAACTGAACCCTGCGCGCGACGTGCATAACCAGACCGCCGAACTGGTGGTGGAACTGCTCGAGAGTCTGTTCGGCAAGTCGACGCTGTAGTTACTGGCGCACGCCTGGTGCCGGTTCGGCGGCGGGAGCCGGATAGCCGAATGGATTGCCGCCAGCCTTGCCGCCCGAATCGCGGTCATACACCCATTCCCCCGCCACACAGGTGACGCGCACCGCCCGGTCATCGCCCAGCGTCATCAGCACGAACAGCAGCTCGACGATGTCGTTGCAGTTGCCGCTACGAAAGTCCAGCAACGCTTTTGCCTGCACAGCGTGCGGCTCGCGCAAAAAAAAGAGGCAGCCCGGAAGCCGCCTCCTTCATGCCTGCGGACCATGCCGCGGGACGGGGTCAGGACGCCGACTTGCTGCCGTTCGACGTGCTGCCCGTGGTGGTGCCGGCATCGGGCGCCGCCGCACCGGTCGCCTCGTTCAGGCCGCCACCGAGCGCCTTGTACAGGTTGACCTCGCTGGTCAGCTGGTTCAGGCGGGCCTCGATCAGCGCCTGGCGCGCCGTGAACAGCTGGCGCTGCGCATCGAGCACGGTCAGGTAGCTGTCGACACCGGTGCGATAGCGTCCTTCCGCAAGACGGTAGTAGTCGGAGCTGGCTTCCACCAGCCGTGTCTGCGCCGCGACCTGGTCGGTGTACGTACCGCGCGCGGCCAGGCCATCGGACACCTCGCGGAACGCGGACTGCACGGTGCGTTCGTACGTGGCGACGTTGATGTCCTTCTGGATCTTGGCGTAATCCAGGCTCGCGCGCAGGCTGCCGGCCGTGAAGATCGGCAACGTGATCTGCGGCGAAAACAGCCAGGTACCCGAGCCCGCAGAGAACAGGCCGGAGAGCTGGTTGCTGGCCGTGCCACCCGAGGCAGTCAGCGCGATACGCGGGAAGAACGCCGCGCGCGCCGCCCCGATATCGGCATTGGCCGATTTCAGCCGGTGCTCGGCCGACAGGATGTCGGGACGGAACTGCAGCAGGTCCGACGGCATGCCGGCAGGCACTTCCGCAACGAGCTTCTGGTCCAGCGTCAGGCCTGCAGGCAGGTCGGCCGGGATGCCGGCGCCAAGCAGCAGCGTCAGCGCATTGACATCCTGTGCCACCAGACGCGTATAGCGCGACAGCTGCGCCCGTGCGTTCTCGACCTGTGTCTGCGACTGGCGCAGGTCCAGGCGCGATGCAATGCCTTCCTCGAAGCTGCGCCGCGTCAGGTTGTACGTGCGCTCGTACGCGCCCAGCGTGTCGCGTGTGACCTGCAGGTTCGCTTCATCCGCAAGCTGCGTCAGATAGGCGTTGGCTACGCTGGCTACCAGCGCGATCTGCGTGCTGCGGCGCGCTTCCTCGCTGGAGAAGTACTGCTCCAGCGCCGCCTCGCTGAGACTGCGCAGGCGCCCGAACAGGTCGATCTCCCATGCCGTGGTGCCCAGCGACACGCCGTACTGGCTGCTGATCACACGCTGGCCGGTCGTGGAAAGATCGGCCGGCACACGCTGGCGCGTGCCCTGGCCGGCGACCCCCACTTCGGGGAACAGGTCGGCGCGCTGGATGCGGTACTGCGCACGGTACGCGTCGACGTTGAGCGCGGCCACGCGCAGGTCACGATTGTTGTCCAGCGCGACCTGGATCAGCCGGTGCAGGCGCGGATCGGCAAAGTAGTCGCGCCAGCCCAGTTCCGCTGCGGCGGCCAGCTGTGCATCGCCGGCCGAGGTTGCGTAGGCGTCTCCCTGCGGATAGGCCGCGTCAACCGGCGCAGCCGGCCGTTCATACGACGGGATCAGGCTGCAGCCGGCAAGGGCCGCCGCCGCGGCCAGGCAAATTAGAGTCTTTCTCATGCTTGGGCTCCCGTTTCCTGGGAGGATGGTCCGGACTTGCGGCGCCGCTCCTTGATCGACGTGACTACGACGAAGAACAACGGCACCCAGAAGATGGCGAGCACGGTGGCGGTAATCATGCCGCCGATCACGCCGGTACCGATGGCGTGCTGGCTGCCCGCGCCGGCGCCTTGCGACACCGCCAGCGGGAACACGCCAAGCATGAACGCCAGCGACGTCATGATGATCGGGCGCAGACGCATGCGGCAGGCCTCGACCGCCGCCTCGACCACGCCCTTGCCGTGGTCGTGCAGGTCCTTGGCGAATTCGACGATCAGGATCGCGTTCTTCGCCGACAGGCCCACCGTGGTGAGCAGGCCCACCTGGAAGAACACGTCGTTCGACAGCCCGCGCGCCAGTGTCGCCAGCAGCGCGCCGATCACGCCCAGCGGCACCACCAGCATCACCGAGAACGGGATCGCCCAGCTTTCATACAGCGCGGCCAGACACAGGAACACCACCAGCAGCGACAGCGCGTAGAGCGCCGGCGCCTGCGCACCGGACAGGCGCTCTTCGTACGACAGGCCAGTCCACGAGTACGCAATGCCCTGCGGCATCTGCTTCATGATTTCCTCGACGGCCGCCATGGCCTCGCCCGAGCTCTTGCCGGCAGCCGGCTCGCCCAGGATTTCCACGGCCGGCACACCGTTGTAGCGCTGCAGCTTCGGCGAGCCATAGCCCCACTTTCCGGTGGCGAACGCCGAGAACGGCACCATGTCGCCCTTGTCGTTGCGCACGAACCACTTGTTCAGATCCTCGGGGTTCATCCGCGCGTTGGGACGGCCCTGCAGGTACACGCGCTTGACGCGGCCGCGGTCGATAAAGTCGTTCACGTAGCTGGAGCCCCACGCGATCGACACCGTGCTGTTGATGTCGGTCAGCGAGATGCCCAGCGCACGGGCGCGTTCGTCATCGATCTCGAGCACGTACTGCGGCTCGTCGTTCAGGCCGTTCGGACGCACGCGTTGCAGCGCCGGGTTCTTGGCGGCCAGCGCCAGGAACTTGTTGCGTGCATCCATCAGCGCCTCGTGGCCCAGGCCGGCCTGATCCTGCATGTAGAAGTCGAAGCCGGTGGCATTGCCAAGCTCCTGCACCGCGGGCGGCGCAAAGGCAAAAGCCAGCGAGTCGCGGAACGTGCTGAACTTGGCTTGCGCGCGCTTGGTCAGGTCGAACACGCTCGTGGCATCGCCTTCGCGGTCCTTGAACGGCTTGAGCAGGATGAACGCAAGACCCGAGCTCTGGCCACGACCCGCAAAGTTGAAGCCATTGACCGTGAACAGCGATTCCACGATCTTGCCTTCGTCATTGAGCAGGTAGTTGCGCATCTGGTCCAGCACGGTCTGCGTGCGCTCGGCCGACGACCCCGGCGGCGTCTGCACCTGGGCATACAGCACGCCCTGGTCTTCTTCCGGCAGGAACGACGTCGGGATCCGGGTGAACAGGAAACCCATCGCCAGCAGGATCAGCACGTAGATAAGCAGGAACGGCGCGCGGCGCTTGAGGATACCCACCACGCCACGCTCGTACTTCTGCGTGGACCGGATGAAGCCGCGGTTGAACCAGCCGAAGAAGCCGCCCTTGTGCTCGCCGTGGTCGCCCTTTTCGATCGGCTTGAGCATCGTCGCGCACAGTGCCGGCGTCAGGATCAGCGCAACCAGCACCGACAGCACCATTGCGGAGACAATCGTGATCGAGAACTGGCGATAGATCACGCCGGTGGAACCGCCAAAGAACGCCATCGGCAGGAACACGGCTGACAGCACCAGCGCGATACCCACCAGGGCGCCCTGGATCTGGCCCATCGATTTGCGGGCGGCCTCCTTCGGCCCCAGGCCCTCCTCGGACATCACCCGCTCGACGTTTTCCACCACCACGATGGCATCGTCCACCAGCAGGCCGATAGCCAGCACCATCCCGAACATTGTCAGGGTGTTGATGGAGTAGCCGAACGCAGCCAGCACGCCGAACGTGCCCAGCAGCACCACCGGCACCGCGATCGTCGGGATCAGCGTGGCACGGAAGTTCTGCAGGAACAGGTACATCACCAGGAACACCAGCACGATAGCTTCGAGCAGCGTCTTGACCACTTCCTGGATGGAATCGGCAATCACCGGCGTGGTGTCATACGGGAACACCGCCTTGATGCCCGGCGGGAACGACGGCTCCAGCTGATTCAGCGTGTTGTGGATGTTCTTGACCGTTTCGAGCGCGTTGGCGCCCGATGCCAGACGAATGGCGATACCCGATGCGGGCTTGCCGTTGTACTGCGCATTGATCGAGTAATCCTGGCCGCCGAGGCCAACTTCGGCCACATCGCGCAGGCGCACCTGCGAGCCATCCGGGTTCACCTTCAGCAGGATGTCGCCAAACTGCTCGGCAGTCTGCAGACGGGTCTTGCCGATCACCGTGGCATTGAGCTGCTGCCCGCGCACCGCCGGTAGGCCACCCAGCTGGCCCGAGGCCACCTGGACGTTCTGCGCCTTGATGGCGTTGCTGACATCGAGCGGCGCCAGCTGGAAGCTGTTGAGCTTTGCCGGGTCGAGCCAGATCCGCATCGCGTATTGCGAGCCGAACACCTGGAAGTCACCCACGCCCGAGGTACGAGAGATCGGATCCTGCAGGTTCGAGACGATGTAGTTCGACAGGTCTTCCCGCGTGGTAGCCGGATCGGTCGAGATCAGGCCCACGATGATCAGGAAGTTACGCACGGACTTGGTCACGCGGATGCCCTGCTGCTGCACTTCCTGCGGCAGCAGTGGTTGCGCCAGGGCCAGCTTGTTCTGGACCTGCACCTGCGCGATATCGGGGTTGGTGCCCTGTTCGAACGTGGCCGTGATGGTCATGCTGCCGTCGGAGTTCGATTCCGACGAGATGTAGCGCAACCGGTCGAGGCCGTTCAGCTGCTGCTCGATCACCTGCACCACCGTATCCTGCACGGTCTGCGCCGAGGCGCCCGGATAGGTGACGGAGATGGCGATGGTGGGCGGCGCGATGGCAGGGTACTGCGTGACCGGCAGCGAGCGTATCGACAACACGCCGGCCAGCATGATCACGAGCGCGATCACCCAGGCAAAAATCGGCCGCTCGATAAAGAAATTAGACATGGCAAATCCTTATGCGTCGGTCCCGATCAGGACTTGGCGGCCGGCGCCGAAGCTGCGGCCGGGGCAGAGGCCGGTGTCGCGCCCGCTTGCGCCGCGTTGGCTTCGGTCGCCTTCACCTTGGCACCGGGCCGCACGAACTGCAGGCCTTCGACGATGACACGGTCGCCGGCCTTGAGGCCGTCGGTCACCAGCCAGCTGGTGCCGATGGTGCGGTCGGTCTTGAGCACGCGCAGCTCCACTTCGTTGTTGGCGTTGACCACCAGTGACGTCGGCTGCCCCTTCAGGTCTCGCGTCACGGCACGTTGCGGCGCCAGGATGGCCGACTGCTTCACGCCTTCGGCCAGGCGGGCATGCACGAACATGCCAGGCAGCAGTTCGTTACGCGGGTTCGGGAACACGGCGCGCAGCGTCACGGACCCCGTGCTCTGATCGACGGCCACTTCGGAGAACTCCAGCCGTCCGGCTTCGGCGTAGGTGCTGCCATCTTCGAGCTGCAGCAGCACCTTGGCGGCGTTGGACCCGGCGCCCTGAAGCTGGCCGTTGGCAAGTTCCTTGCGCAGGCGCAGGATCGATGCCGACGGCTGGGTCACATCCACATAGATGGGGTCAAGCTGCTGGATCGTCGCCAGTGCGTTGGCCTGGCCATTGGTGACCAGCGCACCTTCGGTGACCAGCGAACGGCTGATTCGGCCCGAAATCGGTGCCAGCACACGGGTGTAGCGCAAGTTGATGTGTGCCTGGTCCACGGAGGCCTTCGACTGCAGGTACGAAGCCTGGGCTTCGGCGTACTGCTGCTTGCTGACCGCCTCGTCGCCGACCAGACGGCCGTAGCGTTCGGCCAGCAGCTTCGACGACGCGAGCGTGGCCTCGGCACTTTTCGCCGTGGCTTCGTAGGTGGACGGGTCAATCTGATACAGCTGCTGACCCTGCTTGACGTCCGTACCTTCGACGAACAGACGCTTCTGGATGATGCCGTTGACCTGCGGGCGTACTTCGGCGATCCGGTACGGCAGGGTGCGTCCGGGCAGGGACGTGTCCAGCGTGACGGTTTCGTCCTTCAGCGTGACAACTTTCACTTCAGGCGTCTGGGCCGCGGGGGCTTCGTTCTTCTTGCCGCAGGCGGTCAGGGCCGTCACGGCAAGAGCCAGCATGCCTGGAATCAAAGCACGCCTGGCGCGCATTGCTTGCATAGCGATTTCCTCGAGGATGAAACGGAATTGGTCTTCTTGGTCCCGGCCGAAGCCAGGCGGGCGCCACGACGCGCGTGGACGCAATTGGCGTGCCTGCACCAGGCACGTATCGGATAACGGCTCAACGGATTGTCGCCATGGGCCCCTGCTTTCGCCGGCTTCGCCGGCCTGGAGGAAAACTGAACACCGGCCACGCCGCGCGCGCGTCCGGCACAGGACCGTCCGTCTGGACCATCCTGCTCCCCGTACTCTCAAATGTCCTGCCCGAATCTTCGATTATCGGGACTACTGTTGCGTGCGTAAGGCCGTGCTCCGATCTGGGCGGGCATCGTCTTGCCGATCGACAACAATAATCGTTTTCACCGATATCTGCAGACGCTCACTTTTCTTGTGGCGTCTTTTACACAATCTGTGCCGGTTCCCCGGCTTCGGCAGCTCCCTCCTCCAAGGTGAGCCGCCGATACCGCAATGCAGCATTTGAGCCGCCTGCCTGGCAAACAGTTCAATAAGCATGCTGCCTATTCTTGTCGCCGGCCCATATGCTACCAGTTCGAAGATAAATCAGGATGACAGAAAATTGGCTGTAATGAAGTGAAATACTCCATTTCTCCGGGGGAATCCTAAAGAATTGCCTGGAAAGCGAATAACGCACGTCCCGCTCAGCCTGTTTGCGAGACAGTGTTTTGCGTGGCTGGAACAGTGATCGAAATCCCGAGGTGTCGATTACTTCAATAAAAAACCCCGCCAGCTGGCGGGGTGGTGGATTCTCTGTAGTCCGGAGATTCGTTATGCGCCATCGAGAAATCGATTGCGGGGACCAAGCCGGTTGCCCAACATCGGACCATTCCAGCGCATGTCACCGCGATAGGCAGATGCACCAACACGATCCGGCTCCATCGTAGCCGCCGGCGCCGCCTGTTGATATGAAGGCGCAGGCGACTGATAGGTCTGCGGCTGCGGCGCCAGGTCTTGTCTTGTCGAACTGTTAGCGCCCTGGGTGTACGGGTCGAACTTGTCGCCGGCACGCGCACCGCTGGTGTACGGATCTCGCGGTCCCGGCGTCATTTGTGCGAAAGCGGATATCGAAATCAGGGCAAGCGCCCCGGCTGCAATCACACTTCGGGGTCGAATCATCGGCATGGCCTCACCTCCGGCGAGCAGTGGGACAACAGACGTGCTGTCCCTGTAGCCGCTAATGAGCGAAAGGCGTGCCGGATGATTTTGCGCCGATATCGGCACAATCAACAGGGATTGCGGGGAAATAAGGCGGATGTGCCCTTGAGCTTTTACAAGTCTCCGGTAAGGGCTGCATCGAAGGGGTCTGATGTGGAACTGCTGCGGCTTCGCACCCGCTGGCATGATGGGTGGAAGTCACTTCCGACGGGCATTTTGCCGTCAACGTGCCCTTCGCGTTTGTTTCGCGCAAAAGCAAAACCCCCAAGCTTTTGGGCTTGGGGGTTCTGGGTATAAGAGCCTGGCGATGACCTACTTTCACACGGGTAGTCCGCACTATCATCGGCGCAAAGTCGTTTCACGGTCCTGTTCGGGATGGGAAGGGGTGGTTCCAACTCGCTATGGTCACCAGGCATGACTGGTTGCCGCACTGACCGAGGTCAGCGCAGCGAATCTGGGTGTAGTAAAGAGGTTGTGTTTGTATGCCTTCGGCACACGCGGACTCTCGTCCAACCAGGTCAAACACACTGGTTATAGGATCAAGCCTTACGGGCAATTAGTACTGGTTAGCTTAACGCATTACTGCGCTTCCACACCCAGCCTATCAACGTCCTGGTCTCGAACGACCCTTCAAGGAGGTCAAGCCTCCAGGGAATCCTCATCTTCAGGCAAGTTTCCCGCTTAGATGCTTTCAGCGGTTATCTCTTCCGTACATAGCTACCCTGCGATGCCTCTGGCGAGACAACAGGTACACCAGCGGTACGTCCACTCCGGTCCTCTCGTACTAGGAGCAGCCCCCGTCAAGATTCCAACGCCCACGGCAGATAGGGACCAAACTGTCTCACGACGTTTTAAACCCAGCTCACGTACCTCTTTAAATGGCGAACAGCCATACCCTTGGGACCGGCTACAGCCCCAGGATGAGATGAGCCGACATCGAGGTGCCAAACACCGCCGTCGATATGAACTCTTGGGCGGTATCAGCCTGTTATCCCCAGAGTACCTTTTATCCGTTGAGCGATGGCCCTTCCATTCAGAACCACCGGATCACTATGTCCTGCTTTCGCACCTGCTCGACTTGTCGGTCTCGCAGTTAAGCACGCTTTTGCCATTGCACTTTAGGTACGATGTCCGACCGTACCAAGCGTACCTTCGAACTCCTCCGTTACACTTTGGGAGGAGACCGCCCCAGTCAAACTGCCTACCATGCACTGTCCCCGACCCGGATTCACGGGCCAAGGTTAGAACCTCAAACAAACCAGGGTGGTATTTCAAGGACGGCTCCACGTGAACTAGCGTCCACGCTTCAAAGCCTCCCACCTATCCTACACAGATCGGTTCAAAGTCCAATGCAAAGCTACAGTAAAGGTTCATGGGGTCTTTCCGTCTAGCCGCGGGGAGATTGCATCATCACAAACACTTCAACTTCGCTGAGTCTCGGGAGGAGACAGTGTGGCCATCGTTACGCCATTCGTGCAGGTCGGAACTTACCCGACAAGGAATTTCGCTACCTTAGGACCGTTATAGTTACGGCCGCCGTTTACCGGGACTTCAATCAAGAGCTTGCACCCCATCATTTAATCTTCCGGCACCGGGCAGGCGTCACACCCTATACGTCCACTTTCGTGTTTGCAGAGTGCTGTGTTTTTATTAAACAGTCGCAGCCACCATTTTATTGCAACCCCTTCACCCTTCTGGCGCAGGCCAGTCAAGCTACCAGGGCGTACCTTATCCCGAAGTTACGGTACCAATTTGCCGAGTTCCTTCTCCCGAGTTCTCTCAAGCGCCTTAGAATACTCATCTCGCCCACCTGTGTCGGTTTGCGGTACGGTCTCGTATGACTGAAGCTTAGAGGCTTTTCTTGGAACCACTTCCGATTGCTTCGCAGCATAAAGCCGCTCGCCCCACATCCTTGAATTCCGCGCCCGGATTTGCCTAAGCGCCTTCTCCAATGCAGGGACCGGGACTTCCAACACCCGGACAACCTTCCGCGATCCGTCCCCCCATCGCATCATACGACGGTGCAGGAATATTAACCTGCTTCCCATCAGCTACGCATCTCTGCCTCGCCTTAGGGGCCGACTCACCCTACGCCGATGAACGTTGCGTAGGAAACCTTGGGCTTACGGCGAGGGGGCCTTTCACCCCCTTTATCGCTACTCATGTCAGCATTCGCACTTCTGATACCTCCAGCATCCTTTACAAGACACCTTCACAGGCTTACAGAACGCTCTCCTACCACGCGCTTACGCGCGTCCGCAGCTTCGGTATATAGCTTAGCCCCGTTACATCTTCCGCGCAGGACGACTCGATCAGTGAGCTATTACGCTTTCTTTAAAGGGTGGCTGCTTCTAAGCCAACCTCCTGACTGTTTTAGCCTTCCCACTTCGTTTCCCACTTAGCTATATTTGGGGACCTTAGCTGGCGGTCTGGGTTGTTTCCCTCTTGACACCGGACGTTAGCACCCGATGTCTGTCTCCCGTGATTGCACTCTTCGGTATTCGGAGTTTGCTATGGCGGGGTAATCAGCAATAGACCCCCCAACCATGACAGTGCTCTACCCCCGAAGGTGAGACACGAGGCACTACCTAAATAGTTTTCGGAGAGAACCAGCTATTTCCAGATTTGTTTAGCCTTTCACCCCTATCCACAGCTCATCCCCTAACTTTTCAACGTTAGTGGGTTCGGTCCTCCAGTACGTGTTACCGCACCTTCAACCTGGCCATGGATAGATCATCTGGTTTCGGGTCTACACCCAGCGACTCAACGCCCTGTTCGGACTCGCTTTCGCTACGCCTTCCCTAATCGGTTAAGCTTGCCACTGAATGTAAGTCGCTGACCCATTATACAAAAGGTACGCCGTCACCCGTTTCCAGGCTCCGACTGTTTGTATGCATGCGGTTTCAGGATCTATTTCACTCCCCTCCCGGGGTTCTTTTCGCCTTTCCCTCACGGTACTGGTTCACTATCGGTCGATCACGAGTATTTAGCCTTGGAGGATGGTCCCCCCATCTTCAGACAGGATTTCACGTGTCCCGCCCTACTTGTCGCACACCTAGTTCCACAAATCTGTTTTCGCATACAGGGCTATCACCTGCTATGGCCGGGCTTTCCATCCCGTTTTGCTAACAGTTCTGCTAAAGAGTGCAAGGCTCTTCCCATTTCGTTCGCCACTACTCTGGGAATCTCGGTTGATTTCTGTTCCTGCAGCTACTTAGATGTTTCAGTTCGCCGCGTTCGCTTCCCTGACCTATGTATTCAGTCAGGGATGACCCATTCGGGCCGGGTTTCCCCATTCGGACATCTCCGGATCAAAGCTTGTTTGCCAGCTCCCCGAAGCTTTTCGCAGGCTACCGCGTCCTTCATCGCCTGTGATCGCCAAGGCATCCACCACATGCACTTGTTCGCTTGACCCTATAACGAGTGTGTCTAACGCTTCCGTTATCCACGCTGGCTACAGGTCTGAGTTCTCGCGTTTGTGCCGTATTCCAAGTCATCTTTCGATCACTTAAATACATTTTGGTTGATACAATCACAACCCGGTATCGCGTTTGTACTGCAGCGTCTCATCAACGCTTCGCGACACCTTTACTACATCCCATATTGTTAAAGAACAGCCGACTTGCGTCGCTTGGCAATGCCAAATGAAAGCACTCAGCATTGAATGCTTTCATTTGGCTACCAACCAAGTAATCTCGTTACCCCGATCCTTGATCCAGGTAAGTGGTGGAGGATGACGGGATCGAACCGACGACCCCCTGCTTGCAAAGCAGGTGCTCTCCCAGCTGAGCTAATCCCCCGCGTGATAACTTGGTGGGTCTGGTAGGACTTGAACCTACGACCCCCGCCTTATCAAGACGGTGCTCTAACCACCTGAGCTACAGACCCTTGGCTGTAACAGCAAACAACCGATAAGTGTGAACGCTTGACTTGTGAACACAAGCCTCTGGAAAGGAGGTGATCCAGCCGCACCTTCCGATACGGCTACCTTGTTACGACTTCACCCCAGTCATGAACCCTGCCGTGGTAATCGCCCTCCTTGCGGTTAGGCTAACTACTTCTGGCAAAACCCACTCCCATGGTGTGACGGGCGGTGTGTACAAGACCCGGGAACGTATTCACCGCGGCATGCTGATCCGCGATTACTAGCGATTCCAGCTTCACGTAGTCGAGTTGCAGACTACGATCCGGACTACGATGCGTTTTCTGGGATTAGCTCCCCCTCGCGGGTTGGCAACCCTCTGTACGCACCATTGTATGACGTGTGAAGCCCTACCCATAAGGGCCATGAGGACTTGACGTCATCCCCACCTTCCTCCGGTTTGTCACCGGCAGTCTCTCTAGAGTGCCCTTGCGTAGCAACTAAAGATAAGGGTTGCGCTCGTTGCGGGACTTAACCCAACATCTCACGACACGAGCTGACGACAGCCATGCAGCACCTGTGTCCACTTTCTCTTTCGAGCACCTAATGCATCTCTGCTTCGTTAGTGGCATGTCAAGGGTAGGTAAGGTTTTTCGCGTTGCATCGAATTAATCCACATCATCCACCGCTTGTGCGGGTCCCCGTCAATTCCTTTGAGTTTTAATCTTGCGACCGTACTCCCCAGGCGGTCAACTTCACGCGTTAGCTACGTTACTGAAGAAATGAATCCCCAACAACTAGTTGACATCGTTTAGGGCGTGGACTACCAGGGTATCTAATCCTGTTTGCTCCCCACGCTTTCGTGCATGAGCGTCAGTGACGTCCCAGGGGGCTGCCTTCGCCATCGGTATTCCTCCACATCTCTACGCATTTCACTGCTACACGTGGAATTCTACCCCCCTCTGACATACTCTAGCCTTGCAGTCACAAGCGCAATTCCCAAGTTGAGCTCGGGGATTTCACGCCTGTCTTACAAAACCGCCTGCGCACGCTTTACGCCCAGTAATTCCGATTAAC
The DNA here is from genome assembly GCF_056097175.1 of Cupriavidus sp. HE11. Lineage (NCBI taxonomy): Bacteria > Pseudomonadati > Pseudomonadota > Betaproteobacteria > Burkholderiales > Burkholderiaceae > Cupriavidus > Cupriavidus sp. HE11. The sequence goes on from NZ_CP184465.1 coordinate 1,028,478, forward strand.
GCTCGCACCCTACGTATTACCGCGGCTGCTGGCACGTAGTTAGCCGGTGCTTATTCTTCCGGTACCGTCATCCGCCCCAGGTATTAACCAGAGCGTTTTCTTTCCGGACAAAAGTGCTTTACAACCCGAAGGCCTTCTTCACACACGCGGCATTGCTGGATCAGGGTTGCCCCCATTGTCCAAAATTCCCCACTGCTGCCTCCCGTAGGAGTCTGGGCCGTGTCTCAGTCCCAGTGTGGCTGATCGTCCTCTCAGACCAGCTACTGATCGTCGCCTTGGTGGGCCTTTACCCCACCAACTAGCTAATCAGACATCGGCCGCTCCTGCTGCGCGAGGCCTTTCGGTCCCCCGCTTTCACCCTCAGGTCGTATGCGGTATTAGCTAATCTTTCGACTAGTTATCCCCCACAACAGGGTACGTTCCGATGTATTACTCACCCGTTCGCCACTCGCCGCCAGACCGAAGTCCGCGCTGCCGTTCGACTTGCATGTGTAAGGCATGCCGCCAGCGTTCAATCTGAGCCAGGATCAAACTCTTCAGTTCAATCTCTGTGTGGTGCCGAAGCACCTCGCTCTTTCGAGCGGTCGCTCACTCTCAGAAAACTGACTGGCTCACGTCTCGCGACGCAAACCAACATGTTTTACTGTGCGAGCACTGATAACTTTTGAAGCATCACGCAGACCGAGGTCTCCGTGGCGTTCGCCATCAAGCGCCCACACTTATCGGTTGTTTGGTTGTTAAAGAACTTCAGCGCCGGCTTTGCCGTTCGCTGTCGCTGCGTCGCTGACGTTTCGTCATTTCGTTGCAGCGGAGAAACGAGATTATGCAGAGCATTCAACGTTTCGTCAACAGTTTTTGCAGAACTTTTTTCTGCCGGTCTGCGCTGCAAACCCTCGCAACCCCAACCCCCTGCCAACCCCGCAAACCCTTGTCGCTGCTGCGTTTGCAGTGCGCTTCGTGTTGCGAGGGGGCGAATATTAGATGGCTTTCGGCAGGTGCGCAAGGGGTTTCGCAAAAGAATTTTCCGATCCCTTAGAATCGCCGGATGACGACGATGCCGGAACCGCCCACCTATCTCCCCGAACGCCTGTCCAGCCGGGACGCGGGGGCGCTTGATGCCCTTGCGCTGGCCACCGCGCTGGCCCGCCCCATTGCCTTTGTGGATCTGGAGACGACAGGGCCGGATGCCCAGCGCGACCGGATCACCGAGATCGGCGTCGTGGAAGTGGGCCCCGAGGGCATTCACGAGTGGGACACCCTTGTCGATCCGCAGGCCAGCATCCCGCCATTTATCCAGGGGATGACCGGAATCACCGACGACATGGTGCGCGGGCAACCCACCTTCGCGTCGATTGCCGAACTATTGGCCGAACGGCTACAGGGCCGACTGTTCGTCGCCCACAATGCCCGCTTCGACTACGGCTTCCTGAAGAACGAGTTCCGGCGCGCCGGCGTGACGTTCCGCGCCGATGTCCTTTGCACGCTGCGGCTGTCCCGGTCGCTGTTCCCCTCCGTGGAGCGCCATGGGCTGGACGCGCTGATCGCCCGCTTCAACCTGATACCCAAGGGCCGCCACCGCGCGCTGGCCGACGCCGAACTACTCTGGCAGTTCTGGCAGAAGATCCACGGCCTCTATTCCGTCGATCTGGTCGAGTCGGCTGTCAGGACGCTGGTCAAGCATGCCAGCCTGCCCGCCGGCCTGAGCGAGACCGCCCTGGACGATGTGCCAGACCGCCCCGGTGTCTATCTGTTCCATGGCGACGACGACGCCTTGCTATATATAGGCAAGAGCATCCACCTGCGGCAGCGCATTCGCGCTCATTTTTCCGGCGATCACACCAATCCAAAGGAAATGCGCATCGCGCGCGCGGTCAGGCGGGTGGATTGGCGCGAAACCGGCGGCGAGATCGGCGCCTTGCTGCTGGAGGCAAGCCTCGTCAAGACGCTGCGGCCGCTGCACAACCATCAGTTGCGTCACAACGAAGAGCTGTTCGCATGGGAAATGGTCGATGGTCTGCCCGCTCCCCGACTGCGCTCGGATCGACAGGTGGACTTCAGCCGCCACGCCAGGCTCTATGGCGTATTTCCGAGCCGCGCCGCGGCACGCGCGCGCCTGCTTGCGCTGGCCGAAGAGCATCAGCTTTGCCTGGTCACCCTGATGCTCGAGCCAACGGCGCGCCGTGGCAACCCCTGCTTTGCGCGGCAGGTGCAGCGCTGCGCGGGGGCCTGCACGGGTCATGAATCGCGGGCCGACCATCGCCAACGGACGCTGGCCGCGCTCGATGCGCTGACGGTCGTGCCATGGCCCTTCGATGGGGCGATTGCCTGGCGCGAGGGCGACCAGCCCGACCAGCCCTGGCACGTGATCGAGGACTGGTGCTACCTGGGAACGGCGGGGACGCTGACGGAAGCCCAAGGCCTGACCGCCCTGCCGGCCCGCTTCGATATCGATACCTACCTGATCCTGGCGCCGCAACTCGCCAGCCTCAAGGCAACGGCGGTGCTGCTGGAATCGGCCCGCCCCTTTGTATTGACGGCCCCGGTTGCGCCAATCGCAACCAGCGCACCAATTGCGGCCACGCTCACCCCACCTGACCAGGCCGAATCGCCGGCAAAGCCGCGCACCGCGCCCAGGCGCACGGCGTCGCTGGCGGACGCCCAGCCATCGCTGTTTGGCTAAAAGGAGATAGGTTGCGGACGCCGTTTGGTGCGGCGGCGCGCATAGACGCGTTGCCAGCCCTCGGCCAGGTCGGCTAGTCTCCGACAGGCGGGATTGCACCCGCGAGATGGAGCCGCCATGCCTGCTTCGCCCCGACCTGCCGCCTGCCGCGCCTTGCCGCTGGCTGCCGGCGCCATCGTCCTGGCCACCGCGTGCGCCAATATCGAGGCCGGCACCATGCAGCGCATCTTCGATTCGTGGAAAGGGGTGCCGATCGATCAGGCCAAGGCACAGTGGGGGCCACCCCAGTCGGTGCAAGCCGTGCCGGGCGGCACGGCCTATGTCTGGACGGACGAAATGCCCGTCGCCCGCCCGCCGGGCAGTGGCCCCCGCGATGCCGGGCTGGAGCCGCCAGCCAGGGTAGGCCAGTGCCAGCGCAAGCTGGTGGCCGGCCCCGACGGCAACGTCAGCCGCGGCGAATGGAGCGGCAGCGCGTGCTGCACCCAGAGCCTGGTCGGCACCTGTGCCGGACTGGCCCGCAAGGCCACCGGCTGATTACCGACCAACCGACCAACCGGCTGACCGGCCAGATCGCCAACCGTCCCGCCGATCCGTCGATCGGTCCATCAATCGATCTTCGCGCCCGACACCTTGACGGCCTGCCCCCAGCGCTTCTGCTCGCTGACGATCGTTGCCGCAAAGGCCTCCGGCGATTGCCAGGCCGGCTCGGCGCCCTGTGCTTCCAGCTTGGCCTTGGTGTCCGGGTCCGCCAGCACGGTGCGCAGCGCGCCAGACAGCTTGTCGACGATTTCCTTCGGCGTGCCTGCCGGTGCCAGCACGCCGTAGAAGCCCACCACCTCGAAGCCCTTGAGGCCCGATTCCTCCATGGTCGGCACATCGGGCAGCGCCGGGGAGCGCTTGCCCGACGTCACCGCCAGCGCGCGCACCTTGCCGGCCTTGATGTGCTGGGTGAACAGCGGAATCGAGTCGGCCATCATCTGGGCCTGGCCACCCATTACGTCGGTCAGCGCCGGTGCACTGCCCTTGTAGGGGATGTGGACGATAAACGTGCCCGACGCCTGCTTGAACATCTCGGGCATCAGGTGCGAAATGCCGCCATTGCCGCCCGATGCAAAGTTGAGCTTGCCGGGATTCACCTTGGCATAGGTGATGAATTCCTTCAGGTTTTTGGCCGGCACGTTGTTGTTGACGACCATCACCAGCGGAATCAGCGCGGTACGTGCCACGGGCGCGAAATCCTTCGGCATGCCATACGGCAGCTTGGGATAGAGCGAGCCGTTGATCGCCATCTGGCCGGTATTGGCAATCAGCAGCGTATAGCCGTCGGGCGCGGCCTTGGCCACGTTGTCCGATCCGATATTGCCGGCGGCCCCGGCCTTGTAGTCGAGCACGACGGTCTGGCCCAGGATCGGCTGCAGCTTTTCCGACAGGATGCGTGCATGGGTATCGACCGGCCCGCCAGGCGGAAAGCCCACCACCATGCGGATCGGCTTGTCCGGCCAGGCGGCCTGCGCGGCGCCGGCGGTCAGCGCCAGTGGGGTAAGGACCATGGCTGCCAGGGCATGCCGGGCGCGGCGGGTAGCGAACAACGTCATTTCTCTCTCCGGATGCGGCCCCGCTCTACGCGGCAGGGACCGGTCCGGTATTGTGACGTTTTTATGACATTCTTGTGAAGCGCTTTTGCCGCTGCCTGAAAGCTCCGGCCCGACGGCCCTATTCCAGCACGATGCCTCGCGCCTTGATCAGCGCGCCCCATTTCCTTACCTCGCCATCGATAAAGCCGGCAAAGTCCGCGCTGCTGCCCGGCGACGGCTGCAGACCCAGCGCCAGCAGCTTCTGGTTGATCTGCGGGTCGGCCAGTGCCTGGCTGGCATCGCGATTGATCTGCTGCACGATGGCCGGCGGTGTGCCGACTGGCGCCACGATACCGAACCAGCCGTAGCCCACCACGCCAGGCACGCCCTGTTCGGCAAAGGTTGGCGCGTCGGCATAGACCGGCGTGCGCGCATCTGCGGCCACTGCGATCACGCGCAGCTTGCCGGCCTGGATAAATGGCAGCGCCGTCGTGATCGCGGTCAGGGTGGCATCGACGCGACCCGCCAGCAGTTCGGTATAGGCCGTGGCATCGCCCCGGTAATGGACATTGAGCGCCTTGAATCCCGACTGCGCGGCAAACAGCTCGGCCGTCAGATGCGGCCCCGAGCCGATGCCTGGCGATGCGAACGTGACGCCGTCGGGCTTCTGCTTCGCCATCTTCACAAAATCCGCCACGGTCTTGACCGGCGAACCCGCATTGACGATCAGGAACACCGGCCCCAGCACGCGCGGCCCCACGGCGACAAAATCCTTGTGGATATCGAACCGCTGCGACAGCCCCGCAGCCGTGTTGATGGCGAACGGCGCGGCGGCCCAGAGCAGCGTGTAGCCATCGGCCGGGGCGTGCGCCACGGTTTCGCTGGCCACGCGCGTGCCGGCGCCCGGCTTGTTCTCCACCACCACCTGCTGGCCGTACTTGCGGCTCAGTGCCTCGGCCAGCACGCGTGCCGACGTATCGTTCGATCCGCCGGGCCCGTAGGGCGACACCAGCCGCACCGGCTTGCCCGGCCACGTATTGCCGAAGGCGTGCGGCACCACGCCGGCCAGTGCCATCGCGCCCAGCAGGCGGCGGCGCGTCAGTTGCGATGGGGTCATGATGCCTCCCTCACCCGCTCGATGGCGGGATAGCGATAGGTGCGGTCAAGGTGTTCCGGCTGGGGCACGTACAGGCGCAGCGCCACGTAGAAAGCCCCGGCCGGCGCCGGCAGCCAGTTGCCATGCAATGCGCGATCCTTCGGCGGTTGTGCCGACAGGTACAGCGTCAGGCTGCCATCGGCGCCACGGGCCAGCGTGGGCGACCTGTCGCCCAGCGAGTAGCGCGCCAGCGCGTTCGGCACCAGCATGCAGTCGCCCTTGTCATACATGGTCAGCGACCAGAACGCGCCCACGCGTGGCAGATTGTCGGCCGCAAAGTGCAGCCGGTAGGCATGGCCGCCTTCGAGCGGCGCGCCATCGGCGCAGCGGTCGGCCATCACGTACATGGCCTCCTGCACGCCCAGCGCACCGATATAGTTGCGCGCCACCAGCGCGCGTTGCAGATAGTGGGTGCCGTACGACTCGCGCACGTCCACCGACATCGCCCAGCCACCGCCCATGTCGGACGCCTGCGGCTCGGCCAGGTCGGCCAGCACGCCCTGCAGCGCCGCCCCTAGCGCCTCGACCTGCGCCGGCGTGGGCTTGAGCCCCCTGCCGATCCCGGCTTCGGCAAAGCGGGCCACCATGTCGGCTTCGGCGCGCGGCGGCGGATTGTCCGCAAGCATCCGGTTGACTATCGCGGCAAAGCGCTGGGGATCGCCCAGATGCTCGCGCGGCTGCATGCCGACGTCGAAGGCAAACGCCGCGGGTTCGCCATCGAGCCGCTTCAGCGCGATGGCGTCCTGCAGCGCATGGCCGGCGGCCAGGTCGGCGTCGCCGTCCACCAGCAGCCGGCCGATCATCCACACTGCGTTGGTCGGACACGCCATGGCCTGCATGCCGGCAGGCACCTCGCCATGCCAGTCGGGCCCGTGCAGCAGAAAGCGGCCCGCGCCGGTGCCGGTGGTGCGGCTGCCCAGATAGCCAAACGGATTGGTATAGAAATCGAGCAGACCCAACACGTAGTAGCGCCCGGCAAAATCGGGCACTTCAAGCACCACGGGCTCGCGCGACAGGTCGATCCAGGCATTGGTGTACAGCGTGTCGTTGTTCGGCGTGACCACCTGGCGATGCTGCGGCCCCAGCAGTTCGCGCGTGTGGATCAGGTGGTTGACCCAGCGCAGCGAGGAATCGGGGCCGTCGCCGGCAAACTGGCCGGCCCGGTTGCGGCGCGGGCAGGTGGCCGCGCGCATGCGGGCCATCTCGTAGAGCGGCAAGGTGTAGATCACGGCTTCGCGTGCCAGCTGCGGCAGGCCGACGCTGTCGGCGGTGCGGGGTTCGGGCATGGGTGGGTGTCTCCTTCTCTCTTATATAGGGATGCGTGTTCCGCGCCGGCCTCAGCCGATCCGGCGTACGGCGGGAATCGTGTACTGGCCGGCGATAAAACCGGCGGACGGGTGGTACAGCCGCAGGATCAGGTAGAACGGGCCGTCCGGCGCGGGGAGCCAGTTGGCATCGTCGGCCGGCCGGGCATGGCCGATGGGAATGACCAGCGTGCCGTCCGCCTCCATGCGCAGGCCCGGGGTGCGGTCGCCGACCGCATAGCGGCCGATCTCGTTGGCCGAGAAATAGCGATCCTGCCCATAGAGCGATACCGACCAGAACGCTTCGGCCGGCGGCAGCATGCCGGGCGGAAAGCGCAGTTCATACCGGTGCTGGCCTTGCAGCGGCTCGCCATCGGCGTCGAAATCGGCCATCGCGTAGACGGCCTCGTCCCCGCGCAACGCGCCCAGCCCCTTCATGGCCGTGCAGGCACGCAGCATCCAGTCGTCGCCATAGATCCCCAGGCGCATGCTGTAGCCCCAGGCCTTGTGCCCCTGGCTACGGGTATGGGCTTCGACCAGCGCCATGCCCTGGGCGTAGGCGCTGCGCAGGCCATTGACGATCGACGGCCGCAGCGCCGCCACTTCCACGTCGTCTTCAAGACGCATGCCTACCTTGCGCAGCAGCGTGAACAGGCCCTGTTCCTGGGCGCTGGGCGGGAAATCGCGCATCGCCCGGAACAGGTTCTGGAAGAAGTCCACGCCGGCGTCGTCGGTGTCCTGCCACTGCGCCACGCTGACCGGCCGGGCCGGGCCAGCGCTTTGCACGACCTGGAAGCCCTGCTCGAAGGCATTGGCGCGTGCCAGGTCGTCGGGGCCGGTCACCAGCACGCGGCCAATCACCCAGACCAGGGTGGTCGGCGCCTGCACCACGTGCACGCCGCTGCCTCGCTGGCCGGGCCCGATGATCTCGACGTTGGCGCCTTCGCGCGGCACGCTGCGCGGCCCCAGGTTGGCGAAGTTGTTGGTGTGGGCATCCAGCAGTTCGACCACGTAGTAGCGGTCGGCATCGGGCAGCACGGGCACGCGGATCGTGGCCGGGCCGTCGGCCAGGTTCAGCCAGCCGCAGAAGTAGAGCAGGTCGTTGGCGGGCGTGACGATGTCGCGGTCTTCGTGCGTCCACTGGCGCGCGCTGGCGGACAGCATGTTCATCGGCGCACGGCCGTAACGCGTCGGGGCATCCACCGACGTCTGCAGCCGGCAGGTGCGAAGGGTCTCGATCAGCGGGTAGCCGTAGATCACCAGCGGCAGCGCGGCGGCAGCCACCAGGGCCTCCTGCGGGCTGGCGTGGACGGGCGGGACGATGGCGGGATGAGCGGGGAAGGCAGGATGGTTCATGTCGATGGTTCGGATGGCTAGGGATATCGGGTTCATTCCAGCGCGGCGCCGCTCGATTTCACGAGCGCGGCCCACGCCCGCGCGTCGTCGCGCATCTGGCTTGTGAACTGCGTGCGCGACACGGGCTGGTAGCGCATGCCCATGGCCGCGATCTGTGCCTGCAGCGCGCTGTCCTGCATGGCTTCGTGCACCGCGGCTTCGAGCCGGTCGACGATGGCCGGCGGCGTCCTGGCCGGCGCAAACAGCGCGTACCAGCTGTCGACACGGAACGCGATGCCCGACTCGGCAAGCGTCGGCACATCGGGCAGCGCGGCCGAGCGCTCGGACCCCGACACGGCCAGCGCACGCACCTTGCCACTGCGAATCAGCGGCAAGGTGCCGGCCAGGTCGGACATGGCGATGGGCACCGTGCCGCCCATCACGTCGTTCAGCATCGGCGCCACACCCTTGTAGGGCACGTGCCGCAAATGGATGCCGGCGGACACGTTCAGGCTTTCCCCCGCCAGATGCCCGCCGGAGCCCTGGCCCCACGAGCCATAGGCCAGGTCCGCGCCGGGCTGCTTCGCCATCGCGATCAGCGCGCGCACGTCATGGGCCGGGAACGCCGGATTCGCCACCAGTACATTGCCGCCGTAAGCAATGCGGCCAATGGGCACGAAATCGCGCAGCGGATCGTAGGTCAGCTTCGGGAAGATCGCCGGGGCAATGGCATGCGTGGCCGAAATGCCGAGTACGATCGTGTAGCCGTCGGGCGCGGCGCGAGCCACCTGTGCCGCGCCGATGGTGCCGGTGGCACCTGCCACGTTCTCGACCACCACCGTGCCCTTGAGCACCGTCGACAGGCGCGCGGCCACCATGCGCCCTACCACATCGGTGCCGCCGCCGGGCGGAAACGGCACCACCAGCCGGATGGGCTTGCCGGGATATGCATCGGCGGCCACTGCCACGGGCAACGTCATTGCGCCTGCCACGCCTGCCGCCAGGCACAACGCCAGGGCGTGCCGCATCCTGCGAATCGTTGATCGCATGATCTGTCTCCGTATTGTCTGGATGGCCGCTGCGTCAGCGCAGCGTGATTACGGCGTCCGCCGCCACCAGCCCGTCGGGGCCAACGATGAACGGATTGATTTCGAGCGTATCGAGCCGGTCGCCAATCGCGGCAGCGGCACGCGATACATTGACCAGCACGTCGGCCACCGCGTCGAGGTCGATCGCGGGATGACCACGGTGCCCGTTGCACAGCGCGGCGGCCCGGCTCTGCGTCAGCATCGCGCGGGCCCGTTGCCGCGACAGCGGCGCCAGGCCAAAGGCCATCTGCCGGAAGATCTCCACGGCGGTGCCGCCGATGCCGGCCAGCGCCACCAGCCCGAACACCGGATCGCGCCGCACGCCCACCATGATCTCGCCCCAGCCGCGTGCCATGCCGGCGACGATGGCCCCTTCGAACGGCACCGCGTGGCCACCGGCATCGCGAGCCTGCGCTGCTGCCTGGCGCACCTTTTCGAACGCGGCGCGCACGGCATCGGCGTCGCGCAGGTTCAGCACCACGCCGCCGATATCGCTCTTGTGCAGGATATGGCGCGAGCAGATCTTGACCGCCACCGGATAGCCGATCGATTCGGCAAGCGCCACGGCGGCATCGGCGTCGCGGGCCAGGCCGTGCGGCACCACTGGCACGCCGGCTTGCGCCAGCAAGGCCATGGCTTCGGCCTCCGACAGTGCGGAGGCGTCGGCAGGCATGACCTGCCGCAGTCCCGGCAACGCGGGCGCACTGTCATCGGCATGCGGGGCAGCTTCCATGGCCGCCGCCTTGGCCAGCGCCGCCACGGCTTCCATCGTGTGTGCGGGTTCGCGGAACACCAGGCAGCCGCGCGCTTCGAGCCACGCGCGCTTGTCGTCGTCCATCACGCCCGAGATCAACAGCGGCGCGGCTTGCCGATCGGCTTCCAGCGCGGACACGGTGTCCTGCAGCACGGGCCACAGGCGCGGCGCATTGACGCCGCCGGCCAGGAATGCCGCCACCGCGCCATACTGGCCGCAGCGCGCCACATTCGCCAGCGCGTCGACAAACACCTGTGGCTGCGCCACGACCTGACCGGTGACGTCGATGGGATTGGCGGTGCTGGCAAACGGAATGGCCGTGCGCAGCGCCTGCGCGGCGGCATCGGGCATCGGCGGCAATGGCAGACCCAGCGTCTCGGCGCTGTCGGCCATCATGATGCCCACGCCGCCCGACACCGTGACGATCGCCACCGGTGCCACCGCATCCGCAGCCAGGCCCGACGCCGACTGCCTGTGCGCCGGCCGGCGTCCGCGCGCCAGCGTATAACCCAGGCGGAAAAATGCTTCGAGCGTATGCGCGCGATGCACGCCATATTCGTCGAACACGGCCTGGTACACCGCGTCTTCGCCGGCCAGGCTGGCCGTATGCGATTGCGCCGCACTGGCGCCGGCCGCCGTGGTACCCACCTTGGCGACCACCACGGGCTTGCCGGCGGCACGGGCGGCAGCCAGCGCGCGGCGCAGCCGCACGCCGTCGCGCGCGCCTTCGATATAGGCCAGGATCACACGCGTCTGCGGATCGTTGGCAAGCCATTCGATCACGTCGGCCACCTGCAGCCCGGCCTCGTTGCCCGTGGTCACCCAATGGCTCAGGCCCAGGCCCGCCTCGCGCGCCAGCGCAAACGCGTACGCGCCGAATGCACCGCTCTGGCTGACCAGCCCCACATGCCCGACCGGCGGCACGCCACTGAGCGGAATCGGCGAGAACGTGGCGAACATGCGCTCGCGCAGGTTCATCGCGCCCAGGCAGTTGGGGCCCAGCAGTTGCACGCCATGTGCGCGGGCTTGCGTGGCGAGTGCGTGCTGCAGGACGTCGCCGCCGCTGACTTCGGCAAAGCCCGAGGTGAACACCACGGCGGCCCGTGTGCCGGCCTGGCCCAGTTGCGCCATCACGTCCGGGGCGGCGGGCGCCGGTACAGCCACGATGGCAAGATCCACGGGCTCGCCGATGTCGGCCACGGACGCGTAGGCGCGCAACCCCTGCACGGTATCGGCACCGGGATTGACCGGAAACACGCGGCCGCCGTAGCCGAGTTCGCCAAGCAGGCGAATCGGTACGCCTCCCACCTTTTCGGGCTGCGTCGATGCACCGACCACCGCGATCGATCGCGGGCACAACAAGGGCTGCAGGTCCTGCATGGTGTCTCCGTTGATGACGCCCCGGTACGTGCCAAGGCGTTCTGTCTTGCGGGCGATCCGGGCCCGCGCCCGGCGGCTAGCGTCCCACGCCGGCCATGTTCTCGATGGCGCGCACCATCTCGCGCAGCAGCGGCGCCACGCGCTTTTCCATCATCCCGCGCCTGACACGCAGGCCCGGCAGCGCGCAGTTGAACAGCAGCGGCCGGTTCAGGTACGTGATGCGCGAATAGACGCCCACGCCATGGATGTCTTCGCCGGCATCGCCTTCGTTGAGCGTGAAGCCGCGCTTGGGGTAGTGCGCCACGTTATGGCAGACGGTCTCGTAGCACACGGCGAATTCCTGCGGACGCTCGGTGCGCGCCAGCAGCATCAGCTTCTCGAACTCGCTTTTCGACAGCGTGCAGAGGAACGCCCGCCCCATCGCCGTGGTCAGCACCGAGCGCACCGCGCCCACGGCTGGCCGCGCGGACGTGCCCTCCATGTGCGTGCACGACTCCAGGTACGTCACGTCGAGCCGGTGCGCCACGCCCATCGACACGGCACCCTCCACCTGGTTGGCGAGCGTTTGCATCAGCGGGCGCGCCAGATGGCGCACCTGCAGCCCGGCCAGGTACGGGTAGCCCAGCGCCAGCACCTGCGCGCCCACAAAGTACTTGTCGAGCTTGGGATCCCAGTCGAGATAGCCCAGTTCGAACAGCGTGCGGCAGATGCGCGATACCGTGGCGCGCGGCAGTTGCAGCCGCTGCGACAGTTCGCCGTTGCCCAGCGGGCGGGGATCGTCGATGAAGCAGCGCAGCAGCGCAAACCCCTTCGCCAGCAGCCCGCCGAACGAAGGATCTTCGCGGCGGCGCTCGGCAATGAATTGTTCGACCGGGGTGTTCATGGGCATGTCGTCTCCTGGATTCCAGTGTGGGCGTCGATTCGGCATCGTGTCAAAAAGCGGAACGAATTTCCATATATTGGAAATCCGGAGCGTAAACCCTGACTTGACGGTGCATTGGGCCGAATCGTAAGGTGCAAAACCGAATCCGAATTCGCATACGGAAAAGCCCCATGCAAGCCCCTGCCACACGTACCGAAACCGCCACTCCCACCACGGCTTTTCCCCGCGTGGACACGTCGTCGATCCTGCAGCCACCGCGCCAGCGTCGGGCCCGGGAGACCGAGCAGGCCCTGCTGACGGCCGGGCGCCAGTTGCTGGCCGAACGCGACTTCGCGGCCGTGTCGGTCGCGCAGATTGCCGCTGCATGCCAGGTGTCCGTGGGTGCGTTCTATGGCCGGTTTCGCGACAAGATGGCGTTCTTCGATGCGCTGCGTGCATCGGTGATGGAGGAGTCCGATGCGTCGGTGGCGCGCTACATGGCCGAGCATCGCTGGCAGGAAGCCCCGGCGGCCCAGATCATCGACAAGACCATGCGCTTCATGGTCAATGGCTGCCGCACCAATCGCGGCGTGATTCGCGCTTCACTCAAACACGCCACCACTCATCCCGAGCAGTGGCTGCCGCACCAGAAGAACGGACAGGAGCTGATCGACCGGCTCGTGATCCTGCTGGTGCCGCGCCTGTCCGGCCCGGCCGCGGAAGCCGAACTGCGCGTGCGATTTGCGATGCAGATGGTGTTCGGGATGCTGGTCAACGCCGTGTTGAACAATCCGGGGCCGCTGCATCTGGACGACGAGCGCCTGCCCCACGAAATGGCACGCATGGTCGGCCGTTATCTGGGCATTGACGTGGGCACCGACGCCTGATTACGCCAAGCCGCCCCAACCGCATTCCCTCGCTTCATTTGTCCAACCGCCCGCATCAGCCGCAGCCATAGCGGCATGTCTGGCATGCAGACCGGGCACAAAAAGAGGAGACACACCATGAAGCAATCCACGTTGCCGCGCCGGCGGTGGGCGGCACGCGTTGCCTGCGCGGCGCTGTCGCTGCTGCCGCTGGCCGCGCTGGCCAGGGCGACTATCCGACCAAGCCTATCCGCCTGGTAGTGCCCTATCCGGCCGGTGGCTTGACCGACACGCTGGCACGCCAGGTGGCCGACGGGCTGTCCAAACGGCTGGGCCAGCCGGTGGTAGTGGAAAACAAGAGCGGCGCGGGCGGCATCATCGGCACCGATTTCGTTGCCAAGTCGGCACCTGACGGCTACACGCTGTTGATGACGATCCCGGGTCCGATCACGGCCAACCTCGCGCTGTACAAGAAGCTGCCCTACGATCCGCGCACCGACCTGCGTCCGGTCTCGGACGTGGCCATGGCCCGCACGGTGCTGGCCGTCAACAGCGGCGTGCCGGTCAAGACCGTCAACGAACTGATCACCTATGCCAAGAAGGAACCGGGCAAGCTCCGCATGGGATCCTGGGGGCCGGGTACGCAGCCGCACACCATCCAGGCCTACATGGACAAGACCTATGGCGTGGACATCCTGCATGTGCCGTATCGCGGTGAAGGGCCCATGGTCACCGATCTGCTGGCCGGGCAGGTCAACGTGACGATCGGATCGGTCACCACGCTGCGCCAGCACATCGCCGCCGGCAAGCTGCGCCCGCTGGCCGTGGCCGGCACCACACGCGCCAGGGCCCTGCCCGACGTGCCGACGTTCGCCGAGGCCGGCTACGGCGATGCCGCCTACAAGATCGTGGGGCCGACCACGCTGCTGGCGCCGGCGAAGACGCCCGATGCCATCGTCGAGCGGCTGGGCCATGAAGTGGCGTCGCTGGTCAGGACGCCCGAACTGCAGGCAAAGATCGACGAAATGGGCGCCGAGCCGATCGGCAACACCCCGCCCGAGGCCGAACGTGCGTACAAGGCATACCTTCCGGTGGTGCTGAAGCTGACGGCCGACACCGGCGTGACGCTCGACTGACTTCGGTCCTTCGCCAGCGGCGTGCCGCCCGCTGCACGGCATGCAGCGAAACCATGGCCGTCATGAATTCCTGCGGGTCTTGCTGGGCCCGCAGGCATCGCCCGACTAGAATCGCGCCATATCCTCTTCTGCAGATTTCCACATCATGGCCACGCTCTTCCTGGTACGTCACGGCCAAGCCTCGTTTGGCGCCGCCAACTACGATTGCCTGTCGGATGTCGGCCGCCAGCAGGCCCGCTGGCTTGGCGAGTATTTCAAGGACCGGGGCGTCGAGTTCAAGCGTGTGATGGCCGGTTCGCTGGTGCGCCAGCAGGACACCGCCACCGAAATCCTGAGCGGCATGGGCGCCACGGACATTGCGGTGGACACGCACAAGGGCCTGAACGAATACGACGGCGAAACGCTTTACCGCAGCTTCACCAATGGCGCCGATCATCGCGCGCACCAGAACGGCGACTACCAGGATTACTGGCGCACGTTCCGCGCGGCATTCGCGGCGTGGACGCAGGACCAGCTCACCGGCATGCCCGAAAGCTGGGGCGAATTCGGCACGCGCATGCAGGCCGCGTTATCGACGGCCACGGAGGGCGCCGCACGCGAGGACGCACTACTGGTGGTCAGCTCCGGTGGCGCCATTGGCCGGGCCATCGCCGATCTGCTTGGCGCGCCCACGCAGACCGCCATCGAACTGAACCTGCAGTTCCGCAACACCGGCTTTTGCGAACTGATCGTCGGCCGCGGCACGCAGCGCCTGCTGAGCTTCAACAACGTGCCGCACCTGGAACACCCCGACCGGCGCCGCGCGATCACGTTCGCCTGACCGGTACCGCGCTAGCGCTGCGACAGCGCCAGCTTGCCGGCCAGCGCCAGGAAGACCGTTCCCGCAAACCAGTTCACGGCGCGCTGCACGCGCGCCGAGCGCATCAGCACGCGGCCGAACAGGCCCGAGAACCACGCGATGGAGCCGAACACCAGCAGCGTGGCCACGATAAAGGCAAAGCCCAGCACCATGATCTGCAGCGCCACGTGACCCTGCTTCGCATTCACGAACTGCGGCAGGAACGCCAGGAAGAAGATCACCACCTTGGGATTGGTCAGGTTCATGACCACGCCGCGCAAGTACATGTTCTTGACGGGGCGCGCGGCGGCTGCATCCTTGCCGATGTCCCCCACCGGCGCACGAAACGCCTGCCACGCTAGATAGACCAGGTATAGCGCGCCGACGATCTTCAGCACGGTGAACGCCACCACCGATGCCGCCAGCAGTGCGGCCAGGCCTACGGCCACCACGGCCGTATGGACCAGCAGGCCCGTACACAGACCCAGCACCACGGTCAGCCCCGCGCGCGTGCCGTGCATCGCCGACTGCAGCAGCACGAAGATGTTGTCGGGCCCCGGCGCAAGGCTCAGCAGGACGGCAATCCCCAGGAAAGGCAGCAGTGTTTCAAGCGGCGGCATGTGGGCGCTCCAGGAAAGTGAGACGCCATGGTAGCCGATGGCTGCGCCACCCGCGTGCCGGCGCTTTTCTGCAGGATCGATTAATCCATTCAAACAATCAATTTATCAGCACAATCGCGGCGGCCTATATTCGAGTCGCCTCCCGCGCATGACGGGACGGCCATTCGAAAACAAAGACGAGGAGACATCGATGGAAGCACGTGCACATGGGCGGCACGCGGCGGCGCTCGCCCTTGCGGCAACGGTCACACTGCTCGCGGCCTGCGGCGGCAGTGACGACAACGGCAGCAATGCAGGCAGTGCCGGCACCGGCGGCAACAGTGGCAATGGCTCGACCCGCACGCCGGCCGTGACCCTGAAAATCACAGGCACACAGGATTTCGCGGGCACCTATGGCAGCGTCGGCCAGTACGAGCAGGTGACCGGCACCGTCAGCGGCGAAGTCGATCCGAAGGACCCCAAAAACGCCATCATCCAGGACCTGTCGCTGGCACCGGTCAACGCCAACGGCATGGTCGAATACTCGGCTGACTTCGTCATGCTCAAGCCGAAGGACATGAGCAAGGCCAGCGGTGTGCTGCGCTACGACGCGCCCAATCGCGGCAACATCCTGACGATGCCAAATCCGTCCGCCACGCCCAGCGATGCGGTGTACCTGGAACGCGGCTACGTGCTGCTGTATTCGGCCTGGCAGGGCGACGTACCCAAGTCCACCGCCGCGCGCCTGACCGTGACAGTACCCGTGGCAAAGAATGCCGACGGCACGTCGATCACCGGCACCTACCGCTCGGAACTGGTTCCCACCGCCGCCACCCCGATGATGTCGCTGCCCGGCGGCGTGTTCAACGGCACGATGCTGCCCTACGCGCCCGCCAGCCTCGACAACACGCAACCCGGCTATTCGCTGACCCGGCGCGTCAACGAAACCGATCCGCGCGTGGCCATCCCGGCCAGCGACTGGAAATTCGCAAAATGCGATGCCGGCAGCCCCTTCCCGGGCACCGCCGACCCCGCCAACGTCTGCCTGCGCGGCGGCTTCGATCCGCAGTACCTGTACGAGCTGGTCTACGTGGCAAAGGACCCCAAGGTCATGGGCGTGGGGCTGGCCGCCTTGCGCGACACGGTCAGCTTCTTCCGCAACAAGGCCGCGGATAGCGCCGGCACGCCGAATCCGCTGGCGGGCCGCATCCGGTACGCGATTGGTCAGGGCACGTCGCAGTCAGGCAATGCCATGAAGACGTTCCTGCACCTGGGCTTCAACCAGGCGCTGGACGGCTCGAAGGTATTCGATGGCATCTACGCCCACGTGGCCGCGCGGCAGACCAATATCAACACGCGCTTTGCCGTGCCCGGCGGCGGCGGCGGCCTGCGCACCGACCACACGGCCTTCGGCCAGACTGCGCCGCGCGGGCTCGATACGTACTATGTGGACGATATCTCCGGCAAGACCGGCGGCGTGATGGCGCGCTGCTCGGCCAGCAGCACCTGCCCGAAGTTCTTCCTCGGATTGTCGGGCACCGAATTCTGGCAGCTGCAGGGCTCGCCGGTGCTGACCGACGCGAACGGCTTCCGCGACCTGAAGCAGCCCGACAACGTGCGCATCTACTACTACGCGGGTACGCAGCACGGCGGCGCAGGCGGCGCCAGCAGCATCGCGTTCGCCCCCACGCGCAATGTCTATCCGGCCGGCACGGTGATCCACCACAACGACACCTTCCGCGCGTTGTTCATCGACCTGGAGGACTGGGTGGTGAAGGGCACGACGCCGCCGGCAAGCCAGGTACCGACGCTGGCCGACGGCACGCTGGTACGGCCTGCCAGCCTGACGCTGCCCGCGATGAAAGGCGTGAGTTGGCCCGTGTCTGGCGCGTCGACGCCGATTCCCGACTTCCAGTACCTGGCGCGCTACAACGGCTATCCGCTGCTCGACTTCGGCCCGCAGTACCGGCGCGAGGATGAGTCCGGCATCGCCACGATCCTGCCCCCCGCCTATCTGAACCGCGACTACGCGATCCTGGTGCCGCAGACCGACTCATCGACCGGCATCCCGCGCGCGGGGATCCATAGCGTGGAAGCACGGGCGCCGATCGGCACCAGTCTGGAGTTCAACTACGTGGCCACGGCGGGCATTGTCGACCTGTCCAACCTGACCGGATCGTTCATTCCGTTCCACAAGACCGAGGCCGCGCGGGTGGCTGCGGGCGATGGACGCCCGTCGCTGGAATCGCTCTATATCGACCAGGTCGGCTATGTGACGGCGGTGACCGTGGCGGCCAACGATCTCGTGACACAGCGGTTCCTGCTGCAACGCGATGCCGATGCGATCATCGCCCGCGCGGTGGCAAACCCGGTACTGCCCTGACGCGGCGCGGGCGGGGGATCGGGCGTCTACATCAGGCGCGCGATGGCCTCCGCCCGGATCGACTCGGCCTTGGCCTTCAGGCGCAGCGCGACGTCGGCGCCACGTTCGTTTGCGACGCGCTCGATAAAGGCGGAACGGACCACGTCGTTCAGCGTGGCAACGTGCGAGGCTTCGCAGAACATCTTCCATGCCATCGGCTGACCGCTGTATTCGTCGCGACGGCACAGCATCGCGGCGTCGATGGCAGCGACGATGGCTGCATCGATCGCGGCATCGCGCACGATCACGGCGTTGGGGTGGGCGGCAAGGGTCTGGAACATGATGGTCTCCTGGTCGGCTAGTCTGGCGCTGCGTTTCAAATCGTGTTCTCCGATCAGGTTCTGCAAACGACATGCCAATATCGGCAGGCCGGTGCCGTCTCCATACCCGCGTTTCAATCAACAGCCCGCCAGGGCGCGCCGCGCGGACCTTCCGGGAACCGTTACCCCACTTCAGACGGGCGCCTGCGCTCCCCCGAATCGGCCGCCGGCCGACGTTCCACAAACAAAAAAGGCGTTACGGGTTACGTAACGCCTTGCTCGTTTCGGGTAACAGTCATCATGCACGCGCGCCGTCCAGGTACGGGTCGAAGGTGCGGGCCGGCGTAGCGGAGACACCCACGTTATCGAGACCGGCGACGAAGCGCGCGCCGTCCGTGTACGGGTCGGCATTGCGGGCGCCGTCCAGATACGGGTCGGCGGTGCGTCCGGGGGCTGCCGAGACACCCACCTTGTCGAGGCCGGCTACCGTGCGGGCACCGTCCGTGAAGGTATCGGGCTTGCCGACGCGGGCGCCGTCGGTGAAGGCGTCGTGCGTGCGGAATTCATAGCCGTACTTGTCAGCGGCAACCGTGCTGCGGAACGTGTAGCCATACTTGTCTGCCGATACCGTTTCAGCCTGGGCGGCACCGAGGGCGGCCAGCGACAGAACCAGAGTCGAAGCGATCTTGAGGGCGGTGGTCTTGGTCATGATTTCTCTCCGTAAAAGATTTTGCAGATTTATTCAGTTTGTATGAATGGTCCCGGTGCGCTTCGTTGCTGCTGCTTTCTTGTTTGCGCTGTGTTGCGCGCCGTCCATGAACAGAACTATAGGCCTGCCGCCCGAGGCGAAAGTGATCCATTCGCGGACAAGTTATTCAATTTTTTTGAATTTAAGAAACTTCCCGCAAAGCGCCGGCAAGCCCACGTGTTGCCGGCAGCCTGCTGCAATGCGCTACAGTGACGCGCATGCTGGCTACCTGATGGCACCTGATGGCGACCAACTCCGTCCGCATTTCTGACTGACATGCACAGCTCGCGCCCCCGTCTTCTTCCGGCCCTGGCCTGGCTCCAGGCCATCCTGCTGCTGATGCTCCTGAGCGGCCACGCCTTCGGCGCCGGTTCGCCGTTGCTGAATGCCATCAAGGCTCCTGCTGCCGACAAATCCGCGTCGGCACCCGCGGCCAGCGACGCGCTGGCCAAATCGCTGGACCATGTCATCGGCACGCTGCAGAGCGACACCGAACGGCAGGCTCTGCTCACCCAACTGCAGACCTTGCGCCGGGGGCTGGACGCCCCCGCCCCGGCCGCAGCCGCCAGCACACCGGCGCCGGGGCTGATCGGCGCGGTGACCCAGGCGCTACAGGAAATCGACAACACCCCGCAAAACAACCGCGGCCCGTGGCAGTACTGGCGCTGGCGCATCCGCTTTGCCGGCGAGGAACTGCGCGAGGCGATCACGATTGGCGACACGCGCGCGGCGCTGGAATCGTGGCGCGAGTTCGGCATCGTGCTGGCTGGCTGGGCGCTCACCGGGTGGCTGCTGTTCGAGCTGTCGCGCCGGCTGCACCGCAACCGGCTGCGTCCGGCGCGCTCCACCGAATTGCCGCTGGTGCCGTCGTGGGTCGATGTCGGCATCTATTTCCTGCGCCGGATCGGGCCGTGGATCGTCGCCTTCGCGCTCACGGTGCTGCTGGCCTACAAGGTCTTCGGCCGGACGCCGGCCAGCATGGGGGCGGTGCTGGTGGCCTACGCCATCGTGGCCGGCGCGCTGATGTCAGCGGTCTGCCAGGTCATCTTTGCGCTGTTCCAGTCCGGCCACCGCGCCCATGCGGTGCGCGACCTGCTCAGGCATTCGCCGATCCTGCTGTTCGTCACGGGCGCCCTGGCCGCGCTGGGCGAAGCCAATACCGATGCCCGCGTGATCGCCGCGCTGGGCGTAAACCTGTCTGCGCTGGTGAGCACCTTCGCCAATATCCTGGCCGCCGTACTGATTGGTGTCTTCACGTTGCGGTTCCGCCGGGCCGTCGGGCAGCTGATCGCCTTCCGCCCATTTGCGTTCCGGCAGGAGCATCCGGCGCTGATGGAACTGCTGAGGATGGCCGGCCAGGCCTGGTACCTGCCCATGCTGGCGGTGGTGGCGGCGTCGGTTGTCGGCACGATCATGGCGACCGGGCGCGCCGACGAATTCCTGCGCCGGGCCGTGATCACCGTGGCGTTGTTCGTGGGCGCCATGCTGCTCACGCTGGTGGCGGGCCGCTCGCCCAAGGCCGCAGTCCGGGCACCCCGGCTGCGCGACCGCCGGCGCTCGGCCTACATGCGGCGCTTTGGCCGTTTCGGCGTGGCGCTGATGCGCGTGATCATCTGGCTGGCATTCCTGGAACTGAACGCGCGCATCTGGGGCACGTCGCTCATGATGCTGGCCGACTCGACCGTGCTGGGGCGGCATATCACTCGATCCGTGCTCAGCGTGATCGGCGTGGTGCTGCTGGCCTGGCTGGTATGGCTGCTGATCGACACGGCGATCACGCAATCGCTGTCACCCACCAACAATCGTGCGGCACAACCGAGCCTGCGCGCCAAGACCATCCTGCCGCTTGTGCGCAACGCCTCGTTCGTGGCACTGCTGGTGGTGGCGATGATCGCCGTGCTGGCCAACCTGGGCGTCAATGTCACGCCGCTGCTGGCCGGTGCCGGCGTGGTGGGCCTGGCCATCGGCTTTGGCGCGCAGAGCCTGGTGCAGGATCTGATCACGGGGCTGTTCATCGTGATCGAGGATTCCATCGCGATTGGCGATTCCATCGAACTGCCCGACCACGCCGGCGTGGTCGAAGGCATGACGATCCGCACGTTGCGGTTGCGCGATGGCAAGGGCGCGCTGCATACGCTGCCCTACAGCCAGATCAAGGCGGTCAAGAACCTGTCGCGCGACTACGCCTTTGCGGTGTTCAGCGTTTCGATTGCCTACCAGAGCGACTTCGACCGCGCGCTTGAAATCATCCGCGAGACCGGGGCCGAGGTGGCCCGCGACCACCGCTACGCCCGCAACCTGATGTCCGGACTGGACATCCTGGGTCTGGACCGCTTCGATCCGAACGGCCAGGTGGTGCTTGCCCAGTTCAAGACACGGCCACTGACCCAGGCCGAGATCTCGCGTGCCTTCAACGTCCGGCTCAAGCGCAACTTCGATGCCGAAGGCATCCGGATGGCGGCACCTTACGTGACCGTGCAGGTCGACGGCGGCAACAACGGGGCCGCTGCCGAAGCCGCCTTGACGGCCGCAGCCGGCGCGGGCGCCGAATTAGTCACCTCCACAAAGGGCAAGTCTTAACATTCGCTACCTGAATGTGAAGATACGGGCGCGCGGCCGGCGCGTTGTCGCATTTGCGCAATGGCGACAAGCGAACTTGGCCGCGAATCGTTTGAAATACAGGGGTCACCGCATTACTATCTCGCGAACTCAGACAATCCGCGGGGGCCACCAGCCGCCTGCGCCGGTTGGCGGAAAGGCAGGCGCGGTGCCGAAAAGCGGCGTATCCCCCTCCCTTTGCGGGATATTCCCGTACCCTGCTTTTGCAGGATCATCGCTGTACACATTTTCGAGGCCACGCGCTCCCAGTAACACCGGGCCCGACATTGTGACCATACAAAGAATGACCGCGCCTCGACGCAGCGGTCTTGAGGAAAAAGGCGTTTGCCACCGGGGAAAAAAGAAATGGGCGAACACTTGTCTGCCGACGACGTCTTCTATCGTCTGGTCGATAGCATCTATGAATCCGCCATGGACGTGGCGGCCATGCCGGCGGCCCTCGACCTGTTTTCCCGCTACACCTGCTCTGCCAGCCCGAGCTACCTGATCTGGGACAAGCTCGCGGGCCAGACTCGCCTGGGTGTCACGCCACACGGTTGCTTTACCAGCGTCAGCACCATGCCCGAAAGCATGCGGGCGCTGCCGACGCACGCGGCCGTGGCGGCCACCGCCGATGCCGGCATGCTGCCCGGGCCCGACCCGGACGGCCCCACGCCCTTCGACTGCAACGGCCTGGCCAATGGCATCCGCCTATTCGATACGCACGATGTCTGCGTCTGGATGAGTGCGACGCCGGGTTGCGATGCCTGCCGGCCATTCGATTGCAACCAGCGCGTGGCACAGGTGATGCCGCACTGGGCACGTGCCGCGCGCATGCAGCATCGCAATTTCGAGCTGAGCGGCCTGGCTTCGATGGGGCTGGCCGGACTCGACACACTCGATTTCGGCGTGATGGTGCTGCAAGCCGACATGCGCGTGCGCTACGCCAACAGTTGGGCCGAAGCACTGGTGCAGGCCGACTCCAACCTGGCGCTCGACAACGGCGTGCTGTGCGCGCATCCCGAATCACTGCAATCGGTACTGGCCAGGCTGCTGGACAGTGCCGTACACGGCGGCCGCCATGGCGGCGCCGCGGCGGGCTCGTGGATGCACATCACCTCGGGCGGCCAGCCCGTGCCGATCATCGTCATGCCGCTGGTATCGCGCCAGCCGGTGGAAGGGCCGTGGCAGTTGCCGATGGCCATGATGCTGCTGGGCAATTCAGAATCCCGTTCGGTGCTTGACGCCGCCGTACTGACGTCGCTGTTCGGGCTGTCGCGCAAGGAGAGCATCATCGCCATCCGCCTGGCGGCCGGCGAGACGCTCAACGAGATCGCCGAGCGCGAATTCCTGTCGCCGCACACGGTGCGCGTGCATATCCGCGATACGCTGCGCAAGACCGGCACGCACCGCCAGTCGGAACTGGTGCGCTTGCTGCACCTGCTGCCTGGCGTGGACCTGGAGCGCGTGGGCGCATGCTCGACGGCACGGCCGCGCGGCCAGGGGCGCCCCCGGTAACATCACCTTGCGAATATCCCCCCCACCAGGCGGCGGGGGGTGTCAATGAAGCGCTAGGCTGCCTTGCGATGCAGATTGTGGCGGCGCTCCGGCTTGCACTCGTACTTGAGTTCGCGCCGGCCATCCTCGTAGACCACTTCCAGGCGCACCGTAAAGCCCCACAACCGCGTGACGTGGCGAATCACCTCGTCGAAATTCTGCGCCAGCGGACGGCGATCCTGCTGTAGATGTCGCAAAGTCAGGGAGCGGTCGCCGCCGATATCGACATTGGTTACCTGGATATTGGGCTCCATGTTCGACAGGTCGTACTGGGTAGCCAGCAGGCGGCGGATCTCGCGATAGCCTTCGTCGTCGTGGATGGCGGTGACCCGCAGCTTGCCCTCGCGGTCGTCGTCCAGCACCGAGAACAGCTTCAGCTCACGAATCACGCGCGGCGACAGGAACTGCAGCAGGAAGCTCTCGTCCTTGAAGTTGCGCATCGCAAAGTCTAGCGTCTGACGCCAGTCGCTGCCGGCAATCTCGGGCGCCCAGCGCCTGTCTTCCTCGGTCGGGTTCTCGCACATGCGGCGCAGGTCCTGGAACATCAGGAACCCCACCGTGTACGGATTCAGGCCGCTGTAGTACGGGCTGTGGTACGGCGGCTGGTAGATGACGTTGGTATGCGCCTGCAGCAGTTCCAGCATGAACGCGTCATTGACCAGCTTTTCCTCGTACAGCTGGTTGATGATGGTGTAGTGCCAGAACGTGGCCCAGCCCTCATTCATGACCTTGGTTTGCCGCTGAGGATAGAAGTACTGGGCGATCTTGCGCACGATACGCACGATCTCGCGCTGCCACGGCTGCAGCTTCGGCGCGTTCTTCTCGATGAAGTACAGCAGGTTCTCCTGTGGCTCGGGCGGAAAGGTCACCTCGAACTCGGCGGCTTCCTCTTCCTCGCGCAGGGCATGGGGGCGATGCTTCGGCAGCGTGCGCCACAGGTCGTTGACCTGCATCTGCAGGTAGTTCTCGCGCTCTGCCTGGCGCGCCTGCTCCTCGGTGATCGACAGCTTCTTGGGCCGCTTGTAGCGGTCCACCCCGTAGTTCTGCAGCGCGTGGCACGAATCCAGCAGCAGTTCCACCTCCTGCTCGCCATAGCGCTGCTCGCACTCGGCCACGTAGTTCTTGGCGAACAGCAGGTAATCGATGATCGCGTCAGCGTTGGTCCAGGTGCGGAACAGGTAGTTGCCCTTGAAGAACGAGTTATGGCCGTAGCAGGCATGCGCGATGGTCAGCGCCTGCATCGGCATCGTGTTCTCCTCCATCAGATATGCGATGCAGGGATTGGAGTTGATCACGATCTCGTAGGCCAGCCCCATGTAGCCGCGCTGGTAGCCACGTTCCGACGCCAGGAAGTGCTTGCCGTACGACCAGTGGCTGTAGCCGACCGGCAGGCCCGCCGACGCATAGGCGTCGAGCATCTGCTCGGCCGTGATGATCTCGATCTGGTTCGGATAGGTGTCCAGCCCGAAATCGCCGGCGATGCGGGCGATTTCGCGGTCATAGCGCTGGATCAGCTCGAAGGTCCACTCCGAGCCCGTCGAAAGATAGGCCATAGACTTCCCCAGTGACATGCCGGCCCGCGCCACGCGCAGCGCCGGTTTGCTGCCGAATGCCTTGCTACCTGTGGGCCGGCCACGCCGCACGTTTCTGGAACAGGTCGTGCAACACGGGATAGATCTCGTCCGCACCAATGATACGCTGCATCGCAAAGTGCTCGAACTGGTTCTTTACCGTGAGGTACTCTTCCCAGAGATTCTGCGGCTCTTCCGAGGCCACCTCCACATACGCGTAGTACTGCACCAGCGGCAGGATCGACTCGCGCAGCAGCCGGCCGCACAGCTCGGAATCACCGGCCCAGTTATCGCCGTCCGACGCCTGGGCGCAATAGATGTTCCACTGGCTGGGCGGGTAGCGGTCATGAATCACTTCCACCATCAGCTTCAGCGCGCTTGAAACCACGGTACCACCGGATTCCCGGGAATGGAAGAAATCCTCCTCTTCCACCTCCTTGGCAACCGTGTGATGCCGGATGAATACCACGTCGATGCGCTCGTAGTTCCGCTTCAGGAACAGGTACAGCAGCATGAAGAAGCGCTTTGCCAGATCCTTGCGGCTTTCGTCCATCGATCCCGATACGTCCATCAGGCAGAACATCACCGCCTGCGCCTGCGGCCGCTTCTTCAGCACGCGGTTGTTGTAGCGCAGGTCCAGTTTCTCGATAAACGGCACGCGGTCAACCTGGGCACGCAGATGGCGCATCTTTTCCATCAGCGCCTCGGCCTGTTCGGAGTACGGCCCCTCCTTCTCGAGCACCTCGTTGTACTCGATCTCCAGTTCGTGCAACCGCTTCATGTAGGGGCTGGACAGCGCAATGCGCCGCCCGAGCGAACTGCGCATGGTGCGCAGGATCGACAGGTTCGATGGCGTGCCGTCGATCGAGAAGCCGGCGCGCACCTTGCGCACCTCGGCAATCTTGGCAAGGTGGCGCTTCGCCAGGTCCGGCAGCGCCATGTCCTCGAAGAAGAAATTGAGAAAGTCCTCGCGCGACAGCGTGAAGACGAAATCGTCCTCGCCTTCGCCGCTGTCGCTGGCACGAGACCCGGTGCCACCACTGCCCTGCTGCTGGCGGTCGAAGCTGTCACCCCTGACGAACTTCTTGTTGCCCGGGTGAATCCACTCCCGCTTGCCGCCCTGGCCGTGATGGAAGATCGGCTCGGAGATGTCCTTGACCGGTATGGACACCTGCCCGCTCTGCTCGATGTCCATGATCTTCCGGCCGGACACCGCCTTCGCCACCGCCTGACGGATCTGCTCGCGGTAGCGCTTGATGAAGCGTTGCTTGTTGACGGCGCTCTTGTTGCCGCCGTTCTCGCGCCGATCGATGACCGTGCCCATATGCCGTCCGTCCGCCCTGGTAAGAGACGCCAAGAAAAGCGCGCCGTGGAAAAAGACCGCGTCCGGAACCGGTTACGATGATTTTCTGACGCGCAGATACCACTCCACCAAAAGTCGAACCTGCTTGGGGGTATAGCCTTTCTCAACCATCCGGTTGATGAAGTTCTCGTGCTTTTCCTGATCCTCGCGCGACGACTTGGCGTTGAACGAGATCACCGGCAGCAGGTCTTCCGTGGTGGAGAACATGCGCTTTTCGATCACCATCCGCAGCTTCTCGTAGCTGGTCCAGACCGGATTCTTGCCCCCGTTGTTGGCACGGGCCCGCAGCACGAAGTTGACGATCTCGTTGCGGAAATCCTTCGGGTTCGAGATACCGGCCGGCTTTTCCACCTTCTCCAGTTCGTCGTTCAGCGCGTTGCGGTCCAGGATCTCGCCGGTATTCGGATCGCGATATTCCTGATCCTGGATCCACAGGTCGGCAAACACGACGTAGCGGTCGAAGATGTTCTGGCCATATTCGGAATACGACTCCAGGTACGCGGTCTGAATCTCCTTGCCGATGAACTCCACATACGGTGTGGTCAGGTACTCCTTGATGTACGACATCAACTTGGCTTCCTGCTCCGGCGGGAACTGCTCGCGCTCGATCTGCTGTTCGAGCACGTAGAGCAGGTGCACCGGATTGGCCGCCACCTCGGTATTGTCGAAATTGAATACCTTCGACAGCACCTTGAACGCGAAACGCGTGGACAGGCCGTTCATGCCTTCGTCGATGCCGGCGTAGTCGCGGTACTCCTGGTACGACTTCGCCTTCGGGTCCACGTCCTTGAGGCTTTCGCCGTCATAGACGCGCATCTTCGAGAAGATGTTCGAATTCTCCGGCTCCTTGATCCGCGTGAGCACGGCGAACTGCGCCATCATCTTCAGCGTGTTCGGTGCGTTGGGCGCCGCCGACAGCGAACTGCTGCGCAACAGCTTGTCGTAGATCTTCACCTCGTCGGACACGCGCAGGCAGTAAGGCACCTTGACGATATAGATCCGGTCAAGGAAGGCCTCGTTGTTCTTGTCGGCCTTGAACGTCTGCCACTCGGCCTCGTTCGAGTGCGCCAGGATGACACCATCGAAAGGAATCGCGCCAAAGCCCTCCGTGCCCTTGTAGTTGCCTTCCTGCGTGGCAGTCAGCAGCGGGTGCAGCACCTTGATCGGCGCCTTGAACATTTCCACGAATTCGAGCAGGCCGCGGTTGGCCAGGCAGAGGCCGCCGGAATAGGAGTAGGCATCCGGATCGTCCTGCGGGAAATCTTCCAGCTTGCGGATGTCGACCTTGCCGACCAACGACGAAATGTCCTGGTTGTTCTCGTCGCCCGGCTCGGTCTTGGAGATGGCGATCTGCGCCAGCACCGACGGGCGCAGCTTCACCACGCGGAACTTCGTGATGTCTCCGTTGAATTCGTGCAGCCTCTTGACGGCCCAGGGCGACGGAATGGTATTCAGGTAGCGCACCGGAATGCCGTAGTCCTCCTCCATGATCTTGCCGTCCTCTTCGGGAGAGAAGAGGCCCAGCGGCGATTCATGGATGGGCGAACCCTTGAGCGCATAGATTGGAATCTCTTCCATCAGCGCCTTGAGCTTCTCGGCCAGCGACGACTTGCCGCCACCGGGGGGCCCAAGCAGGTACAGGATCTGTTTGCGTTCTTCCAGGCCCTGCGCCGCGTGCTTGAAGAAGGAGACGATCTGCTCGATCGTGTCTTCCATCCCGTAGAAGTCGCGGAACGCCGGGTAGACCCGGATAACCTTGTTGAAGAACAGTCGGGACAGGCGCGGATCGTGGTGGGTATCCACCAGTTCAGGCTGTCCGATAGCGGCGAGCATGCGTTCGGCGGCGGTCGCGTAGGCAGCAGGATCCTTCTTGCAGATCTCCAGATATTCCTGGATGCTGTATTCCTCTTCCTTGCGAGCTTCGAAGCGCGTGGCGTAGTGGCCAAAAATGTCCATACCTCACTCCCGTCAGAGTCCCACGTCCGAGGCGAAGGTAGTTCTACTCCCCTAAGACTTCGCGGCAACTTTGCTGTTCCGCCACCCCGGCTTGGTGGAGTTGCCAAGTTGCGAAGTCTTTACTTCATCATAGTCAAATAACGGCGAACGTGAATCCGGAGTTGACCGTGTGTTGCTGTCAGTTCAGTCGCTGCAATGCACGCTCATGACATGCACGACATGCGACCGGACACTCGTTTCATCACCCCGCTGCGACGGGCCATCGACCATGCTTGTGACACACATTACACCTTTCACGTGCGTCCTGCACAGCGTGTTGTGTAACGACCGATCAAATCCAGACACATCTGACACGCACTGTCAGCCATGGTCCTACACCCACGTTTCCACTGTGAATGGACAACGTTGCGACCGACATCGTGCAAATGCATGATTTGCACCGCTTTTCGCATATCGACCTGCGCAATTCCCAATTGCCGGTGCCGTGCGTTGCCCCACGCATCGCTTCCGACTGTTCCGCACAGACACCACGCGATGCCTCTGCGCCAGTCATGGCGACAACATCGCTGCGACCACTTGCCGCGGTTGCCACGCGTCAGCACTGTCAGGCCGAGAGTGCCAGCCCCTGGATGGAAGACCGCCTCCGCCGCGTGCGTGCACCGCTTTAGCGTTGGAACCAGCCCGCATCGCACAGTCCGAGTGCGTGAAGCCGCCATGAACGGGAGATGAGCAGAATGCGTGCCACGCGCGCATGAATTGCTGCAGTGCAGCGCGTGACACACGTGGCACAGGAAGAGGCCAGGGGCGAAGCGTAGAGAGAAGCGCGGAAAAGACAGGAGGGGCGAGCGCCCCTTGCCTCTGTCAGATCGGATCCCAGTTGATGACGTCGGGCGAGCGATCCAGCTTGAAGAAGCTCGAACGCATGGCCGGCATGGCGATCTCGGCCACCGTCTCTGGCGTCCAGCCCTCGCTGGTATGCACCGAGCGCACCGGACGCGGCTGGCTCATCAGCATGATTTCATTGGCGCGCACGGCAAAGATCTGGCCGTTCACCTCGCTGGCCGCAGCGCTTGCCAGGAACACCGCCACCGGCGCGATCTTGCCGACCTCCATCTTCTGCAGGCGCTGCACGCGGGCCTTCTCCTCGGGCGTCTCGGCCGGGATCGAGCTGGTCATGCGGCTCCACGCGAAGGGGGCGATGCAGTTCGACCGCACGTTGAAGCGCGCCATGTCCAGCGCAATGGATTTGGACAGCGCGGCGATGCCCAGCTTGGCGGCCGAGTAATTGGCCTGGCCCAGGTTGCCGATCAGCCCCGACGTCGACGTCATGTGGACGAAGGCGCCGCTTTCCTGGTCCTTGAAATAGTTGGCGGCCGCGCGGCTGACGAAGAACGTGCCATGCAGGTGCACGTCGATCACCGACCGCCATTCTTCCTCGTTCATCTTGAAGAACATGCGGTCGCGCAGGTTGCCGGCGTTGTTGACCACGGCGTCGATGCGTCCGAAATTGTCGAGCGCGCACTGGACGATGGCGTTGGCACCCGCCCAGGTGGACACGCTGTCGGTATTGGCCACCGCCTCGCCGCCAGCCGCGCGGATTTCCTCCACCACGCGTTGCGCCGGGCCGGCGTCGCCGCCTTCCCCGCTCATCGATACGCCCAGGTCGTTCGCCACCACGCGCGCACCGGCCGCAGCCATGCCCAGCGCGATCCCGCGGCCAATGCCACCGCCCGCGCCCGTTACCACCACGACCTTGCCTGCCATCATTCCACTCATCTTCGCCTCCTTGGGTGCGAGATTGCCGGGTTCCGGAACGTCACCCGTTCTATTGCCAAGGCGGATACGATAAATTGTCGGCGGAGTTTCTGGAATTCACGAATGACAAAAGTGGGCTTCACGCTCGCTGAACCCATGCACTACGACCTGACCGACCTGCGCCTCTTCCTTAACGTGGGCGAGACCGAAAACCTGACCCGCGCTGCAGAACGCAGCTTCCTGTCGCTGCCCGCCGCCAGTTCGCGCATCAAGCAGCTGGAAGAGTCCTTCCAGACCCAGTTGCTGATCCGCCAGGTCAAGGGCGTGCGGCTGACGCCCGCCGGCGACGAATTGCTGCGCCATGCCCGCGAGGTGTTCCGCCAGCTGGAATGCCTGCATGCGGACCTGCGCCCCTATGCCAAGGGCGTCAAGGGCCGCGTACGGCTGCTGGCCAACACCACGGCCACCAACTCGTTCCTGGCAAATGGCCTGTCGCGCTTCCTGTCTGAAAACCCCGATGTCGACGTGGAACTGGAAGAACATCTGTCCGCCGATATCGTTTCGGCGGTCGGCACCGGTGCCGCCGACCTGGGCATCGTGGCGGGGGAAGTCGCCACGGCCGACCTGGACACCATGCAGCTCTGCAGCGACGAACTGATCGTGATTGCGCCGGTCAACCATCCGCTGCCGGCCTTCAAGGCGCTGCATTTTGCCGACCTGCTCGATACCTGCCGCTTCGTGGGCCTGAACCAGTCATCGGCTATCCAGTCGTTCCTGGACCGCATTGCCAGCGGCATGGGCAAGCGCATCAGCCTGCGCATCCAGGTAGGCAGCTTCGACGCCGTGTGCCGCATGGTCGAGGCCGGCGCGGGCATCGCCATCGTGCCCAACAGCTGCGCGCGGCGCTACGCCAGCCGCAAGGTGCTGCGCTTCATCCGGCTCGAAGACGACTGGGCGCGGCGCGAACTGCGCCTGGTGCGCCGGCCCGGCCGCGAACTGCCGCAGTTCGCGGAAACCCTGATCCGCTACCTGGCCGACGCGGCGAGAGAGCCGGTCTGAACGCGAAAGGAAAAGGGGGCCCGGCGGCCCCCTCCCCTTGCCAGTCCGGCGTCAGACGCTGGATCGGCGTTCAATCTCAGTCCGCACTCAGTCCGCACTCACCCCGGCGGCCTTGATGATCGGCGACCATTTGTCGATCTCCGATGCCAGCCAGCTGTGCAGGGCTTCCGGCGTCTGCTTGTCCGCCGGCACGATCACCGCGCCCAGATCCTTCATCCGCGCCACCACGGCCGGGTCCTTCAGCGCCGTGCGCAGCGCGCCATTGAGCTTGTCGATCACGGCCGGCGGCGTGTTCTTCGGCGCATAGATGCCGTGCCATACCTTGACCTCGAAGCCCTTCAGACCGCCCTCGCGCAGGGTGGGCGCGTCCGGCAGCGCCGGGATGCGTTCGGCCGTGGTCACGCCGTACAGCTTGACCTTGCCAGACTTGATATGGGGCAGCGTCTGCGTGGTCTGGTCGCAGAGGACATCCACCTGGCCGCCCAGCAGTGCGGTCAGCGCCGGTGCCGTGCCCTGGTAGGGAATCGTCTGCAGGTCCACGCCGATCGCCTTCTGGAACAGCATGCCGCACAGCTGCGACACGGCGCCCAGGCCAGCGTTTGCCAGGTTCACCTTGCTCTGGTTCTGCTTGATATAGCTGACCAGTTCAGGCAGCGTGTTGGCCGGCAGGTCATGGCGGCCCAGCAGCGTCATCGGCACGTCGGCCACCTGCCCCACGAACGAGAAGTCGGTCAGCGGCTTGTACGGCAGCTTCGAATACAGCGCCGGGGCCGTGGCCATGCCGTTATGGTGGATCAGGATCGTGTAGCCGTCGGGCGCGGACTTCGCCACGTAGGCGGCCGATACGGTGCCGCCGGCGCCGAGCCGGTTTTCCACCACCACGCTCTGGCCCAGCGATTTCGACATGGCCGCCGCCACCGAGCGCGCCACCACGTCGGTAGGCCCGCCAGCGGCAAACGGCACGACCATGGTGATGGGCCGCGAGGGATAGGCGTCGGCCGCCCGCGCGACGCCAGGCGCCACAACCACCACAGCGGCCGCCGCCAGTGCGGCCCAAGTCACGGTTGCTGAAAGTTGCCGGTAGAACATCATTGACTGTCTCCTGTCTGCGCGTATGGCACGCGTCTGGTTGTCCTGGAATCGTGACCCGCAGCGTGCAAGCATTGGACGCTGCACACAATTCCGATTTGCCGAAGGGAGGAGACGGCCCGGGAAAAGCCACGGGAATACCCTGAGCCGATCCCCGGGCCC
The DNA here is from genome assembly GCF_056097175.1 of Cupriavidus sp. HE11. NCBI lineage: Bacteria > Pseudomonadati > Pseudomonadota > Betaproteobacteria > Burkholderiales > Burkholderiaceae > Cupriavidus > Cupriavidus sp. HE11. Next base: position 1,060,590 of record NZ_CP184465.1, read on the forward strand.
ATCCCTAAGCCGGACAGAAGCCGCGCTTCAGCAAATGCGAATGTTGCTGCCGCGGCGGCTCGGGAATAATGGCCTCACCCCCGACATAGACGGACATTGCCATGCATGCTGCACAGGACCAAGACCAGATTTACCCCGAAATCCGCGAGGCCGTACGCGACCTCTGCCTGCAGTTCGACTCCGCGTACTGGCAGCGCATCGAGGAACACAACGGTTTTCCTGAAGAATTCGTCCAGGCGCTGACCCAGGCCGGCTGGCTGTCGGCGCTGATTCCCGAGGCCTACGGGGGCTCGGGCCTGCCGCTGACCGCCGCGTCGGTCATCATGGAAGAGATCAACCGCAACGGTGGCAATTCCGGCGCCTGCCACGGCCAGATGTATGTGATGGGCTGCCTGCTGCGCCACGGCTCCGACGCGCAGAAGCAACGCTGGCTGCCCGGCATCGCCTCGGGCGAACTGCGCATGCAGTCGATGGCCGTGACCGAGCCCACCACCGGCACGGACACCACCAAGCTCAAGACCACGGCCGTACGCAAGGGCGACAAGTACGTGATCAACGGCCAGAAAGTGTGGATCTCGCGCGTGCAGCACTCCGACCTGATGCTGCTGCTGGCGCGCACCACGCCGCTGGACCAGGTAAAGAAGAAGTCGGAAGGCCTGTCCGTGTTCGTGGTGGACCTGCGCGAAGCCATCGGCAACGGCCTGACGGTCCAGCCGATTCGCAACATGGTCAACCACGAGACCAACGAACTGTTCTTCGACAACCTGGAAATCCCGGCCGAGAACCTGATCGGCGAGGAAGGGCGCGGCCTCAAGTACATCCTCGACGGACTGAACGCCGAACGCATCCTGATTGCCGCCGAATGCATCGGCGACGGCTACTGGTTTGTGGAGCGCGCCAGCGGGTATGCCCGCGAACGCATCGTGTTCGACCGCCCCATCGGCCAGAACCAGGGCGTGCAGTTCCCGATCGCGCGCTCCTACGTCAACGTGGAAGCGGCCAGCCTGATGCGCTACAAGGCCGCGCAACTGTTCGACGCCGGCAAGCCGTGCGGCAAGGAAGCCAACATGGCCAAGCTCCTGGCGGCCGATGCCTCGTGGGAAGCCGCCAACGTATGCCTGCAGACGCACGGGGGCTTCGGCTTCGCCGCCGAATACGACATCGAGCGCAAGTTCCGCGAGACGCGCCTGTACCAGGTGGCGCCGATTTCCACGAACCTGATCCTGTCATACGTGGCCGAGCACGTGCTCGAACTGCCGCGTTCGTTCTGACCGCCCGACGCCAACGCCGAACATGCCCAACGAAACCTACCCGACGCGCCAGCTCTGCGAGTTCCTGGCGCAACTGAAGCTCTCCGACGTCCCCGCGCCCGTGGTCGAGCGCACCAAGGACCTGTTCCTCGACTGGATCGCCTCGGCCATCGCCGGCAAGGACGCGCCGGCAATCCGCCGCATCCAGGAATTCGCTGCCGCCATGGGGCCGCAGTCCGGCGATGCCGAGGTCTTCGTCGACCGCCGCCGCACGTCGCCCTACTTTGCCGCGCTGATCAACGGCGCGTCGTCGCACGTGGTGGAGCAGGACGACGTCCACAACGGATCGGTGCTGCACCCTGCTGCCGTGGTGTTCCCGGCCGTGGTGGCCGCCGCTCAGGCCGAGGGCAAGACCGGCGCCGAAGTGCTGCTGGCCTCCATCGCCGGCTACGAGGCCGGCATCCGCATCGGCGAATTCATGGGCCGCTCGCACTACCGCGTGTTCCATACCACCGGCACGGTCGGCACGCTGGCCGCAGCCGCCGCTGTTGCCAAGCTGTACGGGCTGGATGCCGAAGGCATCAACCAGGCGCTGGGCTCCGCCGGCACGCAGGCAGCCGGCCTGTGGGAATTCCTGCGCGATGCGGCGGACTCCAAGCAGCTGCATACTGCCAAGGCGGCCGCCGATGGCCTGCAGTCGGCCTGGCTGGCCCGCGCGGGCTTCACCGGCGCGAAGCAGATCCTGGAAGGCGCGCAAGGCATGGCGGCCGGCATGTCCAGCGACGCCAACCCCGCCGCCCTGACCGACGGGCTCGGCACACGCTGGGCCACCGCGGAAACGTCGTTCAAGTTCTTTGCGTCGTGCCGCCACACGCACCCTGCGGCCGATGCGCTGAAGGCGCTGATGCAACGCGAAGGCCTGCAGGCCGAACAAGTCGACGCCGTGACCGCACACGTGCACCAGGGCGCCATCGACGTGCTGGGTCCGGTGGTGAACCCGGTCACGATCCATCAGGCCAAGTTCTCGATGGGCACCGTGCTGGGTCTGGTGGCCGTGCATACGCATGCCGGCCTGGGCGAGTTCGAGCAGCATGCGCTGCAGGACCCGCGCATCGCGGCGTTCTGCAACAAGGTGACGATGGCGCTGGACGACGAGATCAACGCCGCCTATCCGCGCCAGTGGATCGGCCGCGTGACGGTACGCACCACCGATGGCCGCTCGCTGGAAGCGCGCGTCGACGTGCCCAAGGGCGATCCCGACAACACGCTGTCGCGGCCGGAACTCGAAGCCAAGGCGATCCAGCTGGGCGCGTTCCGCCATGGCGCCTCCGAGGCCGAGATGCGCACGATCATCGACCGCGTCTGGCGCCTGGACCAGCAGGCCAACGTCAACGACTGGCTGCCCGCACCGCGCCAGACTACCCGCTAACCGCCAACTGGTAACCGACCCCCATCGCCATGACCACCCCTACGCTAGAACAACTGCGCGAATGGATCGGCCGTTCGGAATCGCGCACCGAAACGCTCGCCACCGAGCCGGTCCAGGCGCTCGCGGCCACCTTCGATCTCGATGGTGCGGCCATCGCCAGCCAGCCGCTTCCGCCGCTGTGGCACTGGCTGTACTTCCTGCCGCGCGCCCCGCAGCGCACGCTGGGACAGGACGGCCACCCCACGCTGGGCGGATTCCTGCCGCCCGTGCCGTTACCGCGCCGCATGTGGGCGGGCAGCGAGCTGTCTTTCCACCGGGGCCTGCGCGTCGGTGAAACGGTCACGCGGACATCGACCATCACCGACGTCCAGCACAAGGCCGGCCGCTCCGGCGAGTTGTATTTCGTGTCCGTCGATCACGTGTTCACGGTCGGCGGCGAAACGGCGCTGACCGAACGTCACGACATCGTCTACCGCGCCATGCCGCCGAAGGGGCAGGCCCAGCCGCCGCGCCCGGCACTTGAGCAGGCCGCGCAGTTCGGCCGCACGCTGCAGGCCGACCCCGCGCTGCTGTTCCGCTTCTCTGCGCTGACGTTCAACGCCCACCGCATCCACTATGACCTGGACTACGTGCGCGACGTGGAGGGCTATCCCGGCCTGATCGTGCATGGCCCGCTGCAGGCCATGCTGATGCTGGAACTGCTGCGCCACGAGCGGCCCGGCGCCCGCGTGAAGCGCTTCGGCTTTCGCGGGCTGGCGCCGTTGTTCCACCAGGACACCGTGGCCGTGGGTGGCGCCGACGATGCCGGCACGCCGGGCCGGGTGCTGCTGTGGACCGGCGACAACGCCGGCGGCCAGGCCATGTCCGGCTGGGCCGAGACCGAAGGCTGAGCCTGGTAGCCGAGCGGGTTCAGGGTCATCATCACCTGAAGCGGCAGGTTGCCGGTGTCGCGGCCGCCGAACATGTAGAAGCGGTCGCCGCTGGTGCGCAGGCAGGATGCGATGGTGTCCTTGCCTTCCGGGATGGCTTCGTCGATGGCGTTGCCTACCTTGAACGTGCGGTACTGGATGACGTCCAGGTCCATGTCCAGGTCCATGTCCGCCAAGGCGCCCTCGCAGGGCGGCGCGTTGCTGCGCCGCGACGGTGTCCTCGGCCCAGGCCGTCGACACGCGGTACAGGTGGATGACGGCTGCAGCCTAGTGGTATTGCATCATGGATCCGCCCCGGTCCATGCCGGGGCGGGTGGCCCGACGACAGGCCCGAGACTCAGATCACCAGTTCGATCAGGAACGGTCCCTTGCGCTGGTTGGCCGACTGGAACAGGTCATTGAACGCGTCCATATTGTCGGCGCGCGCGGCTTCGACGCCCATGCCGTTAGCCATCTTGACCCAGTCGAGGTCCGGATTGCCGATGTCCAGCATGTCCATGGCGGTCTTGCCCGGGTTGGCACCCACGCCAGCCAGTTCGCCCAGCAGGATGGCGTACTTGCGGTTGGCAAGCAGCACGACGGTCACGTCGAGCTTCTCGCGCGCCATGGTCCAGAGCGATTGCAGCGTGTACATGCCCGATCCGTCGGCCTGCAGCGCCACCACGCGGCGATCCGGCGCGGCAATGGCGGCACCGGTTGCCAGCGGCAGCCCGGCACCGATCGCCCCGCCGGTCAGCTGCAGCCAGTCGTGCGGCGCGGCGTGGACAGTGCCCGGATAGAACGCGCGGCCAAAGCTCACGCTTTCCTCCACCACCACGGCATGCTCGGGCAGCAGCGCGGTCAGCGACTGGGCCACGGCTTCGGAGGTGATGGCACCCTTTGCCGCTTCCACCGGCATGGTGGCAGCGGCAGGCAGCTGCGCATTGCGGGCGCCAAGTTCATCGGCCAGGCGCGCCAGCGCTTCGCCCAGGTCTTCCTCGGCGCGGGCCAGCACATGGATCGCCGCATCTTCCGGATACGGCCGCGGCGACTTGCCGGGATAGGCGAAGAACGTGACTGGGGTCGGCGCGCCCACCAGGATCACATTGCGGATGCCGGCAAGCTTCTGGCGTGCAGCGTCGCCCGAGTATGGAATCCGGTCGATTGCCAGCCGGCCGCGGCCGCGTGTCACACGCGAGTTCGACATCGGCGTGATCAGGCGGGCATCGGTAGCTGCCGCGATGCGATGGGCATCGGACAGCGCGCCTTCGCGCAGCGCACTGCCGGCCAGCACGATCAGCGTGGGCTGGCCGCTGCGCAGGATGCGCGCGGCGTTCTGCACGGCGTCCGGCGACACCTTCGGCACGGCCAGCGGCGGCAGCGGCGCCGCCACCTGGCCGCCGTCATCCCAGCACACGTCGGACGGCAGGATCAGGCTGGCCACGCCACCTGGCGCGCTGCGCGCCGCCTGCACGGCCACCGCTGCGTCGGCACCTACCGATGCGGCATGCGTGGCGGTGCGCGTCCACACCGAAACGGGCCGCGCCCAGCCTTCGGTATCGGCCGTCAGCGGCGCGTCGAGCGGGCGATGGTACGTAGCCTGGTCGCCAATGATGTTGACGATCGGCGTCTGCGCGCGGCGAGCGTTATGCAGGTTCGCCAGGCCGTTGGCCAGGCCGGGCCCGCAATGCAGCAGCGTGGCGGCGGGCTTGTCGGCCATCCGCGCATAGCCATCGGCGGCGCCCGTCACCACGCCTTCGAACAGGCCCAGCACGCAGCGCATGCCGGGAATGCGGTCGAGGGCGGCCACGAAGTGCATCTCGCTCGTGCCGGGATTGGCAAAGCATGTGTCCACGCCACAGGCCAGCAGCGTCTTCACCAGGCTTTCTGCGCCGTTCATCTTGTCTTGTGTCTCCATCTTGGGTTCCGTGCGGGTTGGCGGTTATCAGCAACGATTGGCGAGCAGGTCGAAATCCAGGCAGACGTACTCGGTGGGAAATTCGATACGGGCGTAATAGACGATCACATCGTCCACGCAGGCAAAGCGGCGCAGCTCAGCCACGGGCGCGCCCACGGCCAGTTCCAGCGCACCGGCGCACTCGGCACCGGCCGGCACGATGGACAGGCGCTGCCGGGCGGCATTGACCTTGAGTTCGGGAAAACGGTCGAGCACCGGGACCGAGGCGCCCTGGCGGAACGCCTCGGGCTCGCGCGCAAACACATCGGCGGCGATATAGACCTCGCCCACGGCAAAGGGCCGGCCTTCGAGCCGGTGCGCGCGGCGCAGGAAATGGTAGGCGTCGGCCCGCCGGCCGTCGCAAGGCATGCCCAGATCGTCGGGCAGGGCGACGTCGGCGGTGGATTCGACCATGGCTTCGGTGGATAGCTGGTCGCCCACGGCCACGGCCTGGTCCCAGCTGATGGGCAACGCCAGCGGCCGGCGCGCACGCCCGGCGGCCTTGACGAAGGTGCCGCGGCCGCGCGAGCGGGCCACGAGTCCTTCGGCGTCGAGCTGGGAAATGGCGTGATGCATCGTCATGCGCGCCACGCCGTACTGGCGGCACAGTGCATCGAGCGATGGCAGCTGCTCGCCCTGCCGCCACGCACCGCTTTCGATCTGTCGGCGAAATATCGTGGCGAGCTGCAGGTAGACCGGCTCGCGGCTGCGGGAAAGAAGGTCGGTGGCGTCCGGCATCGTGGGCGACATGGCGCGGCCGATGCCGGTGCGTGACTGCACCGGCCCATCAGGCCGATACCGGACTCTATTAAAAGTCTAGCTGGCTAGACTACTAGGGTTTACGCCCCACCCGTTCCGCCCTGCGGGCCGGGTGTACCCCGATCGCGGCAAGGGACGCGACTCAGGCCGCCGGAACGGCAACCAGCGCAAACCCGTCGTTGCTCGCCGCATCGGCTTGTGGACGCAGGCCCAGACTCACCGCATGGCGGATCGATGCAGCCAGCGCCTGCTTGCGTCGCCAGGCCGAACGCTTTTTCGACGCCACTTCGGAAATGTCTCGCTCGGGCTGCTGCACCGGCATCTCGAAGTTGCCGTTGGGCAGCGCCGTGCCGTGGTATTCCATCCAGAAGCTTTCGTAATCAGCCTGGATCTCCCGGGGCCGGTGCCGCTGGCGTCCCACATGATTGGCGCGCGATACCGCCACGATCCGATGTGCGCCGACCTGGCCGGCCAGCGCCAGCAGCGCCTGCATGAGCGCGTCCTTGGGCCGGAGTCCCTCGCACGCCTTGGTGGCAGCGCGGATCCAGTCCAGGCTGGCGTTGTTCATCGGCCCTTGCAACCCACCTATATAGAGCTCCACGCCGTCGGCGGCGCGCCGCAGGTAGAAGCTCAGTTGCGCCAGACTGGCGCCGGATTCGTTATCGATCCAGTAGAGCCCGAGTTCGCCTTCCTTGGGATTCGGCCCGGAGTCGGTCACCCGCAGCGTGTAACGACCGTCACCGAAGGCCCAGTCCAGGCCGCCGCTCAGGTAGATGCGGTCGCATACGCACACAGGCAGCGTCTCGTGCATGACCGCAAAGTGCTCCAGCACCAGCCGGGCACGTTCGCCAAAGCGCAGCCCATAGGCGCCAAGCGGCCGGAACGGCTTTTCCAGCACCAGCGGGCGCTCGGCGATCACGCGCTGCAGCAACGCACATGACGACGCGGCGCGCAGCCACGGCTGGGTGGCGCTGCGGCTGACGGCCGAAAGCGCCACCAGCTTGATCCGGCGCGACAGCCATTTGCGGCTGCCGGTGGGATAGCAAAATGCTGAAATCGAAGCGACCGTACCCAGATAGCGCACATAATCGCCCGGCAACAGGTAAAGGATTCCCCCTGCGTGGCTCTGAAGCCCCTGCAGACATGAAACTGGTCCATGCACGACTGACTGCTCCCCTAGTTGGCGTGTCGGCGATTCTATGAGACCTCGATCCGGTAGACCTTGATCTACGATACCTTGAGCACGCAATTGCGACCCTCGTCGCCGCTGGCGAAATCCGGCGCGACGCGCGCCGACCTGCCCTTTGTTGGATGAATTCGTGGGGTGGCGGCCGGTTAGTAATAATCCGTAACGCGTTGAAATATTATACGTTGACGCTGTTACAAATCATCGACAATCGTGTCACACGTCAGTTGGTTGCTTGTAGGGCAAAAAAAAACGGAGCCTGAGGCTCCGCTTCCTGGTCGTCACGCGCCTCCGCGCATGACGCGTGTCTGGCCCTGAGGGCCGGGGGTGCGCCGGGTTACCAGCGTGCGTCCCGTTCCCAGGCCTTCATTTCTTCTTCCGCCCGTTCCTTCGTATAGCCGTAGCGTTCCTGGATGCGGCCGGCCAGTTGATCACGCTTGCCGTTGATGACGGTGATGTCGTCGTCGGTCAGCTTGCCCCACTTTTCCTTGATCTTGCCCTTGGCCTGATCCCATTTACCTTCGATCTGGTCCCAGTTCATATCTGGCTCCTTCGTGTCAGTGGACTGTGGATCATCCGCGTTGCGGCGTCACGTACGTGCCGGTTCGCGCGTTGCCCGTGTCATCCGGGCGGTCTTACTTGGCGTACTTGGCCTTTACGTTGGCCTGGCACTTGTCCTTGGCATCGCCGGACATCGCATCGCACTTTTCCTTGTCAGCCTTGTAGGCAGCTTCGGTAGTGTCCTTGCGGGCATCGGCGCGAGCCTCGGCCACATCGGTGCTGGTGCCGGTGGCGGCGGCCTTGTCGACCTTGGCCTCGCCCAGAGCGCGTTCGTGCGATACCTTGGCTTCCTTCACGCACACGTCCTTGTCGTTGCCCTTCTTGTCGTCGCACATTTCCTTGGCCACGTCATAGTCGCGGTCGGCCTTGGTCTTCATGGCCTTGGCATGGGCCTTCTCCGTGCCGTCGCGCTTGGCTTCGGCATTGGCCTTGGCAACATCATGGTCACGCTTGGCTTCGGCCTTGCAGACGTCCTTGGCATTGCCGGACATCCCGTCACACTTGGTCTTGGCCATCTTGTAGTCGGCATCGGCCTGCTTCACGGCGGCGTCATAGTCCGCTTTCGAGCCAGCCTGTGCATAGGCCATGCCCATCGGCGCGGCCACCATCAACGAACACACTGCTGCGCTCAGCCATTTCTTTGCGATCATGTCGTGCTCCTTTTCTCGAGGTGGATACCTGTCAGGCCCGGCAATCTCCGCGCTGAAACCGTTGGATTGCGTTGTGGCCCTGCTGTAGTTGCAGGTTATGTTTTGCCACCCCGGCAAAGCAGAAGACCGCTGCTGAAACATTCGTAAGACAATTCCCACAGCATCACATTTGCTTAATGCAAGTGCACCGCGCGCGTCGCGGCATGAGGCAGCCGTGCAATGAAAAAGGGCCGGCGTGGGCCGGCCCCGGGCAATGACTGAGGCGCGTGCGCCTGGCCCTTAAAAACGGTGTCGATGTCAGTGCGGCACGGAGTCGAGACCGGTTTCCTTCACCACGGCCTGCGCGGCAGGCGCCGCCAGGTATTCCAGCAAGGCCCTGGCCTCGGCAGGATGGTCTGCCTTGACCGGCACACCGCCCGCAAAACGCGTGACGGATTGCACCTCCTCGGGAATGCGGCCGGCAAACGTCACACCCGGCACGGGTAGCAGTTCGGCTACCTGCTGGAAGCCGATTTCGTACTGACCATTTGCCACCGTCGACGCCACCGGGGTCTTTTCCACCTTCTTCGCCTTGGCCGCCAGCGACGGCTCGCCAAGCTTCGCGAACAGTTCGCGCTCCACGTAGACACCGCTGGCGCTATCCGAATACGCGATCGACCTGGCCTGCACCAGCGTCTGGCGCAGGGCCTCGACCGTACGGATATCGGGCACGGTCGCGCCCTGGCGCACCACCATGCCGATGCGCGAATCCGCCAGTTCCACCCGCGACTGCGGATCGACCACGCCCTTCTTGATCAGGTCGTCCAGCGCATAGCCAACCATGATGACCACGTCGGCATGTTCGCCACGCGCCAGCCGGTTCGGGATGGCTTCGGGCGACTTGCCCATCGACGGCCCGTGTTCGGTGTCGAGCCGGGCGCCGCGCTGCGCCGCGTAGTCTGGCGCCAGCTTCTGATAGGCAGCCGTAAATCCGCCAGAAATCATCACGTAGAGATCGGTCGACGGCGTGGTTGCCTGCGCATGGGCACCCGGCGCCAGCAGCATTGCCGAAGCGGCGCCCGCCGCCATCCAGCTCTTGATCATGTTCTTGTGTCTCCCTGTGGGCCAAGCCGTGCATGGAACCGCAGGAATATAGAGACGGCAGGGCATCGCAGCCAAGTCACATTTCAAGAAGACCACTTCACGAATAGTGAAGAGGTACCGTGCCGAGGCCATGTAATCGGTCACTTGCGTTTTGTATCGATCGATCTATAATCGCTCCCACGGTTTCATACAGATCGATACAAAACGAGATCCACCATGGCACGACCCCGACAATTCGACGCGGACGCGGCGCTGTCCGCCGCCCAGGCAACGTTCTGGGCCAAGGGCTATCACGCCACGTCCACGCGTGAACTGACCCAGGCGATGGGCCTGACGCAGCCGAGCCTGTACAACGCGTTTGGCGACAAGCGGCAGTTGTTCATGCAGGCGCTGGACGATTACCTGAACCGCACGCTGCGCGAGCGCATTGCCCGCATCGAAGCCAGCTATCCGCCTGCACAGGCGCTGGTGCAATTCTTTGCCGAAAGCGTCGAGCGCGGTGCCACCGAACTGCCGCACCGTGGCTGCATGCTGATCAATACGGCGCTGGAAGCCTCGAACGAAGACCCCGAACTGAAGGCTGCCGTAGCGCTGGAACTCTCACTGCTGCGGGCCTTCTTCGAGCGGGCAATTCGAGCCGCCCAGGCCGACGGCACCATCGAGCCCAGCCATGCCCCCGGCGATGCGGCCGCCATGCTGCTGTCGCTGCAGGTGGGCATGCGCGTGCTGTCGCGCGTGATGCCGGATCGCGCCCTGCTGGAGGCTTCGGTGCGCCCCGCGCTGGCGTCGCTGGGCCTGCAGACGGCAGACACCCCGCCGGTCTAGCAACCCAGGCCCCGGCCCTCCCATTGCTGCACACCTGCCCCGCGCGGCCTTCCGCCGCGTGGCGGAGACGTTCGTCCCCGACATTCGCGAAGGAATATCCATGTCACAAGATGCCCCCGCCGCCCCTGTTCCGGGCACCCTGCCCAACGCCAGGTCGCTCGACACGCGCGCCCTCCATGCCGCGTTTGCCGGCTTGTCCGCCAGCCTGGTGGCGATCGGCCTGGCCCGCTTTGCCTATACGCCGCTGATCCCTTCGCTGATCCAGGCCCACTGGTTCAGCGCGGCCGATACGGTCACGCTGGGCGCCGCCAACTTTGCCGGCTACCTGGCTGGCGCGTTGCTGGGGCGCCCGCTGGCTGCGCGCCTGTACAACCGGCATGCGTTGCGCTGGCTGATGGTGGCCGTCACGGCGGCATTCTTTGCCTGCGCGTTTCCGTTGTCGGTGGGCTGGTTCTTCGTCTGGCGCTTTCTCTCGGGCCTGTCGGGCGGCGCGATCATGGTGCTGGTTGCTACGGCCATCCTGCCGCACATCGCGCCGGCACGACGCGCCTTTGTCAGCGGCATGATCTTCCTCGGCCTGGGTCTCGGCATCGCTGCATCGGGCACGCTGGTGCCAGAACTGCTCAAGCTCGGGCTGCGCACCACGTGGTTCGGCCTTGGCGCCGTGGCGCTGTTGCTCACCGTACTGAGCTGGGCGGGCTGGCCTGCCACAGATGCGCCATCAGGCATGCCGGCAGCCACCCCGGCGGGCCATCATGCGGCCGACGGCGCGCTGGCCTCGCATCGGCGCACATTGCGCGTGATCTATGTCCAGTACGCGGCCAATGCCCTGGGACTGGTGCCCGCCATGATGTTGCTGGTCGATTACGTGGCGCGCGGCCTGGGTCAGGGTGCGTCGGTGGGCGCCGGATACTGGGTGCTGTATGGCATCGCCGCGATTGCCGGCCCGGTGGTCTGCAGTTGGCTGGGCGGCCGGATCGGCTTCGGCCGTGGCTACCGTATCGCCATGGTGCTGCAGGGGCTCGCGGTCGGCCTGCTGGCGCTGTCGCATCACACGGTGGCGTTGTGGGCGGCGACGATCGTGCTTGGCGCCTTCACACCGGGTATCGTGCCGATGGTGCTGGGCCGCGTACAGGAACTGCTGCCGCACGATCCCACGGCGCAACGCGCCGCCTGGAGCCGCGCGACGGCATCGTTTGCGCTGTTCCAGGCCCTGGGCGGCTATGGCTACGCCTGGCTGTTCTCGCATACCCACGAGAACTACTCGTTGATCTTTGCGTGCGGCGCGGTAGCCATGGCCGTGGCATTCGTTGCGGACTTCACCGTCCGCCAGGCGGCTCCGGCGCGCGCCCAGGCATGAACCCCGGACGGCGGCCTCAGCTGCCGTCCGCGAATTTCTGCAGCAGCCGCATGAACTCGTTCAACTCGCCTTCGGAAAAATTGCGCAGGCGATGATTCAGCACTTCCGGCGCAATATGGGGCAGCTGCGCCGCCACGTCCCTGCCCTTGTCGGTCAGGATCAGGTGGATCATGCGCCGGTCCTCGTCGCTGCGCTGCCGTTGCAGCAAGCCCTTGTTTTCGAGCTTGTCCAGCATACGCGTCATCAGGCCGGTGTCGATGCCCAGCAACCGGCTCACCTCCAGCGGCGTGCTGGCCGCCCCGCGCATCAGCGACAGCAGGATGCCCATCTGCTGGGCGGTGATATCCAGCGGGCGCAGCGCGGCGTCCATCTCCATGAGCAGGCTGTTACGCGCCCGGTTCAGGTGAAATCCGACACTTTGCGTTAGCTGGAAGTTTTCGCGTGTGTAGTGTTTCACGGCATTTCAGGCAAATCAGGAAATGCCAATGTATCTGAGGCGTCAGAAAAAGGAAAGGACACCCGTGGGTGCCTTTCCCGCTCCTGCCGCTTCCAATCGCTTCCAATCGTTTCCAACCATTTCAGATCGGACGATTCAGATACGTGCCGCCCCGCCCGGCTGGCCCAGCACGGCCATCACCTGCTTGACCACGGCGTCGCCCACGCGCTGCGCGTCGGCGGCAACACTGTCGCGCCGCGCTTCGGTCGCGCCATGCACGCCCGCGCTGGCCGCAACGGACGTCGCCACGTGGCTGGCCGCCGCACCCACAACGGCCATCTCGGCCACGCCGGGCATATGGCCGCTGTCGGCATTGGTATCGAACAGTGCCAGCGGGATCGGCTGCGCATGGGCCGGCTGGTACAGCACCTGCACCGATGCCGACACATCGCTCTTGCCGGCACCCAGACCGATCATCGTGCGGCGGCGCTGCTTGCCTTCGTCGATCCTGTCGAAGCGGCCTTCCACGATCAGCGCGTTGGCGTCTGCCGGCACCGGGCCATCGATGCGCACCGCGCGCAGCCCCCTGGCCTGAAGCTGGCGAACGATCTCGTCGGCCGTGGCGTTGCGCGCGGCCAGCGCGGCCTGCGTCTGGGCGCTGTCCGCGCTCCCTGTGCCATCGCCCGAAGCCATCGCCTTGATCCGGTGCATCATGGTGTTGTCGACCTTGACCTGGCTGGCGCTGACGTCGAAGCCGCGCACATAGACCACATCGGCCCGCACGTGCGACAGCGAAGCCGGCACAGACGCTTCGGAGATCATGGTCGTGGCCGACGCGCCGCCGGCCATCATCATCGAAGCCGCCGCCACGGCGGCGATGGTCAGTTGCCTGGCGGTGCACGAGAGGGTCTGGAAAGTGGTCTTCATGATGGGGTCCTTGCTGGGATTTCGGTTGGCACCGGACATCGGTGCCGGGCAGACCCAGTATTGGACGAAGCCCGGCAACAGGCCAGGCGAGAACTATTTCATCCGATGTCACGCCGGCAGCGACACCACCACCTCCAGCCCGCCCCCTTCGCGTTCGCGGAATGACAGCGCACCGCCGTGCAGCCGCGCAATGCGGTCGACGATGGCAAGCCCCAGGCCCGTGCCACCCTCGCCATGCGTATTGCGGCCCCGGCTGAAGGGTGCGCGAAGCTGCTCCAGTTCGGCCGCTCCCAGCCCCGTGCCGCGATCGCAGATCGCCACGTGGGCCTGCTGGCCGTCCTGCCAGGTGCGCACGAAAAGGCCCGTCTTGCCGTACTTGATCGCGTTCTGCATCAGGTTCATCAGCATGCGCAACATGCTGGTGGGCCGATACACCACCGGGTGCAGCGGCCCCAGGTCAAGCTCGAATTCGTGCCCCAGCCCCGCGAAATCGGCCGCCAGCTGGCTAACCAGCGCATTAAGGTCGCCGGGCTGCGGCGCCTCTTTCTCGCCGCTGCCGGCGTAGTCCATGAACTGCTGAAGGATCATGTCGATGTGATCGAGATACCCTTCCACCGATGCCACGAACGCATCGTCGGTGCCACGCGGCAACGTCATCGCCATGGCCAGGCGCAGCTTGGTCAGCGGCGTGCGGATGTCGTGCGATACACCCGCCAGCATCAACGCACGCGTCTTCTCTGCCTGGCGCAGCGCCTCGGTCATGTCGTTGAAGGCGCGGCTGACCTCGGCGATTTCGGTGGGCCCATTGGTCGGCAGGTCATCGGGCATATCCCCCGCATGGATGCGATTGGCCGCCTGCGCCAGATCCTGCAACGGCCGGTTGATATGGCGCTGGAGCAGGTAGCCGGTCAGCGCCGCCAGCAGCGCCAGCGCCGCCGACAGCGCAATGGCGGCCGTGATGCCGCTGGCCTGCGCATCGGCCGTCATCGGCAGCGCGATCCACGTGGGCGATCCGGCGGCGTGCACCTGGATCCAGAGCTTTTCGTCCTCGTCGCTGCCTTGCCAGCGCACATCGGTATCGCGCGACAGATCGCGCCGCAGCGCCCGCATGAACACATCGCGCTGCCAGGTGCGGAACAGGTGGGCGGCATCGGCGCCGGGCGGATCGTCGGGCGGCGGATCGTTCTGGCCGCCCATGCGCGCCACAGCCGCCTGGGCCTCGCCGGCCGGCATGGTGCCGAGCGCGCGGTCCATCAGCGTGACGTAGTGCGAGAACACGGCGGCGGCGCGCTCCACGCGCGGACGCTGCACATAGTGCAGCAGCACGAACAGCGAGCAGGCCTGTGTCAGGAATACCAGGATCACCAGCAGGACGATATTGCGCGCCAGCAGCGAGCGCGGCAGCACGTGGCGCATCATGCGTCCACGCCGGCCACCAGCATGTAGCCGACGCCCCAGACGGTCTTGATGAAGCGTGGCTTGGATGGATCTTCCTCGACGATCTGGCGCAGCCGCAGGATCTGCACGTCGATGCTGCGGTCCAGCGCGTCATGGTCGCGCCCGCGGGCCCGCGCCAGCAGGTTCTCGCGGCTGACCGCGCGATTGGGCGACGACCCCAGCGCATGCAGCAACAGCATCTGGGCCGAGTGCACTTCCACGGCCACCCCGCCGCGCGTCAGCGTCTGCTTGCCGACATCGAAGCGGAATTCCCCGAAACTCAGGGTCTGGCTGATCACCGTCGGGTCGCCCGCGGCAATCTTCTGGCGCCGCAACAGCGCGCGGATGCGGGCCACCAGTTCGTCGGGCAGGAACGGCTTGGCAAGGTAGTCGTCGGCGCCCGTATCCAGGCCTACCACGCGGTCGGCGGGGTCGCCCTTGGCCGTCAGCATCAGGATGGGCAGCGTCTGGCCTTCGGCCCGCAGCCGGCGGCAGATCGTGAGCCCGTCTTCGGGCTCCATCATCAGGTCAAGCACCAGCAGGTCGTAGGGCTCGCGCTGCAGGTAGCGGTTGAGTTGCTTGCCGTCGGCCACGGCCCGCACCTGGAAACCATGGCCGGTCAGAAAGCGCTGCAGCATGTTGCGCAGCTCGGCCTCGTCGTCGAGCACGATGATGCGGTGTCCCTGCTCCATGGCATCCCTCCGGTTCTTATGATTTTTGATGCTGGACTGACCTGCCCCTGGTGTTGCCCATTTACTGTTGCGCCATCAACGCGACCGCATGCGCTGGGCCATGAACGCCTCGATCTGCGGCAGCGTCAGGTAGCCCGCGTGATGCGTATCCATCTCGTCGAAGTGCCGCGCCACCATCGGCATCCCCGCTTGCGCCTGTTCGCGCGTCAGCTTGCCGTCACGCGTGGTATTGGCGTGGACAAAGCGCGTCTGCAACTGCGACAGCACCTGCTCGGTACGTTCCATGCGGTTTTCACCACCGCCGCCCGCCAGGCCCTGTGCGCTGGCCCCTGCAGAAACAATACACAAGATCATTACCGTGATCATCTTCTTCATGATGCAACTCCGTTGGATTGCCGGCGCCTGGCGTTCTGCCCCTGGCCGGTGAGGTCAAAAATCGTGGGTGCAACCGTGGCCGGTCAGGCGTAGTGCGCCGGCACCCAGACGCGGCCCACCCAGTGGCCCGGTACCAGGACGGCCACCCGGGCCGGCGCCACATAAACCGGCGGAGCCACCACGACGGGTGCCACGCGCATCGGCGGAGGCGGCGTCACCACCACAGGTGCGGGCACCACGACCGGCGCCGGGGCGACCACGGCCACGGGCACGGGCGGAGGCACCACCACCGGGGCCGGTGCCACCACCGTGACCGGCGGAAGCGGCGCCACATAGACCGGCGCCGCGCCCACCACCACCGTGCTGCCAGTGCTGACCGTCGACCCGTGGTAGACGGTGCTGCCGCCGCCCGTGGTCACCACGCCCGGGGCCACGCGGGTGGCGCTGCCGGAATGGGTGACGCTGCCGCCATAGCTGTTGCTGACGGTGCCAGAGCGGTCGCACGTGTTGCCGGCGCAGTTCGTCGCCGCCGAATGGTTCCAGCTGTTGCCATTGCCGCCCGACACGGTGCCCGACGAGTTGTACTGGCCCGGGCCGTCGCGCGTCACGCTGCCATTGGTACTGGCCGTGCGGCCGTTCGAGCCGGTCATGTCGCCGCTATGGCTGCAGGTGCCGCCCGCGCAGCTGGTGCTGCCGTCGTGCTGCACCGAACGACCGTTCGGTCCTGCCGCCGTACCGGTGTTCGAGAACTGGCCCGGTGCGTTGCGCGTCACGGTGCCGGTGTTGGTGGCCGTCCTGCCCCACGGGCCGACTGCGCCACCGGCATGCGAGCAGCTGCCGCCGCCGCAGGACATCGCATGGCCTCCGCTGAACTCGCCGCGCGGCGTATAGGCATTGAAATGACCACCGCTCCAGGCGAAGGCCGAGGCATTGGCAAGCAGCATCAGCGATCCGGCTGCGGCGATCAGGAGGCGGTTAGCCATGGTGTGTGTCCTCTCGGTTCGATTCGTTTGACGCGCGGTGTCGCGTCGACGGGCTGAACTCTAGGATGCGGACCAGCGGCTGTCGCCCTGCCATTCATGTCGGAATATGTCACGCCGGGCTGGTGACATCGGGCGAAATAATTGCCTGGCGGAAGCGCTCCGCCACGTGCGTCATGCACATCGCAGGGCCCCGGTGTGCGATCATCGTGGCCTGTCCTGACTTCCCTCCCGCCGCCCCCACGCCATGCCCGAACGCATCAGCGAAGACATCACGTTCCGCAAGCTCGAAGCGCTGCTTGCGTTCATGGACACGGGCAACCTTGCCAAGGCCGCCGAGATGCTGGAAGTCAGCACAGTGAGCGTGCACCGGGCCCTGCATTCGCTGGAGGAGGGGTTGCGCTGCGCCCTGTTCCGCCACGAGGGCCGCAACCTGCTGCCCACCGAGGCGGCCCACGTGCTGGCCGATGTGGCGCGCGACGTGCTCAAGACCATGGCCGACGGCGTGCGCGTGACGCGCGAGGCCGCCGGTTATTCAGCCGACCAGCTCAAGATCGGATCGCTTTATTCGCTGACGATCCGGACCGTGCCGCAGGTGGTGATAGGCATCAAGATGCGCCGCCCCGAACTGCAGACCGAACTGGTGCTGGGCTCCAACGCGGACCTGCTCGACAAACTGCGCCAGGGCACCATCGACGCCACGCTGATGGGGCTGCCCGAGCCCAGTGCCGAAATCGAGTCGATCCCGATGTTCGAGGACGACATCTTCTTTGCCACGCCGGCCGACTCGCACTACGCCAGGCTGGCCGCGGTGGACCTGCGCCAGTGCCGCGACGAGCCGTTCGTGTCGCTGGGCGACGGATTCGTGACATCGAGCGGTTTTGCCGAGGCGTTCCGCATTGCCGACTTCACGCCAAACGTGGTGATGAAGGTCGGCGACATCTTCTCGCTGATGAACCTCGTGGGCGGCGGCATCGGCTACTCGCTGCTGCCCGGCCGCGTGCGCGACGTGTTCGCGCGCAACGTGGCCTTCGTACCGCTGACGGCCGACTACGGCATGAAGCAGACCATCGGGCTCAGCTTCCTGCGCCGCCGCGAGCGCGATCCCAACCTGCTGGCGCTGGCGGCGGTCTGCCGCATGCTGACGCAGGCCGGCGGCCGCACGCCCGGCTGATCAGCCTGATCAGCCGCCCACAATCGCCTTGGTCGCCAGGAACAGCACCGACGGCCCGAGCAGGCAGCCCAGCCCGGTGTGGAACGTGGCGACCAGCGCGCCATAGGGCACCAGCCGGCGATCCGTGGCGGCCAGTCCGGCCGATACGCCGCTGACCGTGCCCGCCAGCCCGCCGAACACCATGGCGGCGCGCGGGTTGTTCAGCCCCAGGAAGCCCGCCGCGAACGGCGTGCCCACCATCACGATGATGGCCTTGATCAGCCCGGTGGCAATCGACAGCGCAATCACATCGGAACTGGCACCAAGCGCGGCGCCGGTCACAGGGCCGACGATATAGGTCACCGCGCCGGCGCCGATGGTCGTCATGCTGACCGCGTCGCTGTAGCCGAACGCCCGCGCCACCAGCGCGCCGACGATGAACGGCACCACGGTACCCAGCAGCAGCGACACGGCCCCCACCATGCCCGCCTTGCGCGCCTCGCGCACCTGCACCTCGAAAGCCGTGGCAACGATGGCGAAGTCGCGCAGCATGGCGCCACCCATCAGGCCGATGCCCGAGAACAGCGCGAAATCGGCCAGGCCCTTTTCCTTGCCGGTGACCACGCCCCCGTAATAGGCCAGCGCCAGGCCAATCATGATGGCGATGGCCGACGCGTGCAGGCGCCCCTTTGTCAGCCTTTTCGATATCTGGGAAGACACCCACATCACAATGCCGACGGTGGCGAAGGCCGTCACCAGGCCGTTGTGGAGCAGGACGTTGTCGAACATCATGGCCGGAGCAGCGATCGTCATGGCGGTCTCCTGGCTTATTGCGAAACGGCTTCGGCCGGCAGCGGGGGCAGCGGCTCGTGGTCGCCGGTGCGGCTGAGCAGCGCAATCAGGCAGGCACAGGCCGCCACGGCCAGGATGGCCGCCAGCACGGCCACCGGGCCACCGCGCAGCGCAGCCACCACGTTCTGCTGGGCAGCCATCGCCACCACCACGGGGATATACATCGCGCCCCAGAAGCCCACGCCTGCCTCGGTCTCCTTCGGCATCAGGCCACGGTCGTGCAGGTAGAGCCGGATGAATATCAGCAGCAGCATGGCGATGCCCACCCCGCCCACATTCGACTTCACGCCGATGGCGGCGCCGAGCAGGTCGCCCAGGTACAGGCCCACCAGGTGGCAGATGGCCAGTAGCGCGGTTCCGTAGATGATCATGGTTGTCTCCAGTTGGTGTTGTAGTCGCCGCTTCCCCGGTGGGGCGGACATTTGCAGACAACTCTAGGAACGGTGGCGCGCCGCATCAATCAACCAGCGGCACATGATCGTTACGGTCCGGTTAATCGTTTGGTTACCTTGCTGTTAAGCATTTAGTTACGCCCGCCGTAACGGTCCGTCGCCGACGTTGATTGTTCGCCCGCCACCGCGTGGCCTATCTTTGCCGTAACGACCGCAGCACACCGGAGACGTCATGCTGAACCCGATACCGGAACGACAATGGGACACGCGCCGCACCGAAAAACGGCGCCGCCAGGACCTGGGCGCGAAGATCGCCACGGGCAAGGTGGTGCCCACCGGCGACATCGTGCGCTTTCTGGAGACCATCACCGCCCCCGGCGACCGCGTGGTGCTGGAAGGCAACAACCAGAAACAGGCCGATTTCCTGTCGCGCGCCCTGGCCGAGGCCGATCCGTCGCGCGTGCATGACCTGCACATGATCATCCCGAGCGTGAGCCGGGTGGAACACCTGGACCTGTTCGAGCGCGGCATCGCCCGCAAGCTGGACTTCGCCTACGCGGGCGCGCAGAGCGTGCGGATCTCGCAGTTCCTGGAAGACGGCCTGCTCGAAGTGGGCGCCATCCATACCTATATCGAACTGTACTCGCGGCTCTATGTCGACCTGACGCCGCAGATCGTGCTGACGGCCGGCTACAAGGCCGACCGCGACGGCAACCTGTACACGGGTCCCAGCACCGAGGATTCGCCGGCGCTGGTGGAAGCCGCCGCGTTCCGCGACGGTATCGTGATCGCCCAGGTCAACGAGATCGTCGACGACCCGGCCGACCTGCCGCGCGTGGACATTCCGGGCTCCTGGATCGACTACGTGGTGCAGTCCGACAAGCCGTTCTTCTGCGAACCGCTATTCACGCGCGACCCGCGCCTGATCAAGCCGGTACACATCCTGATGGCGATGATGGCGATCCGCGGCATCTACGAGCGCCACAACGTGCAGTCGCTGAACCATGGCATCGGCTTCAACACCGCCGCCATCGAACTGATCCTGCCCACCTACGGCGAGCAGCTGGGCCTGAAGGGCAAGATCTGCAAGTACTGGACGCTCAATCCGCACCCGACGCTGATTCCGGCCATCGAATCGGGCTGGGTGGAAAGCGTGCACAGCTTCGGCAGCGAACTGGGCATGGAAGACTATGTGGCCGCCCGGCCCGACGTGTTCTTCACGGGCCGCGACGGCAGCATGCGTTCGAACCGCGCGCTGTGCCAGCTGGCCGGCCAGTACGCGGTAGACCTGTTTATCGGTTCCACGCTGCAGATCGATGGCGACGGGCATTCGTCCACGGTCACGCGCGGCCGGCTGTCCGGCTTCGGCGGCGCACCGAACATGGGCCACAACCCCGGCGGCCGCCGCCACGCCACGCCTGCCTGGCTGGACCTGATCGAGACCGACGATCCGCTGGCCCGTGGCCGCAAGCTCGTGGTGCAGATGGTGGAAACGTTCCAGGCCGGCGGCAAGCCGACCTTCGTGGAATCGATGGATGCCGTGCAGGTTGCCAGGGACAGCGGCATGCCGCTGGCGCCGGTCATGATCTATGGCGACGACGTCACGCACGTGCTGACCGAGGAAGGCATCGCCTACCTCTACAAGGCGCGCTCGCTGGAAGAGCGGCGCCGCATGATTGCCGCCGTGGCCGGCGTCACGCCGATCGGCATGCGGCACGATCCGGCCACCACGCGCCAGATGCGCAGCGACGGCCTGATCGCGCTGCCAGAAGACCTTGGCGTGCATCGCGCGCAGGCCACGCGCTCGCTGCTGGCCGCGCGCAGCATGGCCGACCTGGTGGAATGGTCGGGCGGCCTCTACAACCCGCCCGCCCGCTTCAGGAGCTGGTGATGGCTGCGCTGGCACCCCTCCCATCGGCCTCTTGTCGCAACTTCGCGCCGTCCGGCCTGGCCGCCGCCATCGGTGACCTGGCCGTCACGGTCCTGGTGGACGAAGCCACGCTGGCGCCCAAGCCCGGGCTGGTCGACGCGCGCGGCAACGGCGCCCATGCCGACATGTCGCTGTCGCTGATGATCGCTTCGGCGCACAGCCTGGCCGACAGCTTCACGGCCATGGCGCTGGCCGGACAGCAGGCGCGCCGCATCGACATGGCGCTGCGCGAACGCCTTGGTGCGCTGGGCCGCGAGGCCGAAGCCGCCATGCTGCGTGCCACGGGCGGCGTCAACACGCATCGCGGCGCGATCTGGTCACTGGGCCTGCTGGCCGGTGCGGCTGGCTGGCTGGGCAAGACGCGCGGCACCGTACCCAACGCCAAGGCCATCGCGCAGATGGCCGCCGTGATCGCCCGCCTGCCCGACCGGCATCGCCCCGCCCACACCGGCAACAAGGGCGAACTGGCACGCGCCGCCTACGGCGTGGGCGGCGCGCGAGAACAGGCCGAAGCGGGCTTTCCGCACGTGATGGGCATCGGCCTGCCGATGCTGCGCGAGGCCCGCGCACGCGGCGATGCCGAACCCACGGCACAGGTCAACGCACTGCTGGCCATCATGGCGCGGCTCGACGATACCTGCGTGCTGGCGCGCGCCGGCCGTGCCGGGCTGGCCGATGTGCAGGCCGGCGCCGACGCGGTGCTTGACGCTGGCGGCATCGGCACGCTGGCCGGGCGCCGCCGCCTGCATGAACTCGAAGCGACGATGCACGCGCGCCATGCATCGCCGGGCGGCAGCGCCGACCTGCTGGCCGCCACCCTCTTTCTTGATCGGCTTGGCGGGCTTCCGGCCGCGCCATCTGGAGAACATTGATGGAACAGCTCCGTTTCGAATACGCCGCCGGCGCCCCGGCCGCGCACCGCGTGCTGGTGGGCGTAGTCGGGTCTGGCGACCTGGAAGTCATCATCGAGCCGGGCGAAGCCGGCAAGACGTTGATCGACGTCACCACATCGATCAACGGATACGGCCGTGTCTGGGACGCCCAGCTCAACCGCGTGTTCAGTGCCGAGCCGCGCGCCGCGATGAAGATCCGCATCCACGACTTCGGCGCCACACCCGGCGTGGTCGGCATGCGCCTGGCCGAAGCGTTCGAAGCCCTCGACAGCAAGGAGCCGACATGACCCGCGCCGTAATGCTCTCGCGCGAGAGCTTTGTCGAACTCGGCGCACGCGAACGTGCGCGCGCCCTGCTGGACCCCGGTACCTTCCGCGAGCTGGCCGGGCCTTTCGACGGCCTGACGTCGCCGTGGCTGGAACGCCAGGGCGTGGTGCCGCAAGGCGACGACGGCGTGATCGTTGCCAAGGGCCGGATCGACCGGCAGCCCGCCGTGGTGCTGGCCATCGAAGGCGCGTTCCAGGGTGGCAGCCTGGGCGAAGTGGGCGGTGCCAAGATCGCCGGTGCGCTGGAACTGGCCGCCGACGATAACCGCCGCGGCGTGCCCACGCGTGCCGTCATCCTGTTCGAAACCGGCGGCGTGCGCCTGCAGGAAGCCAACCTGGGCCTGGCCGCGATTGCCGAGATCCACGCCGGCATCGTCGATCTGCGCCGCTACCAGCCCGTGATCGGCGTGATTGCCGGCCAGGTGGGCTGCTTTGGCGGCATGTCGATTGCCGCCGGCCTGTGCAGCGCACTGGTGGTCACACGTGAGGCGCGCCTTGGCCTGAACGGCCCGGCCGTGATCGAACAGGAAGCCGGCGTGGGCGAATACGACTCGCGCGACCGCCCGTTCATCTGGGGCCTGACCGGCGGCGAGCAACGCCATGCCACAGGCCTGGCCGACCGCTATGTCGACGACGACGCGGCCGAGATCCGCGACGTGGTGGCCGAACTGGCAACCGCGCCCGTACAGGACACCGCACGCAGCGAGCGCTACGCGGACTACCTGCAGCGCATCGCCACCTATACCGCCGGCGATACCGTCCATCAACCGGACCCGGCCACCGTGCGCCGCCTCTATGGAGAACGTCAATGAGCGCCACGCCCGTACACGCTGCACAACCCGCCACGAGCCGGGGCGAAACCTGGCTGGCCGCCCTGGGCGGCAACGCCGCGCGGCTGCCCGGCTATCCCGCATCGGTCCTGGTTGCCGACGTGGAGACCGCTGGCCGTGCCGCGCGCCTGATTGCCGTGGTTCCCGACGCCGCCAGCCCATTCCCGCGGGCCCGCCAGGGCGAGGTGGGGCTGCTCGAAGGCTGGTCGCTGGCGCGCGCCGTGCATGACGCCGTGGCCGCCGACCGCGACCGTCCGGTCAAGCGCGCCATCATCGCCATCGTCGACACGCCCAGCCAGGCCTATGGCCGCCGCGAGGAAGCCTTCGGCATTCACCAGGCGCTCGCCAGCGCCGCTGCCGCGTATGCCACGGCGCGGCTGCAGGGTCATCCCGTGATCGCGCTGCTGGTGGGCAAGGCGATGTCGGGCGCCTTCCTGGCGCACGGCTACCAGGCCAACCGCATCCTGGCGCTGCGCGATCCGGGCGTGCAGGTCCACGCGATGGGCAAGGAAGCCGCCGCCCGCATCACGCTGCGCAGTGTCGAAGACCTGGAGGCGTTTGCCGCCACCGTGCCGCCGATGGCATACGACCTCGACAACTACGCCACGCTGGGTCTGCTGTGGCGCACGATTGCCGTGCAGGATGCCGCCGCGCCCGCCGCGCAAGACCTGGCCGCAGTGCAGGGCCAGCTTGCCGAGGCGCTGGCCGATATCGACGCCGACCCGCAACGCGACCTGCGCAGCCGCCTGCAGGGCGAAAACCGCGGCGCCACGCGCCAGGCCCGCGCGCTGCTGGCCAGCCAATGGCAGGACAAGGACTGACATGCGCCTTCGGCCGCACGACCTCATCTGGCTACGCGATCCCGCGGCGTTTATCGCCACGGGCCATGTGCCGGACTGGGCCGATGCGGACTGGCTCGCGCAGGCGCCACTGGTGGTGCGGCGCGACCGCGATACGGCGGGGCATACCCTTGCGCGCATCCCGCGCATCCCGGTAGGCGTCCGGGGACGCAACCGCGCGCAGCGGCACGCCGGCTGGATCGATGCCGACCAGTGCGCCACCGTGGTCTCGCCATTCGATATCGCGCGTGAGGGCTTCTGGCGCCTGCATCCGCGCCGCGACGAGATTCCCGCGCTGCACGCGCTGGACCCGCTTTCCCGTCAGCTTGGCGCATTGCCGCACCCGTGGGGTGTGACCGGCGCGGTGGGCTTTACGCTGGCCTCCGGTATCGACGTACTGCATGCCGGCAGCGATATCGACCTGCTGCTGGACGCCCCCGAGCCGCTCTCGACCGCCACGCTGGCGGCGCTGCAATCGCTGATCGATACCGACGGGGTGCGGCTCGATATCCAGGTGGCTACCCCGTACGGCGCCTTTGCGCTGCGTGAACGGCTGCGCACCCAGGGCCGCGTGCTGCTGAAAACCGACACCGGCCCGGTGCTCTGCGAAGACCCCTGGCGCGCCCCATGCCAACCCTGCTGACCTTTCCCGGCCAGGGCGCGCAACGCCCCGGCATGCTCCACGCGCTGCCCGATCACCCTGCGGTGGCACGCACGCTGGCCGAGGCCAGCGACGTGCTGGGCACCAGCATCCTGCTGCACGACGATGCCGCGCACCTGGCTTCCACCGTCTCCGTGCAGATCTGCCTGCTGGTGGCCGGCGTCGCCAGCGCCCGCGCCCTGCTGGACGACGGCGCTGCCGCCGATGCCGTGGCCGGGCTGTCGATCGGGGCCTACGCGGCGGCGGTCACGGCCGGCGTGCTGCCGTTTGCCGATGCCGTACGGCTGGTGGCGCAGCGCGGCGGGCTGATGGAGGCCGCCTATCCATCCGGTTATGGCATGACCGCGATCCTGGGGCTGGAACAAGGGCCACTGCAAGCCGTGGTCGCCGCCGTGCACCGGTCCGGCATGCCGGTCCATGTCGCCAACTACAACGCCGACACCCAGCTTGTGATTGCCGGATCGGACGCCGCGATGGCCCGCGTGGCCGAACTGGCACTGGCGGCGGGTGCCCGCACGGCGCAGCGGGTGGCGATTGCAGTGCCGTCGCACTGCGCGCTGCTGGACGATGCCGCCGCGGCGCTGCAACGCGCGTTTGCCGACGTCCAGTGCCGGCGCCCGGCGCTGCGCTACTTCAGCGCCAGTGCGGCGCGCGAGTTGCGCGACCCGGCCCGGATTGCCGAAGACCTGGCACGCAATATGGCACTGCCGGTGCGCTGGCATGAAACGATGCTGCTGGCGCGCGCCTGCGACATGCGGCTCGCGGTGGAGATGCCGCCCGGCAACGTGCTGACGCGGCTGTGCCAGCCGCTGTTTCCACAGGCGGTGGCGCTGGCGGAAACGCGCGCGGACAGCGTGCGGCTGCTGATGGCGCGCGAGCAGGCGGATTGATCTCTGCTTCCCCCTCCCACTTATGGCTGACTGATGGCGGCTCCCCGCTCCTGCGCCCGGGAGAGGGGAGAAAGCCGCCCCCCCGACCTACGTGCGCGGGGTCTTCAGCGTGGCCTCCACCGCCTCCCTGAGCGCCTGCAGCAGCCGGCTGTCCTCGTCGGCCTTGCGCAGCACCAGCGACATCTGCAGCACCGGGGCGTCCGGCCCCAGGCGGATGCGGCGCACCGGATAGCGGTCCACCACGGTGGGGTCCATCAACTGCACCACCGACACCCCCAGGCCCGCACTGACCATCGCCACGATCGCCGTCACGCTGTCGAATTCCATCGCACTGCGCTTGTCCGGCAACAGCCCGTGGACATGGCGCGCGGCCATCGCGCCCGACACGGTGGCCCGGTCATAGCGAATCCAGTCATAGCGCGCCAGCAGATCGGCCGGCGACTCGTTGCGGCCGCCAGCGTCGGGCGGGGCGATCAGCATCAGTTCGCGCGTCGCCACCGGATACCAGCGCAGGCTGGCTACGCGGCCCGACTCGGGGCGCGCCACGACTGCCGCGTCGAGCTGGCCGGCCTTGACCATCTCCATCAACCCGGTGCTGCGGCCGCGCAGCGGCTTGACCGTCAGGCGCGGATAGCGCTCGCGCAGATAGCGCAGCGTGCCCGGCAGCAGGACCGGCTGCATCGATTCGATCACCCCGAGCCGCACCACGCCCTCCACCGCCACGCTCGCCCGCCGACGCAGCGTGTTCAGGTGCCGCAGCCCGCCTTCCATCGACGCGGCCACCTCGCGCGCCAGCGCATTGGGCCGCACCTGCAGACCGGAACGGTCGAACAGCGGCTGTCCCAGGTACTGCTCCAGCTGCTTCATCTGCATGCTGACCGCGCTTGGCGTCAGGTGCATGGTGGCCGCCGCCGCCGCGAACGACCCCTCCTCGATCACGGCCGCCAGCGTGGCGAAGGTCTCCAGCTTCATCAAGAATCCTTATGAAAGACGTCAAACAACGTCACTTTTTCTTGGTGCCGGGCAAGCATAGACTGGCTTCACGACGTCGCGCAAGGCTGCACAGCCCCCGTTCCAACCCAAGCCTGAACCGATAAAGAAGACGATTCCGATGCCTGCACAACGCCCCCAAGCCTGGCTCGCCGCCGACGCCCAGCGCGACACTTCCTGGATCGTGCGCCTGACCGCCGCCGACGTGACCAGCTTCGACAACGCCCTGGCGCATGCCAAGTCCGTCGGCAAGGCCCCGCTGGACATGACCCGTGACGACTTTCCGCTCGATGAAGGCGCACGCCAGGCACTGGCGCGCGCCGTGGACATCACGCAGGGCCGCTGGGGCATGTGCCTGGTCAAGGGCTTTCCGGTGGACCGCTGGAGCGAGGACGACACCCGCCTGGCCTACTGGGGCATGGGCCTGCATATGGGCGTGGCCCGCACGCAGAACCGCACCAGCGATTTCATGAACGATGTGCGCGACGTGGGCGCGGCCTACAAGACCACCAACGGCCGCGGCTACAACACCAATGCCGGGCTGGACTTCCATACCGATTCGGGCGATATCGTCGGTCTGATCTGCCGCCGCGCCGCCAAGTCGGGCGGCGAGAGCAAGGTGGTCAGTTCGATCGCCTTGCGCGATGCAGTGGCCCAGCGCCGCCCCGACCTGATTCCCGTGTTGCAGCAGCCGTTCTATTACAGCTACCAGGGTGCGCAGGACCCGTCGCAGCCACCCTACTACCCGCTGCCGATCCTGGGCAGCCACCCGTCGGCCTTTGCGTTCCGCATCAACCGCAAGAACGTGGTGGCCGCGCAGCGCGACTTTGACGACGTGCCGCGCCTGACCCAGGCGCAGACCGATGCACTGGACCTGCTCGACACGCTGCTGACCGACCCCGAACTCTGCTTTGCCATGCAACTCGAACAAGGTGACATGCAGCTGCTGAACAACTACGTGACCGTGCATTCGCGCACCAACTTCGAGGATTACGAGGAATTCGACCGCAAGCGCCACCTGCTGCGCCTGTGGCTGGCCGTGCCCGGATCGCAGCCGCTGCCCGATGACTGGGCCGTCTATTTCACCGACGTGCGCGCCGGTGCCGTGCGCGGCGGCCTGCGGGGCAGCGCACGCAGTGCCGCATTCGATGCCTTCGAGCAGCGCCAGGCCGCCACGCTGGGCATGCCGCTGATGCCCTGGTCGGCAAGCGCCGGAAACCGCGCCGCCGCCGGCACGGAGGCCGCCACCGCCTGATATCGCAGCCAGACGGCCGGCGCCCTCCGGCCGCGACGTACCCCGCACGGCGCCCGCCTGACGAGGCGCCGGCCTCATAAAGAGAAACGGAGACAACCCATGCAACGACGCGACTTTCTGGCGCTGCTGTCCGCAGCGCTGGTGTTGCCCCCCGATCTTCACGCGGCCCCGTCCGTGACCAAGCTGCTGGTCGGCGCCACGCCCGGCGGCGGCACCGATATCGTCGCCCGCTCGCTGGCGGCCGACCTGGAGCAGCGCCTCAAGCATCCGTTCATCGTCGAGAACCGTGGCGGTGCGGCCGGCAATATCGCCGCCGTGGCCGTGGCAAAGGCCGAGCCCGATGGCGGCACGCTGCTGCTCAGCTATACCAGCCATGCCATCAACCCGGCCCTGTTCGAAAAGAAGCCGTTCGATCCGATCAAGGACTTCACGCCGATCTCGCTGATTGCCAGTTCCCCGCTGATCCTGGTGGCGCGCCCCGGGCTGGAGGCGAACAACGTGCGCGAGCTGATCGCGCTTGCCAAGGCCAAACCCGGCAAGATCAGCCTGGCCGTGGCCGGCGTGGGCAGCGCCAACCACCTGGCCGGCGAGATGCTCAAGCACGAGGCCGGGGTCGATATCGTCAGCGTGCCCTACAAGGGTGCCGGCCCCGCCGTGGCCGACGTGGTGGGCAGCCAGGCCGACCTGCTGCTGGGCAATGTCGCCACCGTGCAGCCGCTGCTGCAGGCCGGCAAGATCAAGGGCCTGGGTGTCAGCAGCCCGCAGCGGCTGCCGGCCTTTCCGAACCTGGCGCCGATTGCCGCCGTGATCCCGAATTTCGACTACCGGTCGTGGTATGGCCTGCTTGGCCCGGCTGGCATGGCGCCCGAGACGGTAAAGGAACTGGAGGCCGCCGCCGCAGCGGCCGTGGCCTCGCCAGCCATGCGCAAGCGCCTGACCAGCGAAGGGCTCGACCCGATCGGCAACAGCGCCGCGCAGTTCACCCAGTTCCTGCAGGGCGAGATCACGCGCTGGGCCAAGGTGGTATCGGTGACGCACACGCGCCTGACCTGACGCGGCGCCAGAGGCGCTGCCCCGCGGCGCCTGTCTGCGGCGCGCAACTGCCCGTACGCAAGCGGGATGCACGCGCTGCCATCGCAGTCGTATGATGGGGGCTTCCGTCGCCCCCGCCCTTGCCGCCATGCCACTCGGGTATCTGCGCAGTCTGACCGCCCACCGCCGCAACCCGGTGTCCAACCGCCGGCTGGCACGGGTGCTCTGTTTCGTGGCCGGCGCCGCCAACGCGGGCGGTTTCCTGGCGGTACATCAATACACCTCGCACATGTCCGGGGTGGTCTCCTCGATCGCCGACGAACTGGTGCTGCACCGCTACGGCATGGTGCTGAACGGCATCGGCGCGCTGGCGTCGTTTATCGGCGGCGCGGCCTGTTCCGCCATGCTGATCCACTGGGCGCGCCGCGCGCGGCTGCGCAGCGAGTACGCCATTCCGCTGCTGTTCGAGGCATTGCTGCTGCTGGGCTTCGGCCTGCTCGGCACGCACCTGGACGACATGGAATGGCTGTTCGTGCCCGCCACGGTGATGCTGCTGTGCTTCATGATGGGGCTGCAGAACGCGCTGATCACCAAGCTGTCGAATGCCGAAATCCGGACCACGCACGTCACCGGCATGGTGACCGACATCGGCATCGAGCTTGGCAAGCTGTGCTACTGGAACGGCCTGGCACGAGCCAGCGCCCGCTCGGGGCCGGGCCCCGTGATGGCCGACCGGCAAAAGCTGCGGCTGCTGGCCGTGCTGGTGGGGCTGTTCTTCCTGGGCGGGCTGGTTGGCGCGCAGGCCTTCAGTGCCATCGGCTATTCGGCCACCTTGCCGCTGGCCGCGCTGCTGCTGGTGGTGGCGATCATGCCGGTGGCCGACGACGTGCTGACGCGCGCCCTGCTGCGCGGGCACCGGCACCATCTGGTCAGGCGCGCGCGCCGCTGGGGCGCGCGGCGCCAGTTCATCGGGCCGCCGACACCACCTCGAGACTGATCAGGTTCGACACGTAGCGCCCCGCCTTGCCGTCATTGGGGATCACCAGCCGGGCAAACCCGTTGGTGGTCAGCGGCGTGCCGTTCATCGCATAGGCGACCATGTCGGGCTGGTTGCCGAAGTCGGGCGAGAGTTCGGCCAGCGAGATGACGGTGCGATAGCCGTCGCTGCCCGTTGCCACCACGTAGAAGCCCAGCAGGTCGTTCTTGACCGCCGTGCTGGTGACGATGCCGGCCGCGCTGACCAGGTCCCACAGGCCGACCCCGGTGTACGTATTGGCACCAACGGTACGCGTGACCGGCGTCAGCGCCTGCAGTGCGGCCAGGCCGTAGGTGGCCGGGCGGGCCACGGCGCCGCTCAACTGGAACTGCGTGCTGACACCCCCGCCCACGCCCACGGCCGTCGACGTGGCGCTGCGGACTTCCAGCCTGACCAGCCCCGAGACATAGCGGCCGCCCTTGATGTCGCCCGGCGCGGTCACGCGCAGCGGGCCATCCGGTGCGGCCAGCGCGGCGCTGGTGCCGTTGAGCGTCTCGGCGTAGACCACCTGGCTGGCGCGATTGCCAAAGTCCGGGCTCAGTTCGCCCATCGAAAACACGGCACGATAGTTGTCGCTGCCCGTCGCCACCACGTACTTGCCCAGCACGTCGTTGTGGACCGCCGCGTTGACCTGGATGCCGGCCTGGTTCAGCAGGGTCCACAGGCTGGCGCCCGTGTAGGTATGGGTCTGCGGGCCGCTGCCGCTGGAAAACGACACGGTCTGGGTGGCAGCCGGCATGGCCTGCAACTGCGAGAGCGTCAACTGCCCCGGCGTGGTCAGTTCGCCGGCCAGCGCCAGCGTGGCCTGCGGGGTTGCCGGCGTGGCCGGCTCGGTCGGAGCGGGCGTAGCAGCCGGCGGGCTGGTAGAGGCCGTGGCGTCATCCGATCCGCCACAGGCCGTCGCCACCGGCAACAGCGCCATCCAGCACAGGTGCAGCGCCAACCGGCGCCAGCCAAGGGCTTCCCCTCGATGCAATGCCATCGAACCATCTCCTTCCCGTTGTGCGGAGCCATGGCCCTGCGGAAATATGTGGCGCGCCGCATACCATGCACGCCTTCTCGCAAATTGCCTCTGGTCCGTCGTTATGTAATCGTGTATATAGCGGTTAACGATGACAGAAGCCGGCCGGAATGACAACGGCCCGCCACACGGAACCCCAACCAGGAATCGCGATGCAAGCTGCTCCCACCGCCCTCGATGCTGTCGACGCTGTCACCGCCGAAGACCCCTACTTCACCAAGCACACCCACTATTCCGACTGCATCGAGATCCTGGGCGACCTGTCCGGTGCCCGCCGCTTCGACCGCGCCGCGCTGCTGTCCATGTCGCGCACATCGGCCGGCCCGGCCACGATCGAGTGCTTCACGGGCCGCCATATCCGCGACGTGCACGAGCAGCGCGGCGTGTTGCTGACCGATCTGCTCGACCTGGCCGGCATGAAGGGCCTGCCGCGCGCGCAATGCAAGCAGCTGGTCATCGCGGTGCATGCAGCGGACGGCTATGTGTGCCTGTTCACCTGGCACGAGCTGTACAACTCGCCGATCGGGCGCGGGGCGATGCTGGTGGTGGAGCAGGATGGCGAAGTCTTGCCGGCCGCCGGCGGCGGCGTGCAGCTGACCTCGCTGGAAGACCTGCGGCTGGGGCCGCGCAGCGCCGTGGCGGTCAAGGCCATCGAAGTGCGGCGCTGGGCGGCCGCGCCGCGATAAGGCTGCGGTCGGGAGGAAGCCGGGCCCGCTACAGCGGCTCGGATTGCGCCGTCTCCACGGCGGTGCGGATGCCGGCGGCCAGCCGCATCAGCCGGGGCGCCAGTTCGCGCGCCACTTCCGCGACCGATGCGCGGGTGGACAGGCTGATGTTCAGCACATGCACGGGATAGTGTTCAAGCGCCAGCGGCGCCGAGATCGCCACCACCTCGGGCTGCCAGCTGGCCGCGCACCAGCCGTGCTGGCGCACATGCGCCACTGCCGCCTCGATCTCGGCCCGCAGTGCAGGCCAGTGCGCCGCGCGACCCGGGGCATGCCCCGACGCATTGCCGGAGAACGCGGCCATGCGCGCCGCATATTCGGCCTCGGGGGCCGCCGCCAGCCATGCGCGTCCAAGCGACGTCAGCGCCATCGGCACGCGCTGCCCCGCCACCACGCTGCGCAGCGACGCCTTGCGGCCATGGCGGATCGATTCGAGGTACACCATTTCATCGCGGTCGGCCATCGCCAGGCCCACGTTCAGGTGTTCGGCCTGCGCCAGTTCGCGCATCATCGGCGCGGCCAGCTGCAGTACCGTCGACCCGCTGCGCATGGCGTGGGCCAGGCTCAGCACCGGCACGCCCAGCCGGTAGGCACGCAGCGCCGGGTCGTACTGGAGAAATCCCGTGTCGACCAGGCTTTGCGTCAGGCGGCTGACCGTGGAGCGCGCCAGCCCGGTGCGCTCGGCCAGTTCGCCGTTGCCAAGCACTTCCGACCCCGGCCGAAACGCACGAAGGATCTCGATGCCTCGCTCCAGCGACCGGTTTGCCAGCAGGTTGGCTGGCCGGCCGCGCGCCCGGCGCTGCGCATCCCGCGCATCCACCGGTTCAGCCCGCCTGGCGTGCCAGCCAGTCCAGCAGCAAGGCATTGACGGCGTCGTGTGCCTCGTACTGGACCCAATGCCCGGCGCCATCGATTACCGCGCCCCGACGGTGTGGACGGCCATCGACCAGCGCCGCCAGCACGGCGGAAGGGTCGGCCGTCACATCGTGCTCGCCATAGGCGATCAGCACGGGGCGGCCGGCCTGGGCCTGGAACCGGTCCAGTGCAGCGGCCAGCCCCCCTGCGCGCGAAATCTGCTTGCTGCGGAAGCGTGTGTGCCGGCACGACTCGGTGTAGGCCAGCAGGGCCAGCGCATCGATCCTGTCCGGGTCGGCGATCATGAAGGCCGCCACGTTGTGGCGCATCGCCTCGGCCAGCGCGGCCGCATCGCCGGCGCGCCGCCAGTCCACCAGGTTGATGGTCTGGCGCCGCACGCCGCCGTGACCGCCCGGCCCCAGAAGGGCCAGACTGCGCACGTTGGGCAACGCGCTGGCCAGGTACGACGCGGTCAGGCCACCGAAGGAAAAACCGACCAGGTCGACCGCGCCCTGTACCGGCAGTTGCGCGAAACCGGTGGCCACCGTAGCCACCAGCGTCGACATCTCGCCATCGGCCGGATCGCCCGAGGCGCCAAAGCCCGGCAGGTCGGGGACCCAGACCGTATGCCGCGCGGCCAGTGCCTCGATATTGCGCGCCCAGTGCAGCCAGCTGCCATGGCCGCCATGCACCAGCAGCACATCTGGCCCCGAGCCGAAGCGGCGCCACACGATGCGGCATCCGTCGACTTCGGTGGTATGGATATGCCCGTGTTGCGTCAGTGCGTGCACGAACCCGGCCGCCTGGCGCGCGTCCGGCGTGCCCGAGGCTGCCGCCATGTTGTCGATCGATTCCGCTTCACTGGCGGCCGCTTCCGTCATCCTGCGCTCTCCTGTCCGTTACGCGCCGAGCACCGCCACGCCGTCCGCCGCGCGAACCCCCTGGCCCGCCGGCAGCACGAAAACCGGGTTGATCTCGGCTTCCACCAGACGCGGCCCCAATGCGGCCGCCATCCGCGAAAACGCCACGATAGCATCGACCAACGCATCGACGTCGGCTTTTGGCCTTCCCCGGTAGCCGTCCAGCAGCGGCCAGGTCTTCAGCTCGCGCACCATCGACAGCGCTTCGGCAGGGGTCAGCCCACCTGACTCGGGCAGCAGCCGCAATGTGGTGTCCTGGAACAGTTCGGCAGTGATGCCGCCCATGCCGAGCAGGATCGCCGTGCCCAATGCATCACGATGGGTGCCCAGAATCAGTTCGACGCCACCGCCCACCATTTCCTGCACCACAAAGCGGTCGGGCGCGTGGCCGGTATGGCGGCGCACATCGTCGGTCATCGCCGCCAGCCGGGCGCCGATGGTCTCGGGCGTCACGTTGACGGCCACGCCGCCGACATCGCTCTTGTGCGTGACCGTTGCCGACAGGATCTTGAGCACCACGCGCCCGCCAAGCTCGCGCGCCGCCGCTTCGGCACCCGCCGCGTCATGCACCACGGTCTCGCGCACGCCGGGCACGCCAAATCGCGCAAACAATTGCTTGGCCGCATGTTCGTCGAGCGAGCCTGACGGCAGGCTGCCCGGATCGATAGCCGCGAGCGACGCATCGGGCACCACCGCCGGGCGCTCGCCAGCCGCCAGCATCGCCGCAAAGGCCACCGCACAGCTTTCGGGCGCGCTGAAGGCGGGCACGCCGCGCTGGTTCAGCACCGCCGCCACCTGCGGTGCATGCGGGCTCACGTAGGCCAGCACCGGCTTGTCGCTCTCGGGCAGGCAATCGTTGATGGCATCGGCCATCAGGCCGGGCATGGCAAGGCCGGACGAGCCGACGATGATCGTCACGGCGTCGTAGCTGGGACTGTCCAGCAGCGCGCGAATGGCGCCGCGCAGCAGGTCCGGCTGCAGGCCGGCCAGCGTCACGTCGATCGGATTGCGATCCAGCGCGGCGTGATCGCCCTTCTGCAGCGCGCGCAACCGTTCGGCCGTCCGGGCGTCGG
Organism: Cupriavidus sp. HE11; assembly: GCF_056097175.1. Taxonomy (NCBI): domain Bacteria; kingdom Pseudomonadati; phylum Pseudomonadota; class Betaproteobacteria; order Burkholderiales; family Burkholderiaceae; genus Cupriavidus; species Cupriavidus sp. HE11. The sequence goes on from NZ_CP184465.1 coordinate 1,095,078, forward strand.
GCGCAGGGGTCTCGAAGCCCGACACCCCCAAGCTATCGGACACCAATGTGCCGGCCCCGCCGGTGGACGTCAGCACGGCGATGCGCCGGCCATGCAGCACGCGCCCGGTGGCAAGCGCCGCCGGGATGTCGATCAGGTCGGAGAACGTCTGCGCGCGGATCACGCCAACCTGGCGGAACAGCGCGTCGTACATGCGGTCGGCGCCGGCCATGGCCCCGGTGTGCGACACCGCCGCGCGGGCGCCGGCCTCGGAGCGGCCGATCTTGAACGCCACCACCGGCTTGCCGGCGGCCGCTGCCTTCAACGCCGCCGCGCGGAAGCGCTCGACATTGCGCACGCTCTCCACGTACAGCGCAATCACACGCGTGGCCGGATCGTCGGCCAGATAGTCGATGAAATCGGCCAGTTCCAGATCGGCCTCGTTGCTGGTCGACACCAGCTTCGACAACCCGATGCCGCGCGCTGCGGCCCGCGACAGCAGCGCGCCCAGGATGCCGCCGCTCTGCGACACCACGCCGATGCTGCCTGCCGGGAAATGGTCCATGGCGAGCGCACCGCTGGCCGACAGCGGGATGTTGTCGGTCAGGTTGACCAGCCCGATCGTGTTCGGCCCCAGCAGGCGCATGCTGCCCGCGGCCTCCACCAGCTCGGCCTGGCGCCGGGCACCCACGTCGCCGGTTTCCGTATAGCCGCTGGCCAGCACGATGGCCGCGCCGGTGCCCCGTTCGGCCAGTTCGCGCACGGCCTGGTGCGCGCGCTCGGCACCCAGCAGCACGATACCCACGTCGGGCACCTGGGGCAGCGAGCCGATATCGGGATAGCAGCGGATGCCGTCGATGGCATCGACCTTCGGATTGACCGGATAGATCTCGCCGGCAAAGCCGTGCCGGGTCAGGTACGACACCGGGCGGCCGGCTGTCTTGTTCGGATCGGCGGACGCGCCAATCACGGCCACGCTGCGCGGTTTGACGAGCCGGGCGATGGCGGAAGGATGTGCTGCCATGATGCTCAACCCTTGCTGGCGGTCTTGGCCAGGAACGCCAGGACCGATTCGCGGTGTTCGCTGCTGGTGTAGCAGATGCCCTGTGCCTGGCTGCCCTGCGCGAAGACCTGGTCGGCCGTCAGCTCGAAGGTCTGGTTCAGGATCGACTTGCCCAGCCCCAGCGCCGTGGCCGAGCCATGCGACATCTCCGCCGCCCAGGCCACCGCTTCATCGACCAGCGCTTCTGGCGACGTGCTGAGCCGGTCGGCGATGCCAAGCTGCAGGGCTTCGCCGGCCTCCACCTTGCGGCCGCCGAAGATCAGCTGCTTGGCCTGGGCCAGACCCACGCGGCGCGGCAGGAAATACATGCCACCGCCATCGGGAATCAGGCCGCGATGGATATACGACCACGTGAAGCTGGCTGCCGACGACGCGATCACGAGATCGCAGGCCATCGCCAGATCGGCGCCCAGGCCGTTGGCACCGCCGTTGACCGCGGCAATCACGGGCTTGGGCATGTTGTGCAGCAGGGCCACCGAATGATGCACGCGCTGCTGGCGCGTCCAGCCATTGAAGCCGACCTCGCCCGGCGGCGCGTCCATGCGGCGCTGCATCCCGGCCACGTCGCCGCCCGCGCAGAAGCCCTTGCCGCTGCCGGTCAGCACCAGCGCGCGGATCTTGCGGTCGGCGGTCACGCGCTCCAGCGCGTCGATCAGTTCGGTGCGCATGTCGTCGCTGATGGCGTTGCGCTTCTCCGGGCGGTTCAGGGTCAGCACGGCCACGCCGTTGCGCACTTCGAGCTGGATCAGGGTGTATTGGGTCATGGTGAGTTCAAGGTGATATTCGATGTGATGTTCGGAGGCTCAGTTCAGCGTGATGCGGGAGTCCTTGACGACCTTGCTCCAGCGTGTTTCTTCGCCATGGACGTAGCGCCCGAACTCGTCCGGCGTGCCCGGGCTGACGATCAGCCCTTCGGCGTCGGCACGCTTGCGGAACGCTTCGGCGGTGACAGCCTTCCTGGCGGCCGCGTTGAGCCGCGCCACCACGGCCGGCGGGGTGCCGGCGGGCGCGAACAGGCCGTACCAGCTTTCCGCCGCGTAACCGGGCACACCGCTTTCGGCAATCGTCGGCACCTTCGCCAGGTCCGGGCTGGTCGAACGCTGCGAGGTGGTCACGCCCAGCGCGCGCAGCTTGCCGGCTTCGAGCAGGTTGCCCACGGCCGAGGCCGTGGCGAACATCATGTCCACCTGTCCGCCCAGCAGGTCGGTGATCGCCGGGCCGGCGCCCTTGTACGGAATGTGGTTCAGGTCGACCTTTGCGAGGCTCTTGAACAGTTCGCCGGCCAGATGTGCCGATGTGCCAGGGCCTTGCGATGCAAACGAGATGGCGCCCGGCCTGGCCCTGGCGGCGGCGATCACATCGCGCACCGACTTGTACGGGCTGTCGGCACGCACCACGAGCACGTTCGGCGAACGGCCCACCAGCATCACTGGCGTGAACGCCTTCTCGGTGTCGTAGGGCAGCCTGGGCTGCAGGCTCGGGTTGACGGCATGGGCAAACGTGGCCATCACGAGCGTGTAGCCGTCTGCCGCACTCTTGGCAACGTTGTCCGTGCCGATGATGGTGCCGCCACCAGGCTTGTTGTCGATCACCACGGGCTGGCCCAGGTCCTGCGCCATGGCGACGCCCATTGCGCGGGCAATCAGGTCGGTGCCGCCGCCGGGCGAGAACGGCACGACGATGCGGATGGGCTTGTCAGGATAGGCGGCGTGCGCCGGCGCGGCGGCGGCGCCCAGTGCGGCCATCGCCGCGAAAGGAAAGACCAGCGCGGCCAGGCGGCGCGCGGCGCGGATTGCTGCGGTTGCCAAGGTTGTCTCCTGTCGTTTTCGTATGACAGGAGGTTAGGCCGATGGCCGGGCTGGCGCAGCCGGTCAATTCCGCCACATGGAAATGACGGAAGACCGTCTCCCCCGTCCCGCCGTGCGGGACAGGGGAGACAACAAGCGCGAGGTGACTAGACCGCCGACGCTTCCTTGCCCTGCTTCACCTTGGCATCGAGCACCGGCGGCGCGGTGACGATCGACGTCAGCGCGGGCTCGGCCGGCTTGAGCGCGGCCAGGTCCGGCAGCGGGCGGCGCAGCGACGGAATGGCCGCAAACGCCTGCTCCATCGCGTACGAGACGCCCAGCGTCTCGTGGTCCTTGCGGAAGCCGCCCACGATCTGCAGGCCGAACGGCATGCCCGCGTGATCGCGGCCGCAAGGCAGCGACAGCGCCGGATGCGTGGTCAGCGTCACCACGTAGGTCAGCGACAGCCAGCGGTAGTAGTTCTCCTGGCGCACGCCGTTGATCGATTCGGCGTAGAGCGACGTCCACGGGAACGGCGATACCGGCGTGGTCGGCGACAGGATCACGTCGTAGTCGCGATACAGCTGCTGGAACCGCTGCAGGATGCGCGTCTGCTCGGCCTGCGCCCAGGCGCTGTCCACCAGCGACATCCGCGCGCCCATCTCGTAGTTGGCCCGCGTGTTCGGGCCCAGCTTCGACGGATCGCGCTCGTAGGCGTCGCGCATGCCGGCCACGAAGCTCTCCGCGCGCAGCACGTCGAAGCAGCGGTGCGCTTCGCCCAGATTGATATCGATGGCGTCGCAGGTGCGGAACAGGTGGCGCATCGCGGCGATCTTCTCGCGGAACGTGCGGCGGATGCCGTCGTCGACATCGCAGCAGCCAAAGTCCTCGGTGTACGCCACGCGCAGGCTGCCCAGGTCCACCGGCATCGGCGTCAGGAACGACAGCGGATCGAGCGGGTAGGTCAGCGGATCGCCCGCCGACACCCCGGCCGACGCGGCCAGTTGCAGGCAGGCATCGGCCACGGTGCGGCCCATCGGCCCCACCACCGAAATCGGCGTCCAGCCCAGCAGCTTGCGCGAACTCGGCACCACGCCCGGCGACGGCCGGAAGCCCACCACGCCGCACTTGGCGGCCGGGATGCGCAGCGAACCGCCGGTGTCCGAGCCCGTGCAGACCGGCAGCAGGTCTGCCGCCAGCGCCGCCGCCGAGCCGCCCGACGATCCGCCCGCATTGAGGTTCGGATTGAACGGATTGCCCGTGGCACCCCAGACGTCGTTGCGCGAATTGGCGCCAGCGCCCATCTCGGGGATGTTGGTCTTGCCGGCCACGATGGCACCGGCCGCACGCAGGCGCGCCACCAGTACGTTGTCTTCGGCCGGCACGTTGTCGCGATACAGCGGCGAGCCATACGTGGTCAGCAGCCCGGCGGTGGCCTCCAGGTCCTTCACGCCGAGCGGCAGGCCGTGCAGCAGGCCCAGCGGCTTGCCGTCGAGCACGGCACGTTCGGCGGCGCGGGCCTCGTCGCGGGCGCGGTCGAAGCAGGTGGCCGTCAATGCGTTCAGGAACGGGTTCACTTGTCCGATCTGCGCGATGCAGGCATCCAGCAACTCGACCGGCGAGATTTCCTTGCTGCCGATCATGCGCCGCAACTCGGTGGCGGGGCGCGCCACCAGCGTCTTCTGTGCTTCGTTCACTACTGTCTCCAGAGACCTTCTCAATCGGCCGTAATATTCGCACGCTGCGCCGTGGCGCGCATCAGCGGCAGTTCCTTGCTGATCAGTGCCGACACCGCCGCGCCATTGCCGTCCAGCGGCTCGAAACCGGCGTTGGTCAGCGCCTTGCGGGTTTCGGGATCGGCCATCACTTCGGCCAGCGCCTTTTCCAGCTTCTGCTTGACGTCGGCCGGCAGGCCGCGCGGTGCCACCAGCGCCAGCCAGGTATCGGCATCGATGCCGGGATAGCCGGCCTCTGCGGCAGTGGGCACGTCAGGCAGCAGCGTGGAGCGCTTGGCCGTCGTCACGGCGATGGCCTTGACCTTGCCCGACTTCACCTGCGGGATCGCGGCGGCCACGGTATCCACCGTGAACGGGATCTGTCCGCCGATCAGGTCGGTCATGGCCGGTGCGCTGCCCTTGTACGGCACATGCAGCAGCTTCACGCCGGCCAGGTTGAACAGCATCTCGCCCGCGAACTGGGCCGTGGTGCCGCTGCCGAACGATCCGTACGTCAGCTTGCCCGGCTGCGCCTTGGCGGCGGCCACGAGTTGCTTCAGGTTGCTGACGGGCTGGTCCTTGTTGGCAAGCAGGATCAGGCCGGTGCGGCCCGCAAACCCGATCGGCTCGAAGCTCTTCACGGGGTCGTACGGCAGCTTGGCGTGGATGGCCGGGTTCACCGTGAACGTGGTGCCCGAACTGGCCAGCAGCGTATAGCCGTCCGGCGCGGCCTTGGCAACGTAGCTGGCGCCGACGATGGTGCCTGCACCCGGGCGGTTGTCGACCACCACGGTCTGGCCAAGCTTGTCGCCAAGCTTCTTGCCGACCAGACGGCCGATCACGTCGGTGGCACCACCCGGCGGGAATGGAATCACAAGCTGGATCGGCTTGGACGGAAAGGTGTCCGCAAACGCCAGCGAGGCACCGGCTGCGAGGCTGCACGCGACAACGGCGTGGGCGATTCGGGAAGGCAAACGGGTCATGATGAAGCTCCGCAACGATGCAATGGAAAGATCAGGATTCGGGTCAAGGGACAAGTCAGGCGGCCAGCGCCGCCCCGCGCTCGGCAAAGCGCGCGTATTCCTCGGGGGGCACGAACAGGCCGCCCGTGGTCCACACCAGATGGATGGCATTGACCATCGCGCCATCGAGCTTGTGCTGCGCCAGGTAGGCGCGCCCGGCTTCGGTGCCGGTCAGCATGCCCGGGCCGCTGAAGCCCGCGGCAGCCGACGGCTCGATACGCAGGCCTTCGGCCTCACGTACGCGATGGAGATTGGCGAACAGCGTGTCGTCGGCCACCGTGCAAACGCCGGCCAGCAGCGGGCGCATGGCCTGCGCGGCCAGTTCCGACGCCTGCGGCACGGCCAACCCGTCGGCCTCGGTCCGGTTGGTCAGGCCCACGTCGTACACCGACGCGCCCGGCGCCAGCATTTCCACGAGGAAGCACGGCGACTGCGTGGGCTCCACAAACACCGGATGCACGTGCGGGCCATAGAGCTGGCGCAGGCCGAACGCGATGCCGGCCGGCGCACCGCCCACGCCGCAGGGCAGGTAGACGAACAGCGGATGCGCGGCATCGACCTGTACGTCCGCATCGGCCAGTTGGTCGTGCAGGTGCAGCGCGGCGGCGCTGTAGCCCAGCATCAGCGACAGCGACCGCTCATCGTCGACAAAATAACTGTACGGGTCGGCATCGGCCTCGCGGCGGCCAGCCGCCACGGCGGCCGCGTAGTCGCCCGTATGCTCGACCACGGCCACGCCGCGCGCCCGCAGGCGGGCCTTCTTCCATTCCTTGGCATCGGCCGACATATGGACGGCGGCCCGGAATCCCAGCGCCGACGCCATCACGCCGATGCTCAAGCCGAGGTTGCCGGTGGAACCCACGGCCACCTGGTAGCGGCCGAACAGCTCGCGCGCCGGGGCTTCGGCCAGCACGCCGTAGTCTGCGTCGCGCGTCACCAGGCCGTGTTCCAGCGCCAGCGATTCGGCAAACTCCAGCACTTCGTGAATACCGCCGCGCGCCTTGATGGAGCCCGCTACGGGCAGACTGTGATCGGCCTTGATCCAGAGCGCGCCGGCCGAGGAAGGCATATCCAGCGCACGCTGCATGGCGGGCGCCGGCAGCAGATCCGACTCGATCCGGCCCGCGCTGCCCTGCAGTTCGGGAAACAGCCGCGCCAGCAGTGGCGCGAACTTGTCGAAGCGCGCCCGGGCGGCCTTCACATCAGCTAGACTAATGCCGCACCCGTCCACGACGGTCGTTACGGCGGCTGCGTCGCTGCGGTCGGGGTTGCCCCAGAAGACCGGGCGAGCGGCCTGCAGATCGGCGAGCAGTTGTTGCGGCAGTGCGGAAAAATCGGTCGGCATGAAGCAATGGAAGCGGGATGTGGTGACCCCATTCTTGTCCCATTACACCGTCGTGACAAACCATTTGTACTGATCCAAGCATTAGCCTGACTAATGGCAAATACGCTTTCTGCATCATTATTGGGCTGGCTGCGCTGTTTTGAGGCGGCGGCCCGACATTGCAACTTCACACAGGCCGCGGCAGAGCTGTGCGTCACCCAGGGCGCGGTCAGCCAGCAGGTCAAGCAACTGGAGCAGTGGCTGGATCGGCCGCTGTTCCTGCGCACGCCGCGTGCGCTGGTGCTGACGCCGGAAGGCGAGCGCCTGCGCTTTGTGCTGCGCGAGTCGTTCCAGGCCATCGAAGGCACGCTGACCCAGTTGCGCAAGCCGCGCGACAAGCAGCCCATTGCACTGTCGTGCTCGCCGTCGTTCGCAATGGTCTGGCTCACGCCCCGGCTGGGTGGATTCTTTCGCCAGCATCCGGATATCGGCCTGCGTGTCTATGGCGAATTCCATGCGCTCGACCGCTCGCGCATGCTGCGCGACGGCACCGAGGCCGCTGTGCGCTTCGACCCGGGCGGCTATCCGGACCTGAAGGCGCACCAGTTCCTGGAGGAATGGCTGATCCCGGTGGCAAGCCCGGCGTACCTGGAGGCGCACCCCGCGCTGCAATCGCCCGATGGCCTGCGGGCCAGCATGCTGCTGCACGATGTGAGCCCATGGGATGGCGCCGGCGAGTTCGAAGAGTGGCAATGCTGGCTGCGCCATGCCGGCCTGACGCTGCCCGATGTCTCGGACGGCCAGCGTTTCAACCTGTCGCAACTTGCCATCAATGCGGCGCTGGCCGGACAAGGCGTGGCCATGGGGCGCTCCGCGCTGGTGCTGGAAGACCTGGAATCTGGCCGCCTGGTGGACCTGTGGGGCATCCATGCACGCAGCCAGGCGTCATATCACTTTGTCTGCGCGCACGGGCAGACCGCCCAGGTGGCCGAGGTCGAAGCCTGGCTCGTGGCCGAAGGCGCGGCATTCGATGCCGCGCGCCGGCGTGTGCTGGGAATCGGCTAGCGCGTGGCTCAGGCCTGCAGCGTGTCGATGCGGATTTCCGATTGCAGCGTGCGATGCACCGGGCATTTGTCGGCGATGCTCATCAGCGATGCACGCTGGTCGGCCGTCAGTTCGCCGCTGATCGCGATACGCCGCTCGATTCGGTCCACCATGCCCACCTGGGTCTCGCACGTGGCGCAGTCCTTCGCGTGGATCTTCTCGTGCCGCAACTGCACCGCCACGTGTTCCAGCGGCAACGCCTTGCGCTCGGCGTACATGCGCATCGTCATCGACGTGCAGGCGCCCAGCGCCGACAGCAACAGTTCGTAGGGGTTCGGGCCGGCATCGTCGCCGCCCAATGCGGCGGGCTCGTCGGCAACGAACTCATGGCCGCCCACGCGCACGGTCTGCTGGTACCGGCCACGATGGCGCTCCGCCACCACCACTACGCCCGGTTCGGGAATTTCGGCCTGCACGTCCTCGGTCAGCGTTGGCAGGTAGTGCTGCGACCAGGCCGCGATCATGCTCGCCGCATAGGCCGCACCGGCGCGGTTCTGCAGCAGGTGGTCGGCGCCTTCCAGCGCCACGTAGCTCTTGGGCTGCGCGGCGGCCTCGAAGATCGCCAGGCCGTTCTCGACTTCCACCGTATCGTCGGTCGGCGACTGCAGCACCAGCAAGGGCTTGCCAAGCCTGGCGACCTCATCGAGCAGCGCATGGCGAGACACATCGTCGATGAACTGCCGCGCGATGCGGAACGGACGCCCCGCCAGCTTCACCTCGAGTTCGCCCTCGGCGCGGATGCGCTCGACGTTGTCGCCCAGCAAACCCAGCACGTGTCGCGGATCGCTGGGCGCGGCGATGGTCACCACGGCCCGCAACTCCGGCAGGCGGCGGGCCACGCCCAGCACGGCGGCGCCGCCCAGGCTATGGCCGATCAGCAGCGTGGGCGCCTGGCCGCGCGTACGCATATACATCGCCACAGCTCCCAGGTCGGCCAGGTTCGACGAGAAATTAGTACTGGCGAAATCGCCCTCGCTGGCGCCGATGCCGGTGAAGTCGAAGCGCAGCACGGCGATGCCCTGGGCTGTCAGCGCCCGCGCAATGCGCGTGGCCGCCAGACTGTCCTTGCCACATGTAAAGCAGTGTGCAAACAGCGCGTGTGCGCGCACCGGACCGTCTGGCCACTCCATCCGGCCAGACAGCGTGCCGCCCTGGCTGCCGGGAATCTCGATCTTTTCGACGCTCATCACCGCCCCCTGGAAACGCATTGTGCGAACTCCCGAAGCATAGTCCACGCTACGGTTTCGCGTATGGGGCATGCCCCGGCGCAAGGGCCCGCGGGCTTGCGTCTCAGGCCATGTCGATCAGCGCCGGGTCCATGTAGCGCTCGGCGTAGGTGCGATGAATGCCGGCCGCGATAAACAGGTCGAACAGTTCTGCATCGATATGGTGCTCGTTGCGCAGCCGGGTCATGATGCCCACGGCCTCGGACAGCGTCTTGGCCTTCTTGTACGGACGATCTGCCGCCGTCAAGGCCTCGAAGATATCGGCAACGCCCATCATCCTGGCCAGCGGGCTCATCTGATCGCGCTTGAGGCCCCGGGGGTAGCCGGTGCCATCCATCTTTTCGTGGTGGCCGCCCGCGATCTCGGGCACGTCACGCAGGTGTTTGGGAAATGGCAGCCGCGACAGCATGATCTGCGTCTGCACGATATGGTCCTCGATCTTGAAGCGCTCTTCCGCGGTCAGCGTGCCACGCGAAATCGTCAGGTTGTGCAACTCCCCACGATCGTAGAGATACTCGGGCGTGCGAAGCTGGAAGCCCCAGGGATTGATGTCGGCGATGTGGTCCCGCGCGGCACGTTCGATCCGGTGATCGGGCCGGTCGGCCAGCAGTGGCTCCATGACGGGCAACGGCGTGGCTGGCACGTCATGCCGGCGTGCCAGCTCCTCGTGCGAGATGCCAAGCCGGTCGTCGAGCGTGCGGCGCCAGGTGCGCGTGGCGATCTGCCTCAGGCGCTCCTGGTGCGCGGCATCCATCTGCTCGCCGCCCACGTTGCACGCCGCCACGAACGCGAATTCCTCGTCGAGTTCATGCAGCAGCGCATCGCGCCGCTCGCGCGCCGCCTGCGGGTTGTCGCCATCGGCCACGGCCTGCAGGCAGGCAATTTCCGCATCGCGCTTGAGCACCTCGAAACGCATGCGCACTTCGTGGATGCGGTCGTACAGCGTTTCCAGCTTGGTCGCCTTGTCGATGACGTGGTCGGGCGTCGTGACCTTGCCGCAGTCATGCAGCCAGGCGGCCACGTGCAGCGCCTCCCATTGCGTATCGGTGAGGTCGAACGACTGGTAAGGCCCGTCGGTGGCATCGCAGGCGGCCCGCGCCAACAGCTTGGCCAGTTCCGGCACCCGCGCGCAGTGGCCGCCGGTGTGCGGGCTCTTGGCATCGATGGCGCCGGCCAGCAGGCGGATAAACGCATCGAACAGGTCGCGCTGCGCGGTGGTGAGTTCGCCCATCTCCAGCGCGCCGGCCGACAGGCTTGCCATTGTGCTGGCAAACGCCAGCTGCGAGGCCTCGATCGGCGTGTCGCGCAGCACCAGCACGACGCCCAGCAGCGCCTGCTGGCGATTGATCAGCGGAATGACCGCGGCGTGTACCGGCGCGGCCCCCGACAGGACATCGAGCCGCGCGGCGCCCACGTCGGCAGACGTCAGATGGCCGGCGTGCGCCTTGCCTTCGCGCACGGCCGTACGTACCAGGGGCAAGGTATCGAGCGTCAGCGTCTCGTTCATCGTGGTCACCTCGGCCCCACTGCGGTCGAAGCCCACGGCCGGACTCAGGCCCTCGTCACTGGCCGTCAGGTAAAGCGCGCCCGCCTGACCGCCTGCGGCGCTGAGCGTTTCCTGCAGCAGCAGCGGCAGGAGCCGGTCGAGGCGATGCTCGGCCGATACGGCCCGCATGACGTGCAGCATGCGCTGGATGGTGCCGCGCATCTGGTCCATCGTCACCGCAAGAGCGTTCACCTCGCCGATACGCGAGCGCACCGACACCGGACGCACGAAATCGAAGCGCCGTACGGCGTCGGCCTCGGCGGCCAGCGATTGCAGCGGCCGCGCCACGCTGCGTGCCACCAGCCAGGTGACCGGCAACGCCAGCAGCAGCACCAGCCCGGTCAGGGCCATGCCCAGCGCAGCCTGCTGCCGGGCGTCGTGCAGCAGTTCCGCCTGCGGGATGGCCGACACCAGCACCAGCGAATCCGGATCCTTGGGGTTGAGGCGGTCGACCGACGTGTACCAGTCCTCGCCATCGGCTCGCTCCAGCGCCATGCCATGTGCCCCCGCCGACGGGTCGGGCGGGGTCGCCACGCCGGCGGCCAGTCGCGTGAAGACGGCCAGTCCGTAGTCTTCGGGGCGGCCCGCCGGATTCATGTTCAGCGAGTCTGGCGCGGCAACGGATTCGGGCGGCTTGCGGTTGATCGCCACCAGCACGCCCTTCTGGTCCAGCAAGGCCAGCACCGCCCGTGGCGTCAACGTTTCGTGGTTCAGCAGTTGTCCCAGTGCGTCCAGGCGAAAGTCGCCGCCGACAACTGCCTGGCGATTGGCCGTACGCACGGCCAGCGTCGCGCCGGACTCGCGGTCGGAGTAGAACATGTACGGATCTGTGCGCACCACCGTGCCGGAAGCCATGGCCTCGGTGTACCAGGGCCGCGTGCGTGCGTCGAAGCGGGCGGCAAGCTCGGCGGCGGGGGCCTCGCCGATGGGGTGCAGGTCGGCAGTCATGTAGTAGTAGCGACCCACCGCGCTGCCGCTGTCGTGGTCGACGCTTTGCACCAGGAATGCCGCGCTTGCAGGCGCCTTGTAGGCGGCGCGCTCGCCTTCGTCGCGCAGCGGACGCATATAGAAGAAGCTGCCGTCGGCATAGCCGAGATACAGCGCCTGCAGGATTGGGGAGCTTTCCAGCGCGTCGCGCATCAGCGCCATGCGCTGCCTGCGCTGCGCCAGCGTCGTGGCATCGGCCAGCGAACTGTGGCTGAGCAGCCTGACCGCCATCTGGGCGGGTTGCAGCAGGTTCTCGACTTCCTCCAGGCTTTCGCGGCTGACGCGCTGCGTGGTGTCCGTCACCGACCGCTCCAGCGCGGCCTTGGTCATCACGTAGTTGATGCCGCAGACCAGCGCCCCCACCAGCAGCACCAGCGAGCCGAACCACGTCCAGATATGGAGATGGAGCGGCACGCTCCGTCGCACTGCCGTTGCCATACAGCCCTCCCGATGTGGGGTGCTTCGTGAAATGACAGTTCAGCGTCCGTCGAATCTGCGGGCCAGGCCCTTGCGCTGGAAGGCATCGACGATGAAATCGACAAACACGCGCGTCTTGGGCGGCAGCAGCTTGCGGTTGGGATAGTAAAGCGCAAGAGGGCCATTGTCAGCACACCACCCCGGCAGCAGGCGCACCAGCGCGCCGCGTTCCAGCCATGGCGCGGCGTGCGGCATCGGCAGCAGCGCCACGCCCAGCCCCTGCATCGCGGCATGGGCCATGGCTTCCGGGTCATCGAAGATCAGGCGGGTGCGCGGCTCGGCCAGGGCTTCCTCGCCAATCTGGTTGCGCAGGTTCCACAGCCGCAGGCGCCCGGTCGAGGACGACCGGCGCACGATGCCATCGAACGCGGACAGGTCGGCCGGATGCTTGGGCGGCGTCCGTCCTTCCAGATAGGCCGGCGACGCCACCGCCACCACATACGTACGTGCCAGCTCGCGCGCCACCACGCCTTCGGTCAGTTCGATGCCGCCACCGATCGCCGCGTCGAAGCCGCCGGCAATCAGGTCCACGCTCCGGTTGTCGAAGTGCCAGTCAGGAACGATGGCCGGATACATCGCCAGAAACTCGCCAAGCAGCGGCACCAGGTATTCGCGCCCGAAGGCCACGCCCATGCTGACTTTCAGCACGCCGGCCGGCCGGCCGTCTTCCTGGGCGGCGCTGGCAAACGCATCGCGCAGCGTGGCATAGGGATCGGACACCTGCCGGAAAAACTGCTCCCCGCCCATGGTCAGCGTGAGCTTGCGCGTGCTGCGCTGGAACAGCCGCAGCCCGAGATGATCCTCGAGCCGGGCCACGTTCTTGCTGATCGCCGCCGGCGTCAGCCCAAGCCGGCGGGCCGCAGCCGAAAAGCTGCCCGTCTCGGCACTCTGGATAAACGATTCAAGCAGGTTCAGGGCGTCCATGCCCACAAGCTTATACCAACGGTTGAAAAAGTTGATCTTAATTTGTGACTACCGGTAGGGGATCGCAAAAACCATACTTCGCTCACCAACCCCTCACCTGAAAGGAAACCGATCATGACCTCGCTCTCGAACAAAGTTGCCTTCGTTACCGGTGGTGCACGCGGCATCGGCGCCGCCGTGGTACGCCGCCTGGCGCGGGACGGCGCCGCCGTCGCCTTTACGTACCAGAGCTCCGGCGCCGCCGCGCAGGAACTGGTGGAATCGATCCAGGCTGCCGGCGGCCGCGCCAAGGCCTACCGCGCAGACGCCGCCGACGCCGCCGCGCTCACCAGCGCCATCAACGACGCCGCCATCCATTTCGGCCGGATCGACATTCTGGTGAACAACGCCGGCGTGCTGTTCCTGGGCCCGGTCGAAGGCTTTTCGCTAGACGACTTCGACAAGACACTCGCCGTGAACGTACGCGCCGTGTTTGTCGCCAGCAAGGCCGTGCTGTCGCATATGGGTGAAGGTGGCCGCATCATCAACATCGGCAGCACCAACGCCGACCGCATGCCGTTCGCGGGCGGTGCCGCCTACGCGATGAGCAAGTCGGCCCTGAAGGGCCTGGTGCAAGGCATGGCGCGCGACCTCGGGCCCAAGGGCATCACCGTCAACAACGTGCAGCCAGGCCCGGTCAACACCGACATGAACCCGGAAAACTCGGAATTCGCCACATCGCTGCACGGCCTGATGGCCCTGCCGCGTCACGGAAAGCCCGACGAAATCGCCAGCATGGTCGCCTACCTGGCGGGCCCGGAAGCGAGCTTCGTGACCGGTGCCAGCCTGAACGTGGACGGCGGTTTCGCGGCGTAATACCGGAAGCCCCCGGGGCGTGACGGCAGCGTCCACCCGGGCCATGCCAGCCCCTTCCCCCATGCGGGCAAGGGGCTGGCTGTCGTCATGCGGCCGGCCGGTTGACGCCTCAAGCCAGCGGACGGACATCCAACCTCCCCATGAACTCCCGGCACCGGATACGACGCGTGGCGCCACAAAGTTGCGAACAACAAGCGTTGTGAGACAATCGCAGGCGTTTTCCGGGCGATTTCCCGGCATACCTTCTAAGCGCCCCGTACATGTCCAGTACCACCCAGCACACTCCGGCCACCACCGAGGGCATCGATCCCTGGTCGCATCTCGACGAAGCCGGCACCGGGCTGAACGTCAACGATTTTCTGACGACCATGCTGAGCCAGCTGGTAACGGCCTTGCGCAGCAGCGTGACCGAGCCCTATGCGACGCAATTCGACCTGACCGTACCGGAATGGCGCATCCTGGCGCTGCTGGCGCACGGCGAGCCGATGTCGTTCGCGGAGCTGGTAAAGCAGTCGACGTCGGACAAGGCCCTGGTCAGCCGCACGCTGCGACTGCTCGAAGACCGCGGCCTTGTCACGCTGGAATCGGAAGGCACGACGCCCCGCAAGCGCCTGTCCTGCAAGATCAGCGATGCCGGCGCCGCGCTTCACGCGCAGGTGATCCCGCTGGCGCGGCGCGGCCAGGCTTCGGTGATCCGCCTGCTGACGCCCGAGGAGCGGCTGGGACTCTATACCGGCCTGCGCAAGCTGCATGGCATCTGCACCGGCGCCGGCAGGGAATAGGCACCATCGCAGCATCGGCAACAATCGCTTCGCTTGATCGCCACGCTGCGTTCAGTCAGGGCACAAGCCGCGCAGCCAGTCAGCGGCGCCTGATGACGAGTTCGAGCACGCGGTCCAGCTTGGCGTCCATCGACGTCAGTTGCGTCTCCAGCTTGTTCAACCGCTCGTCGGTCCGATCGACTCGCGCCTCCAGGCGGTCCATCCGTTTGCCCATCGCATCAAACTGGCCGTTGAACCGCTTGTCCATCTCGTCGAAACGCACATTCACCCGCTTGTCCAGTTCCTCGATACTTCGCGTCACGGCAACCAGCTTGTCGGCCATCGACGCGTTGATCGTTGTCATGATGTAGAGCACGAACATCACCCCCGCCCCCACCATGGCGAGGACGGGCGCCCAGTCCGCCACGCCGTGGCGCCCTGGGCGCGGCCCTCTTGCGTAGCCGGATGCGCCCGGCCGGCCAGCTTGCGGCTTCGTATCGATTGCGTCGTTGGCGCAGTGTTCTGCCGTTGTGGAGCTTCGAAAAATCATCATGATTGACCCCTGAACAAGGTTTGCCTGTCTGTGGCCCGCTCTTCGGTGGGCGGACTTCATCACACGGGACCACCATACCGCAGCGCGCATCCATCCGAAATCGTATTTGTCTCATCGCGCCCAGAATCAGATTGCTCTCATACGACACAAAGGCCACCCGACGCGCATCGGTGGCGCTCGCCCCGGGTTGCGATGGCGCAAATTACAAACGCCGGTAAGTCGGTGCTGCCGGTTGCCAGATCGAATGCCGGCCAGCCGCCAGCCGACGCGCATGGGCCGCTGGTATGAAACCTGCACCAGCAGATTTCCGCATCCGCATCCAGCCAGGAGACGCCCATGGCCGCCTATGACCCCAACGACATCAATCCATCCAACGCCCAGCAGAAATTGCAGGCCGATACCCGGCAACTGGCCAAGGATCTGGATGACCTGCTTGCGCAGTTGCCGAACCTGACGGGCGAAGCGATCGAGACTGCCAAGCAGACCTTCCTGACAAAGGCAGCCCAGGGATCGGACAAGCTGGCATCGATCAAGGCATCGGTCACCGACAGCATGTCGCGCGGGCAGGAATGCGTGACCGAATACACGCACCGCGAGCCGGTCAAGGCGCTGGGCATGGCCCTGGGCCTCGGCATCCTGCTGGGCGCGCTGCTGTGTCGGCCGATGCGCCACGGGGACCGCTACGACGACTGACGCGACTGACACAACGGCATGCCGCCAGGCTGAATCAGGCAGCCAGGACGCCCTGTACCGGTGCGCCGGGCAAGGCTGCGCGCAGGATGTCCGCGAGCCGCTCCACCTCGGGCGGCATCGTTGCCGACGCTCGTACCATTGCCAGCGACATCGATGGCAACGCGGGCAGGCCGCACTCCCCGGCCTGCAGCGCGCGCACGCCTGCGGGCAACCCGTAGCGCGACCGCACTGTCAGCCCAAGCCCGGCTGCGGCCGCGGCCCACAATCCGCCAAGATTCGGACTCGAGAACGTCACCCGCCAGGGTATGCCGGCGCGCTCCAGCGCAGCCATGGCAGCCGAATGGAACTGGCACGGGCGATCAAAGGCCACCAACGGCAACGGCTCGCCATCGCCCGGTTGCCAGGGGATCGTCGCCGCCCCCGTGGCCGCCCCTACCCAGCACATCGGCACATCGTCGATGCGTTCGACGAACCGGTGTCCCATCGCGTAGCCGGCAACATCGTCCGACACTGCGGGATGCATGTCGGCCCACACCAGCGCCAGATCGCAGCGCCCCGTGTCGATCCGTTCCAGCAGGTCGGCATTGCGTGACACCACCGCCTCGATGCGCACCTTCGGGTGCGCCCGGGCGAAGCGGCCCAGTACCTCGGGCAGCAATCCTTCACCGAATTCCTCCTGCAGACCGAGACGTATGCCGCCCGCGAGGTCGACCCCACGCACCGCACTGACCGCTTCGTCGTTCAGCTCCACCAGGCGGCGTGCATAGCGAAGCATCGCCTCGCCGGCGGCCGTGAGCGCCAGCCCGCGCCCGGACTTGCGGAACAACGGGGTGCCCGCCTGCTCCTCAAGCTTCCGGATCTGGGCACTGATGGCCGACGTGGAGCGGCCTACGCGGTCGGCGGCGCGGGCAAAACTGCCCAGTTCCATGCCAGCCAGAAGGCTACGCAGCGCAGCCAGATCGAGATTGGTTCGGGACATCGCAACCATCCTGTTTTATCGAACGAATCGTGAAATATTTTCTGATTTTCAGGATGAATTCTCGGTGACAGACTGGTTCGCGTCAAACGACTCTCCATTCACCTGTCACCCATGACCTCGCACACCGCTCCACTTTCCGTAGCGCCGGCCCGGCGCCTGGCCCCTTCCCATCGCTGGAAAGTACTGGGCGTTGGCGTGGCGGCCAACGCCAGCGTACTGGCCGCCGTGAGCGGCATCCCGACAACGGCCGTCTGGATGCGCACCGGCTATCAGCTGGACACCGCGCAAGTCGGCCTGGCCGTGGGCGCGCTCGGCCTGGGCACCGCGTTGTCCGAACTGCCCTGGGGTCTGGCCGCCGACCGATGGGGCGACCGCCCCGTGTTGCTGGGCGGACTGGCCGCCACCAGCGCGGCGTTGCTGGCGATGGCAATCTGGCTGACACCAGCCATCGGATCGACCGCACATATTCCCTCGCTGTCATGGCTGGTGCTGGCAATGACGCTGGTCGGCCTGGTCGGTGGCAGCGTCAACGGCGCCAGCGGTCGCGCGGTCATGCGCTGGTTCCATGAAGGCGAGCGCGGACTTGCCATGAGCATCCGCCAGACTGCGGTGCCGATGGGCGGCGGCATTGGCGCGCTGACCCTGCCATGGCTGGCATCGACCTTCGGCTTTGCCTGGGCCTTTGGCTGGGTCGCACTGCTGTGCGGCGTCTCTGCCGTTCTCACCTGGTGCTGGCTACATGAACCCCCTGACTTCCAGGCGACGGCCGCGGCCCGGTTGCGCAGCCCGAATCCGCTTGGCCGGGCGGCCGTTTGGCGCATCGTGCTGGCTATCGGCCTGCTTTGCGTGCCGCAATTCGCAGTGCTGACGTTCGCATCGATCTTCCTGCACGACTACGTGCATGCCGGGCTTGGCGCGATCACGGCCACGCTGGTCACGATCCAGGCGGGCGCGATGGTCACGCGTGTCTGGAGCGGTCGCTGGACGGACCGGCACGACAACCGCCGCGCCTATCTGCGTGGCTGCGCGCTGATGACCGTGGCGGCCTTCCTGCTGCTGGCTGCCTGCGTGCATGGCAGTTCCGCAGGCGCCCGGCTGATGGCCGTGGTGCCAGTGATGCTGGCGCTCGCCGGTATCGCGGTATCCGCTTGGCACGGCGTGGGTTACACCGAACTGGCTGCCATGGCCGGGGCCGACCGCGCGGGCACCGCGCTGGGCATGGCCAACACCGTGGTGTTCTTCGGATTCTTCGTGACGCCGCTTGTCCTGCCGCTCTGGCTGGCGCAGACGTCGTGGTCAGTGGTCTGGGCGACGACGGCCCTGGTGGCGCTGGGCGTCTGGCCGCTGTTTCCGCCTCCGGCCAGGCGCCAGACGAACCGGCCATGAACCCGGCCCACACACTGACCGAACAGAATCTACACACACGCCATTCGAAGTCACTAAAGACATATTTACCAAAATCATCACTATGCTTTCCCGTGAACTTTGATTCAATGGATTCGAACGGCCAGTCTTGCGAGACGGCAGACGGGGCAGGCACAACGAGGAGCGATCGCCATGCGCGTGCCACGCAAGCGCGTACCACCATCACACCACAGACACTGCTGCGCCTGTCTTCTGATGCTGCTGGCAGGCACGGCGCTGGCGGCCGAAGACACGGGACCCGTGCAGCAGGACGCCCCGCGCGGCGCCGCGATGGCAAATCAATGCACGCAAGCCAACCAGTGTCCGCTGTTCGATGATGTGTACGCTGCCACGCCAGCGTTCCGCCATGCGTTGTCGCTGAGCCTGCGCCATGGCGGCGAGCAGGTGCCGGACTGGGTCAAGGACAAGCTGCCCGGCGGCAAGGCACGCAGTGACCCACCTCCTGCGGTAACGGCGTCGGCCATGCTGCCGCTGCGGATCGACGAGCGGCCCTACCTGCTCGGCCGGATGACCGATCCGGAAAACCCCGCCCACCGGGTTGCCGCGCTGTACGACACGCAGCGAGGCATCGCCACCGTGCACTATGTCGGCAAGGATGGCGATCCGCTCCTGCTTGGCGACGATGCCGAGATCCTGCGCAAGGTGATGACCGACTACCTGAATGCCGATTCGCCCTTCGCGCGGTCGCTGGCACGCCCCGATGTTGCCTTGCCCATCCCGGTGAGCAGCCAATGAGCGGCGGCCACAAGACCCTGTTCCATGTGCTCTGCACGGCAATGGCGGCAACGCCGCTCCTGGCTCGCGCGCTAGGCCCCGGCACCATCAACACGACGGTCGTCAACGACGGATCGACTGGCGACCAGACGATTGTCGGCAACACCACGGTGACAACCTCCGGCACGACATCCGCCACGTCGGTGACGGCCGGCACGCTGACGCTGGATCCCAATGCAGCCGGGTTCGCGGCCGGTCCGATCGGTATCCAGTCGGTCAACGGGGTTGGACTCTTCGCGAATTCCGGCAGCGCGGCAGCAAACATCGTTTCGCTCCCGGGCGTCACGGTAGCCACGTCCGGATCGGGCACCGGGGCGGTGGCGTACGGCACGGCGGCCAGCATCACCGCCAGCGGCCTGAACATCCTGAACACGGGCACCGGAAGCAGCAGCGGCTATGGCGCCGTGGCCGAGAGCGGCGGGCGTATCACCCTCACCGACAGTACCGTGAGCGTTACCCAGCCCAATGCCATTGCCCTGGGCACGTCTGGCGCGGGCAGCAGCCTCACGCTGCAAGGCAACAACACGATTTCGTCCAGCGGCGCGCGCTCGGTCGGACTCTACGCGAACAACGGCGGCACGTTCACGCTGCCGGCCGGCACGCAGATAAACATGAACGGTCAAGGCAGTACCGGCATCGTGCTCGAAGCCTCGCCGCAGGCAGACACCGCCATCGGCAACGGCTTGTCGATCCACCTGACCGGCTCGGGTGAGACGTACCTCAACGGTAGTGCCGGGGTGGTGGCATTCGGCGGATCTACCGCGACATTCCGCGGCCTGACCATCGACGGTGCCGACGCCAGCTCCGGCGTGGTGGCATATGCCGGCGATCCGCGCTTCACCGGCGCCGCCAACGCCGGCACCAGTTCAAGTGTCACGCTTGCGGATTCGCTCATCACGATCAACCGTGCAGGCAGCACCACCATGACCGTCAGCGCGTCGCCAGGTGCAGCCCTGGTCAGTAATACCGGCACCGCGTCGAACCTGGTCAGTGTCAATAACTCCACGCCGGCCGGGCTGCGCGCGTCGCCCAGCAGCAACGGGTCGCTTCAGTCCCAAAGCACGATCAACGCAACCAACACCACCATCAACATGAATGCGTCGGACGGCTATGGCGTATATGCCGGCGCGCGAACGATTTCAGGGCTGAACAGCATCAACCTGACCGGCAGCACGGTCAACACCCCGGCGGCAGGCAGCTACGCACTGGGTGCGGACCAGAACGGATTCGTGAGCGCCACGAATTCCACCGTCACCGCCTCGGGCTCAGGCGCCCTCTATCTCGTGACTGGCCAGACCGTGACGGGCGGCGTCGGCCCCACGATCGCACTGACAGACACAAAAGTCACGACCACCGGCAGCACGCTGGGCATCTACACGCAGAATTACTCGGAAACGCTCACCAATCGCGTCATCGTGACGGGCGGCGAAATCACCGCGCCCAACGGCCGCGCCATCTACGCGTTCGGCGGCCCCACCACCATCACCGCCGACCGGACATCGATAACGGGCGGCACCCAGTTGCTGCGCGCGGTCGCGCCCAACCCCACCCCGCCCGGCACGCCGCCGCCGCAGGCAACGCTGGTCGATATCACGGCCCAGAACGGCAGCGTACTGGCGGGCAACGTCGTCGTCGATGACGCCGCCACCGCCAACCTGGCGCTGGCCACGGCGTCGCGCTGGTCTGGCGCGTCCCTGGGGGCGTCCAATGTCAGTGTCGACGGCACCAGCACGTGGTCCGTCACCGGCGATTCCACCGTCCGGCAGCAGGTGGCGAACGCTGGCACCGTGGCATTCACGGCACCCACCGGCGGCACGTTCAAGACGCTGACCACACGCAATTACGTGGGCAACGGCGGCGTGCTGGGCGTCAACACCGCGCTCGGTACCGACGGCTCTCCATCCGACAAGCTCGTCATCGATGGCGGCACGGCGTCCGGCACGTCTGGTTTACGAGTCACCAATGCCGGCGGCCAGGGGGCGCTGACCCACAGCAACGGGATTCTGGTGGTGGACGTCGTCAACGGCGGCACTACCGGAGCCAGCGCGTTCACGCAGTCTGGCCGTGCCGTCGCCGGCGTCTACGAATACCGCCTGTTCCGAGGCGCCGCCGATGGCACGAACCCTGACGCCTGGTATCTGCGCAGCGAGCGGGCCGATCCGCCAACGCCGCCCACACCCCCGGCGCCCAATCCCGATGTGATCGTGCCGCTGTTCCGGCCCGAGGTAGGCGCCTACCTGGCCAACCAGCGGCTGGCGGCGGGGTTCCTCGTGCACAGCCTGCACGACCGGCTGGGCGAGCCGCAATGGACCGAGCAACAAACCTTCGAGAACGACGACCAGAAACGGGGGGCGGGCTGGGTGCGCCTTGTCGGCAAGGACATCGGCTCGCGCACCAGCAACGGCACCTTCGACGCACAGAGCACGGCATGGATGCTCCAGCTTGGCGGGGACGTCGCACAGTGGTCGCTTTTCCGGGGCGACGACCGCCTGCACCTGGGTGGCATGCTCGGGTACAACTGGGGATCGAGCACGGGGCGCGCCGCCGGCAACCCGTTCAAGGCAGACAGCGACGTGCAAGGCGTGAACGTCGGCGTCTACGGCACCTGGTTCCAGAACGACAAGTCCCGCCTGGGCTGGTACACCGACCTGTGGATGCAGTTCGGCTGGTTCAACAACCACGTCAACGGCGAACTGCTGCAGCAGGCCAGCTACAACTCGAAGGTGCTCGCGCTATCCGCCGAGACCGGCTATGCCTGGCTGCCCAGCCACACGCGGGATTGGGTGGTCGAACCGCAGGCCCAGGTCATCTACGTCCGGGGCTACCAGGGCACCTTCACCGAACCGTCGGGCACGCAGGTCGGCGGCGCGGATTCGGATGGCATCATCACCCGGCTGGGCGTGCGGCTGCATCGCACCTGGATCGACGACAAGGGCCACCGCTACCAGCCCTACCTGACTCTCAACTGGTGGCACGACAGCGTCGACAACAATGTCGCGCTGAACGGCGTGTCGATGGGCGACCTCTATCCGAGCAACCGCTACGAGGTCAAGCTGGGGCTCGACGTGCAGGGGCGCAAGGGCTGGACCGGCTGGAGCAACGTCGGATGGCAGTGGGGATCGCAGGCCTACCACGCATTCATCGGGCGCCTGGGGGTCAAATACACGTGGTAACAGGCCGGCAGGCGTGAGGTTGGCACACCAAACGCGACCCGGCCTGATGCACGCACGTCAGCGCATGTCACTGACGGCTGACCGGATCTCCTGCCTGAGCCACACGGCCGCGGCATCGGCCTGCGTACGCCGGTTGTGAATCAGCTCGATGTCGAATGCGGTATCGGCAAGCTCCTCGGGCACTTCATGGATCTGCACCTCGGGGGACGCCAGTCTCAGTGCCACCCGCCTGGCAACGGTCGCCACCAGATCGCTGTGCGCCACTGCCAGCGGCAGTGCCACGATATGCGAGAACGTGGCTGCGACACGCCGTTGCAGGCCCAGCTTGTCCAGCCTGCCGTCGATGACCCCGCGCCGCGATCCACTATCGCCCGGAGCAAACAGCGCATGAGGCAGCTGCAGATAGGTCTTCAGGTCGATGCCGCGGCGCCGGCCACGCGTACCTAGCTGTGGATGCGAACGGCTGGCGATGCAGACAAAGTCTTCCTCGTACAGCCTGGTCTGCACCATGCGCTTCGGTGCGGCGAGGTGTCCGCCAATCGCAACGTCCACCACGCCCTGATCGAGTTGCTCGTAGAGGGCAGCGCGGTCAAGCGCCATGATCCGCAGATCGATGTCCGGCGCCTGCCGCCTGAGCCGGCCGATCACATGCGGCAACAGGACGATGTCGGCGTAGTCGGTGGCCGCGATGGTAAAGCTCCGCCCGGCCGGCGCGGCCGGGTCGAACGCCACCGACTGGCCCACGGCCTGGCGAACGTGGTCGAGCGCAGACGAAATACCCGGCATCAGCGCGTGCGCCAGCTCCGTGGGCTGCATGCCGGCATGGGTGCGCACAAACAGATCGTCGCCAAACAGCGCCCGCAGCCGGGTCAGCGCATTGCTCACCGACGGCTGGGCGCGGTTCAGGCGCTTGCCGGCCAGCGTGACACTGCGCGTCTGATATAGCGCCTCGAACGCCACGAGAAGGTTCAGGTCGATCCGGGATAGATTCATGCCATGAATTTAACGGATATCGAATATCCATTTCAAGAATCCCGCGCCGGTCGTTACGATGGGCCATCTCATTTCCCATTCGCCTCTCCTGAGAGCAGCGCCAAATGCAAACCGTACTTGTCACCGGCATCGAGCCATTCGATGGCGAAACCCTGAATCCTTCATGGGAAGCGGCCCGCGCCGTCGATGCGCGCGTGATTGGCGGCGCCCGTGTGGTGGCGCGCCAGCTGCCCTGCGTCATCGCCGACGTCCGGCAGGCACTATTGCACGCCATCGCAGAGGTCGATCCCGTCGTCGTTCTGTGCCTGGGACAAGCGGGCGGACGCAGCGACGTATCGATCGAACGGGTGGCAATCAACGTCGTGGACGCGCGCATTCCCGACAACGCCGGCCGGCAACCCGTCGACGAACCCGTGATCCCCGGCGGCCCCGTCGCCTATTTCTCCGCGCTCCCGATCAAGGCACTGGTCAGGCGCTTGCGCGCGTCGAGCATCCCCGCATCGGTCTCGCAGTCCGCAGGCACATACAACTGCAACGCCATCTTCTATTCGCTGCTGCATTGCATCGCAACCGAACGGCCGACGCTGCGCGGTGGCTTCATCCACGTGCCGTACCTGCCGCAGATGGCCGCTGCGCACCCTGGCGCGCCGAGCATGGATATTGGCACGCTGATCGCCGCCGTCGAGGTCATGGTAGCCACCGCACTGGAAGTGTCCGTCGATCTCAAGGAAATCGGGGGCGCCACGCACTAGCCGCATAACGGCATGCGAAATCGGTCGTTACCGGTCGCGAGAATTGCTGCACGATGTCTTTCGTGCTCATTCCACGAGAGACCCGAAGGACAACTGCATGCCATTTCAAGAATCCATCGCGCCCGCTGTCGCTACCGACGCGGCAGCGGTACCCCGGCCGCCGGCGCCTGAACCGCAGATTCCGGCCCCGGATGTGGCCGTGCTGCGCCAGCGCGCGCAGGCACTGCTGCCCGCCATCGCGCAAGATGCTGCGCAGCGAGAAGGCCGCCGCGAACTGCCTTTCGACTTTGCCCGCCAGGTAGCCAATGCCGGCCTGCTGACCTTCCGCATCCCGAAGGCGTATGGTGGCCCCGGTGGCAGCATGCGCGACGCGATCCGCTTTGTGCAGGAACTGGCCGCCGTCGATGCAAACCTGGCTCAGGCATTGCGGCCCAACTTTGGACTCATCGAAGGGCTGCTCGCGGGTCAGGACAATGACGCCGAGCGCAAGCGCTGGTTTGATCGGCTGCTGGCGGGCCACATCGTCGGCAACGGTGGCGTGGAGCGCGGCGGCAAGCATGGCGCCATTCAGGCCACTATCGTGCGCCAGGCCGATCACTACGTGGTCAACGGCACCAAGTACTACAGTACCGGCGCGCTCTATGCCGACTGGATCAGCTCCATTGCCGTGGACGAGGCTGGCAAGGAAACGCACTTCGCGGTGCCTCGCGAGCGAGCCGGCATGACGTTGGTCGACGATTTCGACACCATCGGCCAGCGCTTGACTGCCAGCGGCACCACGCAATTCACGAACATGCGTGTCGAGGCGGACGAACTGCGCGCCAGCCATCTTCCGCGCGACCGCCGCAATCCGGTCTCGCCGGTCTTCCAGCTGTTTCTTGCCGCCACGGAAGCCGGCATCGCACGCAACGCCCTGAACGATGCGGTCTGGTTCGCGCGCAACAAGGCCCGGCCGATCAAGCACAGTTCGGCGGAGCGATCGGTGGACGATCCCTACGTGCAGGAAACGATTGGCCAGATTGCCGCGCAGGTGTTTGCGGCCGAAGCCGCCACGCTGCGCGCCGCGGATTCCATAGACGCTGCGTGGGCGGACAACCTGAGCAACGCATCGCTGACGCAGGCATCCACCGACGTCGCCCAGGCGCAGTACTTCGCCGTGGCGGCCGCGCTGAAGAGTGCCGAGCTGGCGTTCGATGTCGGCGGGGCATCCACCTGCGACCGCCAGTACAACCTTGACCGGCACTGGCGCAATGCCCGCACCGTAGCCAATCACAATCCGCGTCAATGGAAGGCCGCGGCTGTCGGCGCATGGCTGCTGAAGGACGAACCGCCGCCTACCACCGGCCTCTTCTGAAGAGCTGCCGCTGTGCCCCGATGGGCACAGCGGCGTCGCTATCGCCGGTGATCGAAGCGGCGGGCCAGCCGCTCGCCCGCGAACTGCACCGCCGTGACCAGAACCACCAGGATTCCGATCACGTTGAACATCACGGCCGTTTCATAGCGCTCGTAGCCATAGCGGATCGCCAGGTCACCGAGCCCCCCCGCCCCCACCGCACCGGCCATGGCCGATGACCCGATCATTGCAATCACGGTCACCGTAGCGCCTCCGATCAACGCCGGCAGCGCCTCCGGCAACAGCACGTGCCGTACGATATGCCAGCGTCGGCAGCCCATTGCGCGCGCCGCTTCGATCAACCCCGCGTCGGTCTCGTTGAGCGCCACCTGCGACACCCGTGCGAAGAACGGTATCAGGTGTGCGCTGAGCGGTACCACGGCCGCCCACGTACCCATCGTGGTACCCACAATCAGCCGCGTGACCGGCAGCATGGCTACCAGCAGGATGATGAACGGGATGGAGCGGAACATGTTCACCAGCACCGACAGCACGCGATTCGTGCGCGGCCTCGGGGCCAGCCCGCCAGGCGCGGTGACCGTCAGCACAATGGCCAATGCCATGCCGACCACGAACACCACAAGGCAGGCGCTGCCCGTCATCAGCAGGGTTTCGCCGAACGCTTTCAGGTATTTTTCAGCCATTGGCAACACGGTGGGCTACCTCCACAGGATGAACGCTTGCCGGCAGACGCTTGCGCAGGGGCCGCAGCAGCGACAAGGTGGCTTCGGCCTGTGGCGTGGCAAACACGCGCCACACCGGCCCCTGTTCCTTCACCAGACCATTGTCCAGAACCAGCACGCGGTCGCACGCCTCCTCGATTACGGCCATGTCATGCGTGATCAGCACCACGGTCAGGCCAAGCTGCCGGTTGATGCCGCGCAGCAGCGCGAGGATCTGTTCGGTCGTTTCGGGATCGAGCGCCGAAGTCGCTTCGTCGCACAACAGGATCTCCGGACGATGCACCAGCGCACGTGCAATGCCCACGCGCTGCTTCTGTCCGCCCGACAGCATCGCCGGATAAGCCTGCGCCTTGTCGGCAAGCCCCACCGTTGCCAGCAGATCACCGACGCGGGTTTCGATCTCGGCGCGCCGCACGCCGGCCACGCGCAGCGGCAGGGCCACGTTGTCGAAGACCGTCTTGGCGGACATCAGGTTGAAGTGCTGGAAAATCATGCCGATGCGCCGGCGCAGCCTGACCAGCCCATGCTCGTCGAGGCGGCCGATGTCGGTGTCGTCTATCCACACATGGCCCCGATCGGGCCGCTCCAGCATGTTGATGCTCCGCAGCAGCGTGGATTTTCCCGCGCCGCTGCGGCCGATGATGCCGAACACCTCGCCCCGCTCGATCGTGAACGAGACGTCCGCCAGTGCAGGCGACGCCGCCCCCGGATAGGTCTTGCCAACCTGCTCGAACACGATGTGCGGGTCACGTGCCGGCAATTGCGAGATCGTGTGCATGCGATAGCCCCTTGCCGTCGGCCCTCAGAACGCCGGAATCACCGAACCCTGGTACTTTGTCAGGATGAACCTGCGCACTGCCTCCGACTGGTACGACTTGACCAGCTGCGGCACCCACGGTGCGTTCCTGTCTTTCTCCCGCACGGCAATCACGTTGACGTAGGGGTTGTTCTCGCGCCTTTCCACCGCAATGCCATCGCGCGCGGCGATCAGGCCCGCCTGGTATGCGAACGTGTTGACGATGGCCGCCGCATCGACATCGGGCAACGCGCGCGGCAGTACCACCGATGCGCTTTCGATGAACTCGAGCTTGCGCGGATTGGCCGTGATATCGGCCAGAGACACCGTACCCGTGTACGGGTCGAATCCGTCCTTCAGCTTGATCAACCCATGATCACGCAGAATGACCAGGGCGCGGGTCTGGTTGCTCGGATCGTTAGGAATGCCGACGCGGGCGCCGTTGGGCAGCGCTTCCAGCGACTTCACCTTGCGCGAGTAGAAAGCGATCGGCGAGATCAGCGTGTCGCCCACGTTGGCGATCTTGTAGCCACGCTGCCGGATCTGGTCGCGCAGGAACGGGATGTGCTGGAACGAATTGGCGTCGAGGTCACCGTTGTTCAGCGCCTCGTTCGGGCTGGCGGTGCCGGTGATGATCACCGTTTCAACCTTCAGGCCGTTCCTGGCGGCTTCGCGCGTGACGACCTCCCAGATTTCCTCGTCCACGCCGCCCCGCACGCCCACCTTCAACGTCTTGCCGCCCGCTGTCTGGGCGTAGGCCGATGCAATCGGCAAGGTCAGCGCCAGAGCCAGCGCGGCGATGACACCAAAGGCGGAGCGTCGTTTCATGATGACAGGTGCGAGAGTTTGGGAAGCACCAGTCTATGAAGCCCTTCGCCCCCGGTCCAAGAAGTAATCCGAGATAGCAAATGCGGACTACGCCGCCGCGCGTGCGTGCGCCCTGCCTGCCGGGCGGGCCAGTCCCATGTGCTCGCGCAGGGTACTGCCCTCGTAATCCGTGCGGAACAGTCCCCGCCGTTGCAGGATGGGCACCACGCCGTCCACGAAATCCTGCACGCCATCGGGCAGCACATCGGGCATCAGGTTGAAGCCATCGGCGGCACCGTTGCGGAACCAGTGCTCGATATCATCGGCGATCTGCTCGGGCGTGCCCACAATGACACGATGCCCGCCCCCGCCCGCCAGCTCGCGGATCAACGCACGCACCGTCAGGTTCTGGCGCTGTGCCAGCGCGATCGTCGCGTGGAAGAACGTGTGGTTGCCATTGGCCGGCAGCACAAGACCGTCCGGCAACGGTGCATCGAGCGACAGCTGGTCGGCGGTAATGCCCAGCGTGCCAGCCAGCCGGTTGAGGCTGTAGTCCCACGGTATCAGGTCGACCAGCGCGTCGCGCCGCTGGCGTGCCTGGGCCTCGGTGGCGCCGATGATCGTTGTCAGGCCCGGCAGGACCTTGATCGCCGCCGGGCTCCGGCCCAGCGATTCGGCGCGCCGGTTCAGCGCCGCGCGGTATTGGCGCGACTCTTCCAGCGATTGCGACGCCGAAAAAACGGCCTCGGCATGCCGCGCGGCCAGTTCGCGCCCGTCGTTCGATCCACCGGCCTGGAACAGCACCGGATGCCCTTGTGGCGGGCGCGGCAGGTTCAGCGGCCCCTGCACATCGAAGAACGCCCCGTGATGGGCAATCGGCTGCAGTCTTTCGGTGTCCACGAAGCGGCCCGAATCACGGTCGCCTACAAATGCGTCGTCCTTCCAGCTATCCCACAACGCCTTGACGATGCTGGTGAACTCGTCGGCGCGCGCATAGCGTTGCGCATGGTCCGGCGGCGCGGCGCGGCCGAAATTGCGCGCCGAGCCGGCGTCGGCCGTGGTCACGACGTTCCAGCCGGCGCGTCCACCGCTGACATGATCCAGCGTGGCAAAGCGCCGCGCGATGTTGTAGGGCTCGTTGTAACTCGTCGAAGCCGTTGCCACCAGCCCGATATGGCTTGTTGCCACCGCCACGCAGGCCAGCAGCATGGTGGGCTCCAGCGCGGTGATGGGTCGGAAGTTGACCTGATCGGCAATGGACGCATTGTCGGCCAGGAAGATGGCATCGAACTTGCCAGCCTCTGCGATCTGCGCCAGCCGGACATAGTGCTGCACGTCGACAAAGGCGCGTGGATCACTGGCGGGCAGGCGCCAGGCCGACGGCACGAAGCCCGAGTGAAGCGCGTTGAGATTCAGGTGAAGCCGGGCGGGCGGCAAGGCGTTGGTCATGGTGGCGAGACGCGGGTGCGCGTTGGCAATACGGTCCAGCCGATGAGCATAGGCAGGAAACCCGGGAACGCGAACGAACGAAAGCCGATATCGATATGCCCTGCTTCGCTCCGTTCAGCGCCTGGCCGTCGCGCGGCATCCGGGTCATATCCTCGCTATGCGGGGCTGGTGGAAGAAACGAGGCCGCCGTGCTGGACTGAACTGGCCGCATCCCCCTGCGGAAACCCGCAGTCATCCCTTGCCTCTCGGCGACGGACCAAAAAAAACCGGGGCGATTGCCCCGGTCTTCGTTGCCGCTCTGTCAGCCCTGCTCAATTCGCCATGGAATCGTTCAGGCGGTTATGGTTGTTCGACTGGCCTTCCTCGTCCGGCCAGTTGCGGCCCACCATCCACTCGTAGAGCGTTGGCAGCACGATCAGGGTCAGCAGCGTGGCCGTAATCAGGCCGCCGATGATGACGATGGCCAGCGGGCGCTGCGTTTCCGAGCCGATGGCACGCGAGATAGCCATCGGGAACAGGCCCAGCATGGCCAGCATGGCCGTCATCAGCACCGTGCGCAGACGGTCCATCGAGCCAGTCAGCACGGCCTGGCGCACCGGCATGCCTTCCTGGCGCAGCTGGTTGAAGTAGGTCACCATCACCACCCCGTTCAGCACCGCCTGACCAAACAGCGCGATGAAGCCGATGGCCGCCGAGACCGACAGCGGAATGCCGGTCAGGAACAGCGCGAATACACCGCCAATCAGCGCGAACGGGATGTTCGAGATGATCAGCGCAGCGCTCTTGAACGACTGGAAGGCGTTGAACAGCAGCAGGAAGATCAGCAGCACCGACAGCGGCACCACGATCGACAGCCGCGCCATGGCGCGTTCCTGGTTCTCGAACTCGCCAGACCAGCTGATCTTGACGTCCTCGGCGTTCACGTTCTTCTTCACCAGCGCCTGCATGTCCTTCACCACACTGCCCATGTCGCGGTCGTGGATGAAGATACCGATCGACGTGGTGCGCTGGCCGTTCTCGCGGCTGATGTTCATCGCGCCGGACGCCGCCCGGAACGTCACCAGTTGCGACAACGGCACCTGCGCCCCGTCGGCCGTCTGCATGAAGATGTTCGGCAGGTTCGGCAGTTCGCGCTCGCCCGGTTTCAGGCGCACCACCACGCTGAAGTGCTTCTCGCCTTCCCACAGCTCGGTGGCGGCCTTGCCGGCCAGCGCGCTTTCCATCAGGTCCTGCACGTCGGCCACGTTGATGCCGTAGCGGGCGGCCTGGGCACGGTCGAATTCCAGCACGTACTGCGGCAATTCGCCGTCGCGGTCGATAAACGCGCGCATCACGCCCTGGACGGACTGCACGTTCGCCAGGATCTGGTCGGCCACCTTCTTGTTGTGCTCAAGGCTGTCGCTCTGCACCTTGATCACGATCTGGCCCTTGATCTGCGAGATGCTTTCCAGGATGTTGTCGCGCACCGGCTGCGAGAAGTTCGGCTCGATGCCCGGCAACTGGCGCAGGTTGTGGTTGATCTCGTTGATGATCTTGCGCTTGTCGAAACCCGCGCGCCATTGCTTGTCGGCCTTCAGGTCGACCAGGATTTCGACGGTGTTGATCAGCTTAGGATCGGTACCGTCGTCGGGGCGGCCCACCTTGGAAATCGTGGTGTTCACCTCGGGCGTCTTGCGAATCACGGTGCGCAGGATACGGGCCTGATCGCGCGCCTCGTCCAGCGACACCGACGCCGGCAGGTCGAAGCTGACCCACATCGAGCCTTCGTCCAGCTCGGGCAGGAATTCGCTGCCCAGGAACTTGCCCACGCCCACGGTCGCCACCAGCAGGCCCAGTGCAATGCCCACCACCGTCTTCTTGTTGTCCAGTGCCCAGGCCAGCATCGGCTCGTAGATGCGCTTGCAGTAGCGCACCACGAAGTTGTCCTCGTGGGCGATGTTCTTGGTCAGCAGCAGGTGGCACAGCAGCGGCACCACGGTCAGCGACAGGATCAGCGAGCCGATCAGCGCGCCCGTCACCGTGTACGCCATCGGCGCGAAGATCTTGCCCTCGTGGCGCTGCAGCGTGAAGATCGGGATGTGCGCCGCGATGATGATGATCATCGAGAACACGGTCGGCCGGCCCACTTCGGTGGTGGCCTGCAGGATCGCGTAAAGCCGCGCCTTGTTGTCCTTGATCTGCTGTTCCTTGAGCTCGCCCAGCCGCTTGAAGATGTTCTCGACGACGATCACCGCGCCGTCGACGATGATCCCGAAGTCCATCGCACCCAGCGACAGCAGGTTGGCCGGAATGCCCACCCACGTCAGGCCGATGAACGTCGACAGCAGCGACAGCGGGATCACCAGCGCCACGATGGCCGCCGCGCGCACATTGGCCAGGAACAGGTAGAGCACGGCCAGCACCAGCAGCGCGCCCTCCACCAGGTTGCCGAACACCGTATGCAGCGTCTTGTCGATCAGCGTGGACCGGTCGTAGTACGGCACGATCTTCACGCCCTTGGGCAGGATCTGCGTGTCCAGCAGCTCGATCTTCTGCTTCAGTGCCTCAAGCACCACCGACGGGTTCTCGCCCTTGCGCATCACCACGATGCCCGAGACGATGTCGTCCTCGTTGTCCTGGCCCATCAGGCCCTGCGGCGGCGCCGAGCCGATCTTCACCTCGGCAATGTCCTTGACCAGGATCGGCGTGCCGTTGTTCTCGGCCACCACCACGTTGGCGATATCCGCCGACGAACGGAAGCTGCCCAGCGAACGCAGCAGGTACTGCTGGCGGCCATGGGCCACCGCACCGCCGCCGGCATTCGAGTTGCCGCGCTGCAACGCCGTGAACAGCTGCGATAGCGAGATCTTGGCGTCGCGCATGCGGCCCAGGTTGGGGTTCACCTCGTACTGCTTGATCGAACCGCCAATGGTCACCACGTCGGCCACGCCCGGCACCTGACGCATGTTCTTTTCGACCACCCAGTCCTGCAGCGTACGCAGTTCCTGCGCCGTATAGCCCTTGCCGGTCAGGCGGAAGCGGAAGATTTCGCCGATGGCCGTGGACAGCGGCGCCAGCTCCGGCTGCACGCCGTCGGGCAGGTCAACGCTGCGCAGGCGCTCGATGATCTGCTGGCGCGCGGTGACGTCGGTGGCCTTGTCATTGAAGGTCACCATCATGAACGACAGGCCGAACTGGGTGTGCGAGAACACGCGCACCGAGTTCGGCGTGCCGGCCAGCGCCGTTTCGATCGGGATCGTGACCTGGCGCTCCACTTCCTCGGCGGCGCGGCCTGGGTACAGCGTGATGATGTTGACCTGGATGTCCGAGACGTCCGGGAAGGCCTCGATCGGCAGGTTCTTGAAGGCGGCCAGGCCGCCCGCGATGAAGATGATCAGGCCGAGCCAGATGAACAGCTTCTGGTGCAGCGCAAAATGAACGATACGTTGGATCATCGGGCCGCCCTTATTGCTTGGCGGCCGCACGCACGGCATTCACCGCGGTGGCATCGCGCAGGATGTCCTGCAGGTAGAGATTGCCGTCGGTGATCACCACATCACCGGCCTTCAGGCCCGACTCCACTTCCGTCGTGCCCGGCAACGACACGCCCAGCTTGACCTCGCGGCGTTCGAACACGAACGGCGCGGCGGACGTGCGCACGAACACATAGTTCTTGTTGTCGGCCAGGAACACGGCCTTGGACGGCACGGCGATGCCCTGGAACGACGCGGCCTGGAGCCTGGCCGTGACGAACATTTCGGCCTTCAGGCGGCGGTCGGCGTTGGGCACCGCCAGGCGCACCTTCACGCTGCGCGAGGACGGATCGACATAGTCGGCGATCTTCACCACGGTGCCCGTGAACGTCTCGCCCGGGTAGGCGGCACTGATCAGCTGGACGTTGATGCCGGACTTGAACAGGCCCAGGTCGGCCTCGGTGGCGTCGAGCTGCGCCCAGAGCGTGCTGGGATCGGTGATCAGGAACAGCGGCGCGTTGGGCTGCTGGTCGGGACGCACTTCCATGCCCGGATTGATATTGCGCTCCACCACCAGGCCGTCGATCGGGCTGCGCAGCGCAAAGCGCTGGTTCACGGCATCGCCACCGCCAGCGCCATACATGCGCAGCGCGGCCTGGGTGCGCGCCAGGTCGGCGGCAGCGCGGGCGTTGTCCGCCTGGGACTGCTCCAGGTCCTTCTGGGCGATCACGCCAGCCTGGTACAGCTCGCGCTGGCGGGCCAGGGCCTTGGCGGCCACGGCGCTGTCGGCGGCGGCCTTGCGGGCGTCGGCCTGGGCCACGCCGTAGTCGGGCGACGTCAGCATGGCCAGTGCCTGGCCGGCCTTCACCGCGGTGCCTGGCTGCACCATGATTTCCATCACGCGACCCACGAACGGCGTGGCAACGCGCACGGTCTTGTCCTCGTTCCAGACCAGGCGGCCCGGCATGCTCAGCATGCGGTCGCCGCCACTTTGCACGGGCTGGCCGACAACGCCCGACAGGGCCTTCACGCTGGCCGGATACGTGATCGTCTGGCCGGTGATCTTCGGCTCGTCATCGTTTTCCGGGACTTCCTTCTTGCCACAGCCGGCCAATGCCAGCGCGCACAGCGACACCACGGCGGCCATGCGGAAACGGCCGGAGAGAGACGGGATATTAAGGGCGCGACGCATCGGTACGAACCTGGGGAAGCTTGTTGATATCGGATTGAGTGGACTGGAGCGCGGTCAGGTATGCCGACAATGCCTTGGCATAGTTGCCCTGTGCCTCCACGGCATCCACACGGGTCTGGCGCAGCGCGCGGCGTGCATCGAGCAGGTCCAGCACGCCGCTGGCCCCTTTCGAATAGGCGAATTCTGCGCTGTTGGCAACGCTTTCGGCGGCCGGCAGCACCGATTCGCGCATCTGCTGCAGCGACGCCCGGGCGGCATCCAGCTGCGCACGCAGCCTGCCGATCTCGTTCTGGGCCTCGAGCAGGATGCGGTTGCGGTCATCCAGCGCAGCGTAGTAGTCAACCTCGGCACGGCGCGCCTCGCCGCCGAAACTGTGGCGCACGAACAGCGGAATCGACACGAAGGCGCCGTAGCTGTTGCCGCTGCCGGTGGTATTGGCTTCCGAGACCGGATAGTGCTCGTACTGCACACCGACGGTCACGTCGGGCACGCGGCCGGCACGGGCCAGGTCGCGCTGCGACGCCGCGGCGGCCAGCCGCGCTTCGGCGGCCGTCACGTCGGGGCGGCGCTGCAGCACCTCGGGGTCGAACGGCGGCACCGTCGCATCGGGCGCCGGCCAGTCCGCCACCAGGCGGTTGTCCATCAGCGTGCCGGGCACGCCCATCGCGGCGGCCAGTGCGGCCTTGTCACTGCTGTGGTCGGCGATGGCGGCGCGCAGGTCGCTCTGGGCACGCAGCGTTTCGAGCTGGAGCTTGGTCACGTCGGCGCGCGACACATCGCCCGCCTTGAGCCGTGTTTCATTGGCCTGCTGGGTCCGCCCGTAGAGCCCGACCGTCTCGGTCAGCACTTCCACGCGGTTCTGGCTGACCGCGGCTTCGTACCAGGCCTGGTCCACGGCGCCCAACTGCTGGGCCACCACCGCCTGGGTCTGTTCGCCAGCGGCGGCGCTGGCCTTGCGGGCGGCCTCGGTACGCAGATTACCCTTGTTGGCCGTCTCGATGACCTGGTCCACGCGAACGGTCGAGTCCACCGTCTTGCTGCGCAGGTTGCCGGCGCCCACGCCAAGGTGCGGGTTGATATTCGCCACGCCCAGGCTCAGCACCGGGTTGGGCCGCTGGGAAGCAATCTGGATATCGGCCTGGCTGGCCTCTTCATTCCGGCGGGCGGCAATGATGTCGCGGTTGCAGCGCAGCGCGTCAAGCCGCGCCTGCGCCAAAGTCAGGGCAGCCTTGGCCGGTGGTGGCACGCAGGGGCCGTCGGGCGGCATCGGCTCGCTGGCGGCGTGACCAGCGCTGGCCACCAGGGCAAGCAGCGTTGCCGCGGCGGCACGGGAAACAGGAAAATGCACGATCAGTCTGGCTCAAGTCGACTTTCAGTCTGCAGTAAACGACCGTGCCACCCGAATGGTGCACCGGACAAGTGACTTTTATTGTTCTTTCTTGCCCGAATGGCGCCCCTTTATTCCTTATGCCGGACAGCGCACGATCTCCCATGCGCATTTGACAGCATCTTGATTACAAGCGGCTTTCATCCTGCCGATAAATTTCAGCATTTGCGTCGAACCCACCGGTCAGGGAAAACACCGATTGGCGTGTCGCAAGCGTAAATGGCTGCGTGGATGTTTTTTCGTTAAAACATTAATAGAATATTAACTAGTTGAGACGCCCACGATTCTTTGAGCACGCTCAAGCACCGGCCGGTCGACCATTTTGCCGTCGACGGCAATAGCTGCCCCCTGGGCGGCGGCAGCCTGCTCCACCACGCGGCGGGCCCATGACACTTCGGCATCGGAAGGCGCCAGCCCCTCATGCACACCCGCTACCTGGTTCGGGTGAATCAGCAGCTTGGCGCCAAACCCGAAGCGGCGTCCACGCAACGTATCGGCGGCCAGCGCCTGGGCGTCGCCGATGGCGGTGCACACGCCATCCACCGGCGCGGGCAGGCCGGCGGCGCGGGAGTGGAGCACCAGCGCACTGCGGCAGGCATGCAGCGGCAGGTCGTCATCCATCACATCGAGATCGAACATCAGGTCGATGCTGCCGAACAGCAGGCGCGTGACGCCGGGCGCACGTGCCACATCGGGGAGATCGACAAAACCGACAGCGGTTTCCAGCAAGGCATGGCACGGCGTATCGGGCAGCACGGCGCGCAGGGCCGCCAGCGACGCCCTGTCAGTCTTCGGCAAGACGATGGCCTGCACTGCCTGTGTCCGGCAAAACGCAAGATCGTCGGCAAAGTACACCGTATCGGCGCCATTCACGCGCAGCAGCAACGCCACGCCAGCCGCGTCGGCCTGCCCCTGCAAGGTGCGCCATACGGCATTCAATCCATCGCGTGCCTCGGTCTTGGCATCCGGCGCGACGGCGTCTTCCAGGTCGACGATCACGGCGTCGGCACCCGCCGCAATCGCCTTGCCGATACGTTCCGGGCGCGACGCCGGTACAAACAGGTAGCTGCGCGGGACGCGCGCCAGGGCGCGGGTTGTGTTCATGCCGCCCTCCTCAGACCACACCGTCGGCGTGCAGGCTGGCGATCTGCGCCGCGCTGCAGCCCACTTCGGCCAGGATGGCATCGGTGTGCTGGCCGACGCCCGGCACGGCGTCCATCCGCGCATCGGTCATGCCCGGCGGCAGCAGCGCCGGAATCGGCCCGGCCGGGGTATCCACCTGGCGCCAGCGCTCGCGGGCGGCCAGTTGCGGGTGATTCCACACATCGGCCATGGTGTTGACGCTGGCGTTGGCGATCTTCGCCGCTTCCAGGCGCGCCACCACCTCGGTGGCGCTGAGCCGGCCAAAGGCTTCGACGATGCGGGCCCGCAACTGGGCGCGGTTGGCGCTGCGCAGGCTGTTCGTGGCAAACGCGGCCTGCGTGGCCAGTTCGGGTTCCTGCAGCACCACCTTGCAGAACACCGCCCATTCGCGCTCGTTCTGCAGGCCCAGCATCACGGTCTTGCCGTCGCCGGTCGGGAACGGCCCGTAGGGATAGATCGTGGCGTGTGCGGCACCGGCGCGCGGCGGCGGCTCGGCGCCTTCGAACGCGTAATACATCGGGAAGCTCATCCATTCGACCATCGATTCAAGCATCGACACGTCGATACGCTTGCCGCGCCCGGTCTGGCCCCGCTCGATCAGCGCCGCCAGCACGTTGCTGTAGGCGTACATGCCGGCGGCGATGTCCGCCACCGAGGCTCCGGCCTTGACCCCTTCGTCGGGCGTGCCGGTCACCGACACGAAGCCCGATTCGCTCTGCACCAGCAGGTCGTAGGCCTTCTTGTCGCGGTAAGGGCCGTCGCCACCGTAGCCCGAGATATCGCAGACGATCAGGCGCGGATAGCGCTTCGACAGCGTTTCATAGTCGAGCCCCAGCCGCGCGGATGCCCCCGGCGCCAGGTTCTGCACCAGCACGTCGGTCTTTTCCAGCAGGGCCTCCAGCACCGGCGTGGCGCCCGGCGCCTTGACGTCCAGCGTCAGGCTTTCCTTCGAGCGGTTGGTCCAGACGAAGTGCGACGATTGCCCGCGCACCCGGGTGTCATACGCGCGTGCGAAATCGCCAGGGCCCGGACGTTCGATCTTGATGACGCGGGCGCCCAGGTCGGCCAGCTGGCGGGTGCAGAACGGCGCGGCGATGGCCTGTTCGAGCGAGACTACGGTGATGCCTTCAAGCGGTCTGGACATGGCAGTGTCGGGGGCGAAAGATGCGCATGGCGCGATGCCGACAATCTACCCGCGGCCGCCAGCCATGTGAAATAGGGATTGCGGAAGGCACCATAAGTAGAATCAATACCCTGGAGTTTTCATATCTGATAAGCCGAGGGGGGAGACCCGTAATCATGGACATCCGCGCCATGCGCTATTTCGTGGCCATCGTCGACCACGGCAGCCTGACCCGCGCCGCCGAGGTGGTGTGCGTGGCACAGCCCGCGTTGTCGCAGCAGCTGGCCGCGCTGGAAGACGAATTCGGCGTGCCGCTGGTACATCGTGGCGCCAAGGGCGTGCGCCCCACGGAAGCCGGCAAGACGCTCTACCGGCATGTGCGCAATATCCTGCGCCAGATCGAGATTGCCGGAGCCGACGTGCGCGTGGCCGGCACCGAGGTCTCGGGCACCGTAGCCATCGGGCTGCCCACCACGGCCGCCGCCGCCTTCGGCATGGCCTTGGTGCGTGCGGTGCGACAGCGCTACCCGCAGGTACGGCTGCAGCTGTTCGAGAGCATGAGCGGCTATATCTCCGAACTGCTGAACCAGAACCGTCTCGACTTTGCCATCCTGTTCCGCGATACACCGTCGCGCGCCGTGGAGCCCGAGCCGCTGGCCAGCGAACCGCTGTACCTGATCGGCGCGCCGCCCGGCCCGGCGCCGCGCGGCAAGGCCACCGAGACGGTGGCGCTCAAGGCGCTCGACGGCATCCCGCTGGTGCTGCCCAGCGGATCGCAAGGCCTGCGCGAGGTGGTGGAGCGGCGCTTTGCCCAGGCCGGCATCGACCTGAACGTGGTGGCCGACCTGGATTCGTTGCCGTTCCTGCTGGCCGCCGCCCGCGAGGGGCTGGCCTGCACGATCCTGCCGGCCTCGTCGCTCGACGAAAGCGACGCCGCCGTGCCGCGCCGGCGCATCGTGCCCGAACTGCGGCGCACGCTGTCGCTGTGCTGGCCGCGCGCTCTGCCGAGGTCCAACGCGGCAGAGGCCGTGGCCGACGTGCTGCGCGAGATCGTCAAGGAAAGAATTGCAGAAGGCGGCTCGCTGGCGCCAGCGGCATTGCAAACCCGCTAGCGGCCGACCCAAGCCCGGCGCGGCGCCCCGGCCCGCGCTTGCCACGCGCCGGTTCCTCCCGCATCATCGCCACATCCCTCGTCGTTCGTCGCCTACCCAGTCAGCCATGGCAACTGCCAGCTACGAGTTCAAGCCGCATGAACGGCCGTCGATGCCGGGGTCGCCTGCCACGCCAGACCACCCCACGCCGCGGCGCGTGGCCTATTTCTGCGTGGGGGTGCTGATCGGGCTGACCGGCGGCTTCGGCAACGCGCTGGTGGTGGCCAACCTGAACAACATCCAGGGGGTGTTCGGCCTGTACAGCGACGAGGCCGCGTGGTTGTCCACGGTCTATGTCATGACCAATGTCTGCATGTCGATGCTGGTGATCAAGTTCCGCCAGCAGTACGGCCTGCAGCGCTTCACCAAGGTCTTCCTGCTGTCCTACGCGCTGGTCACCGGCGCGCACCTGCTGACCCACTCGTTCGCCACCGCCCTGCTGGCCCGCGCCGCCAACGGCATCGCGGCCAGCGGCATGTCCACGCTGGCGCTCTACTACATCATCCAGTCGCTGCCGGCCCGGCATCGCATGCGCGCCGTGGTGATCGGCTTCGGCGTGCCGCAGCTGGCCACGCCGCTGGCGCGCACGTTTTCCACGGGCATGCTCGAAGCAGGCAACTGGCAGACGCTCTACCAGTTCGAATTTGGCCTGTCGCTGCTGTCGCTGGTGACGGTGACCCTGCTGCCGCTGCCGCCCAGCGAACGGATCAAGGCGTTCGAGCCGCTCGACTTCGTCACCTTCGCGCTGTTTGCGCCCGGCATGGCGCTGCTGTGCGCGGTACTGGGCCAGGGCCGCATCCTGTGGTGGACCGAGGCGCCGTGGCTCGGCTACGCGCTGTGCGGCGCGGTGATCCTGATCGCGGCTGCGCTGTGGATCGAGCACAACCGCGTGAATCCGCTGCTCAACACGCGCTGGCTTGGCAGCATGGCGATCATCCGCTTTGCCGTGGTGGCTACCTCGGTGCGCATCCTGCTGTCCGAACAGCCGTATGGCGCGGTGGGCCTGCTGACGGCGCTGGGCATGGGCAACGACCAGCTGATCTCGCTCTATATCGTCGTGTCGATGGCTACCGTGGCCGGCATCGCCGCCAGCGCGCTGACCCTGAACCCGCAGAACCTGGGGCGGCCGATCCGCATTTCGCTGATCCTGATCGCGATCGGCGCGTTCGTCGACGCCGGCTCGACGAACCTGACGCGCCCGCAGAACATGTACTTCACGCAGTCGCTGATCGCGTTTGCCGCGGTCTACTTCCTGGGGCCGACGCTGCTGATCGGCATGGGCAGCGCACTGCAGCGCGGCATGAGCCATTTCGTCAGCTTTTCCGCACTGTTCAGCATCACCCAGTCGCTGGGCGGGCTGGCCGGATCGGCGCTGCTGGGCACGTTCCAGACCTGGCGCGAGAAATTCCATTCGCATGCACTGGTGCAGGGCATCAGCCTGTCCGATCCGCTCGACGCCGCGCGCCTGCAATTGCTGGGCAACGTCTACAGCCGCGTGCTGGCCGACCCGGTGCTGCGCCAGACCGAGGGCGCCATGGCGCTGGCACAGCAGGTGACGCGCGAAGCCAACGTGCTGGCGTTCAACGATGTGTTCCTGGTGATCGGCATCCTGTCCACGGTCACGTTCGTCTGGCTGCTGGCGCTGTACCTGAACAGGGTGGTGCCGGGCCATGTTCCCGAGAAGAAGCCACCGCCACCGTCGTCATCCACGGAGACAGGCACTTGACCCCGCCGCCCGACTCGCCCACCTCGCCCGAGCCATCCGATCGCCCCGCCGCCCCACCGTCCGCCGGCAAGCCCGAGCGGCTCAAGGACCCGGTGGAGGTCGAGACCGCGCCCAAGGGCTGGGCACCGCCGCGCGGTTCGCGCCGGCTGACGGCGCTGATCATCGTCGTGGCGCTGGTGAGCGTGCTGATCATCCTGTACGCGTGGGGCCTGCCGCCGTTCTCGCCGGCAATCCAGAGCACGGACAACGCCTATGTGCGCGGCCAGACCACGATCATCAGCCCGCAGGTGAGCGGCTACGTGACCGAAGTAGCGGTGCATGACTTCGATCTGGTCAAGACCGGCCAGGTGCTGCTGCGCATCGACGACCGGATCTACCGGCAGCGCGTGGCGCAGGCACGTGCGTCGCTGAACACGCAGATCGCCAACCTCGCCAACGCCGACCAGACCCAGCGCGCCCGCGAGGCCACGGTCAAGTCGCAACTTGCCAATGCCGACAACGCCCGCGCCCAGCTGTTGCGTGCCCAGGCCGACATGAAGCGCGTGGACGAACTGGTGGCCGATGGCTCGGTGTCGCTGCGCGAGCGCGACCAGACCCGCGCGGCGCTGCGCCAGGCCGAAGCCGCGGTCGAGCAGTCGCGCGCCGCGGTGGAAATCGCCCGGCAGGATGTGGAAGCCATCATCGTGGGCCGCGATGGGCTCAAGGCCGCCGTGGAACAGGCGCGCGCCGCCCTGCAGCTGGCCGCAATCGACCTGTCGAACACCATCGTCAACGCGCCGCAGGACGGCCGGCTCAGCCAGATCGGCGCAAGGCTGGGCCAGTACGTGACATCGGGCACGCAGCTGATGTTCCTGGTGCCGCCGCAGCGCTGGGTCATCGCCAACTACAAGGAAGCCCAGACCGCGCGCATGGCACCGGGCCAGCGGGCCACGTTCCGCGTGGATGCGCTGGACAACGCCCGCCTGACCGGCCGCGTCGAGCGCCTGTCGCCGGCGGCCGGCTCCGAATTCGCGGTGATCGTCGCCGACAACGCCACGGGCAACTTCGTCAAGGTGGCGCAGCGCATCTCGGTGCGCATCGCCATCGACCCCGACCAGCCGATGGCCGAACGCCTGCGCCCGGGCATGTCGGTGCAGGCCGAAGTCGACACCAGCACCAACCGGCCGCCGACGCGATGACACACCGGATCGGCGTTCCGCCCCGCATCGCGCTGCGCCTCACGCGCCGCGCCGCGCTGCCCGCCATCGCCGTGCTGCTGGCCGGATGCATGGGACCGCGCCCGCCCGTGCCGGAGCCCGTCGCGCCGCCGACCGCCTGGCGTGTGGACCCGGGCCCCACCGTCGCCATCGAGCGCGAATGGTGGCAGACCTACGGCGATCCGGCGCTGACCGCGCTGGTGACCCAGGCGTTGGGGCAGAACGACGATATCGCCATCGCCGTCACGCGCGTGCGCCAGGCCGATGCCCAGGCGCGCATCGCACGCGCCGACCTGTTCCCGACACTGGACTTCACGGCCAGCGGGACGCGCGCCCGCGCCATAAATGCGTTTGGCACGGCGGGCACGCTCAATACCGGGCAGCTTGCGTTCGATGCCTCGTACGAGGTGGATCTGTTCGGGCGCATCCGCGACGCAGTGGGCGCCGCGCGCAACAGCCTGCTGGCCAGCGAGGCGGCACGCGACACCACCATCCTGTCCGTGTCGGCCGCCGCGGCGCGGGGCTATATCACACTGCGGGCGCTCGATGCCCAACTCGACGTGGTGCGCCAGACGCTGACCTCGCGCGCCGATGCGCTGCGGCTGGCGCGCGATCGTGCCCGGGCCGGCTATACGTCACAGCTCGAATACGAACAGGCACGTGCCGAGTATGAATCGACCGCCCAGGCGGTGCCCCAGGCCGAACTGGCCGTGGCACGGCAGGAAAACGCGCTGGGCGTACTGGTCGGCAATCCCGATGCGGCCACCATCGTGCGCGGCCTGCCGCTGCGGGCACTGCAGCAACCGCCCGTACCGGCTGGTCTGCCGTCCGAACTGCTGCGGCGGCGCCCCGACGTCGCCCAGGCCGAATACACGCTGGCGGCCACCGACGCCAGCCTGTCCGCCGCACGCAAGGCCTATCTGCCGCGCATCCCGCTGACCGCCTCGGGCGGGCTGGTCTATGTCACCGGGCTAGCCAATCCGATCCGGATCTGGACCCTTGGCGGCAGCGTGCTGGCGCCACTGTTCGAAGGCGGGCGTATCGTGGCCGGCGCCGACGCCGCTGCCGCCCAGCGCGACGAGGCCGCCTATGCGTACCGCCGCGTGGCGCTGACGGCTTTCCGCGAGGTCAACGACAACCTGGCCGCCGTACAGAAACTGGGCGAACAGGAAGCACGGCTGCGCGATCAGCGCGACGCGCTGGCGGCCGCCCTGCGCCATGCCACCAATCGCTATCGCGCCGGCTACTCGCCCTATCTGGAACAGCTGGATGCCCAACGGCAACTGTTCAGCGCCGAACTGAACCTGATCCAGGCCCACGCGGATCGGCTCAATGCCAGCGTGGCCCTGTACCAGGCGATGGGCGGCGGCTGGCAGCTGGCCCGCGAGCCAGCCGCCGCGCCGCCGCCTGGCGGGGCAGGCCAATAAGAAAAGCTTATGGCGCCAGTCGCCGATTGAATTTCTCCTGCGTGCAGGCCTGGGCTAGAGTGAGCGCCACTACGCCCGGCAAGACTCCATAACACCGGCCGGGCCGCACTCATCAGGAGACAGCATGACCCGTACCCTTCGCGCCATGGCCGGCCTGGCGCTGGCGGCAGCCGCCATCGGCCACGCCCAGGCAGACACCTATCCGTCGAAACCGATCCAGATGATCGTGCCGCAGGCACCCGGCGGCTCCAACGACATCGTTGCGCGGCTGGTGGCAGCCGACCTGTCGCAGCGGATCGGCCAGCAGGTGGTAGTGGAAAACCGTCCCGGCGCCGGCGGCAATATCGGCACGCAGACTGCCGCGCGCGCCACGCCCGACGGCTATACGCTGCTGATGACCATCAGCAGCACGCAGGCCATCAACCCGTCGCTCTACCGGAGCGTGCCGTTCGATCCGGTCAAGGATTTCGAACCGATCTCGCTGGTTGCCACCGTGCCCAACGTCCTGGTGGTGAATCCGGCCTTCCCGGCCAAGTCGATGTCGGAACTGATCGCGATGGCCAAGGCCAAGCCCGACTTCTATCGCTATGGTTCGGCCGGCAACGGCACGCTGAACCACCTGCTGGGCGAAATGCTGAACACGACGGCCGGCATCAAGCTGGAACACGTGCCGTACAAGGGCGTGGCGCCCGCACTGAACGATGTGCTGGGCAACCAGGTGCCGATGGCGTTCGCAAGCCTGCCGTCGGTGCTCTCGCACATCAAGGCCGGCAAGGTGCGCGCGCTGGGCGTCAGCTCGGCCAAGCGGTCGCCGTTCGCGCCCGATATCCCGGCCATCGGCGAAACCGTGCCCGGCTATAGCGGCGACCTGTGGGTCGGACTGTTCGCGGTGCGCGGCACGCCGAAGGACGTCGTGCAGAAGCTGTCCACGGCCATGCAGGCTGCGCTGGCCGACAAGTCGCTGCGCGACAAGCTGGCCGCGCAGGGCGCCGAAGCGCTGGGCGGCACGCCCCAGCAGCTGGCCACCACGCTGCGCACCGATATCGACAAATGGGCGAAGATCGTCAAGCAGTCGGGCGCCCAGGTGGACTGATCGGCCCGGCAGTCAGGGCGGGGGCCGCCGATCCCCGCCTTGCGCGACCGGCTTCGTGTCGGTAATTTCCCTAATGTCTGCTCCATGTCCGCGTATCATCGGGGCTCGCCAGATCCGTACCCGCCCCTGATTCGCCATGCCTGACCATTCGTTGCTGTCCGCCCTGCTCATCTTCGGACTTGGAGGGCTACTCGGCGGCGTCGGCGGCCTGTTCGGCATCGGCGGCGGCCTGATCGCCATTCCCGCCATCGGCCTGCTGTACGGCATGGACCAGCAGCTGGCGCAAGGCACCTCACTGGTCATGATCGCGCCCAATGTCGTGATCGGCTTCTGGCAATACCGCAAGCGCGCCGATATCGATCTCAGGACCGCCGTCGTCCTTGGCCTGTCGGCCATGCTGTCCACCTATCTTTCCGCAAGACTTGCCACGTCGATCGACGCCGCCCTGCTGCGCCGCATCTTCGCCGTGTTCATGATCGGACTGGCCCTCTACTTCCTCTGGCGACTACTGCCCGGCCGCGCCGCGACACACCAGCAGGCCCGCGTATCCGCATCCTGGATTCCGGCGGTTGGCGT
This sequence comes from Cupriavidus sp. HE11, assembly GCF_056097175.1. Lineage (NCBI taxonomy): Bacteria > Pseudomonadati > Pseudomonadota > Betaproteobacteria > Burkholderiales > Burkholderiaceae > Cupriavidus > Cupriavidus sp. HE11. The sequence continues at coordinate 1,139,784 of NZ_CP184465.1, forward strand.
GGTCGGCGGCGCGTTCTCCGGATTCTTCAGTGTGGGCGGTGGCGTGGTAGCCGCCCCTGCCCTGGTCGGCCTGTTCGGCATGCGCCAGGCCGCCGCCCAGGGGCTGGCCCTGGCCCTGGTCACGCCCGGCGCCGTGGTCGCCCTGCTCACCTACGCGCACGCCGGTCATGTGGACTGGTACAGCGGCATCCCGCTGTCGCTCGGCGGCATGCTGACAATCTCCTGGGGCGTGGCCCTGGCCCACCGCATGCCCGAGCGACGCCTGCGCGCGGCATTCGCGGTATGCCTGATTGCAACGGCGGTGGTGATGCTGGTGCGGGGGTAGGCAGTCCGTCACGCGCTGATCGCACTATCCCTGTTCATCGCGGAATGCCGACCAGGCAGACTATCTCGCCATGCCGGGCGTCGAGCGTCAGCGCACGCTTGCCGAGAATGCATGAACTGCTGGTGGCAGAACGCGGAAGCACACCGCCATGCCGCAACATTCCATTGCGCGCAGCCCTCAAGCGGCCTTGCGGAACACCAGGCTGAAGTTGTTGGCCGGCATGGCAACCGGTTCTGCGCAGGTCAGGCCCTGCGCCGCGCCCAGTGCGATCACGGCTTCCATGTCGCGCACGCCCCATTCGGCATCGGCCACGCGCAGTTGCCGGTCGAATGCTTCGTTGCTCGGTGCGGTATGCGCGCCGTTGCGGCGGTACGGACCATAGAGATACAGCACGCCGCCCGGCGACAGGCGGCGGCCGGCGCCGGCGAACAGCGCCTCGGCAGCGGCCCATGGCGCGATGTGGATCATGTTGATGCAGACGATGGCATCCACCGCGTCGATGCCCCAGGGCTCCTGCCTGACGTCGATGGCCAGGGGCGGCAGCACGTTTGCAGTCTTGTCGTGAGCCGTCCAGGCCGCGATCGATTCGCGGTGCGTGGCATCGGGGTCGCTGGGTTGCCAGGTCAGCCCGGGCAGCGCGGCCGCGAAGTAGACCGCATGCTGGCCGGTACCGCTGGCGATCTCGAGCACCGTGCCGGTTTTCGGCAGGGCGTCGCGCAAGACGGCCAGGATGGGCGCGCGGTTGCGGTCAGTGGCGGGCGCCATGCGGCGCGCGGTCAGGTCTGCGGCGGGCTGTGTCATGGGGATTCCTGTGAGCGTGCGCCGGGCGATGCGCCTGGCGCCAGCCCACAGGGTAGCAGGCCTGCCCTGCCTGCGTAGTCAGACAGGGTCGGAAAGGTCCGATGCGTGCGTTACGCGCGCCGGTTCAGCCGCAACGCCGACGGCGTGGCCGTCAGGTAACCGACGGCCGCACCGAAGCGGTCCTTGTAGTTGGCGCGCACCAGCGGGTCCAGCGTGCCCTTCACCTTGTCATGGAGCCCCTTTTCCCAGTCGCCGGCGTGCTGGAAGTTGCTCATGATGTAGGTCCAGCCGTGGATCTCGTCCACCGCGTGCAGCCCGGTGGATTCCGCACCGGCCGGGCACGACAGCACGCGCGACAGCTGCTTCGTGTCGACGTTGTACGCCCACAGGAAGTTGTTCACGTGCGTGTTGCTGTCTTCGCCGATGAACAGCGTGCGCAGCGTCTCGGAGAACTTGAGGTTGTCCGGCGTGGCCACCTTGTCCGGGTTGGCGTAGTTGCCCAGCGCGTCCTGCGCCTTCTTCGGGCCACCGCCAAGGTCTTCCGAAACCAGCGCCGGCACGGCCGCCATGTCGACCGGCACCCATTCGCTGTCGATGCGGGCGCCCGCCTGGTCAGACTGCGCGCCGCGCAGGTTCAGCTCGTAGACCGCGCCCGAGTACGGGCCTTCCACGCGGATATCGCCCGCATTGGCGGCATTGCCGGCCAGCATGCTGGACTCGATGCGCGAGATGGCCGAATACGCCTTCTTGTCGGCGATATTGACGGTGGTGCCTTCCATCTTGGTGAAACCCAGGCTGCCACCCACCAGCGCGGCGTAGCGGTGGGTTTCCAGGAACGCGGCGGCCTTTTCCTGCCCCGGCCTGAGCCTGACCCAGTTCGGCTTGCCGTCGAACAGGATGCGGGTGTAGCTCGCATCCTCCGGGTCCTTGAACTGCACGTCCATGATGTCCGTGACCTTGATGCCGCTGTCCACGAGCTTGCGGATCTCGTCGCTGCTGGCGCTGCCCAGCGGAATCCACGACAACGTAGCCGCGCCCGGGCCGGTGCCGGATGTCTGGTGCCACTTGCCCACATACAGCTTGCCCGCCGACAGGTCGCGCGGACGGTCGGCGATGAACATGAACAGGCCGCCATTGGTGGCATCGTCGCCCATCAGCACCGTGCGCTCGTCGGGCATGACCTGCACCAGTTCGTGCGAGATGCGGCCCAGGCAGTAGTGCTTGCGGATCGACCCTGTGCCGTCGGGGTTCACGGTCACTTCCGGCAGGTGGCCGTAGTGGTACGGATTGGCGCGTCCTGCATCGCCATACAGGTGCTGGCTGAAGCCACGCAGCTTCTTGTCGGTGCTGGCCCTGGCCGCGTCGGGCTCGTATTCCTCGCTCGACAGGTGCGTGTTCCAGGGCGACAGGCTCGCGCCGCAGGTGATCCACAGCCCGTTCACGCCAGACGTGTCCACGTTGTGATAGCTCACCAGGCTCAGCTTGCCGGTCCTGGGGTCCTGGTCCAGCGTCAGCACGGCGATGGGCGACGGCAGCATGCCGTGCATCTCTGCGTCGGCCTGGTCGCGCGTGGTGTACTCGAACTGCACCACCGCGAACACCGTGTTGCCCTTGACGCCGCGCCCCCTGGCGTTGCGCAGCGTCAGCAGCGAACTGCCGTCGGGAGCATCGGAATAGAAATGGCGCGTCTTGCCCGGCACCGAGGTGTCCATGATCGGCCGGTTCTGGATGTCGTAGTAGCCGCCGGCCAGCACCTTGCCGCCCTTGCCGTCCGGCACCAGGTCGCCGGTGACGAAGAACGGCTGGTAGGCCAGCGTGTAGTCCTGCTCCGTGCCGTCGGCATACGACACCTTCAGCGACGAACCCACCGTCGTGGTAGCCATGGCCGCGGCGTTGTCCAGCGTGGGCGCGGCCATGCCGGTGAACGTGGCCGACGCGAAGGCGGCGGCCTTGCGGCGCGGTGCTGCGGCAAAGGCGGCCTCCATGGCGGACATGCCGCCTGCCAGGCTGGCGGCAGCCGCGCCGAGCGGCAGCATCGGGGCGCCGCCCAGGATTTTCAGGGCACGGCGACGGGCATTGACGGTCTGGTCGGACATGGGATTCAGTGGGCTCTGGTGGGTGTCTGATAGTTCTTCTGAAATCACGCGCTGCGGCAGGAACGGCATCTGCCCCGTCCGGATGGTAAGGCGCTTTCATGACAAGTATTTGACGGTCAGCAAGCTGTCACACAATCGGTGCCGCGACGGGCTGCGCTACACTCGCCCCTCCTGCCTGCCGATTGCCAGACCTGCCTTGCCCACCTTCACGCTAGCCGCCCCCGTTCACGCCGAGATCGAGATACGCAAGAGCCGCTTTATTGCGTTGGCGGTGCCGGTGCCCGATCGCGAGGCGGCGATGGCCGTGATTGCGGACCTGCGGGCCCAGCACCCTGCGGCCACGCACGTCTGCTGGGCCTTGCTGGCGGGCGGGCAATCGGGCATGTCCGACGACGGCGAGCCGTCCGGCACGGCGGGCCGGCCCATCCTCGAGGTATTGCGCCACCACGACCTGGATGGCGTGCTGGCCGCCGTGGTGCGCTATTACGGCGGCATCAAGCTTGGCGCCGGTGGCCTGGTGCGCGCCTATACCGACGCCATCGCGGTCGCGCTCAAGGATGCGGCACGCATCGAGCGCATCGCCTATGCCACGCTGACCGTGCTGGTCGACTACCCGGACGAACCGCGCGTGCGCCGCTGGATCGAGCAGTCGGGCGATGCGGGCTGCACGCTGACCGAGACCCGCTACGGTGCGCTGGCCACGCTGGTCATCCGCCTGCCGGCCGCGCTGCGCGAACAGGCGCAGGCGGCCCTGCGCGATGCCACCCATGGCCGCGCCGGGTTTCCGGCACACCAGGACTAGCCGCATGGCCGAGTCGCAATACGGCATGCCCGTCGACATCCTCGATGACAACCGGGAATTCACGGCGCAGGTGCTGCCCGGCCAGGTGCGCTTTGCCGCGCCCGCGTCGCTCAGCCTGCTCGAAAGCGCCCTGCTCGATGGCCTGAGCCTGCCCAGTTCCTGCCGCAACGGCACCTGCCGCGCCTGCATGAGCAAGCTGCACGCGGGCAGCGTGCGCTATCGGATCGAATGGCCCGGCCTGAGTCTTGACGAAAAGGATGACGGATTCATCCTGCCCTGCGTGGCATGCCCTACCAGCGATGTGGTGTTCGAGCCGGTTGGCGCGGACTGGCTTCGCCGGGAGACCGCAGGCGACACCGGCACGGCTTAATCGCGCTGGCGGCCGTTCACCGAAAAGAAACGAAGCGCAATCTTGAGGGCATCGGGCCCGCCCGGGTCCGAGAACGCCTGCCCGGGCGCGCCGCCGCTCCACGCGTGGCGCAACCCTTCCACCTTGACCACGCGTAGAAAGGGACGGGGTCCGGCCTGCCAGTCGAACACGTCCACGGCACGCCGCGTGCCACGCCGCACACGCCTGGCGGGCAGTGCGACGGGTGCCGGGCTGCCGGGTGGCAGCAACTCCAGCCACATCGCCGCCGTGGAGGTGGCATTGTCATAGGACACCACGCTGTCTTCGTCGCCATGCAGCAGCAGCAGCGGCGGCGGACAACGCCCGGCCAGTGCCAGGCGGGCCGCCACGGCGTCGGGCGCCCGTTCGCCGCGCATGGCCTTGGGTGCCTGCGTGGCGTTGATGGCGCTATAGGGGGCGGCGCCCGAATGGGAACCGATGGCCGCGAAGCGATCCGGATAGCGCAGCCCCAGCATCATCGCCATGGCGCCGCCAGCCGACAGGCCGAACGCGCAGACACGGTTCGCCAGAATGGCGTAGCGCTGGCTGACATGGTCGATCATCGACATCAGCAGCGCGGTTTCCGATGCGCCGCGCGCGGCGGGCCGGAACCAGTTCCAGCAGCGCTGGGCGTTAGCCTGCATCGACTGCTCGGGCATCAGCACGACCCAGCGCGCGTCGCGCGCCACCGCGGCTACGCGGGCGCACGCGGCAAAACTGGCGGCATCCTGCCCGCAGCCGTGCAGCAGGACCAGCAATGGCGCCGGCCGGGCCGCGCTGACGCCAGGCGGGACAAACACCCGGTAGCGGCGCTGCCCCATGCGGCCGATCCCCAGGCTGAAGCCCCACTGGCCCTCCTCCCAGGATCCGCCGCCCTTGCTGACCGGTGCGCGCGCCGGCGTGACCACACCGGTCAACGCCTGCCGCGCCACCTTGCCCACGGCGCGCCCCATGGCCTTGCTGACGGCCTGGCTCTGCTGCCTGGCCGCGCGCATCATCGGGTCGGTCACGGTTTTCGTGACCGTGCGGCTGAACTGGCGTGCGCTGCGCGTCGCCTGTTTGCTCAGCGTTGCCCACAACTTCGTGCCGCCAGTGCGCCGTTTCATGCCGCATCGCCCTTTCGTTTCCGCTGCTGCGTGGTCATACCTCCGCTGCGATGATGCACGAGTCTACGGGGCGAATATGTCAGATTGTCATGAATCCACGCGTCGGAAAGCGCCAGGCCGCAGCCGCCCCGCCTACCGCCTTGTCACTGGCCGCCCGCATCATGCACGGCGCGACTGTCGGCCGGCGCTTCGTCGCGCTCGTGCAGGCCGTAGTCGCGCAGTACCTGCGCCACGCGCAGCCGGTAGTTGGCGAACACGCCGCCGCGCCCGGCCGCCTGGGCCTGGCGATGGTCGAGCGTATTGCGCCAGGCCATCACGGCGGCTTCGTCGCGGAAGAACGACAGCGACAGCAGCTTGCCGGGGGTCGTCAGGCTCTGGAAGCGCTCCACCGAGATAAAGCCGTCGATGGCTTCCAGCGTCGGTTTCAGATGGGCGGCGATATCCAGATAGGTGTCCTGGCGCCCGGGCGCGGGCTCGACTTCGAAAATGACGGCAATCATCGGGGGCTCCTTGTCACGGTTCATGGTTGTACGGAGAACTGCGGAATGCGTGCATTGACCGATGGCCGATAGCGTACGCGATCGGCCAGGCGCGCCGGCCGCATGCCACGCGACAGCAGCGCCTGCACGGTACTGGCGGCCAGCACCTGGGCCAGCGCATCGCCGGGGCAGCCATGGCGCCCGGCGCCAAATGTCCACGGGCGGGTAGCCGCCTCAGCGCCGTCGCGCCTGGCGTCATCATGGGACGCGGCGGCCAGCAGCACCAGCACCGCATCGTTGGCGCGAACCGGCTGGCCGCACACGATGGCATCGGCGGCCATGAAACGCCGCGTGTTCTGCACCGGCGGGTCCAGACGGGCCACCTGCGCCACCAGCGGGTCGACCGGATCGGCCGGGCCCGGCAACTGGCCGGTGCGCGCCAGATGGACCAGCGTGTTGCCGGTCAAGCCCGCCGTGGCCTCGCACGCCTGGATCATCAGGCCGATGGCGTTGGCAACCATCGCCGGGGCATCGATGCCAGCCAGCGCGGTGTCCCGCGACAGGCTCTGCAGCAGGCTGCCGGCCGGTGCGGCGGGCGCACAGTCGTGTGTCCACTGCGTGAGCCATTGCGCAGCTGCCGCGCCGGCCTCCACTTCCGCCGGCGTAGCCAGCGGCGACATTGCCATGGCAAAGGTGGAAACGAAGCCGGCCACGCGCGTGGAGACATGGCCGTCGGCATCGCGTTCGAGCGGCAGGCCCAGCAGGTCTGCCACGGTCAGCACGGGCAAGGTGAACATCCAGCGCGTGGCCTCGTGCGCATCGTCGTCGGTCATGCGCGGCAGCCCCGCTGCCAGCGCGTGGGCACGCACATGCACCAGGCCCAGGTCGAGCCCCGCAAGCCGGCGCAGCACGATGGATTTCAAGGCTGCGTGCGCCGGCCCGTCGTTCATGCGCATCAGGCGGCCGAACAACTGGCCGGCGGGGCCTCCGGCCAGCGCGGGCGGCACGGGCTGCCCGGGCGGGCGCACGCGGGCAGCGGGATGATCCAGCACTTCGGCCACGGCTGCCGCGCTGGCGGCCACCCATAGCTTCAGCGTGACGTCGTAGTGGAACGGACGCGTGCGTGCGAGCTGGCGATACCAGGGATAGGGATCGGGATGCGTGACCGCGGCAATAGGGTCGGCGGGGGCGACCGCCGTCTCGGCCGAAGGGGGCAACGCCTGCGGGACATCAAGGGACGAATTCATCACGGTTTTCCGGCTGAACTGGCGATGTCGCCATATTCGCAGTGCGCGGCCCGTGAAAGGTTCGTCGTGTCGTGAAATGTCGAATGCGGGACAAATGGGGCTCGCATGGATCAGCCGGCGCGCCCCAACGAAAAACCGGGGCATAAGCCCCGGTCCTGTCCTCGATCGCCAGATGGCATTACGGCGTGTCGGTGAACGTCTGCGTGCTGTAGTCGGCCACCGGCAGCTTGTTGAGTTGCTTCGTGCCGCCGGGCAGGCTATCCACGTAGGTCAGGAACGCTTCGGCGTAATCGAGGCCCACTTCCGTACGGCGTGCGCCGGTGATGGTTTTCAGCGACGTGTAGCCATCCTGCCCGTCCGCCAGGAAGTTGATGGTGACCACGTTGTAGGTGGCGGCCAGATCCAGCGCCACATACCCCGAGGCGGTTTTTACTTCGAGCTGGCTCAGGCGCGCGCCGGCCGGCTGGTTCAGGTCCACGTTCCAGCGCAGTCCGCCGGTATAGGGGTAGGAACCCGTGTTGTTGGCTACCACCGCCGTCATGGCGTCCTCCAGCGCAGCCTTCACCTCGGCGCCGGTCATCTTCAGCTGCACCAGCGTGTTCTTGAACGGCAGCACGCTGTAGATATTGCCCACGGTCACGTTGCCGGCCGGCAGGTCGACGCGCACCCCGCCGCCGTTCTGAATCGAGATATCGGCATTGAAGAACGCCTTGCCGCGTTCCAGGAACGCCTGGGCCACGAGCTGCTGGACATCGCCGCCATGGGCTTCGACATTGGCGTCCTTGTTGCAGATATCGCCCAGCACGGAACGCGTGGCGTCGCGCCTGGTGCCCGGTACGCGGCGCAGGCACAGGTTGGCCGGGGCGGTGGCTACCACCTGCGTGCCCAGTGCGTCCTTGTCGGCCTTGTAGACGGCCAGCTTCGCGGCAGCGGCCGCATCGGGAGTGGTTGTCCGCAGCACGCCGCTGGCGGCGATGTCCTGACGGATGGCGGCCGCATCGGCATCGGAAACCGCCACCGTGCCGCGCTTGAAGGTATCGCCGATCAGCACGTGCGGCGTGCCCTGGCAGCTGGTGACATCGCCGTTCTTGTCGAATTCGACCTTGAGCTCGCCCACCACGTAGCTGTACTGCCAGGCCTGCACCACGCAGACGGGCTTGCCGTCCTTGCTGGTCACACGGGTCGGGTAGTCGCCGGCCGGCGTCAGCCCCAGCGGCTCCATGGTGGCCCTGGGCCCCAGCAGCGTGTGCGAGTCGGCGCCCACGATCACGTCCACGCCGCTCAGTTGCGCGGCCAGCGCCAGTTCGCCGGTATAGCCGACGTGCGACGCAATCACGATCTTGTTGATGCCCTGCGCGCGGAGACGGTCGATCTCGGCCTGTGCGGCCACGGCCTCGTCGTCGAACGTGGTTCCCGCATCGGGGCGCGACGAGTTCTTGGTCTTGCCGGCGACGGTCAGGCCGATAATGGCGATCTTCTGCCCGTCACGCTCCACCACGGTCGACGCCTTCACCGGGCCGTTGGCCAGCGCCGAAGTGGCGGCGAATTTCGCGTTGGCACTCAGGACCGGCGTCTTGCAGGTGCCGGCGTGCAGGTAGTCGATAAAGGTCTTCAGGCCGCTGTCGGTGTTGTCGAACTCGTGGTTGCCCAGCGTAAAGGAGTCGAAACAGACCGTATTCATCATCTCGGCATCGGCCTTGCCGTTGCTGATATTGAAGTACAGGTCACCGGTCACGGCATCGCCGGCATGGATCTTCAGCACGTTGGCCGACGCACCCGCCAGCGACTGGATGGCCGAGGTCACGCGCGCAAAGCCGCCGTACTCGACGTCGATGGCCTCGCGGGCGCCTGCGGCCGTCTTCAGGTTCAGCTTGACCGATTCCGGGTCCAGGTGCGAATGGTGGTCATTCACGTGCAGCACGGTCAGCGACAGCGGCTTCGCGGTCTCGGGCTGCTGCGTCGATGGGGGCTGGGAAGTCGTCGGCTTGTCGTCGCCGCCGCATGCGGCCAGCGCGAACAGGGTGGACAGCAGGACCAGCGAATACGCGCCTGCCTGGCGTTTGGATTGGCGTGTCACGGGCAATGTGAAGGTTGTGTATCAGAATGTATCTTCGACAATGCAGGTGACACAGGCATTACAGCCGCAAGCCACCGCCCTCCCCGCCGTGACGTCGGTCAATGCGCGGCTTGCCGAGGCCGGGCGGCAGCCCGGCAACCGGTCGCTGCATGCGCAATATCAGATTTGTCATGGAGATCGTTCTGCTATGCTGCCACGCAGTCCATCCACCCTGACTCAATGACCCGGCGTCTCTGGCTCTTCATGTTCTGCGTGATCGCGCTGGGCGTTTGCGGCCCGGTAGCGCTCACCACATGGGTGTCCCGCGAGTTGGCCGAGCAATTGTTCCGCCAGCGGGTGGACGGGTTCACCGAACGCGCGCTGCTGCGCGTGGAAGTGGTGGCCCGAGATGCCGTCGAAGCCGCCCGCCAGGCGGACCAGTTCACCGGCGCACCCTGCAGCCAGGCCCACCTGGACGCCATGCGCGAGGCCGATCTCCAGCACCGCTACGCGCGCCAGATCATCTACCTCGACGGCGAGCAACTGCTGTGCGCTTCGTCATCGTTCCCGGGAGCGTTGCGCAGCATCGAGGGCCAGGATCCGCGCTGGACCGCGCTGCCGCAGATGCAGGCCGCGTACCGCATCGACGCCGCAAGGGATCCGCCACCCGCCGTGCAGTTCCGCGTGGGCCGGCATGTGGCAATCGTTCACGCCCAGTTCTTTATCGACATCGTGCCACTCGATGCGCTGATTCGTCTTGGCATGATCGATACGCGCACGGGCAAGGCGGTGGCAACCTGGGGCGATACCGATACAGCCACGCTGCAGCGCGCCTGGGCTGAAAAGCTCAATGGCAAGGTGCGCCGGGGCCGCTACCTGGACGTCAAGGTGTCGCAGCAGCTTCCGTTCGCCGTGGTGGCCTACGAGCCGTTCGAGACGATGACCGGCACCTGGCGGCAACTGCTGGTCATCGGCCTGCCGGTGGCGCTGCTGGTCAGCGGCCTGGCTACCTGGCTGATGCTGCGCTGGGGCCGGCGCCTGCGCAGTCCGCAATACACGCTGCTCGACGCCATCCGCCGCAAGGAGTTCTTCGCGGTCTACCAGCCCGTGATGGCCCTCGGTGACGGCCGCTGCGTCGGCGCCGAAGCGCTGTTGCGCTGGCGCATGCCGGACGGCTCCATCGTGCTGCCCGACCGCTTTATCCCGATGGCCGAATCGGTTGGCGCTATCCATGCCATCACCACGTGCGTGATCGAGGCCGTGCTGGCGGACCTGGGCCCGCACCTGGCGGCCAACCCGGCCATGCACGTGTCGATCAACCTGTCGCCTGACGACTTCCGCGCGCACGACACGCTGCCCGCCATCAGCGCGGCACTGGTCCGCACCGGGGTGCGCGCCGGGCAGATCTGGATCGAGGTCACCGAGCGCGGCTTTGCCAATGACGCCGCCTGCCGCGAGATGATCGCCGCCTTCCGCAAGGCCGGGCATCCGATCCTGATCGACGACTTCGGTACCGGCTATTCGAGCCTGGCCTACCTGCAGGACCTGGACGTGGATGGCATCAAGATCGACAAGGCCTTTGTCGGCTCGATGACAACCGATGCGCCTTCGAAATCGGTTGGCCCGCATATTATCGAAATGGCCCGCTCGCTGGACATCCGCATGGTGGCCGAGGGCATCGAGACCGACGCGCAGCGCGTGGCGCTACGGCAACGCGGCGTGCAGTTCGGCCAGGGCTGGCTGTTCGGCAAAGCCATGCCGCTGGCCGAATTCCTGGCGTTCTGGCACGAACACAGGCAGTCCACCGTCGAAGCCTGAGCCGATATCCCGGCGTCTGCCTGGCAGTTTGGACCTATACTCGCCGTTTCCTCCGCGCAAACGAAAGCGAACAACCATGCCTTGAGTGATCAAACACCTGACGGAACGAAGGTTCCGCGTTGCCGGCATCGGGGACATGGCCGGCATGGCGGAGTTTGACGGGGCACCACGGTTCATGAGCCTGTCGTCGAAGATGGCGAACATCACGGCGCAGGGCAGATATCAATAAAAGCAGGAACCGGGTAGTCCGGACGCGGAAGGCTGCCATCCGGCCCTGGGGCGCACAGCCCCCGGGGCAAGCGACCGGCGGTGGGCATGAACCCATGAACAACACACAACGTGCGCAGGGCGCGGCGCTGACCGGCGTGCGCGCTGCCGACGGGGCAACGGGCGGAAATATTGGTGCGGGCACCGGCGCAGGCGTCGGCGGCGGAGCCGTTGGCAAGCCCGGCAACGGGCCCATCAAGCCCGTCGAGACCACGCAGCCCTGGCAAACCCGCCACGACCAGCTGCTGGCCGTGCGCCGCACGGTCCGGATGTCGATCCCGATCAATATCGTCCTTGGCCTGAGCGTGCTGGCCGTGGCCTGGCACGCCGGACGCGGCAGCACGGCGGCGGTATGGTTCGTGATTTCCCTGCTCTGGAACGTGCTGCGGATCTGGATGTGCCAGTTGCCGGTAGGCCGCGCTCCCGGTACCACGCGGCCCGCCGACGCCCTGATGGCACGCACGGTGGCGCGCCATCTGCGCATCCACTGCGCGCTGGCACTGCTGTCCGGCCTGACATGGGCCGCCATTCCGGTGCTGTGCGACGGCTACACGTCGCCGCAGACGCTGTTCTACCTGACCGTGGTCTGCGGCATCACGGCCGGCGCGGTGACCCACGGCTTTGCGTACGCGCGCATTCCACTTTGTTTCATCACGCCGCCGCTGCTGTCGGCGGCCGCATGCCTGTTCTGGTACGGCGATTTCGACAAGTACTGGCTGGCCGGCACCACACTGCTCTACCTGGCCGCGCTCATTCGATGCACGCTCGAAAGTGAACGGCAGATCCGGCACTCGATCCGCCTCAAGAACGAGGCCACCGCGATCCAGGATTCGCTGCGCATCGCGCATGACGACGCGGTGAACCGGGCCGACGAAATGTGGACGCTTGCCAGCCTGGATCCGCTGACCGGCCTGCTAAGCCGCAGCGGCTTCTTCGACCGGGCCAGCAAGCGCTTTGCCAACGGCACCAGCGGCCGGCATTGCCTGTTGATGCTGGACCTGGACGGCTTCAAGCTCATCAACGACGCGTTCGGGCACAAGGCCGGCGACGGCGTGCTGCGCGAGGTGGCACGGCGCCTCGAGACCGTGGCCGGCCCCGGCATGCTGGCCGGGCGCATGGGCGGCGACGAGTTCATGCTGCTCTACGACCCGTTCGACAACGACGAATGCCCGTCGTCGCTGGCCGCGCGATTGATCGAGGCCGTGCGCCAGCCGCTGGAAGGCTACGAGTTCTGCGCCATCGGCATCAGCATCGGCATCTGCCGGGGCCCGGACATCAGCCTGGACGACATGCTGCTGTTTGCCGATGCCGCGCTGTACGCGGCCAAGCGCGCGGGCCGCAACAGCGTCTACACGTTCGACGACGACCTGCACCGGCACCTGCAGATGCAGCGCGATATCGAGCGCGACCTGCCGCGCGCGCTGGCCGACGATACGCTGGAAGTCTGGTTCCAGCCGATCTTTGCCGAAGGCGGCACGCGGGTGCGCAGCCTTGAAGCACTGATCCGCTGGAAGCACGCGCGGCACGGCTGGGTGCCACCGCCGGAGCTGGTGTCGGTGGCCGCCGCGTCCGGCTTGTCCGAGATGTTGCTGCGCGCCACGCTGTCCAAGGTCTGCCGCCTGTCCAAGGCAATCGAAGCCCAGGGCGGGCAGCGGATTCCCATTGCCATCAACCTGTCGCCGCGCGAGATGGCGCAGGTGGAAATCGACCAGTTGCTGCTGACGACACTGGAGGCCTGCAAGATCGAACCGGGCCTGCTGACCGTGGAGATTACCGAGGAAGTGGCGCTCGACGTGGTGGCCGTGCAGGGCAAGCTCGCCAACATGGCAAAGGCCGGCGTGGCGATTGCGCTCGATGACTTCGGCGTGGGCTATTCGGGCCTGGGTGCGCTGCGCCAGCTTGGCGCGGCCTGCGTGAAGGTGGATCGCAGCTTCATCACCGATATCGCGCGCTCGCCCCGCAACCAGGACCTGATGCGCGCGGTGCTTAACCTTGGGCGTTCGTTCGGCTTCGAAGTGGTGGCCGAGGGCGTGGAGCATGAAGCCGACCGGCAGACGCTGATCGGCATCGGCTGCTATGCCATGCAGGGCTACCTGCTGGCGCGTCCGATGCCCGAAGCGGACCTGCTGGCGTGGCTGCGCGCCCGCGCGGTCACGGCCAGCAGCACGGCCAGCATTGCAGCCGGCACCGACTGACGTCAGCCGCCGCGTGCGCGGCGGGCCTCGTAGGCCTTCAGGTGGGTCAGCGCCATGCCGAGCGCGGGCGCTTCGGTACTGCCCCGACGCGCGAGCAGGTCGCCGACGATCTGGTCCGATTCGATGGCGGCGCCACGCTCCACGTCGCGCAGCATCGACGCCGTGATCGGCGAGCCTTCCGTGAACAGCGTGGTCGTGGCCTGCTTCATCGCCGGTTCGCGCACCGGATAGCCGTTGGCCGCGGCAATGGCGGCGCATTCGTCCAGCAAGGCGGCGATGGTCTCGCGGCCACGCGGTGCGGCAAGGATATCGCCGATCGTGGCACGCATCAGGCAGGTGGACGCCGCCAGCGTGGCCAGGAAGAACCATTTTTCCCACATGTCCTGCAGCATCGCGTCGCTGCGCTGCACGTCGAAGCCCGCGTTGCCGAACGCTTCGGCCAGCGCCTGCGCACGGGGGCTGTTGCCCGAAGGGCGCTCGCCAAACGACAGGATGTGGAACGCCGACAGATGCAGGATGGTGCCCTGGTCGTCGAGCGTGCTCGAAATCATGCAGCGGCCGCCCATCACGCGGGCAGCGCCAAAGCGGGCGTCGAGCTGGTCCAGATGCCGCATGCCGTTGAGCAGGGGCACGATCACGGTGTCCGGGCCCACGGCCGGGGCGATCGAATCCATGGCGCTGTCAAGGTCATACGCCTTGCAGCTCAGCAGCACCACGTCGAACGGCGCGGTGATCTGCTCGGACAGGATGACCGGGGGGGTGGCGATATGCAGATCGCCGTGCGGGCTCTTCACGCGCAGTCCGTGCTCCGCCAGTTGCCCAGCCCGCCGCGCGCGCACCAGAAAGGTTACGTCACGCCCGGCCTGCAATAGCCGTGCTCCGAAATAGCCACCAGTCGCGCCGGCACCGACCACCAGAATACGCATCCTCGACTCCCAGGTCTGGCCCGGCACCTTGCCGGGCGATGCGCCATTCTAGTGGGGTTCCGGCAAGGCTGCCGGAGGCCACGCCGATCCGGGCGGATCAGGCCGTGCGCAGTCCAGATCCTGCCGTGAAGGCAGGCGGGAACGTGCCACGGGACGGCAGCGGGGACGGTGGCGCGGACGCAAAAAGGGGCCGTCAGTGGCGGCCCCCGTCCTCGCGTCGCGTCATGTGAGCAGATTGAATACGAAGCCCAGTGCAATCGCGCCGCCCAGTGCCTCCAGCGTGGCCAGCGCTACCAGTTCGCGGAAAATGCGTGATTCGTCCTGCTTGGTCACCATGGTATTGTCTCCAGTCGGTTTTCCAAACGGCCGGCCGGTACTGACTCTTGTACCTGCCGGTCTCACTGCAACCTGCGACTTCAGTAGACTGCAACGCCGGTGTGCGGAACAGTTGGCACAAACCCGCATGGGGTGATCCCCGATGGCATGCCGCGCTGCGGGTTTCCACCCCATGCGAGGAAAACCCCTACAATAGCGCCCCACGCAGCGGCACCCGATCCGCCCCAACCGGCACCGGACAAGCGCGCCGCCTGCTCCCTGCTGCACCTGAACCCCTGCATTCCCATGATCTCAAACGCTTGCGGCGTCGACTTCGGCACGTCCAATTCCACCGTCGGCTGGCTGCGTCCCGGCGCACCCACGCTGCTGTCGCTGGAAGACGACAAGGCCACGCTGCCATCGGTGATCTTCTTCCACGCCGAGGACCCGCTCGTCAGCTATGGCCGTGCCGCGCTGGCCGACTACCTGGCCGGCTACGAGGGCCGCATGATGCGGTCGCTCAAGAGCCTGCTGGGTACGTCGATGATGGACGACAGCACCGAGGTCATGGGCCAGGCCATGCCGTTCCGCAAGCTGCTGTCGCACTTCATCGGCGAGCTCAAGGGCCGCGCCGAGCGCTCCGCCGGCCGCCAGTTCAGCGCCGCAGTGCTGGGCCGCCCCGTGCACTTCATCGACGAGGATGCCGCCGCCGACCAGCTTGCCGAAGACACGCTGGCCGAGATCGCCCGCGACGCGGGCTTCAAGGACATCGCCTTCCAGTACGAGCCGATTGCCGCCGCGTTCGACTACGAGGCCGGGATCGGCAGCGAGGAACTGGTGCTGGTGGCCGACATTGGCGGTGGTACGTCCGACTTCTCGCTGGTGCGCCTGTCGCCCGAGCGTGCAAAGAAGACCGACCGCCGCGAGGACATCCTGGCCAATGGCGGCGTGCATATCGGCGGCACCGACTTCGACCGCGCGCTGAGCCTGGCCAGCGTCATGCCGATGCTGGGCCTGAACAGCCAGCTGCGCAACGGCAAGGCGATGCCATCGGGCCAGTATTTCGACCTGGCCAGCTGGCATACGATCAACCTGGTCTACACGCGCAAGGCCTGGGCAATCGTGATGGACAACTATCGCGATGCGGCCGAAACCGAAAAGCTCGACCGCCTGATCCGGCTGATCAAGGACCGCGCGGGCCACTGGCTGGCGATCCAGGTGGAAGCCGCCAAGATCGCGCTGTCCGAGACGCCGCTTGCCACGATGGACCTGGCGCGCATCGCCCCCGATACGACGCTGGACGTCACGCGCGACGATTTCGACCAATCGATCTCGAAGCTGGTCGACAAGACGGCCAGCACGGTCAAGGGCATGCTGAAGACGGCCGGCGTGCCGGCCGATGCGGTGGACACCATCCTGTTCACGGGCGGCTCCAGCAGCGTACCGATGCTGCGCGAGCAACTGGCGCGGCTGCTGCCTGGCGCGCGGCGCGTGGAAGGCGATCTGTTCGGCGGTATCGGTTCGGGCCTGGCCCTGGACGCGGCGCGCAAGTTCGGCTGATCCGCTCGGCACGGGCGCACGCCGGGGACGCTGGCAGACGGCCTTACTGCTCGGCCTTGCAGAGGCCGATCTGCTGCGCCATCAGCACCAGGTCCGCAAAGGTGCGGGCCTTCATCTTGCGCATGGCCTGGCCGCGGTGGATTTTCACCGTGACCTCGCTGATGCCGATTTCCCCGGCGATCTGCTTGTTCAGCAGGCCCGAGACGGCCATGCCCATGACTTCCGCCTCGCGCGGCGTCAGCGTGGCATAGTTGCCGCGAATCTCCTCCACCTTGCGCAGGCCCCGGCGTCGCAGCCGGTCCTTCTCGATGGCCGCGGACACCGCATCGAGCAGGTCCTGGTCGCGGAACGGCTTCGCCATGAAATCCTCGGCGCCCGCCTTCATGGCGGTCACCGTCATGGCGATATCGCCATAGCCGGTCATGAAGATGATCGGGATATGCACGCCCATCTGGGCCAGGCGGGTCTGCAGGTCCAGGCCGCTCGGGCCGCGCAGGCGCACATCGAGCACCAGGCAACACGGCACATCGGGCAGGCTGTACTCCAGCAACTCTGCCGCCGAACCGAACAGCATCGCCTGCATCCCCACCGAACGGAACAGATTGCCCAGGCCGGCGCGCAACATGGCATCGTCGTCGACGATCAGCACCATCGCGTCGTCGGCGGTACCGGCAGGGTCCCCGTTCTGGGATGTCACGGCTCTGTTCTCCAAGGTGCCCAAGAGCAAGTTGCGGATGCCGCCCATGGCACCGGGGTGTCGTCGGACGGCAATCGGATGAAATTCGGGCGCACGGCAACAATATGCCTGCCGGCGCGCCCAGCATTTCAGCACAGCATACGCCGCTTCGCCACTCATACCATTGTGTGAGTGGACAGCGCGGCCAGGCTTGTCGTCGGGCTCGCCAATACCTATACCAAGTGAGTATGGCGAAGCCGCATGCGCACACCTACCCTGCGCGTGCATTGTTACCCCCATCGCCCCCATCGACCATGCCCAGCCCTGCCCACTGGCGTGATCCCACGCCTGCTGGCCGCCGCTTGCCTGGCGCTCGCGCGTTCGCCGGCAAGCCCGCTCGCGAAAGCCGCCGCGGACAGCTAATCCGTAGACACGATCGCCTAATACGATGGGCCAATGGCTGCATACGCACGCGCCGTCTAGTCTTGCGTCGGGTTGCATCGTGCCCATCCCCAGGCATGACAGCTTCGATGCAACCGGCGCGGAACGGGCCAGCATGTGCTGCACCGTCCGTGCCCCGCCCCAACCTTCGTCTCAAGGAATTCACATCATGTCCAACCCGAAGCTCGAAGTACTGACGCCGCAGAACAGCCAGCTGATCATCATCGACCACCAGCCGCAGATGGCCTTTGGCGTGCAGTCGATGGACCGCCAGGCGCTGAAGAACAACGTGGTGGGCCTGGCCAAGGCCGCAAAGATCTTCAACGTGCCGACCACCATCACTACCGTGGAAAGCGAATCGTTCTCGGGCTACACGTACCCGGAGATCCTCGATGTGTTCCCCGACGCCAAGACGCTGGAACGCACGTCGATGAACTCGTGGGACGACCAGAAGGTGCGTGACGCCCTGAAGGCCAACGGCCGCAAGAAAGTGGTGGTGGCGGGCCTGTGGACCGAGGTCTGCAACACCACGTTCGCGCTGTGCGCCATGCTGGAAGGCGACTACGAGATCTACATGGTGGCCGATGCCTCCGGCGGCACCAGCAAGGAAGCGCACGACTACGCCATGCAGCGCATGGTGCAGGCGGGCGCCGTACCCGTGACCTGGCAACAGGTGCTGCTGGAATGGCAGCGCGACTGGGCGCACCGCGACACCTATGACGCCGTGATGAAGCTCGTCAAGGAGCACTCGGGCGCCTACGGCATGGGCGTCGACTACGCCTACACGATGGTCCACAAGGCTGCCCAGCGCACCGCCACGCCGCACGAGTCGATCGCGCCGGTACCGGCCCGCTGACCGTCAGCCCACGGATATTCAATTTATTTGAATAAAACGTACAGCGCGAGTGCGGCAGTCACCGCATTCGCGCGGCTAAAGTTCACCCCATCGCAGCGCTGCCGGCAAAAAGCACCGAAACGCGCCAGGCCGATAACTCAAACAAACTGAACCATTTTTGCAGGGAAATCTCATGTCGAACCTCGCCCCCCAGTCCCGCGAACAAGCTGATCAAGCCGGACAACACGACGCATCGCGCCGCAAGCTGCTGGTTGGCAGCACCGTGGGCGCCGCCGCAGCCACCGTGGCATCGATGGCCGCCCTGACGCCGGCCGCCGCCGAAGCCGCGCCAGCCACGGGCCGCCAGTCGAAGCAGGGTCACTACGTGACGACCAAGGACGGCACCCGCATCTTCTACAAGGACTGGGGTTCGGGCCGTCCTGTGGTGTTCTCGCACGGCTGGCCGCTCGACGCCGATGCCTGGGACGCCCAGATGCTGTTCCTGGTGCAGAAGGGCTTCCGCGTGATCGCACACGACCGCCGTGGCCATGGCCGCTCGGACCAGCCGGCCCAGGGCAACGACATGAACACCTACGCCGATGACCTGGCCGCCGTGCTCGACGCGCTGGACATCAAGGGCGCGACGCTGATCGGCCACTCCACCGGTGGCGGCGAAGTGGCCCGCTACATCGGCCGCCACGGCACCAAGCGCGTCGCCAAGGCCGTGCTGATCGGCGCCGTGCCGCCGACCATGGCAAAGAGCGCCGCCTATCCGAACGGCCTGCCGCTGGAAGTGTTCGACAACATCCGCAAGGGCGTTGCCGAAAACCGCTCGCAGTTCTACAAGGACCTGGCTACGCCGTTCTTCGGCTTCAACCGTCCCAACGCCAAGGTTTCGCAAGGCACCATCGACGCCTTCTGGGCGCAGGGCATGGCCGGCGGCATCCTGGGCCAGTACCTGTGCATCAAGGAATTCTCGGAAGTGGACTACACCGAGGACCTGAAGAAGATCGACGTGCCCACCCTGATCCTGCACGGCGACGACGACCAGATCGTGCCGATCGACAACTCGGCGAAGCTGTCCGCCAAGCTCGTGAAGAACGCCACGCTGAAGGTCTACCCGGGCGCATCGCACGGCATGTGCGTGATCAACGCCGATCAAGTCAATGCCGACCTGCTGGCCTTCCTGAACGCCTGAGCCGCCTGAGCCCATGTCAGTTTCCCGCCGGCAATTCATCGCCTCGGCCGCCGCGCTTGGCGCGGCAGCCTCTTCGGAGCTTTTCGCCATGTCACCGACCCCGACTCCCGATCTCATCCTCGTCAACGGCAAGTTCACCACCCTTGACAAGTCCAACCCCCAGGCCGATGCCGTAGCCATCCAGGACGGACGCTTCATCAGCGTGGGCACGCGCGACGAGATCATGAAGCTCGCGGCTGCCAGGACAAAGGTGATCGACCTGAATGGCCGGCGGGCCGTTCCCGGGCTGATCGACAGCCACATGCACATCATTCGTGGCGGCCTGAACTACAACATGGAACTGCGCTGGGACGGCGTGCGCTCGCTGGCCGACGCCATGCGCATGCTCAAGGACCAGGTTGCCCGCACGCCCGCCCCGCAATGGGTGCGCGTGGTCGGCGGCTTCACCGAGCACCAGTTCGTGGAAAAGCGCCTGCCGACCATCGAGGAACTGAACGCCGCGGCACCCGATACGCCCGTGTTCATCCTGCACCTGTACGACCGCGCCATCCTGAATGGCGCCGCGCTGCGTGCGGTGGGCTACAACAAGGACACCCCGAACCCGCCGGGCGGCGAGATCATCCGCGACAAGGCCGGCAACCCCACCGGCCTGCTGCTGGCCAAGCCCAACGCGACCATCCTGTACGCCACGCTGGCCAAGGGCCCGAAGCTGCCGCCCGAATACCAGAAGAACTCCACGCGCCACTTCATGCGCGAAGTGAACCGCCTGGGCGTGACCGGCGTGATCGATGCCGGCGGTGGCTACCAGAACTACCCCGAGGACTACAACATCATCGAGGAGCTGCACAAGGACGGCCAGCTCACGGTGCGCCTGGCCTACAACCTGTTCACGCAGAAGCCCAAGGAAGAACTGAGCGACTTCAAGACCTGGACGTCGACCGTGAAGCCGGGCCAGGGCGATGACCTGTACCGCCACAACGGCGCCGGCGAAATGCTGGTCTACACCGCCGCCGACTTCGAGGACTTCCGCGTCGAGCGCCCCGACATGCCGCCGTCGATGGAAGCCGACCTGGAGCCCGTGATCCGCCTGCTGGCCGAAAAGCGCTGGCCGTGGCGCCTGCACGCCACCTACGACCAGACGATCGACCGCGCGCTGGACGTCTACGAAAAGGTGGCCAAGGACGTGCCGTTCAACGGCCTGAACTGGTTCTTCGACCACGCCGAGACGATCTCCGACCGCAACATCGACCGCATCGCGGCACTGGGCGGCGGCATCGCCGTGCAGCACCGCATGGCCTACCAGGGCGAGTATTTCGTCGAGCGCTACGGCGCCCGCGCTGCCGAAGCCACGCCGCCGATCAAGAAGATGCTGGAAAAGGGCGTGAAAGTTGGCGCCGGCACCGACGCCACGCGCGTCGCCTCGTACAACCCGTGGGTATCGCTGTACTGGCTGACCACCGGCAAGACCGTGGGCGGCATGTCGATGTACCCGCAGGCCAACCTGCTCGACCGCGAGACCGCGCTGCGCCTGTGGACCGAGGCCAATACCTGGTTCTCGTCCGAAGAAGGCAAGAAGGGCCAGATCAAGGCCGGCCAGCTGGCCGACCTGGCTGTGCTGTCGGCCGACTACTTCGCCGTGCCGGGCGACGACATCCAGGACATCACGTCCGTGATGACGGTGCTGGGCGGCAAGGTGGTCTACGGCGACAACGAGTTCGGCACGCATTCGCCCGACATTCCGCCGGCCATGCCGGACTGGTCGCCGGCACGCCATGGCAGCCAGTACCAGCCGCGCCCGACGGCTCAGGCCCGGCAGCTCGCGATGAGCACGGCCTGCGCCTGCGCCAGTTCGTGCGGCGTGCACGGCCACTCGCATGCCAAGGCATGGACGTCGAGCGTACCGACGTCGGACGAAAGCAGCTTCTGGGGCGCGCTGGGCTGCTCCTGCTGGGCGTTCTGACGCCGGCTGCATTCAGCCATCCGCATTGCATTGACCCGGAGACCCGTCATGCCCCTTACTTCTTCCCCGCTGGCGGCGGCCGGCGACACCACGCACCGGCTGCCACGCTGGATGCACTGGATCGCCCTGCTGCTGCTTTGCGCGGCGTACCTGCAAGGCGGGCTCGTCAAGCTGTCGAACTTCTCCGGCGCGGTGGCCGAGATGCAGCACTTTGGCCTGAGCCCCGCTGCGCCGATGGCCGCGGCCACGATCGCGCTGGAACTGGCCGCGCCGGCCATGATCCTGCTTGGCGTGTACCGCTGGCTCGGCGCGCTGGCGCTGGCCGGCTTCACGCTGGCCGCCACGTTCATGGCAAACCGCTTCTGGAGCGCGCCGCCTGATGCCTACTTCATGCTGATGAACGCGTTCTTCGAGCACCTGGGCCTGGTCGGCGGCTTCCTGCTGGTGGCCTGGCATGACCTGCGCACCCGGAGCCGGGCATGACGCAGGCTGCCGCAAGCTCCTCCGGCAAGTCGTCGGGCTCCTTCGCACCACTTGCCCAGTCGACGTTCGCCGTCCTCTGGGGAGCGACGATCCTCGGCAATATCGGCAGCTTCATGCGCGATGTCGCCAGTGCCTGGCTGGCCACCGACCTGTCGTCGTCGCCTGCCGCAGTCGCCACCATCCAGGCGGCGGCCACGCTGCCGGTGTTCCTGCTGGCGATTCCGGCAGGTGTGCTGTCCGACATCCTGGACCGGCGCCGCTTCCTGATCGTGATCCAGATCGCGCTGGCGGCAGTCAGCGGCTCGCTGGCCTTCCTGTCCTGGCAGAACGGCCTGACGATCGAAATCCTGATTGCGCTGGCGTTTGCCGGCGGTATCGGCGCGGCGATGATGGGGCCGACCTGGCAGTCCATCGTGCCCGAACTGGTGCCCGCCAACACACTGCGCCAGGCCGTGGCGCTGAACGGCCTGGGCGTCAACATTGCCCGCGCCATCGGCCCGGCCATGGGCGGCCTGCTGCTGGCCGCGTTTGGCGCGGCCGCCACCTACTGTGCCGACCTGATCAGTTATGTATTCGTGGTTGGCGCGCTGATCTGGTGGAAGCGCCCCGTGCAACCGAGCGATCCGCTGCGCGAGCATTTCTTCAGCGCCTTCCGCGCCGGTCTGCGTTTCACGCGCGCCCATAGCAAGCTGCATATCGTGCTGCTGCGCGCCGCCGTGCATTTTGCATTCGGCAGCAGCGTCTGGGCCTTGCTGCCGCTGGTAGCCAGGCAGTTGCTGCATGGCGGCGCGGGACTCTATGGCGTATTGCTCGGCGCGGTAGGCGCCGGCGCCATCCTCGGCGCGCTGTCGATGCCCACGCTCCAGAAACGCCTGGATGGCGACGGCGTGATCCTGGTGTCCGCCATCGCAACCGCCGTGGTCATGGCCGCGCTGTCGTTCGCACCGCCGGTCTGGCTGGCACTGCCGCTGCTGCTGGTGCTGGGCGCGGCGTGGATCCTGGCGCTGACCACGCTGGGCGGCGCCGCCCAGGCCATCCTGCCGAACTGGGTGCGCGGCCGGGCGCTGGCCGTCTATCAGATGGTGTTCAACGGTGCGCTGGCCGGCGGCAGCCTGCTCTGGGGCTTCGTGGCACAGGCACTGGGCACGCCCCACGCGCTGCTGATTGCCGCGGCCGGGCTGGTCGTGGCGGCGCTGTTGCTGAACCGCGTGCGCCTGCCGCGTGGCGAGGAAGACCTGGGGCCGTCGCGCCACTGGCCGGAGCCGGAGATGGCCGACGACATCGCCCACGATCGCGGCCCGGTAATGATCCTGATCGAATACTGCATTCCGGCGGCCAACCGCGACGCGTTCCTGCGCGCGGTGCATCACCTCTCGGAAGAACGCCTGCGCGACGGCGCGTTCAACTGGGGCGTCATGGAAGACCCGGCCAACCCCGAGCTGCTGACCGAATGGTTCCTGGTCGAATCATGGGCCGAACACCTGCGCCAGCATCGGCGGGTACCGAATGCCGATGCCGACCTGCAGCGCGACGTGGCCGGCTTCCATGTGGCAAGCGAACCGCCGCGCGTGCGGCACCTGCTGGGCGTGGGACTGCCCGGCACCCCGCGCTGACCCCTGACCTGATATCTGTTGTTGTATTGCGAGACCATCATGAAAATCTACCTTGTTTCCCTTGGCGCCGGCGTGCTGGTTGGCATCATCTATGCCCTCATGCAAGTGCGCTCGCCCGCGCCGCCTGCCGTGGCACTGCTCGGGTTGCTGGGCATGCTGATCGGCGAACAGGTGGTGCCCCCGATCAAGCGCATGATTGCGGGCGAGCCCGTGACCGTTGCCTGGTTCCATTCCGAATGCGTTCCGAAGATCACCGGCACGCCCGGACCCGCCACGCTGACGGCCAAGAATGATGAAAAGACCGATGCGGCGCACTGAAGGGCTGGCCTTGCTGGCGGCTCTGGCCGCCCCCGCATCGGCGCTGGCCGACAGTTCCGTGACGATCTACGGCCGGCTGAACACCGCCATCGAATATTCGCGCGCCAGCACGGCCACCGACGGCACGTCGCTGGGCAGCGTGGTTCGCCAGACCAACTACAGGTCGGTCTGGGGGCTGCGCGGCGAGGAAGGCCTCGGCGGCTCGCTGAAGGCGATCTGGCAGATCGAAAGCAACCTGTCGATCGACAACGGCCAGGGCGGCATCGCCACGCGCAATTCGCGCATCGGCCTGCAGGGTGACTATGGCCTGCTGTTCATGGGGCACTGGCATACGCCGTACACCGAGTCGACCATGGCGTACGACCCGTACTATCCGACCACGGCCGGCTACATGGCGCTGATTGGCAACGGCTCGACGTCCAGCTCCGACAACGTGCAGGACACCAGTTCGTTCGACCGCCGCCAGAAGAACATCGTGCAGTACCGCACGCCGCAGCTGGCCGGCGTCAGCGTCTGGCTGGGCTGGGGCCTGCCCGAGGAGAAGAACACGGTGCCGCGCAACCCGGCGCTGTACTCGGCCGCCGTGGTCTACGACCAGGGCCCGCTGAATGCCACGCTGGCGTACGAGATCCATCAGCACTACCAGGCGGCCGGTCGCAATGACGATGCACTGAAAGTAGGCGTGGCCTACCAGCTGTTCAAGGGCACCCGTATCTCGGCGCTCTACGAACACCTGCACTACCGCACCGACACGGGCGACCTGCAGCGCAACGGCTACTATGCGTCACTGGTGCAGCAGCTGGGCCCGGGCAGTGTGCGCGTGGGCTTTGCGCTGGCCGCCAATGGCACCGGGTCGTCCACCGACACGATCGGTTTCTTCCGCAGCGGACCGGAGACCGGCGCCACCCAGTTTACGGTTGGCTACGACTATCCGCTGTCGAAACGCACGGCGCTCTTTGTCTTCTACAGCCGCATCAACAACAAGAAAAACGCGATCTACGACTTCGCCATCAACGAGCTGGGCGTCAGCGCCGGCGCCGATCCGCAGACGTTCGCCCTGGGCATGCGGCACAACTTCTGAGGCCCGATGCCACGCACCGTGCGTGACTAATACCTTGGTATGGGTTCGCTCCGATTCGTGGCGGAGCGGGCCCGAAGCGAATATCCTTGTCGGTTTCCGCGCGGATCATGGTTGCAGCGTCGGTGTCCGCAGTCGGCGGCACACCGGCAATACCACCGTATGATGTCGAGCCAGGCCCGGCGGGATTATGCTGTGAGCAAGCGGTGACCCCTGTCACCGTTCCAGACTTCTCAAGGATTCCGTGTGACTGCCACCCCCGTGATTGCCATTGTCGACGACGACGCTTCCGTCCGGCATGCCATGGGCAGACTGGTGCGCTCGCTGGACATGACCGCGGAACTCTATGGTGGCGGCCCCGAACTGCTGGCATCCACATCGATCGCCAGCATCGACTGCGTGATCACCGACGTGCAGATGCCCGTGATGAACGGCTTTGCCCTGTGCGAGGCACTGCGCGCCCGGGGGCACCGGATGCCGGTCATCTTCATGACGGCCTTCGCGCAGGAAGGCTACGAGCAGCGCGCCCGCGACGCCGGCGCGGCCTGCTTCCTGAACAAGCCCTTCCAGGATACGGATATCATCGACTGCATCGAGAACGCCCTGCAGATCCGACCCGGAAACTAGGCCCCCAAGGCCGCCCCCTTTCCGGCGCCGCATGATGATGACTGACGAATCCAGCCTGCCGAACCGGCTACAGAACACCCTGCAAGACACCCTCTCCCTGTCGGAGTACCGTTTCGTGCCCTGCGTGCAGGACGGCATCGTGGCGTTCTCGCGCGGCGTGCATGCCCGCACCGGCAACACGCTGATGCTGGCGCACGCGGTGTCCGGGCGCGTGGAGCCCGATGCTGCGCGGCGCATCGAGGCCGAATACGCGCTGCGCGGCCTGCTGCGCGCCGAATGGGCGCTGTTGCCGCGCGCCCTGACCCGCTACCGCCAGGGCGTGGCCGCCGTCTATGACGATCATGCCGGCACGCCCGTATTCGCGCTGCTGGGCCAGCGCATGCCGGTGGCGCGCGTGCTGTCGATTGCGCTGGGCGCCAGCGCGGCGCTGAAGGCCGCGCACGAATGCGGCCTCGTGCATCGGGCCATCACGCCGTGCAGCCTGTTTGTCGATGACACCGGACATTGCCGCATCGGCCGGTTCGGCTTTGCCATCCACGTATCGCAGCCCGAAGCCGACCGCCCCGCCGTAACCTGGCTGGCCGGCGAGGCCCCTGCGTACATGTCGCCCGAACATACGGGGCGCACCCGGCATCAGGTCGATGCACGCAGCGACCTGTACGCGCTGGGCGTCATCGTCTACCAGTTGCTGACCGGTCAATTGCCGTTTGGCGTCCGCAACCCGGACGACCTTGGCGAGTGGATTCACAGCCACGTAGCCGGCACGGCCTTGCCGCCCGAAGCCATCGAACCCGATGTGCCGGCCATGCTGTCGCGGATCGTGCTCAAGCTGCTCGAAAA
Source organism: Cupriavidus sp. HE11 (assembly GCF_056097175.1). Lineage (NCBI taxonomy): Bacteria > Pseudomonadati > Pseudomonadota > Betaproteobacteria > Burkholderiales > Burkholderiaceae > Cupriavidus > Cupriavidus sp. HE11. The sequence goes on from NZ_CP184465.1 coordinate 1,166,234, forward strand.
GAGCCCGTCGCGCCGCTATCAGACCGCGGCCGGCTTGCATGCCGACCTGGCCCGCTGTGCGGATGCATGGCGTGCGCACGGCCAGATCGCGCCGTTCGAAGCCGGCAAACGCGATGTTTCCGCCGACCTGGCGCTGCCGGACAACCTTTACGACCGCGATGCCGAGCTTGCGAGCCTGACCGAAGCCTTCGCCAGCGTTCAGGCCACCGGCACACCGGCCGTGGTGGCGCTGACCGGCGCGTCGGGGGTCGGCAAGAGCACGCTGACACAGGCGTTCACCCAGGCCATCCAGGCGCAGCACGCGTGCTGCGCCGTCGGCAAGGCGGACCAGTTCCGCCAGAACGTGCCCTACGCCGTCTTGGCCGACGCCTTCCGCACGCTGGTTCACCAGATCCTCGGGCTGCCCGAGGAAGCGGTAAGGAACTGGCAGATGCGGCTGGTGCAGGTGCTTGGCAGCTACGGGCAAATCGCCGCGCGCATCGCCCCGGCGCTGCGATTGCTGGTGAACGACTTTCCACCGCCGCCCGCCGCGCAGGGCGCCGATACCGACGTGCACGTCGGCATTGCGATGCGCCAGCTGGTGCAGGCATTCGCGCAACCCGACCTGCCCTTCATGCTGCTGGTCGACGATATCCACTGGCTTGACCAGCCTTCGCTGCAGCTGCTGTCGCGACTGGCCGATGCATCGGCGCCGCTGCCGTTGCTGCTGGTCTGCAGTGCCCGCACCGCCGACGCGCCGGCGCTGGACGCACTGCGCCAGCACGCGGCCGTACAGGAAATCCCCGTGGGCAACCTGTCGTTGGCATCGGTCGCCACGCTGCTCGCGGAGGCACTGCGCATGCCCGAGGCGGCGGTGCAGACCCTGGCGCAACGCGTACACGTCAAGACGCTCGGCAACCCGTTCTTCGTCAGGCAGTTCCTGAAGACGCTGGCCGACGAACGCCTGATCACCTGCTCGCCCCAGGGCGACAGCTGGCAGTTCGACCTGCTTGCCATCGAGCAGCGCAGCTACACCGACAACGTGGCCGAACTGAGCCTGCAGCGGCTGCACCGGTTGCCGGCCGAAACGCGGGACTGCCTGGGCGGCATGGCCTGCCTGGGCAGCCGTTCGCCGGTCACGTTGCTGTGCGACGTCTTTGGCCTGTCCGAACGCGCGCTGCATGCGCGGCTGGCGCCGGCACGCGCGGCCGGCCTGCTCATGCTGGCCCAGCAGGAGTACGTGTTCACGCATGACCGCATCCAGAAGGCCGCCCATGACGGGATCGACGCGGCGACACGCGCCCGGTTGTACCTGCATGCGGGACGCCTGCTGGCGCAATCGATCCGGCACGATGCCTGCGACGACCTGCTGTTCCGCGCCGCAGACCTGCTGATGCACGGCGAAGCGCAGGAGACATCGGCCGACGATGCCCGCATGATCGCCACGCTGTTCCTGGATGCCGCGCGGCGCGCACGCAGCACCGCCGCTTATACGGCGGCGCTGCTCTACGTCGACAGTGGCCTGCGCCGTGCTCGCGGGCCTGGCATGCCGTTACCCGCCGCTGACGGGCTCACGTTCGCGTTGCTCGAGGAACGGGCCCATTGCTGGTTCCTGCAGGGCCGGCTTGACGACGCGCTGGCACAAGCCGTCGATCTGCTGGAACGGCCTGCGGGCCCGCTGCGGCAGGCAGGCGTGTACCGGCTGAAGATCGAAATGCATCTGCGGCGATCAGAGAACGCGCTGGCGGTACAGCAGGCGCTGGAAGGGCTGCATGGCTTCGGCATCGACCTGCCGCCGCATCCGTCCGATGCCCTGTGCGACGCGCTGTACGCCGAGATCCAGCCACAGCTCGATGCCGCGCACCTCGACGGTTTGCTGGCGCTGCCTGAGGTTGCCGATGCCCGCATCGACGCCGCCATGGGCTTGCTGTCGGCGCTGCAGATCCCCGCCAGCTTCACGGACCAGAACCTGGCGTTCGCCACCCTGTGCCAGATGATGCGGCTGACGCTGGCACACGGCATGAGCGCACCGGCCACCGCATCGCTGGCATGGCTCGGCGTGCAGGTGTGCCACCGCTATGGCGCGTACCAGGACGGCTTTCGCTATGGCGAACTCGCGCGCCGGCTGACTACCCGCAAGGGCTACGCCGCGTACGAAGCACGCACGCTGTTGCCGCTGGACCAGCTCAGCGTGTGGACCCAGCCTCTGTCCTATTCGGTCGAGTGCGCACGCGCGGGCTTTGCCGCGGGCGTGACACACGGCGATATCACCACGGCCTGCTACGAGTGCTGCCACGTGGTGGCCGTGATGCTTGTGCGCGGCGATCCGCTCGACGATGTCGAGGCCGAAATCTCGCGCGGGCTGCAATTCGTACGTGCCGCCCGGTTCGGCGACGTGGAGGCCATCCTGCTGCTGCAGCAGCGCCTTGTCGACGGGCTGCGCACTTTGACATGGCAGGACGCCAGCATGGCGGCAGATCAGGCGCCGGCGGCGGAAAGCCTCAGCACGTTCGAGTTCTGGCATGCGGTGTACCGCGCGACCGTCCAGTTGCTGGCCGGCCGCGTGGATGCCGCAGCGCAATGCCTGGACCTGGCCGCCACGTTTGCGTGGTCGGCCCCGGCCCATGTGCATCAGATCGACTTCCACCTGATACGCGCGCTGACCCTTGCCGCACGGCTCGATACATCCCCGGATATGACCGATGCGGCGGCCTGGCAGACGCTGCAGGCCGATGCCCGCAGGCTGCGCGACTGGGCGCAGGCCAATCCGCTGACCTTTGCCGACAAGGCGCTGCTGGTGGAAGCGGAACTGGCTCGCCTGGAAGGCGACGTGCTGACGGCCATGTCGCGCTACGAACAGGCCATCGCCCATGCGGCCGCGCATGGGTTCGTGCAGGTCACCGCCATGGCCCACGAGCGCGCGGCACGGCTATGCGCTGCGCAGGGGCTGGCATCGGCCGCAGACGGGCATCGGCGCCATGCGCGCGACGCGTACCTGCGCTGGGGCGCCATCGGCAAGGCACGGCAACTGGAGGCCGATCACCCGGAGATCGTGGATGCCACGCCGCTCCGCACCTGGCATCTGGGCGCCAGCGCGCAAACGCTTGATGCGGAGAGCGTCATCAAGGCATCGCGGGCGCTGAGCGAGGAGATCCGGCTCGACCGCCTGATCGACAAGCTGATGACGATCGTGCTCGAATACGCCGGAGCCCAGCGCGGCCTGCTGATCCGCATGCGGCCCGAAGGGCCGGTGGTCGAGGCCTGTGCCGACACCACCGCCGACGGCATCCGCGTGCGCATCACCCAGGACGCCGTCACCGCCAGCGCCTTGCCGGTTGCCATGCTCCATACGGCCGTGCGCACGGGACAGGCGGCCATGACGGGTACGTCGATGGGCGCCAACCCGTTTGCGATCGATCCGTACTTCGGACTGACCGGCAGCCAGCCTGACATGGCAGACATCTCCGCCCTGTGCATTCCGATGCTGCGCCACAACGAGGCAATCGGCGCGCTGTACCTGGAAAACCGGCTGGTGCGCGACGCCTTTACGCTGGACCGCACGCGCGTACTGGAACTGATCGCCTCGCAGGCGGCCATCTCGCTGCGCACGGCGCGGCTTTACGACGACCTGCTGGCCGAGAACGAACGCCGCCAGCAGGTGGAACGCGAACTCCGGGCCAGCGAGGCATCGCTGGCCATGGGCGAGAGCGTCAGCCACACGGGCAGCTGGCGCTGGGACCTGAAGCGCGACCGCTTCACGGGATCGGACGAGCTGCGCCGCATCTACGAACTCCAGCCGGACCAGCAGGACCTGCCGTTCGAGGTGTTCCTGTCGCGCATGCATCCCGAGGACCGCGAGATGGTGCGGCACGTCACGGAAACCCATGTCGCGCGGCAGGCCACCGTCCGCGTCGAGCACCGCATCGTGCGTGCCGACGGATCGATCCGCTACCTGGCCGCCATCGGCAAGCCATTGCCCGGCGACAATGGCGAACTCGACTACGTGGGCACCGTGACCGACATTACCGCCCGGCGCCAGGCCGAAGACGCGGTGCGCAGCGCCCAGGCCGACCTGGCCCGGGTGGCGCGCGCCACCACGGTAGGCCAGCTGACCGCCTCGATCGCACACGAGGTGAACCAGCCGTTGATGTCGATCGTGTCGAATGCGGGCGCCAGCCTGCGCTGGCTGGCACGGGCCACGCCCGACATCGCCAATGCGCGCGAAGGGCTGGAGGCCATCCGCAGCGAGGGCCAGCGCGCCGGCGACATGATCCGCAGCCTGCAGGCGCTGACGCGCAACGCCGCGCCGGTGCTGGCGCAGGTGGACATCCACCAGGCCGTCCGCCATATCCTGGCGATCTCGCGCAACGAGATCGACCGGCGCCAGATCGCGCTGAAGCTGTCGCTCGATGCCGAACCCGCGCATGCCTTTGGCGACGATATCCAGTTGCAGCAGGTGATCCTGAACCTGGTGCTGAACGCCATCGACGCCATGAGCGAGATCCACGACCGCCCGCGCGTGCTGCACCTGTCCACGCGCCTGGTCGATGACCAGCTGCTGGAAGTCAGCGTGGCCGACAGCGGGACCGGCATCGGCCCCGACCTTGCCGAACAGGTGTTCGAGCCGTTCTACACCACCAAGGTCAATGGCATGGGCATGGGGCTGGCGATCTGCAAGTCGATTGTCGAAGCGCACCGGGGCCAGTTGCGCGCCGAGGCGCTGGCGCCGCATGGCAGCCGCTTCGCCTTTTCCATCCCGCGACAGCCGTAGCGGCCACAGGCAGGCTCTCAGGTAGCGCGACGGTGGCATGCTTGCATCGTGCGAATCCGGAAGTGCACCCACCGGGACACAAGGTTGGCGGATCGGCCCTGCGTAGGCTAGGTTGAATCTTTCCCTGCCTGGCTAATCCGACAGGCATCCCCTTCCGGACAAGGAGCACAGCATGGCTACGGAAACCGCTGCCGATCTGATCACCTCGGTGCTGCACGGCGCCGGCGTTCGCCGCATCTTCGGCGTCGTGGGCGACAGCCTCAACGGACTGACCGAATCGCTGCGCCAGCGCGGCGACATCGACTGGATCCACACCCGGCACGAGGAAACCGCTGCGTTCGCGGCTGGCGCGGAAGCACACCTGACCGGCAATCTCGCGGTTTGCGCCGGCAGTTGCGGGCCGGGCAACCTGCACCTGATCAATGGATTGTTCGACTGCCACCGCTCGCGCGTGCCGGTGCTCGCCATTGCCGCGCACATTCCAAGCGCCGAGATCGGCCGCAATTATTTCCAGGAAACCCACCCCGAGCAGCTGTTCCGCGAATGCAGCCACTACTGCGAGCTGGTATCCAGCGTGGAACAACTGCCGGGCGTGCTGGAGACTGCCATCCGCGCGGCCGTGGGGCGCCGTGGCGTGGCGGTCATCGTCATTCCGGGCGACGTGGCGCTGCGGGCTGCGGCCACCGCGGGGGTTTCCGCGCCGGCATCGATGACGCTGCCGCCACCGGTGGTGGTGCCTGACACCGCATCGCTGGACGCACTGGCCGACCTGCTGCGCGGCAGCCAGCGCACGACGCTGCTGTGCGGGCGTGGGTGCGCCGGCGCGCACGGCCAGGTGGTACGGCTGGCCGAAACGCTCAAGGCACCCGTAGTGCACGCGCTGGGCGGCAAGGAGCACATCGAATACGACAATCCGTATGACGTGGGCATGACCGGGTTGATCGGCTTCAGCTCGGGCTATCACGCCATGCAGAACTGCGACACGCTGGTCATGCTCGGTACCGACTTTCCGTATCGCCAGTTCTATCCGGAAGGTGCGCGCGTGGTCCAGATCGATATACGGCCCGAGAACCTGGGCCGCCGCACGCGGCTGGACCTTGGGCTGGTGGGCGACGTGGCGGCCACGCTCGACGCGCTGCAGTCCCGCCTGAGCCCACAGGCTGACTCCGCCCACCTGGACGAGAGCGTGCGCCACTACCGCGATGCCCGCAAGCAACTGGACGACCTGGCTACCGGCGACAGCGGCCGACGCCCGATCCATCCGCAATACCTGGCCCGGCTGATCAGCGAGCAGGCCGCCGAAGACGCCATCTTCACGTTCGACGTGGGCACGCCCACCATCTGGGCCGCGCGCTACCTGCGCATGAACGGCCGGCGCAGGCTGATCGGCTCTCTGGCGCATGGGTCGATGGCCAATGCGCTGCCGCAGGCCATTGGCGCGCAGGCGGCGTTTCCGGACAGGCAGGTGGTGAGCCTGTCCGGCGACGGTGGCTTCGCCATGCTGATGGGCGACTTCCTGACGCTGGTGCAGCAAGGGCTGCCGGTCAAGGTGGTGATCTTCAATAACAGCGTGCTGGGCTTCGTGGCGCTGGAGATGAAGGCGTCGGGCTTTCTCGAAACCGGCACGTCGCTGCAAAACCCCGATTTCGCCGCCATGGCACGCGCGGTGGGCGTGCATGCCCAGCGCGTGGAAGATCCGCGACTGCTGCCCGAAGCCGTGGCGTCGATGCTGGCGCACGACGGCCCTGCCCTGCTCGACGTGGTGACGAACACGCAGGAGCTGGCGATGCCGCCTGCACTGAAGGCCGAACAGATCAAGGGCTTCAGCCTGTGGGCGCTGAAGGCGGTCATGAACGGCCGTGCCGACGAACTGGTCGAGCTGGCAAAGACGAATCTGTTGCGATAGGCGCTGGCAAGCCGGTCGTCTGGGCACCTCGCCCACGTCCAGACGCCCGGACCACGCGCCTCAGGTTCCTCCCATCTCATACCTTCGTTTAGCGCGGCAACGACCACGCGGCAATTGAAGCCAACCTGCCCTGACTTCTACGATGCCTGGTAACACGACACAGGAATCCACGGGAGCCCCGGATGCAGTTGCAACGCCGATGGTTATTCATCTTTCTGATTGCCGCCCTGCCAGTCATTGCATTGGCGGCGTACCTGATGTGGGAACCGGCCATTGCGCCGGTCACCCCGCCGGCCCCGGCATCGTTCGACCGGCAGCTGGTGCTGCGCGGCGCCCGCGTGGTGGCGCTGGGCGATTGCGCGGTATGCCACACGGCAAAGGGCGGCAAGCCGTTTGCAGGCGGCCTGCCGCTCGCCACGCCGTTCGGCACGATCTACTCCACCAACATCACGCCTGACCCGGAGACGGGCATCGGCAACTGGTCGCCCCAGGCGTTCACGCGGGCCATGCGCCGCGGTATCGCCCGCGACGGGCATCAGCTCTATCCGGCCTTTCCGTATATCCACTTCACGCACATGTCGGACGACGACATCGCGGCCGCCTACGCCTACCTGATGCGGCGCGATCCCGTGCAGGCCCGCACGCCGGCCAATGCGCTGGTGTTCCCGTTGAACTTCCGGCCGCTGGTGGCGTTCTGGAACGTGCTGTTCCTGCGGCCCGGGCCTCATGCGCCCGAACGTGCGCCGGAAACCACGGCAGACGCATCGCGCAGCGCGCTATGGAACCGCGGACGTTACCTGGTCGATGGCGCCGGCCACTGCGCCGCGTGCCACACGCCACTGAACCTGATCGGCGGCGAAAAGTGGAGCCAGGCGTTCGAAGGCGGCGTGATCGACGGCTGGGAGGCACCGCCACTGGCGGGGCTGGCCCATGGCCCGGTGCCGTGGACCGAGGCCGAACTGGTGACCTACCTGCGCACCGGCATCTCGTCCGCACATGGCGCCGCAGCCGGGCCGATGCTGCCCGTGACACGCGAACTGGGCACCGCTCCGCAAGCCGATGCCGAGGCCATCGCGGCCTATCTGCTGGCCCTGCGCAAGCCCGCACCCAGACAGCCCGTCCCAGCCGGCGCGCCGGTCGACACACAGGCAGTGCAGCGCGGAAAGGTGCTGTTTGCCGGCGCGTGTGCGTCATGCCACGGCGACCAGTCGCCCATGCAGCGCTTCGGCGACCGCCCCGGCCTGGCGACCAGCAGCGCCATTCATGCGGCCACGCCGCGCAACACCATCCAGATGATCCAGCAGGGCGTGCCATGGGAAGGCGAGGATGCGCTGCACTTCATGCCCCCGTTCAGCCAGGCCCTGGACGACCGCCAGGTCGCCGACCTGGCGACCTACCTCCGGGCCACCTATTCCCGCCTGCCGCCGTGGGACGGCGTTGCGCGGGCCGTTACCGACATCCGCAAGGGAGATGCCTCGCAATGATCCAGCTCACCGTCAATGGCACCACCCATTCCCTCGACATCGATCCCGCCACGCCGCTGCTCTATGCCTTGCGCGACGACCTGGGACTCAACGGCGCGAAATTCGGCTGCGGCCTGGGCCAATGCGGCGCCTGCACCGTGATCGTCGCAGGTCAGCCCACGTTCTCGTGCCTGCTGCCAGTGTCGGCCGTGGGCAAGCGCCCGGTGCGCACCATCGAGGGCCTTGGCACCGCACGCAAGCCCGGCCCGCTGCAGCAGGCGTTCATCGATCACCAGGCGGCGCAGTGCGGCTACTGCATCGCGGGCATGATCATGCGCGCCCAGGCGCTGCTTGACCGCAACCCGCATCCGGACGATGCCGAGATCCGCGCGCACATGGAACCCAATCTGTGCCGCTGCGGCACCCACATGCGCATCCTCGCCGCCATCCGCGCGGTAGCGGACGCCGGCAAGACCGGCCGCAAACCCACCACGGAGGCCGCATGATGGACGCCGTCGACGATATCGCAAGCCCGGCCAATCCCGGCCGGCGTGCCTTCATGGTGTCCGGCTCGCTGCTGGTGGGCTTTACGCTGCTGCCGGGCCGGCAGGCACTGGCCCAGATGGTGCTGGCCGACGAAGGCGCTGCCGTACACGTGGCCAAAGGATTCGACAAGCTACCCGGCAGCCTGAAGACCAACCCGTATCTGGACGCGTGGATCCGGGTGGCGCCCGACAACGGCGTCACCGTCCATACGGGCAAGGTCGAACTGGGCACCGGTGTACGCACCGCGCTGCTGCAGGTGGCAGCCGAGGAACTGCAGATCGATCCGCGCCGCATTACGTTCCTGACGGCCGACACCGCACGCCTGCCCGACGAGGGGCTTACCGCGGGCAGTCATACGATGGCCGACAGCGGCAGCGCGCTGCTGAACGCCGCCGCCCAGGTACGCGGACTGATGACCGATGCCGCCGCGCGCGTGCTGCGCGCGGACCCTGCCACGCTGACGGCGCGCGATGCGCGCATCGCAGCCCGCGACGGCCGCTCGGTCACGTTTGCCGAACTGCTTCCGCATGTGAACCTGCACACGATCGCCACGCCGACTTCGCCGCTGCGCGATCCGGCGGCGTTCACCGTGATCGGCACCGCCATGCCGCGCCTGGATATCCCGGGCAAGGTCACCGGCGGCCCCAGCTACGTGCAGGACCTGAAGATGCCGGGCATGTTGCATGCGCGCGTGGTCCTGCCGCCGGCCTACGATGCCCCGCTGCTGTCCGTCGACGAAGCCGGCGCCCGCGCCACGCCCGGCTTTATCGCCATCGTGCGCGACGGCAGCATGCTGGCCGTGGTGGCGCAGCGCGAGTGGCAGGCGGTACTGGCCCAGCGCGCGCTGTCGGCCGGGTGCCGCTGGGGCAAGGGCCGTGCGCTGCCCCAGCCGGACCAGGTGGCGGCGCAACTGCGCCAGATCGCCACCGAGCGAATCGTGATTGCCGATACCACCGCATCGATGCCGCCAGCGGTGAAGACGCTGGCGGCCACCTTTACCAAGCGCTACCTGATGCACGGCTCGATCGGGCCGTCGTGTGCCGTGGGGCATATGACGGACGGCAAGCTCACGGTCTGGACCCATTCGCAGGGCGTCTACCCGCTGCGCGACGGCCTGGCCGAAATGCTGTCGATGCCGAAGGACAGCGTGCGCTGCATCCATGTGGAAGGATCGGGTTGCTACGGCCACAACGGCGCCGACGACGTGGCCGCCCACGCCGCGCTGCTGGCCCGCGCCCTGCCCGGCCGCCCCGTGCGCGTGCAGTGGATGCGCGACCAGGAACACATGTGGGACCATTTCACGCCGGCCATGGTCACGCGTGTCAAGGCATCGCTGTCGGCCGACGGCACCATTGTCGACTGGGACTACGCGCTGTGGAGCAGCTCCCACAACGAGCGCGTGGTGAACGCCGGCCGGCTGCTGCCTGCCACGCAGTTGGCGCGGCCGTTCACGCCCGCGCCATCCAGGCCGATGATGCAGCCCGAAGGCGGCGGCGACCGCAATGCGGTGCCGCTGTACCGCCTGCCCGCGAGCCATATCGTGAACAACTTCTCGCCCGCCATGCCGCTGCGCACATCGGCCATGCGGTCGCTGGGCGCGCATATGAACGTGTTCACCATCGAAACGTTCATGGACGACCTGGCCCGTGCGGCCGGCGCCGACCCGGTGGCATTCCGCATCCGCCACATGGACGATCCCCGCGCGCTCGACGTGATCCGCCTGGCGGCACAACGGTTCGGTTGGCCGCGCCGTCAACGCAAGCCGGGGCACGGCGTGGGCTTTGCGTTCGGCAAGTACAAGAACCTGATGGCCTACGTCGCCATGGCAGTGGAGGTGGCCGTGGATCGCGACACCGGCCAGGTGCGACTCACGCACGCCGACGTGGCGGTGGACTGCGGCCAGATCGTCAACCCGGACGGCGTACGCAACCAGATCGAGGGTGGCATCCTGCAATCGGCCAGCTGGACGCTCTACGAGCAACTGCGCTTTGATGCCAACGGCGTGCGCAGCTTCGACTGGGGCAGTTATCCGATCATGCGCTTCTCGGCCGTGCCCGCACAGGTACGCGTGCATCTGGTGGATCGCCCGGGCATGCCGTTCCTTGGCGTGGCCGAAGCAGCGATGGGGCCGACCGCCGGCGCCATCGGCAATGCGCTGTTCGATGCCACCGGCCAGCGCCTGCGCGACATGCCGCTGGCCGGGGAACGGCTGCGTGACCTGATCGCACCGTGATCTCCCCATCCCCGATACCCCCTGTGCAACCTGCCCCCATCCACGCGGAGCCAACCATGTCCATCCCCCCACGTCCCCGCGCCATCGTCGTCGGTGGCTCGCTTGGCGGCCTGTTCAGCGCCATCTGCCTGCGGGCAGCCGGCTGGGACGTTGCCATCTTCGAGCGCTCGCCGCAGGAGCTGGACAGCCGTGGCGGCGGTCTGGTGCTGCAGCCTGCGGTGATCGACGCCCTGGACTTCGCCGGTGTCGATCCGGGCGCCGATTTCGGCGTGCCGTCGCGCGACCGCGTGTTTGTAGACCGCAATGGCGCCGAGCGCCGCGCCTACATGCCGCAGACCCAGATCGCCTGGAACGGCCTGTACCTGCGCATGCGGCGCGCGCTGGATCCGGCCATGCTGCACGCCGGCGAGACCTTCACCGCATTCGAACAGGACGGCAGCCAGGTGACGGCACGCTTCGCCTCGGGCCGTATCGAGCAAGGCGATCTGCTGGTCGGCGCCGATGGTCCGTTGTCGGCCGTGCGCGCGCAATTGCTGCCCGGCGCACGGCCCAGCTATGCAGGATACGTAGCGTGGCGCGGCGTGATTCCCGAGACCGCGCTCCTGGGCGCCAGCGAGCCGCTGCTGCGCGACAGCTTCGTGTTCCAGGATGGCCGGGCGCATCAGTTCCTGTCGTACCGGATTCCGGGCGAGGACGGCAGCGTGCGGCCCGGCAAGCGCCGGCAGAACTGGGTCTGGTACCGCAAGATCGCCCAGGGTCCGACGCTGGATGCGCTGCTGCAGGACCGCGCGGGCCAGCGTCACAACTATTCCTTGCCGCCGGGCGCGATGCGCGACGCCGAGATCCGTGACCTCCAGATGGCCGCGCTGGACGTGCTGACGCCTGCGCTGGCGGGGCTGGTCACCGCCACGCCCGATCCGTTCCTGCAACTGATTCACGACTACGAGGCACCACGCATGGTGTTCGGCCGTGTGGTGCTGCTGGGTGACGCGGCCTTTGTGGCGCGGCCGCATACCGGCGCCGGGGCCGGCAAGGCCGCCGCCAATGCCGTGGCCCTGGCGCGGGCGCTGCAGGAGCGCGGGACCGGCAATGCGGGCGATATCGATGCGGCGCTGGCCGCCTGGGAACAGGACCAGTTGCCGGCCGACCGGCGCCTGGTCAAATGGGGGATCGCGCTGGGTCAGCGCATCATGGGCGCCGTGCAGCCGGCCTGAACGTGGCCGGCCAGCATGGAGCACGGGTCAGTCGGCCTCGGGGTCCGGGCCACCATCGTCACCGTTGCCATCGAACGCCGCACCACGGGTCACCATGCCCAGCGCCTGCGCCATGAGGATCAGTTCGGCAAAGGTGCGCGCCTGCATCTTGCGCATGGCCTGGCCGCGATAGATCTTGACGGTGGCCTGGCTGATGCCGAGTTCGTCGGCCACTTCCTTGTTCATCAGACCGTGGACCAGCAGCTTCATGACTTCGCGCTCGCGACCGGTCAGCGCGTCGAGACGCTCGCGCAGCAGTTGTGTCTGCGAGCTGGCCTGGCGGCGGTCGCGGTCGCGCTGCAATGCCTCGTTGACGGCATCGAGCAGATCCTGTTCGCGGAACGGCTTGGCGATGAAATTGACGGCGCCGGCCTTCATGGCCGCCACGGTCATCGGTACATCGCCATAGCCCGAGATGAACACGATCGACGCGCACTTGCCGGCGCGGTTGAGATGGGTCTGCAGGTCCAGCCCGCTGGCGCCACGCAGACGCACATCGAGCACGATGCAGATGGGCTGGTCCGGGAATTCGTGGGCCAGCAGTTCCTCGCCGGAACTAAAGGATTCGCTCGCAAGCCCGACCGAGCGGAACAGCCCCGACAGGGCGCGCCGCACATCCAGGTCGTCATCGACAACCAGTACGACACCGTCGTCGGTCGATTCCCGCAACAAGGCGGCACTGCTGTTTATCGTGGTTCTCATGTGCATGCATGGACGTTCTGGCCGGGGCTTGCGGGGGCGGCCCCAGGGCGCTGCGCCTGGCGCAGTTGGACGAACCGTGCCCCAGGCCAGATGCCTGAAGATGCACAAAGATACGATGAAATTGCCGGGAAACGGCGCGATATCGACGTCAGTCCGCCCAATGCGAAGCGGAATTATCGACGCTTTCGATGAAATTGCAAACGATTGTGTGGCGCTAGCGCGGCAGCAGGGCCCAGTGCCGGCCGGAGATGGCCGCTACACGGCCTCCAGCGCCCGGCTCAGCGTGTAGGCGGTGCGCACGGCCACGTCGAAGGACCGGTCGCAGGCCAGTTCGCGCCCGGCGATGGTGATGCGCCACCAGTCGCGGTTTCGTTCGCAGCACAGCCGGTGCTCTTCCATCTGGTCGGAAAACCAGCGCCACAGCCGGGCGTCCTGGCTAAGCGCGGATGCTGCCGCGCGCAGCCGGACCAGTTCGAGCCCATTTGCTTGATCCATGAAGTTTCTCCCTGGAGCCAACGCCCGCGTGCCCCGTGAGCACATGGTAGGCATGCGCGGCCCGTGTGTGCATTGCCCGTTGGTCCGACCGCCGTAGCGCATGGGCATGCAGGGGTCATACCAAAGACGTATCGGCGGCGGCAAGCAGGCGGCAGGCGGCAGGCGGCAGGCGGCAGGCGGCAGGCGGCAGGCGGCAGATTTGTATCCGCATATCCGGCCGCCCGGGGCTGAATACACTGCGATACAAAACCGGGGCAGACCGACACATGGGGCTTGCGCTGTCTCCCTAGACTCGTGCCAACCCTTCGGTGCCAGCCAGTCAGTTCAACGGCTTGCCGAGCCGAAGCGCAACGCTCAGGGAGCAAGGCATGGAGACAAGACATTCGAAGGGCGGCCGCGGCCTTGCCCTCGTGATGGGACGGAAGCCCGTCTGCACCGTGCCATTCGGAAACGGATCGTTCCCGGTCGATATCGGTGTGATCGCGCTGGCGCTACACCCCATCGTATGGGTGCTGGCATCGGCCGTGCCCCAGCGGCACCCGGTTCCCCGCGGCGCATGCGCCCGATAGAAGCGAAACCCCTCAAGTCACCCTCGAAGTAAAACGCTAGCGTCAGACGCAAAGGAGAAAACATGAGCAAGACCATCGATTTGCCGCGCCGCAACTTTCTTGGCACCGCCGGCCTGGCGCTGGCCGCCGCCCAGCTTGGCGTGATCGGCTCCGCGCACGCGCAGTCGGGCGTGTCGAAGGCCGCGCCGCTGGCGCCGGTCTCACCGGGCACGCATACGTCGTTCGCCACGATCCGGCAGGTCAACGCCGGGGTGCTCAACGTCGGCTACGCCGAGCTGGGCCCGGCCGACGGTCCGGTGGCCCTGCTGCTGCACGGCTGGCCGTACGACATCCACGCCTTTGTCGATGTGGCACCGCTGCTCGCGCAGCGCGGCTATCGCGTGATCATCCCGCACCTGCGCGGCTACGGCACCACGACCTTCCTGTCGCCGGAGACCAAGCGCAACGGCCAGCCGTCCGCCATCGCGGCCGACATGATCGCCCTGATGGATGCGCTCAAGATCCGCAATGCGGTGGTGGCCGGTTTCGACTGGGGCGCGCGCACCGCCGACATCATGGCTGCGCTGTGGCCCGACCGCTGCCGTGGCCTGGTCTCGGTCAGCGGCTACCTGATCGGCAGCCAGGCCGCCGGCAAGCAGCCGCTGCCGCCCGAGGCCGAACTGCAGTGGTGGTACCAGTTCTACTTCGCCACCGACCGTGGCGTGGCCGGCTACCAGAAGTACACGCACGACTTTGCCAAGCTGATCTGGAAGCTCGCTTCGCCGCAGTGGAAATTCGATGACGCCACGTTCGCGCGCAGTGCCGTGTCGCTGGACAACGCCGATCACGTCGCCATCACGATCCACAACTACCGCTGGCGCCTGGGTCTGGTCGAAGGCGAATCGAAGTTCGACGACATCGAGAAGAAGCTCGCCACGGCGCCCACCATCAGCGTGCCCACCATCACGATGGAAGGCGACGCCAACGGCGCGCCGCACCCGGCACCCAGCGCCTACAAGAGCAAGTTCACGGGCCGCTACGAGCATCGCGACATCACGGGCGGCATCGGCCACAACCTGCCGCAGGAAGCGCCCACCGCGTTTGCGCAGGCCGTGCTCGATATCGACCGCAAGTAACCGGGGCCGCCATGCTGCATCGACTGCTGATACTGGCAACCATGACGCTGTCGGCGCTGGCCTGCGAGCTGGGCGGCGCCGGCGATCGCTGCGCCTGGAAGGGCATGCCCGGCCAGTATCGGGTGGATGCGCCGGGCCGGCGGCGCAAGGTCTAGGCCGACGGGCACCATGCCGATTGCGGCACTGGCTGGCATGCTCCGGGGGCATGCCGCTGCTTCCCCCGGTGTCAGACACCGGCCCACCTGACGGCTGCGGCCCCGGCAAACAGCGCAGCCACGCCCAGCAGCAGCGAGCCCAGCGCATACAGCGCGGCATGGGCCAGTTCCCCCCGCTCATACAGCAAGGCAATCTCCAGCGCGTACGTGGAAAAGGTGGTGAAGCCACCAATGATGCCGGTCGTCAGAAAGAGCCGCGCCGATTGCGGCAGCGAAACCTTGAGCGCGAACAGTTCCACGACGGCACCCATCGCGAAGGCCCCCAGCACGTTGATCGCAAAGGTGCCAAACGGATAGTGGGTGCCGACCAGCCGCGCCGCCAGCAGATTCATGCCGTGACGCCCGGCCGAGCCGAGGCCGCCGCCAAGAAATGCAAAGAGAAAACCGTAGATACCCATGACTGTCCTTGTTGGAAGATGACTTCGGGACAGGCCCGCCGACGGCGGGAGGGTGAAGACGCGGCCCCGCCATCGGCGGAATCCATCCACCGTGACAGGAGCCATCAGCCCTTGCGGGCGGTTTCGGGAAGCTCCATTCCCATCGTGCAGCGTGAGAGCTGCTGGGCGGCATTGTAGCAGCGGCACGCCGGCCCCGCCTTTCCTCAGGGACCGTGGTATTTCGGGGCCGCACGGTGTTGCTGCCCGATCGAAGGAATGCGCATGGTCTTATGCGCAGCGGTCGCTTTTGGATAGAACAAACGCGTCGTTCGTATGCCGGATCTGCCGCAGTATGGTGTCGGAACCGTGCCGCGCCATGGGCCGTCCCGCTTCCGGCGCCGCATATGGCTGGCGGGCCGCCGGGTCCGCGCCGCGCATTCCTTCGACACGCCATGACCGACCTTTCAGACATTCACGCCGTGGAGCCTGCCGCCACCGGCCGGCACGAACCGCGTCTTCCCGATCCGTCGCGCGTACGCCGCATCCGTACCGACGCCGAGGCCATCGACGCCGCGCACGCGCTGGCCGCCATCTACCGCCGGGGCGCATCGGCCCGCGACCGCGAACGCCTGCTGCCCTGGAACGAGCTGGATCTCTGGTCGGAAAGCGGCCTGGGCGGCATCACGGTGCCAAAGGCCCATGGCGGCGCCGAGGTCTCGTTCGCCACGCTGGCCGAGGTCTTTGCTATCGTCAGCGCTGCCGACGCGTCGCTGGGCCAGATTCCGCAAAACCAGTTTGGCCTGCTTGGGGTGCTGCGCGAAGCCGGAACCGATACACAGAAGCGCCGGTTCCATGCGGAAGTGCTGGCCGGCCAGCGGCTTGGCAATGCCGGCCCCGAGCGGCGCGCGGCAGGCAGCCGCACCGTGCTCGACGGCACCACGCGCCTGCGGCGAACCGCCCAGGGGCTGCGGCTCAGCGGCAAGCGCTACTACTCGACGGGCGCGCTGTATGCCCATCGCGTGCCCACGCGCGCGCTGGACGACGACGATCGCCCTGTCCAGGTCTGGGTGCCGCGCGATGCCGCCGGGCTGACCGTGATCGACGACTGGTCATCGTTCGGCCAGCGCACCACTGCCAGCGGCACGGTGGAATTCGACCGCGTGTCGATCTCCCCGGATGACGTGATTCCGCTCTGGCAGCTTGCCGACAAGCCGGGGCTCCATGGCGCCAACTCCCAACTGATCCAGGCCGCCATCGACCTGGGCATTGCGCAGGCGGCATTCGACGATGCAGTGGATTTTGTGCGCAGGCACGCCCGCCCGTGGATCGATGCCGGCGTGGCACGTGCCAGTGAAGACCCTCACCTGATCGCCGACGTCGGCCGGCTGGCCATCGACATCGAGGCTGCCCGCGCAGTGCTGCGCGAGGCGGGGCTGACGCTTGACGCCATCGCGGCACAGCCGGTGACCGAGGCATCGGGTGCCCGTGCATCGGTGGCCGTGGCCGAGGCCAAGGTGCTGACCACCGAGGTTGCGCTGCAGGCGAGCGAAAAGCTGTTCGAACTGGCCGGGTCGTCGGCCACGCGCGCCAGACACAACCTCGACCGCCACTGGCGCAACGCCCGCACGCACACGCTGCACGATCCCGTGCGCTGGAAGCTGCATCTGATCGGCAACTATCACCTGAACAATGCGCTGCCCAAAAGGCACTCCTGGAACTGACATGTCGTTGCTACTGACTCCGCCGCCGGCCGATGGCCGCGCGCGCCCAGCCGCTGCGCCCGCAGCCGTGCCCCATGCCGTCGCCGACGATGCCGAGGCGATTGCCATTGCGCACCGTCTGGCCGCGCAGTTTGCGCCCGGCGCCGCCAGACGGGACCGCGAGCGCCTGCTGCCCTGGCAGGAACTGGAAGCCTTCAGCGCCAGCGGCCTGTGGGGTATCACCGTACCGCGCGATCACGGCGGCGCCGGCGTGTCCAATGTGACGCTGGCAGAAGTCATTGCGATCATCGCCGCCGCCGACGGATCGCTCGGACAGATCCCGCAGAACCACTTCTACGCACTGGAGGTATTGCGCGTGGGCGGTACGCCCGCCCAGCAGGCCTTCTTCTACCAGCGCGCCTTGGCCGGCGAGCGCTTTGGCAACGCTCTGGCCGAGATTGGCCACAAGGACTTCCAGCGACGCACGCGGCTGACGCGCGATGGCGACGGCTTCCGCGTCGACGGTCAGAAGTTCTACTGCACCGGCGCGCTGTACGCGCACTGGATTCCGACGCTCGTGGTTACCCAGGACGACGGCCGCGACGTGACGTGGCTGGCCTTCGTTCCCCGCACGGCGCAAGGCGTGGGCATTACCGACGATTGGGATGGCTTCGGCCAGCGCGTGACCGGCAGCGGATCGGTGACCTTCGAGAACGTGCGGATCGAAGCCGGCTGGGTCGTGCCATTCCTGGCGTCGTTCGAACGGCCGACGACGGTCGGTCCGTTTGCCCAGTTGCTGCATGCAGCCATCGACCTCGGCATCGGCCGTGGCGCGTTTGCCGCCACGCTGCCGTATGTGCGCGACCACGCGCGGCCGTGGATCGATGCCGGCGTATCCGCCGCATCGCAGGATCCGCTGACCATCCACCAGATCGGCGATGTCCACGTCAGGCTGCGTGCCGCCGAGGCGCTGGTCCGTCGGGCCGGGCGCGCCACCGACGATGCCCGGTGTGCGCCCGACGAGCAGAGCGTCGCGCAGGCATCGCTGGCCGTGGCCGCCGCCCGCGCGGCGGCGACCACCGCGTCGCTGCTCGCCGGTACGCGGCTGTTCGAACTGGGCGGCACATCGGCCACGCTCGACAACCAGGGCCTGGACCGCTTCTGGCGCAACGCACGCACGCATACGCTGCACGACCCGGTACGCTGGAAGTACCACGCCATCGGCAATTACCACCTGAACGGCACGTTGCCGCCGAGGCACGGAGCCATCTGACGGGCCGTCGTCCGCCACGGCAGACGTGCATGGTGTGCGTTGTGCGTCATGCGCCAGGAGGGCTGTGAGCCGGCAACTGCGCGTAACAGATCGGTGATTTTCTCGTTCTCGTCGAACGGTTGCCGCCACTTCGGCAATTCCGGGCCCGGCCGGAATGCCCGCCGCTACCGGCGCCCGGCGCCCGCCTTGTTGGGCCCTCGAAGGTCGATCTGGTCCGGAACGATGTGTCGATCGTCGATCAGCCGGCTCCAACGCATCAGTTCCTGTTGGATAAACGCCTGAAAATCCGCCGGGCCGGCATGCAGCACCTTGAAACCGTAGCCCGCCAGCTGCTCGCTCAGCGCCAGCTCCGACAGTACCTGCCTGATTGCGAGGTCAAGGGTCTCGATCCTGTTCCCGGGCGTTCCCCTGGGGGCCAGCACGCCGTACCAGCCCGTGACGAACATGTTCTGCACGCCAGCATCCGTAAACGTCGGCGTTTCGGGAGCGATGGACAAGCGGGCGTCGCTGGCAACGGCCAGCGCCCGCAATTTGCCTGTGCTGACATAGCGCAGGCCGTCGGCTCCTGCGAACACGGCATCCACATCGCCGCTCATTGCCGCGGCCACCGACTGGACCCCGCCGTGGTACGGGACGTGCATTACCCGGACCCCGGCCGCCTGCGAAAACATCTCGATGGCAAGGTGGCTGGTATTGCCAAACCCCGATGACGCCACTGTCACCTGGTCGGGATGCGACTTCGCACGCGCGATCAGGTCGGCTACGGACTGGAATCGCGAATTGGCCCCGACGTAGAGCACCAGCGGTTGCTTGGCGACGAGAGAAACGGGCTGAAAATCCTTGACCGGATCGTAGCCGGCCGATTGGCTCACGAGCGGCCCGATGGCGTAGGCGGCCAGGGCGAGCACCAGGGTGTAGCCGTCGTTCCTGGCCCGCTGCGTATATCGCAGGGCTATCTGTCCGCCCGCGCCCGGCTTGTACTCCAGTACCACCGGGGTGCCCAGGCGCTTCTGCAGCCCGGCGCCCAGCGGGCGCGCGATAAGATCCGCCGGCCCGCCGGGGGGGTACGGCACGATGAGTGTGATCGGCTGATCCGGATAGGCGGCCCATGCCGGATGCGCCCAGACGAATACCATCCCTGCCAGCCATATCCCGGCGCGCCTTGCCATCGACGGCCGCAAGGCTGGCAAGCGTGCCGGCGCTGCCCGCCTGAGCCACGTCGAGACGCGCTCGATGGCCGCAGGCAGTACAGATCGGGTTCGTTTCAAAGTGGACGGCAACGCCTGAAGCGCCATGGAGAAGGTAGGGTCGCGGAGGATTTTCCGGACGAGATCATACGCCTGCCCGGCCGTGGGCGATTTGATAAGATCAGGGCTGCCTTCGGCACCCCTGAATCCGCGGGTTTCCCTTTCGCCATCCGTCCGCACTGCGATGTTTTCCATGTTCTTCCCCCGGGCCGGCGTCGGCCTCGGCTTCGATTCCACGTGGGACGCTGGCGACCGGCTGTTCGGGCGCGGCTGGCTGCTGCATGACGACGGCGGCAAGACAGCCGCGCTCGGGGTCTGGGCGGCCGATGGGCAGCGCACGCCCGACGCGCTCGAACGGCTGGCGCACGAGTACGCACTTCGCGACGAGATCGACGCAAGCTGGGCGGCCCGGCCGCTGCAACTGCTGCACGAGCGCGATACGGCCGTGCTGCTGCTCGAGGACCCGGGCGGCGCGCCGCTTTCCCACATGCTTGCGGACCCCATGGATCCCGCGTCGTTCCTCGACGCCGCCATGGCCATGACCTGCGCCGTCAGCAAGCTCCATCAGCGTGGCCTGATTCACAAGGACCTGAAACCCGCCCATTTTCTGGTGGCCGCAGACCGCACCCGCGCCTGGTTGATCGGCTTCGGCATCGCTTCGCGGATGCCACGCGGCGCCGACCCGTCCCTGGAAACCAGCGAAATCGCCGGCACGCTCGCCTATATGGCGCCCGAGCAGACAGGCCGGATGAATCGGGCGATCGATACGCGAAGCGACCTGTATTCGCTTGGCGTCACGTTCTACCAGATGCTCACCGGCGCGCTGCCGTTCGTTGGCGCGGAGCCCATAGACTGGGTCCATGCGCACCTGGCACGCTCGCCGGTGCCGCCGGCCGGGCGTGTCGCCGCAGTGCCTGCGATGCTGTCTGACCTGGTCATGAAGCTTCTGGCAAAGGCGCCCGAGGAACGCTATCAGACCGCCGCCGGACTGCTGCGTGACCTTCAGCGCTGCCACCAGGCACTGACCGCGCAGGGCGGCATCGCGCCGTTTGCGCTTGGGCAGGGCGATCTTTCCGACATCTTCGTCATACATGGCCGCCTTTATGGCCGCGAACAGGCCGTGACGATGCTGGAGGATACGTTCGACCGCGTCGCGTCCACTGGCTGCAGCGAGATCGTGATGGTGTCGGGGCATTCGGGTGTCGGCAAGACATCGGTCATGCAGTCGTTCGCGCGAGCCGTCGCCACGCGTGGCGGCGTCTACGCTGCCGGCAAATCGGATGCGCCGGCCGATGTATCGACCGATGCGCCCGCAGATGGCGGCGCGCGGCTGCCCTATGCCACGCTCGCGCAAGCGCTGCGCGGCCTGCTCAGGACATGGCTGGCCCGTGATCCGGCCGACGCCGCGCCATGGCGCACCGTCATTGCCGAGGCCCTGGGGCCGAACGCCGGCCTGCTTGTACCGCTTCTGCCCGAACTCGAATCGATGCTGGGTCCGGTGCCGTGGGTGCCCGACACGCAGTCGCGCGAGGCTGGCCCCCGGCTCCAGCTGGCATTGCACAGCCTGCTGGCGGCACTGGCCCGCGCCGCGCAGCCGCTGACGCTGTGCTTCGACGACATCCAGTGGCTCGACCATGAAACCACCACGCTGCTGCACCAGCTGCTGACCGATCCGGCCACAACGAACCTGCTGGTGGTCTGCGCCTATCGTAGCCACGAGGTTGACGATGGTCACTCGGTCACGCGCTGCGTCGCGGCCTTGCGTGCGGATGGCGCCAGCGTCGCCCATGTCGAACTGGGTTGCCTCGACGCCCCCGAACTCCACCAGCTCGTGGCCGAATCGCTCCATTGCGATATCGGGACAAGCGCGCCGCTGGCATGCCTGGTAATGGAGAAGACGGCCGGCAACCCGTTTTTCGCCACGCAGTTCCTGAGCGAACTCGCCAACGAAGGCTTGCTGCGCTTCGACCACGGCGCGGCGCGTTGGACCTGGGACCTCGGCCAGATCGCGGCAAAGGGATTCACCGACAACGTCGTGGCGCTTATGGTCGGACGTATTGCCCGGCTTCCGGCCAGCACCCGCGTGGCGCTGAAGCTGCTGGCCTGCCTGGGCAATGACACCACGGTCGACACGCTGGCGCGCGGCTGGATGCGCGACCCGGGCGAGCTCGACCCGGCGATCCGCGAAGCCGTGCGTGCGGGCCTGGTCTCGCGCAAGGAACACGTGCTGCGCTTTCGCCACGACCGGATCCTCGAAGCCGCCTACGCACGCATTCCCGAACCGGAGCGGCAGGGGTTCCATCTGCGCCTTGGCCGCCTGCTGCTGGACCGCACGCCGCCGGCGGAAATCGAGGCCAATGTCTTTACGATCGTCGGCCAGTTGAACCGTGCGGCCGACCGGATCGAGGATCAGGACGAGCGCGACCGGCTCGCGGAATTGAATCTGACCGCGGGGTTGCGCGCAAAATCCGCCTGTGCCAATACGGCGGCACTTCACTACCTGTCGGCCGGGCTCGCGTTGCTGGGCAGCGATGCCTTTGCGCGATGCGAGACCCTCGCGTTCTCGCTGACGCAGCACATGGCCGAATGCGAATTTCTGACCGGGGATTCGGCCCGCGCCGAACTCAGGCTGGCGGAACTGGCTACGCGCACGTCGTCACTGGCTGCGCTGGCCGTTGTCACACAGCTCCAGCTAGGCTTGCTATTGACGGGCGGGCGCCGCGCCGAAGCCGTTACGGTAGGCCTGGCCTATCTGCGCCGCGCCGGCATCGACTGGTCCGCACAGCCCGCAGCGCCGGTCGTGGCGCAGGAAGAGGCGTTGCTGGCGAGCCTGCTGGATGGCAGGGAGATCGCCGCCCTTGCCGCCTTGCCGCGCATGACGGATCCGGGCGGTCTTGCCACGATGCGCGTGCTCACGGCGCTGCTGCAGCCGGCCTGGTACACGGACGATCACCTGCGCACGCTGGTCGTCCTGCGCATGGTCAACCTGAGTATGACGCTGGGGAACAGCGAGGAATCGTGCCTGGCCTATGCCTGGCTGGCGATGCTGCGCACGGCGGCATCCCCCGACGAGGCGGCCGGCGTGGCATTCCAGCGTCTGGCGCTGGCGGTGGCCGAGCAGCGCGGCGTCGAGCGGATCCGCGCCCGGGTGTACCAGATCGCCGGTGGCAACCTGCTGCACTGGACGCAACCGCTGCGCGTGGCACGCGGCCTGCTGCGCCAGGCGCTGGAACTGACCGGGCAGATCGGCGACCTCACCTATGCGGCCTACATACGCAGCAACCTGATGACCCACGCGCTCGCGATTGGCGACCCGCTCGGCCGCGTCCAGCACGATGCCGACGCGGGCAGCGTGTTCGCGTGGGGGCCGCGCTTCGCGCTGGTGGCGGATCGTCTCGCCGCGCAGCGCCAGCTCGTGCGGACATTGCGCGGGCTCACGCCCGTGTTCGGACGCTTCGACGCAAGGGATTTCAGCGAGGCCGAGTTCGAAGCGCGCCTGGGCCGCGACGTGGGGCTGCGGCTTGCCGCGTGCTGGTACTGGATTCGCAAGCTGCAGGCCCGCTACCTGGCGGGCGAAGCCGCCGAGGCGCTCGAAGCTGCCGAGCAGGCCCGCCCGCTGCTGTGGACGTCACCGGCCTACTTCGAGCAGGCCGAGTATCACTTCTATGCCGCGCTGGCGCGGGCCGCCTGCTGCAATCCGGCCATCGCGGATGACCTGGCTACGCATCTGCCCGCGCTGGCCGGACACCATCGGCAACTGGCCCAATGGGCGCGACGCTGCCCGGCGACGTTTGCGCACCGGGCCTTGCTGGTCGAGGCAGAGATTGCCCGGCTCGAAGCGCGCGACGTGGATGCAATGCGTGGATACGAGGCGGCCATCGCGTCAGCGCGGGACAGCGACCTGATCCATATGCAGGCCCTGGCCAACGAGCTTGCGGCGCGCTTCTATGTAAGCCGCCGGCTCGACAACGTGGCCGTGGTGTACCTGCGGCAGGCTCGCCATGGCTACCTGCACTGGGGTGCCGATGCAAAGGTCTGGCAGCTCGACAAGCTGTATCCCGCCCTGGCGGCCGACGCCAGCGCCAACGCCGTGCCGGCCTCGGCGCCGTTGATGGGCACCATCGGCGCACCGCTCCGGCACCTGGACCTGGCCACGGTCATGGCGATCTCCGAGGCGGTGTCCGGCGAGACCCGGCTGGACCGGCTTCTCGCCACGCTGATGCGCACGGCCATCGCGCACGCAGGCGCATCACGCGGGCTGCTGATCCTGCCGCAGGGGGCCGAACACCGCGTGGCCGCCGAAGCGGCGGTTCGGGACGACACCACCGTGGTTACGCTGGCCGACTGGCCGCTCGACACCGCCGAGATGCCGCTGTCCATCGTCCGGCACGTACTCGAGTGCCATGAGCATGTGGTGATCGACGATGCCGCGGCCCAGCCTTCGTTTTCGGCGGATCCTTACGTTCGCCAGCGACGGGCGCGCTCGATGCTTTGCCTGCCGCTGCTGAACCAGGGCAAGCTGATCGGCGTGCTCTATCTGGAGAATGCGCTGGCGCCGGGGGCATTCGTGCCGGCACGGATCGAAGTGATCAAGCTGCTGGCGTTCCAGGCCGCCAGCGCCATCGAAAACAGCCGGCTTGGCGAACAGCGCCGGGAAGCTGACGAAGCGTTGCATCGCGCCCAGGCGGAACTGGCGCACGTCAGCCGCGTCATGACGCTCAGCGCGCTGACGGCGTCAATCGCGCACGAGGTCAGCCAGCCGGTGGCCGCGCTGACCATCGAAGCCAATGTGGCGCTGCGCTGGCTCAAGCGGGAGCGGCCAAACGTCGACGAAGCGGTGGAGTCGCTGAACAGCATCGTCCAGCAGGGGCAGCGTGCGCGCGACGTCATCGTCGGCATGCGGGCCATGCTGCGCAAGACCGGGCCGCAAGCGCAACGGATCGACCTCAACGCGATGATCGCCGGAACGCTGCCGCTTCTGGCGGGCGAACTGACGCGGCATCGGGTCATGCTCAAGACCGAGCTGCTGCCGGCGCTGCCCATTGTGTCGGCCGACAAGATCCAGCTCCAGCAGGTGTTCCTGAACCTGGCGGTCAATGCCATCGAGGCCATGCGGGACATCGAGCCGCATGCGCGCGAACTGACGGTACGCACGGCCGTCAACCCGGCGCGCGAGGTACTGGTAACGGTGCACGATGCCGGCATCGGCCTGCCTGACGATCCGGAACAGCTGTTCGAGGCGTTCTATACGACCAAGCCGGAAGGAATGGGCATGGGCCTGTCAATCTGCCGCACGATCCTCGAAGCGCACGGCGGCCATTTGCAGGCGTGGCAGAACCGGCCCAGGGGGGCCGTGTTCGGCTTCAGCCTGCCGGCGGTGGAGGATGGGGCGATGGGGCGATGGGGATTGAATAGCCGGTAGTACCCGTGCGACGTGACGGTGGCGGGGTTCGGTGGACTTCAACCCCAAATTGCCTATACTGCATCCGTCCCTTCACCCATGCATGAACTATGGAATACGCTCCAGGCATCAGTCAGCTGGCTGGCCTGCTGGCCGACCCCGGGCGCGCGGCGATGCTGTGGGCGCTGATGGATGGCAGTGCCCGGCCCGCTGGCGAGCTGGCGCTCATAGCCGGGCTGTCGGCGTCGTCCACCAGCGGCCACCTGGCAAGGCTGTCCGAAGGCGGGTTGCTTGCCGTGGAATCACGCGGGCGCAATCGCTACTACCGCCTGGCGGCGCCGGAAATCGGCGTTGCCATCGAGGCGCTGGCCACGGCATCGCTGGTGAGCCAGCCGCCGCGCATGCGGGTCGTGCCCGTTTCGCGCGGCACGCCCCCTGCACTCCGCCAGGCGCGCACCTGTTATGACCACCTGGCCGGGGAACTTGCGGTGGGTCTGTTCGAACGAATGTCGCAGGCGGGCTGGCTGGCCGTGGATGGCACGCGGATCGACCTGACCGGCGACGGCACGCAGGCCATGACGCTGCTGGGCATCGACCTGGACGCCACGCGGCGCAAGCGCCGCCAGTTCGCCTGTACCTGCCCCGACTGGAGCGAGCGCAAGCCGCACTTGGGCGGCGCGCTGGGCGCGGCCTTGCTGGAAACCATGCTGGAGAAGGGCTGGATCGAGCCAACCCACGCGTCACGGGCATTGCGCGTGACGCCACGGGGGCATCGCGAGATCGGGAAAGTGGCCGCATGACTGGAGCAACGGGGCCACAAAGGAGTCACAGATGGCAATAGAACTGGATGACGACGCGCAGGACGCCGTAAGCCGGCTGTTCGCGCTGATCAACCTGGGAGACACCCAGCAGACCACGCGGCACCTGGCGCTGTTCGAGGAAGCGCTGGAGGATGACGAGGGGGACGAGGCCGACGCCGAGATGCTGCTCTTCCAGATCAAGGAGATCATCGACTGGGAAGCAGGCTTCTATGTCGACTGGAAGGACGTGGAGTCCTTTATCGGCTGCCTGACCCAGCTCTGCGAGCGCATTGACCTGGAGATCGACTGGGGCACCGACGACCCCGAGGACGAGGATTTCCTGGAAGGTACCAGCGTGCCCGAACTGATGGAACTGGCCACCGACCAGCTGCGCGTGGCCGGCTACACGCTATGGAACTGGGATACCGGTGGCGACGCGTACGCGGGCTGGATCACGCGCAGCGAGGACGACGACGAAATGCTGGAGATCGCCGACACGCTCAGCTTCGACCTGCGCAGCGGCGACCAGCCTTACTGATTCGCCCCGCTGTCCGGGCCGGCCGTCAGTTGCCGGCCGCCTGCCGTTTATTCGAGCGTCAGGATAGTGGGCGCGGCATCGTCTTCTTCCAGCGCTTCGGTGACGTCCGGCAGCAAGGTGGCGCCCAGGCGCGATGCGGGGCGCCGCGCGTTTTCCGGCACGCCCAGCGTTTCTTCCAGCGCGTTCAGGAAGGCGCGCACGCTGGCCGGCATCAGCTTGCGCGCGGGCATCAGCACATAGACCTTGAGCGGTGACGACGAATAGCCGGGCAGCACCCGCACCAGTTGCCCCTGCACCAGTTGTTCGTGTACGAACCGCGGCGACAGGCGCGTAACGCCCAGGCCATCGACCGCCGCCTTCAGCCGCACCTCGGCGTTGTGCGTGCAGATGCGCGGCTCCACGTCGAGCGAGAGCGTCTCCACGCCGTCGCGCAGGAATTCCCAGTGCGAGTCGTCGAGATTGCCGACGGTGGGCCAGCCCTGCAGGTCTTGGGGCGCGCGTGGCAGGCCGCGCTCGCGGATCAGCGAGGGCGCCGCATAGAACGCACGCTCGATCAGCACCACACGCTTGCTGGCAAACGAGCTGTCGTGCAGGCTCGTATCCGTCATCACGAACGCCAGGTCGTAGCCGTGGCGGATCAGGTCGGGCTGGTCCCAGTTCATGTCCAGCTGCACACGCAGCGACGGATGCTGCTTGAGCAGCCGGTTCACCGTCGGCGACAGGTGCTGCGAGCCCACTTCGTACGGCGTGGCGATTCGGATCGTGCCGCTGACTTCGGCGCTGACCGAAGCCGCCTCGGCACTGATCTCGCGCAGCGCGCCAAACAATGGCGACACGCGATCGTAGAGCTGCTGACCGCGCTGGGTGACGCGCACGCGGCGGGTGGTGCGCTCGAAAAGCCGCACGCCCAACTGGCCTTCCAGCCTTGCCACCGCGGCGCTGGCCGATGACTTCGGGACTTCGGCCAGTTCGGCCCCCTGTGTAAAGCCGCCGCCTTCCACCACACGGCAGAAGATCTCCCAGTCCTTCCAGTCAATCGTTTTCATGCGCAACCTTTCGAAGCTTGGCATCGGGAAAACCCTTACCCGATCGGCCGCGATTGTCCCACAACACGAACAATCGTGGAGTCCACGTTCGAAGTAGGGATATTACGAGAACGTGACATCAACGTGACATTTGCATGGACTGTGCGATTGCAGCCACGGTGCAGATCGGGAAAACCTACATTGAGAATCGATCTCATTAGACTCTACGATTCACACACGTCGCCCTGATGGGCTTTTTTGTCCGAGGAGTGGATCCATGCACAAGATCGTTGCCGCAACCTTTATCGGCCTGTTCTCCACCGCCGCATTCGCAGGTGCCAATTGCGAGAAGCATCCCAAGTCCGAATGGATGCCCGAGGCCGACGCCAAGGCCAAGATCGAGGCCCAGGGCTACAACATCAAGAAGTTCAAGGTCGACGGCAACTGCTACGAAATCTACGGCACCACGAAGGACGGCAAGAAGGCCGAGATCTACTTCGATACCAAGACGCTGGACATCGTCAAATCCGAAATCGGGAAGTAAGCATGGCAACCCCGGCGGATCGCGTGTATCCGCGCGACACGATTCGCGTCTGGGACCTGGCCGTCCGCTTCACGCACTGGAGCGTGGCGGCCATCGTCTGCTATGACCTGATCGACGATTCGGGCGACCAGGTGCATCGCGTAGTGGGCTATGTGGCCGCCGGGCTGGTGCTGTTCCGCATTGTCTGGGGATTTTTCGGTACCGAGCACGCGCGCTTTCGGGCCTGGCTGCCACCCCCCGCCGGTGTGCTGGCCTATGGCCGCGCACTGATGCGCGGCCGTGCGCCGCGCTTTATCAGCCATACCCCGCTGGGCGCGGTGATGATGCTGGCGATGTGGGCGCTGATCCTGGCGCTGGCCGTCACCGGCTGGATGTCGCGGCTCGATCCGTTCTGGGGCGAGGACTGGCCCATCGACATTCATCGCTGGCTGTCGAATACGCTGCTTGTCCTGGTGGCGCTGCATGTGGCCGCGGCGATTGCGATGAGCATCAAGGGTGGCGAAAACCTGATCGCCGCAATGCTTACCGGGCGCAAGCGCCGCGACACCGACCAGCCTTCCTGAAAATCGGGATTGTCGAGCTTTCGGAATTGCCACGCGCTGGCTACGATGGTTGCCAACGCCGTTGCGCGTGCGTGGCAGCGGTGCCAACCAACCCGGAGAACGACAATGAAGATCCTGATGGTGCTCACCTCGCATGACAAGCTTGGCAATACGGGCAAGAAGACCGGCTTCTGGCTCGAGGAATTCGCCGCGCCCTACTACGTGTTCAAGGATGCGGGCGTCGATGTCACGCTGGCGACACCCAGGGGCGGCCAGCCGCCGCTCGATCCCAAGAGTGACGAACCCGACTTCAAGACCGACGCCACGCGCCGGTTCCAGAGCGACCCTGCCGCCCAGAAGCACCTGGCCGCCACGCTGACGCTGGACCAGGTCAAGGCCGACGACTTCGATGCTGTCTTCTATCCGGGCGGCCACGGCCCGCTGTGGGACCTGACCGAAGACAAGCGGTCGATCGCGCTGCTCGAAGCGTTCGACCGCGCCGGCAAACCCATGGCGCTGGTGTGCCATGCGCCCGGCGTGCTGCGCCACGTGAAGCGCGCCGATGGCGAACCGCTGGTCAAGGGCCGCAAGGTCACGGGCTTCACCAATACCGAGGAAGAGGCCGTACAGCTGACCAATGTGGTGCCGTACCTGGTGGAAGACGTGCTCAAGGCGAACGGCGGCCAGTTCTCGCGAACCGATGACTGGGGCAGCTATGCCGTGGTCGACGGACTGCTGGTCACAGGGCAGAACCCCGCGTCATCCGAGGCCGGTGCGCATGAACTGCTGAAGCTGCTGAAGAAGTAATTCGTGCCGCCGCGCCCGCGCGCCTCAACGCGAGCGGCGCGGCTTCGCCGCATGCCGCACCTCGCGCGTGAATTGCGCGCAGGCGTGTGTCATCAGGTCCTCGGAACGATAGACCAGGAACAGCTGGAAGTCCGGCAGCTCGTCGGCAATCGGCAATCGCACCAGCGCCTCGGGATCGAGCTTCAGCGGCCCCGTGCCATCGAACACGTAGTTCGACCACACGCTGATCAGGTCGGTCTTCGTCGCCAGCTGCAACCCCAGCAGGTTCGATGCGCTCTGCACGATGCGCTTGGGCATGTCCAGGCGGTGCAGGCGCATCAGGCTGGCCAGCGGGCTGCCCGGATCGTCCAGCGGATCGAGCGTCAGCCAGTCGGCATCGAGCAACGCGCGCAGGCGTCGTGCCCGGCGCAGCGGATGCCCCGCCCGCACTGCCAGGCCCATGCCGACGGAAAACAGCGGCTCCCATTGCATGCCGCCACCACCGGGGCCGCTGTTGGTCGAGATCAGGCCAAGATCGAGCCGTCCTTCACGTAACCCTTCCAGGATCTGTTGCGGGCGCAGCTCCTGCGCGCGCAGCGTCACATTCGGATAGCGCTGGCGGTAGGCGGCCATTGCATCGGGCAGCGCGGCGCTGGACGCCACGGCGGTAAAGCCGATGTGAAGCTGCGCCTCGGCATGGCCGCGGATCGATTCGATATCTTCCAGCGCATGCCGCAGTTCCTGCTCGACCACCGTGGCACGCCGCACCAGCGCCAGGCCGTAGGCCGTCAGGCTCACTCCGCGCACCGAGCGCGACATCAGCGTGACGCCCAGTTCGCGCTCAAGCTCGGCAATGGCCTTGGACAGCGCCGGCTGCGACGTATGCAGGCTGCGCGCAGCCTCGTGGATGCTGCCGTGCTGGGCCACCGCCAGCAGCACGCGCAGTTGTTGCAGCTTCATCAGGGTTTCTCCCCATCGTCCGGTTGCCGATGCCTTGCCTTGGTGCGCGCGTGCGCAATTGCCGTGCATGGCACTTCTGAATGCGCCGCGTAGGTACTAGTCCTGATGGTGCGCGGCGAGTGATGATGTCCGTGATGCCATTTGGTTATCACGATGACAATAAATGATTTTTGGGGCGGCGTGTTTGCCGGAATACTGCATCGCCAAGGACGTACGACTTGCGCGATGGATGCCACCCCAGGCTCCACGATTCCCGTAACCCAGTTCGTGGAGCCCCTCACATGAACGACGCAACCCTGCCCGCCGGCGCGCCGCTCTCCGCTGCCACCGTCGCTGCCCCCGCCACCCCGGCCAAGGCGAAGCAAAGCCAGTTCCGCCTGATCGCCGCATGCTCCATCGGCAATGCGCTGGAGATGTTCGACTTCACGGTCTACAGCTTCTTCTCGCTGCTGATCGGCAAGCTGTTCTTTCCGTCCGACAGCCCCTACGGTTCGCTGCTGCTGGCCGTCGCCACGTTCGGCATCGGCTTTGTCATGCGCCCACTGGGCGGCGTGCTGATCGGCAACTATGCCGACCGTCATGGCCGCAAGGCCGCCATGACGCTGACCATCGGCCTGATGGTGCTGGGCACGCTGTGCATCGCGCTGGCCCCCACCTACGCCACGGCCGGCGTGTTCGGATCGCTGACCATCCTGGCGGGCCGCTTGCTGCAGGGTTTCTCGCTTGGTGGCGAAATTGGCGCGTCCACCGCGATGCTGATGGAAGGCGGCGACGTGCGGGGCCGCGGCTGGCGCGTAAGCTGGCAGATCGGGAGCCAGGGCATTTCCGCGCTGGCCGGCGCCGCCACGGGCGCCGCGCTCTACGCCTTGCTGCCCACTGCCGCGCTGGAAAACTGGGGCTGGCGCGTACCTTTCCTGATGGGCCTGCTGATCGCACCGGTGGGTCTCTATATCCGCGCCAATCTCGATGAAACGCATGAGGCCGACGCGCACGCACCGAGCCCCGTTGGCGAATTGTTCCGCCATCACGCCAGCAAGGTGGTGCTGGGCATCCTGGCCGGCACCGCCGGTACTGCCACGATGTACCTGGTGGTGTTCTTCATGCCGACGTACATGATCCGCGTGCTGCATATGCCGGCGTCGCTGTCGTTCCTGTCGGGCTGCGTCACGGGTGTCACGCTGCTGGTGGTGTCGCTGGCCGCAGGCACGCTGGCGGACCGTCTGGAACGCCGCAAGCCGCTGGTGGCGGGGTCGCTGCTGTTCAGCCTGATTGCCGTCTATCCCGCGTTCTGGCTGATGAACCACTACCCGAGCGTGCCGCTGGTGCTGGGCCTGTCCGCGCTGCTGACCGCCAGCATCAACCTGGGCACCACGCCGCTGTTCCTGATGCTGCTGGAGATGCTGCCGGCCGGCGTGCGTGCCACGGGCCTGGCCGTGATCTACAGCGTGGGCGTGACGGTGTTCGGCGGCTCGTCGCAATTCATCGTCACCTGGCTGCTGGCGAAGACCGGCAATCCGATGGCCCCGGCCTTCTACATGATGGCGTGCGGCGTGCTGGCCCTGGTTGCCGTGCTGCGCATTGCCGAGAAACGCGAACACTGATCCACCATCGATTTCCCGCGAGCCCCACTTTCCGAGACCTCTCCATGACCCGCGAACCGACCCTGACCCCGTTTCAGCTGCTGCCGCACCTGCTGCCTGCCATCGACACCGAGACCTTCGTCAACATTCGCCGCCAGATCCACGCGCAGCCCGAACTGGGCTTCGAGGTGGGCGCCACCAGCCGGCTCGTCGCCACGCTGCTGGAAAGCTGGGGCTACACGGTGCATACCGGCATCGGCAAGAGCGGCGTGGTGGGCCAGCTGAAGGTGGGCAACGGCACGCGCCGCCTGGGCATCCGGGCCGACATGGACGCCCTGCCGATCGTCGAGGCCACCGGCCTGCCCTACGCCAGCAAGACCCCGGGCCGCATGCATGCGTGCGGGCACGACGGGCACACCGCCATCCTGCTGGCCGCCGCCAAGGCGCTTGCCGATTCGCGCAGCTTCGACGGCACGCTGAACCTGATCTTCCAGCCCGACGAAGAAAACCTGTGCGGCGCGCGCGCGATGATCAACGATGGCCTGTTCGAGCGCTTTCCATGCGATGCAGTGTTCGCGCTGCACAACATGCCCGGCGTGCCCGCCGGATCGTTCCGTGTACTGGAGGGCCCCGTGAGCCTGTCGTCCGATGTGGCCGACGTGACGATTCGCGGTGTGGGCGGCCACGGCGCGATGCCCCATCGTTCGAAGGATCCCATTGCCGCGTCGGCGGCCATCATCACCGCCCTGCAAACAGTGGTGGCGCGCAACGTGGCGCCCGACGACACGGCGGTGGTGTCGGTCGGCTTCATCCACGCCGGCGCCACGCACAACGTGATTCCGGAGGAGGTCAAGATCGGCCTCAATGTGCGCGCGGCACGGCCCGAGACGCGCGCACTGGTGGAAGCACGCATCTACGAGATCGTCAGCCTGACCGCGCAGGCCCACGGTGTGACGGCGCAGATCGACTACCGCCAGCTGACGCCACCGATGGTCAACGCGGCCGGTCCCACTGCCCTGGCCGCCGAGGTCTGCCAGGAACTGGTGGGCACCGAGCAGGTGGTCACGCAGGCGCCCAAGGGCCTGAACGGCAGCGAGGACTTCGCCTGGATGCTCGATGCGGTGCCCGGCTGCTACCTGATCCTGGGCAACGGCGAAGGCGAATTCGGTGGCTGCATGGTCCACAACCCCGGCTACGACTTCAACGACCAGGTGCTGCCGCTGGGCGCCGCGGCGTGGGTACGGCTGGCGCAGCGCTTCCTGGTCCCCGCGTGCTGACCCGGAAAAACCCAATAGCCGAATCTTTAAATTCTGTGGCATAGTTGCCACCGTTGTATCCCGCGATATCGGGAGAGCCCGTTGCTGCCGCCAGGCAGCGCGGCGCCGAAGGAGCAACCGCCCCGGAAACTCTCAGGCAAAAGGACCGGTATCGCCATTGAACTCTGAAGAACCCCCGGCCTGTACGTCGGCCGGCGGTACCGAAGGAGCAAGCGAGCCCTGCTCGCGAATCTCTCAGGTCAAGGACAGAGGGGGCGTCCGCGAGAAGCGCATGGTGCGCCGTGGACTGCCACCCCATGACGTCCTGGAAGACCTTCCACATGAAATCCATTGCAGTGATCGGCGGCGGGATTACCGGCGTCACGACCGCGTACGCGCTGGCAAAACGCGGACTCTCCGTCACGCTGTTCGAGCGCCATCGCTATGCGGCCATGGAAACGTCGTTCGCCAACGGCGGCCAGCTGTCCGCGTCGAATGCCGAAGTCTGGACGCACTGGTCCACGCTGGCCAAGGGCATCAAATGGATGCTGCGCGCCGATGCGCCGCTGCTGGTGAATCCGCGCCCCACCTGGCACAAGCTGAGCTGGTTCGCGGAATTCATGGCCTCGATCCCGCATTACCGCGCCAACACGGTGGAGACCGCGCGGCTGGCAATCGCCGCACGCCAGCACCTGTTTGCCTGGGCCGACGCGGAAGGCATCGACTTCGACCTGAAGCGGCGCGGCATCCTGCATATTTATCGCAACAAGGCGGGCTTCGAGCATGCCGGGCGGGTCTCGAAGCTGCTTGCCGAAGGCGGTCTGGAGCGCCACGCGGTGACGCCGGCGGAAATGCGCGACATCGAGCCCACGCTGGCCGGCAACTTCTATGGCGGCTACTACACCGAAAGCGACGCCACGGGCGACATCCACAAGTTCACCGGCGGCCTGGCCGCCGCGATCCGCCGCCTGGGCGTGCAGACGCTGTACAACCAGGACGTACGCTCGATTGCCACCACGGGCCGGCGCGCGACGGTGGTGTCGGCCGAAGACAACCTGCCCGCATCGCGCGAGTTCGACGGCGTGGTGGTGTGCGCGGGCGTGGCAAGCCGGGCGTTCGCGCAGCAGCTTGGCGATCGCGTCAACATCTATCCGGTCAAGGGCTACTCGATCACGGTGAACCTGAACGACGCCGAAAGCCAGGCCAGCGCGCCGACGGTGAGCCTGCTCGACGACGAGACCAAACTCGTGACCAGCCGGCTGGGCGCCGACCGCTTCCGCGTAGCCGGCACGGCCGAGTTCAACGGCATCAACCGCGACATCCGCGCCGACCGCATCCGTCCGCTGGTCGACTGGGTGCATGCGTGCTTCCCCGGCGTCAGCACGCGCAGCGTGGTGCCCTGGGCAGGCCTGCGCCCGATGATGCCGAACATGATGCCGCGCGTCGGCCGGGGCCATGCCGCCAACGTGTTCTACAACACCGGGCACGGGCACCTGGGCTGGACGCTGTCGGCCGTGACGGCGGAGATGGTGGGGGATGTGGTGCGGCACGCGGCGACACAAGACGGGCGCGTTGCGGTGGGCCAGGGCGTGGGCGGCGTAGCAGCCTGATACGCCCGCCCTCTCCCCCGCCCCTCTCCCGCCATGCGGGAGAGGGGAGACCACCAGGGGCAGGATCCCGGGCGGCGTCGGTCTGGGGGACGTTCTGATTCCGGAAATGAAAAAGCCCCGCTCGTTCGAGCGGGGCTTTCGAATTTGTGCCCAGAAGCGACTCGGTCACCCATGCGCGACCCCGGATTGCGCTTGCAGGCGCAGTCTTTTCGAGTCCCCACGGGAGTCCCCACGGACTTCCCTTTCTGGGCGCACAAATGAAAAGACCCCGCTCATTGAGCGGGGTCTTTGAATTGGTGCCCAGAAGAGGACTCGAACCTCCACAGTGTTGCCACCGCTAGGACCTGAACCTAGTGCGTCTACCAATTCCGCCATCTGGGCTTCGTTTCGCTGCATTGCTGCGTTGAAGCGAGACGCGAATTCTACATAAGCTCTGGCAATTTGCAAGCCCTTTTTCACGTCATCGTAAAAATCAGCTGTTCTGCACCCCAAGGTACAGGCTGCCGTCCAGCACATAGCGGTTGCGCCCTGCCCGCTTGGCGCGATACATGGCGCTGTCGGCGCGATGCAGCAGCGGCTCCAGCCGTGCCGCCTCGGGGACCGCGCACACCGCGCCCACGCTGATCGTCACGTATGGCTGCACGGGGGTGCCGTTGTGCGGGATGCCCAGTTCCCGCACCGCCGCCACCATGCTGCGGGCGGTGGCACGCGTTTCGTCGGTCGACGAATCGGGCAGCACCACCGCGAATTCCTCGCCGCCCAGTCGGGCACAGAACTGCGCGCCGTGCAGCACGCCGGTCAGCGCCGCGGCCACCTGCCGCAGGCAATCGTCGCCGCACGGGTGGCCGTACAGGTCGTTGTATTGCTTGAACAGGTCGACGTCCAGGATCAGCAGGCCGATTTCCTTGCCGCGCTCGTGGGCCCGCGCCACGGCGGCCAGCGATTCGCGCTGGAAGTAGCGCCGGTTCGGGATGCCGGTCAGCGCGTCGATATCGAGGTCGGCCTGCACGCGCGAGAGTTGCTCTGCCGTTTCGCCAAGCTGCGTCGCCAGCGCCTGCTCGCGCGACTGGTAGCGGCTGATGTCGCGCATGAACACCAGCAGGCCGATCTGCTTGCCGTCCATCCGGCACACGGGCTCCACCGTCAGTTCGTATCCCAGCCCGTCTGGAATGAAAGGCGCCGCCTCGTCGGGATCGCTCAGCGCGTGGTGCCACGCGGGGGGCGGTATCTGGCCGCGGCGCAGGTCGGACACCAGCCGCGCGGCAGCGGGATTGAACTCGACGATGCGTCCGTCGGCGCCCAGGATCACGCAGCCTTCGCGGATCGCGTCGAACACGCGCAGCCGCGCGTAGTGGCCGGTATCGTCCAGGTGCGTGCGCAGCGCGCAGAACCACACCAGCAGGGTCATCAGGGAAAACGTGGCCGGCGTCAGGTCGCCGCCCAGCGGGCCGGTCCAGCGGTACAGGTAGGCGATGTGCGTGACCAGCGGCAGCAACAGTCCGGCCATCAGCACGTTGCGGCCGCGCACCGACAGCGCCGCGTTCGGCACCTCGGCGGTCGCCAGGAAATACATGCTGAGCCCCAGCATCGCGTAGGTCCAGGCCGCCACGGCGGTATAGCCAACGCCATGACGAAACACCGCGCCCGGCGAGACACCCGGCGGCATCAGTTCGATGGAGGTCCAGATCAGGTGATGGCGCTCGTTGGTGAACACCAGCGCCAGCGTCAGCAAGGCAAAGAACACCGGCACCCAGAGCATCGACCACGGCACGACAAAGCGCGGCCGGCTCAGGTGAACCATCGCCACCAGCCAGCCGATCGGCACGGCCACGATGCCCGCATACTGGAGCTTGGCCCAGAAGATGCGGCCTGACAGCTCCGTCTCGCTGATTTCCAGCAACCGGCCGCCGCTCCAGATCGTCACGCCCGCCGCCAGTACCAGGAAGGCGCGGACGGTGGGATCATCGCGGCGCGGCCATGCCGCGACGGCCATGCCCACACTGCACACCACGGCAATGGTCAGGCAGAGGACGAGAGGATACGATGGCATGGAAGGTGGGCCGAACCGGATGGCGAGCCCCGTCCGGCGGTGCGGGGCGAACCATTATAGGCCCCCGGGGTCCGACACTGGCGTACCGGCGTGCCGCCGCAACACCCCCGCCCTGGTCCACCCCCGATCGCCACCTTTCAGGAACAAGGACGTGCCTTTCATCCTTCTCGGCATTGCACTCATCGCCGCCTTTGTCTACGGCCTGGTCCGGCTCTACCAGGTGGTGACCGCCGCGTCCGGCATGCTGGCCGGCGCCGCCGCCGTCATCCTTGTACTGGCGGTGCTGACGGCGCTGGGCGTGGCGTGGCTGCGCCGCTACCGGGCCATCCATGGCCGGCGCATCAAGGGCGAGCGCATCCTGGCCCTGCACGGCGAATGGGGATCGCTCAAGGTCGATGCCGAGCGCAAGAACGGCGTGCTGGAGATGAACGGCCAGCGCCAGGTGCTGATCTTTGCCGACATCGACGGCGCCCGGCCCGAGGCGCGCCAGGGCCGCTGGTATGTCGTTGTTGCCCTGCGCCACAGCCGCCAGGGCGAGTGGGTGATCCCGGTGACCAACCGGGACGCCGCCAACCTGTGGACGAAGATCTTCCGGCTGGCCGCGCTGCAGAAGCTCTGAGCGCCGGGCCTGGATCGCCAGGCCCCGGGCGCGGACCAGGGTCGGATCAGGGTCGGAATGGCTGGCCCATCGGCTTCAGGCGGATGCCGGGCGCCAGGCGGGTCCAGGGCAGATCGGCAGGGTCGGCCGTCATCGGCCCCGGCGCCTTGGCGACCAGCACCGCATGCGCGATGCCCTGGAAATCCGCGCGGAAATGTACCGAGCTCTTGTTCACCAGGATCTTCATCGCCTCGGGCTCGACCCCGCCCACGCGGTAGAGGTTGCGATCGAGCATCTGCGCCTTGCCGCCGCTCACCACCACCTGCACGCCGCCAATACCCAACAGCGCCACCGGCCCGACATCGGCCAGCATGCCGTGCATCATCGGCCCGCCAAAGCGGCACACGCCGTCAGACAGCCCGAGCACCTCGAAGCGCTCCTGCAACGGCTCGTCGCCGGGAACGCCCGACACGCCGCCCAACGCCACGTCGATCACCGCGCCCACGCCGGCACGATGCGCGGCAGCCGCCACGGCCGGATCCCAGATCAGGCCGATGGCCGCGCCCTGCGCGCCGTTGCGCAGCAACGCGCGCAGCATGCCCATCGTGTTCGAGTCGCCGCCAGCGCCGGGGTTGTCCTGGGTATCGGCGATGACCACCGGGCGCGTGGCGTCCGCGGCCATCCGCATGGCTTCGCGCACCGCGTCGTCAGGCGACAGGAACGGCACCTCCCAGGCGGATTCCTCGGCCAGCATCCGGTCGTAGAGCGCCTGTACGGCGGCTTCGGCAGCGGTCTCATCGTCGCCATAGCCCCAGATGACCGGCCCGCATTCGGGAAAGTCGGCGGCCGGAAAACCCGGCGCGAACGACAGCGACACCACTCCGCCGGACTCCAGTTCTGCCAGCGCCGCGTACAGGCCACGTGCGGGCTCCAGCATCGTGCACATGCCGTTGATCGGAATCAGGAACGGCAGACGGCGCGCGGCCGCACGCCAGCGGCGCGGGCCGGCCAGCAGCGGCTGCAGCAGTTCCGCCGCGCGCACGCCGGTTTCGGCCATGTCGACGTGCGGATAGGTGCGATAGGCCACCAGCGCATCGGCGGCATCGAGCATGCGCTGCGTGACATTGGCGTGCAGGTCCAGCGACGCCACCAGCGGCACGTCGGGGCCGATCACCTCGCGCAGGCGTGCCAGCAGTTCGCCTTCGCCATCGTCGGCATGCTCGGCCACCATGGCGCCATGCAGGTCCAGGTAGATGGCATCGAAGCCGCCCGCGCGTGCCGCCGCGACGATTTCGCCGGCGATGCGTTCGAACGCATCCTCGGTCACGTGCGCCGAAGGGCTGGCGCCAGCCCAGATCACCGGGCTCAGGGCCCAGCCGTTGCGCTGCGCGGCCTGGATAAACCCGCCTACGGGGATATTCACATCGCGCAGCGCCAGCACGTCGTTGCCGCGCGCCATGGCCGGAAAGCCCTCGCCGCGCTCGAAGCTGGCATAGGTGGCCCTGGACGGCGCAAACGTATTGGTTTCGTGCTGGAAACCGGCGATCAGGATTCGGGGTGCCAAGGGGCTCTCCATGTTCATGTTGTCTTCAGACCGTGGCCGGGCCGCCATGCGGCGCGGGCATGCGATTGACCACCAGCGTCACCGCGCCTGCCACCAGCAGCGCCACCATCACCAGCAGGCCTGCCTGCATGCTGCCCGTGGCCGTGCGCACCCAGCCGATGATGGTCGGGCTCAGGAAGCCGCCGATCAGGCCGATCGTGTTGATCAGCGCGATGCCGCCCGCTGCGGCGTCGCCCTTCAGGTATTGCGACGGAATGGCCCAGAACACCGTGTAGGCCGTCCACATCATTGCCGTGGCAATCGTCATGCACAACAGCGACACCGGCAGGTTGCCGCTGGACAGCGTGGCCACCGCCAGCGCCACCGCGCCGATGAAGGCTGGCACCGCGCTGTGCAGGCGCCGCTCGCCGCGACGGTCGGAGCGCCGGCCGATCACGACCATGGCGATCGCGGCGGCGATATACGGGATCATCGAGTACAGGCCGATCTGCATGGTGTCGGTCACGCCATCCGCCTTGAGGATAGACGGCAGCCAGAAGCTGACGGCATAGATGCCGCAGATCATCGTGAAGTAGGCGAAGGCCAGCAGGTACACGCGCGGATCGCGCGCCACCTGGCCGAACGAATGGTGGCCTGCGCCGGGCGTGTGCAGTTCTGCGGCAATCATGCGCTTTTCGGCATCGGTCAGCCACCTGGCATCGGCCGGGCGGTCGGCCAGCACGCGCAGCGCCAGCACGCCCAGCAACACGCACGGCAGGCCTTCCACCAGGAACATCCACTGCCAGCCTTCCAGGCCGTGCGTGCCCGACAGGCCGGTCATCAGCCACGTCGACAGCGGCGAGCCAAAGATGCCGCCGATGGGCCCGGCCAGCATCACCACGGCCATCACGCGTGCCATGCGCTGCTGGCCGTACCAGTACGTCAGGTAGAAGATCATGCCCGGCGCGAAGCCCGCCTCGAACACGCCGAGCAGGAATCGCATCACGTAGAACGTGGTTTCGTCGCGCACGAACATCATGCCGGCCGACGTCAGGCCCCACAGCACCAGGATGCGGCTGATGGTCTTGCGTGCGCCGATACGGGGCAGCAGCAGGTTGCTCGGGATCTCGAACAGCACATAGCCGAAGAAGAAGATGCCGGCACCCAGGCCGTAGACAGCGTCGGAAAAGCCCAGGTCGCTCTGCATCTGCAGCTTGGCAAAGCCGATGTTGACGCGGTCCAGGTAGGCAAACGTATAGCAGAGCAGCAGGAACGGCAGCAGGCGCCAGTTCAGCTTGCGGTACAGCGCCTGTTGCGCGGCGCTGTCGTGCGCCGGCATGGTGCGTGGGGGCAGTGTGGTGGACATTCGATCTCTCTCCTGTGGGCGTCCTCGTGGATGCGATGAACGTTGTGCTGTCGCTGTTTTCTTGTTGTCGGAGGATCGTCGGTCAGATGAAAAAACAGAGCAAGAGCAACTTTAGTCGGCTATCGTTGCCCAATCGGCAACAGCTTGGCTTTCGACATGCGAGAACTGAACCAGCGCAGGCTGCGCTATTTCCACGAGGTGCTGACGCACGGATCGATCCGGGGCGCAGCCGACAGCATCAATACGTCGCCATCTGTCATCACGCGCCAGATCCGCCTGCTGGAGGACGAGGTGGGCGCGCCGCTGTTCGACCGCCACGCGCGCGGCGTGCAGCCCACCGAGGTGGCGCTACATCTGCTGGAGTACTGGCAGGGCTGCCGTGCGCAACAGGAGCTGTTCGAAGACCGCCTGCAGGCCCTGCGTGGGTTGCAGCACGGCCAGATCCGCATTGCCACCA
This sequence comes from Cupriavidus sp. HE11, assembly GCF_056097175.1. Taxonomy (NCBI): domain Bacteria; kingdom Pseudomonadati; phylum Pseudomonadota; class Betaproteobacteria; order Burkholderiales; family Burkholderiaceae; genus Cupriavidus; species Cupriavidus sp. HE11. The sequence continues at coordinate 1,207,134 of NZ_CP184465.1, forward strand.
GCGAGGGCTATGTCGACGGCCTGATGGACGAGGTGCTGACCGACTTCTGCGCCCAGTACCCGCGGCTCGACGTCACGGTGGACACCCTGCCCGTGAACAACGTGCTGCAGGAGGTGGCCGAAAGCCGCGCGCATATCGGCCTGGCCTATAACCCGCCGTCACATGCCGATGTGCGCTGGGTGGCAACGTCGTCCCAGCCCGTGGTGCTGCTGGTGCATGCCGGGCATCCGCTGGCCGTGCGCGGCACGCGGGTGGACGTACGCGAACTGGCCGACTATCCGCTGGCGATGATGCCGCCGGCGTTCGGCCTCGGGCAGATCGTGCAGATGCTGGCCTATGCCGAGAACATCCAGATCCGGCCCACGCTCACCACCAACTCGCTGGCCGTGCTGCGGCACTTCGTCAAGCGCCATCACGGCATCACGCTGATCGGCGCATTTGCCGCCTATCGCGAACTGGCTTCGGGCGACCTGGTGACGCTGCCGATTGCCCATCCGCTGTTCGAGGCGGCCAAGGCGCGGCTGCTGGTCAAGGCGGGACGCCCGCTGGGCATGGCTGCCGACACGCTGCTGGGCTGCATCCAGCGCGACATGTCGATGTTCGCGGCCCCGGCACCGCGCGGGCGCGCGCGACCCACCGCGCGACCGGCGCGCAAGTCGCCGTGAACGTGGCGAGCGTCCGCTAGAATCGGGGCTCGCTGACACGTGCCAAGGAGCCTCTGCATGACTGCATCGAACTGGAAAGGGATGGCCCTCGCGGGCGCCGTGGCGATGGCCACGATGATGGCGGGCTGCGCCGCGCAGCCGCAGGCGCCGCAGCCACCGGCCACAGGCGTGCCCAACCCCGGCCCGCAGGGCGGGCGCGGCACGCCCGAAGGCTGCCAGGCCGACAAGCTCGGCGACAACGCGCTGATCGGCAAGACCGAGGCCGAAGCAGCGAAATTGCTCGACGGCTGCGCGTGGCGCTTCGGCAATCGCGAAGGCCAGCACATGCCGGGCACGATGGACTACAACCCGCAGCGGCGCACCATCGACGTAATGGGCGGCAAGGTCACGGCGGTGCGGCGGGGCTAGAAAGACAGGCCTCCGGCCGGCCAGCCCTCTCCCGTGCGGGAGAGGGCCTGCACTGCCGGCGCTTCAGGCCTTCAGAACTGCAGCGATGCGTTCATCAGGAACGTACGCGTGGCCGCCGGCAGCACGAAGCCGTCGTAGGTGGTGGTCCAGTAGCGGCGGTCGAACACGTTGTTCAGCACCGCGCGCACGGTCACCTGCTTGCCGGCCATGCGCGTCGTGTAGCGCGCGCCGATATCGGCCGTGGTGTACGACGGAATCTGCTGCGTGTTGGCCGAGTTCACGTACATCGAGCCGGTCACCTTGGCGCCGGTCCACAGCGTCAGGCCGGGCACGAACGGGGTGTCGTACTCGACACGGCCCGTCACGATGTAGTTCGGCGTGGCGAACACCCGGTTGCCGTTGACCAGCGGATCATCGACGTCCGTGGTCTTGGTGTGCAGCCACAGCACGCCACCCATCAGGCGCACATCGCGCGCCACGCGCCACCAGCCGCTGGTATCCAGGCCGGTGAACTGCTGCTTGCCGTTCTGCACGAAATAGTTCGACGTGTTGGTGTATTCGTAGCCCTTGTCCACGCGGAACAGCGCCACGTTGGCCCCCCACTTGTCGCGGTCTGTCTTGAAGCCCACCTCGTACTGGCGGCTCTTGAGCGGGCCGAAGGTCTCGCCGGAATTCACCGTGGTGGGGCCGGCCGAGCCGCCCGGCTCCAGCGATTCCACATAGCTCACGTAGACGGTCGAGAAATCGTCCGTCTTGAACATCACCGCCGCCGTCGGCGTGATCGGGTTGGCGCTGTAGCGCGACGTGCGGACCGCTTCGGGGCTGTAGTTGTCCTGCGAGAACATGTTGTAGCGCAGGCCGGCCAGCACCGACAGGCGCGGCGTGATCTGCACGGTGTCGCTCAGGTAGACGGACTTCTGCTGGATCTTGTAGTCGCGATACGGGATGTAGTCCTTGCCCACGCCGGCCTGCTCGTCGAGGGCGACGGGGTTGTACAGGTTGTTCATCCCCATGAAGATGCCGTTGCCGCCCAGGCCGTTGTCCAGCTCGCGCACCTGCGACAGGTAGCCCAGGCCCGCGACGATCTCGTGCTTGAGGCCGCCGGTATCGAACTTGCCCTGCACCATCGCGTCGTACGCCTGGTAGTAGTAGGCCGTCTTCCAGCGGTAGTTGGTATCCGAGTAGTTGCCAGCATCGTCCGTGACAAACAGGAAGCTGTCGGCATTCAGGCGGTTCTGGCGCGCGAAGCGGTACTTGAAGCTGGTCTTCCAGTCGCTGTTGATGCGGTAGTCCACGCCGGTGCCCACGGTCAGCGTGTCGGTTTCGTGCGATGACCACGGCTGCGCCAGGTTGCGCGCCACGCTACTGGCGGCCGGAATGGTGTCCGTGCCGAACGACAGCCCGAAGATCGTGCCCTGCGACTTGCGCTTCCAGTACATGATGTCGGCGTTCCACGTCAGGTCCGGCGTGATGCGGAAGTCGGTTGCCAGCGAGAACGTCTGGCGCCGCACGTGCACGCCCTGCTCGCTGGTGTTGCCGTCCTCGTTCACGGCGTTGATGCGGTAGCCGAAGCGGTCGTCGGTGCCGAAGCGGCCGCCGACATCGACCTTCTCGCTCCAGACGTTGTTGGCCTGGTAACCGATGGTCACCTCGCGCAGCGGCGTGTCGGTGGGCCGCTTGGTCACATAGTTGATGATGCCGCCAGGCGACCCGAAGCCGTACATGAAACCCGACAGGCCCTTGAGCAGTTCTACCTGTTCGAACGGCTCCAGCGGGATGTCGGCATCCCAGGTGACGAAGTTCTGGCCGTCCACCTTGGTGCCGTTGAGCATGTCCACCCGAATGCCACGCACGGAGAAGTACGAGTTCTCGGTGCGCGCGTTGTCGCCCAGCACCTGTACGGCCGGGTCGTACCTGAACACGTCGTTGGCCGTCTGCGCCATGCGCTGCTGGATTTCGTCGCTGGACACGGCGTTGACCGAGAACGGCGTATCCACGGCCTTGCGGTCGCCCAGCGCACCGCTGCTCACGCGCTCGACCTTGACCGCCTCGCCCGACCGGTCTGCCACCACGGTGGCCGTCGGCAGCGTGGCAGTGGAGCCGGTATCGGCCTGCGTGGGCGGGACCTGTGCCCGCGCGGGCATCGTCATCGACAGCGTCAGGCCCAGCACGGCAACGGCGACGGGTGACAGGACAGTGGCTGGAAGCGGCGAACGGACATAAACGCGCGAGCGCAGGCTGGCGCGGCCGTTGGACGGACGGTGCAAGGACATCGAAATTCCCGGGATTGTTATTGGAGGTGTGCTGGCTCGAATATGCGGCCTGCGTCGCACACAATGCACGAGAAACGCAAACCGTAATACGAATAATTCGTGTTTATACTATGCGCGAGCCGTTCGTCCGGGGATTTGTTGAGTCCGCGAAATGGGATTGTTGCAATGGCGCCACTCAAGGGGCGCAGCCCGGCAGCCGGGGCCGGGACGGCCCCGCCGGGGATCGCAGGGGTGCAGGCGCCTGCCTACTTGCGGCTGCGCTCGCCGCCGCGCGAATCCTGGATGATCATCGTCCGGTCGAGTACGCCGTTATCGTCGAAGTACGCGCTGAAGTGCGCCGGCACGTAGCCGGGCAGGTACATCCGGTACGACCAGGCCTCGCGCTTCATCAGCGCGTAGTACTGGATCGGCTCCTTGGGCCGGCCCCAGCGTTCCAGTACGTCCTGCTTGGTCCATTGGCCGGGCCGCGCGGTGTAGATCTCGTTCTCGGTCAGCATCTGGCGGAAATCGGTCAGCTTGCCGCCGGCGTCGAAGTCGGCCGCATAGATTTCGTAGCCGTAGGGTTGCTTCGAATAAATCCAGCGCTGCGCGCCATTGGTCATCTGGAACGTATCGGTGGGCGCGCCAAACGCCTGCTGCACGGCCGCCTGCGGGCTGCCGATCAGCTTTTGCCCGGTTTCCACCGGCTGCAACGATGCGCATGCACTCAACACAAGGGCCGCCGCGACGGCGCCTGTCCAAACGGAAAATCGAAACGGCATGGCGGCCTCCGGATATCTGGAATGACAGGACTTGCGTGCCAAGCATACTCCACCTCCCGCGCCAGGCACGCAGCCTGCCTGATGCGTAAACACGCCAGGCCGGCCCTTTATTCCATGCGGGCACTCAAGGCCGCATCCCCTGCCATGGCGTACGCACGATCTCGCGATCGTCGATGGGCCAGTGCAATGCCGCGGCGATCACGCCCAGCGCCATCGCACCCATCCACACCAGATCATAGGAATGGGTCAGTTCGAACACCAGGCCGCCCAGCCAGACGCCCAGGAACGATCCCAGCTGGTGACCAAAGAACACGAAGCCGAACAGCGTGGTGATGTAGCGTACGCCAAACACCTGCGAGACGATGCCGCTGGTCAGCGGCACCGTGCCCAGCCACAGAAAGCCCATCACGGCCGCAAACCCGTACAGCGTGACCGGGCTGAGCGGCAACAGCAGGAACAGCGCCATGGCCGAAGTCCGCGTCAGGTAGATGCCGGCCAGCAGGTACTTCTTCACATGCCGGCCGCCCAGCCAGCCAAACGCATAGGTTCCCGCGATATTGGCCAGCGCGATGATGGCCAGCGCGATCATTGCGCTGGCCGGCTGCATGCCCTGGTCGCGCAGGTAGGCGGGCAGATGGTTGGCGATGAACGCAAGCTGGAAGCCGCAGGCCAGGAAGCCGAGATTGAGCAGCCAGAACCCCGAATGGCCGAAGGCCTCGCGGATGGCGGCCTGCATCGACGGCTGGTTGCCCGCGGCATCGCCACCCGCGGGTCGATCCTGGAACGGCAGCGCGAACGGCAACAGCACCAGTGCCGCCACGGCAAAGACGATCAACGCCAGTTGCCAGCCCGCCACCGACAGCAGCGCCTGCGCCGATGGCACCATCAGGAACTGCCCGATGCCACCGAGCGCCCCGGCAATGCCCAGCGTGCGGCTGCGCTGTTCAGGCGGCACCATGCGGCTCAGCGCGCCATAGACCACGCCGAATGTCGTGCCGGACTGCGCAATGCCGATACAGATGCCGGCCGCCAGCACGAACGCCATCGACGAGGGCGCCAGCGCCATGCCCCAGAGCCCGGCCGCATACAGCGCCAGCCCACCCAGCATCACCTTCCAGGAGCCGAAACGATCGGCCACCATGCCGGTCACGGGCTGGGAGATGCCCCATACCAGGTTCTGCACGGCCATCGCGAACCCGAACGTCTCGCGCGTCCAGCCCCGTTCGGCGATCACCGGCAGCATGAACAGGCCCTGCACGTGGCGCACGCCCAGCGCCAGGCCCATCACGAGCCCGGCCGCCAGCAGCAGGAAGACGCCATCGCGCCACCAGGGCAGCGACCCGGTACGCTGCAATGCGCTGGCATCATGCGAAGGCTGACGAGGTGACATGGCGAACTCCAGTGATGACGGTTTCGAAATGGCTTTATTTCAAGCCAATCCCGGCATCGGCTCAAACGAGATTTCAGGCGCTTTGCCATTCCGTTCATGCATGGCAGTGGACCGGGAATCCGTGCTGTAATGGGGCACGCCAGCCATCCTGAGGCTTTGCCATGTCCGTCCCGCTCGTCCGCCTGTTTCCGCTCGATCTGCTCAAGGGCTTCGTGGCCGTGGGCCGGCGCATGAGCATCACCCAGGCGGCCGACGACCTGTGCCTGACCCAGTCGGCCGTCAGCCGGCAGATCCGCGCACTGGAAGACCAGCTCCAGGTACGCCTGTTCGTGCGTCAGCATCGCGGCGTGGCCTTCACGCCCGAGGGCGAACGGCTGTTCCGCAGCGCGGACGGCGCAGTGCAGCAACTGCAGGATGTGGCTGCCGAACTGCGCAAGCGCGATGGGCGCCAGCCCGTCACGGTCACGGCCAGCATCGGCGTGGCCGGCCTCTGGCTGCTGCCCCGGCTGGGCAGCCTGCAGCGCCGGTATCCAGAACTCGACGTGCGGCTGTCCGCCAGCAACCAGATCAGCGACCTGCGTGCCGATGGCATCGACCTCGCCATCCGCTATTGCCCGGCATCGGCCGCGCCGCCGCATGCCATGCGCTTGTTCGACGAAACCATCGCGCCCGTTGCCAACCCGGCGCTGGGCGCCACCCGCGTCACCTCTGCCGAAGCGCTGGCCGAGCTGCCATTGCTCGAATTCGACGATCCGCGCCCCTGGCTGCACTGGCGCAACTGGCTCGGTGCGCAGGGCTACCGGCAGGCCAGCCGGCGCGGCATCCTGCGCTTCAACCAGTATGACCAGGTGATTCACGCGGCACTGGCGGGGCAAGGCGTGGCGCTCGGGCGCCTGGAACTGATCCAGTCGCTGATCGAAGGCGGCCAGTTGAACGTGGTCACCACGGCCGGTGCGCTCATGCCCAGCCCCAACGCGTTCTGGCTGATCCACGCCACCGAAAGCCCGCGCGAGGATGTGCGCCACGTGGCCGCCTGGATTGCCGACGAAGCGGCGCGCGTCAGGCCGGGCGCAGCACCAGATGTTGCCGGGCGGCCGGCGTGATGTGGCATTGCACCGCGCCCAGCGCGCGCAGCGCGCTCAGGAAATAGACGCCGTCTTCTTCCACGCGGCACTGCTGGCCGGCCGACAGGACGATATCCGCCGATGGCCGCGCACGCCGGTGCTCGACGGTGATCCACAACTGGCCGGCGCGGCAGGTCACATGTGCGCCCGCTCGCAGCTTCACGGGCACGCAGTCCGATTCGATCAGCAGATCCCAGGTCATGGCAGGCTCCAGTTCATGCCTGCAGTGTGGCAAACGGGCGTTTTCCTGCCATGATCGTTCGCGCGGCCAGCCATGAGTTTCGCGCCCCACCCTGTGCGCCTGCTCGCGCCGATACATTGCCGCTAAGGAATCGCCTCACCGATCCGTTAACATGGGCGGCAGCGCGAATTCTGACCCCAACGGGCAGACGGCCGCGCGCCCTGCCTACATCGAGTCACCACCATGGATCCCCTGTCGTTCGAATTCGTCACGGTCGAAGAAGCCAAGAAGGTACTGGACGGCGACCCGCCCGCATCGGCGCAGGTCGACTGGAGCGAACTGCGCCAGGCGCCGGACCCTGTCAACCTGTCGCTCACGCCGGCATCGCTCAGGTGGCTGGCCCAGTTGCCGCGCGAAGCCCGGCCGCTGGAACTGTTCTACGCCTATCCGCGCATCGGCAACCATCTGGCCGCGCTGGGCAATGCCGCCTCCGTGTCCGCCTTCGTCGCCGAACTACTGATCGACAAGCGCGGCAACCGCCAGGGGTTTCCGGGCGGCATCGCGGTGGAGCTGTCGCGCCTGCAGGAATACCTGCTGCAATTGCTGCAGCCGGGCGGCGCCGGCATCGCGCAACCCTAGCCAGGCCAGGACCGCGCACAGGGCCTGGCCGACCTAGAGCTGGTCCTCCACGGGCAGGACCTGCAGGATGTCGATCCCCATGTGCTGCCACGCGCTCATGCCGGGCTCGTGCTCGTAGGTCGTTTCCTTGCCGTTGTCGCGCGTGGTCCATGTCAGCGATTCCGCACCGCTGTCGCTGGTCTTCAGGCCCACCCGGTAGGCGATATCGAGCAGCCGGCGGTCCATGTCCTCCACCAGCAGCCTGGCCAGCGCCGGGATGTCCAGCACCACGCCCATCTCGGTATTGAGCTTGATCGAACGCGGGTCCAGGTTCATCGATCCGATGAACAGCGCCTGGCGGTCCACCACATAGGCCTTGGCATGCAGGCTTGCGCGGCTCGACGCGAACATGCGCGACCTGGGCGCGCGGCTGCGCACCAGTTCGGCATCGGCCGTGGGTTTCAGCTCGTAGAGTTCCACCCCGGCCTCCAGCAGCCGCTTGCGCGTGGGTGCGTAGCCGGCATGCACCGCTGCAACGTCGGTGGCGGCGAACGAATTGGTCAGCACGCGCACCTTGACGCCGCGCTTGACCATCGCGGCCAGCCAGGCCTCGCCCTTCTTGTTGGGCACGAAGTACGGCGACACCAGCACCAGTTCCGTCCGGGCCTTTTCCAGCAGCGCGCGCAGTTGCGGGATGGCGTGGGTCGACGGGTCATCCGACGATTCCTCGATCTTGTCGGCCTTGTCGGCAATGACCCGCGCCGCGCCCATGTAGCCGGGCAGGTGGCCCGACTCGATGCCGCGCGCCAGGCCGGAATCCAGCAGTTCCTGCACGAACGGGCTGGCGCGCGCCATGTCCCCCTTGGCCTCGATCTGCTTGCGGAACGCGCGCAACTCGTCAGGAGCCTCCTTGCCTTCCGGGGTCAGGGTGGCAACGGGGTAGGCGCTCTGGCTGTTCCAGTACTCGTCGAACACCTTGCTGGCGGCCGGCACCGCGGGCCCGGCCACCATCACGTCCAGGTCGCTGAACGCCATGTCGGGCTTGGCCGCGAAATACGCGTCGCCGATATTTCGACCGCCCATGATCGACACCAGGTTGTCCACCGTCATCTGCTTGTTGTGCATGCGGCGGTTAAGGCGGCCGAAATCGAACAGCAGTTCCACCCAGCGGGCGTTGCGGTTGGCAAACGGGTTGAAGATGCGCACCTCGATGTTCGGATGCGAGTCGATCGCCGCCCAGACCTTGTCCTGCTTGCCGGTATGGATGTCGTCCAGCAGGATGCGCACGCGCACGCCGCGATCGGCGGCGTCGATCACCTCGCCCAGCAGCGCGCTGCCGGTGGTATCGACGTCATAGATGTAGTACTGCAGGTCCAGCGTCTTCTGCGCGGCCCGCGCCAGCGCCATGCGTGCCGTCAGCGCATCGGGCCCCGCGCCCAGCGGGTAGAAGATCGACTGCCCGGGATTCTGCGCCAGCCGGGGCGCCAACGACCGCGCCAGCAGCGTACTGCCGGTATCGGTGGCGGCGTAGCTGGGAGTGCGTCCGGCATTGGCAGGCAGGCTCGCGCATCCGCCAACCAGGGCCATCCAGACCGACAGGGCGACCAGCCACGCCAGCGACCGCGCGTGCCGCCATCCGCGCTCCGGCGCTCCGGCGGGCACCGTGCCGGGGCCTTGCCATCGAATCAGCGCCTGCGCCATGGTCCTCTCCTCGATGGTCCTGCCGATACCGGGGTGCCGGACGCTGCGGATGCCGTGCCTGCCCCGCCCGGTGCTACGGCTGCACCGAAGGCATGCCCGGTGTGCCGGGCGTTCCGGGCTCCGTCGCGGATTCCACCCCGGATGCGGCCCCGGATGCCACCGGCCGGCCCTGCGCCCGCTCGCGGTAATAGCCGCGCACGATCTGCTGCGCCACCGCCAGCCGAGCGCTGACCGGCACCGGAAAGCGCACCACGGCATCGAAGCGTGTCACGTCGAACGGTTCGAATATCACGCGTGGCTCGAACTGCGACAGGTCCACGAAGCGCATGTCGCCATAGCGCCGCAGCGTGCGCCCCGCTTCCTCCATGAATCCTTCGCAAGCACGTCGCGCCACCTGCACCAGCAGCGCCTCCACGGTTTCGGGGTCGTCGCCCACGGCCAGTGGAATACGCACCATGTCCAACGTATAGGCACCGGCCTGCGAATGGTTGCGCACTGCCGTGGTCAGCAGCATGCTGTTGGGCACCTGCACCGTAAAGCCCGTGTACTGGCGCGCGGCGGCCACTTCCACCAGCGTAGTGGACATCACGTCCATGTCGATGACTTCGCCGCCGAAGGGGCCGATCTCCACCAGGTCGCCCAGCTGGAACGGGCGCGTGATCATGCGCATGAACGCACCCAGGAAGCACATCACCAGTTCCTTGCCGACCAGCAGCAGGGCCGCCGCGAACGCCGCCAGCGAAATCGCCACGCTCTTCAGTTCGGACACCCAGATGCCCAGCAGCAGCAGGAACACCACCGCTGCCACCAGGTTGCGCGACGCCACCGTCCAGGCGCGATAGCTGCCCCGGTTGTCGGCCTGCAGCCGCGCCGAGAAGAAGCGGTTGATCAGCTTGACCACCAGCGTGCCGGCCAGGATCACCACCACGCTGGTAATGATGTTGACCAGGATGCTGTCGTTGGCGTTGAAGTGCATGGGCGATTTGTCTGTTGTTCTGCATCCCCGACCTCCACCGCCGTAACACATTGTTGCAATCGGCGCCGCAGGTAGGAATGCCCACGGCGATTCTATCCACTTGACAGTGTGCGGTGCTGGCTCTTTGTCCAAAAGTCGGATTCGTCCGGTTCCGCTGTCGGCGTTTCTCTTGCAATTGCTGCATCCGCACCTTGTGTGCGAAAGCAAAAACCGAATGGCGCAGCCGGGGCAGAATCGGCCCGCCGCGCCGGTACAGCCCGGCAGCACGGCCCAGACCGACGGAACAAGAGCAAGGAGGAACGACAATGATGTGGAAGACCAGCCGCCGCTGGCTGATGGCAGGCGCAGGCGCCGCCGTCATGACGCTGCCGTGCGGCGCAGCAAATGCGGCAACAGGCGGAGCCGTGACGGCCGCGCCCGAGCAGGCACGGGCCCTGGCGCGCGAAGCCTGGATCTACGGCTATCCGGTGGTCGAGTCGTACAAGACCCTGTACGCCCAGGCGGTAGACCGTAACGATCCGAACTTCAAGGCGCCGTTCAACCAGATGGGCCACAGCGCCGGCACGTTCTCGCCGAAGGACACGGCGATCATCACGCCCAACGCCGACACGCCCTACTCGTTCGCCTGGCTGGACCTGCGCGCCGAGCCGGTGGTGCTGACCCTGCCTGCCTTGGAGCCGGACCGGTACTACTCGGTGCAACTGCTGGACCTTTACACGCAGATTTTCGGCTACCTGGGTACGCGCGAGACCGGCAATGGCGGCGGCCACTTCCTGGTGACCGGGCCGGAAGCGGCCAACGGCAGCTGGAGGCAGCCGCCGCTGGTGAAGGTGGCCCAATAGGGCAGTAGCGCCAGGCAGGAACGCCGGTCAGGAAGCCGGGGTGGCAGGGGCTACCGGCGCGGCGGGCGCAGCAGCGGTGTCCGGAGCACCCTGCGCGGCCGCCGCCGTCTGCCATCCCAGTCCCAGCGACTTCTGCAGCGACACATAGTCCTTGAGCAGATCCGCATCGCCAGAGATGCGATTCTGCTGCGCCACCACGCGCGTGCGCTCCACGTCGAGCCATTCGAGCATGCTGGCCGTGCCGGCGCGATAGCGCTGTTGCTGCAGCGTCGACGCCCGTTCGGACGATGCCTCCACGCGGCGCAGCACCACCACGTGTTCACGCTGATGGCCATAACGCGACAGGGCCACGTCCGCATCGCGCAGCGCCTTCAGCACCGTGCTGCGATAGTTGGCATCGGCCTCGTCGCGCCCGCCCTCGGTACTGTCCACCCCGGCGGCCACGCGGCCGAAATCGAGGATGTTCCATTGCAGGCGCGGCAACGTCAGCCAGGTGCCGTTGTCCTTGCGCGCCAGGTGGCCGGGGTCCATGGCACTGAATCCCAGCGACCCCAGCAGCGACAGCTTCGGGAACCAGTCGGCCTTGCGCACGCCGATCTGGGCCGTGCTCGATGCCAGCCGGCGTTCTGCCGCGCGGATATCGGGGCGTGCCTTCAGCAGCGCAGCCGGATCGCCCACTGCCACGGTCTCGGGCACATTGGGCAGCGGACGCGCCGCCGACAGTTCGGCGTCGAGCGTGCCGGGGGCACGGCCAGTCAACACCGCCAGCTGGTCGAACTGTTCGGCGATGCTGGCCTGCACCGGCGACATCTGCGCGCGCGTGTTGTCGAGCTGCGTCAGCAGGCGCTCCACTTCGAGCTGCGACGCCACGCCGCGTGCGCGCCGTTGCTGCGTCAGGTCGAGCATGTCGGCTTCGAGCTTCTCGGAATCCTGCAGGTGCGCCAGGCTCGCCTGCTGCTCGCGCAGCGTGATATAGGCCTGCGCCACCTCGGCGGCCAGCTGCACATGCGCGTCCGCCAGTTGTGCCGATGCCGCATCGGCTTCGGCCGAGGCCGCCTCGATCGACCGGCGCGTACCGCCGAACAGGTCGATTTCCCAACTTGCATCGAAGCTGGCGATATACAGCGACAGCGGCCCGCGCCCGCCACCCGACGATCCACCGCCGGACAGCGCCGACAGGTCCGGCGAGCGGGTGCGCAGCATCGCCGCATCGAAGCCCACCTTCGGCAACAGGTTGGCCTTGTTGCTATCCAGCCCGGCACGGGCCTGGCGCACGCGGGCGCGCGCCACGTCGATATCGGGGCTGTCCTTGAGCGCGGTCTCGATCAGCGTGTCGAGCTGGGCATCGCCCAGCGCGTGCCACCAGTCCGCGGCACGCGGCGCAACGGGCTCGGCCTCGGCCGGCGCGTGCGGAAAGCGGCCGGCATCGATTGCGTTGGCAGCCACTGCGGGCGCACTGCGGTAGTCGGGGCCCACCGTGCATCCGGCAGCGAGCCATCCGGCGGCAAGCGAGGCGGCCGTCAGGGCCAGCAGGCGTGGCCGCCTGGCATGTGAAAAGACAGACATGATCAATGACCGGTGGAAACAGGCGCGCCCGGACGGGGCGGCTTGAGCAGCAGGGCCAGCGGCACGCAGCACAGCAGCGCAATGCCAAGGGCAAAGAAGGTTTCGGAGAACGTCATTACGGCGGCCTGGCGCGCGATCTCGCCGCTGAGCTGGGCCACGGCCTGCAGTTGCGCGTGGGCGAAGTCGCCGCCCTGGGCCACGAACCCGGCGATGCTGGACGTCATATGGTCCTGGCCGATACTGCTGTTGGCCGTGACCGATTCGCGGATCACCGAGTCGTGATAGGCGTTGCGGCGATCGATCAGCGTGCCAAGCAGCGCCAGGCCGATCGAGCCACCCAGGTTGCGCGCCATGTTGTAGAGCCCGGCGGCGTCACCGGCTTCGTGCGTAGCCACGGCCGCCATCGACGCCTGGTTCAGCGGCATCATTGCCAGGATCTGCCCAAACCCGCGCAGGATTTGCGAGAAGGTGAAATCATGGCCCACGCTGTCTACCGTCAGGCCGATATCGAGCATGCAGCTCGCAAAGAAGCACACCAGGCCGCTGATCACGAGCCAGCGGCTGTCGAACTTGCCCAGTATGCGCGGCAGCACCGGCATCAGCAGGAACGCCGGCAGCCCCGACAGCAGCATGATGCCGCCCGCCTGCTCGGCGTTGTAGCCGGCAATCAGCGACAGGAACTGGGGCAGCAGGTACGACACGCCGTACAGGCCGGCACCCACCGTGGTCACGATCAGGATCACGCTGGCGTAGTTCTTGTTCAGCAGCAGCCGCAGCCGCACGATGGGCTGCCTTGCCGTGAACTGGCTGATCAGCATCATCGATAGCCCGATAGCCGACAGCACCGACAGGTAGACGATGGACTGCGACTCGAACCACTGCTCGCGCTGGCCTTCCTCAAGCACCACGGTCAGCGAACTCAGCCCGATGGTCAGGCCGACGATGCCCAGCCAGTCGGCCTTGAAGAATGCCTCCACGTCGGCGCGCTCGGCCTTCAGGCCAAAGTACAACAGCGGCACCAGCACGGCCGTGATCGGCACGTTCAGGAAGAAGCACCAGCGCCAGTTGATGTTCTCGGCCAGCCAGCCGCCCACCACCGGGCCCAGCAACGGCCCGAGCAGCACGATCAGCCCGAACATCGACATGCCGATGGGCATCTGGTGGCGCGGCAGCCGGGTGCGCACGATGGTCTGCGCGGTCGGGATCATCGCGCCCCCGGCCAGGCCCTGCCCGATACGGCCGATGACCATCTGCGGCAGGCTATGCGACATGCCGCAGACCATCGAGAACGCCGTGAACAGCAACGCGTTCCACATCAGGAAGCGGCGCAGGCCAAAGACGCGCGTCAGCCATGCCGTGAGCGGGATGATCACGATCTCGGCCATCAGGTAGCCGGTGGACACCCAGGTGCCCTCGGTGCCGGCTGCGCCGATCTGTCCCTGGATCTGCGGCAACGCCGAGTTGGTAATCGAGATGTCCAGCGTGGCCAGCAGCGCGCCGAGCGAACCGGCGGCCACGGCGATCCAGTCGGCTGCCGAGGCGTTCGGTTGCTGCGCGGCGGGAGACTGGGGCACCTGGCTCGCGGCCGCGGCCTCAGCCATGGCTGGCTCCGCGGGCGGGCGCCTGGACGTTGGCCGGGGTTTTGGCCGGCGCATTGGCAGAGTTGTGGGCCGGATTCAGCTCGCGCGTATCGACATCGACCACCACCGACAGGCCCGGCACCAGCACGGGCCGCGCCGCGTTCGGCACATCCACGTGAATCCGCACCGGCACGCGCTGGACGATCTTGGTGAAGTTGCCGGTGGCGTTCTGCGCCGGCAGCAGCGCGAACTGCGAGCCGGTGCCCGGCGACAGGCTGTCGATCACGCCATGCAGCGCGTCGCCAGACAACGCATCGACATGCAGCGTCACGGGCTGGCCTGTCCGCATGCGGCCGACCTGCGTTTCCTTGAAGTTGGCGGTCAGGTACAGGTCCTGCACCGGCACCACGGTCAGCAGCCGCGTGCCGGGCTGGGCAAACTGACCGACGCGCACGCCCTTGTCGGCCACGCGTCCGGCGGTGGTAGCACGCACGATGGTGTCTTCCAGATCCAGCTTGGACTTGCGCGCGCTGGCCTCGGCCACGTCCAGTTGGGCGCGCGCCTGTTGCAGGCGCGTCTGCAGCGTCACGGTCTGGCTCTGTTCCACCTTGAGGGCCGCCTCATTGGCGGCAAGCGTGGTCGACGCACGGGTCTGCGCGTTACGTAGTTCGGCAGTGCGCTCCTCGGTCTCGGCGCCGGTCCTGACCAGCGGCGCATAGCGCTCCACCTGCGACGCCGCGTAGCGCGCGTTGGCGCGGGCGCCATCCACCTCGGCGGCGGCCTGGGCAATGCGGGCCTTCTGCTGCTGCAGGTCGGCATCGGCGCGCGCCACGTCGGCCTGGCGCGACGCCACGTTGGCCTGCGCCTCGTCGAAGGCCGCCTGGTACTGGCGGTTGTCCAGTCGCACCAGTTCCTGCCCCGCCGCCACCTGCTGGTTGTCGCGCACGTAGACCTCGGCCACGTAGCCGCTGACCTTGGGCGCCACGGTCACGCTATCGGCCTGGATGTAGGCGTCGTCGGTAGTTTCAATGAATCGGCCATAGACCCACCAGCGCACGCCGATGACCAGGGCGATCAGCACCAGCGCGGCGCCAATGCCGATCAGCACGGTGCGGCGACGGCTGGCGCGCGAGGAAGGGATATGCTGCGATGCAACATCGGCCGGCATGGCCGGCGCATTGGAATGAGGGGCTGACATGAGGAGGCGGGGCGGCGAGAGTCGGGAATGCTGCGCAATTATTCCACTTGGAATAAATCTGTCAACTGATATATTTCAGCTTGTTCATTTCGGGGAGGCACGTCGACATGGCGCGACACAGGCCAGCGGCCGAAGGCGGCTACCAGCGCGGGGAAGAAACCCGGGCACGGATTATTGAAGCAGCGATGCGCCTGTTTGCCACACATGGCTTCGACGGCGCATCCACGCGGGACATTGCCCGCGAAGCCAGCGTGAACGCCCCGGCGCTGCAGTACTACTTCGACAACAAGGAAGGCGTGTACCTGGCCTGCATCGACTACTTCGTCGAGCGCGCCTGGGCCATGGTGCAGGACGTGGTGGCCGGGGCAGAAGACCTGCTGGCCCGGACCGATGCGGCGGATACGGAACTGATCGACGCCTACCTGGCGTTGCAGTCACGGTTTGCCAACTTCCTGTATGAGTGCCCCGAAACCGACCACTGGCGCCAGTTCATGGCGCGCGAGCGAGCCGGCCTGGGCCCGCCCACGGCCTTCGAGCGCATCGACGCGGGGATCAACCGGCGCCTGTTCGCGCTGACCTCGGCGCTGATCGGCCGCCTGACCGGCAAACCCGCGTCCGACGAAACCACGCGTATCCGCACGGTAGCCATCGACAGCCAGATTGCGGCCTTCAAGGTCATGCGGCGCCACGTGCTCCGGGCCCTGGAATGGGACGGCTACGGCGAAGGGGAGACCCGCCGGGTGCAGGATGTGTTGCAGGAACACACGCGCATCCTGCTTCTGGGGCTCGTTGCGCTGCGCGATGGAGCATCGCGGCAAAAATAGAGGAAATCCTCTAATCGATCGAAGAAGAGCGATAGCCATCGCTCTTTTCGCTTGTGATTCAACGACTTGCAGCATCCCCCCGGCACTCCTCGCATCGCCTGACGCTGCACATTTGGAACTTTTACGATTGTGCTTTGCAAAAACCCCTTGCTTGTCTATCTAGTAGTAGATAATATTCAAGCCATGGACGACGCCAAGCAGCAAGAAGCAGACAGCAAGGCACCTTCCAGGCAACACAAGGCAGTGAACCAGTACCGGAGACGGTTCTTTTTTTAGCAGTCCGAATCTACCTACCAGTAGATAGTAGCAAAAAGAAATCGCCGACATCGCAACAGTTTTCTGGCCCCGCGAACCAACAATGTGATCGCCCGGCCCCAGCAAGGAGAGCCACCATGAATGCCAAGACCATCGTTACCGCCGCCGCCCTCGCAGCCGCTTTTGTGACCGGCGCCGTTCAAGCCGCCCCCGCCGTGCAGAAGGCCGGCGAAGTCTACGGTTACACCTTCCGCGTGCAGGATCAGCGCAGCGCGTTCACCGACGGTGCGCGCCAGGGCAAGTTCGACCCGTTCACCGAAGGCGCCCGCGTTGGCAAGGCTGACCCGTTCACCGACGGCGCCAAGGTTGGCAAGGCCGATCCGTACACCGACGGCGCCCGCATCGTGGCAGGTCTGGACCATGTCGGCGTGTCGGCCAGCCCGGCCCGCAAGGTCGACCCGTACTACGACGGCGCCCGCAGCGTGAACCAGCCGCGCAACCCGTTCTATGACGGTGCCCGCGCCCGCGACATCTACACCGACGGCGCCAACGCCTGATCCCCGCCCGATGCAGGCGGTCCACCAGCAGTAACCGGAGCCCCGATGGGCTCCGGCACTCTCTCCACGGAGCCCATCATGTCTTTCCGCAACAGCGCCCTGATCCTGGGCGGATGGCTGGCACTGAGTGCCGCCAGCGGAGCCGCGGCGGCACTCGTCGCCTCGGCCCTCTGAGCCGCCACAGGTTGTATTACCCGCCCGCCGGGCGGACCTGCAGCACGTTGATGTCGTCCATCAACGCATAAGGCTTGCGCAGCATGACCGCGTTCGGCAACGCGGCACGCTGCGCAGGCGTCAGCGACACTTCGCAGCCGCTCACGAAGATCACCCGCAGCGCGGGCAGGCGTCGATCGCCAGATCCACGCCTGACACGCAGCCCCCCACATGTCACGATCGATGCATTGCCGGCTACTACCGTCAGCCGGCCATGGCCGTTCATGGCGTCGCGCGCATTGATCGCCAGGTTCAGCAGCGCGTTTTCCACGTGGGATGGGTCGATACGCGCATTCCACAGCCCCGCACCAGCGCCTCGGCCCCGCGTCCGCCCCCGATACATTTACACCGGGCGAGCCGCCGTATAGTCTGGCCTTCTCCTAGCGCCCGATGCCTGCGATGGATGACACGCCACTCCGATTCCTGCTTGCCGTCACGCTTACCGGCACCCTGACCGTGCTAAGCGTCGGCATTCACTACGAGGCGCTGCGCCTGATCTCGGAATTCCATCCGAAACGGCTCAGCGGCAAGCTCAATATCGGCGCGGTGATCGTCCTGATCATCATCACGCATTGCATCGAGGCCATGGTGTTCAGCGCCGGCTACTGGCTCGGCACCGACGTGCTGAACATCGGCAAATTGACCGGCATGCGCGAACATGGTGCTATCGCCTATATCTATTTCTCGCTGGAAACGTTCACCACGCAGAGCATTGGCGATATCGTCCCGATTGGGCCCCTGCGGCTGCTGGCTTCGGTGCAGCCGCTGGTGGGCCTGATCCTGATCGGATGGTCGACCTCGTTTACGTTCCTGATCATGCGGCGCGACTGGCGCGGCGACGAACTCGATGCCAAGGACTAGGCGCGCGTTCCCCCTGCTGCATGGCAGGCACCATCGGCTGACGCCGAAATCGGCGTCCTTCCTACACGGTTGTGGGATAGCGGGAAGTTACCGGCGGCAGTCTCCGGTGAAAAGATAAGTTGCCGTCATCCAGATGGCCTGTTGTCCCGTTAGATGTCGATTCCGCCCCGGCAACGGGGTAACAAGAAGACCGGAGAATCAAGTGTCGACCATCCCGGATAGCGAGCCGTCGTGGCGCGTCCCTTTCCCCCAAATCCCCTCGATGGCAGCCCGCGCCCCCCTGAGCCGCTGGCTGGCGTTGGCACTGCTGGCCGTCCTGGCCCTGCTTTGCATGCCGCGAGCCCACGCCCAGACCCCGGCGCCGCTGGCCGAATGGCAGTACTCGGTAGGGGTTCCGCTGGAGAAAATGTTCGAGGGCGAGCCCGAGAAATGGGAAGTGCGCGTGGGCGCCGCAGCCAGCATCCGGCCGTACTACGAGGGCACCACCAACTATTACGTGCTGGCCGGCCCGGTCATCGACATCCGCTACCGCGACCTGGCCTTCCTGTCCACGGGCGAAGGCCTGGGCTGGAACATCATCCATACCAGTGACCTGCGTGCCGGCATCGCGCTGACCTACGATTTCGGCCGCCGCGAGAAGCACGACCACGACCATCTGGGCGGGCTCGGCAATATCGGCATGGCGGCGGAGACGAAGCTGTTCGCCGAGTACGTGATTTCCAAGGAATTTCCGCTGGTGATCCGCGCCAACGTGCGCCGTCAGTTCGGCGGCGCCAACGGCGTGATCGGTGACATCGGCGCCTACATGCCGCTGCCGGGCAGCAACGACAACTTCTTCTGGTTCGCGGGCCCCACCATGACCTTTGCCGATTCGGCCTACATGAGCCGCTGGTACGGCGTCACGGCCGAGCAGTCGGCGCGGTCGGGCCTGCCGCAACACCATGCCGGGGCGGGCATCAAGTCCTACGGTGGAGGTGTCTCGGCCATGTGGTTCTTCAGCAAGCACTGGTTCACGACGGCCGACGTGGGCGTGTCCGCGCTGGTTGGCGATGCCCGCAACAGCCCGGTGACCTCGCGTTCCACCAGCTGGACTGGCGATATTTCGATCAATTACCAGTTCTGACCCTGCCCGCCCGGGCAGCGCCGGCCGTGGCCGTCAGGCTTCCGGCCGGCTCAGGTATTCGTCGACGACCTGGCGCAGCCCCGGCAGCTTGCCGGTAAAGAAGTGGCCCGCGCCCGGCAGCACCACCACCGGCAGTTCCTGCGGCCGCGCCCAGTTGAAGATATTGGCCAGCGGCACGCGCTCGTCGCGCTCGCCATGCACGACCAGCGAGTGGGCCGGCACGGCGGGCGTGTCGTAGGACAGCGTTTCAGACAGCGCGCCGGCCGGCATGCCGGTCAGGATCAGGTGGGCAACCGACTCGCCGTCCGCCGCCAGTTGCGCGGCGGCGCGGGCCTGGATAAAGCCGCCGAACGAAAAGCCGGCCAGCGCCAGCGGCAGGCCCGGATGTTCGGCCCGCAACTGGCGGATCACGGCCAGCACATCGTCGGTTTCGCCATTGCCATCGTCGTACTGGCCCTCGCTTTGCCCCACCCCCCGGTAGTTCGGCCGCAGCGTCAGGAAGCCATGCGCCTGCAGCACGCGGGCCAGCAACTGGGGAATCTTGTGCTCGGCGGTGCCGCCCTGGCTGGGGTGCGGATGAGCCACCACGGCAATGCCGCGCGGCGCGGCATCCGGGGTATCGATCAGGACTTCAAGTTGTCCGGCGGGGCCTGCGATGAACTGGCGGGAGGATGCTGCAGTCGTGAAAGACGAAGACATTGAAAGGCGGTGACAGGCTGGAAGTGGGCATGCCCGGCAACGCGTGCGGGCACTTGTGCATGCGCAGCATACCCCCGGCCAGACCCGGCCGGCAACGTCGGGATCCGGCTGCCTGGGTTGGCGCCGGACCCGCCGCGAGAATCAATGCGGATGATCGGCCCGGATGACCGAAGCAATTTCCTGGCGCCGCACGCTGACCACGTCGTCCAGTTCCAGCCCTTCGGCCACCACCAGCATTTCGGCGCCGCGATTGATGGCATAGATCACGCCATACCAGAGATCGGGTCCCGCCACGGCGTTCAGGCGGATGTTGAACTCGGTCTCCAGGTCCTGGCTGTAGACGGTCACCAGATCGCCGACCTCGGGCATGGCGGCCTCCTCCGCCAGCAGATATTCCCGGGCCGCCACGGTCAGTGGCGTCTGCGCAATGCCCCGCGCAAACCTCGCTTGCATCATTGTCTCCTGCACGTTGTTTTCCCTGTAAGGATATAAGCGCAGTCCGAAAAGGCACGGTAAACCTGCCGCGCCAGGCCCCGTGGGCCGCGCCGGCGCCGCTTTTTCCTGTCCCCGTCTGGTGCGAAGATGACATGCCGGACGCCGCCCCGCACAACCCTCCACCGCCTGGCCGACTGGCCGTTTGCCGATGTCCGACTCAGCGCAGGACCTTCTCTTCTGCTACCCGGACAGCGTCTACTTGCCCCGGCATTTCGGCGGGGCCGACCGCATGAACGTGGTCGCACGGTTGGCCGCGGACGTTCTGGACGACCGGGCCGCCCGGACCCTGCCCTGGGCCGTGGAATGGCACGCCGGGTTCTCGGCCGATGCCGGCATGCTGCACCGCCACATCGACTATCGCGGCCCCACCATTGCGACGCTGGCGGCCGCCCTGGCCGGGCCCGGCCAGCTGACCCGGCCATGATCGGCGGCGCCGTACGCAGCGGCCGCCATGACCCGCAGGACCTCAAGAAGGTGTGGCATTGCCTGGCCCGCTTTGGCAATCGCAACGTGCATCCCGGGTTCCGCTGACGCCACCCCCCGTGGAAATACCCCCCTTCCCGGTGCCTGCGGCGTTACGTGGCTCTGGCAAAATGCATGGGCAATGACGCAACGCTATTCCCCAATGTTCCTGTCGGGCCAGGTCTACAGTGCGCCGCGCTGGCGTTTCACGCGCTGGCTCGCGGAGCCCGGCCGGGACGTGCCTGCCGAAATCCGCGAGGCGCTGGTAGGCAGCCTGTTCGGCACGCTCTCGATTTTCTTCGGCGGCATTATCAATACGCTGATGGTGGCCACGGTCATCACGCTCCATCTGCGCCGCCCGGAATTCGTGGCCTGGCTTGGGCTTGAGATCCTCATCTGCCTGTCGCGCGTGATCGTGCTGTTCCACGCGCGCCGCGCCTCGCGCGCCGGACGCTCAACCCCCACCGACTGGCACATGTGCCTGACGCTGGCCTGGGCCACCAGTGTCGGCCTGGGCGCGTACCTGAGCGTGGTCAGCGGCGACTGGCTCAGCGGCGCCATGGCGTGCCTGTCGGCCGCGGCCATGTGTGGCGGCATGTGCTTCCGCAACTATGGCGCGCCGCGCATGACGGCGCTGATGATCCTGCTGAGCCTGGGCCAGATCTGCGCGGGCGCACTGGTGGCCCACGAACCGCTCTTCCTGCTGACGCTGCTGCAGCTGCCGGTTTATGTCATCAGCATGACCAGCGCGTCGTTTCGCATGAATGCCATGGTGGTGGCGACCATGCGCTCCGAGCGCGAAAACGCCCATCGGGCCCGCCACGATTCCCTGACCGGGCTGCTGAACCGGTCCAGCCTGCTTGCCGAAATCCGCGAGGCCAGCGTCCATCGCATGGCCGCCGGCCGCTACCTGACGCTGCTCTATATGGACCTGGACGGCTTCAAGCCGGTCAACGACTCGTTCGGCCACGGCAGCGGCGACGAACTGCTGATCCGCGTGGGCGAGCGCCTGCGCGGCGCGGTGCCGGGCCGCGGCCTGGTCTATCGCATCGGCGGCGACGAATTCGTGATCGTGCTACGCAATGAAAGCACGCAGAGCGTGCAGGCGCTGGCGCATGACCTGCTGCGCGAAGTGAGCGCACCCTATCTGCTGTCCACCGGCCACGAGGCCCGGCTCGGCGTCAGCATCGGTATTGCACACGTGCGCCCCGAAGGCCTGACCGCTGACGATATCCTGCACCTGGCCGACCGCGCCCTTTACCGGGCCAAGGCCCAGGGCAAGGGTCAGTTCCAGTTCGCCACGTCCGACGACTGACGCCCATCGCCCTGCAGGCCGCTGCGCACGGGCCCTCGCCGCAACTCACGGGACGACACGCGGGACGACAGCCGGTACTGGCACACGAACAGCACGATCAGTGCCAACAGGGCAATCAACGCAATCCCGATCCGAAACGCCATCCACATCGTCATGGCAGGCTCCAGGCTGTCTGGTCATGTCTCCAGCCTATGGATTCCGCCGTCCAGTTACTGAAAAGATCCGACTCGGCAATATCAAATTCGTGTCAAAAGGGTGACCGGCTTTTGGACGACAGCATGCAGTGCATAGCAAAACTCTTAATTCAGTAACCTAAAAGTCTGATGGCCTATCGCAGTCATTGATCAATACGATATGACTTGTCGCAGTCCATCTGCGATAGTTCAATCGACTTCCGCCGGTGCATCGCGCCATCGGTGTCAGCCTAGTCAGACCCACAATCGTCCAGGCGGGGCCCATCAGGCCTTGCCGTCTGCATCAAGGAATCCAATGAAAAAGCTCACGACCGCTTTCGGCGCGCCCGTCGTCGACAACAACAACATCCAGACTGCCGGCCCGCGCGGCCCGGCCCTGCTCCAGGATGTCTGGTTCCTGGAAAAGCTCGCCCACTTCGACCGCGAAGTCATCCCCGAGCGCCGCATGCATGCCAAGGGCTCGGGTGCCTATGGCACGTTCACCGTCACGCACGACATCACCAGGTACACGCGCGCCAACCTGTTCTCGGAGATCGGCAAGAAGACCGATCTCTTCCTGCGCTTCTCGTCGGTGGCCGGCGAACGCGGCGCTGCCGATGCCGAGCGCGACATTCGCGGCTTCGCCATGAAGTTCTATACCGAGGAAGGCAACTGGGACCTGGTGGGCAACAACACGCCGGTCTTCTTCCTGCGCGACCCGCTCAAATTCCCCGACCTGAACCACGCCGTGAAGCGCGACCCGCGCACCGGCATGCGCAGCGCCGAGACCAACTGGGACTTCTGGACCAGCCTGCCCGAGGCCTTCCACCAGGTCACCATCGTCATGAGCGACCGCGGCATTCCGCGCAGCTGGCGTCATATGCACGGCTTCGGCAGCCATACGTACAGCTTCATCAGCAAGGACATGCAGCGCCACTGGGTGAAGTTCCACTTCGTAACCCAGCAGGGCATCCAGAATCTGACCGATGCCGAGGCCGCCGAAGTCACCGGCCGCGACCGCGAATATCATCAGCGCGACCTGTATGAAGCCATCGAGCGCGGCGAATTCCCGCGCTGGAAGCTGTTCGTACAGGTCATGCCCGAGGCCGACGCCGGCAAGTATCGCTACAACCCGTTCGACCTGACCAAGGTCTGGTCGAAGAAGGACTACCCGCTGATCGAAGTGGGCGTGCTGGAACTGAACCGCAATCCGGAGAATCATTTCGCCGAGGTGGAGCAGGCCGCGTTTGCACCGTCGACGATCGTGCCGGGTATCGGCTTCTCGCCGGACAAGATGCTGCAAGGCCGCCTGTTCTCGTATGGCGACGCCGAGCGCTATCGCCTGGGCGTGAACCATCACCTGATTCCGGTGAACTCGCCGAAGGCCGCGAAGTACGTCAACAGCTATCACCGCGATGGCCGTGGCCGCACCGACGGCAACGCGGGCGGCACCATCGGCTACGAGCCCAATACGCGCGGCGAGTGGGCTGAGCAACCGGATTTCCGTGAGCCGCCGCTGTCGGTCGAAGGCGCCGCCGACCACTGGAACCACCGTGTCGACGACGACTACTTCTCGCAGGCAGGCGACCTGTTCCGCCTGATGTCGCCGGCCCAGCAGCAGGCGCTGTTCGACAACACCGCCCGCGCCATCAAGGGCGTATCGAAGCCCGTGCAGCAGCGCCACATCCTGCACTGCACGCAGGCCGACGCGGCCTACGGCGCCGGTGTCGCGGCAGCAATCGAGAAGATCGAAGCGAAGTAAGCCCCCTGGGCGTTTGCCTCTCCCGCCCACGGGAGAGGCCCGGGGCAGAGGGCGGGCGCGTCCCGCCCTCTCTACCACTGCAAGACGAGAGCATCAGATGGATCAAACCCAAGCCCCCACCATGACCGCCGATGAAGAAGCCCGCATGATCGCCGCGCTGGGCCAGGTGTTCGACCTGGCGCGCAATGGCGACGTGGCCGCGCTGGCGGCGCTGATCGAACGCGGCATGCCGCCGAACCTGCGTAACGAGAAAGGCGACAGCCTGGTGATGCTGGCCGCCTATCATGGCCATGCCGATGCGCTGCGCATGTTGCTGACCGCCGGCGCGTCACCCGACACGCGCAATGCGATGGGACAGACACCGATTGCCGGGGCCGCCTACAAGGGCTATCAGGAAATCATCGAAATCCTGCTGGAGCATGGCGCGGACGTCGAAGGTGCATCGCCCGACGGCCGCACGGCGCTGATGGTGGCGGCGATGTTCCAGCGTGCGGAGATCGTCGAACTGCTGAAGCGCCACGGCGCCGATCCGGAGGCACGCGACGAGCGCGGCATGACGGCGGCCGACGCCGCCGCATTCATGGCCGGCCGCACGGGACGGCCGGCACAGTGATTCGCAGATAGCCGGTCAGCCGCGCCCGACGAACGGCATCTTCGTCGCCATCACGGTCATGAACTGCACGTTGGCGTCGAGCGGCAGGTTAGCCATGTGCAGCACCGAACTGGCGATATGCGCCACGTCCATCAGCGGTTCCGGCCTGATTTCGCCGTTGGCCTGCGGCACGCCGCGCGCCATGCGGTTTGCCATGTCGGTACCCGCGTTGCCGATATCGATCTGGCCGCAGGCAATGTCATAGGCGCGGCCATCGAGCGACAGGCTCTTGGTCAGGCCCGTAATGGCATGCTTGGTCGCGGTGTAGGGCACCGTGTTCGGGCGCGGCGCATGGGCCGAGATCGACCCGTTGTTGATGATCCGGCCGCCGCGCGGGTCCTGCGCCTTCATCAGCGCGAACGCGCCGCGGGCGCACAGGAATGCGCCGGTCAGGTTGGTATCCAGCACGGCCTTCCACTGTTCGAACGACAGCTCGTCGATGCCGATGGCCGGCGCATTGATGCCGGCGTTGTTGAACAGCACATCCAGGCGGCCAAAGCGTTGGCGCACTTTTTCGTACAACGCATCCACCGACGCCGGATTGCTGACATCGCATTGCACGGCCAGTGCCGTCTGCCCCGCCGCCCCGGCCTGTTCGGCCAGCGCTTCCAGCGTTTCGGCGGTGCGGCCCGCCAGCACTACCTGATAGCCGTCGGCCAGCATGGCCTGGGCCACCGCCTTGCCGATGCCGCGCGCTGCGCCTGTGACCAATGCGACCTTTGCCTGCTTTGTCATGCTCGGTGTCTCCGTTCTCGATGGGGTTAAGCAAGTGCTGACATGATGGTCATCGTACAACACACGGCGAGGCACTGGGACATTCAGCCAAGGTTTCTCATGGGCACGGCGGGTGCAGTTTTAAAGATATAACAACAATGCATTTGGGCTGGCGAGGCGGTTGTCGTACGATTCGACGCTGACTGGGCGAGTGCTGGGAGGCGCTCGCCTTCCATTTTCCAGCGCCCTCGAACAAATACAAATGTCAGTCGATCTTGCCCTGTCGCCCACCGGTGCACAGGCTTCCGCCCAGACGGCCACGCCGTCCAAGGCCGTTATTCGCTCCGCCGCCGATGTGGCGCGGCTCGTCAACGATGGCGGCGCCGCCGTCAGCAACGCCCGCATCGTGGTAGCCATCGCGCTGGGCGGCATTTTCCTGGACGCCTATGACCTGGGCGCCCTGGCCTTCGGCCTGAAGGACGTCACCAAGGAATTCGGCCTGACACCGGCCGGCACCGGCATGGTGGCCTCGGCCATCACGTTTGGTGCGATTGTCGGCGCGTTCCTGGGCGGCTATCTCACCGACCGTATCGGCCGCTACCGCGTGTTCATGGCCGACATGCTCTGCTTCGTGATCGCCGCCATCGCCTGCGCACTGGCACCGAACGAGTATGTGCTGGCCGGCGCCCGCTTCGTGATGGGCCTTGGCGTCGGTATCGACCTGCCCGTGGCCATGGCCTTCCTGGCCGAATTCTCCAAGCTCAAGGGACACGGCAACAAGGCCGCGCGGGTGGCGATGTGGTGCCCCACCTGGTATGCGGCGATCTGCGTCTCGTACCTGCTGGTGCTGGGCTGCTACTCGATCCTGCCGGAATCGCACAGCGGCCTGCTGTGGCGCATCATCCTTGGCTTCGGCGCCGTGCCGGCGTTGATCATCATTGCCGTGCGCAGCCGCTACATGAGCGAATCGCCGGTGTGGGCCGCCAACCAGGGCGACCTCCAGGGTGCCGCCAGGATTCTGCGGAAATCGTACGGCATTGATGCCGAGGTAGCCCCCGATGCCGTGGTGGAACCGCCCAAGCGCCCGGCGTCGTGGCGCAACTACGGCCTGCTGCTCAAGGGCGTGTACGCGCGTCGTACCGTGCTGGCCACGGTCATGTCGATCGCATCGTCGTTTGCCTATAACGCGGTGGCCTTCGGCCTGCCGGTGATCATCGCCAGCTTCCTGGCGCAGACCATGCTGACCACCATCCTGGTGTCGCTGGCGCTGAACCTGCTGTTCGCCTTCGTCGGCGGCCTGATTGGTGTGCACCTGGTGCCCAAGACCGGCGCCTGGAAGTTGACCGTCACCGGCTACGCGTTCCAGTTGGCCGCGCTGCTGGGCCTGGCGCTGGTGGGCAAGCCCGCCGGTGGCGTGCAAGTGGTCATTGCCATCTCGTTCCTGGCGCTGTTCCTGCTGGGCCAGGGCTTTGGCCCGGGCGCGCATACCATGACCTATGCGTCGCTGAGCTACCCGACGTCGCTGCGCGGCGTGGGCGTGGGCTTCAACCAGACGCTGATGCGTGGCAGTTCCACCGCGTCGCTGTTCCTGTTCCCGGTGCTGGCCGCCGCGCTGTCCACCAAGGTGTTCTGGGTCATCGCCCTGGCACCGCTGGCGGGCCTGGTGGCACTGCTGGCGATCCGCTGGGAACCCGCCAACTACGACGTGGACGCCGAGGACTTCCAGTCCTGATATCGACCGCCAGCCAGCGCCCGTGCAACCCGGGCCGCCGGCTGGCGTGGATGCCCTAGCGGGCGGCGGCCTCCACGGCCTCGGCCCGCTCCGCCACGATGCGCAGGCGGTCGAAATTCATGTTCGCCCCCGACGTGATCGCCACCAGCGCCTGCCGCGCGCCTTGCGGCTGGCGGCCCGCATACTGCTTCAGCCCCGCCACGGCCAGCGCGCCAGCCGGTTCCACCAGGCTCCGGGTGTCCTGGAAGATGTCCTTGATGGCCGCGCATAGCGCATCGGTATCCACGGTCAGCACCCCATCGAGCAGATGCCGGCAGAGCCGGAATGTCTCCTCGCCCACGCGCTTGACCGCCGTGCCATCGGAAAACAGCCCCACCGAATCCAGCGTCACGCGTTCTCCGGCGGCCAGCGAGCGCGCCATCGCGCACGAATCCTCGGTCTGCACGCCGATGACCTGCACCTCAGGCCGCACCGCCTTGATATAGGCCGCCACGCCGGCCGCCAGGCTGCCACCGCCAATCGGCACGAATACGGCATCGAGCGCGCCACGATGCTGGCGCAGGATTTCCATGCCCACCGTACCCTGGCCGGCGATCACTTCAGGATCGTCAAAGGCCGGGATGAAAGTCAGCGCCTGCTCGCGCTGCATCGCCATCGCGTGGTCGTAGGCGTCGGAATACGACTCGCCGGCCTGCACCACCTCCACCATGTCGCCGCCGTGGGCCCGCACGGCATCCACCTTGACCTCGGGCGCGGTCTGCGGCACCACGATCACGGCCCGCACGCCGAGACGCGCCGCCGACAGCGCCACGCCCTGGGCGTGGTTGCCGGCCGATGCCGTGATCACGCCGCGCGCCAGTGCATCGGCCGGCAGGTTGGCCATCTTGTTGTAGGCGCCGCGCACCTTGAACGAGAAAACGGGTTGGTGATCCTCGCGCTTGAGCCAGACCTGGTGGCCCAGCCGTGCGGACAGCGCGGGCGCCAGATCGAGCGGCGTTTCGCGCGCCACGTCGTAGACACGGGCCGTCAGGATCCGCCTCAGGTAGTCATCTGCATCGATCGCATCGGCATCTGCGCGCAGAAATGGAGTAGCAGCGGAGGAAGCTGCGCCGGCAGCGGTGTACCGGGTGTGGGCGGGGACGGCGGAAACCGTGGATTGCGGCATGGAACGCTCCTGTCTGAAGTCGGGGGTCCCCAGGAGGCGGCCACAAAAAACCCGCCTCGTTGGGCGGGTTGTTGTTGTCTGTTCCGGACGCGCGCTAACCCACCATTCGAGGAATGGTGCGAATAATCGCGATGATGGTCAGGCCGAAACAGGTCATGGCAGCGAGTGTCACGGATTTATGCATATTGTGTCAATCCTGACGATGTTCGGCCGCACGGCGGCGCCGGCCGCCTGTTGCAGCCGCGCCGATTCCCGCAATCCGTTTCTCCGTGCGGTGTTCAGGCGGACGCAAGCTCGTATTAGAATCGCCGTTGTCGTCACGTCGGGCCCCGCAGAAGCCAGAGGTCATGTTCCGGGTTGGATATCCGCCCCGGACTGGTTTTCTCCCACGGGCAACCGGCGCTTCAGTTTTACAAGAATCCATCCGATATCTGTCCTGCGTCCACGGGACTTCGGGCATAACAGATACATGACCGCGCTTGCATACGATGTCGCCCTGGCACCCGAGCCTGCCGATCGCCGGCTGGCTGGTGCCACCCCTGCCGGGGACGAGGCCTGGGCGTTGCTGGAAGCTTCCGGTGCGCTGGCCATGCGGGTCGACATCCAGGGCCGCATCCTCGAAGCAACCGAAACCACGGCCGACCTGCTGGTCTATCCGCTGGACTACCTGCTGCACACCTCCGTACTTGACCTGATCGCGCTGGAATCGCGCGAACGCGTGGCGCGCATGCTGCAGGGCTGTTCGCAGGATCACGCCGCCCGGCGCGAGCGTGTGCGGGTGGTAGGCGGCGGCGGCCCGTGCTGGATCGACCTGCGCGTGAGCCATCATCGTGCCGCCGGCGGCGCGGCCAGCCTGCTGCTGTTCGGCCACGACGTCACCGACTGGGTGGAATCCGAGCGGCAACTGACCGAGCGGGCCTTCCTCGATCCGTTGACGGGCGTGGGCAACCGCGCCTTCATCCGCAAGCGGATCGAGGAATACACGTCCGGCCAGTCGTTCGCGCTGGCACTGATGGACCTGGACGGCTTCAAGAACATCAACGACTCGCTGGGCCATGAATTTGGCGACGCGCTGCTCAAGGAAGTGGGCGGGCGGCTGCAGGACACCGTGCGCACGCACCATAGCGTGGCCCGCCTTGGTGGCGACGAGTTCGTGCTGATGATGGACGGACTGGAGTCCGAGGCCGACGCCGTGCGTATCCTGGAGCGCGTAATCCACGTATGCCGCCAGCCGTTCCTGCTGGGCGGCTGCCATGTGCGCATCACCACCAGCATCGGCCTGACGTTTTCGACCGAGGCTCCGCAGAGCGAATCGCAATGGCTGCGTCGCGCCGACCTGGCGATGTACGAGGCCAAGGCGCTGGGCAAGAACCGCTACTGCGTCTACTCGCCCGAGCTGGATCGCCGGCTCGACGAGCAGTTCCGGATCGAACAGAGCATGTTCGAGGCGGTGCAGAACGGCGAATTCCTGCTGCATTACCAGCCGATCGTGTGGCCGGGCTCCGGCGAGATCTGCGCGGTGGAGGCGCTGATGCGCTGGGAGCATGCCGGCGAGGACATCCGTCCCGACGTGTTCATCCCCGTGGCCGAGAAGAACGGCCTGATCAAGCATCTGGGCGCGTGGGCACTGCGCTGCGCCTGCGCGCAGCTGGCCGCCTGGGATGCGCAGGGCATCCGCGTGGGCCATATGTCGGTCAACGTATCGGCCGTGCAGTTCCTGCATCCGAACTTCTACGACAGCGTGCGCGGCGCGATCCAGGACGCCGGGATCAGTGCCGACCGCCTGGTGCTGGAAATCACCGAAAGCGCGTTGATGACCGACCCGCAGGCCGCCGAGCGGCTGCTGCTGTCGCTGCGCGCGCTGGGCATCCGCTTTGCCGTGGACGATTTCGGCACCGGATATTCGAGCCTGTCCTACCTGCGGCGCTTCCCGCTGTCCGCGCTCAAGGTGGACCGCAGCTTCGTGGCCGACATGATCGACTCCCCGCACGCGCGCACCATCGTGTCGGCAGTGCTGTCGCTGGCCCGCGAGCTTGGCCTGGT
The DNA here is from genome assembly GCF_056097175.1 of Cupriavidus sp. HE11. NCBI lineage: Bacteria > Pseudomonadati > Pseudomonadota > Betaproteobacteria > Burkholderiales > Burkholderiaceae > Cupriavidus > Cupriavidus sp. HE11. The sequence goes on from NZ_CP184465.1 coordinate 1,237,462, forward strand.
GGCGATTGCCGAGGGCGTCGAGACCGATGCACAGGGTGCGTTGCTGGCCGCACAGGGCTGCGACCTGGTACAGGGATGGCGCTACGCGCGCGCCCTGAGCCCGTCCGACTTCGAAAATGCGGTGCTGGACGGCAAGCTCCTGATGGGCCACGGCGAAGTGTTCACGCAGCGGGTGGCCTCCTGATGTCCAAGACGGAGTTCTTCGAGACCCTGTGGGCCCGGATGGCGCAGCAGGGGGATTTCCCCACGCTGCAGTACTGCGTCGACAATATCTTCAAGACGCTCAATGCCGACCTGACCGTTGGCGAGATGGCAACGAGCGTGCTGTCCGACTTCAGCCTGTCGCAGAAGGTGATCCGGCTGGCGAACTCGGCGATGTACCGGTCTTTCGGTGGCGAGGTCACCACGGTCTCCCGCGCCATCCTGGTGCTGGGCGTGGAAGCCATCAGCCACCTGACGCTCGGCATCCAGCTGCTCGACTACTTCCACGGCGTGGCGCCCAAGCGCCCGCAGGCGCTGAAGGCCTTGCAGCGCGCGCTGGTGGCCGGCGAGATCACGCGGGCGCTGACCCAGGCGCGTGGCATCAACGAGGGCGAGGAAGCGGTGGTCTGCACGCTGATGCACCACATGAGCCGCCTGCTGCTGGTGTTCTACTTTCCCGACGAATGGGAGCGCGTGGAGGCCATGTGCGCCGCGCATCCGATGACCGAGAACGAAGCCGCGCTGGAGGTTCTGGGGGTGTCGCTGGAAGACATCGCCGAAGCCGCGGCGCGCAAATGGCGGCTGCCGGGCCTGATCGCGCACGCAATGAAGCCGCGCACGCTGTCCGCCGACACCGTGCTTGAAACGCATTCGGACTGGCTGTCGGCCATCGCCCATGTGTCGGCGGAAGCCGCCGTCACGATGGTGCGCGAGGGCAACGAGGCGTCCGTGGAGACGCTGCTCAACACGCATGCCAAGATGCTGGGCCTGAATCCCGGCGATGTCAGCGTGGCCGTGCGCCAGGCCGAAGTCCTCAACACGTCGATCACCGAATCGGAAGCCGCCGCGCCGGCGGACGGCGGAGCCCCGCACGGCCCGCAGCCGGTAAACGTGCTGGAGCGGTTGCAGGCGGGCCTGTCCGAAGTGCGGCGCGAAGGCGCCGGCCTGACCGTTTCGCAGCTGGCGCCGATGGTGCTCGAAACCAGCATGCGCGCGCTCGATTTTTCGCGCTGCTTCCTGATGATGCTGAACCCCGCCACGCGGCGCTTTCATGCGCGCCTGGGCTTTGGCGACGGCATGCGCGAGGCGCTGCCCGCACTGTCGTTCGAGGAAGGCTTCGTGCCCGACGTGTTCCACTTTGCCGGACTGTCGGCAAAGCCGCTGCTGATCGAGGATACATTCGACGCGGAGATGGCGCACCGCATGCCGCGCTGGTATCGCGATGCGCTGCCCGACGCCCGCACGGTGCTGCTGGCTCCCGTGAAGATCCGCAACCGCTGCATCGCCATGATCTATGGCGACTGGGGCGCCGCACGCATGCCGGTGGTCATCGGCGAGGCCGAACTCGAAGCCATCGATGCGCTGACCAGCGAGATCGCCGCCGGCGTCATGCGCGCGGCGCCCGACCGCACCCCGCCGCGCCCGCGCTAATCCTGCACGCCCACCCTGCCCGCTGTCAGTGGCGCTGCGCCTTGCGCGCGGCCTTGTTGGCGTACATGGCCGCGTCCGCCTCGGTCAGCAGGTCGTGGATATTGCCGTGGCGCAGATGGTCGAAGGCAATCGCCCCAGCGCTGAACCGCAGTGCGTACCCCAGGGGGTTGCGCGCGTTCCAGGCATCGAGCTGCTGTTGAAGCCGTGCCAGGGCATCCTGGCAGCCGTTCGCATCGGCATTGGCCAGCAGCACGGCGAATTCGTCGCCGCCGATACGCCCCACGACATCCGATTCCCGAAACGCGGCACGCAGCTCCGCGCCAAACGCGCACAGCGCGCGGTCGCCCTCGGCGTGACCAAAGCGGTCGTTGATCGGCTTGAAGCCATCCATATCGAAGAACACCAGCGTGGCGGGCCGCGCCAGGCGCCGGCACAGCTCGATCGCGTGCTGGCCCAGCACCGTGAAGCCGCGCCGGTTCGACAGCAGCGTCAGCTCGTCCATGGTAGCCATGTGCACGGCCGCCAGTTCCTGCTCGGCCATCAGCGCCAGATCGTGCAGCAACGCACGGTCTTCGTCGTCGAAACCGCGCGGCTTGCGGTCGATCAGGCAAAGCGTGCCGATCTTGGCGCCATTGGGCGCCGACAACGGCCGGCCGGCATAGAAGCGGATATGGGGCTCGCCGGTGACCAGCGGGTTGTCGTGGAAGCGCAGATCCTGCGTGGCATCGGGGATCAGCAGGATGTCGTCGCCACAAATGGCGTGGCCGCAGAACGATGTGTCGCGCGACGCTTCCGAATCATCGAGCCCTTCGCAGGACTTGAACCACTGGCGATTGGCATCGACTAGGCTGACCACGGCGATGGGCACGCCAAACAGGCGTTTGGCAAGGCGCGTCAGGCGATCGAAACGCTCCTCGGGTGGGGTGTCGAGAACGTTGAGCGACCGCAGCGTCGCCAGGCGGATCGCTTCATTGGCGGGAATCGGGGGCAGCTGCATAAGCTTGTCGACCGTTTCTGTCTTCGTTGATGACCACATTAACGGCAAATCCGCGCAATGGTGCACCATGTACTGTTTGTTTCACTTTTATGCGACGCACAAGACCTGTCACGCGTGGACCAGCACGTTGACGAGCCTGCCAAACGGGTCGCGCACGAAGAAGCGCCGCACGCCCCATGGCTCGTCCGCCGGGCCATAGGCAATCGGCAGGCCGGCGGCCTGCACGCGCGCCAGCGCCGTGTCGAGGTCGTCCACCTCGATCGACAGGTCCGGCACCGGCGCACCCGACCCGCCTTCGGACAGGAAACTGACCTGCACGGTCTGCGTGGCACCGGACCCATAGGTGGCAATCCAGCCATGATCCATCAGCAGATCCAGCCCGAAGATGTCCTGGTAGAAGCGGCACGCGGCGGCCGGATCGGCAGCCGCGATGTTGGCAACGATACGCCGGACCTTCATGCGGCCATCTCCGTGGCGTTGACTTCGGGATGCTCGGCCAGCGGCACGAAGCGGCCAGACTTGCCGTCCAGCGCGTCGATTGCACCGGTGCCGATGTCGTAGTACCAGCCGTGCAGCGCGATGCGCCGCTCCGCCAGCGCCTGGGCCACGCACGGATGGGTGCGCAGATGGGCCAGCTGCTCGATCACGTTCTGGCGCACCATGTCGTCCACGCGCTCGCGATCCGACGCATGGGGCCGTGCCAGGCTGATCTTGCGGGCGCCGCTGGCATGTTCGAGCCATTCCGCCACCGATGGCATGTGGTCCAGGCACTGGCACATGGCTACCGCCGTCATCGCCCCGCAATTCGAATGGCCGCAGATCACGATATCGCGCACCTTGAGACCGGCCACCGCATACTCGACACTGGCCGATACGCCACCTGGCTGCACGGCATAGGCCGGCACGATATTGCCGGCGTTGCGGATCACGAACAGCTTGCCCGGCTCGCTCTGGGTCAACAGCGCGGGCTCCACACGGCTGTCGGAACAGGCAATGAACAGCGTGCTCGGACTCTGCTGCGTAGCCAGTTCCTGGAACAGCGCGGAAAGCTTCGGAAATTCCTCGCGCTGGAATTTGAGAATGCCTTGAATCAGGTCTTTCACGGTAATCCCCCCATTTGAACCGATAGCATGTCGAACCTCGCGCCATTGGTCAAAGACGGGATTATTATGCCAACCATTGGCAACACCAATAGCTGACCCACTCCATGCTGCTGCGCCACGTTCGCTACTTCCTGGCCGTTGCCGACGCCGGCAACTTCACGCGCGCCGCCGAGACGCTGCACGTCTCGCAACCCACGCTGTCGCAACAGATCCGGCAGCTCGAAGACACGCTTGGCGCACCGCTGTTCGACCGCAGCGGCCGCTCGGTGCGGCTGACCGACGCGGGCCACGCCTACTACGTGCATGCGCGTCGCGCGCTGCAGGACCTGGAGGCCGGACAGCGGGCCATCCATGACGTAGGCGAACTCACGCGCGGCAACCTGCGGCTCGCCATGACGCCGACGTTCACGCCCTACCTGGTGGCACCGCTGATCGTGGCGTTCAACGCGAAGTATCCGAACATCACGCTCAGCCTGCGCGAAATGCCGCAGGAGCGCGTGGAGCCGCTGCTGGCCGACGACGACATCGACATCGGCATCGCCTTCGACGACATCCACCTGCCGGACCTGGAAGCCACGCCGCTGATCGAGGAACCGCTGGCCTACATGGTGGGCGCATCGCACACGCTGGCGCGGCGCCGCACCGCATTGGGCGCGGCGGCACTGGCCGGTGAGTCGATGGCAATGCTGACGCGGGAATTTGCCACGCGCGGCTACATCGCGCGCTATTTCGGCGGCCTGGGCATCGAGCCGCGCATCACGTTCGAAGCCAACTCGGTGAGCGCGGTGCTGGATGCCGTACGCAGCGGCCGCCACGCCACGGTGTTGCCCGCGGCCATCGCCGCCGGCCAGACCGACCTGCGCGTCCTGAAGCTGGAGCGCCCGCTGCCGCCACGCCATGCGGCGCTGCTGCAAAGAAAAGGCGCGTACCGCACAGCCGCGGCACGCGCCTTTGTCGACTTCGCGCTGAGCGAATTCAAACGTCGTCGGGCGTCCCCAGCGCGCGATTGATCCGCAGCGCAATCAGTGTGCCCACGACCCCCGACAGCAGGTACAGCGTAACGGCCACCAGGCCGAACAGCGACGACAGCCCCAGCGCTACCAGCGGCGCGAATGCCGCGCCGAACAGCCAGCCGAAGTCCGTGGTCAGCGCTGCACCGGTGTAGCGGAACTTGGTGTCGAAATTGGACGTGACCACGCCGGCCGCCTGCCCGTACGACAGGCCCAGCAGGCCGAATCCCACCAGGATGAACGTGTCCTGGCCCGACGCGCCGCCGTCCAGCAGCCACGGCGCAGCCAGGCTGAACAGGCCGATCAGCACCGCCATCGTCGCCAGCGTGGTGCGCCGGCCGATACGGTCGGCCAGCCAGCCCGAGATCAGCGTGCCAATGAACGCAATGGCCGCGCCGACGATCTGGATCGCCAGCACGTCACTGATCTCCTGCGTCTTGTGCAGGCTGACCCAGGACAGCGGAAACACCGTGACCAGGTGGAACAGCGCATAGCTTGCCAGCGATGCAAAAGCGCCAAGGAAGATGTTGAAGCCCTGCGCATTCACCATCTGCAGCGTGCTGATCGGCTCCAGTTCATCCTCCTCCAGCAGCCGCGTGTACTCGTGAGTAACCACCAGCCGCAGCCGCGCGAACAGCGCCACCACGTTGATGGCAAAGGCCACGTAGAACGGATAGCGCCAGCCCCAGTCGATGAATTCCGCCGGGGTCAGGCTGACATACAGGAACAGGAACAGCGCACCCGCCACCAGAAAGCCGGTCGGCGCGCCAAGCTGCCCCACCATCGCGTACCAGCCGCGTTTCTGCTCGGGGGCGTTAAGCGCCAGCAGCGACGGCAGCCCGTCCCACGATCCGCCGAACGCAATGCCCTGCAGGAAGCGGAACAGCGCCAACAGATAGATCGCCGTACTGCCAATCGAGGCGTACGCAGGCAGGAACGCGATGCCCACCGTGGCCGTGCCCAGCAGGAACAGCGATGCCGTCAGCTTGATGCCACGCCCCCAGCGACGCTGCACGCGCATGAACAGCGCCGTTCCAAACGGGCGTCCGATAAACGCGAACGAGAAGATCGTGAAGCTGTAGAGCAGCCCGGCCAGTTCGCTGGCAAACGGGAAGTAGACCGTGGGAAAGACCAGGACCGAGGCGATGCCGTACGTGAAGAAATCGAAGTACTCGGAAGCCCTGCCGATCACCACGCCAGTGGCAATTTCGGCTGGTGCCACCTCATGGTGGCCGGGCGCCGGAGGTGCAGTCGGCGACGCGCGATGCTGGTGGGACAGACTGGCCATCGTGGAGTCTCCATCGAGTGCGGAAGGAATGTCGTACTGCACTTAAAGTCCCGCAGTAACAAGAATAGCGCCTAAACTGCCATTGGAAATCGAAAGATTGCGGCGTCAGTCAGCCGTCGACGTTAATCAAACGCCACTTCCAACACCATGCCACGCTTCGAAGCTGCAGTGCCGACGTTTCATGTGACGGGAAAGATTCTTTTGCGAAGTGCCGCAATCGCCATGCTTCTGGGCCTTGCGGGATGTAGCAACGCGGTGCTGCTGTCGCCCTCCGGCGACATGGCCGTGCGGCAGCGTGACCTGATCATCATCGCCACCTGCCTGATGCTGCTGATCATCGTGCCGGTGATATGCCTGACACTGCTGTTTGCGTGGCGCTATCGCGAAAGCGCCAAGGACGCGCCCTACAACCCGGAGTGGGACCATTCCACGGTGCTGGAACTGGCGATCTGGGCCGCGCCGCTGCTGATCATCATCGCGCTGGGTGCGGTGACCTGGGTCAGCACCCACCAGCTTGACCCCTACCGTCCGCTGACCCGCATCGACGAACGCCGCCCGGTACCGGCCGAGGTGAAACCGCTGACCGTGGAAGTGGTGGCGATGGACTGGAAGTGGCTGTTCCTGTATCCCGAACAAGGCATTGCCACGGTCAACGAACTGGCTGCGCCGGTTGACCGGCCCATCGCGTTCCGGATCACCGCCACGTCGGTCATGAACACGTTCTTCGTGCCATCGCTGGCCGGCATGGTCTACGCGATGCCGGGCATGCAGACCCAGTTGCACGCGGTGATCAACAAGCCCGGCGTCTACGAGGGCATGTCGGCCAACTACAGCGGCGCGGGCTTCTCGCACATGCGCTTCAAGTTCCACGGCATGTCGAACGAGGACTTCGACCGCTGGGTGCAGCAGGCGAAATCCTCGGGCACGCCGCTGTCGAAAGACGCATACCTGAAGCTGGCCAAGCCCAGCGAGAGCGACCCGGTGCAGCGCTATGCCAGCGTCGAGCCCAACCTCTACAAGCTGATCCTGAACCGCTGCGTGGAGGGCGGGACATGCATGGCGGACACCATGGCACAGAACCAGAATCGCAACCGTGCCAGGTTCGACCCGTCCGCGGAAATCTGCACCGCGAGCAACACACCGGACGTGGCGCCGGTGTTCGCGCCGGATGCCGCGCCCAACGACGCCAGGCAGGTGTTGCGCTGACGCGCAACACGGGTCCACCCCCTTCACGAATCCGATTTCGCCAATCATCATTGGCCAGCATTGGTCAATACAGGCCCAGGTGACAACATGCCCGAGCGCTCAGAACTCGCCAACATGATCTTTGGCCGGCTGTCGTGGGAGTCCATCCCACTGCACGAGCCCATCCTCATCGGCACCTTCGCCGTCGTCATCCTGGGCGGCATCGCCCTGGTGGCATTGCTGACCTACTTCCGCGTCTGGGGCTATCTGTGGCACGAGTGGTTCACCAGCATCGACCACAAGAAGATCGGCATCATGTATATCGTGCTGGGCATCGTGATGCTGCTGCGCGGCTTTGCCGATGCGGTGATGATGCGATTGCAGCAGGCCGTCGCGTTCGGCGACAACCTCGGCTACCTGCCCCCGCACCACTATGACCAGATCTTCACGGCACACGGCGTGATCATGATCTTCTTCGTGGCCATGCCGCTGGTCACGGGGCTGATGAACTTCGTGGTGCCGCTGCAGATCGGCGCACGCGACGTGGCCTTTCCGTTCCTGAACAACTTCAGCTTCTGGATGACGACCGGCGGCGCCATCCTGGTGATGATGTCGCTGTTCGTGGGCGAATTCGCACGCACGGGCTGGCTCGCGTATCCGCCGCTGTCGGGCATCCTGCACAGTCCGGACGTAGGTGTCGACTACTACATATGGGCGTTGCAGGTGGCCGGGGTGGGGACATTGTTATCCGGGATCAACCTGCTCGTCACCATCGTCAAGATGCGCGCGCCAGGCATGACGCTGATGCGCATGCCGATCTTCACCTGGACGTCGCTGTGCACCAACGTGCTGATCATCGCCGCGTTCCCGGTGCTGACCGCTGCCCTGGCCCTGCTGTCGATGGATCGCTACGTCGGCACCAACTTCTTCACGGCGGACCAGGGCGGCAGCGCCATGCTCTACGTGAACCTGATCTGGATCTGGGGCCACCCCGAGGTCTACATCCTGGTGCTGCCGGTGTTCGGCATCTATTCGGAGGTCACCGCCACCTTTTGCCGCAAGCGCCTGTTCGGCTACGCGTCGATGGTGTATGCCACCGTGGTGATTACCGTGCTGTCGTACCTGGTGTGGCTGCACCACTTCTTCACCATGGGCTCCGGCGCCAGCGTGAACTCGTTCTTCGGGATCACCACGATGATCATCTCGATACCTACCGGGGCAAAGATCTTCAACTGGCTGTTCACGATGTACCACGGCAAGATCAAGTTCGAGGCGCCCATGCTGTGGACGGTGGGCTTCATGGTGACATTCGTGATCGGCGGCATGACGGGCGTGCTGCTGGCGGTGCCGCCGGCCGACTTCGTGCTGCACAACAGCCTGTTCCTGATCGCCCACTTCCACAACGTGATCATCGGCGGGGTGCTGTTCGGACTGATGGCGGGCATCTACTACTGGTTTCCGAAGGCGTTCGGCTACCGGCTGGTGGCGTCGTGGGGCAAGGCTTCGTTCTGGTTCTGGCTCACCGGCTTCTACTTCGCGTTCATGCCGCTGTACTGGCTGGGCCTGCTCGGCGTGACCCGGCGGGTGAACCATTTCGACGATCCGTCACTGCAGATCTGGTTCCTGATCGCCGCATTCGGCGCGTTCCTGATTGCGTGCGGCATTGCCTGCTTCATCATCCAGCTCGTGGTCAGCTTCAAACGCCGCGAGGAACTGCGCGACACCACCGGCGACCCCTGGGACGGCCGCACGCTGGAGTGGTCCACATCGTCGCCGCCGCCGCAGTACAACTTCGCCTTCACGCCAATGGTGCATGACACCGATGCCTGGTGGCAGATGAAGCAGTACGGCTACAAGCGGCCGATGGAGGGCTTCATCCCGATCCACATGCCGAAGAACACGGCGGCGGGCATCGTGCTGGCGGGCCTGTGCACGCTGATGGGCTTCGCGCTGATCTGGCACATCTGGTGGCTCGCGGCAGCATCGTTCGCGGCCACGATCATCTCGGCAATCATCCATACCTTCAACTACAAGCGCGACTACTACATCCCGACCGACGAAGTGGTCCGGACCGAAGCGGCACGCACCCAACTGATGACAGGCCATGGCTGATACGACCATTCCTCTCCAAGCACACAGCACCGCGGCCGCCGACGACATGCCGCCGGGCGGCTACCAGTTCTACCTGACCGAGGAACACCACCCGCAGAACGGCACGCTGCTCGGGTTCTGGCTCTACCTGATGAGCGACTGCCTGATCTTCGCCTGCCTGTTCGCCGCCTATGGCGTACTGGGCCGCGAATACGCGGGCGGGCCTACCGGCGCCGAACTGTTCGAGTTGCCGCTGGTGGCGCTGAACACGTCCTTCCTGCTGCTGTCGTCGATCACGTACGGCTTTGCCATGCTGCAGATGCAGCAGAACCGGGTGGCCGGCACGCAGATCTGGCTTGCCATCACGGGTGTGTTCGGCGCGGCGTTCCTGTTCGTGGAACTGTACGAGTTCGCGCACCTGATCCACGAGGGCGCGGGTCCCACGCGCAGCGCGTTCCTGACGTCGTTCTTCTCGCTGGTCGGCACGCACGGGCTGCACGTGACGTTCGGCATGGTCTGGCTGATCGTGCTGATGCTGCAGGTGGGCCGCCACGGGCTGGTTACCGCCAACAAGCGCCGGCTGATGTGCCTGTCGATGTTCTGGCACTTTCTGGACGTCGTCTGGATCGGCGTCTTTACCTTTGTCTACCTGATGGGAACGCTGCCATGAGCGCGCAAGACCATGCGATGAACGGCCATGGCCACGATCACGACCATGGCCATCACGAAGAAGAAATCGGACCCCACGCCACGCTGGGCGGCTACCTGACGGGCTTCGTGCTGTCGGTGTTCCTGACGGCGGTGCCGTTCTGGCTGGTGATGGGCAAGGTGTTCGACAAGTCGTCGACCACGGCCGTCGTGATCCTGATGATCGGCGCGGTGCAGATCGTCGTCCACATGATCTACTTCCTGCACATGAACGCGAAGTCGGAGGGCGGCTGGAACATGCTGTCGCTGATGTTCACGCTGACACTGGTGGTGATCACGCTGTCAGGGTCGCTGTGGGTCATGTTCCATCTGAACAGCAACATGATGCCGCAGATGGAACACGCCCGCGAGGCCGCGCAGTCGGGCGGCACGATCGTGCCGCCCAGGACGAAGTAACGGGCCGGGGCAAGGACTGAAGCAAGGGCCGGAAGGCCCCGGAATCAGGCGGCCAGGCGGAAGGTCGCCACGGCCTCCTTGAGCCGCTGGGCCTGCTCTTCGAGCGAGCCCGCGGCTGCCGCGGCCTGTTCCACCAGCGCAGCGTTCTGCTGCGTCACGGTGTCCATCTGCGTGACAGCCTGGTTCACCTGCTCGATGCCCGAGCTCTGCTCGGCCGATGCCGCGCTGATCTCGCCCATGATGTCGGTCACGCGCTTCACGGCGCTGACGATCTCTTCCATGGTCTGGCCAGCCTGCGCCACCAGTTCCGAACCGCGCTCGACGCGATCCGCCGAATCCCCGATCAGCGACTTGATTTCCTTGGCGGCCGTGGCGCTGCGCTGCGCCAGGCTGCGCACCTCGCCAGCCACCACGGCAAAGCCACGGCCTTGCTCGCCGGCACGCGCGGCTTCCACCGCCGCGTTCAGCGCCAGGATGTTGGTCTGGAACGCAATGCCTTCGATCACCGAGATGATGTCCACGACCTTGCGCGACGACGAATTGATCTCGTCCATCGTATGCACTACCTGGCCCACCACATCGCCGCCCTGCGTGGCCACCTCGGACGCATTCACGGCCAGCGCGCTGGCCTGCTTGGCGCTGTCGGCGTTCTGGCGCACGATGCTGGTCAGCTCTTCCATGCTCGACGCCGTTTCCTGCAGCGACGACGCCTGTTCCTCGGTACGCTGCGACAGGTCGGTGTTGCCGGCGGCAATCTGGCTGGTGCCCGTGGCGATGGCCTCGGTGCCGTTGCGCACTTCCTTGACGATGCCGAGGATGTTGTCGTTCATCTCGCGCAGCGCTTCCAGCAGCTGACCGGTCTCGTCGGTGCTGTCCACCTCGATGCGGCTGGTCAGGTCGCCCGACGCCACGGTGCGTGCAAAGCCCACGGCGCGATGCAGCGGACGCGTAATGCCAATCGTCAGCCACCAGGCAAAGGCCACGCCGATTGCCAGTGCGATCACGCCCAGCGTGATCAGGCCGTTGCGGGCGCTTTCATAGATATTGTTGATCTGCACCGCCGTGGCATCGATCGACGCACGCTGGATATCGAGCAGCTTCTGGATCTCGGACAGGTAGGCGTCCCCAGCCGGCACGAATTCGGTCTCCAGCACCTTGTTCGCGTCCTCGGTCAGGCCCTCGGCCTTGAGCTTGGTGATCTTGTCGCGCGAATCGTTGTACGGGTTGCGCACCACCTGGATCTTCTTGAACGCGGCCTTTTCCTCGTCCGTGGACAGGCGCGGTTCGATCTTGTCGCGCAGTTCGGCAATCGCCTTGACCGAATAGGCGGTCTCGGCCGCAAAGAATGCGCCCAGCGACGGATCGCCGCTGCGTGCCACGGCCGTGGTACGGCGCACGCTCGCGTACATCAGTCGATACCAGTCGCTGACCAGGCGTTCCTTCGCCAACGGCTCCTGCATCATCGCGTGCGTACGGCCCGCAACTTCCTGCAGACGCACCACGCCGAGCACGGTCATGAGCGTAGACAACACCAACACCACGCCAAAGCCGATGCCAAGGCGTACACCAATACCAAGATTTTTCATTGCTTCTACCTGATCCATTGGTTAGTGGCAGACCGAGTCGCGTGTTGCCCCCCGGCCGCTCCTCCTGCGTCAGCCGTACATCTAAATGTACGCACGGACAGACATTGGGAGTCCTAACGGTCAGTCGTAGTAGAAACTTGAGTGAAAAATAAGGGAAAACGCGAATTGCGGGCGCAGATTCGCGTTGAAAGCCAACTGTAATGTTGGCGTCTATTTGTGGTGCGCGGGCGCCGATGTCGGGCTGAACCAGTAGGGCAGCAGCGACAGCGCCACCACGGCCACGGCCGAGAAGAAAATGGCCGAGTAGGTGTTGGCAACGGGCCAGTCGCGCAGATGGCCCACATTGGCTATCAGCCCAAAGCCCCACGACGTCAAGGCAGAACCCAGGAACACAAAGGTATTGAGCAGCCCCAGCCCGCGCCCGCGCTTGGCGGGCGGGATCAATGCGCGGCCCTGCGCCATTACCAGCGGATGAAGCATGCCGATGGTCGACAGCAGCGCCATCAGGCCAACGCCAGGCACCACGCCCGTATCGGGCCAGATCGTCAGCACGATGCCGCCCACCATCGACAGGCAAGCCCAGCCGCCGATGGTGTGCTTGAGCGTGCTGCGCCGCACCAGCACCGGCAACAGGAACGCGGTGGCAAAGCCCGCCAGGCTCAGCAGCGTCAGCGCCACGCCGCGCGTGCCGGCCTGCAGGCCGAACACATCGGCCAGGTACGGCCCGCTCCAGGCATTGCGGAAACCCGTGCCGGCCGCCATGGCGACACACAGCGGAATCAGCGTCCAGAGCGGCCACATGCCGAGCAGCCTGACGCTTTCGGCCAGCATCGCGCCCATCGGCGCCTGGCGCGCCTGCGCATGGCCGCTATCGCGCACATGGCGCGATACGCCATAGCAGGCACCCACCATGCACAGCGCCGAAATGGCCAGCGCGGGGCGCCAGCCGAAATGCTGCGAAAACCAGCCCAACGGGGCCGTGGCGCAGAGCGCGCCGATCATGCCCATCGCGTTCGAGCGGCTGACCACGCGCATGTACTGCCGTTCGGAAAGCTGTTCCGACGCATAGTGCAGCAGCCCCATGAACACGGGCGCGCAGGCCAGCCCCAGCCCGGCCTGCGCCAGCATGGCGAGCGCGCCGCTGGGCGCCAGCACGAAACCCACGGCGGATGCCGCGCCCACGCCAAGCAGCCACGCGGTGGGGCGCCCCACGCCATAGCGGTCGAAGGCAATGCCAACCGGAATCTGCGCCACCGCGAACGACAGGAAGAAGCACGACGACAATGCACCGAAGCCTGCCGGCGACAGCCCGAAATCGTGCTGCAGCTCGGGGGCGATCACCGCCAGGCAACTGCGATAGAACTGGCTCAGGATGAACGCGAACGTGAGCAACGCAATGCCGCGTGCGGCGGTGCTGTCGTCAATCTCGGAGGTAGTCTGGGGACGCCGGTCTGCTGCCGGTTCTGTTGCCGGGGTATTCATTGATACGCGTCGTGGATGTGGCTCGGGGCCCGTTTTTCGCGATCATTCTACGCGGCCAGGCCCGTAGCACCCGCCTGTCGGCACGGAAAACGCATAAAAGCGGTCGATCACCGCGCAGCGGCACGGAAGGTTCCGCCTGGTGAAATCTGCGCGGCTACTGCCCGGCCGGCAGCGCGCGTCCCAGCTTGCAGCCCCGGTCGAGGAAATCGCTGGCATGGCCGTTGCCGCCATTGGCCTTGTCCGCCGGCGCGTCGATCACGACAAACCCGGCAGCACCGCCGGCCGGCTTCACATAGGCCACGAACACGCCACGGTCACCCATGTCGCCGCCCACGTCCTGCCGCACCAGCGCGAACGGATTGACGGACAGCGCGGGCTGCTCCGCCGGCACCAGCATCGCGCGCACCGGCTTGCCATCGAACTTCAGGTCACGCCATTGCGTGCCGATATTGCTGCCAGCCAGGAAATCGCGTGCGCGTTCGCTGATGCAATCGAGATGGATGTGGAGCTGGTCCTGGCTGCGCGAAGCCCGGGCGTTGATCGCCAGGCCCAGCAGCGTGTCGGGCAGCGGGCGGCCCACGGCCTTGCCGACGATCTCGCGCGCCTGCCATCCGAACGCCCAGGCATTGTGCTGGCCGTCGTGCCAGACACGCGGGTCATCGACACCGGCCACGGCCTGGTCGGGAATGACCAGGTAGTGCGACGCGCCGATCATGTCCTTGTAGAGCACGAAGCCCTGCGCGCGATCGACGATCGCGCAGTCTGCATGCGTCGGCGTGGCCGGCACCAGGCAGCGTTCCTGCACATTCTTCCAGAGCGAGTCGCGCGAAAAGCCACCGACGATGCGTTCGAGCAGGCCGGCGTCGGCACAGGCGGGCCCCGCCACAACAAGTGCCAGACCACACAACAGCCAATGCTTCATTACGGTGCGCCGACGCTGCGGTTCAGCGCGCGGTGCGACCGCCGTAGTATGTGCCGTTGCGGGGATTCGAAACCATGTAGTGATGATTGCGCGCCCAGCGTTGAGCGGCAAGAAAAGCATCGGGTTCACGCTGACTCCATGCACTGACCATCAGCGGCGAAGCATCTTCCTCGGTATTGAGGTAGACCGCCGCCCGATGCAGTGGGCCCTGGCTGTGGGATCCAGGAATCGTCGTGGTTCGAATCGTCACGCGCATCAGATCAAATCTTGAAGCCCAGATGCCACAGATTATGCATAACCCGACATGACATGGGAATGACTGCGCATTGACCGGGGTGCGTATGTGGACAGTTCTTTTCCTATGCTGGTCAAACGGCCGCGCCAGCCCGGGCTTTCCGGGCAGGTGCGGGTCTTCCCCAGCGTGGCGCGCACGCCACGGATTCCAATTTCAGGAGGCAAGACGATGACGCAATCGTCCACATTGACCCCGGCCAAGGCATTGGCCGAACGCAATCGCGCGCATTTTCCGAATGAAGACGCCGCGTACCGCAAGGCCCGCAATGCGCTGCTGGTCGAGGAAATCGAACTGCGCCGCCACATCGAGCGTGTGGCCGAGATGCGACGCCAACTGCCCCCGGGCGGCGAAGTGAAGCAAACCTATCACTTCACCGGTGAGAAGGGCCCGGTCACGCTGGCCGACCTGTTCGGCGACAAGGACACGCTGGTGGTCTACAGCTACATGTTCGGCCCGCAGCGCGAAAAGCCCTGCCCGATGTGTACGTCGCTGATGGGGTCGTGGGAAGGCAAGGTCCCCGACATCGAGCAGCGCGTGGCGCTGGCCATGGTGGCGCGCTCGCCCATCGACCGCCTCAGGACCGCCAAGACCGCGCGCGGCTGGACGCAGCTGAAGGTCTACGCCGATACCGATGGTGCCTTCACGCGCGACTATGTCAGCGCAGACGACGCCGACATGCCCGGTTATACCGTCTTCACGAAGCGTGACGGCAAGATCCGCCATTTCTACAGCGGCGAGATGAGCGGCGCCATGGCCGACCCCGGTCAGGACCCACGCGGCGCGCCCGACCCCGATCCGCTCTGGACGCTGCTGGACACCACGCCCGAAGGACGCGGCGGAAACTGGCATCCGAAGCTTCAGTACGATTGAAACCGCCGCGTTGGTATTCCGGCTTTCTCCCCCGTCCCTCTCCCACTGGTGAAACAGGGGAGCTTCCTGGCGACATTGGCAAGCGCCATCAACGGCTACAATGCGCGGTTCATCGATGTCATGACCGCGCCATGCCAAACCCCAACCGGGCCTTCCTGCTCGGCCCGTTGCTCAAGGGTGTTTCCCGTTCGTTCTACCTGACGCTGCGCGTCCTGCCCGCGGGCATGCGCGACCCTGTCGGGCTGGCCTATCTGCTGGCACGGGCCGCGGACACCATCGCCGATACATCGCTGATCCCGCCCGCGCAGCGTCTCGACCTGCTGCTGGCACTGCGCCAGCGCATCAATGGCGCTGACGATGGTGGCGCGCTCGCGCGCCGGCTGGCCGTCGAAGTGGCCGGGCAGCAGACGGTGTCCGACGAGAAGGTGCTGCTCGAATCGATCGCCCCCGCACTGGACGTGCTGGCGCAACTTTCCCTATCCGACCGCGTCGCCGTGCAGGGCATCGTCACCACGCTGACCGAAGGCATGGAGTTCGACCTGCAGACCTTCCCCGACGAACGCTCGGGCCAGGTTGCCGCCCTGCCCGGGCTGGCCGACCTGGACCGCTATACCTACCTGGTGGCGGGCTGTGTCGGCGAGTTCTGGACCACGATGACCGACGCCCATCTGCCCGGCACGCTCAAGGACCCGCTCGACACGATGCTGCGTCGCGGGGTGCGATTCGGCAAGGCGCTGCAGATGGTGAACGTGCTGCGTGACGTCGGCAAGGACCTGCGCATCGGCCGCTGCTACCTGCCCGCCGAAGTGCTCGACCGCCATGGCCTGACCGTGCCGATGCTGCTCGATCCGACGAATTCGCGCCGTGCCCGGCCCATGCTGCATGAACTGGTGCGCATCGCGCTCGACCACTTCCGCGAGGCCATGGCCTATACGTTCGCGCTGCCGCGCACGGCCATCCGGCTGCGGCTGGCGTGCCTGTGGCCGATCCTGATCGGCCTGGAGACACTGGCACTGCTGGTGGAAAACGATGCGTGGCTCGATCCCGACCGTGTGAGCAAGGTCAATCGCAACAGTGTGTATCGCGTGCTGTGGCGCAGCACGGCGCTGGTCATGTCTGACACCGCGCTGCGCAACTGGATGAACGGCCTCGTCGCCCGCATCGACAAAAGCTTGCGCTGAAGCCGCCTGCTCCGGCATTTCCCGCCTTTTCCCGGCCCCTGTTTTCTCTTATGATGCCGCCCACCATGCCGGCCCGTGGAGAGGAGACTGCTGGCCGGCGAACTCCGCCCGAGGCCTCACAAGGGCCCGGACGCATGTCTTATATGTCCAATCAATCGAATACAAAAGAAGGCGCACACGCGCCCGGGCTGCGCCGCACCCTGCGCGCACGCCATCTCACCATGATCGCCATTGGCGGATCGATCGGTACCGGCCTGTTCGTGGCATCGGGCGCCACCATCGCGCAGGCCGGTCCCGGCGGGGCCCTGGCGGCCTACATCCTGATCGGTGCGATGGTCTACTTCCTGATGACCAGCCTGGGCGAGCTTGCCGCCTACATGCCGGTCTCGGGCTCGTTCGCCACCTACGGCGCGAAGTACGTGGACGAAGGCTTCGGCTTCGCGCTGGGCTGGAACTACTGGTACAACTGGGCCGTGACCATTGCCGTAGAGCTGGCAGCCGCGCAGCTCGTCATGCAGTACTGGTTCCCCGATACGCCGGGCGTGCTGTGGAGCGCGTTGTTCCTGGGGCTGATGTTCGCGCTCAACGCGATCTCGGTGCGTGGCTTCGGCGAGGCCGAGTACTGGTGCGCGCTGATCAAGGTGGTCACCGTGATCGCGTTCATCGTGATCGGCACGCTGATGATCTTCGGCGTCATGCGCGGCGATTTCGAGCATGTGAACGGCCTGGCCAACCTGACCACCGGCGATGCCCCGTTCGTGGGCGGACTCCCGGCACTGATCGGCGTGGCGATGATTGCCGGGTTCTCGTTCCAGGGTACCGAGCTGATCGGCGTGGCGGCAGGTGAATCGGCAGATCCTGCCAAGAATATCCCGCGCGCCGTGCGCCAGGTGTTCTGGCGCATCCTGCTGTTCTACGTGCTGGCGATCTTCATCATCGGTGTGCTGATTCCGTACACCGATCCGAGCCTGCTCAAGACCGATGTGGAAACCGTGGGCGTCAGCCCGTTCACGCTGGTATTCCGCCATGCCGGGCTGGCGTTCGCCGCCGGCGTGATGAACGCGGTGATCCTGACCGCCGTGCTGTCGGCCGGCAATTCGGGCATGTATGCGTCCACGCGCATGCTCTACAACCTTGCCACCGAAGGCCGCGCACCGCGCGTGTTCGCGCAGCTGACGCGCAATGGCGTGCCGCTGATGGCGCTGCTGGCCACCACGGCAGTCGGGGCGCTGTGCTTCCTGACATCGATGTTCGAGAGCAAGTCGGTGTACCTGTGGCTGCTGAACCTGTCGGGCATGACCGGCTTCATCGCCTGGCTGGGCATCGCGGTCAGCCACTACCGATTCCGCAAGGGTTTCGTCGCGCAGGGGCTGGACCTGAACCGGCTGCCCTATCGCTCGCCATTCTTCCCGTACGGCCCGATCTTCGCGTTCGCGCTGTGCATGATCGTGACGCTGGGCCAGAACTACCAGGCGTTCACCGAAGGCAAGATCGACTGGGTGGCCGTGACCGCCACCTACGTCGGCATTCCGATCTTCCTGCTGATCTGGATCGGCTATCGCATCGCGCGCAAGTCGCATTTCGTGCGCTATGCGGACATGCAATTCCCCGCGCTGCCAGCGGCCGAAGCCGACGCCCCCGGGCGCGGAATGGCAGCGGCATCCGGCGAATAAGGGCGCCATTCCCGGGCGCCTTCTACAACACTAAAAACAGGCACAACGACCAAGGAGTCATCTTGAAGAAGTCCATTCGCACGAGCCTGCTGGCACTGGCCGCCATGGCGGCCCTGCACGCACACGCCGCACCCACGCTGGTGGAATCCGTCCAGGGCTACACGCTGCAGAACGACAAGGTCACGCAGTTCAGCGGCCTGGTGTTCGACCAGGGCAAGGTGCTGGCCACCGGCGACGCCGCCGCGCTGCGCGCCAAGTATCCCGATGCAAAGCGCATCGACGGCCAGGGCAAGACGCTGCTGCCGGGCCTGATCGACGCCCACGGCCACGTGTTCCGCCTGGGCTTCAAGACGACCGAGATCTCGCTGTCGGGCACGAAGGACCTGCAGGAGGCCCAGGGCATCATCCGCGCCTACGGCCAGAAGAACCCGCAGCGCAAGTGGCTGCTCGGCTATGGCTGGAACCAGGTGAACTGGAAGCTGGGCCGATTCCCGACCGCCGCCGAACTCGACGCCGCCGTTTCGGATCGCCCGGCGCGCCTGGTGCGCGTGGATGGTCATGCCGCGTGGCTGAACACCAAGGCGCTGCAGGCGGCTGGCATCACGCGCGACACCAAGGACCCGGCCGGCGGCCGTATCGAACGCGACGCCAACGGCAACCCGACCGGCGTGCTGGTCGACAAGGCCATGGCGCTGGTCAACGACATCATCCCGCCGTACACCGACGACGACCGCCGTGCCTCGCTGGCCGCCGCCATCGCCCATATGAACGCGCTGGGCCTGACCGCCGTCGGCGATGCCGGCGTCACGGTGACCGACGACCGCATCTATCGCGAGTTCGCCGACCAGGGCAAGCTGACCACGCGCATCTACGCAATGATTCGCGACACCGGCGACGACTTCAAGGCGCTGTCCGCCAAGGGCCCCGTGATCGGCTACGGCAACGACCGCTACTACCTGCGCGCCGTCAAGCTGTACGGTGACGGCGCCCTGGGCAGCCGCGGCGCCGCGCTGATGGAGCCGTACACCGACGACCACGCGCACAGCGGCCTGCTGTTCATGAGCGACGCCGCGATGCAGGCCGCCGTGAAGACCGCCATCAAGGCCGGCTACCAGGTCAACGTGCACGCCATCGGCGACAAGACCAACCGCCAGGTGCTGGACGCCATGGAAGTGGCCTACAAGGAAGTGGGCGGCCGTGAACTGCGCAACCGCATCGAGCATGCACAGGTGGTGTCGATGCCGGACATCCCGCGCTTCAAGAAGCTGGACCTGATCGCGTCGATGCAGCCCACGCACGCCACCAGCGACATGAACATGGCCGAAGACCGTATCGGCCATGACCGTATCAAGGGCGCCTATGCCTGGCAGACCTTCCTGAAGCAGGGCACGGTCATCGCCGGTGGCTCGGACTTCCCGGTGGAATCGGCCAACCCGTTCTACGGGCTGCACGCCGCCGTGACGCGTACCGACCACGAAGGCCGCCCGATCAAGGGCTGGCATCCGGAGGAAGCCATGACGCTGCCGCAGGCATTCCGCGCCTTCACGCTGGACGCCGCCTACGCCGAGCACCAGGAAAAGACGCTCGGCTCGCTCGAAGCCGGCAAGTGGGCCGATTTCATCGTGGTGGACCGCGACCTGTTCAAGGTGCCCGCCGCCGACATCTGGAAGATCCAGGTGCTGGAGACCTGGGTAGCCGGCGAGCGCGTGTATGCGAAGGGAGATCAGTCGGCGCAGCGTTGAGTTCCACGAAAGCCGATAGCGCGTTATCGCGCTAGCCCTACCAGGCGAAAGCCCCACTGAACGCAAGTTCAGCGGGGCTTTTTCTTTTCGCAAAGCGCGGAATCGAAGCGCTGCAAATTCAAGAGTTCTGTGATTTCACAAATTGACAGAACTGAATAGTGTCGCGTGTTGCGACCTGAGGGCCGGATGGAGGCGATTACTGCTGCGCCGTCGGCGCCTTCTTGTGCGACGTCGACTTGCCAGACGACTTCTTTGTGGTCTTGCTGTCGGTCAGCGCCGAAGCCGTGTTCTGGTTCGCGCCCTGGGTGTACGGATCGAACTTGTCGCCCGAGCGGGCCGTGTCCGGCACGTAGCCGTCCTTGTTCGTGGCGCGAGCCGGATCGGGCACGTAGCCGTCCTTGTTCGTGGTGCGCATGTTGTAGTCGTAGCGATCGGCAGGATTGGCAGGACCAGCCGCCATTGCCAGACCGGGAATGCAAACCGCCACCGCCAATGCCATCGTGAATGCTTTCATCGGAATTTCCCCTGCGCAGACTGTTGAATAGATGATCGTGCGGCAGATTCCGCACGGGCCACAGTCAAGGGTAGACGTCAGACATCGAAAGCGCCATCACAGGCAGCGTATGGCGCGCACGTCACCGTGCGAATCGGCAAAGCGCCGCCCTGGCACCAAATGCAGCCGGCCCGCGGAGGTCAGGGACGCAGCAGGTCGAAGCCCGCCAGCGCCACCACACCACTCAGCACGTCGGTCGACATGGCACCGTCACCAATGATCAGGATGGCGGCGGCAGCCCACGTGGCGGCGCAGAAAAGGTAGAAACGCTTGTTCATGATGCGGGGGAAAATGCTGGATGACCGGCAGCGGTCGGCAGGAATGAGCGTCAGTATAAACCCTGATAACGACCATTGCCGGCTGCTTTGCAGCCGTCCCGCGCCAAGTCGGCAACACAGCACTTCAACCCAGGGCGATCAGGCCAGTACCTTGGGTACCGACGCCGCCAGCATCGCCAGACCCGAGCAGGTCAGCAGCGTCAGCACGATGCGCCGGAATGCCAGGTCGCTGATGCCGATATAGACGCGCGTGCCGATCAGCGTCGGAATCAGCATGGCCGGCGCCACGATGGCGAACATCGGCAGCATGTCGCGCGTGATGATGCCGGTGCCCACGTAGACGCCCATCGTCACGATCAGCGCGCCCAGGTTGAAGTTCTGGATCACCACGCGCTGCTTGTCCTTGTCGAAGGCGCGCAACGTGCACCAGAGCGTGGGCGCGATGCCCGTGAACCCGCCAATGCCGCCCATGATGCCGCCGACAACGCCGACGATGCCATCGGCCACGCGGCCGCCATGGCGGATCGGTGGAATGCGGGCCGAGAACAGCATGATCGGGCACCAGATCACCAGGATCATGCCCAGGCAAAGCTTGAACAGGTTGACGTCGAGCCGTGGCAACAGGCTCACGCCGATGGGAATGCCGACGATGCCGCCCAGCAGGAACGGCAGCACCGTGGAAAGATGAAACTTGCGCCGCACCGTGAAAGCCGCCAGCAGCTGGCCGGTCAGTGCGCCGAAGACGGACATCGCCGCGGCCATGCGCGGCTCCACGCCCCAGGCCCAGAACGACATGGCGACCATGCCGAAGGCAAATCCGGAGAGCCCCTGGACAAACCCGGCGACGATGGCGCCGAGCGCAACGACGATAAACACGGAATCCACGCGGATCCTCTTCTCGTTATGGAGGGTGCCCCGTCCTTATGAAGGGACGGATGGGGAGGACGAGATGCATCAGCCGCCGTTTACCGCGCCGGACGCTCTCGCCCGTTTCCCCAGCCCCTCTCCCGGCAGGCGGGAGAGGGGAGAAAGCCATCAGCCGCCGATGCCCAGCAGTTCCACTTCAAAGTTCAGCGTCGCATTCGGCGGGATCGTGCCCGGTACGCCGCGCGCGCCGTAGGCCGTCGATGCCGGGCAGGTCAGCTTGACCTTGCCGCCCACCTGCATCTTCTGCACGCCTTCGGTCCAGCACGGGATCACGCGGTTCAGCGGGAACGAGATCGGCTGGCCGCGCTTGTACGAGCTGTCGAATTCCGTGCCATCGGTCAGCGTGCCGCGATAGTGGACCTTGACCGTGTCCGACGCCTTGGGCGACGGGCCCGTGCCCTTGGTCACGGTATCGACGACCACGCCCGAAGGCAGCGTTTCGGCAGCGGCGGCCAGGCCCGAAGCGGTCAGCGCAACGGCTGCGAGGAGCAGGGAGATTTTCTTCATGGGATTCTGTGTCGTGTAACGTGTGACGTGGGTCCGGTTTTTCAGGAGCGACACCGGTCCCGGCAAATCGGGCCAGGTGCCAGCCGGCAAGTGTACACGCCATGCCGGCCGGCACCTGTGTCATGCCCGATGCACGGGGACGCCCGCGATCACGACGCCTGGCCCATGGCAGGATCGCTGACCGAATCCTTGCCGGTCTCGATACGGCCCGCGATACGGCGACGCAGCGACGGCGCCAGGTCGCAGCCGATCTCGAAGTCGTACCAGTTGCCGCTGTCGCCCAGCGTCCAGCTCAGTTCGCCCACCTGGCCAGGCGCCACGGTCTGCGTCCAGGGCCCGTCGGTGCGGTATGCCCTGGCCGATGCCGTGAACGTGCACGCCTTGTCGCCGCGGTTGTGCAGCTTGACCTGCAGCTTTGCCGGATCGCACAGCTCGTAGCAGACCTGGATTTCCGCCGACTGCTCGGACACATCGCCAACGAACTCGCGGTGATAGCCGTTCGGGCCCAGCACCCACAGGTCGTACTTGCCGTTGTCGGCCGCCACGCTCCACACGCCATCCAGATTCTTGCCGGCTTCCACCACGTAGCGACGCGGAATGGCATCGAGGTGCAGCTTGTCGTAGACGTGGAAGACCGCACCGGCCGTACCGCCACTGACAAAGCTCAGCGTCACGGTCTTCGCGCCCGCATCGATGCGCGACGTGGTGTGCAGTTCGTAGGGCAGCGCACGCGACGGCCGCGTGCCGGTTGCCTGCGGCGGCAGCACGGCGGTGGTCGGCACCGGAATGGCGGCCGATGCCTTCTGCGTCAGGGCCAGGTTGTCGACCGTCACCTTGGTGCTGCGGCCGGCCAGCGTCGGCAGCGCGTCGGTGTTCGGATTGACGAAATTGAACGCCGACGTCAGGTCGCCACACACTGCACGACGATAGGCGCCGACCTGCGGCTCCTTCACGCCGAAACGCTTTTCCAGGAAGAGCAGCGTCGACGTATGGTCGAACACCTGCGAGTTGACCCAGCCGCCGCGGCTCCACGGCGACACGATCCACATCGGCACGCGCGGGCCCGGGCCGTAGGGCTTGCCGTCGATGGCCGACTGGTTGGCCGTTGCCGGCGTGTAGTTGTGATACTCGAAGGCCATGTCGGCGTCGCTGAGCGTGCTGCCACCGGCCAGCGACGCATCGGCGTTGCGCGACGGGGCCGACGGCGGCGGCAGGTGGTCGAAGAAACCGTCGTTCTCGTCGTAGTTGATCAGCAGCACGGTCTTGCTGAAGACATCGGGATTGGCCGTCAGCGCGTCCAGCACCTGCTGCACGTACCAGCCGCCCTGCGCCGGGCTCGACGGCCCCGGGTGTTCGCTGTAGAGCGACGGCGGGATGATCCACGAGATTTCCGGCAGCGTGCCGTTCTGCACGTCGTCGCGGAACGACTGCAGCAGGCCGTCGGGCATGGTGTTGCCAAAGCCCTTTGCCAGCGGGCTCAGCGCATCGTCGATCGACGGATCGTAGGCCGGCGAGACGGCCGGCAGCGCCACCGGACGGCGCGCCACGGGCATCGACTCCATCGCCACGCGCCAATGCTGGAAGCTCATCATCTCGTTGCAGCCGTAGTTGTCGGCCAGGCTCTGGTAGACCTTCCAGCTCACGCCGGCATCCACCAGGCGGTCGGCATAGGTCTTCCACGTCCAGCCCTGGGTCGACGGCCCCACGTCATTGCCACCGTTGAACTCGTTGACCATGGCCGCCACGTTGGCACCGCTCGGGCCATTCGTGCCGGTCCAGTAGAACAGGCGGTTCGGAATCGTGCCCGTGTGCATCGAGCAGTGATAGGCATCGCACAGCGTGAAGGCATCGGCCAGTGCGCGCTGGAACGGCACCTCGGGCGTGTCGTAGTACGACATCGACAGGCGGTTCTTGGCGACCGGCCAGCGGTTCATGCGGCCTTGGTCCCAGGCGTTCTGCGCATCGGGCCAGGTGTGCGGCGTGCTGCCGGCGCGTTGTGCGTTGCCCAGCGATCCATCCAGCCGGTACGGCGTGATCGTGGCGTTGGTGGCGTCGGTCTGGAAAAACGCGTTCTGCCCGTTCGCCAGCGGAATCGCGAAGCGGTCGCCATAGCCGCGCACGCCCTTGAAGGTGCCGAAGTAGCTGTCGAACGACCGGTTCTCGAGCATCAGCAGCACCACGTGCTTCACGTCCTGGATCGTGCCGGTGACGTTGTTGGCCTCGATGGCGAGCGCACGTCGGATGCTGGGCGGGAACGATGCCAGCGTGGCGGCGGCAGCGGCGGTGCCGAGCGTGTTGCGCAGGAACTTGCGCTTGGATGGGTTGAATGTCATGCGGGGTCGGTGTCTGTTGTGTGGGGTGGGCGCGCGGTTCTGCCCTGAGGCGGATCGCGGTGGATCAGGGAGCCGGCGCGCAGTGCGCCGTGGTGCAGGCAGCCGGCGTGGTGCCGCCATTGCCGCCGTTGCCACCACCCGTGGCAGGGGGTGTCGAATTGTTGTTGTCGTCGCCGCCGCAGGCGCCGAGCAGCAAGGCCAGGCACAGCACACCGGCTCCGAGCACCGGCCTGCGCATGCGCGAATGAACAGCTTTTGTGGTTGTCATGGTTCGAGGTCAGAGAATTTCAGGTGACGGTTCGGGCGTCAAATGTCCGGATGCCCGTGCGCGTTCCCCGCCGCCCTTGTCTCCCAATGTCTTGATGTACAAGGCTTACCCCACCGAAGGAGGGTATCTGCGGGCGAGAACTGAAGTCTGGACGCTTGTTATGTCAACGATGTGACCAAGACGATACCAGTCGCGCGTTTGAGCGAATGCGTGTTGCGAATGAACATGGCAGACGCCAGGCGATACAAGGCTTCGCGCGGCGACCGGCCTTGCTGTCGCGCCCGTCGACTAAGCTTGTCGGGTTGGCCCCACCCCGTCATTCACGATCCCCAGGAGCACCCCATGGCCCAGCAGCAGCGCATCACCATCACCGTGCCGGACGGCAGTTTTGCCGCCTACCTCGCCACCCCAGACGCCGGCAACGCGAACGGCGCGGCCATCGTCGTGATCCAGGAAATCTTCGGCATCAATGCGGACCTGCGCGAAACGTGCGACAACTTTGCGCGCGACGGCTTCGTGGCAATCTGTCCAGACCTGTTCTGGCGACAGGAACCCAATGTCGAGTTGACCGACAAGTCCGAGGCGGAATGGAAGAAGGCGTTTGCGCTCTACAACGGCTTCGACGTCGACAAGGGCATGGCCGATGTCGGCGCCACCATCCAGGCCGTGCGCCAGCAGCCAGGCGTCAAGGCCGTGGGCACGGTGGGCTATTGCCTGGGCGGACTGCTGGCATTCCTGAGCGCCACACGCACCGATGCCGACGCCAGCGTGTCGTACTACGGCGTCGGTATCGACAAGTACCTGGGCGAAGCGTCGAAGATCGCCAAGCCGCTGCTGATGCATATCGCCGAGCAAGACGAATTCGTACCGCCGGAAGCGCGCGCGAAGATCGTAGAAACGTTAAAAGACAACCGCCAAGTCGAGATTCACACCTATCCGGGCTGCCAGCATGCGTTCGCGCGCAACCAGGGTGTGCATTACGTGGATGCGGCAGCCAAGGCCGCCAATGCCCGCACGCTCAAGCATTTCCTGTCGATGAAATAACCCTGCTTCTGCAGGCATTGACCCGCGTTCCGCCGCGATCCATGCCACAATGCCCGCTGGCCAACTACGCAGACGGAGCATTCGGGATGTATCGCGGGGAACGGTTCAACGGCTACAGTCACCTGGCCGGCGCGGTGCTTTCCGCGGCCGGCATGGCGGTACTGGTCACCTCGTCGGCGCTTTATCACGACGCCTGGAAGGTGGTCAGTTCTGTCGTCTACGGCACCACGCTGGTGCTGCTCTACACGATATCCACCGTCTATCACAGCGTGCGCGGCCCGGCCAAGGACATCTTCCGCCGGCTCGACTATTGCGCGATCTACCTGCTGATCGCCGGCAGCTATACGCCGTTCGCGCTGGTCACGCTGCGCGGGCCATGGGGCTGGACACTATTCGGCATCAACTGGGGCCTGGCGGCCATCGGCATCATCCAGGAACTCTGGATCGGCCATCGCACCCGCGTGATATCGCTGTCGATCTACGTCATCATGGGCTGGCTGGTGCTGATTGCCTTCCAGCCGCTGGCGGCGGCGCTACCCACTGCAGGCCTGTACTGGCTGGTGGCCGGCGGCGCGGTCTACACCGCCGGCATCGGCTTCTTCCTGTTCGACGAGCGCGTGCGCCACTTCCACGGCGTCTGGCACCTGTTCGTGCTGGGTGGCAGCATCTGCCAGTTCATCAGCATCCTGTTCTACGTCGACTGACGCGCCGGGCCTTGCCCGGCCCGGCTACACTTCGGACACGGCCGCCACCGGCGCGGTCGATTCCGACACCACGCCCGCTTGCAGCAGGGCCGCAATCTCCGCCTCGCCATAGCCACATTCCGCCAGCAGCGCACACGTATGCTCGCCCAGCCGGGGCGATGGACGGTGATATTGCGCGGGCGTTTCGGAGAGCTGGATCGGCAGGCCCAGCGTACGGATCGGTCCCGCCTCGGCATGCTGCTGGCGCACCACCATGCCACGCGCCAACGTTTGCGGATGGTTCAATGCCTCGCCGATCGAATGCACCGGCCCGGCCGGCACGCCGGCTGCATCGAAGGCATCGAGCCAGTGCGCCGACGGACGCGTCATCAGGATTTCCGCCATCTGCGGCAACAGCGTCTCGCGATGCCGCATGCGGTCGGCATTGAGCCGGTAGCGCGGATCGTCGATCCACTCGGGATGCCCCAGCACGTGCGCGATGCGCGCCCAGTTCTTTTCGTTGGCGCCGCCCACGATGATGTGACCGTCCTGGGTTGGAAACGCCTGATACGGCGTAGCCAGCACGTGTGCGGATCCGCTGGGCCCCGGCGATTCCCCGGTAGCGAAGTGGATGGCCGCGTGCCAGTACAGCTGCTGCAGCCCGGCCTCGATCAGCGAGGTCTCCACCACCTGCCCGCGCCCGGTCTTCTGGCGGTGCTGGTACGCGGCCAGGATGCCGAACGCCGCAAGCAGCCCGGCGTTGATATCGGCAATCGAATTGCCGGTGCGCAGCGGTGGGCCGCCCTCCTCGCCCGTGATGCTCATCAGCCCGGTAAAGCCCTGCGCAATCAGGTCGAAGCCGCCCTTGTCGGCATAGGGGCCGCTGCGCCCGTAGCCCGAAATCGCGCAATAGATCAGGCCCGGATTCTCCTGCGACAGCGTGTCGTAGCCCAGGCCCAGCTTTTCCAGGGTGCCCTTGCGGAAGTTCTCGATCACCACATCGGCGTTGCGCACCATGCGCAGGAACACCTCGCGGCCCTCGGGCTTCTTGAGGTCAAGAGCGATGCCCCGCTTGTTACGGTTCAGCATCAGGAACGGCGCCGACACGCCATTGATCGCCGGCTCCTTGTAGCCTCGTGCATCGTCGCCGCCGTCGATCTTCTCGATCTTGATCACGTCGGCGCCCAGGTCGGCCAGCATCATGCCGCAGGTGGGGCCGGCCATGATCTGGGCGAGTTCCAGCACACGCAGGCCGGCCAGCGCGCCGGGCTGCATGGATGTGAAATCGGACATCGGTCTCCTCCGAAACTAGCGTCCGGCGAACTTCGGCGTCTGCTTGGACAGGAACGCGCGATAGCCGGTGCGGAAATCCTCGGTATCGAAACAGTCGAATGCGGCATCGAGGTCGGCCGCCGACAGGGGCATGCCCGCCGCCAGCTGCCGCGCGAAGCGCTTGTGCCAGCGCGCCACCAGCGGCGCGCCCGACGCAATGCGTGCCGCCGTGGCGCGCGTTTCGTCGGCTACCTGGTCGTCGGGTACCACGCGGGACACCAGCCCCATCGCATGCGCCTCGCCGGCGTCAACGATACGGCCCTCGAACAGCAGTTCCAGCGTGCGCGACGTGCCGATCAGCCGGATCAGCGGCGCCATCTCGGCGTGCGCCATCACCAGCCCCAGGTTCTTGATCGGCGCGCCAAAGCGGCTGCCTTGCCCGCAGATGCGGATATCGGCCATCGCCACCACCTCCAGCCCACCGCCCACGCAAATGCCGTGGATCTGCGCCACCACCGGATGCGGGCAGTCCTGCATGGCCTGCGCCGTGGCGTGCATCACCGCGCCGTAGGCCACGGCCTGCTGCTTGTTGGACCGCGTGGTCTCGAACTCGCCGATGTCGTTGCCGGGCGAGAACGCCTTTTCGCCGGCGCCACGCACGATCACGCAACGCACCGAGTCGTCGGCCGACAGCGCACGGAACGCATCGCCAAGCTGGCGCCACATGTCCAGTGTGAAGGCATTCAGCTTGGCGGGCCGGTTCAGCACGATGGTGGCCACGGCGTCGTCGCGCGTGACCAGCAGGGTGCCCTGTTCGATCAGTCCTTCGCTCATTCCGCTGCCCCCTCGTGCGCCGACACCATCTTGCGGCGCCTTGTCTTTTCCAGCAGGCCGCCAAACACCGGCCAGACCAGGATCACGACGGCCAGCGCCATGATCGTGCCGACCAGCCCGTTGGACCAGAACACGTTCATCTCGCCCTGCGACATCAGCATGGTCTGCCGGAACGCGTCTTCGGCCCGGTCGCCCAGCACCAGGGCCAGCACCAGCGGCGCCAGCGGGTAGTCGAGCTTCTTGAGCACGTAGCCGACCACGCCGAAGATCAGCATCAGCCAGACATCGAACATGGCGTTGTGCACCGTGAACGCGCCAATCGCGCAGACCACCAGGATCAGCGGTGCGATGATCGCGAACGGAATGCGCAGGATGGCGGCGAACAGCGGCACCGTCGACAGCACCACGATCAGCCCGGCCAGGTTGCCCAGGTACATGCTGGCGATCAGGCCCCACACAAAGGTCTTCTGCTCGGTGAACAGCAGCGGCCCCGGCTGCAGGCCCCAGATCATCAGCCCGCCCAGCAACACCGCCGCCGTGGCCGAACCCGGAATGCCCAGCGCCAGCATCGGCAGCAGCGCACTGGTGCCGGCGGCGTGCGCGGCGCACTCGGGCGCGATCACGCCCTCGACATTGCCCTTGCCGAACGTATCGCTCTTGCGCGAGAAGCGCTTGGCGACGCCGTAGCCCATGAACGATGCCGCCGTGGCACCGCCCGGCGTCACGCCCAGCCAGCAGCCGATGATCGACGAGCGGATCAGCGTCATCCAGTACCGCGGCAGCTCGGCCCAGGTCTTCAGCACCACCTTGAGGTCGATATTGGCCCGTTTGCCACGGAACGCAACACCTTCCTCCATGGTCATCAGGATCTCGCTGATACCGAACAGGCCGATCACCACCACCAGGAAGTCGAAGCCGCGCAGCAGTTCGGTAGAGCCGAAGGTCATGCGCAGCGTGCCCGACACCGTGTCCATGCCCACCGCAGCCAGCGCAAAGCCAATGCACATCGCGATCACGATCTTGGCCTTGGCTTCCTTGCCCATGCCGATAAAGCTGCAGAACGTCAGGAAGTAGACCGCGAAGAATTCCGGCGGCCCGAAACGCAGCGCGAACTTTGCCACCATCGGCGCCAGGAACGTGATCAGCAGCACACCGGCCAGCGCGCCCAGGAACGACCCCGTGAACGCCGACGTCAGCGCACGGCCGGCCTCGCCCTGCTGCGCCAGCGGATAGCCATCGAACGTGGTCGCCACCGACCAGGCCTCGCCGGGGATGTTGAACAGGATCGACGTGATGGCCCCGCCAAACAGCGCGCCCCAGTAGATGCACGACAGCATGATGATGGCCGACGTGGGCTCCATCGAGAACGTCAGCGGCAGCAGGATCGCCACGCCATTCGGGCCGCCCAGGCCCGGCAGCACACCCACCACGATGCCGAGCAGGATGCCCACCAGCATCAGCCCGACGTTGTGCCACGACATCGCCACGGCAAAGCCGCCCATCAAAGCATTGAGTTCTTCCATGCCCGCCCCCCTCAGAATCCAAAAGCCGCTTCGAGCGGCCCCTTGGGGAGCGGCACGCGGAACTGCATTTCGAAGATCCAGAACAGCACCACGTTGATGACCACGCCGGTCAGCACCGCGCGCCACCATGCAAACTTGCCGATCGCCAGCATGAACCCTGCAATGAAGATGGCCGATGCCACGTAGATGCCCAGGAAGGCGATCAGCGCCACGTACACGGTCAGCGGCACCAGGATCACGGCCACCTGCTTGAGCTGGGGCCAGGTCACGAACACGGCATCGTTCGGTGTGCGCAATGCCTGCCACAGTACGACCAGGCACGCCAGGAAGATCAGCGCACCGATGCGCAACGGAAAATAGCCGGCCTCCGGGCCGTCGGGCGCCCAGCCGGCGCCGATCTGGTAATTGCTGACCATCACCACCACCGCGCCAAGGGCGATCAGGATGGCGACGCCGATTTCGGCAGCGCGCACCGTGATCGCCGCCGGCGCGGCGGCGTCATGTGTTGGATTGCTCATTGGGTGTCTCCCCCGTTCTGTTTTCGGCTCCCCTCTCGCACTTGTGGGAGAGGGGTTGGGGAAAAGGGTGTCGGGGTTCTGCCTGCCGGATATGCAGTTCGAACCGAGATGCCCTCTCCCCCGGCCCCTCTCCCGCCACGCGGGAGAGGGGAGCAAACCATCAGCCAAAGCTAGCGCACTTACTTCGCCGCCACGAAACCCGCTTCCTTGATGATGTCCTTGTGGCGCGTTTCGTCGGCCGTCAGGAATTCCACCAGCTTCGGGCCGGCAATGAAGTCGTTCTTGAGCGCGTTCTTCTCGAGGTATTCCTTCCACTCGGGCGTAGCCACCACCTTCTGCATCAGGTCCACGTAGTACTTCTGCTGATCAGGCGTGACGCCGCCGGGCAGCATGAACACGCGCAGCATCTGGTATTGCACGTCCAGGCCCTGTTCCTTGCAGGTGGGGATGTCGTGCCAGCTCTGCGTGCCCGTGATCTTGGTGGTGTATTGCATGCGTTCGGGCGCATAGACGCACAGCGCGCGATGCTCGCCGGCCCGCCACTGGCCGATCGATTCGGACGGGTTGTTGACGTTGGAGTCGATATGCTTGCCCGACAGTTGCGTCGCGGCCTCGCCGCCGCCCTTGTACGGGATGTAGATAAAGCGCACGCCGGCCTTGCGCTCGGTCTGCGCGGTGATGATCTGGTCTTCGCGCTTCGAGCTCGTACCGCCCATCTTGAACTTGCCCGGGGTCTTCTTCACTTCGGCCAGGTAGTCGGACGGCGTCTTGTACGGGGCCTCGGCGTTGGTCCAGAGCACAAACTCGTCCATGGCTACCATCGCCACCGGCGTCAGGTCGCGCCAGTTGAACGGCAGCTGGCTGATCATCGGCACCGTGTAGAGCGCCGACGACGTCACCAGCAGCTTGTGCGCATCGCCCTTGGACGCCTTGGTATCCATCAGCCCTTCCGCGCCGCTGGCACCGGCCTTGTTCACGACGATCATCGGCTGGTTCATCAGCTTGTGCTTGGCGATGATGCCCTGGATCGAACGAGCCATCTGGTCCGATGCGCCGCCGGCGCTGAACGGCACAACCACTTCCACCGGTTTGGTGGGCTCCCATGCAAAAGCCGGCGCGGCGGCCAGCGCGACACCAAACAGCGGGGCGCACGCGAGCGCGCGCGCAGCATAACGAAACGTCATGGTCTGTCTCCTTTGGGTGGCGGCCGTGCGCTCTGGCGGCGCATCGGCCTGTTGTCGGAGCGGCCTCTGAGGGGCCGCCTCTTTCTGCTACATCGGTCGGGTTGTCAGGGCCCGGGTCAGGCCGCGCGCAAGGCCGGCTGCGTGGTGGCCGCGTTGCGCAGGCTTTCCATCGCCGCCAGCACGCCACCGGCGCGATGCGGCACGCCGGCCAGCGCCAGCCCCATCTCCACCCCGGCCAGCGTGCCCATCAGCGTCAGGTCGTTGAAGTCGCCCAGGTGGCCGATGCGGAAGACCTTGCCGGACAGCTTCGACAGGCCCTGCCCCAGCGACATGTTGAAGTTCTCGAGCACGGTCTTGCGGAACGTATCGGCGCTATGACCATCGGGCATGACCACGGCGGTCAGCGCCGGGCTGTATTCGGCCGGGTTCTGGCACAGGATCTCCAGCCCCCAGGCCGTCACGCAGGCGCGCGTGGCCGCAGCATGGCGCTGGTGGCGCGCGAACACGTTCGGCAGGCCTTCTTCCAGCAGCATGTCGCACGCCTCGGACAGGCCGTAGAGCAGGTTCGTGGCCGGCGTGTACGGCCAGAAGCCGTTCTTGTTCGATTCGAGGATCTCTTCCCAGCCCCAGAACGCCTTCGGCAGCTTCGCCTTGGCCGAGGCAGCAATCGCCTTCTGGCTGACCGCGTTGAACGAGATGCCCGGCGGCAGCATCAGGCCTTTCTGCGAGCCCGATACCGTGACGTCGACACCCCACTCGTCATGGCGATAGTCGACCGATCCCAGTGACGAAATCGTATCCACGAGCAGCAGCGCCGGGTGATTGGCGGCGTCGATGGCACGGCGCACCGCCGCCACGTCGGACGTGACGCCAGTCGACGTCTCGTTGTGGACCACGCAGACCGCCTTGATCTCGTGGTTGCGGTCGTCGGCCAGGCGCTCGCCGATGGCTGCCGCGTCCACGCCATGGCGCCAGTCGCCCACGATGAATTCGGGGTTCAGGCCAAGCTTGTCGGCCATCTTCTTCCACAGCGACGCGAAATGGCCGGTTTCGTACATCAGCACCTTGTCGCCCGGCGACAGCGTGTTGACCAGCGCCGCCTCCCAAGCGCCGGTGCCCGACGCCGGATAGATCACCACGGGCTGTTCGGTCTGGAAGACCTTGCGGATATCGGCCAGAACCTTCTTGCCAAGCTGCTGGAACTCGGGGCCACGGTGGTCGATGGTCGGGTAGTCCATCGCGCGCAGCACGCGGTCGGGCACGTTGGTGGGTCCCGGAATCTGCAGGAAGTGCCGGCCGGCGGGATGGGAATTCAGTCGGATCATGTCGCCTCGTGTCCTCACGTTTGAATTTTGTATTCAAAAAACAGGGATGCACTGCAGCGCCAGCATGCGGGATAATGTTGGCAGGCAAGTACGCCTGCCATTCCGCTAAAAAGCCTTATAAATCAACAACTACAAGGCCTTGATGCCAGTCGTTGCATGGTTCCGGGTGGCAAAAATCGCACCGGAACGTGATTCGTGCTTGCCCCAGAGTAGGTTTTGAATACAATACTGTCAAGCCACACGATCCCTGATGAGCACTTCTCCGACCCTATCCCCGCAAGCCGTCGACCGCCAGATCCTGCACGTGGCGGTGGCCCAGCGCCTGCGCACGATGATCATGGAGGGCGATCTGGCGCCAGGCACCCGGTTGAACGAGCGCGTGCTGTGCGACCTGCTGCAGGTATCCCGCACGCCGTTGCGCGAGGCCTTCAAGGTGCTGGCCGCCGACGGGCTGGTGACGCTGCTGCCGAACCGGGGCGCCGAAGTGGTGGTGCTGTCGACCGACACCGTCAATCACCTGTTCGAGATGATGGGCGCGCTCGAAGCCATGTCGGGCGAACTGGCCTGCCAGCGCATCACCGAGGCCGAGCTCAACGAGATCCGCGCACTGCACTTCGAGATGCTGGCGTGCCACGCCCGGCGCGACCTGCCCAACTACTACGCGCTGAACCGGCGCATCCACGACGCCATCAACGCGGCGGCGCGCAATCCGATTCTTGAGGAGACCTATCGACGCATCAACCTGCGTATCCAGGCGCTGCGTTTCCGCTCGAACTTCGACCACGACAAATGGGACATGGCCGTGCGAGAGCACGGCGAGATGCTCGATGCCCTGGCGAAGCGCGACGGTGCGGCCCTGCGTGACATCCTGCGCGCGCACTTGGAGCACAAGCACGCCGCACTGATCGCCGAACTAGAACGCGCACAGAACGTCGCCGCCTGAACCGAAGCGCCCGCAGCGGGCGCTCCGTCCATGGCGGCAACTTCGAGTGTCCGCAACCGGAGACATCCCCGCTCATGGCCTTGCCTGTCACCCCTACGCCGCCCGGCGTGCAACCGCTGCGCTTCATGCCCGGCGCCGCGTCGCCGTCCGCCCTGCAATCGCCGCTGTACCGGCGACTGGCCGCCGAGCTGCGCGGCGACGTGCTGTTCGACACCGCCAGCCGCGGCCGCTATGCCACCGACGCGTCGATCTACCAGATCATGCCGCTGGGCGTGGTGGTGCCGCGCGACGAAGCCGACGCCCGGCTCGCGCTCGATATCGCCCGCGACCTGAAGGCACCGCTGCTGCCGCGCGGCGGCGGCACCAGCCAGTGCGGCCAGACCGTGGGCGAGGCGCTGGTCATCGACAACAGCAAGTACCTGAACCAGGTGATCGACTTCGATCCGCAGGCGCGCACCGTCACCGTGCAGCCCGGCATCGTGCTCGATCATCTGAACGCGTGGCTCAAGCCCCACGGCCTGTGGTTTCCGGTGGACGTTTCCACTGCCGCGCAATGCACGATCGGCGGCATGACCGGCAACAACTCGTGCGGCTCACGCTCGATCCAGTACGGCAACATGGTGCACAACGTGCTGGGCGTGCAGGCCATCCTGGCAAATGGCGACGACGTGCGCTTCGACGCGCGGTGGCCGGACGACAACGCCCCCCACCGCGTCATTGCCGATGGTGTACGCCGCATTGCCGAGCGCGAACGCGAGGCCATCGCACAGATGTACCCGAAGGTGCTGCGCCGCGTGGGCGGCTACAACCTCGACATCTTCCAGCCCCAGAACGAGCGGCCCTATACCGCCGACGGCAGCGTCAACCTGGCGCATCTGCTGGTGGGCTCGGAAGGCACGCTGGCGTACTTCCGCCAGATCACGCTGCAACTGGCACCACTGCCCACGCACAAGACGCTGGGCGTGGTCAATTTCCCCACGTTCTATCAGTCGATGGACCTGACGCGCCATATCGTCGGGCTCAAGCCTGCTGCCGTGGAACTGGTCGACCGCACGATGATCGACCTGGCGCGCAGCAATCCGGCCTTCCGCCCCGTCATCGACAAGGCCCTGATCGGCGAGCCCGAGGCCATCCTGCTGGTGGAGTTCGCCGGCGAAGACCGCGACGCCACGTTGCGTGGCCTGCGCCAGCTGGTGGAACTGATGGCCGACCTGGGCCTGCCTGGCTCGGTGGTGGAGATGCCCGACGCCGGCCCGCAGAAGGCGCTTTGGGAAGTGCGCAAGGCCGGCCTGAACATCATGATGAGCATGAAGGGCGACGGCAAGCCGGTGTCGTTCATCGAGGACTGCGCGGTACCGCTTGAACACCTGGCCGAATACACGTCGCGCCTGACCGAGGTATTCCACAAGCACGGCACGCGCGGCACCTGGTATGCACACGCCAGCGTCGGCACGTTGCATGTACGCCCCATCCTCGACATGCGCCGCGACGGCGCGGGCAAGATGCGCGCCATTGCCGAGGAAGCCGCCGCCATGGTGCGCGAATACAAGGGCGCTTACTCTGGCGAGCATGGCGACGGCCTGTGCCGGGGCGAATGGGTGGCGTGGCAGTTCGGCCCGTCGCTGGCGCACGCGTTTGCCGAGATCAAGGCGCTGTTCGACCCCGACAACCGCTGCAACCCCGGCAAGGTCGTGCGCACGCCGAAGATGGACGACACGGCGCTGTTCCGCTTCCCGCCCGGCTACACGGTCAAGCCGCTGCAACCGGCGCTGGACTGGTCGGCCTGGAACGTCACGCGCAACCCCGTGACCGAGGCGGAAAGCGCGCCGGGCACCGGGCTCGATCCCGCCAACGGCCTGGCTGCCGCCGTGGAGATGTGCAACAACAACGGCCACTGCCGCAAGTTCGACGCCGGCACCATGTGCCCGAGCTATCGCGTCACGCGTGACGAGCAGCATCTGACTCGCGGGCGGGCCAACACGCTGCGGCTGGCGCTGTCCGGCCAGCTCGGCAGCGAGGGCCTGCTCGATCCCGCCGTCAAGGACACCATGGACCTGTGCGTGTCCTGCAAGGGCTGCAAGCGCGACTGCCCGACCGGCATCGACATGGCGAAGATGAAGATCGAGGTGCGCGCCGCCAACGCCCGCGCCGGCCGGCTGCGCCTGCGCGACAGGCTCGTGGCCTTCCTGCCGCGCTATGCGGGCACCGCCAGCAAGCTGCCCTGGCTGTTCAACCTGCGCGACCGCGTGCCGGGGCTGCCGCAACTGGGCGAACGGCTGCTCGGGCTGTCAGCCAAACGCTCGCTGCCGCGCTGGCAGCCGGCTTTCCTGCGCGACGACTACCAGGCGCAGGCCGCGGGCAGCAAGGACGTAGTGCTGTTCGTCGACACCTTCAACAACCATATGGAACCCGGCAACGCACGGGCTGCCCAGCGAGTGCTGGAGGCGGCCGGCTACACCGTGCATCTGTCGGGTGTGCCTGGCGAGCGTCCGCTGTGCTGCGGCCGCACGTTCCTGGCAGCCGGTCTGGTCGATGAAGCCAAGGCCGAAGCGAAGCGCGCGCTCGACACGCTGCTGCCATTTGTATCGCGCGGCGTGGCGGTGGTGGGGCTTGAGCCGTCGTGCCTGCTGTCGATGCGCGATGAATTCCTGCAGTACGGCTATGGCGACGCCGCACGGGCGCTGGCGGACAACGCCTTCCTGTTCGAGGAGTTCCTGGTGCGCGAACATGCTGCCGGCCGCTTCGCTCCGGCGCT
The DNA here is from genome assembly GCF_056097175.1 of Cupriavidus sp. HE11. NCBI lineage: Bacteria > Pseudomonadati > Pseudomonadota > Betaproteobacteria > Burkholderiales > Burkholderiaceae > Cupriavidus > Cupriavidus sp. HE11. Next base: position 1,274,570 of record NZ_CP184465.1, read on the forward strand.
GAAGCCCATTGACCACAAGCAGGCGCTGCTGCACGGGCATTGCCATCAGAAGGCATTCGATGCCGTACGGCCGGTGGAACAGGTGCTGGGATGGATTCCGGAACTCAAGACCGCGCTGATCGAATCGTCATGCTGCGGCATGGCCGGCAGCTTCGGCTACGAAGCCGAGCACCATGAGGTGTCGATGCGGATGGGGGAACTGTCGCTGCTGCCAGCGGTGCGCAAGGCCGATGCCGACACCCTGGTCGTGGCCGATGGCACGAGCTGCCGGCATCAGATCCACGACGGCGCCGGCCGCGAGGCATTGCATGTGGCGCGAGTGCTGGAGATGGCGCTGTAGTGAAGTAAAGGCCTGCCCTCTCCCCCGCCCCTCTCCCGCACGCGGGAGAGGGGAGAACACCAACGGCATTTCGAACGCCGGCTGTTTGCTCCCCTCTCCCGCCAAACGAAAAAGGGAGAACACCAACGGCATTTCGGGCACCGCCTGTTTTCTCCCCTCTCCCGCCAAACGAAAAGGGAGAACACCAACGGCATTTCGGGCACCGCCTGCTTTCTCCCCTCTCCCGCCAAATGAAAAAGGGAGAACACTGTAGTGGTCCAATTTCCTCAGACAGGTCGATAGGTGGAAAATCACGATCGACGAGGAAAGACGACATGACAAAGCAACGCCGCAAGTTTGACGCTGCCTTCAAGCTGGAGGTAGTCCGGATGATCCGGGATCAGGGCCTATCGGTCGCCGAGGTTTGCCACACGATGGCGATTGGCGAGACCGCCTTACGGCGCTGGCTGGTCCAGTACGACCTTGAAGTGGCTGGCGGCAAGGGAGTGGGCAAGCCGCTGACGCCTGAGCAGCAGCGCATTCGCCAGCTCGAAGAGGAAAACCGCCGCCTGAAGGAGGACAACCTGATCCTAAAAAAGGCATCGGCCTTCTTCGCCCGCGAACTCAAGTGATCTATCGAGTGGTTAGCGGATTGCAGAAGGAGGCGATCGCCATCAGTCGGGCATGCCGGGTGCTGGGCGTGAGCCGGGCGGGGTATTACGCGGCCGGGCGAGAGCCTGCCACCAAGGAGAAGGCCTTGCGGCAGGCGGTGTATGTGCGGGCGGCGTTCGAGGCCAGCGGACGTACCTACGGCAGCCGGCGCGTGGCGCAGGATTTGGACAGGCAGGGGGTGAAGATCGGGCGCTATCGGGCCCGCACGCTGATGCGCCAGGAGAATCTGCACCCGGTGTGGAAGCGCAAGTTCGTGGCGACGACTGACAGCCGGCATGGCAGGCCGGTGGCGCCGAACGTGCTGAGCAGGCAGTTCAGGCCCGCACAGCCCAACCGGGCCTGGGTGTCGGACATCACGTATGTGCGCACGGGGGAAGGCTGGTTGTATCTGGCGGTGGTGTTGGACCTGTATTCGCGCAAGGTAGTGGGCTGGGCCAGCGCAGCGGCCATGCCCGCCGCGCTGGTGGCGTCGGCCTTGAAGATGGCCATCCTGCAGCGCAATCCGGCGCCCGGACTGATAGTGCATTCGGACCGGGGCAGCCAGTATGCAAGCGAGGAGTACCAGGGATTGCTGGCGCGCCACGGCCTGGTTTGCAGCATGAGCCGGGCCGGCGATTGCTGGGATAACGCTGTAGCAGAACGCTTCTTCCTGAACCTGAAGATGGAGCGCGTCTGGCAGAGGCGGTACGTCGACCGGGCCGAAGCCCGGCGCGACATCACGCAGTACATCGTGGGTTTCTACAACCCGGTGCGCTTGCATTCGACACTGGGCTACACGTCGCCAACAGACTACGAGGACAAGTTCCAACAGACCACCCTAATACCTGTCTGAAAAAACTTGACCACTACACACCAACGGCATTTCGAACGCCGGCTGTTTTCTCCGCTCTCCCGCCAAACGAAAAAGGGAGAACACCAACGGCATTTCGGGCACCGTCTGCTTTCTCCGCTCTCCCGCCAAACGAAGAAGGGAGAACACCATCGGCATTTCGAACGCCGGCTGTTTGCTCCCCTCTCCCGCCAAACGAAAAAGGGAGAACACCAACGGCATTTCGGGCACCGCCTGTTTTCTCCCCTCTCCCGCCACGCGGGAGAGGGGCCGGGGGAGAGGGCAGGCTCCTCAATGGCCCAAGGCGCTCCGCATCACTGCGGCACCAGCTCCACGCGTTCCTTGCTTTCCTTTTCCACCGCCTTGCGCGAATACACCAGCGGGAAATACTCGCCCTTGGCCCACAGCGGCGCCAGGTCGCGATAGTGCGGGCTGGCCGGGTTGCCCGACTGCCCAGGCGTATTGACCACGCGCGACGCGTCCCAGTTGCCCACGTCGAGCACCATCCGGAACGACGCCCCGGCCGTCAGCTGGTAGTCGCTGTTGCGGTAGCTGGTGTTCATTGGCGTGAACGACGATCCGCCAATCGGGCCCGCATTGACGTCGAACTGCTGGCGCTGCGCCGGGTCCAGGATCGGGTCCAGCGGATGGCTGAACACGGCCGTGTGCAGCTTGCCCCATTGCCAGGTCCTGGGATCGCTGCCGAGCTTCTTCTCGATCTCGACCATTGCCGACTTCAGCGTACCGGTCATGATCTCGTTGCGCTTGTCCACCGTCATCCACGTATCGGGCCGCTCCAGCACGGCGATCACGCGGCTGGCATCGCCGGGCCCGACCAGCCGCGCGCCCTCCGGCGACAACGCGGCACGCACCACGGCCGTCCGCAGGTACTTGGTGAACCAGACCTCGAACAGCGCGGCGGCGGCGCTGTCGGCGCGCTCGTTGCCGTCCCAGTTGCGCAGCAGGTCCAGGCCGCGCTGCACCTGGGCATCGCTGCTGTTCAGCGGCTTGACGAGCGCCACCACGCGCTGTGCGGGCAGCGATACCGTGTCGCTCTGCCATGCCATCGAGTCTTCCAGCGAACTGCGCGGATTGGCGGCCACCAGTGCCTTCAGGCGGCGCGCCCGCGAGCTGTCGCTCCACTCGTAGCCCACGCCGATCTTTGCGGCCGGATGATTGGGCGGGATGTTGTTCTCGTTGGCCGTTACCACGTAGCCGGGCGCCGGGTTGAATGCCCACGGCAGCTCGTCCATGTTGCGATAGCCCGCCCATTCGTAGCGGCCATCACCGGGCACCGGCATCAGGCCGTCCCAGTTGGGCCGGTTGACAGTCAGCCCGCCCGGAATCCAGCCGATATTGCCGCTACGGTCGGCATAGACCTGGTTTTCGCCCGGCGCGCCCCAGCGGTTCATGGCGGCGCGGAACTGGTCCCAGTTCTGGGCGCGCATATAGTCCATCGAGCCGAAGTACGGTGCCATGCCGTAGTCCAGCCAGGCCGCACGCAGCGCGTAGGCGCGGCCGGTCTTGGCATCGGCGAACAGCACCGGGCCATGCCGGGTGTAGTCGATCGACACCTTGCGTGGCGTGGCTTCGCCGCGCACCGCGATCTGCTCGGTGACGGTTTCCATCGGCTCCCAGCGGCCCTTGTAGCGGTATTCGTGCGCCTGGGCGGGGTTGGTCTCGTAGACGTAAAGGTCTTCCTGGTCCATGTAGAACCGGGTCAGGCCGAAGGCAATCGTGCCGTTGTGACCAATCGAGATGCCGGGCAGGAACGGTTCGCCCGCGCCGATTACCGACAGCCCCGGCGCATTGAGATGGCTGATGTAGCGCAGGCTGGGCGCGCCATGGGCACGGTGCGGATCGTTGGCCAGGATCGGGCGGCCCGTGGTGGTGCGGCTGCCGGCGATCACCCAGTTGTTCGAGCCCAGGCTGCGGCCGGTGTCGCTGTTCGCGTCAACGGTGGCGTAGAGCTGGTCCACCGGGATATTGTCGGCCTTGCTGACGCCCTGCGACCACCATTCCTTCGGAAAGCGCGGTGCAGCCGTGGCAAGGTCGTAGGCGCGGCGCAGTTCGGCAGCCGGCACGGCGCAGGTGTCGAGACCCTCGGGCACCTTGGGCTCGACCGCCGGATCAAGCTCGCGGCGCACCCAGTCGGCGCGTACGGCGTTGGGCTTCACGTAGCAGAAGATCTGCGCGCGGTCGATCTCGCCCGTGAAATTCAGCGTCAGGCCATGATGGCGGATGCGCACGATGTCTTCGGCGCGCCAGCGCGACGGCTTGTAGTTGAGGATCTTGAACTCGGGCGGCAGCAGTTCCGGATGCGCCTCCACCTGCGCCACATAGGCATTCACGCCAGCCACGAACGCCTCGGCCACGCGCTTGGCATCCGACCCATAGGCCAGCCATTCGCGATACATGTCGCCCCGGAACAGCACGGCACGCGCCATGCGGTCGCCTTCGACATAGGCCGGGCCGAAGTCCTTCGCCATCTCGCCCAGCCCGCGCTTGCGCCACAGGTCGATCTGCCAGAGCCGGTCGCGTGCGGCCATGAACCCCTGCACATAGAACGCGTCGTAGAGCGTATTGGCGTAGATGTGCGGCACGCCCCAGCGGTCCACCAGCACCGTGGCTGGCTTTTCCAGGCCTGGTACCGCGAACTTGTCCGGGCCGGCGGCCTGGACGGGCAAGCTGGCGGCGGCCAGCCAGAAGGCGGCGACGGCTGCGCGGCGCCAGGGGCGGATGGAACGGGGCATCGGGACTCCTCGACGGAAACTGACAGCGAGGATAGCGGAATGTGATCGCGGAGGCGATCCTGCGCTGCCGCAAAACGCTCGTTGGCGCCCGGCGGCGTGGCTAGTAGACGTCGCGCCGGTAGTGGCCCGTGTCGATCATCTGCTGCAGGCGGGCCTCGCCCAGGATATCGGCCAGCGCCGCGTGCACGCCGCCGGCCATGCCCTGCAGGCTGCCGCAGACGTAGATGGCCGCGCCTTGCGCCACCCAGTCGGCGATGTCGGCCCCGGCCTCCCGCACGGCGTCCTGCACATAGTGCGGCGCCCCGCCATCGCGCGACCATGCACGGTCGATGCGCTGGAGCACGCCCTGCTCGCGCCACACCGCCAGTTCTGCCCCGTGGAAGTCGTCATGCGCGGCAGAGCGCTCGCCAAACAGCAGCCAGTTGCGATGCCGGCCCTGGGCGGCGCGGGTCTTGATCAGCGCCCGCAGCCCGGCCAGCCCGGTGCCGTTTCCGATCAGGATCAGCGGCCAGTCGTCGTCGGGTGCATGGAAACTGCGGTTGCTGCGCACGCGCAGCGAGATATGCGCACCCTCGGCGGCATGCCGGGTCAGCCAGCCCGACGCCAGCCCGAGCTTGCCGTCGGCATGCACCGTCTGTCGTACCAGCAATTCCAGCCGGCCATCGGCGGGCAGTGATGCAATCGAGTATTCGCGATGGGGCAAGGCCGGCAGCGCATCGACCAGCGCCTGAGGGGCCAGGCCCGCCATTGTCGCCATATGAGCATCGGGCAACGGCAGCCGCGTGGACAGTGCGTCGGCCAGCGTCATCGGACGGCTGTCGCAGCGGACCATCATCGATCCATCCATTGACAGCTTTTCCAGCAGCCGCGCCACGGCGTCGGGCGGCTGGCAGGGACCGACTTCGGCGATATCACCGGCCTGCCATGCCAGATCGTCGGCGGCTTCCGGCTGCAGCGCCAGATGCCAGGCTGGCTGGCCCAGGCTGTCCGGGTTCAGCAGCCGGCGCTCCACAAGCTGCCAACGTCCGTAGCGCGGGCGTTCCCAGTCCGCGATCTCGGCGCCGCCGCTCAGCGCGGACAGATGGTTCTGCCAGTGCCGCAGCGCGCCGGGGTCGCCATTGTCGACTTCAACCATGTCGAACAGCGGCTCGGCCTGATGGCGCTGCAGCCAGCCAGACAGCGCATGGCCGAACGCACAGAAGCGCGCGTAGCTGCTGTCGCCCAGCGCCAGGATGCCGAAGCGCAGTTGCTTCAGCGCATCGGGCGAGGTGCCCGACATCAGCTTGCGCGCGAAGCCCGATGCCGTGTCCGGCGCATCGCCCTCGCCCGTCGTGCTGACCAGGAACAGGGCTTGCCCGCACGCGGCCAGATGCTTGCCATCGAGATCGGCAAACGACAGCAGCTGCACCGGCATGCCCGCGCCCTGCAGCGCCCGCGCGGTCTGCGTCGCCAGTTGTTCGGCAAACCCGGTCTGGCTGGCATAGGCCACCAGTGTCGGCTTGTCTTGGCCGTCGCCAGGCGCGGACAGCGCATCGCGTGCCGCGCGGCGACGCCGGTGTGCGCCGATTACGCCGGCGCAGAACGCAAGATAGGCGATGACCACGCCCGTCGCCATGAACGTACGACTCTGCGCCAGCATGGCAAGCGCCACGCCGGCCGCGAAGACGATGCCCCACAGCCAGCGCGTCATGACAGCATCGCCGCAAAGGCCGGCGTGGCGAGTTCGTCGAAGCCGTCCGGCGTGCGCACCAGGAATCGCGCCGCCAGCGCGTGGCGCTGCGCGAAGGCCATGCCGGCTTGCGGGCCGAGCACGGTGAGCGCCGTGGACAGCGCATCGGCCAGCATGCAATCGCGGTGAATCACGGTGACCGATGCCAGCGCATGCGCGGCCGGATACCCGGTGCGCGGATCGATCGTATGGGCAAAGCGCTGCCCGTCCTGTTCGAAGTAGCGGCGATAGTCGCCCGAGGTCGCCACCGACAAACCCAGCAGCGCGATCATCGTTCGTGCGGGCGCCGTGCCATCGGGCGTGGGCGATTCCAGTTCGACCCACCACGGCATGCCGTCGGGCCTGAGCCCCTGGCCGCGCAGTTCACCGCCGATTTCCACCAGATGGTGCGCCAGGCCCTGCGCATCGAGATGGCGCGACACGGCGTCGACGGCAAACCCCTTGGCGATGGCGCAGAAATCCAGCGAGACACCGCCCGGCTGGCGCACGCGGCGCTGCCCGGCGTCGACATCCAGCCGCTGCCAGCCGCAACGCTCGCGAACGCGCAGCACATCGTCCACGGAGGGCGCCTCGATGCGGCGCCCGGCCGGCCCGAAACCCCACAGGTCCACCAGCGGGCCTGCGGTGGGGTCGTACGCGCCCCCGCTGTCGCGCGCCGCCTGCAACGCGGCCTGCAGCACCGTGAAGCAGTCGTCGGGCAGCGTCACCCAGCTATCGGCGGCCGCACGGTTGAAGCGCGACAGGTCCGACGTGTCAGACCAGTTGCTCATCTGCGCGATCACGCCGTCCAGCACGGCACGGATGCCGGATTCGATATCGTCGGCCTGGTTGGCAGCCTGCCCCGGCGCCAGCACTGCGCGGACCGACCATGTGGTGCCCATCGTCTCGCCGGCCCATTGCCGCACCTGCCCATGCGCCATGGGCGACGGCGGGGGCGCGGACAGCGCGACGGGGATCAGCACGCGGTTCATGGAGTCCTGGGGGCCTGGGGCGTTCTTCCGGCGGTTGCCTTATTGCGGCAGCACTTCGACGGTCACTGCGTACGTGGCGCGGCGGGCCTTGGCTTCCTTGATCGACGTCTTGTCGTCGCGCGTCTCGGCTTCCATCCAGTACATGCCCGGGGCCGGATACTTGACGCTGAACTTGCCGTCGGCGTCGGTCGTGGCCGCGATCTCGTTCAGGCGATCGCGGTAGCGGATGCCACCCGGCACCACCGACACCTTCTGGTTGGCCGCCGGCTTGCCGTCGAGCAGCAGGCGGAAGCTGGCCGTTTCACCGGCGATCAGGTCGTTCGGATGGGTGATGGGCGCCAGTTCCAGGCCCTTGCCCGTGGTGGTCAGCACCTGCTTGGTCGGACGGCCATTGGTGACGTAGGTCTCGACGCGCCCGGCAATTTCGTTCACCTGCAGGTCCTGCGCGCCGGCCGGCACGTTGCTGGCAAACGTATCGGCAGCACCGCGCCAGCGTTTGGTCTGGCCATTTTCCTTCCAGCTCGCGAACACGCCCTGATTGACGACGGCCACGCGATAGGTGCCGGGCTGGGTCAGGTGCAGGTCGAACGTGCTGCGGTACTTGCCGGTCGAGGCGTTCTCCGCCGGCACGACGGTCTTGCCGTCGGGCGCGGTCACGGCCAGGTTGTCCAGCCGCATCGGCACATGTTCAAAGTAGAACAGGTCGTTGGACACCGCGGCGTCCACGGTCACCCAGGCGTCCTTCTCGGACAGCACGGTGGCCGAGGGCAGCAGCCATTGACGGTGCGCGTGAGCGGCCAGCGGGGCCAGGGCGGCCAGCGCCAGGACGGCGAGGCGGGCAGAAAAACGGGGGGAGAGGCGGGCAGGCTTGGTCATCGTCGGACTCCGTTCGGTTCGCATCAAGGTTTGACTTCGACGGTCACGCCGCCGAGTTCGTGTTCGCCTTTGGCGCTGGCGGTCTGGGCGGCCTTGGCCGGCCACGAGAACGGCACGCGCACCAGTTCGCGTCCACCCACTTCGCGGGCGGCTTCCACCACAAGCTGGTAGTCACCGGCCGGCAGCTTGCCCAGCGGGGCCTTGCCGTCCTTGAAGCTCAGGGTGTGCTCGCCCGGTGCGCGCGTGGCGCCGGACACACCGTCGGCCGGCATCTGCATGTCGCGGCCAGCCTTGCGCCACCACTGGCGCATGTCCTTGAGCCACTTCGTGCCTTCGCCTTCCTTGTTCCTGGCGTCGTACCAGACCGCCAGCGTCTGCACTGGGCTCTGGTCGGCGCGCTCGATCCACATCGCCACGTACGGGCGGTGGTACTCGGCCACGTTCAGGCGGGGAATCTCCACCTTGACGTTCAGGTCGGCGGCCATGGCGGGCGCCAGCGGCGCGGCGGCAAGGCCGGTCAAGGTGACGGTCAGGAGTCGGCGCATTGTCAAAACTACCTTTCTCGATGGAATGGGAAGTGAAAGCGGATCAGTGGATATACAGGATGGCGAGCAGCAGCGGAATCACCAGCCCGGCGCCCACCAGCGGCCAGGTGGCGACGCGGCCCGCCGCATGCAGCTTCAGCAGGAACAGGCCCGTCACGCTGAACACCAGGCAGGCAATGGCGAACACGTCGATAAACAGGCTCCACGCCCGACCCGTGTTGCGGCCCTTGTGCAGGTCGTTCAGGTACGAGATGGCGCCACGCGAGGTGGATTCGAACTGCACCTCGCCCGAATCGAGCGCCACGCTGACCCAGGCATCGCCGCCGGGACGCGGCAGGCCCACGTAGATTTCGTCGGCCGACCATTCGGCGTCGCGCCCGGACGCATCGACATCGAGCGTGCGGGCCAGCCAGTTCGCCAGCACCGGCGGCACGGGCCCCTTCTGGTTCTTCGTGTCCGCGCCGGCCGGCATGGCGCCGCGCAGCGCACCGACCACATCGCGCGGCGCGGTCTCGCTGCGCGTGACGACCTTCGGCCTGGCCTCGATCTGGCCGGCATGGTTGAGCGTGAATCCGGTAATGGCGAACATCAGCATCCCGATCAGGCAGATCGCGGAACTGATCCAGTGCCACTGGTGAAGATGCTTGAGCCAGAACGCGCGGCGCTGCTGGCCGGAAACTGGCGCGGTGTCGGTCATTCAGGGTGCTTGAGACGATGCGCGGGGTGCGCCGGACGGCGCGTCATCCGCTGCGGAGCTGGCGATGACATCACAATATCGCCGCGAACCGAAGGATGATAATTGTTCTCATTTGGTGCAGCAACCCGTGGGCAGCTTCGCGGCCAGCTGTTTTGGTTACGGTTGATTACGCTGGCTGTTGCCGTGAAGGGCCGTTGTCACGCCGGCCCCCCATATCGGCAATTCCTGCGCCGCTGCCGGTCGAACCTGCAATCTGCATCGCCCTCGCCCGGCATGTCCGGCATGTCCGGCATGTCCGGCATGTCCGGCATGTCCGGCATGTCCGGCATGTCCGGCATGAACGCCCGGAACCTGCCGGAAGACCATCCGCTCGCACATGAGGCGCACTCCTGCGGGCGCGCCCTGTGCAGCGGGCCTCAGGCCTCAGGCTTCGGCAGCCTGGGCCGAATCCGGTCCGCGGCGGAAGCTGATGGCGAGCCGGTTGAAGGCGTTCATCAGGCCGATCGCCATCGTCAGGTCGGCCAGTTCCTTCTCGCCGAATGCGGCTGCGGCCACCTCGAAATCGGCGTCGGGCACATGGGTGTCCGCCACGCGCGTCACCGACTCGGCCCAGCGCAGCGCAGCCTTCTCGCGGTCGCTGAACAGCGCGCCGGCCTCGTGCCAGGCCTGCACCAGCGCCAGCTTCTGCGGCGACACGCCCTTCTTGATCAGGTCACGCGTATGCATGTCCAGGCAATAGGCGCAGTTGTTGATCTGGCTGACGCGCAGATAGACCAGGTCGACGAGCACATCCTCCAGCCCGGACTGCATGATGTAGCCATACACGCCGCCGAATGCCTTCACGCCATTCGGCGCTGCCTTGGTGTAGTCCAGTCTCATTTCCAGCTCCTTTGTGCGGGGTTACTGCTCGTAGGTCGTCAGGTTCGTATCGTCGGTGTCGACGACAAACACGGCCAGCAGCTTTGCCGGCCGGGTCTTGCTCGCGTTGCGGCTGACGGGGTGCCGCGAGCCGGGCTCCTCGTGGAACGATTCGCCAGCCTTGTAAATGCGCTCGGGCCCGTCGTTCACCTTGCTGGCGATGCTACCCGACACCACGTAAGCGTAGATGAACGCCGATTTGGCATGCACATGCGGCTTCGACGCGCCGCCTGGCGCATAGTCCACCTCCACGGCAACCACCGACTTGCCGGGAATGTTGGGAATGGCGTGCGAGAAGTTCGGCTTGACGCTTTCGGCCGCGCCATGGTCCGAGCTACCGTGCGCGATGGCGGCGCCACTGACGGCCAGCCCGGCTGCGGCCAGGACGGATACCAAAATGCTTCTGGATTTCATGATGCATCTCCTTGTTGATGGATAGAATCATGGACGCTCCGTGGTGCATTCAAAAGAACCAAAAACCGAAAATCTCGCTGTACCAGACCCCATGACGCCCTTGCTCGACCTGAAGCTCGACCGCCAGTCGCCGACCTCGCTCGCCGACCAGATCCGGCAGGGCATCGCCAGCGCCATCGAAAACCGGGTGCTAATGCCCGGCGCCAGGTTGCCGTCATGGGTGGATCTTGCGACACAGCTCGGCGTCGCGCGCGGCACGGTGAAGGCCGCCTACGAGCGGCTGGTGGATGCCCAATGGCTGGTTTCATCACGCGCCGGCGGCACGCGCGTTGCCGATCTGGCGCCGACATCGCGCAGCGTGGCGGAGCCCGGACGCTCGGTGGAATCCGATCTGCAATCGGCGCTGTACCAGCACTTTCTGCCCGGCCCGGCGGTGTTCCAGATGGGGGTGCCGGCGTCGGACTGCTTTCCGGCCACGTTGTTTGCACGCCTGCGTGCGCGGGCGGCACGCGACGAAATCGAGGCGCCCGCGTCGTATCCCGACCCGCGCGGCGAACATGTGCTGCGGCGCGAGATTGCCGCCCACCTGGCGCTGGCGCGCGGCATCGCCTGCCAGCCGTCGCAGATCTTTATCGCGGCCGGCTTTACCGGTGCACTGGGGGTGGCCTTGCGCGTGATCCAGGCGCCGGGATGCCGGGCGTGGGTCGAGAACCCGGGATTCCTGCTCAGCCGCAACGCGCTGGCCATCGCCCAACTGACGCCGGTGCCCGTACCCGTGGACGAGGATGGCATGGACATCGCCCAGGGCGAACGCCTGGCCCCCGACGCCGCGCTGGCCATGGTCACGCCCGGCCAGCAGGCGCCGCTGGGCCCCACGCTGTCGTTGGCGCGCCGGATGCAACTGCTCGACTGGGCCAGCCGCACCGACGCCTGGATCATCGAGGACGACTACCTGGGCGAACTCCAGGTCAGGCGCCGTGCCGCGCCGGCACTGGCATCGCTGGATCGCGACGGCCGCGTGATCCATATCGGGTCATTCAGCAAGACCATCAGCCCGACGCTGCGGCTTGGCTTTGCCGTGGTACCGCCCGCCCTGGTGGCGCGGTTCGAGGAAGCCGTGGCGTGCCTGGGGTCCGCACCCGGCCCCGCCGTGCAGATGGCGACCGCCGCCTTTATGCGCGACGGGCACTACCTGCGGCATCTGCGGCGCATGAAGCGCATTTATGCCGCCCGGAGCCAGACCCTGCAGGCCGCGCTGGCGGCGCGGCAGCTGCACGCCTACCCGGCCGGCCTGGCCATGGTGGTGCAGCTTCCCGATGGCGCGGACGACCGGCGCATCGCCCGCGAAGCCTATGCCTACGGCCTGGCGCCTGCGCCGCTGTCGGCGTTCTACTGTTCGCCCGATACGCAGCGTGCGGGGCTGCTGCTTGGTGTAGCCACCGCGATCGAGCACCAGGTGCCGAATGCCTGCGATCGGCTGCAGCAGCTGATCTGCAAGTTCGCCTGATGCCCGCATGCCGGGTCGCGCCATTCGGCTGGCAATGGCTTCCGGCCTGGCGATCGATGGCGGCGGTGTCCTGGGTCGTTGCCTAGCGCAGCACGCGCCAGGTCGACTGCACCAGCCCCGACGGAAAGTGCCGGCTTGATTCAAGCGCCAGGCTCACGTCGCGCGGCAGGGCGCCAAACAGCGGCTTGCCCGCGCCAATCAGCACCGGCACCGTGGTAACCACCATGTCGGCGATCAACCCATCGCGCAGAAACGACTGGATCAGCTGGCCGCCATCAACGTAGACGCGGCGCACGCCCTGCGCCGCCAGTTCGGCCATGGCCTCGGATGGGCTGTGCCCGGAAAACCGGACCTTGCCCTGCAGAGGCGCGGGCACCGGCTGGCCCGCCAGTTGCCGGGACAGGACGAGCACGGGGCGGTCGTAGAACCAGTCGCCCATGGTCAGCACTTTCTCGTAGCAGCCCCGGCCCATGACGATCATGTCCTTGTCGGCGATAAAGTCGGCATAGCCGTGGTCTTCGGCGGGATCGTCCCGCTCCAGCAACCAGCCGATGTCGCCATCGGGCCGCGCGATATAGCCATCCAGGCTGGTGGCAATGAAGACGTGTCCGCTAATCATCAAGGGCGTTGGTCCAGTGTGGTGTGGGGTGAGGTCGCTTTGCGCCGTGGTGCTGTCGTGCTGTGGCGCGGAAGGTGTGGATGCCGCGGGTACCGCACGCCGCGGGATGGCAGTCAGGCTTCGACCGGCGCTTCCAGTCCGCGCAGGCACAGGCTCATCAGGCCCAGACGGCCCGGCACGCCCAGCTTGCGAAACACGCTGAGCACCAGCGTCTGGGTCCTGGCGGTACCAAGGCCCAGCCGGCTGCCGATCTGGCTTTCCGATGCAGTGGTCAGCAGCAGCACCAGCACGTCGCGCTCCACGGGTTCAAGCACGCCGAGCAGCTCTGGCGCCAGCAGATGCGCGCAGGCCGGCTGCCGCAACGCCGTCACATCACGCGCAAAGCCCATGCGCAACTGATGCGTATCGAGCCAGTTGGCCTGCCATGCCAGATAGATCGCCCGGCCATCGCGATGCTGATAGCGGTTTTCGAACCCAATCCGGTCCCGCCCGGCCAGCACCTGCGCCGCTTCCTTCAGCGTGCGGTCCCGGTCGCCAGGCAGCACGAGTTCGATGATAGGTTGTCCGATGACGTCGGACGGCGCAAAGCCCAGCGTCTCCGCGCAATGCACGTTGACGTAGCGAACGATGCCGCCCCGGTCCACCAGGAATACGGTTTCCGGCGCTTCGTCCGCCAGGGTGAGGATAGCGTCTTCGGTCAATCGCTCCATGCCTCTATCCACTCAGTCCGCTCTATCCGCTCTGCCCACTCGTGCCCCGCTCGCAATCCGCGCCGTGTGCTTTCGCGGCATTGTGCCGATCCGCTGTCGCTGCGTCAGATTCGACGAATCTGGAGATACTGCCATAGCCAGACACCGCCCGGGAGGTCATTGGCGGTGCAGATACTGCCACGTGGTTCGTGTCACCGCCATAAAGCGGCGCCCTCTTCACTATTCCCATATTGGTAGCAATCCTCAATCAAGTTTCCGCCGTGGACGGCCGTTAGCGCCGCTCATAGAGAGGACGTCTCGAAAAGCGCCCCGACGATCAACGAAGCGAAATGGAGGAGATGGGATGTTGCAAGAATTGAGTCTGAGAAAGAAGCTCATGCTGCCGCTGGTGCTGAGCTGGGTCTGCCTGCTGGCCATCACGTTGTGGAACGTCTGGCAGATGCGCGAACAGCGGCTGCAGGATCGCAAGGTCGCCCTGGAGCAGGTTACCGACACCGCCAATTCAGTGGTTGCCGAATACGAGGCCATGGCCCGTGCCGGCAAGATCAGCGCCGAAGACGCACAGAAGCAGGCCATCGACCGCGTGCGCGCCATGCGCTTTGGCGCCGACGGCTACTTCACCATCATGCGCTCCGACACCGTGGTGCTGATGCATGCCATCAAGGCCGAACTCAACGGCAAGAACATGTCCGACATGAAGGATGCCAACGGCGTCTACCTGTTCCGCGACATCGCACAGATCGGCAAGACCACCGGCAAGGGATTCATCGAATACCTGTGGCCCAAGCCGGGCGCCGATGCCCCGCAGCCCAAGCTCAGCTATACGCTGAACTTCAGGCCGTGGGACTGGAACTTCATTGCCGGCCTGTACCTGGACGACATCCAGGCCGAATTCCGCACCGCCCTCTGGAAGGCGCTGGCCTGGCTGGTTGCCGTGGGCGCGCTGATGAGCGTGGTCATGGTGCGCATCTCGATCAGCCTGCAGCGGCAGCTTGGCGGCGAGCCGGCACTGACCTCCAGGATCGCCGCGCGTATCGCCGACGGCGACCTGGGCACCCATGTGGAGACCGCACCCCACGACCGCGACAGCGTGCTCTACAACATGCAGCAGATGCAGGCGCGCCTGACCGGCGCCATCGGTCAGATTCGCGGATCGGCCGACTCCATTGCCGGCGCCGCGCGCCAGATCGCGGCTGGCAACGTCGACCTGTCGCGCCGCAGCGAGGAACAGGCTGCCTCGCTGGAAGAAACCGCCGCCAGCATGGAGGAACTGACCAGCACCGTGCGCCAGAGCGCCGATAACGCACGCCAGGCCGCCCACCTGGCCGAAGGCGCATCGGACATCGCCGTGCGCGGCGGCGAGATCGTGCACAAGGTGGTGGAAACCATGGGCGAGATCAAGGCCGCATCGGGCAAGGTGGTGGACATCATCGGCGTGATCGAAGGCATCGCGTTTCAGACCAACATCCTGGCGCTGAACGCTGCCGTGGAGGCCGCCCGCGCCGGCGAACAGGGCCGCGGCTTTGCCGTGGTGGCCGGCGAGGTGCGCAGCCTGGCGCAACGCTCCGCCACCGCCGCCAAGGAGATCAAGGCACTGATCGACAATTCCGCGCAGCGCGTGGAAGACGGCGCCACGCTGGTGGAAGGCGCCGGCAAGGCCATGGAAGAAATCGTCGGCGCCGTGAAGCGCGTGACCGACCTGATGGGCGAAATGCGCGCGGCCACCGAAGAACAGACCGGCGGCATCGAGCAGGTCAACCAGGCCGTATCCCAGATGGACCAGATGGCGCAGCAGAACGCCGCACTGGTGGAAGAAGCCACAGCGGCCGCGGCATCGCTGGAAGACCAGGCCGATGCCCTGCACCGCGCGGTAGGACAGTTCCGGTTGGCGGGTGCGTTGTAGGAAGGAGGAAGTCCGAAGAGAAACGCGTAACAGCGTTATAGCAATCTAGCCAGACCTTCCGGCCCGCAGCGATGCGGGCCGTTTTGTTTGATGTGCGGAGGGTGGGCTATTTCGATTTCATCGGGAAGTCGGTCGGGGCGGATCGACGCGTGGCACAAAGCCACCCTCTCCGATTGGCCTACCCAAAACAAAAAAGGGCGATAGCCGAAGCCATCGCCCTTCCCCGCCCCCAGGCGCGAGCCTGAAGTGTCTTACTTCTTCGAGTTCGTCAGTGCCTGGAACTGCTGCGTCAGGTAGTTCTTCGTGTTGTTCATCTGCGCCACCGCCAGGTCGAGCTGGGTGAACTGCTTGCGATAGCGTTCGATCTTTGCATCGATGCGGACGCTCATGTCCTCGTAGCGCTTCTCGATGTCCTTCATGCTGCGCTCGATGCCGCTGGTGACCGAGCCGATCGGGCCGCTCTCGCCCGTCATGCGGTCCACCGCCTCGGACAGCCGGCGGCCGAAGCCACCGGTGGTGCCGTCGCCCGCGAACAGCTGCGTCACGGTGGGCAGGTTGTCCTTCAGCGCGGCGTCCAGCTTCTTGCTGTCGATAGCCATCGTGCCGTCTTTCTGCATCGACACGCCGATTGCGGCCAGCATGGTCGGTGCCTTGTCCGGCATACCCGCTTCAGGCGTGTTCAGCACGGCGCGGATGGTCGTCTGGATGCCGCGGATCGAGGTGTCGCCGTTGAGCGCGCCCTTGGTCAGCGCCTTGGTGTCGAACGCCGTCAGCGACTTGATCGTCGACTGGATGTTGTTGTAGGCGGTCACCATCGCCTGGATGGAGTTCTTGATGCTGTCGGTGTCCTGCGTCATCGACAGCGACGTGGTGCCGGTCTTCTTGAGCGTCATGGTCACGCCCTGCGCGGCATCGACCACGGTGTTGCTCGTGCTGGTGATGGCGATGCCATTGACGGTCAGCGCTGCATTGGTGGCGCGCAGCGTTTCCTTCATCGCGTTCGAACCCGGCGTAGCCGGGTCGTAGCCCGCCACGCCCTGCAACTCGGGCGACGAGCCCGTGATGCGCATGCTCATCGTCTCGCCGGTCTTGTCCGACGTGAGGATCAGGCGGTACGGCGAGGCGCTGCCATCGTTGATGATGCTTGCCTTGACGCCGATGCCGGCCTTGTTGATGGCGTCGCGGATGTCCTGCAGCGACCCCTTGCCCGGCTCGATGGTGACCGTCCGGGGGTTGGGCACGTCCGTGGTGGCCGCATTGGGGTTGAACCCGGGGCTCACATAGGTGCCGCTGGCTTCATCCCAGCCGGTGGTCGTGCCGAACTCGAACGTCAGCGTGCCGGAGCCGATCTGCACGTCCTGCTTGGCATATCCGTTGCCGGCCAGCGACTGGGCCTGCGCCAGGCGCGTCACGTTGACGCTGAGGTCGCTGGGTACGGCATTGGCGCCGGTGGTCACCGTCATGATGTCGGTGTTGCCCACGGCGGACTTGACCGCGCCGAACGTGTCCCGGTTCATCAGCGCCTTGGCCGTGGCCTGGAAGCTGGTGAGCATGCTCTTGACGGTGCCATAGGCGGTCAAGCGCGTCTGGAAGGCCGAGTGCTGGTTGTCCAGCGACTTCAACGGCGCGCGCTCGGCTTCGGACAGCTTGTCCAGCAATGTGGACAACTCGAGGTTGGCCCCAACCCCGAGGGAGGAAATCGATGCCATGTTTTGTGCCCTTCTTCTTGTTCGTTTCTTTGTCACCCAGGCGCTGCGTCGCCTGAATGTCCTGACATCCACGTTTACGTCGGCCGAATGTGGTTCTTTAGGCTTTTTGATACAGAAACGATACAAAGACGATACGAAGAGGGGCTACATCCGATACATGAGCCTTATGCGGCACAAAACTGTCAGTGCGCCAGACGTTGGCCCAGCGCGGACAAGGCGGCGTCGAATTGCCGGAGTTGCGCTGTCATCGGTTTGTCATCGGCGCGGCGCCGGGCCAGGGCGGCGTTGACCGATACGGCAATCAGCTGGCGCTGGGCCGTGATGTAGCCCAGGCAACGGGCGCGCGCCTCGGGACCGCCATCGGCCAGCACGGCCAGCACCGGCACCAGTGGCAGCGTCCGGTATCCGGCAAACGGGATCGATTCGATGCCGCGCGACTGGCCCAGCAGCTCGGGCATCAGCAGGCGGTACACGGCATCGCCCCAGTGGCGCTTGTCCTGGGCCTCGTCATCGCGGCGCCGCGACAGGGCCGTCGCGTATTCGGGGTTGGCAACCGCACCTGCCGCAACCAGCGGGATCGCGTCAGGTGGCAAGGGGACCGGCGGCATGATGGACACGCAGTCGGCGCCGATATCGTGCTCGCCGCCCCGTCGCTTGGCGGCCAGTGACACGACCTGGAGCCGGTCGGGCACCCACGCATCGAGCGGTACCATGGCGCAGATGGACGGCCGCGTGGCGTGGATCGTGCAACGGCCATCATCGGCCAGCGCCGGACAGCGGCCGCGCGACGGATAGTCGATGGCCTGCGTGGCGATCATCAGCGTGTTGCCATCGGGCAGCGGATGACCCTGACGGCGTGCCAGCGCGGCAAACGCCGCCACGTCGTCGGCAGTGACTTCCACGATATGCCCGCCCACCACATGCCGCGTGCCCGCGCGGGGCGGCCGCACACGCCGCAGCGACAGCGCGCCGATAAAGCGGCCGGCATGGCGGAACAGCTCGTCCATGCTCATCAGCGGCGGGGAATTGCAGCACTTGCCGCACGCGGTGCAATGAAAGCCGGCCGCCACGGGCGCCCGGTCTACCATGGCCGGCGTACCGAATCATTGAAGCGTGTCAGGATGAACGACTTCACCGCCGGGGAATGCAGCGCCTTCACCGTCGGCGCCACCCAGTCCGCCCGGCAATCGGCCGCGCGGACTGCCAGCACGTTGGCCCACGGGACACGGGCATCCTCGATGCCCAGCGCGTCGCGCGCAGGCGCCAGGCCCGCGGCATCCGCCGCCGCATAGGGCAGCGCCACCAGCGCGCTGCGGCGCAATGCGGCGGGCAGCCGCTGAACCGGCAGGCGTTCGAACCGCAGCTTGCGCGGATTGTCGACGATGTCACTGACCTGCGGCTGCAGGCCAGCCTCGCCATCGATGCGGATCAGCCCATGGTTTTGCAGCAGCAGCAGCGCGCGCCCCTGATCGGCACGGTTCGCCGGGATGGCGATGACCGCGTTGACGGGCACCTGGCGCAGCGCCGCGATCTTGTCCGCGTACAGTCCCATCGGATAGGTCACCGTGTACGCCACCGTGCAGGCCGATGCATCGCCCGCCAGTGACTGGCCGTCGTCCGCAATCGACGCATCGATGCGTCGTGCGTGCAGCGCCTTGCGTACCTCGGCGAGGCTGGGCAACGATATGGCCTGCAGCTGCACGGCACCGCCTTCGTTCGATGCCGACGCGGCGCCCACAAGTTCGCGGTCACTTTGGGTCACAACCCCGATGCGCACGACCGGCCGCGTTTTGGCCTGAGTTCCGGCCGCTGCCCCGGCCCACACCGGCAGCTGCAGCGCACAGACGCAGCCTATCCCCAGCAGCAGCGCCTTAACCATCGCGCAGCACCGTCCGGAAGCCGATATGCGATGTCGGCAGGTCGCGCTCGGCGGGCTCGCGCGCCGATGCCCGGTAGCGCACGCAGAAGTCTGGCGCGCACAGGAACGAGCCGCCCTTGATGACGGCCACGCGTGGATCGCGCGGCTGGCCCGATCGGCCAGACAACGCCGCCACGAATGCGGTATCGCCATTGGCGTGCGACTGGCGCGGCCCCGTGTAGGGATCGGCGGTCCATTCCCACGCGTTGGCAATCATGTCGTAGAGGCCGAAGGCGTTTGCCGCATAGCACCCGACCGGCGCCAGACCTTCGAAGCCGTCGCGGGCACTGTTCAGCACGGGAAACACGCCTTGCCAGTAGTTGGCCGTTGGCGTGCCGTCCGCACTGTTCGGCGCGGTCTCCAGGGCCGCACCGGTCTGCCCGGCCTTGGCCGCGTACTCCCATTCGTCCTCGGTCGGCAACTCGCGGCCCAGCCACTGCGCGTAGGCGCGCGCATCGGCCTGCGTCACCAGCGTCACCGGCTGGTTGTCCTTGCCATCGATCGTGGACGCCGGGCCCGACGGATGCCGCCAGTCGGCCCCACGCACCATCGACCACCACGCATAGGGCCGCTGCTGCAGTTCGTCGCCCGTCGGCTTGTGGAACACCACGGCCTCGCCGGCGCGCTCCGCGTCGGTCCGATAGCCAGTGGCCTGCACAAAGGCGGCGAACTGCGCGTTGGTCACCTCGGTGCGGTCGATCCAGAAGCTGCCCACGCGCGTCTTGCCCGCGGGCCGCTCGTCAGGATAGCCAAGCATGGTTCCCGGCACGAACTCGCCGCCGCGCACGTGCGCCATGCCCGCCGTGCCCTGCCTGCGCCAGTCGTCGGGCAGACCCGTGTACGCGGCGCACTGGCGCGGCGAACCAAGCGCCACCGCGCCGTGCAGCGGCACGGCCCGTACCGCCAGCGTTGCCGCCAGCCCCGCCACAAACGCGGCGCCGGCGATTTTCCACAGTCGATGAAATCGGAGCAGTGCCACGGCCGCCTCAGTAGATCATGCCCGGGACTTTCGGCAGCACCGCGCCGACCGCCTTGGCATAGTCGTTCCACTTCGCCTTGAGATCCGCCACCACGTCGGGCCGCTGCACGGCGACGTCGTTGGTCTCGCCGCGATCCGCGCGGATATCGAACAGCTGCCATTCGCCGTTGGCCGGTCCGAACGGCGGCTCGATCCACGTGGCCTTCCAGTTGTCGGCATAGACATAGGTGCGGCCATACAGCTCTTCCGCAAACGTGGTGCGTGCGGGGCCGGTGGCCTTGCCTTGAAGCGTCGGCAGCAGCGACAGCCCGGTGATCGGATACACGTTGCGGCCGTCGTACACCACCTTGCCCGCATTGCGGTTGACCCCCTTGCTGTCATAGAGCGGCGCAGCCGGCGTGCTGGGCGCGGCAACGCCGGCGATGTCCAGGAACGTGGGCGCCAGGTCCACCACATGCGTGAAGGCATTGAGCTGCGCCGACTGCTGGGCGGGTGCGCTGCCGGGCAGCTTCACGATGGTCGGCACCGAGTGACCGCCCTCGGCCGGGAACGACTTCCAGAGGCGGAACGGCGTGGCACTGACCTCCGCCCAGCGCTGGCCGTAGTCGAGGTTGGCGGACCCCTTGTACGCCGTGGTGCCCAGCGTCGGATAGACGGCCGGGTCCGCATTCTTCGCGTCGTAGCTCTGGTCGTAGTTGCCGCTGAACTCGTAGTAGCTGGCTTCCGGCCCGTTATCGCTCTGGAACACGATCAGCGTGTTGTCGTACTCGCCGATATCCTTCAGGTGCTGCACCAGGCGGCCGACGTTGTCGTCGAGGTTCTCGACCATGGCCGCGAAGATTTCCATGTAGCGGGCCTGGGCGCGCTTCTCGTCGGCGGTCAGGCTGTCCCACTTCTTGTTGGCATTCGCCACGCGCGTATCCACGCCGCCTTGCGCGGCGCTGTTGGTCGACGTGATGTAGTTGGCCGATGCCGTGCCCCAGTTCGCGCTCTTCGGCGTCACGGCAAGCGTTTCGTCGCGCCCGGCGTTCGGCGCGAAGTCGGCCGGAATCAGCCCCAGTGCCTTCTGCCGCGCCAGCCGCGCCGCCCGGATGGGCTCGTAGCCAGCATCGTAGACGCCCTTGTAGCGGTCGATGTAGGCCGCCGGCGCCTGTAGCGGCGAATGCGGCGCCTGGTAGGTCAGGGAGGCGAAGAACGGCTTGCCGTCGGCATTCCTGCCGGTGCCCGAATCGATGTACTTGATGATTGTCGACGTATAGAAGTCGGACGAGAAGAAGTTGGTCGTGTTCGGCGTCACGTAGTGGTCGTCTTCCACATAGGCGGTGCTGCCGTTGCGGCCAAAGTGATCGCCACCGCCGGCCAGCAGCGCATAGCTCCTCTCGAAACCCCACGACACCGGCGTCTGGCCCGGCGACGTCGTGCCGACGTTTGCGCCCTGGTTGGTGGCGTTGGGCAGCCCACTGCCCAGATGCCATTTGCCGGCCATGTACGTGTGATAGCCGCCGTCCTTGAGCAGTTGCGCGATAGACAGCGCGCGATCGTTCAGATAGCCCTCGTAGCCAGGCTTCGGCACATTGTTCTCGTCGACGTAGTTCACATCGGTGGCAGCCATGGTGCCCTGGCCTACCAGGTGGTGGTCGGTGCCCGAGATGATCATCGAGCGCGTCACCGCACACACCGCCGCCGTGTGATGGTTCGCCAGGATGCGGCCCTGCCTGACCAATGCATCCAGGTTGGGCGTGCGGATTTCGCTGCCAAAGGCCCCCAGGTCCGAATAGCCGAGGTCGTCGGCCATGATGAAGATGATGTTGGGCTTCTTCGTCGCCACCGTTGTCGGCGTCGGATTGTTGGACGACGTTGTCGGCGCGTCGTCGCTGCCGCAACCGCTCATCAGCGCGACGGCCGTGGCGCACAGGCCTGCCAGCACGCGGCGTGCCGGGGTGTTTCGGTGACTATGGGACGCTGCTGTCGTTCTTGTCATACGCCTCTCTCCTGAACCGGATTTCTTTTTGGAAAGCGGTCATGCTAAGAACGCGGCCGGTGGCGCCGAACGAATGTTTTTGCCTATCGATATTCGTGCAGCGCACCACAAGACGCGCTTGACGCGCGCAAACGGCAGGCTATATAACGAACGCGTGGGTAGAAGCGGTCGATCGAACAGCAGCGGCGCAACGCCGCGACGTTCATCTGGAGATTGCTCACTGACGGAGTTTCTGTCAGTGGCGCCATGACCCGACCGGTCCCACCTCCCTGACAGGACTCCAAGTCTTTCACCAGAGTCATCGTTAGGGGATCTCAATGATCATCGACACCAGCTGTTACCCGACCAACCTGGTCGACCTGGCCTGGCGGCACGACGGCGATCCGTTCACCGGCGAGCGCCTGATCCAGATGATGGACGGCCCGTTCACCATCAACGGCAAGCCACGCCGCATCGATCGCGCATTCATCCAGCCCCCGCAAGGCAACACCATCTACACGTACACCGATGGTGTGCAATCGGGCGCCGAGTCCATCGATTCGTACATGGCGTACACGCGCGAGATGGTGGCGAAGTATCCGGACCGCTTTATCGGCTGCTTCGTCTACAACCCGCGCTGCGGCGTGGAAAACGGCGTCAACGCGATGGAACATTACGTGAAGCGGCTTGGCTTCAAGATGGTCCAGTTCCAGGCCAACATGCACGCCTACCGGCCCGACCGCGCGCTGGACTGGCTGCGCCCGGCGCTGCAGAAATGCGCGGAGCTTGGCGTGCTGGTCAAGCTGCATACCGGCGACGGGCCCTACAGCATCCCTACCGAATGGGTGCCGATGATCAAGGAATTCCCGACCGTGAACTTCATCATGGCCCACTTCGGCGTGCAGACCGGCGGCGTCTACTGCTTCGAGCCGTTCCAGATGGCCATGGACATGCCCAACGTCTATTGCGAGTCGGGCTGGTGCCTGCAGTCGCGCATCGTCGAGTTCGCCAAGGTGCTGCCGAAGCACAAGATCCTGTTCGGCTCCGACACGCCGCCCAATGAACCCGGCATGTGGCTGCGCCTGCTGGAGGTGCTCTGCTTCGAACCGCCGCAAGGCCTCAATCTCGACGAAGACACGCTGGAGGATTACCTCGGCAACAACGTCGCCCGCATGATCGGCCTGGAGCCGACGCCCGTTCCGCGCACGCTCGAAGAAGCGAAGGCGCGGCTGGCCGCATGACGCGGACGAACCAAACGAGATTCAGACGGAGCACACGCACATGATTATCGATACCCACCTGCACCCGACCAACCTCGTCGACGAGGCCTGGCGCCACACCGGCGAGCCGTTCAACGGCGAGCGCATGCTCAAGATGATGGACGGCCCGTACATGATCAACGGCAAGCCGCGCCGCATCGACATGGGCTTTATCCAGCCGCCGCCCGGCAATACCGGCTATCGCGACGGCAACCGGCGTGGCCGCGAGGGCATCCGCGACTATATGGCCTATGTGGCAAGCCTGTGCCAGAAGTACCCTGACCGCTTTATCGGCAACTTCACGTTCAACCCGCGCTGGGGCCCGGAAGAAGGCGCGCTGGAGCTGGAATTCCATATCAGGGAATACGGCTTCAAGATGCTCAAGCTCCACGCCAACATGCACGGCTACCGGCCGGATCGCGCACTGGACTGGCTGCGGCCCGCCATGAAGGTCTGCGCCAAGTACAACATCGTGGTGCTGATCCACACCGGCGACGGCCCGTACACGATCCCGACAATGTTCTATCCGGTCATCCGCGAGTTTCCGATGGTCAATTTCATCATCGGCCACTTCGGCATCCAGACCGGCGGCAACTATTCGTTCGAGGCCTTCTGGATGGCAATGGATACGCCGAACGTGTATTGCGAATCGGGCTGGTGCTTCCAGTCGCGCATCGTCGAGTTCGCGCGGCAGCTGCCACGCGACAAGATCGTGTTCGGCACCGATACCCCGCCGAACGAGCCGGGCATGTGGCTGCGCGAGCTGGAAATGCTGTGCGGCCCCGCGCCGCAGGGCATGGATCTGGACGAGGACGGCCTGGAAGACTACATGGGCAACAACATCGCGCGGCTGGTCGGGATCGAGCCCACCGCACCGCCTAAGACCCAGGAAGAAGCCCAGGCACGTCTGAAGGATACGTACGCCAGCACGCGCTGACGCGTTCACCAGCGCATACCTGCTCCATCCTTCCCGTCTGGTCACGTGCGGGCGCCACCATGGTGGCGTCCGCGCGCGGCAACGGTTTCCCGTTGGAAGTTCCCAAGCGGAGCCATGCCATGACTGCAGCAAGCCTGTCCTTGCCGGGGTTCGACGATACCTCGCAGGACTTTCACACCTTCCTGGCCGCCTATCGCGCGGCATTCCCCGACGATGTCCTGCACGTGCGCGAGCCGGTCACCGCCAACCAGGAACCCACCGCGCTGGTCTGGGCGCTCGCCGCCCAGGACCGCCACCCGATCATCCAGTTCGACGATGTGGCAGGCCTTGGCGCCCCGCTCGTCACCAACCTGTTTGCGTCGCGCGAACGCGTCGGCCGCATGCTGGGCGTAACGCCGGCCGGCATCCATGCCGAATACCAGGCGCGCAGCCGGCGGTTGATGGCCCCCCGCGTGCTGGAGTCGGGCGCCGTCACCGGCATCGTGCAGGAACAGGTGGACCTGACCACGCTGCCCGCGATCCGGCATTTCGCCACCGACCGGGGGCCATACATCACCAATGCCATCCTGATTGCCGAAGATCGCGAGGCCGGATTCGGCAATGCCAGCTATCACCGGTCGATGCTGCACTCGCCCACCGAAATCGCCACCAGCCTGCATTCGCGCGGGCACCTGTGGCGCATGTACCAGCGCGCGGCCGAACTCGGCAAGCCGCTGCCGGTGGCCATGGTGATCGGCGCCCATCCGCTGTTCATGCTCGCCGGCGCAGCACGGCTGCCCTACGGCGTGGACGAGCGGCACGTGGCCAGCGGGCTGTTCGGCGCACCGCTTGAGGTGGTGCGCACGCCGCGCTACGGCATCGCGGTGCCGGCGCACGCGGAGATCGTGCTCGAAGGCGTGCTGGACCCATCGGCCCGCGTCGAGGAAGGGCCGTTCGGCGAGTTCACCGGGTACTCGTCAGACCGCTCCACCAACAACCTGCTGCGCGTGGAAACGGTGATGCGGCGCAGCGACGCGTGGCTGGTCGATGTAGTCGGCGGCAATTCGGCCGAACACCTGAACCTGGGCCGTATTCCGCGCGAGTCCGAGATGGTGGAAAAGCTGATGGAACGCTTTCCGTCGGTTACCGCCGTGCACTACCCCAGTTCCGGCACGCACTTTCATGCCTACGTGGCGCTGCGCCAGTCGCGCCCCGGCGAGGCACGGCAGGTCATGCTGGGGCTGCTCGGCTGGGACCCGTACCTGAAGACCGTGGTGGCCGTGGACGCCGATGTCGACATCGCGCGCGACGAGCAGGTGCTGTGGGCCATCGCCACGCATCTGCAGCCGCATCTCGATGTTGTGATCGTCGACGGCCTGCCCGGCAGCGCGCTCGACCCGTCCGCATCGGGTGTGGGCACCACGTCGCGCATGGGGCTGGACGCTACGCGCGGGCCGAACTTCGACGGCATCCGCGCACGCATCGATCCCGACGCCATGGCGCGCGCTGCCGCCCTGCTGGCCCGCCTCGATACGGGAAAACACTGACGCGGGAACACACCCCGCGCAAACACGACGCAAATTCCGGCGCGCGACGGCATTGATCGGCTGACCCGATCGATTAATCCGCACGGCCCATTTACCCAATGTCCGGTGGCTGGCATGCTGCCCTGACAAGACACACGCAGGTGGCGAAAACGTGGCGGCAGACCACGGGGGGCGGCACTGCAACCCCCTTCGACCAACCATGCGGGCAGTTCCGGCCTGGAAGACGAAGGAGACAGCATGATCCCCCAACCCACTTCGCATGGGATCGACGCGGTGCATCCGGTCGATGAAGTCTTGCCCCCGCTTCGCCTGGCCGCGCTCGGCCTGCAGCATGTGCTCGTGATGTATGCGGGCGCCATCGCGGTGCCGCTGATCATCGGTGGCGCACTGCACCTGCCCAAGGAACAGATCGCCTTTCTGATCGCCGCCGACCTGTTCTGCTGCGGCCTGGTCACGATGATCCAGAGCATCGGCATCTGGAAGATCGGCATCCGGCTGCCCGTGATGATGGGCGTCACGTTCACCGCCATCGCACCGATCATCGCCACCGGATCGAATCCGTCGCTAGGCCTGCCGGCCGTGTTTGGCGCGGTGATGGTGGCGGGCGTGTTCACGTTCGTGGCCGCACCGTACGTGAGCCGGCTGATTCGCTGGTTCCCGCCCGTGGTGACCGGCACGGTGGTGCTGGTGATCGGCATATCGCTGATGCGCGTGGGCGTGAACTGGGCGGCAGGCGGCAATCCCACGCTCAGCACGCCTACCGGGCCGGTGCCCAACCCCGCCTACGGCTTGCCGGTACACCTTGGCATCGCCACCGTGGTGCTGCTCACGGTGCTGGGCATGATCGCGTTCTTCAGGGGCTTTCTGTGCAATATCGCGGTGCTGATCGGCATTGCCACGGGCTTCGTGATCGCCGTTGCCATCGGCAAGGTCAGCTTCACGGGGGTTCATGCGGCCAACTGGGTGGCGCTGATCACGCCGTTCCACTTCGGATGGCCGACCTTCGACCTGATGACGTCGGTCACGCTATGCGTGGTGATGGTGGTCATCATGATCGAGGGCGTGGGCCAGTTCCTGGCGCTGGGCGAGATCGTCGACCGTCCTGTCACGCCCGACGACCTGGCGCGCGGCCTGCGGGCCGACGGCGTGGGTGCGCTGGTGGGCGCCGTGTTCAACACGTTCACCTATACGTCGTACGCGCAGAATGTCGGGCTGGTACAGGTCACCGGCGTACGCAGCCGCTGGGTCTGCGCCACGGCCGGCGGGATCCTGATCGTGCTGGGCTGCCTGCCCAAGCTGGCGTTCTTTGCCGCGTCGATTCCGCAGTACGTGCTTGGCGGCGCGGCACTGGTGATGTTCGGCATGGTGGCCGCCACCGGCGTGCGCATCCTCGGCCATGTCGATTTCGTCGAGAACAAGAAGAACGCGTACATCGTGGCGGTCAGTCTGGCGCTGGGCATGATTCCGCTGGTGGCCGACAGGTTCTTTGCGCAATTGCCCGACCTGGTTGCCAGGTTCTGCCAGAACGGCATCCTGCTGGGCACATTGTGCGCGGTGCTGTTGAACCTGCTGTTCAACGTGCGCGGCACGGAAACGGCACCGCAGATGCTGGCGAAGAAGGCGGCGTGACCAACGCTGCGCGGTAATTTCCTCCCCTCTCCCCGGCTGCGGGAGAGGGGAGAAAGGCACTACTTCCCCAGATCGCTCCGATGCCGCATCAGCAGGTCGCGGAACGACTGCGCCGGTGGCGACAGTGACCGGTCTGCGTGCGTAAGCAGCGAGATCTCGCGCGAGATCACCGGGTCCTGCGGCATCACCGCCACCAGCCCCAGCGACGACGTGAGCCGCGTGACCGCCGTGCTCATCACCGCGATGCCCAGTCCCGCGTCGACCATGCCGACCATCGTCAGCGGCAGGTACACCTCGTGTACGCGCGCCAGCGAGATGCCGCGCGCGGCAAGCGCCGTGTCCAGGCAGTCCCGGATAGGGTTGCCGCGATGCGGGCCGATCACCGGCAGCTTCGCCACCTCCTCCCATGTCAGTTCGCGGCGGCGTGCCAGCGGATGGCTGGGCGGCATCACGATCACGAACGCGTCGGTCGACAGCCGGTGCGCTGCCAGGTCGGGTTGACCTTCCGGAATGGTGCCGATACCAAAGTCGACCTCGCCCGCGCTGACCATGCGCGGCACCTCGTCTTCGGCCACGTCATGCAGTTCCACCTTCACGCCCGGATGTCCCACGCAGAATTCGCGGATAAAGCGCGGCAGCATCAGCGCGGCCTGGATGGACGAGGCGGCAATCGATACGCGCCCCCGGCCCAGCGTGCGCAGATCGGCGGAGCTGTTCAGCACGCTGTCGATATCGGCGACGGCCTTCTTGACCATCGGCAGCAGTTCGGCGCCCGCCTGGGTGATCTGCATCAGCCGCGTATGGCGGTCGAACAGCTTCAGGCCAAGGTTGACCTCCAGTTCGTGGATCAGGGCGCTGACCGACGACTGTGAAAGATTGAGCTTCTCGGCCGCTCGCGTGAAGTGCCGCTCCTCGGCCACGGCGACAAATGCGCGCAGCTGGCGCAGCGATACGTTCATGTTGGTTGGCATGTCTCCCCTGCTCTGTTGTGTGGGTCACGGCAGTCGATTCAGAGGGTAACACGATCAATAAATCCGGTTGCGGGCATTTACCGATGACGGTGCACCCACCATCATGGATTCACGGTCAGCGACAACGGCGCCCCGCCACACCGCGCGCACGGGCCACAGGCATTCCCCCAAAAGGAGTCAAGATGAGAGCGTTCGAATACCTCGAACCCGCCACGCTGGCCGAGGCCTCGGCGCTGCTGCATCGCAGCGGCGGACGCGCCAGCGTGCTGGCCGGCGGCACCGATCTGCTCGTGCAGATCAAGGAGTCGCACCGGCAGCCCGCGCAGGTCATCAACATCAAGAAGATCCCCGGCATGGACGTGCTGGTCTTCGATCCGGCCGAAGGGCTGCGCATCGGTGCGCTGGTCACCACGCGCGAAGCCGAGACGTCGTATGCGGTGCGCCGCCACTACGCCAGCCTGGCCCGTGCCGTGACCGACTTTGCGTCGATCCAGGTGCGCAACCGCGCCACCGTGGTTGGCAATGTCTGCCGCGCCTCGCCCTCCGCCGATTCGCTGGCACCGCTGATTGCCGACCGCGCATCGGTACACCTGTACGGCCTGCACGGATCTCGCTCGATGCTGGTGGAGGATTTCGTGACGGGCCCCGGCAAGACCGCGCTGGAGCCGGACGAGCTGGTGTCGCGCATCACGATTCCCGCCCCCGCACCGCACACGGGCAAGGCCTACCTCAAGCACGGGCGTCGCGTGCAGATGGAACTGGCCACGGTGGGCGTGGCGGTATCGATCACGGTCGAGCGCGGACAGTGCACCGACGTCGGCATCGTGCTGGCTGCCGTCGGCCCCACGCCAATCCGCGCCCGCCATGCCGAAGCGGTGCTGCGCGGTCACTTGCTCAGCGACGCATTGGTGCTGCAGGCCGCGCACGCCGCCATGCAGGACGCACGTCCGATCAGCGACGTGCGCGCCAGCGCCGACTACCGCCGCGAGATGGTCAGCGTACTGACGCGCCGCGCCATTGCCCAAGCCCTGGAGACCCTGTGATGCGCAAACTGATCGAAGTGGAAATCAACGGCGAGCCGCGCGAGCTTGCCGTGGAGCCGCACAGCACGCTGCTGGACGCGTTGCGTTACGACGCCGGCCTGACCGGCACCAAGAAAGGTTGCGATGTGGGCGAATGCGGCTCGTGCACGATCCTGGTCGACGGCAAGCCGATGAACAGCTGCCTGATGCTGGCACCCGAGGCGCACGGACGGAAGATCGTCACGATCGAGGGCATCCAGCCCCATGCCGATGCCGTGCACCCGATCCAGGAACAGTTCATGCGTTGCGGTGCCGCGCAGTGCGGTTTCTGCACGCCCGGCTTCGTGGTGGCCGCCAAGGCCCTGCTAGACGCCAACCCGAACCCCACGCGCGACGAGATCCGCTTTGCCATCGCCGGCAACATCTGCCGCTGCACCGGCTACACCAAGATCGTCGAGGCCATCGAGCAGACCGCCGAAGACCTGCGCCGCCATCCCCAATGCCACTGCGCACCGGAGACCGTACGATGACCCACGCCGTGATCGGACACAGCGTCAAGCGCACGGACCTGCTCGACAAGGTCACCGGCAACGCGAAGTACGTTGCCGACATGCCGATGGCCGGGCTGCTGCACGCGAAGATGAAGCGATGCAACGTGGCGCACGCGCGCATCCGTCGCATCGACACCTCGGCCGCGCTGGCGCTGCCGGGCGTCAAGGCCATCCTGACCCACGAGAACGTGCCGCGCGTGCTGCACGCCGGGTCGCCGCATCCGCGCTCGGCATCGGTCACCTGCGACCAGTACATCCTCGATGACAAGGTGCGCTACTGGGGTGAAGGCGTCGCGGCCGTTGCCGCCACCAGCGAGGAGATCGCTGCGCGGGCCGTGGAGCTGATCGAGGTGGAATACGAGCCGCTGCCGGCGCTGTTCACCGTGGACGACGCCGCCGCGCCGGGCGCCCCGCTGATCCATGACCGCGAGCCAGGTGGCAACCTGGTGCTGCCGCCCGTACGTATAGAACGCGGCGATGTCGACAAGGGCTTCGCCGACGCCGACTTCATCCTCGAGGGCGTCTACGAGGGCGGCCGCCCCACCCCGGCCTATATGGAGCCGAACGTGCTGACCTGCAAATGGGACGGCAACGGCAACCTGACCGTGTGGATCTCCACCCAGACCGCCTTCATGGTGCGCGGCATCATGGCCGAGGTGCTGGGCCTGCCGCTGCACAAGGTGCGGGTGCTGGTGGACCACATGGGCGGCGGCTTCGGCGCCAAGCAGGACCTGTTCCAGAGCGAATTCCTGTGCGCGCTGCTGGCACGCGAGACGCACCGGCCGGTGCGCATGGAGTACACGCGCGAGGAAACGTTCCTGGGCGGGCGCACCCGCCATCCCGCCCGCATCTGGTTGCGCCAGGGCTTTCGCAACGACGGCACGATCACCGCACGCGAGGCAAAGGTCGTCTTCAACTCGGGCGCCTATGGCTCGCACGGCCCCGGCGTGACCAATGTTGGCACGGCAGCCATGGTCTCGCTCTACCGCTGCGAGAACGTCAGGCTCGAAGGCCGCTGCGTCTACACCAATAGCCCGATTGCCGGGGCATTTCGCGGCTACGGCGTGGTGCAGACCTACTACGCCCTGGATATCCAGATGGACGAAGCCGCGGAACGCCTGGGCATGGACCCCGCCGAACTCAAGCTCAGGAATGCCGTGCGCGAAGGCGATATCGCGCCGTCAAACCACCCGCTGATCGGTCGCGGGCTTGAGGCCTGCATCGCCCGGGGCATGGAGGCCGTGAACTGGAAAGCCCGCCGCGCGGCCACGCGCCAGCAACACGGCGCCATCCGGCGCGGCTGGGGCGTAGGCTGTGAAATGCATGGCAGCAGCGCCTATCCCGGCATCAAGGAACAGGGCAACGCCATCGTCAAGATGAACGAAGACGGCACCGTGGTGCTGCTGACCGGTGCCGCCGGCCTGGGCACGGGCGCCCACACCGCCCTGGCGCAGATCGTGGCCGAAGAGCTGGCGATCCCGTTCGAATCGGTTTCGGTCGTCCATGGCGACACCGACGTGGTGCCGTGGGACATCGGCGCCTTTGCCAGCCACACCACCTACATGGTGGGCCGCGCTGCGCAGATGGCCGCCGGCGAGATCAAGACGCTGTTGCTGGCGCGGGCGGCCAGGCAGATGGAAGCAGAGCCCGACGCTCTCGATATTGCCGATGGCGTGATCTCGGTACGCGACCGGCAGGGCCCGACGATGACCGTGCGCGAGGCCGTCATGCCGCGCAAGGGCCTTCCTGCCGCGCAATTCGTCGGCACCGCCACCTATCACCCGACCAAGTCGTACTCGTTCGCCGCGCATTTCGTGGAGGTCGAGGTCGATACCGAGACCGGCTTCATCACCGTCAGGCAGGTGGTGCCCGTGCACGATATCGGCAAGGTCATCCATCCGGTGGCGGCGGCCGGCCAGATCGAGGGCGGCATCCAGCAGGGCATCGGCCATACGCTCTACGAGGATTACCAGATCGAAATGGGCACGGGCCGGTCGCTCAATGCCAACTTCGTCGACTACAAGATGCCGCTGGCGATGGACATGCCCGAGATCCACACGATCCTGCTCGAAGCCGCGCCCGACCCCGGCGGGCCGTTCGGCGCCAAAGGCGTGGGCGAGGACCCCATCGTTGCCATCGGGCCGGCCATCGCCAACGCGGTCTTCGACGCCATTGGCGTGCGCTTCCGGCATTACCCGATCAAGCCCGAACAGGTGCTGCAGGCGCTGGCCGCCAGACGCGAGGCGGAGGCCCGGCCATGAGCGCGCCCCGCCGGCTGGTGGTGGCGATCACCGGTGCCAGTGGCGCGGCATACGGAGTGCGATTGCTGCAGGCCATGGGCACGGCGGATGGCTGGGAGACCCATCTGGTCTGCTCGCCATCGGGCCTGCTGACGGCGCATCACGAAATGGGCCTGCAGCGGCGTGACGTGGAAGCGCTGGCCGACGTGGTGCACAACGTGCGCGACATCGGCGCCAGCGTGGCAAGCGGTTCGTTCCGCTGCGACGGCATGGTCATCGCGCCGTGCTCGATGCGCACGCTGGCCGCCGTCGCCACCGGCATGGCCGACAACCTGGTGACCCGCGCCGCCGACGTCATGCTGAAGGAACGCCGCCGCTTGGTGCTGCTGGCGCGCGAGACCCCGCTGCATCTGGTGCATCTGCGCAACATGACCACGGTGACGGAGATGGGCGCCATCGTGATGCCGCCGGTGCCGGCCTTCTACACCCATCCACAGAGCGTCGACGACATCGTGGGCCACACCGTCGGCCGCGTGCTGGACCTGTTCGGCGTCGAGCATGCCGGACTGGTGGCGCGCTGGTCCGGCATGCGGCCGGCGCTTGCCGCAGTGCATTCCGATATCACACCCAGGGAGACACCATGACCGAAGCCCAACGCAACCTGCCGCCGCAACTGCCGCCCGTGCCCGTCACGATCCTGACCGGCTTCCTCGGGGCCGGCAAGACCACGCTGCTGAATCACATCCTGACGCAGAAGCACGGGCACCGCATCGCGGTGATCGAAAACGAGTTCGGCGAGGTCGATGTCGATTCCGACCTCGTGCTGACGTCCGACGAAGAGATCTACCAGATGACCAACGGCTGCATCTGCTGCGTGGTCGACGTGCGGACAGACCTGGTGCGCATCCTGCAGAAACTGCTGGAACGGCCTGAGCGGTTCGACCATATCCTGGTGGAAACCAGCGGCCTGGCCGATCCCACGCCGGTAGCCGCCACGTTCTTCATGGACAACGAGGTGGCCAGGCAGGTCACGCTGGACGGCATCCTGACGCTGGTCGATGCCGTGCATATCGAGGACCATCTCGACGACCCGAAGCTCTCGGGCTTCGACAACCAGGCGGTGGACCAGATCGTGGCGGCCGACCGCATCATCCTGAACAAGTCGGATCTGGTCTCCGCCGCGCGGCTCGATGCCCTCACGCACCGGCTGCAGCACCTGAACGAGGGCGCGCAGATCTTGCGGTCGAACTACGCGCAGGTGGACCTGTCACGCATTCTCGGCATCGGCGGCTTTACGCCGGGAATGGCCCAGCTGCCCGAGGACACGCACGATCATCACCACGGCGCGCATCACGACGCGGGGCATGACCCGGACCACGTCTGCGACGAACTTTGCGACCACGCCCATGACGACGATGAGCACGCCCACCGGCACGATCCGTCGGTGACGTCGGTGTCCCTGCTCTTTGATGCGCCGTTCGATCGTCAGCGGCTGGAGCACGCACTGCGTGCGTTGCTGGCGGCCCAGGGCGATGACGTGTTCCGCATGAAGGGCATCGTGGCCGTGCAGGACGACGACCGCCGCCATGTGCTGCAGGCCGTGCACCGGCTGATGGACTTCCATCCGGCCGACGCCTGGGGCGAGACACCACGGGAAAGCAAGTTCGTCTTTATCGGCCGCAATCTCGACCGCGCACGGCTGCAGACACTGCTGCGTGTGTGCCAGCCCGCGCAGGTAGCGGCCTGAATCGGCGGCAATAGCTCTGGGACCCCGTCAGGCATGACGGGTGATTGACGGCGCGGCCTGTCTCACGCGGGCCGCGCCTTTTTTTCTGTGGCGGGTACTGGATGCGCCTGCCCTCTCCCCCGCCCCTCTCCCGCAGGCGGGAGAGGGGAGACCACAGAACGCATACTGAACGCTCGTGGTTTGCTCCCTTCTCACACCAAGCGAGAGTGAGGAGAGACCGAAGAACGCATACTGAACGCTCGTGGTTTGCTCCCCTCTCCCGCCTTGCGGGAGAGGGGCCGGGGGAGAGGGCGAGCCGGCCAGCGGCTAC
This sequence comes from Cupriavidus sp. HE11, assembly GCF_056097175.1. Taxonomy (NCBI): domain Bacteria; kingdom Pseudomonadati; phylum Pseudomonadota; class Betaproteobacteria; order Burkholderiales; family Burkholderiaceae; genus Cupriavidus; species Cupriavidus sp. HE11. Next base: position 1,308,790 of record NZ_CP184465.1, read on the forward strand.
CGCGCCCGCAGCGTTGCCGACGGCGGTTCGCCGAACTCCTTGCGATACTCGCGCGCAAACAGGCTCAGGTGGGTAAAGCCGTTGCGCAGCGCAATCTCCGAGACCACGCCCGGTCCCGGGGTGGCGTGCTGAAGCGCCTCGCGGGCGCCGTGCAGGCGCAGCAGCCGCAGGTATTCCATCGGCGTGATGTTCTTGCTCTTGCGAAAGCCAAGTTGCAACGTGCGCTCGCAGACGCCACAGTGCTCGGCCAGCGCGTGCATCGTCACCGGCTTGTCCAGATTCGCGCGCAGATAGCGGATTGCGCAGCGCACGTAAGGCGGCAACGAAGGCAGGTAGCCGCGTGGCAGCAGGCGGCCGTCCGCGCCGAAATGGTCGGCCAGCAGCGTGGTCAGGAACAGTTGCTCGATGGCGCCATCGGCGGCCGGCAAGCCGGGGCCGTCCGCCCGCATCGCCGCCTCGGTGCGCAGCCAGCTCATCATGGCCCGCCAGCGGCCTGACAACTGCGCGTTGGACAATGGCTGCATGGCGAACATCAGCGGCGCGGGCGCGTCGAAGTTGAAGCAATCGCGAAACGCCTCTTCCAGGGCCTGGCGCCGCACGATCACGCTGAAGCGCTCGCAATCGGCATCCAGCAGCAGCCGCACCGGCAGCGACGGCGAGAACACCCAGGTCTCGCCCGGCGCCATCTCGCGCGTCATCCCCTCCCATACCACGCGGCAGCCTCCCGATATCACGGTCTGGACCACGTACTGGTCCTTGCCCGGCTGCGGCTCCACTTCCATCGCCTGGGCGTAGCGCGTGGTCGCCAGCGTCAGGTGGCCGATCTGGCAGCTCTGCAGCTGCACCTGCGGTGCCGCGTCGTCGGTGCGCAGGCGCGTGGGCCCGAAAATGCGCGCAGACAGTGCCTGCACGTGGTCGATTGCACGCGCATGGCTCGCATTGTTCACTCTTGGTGCAGCATGTTGAACCATGGTGCAGAAAAACCTGGGGGGAGCGGGGGTTATCGTCGTCATCGTAGGGAGCCTTGCAGTTTCCGTGCAAGCTGTGGAAAACCCCTGCGCTTTCGCTTCCGTGCGCGCCCGTTCGCAATGTTGCTACGCGCGGCGCTTCGTACCCGCTACCTTGGCTGCGAACCCACACGAAAAGGCAGGAGAGCCGCCATGACCACCCCCGTCCACCCCGTCGACCAGGTGCTGCCCGCGCGGGCCATGGTCTCGCTTGGTTTCCAGCACATGCTGGTCAGCTACCTTGGCGCGATTGCCGTGCCGATGATCGTGGCCGGCGCGCTGAAGATGCCCCCCGCGCAGACCACGCTGCTGATCAGCACGGCGCTGTTCACCTCGGGCATCGCCACATTGTTGCAGACCGTCGGCTTCTGGAAGTTCGGCGTGCGCCTGCCGCTGATGCAGGGTGTGGCGTTCGGTTCGGTGGGCCCGGTGATCGCCATCGGCACCGACCCCACGCTCGGCTTTACCGGCGTCTGCGGCGCCGTGATCGGGGCCGGCGTGGTGACGATGTTCCTGGCCCCGGTGATCGGCCGGCTCAAGCGCTTCTTTCCGCCCGTGGTCAGTGGCTGCATCATCACCTCGGTGGGCCTGTCGCTGTTCCCGGTGGCATACCAGTGGACCGGTGGCGGACACGGCGCCAGGGACTTCGGCTCGCCGTTGTTCTTCATCGTCGCCTTCGGCACCGTGGCGCTGATCCTGTTCATCAACAGCCATGGCGGTCGCCTGGTACGCAGCCTGGCCGTGATGATCGGCCTGTTGCTCGGCGGCGTGGCGGCATGGCTGCTTGGCATGGGCAACTTCGACGAAGTGGCACGCGCCCCGTGGTTCACGATGGTGACGCCGTTCGCGTTCGGCATGCCCACGTTCAATGCGGGCGCCATTGTCACCATGGTGATCGTGATGGTGGTGCAGATGGTGGAATCGATGGGCCTGTTTGTCGCCATCGGCGATATCGTCAAGCGTCCGGTCACCGAGCGCGAAGCCACCTGCGGCCTGCGTGCCAACGGACTTGCCAGCGCCATTGGCGGCTGCTTCGCGGCCTTCCCGTTCATCGCCTTCATGGAAAACGTGGGGCTGGTGATCGTTACCGGCGTGCGTAGTCGCTGGGTGGTGGCCGTCTGCGGCATCATGCTCTGCGTCGTGGCGCTGGTGCCGAAGATCGGCGCACTGTTCTCGTCGATTCCCGCCGCCGCGCTGGGTGGCGCCACCATCGTCATGTTCGGCGTGGTGGTGGCCGCCGGCATCCGCACGCTGGGCCAGGTCGACTATGAGCGCAAGCCGGCCAATCTCAGCGTGGTAGCCATCACGCTGGCCTGCGCGCTGATGCCGGTGATCATGCCGAACCTGCTTGAAAAGCTGCCGGCGGCACTGCAACCGTTCGTCCACAGCAGCGTGATCATCTCCTGCGTGGTCTCCGTCTTCCTGAATTTGATCCTGAACGGCATCCCGGCGCGCGACGAAGAAGAGGCGCACGCCATCGCTGCCGCTCCGGCAACCTCTGCCGCCCCTGTCTCGGAGGCCTGAGCCATGACCCATCCAAGCCAATCCGCCCAGCCCAACCAACCCACCCTGATCCGGGGCGCCGCCGCCATCATGACCGGCCGTGCCGGTGCGGCGGCCCGTGCCGGTGCCGTCGATATCCGCATCCGCGACGGCCGCGTGGCCGAACTGGCAGCCAGCCTGGTGCCGCAGCCTGGCGAGACCGTGATCGACGCCACCGGCTGCGTGGTCTATCCCGGTTGGGTGAACACCCATCATCACCTGTTCCAGAACCTGCTCAAGGCGGTGCCGGCCGGCATGAACGCCGACCTGCAGGACTGGCTCGCCAGCGTGCCTTACCCGCGGCTGGACCGCTTCACGCCGGAAATCTTCCGCACGGCGGTGCGCCTGGGCATGGCCGAACTGCTGCTGTCGGGCACCACCACCTGCGCCGATCACCATTACCTGTATCACCACGGCCACGGCGCGGAGACCGGCGACGTGCTGTTCGATGTAGCGCAGGAATTCGGCATGCGGCTGGTGCTGTGCCGGGGTGGCGCCGTGCAGTCGAAGGCCGATCATCCCGGCATGCGCGCCACGGCGCTGGTACCCGAAACGCTCGACGAGATGCTGGCCGACATCGAGCGGCTCAAGTCGCGCTATCACGACAGCGGCCCCGACGCCCTGCGGCGCGTGGTGGTGGCACCGACCACGCCCACGTTCTCGCTGCCGCCCCCACTGCTGCGCGAGGTGGCCGGCTTTGCGCGCGGCATGCAGCTGCGGCTGCATAGCCACCTGTCCGAGACCGACAACTACGTGCGCTTCTGCGCCGAGAAGTACCGCTGCACGCCGGTGCAGTTCGTGGCGGACCACGACTGGCTTGGCCCCGATGTCTGGTTTGCCCATCTGGTCACCGTCACGCCCGACGAGATCCGCATGCTCGGCCAGACCCGCACCGGCATGGCCCATTGCCCGGTCAGCAACGCGCGGCTGGGCAGCGGCATCGCGCCCGTTCGCGCGATGGCCGACGCGGGCGTGCCGGTGTCGATCGGCGTGGATGGCGTGGCATCGAACGAATCGGGCAGCATGGTCCACGAAGCCAACTTCGCGTGGCTGGTCCACCGGGCGCTGGGCGGTGCGGCGCAGACCCGGGTCGAGGAAGTGATCCACTGGGGCACGGCGGGCGGCGCACAGGTGCTGGGTCTGCCCGGTGTCGGGACGCTGGCGCCAGGCCAGTCCGCAGACCTGGCGATCTACGATGTCGGCGGCCTGCGCTTTGCGGGCTTCCATGACATCGCCACCGCCCCCGTGGCGGCCGGCGAGCCGACGCCCGTGCGCGACGTGTTCGTGCGCGGGCGGCATGTGGTCGAAGGCGGGGCGATTGTCGGGCTCGATATCGCCCAGCTGCGCAGGGATGCGCAGGCAGCGCTGACGACGCTGCTGCCCTGACGTTGTAGATTTGCGAACCCTCGCCTGCGGCGCGCGCCATCGGCGCCGCAGGCGTGGCCCGGACCTTGCGCCGCTCTTCTTTATCCCCCCTCTTAATTTCTCATTAAGACTCGATAAAGGAGCGCACCATGGCAGCCCGGGAAGATGCATCAACACGTAACAGCGAGATCGAACAGGACGAGCCCGATCATTACGTCGAGACCATGGAAGTCAAGGTTTCGGGCGAGGGCAACGGCCTGGTGGACGACGAGATCTCCGGTCACGCCCTGCAGCCGGACCACCCCTCGCCGGGCAAGACTGCCAACGAGCGCAGGGCCGGCGAAGGCGACGAAGACGCGACCAGCCAGTAAACGCCAGGGCCAGGCCGGCAGACATTCGATACAACAGCTTACAAAGACACCTGCGACAGGGTCAACGGACCGTACTGCGCGCCGTTAGTATCGGCATCCACGCAGCAACCCGAGCAAAAGGTGCTCTCCATGTCCAGGTTCCTCATCGCTAGTCTGATCGGTCTTTCCGCCCTCACGGCCTCTGCCGCCGCCGAGGCGCATGTCAACTTCGACATCGGCATCGGTGTGCCGGCCTACGTGGCCCCGCCGCCAGCGCCGGTCTATTACCAGCCCGCCCCCGTCTACATGGCGCCGCGCCCGGTGGTCGTCGAGCCGCGTCCGGTTGTGGTAGCCCCGGGCTATTACGAGGGCTATCGCGACCAGCGGTGGCGCGAGCATGAATGGCACCGCGAGCAACGCTGGCGCGAACACGAATGGCGCCGCGAGCATCGCTGGCGCGAGGACGACTGACCTCGCCGCCACCCAGGTGCCCGGCTTCGTTTTCGCGGAGCACGGGCGCCTCCCCTCTTCCAGCCAGACCACGATCGGCACGCCATCGGCCATTCCAGTCATTCCAGTCATTGCACTCGCGGCTGTGCAGAATTCACATTCCGTAAAGGTTGGATCGGCAAAAAGGTAAAAGCGCGGCTGCAACGCGGCCCCCCATGTTACGTAACGCGTAACGGTGCCGTACCGGAAATTCACAACATAACGCGGCCTCCAGCGCGTTCGTATGGCTGGAACGGAACTTGCGCCGTAGTTGCTTCCAAACCTAGAACAAAAGGGGAGCGACACCATGAGGGCTGCCGTTGTGGAATCCCGGCCGCTGATCGGCTTTGGCATTCAACAGGTGCTGTACCGCATTCAGGACATTGACGATTCCTGTCTGGTGTCGCCCGGGCCCGCGCGAGGCCTCACGCTCGATGGCATCGATCTGCTGATCGTCGGAGACCTATTGCAGGGTTATGACGATGCCATGCTGCAACTGCTTGGGACTGCTGCGAATGTACGCGGCGTGCTGTACCTGAGCGCCGGCGGCACCGTGCAATGGATGCCGCCACGCGAGATCGCGCCGCTGCTGTCGTGGCTGCCCGAAAACGCCACACTCGAAGCCATCGAAGGCACGCTGCGCAAGATGATCGGCGCGATGCGCCGCGGCTGCTGCACTGGCGCGCCTTACGAGGATACGCGGCCGGGCGATCGGCAGGCCGCGCGTGCGGCAGCTTCCGGCGCCGCCATCGTGCTGCCCATGCCGATCCCGCCGCGTCTGTTCGGCGCAAGCCAGCTGGAATCCGTGTCAGAGGCGCAGCTGCTGAGCCTGACGCAGCGGCAGTACGACGTGCTGGTGCTGCTGTCCAAGGGCATGTCGATCAAGCTGATCAGCCGCCGCCTGCATATCTCCGTGCCGACCGTAAAGAGCCACACACTGCAGATCTACCGCCGGCTCGCGGCCAGCAACAAGACCGAGGCGGTCTTCGTGGCGCGCGAGCGCGGCGCGTTGCTGGCGTCGATCTCGGCGGCGGCCGAAGCCGCCTGAGTGCGTCTGCCCCTCGGTCCGGATCAGGGCCGCTGGGAGAAGGTGCGTTCGAATACCGATTCGGCAATGCGGTTCTTGAGGATCTCGATCGAGCCGCCGGCGATCATCCAGCCACGGCAGCGCCGCTGGCAGTATTCGACCAGTTCTTCCTGGCTGTAGCCCATGCCGCCCATCACCTGCAGCGCCTCGTTGGCGATATCGAAGCCGGCCTGGTTGCAGAATGCCTTGGCGATGGCCGTTTCCTCCGCCGATGGCAGGCCGCTGTCGGCGTTGCTGGCGGCACGGTACAGCAGCAACTGGCCGGCATCGAGCTTCATCTTCATTTCGGCGAACTTCCACTGCAGCCCCTGGAACTCGCACAGCAGACGGCCGAACTGCTTGCGCTGCAGCGCCCATTGGCGCGCCACTTCGTACGCGTAGCGGCCCAGCGCCAGCGAGCGCGCCGTATTGCCCATGCGTTCCACGTTGAAGCCGGCGATCTGTTTCTTGAATCCGCCTTCGCCCAGCAGCACGTCCCCGGGTGCCACATAGACGTCCTCGAAGTAGATCTGCGCCCATTCCTCGCCAGACATGAAGCGCGATTTCTGGCCGATACGCACGCCCGGCGCCTTGGTATCGATCAGCACAGACCCAATGCCGCCCACGCCGGGGCCGAAGCGCACATAGGCCAGGATCACGTCGGCATGAGGGCCATGCGTGGTGAAGATCTTGGTGCCGTTGATACGGAAACCTTCGCCATCGGGCGTGGCGCTGGTCTTCAGTTCGGTCACGGCCGAGCCGGCTTCGGGCTCGGTCATGCCCACCGAGATCAGCGTCTCGCCGCGCAGCAGCGGAGCCAGCCAGCGCGCCTTCTGCTCCGCCGAACCGTACTCGGCCAGCACGCGGATCGCGCCGAAGTTGCCGGCCTGCACCACGTCCGCGCTGCGCGGGCAGTGGGCGGCCACGGCCTGGATGGCGATCACGGCGTCCATCAGCGAGCCGCCCTGGCCACCGTCGGCCTCGGCAATCGTGATACCGAGCAGGCCCTGCCCGGCCATCTTCCTTGCCACATCCCACGGATAGGCGTCGGTGTGGGCGCGCTCGCGGGCGCCCGGGCGCAGTTCCTTTTCCGCGAAGCGGCTGACGGCGTCCTGGAATTCCTGCTGTTCGGGGGTGAGCTTGAAATGCATGATGTCTCCGGAATCTTTTCGGGTATCGGGTATCTGGTTCGGTATGGAGGTCAGTGCTGCGCGTCGGCCAGCCGCAGCACGCAGTCGACACCGACCACGCCGTTGGCGCGCACGAACAACGGATTGATCTCGGCCTCGGCCACGGTCGGGCCCTGCACGGCGGCCAGCTGCGAGAAACGCACGATGGCATCGGCCAGCGCATCGACATCGCCACGCGGCAGGCCACGGAATCCGCGTACCAGCCGGGTTGAGCGCACCTCGTCGATCATCTGCCGGGCTTCGTCCAGACTGACCGGCGCCGGGCGCAGGCTCACGTCGCGATGCAGTTCGGCGGTGATGCCACCTGCGCTGAGCATGACAATCGGGCCCACCAGCGGGTCCTGGCGATAGCCCAGCATCAGCTCCAGCAGGCGATCCTCCATGCGCTGCACCAGGATGCCGTCGATGCGCGCATCGGGCACCGCCTGTCGTGCGTTCGCCAGCAACCGTTCAGCGGCCGCCGCCAGTTCGGCGTTATCGCGCACGCCCACCTGCACGCCGCCGATTTCGGTCTTGTGCAGGATGTCGCGCGAGCAGATCTTGGCGACCACGGGGTAAGGCACCGCGTGGCCCAACGATGCGGGGCTGACCAGCGCAGCCGGGGCAATCGGCACGCCCAGTGCCTCGAACACGGTGCCGGCTTCGCGCTCGGTCAGGTCGCCCTGCGCGGGCAGGTCTTCGGGCCACGACAGTGGCGGCACGCCAGCGCCGCCATCACCCTGGCCGTCATCGGCCGCCTGGGCGCCCCTCGCAGCGCGGAACAGGCCGGACAACGCATCGGCACAGCTCTCAGGCGTACGGAAAGCCGGCACGCCCGCCGACTGCAGCACCTGCAGCGACTGCGTGGCTTCGGGCGCCAGGAATGCCAGCAGCGGCTTGCCGCCAATGGCCGACGCCTCGACGATGGGCTTCACGGCCAGTTGCGGATGGAATTGCGCCGACGACCCCGCCACGCACAGCACGGCGTCGCACCAGTCGCTCTGCAGCATCTGCTCCACGAGGTCGCGATACTGCGCGCTGGTGGCTGCAAGCGTCAGGTCGATGATCGGCGTCTGGCGGATCTTGACCCCGCGCGCCGCCATATGCGCGACGAATGCGTCGGGAGGCGGCACCGCATCGACGCCGGCCAGGCCGAGCCGGTCCACCACGGTGGCGGCGCCACCGCCGGTGGTGGTCACCACGGCCACGCGCGGCGCCCGATCCAGCGCCGGCACCGTGCGCGCATGGCGGCTGGCCAGCGGCGCGGCTTCGAACAGCGTTTCCAGCATCTCCACGCGCATGGCGCCGTGCTTGCGCAGGAAGGCATCGACGGCCGCGTCGTTGCCGGCCAGCGCGCCCGTGTGCGACTGGGCCAGTGCCTCGCCCTGGGCCGAACGGCCGAGCTTGTAAACCAGTACCGGTTTGCCCGCGGCACGCGCACGCCGCAGCGCTGGGCCCAGCACGGCGGCATCGCGGATGGTTTCCAGGAACAGCAGGATCACTTCGGTGGCGTCATCGTCCACCAGCAGGTCCACCAGTTCGCCCACGCCAACATCCGCCTCGTTGCCGACCGACACCAGCTTGGCAAAGCCCATGCCCCGCGCCGCGCCGCGCGACAGCAGGGCGCCGAGCATCGAGCCGCTCTGCGATACCACGCTTACCGAGCCGGGCCGCAGTTCATCCATCTCCAGCACCGCATTGACCGACAGGATGGCGCCGCTATGCACATCGACCACGCCGATGCTGTTCGGCCCCAGCAGCCGCACGCCAAGCTGCCTGGCCTGGTCGGCCAGCGCCTGCTGGGCCGCCATGCCGGCTTCGCCCAGTTCGGCGAATCCGTCGGAAAAGACCGTCACCACGCGCGCGCCGCGCGCGGCGCTCTGCGCCAGCGCCTCGGCCACATGGGCGCCGGGCACCATCACGAACGCGTGGTCGATCGCCTCGGGCAAGGCCTCGACGCTCGGATACGCGGGCAGGCCCATGACTTCGCTGCGCCCCGCGTTGACCGGCAGGATGCGGCCCTGGTATCCGTGCTTGCGCATGAAGCGCAGCGGGCGGGCGGTGTTCTTCTTCTCGTCAGCCGATGCGCCCACCAGCGCCACTGCGCCGGGCGTGAACAGCGCTCGGGCCAGCGCCTTGCCGGTGGCGCCCACGCCTGCGGCGATTTCCTTGTCGACTCTCGTCATGAATGCAGTGTTCCTGTGAATGATCGGAAGGGCTCAGCGCGCATGCAGCGCGCCAAGGCCAAGCTGGCGCACCGGACGCGCATCGAGTTGCCAGAGCGCGTCGAGCAGGCTGGCCGCCTTGTCCTGGCCCAGCACCGGGCCACCCAGTTCCATGAACTTGTCGGCCAGCATCGCGTCGTCGAGCGGCGCCTCGGGATCGCCCACCCGGTACGGCTGGAAGTGCGCGTGGCGCGTGCCGTCCGTCATCTCGATCTCGACCCGCGCGGCGCGCTGGCGCGGGAACGCGGCGGTCAGTTCGGCGTCGGCAGTCAGCGTGATGCGTGTCATCAGCGCGCGAATCGCGGTATCGCCAAGGCGCTCGGGCTCGAAGGCGTCGAGCCGCACCGCGCCGTGCAGGATGCCGTGTGCCACCACGTAAGGCAGGCTGAAGCGCGCCTCGAACGGTGTGGTCGGGTTGAAGTTGCCGGTAACGTCCAGCGCCACCTGGTAGGCGTTCACGCGCACTGCGGCAATGCGCGAAGGGTCGAGCGCATGCTCGCGCACCAGCCGCATGGCGGCGTCGATGGCGGCGAACGTGTGGCCGCAGCAGCCATGATTTTTCTGCGTAATGCGCGTGACGTTGTAGTCGGTGCCCAGGCCGGCGGTGGCAATGGCCCAGTTCGGGCTGCCGCACAATGCCGCGCCGAAGCCGGCGTCGCCTTCAAGGATGTCGCGCACACCGGTCACGCCGTGCGCGGCACCCTGTGCAGCCAGCACGCCGGTCTGCGCCGCGTGCCCCGCATGCAGCGCCTTGGTCATCGCGTCCGAACGGAACGCCTGCTGCAGCCCCGACGCGAACGTGGTGGCGGTTGCCATGGCGTGGGCCGCCACGTTGGCATTGCCCGGCGCCAGCAGCACTGCGCCGGCCGCGGCTGCTCCAATGCAGCCGACGGTGCCGGTGGTATGGAAGAAGCGGTAGTGCGCGGGCTGGATCGCGGCGCCGATGCGCGTGGATACCTCGTAGCCGGCCACCACGGCGCGCAGCAGGTCGGTACCGCTGGCATTGCGGTCTTCGGCCAGCGCCAGCGCGGCGGCAATGGTCGGGCAGCCCGGATGGTAGACGGCATCGCGGAAGATATCGTCAAACTCGGCCGCGTGCGACGCGCTGCCGTTGATCCACGCGGCCAGCGCCGGGAATGCGGTGGTGCCGTGGCCCAGCACGGTGCTGTGGCCAACGCCAAGCTCCTCGCGATGGGCGGCCACCAGCTGGCGGCCCGGCGCCATGGGCACGCCGGCCAGCAGCGCGGCAAACCAGTCGATCACCACGCGCCGGGCGTGGTGCTGTACGTCGTCGGGCAGGGGCGCATGGGCCTGGTTGCCGACATAGGCGGCAAATTGGTCGATCAGCATGCCGGTTGTCTCCTCTGGAATGACTCCCATGGTAAGAACCGGCGGCTGTCCAGCTTTGACATTTGGTGAAAGCTCCCAAGCCGGCACGCGTATCCCGGCGTTTGCGGGCTGGTGCATACTCTGCGCACGCCATCGTCGGCCCAGCCTTTCCATTTGGAGCACGCTCAACCCATGGACATGGACATTCCTTCGCTTGCCATCCTGATCGCCGCCGTGGAAGAGAAGAGCCTGTCACGTGCGGCCGAGCGCGAAAACCTGGTGACATCGGCGGCCAGCAAGCGGATTGCCGAGCTGGAACGGCGCGCGGGCACGGCCCTGCTGCGTCGCCACGGACGTGGCGTGGAGCCGACACCGGCCGGCGCCATGCTCTACCAGCGCGCCAAGGCCATCGTGCGCAGCGTGCAACTGGCGCAGGACGCGCTGGCGGCCTATTCGCTGGACGGCATTGCCAAGATCCGCCTGGCGTCGAACCGTTCGACAATCCTGCAGTTCCTGCCGGCCGATATCAGCGGCTTCCAGAAGCATGACCCCGAAGCGCGTATCGACCTGGTGGAAGCATTCAGCTTCGACATTCCGCGCATGGTGTCCAACGGCGACGCCGATATCGGCATCTATCACGCGCGCAGCCCCAGCCCCGGCGTGCATTCGCTGCCATACCGCAAGGACCGCGTGGGGCTGGTGGTACCGCGCGGGCATCCGCTGGAAGCCAAGGGCGCGCTGCATCTGGAAGAGGCGCTCGACTACGACTTCCTGGGCTACTTTCCGCGCCATACGTTCGATGCGTTCCTGACGCTGGCGTCGGGCACGCTGTCGCGGCCGCTGACCGTCAAGACCCAGGTGTCCAACTTCGAGGCCCGCTGCCGCATGGTGCGCGAGGGTCTGGGGCTGGCCGTGGTGCCCGAGGGCATCGCGCGCAACTACCTGCAGATGATGGGCCTGTCGATGCTGACGCTCAAGGACGCCTGGGCCGAGCGGGAGTTCTACGTCTGCGTGCGCGACCGCGACAGCCTGCCGTCCGGCGTGGGCCGGCTGCTCGAATACCTGAGTCGCTGCGCCGCGATGGAGCAGCATTTCCTCAAGCCGCGCTGACGCCCTGCTGCCGCCCCGGTGCCGCCTCACCGAGAACGCAGCGTTTCTGTTTCGTCAAAGCTCCGTGCGGGCATCTTTCTAAGATGCTCTACAGGGCAGCCCTTTCACCGGGGCGCCCCACGACAAGAATCACACGGAGACAGCAATGAAAGACTTCCTGCGGCGCTCGGCCGCCGGCGTGCTGCTTTTTTGCGCCGCAACAGCCCACGCCCAGCAACCCTATCCGTCCAAGGCGATCCGCGTGGTCGTGGCGTTCACCGCCGGCGGCACCACCGACATCCTGGCCCGCGAAGTGGCCCAGCAGATGAGCAAGGCCCTGGGCCAGAGCGTGGTGGTGGAGAATCGTCCCGGCGCGGGCGGCAATATCGGCACCGACTACGTGGGCCGCAGCGATGCCGATGGCTACACGCTGCTGGCAACCTCGGTGGGCCCCGTCGCCATCAATCCCACGCTGTACAGCCGGCTCAAGGTGAATCCGCAAACCGACCTGCAGCCCGTGGCACCGATTGCCGATGTGCCCAACGTCATGGTGGTCAGCCCGAACGTGCCGGCCAGGACAGTGCAGGAATTCATCGCCTATGCGCGCGCGCATCCGAACCAGCTCAACTTCAGTTCCACGGGCGTCGGCACGGCCGCCCACCTGTCGGGCGTGCTGTTCAACGAGCGTACCGGCGCCAAGACCACCCACGTACCGTACAAGGGCGCCGATGCGCTGAACGACCTGCTGGCCGGCCGCGTGCAGTTCATGTTTGCCACGGTGCCTTCGGTCATCTCGCATATCCGGGGCGGCCAGCTGCGTGCGCTGGCGGTGACGTCGCGCAAGCGGTCGGCGGCGTTGCCCGATGTGCCGACCATGGCCGAGGCCGGCGTGCAGAACCTGGTCACCGGGGCCTGGTTCGGCCTGTTTGCGCCGAAGAACACGCCGCCCGAGATCGTCGCCAAGCTGAACAAGGTGGTGACCGATGCACTGGCCCAGCCCGACATGCGCAACAAGCTCGCGCAGCAAGGGGCAGAGGCGATGAACCTGGCGCCGGACGCGTTCGGCAAGTTCGTGGTGGCCGAGTACCAGGCCTGGAAGCCCGTGGTGGTCAGTTCCGGAGCCCGCATCGACTGATGCATCGATCGGCCATTCCAGTGCTGTGTCATGATGGCGGCCATCTCTACTCCGATGCCTCCATCATGACCACCGCCCTGATCGTCATCGATGTCCAGCAGGGACTTTGCGAAGGTGACGAAGCCTGCGTCGACGCGCAGGCCACGATCGAACGGATCAACCGCGTATCCGCCGCCGCGCGTGCGGCCGGCGCGCCGGTGATCTTCGTGCAGCACGAATCGAAATCCGACTATCTGCGGTTCGGCTCCGACCGCTGGCAGCTTGCCAGTGGCCTGGATGCGCGCGATGCCGACCCGCGCGTGCGCAAGACCACGCCCGATTCGTTCCACCGCACCGACCTGGCCGACGTGCTGCAGGCGCGCGGCGTGTCGGCACTGGTGATCTGCGGCATGCAGACCGACTTCTGCGTGGATACGACCACCCGCCGTGCGCTGGCGCTGGGCTATCCGGTGACGCTGGTGGCCGACGGCCACACCACCGTCGACAACGGCGCCCTGTCGGCCGCGCAGATCGTCCGGCATCACAACCTGACGCTTGCCAATATCGAAAGCTTCGGACCGCGCGTCACGCCCGTGGCCGCCGCCGAGGTTTCCTTCGCGGCGTAACGCACCCCGGACTGCCCTGCAGCACGCCAGATCCGGCATCGGTGCGGCTATCGCACATTGCATCGCAAACCCGGGGCTGACCCTGACTTCGGCTGGCGACTTCCTCACCGATAATCCGCGAAGCCGGGCTCTGCCCGGCCATAGAGCCCCGGGGCGCGCTGCCACCGGGTGCGGAAGAACATCAGTGAAGGAGATGTAGTGCGTATCAAGCGTCAAGCCGCACGCGTGGCGTGCGGGATGGCCGTTGCCATCGCCACCATTTTCACCGCGCACGGCGCCCTGGCCGCCGATGCCTGGCCGACCAAGCCGATCAAGGTCATCGTGCCCTACACGCCGGGCGGGTCCACCGACACCGTGTCGCGCGTGGTCTTCGAAAAGGTCTCGCAGAGCCTGGGCCAGCCCATCATCATCGAGAACAAGCCCGGCGCCAACAGCACGCTGGGCGTGGGCGTGGCCGCGCGCTCGGCGCCCGACGGCTACACATTCGTGTCGGTACTGGCCGCGTACAGTGCCAACATGTCGCTGTATTCCAGGCTCAGCTACAAGCCGTCGGACCTGACCCCGGTGGCGGAAATGGCCGAACTGCCGCTGTTCCTGTTCGCCAGCAAGAAGGTGCCGGTCAAGACCGTGGCCGAACTGGTGGACTATGGCAAGAAGCACCCCGACACGCTGACGTTTGGCTCCAGCGGCGTCGGCAGTTCGGCGCACCTGACCGGCGAACGGCTGGCGATGGAATCGAAGGTCAAGATGACGCACGTGCCGTACAACGGCAGCGCGCCGATCCTGCCGGCGCTGGTGTCCGGCGAAGTATCGGTGGCCTTCGACCCGCTGCTGGTGCCGATGCCCCACGTGAAGTCGGGCAAGATCAACGCGCTGGCCGTGGCATCGGCCAAGCGCTGGCCTGGCGAGCCGAATATCCCGACGATGGAGGAGTCCGGCTTTCCGGGCTTCGTGATGAGTTCGTGGACGGGCCTGCTGGCTCCGGCCGGCACGCCGCAGCCGGTGGTCGATCGCATGGCGAAGGAAATCGCCGCCGCCACGCGCAGCGCCGATGTGGCCAAAAAGCTCACGGAACTCGGGTTCATCCCCGTGGGTGGCAAGCCGGACGAGTTCCGCAAGCTGATCGAGCGCGATACCACGCGCTACGCGCAGATCGTGAAGGCGGGCAAGATCACGCTGGACTGATCGCTGCTGATCGCTGCTGATCGCTGCGGTCTCCCGTGGCGATACCTCTCCCGCAACGCGGGAGAGGATCTTCAGGCGACAGGGCGCCTAGCCCTGCTGCCGCCTCCATTCCTCATACAGATCCGCCTCGCCCTCCAGCCGCACAGGCAGGTACTGGATCTTCATCGACTGTTCGGCGAACGGCTTGGCCAGATCCGCGTAGATGGCCGCCGTCGACAGGCCGAACGGCTCGCCATCGTCGTTCGAATAGGCGTACGCGACTTCGGTCACACCCGCCAGTCGCATCGCCGCCATGCACATCGGGCACGGGTGGCCGCTGGCATACACGGCGCAACCGGCCAGGCTTGGCGTACCCAGCTTGTGGCTGGCGGCCCGGATCGCATTCAACTCGGCGTGCGACGTGGGATCGTTGGTCTTGTGGATCTCGTTGACGGCAGTCATCAGGACTTCGCCGTCACGGACGATCACCGCCCCGAACGGGCGGCCGCCCGCCTGCATGTTGGCTTGCGCCAGCCGGATGGCTTCGCGCAGGTACTGTTGTGCATTCGACATGTCAGATCTCCGGAAAACGCAGCGGCCGATGATAACCGCTAGCCGGCTGTACTAAGCTCATAGGGGGCGCACTTCACCGGCTGGAAGCGGCGCCCGACACCTGTCCCAGCCGTGGTCGTCGGGAGCGGGGGTGCCATGTCTCGCTTTTCTGCCTATGCGGTGGTCATGCTTGCCACGCTGGGCTCGGCCCTGGCGGCCGAACCCCAGCCGGGCGCGCTGACCATCACCTTCATCCATCCGGAGACCTACCAGGACGCGTCGAAGTCCTACGGGTACGGCAGCGATCCGCAGGTGCTCGATGCGATCCGCCAGCACCTGCAGAAGCTGGCCGCCCGCGAACTGCCTGCCGGGTACTCGCTGTCGATCGAGATCCTGGACATCGACCTGGCCGGGTACGTGGACTGGCGCTACCAGGGCAATGTACGCGTGATCCGCGATGCCACCTGGCCCCGCATGACGCTGCGCTACGCGCTCATGCATGACGGCGAGATCATCGCCAGCAACCAGGAGCGCATCAACAACATGAACTTCAACTGGGGCGTCAACCTGTACGGCTACAGCGATCCGCTGCGCTACGAGAAGGCGATGCTGGACGACTGGTTCGAACGCGCCATCACGCGGCATCTGCACGGCTGATTACAAACCTGGCGGGGCAGCCTCGCGCAACACGGCCGCGTTCACCGCCGATCTCGGGTCGAGTTGGGCTGGCACCGTGTACATTGCCTTCCTGGACAACCCGCGAGAGCACGATGAACGCCAATCCGCAGAGCAACAGCGATCAGAGCACCCTCTGGAACGGCACGGGCGGCCGGGCCTGGGTCGTGAACCAGACCCTGCTGGACCGCATGTTCCAGCCATTCGAACCGATCCTGCTGGATGCGCTGCAGACCGGCGCCGGGCATCCCCGCGTGCTCGATGTGGGTTGCGGCACCGGCGCCACCACGCTGGCGATGGCGCAGCGCCTGGGCAGCCGGGGGGAATGTGTCGGCGTCGACATTTCGGCCCCGATGCTGGACATGGCCCGCGAACGCGCCGCCCGGCTTGGCGTGGCGGCTCGCTTTGTCCAGGCCGATGTGCAAACCCACGCGTTCGCCCCTGCCTGTTTCGACCACTTCACATCGCGCTTCGGCGTGATGTTCTTCGACGATCCCGTGGCGGGCTTCGCCAATCTGCGCCACGCCGCACGGCCGGGTGCCACGATGCGCGTCATCGCCTGGCGCAGCCAGGCCGAGAATGCGTTCATGACCACCGGCGAACGCGCGGCTGCTCCGCTGCTGCCCGACCTGCCCGTGCGCCAGCCCGGCGCACCGGGGCAATTCGCCTTTGCCGACCGGCAGCGCGTGGAGACGATACTGGCGCAGGCCGGATGGTCAGGCATCGACATTCGCCCCATCGACGTGCCGTGCCAGCTGTCCGAAGCCGACCTGCTCGACTACATCGGCTGGCTCGGTTCGGTGGGCCAGCGCCTGCTGACGGCTGACGAGGCCACGCGCGCCAGGGTCGTCCAGACCGTGCGCGCCGCCTTCGCGCCGTTCGTCCACGGCGACACGGTGCGCTACACAGCCGCGTGCTGGCAGATCGACGCGCGCGCCGGAGACTGATGTTGCGGCGCCCGCCGACGCGACTAGACTGGGTACATCATTGCGCGCACGACGGGGGAACAAGCCATGGCCGCATCGACGGAACACCCGGTCAGTCATTCGACGCTGGCATTTGGACGCATCTATGCCGATGAAACGGGTGAATCACACTTTGGCGCGCTGGATTTCAACATGTCCGAGCGTAACTTCGCCCCGCCGGCGCCACCCTTCTGGGTGTCGCGCATGGACGAGGCCGTAAGGCAGGGCTTCCTGGTAGTGCCCACCGGCTGGGTGGGCGACCTGCACCCAGCGCCGGTGCGCATGTGGATCTTCCTGCTCGACGGCGAAATGGAGTTCGAGGTGTCCGACGGCGAACGCCGCGCGCTGGTGCCGGGCGGTACGCTGCTGCTCGACGATACGCGCGGCAAGGGGCATCGCAGCCGGGTGATTGGCGGCAATATCGCCACGCTCGCCATGGTGGAAATGCCGGTACTCGGCTGCTAGGCGCACCGGATGCCGTCCGACACCGGCCCCGCCCCCCGGCCAGGCAGCGCCGCGCCGCTGGCATCGCCCCCGCAGCCACAGCCGCCGTTACCGCCACCCGCTCCACCGCCACCCACCGTGCCGTCGGGCTTCCGGCAGGGCATCATCACGGCCATTACGGTGCTGCTGGGGTTTTCGCTGGCATTCTGGCGGTTCTGGGGATTCGAAAGCCCGGGGTACTGGAGCCGCGCCTCGCTGGCGGCGGCAGCCTGCCTGATCCTGGCCGTGGCGCTGCAGATCCTTGCGTTATTCCGCGCGCTGCGCGTGGAAGACGACAGCATCCCCGAATACCGCAAGACCGTGCGCTGGTTCATTGCCTCGGCCATTGCCCTGCTGGCCGGCCTGACCCTTGCGATGATGGACGCCGCACTGATGGAGCAGGTGGACTGAGGGACACTGCGGCCACCGCTGCCTTTGTGCTGCAGCGCCTACCGGTGCATCAGCGCCGGCGCATAGGTCTTCACGAAGAATGCCAGCGTGATGCACGACGTTGCCAGCAGCGTGCCGGCCCGCACCACGCGCGGCGGCGTCATGCGGCCCAGCAACGCGCCCCCGTATCCACCCAGGATGGCGCCGATCAGCATGGCGACGGTTTCCGGCCAGCGCACTGCGTTTGCCAGGATAAACGCAATCACGGCCACGGCATTGGCCGCGCTGACCATCAGTGTGCGTGGCGCGTTCAGGTTCTTGAGGTCGCGGCTGTCCAGCAGGCCCCACATGGCGATCATCATGATGCCGACCGCCCCGCCGAAATAGCCCCCGTAGACGCCCAGCCCGAATTGCACCGCCAGCACGGCGTGCGCATGGATGCGGCAGCGGGCACGTAGCGCCTCGCCCAGTTGCCGGCCAAACGCCAGCGCGACGCAGGCGATCAGCAGCAGCCACGGCAGCACGAACGTGAACGCCGCCGACGATGTGCGCAACAGCAGCATCGCCCCGACAAACCCGCCGCACAGCGTAGCCGCCAGCAGGGTGCGCAGCGATACCGCGCCCACCGGCCCCAGACCGTCGCGATAGGCCCACGCACTTGCCAGGCCGCCCGGGAACAGCGCGACCGTACTCGATGTGTTCGCCTGAACCGGTGGCACACCGGCGGCAATCATGGCGGGCAGGCTGACAAACGAGCCGCCGCCCGCCAGCGCATTCATCGCGCCAGCAACAAATCCTGCGCCGAAAACCAGAAGAATTGGGTCCATGGAGCGAATGCTAGCCATCGGTCCGGATGCCCGCAATCTGGCTTTTCCGGTGCTAGACTTCGGCAAAACCGAAAGCAGGGGAGGATGGCGTGCGTTTCGACCTGACCGATATGCGGCTGTTCCTGAGCGTGGTGGAATGCGGCAGCCTGACCCAGGGTGCCCGGTCGATGCATCTGGCCCTGGCGTCGGTCAGCGAACGCATTGCCGGCATGGAAGCCACGCTGGGCGCACCGTTGCTGGAGCGCAACCGGCGCGGCGTGCGGCCCACGGCCGCCGGCGAAGCGCTGGTACGGCATGCGCGGTCGATCCTGGGCCAGGTCGAACAGATGCGCGGCGAATTGCGCAGCTATGCAACGGGCCTCAAGGGCCGCATCCGCCTGCTGTCGAACACCGCCGCGCTGGCGTCGTTCCTGCCACCGCATCTGCGCCGCTTCCTGGCGGCGCATCCCGACCTGTCCATCGACCTTGGCGAACGCCCGAGCCCGGAGATTGTCCAGGCGCTGGTCGAGGGCCGCGCGGAACTGGGCATCGTGGCCGACTTCACCGATTTCGCGAACCTGCAGACCCACCGCATCGCCGAAGACCAGCTCGTGGTGGTAGCCAGCCGCCAGCACCGGATCGCGGCGCAGCCGGCCGTGGCCTTCGCAGACATCGTCGGCGAGCCAATCGTGGGCATGGCGGATACGGCGCTGGAGACGCACCTAGCAGAACGCGCGTCGCGCCTGGGACACCAGCTGCACTATCGCGTCCAGCTGCGCAACGTGGAGCACGTGGCGATGCTGGTCGATGCGGGTATCGGCATCTCGATCGTGTCCGGTGCCCTGGCAAGGTCGATGCCACGCGGCCTGGCGATCCTGCCGCTGTCGGAACCCTGGGCCACGCGCAGGCTGTTCCTGTGCACGCGCGATTTCGGCGCACTGACGCCGCATGCGGGCCTGCTGGCACGGCAGCTGATCGAAAGCGGCGAGCCCGGCGCCTCAAGTCCGCCGGCCGGAAAGCCGTAAAATCCTGCGACATCGTTCGGAAGCATTCCCATGAAGAAGCTAATCCTGCTGGCCGCCGTCGGGCTGGCATCCGTCGCCCAGGCCCAGCCGACCGCTGGCGGCGTGGCGGCACCGCTGGGCCTGGAGCTTGGCAAGACCTCGTGCGCGCGGCTGACGCCGGGCCCGAATCGCGAAAGGACCGGCACAGCGCCGTGGGCCGGCGGCGACGCTTTCGAGCTGAAGCGCCTGGAACGTTTCAACCTGCCGGGCCTGACCCGTGCGGTAGTGAACTGCGACGGGCAGGACGTCGTGACGCTGGTGACGCTGACCTTCGACCGCACCGCGCTCGACGACGTGACCCACAAGCTCGACGCCCGCTACGAATCGAAGCGCAAGACCGAACCCAACGCCCAGAACGGCTATGCGGAATGGGCGGCGTCCAACGGCAGCCTGGAACTGCTGTACGCCCGGGACGGCAAGCAGTTCACCGTGGCGTACTGGGGCAAGGGCGCCAAGGCGCGCTACTTCGCCTACAACGGCAATTCGGACAAGGCCCAGACGGCCCCGACTGCGGCGCCTGCTCCCGCGAAGGTGCCGGCGCCGCTCTGACGCCGCTCCTACCTCCACCATAATCGGCATGCCGCCAGCCGGCCACGGTTGGCGGCCCATCCTTCACTTCAACTTCTGGTTGAAAATCCTTCTCCAGACCTGTGCCTACCGGGAACAGGTCGCGCCAACCATACTGGCTTCACCTTCCTCTCACCCGGAGCCAGAAATGACCACCCCCATCGAAGTTGCGATCGTCTACCACAGCGGCTACGGCCATACCGCCAAGCAGGCAGAGGCCGTGGCACGCGGCGCGGCGCGCACCGCAGGCACCACCGCGCTGCTGATCAGCGTCGACGAGATCGACCAGTACTGGGACAGGCTCGAGCAGGCGGACGCCATCATCTTTGGCGCCCCGACCTACATGGGCAGCGCGTCCGGGCAGTTCAAGATGTTCATGGATGCCACGTCGCGCAACGTGTTCGCCAAGGGCTTCCGCTGGGCCAACAAGGTGGCCGCCGGCTTCACCAACGCCGCGTCGCGCTCCGGCGACAAGCTTGTCACGCTGCAGCAGATGGCGATCTTCGCGGCGCAGCATCAGATGCACTGGGTCAACCTGGGCCTGGCGACCGGGCACAACAGCTCGACCACCACCGAGGACACGCTGAACCGCCACGGCTTCTTTATCGGGGCCGCCGCGCAGTCGGATGCCGATGTGAGCGCCGACATGGGCCCGCCGCCAGCCGACCTGCGTACCGCCGAGCATTTGGGCGCGCGCGTGGCGCAGGTGGCACGCGAACTGAAGGCCGGGCGCGCCGCACTGGCCGCGCTGGACGCGGAGCAAGCCGCAGTTCAGCCGATCGAACTGAAGGCCGCGGCCTGATTTGCCAGACAGGAGAACGCTCATGGGCCACGTCATCTCGTTCATCGTCCGCCTGCCCGGCAAGCCGGAGCACCGCGAAGCGCTGCAGGCCAGGCTCCACCATGTGCTGGAGACCATGGCCGCCGAGCCCGACTTCATCAACACGTTCCTGCACCGGTCCAGCGACGACCCGGACACGCTGGTGCTCTACGAGACCTGGGCCTGCTCGGCAGAGGACTTCCGTACCCGGCATCTGGCAAAGCCATACCGGCAGGAATACGAAGCCGCGCTGCCGACGCTGCTCAAGGCGCCGCGCACCATCGAATGGCTCGACCCGCTCAAGGAATACCTGAAGCGTTGAGCGCCAGGGTGTAATCTTCAGCCTGCATTGCGCGCCCCGTTTTCGCGCACCCGGGATGCCCGCCGGCATCCCGCTCAGACTGTTCAGACTGGAGCCCCCACCCATGACCTCCAAAGCAGCTTCCCGCAGACAGGCCTTCCGGCAGCAGGTGGCAACGCGCAAGGCATTGCTGATGCCGGGCGCATTCAATGCCATGAGCGCGCGCGTGATCGAAGACCTCGGTTTCCAGGCCGTGTACCTGACCGGGGCCGGGGTCACCAATATGTCGTTCGGCCTGCCCGACCTGGGGTTCGTCGGCCTCAGTGACATGGCCGAACACACGGCCCGCGTGCGCGATGCAGTAGACCTGCCGCTGCTGGTGGATTCCGATACCGGCTTCGGCAACGCGCTGAACGTTCACCACGCCGTGCGCACGCTGGAGCGTGCCGGCGCCGATGCGATCCAGCTCGAAGACCAGGTCATGCCGAAGAAATGCGGCCACTTCGCCGGCAAGCACGTCGTGAGCACCGGCGAGATGGTCGGAAAGATCCGGGCCGCCACCGATGCACGCGACGACCCCAACTTCCTGATCGTCGCCCGCACCGACGCCGCAGCCGTACATGGCATCGACGATGCCATCGAGCGCGGCCACCGCTTTGCGGAAGCCGGCGCCGACATCCTGTTCCTGGAGGCCATCGAGGATCTCAAGGACATCGAACGGCTGCCTGGCTTGTTCAACGTCCCGCTGCTGATCAATATCGTGATCGGCGGCAAGACGCCGGTGCAGGGCCGCGACGCGCTGGAGCGGCTGGGCTACGGCCTGGTGCTGTACGCCAACGCCGCGCTACAAGGTGCCGTGCGCGGGATGCAGCAGGCGCTGGACATGCTGCAGACCAACGGCCAGATGAACGAGGACCCGACCATCGTGGCGCCGTTCGGCGAGCGGCAGCGGCTTGTGCGCAAGCCGCTGTACGACGAACTCGACGGCCGCTACAAGAGCGACGACTGACCACCGGAGGCAGCCATGCAGACTGCGCTGATCGTGCTGGACCTGATCAATGACATCGTCCATGCGCAAGGCAAGCTGGCCGGCAGCGGCACGGCGGCGCAGGCCGCCGCGCGCAACCTGGTGGCCGCCAGCAACGCGGTCATCGCCCACGCGCGGGCGCACCAGTGGCCGGTCATCTTCGTGAAGGTGGGATTTTCCGAAAACTATGCCGAGCACCCCAAGGATTCACCGGTCTTCGGCAAGGCCAGGGCCGCCGGCGCACTGACGCTGGGAGGATGGGGGACGGCGTTCGTCGACGGCCTCGATGTGCAGCCGGCGGATAGCGTGGTGACCAAGCACCGCGTCAGTGCGTTCTATGGCACCGGGCTGGAAACCATCCTGCGCGCGCGCCATGTGGACCGCCTGGTGCTGACGGGTATCAGCACCAACTGGGCCGTGGAAGCGACGGCGCGCGAGGCACACGACCGGGACTACCAGGTGATCGTGGTAGAGGATGCCTGCGCCGCGCGCAGCGAGGATGATCACCGGCACGCGCTGAAGAACCTTGGAGCGATTGGCACCGTCACAACCGTCGCCGCACTGGCCGGCCTGCCCGAAACCTAAGGCACGGGCGCCAGCTCAGCCCTTGCCAAGCGGCGGCCGGGACAGGAAGCCCGCCATGTTGCTGAGCTGGGCCAGTTCGTTGGCGGCTTCGCGCAGCAGTGCCGCGTATTCGTGGATCTTTGGCGCGGTCAGGCGCGTACGCGGCCCCGCCAGGCTGATAACGCCAATGCACCGCGACCCGCGCACGACCGGCACCGCCACGGCCGCCATGCGCGCGGCAAACACCTCGTCGATCATCGCGTAGCCACGCACCCGCGCGGCATGCAGGAACCCCAGCAGCGTCTTCAGCGTGGTGGGCGCGTTCGGCCCGTACTCGTTGGGCTGACCAAAACCCTGTTTCATGACCAGCGCCACGGCCGCCTCGTCGGACATCGTCATCAGCCAGGCATGGCCGGTAGACGTACACGAGAGCCGCGCCGCCAGCCCCATGTCCGGATCGTAACGAAAGCCCGTGCGCTGACCGTCGGCCTTGGCCACCCAGATGATGGCCTCGCCGTCCACCAGCGACAACCGGGCCAGTTCGCCGGTGCGCGCCGCCATGCGTTCGATGATGGGCTGGGCGATATCGGCAATGCCCGTCAGGCTCAGGAATTCGAGCCCGTTCGATGTCATGCGCATCGTCAGGATGTAGCGGCTGTGGTCCACCAGCTGGCGGACATAACCCCCCTCGACCAGTTCATGCAGCACGCGATGACAGGTGCTGCGAGGCAGGCCAAGCGCCTCGGCAATGGCAACCAGCCCGGCGCCTTCGCCCTGCGACGCCAGGAAATCGAGAATCCGGAGACCTGCCTTCAATGACATTTTTCGTATTACGGAATTAAGTTCCGGTGCGGAACACCCCAGTCATGCCGCGCAAACAATAGCAGTGCGCACAAGCTGCGGCAATCGACACCGATACTCATATAAAAGAGGGGAGACAACCATGTCAGTGATCACTGACTCGAACATTGCGCCTGCACAGGCACAGGCCGGCCAGCCTGAAATGGCCCGACGCGCCGTGGCCGGCGCCACCGTCGGCACGGCCCTGGAATGGTTCGACTTCGCGCTGTACGGCGTGGTCGCAGCCACCATCTTCCCAAAGCTGTTCTTTCCGTCGCTGGATCCCACGGCATCGCTGCTGGCATCGCTGGCGAGCTTCTGGGCCGGGCTGGCGGCACGCCCGCTGGGCGCCATCGTCTGCGGCATCCTCGGAGACCGCTGGGGCCGCCGCAACCTGATGCTGGTCACGGTGTCGGTCATGGGGCTGTCCTCGTTCCTGATGGGGCTGCTGCCGACCTACCAGCAGGTGGGCATCGCCGCACCGGCCCTGCTGGTGACGCTGCGGATCATCCAGGGCTTTGCGCTCGGCGGCGAGTCCACCGGTGCCCAGTTGATGGCCGTGGA
This sequence comes from Cupriavidus sp. HE11, assembly GCF_056097175.1. Classification (NCBI taxonomy): domain Bacteria; kingdom Pseudomonadati; phylum Pseudomonadota; class Betaproteobacteria; order Burkholderiales; family Burkholderiaceae; genus Cupriavidus; species Cupriavidus sp. HE11. The sequence goes on from NZ_CP184465.1 coordinate 1,332,943, forward strand.
GCACGCGTCAGCGGACCGCCGTGGCCTGTACTCCGGCTTTCTTGGCATCTGCTCGCCGCTCAGCCAGATTCTTGCCAACCTGACGCTATTCGCGCTGGCCGCCGTACTGTCGCCCGAGGATTTCGAGTCGTATGGCTGGCGCATTCCGTTCCTTGCCAGCTTCCTGCTGGTCATCCTGGGTATCTACATCCGCATGAAGGTCAGCGAGACACCCGCCTTCGAAGCGCTGCGCAAGAACGGCGCGCGCGTGCGCACCGCCAACCCGCTGGGCACTGTGGTGCGACACCACTGGAAGACCGCGCTGCGCCTGACGCTGTTTTTCTGCGGCCCGGCGGCGCTGTTCTACCTGATCGTGGTCTTCTCGCTCAGCTACCTGACGCGCAACCTTGGCGTGCCCAAGCAGACCGGCTTCATGTTCCTGATGGTTGCCAATGCCTGCGCCATCGTCGGCGCACTGGCCGGTGGCTGGCTCAGCGACCGCATCGGCCGCAAGCGCGCCCTGTTGCTGGGATCGTTCTGCACGCTGGTCTGCTGCCTGGTCTACTTTCCGATCCTCAACCAGGGCTCGCATGCGATGACGATGGCGATCATGGGCGCGTTCCTGGGGTTCACCCAGTTCCAGAGCGGCATCCAGCCGGTCTGGTTTGCCGAGTCGTTCCCGACCGAGGCACGCTACACCGGCTCCGCCCTCTCGTACTCGGGCGCCAACCTGCTGACCGGCGGTCCGATGCCAATCGTCGCCGTTGCATTGCTCCAAGCGTTCCACGGATCGCCATGGGCCATCGTTGTCGTCTGCGGTTCGCTGAACCTGCTCTCTTTCATCATGATCGCCATTTCCCGCGAGACCCGCGGCACGGCTCTGGACCAAAGCCACGCGCACTGAACCATGCATCGCAAACTCTACATACTCAACGGCTCGAACCTGAACATGCTGGGCGTTCGCGAGCCCCCCATCTACGGCAGCACCACGCTGAAGGACATCGAACTGCAATGCCAGGCGATGGCCGAGACCCTGCGCTTCGACAGCGTATTCCGCCAGACCAACAGCGAAAGCGAACTGATCGACTGGATTCAGGAAGCGTACTTCCAGGACGCCGCACTGATCATCAACCCCGCCGGCTTCTCGTTCGGCCGGATTCCGGTGCTCGATGCCGTCAAGCTGATCTGCCGCCCCGTGGTGGAAGTGCACATCAGCAATATTCACCGCCGCTCCCAGGAGTACCGCCACTCCACGATCTCGGTGGCGGCCACGGCGGTGATCTGCGGGGCGGGAGCCAATGGGTATCAGCTGGCGATGCGGGCGGTGGATGATTTGTGGGGGCATTCGGAGACGGCCGGCCAGCCACAGTAGCGGCTGACACCGGTGCGCCGGACGGCAACACCTGTCGCCGGCGTTACCGGCTCTCTACCAGACGCTTGACTACCTGCACCAGCACGCCAACGTCGTCAGCCACCTTGTCGAGTTTGACTTCCATCCTGTCCATCCGCTCATCCATCTTGTCGAAGCGGTCATCCATCTTGTCGAAGCGCTCGTCCATCTTGTCCATACGCATATCGATCCGGTCGAAACGGGTATCCATCTTGTCCAGGCGGATATCGATCCTTTCGAAACGGGTATCCATGTTTTCCAGACGGATATCCATCTGCTCCAGATGCTTGTCGATGCCGTCCAGCCTTGCCACCAACGGCTTGACCTCCGACTGCACGATATCGCGATTGTGATTGGCCATGTAGGTCATGATGCCTAGCACGATGCCCACGATCGCTGCGGCCAGGATGCCAGCGACAGTAAGTTGATAGACGGTCAAGCCGGCGTCCTGCGCCTGGAGCGGAAAACCCGCGGCTGCGGAAATCAGCGAATTCATGTTGTCTTGAGAATATTCGTATAGGCACGGATCTGTGCGCTGTCGCTTCTTGTCGTCCTGCTCGTCATCGATGCAGGGCCCCCGCGGCCTGCTGAACTTCAACCCCCAGCCGCGCGGCTATTGCATCACGGAACAACCGGCATACGTGATGGGGTGAGATCAAACGACAACGCACTCGGGCAACAAATCAATCCAGTGCCAGCAGCGCCAGCGATGCACCGCCCACCAGCACCAGGCTGAGCGCCCACACCACGTCGAGATTGAACCAGCTGCGTGCCACGAACTGCGGCCCGAGGTAGCGGAACGTGAGCCATGCCAGGGCGCCGCCCGTAGCCAGCATGGCCGTGGTATGCACGGCCGTGACCAGCACGGCGGTACCGGCGTTGCCGAGCGCCAGCGCCCCGGCGGCCTGGTGGCCGGCATCGCCCTGTGCAAGGCAGAGGCCCAGGTAGATCGGCACCAGCATCAGTCCCGCACCGTGCGCGATGGCGATGGCGAATGACCAGAACGCGAGCCGTGCGGGCGGGATGCGGGCCAGCGCGCGCGGATGCCGGCGCCAGACCAGCAGCACGATGCCATAGGCCACTACCAGCAGGCTGGCAACAAGGCGGATACGCACTTCCCAGGCGAGCAGCGAGACCAGCAGCCCGAATGGCAAGGTCAGCGCCAGGATGGCGAGCGCGTGCCCGGCGCCGAGATAGCCGAGCGACATCGGCAACGTGCGCGCGCTGCGCGCCAGTAGCGCGCCGGACACCGCCAGCGGCCATCCCATCGCCGGATTGAGACCGTGGTACAGGCCGCTGGCCAGCACGGCGGCCCACAACCCCGCCTGTTCCCAGGTAGCGGTCAAGCACCCACCGATGGATAGCAGAACGAATCGGTCGAGCAGTCGCCGCCCGCCAGCCGGATCTGGTGCGCGCGATAGCCATCGGGAAAGGTGACCCGAAAACGTTCGTCCAGCGTCAGCCCGCCATCGGCACCAGCATGCGCCATGACCTGCATGCCGGGCACGCCGTCCGGATAGAACTGGTCGTCCCAGGTGGAATACAGCGAATTGGTCCAGTAGACACGCCGACCGTCGCGGCTGATCTCCACCATCTGCGGGCCACCCGCAAACGCCGCGCCATCGGGATGCGGGCTGCGCCGGACGATGCCGCCCAGGTGTACCGACCCTGCCAGCCTGGGCTTGCGCGGATCGCTGACATCGTACTGACGCATTTCGCCAGTGCCCCAGCACGACACATAAAGAAAGCGGTCGTCGAGCGACAGATCGATATCGGTCACCAGCGGCGGCACCGCGCCGAAGCCCTTCAGCAACGGGGGCAGATCGTCGGGCGACGCAGGCTCGGGCGGGATCGTGGCTGTCTTCTCGATATGGAACCGACCGTCTTCGCGCCACCATGTCCAGATCGATCCCTCCAGGTTCGTGGTGTCGACCACCACGCCGACAAAGCCATACTCGCGCACCGGATCGTGCGCGGGCCGTACCTCCAGCGCCATCTGGTGCTGCGCGCCCAGGTCCAGCGTCTGCACATTGCGTCGCGCACGCAGGTCCCAGAAGTGAAGCCGGTGCCCGTAGCGGTTGCCGAGCAGGTCCTCCGGCACCAGCCCGTTCTCGAACTGCGGCGGCAGCGCCCATTCGCTCGACACCATGTAGTCGCGCGGCAGGTTCCACCAGAAGTCATAGTGCTTGTCCTGCGGGCCACGGTCGATCTCCCACCGGCCCAGCACCTCGAAGGTCTGGCAATCCATGATGAAGATGCCGGGTGCGCCTTCGGTGCCGTCGGGGCCCGCACCACCCAGCGTACTCACATAGATGCCTTCCGGCCCGCAATGGACGGTATGGGGTCGCGAATAGCCGGTCTTGCGGAAAATATCCTCGGGCTCGATGACCTTGTGGAGCTTCGCCTGCGTGGGATCCGGCTTCGTATCCACCACATAGATGCGCGAACTGCGCATGCCGGGAATGATCAGGAAGCGCCGCTCCAGGAACGCGTGCCCGGTCAACGGCGAGAGCGCGGACGAACAGGCGTTCCAGCCGAAGTGGTGCAGTTCGTCGCCCCGCCCCGTCATCGGCACCGTATGGACCACCGTGCCGTAGCGCGACGAATCGGGATTGACGTCGATGACGGCCAGCGCGTCCGGCTGCAACCCGTCGGGGCGCAGCAGCAGCGTGTACGCGTGGGCTTCCGCCGGCGCCTGCATCGCAAGCCGTGGCGATGCGTGGAAGGTCGGGTCGGGCCGCAGGTTCATGATGAAACCTCCCTTGACGTCGGGGTCAAAGTGCGTCGATGCAATCTACAAGCATAGGCGCGCGCCTCGCGGCGGGGTAACGACGAAATCCGCATACCCATATGCCGTCACATCCGATATGGAGCGACAAGTGCATACCTTCGGCGCTGGCGGCATCGGCGTTTGTCTCGGGTCGTCCGATTACCCGATGCAGGCCTGGTTCGAGGGCGAAGCCGCCGATGGCTTTAACGTGATGCCACCGTGCCTGCCCGATGGGCTCGACGGCTTCATCGAGCTGGCACTGCCAGAACCGCGGTACATGGGCACCGCGTTGCGTGAACACCTGGGGCTGGCGCGACCGTCCAGGCGTACCCAGGGAAAACTGGACGAGCGCGTGGCATCGTTGCGCCGGGTGGCCCGACAGGGCCACCCGTGCTGACCCTGCGCCTTACTGGCGCGACGGGAAAATGCCCTGCGTGCAGATCACGTAGTAGAGCCCGGTGGGCTCCAGCGGCCGCAGATCGGGCAGCCTGAAGTTGCTGACACCATCGCCACCGAACTTGGTGCCGAGCAACGCGAACAGCGCCTGGTTGCTCATGATGGACATCAGGCGGCCGTCAGCGTGTACGCCACCTGCCGCAAAGCTTGCGGCGGACAGCCAGACGGTGGCCATCGTGCAATCGCTTTCGTTGCCATCACCGATTGCGCCGGTGTTGCCCAGGCCGGGAATCGTGCCGGCGGGGCCCGTGGCGCCGGTAGCGCCGGTCGCACCCGTGGCGCCGGTCGCACCCGTAGCACCCGTAGCACCCGTAGCACCCGTGGCACCCGTGGCGCCGGTGGGACCCGAGGCACCGGTCGCGCCCACGGCACCGGTAGCGCCAGTCACTCCCGTTGCGCCGGTCGCGCCCGTAGCACCTGCCGGGCCGGTAGCGCCCGTCGCACCCGTGGCTCCCGCATTGCCCTGCGAACCCGTGGCGCCCACCGGGCCCTGCGGACCCGTCGCACCCGTGGAGCCGTCGGCGCCATTGGCCCCATTGGCGCCAGTCGCTCCGGTGGCTCCGGTGGCTCCGGTGGCTCCCGTGGCGCCGGTCGGCCCCACCGGCCCCACCTTGCCCTGTGCCACGTCGCTCGACAAAGCGGCCAGCGTGGAATTGGTCAGTTTGAGCTTGGCCGCGATCTCTTCCAGGCGGTCGTCGTAGTTGTCGCCGTTGCGCGGATTGAACTTCTGGTTGAGCAGGTTCAGCGAATCCGCATTGACGCCCAGCGTCGACAAACGCTGCTTGACCTGGGTAATGGCCAGCGCCAGCTTTTCGCTGGCTGCGGCAGCCGATACTGTCGAGAAATTGGTGAAGAACGCTTCGGTGTCGGCGCTGCCATACACACCCGCCACAACCAGTTCGGTGATCGGCGTGACGTTGGTCGTGCCGGCCGATTCGATGTACGAATGCAACACTTCGCCGGTGGCCGTGGTCACGCGCAGCACGCACGGCAGGGCCAGATTGGCCGTGGAAGCGCTCCAGCTACCGTCCGATCCGGTCGTCACGGTGGTCTGGCCGCTCACGCACTTGACCGTCAGCGCGGCGTTGGTGATGGGCGCGCCGGTAGCGGCAGTACCCGAAATCGTCGCTGCAGGCAGGGTTGCCGGAGTGCTCGCCGTGCTTCCTGTGTCGTCTCCGCCACCGCAGCTTGCAAGAAGTACAGACGTGGCGACTGACAGGGCGGCAGCCCATTGTTGTTGTTTCATTTTCCCGTTCCAGTTTGGAGTAGTGGTTTGTTCCGACGCGCCTCCGGGGCCGGCATGCGAAGGCCGGCCGCTCGTAGCGGGGCAGCATCTTAGCGATGGATGGACCAGCCCGGGAAACTCAAGCACCCCTACCTTGGTGGGGCAGACAGTGCGGCCGGCCCCGTCTGCACCGGGCAGCCAAAAACAGGTATTCTTCGCCCGGATTTTGAGCCTGCGAGGACCGCGGTGACACGCATTTGCCTGAATATGATCGTCAAGGACGAGGCCCCGGTGATCGAACGCTGCCTGGCCAGCGTGAAGCCCTGGATCGACCATTGGGTCATCGTCGACACGGGATCGGGCGACGGCACGGAGGACGTGATTCGCCGCTTCATGGCGGACGTGCCCGGCACGCTTCACGAACGCCCGTGGCGCAACTTCGCCCACAACCGCAACGAGGCCATGGCGCTGGCACGCACGGCCATGGGCGACTCCGGTAGCGAAGACGACTACCTGCTGTGCATCGACGCCGACGAAACGCTGCGCATGGCGCCGGGCTTCCACTGGCCCGAACTGCAGGCCGACGGCTATCAGTTCCGCTGCGAGCTCGACGGCTGGCACTACCTGCGCAATGCGCTGGTGCGCGCCCGCCAGCCCTGGCGCTGGGAAGGCGTGCTGCACGAATTCCTGACACAGGACGTGCCGCACAGCTGGGAGGCCCTGCCCCAGGCCACCATCGTGGTGGCACGCGACGGTGCACGCGCGCGCAATCCGCAGACCTACCTGCGCGATATCGCCGTACTGGAACAGGCCGTTCGCGACGAGCCGGCCAACACCCGCTACCGCTTCTACCTGGCGCAAAGCTACCGCGACGCCGGCAAGCTCGATGATGCCGTGCGCCTTTACGACGAACGCGCCGCGATGGGAGGCTGGGACGAGGAGGTCTGGTTCGCGCGCTTTCAGGTTGCCGTCCTGCGCGAGCGTCGAGGCGACGCCCCCGCAGCCGTGCAGGCCGCCTATCTCGACGCCTATCAGCAGCGGCCAACCCGTGCGGAGCCCCTGTGCGAGCTGGCGCGCTTTCACCGGCTACGCAGCGAATTCGCGCTGGCACACCTGTTCGCGCAGCAGGCCGCCAGCATGCCGAAGCCTGCCGACGCACTGTTCGTCGACGAGTCGGTCTACGCCTGGCGTGCGCTCGACGAACTGGTGGTCAGCGCGTACTACCTGGGCGCGCTGGAACAGGGTCGCGATGCCTTGCGGCGGCTGATCGCGGCACAGCGCTTTCCCGACAGCGAACGCGCGCGCATCGTCGGGAATTGCCAGTATTTCGGACTGTAGGTTCGGGCGCGCCGAAGGCAAAGCCGGCTTGTCGCCGGCATTCCGATCCACCCGGTATCGCCGGTGTGCGGTGCAATATCCGCGCGACCGGGCGGCCGGCTTCAGCCGGCCGTGGCGAGGAAGTACTGCAACACGATGGCCCGCGTGGTGGGACTGGTGCTCAGTTCGTCCAGCACGTCGCGCGGCGCCCATTTCAGATACTTGATCTCGTTGCGCGGCTTGGGCGCTGCCGATTTGCCGACCGCCGCCGAAAACACGTGATGCACCGTGGTGGCGCCAATGAACTGGAAGGCGGTGGTCAGCGACTTGGCCTCGATCGCGGTTTCCTCGCGCAGTTCTCGCCACGCGGCTTCCACCAGCGATTCCTGGTCGTCGGGGCGCCCGCCGGGCAGGGCCCAGCGCACGCCGTCCTTCGACACGAGCAGGACTTGTTCCTGGCGGACACAAATAACCGTAGCTCTGATTTTTGGCTTGATGAAAGGCATATCGGCCGTTCCAACCACTGCACGTTGTTTCATTTCATCCGGACCCGCTTTTCGCGCGATGGGTCCCACTAAATAGGCGCGCCGGTTTGTTCCGAACCGGCTGTTTTTGGGGGCGGCCTGTGCGGAACGCAAACAAACCATACAGGTGCGTAGTGTCGCCCCTGTCGCCCTCACTGGCAATGGATCGGGACTGAAGCTGTTGCGCAGCCACTGCATTCCTCGGCATTCCCCTGTGGCTATCCGCCTCATGCACTGGCGAGCATGCGTCTCCATGGGGGTCTGTCTCCTGTCCTGTTTATTCACCCAAAGCAGTTCGCGCGGTAGTCGGTGAGTGTCTGACAAGTGCGTAGGCCAACGTCGGGGTCCACACCCGATGTCCGGAACGTCCGCTTTCCGTACCGGCTGGCGCATGCATTCCTGACCTGGATTGTTGATGCGCCCGGCGGTCCAGACCCGTCGGGCCTCCCTTGATCCATCGCGCCCGCTCTCCTCCCGGAGGGGCGCTTCTTTTTTCTCATTCCACCGTTACCGACTTTGCCAGGTTGCGTGGCTTGTCGATATCGGTGCCACGCGCCAGCGCCGTGTGATACGCCAGCAATTGCATCGGAATGGTGTGGACGATTGGCGACAGCAGGCCGTAGTGCTCGGTCAACCGGATAATCTCCAGCCCGTCGCCCGGCTGCAATGCGCAGTCGATATCGGCGAACACATAGAGCTTGCCGTTGCGCGCGTGCACCTCGTGCATGTTCGACTTCAGCTTTTCCAGCAGGCTGTCGTTGGGCGCCACGGCCACCACCGGCATCTGGTCGCTGATCAGGGCCAGCGGCCCGTGCTTGAGTTCGCCGGCCGCGTAGCCTTCCGCATGGATGTAGGAGATCTCCTTCATCTTCAGCGCGCCTTCGAGCGCGATCGGATAGTGCATGCCACGCCCCAGGAACAGGATGTTCTCCTTGCGGGTCAGCTGATCGGCCCAGCCGATGATGTGCGGTTCCAGTGCCAGCACGCGGCTCAGCGCGTCGGGCAGGTGTCGCAGTGCGCGCAGGTGTTCCTGCTCTTCGGCGTCTGGCAGCCGGCCGCGCATCTGCGCCAGCGTCAGCGCCAGCAGGAACAGCGCCACCAGCTGCGTGGTGAACGCCTTGGTGGACGCCACGCCGATCTCCACGCCCGCCCGTGTGATGAAGTGCATTGCACAAGCCCGCACCAGCGCGCTGGTGGCCACGTTGCAGATGGCAAGCGTGCGATGCATGCCGCGCTCGCGGGCCGCCTGCACGGCACCGAGCACGTCCGCCGTTTCTCCGCTTTGCGACACCGCCACCACCAGCATGTTCGGATTGCTGAAGCCGTCGCGATAGCGATACTCGCTGGCGATTTCCACCCGCACGGGCAGGTTGGCGAGCCGTTCGATCCAGTAGCTGGCCGTCAGCGCCGCGTGATAGCTGCCGCCGCACGCCAGCAGCAGCACCGCGTCGACCGTCTCCAGCTGGCGATAGGCGCCGTCGCCAAACAGCTCGGGCATGATCGACGTGATGTCCTGCAGCGTGTCGACCACGGCGCGCGGCTGCTCGAAGATTTCCTTCTGCATGTAGTGCTGGTACAGGCCCAGGTCCGCCGCCGCACTGTGCGCGGCCACCGTATGCACGGCACGTGTCACGCGCCGGCCATCGGCGTCGACGATCCAGTGGCGATGCATCTGCACATCGGCCACGTCGCCATCCTCCAGATAGACGATCTGGTTCGTGACGGCAGCCACCGCGATAGCGTCCGACGCCAGGTAGTTCTCGCCCGCGCCAATGCCCACGACGAGCGGCATGCCGTGCCGGGCGCCGACCAGCCGATGCGGCTCGTCGCGGCACAGCACGGCAATCGCATAGCTGCCGCGCAGCCGCCTGACGGCCTCGCGCACCGCGTCGAACAGGTCGCCGTTGTAGAGGTGGTCCACCAGGTGCGCGATGACCTCGCTGTCAGTCTGGCTGGCGAACACATAGCCGTGGGCTTCCAGCTCGCCGCGCAGGGCCTCGTGGTTTTCGATGATGCCGTTGTGGGACAGCGCGATGCGCGGCGCGAGATCGCTCGGCGAGAAATGCGGGTGGGCATTGGCCGTGATGGGCTTGCCGTGCGTGGCCCAGCGCGTGTGGGCAATGCCCGTGTATCCGTCGATGGCCTGCTCGGCCACGTCGCGCTGCAGGGCCGCCACCCGATCGACGCTGCGCGACCGCACCAGCCGCCCACCCTGCAGGGCGGCCACGCCGCACGAGTCATAGCCGCGATACTCCAGCCGCTTCAGGCCGTCGACCAGTTCCCCAACGATGTCGCGCTGCGCAACGGCGCCCACAATTCCGCACATAGCCCCTCCGGTTTCCAATATTGCGCATCCGTTCGATGCGATGGATCGGATGGTAGGCCGCCCGACATGAAATTTTCTTTCGAAAAATTATCGTCCATGATGTTTTCTATTGATGTACGATCATTCTGAAATTTTCTTTCACGAGAACCAGCCATGACCACCATTGCCCTGGACGAACTCGACCTGCGCATCCTTCAGGTCATGCAGGGCGATGCATCGCTGACCAATGTCGAACTGGCGGCACGCGTCTTTACTTCGGCGCCAACCACCATGCGACGCGTACGCCGCTTGCGGGAGACCGGGGTGATTGCACGCGAGATAGCCGTGCTAGATGCCGAAAAAGTTGGCAATACGCTGGCGGCCATCATCGAGGTCACGCTGGACCGGCAGACCGCCGAGGACTGTGCGGCATTCGAAAGCCAGGTCTGCGCGGAGCCGGCGGTGACACAGTGCTACCGCGTCTCGCCGGGGCCGGATTTCGTGGTGATGGTGGAACTGCGCGACATGGCCGCCTACGACGCCTTCGCGCGGCGCCTGTTCCGCGGCGCCAGCAACGTGCGCAACGTGCGGACGTTCTTCTCGACGCATCGCGCCAAGTTCGCGGCCAACGCGCCGGTCAATCCCGACGGCAACGCAAACCCGGCCGGCCTGCCCTGATCCCCCCGTTGCCCGTGTTGCCACTTCAGGCGGCCTTGCACGGCAACGCCCCGCTGAAGCAGTAGCCGTTCTTGCCCGACCGCTTTGCCACGTACATGCTTTCATCGGCCAGGTTCAGCAGGTAGTCGGGTTCTTCGGCATCGTCCGGATACAGGGCAATGCCGATGCTCGGGGTAATGCTGACCGGACAGCCGTTGATCATGTCGATCCCGCCCACTGCCTGCACCAGCCGTTCGGCCAGCGGCGCCACGTGTCCGATGTCGGCGACGTCCTCAAGCACGATGGCAAACTCGTCGCCGCCCAGGCGCGCCACGGTATCGCCGTCGCGCAACTGGGCCTTCAGGCGCTGCGCCACCGTGATCAGCGTCTCGTCGCCAATGCCGTGCCCCAGCGTGTCGTTGACGGCCTTGAACCCATCGAGATCGATAAACATGACGGCCACATGCGTGCCCCCCCGGCGCGCCCGGCCAACAGCCTGCTCCAGCCGCTCTCCCAGCAGCGCGCGATTGGGGAGCCCGGTCAGCGCATCGTGTGTGGCCAGGTAGCCCAGGCGATCCTGGGCCAGCTGGCGCTGGGTGATATCGGCGCAGACCGCCACGAAGTTGGACACCTCGCCCTTGGGGCCGCGAATGCCGTGGATCGACAGCGATTCGCGATAGATCGCACCGTCCTTGCGACGGTTCCATAGCTCGCCGCGCCAGTGGCCGGTCTCGCGCAACGCCTGCCACATATCGCGATAGAACTCGGGCGGCTGGCGGCCGGAACCGAGCATGCGCGGCGTATTGCCGATCAGTTCGGCCTCGGCATAGCCCGTGAGCCGCACAAAGGCCGGGTTCACTTTCTCGATGACGCCGTGCGCGTCGGTAATCATCATGCCGTCCTGCGTCAGCTCGAACGCCTGGTCCACCAGCCACAGGCTGTAGCGCGAAGATCGCCGTGCATCGTCGCGCTCGCGCAGCAGCCGGAAGCCAAAGGCCAGCGAAACGGCCATGGCCACGGCCAGCACGGCCGCCGCGGCTTTGGCGGTGCGCTCCAGCATCTGTGTGCTGCCCTGCGCCAGCGCTGCAGCCTGTACGACATTGGCGTCGATGGCGCGCGCCATCAGGTCGTCCATGTGCTGCATCAGGCCGATTTGGGCGCTCAGGTACGCCTGGGCCGCGTCGTGGTGCCCCGCCACGATCATCTCGGCCGTCGCCAGCGCCAGGTTGCGGAACGCGGCCAGCTCATGGCGCAACGCGTCGGCCGTCTGCTGCTCCCGGAGGCCGCTGACGTTGGCCGGATAGTACGCGGCCCAGGCCTTGTCCATGCGCGCCAGGTCATCGCGCACGCCGGCCACGATGGCGTGATCGTCACCGTGCGCTCGCATCGCCAACGCCTTCCACAGCCGGCGCCGCGCTTCCAGGCAACTGGCCCGCAGTTCGCCCAGCTGTCCCACCGGCAGCGTGTTGCCCACATAGATGGCGGTCACGTACGAATCGAACCGCTTCATGACAAACAGCCCACCGCCCACCAGCAGGGCTGTGACCAGTGCGCCAAGCGCCATCGTACGTATCAGGCCGACCCTCACCGAGCGGAGATATGTCTTCATCAATTGTCAGGGCCATCGGATGCGGGGGTACCGGAGATAACGGCAGTTCGGGCGATCTCTATACGGCTGCGCGACGCTATCAGACAGGCCTGACGCCGACCTGACCCGGCGACGAGGTGTCGGCCATTCCCCGCCACCGGGCGGGTGCGGTGTTGGCGGGCGACCAACGCCCAAGGGCGTTATTCAGTGCTGGCGCGCCAGCGCCGCCACATTCGGCCACCTGCATCCGCTGGTACGGGAACTGCGTAATAGCAGAGGAACGTCTCGCGACGTTCCGTTGTGTTTCACCTGCCTTTGGAGCTTTGCCATGTCACGCAGATTCACCATTTCCCTTCTCTCCACCACTGCCCTGGCCCTCGGCCTGGCGGCAGGCGGCGCCCATGCCTCGGGCCCGCGCGACAGCACGCACGCTGGCAACAGGTACGGCTACAACTTCCGTATCGACGCGCGCGATGTCTACACCGATGGCGCCCGTACCGGCCGATTTGATACGTTCAGCGAAGGCGCACGTGTCGTGGCCCCGACCACGCGCGAAATCGACAACGACCGTTCCCTGTCAGGGATGGACCTTCGTGGCGTGTCAGCCGCGCCCTCGCGCGTGATCGACGTCTACACCGACGGCGCACTGGCCGGCATGGACCTCCGCGGCGTATCGGCGGCGCCCTCGCGCACGATCGACGTCTACACGGACGGCGCGCTGGCCTGAACAGCCAGCCTGCGGGTCACGCCTGTCGCGACGTGACCCGCTACCCCAATCGCCCACGGAATCGCCCGCGCGCCAGGCCACCCCGGGTCGACATACGCTGCCTGCGCCACACTCGGCCTCCGTCACGCTGTGCCTTGCACGTGATTTGGCAATAGACTGAAACCTGCCGCGCGCAGGAAGGCGCGGCTGTAGAACCAGCCAATCCCCAGTCAGCGAGCGAAGCCATGTCGATTCCCCACCTGTCTTCCGGCCAGACCGCCAGCGTGCTACCGCTTGGCGCCAACCTCAAGAACACCCCCACCACCGCGCTGTTCAAGGCCCCCCACATGGAAGTAGCCCGCCTGGTGATGCTGGCAGGCAAACAACTGCCCCCGCACGCCGTAGCCGGCCCCCTGACCATCCAGTGCATCGAAGGCGAAGTCGACGTCGCACTCGATCACGGCTCGCAGCGCCTGAAACCCGGCGACCTGATCTACCTGGCCGGCAATGTCCGGCATGACGTGAAGGCGCTGACCGATGCGTCGGTGCTGTTGACGATGGTGTTGCTGGATGGCCAGTAGCACGGCGGCGGCAGAGCAATAAAAAGGGCCTTGCGAACAAGGCCCTTACCAGGTTCCGAAGCCAGCTCGGACTTCGATCACTGCGCACCGGCAGCGCACTCACTGCAGTTGTGCCGGCTTGCGCTCCGCCAGCAGTTTCTGGATGGCCGCCTCGGTTTCCTTGTAGCGGCCCTCGCCGTAGTGCTGGTACACGATGCGGCCATTGGCATCGATCAGGTAGAGCGCGGGCCAGTACTGGTTGCGATAAGCGGACCACGTGCCGTACATGTTGTCTTGCGCCACCGGATAGCGGATGTCATGGCGCTTGAGCGCGGCCTGCACGTTCTCCGTCGATTTCTCGAACGGGAATTCCGGCGTGTGGACGCCCACCACCACCAGGCCCTGGTCCTTGTACTTGTCGTACCACTGTTTCACATACGGCAGCGTGTTCACGCAGTTGCCGCAGGCGTACGTCCAGAAGTCGACCAGCACTACCTTGCCGCGCAATTGCTGCATCGTGAGCGGCTCGGAATTCAGCCAGTGGTTGATCCCCACGAATTCGGGCGCGGCGCCCTGGTCGCCAACCTTGGGACTTTCGGCGATGGCGCCGGTGCCGAAGGTGTAGATGGCCGCGATGCCGATGGCGGCAAGCATGGCGCGGAATACGTTACGCATGATTCAGGGGCCTTTCAGGAGATGCTCGCCCCGTGACCCGGCTGGCGGATCGGCGGATCGGCGGGTCGACAGGGCGATGCGGCACTGGTCAGACCAGTTCGGTTTCGATATGGATGTTGCCGTGCAGCGCCTTCGAGTACGGGCAGGTGCGGTGCGCGGTGTCCACCAGCGCCTGCGCCACCTGGCGCTCGATGCCGGGGATATGCACCCGTAGCCGTGCCTGCAGCAGGTACTCCACGCCGGCCGTGCCCAGGTCCACTTCGGCATCTACGGAAAGGTCTTCCGGCAGCTTGATCTTCTGCTTGCCCGCTGCCAGGCCGATGGCGCCGATAAAGCAGGCAGACCAGCCGGCAGCCAGCAGCTGCTCGGGGTTGGTGCCGCTGCCCTTGCTGCCCGGCGACGACAGGTCGATGTCGAGCTTGCCGTCGTCGCTGCGGGCCGAGCCGTCGCGGCCGCCGGACGTGATGTGGACCTTGCCGGTGTACAGGACTTTTTCGATACGGGCCATGATGGTTTCCTTGTCTCTTTCAGTGGTCTGGTTGTAGGGATGCGGATTCGGGATTTCGGGGACTCAGGCGTAGGCGCCGTCCAGGTACGGATCGACGCTGCGTGCCGGGTCGGCCGAGACGCCGGTGCGGTCCATGCCGGCCACCGTGTGTGCGCCTTCGTAGTACGGGTCCAGCGTGCGGGCGCCGTCCAGGTACGGGTCGGCCGAGCGGGCCGGCGGGGCCGAGACGCCCGTGCGATCCAGGCCGGCTACCGTATGTGCACCGTCGTAGTAGGGGCTGCGCGGTTCCTGTACCGAGCGGGCGCCGTCGTAGTACGGGCTGCGCGGCTCTTGCACCGAACGGGCGCCGTCGAGGAACGGATCGGCCGAGCGCACCGACAGGCTGGCTACCGTGTGGGCGCCGTCGTAGTAGGGGCTGCGCGGCTCCTGTACCGAGCGGGCACCTTCGGTGTACGGGTCGCGGGCGTCGGTAGCCGAGCGGGCACCTTCGCTGAACACATCGCGTGCACCCTGCACGGCACGAGCGCCGTCGGTGTACACGTCGCGGGCACCGACAACGGAAGCCTGAGCGCCAGCGGCGGCGGCAACCAGGGCAACGGCGAGAACAAGGCGCTTGGTGAGGTTCTTGGACATGATGATTTCCTTTTCAGTGGTATGCGGTCGATTCGGTCGATTGCCTGGCAGCGTTTTCGCTCTGTCGTTTGTGCGTCGCGCTGCCATGGACCGTATTTAAGGCGGCCCACGTATCGCGCCCGTAGCGACTTGGCGGCTGTTGTGTCAGGGCACGTATCGTCGCGTCGGCCTGATACAAAGGCGTACAAAAAGGAAGAAAGCCTGCAGGCAGGCGAGAAGTCCGGAGAGCGGGGAGAACCAGAGATGTGCACCTTGCGGCACTACCTCTTCCATGAACGGGAGAGGGTTGGAAAGCGGGGTAAGGGAGAGGGGGGTGAGGCGCTGGTGGCCTGCCGGCTGCGATTTGAAGCGCTGGCCCTCTCCCCCGGCCCCTCTCCCGCAAGCGGGAAAGGGGAGCAGACCCGTGGCCGGCTAAAAGGGATCAGCCCAGCCGGATATCGGCAGCCAGGCCGCCGCCTTCGCGGTTGCGCAGGGTCAGCGAGCCACCGATGGCCGCTGCAAGCTGATGGGCGATGGCCAGGCCCAGGCCGGTGCCGCCGGTTTCGCGGTTGCGCGAGCCTTCCAGGCGTACAAACGGCTGCAATACGGCCTCGAGCTTGTCTTCGGGGATACCGGGGCCCCGGTCCATGATCGATATGACCACGGTGTCGCGTTCGCGGTGGACGCCCACTTCTGCGGCCCCTCCGCCATATTTGATGGCGTTGTCGATCAGGTTGGTCAGCACCCGTCGCAGGGCATTGCGTCGCGTGACGATGGCGCCACCGGCGTTCTCGCCAATCGTCACGTCCTTGCCGGTGTCCTGGTAGTCGTAGACCAGGCTTTCGACAAACGATCCCAGATCGATGCGGGACGCCTCCTCGGAATCGCCGCCGGTACTGCGCGCGTAGGCCAGCCCTTCGCGCACCAGCGTCTGGATTTCCGCCAGGTCGTTCACCAGCTTGCGCTTTTCCTCGGAATCCTCGGCCATCTCCGCGCGCAGCTTCATCCGCGTGATGGGCGTCTGCAGGTCGTGAGAGATGGCGGCCAGGATCTGCACGCGTTCCTCGACAAAATGCGCGATGCGGTCGCGCATGGCGTTGAAGGCCCGCGCCGCCTGCGCCAGTTCCGTGGGACCGTGCTCGTCCAGCGGTTGCGAGCGGGTATTCGGATTGAGCGCGTCGGCGGCGTCGGCCAGCGCCACCAGCGGGCGGATCGACAGGCGCACGGCAAACCAGCAGCACAGGATCAGCAGCAGCAACTGCAGCACCAGCACATAGGGCAGCCACTCGGCGATGGGCGTCATGCGCGGATGCACGTCGATGGTCAGCGGACTGCCGTCGCTCAGCGTCAGGTGCGCCTGAAGCTGCTTGCCGTCGCCCGGAATCGACTGCACCGTGACCGGGTAGTGCGTGCCGGTGGCTTCCATGATGCGCTCGGCGATATCGCGCCCGCGCTGCGTCATTTCCGGCACCCCCGGCGATCCCGGCCCAAGGATGTACTGGTAGTTGCCACGGTTCACGCGGGGCAGCCACTGCGGGCGTTCGGCGGCCGGAATCCGGTCCAGGATCGCCACCGATGTCGCCACGTCGGTCTCCAGCGTGCCCAGCATGACCTGCCGCGCCGACATGTACCGCTCCGAAAACAGCACGGCAAACGACATCAGATGCGCGACGATCATGCCCGCCAGCAGGATCAGGAACAGGCGCGACCCCATGGTATGGGGCCAGCGCCAGCGGCGCGTGCTCACTGACGGGCCTCCGTGATCTCCACGGGCATCGAGAACACATAGCCCTCGCTGCGCACCGTCTTGATATAGGCCGGCTCGCGCGCATCGTCCTTCAGGCGCTGGCGCAGGCGGCTCACCAGCAGGTCCACCGACCGCTCGAACATGTCGGCTTCGCGGCCCTGGGTCAGGTTCAGCAGCTGGTCGCGGTTCAGCACGCGCTGCGGGTGGTCCACGAAGACGCGCAGCAGCCGGTATTCGGCGCCGCTCAGCGCGACGATGGTGCCTTCGTTGTCGATCAGGTGGCGTGCCGTGGTGTCCAGCTGCCAGTCGCCGAATGCCAGCATCTGCCCGGCCTCGGTGATCTGCAGGTTCGGCGGCAGCATCCGGGTACGGCGCAGCACGGCCTTGATGCGCGCCAGCAGCTCGCGCGCCGCGAACGGCTTGGTCAGGTAGTCGTCGGCCCCCATCTCCAGGCCGATGATGCGGTCGGTCTCGTCGTCGCGGGCGGTCAGCATCAGCACCGGCGTGGACTTGTGCTTGCCGGCGCGCAGTTCGCGGCACAGCACCAGGCCATCGTCGCCGGGCAGCATCACGTCCAGCACGATCAGGTCGACCGTGTTGGCGTCCAGGAACTGCCGCATATGCCGGCCATCCGGCGCCATGGTCACCCGCAGCCCGTTCTTGGTCAGGTAAGTGGATACCAACTCCCGGATCTCCCGGTCGTCATCGACGATCAGGACATGGTCGACATGCGATTCCATCAGCTTCACCCCTGGCGATCTATTTTTAGGAAAAATGTGAACAATCAGTCTGTTGGCGAGATTGTATGGGCGGCCGGGCCTTCGCGTGTATCGCAATGTATCTGGCGGCTGCGGCCCCACAAAGCCATACAACTTCGCCGGTTGGCGACACATTTACGGTAGATCACGGGCGTCTCATTGGGGCATGCCAGATTGCTGGCCCCTCATCCTTGCCGAAAGGAACCCGACCATGACGCTGCTGATCCTTGCCTACCTGGGTGGTGCCCTGACCATCCTGAGCCCGTGCATCCTGCCCGTGCTGCCATTCGTACTGAGCGGCAGCGGCCAGCCATTCCTGCGCGGACGGCTGCCGATGCTGGCCGGCATGGCGCTGACCTTTGCAGCGGTAGCCACGCTGGCATCGGTGGGTGGCGCCTGGGCGGTACGCGCCAACGAATACGGCCGCTATGCGGCGCTGGCCCTGCTGGCGATGTTCGGGGTGTCGCTGCTCGTACCCAGGCTGGCCGACGCGCTGACCCGGCCCGTGGTGGCGCTGGGCAACCGGCTGGCCGGCGATGGCACGGCCGGCGCGGCATCGCCGTGGGCCTCGCTGCTGCTGGGCGTGGCAACGGGCATGTTGTGGGCCCCGTGTGCCGGCCCGATCCTGGGCATCGTGCTGACCACGGCCGCGCTGCAGGGCGCCAGCGTGCAAAGCTCGCTGCTGCTGGTGGCCTATGCGGCCGGCGCGGCCACGTCGCTGGCCGCCGCGCTGGGCGTGGGCGGCCGCCTGTTCGCGGCGATGAAGCGGTCGATGGGGGCTGGCGAATGGCTGCGTCGCGGCCTGGGGGTTGGCGTGCTGGGCGGCGTGGCCGCCATCGCCATCGGGGCCGATACCGGCTTCCTGGCGCGCCTGTCCGTGAGCGGCCCGGCCCGGCTGGAACAGGCGCTGGTCGACCGGCTGCACAACGCATCGGCGCCGGCGCCGCAGGCTGGGAACGTGGTGCCGGCCACGGCCGCCACCGCATCCGGTGAAGCCGGCCCCGGGGCCAATGCCGGCATGCTGCTGGCGGCCAACGGGACGGGATTCGACGGCTACGGCGTCGGCAACCGCCTGCCGGTGGAAGGCCTGTTGCCGTCGCTCGACGGCGCGGTCCAGTGGTTTAACACGCCCAACGGCGCACCGATCACGCGCCAGCAGCTGCAGGGCAAGGTCACGCTGGTCTATTTCTGGACGTACTCGTGCATCAATTGCATCCGCACGCTGCCCTACCTGCGCGCCTGGGCCGACAAGTATCCGGGCCTGCAGGTCATCGGCGTGCACACGCCCGAGTTCGCGTTCGAAAAGAAGCCCGACAACGTGCGCCGCGCCATCGGCGACTTCAAGATCGGCTTCCCGGTGGCCGTGGACAGCGACTACAACATCTGGCGCGCCTTCAACAACAACTACTGGCCGGCGGCCTACTTCGTCGATGCGCGCGGCAATATCCGCCATCACCAGTTTGGCGAAGGCGACTATGCGAATTCCGAGCGCGTGATCCAGACCCTGCTGGCCGAAGCCGGCCAGCCGTCGGCGTCGCGCGACGTGGTGGTGCCCGACGCCAGGGGCGCGCAGGCCGCCCCCGACCTGCGCAACGTCCGCTCGGGCGAGACCTATGTGGGCTACAACCAGGCGTCGAACTTCGCCTCGGCGGGCGGCATCCGCCCCGACGCTCCGCGCAACTACGCCCTGGACGGCAAGCTGCACCTGAACCAGTGGGGGCTGGCGGGCCAATGGACGGTGGGGCCGGAGTTCGCCACCGCAGAGCGCGCCGACGGCAGCATCCGCTACCGCTTCCAGGCCCGCGACCTGCACCTGGTGCTGGGCCCCGCCGCCAACGGCCGCGCGGTGCGCTTCGTGGTGACGATCGACGGCAAGGCGCCGGGCGAGAGCCATGGCGCCGACATCGACGCCAACGGCAACGGCGCAATCACGGCCACGCGGCTTTACCAGCTGGTGCGCCAGGCAGGCGAGGTGGGCGAACACACGTTCGAGATCCGCTTCCTCGACCCGGGCGCCCAGGCTTACGCGTTCACGTTCGGCTGATCGGTATCGAAGGCCGGCGCGGCCAGCTTGCGGGCGTGCTCGCGCAGGTCGGCGGGCCACGCCTGCGACAGCGCCAGGAAGCGCTCGCGGTCGCCGCCATACAGCGCGCGCGACGCCTCCTCGTACCCGGGCTGGTTGCCGAGCATCGTCGACATGAAGCGATCCGCCGCCGCCTTGGCACGGCTGGCGGCCAAACCCGCGCCCTCCACGCCCTGCCCCTTGCGCGCAGCGTCTACGAGCTTGCGCAACGTTACCGACGCCCCGCCGGACTGCTCGCCCAGCCATTCCCAGTGGCGCGGCAGCAGCGTGACTTCGCGCGCCACGACACCCAGCTTCGGACGCCCGGCGCCCTTCCTGGCCGGGCCCTCATCGGCAGCCGGCGGTGCCAGCCGCGCGGCGATGTCGGCATCGCTGCCGCGCAGGTCGAAATCCACCTGCCGGCCGGTGACATCGCCAAACGCCAGGATCGATTGATTGGGATCGGCACGCAGCGCGGCCGCCACGGCCAGCGCCACTTCCACCGGCGTGCCGGACGCCAGCCGCCGTTCGCCCGCAAAGGCGGTACACGATTCGTTGTCTTCCATGTGGGTCTCCCGACTCCGGTTTTGATGGGAGACTATATTACCCGGGTAATATAGATTCAGTCAATTACACCCGGGTAATATTTTTCCGCAGGCGCGCCAAGTTCGCGGCCTGTCGGCCCGCTGCGGGCGCTTGCCGGTGTTCCCGGCAAGCTTTGACCCGAAGCGCCGCGCATGGCAGCATCGCGGGGCAGATTTTCCAGACGACTTCTTACGGGACTTTCAATGATCGGAATCCGGCCACTACTGATCGCGGCCATCGTTACGCCGCTGCTGGCCGCCTGCGCCAGCGGCAGCAGCATGGAGTACCTCGAATCCCAGGATGGCAACACGCTCCATTCGGACGCCAGCGTGGGCGACCTGGTGCTGTGCCTGAAGCAGAAGCTCGGGGATGACGCCACGGTGGAGGCCTACCCCGAACCAGGCAAGGTGGATGTGCGCGTGGGCTATGGCCATCGCGCCGATGCAGGTTACTCGTACCTGATCAACCTGCGCGCCGCGCGGCAGGGTACGGACGTACAGATCCGCAGCGCGGGCGACTGGCGGCCCATGCTGAGCAAGGGCCGTGTCACCGGCTACGTCAAGGACTGCAAGCCGGGCACCGCGGCGCGGTAAGCGCAGTCAGCACGCGACACGCCAGGCACGCTTCATCCGGCCCGGCCCATCGTCCGCGCCTGTGCCAGCACGGCGCGGGCGCGCTCCACGAACGGGCGGTCCACCATCTTGCCGTCGACCAGATAGGCGCCCACGCCTTTGGCGTCGGCTTCGTCGGCGGCTGCCACGATCCGCTGCGCAGCGGCGATCTCCGCTTCGGTCGGCTGGAACACCTCGTTGGCGAGCGCGATCTGGCTCGGGTGGATGCAGCTCTTGCCCAGATACCCCAGCCGGCGCGCCAGCTCGGCTTCGGCACGGTAGCCATCGGCATCCTTCACGTCCGCGAAGGCTGCGTCATAGGCGAACACCCCGGCCTCGGCGGCGGCCATGCGCATCTGGTACATGGTCTGCGCCACGGCCAGCGTTTCGCGCCGGTGGATGCCGGCCGGCTCGAACAGGTCGGCGTAGCCCAGTTGCAGGCCCGCCACGCGCGCATCGGCGGCGGCCAGTTCATGCGCGCGGCGCAGCCCGCGCGGCGACTCGATATTGAGCAGCAGCCTGACCGGCGTGGTCACGCCGTTGGCGGCTTCGGCCAGTGCCACGGCCCTGGCGGCCAGGTGCACCTGCTCCACCTCTTCCACCTTCGGCACATTGACCAGATGCAGCCCGTTGCGCACCACGGCCACGATGTCGGGCGCGAAGTGGGCGGTGTCCGGCGCGTTCACGCGCACGATGATCGTCTTGCCCGATGCCACGGTACGGCCCGAGGCCAGCAGGTCCTGCAGCGCGGCGCGGGCTTCGGCCTTGCGCGGCTCGGCCACGGCATCTTCGAGGTCGAACGACAGGGCATCGGCCGCGCTGGCCAGCGCCTTGTCGAACAGTTCCGGGCGCGATCCCGGTACAAACAGTTTGCTGCGCATGATCGCCCTCACCCTTATTCCGCGCGAATATTGCGCTGCTTCACCAGCGCACCCCAGCGGGCCGCCTCGCCCTGCACGAACTTGCCGAACTGCTGCGGCGAATTGCCCACCGGCTCCAGGCCCATCTGGCGCAGCTTTTCCTGCACGTGCGGGTCCGCCACGGCGTCCTGCACTTCCTTCGCCAGCCGTGCCACCACCTCGGGCGGCGTGCCCTTGGGCACCCACACGCCGTTCCACTCCAGCACCTCGAAGTCGGGCAGGCCGCTCTCGGCCAGCGTCGGCGTGTCGGGCAGGCCCGGGTTGCGCTTGAGCGACGTCACCGCCAGCGCCTTGAGCTTGCCGCTCCGGGCGTAGTTGAGCGTGGAGGCCACGTTGCCGAAATAGGCCGACACCTGGTTGCCCATGACATCGGTCAGCGCCGGCGCACCGCCCTTGTAGGGCACATGCAGCAGGTCGATGCCGGCCTTGGCGTTGAGCAGTTCGCCCGCCAGATGCGACCCGCTGCCCGCGCCGGCCGACGCGAACGTCAGCTTGCCCGGGTTGGCCTTGGCATAGGCGATGAACTCCTTGACTGTCTTGTATGGCGCATTGGGCGGCACCACCAGGATGTTGGCGGCGGTAGCCACCAGCGAAATCGGCACCAGTTCCTTGAGCGGGTCGAACGACATCTTGCGCAGGCTCGGATTCACCGCGAACGCCGAAGCGTCGTACAGCACCGTGTAGCCATCGGGCGTGGCCTTTGCCACCGCTTCCTCGCCAATCACGCCGGCCGCGCCGGGGCGATTGTCGATGACCACCTGCTGGCCCATCGACGCGCTCATGCGCTGCGCGATCACGCGCGCCGTATTGTCGGCACCACCACCCGCGGAATACGGCACGATCATGCGGAGCGGGCGGTCGGGAAAGGCTGCGGCGGCCAGCAGCGGCGCGCAGGCGGCCACTGCGACCAGCAGCTTGCGGCAGGTCGGATGCATGGGGAGTCTCCTCGTTTCTTTACGTTTCGCTGGCTGTCAGACCGTGGCGATGGGATTGGCCGGCGATCCCACCGCGCGCGGCAGGTGCATCGGC
The DNA here is from genome assembly GCF_056097175.1 of Cupriavidus sp. HE11. Classification (NCBI taxonomy): domain Bacteria; kingdom Pseudomonadati; phylum Pseudomonadota; class Betaproteobacteria; order Burkholderiales; family Burkholderiaceae; genus Cupriavidus; species Cupriavidus sp. HE11. Next base: position 1,355,927 of record NZ_CP184465.1, read on the forward strand.
GGCGCCGTCAGCAGGAACGACGCGCGTCCAGCCTGGTGCAGCCAGGCTGCAAGCGGCGTCAGGTGCCACATCTCGCCCAGCGGAATGCCAAGCTTGACCAGGCAGAGTTCGTGCAGCGGCAGCAGCGGGCCGGTCGTGCCTGGCGGCAGTGCGTGGCGGCGCTCTTCCACCGCGTGGTTGTCCGCGGCGATGGCGGCGATGCCGGCTTCGTCGATCCAGCGCAGCAGCCGGGCGTCGGTGCCGTCGAGCACCGCGCAGGCGTTGCGCAGCCCCGAATGATCATCGGCGGCAGACAGCTGCAGCGCCATGTCGGCCAGGCCGGTATGCACGCAGAGGATGTCGCCGCGCTGCACATCCACGCCATCGGCCTCGATCACGCGCATCAGGTCGTCATAGCCGACCGCGCGCCGCGCCGGGCCGAAGTGCCGGTGCAGGTCCACCAGCGTGCCGCGCCCCTGGATGCCGCGCGCCGCCATCGGCGCAATCGACAGGGCCTGGGCGCCAATAAACGTGCCATCGGCGGCGCTGCCGGAACCGACCGAAAAACCGTTGTAGCCGACCGTTTCGGCCTGACCATCGCCATCGGCATCGAACAGGCAGTTCACATGGCCCAGGGCGTCCCACTGCGTGGAGTACTGCGGCGACAGCGTGACGTGGTCGTCGCTGATCACGTCGGTGGCGCCCGGCACATCGCCAGCCATGGGCCGATTGAATACGCGCTGTCCGTCCTTTTCCGACGGATGCAGCACGGGCGGACGGCGGCGCGGGTTCAGCACGCCGGCACGCGGCACATCGAGCGGCAGGCTCAGCGAGAACGTCAGGCCCTCGCGCACCTCGCGCACGGCGGCCAGCACCTGGGCCGGGCCGATCAGGTTGAGGCGGCCAAGCTGGTCGTCGGGACCGAAGTCGCCCCAGTTGGATCCTTGCGGGCGGTGCGCCCAGCGCGGGTTCGCGGCCATCATTGGTCCTTGCTGGCGTCAATCACCACGCCGGCGGCCTGCAGCGCGGCGATGCGTGCGTCGTCGAGCCCGGCCGCGCGCAGCGCCTCGACCGAATGCTCGCCCAGTGCCGGTGCCGCGCGCCGGAACGTGCCCGGCGTGCCGCCCAGTCGCGGCGAGATGTTGTGCACGGGAATCTGGCCCATCTCGGCATCGGGAATTTCCACCACGATGTCGCGTGCGTGGAAATGCGGGTCGTGCTCGATATCCGAGATGTCGTAGATCGGCCCGATCGTCACGCCGGCCTTGTCGAAGAACGCCACGCAGTCGGGCTGGGTCATCGTGCCAAGGAATTCGCCGATGATGCCGTCCAACAGCGCGGCGTGCTTCACGCGCTCGGCATTGGTGGCGAAGCGCGGATCGGTAATCAGCTCGGGCCGGCCGATGGCGCGGAACAGCCGCTCCGTCATGGCCTGCGTGGATGCCGACAGGCATACCCATTTGCCATCGGCCGTCTGATAGGCATTGCGCGGTGCGCTGTTGGTGGACCGGCTGCCCGTGCGCGGCTTGACCTTGCCGGTCAGCCGGTAATTGGCGGCCTGGGCACCCAGGATGGCGAAGATCGGATCAAGCAGCGGCAGGTCGATGACCTGGCCCACGCCGCCGCGCACTTCCACGTTGCGCACGGCGCTGAGCACGCCGATGGCGCCGTAGAGGCCGGCGGTCATGTCGCCCAGGTAGATCGGCGGCAGCACCGGTTCGCGGTCGGCAAAGCCGTTCATCGACGCAAACCCCGACATGCCCTCGACCAGCGTGCCGAAGCCGGGTCGATGCGAGTAGGGGCCGTCCTGGCCCCAGCCGGAAACGCGCACGATCACGAGCCTGGGGTTGCGCGCCATCAGCACGTCGGGGCCCAGGCCCATGGTTTCGAGCGTGCCGGGCTTGAAGCTTTCGACGAACACATCGGCATGCGCCACGAGGTCGAGGATCACGTCGATGGCGCCTTCGCCCCGGAAGTTCAGGCACAGGCTGCGCTTGTTGCGGCAGTACGCCTTCCAGGCGGTAGACACGTCCCTGACCTTCCAGTCGCGCAGGGTGTCGCCGCTGGCCGGCTCCACCTTGAGCACATCGGCGCCCAGGTCGGCCAGCGCCATCGTCAGCGTGTTGCCCGCCACCAGGCGGGAGAGGTCGAGGATACGGATGCCGTCGAGCGGTCCGGTGGCGTCGGGCGCCAGCGCTTGCTGCCTGAACATGGAAAGACTCTGTGAATTATTCGGCGGTGATGTTGCGGGCCTTGGCTACCTGCTTCCAGCGCGCGCTGTCGCGGCGGATATGCTCGGCGAACTGGGCCGCGGTCATCGCGGACGGCTCGGCGCCTTCGCGCGAGAAGATCTCGCGCATTTCGGGCGTGGCAATGATGTCGCGGATCTCGGCGTTGAGCTTGTCCACCAGCGGCTGCGGCGTGCCGGCCGGCGCAAACACGCCCCACCAGAGTTCGGCGGAATAGTTGGGCACGGTCTCGGCCACCGACGGCCACTGCGGCGCAAAGCGCGAGCGCGACGGCGACGTCACGCCCAGCGCGCGCAGCTTGCCACCCTTCACCTGCGAGGCCACGGACGGAAAGCTGGCAATCACGAACTGCACCTGCCCGGCGATCAGGTCGGTCAGCGCGTTCGAGATGCCCTTGTACGGCACGTGCGTGAATTCGATACCGGCGTCACCGGCCAGCAGTTCGCTGGACATCTGGTTGATCGATCCGATACCGGAAGAGCCATAGTTGATGCCGCCCTTGTCCTTCTTCGCCGCGGCGATCAGGTCGGCCACGGTCTTGTAGGGCGACTTCTCGGACACGGCCAGCACCATCGGGCCGCTGGCCAGCATGGCCACCGGCGCGAAGCTCTTGTTCACGTCGTAGCTGGTCTTGGGCTGGACGGCGGCATTGCCTGTGAACGTGGACGACGTGATCATCAGCGTGGCGCCATCGGGCGCCGAGCGCGCCACGAATTCGGCGCCGATGGCACCGCCGGCGCCCGGCTTGTTGTCGACGATGGCCGTGACGCCAAGCTTCTTCGACAGCTTCTCGCTGACCAGCCGTGCGAACACGTCGTTGCTGCCGCTGGGCGGGAACGGCACCACCACGCGGATGGTCTTCGGGATCACGGGTTCCGCCGCATGAGCGGCCGGCATGCAGGCGACGCCAGCAAGGGCGGCGATGAAAATTGCGAGGGTACGCAGGCGATGGCGATGCGGCGTCACGACGTTGTCTCCGGTTTATTGTGCAGTGCGGCACCTGTTTTTCGGCGCCGTCCGACCACATCCTAGCCATGCCGCTGGTTGAGATAAAGTGACGTTTTTAAATCTATCGGTGAGAAAAACTCATGAAGGTCGAGTGCTTCCAGACGCTGGCCGCCGTCCTGCGCTGCGGCAGCTTTGCCGGGGCGGCAGCCGAGATGAGCCTGTCGCCCAGCGCGGTCAGCCTGCAGATGAAGCAGCTGGAGGCGTACTTCGGCCAGCCGCTGTTCGACCGATCGGCATTGCAGGTGCGCCCCACCCCGTTTGCGCTGGAGGTGAGCGCCACGCTCGACGGCGCCATGCACGCGATGGAGTCGCTGCGCCGCCGCTCCGCGCCCAAGGTGGAAGGCAAGGTCACGCTGGGCATCATCGAGCCGATGCAGGTGACGCTGCTGCCGCCGTTCACGGCGCTGGTGCGGGAGCGCTATCCCAACCTGGACGTGCGGCTGGAACGCGGCCGCTCCACCGCGCTGGTGGATGCGCTGCGCTCGGGCGCCATCGACGCCGCCGTGGTGGCCCAGCCGGAAGCGGGCGCCTCGGCCCGCGTGCGCTGGGCCCCGCTGTTCCGCGAGCCCTGCGTGCTGGTGGCCCCGCGCGATTCGGCCGGTCGCACGGTCAAGGCGCTGCTCAAGGCGTACGAATGGATCCGCTTCGATACGTCGACCATTGCCGGCTCGGTGGCCGCCGACTTCGTACGCCGTACGGCGCCCGACGTACGCTCGCGCATCGAACTGCTGTCGATTCCGGCCATCGTCGCGATGGCCTCGCGCGGGCTGGGCGTGTCCGTGCTGCCCCAGCCCGACCCCTACCTGCTTGAGGCGTTTCCGGTGCGCGTGATGACGCTGGGCGACACGCCGCCGTCCCGGCAGATATCGTTCGTGTCACGCGTGGCGCCGGCCGAAGACCGCGTCATCGCCGCGCTGCTCGACACCCTGCGCAGCGCCGCAGCCGGAAAGGTCTGAGCGTCCGGGGCGCCGGGTCGCGGCGCGGTCAGTTAAACGGTTTCGCCGGGTGATCTGAGTCCTTTCGCACAGCGCGCCGCCGCGCGGTAGCTTGCGGCATACTGGCCCGCGAGTGGCCCTGGGCCACGCTTCCTTGGGAAAGGTGAGCCAGTGAAAAAGACGCAGATTGTCAAAATCGCCAATGCCATCGCGGTTGCAGCCCTTGCCGGTGCGGGCATGGCCCATGCACAGGAAAAACCCGCCGCGGAAGGCGCCCCGGTGCCGGTCACGCCCGACAACTTCGTGCGCGCCGAATCGGACATGTACATGACCGGCCTGGCCAAGCAGGGCGGCGTGGGCAAGCTGCTGCACCGCCGCGAGCCCGCGTCGATCGAGCACCAGACCGTGATCCGCCTGAACCGCGACACGATCTATTCGTCCGGGGTGTTCGACCTGGACGCCGGCCCGGTGACGATCACCATGCCCAACCCGGGCAAGCGGTTCATGTCGATGCAGGTCATCAGCGAGGACCACTACGTGCCGGCGGTGTACTACGGTGCCGGCAAGCACGTACTGACCCGCGAGAACGTAGGCACGCGCTACGCAGTGGTGGGGGTGCGGACGCTGGTGGACCCGGCCAGCCCCGAGGACATCAAGCAGGTGCACACGCTGCAGGACGCCATCCAGGTCAGCCAGAAGGCGCCGGGCACACTGCAACTGCCGGACTGGGACCAAGCCAGCCAGAAGAAGGTGCGCGACGCGCTGCTGGTGCTGCAATCCACACTGCCCGACTACAAGGGGGCCTTCGGCAAGAAGGGAGAGGTCGATCCTGTCCGGCACCTGCTCGGCACTGCCGCGGGCTGGGGCGGCAATCCCGAAAAGGACGCGACGTACCTGAACGTGACGCCTCCGAAGAACGACGGCAAGACCGTCTACCGGCTCAATGTGAAGGACGTGCCCGTGGATGGTTTCTGGTCGGTGAGCGTCTACAACGCCAAGGGCTACTTCGAGAAGAACCCCGCCGGCGCCTATACGCTGAACAACCTCACGGCGAAGAAGGATGCGGACGGCGGCATCACGATCCAGTTCGGCGGCTGCGAGGCCAATACCGCCAACTGCCTGCCGATCGTCGACGGCTGGAACTACACGGTGCGGATGTACCGTCCGCGTCAGCCGGTGCTCAGCGGCAAGTATCAGTTCCCGGCACCCCAGCCGGTGAACTGAGTCCCGCGCCGCGACAACGCGGTATCGAAGAAGGCGAGGCCACGGCCTCGCCTTTTTTCATGCCCGGGCTGCGAAGTCAGGCACCATGCCTAGTGCTTCTTGCCCTTGTCATCGGGGTGCGACGACAGCAGGTCCAGCATCTCGTCCGCATGTTCTTCCTCGACGGCCAGGATGCTCTCCATCAGCCGGCGCGACGTCGGGTCCTTCTCGCCGATGAACTGCACGATCTCGCGGTAGGTATCGATGGCGATACGCTCGGCCACAAGGTTCTCCTTGATCATGTCGGTCAGCGACGTGCCCTCCACGTATTCGGCATGGCTGCGCGAGGCGAGGCTGTCGGGCGACAGGTCCGGCTCGCCGCCAAGCTGCACGATCCGCTCGGCGATCTGGTCGGCATGGCCCTGTTCCTCGTTGGAGTGGGCCAGGAATTCATCGGCCACGCTCTTCGAGTTGGGCCCCTTGGCCATGAAGTAGTGGCGTCGATAGCGCAGCGTGCAGACAATCTCGGTAGCCAGCGCCTCGTTGAGCAGCTTGATCACGGTGTCGCGCTCGGCATCGTACCCAGCGGTCACCGCGCCGTCGTCGATGTGTTGGCGGGCACGCTCGCGAATGGTCTTGATGTCCGTCAGGAACGGTTGCTTGTTAGACATGGGGACTCCTTCGTCATCGTTCGAATGGTCCCGCGCCCCGCTGCATGCGGGGGCGGCCTTTATCGCTGCAGGCAAAAACGGTGCCATTGGCGCAGGCCCGGCAAAACCGTCGCCGGGGCCCCATGTCCATGTGCTTTTTACAAATGCGGGGCATCGAAGCTTGCAATAGGCATGGCTGGCATGGCTGGCCCTGCGGCGTGCCCCCATCACACGAAGGGCCTATCCCCGCTACCGCAAGGCCGACTTGCCGCTGCCCGGAGTTCCGCGTAGTGTGACGATTTGCGTACATCTGCCGCAGATTGCAGATGCCGAACCTCGCTTACATGGAGATCCACGATGGAATCGCGCCTGCCCCGCGCCCGCATTGCCTCAGTTGCGCTGTCCCCGCGGTTGTCCCCACTGTTGTCCCGCCTGTCGGCCACGGCCACCGCCGCGGCAGTTGCCGCCGTCATGGCCACCGCGCTGCCGCTGACGGCCAGCGAGGCCCATGCCGCCCCGCCCGCCCAGCAGAAGACCCAGGTACCCGGCTACTACCGCATGATGGTGGGCCAGCTCGAAGTCACCGCGCTCTACGACGGCTATATCGATCTGGACCCCAGGATGCTGAAGTACACCAGCGCGCGTGAGGTCCAGAGCCTGCTGGCACGCATGTTCGTGGCCTCGACGCCGGGCATGCAGACGGCCGTCAACGCCTACCTGGTCAACACCGGCACGCACCTGGTGCTGGTCGACACGGGCGCGGCCGCGTGCTTTGGCCCGACCCTGGGCGGCATCCTGCAGAACCTGCGTGCATCGGGCTACACCCCGGAACAGGTGGATACGGTGCTGCTGACCCACCTGCACGGCGACCACGCCTGTGGCCTGACCGCCGACGGAAAGCCCGTGTTCCCAAACGCCACGGTGTACGCCGACAAGGCCGATGCCGACTACTGGCTCAGCGAATCGGCGGCCGCCAGCGCCCCCGAAGGCGCCCGGCCGCTGTTCGGCATGGCGCGCAATGCGGTGGCGCCGTACCAGGCTGCCAACCAGTTCCGCACCTTCAACGCCACGGCCGGCGAAGAGCCGATCCCGGGCGTACGCGCGGTACCCACGCGCGGCCACACGCCGGGCCATACCGGCTACCTGTTCGCCGCGGGCAAGGAAAACCTGCTGCTGTGGGGCGATATCGTCCACAGCCACGCCACGCAGTTCCGCCGCCCGAACATCGCCATCGAATTCGACGTGGACAGCCACCAGGCCGTGCTGACGCGCCAGCGCGTGCTGGCCGATGCCGCCAAGGGCAAGCTGTGGGTAGGCGGCGCGCACCTGCCGTTCCCTGGGCTGGGGCACGTGCGGCGCGACCAGGTGGGCTACACCTGGGTGCCGGTGGAATTCGGCCCGATCCGCAGCGACCGCTGACGGCGACTGGCCGCGACTGGCGGCGGCTACCCCGCTGACGCCGGCGCGCCGGCGTGCGAACATGGCATCTTTGCCCCGATGTCCGCACGCCGATGATTACCCGTCCGCCGCTTCACTGGTTCAAGATGCTGTTTGTGCTGCGGGGGTCGGTCCTGCCCAGGATTGCCCCGCAGCTCGTCACGATCACGCTGTTCGCGGCGGTCATCACGCTTTTCCATGGACGGATCGGCGAATGGAAGGTGTCGCTGAATTTCGTGCCGTTCTCGCTGATCGGCCTGACCCTGGCCATCTTCCTCGGCTTTCGCAACAGCACCAGCTACGCGCGATTCTGGGAAGGCCGCACGCTGTGGGGCAGCGTGCTCAACGAATCGCGCTCGCTGACGCGCCAGGCGCTGACGCTGGTGGCCGACCAGCACGACGCACGGCGGCTGGCCTACCGGCTCTGCGCATTCGTGCACGCCTTGCGCCACCAGCTACGCGGCACCGACGCATGGCCCGACGTGGCGCCGTTTCTCGATGAGGCCGATGCCGCGCGGCTGAAGGCGGCAAGGTTCAAGCCGGCCATCGTGCTGCTGATGGCCGGCGAATGGGTTGGCGAGCGGCTCAGGGCAGGCCAGCTGGCGCCGGCGCTGGCCCAGCCGATGGAGATGTCGCTGAACCAGCTCAGCACCGCGCTGGGCGGCTGCGAACGGCTGGCCAGCACGCCGATCCCGTTCACATACTCGGTCATCATCCACCGCTGCATCTACCTGTATTGCGTGCTGCTGCCGTTCGGCCTGCTCGACTCGATCGGGCTGATGACGCCGGTCATCGTCTGCTTTATCGCCTATACGTTCTTCGCACTCGAAGCGCTGAGCGCCGAGATCGAGGAGCCGTTCGGCGAGGAACCCAACGACCTGGCCCTGACGGCCATGTCCTACATGATCGAGTCGACGGTGCTGGAGATGATTGGCGAGGCGCCCAGGAGCGCCGCGCCGTCGCCGCACGACTTTATCCAGGTCTGACGCGCGGCGGCGTCAGCCGGCTGCCCGGCGACCCCAGGCCAGTTCGACAAACACCGCGCAGAGCGCTTCCATGCCGGCCTGGTCGGCCTCGTCGAAGCGTGCCTCGCGCGGGCTGTCGACGTCCCACACGCCGATCAGCGTGCCATCCGGCGCCACCAGCGGCACGACGATCTCCGAACGCGACGCGGCATCGCAGGCGATATGCCCGGGAAACGCATGGACGTCGCGCACCAGTTGCGTGGCACGCGTCTGGGCCGCCGTGCCGCATACGCCGCGCCCCAGGGCGATCCGCACGCAGGCCGGCTTGCCCTGGAACGGCCCCACCACCAGCTCGGTGCCATCGAACAGATAGAAGCCGGCCCAGTTCAGGTCGGGCAACGAGTGATAGACCAGCGCGGAAAAGTTGGCCGCGTTGGCGATCAGGTCGCGCTCGTCGGCCAGCAGCCCGCGCGCCATGTCCACCAGGGCGGCGTACTGGTCGGGCTTGGAGGATTCGGAGAGGTCGTCGGAGAGCTGGAACATCGGGAAGTGCCTTGCGAGAGGGAACGGCCGATGATACCGCCGATCTCGACCTGCTCCCCTCTCCCGCCCCTCGCCCATTGATGGGCGAGGGGAAAAAACCCAGCCCTTACCTTGGCCGCTTTACCGCCCGCACCTTGCCGCTGTCGCCACCACCGCAGTAAAAGCGGTCGGCACCGTCCGACTCCAGGCCCGACACGCCCACGCCGGGCGGCATCTCCAGCGCTTCAATCACCTTGCCCGATTGCGGATCGATATGGCGCAGTTCGCTCTGGTCATTTTCCCAGGTGCCGTGCCAGAGCTGCCCGTCCACCCAGGTCACGCCCGTGACAAAGCGGCTCGACTCGATGGTGCGGCGAATCGCGCCAGTATCGGGATCGATCTCGTGGATCTTGCGGTCGCGATACTGGCCCACCCAGAGCGACCCTTCGGCCCATGCCAGGCCCGAGTCATTGCCATTGCCCGGCGCCGGGATCGTGGCGACCACCGAACCTGTCTGCGGGTCGATCTTCTGGATACGACGCTCGGCGATCTGGAACAGGTAGCGTCCATCGAACGCCGTACCGGCATGGGCGGGCACGCCGATCGCGTTTGCGGTCTTGCCGCTGGCAGGGTCCAGCGCCAGCAGCTTGTCGCCCACGGCGAACCAGACCTGCTTGCCATCGTAGGTCAGGCCGTGGACATGATCGACACCCGGGAAGGGACCGTACTCCTGGACAATCTCTGCGGCGATACGCTTCATGATGATTTCCTTTCGACGTGCTGGCGAGCCGAAGTGCCCGCGTGGTGGATCTGGAAACCATGCTACGCGCCAGGCAGCGGCGCCGGGAGTAACAAGGCCGTCGCGAATCCGGCAACCGGTGGCGTCATCCAGCGGCGCGCCCGGCCGGCGCCCACCGGCTGGACCTTGCCCGCTTCGGCCAGCGCATCGAGCGCCCGCTGCACCGTGCGCTGGCTGGTGCCCAGCGCCAGCGCCAATGCCGAGCTGGACCATGACTCTCCATCTGCCAGGCAAGCCAGCACCGCCGCGTGCGCCTGCTCCACGGGATGCGTCATGACCACCACCTCGCCTGCGGCAGCAGGTGCCAGCGCAAAACCCTGCGCCGTGGCCTGGATGCCCGCAAGCTTGCCCAGCGCCTTGCGCAGCCGCCCGATTTCCACGCGCAAACGTGCCCGGTGCGTGTCGTCGGGATGGCGCATGCGGAAGGCCGTGGCAATCAGCGCGTCGCGCGGGACATCGCCGGGCCAGGCCTGCGCCAGCGCACGGGCCAGCGCAAACAGCACCGGCCGCCGGGCCAGCGCCACGATGACGGCGCGCTGCCGCACGGCCATGCGGCACGCATCGACGATCAGGGCATCGGATGCAAACCAGGCCTCCACCGCGTCCAGCCGCAGCGGCTGCTCCGTGCCCTGCGCCAGCAGCCGGGCCACCGGTGCGCGCAGCGTGTCCAGTGCATTGTCGACTTCCGCGATCAGGGCCGGAATGCCGGCCTGCCGTGCCGCGATGCCGGCACGCGTCAATGCGTCGCGGGCGGGCGAGAACGACACGCGGCGAATGGCAATGCTGGCCGACACCAGATCGTGCGCGGCGCGCAACGCGGGGGGCAATGGTGCGGGATCGATGGTGGCGATGGTGCGCTCGGCATCGTCGAGCTGGCCGGTGATCAGGTGATGCCGTGCAATCAGGTAGCGCGCGTGCGCCGCGTTGATGACGTCGCCATGCGTGTCAAGCACATGCCACGCGGTGTCCAGCGCCCTGGCGGGCCAGCCAAGGTCGCGCGACACCAGGGCGATCTCTGCCTCGGCCACGGTACAGCGGGCACGCGCGATGCTTTCCCGGGGGCCAAAGGCCCGGGCGGCGCCGCGCAGCAGCGCGCGGGCGCGTACGAAATCGCCAAGCTGGGACATCGCAATGCCGCGCAGGGCCAGCGCGGGGGCGTCGTCGCGCAGGGCGATGCGGTTCAGCGCGCCGAGCGGGTCGCCGGCCGCCAGCGCGCGCGCCGCCGCCGTGATCAGTGAGTCCATGGGAATCCCGCCACACCTGTTACTCCCCATGCCGGGAGCCGGCGCCTAATCTAGCACATGACCCTTGCCAATCACGGAGGTATCACCATGGCATCTCATCGCACCGGCACCCGCGCGGAATGGCTGGCCGCGCGCCTGGACCTGCTCAAGGCCGAAAAGGAGCTGACCCGCCGCAACGACGCCGTGGCGCAGCAGCGCCAGGCGCTGCCCTGGGTGCGACTGGACAAGACCTACCGCTTCGACACCGAACACGGCAACGTGACGCTGCACGACCTGTTCCGGGGCCGCTCGCAGCTGCTGGTCTACCACTTCATGTTCGGCCCCGACTACAAGGCGGGCTGCCCCTCGTGCTCGTCCATCGCCGATGGCTTCAATGGCTTCGCCATCCACCTGGCCCACCACGACGTCATGCTCTGGGCCGTGTCGCGCGCCCCCATCGACAAGCTGCTGGCATACCGCAAGCGCATGGGCTGGCGCTTCCCGTGGGCGTCGTCGAGCGACAGCACGTTCAACTTCGATTTCGACGTGTCGATCACCGAGCAACAGCAGCGCGACGGCGATTTCGCGTACAACTTCGCGCGGGCCTCGCGCAACGACAACGCCCCGCCGCCGTCCGAGTCGACCGTACGCACCGCCGCCACCTGCGGCACCGATGTGCCCACCTTCACCCGCGACCGCCCCGGCATGAGCGCCTTCGTGCGCGAGGACGACGTGGTCTATCACACCTACTCGGCCTATGCGCGCGGCCTGGACGCGCTGTGGGGCATGTACCAGTGGCTGGATCGCGCGCCGCTGGGGCGCAACGAAACCGTGAACTGGTGGCGGCGACATGATGAATACGAGGATGAGGCGATGGCGCCGTGAGGGCGATGCGGCAATGCAGCAGGTGAAGCGGTGTTATCGTTGCGCCTGATTCCCGCCATGGCCGCCGTCCGGGCCCCTCGTCCATGTCAGAACGCACGTTGCAGGCACCAGCCACCCCGCTGTGGCTGCGCCTGGCTCCCGCCCTGTTCCTGCTGCTTTGGTCCTGCGGCTTTGTCTTCCTGAAGCTTGGCCTGCAATACGCCGATCCGCTGACGTTCCTGGCACTGCGCTACGCCTGCGTGGTGGCGCTGCTGATCGGGCCCTGCCTGTGGCTGCGTCCGCCGATGCCGCGCGGACTGGCGCCCTGGCTGCATCTGGCGATGATCGGCCTGCTGATCCAGGCTGGCTACTTCGCATTTACCTACCTGAGCCTCAAGCTGGGCATGTCGGCCGGCGCGGTGGCGCTGGTCACATCGCAACAGCCGATCCTGATCGGGCTGCTGGCGCCGGCCATTGCCGGCGAGCGTGTCGACCGCGTGCGATGGGCCGGATTGGCGCTGGGCGTGGCCGGTGCCGTGATGGTCATCACGGCCAGGTCTTCCGTACAGATGACCTCGCCGCTCGGGCTGGCCTTCGCGGTGCTTGCGCTGCTGGCAATGACCAGCGGCACGCTGTGGGAAAAGCGCTTCGGCGCGCCGGTACATCCGGTCCTGGCCAACACGGTGCAGTATGGCGTGGCGCTGCTGGTCACGGCCCCGCTGGCCTGGTGGCTGGAGCCGATGCACGTGCAATGGACGCCGGGCCTGTTCGGGTCGCTGGCGTACCTGGTCATCGGCAACTCGCTGGTGGCAATCTCGCTGCTGCTGGCGATGATCCGGCATGGCGAGGCATCGCGCGTGTCGGCGCTGTTCTTCCTGGTGCCGCCAGCCACGGCGGTCATCGCCTTCATTGTGCTTGGCGAATCGCTGCCGGCCATGGCATGGCCCGGCATGGCCATTGCGGCAGCAGGCCTGTATCTGGTGATGCGCCGCCGTCAGGCCAGGTAGCTAGGCCAGGCCGCCGCGCGCCATCCGCGCCAGGTCAACCAGCCGGTCGTATTCGTCCCCGCTCAGCAGGCCCAGTGCGATGGCGGCGGCGCGTGGCGAAGTCTGGTGCTCGCGCGCATGGCGCGTGATGGCGGCGGCCTTGTCGTACCCCAGCGCCGGATTCAGCGCGGTGGCGGCCAGCAGCGGGCTTTCGAGGTTGCGGGCCAGCTGTTCGCGCCGGGGTTCCAGCCCGGGGATCACCCGTTGCGCCACCACACGCGCACTGTCCGCCAGCAGGCGGATCGACTGCAGCACGTTGTGGATCAGCACCGGCTTGGCCACGTTCAGCTCGAAGTTGCCGGAAGCACCGGCCATCGTCACGGTCACGTGATTGCCCGCCACCTGCATGCCGGCCTGCACCATGACTTCGGCAATGGTCGGATTGCGCTTGCCGGGCATGATCGACGAGGTCAGGCCATCCTCGGGCATCTGCAGCTCGCCGATCCCGCTGCTGGGCCCCGAACTCATCCAGCGCAGGTCGTTGGCGATCTTGATGAACGACGCGGCAATCACGTTGAGCACGCCCGACAGTTCCAGCAGGGCATCGTGGGCAGCCATGCCCTCGACCTTGCACGGGCTGGGTCGAAACGCGTGCCCGCCGAGTGCGCTCACGGCTTCACAGTAGGCTTCGGCAAACCCGGCCGGCGCGTTGAGACCCGTGCCGGCCGCCGTGCCCCCCTGCGGCAGCACCAGCAGGCGCGGCATCACCGCCTGCACGCGCGCCAGGGCGTTGTCTATCTGCAGCGTAAAGCCTTCGAACGCCTGCCCCAGCCGCATCGGCACCGCATCCATCAGATGGGTGCGGGCCAGCTTCAGGATATCGGCGAAGGCCACGGCACGCTCCTGCAGGCTGTCGCGCAACGCGGCCAGCGCGGGCACCAGCCGTGACTCCAGTTCCAGTACCGCAGTGATATGCATCACCGACGGGAAGCTGTCGTTCGACGATTGCGAGGCGTTGACATGATCGTTCGGATGCACGGGCTGCCGGCCGCCCAGCGGCTGGCCCAGCCGCTCGTTGGCCCGATTGGCGATCACCTCGTTGGCGTTCATGTTGGTCTGGGTCCCGGAGCCGGTCTGCCAGACCGTCAGCGGAAAGTGCGTGTCGAACCGGCCTTCCCGCACTTCGGCGGCCGCGGCGGCGATGGCCTCGGCAATGGCCGGCGCCAGCACGCCGCAGCGCAGGTTGGCCTGGGCCGCGGCCATCTTGTGCAGGCCGAAGGCGTGGACCAGCGCTGCCGGAAAGCGCTCGTCGCCAATCCCGAACACCGCCAGCGCGCGTTGCGTCTGCGCACCCCAGTAGCGGTCGGCCGGAATTTCCACCGGGCCGAACGCGTCATGTTCCATCCGTACGTCTTGCATCGAATCCATCCAGCGAGATATTGCGCCTGCCTGTCAGCTTGCCGAGGCACGCAGCTTCATGCCCTCGTCGGCCTGCACGGCGGGGTTGTCCGCCAGTTCGTCGTCGAACGCCACGGCCGGGTATTGCTCGGGATACAGATGCCGCTTCGCGGTCTCCGCATCGAACGTGCCGGACCACTTGGCTACCACCACCGTGGCCACGCTGTTGCCGATGGTGTTGCAAGTGGAGATCGCCATCGACAGGAAGCGGTACACGCCGAAGATCACGGCCAGGCCTTCCACCGGCAGCAGGCCGGTGGACGTCACCGTGGCGGCGAACACCACGAACGAGCCGCCCGACACCGTGGCCGCGCCCTTGGACGTCAGCAGCATCAGCACCAGGATGCCGATCTGGTGGTCCAGCGTAAGCGGCACGCCGTACGCATGGGAGATGAACATCACGCCCATCGCCATGAAGAGCGACGTGCCGTCCAGGTTGAACGCATAGCCGGTGGGCAGCACCAAGCCCACCGTCTGCTTGGCGCAACCCAGGCGCTGCAGCTTGATCAGCAGGCGCGGCAGCGCGCTTTCCGACGATGCGGTGCCCAGCACGATGAGGATTTCATCCTTGATGTAGCGCAGGAAGCGCCACAGGCTGAAGCCGGCCAGCCGGGCCACGATGCCCAGCACCACCGCGATGAACAGGATCACCACGGCATAGAAGCTCAGCACCAGCTGGGCCAGCGCGATCAGCACGGCCGACCCGTTGCTGCCCACCGAGTACGCCACCGCGCCGAACGTGCCGATCGGGGCCAGCTTCATCACAAGATTGATGAACGAGAACAGCACCTCGGAAATCATGTCCAGCCCGGCGTTGACCTTCTCGCGGCGCGCCTCGGGAATCGCCAGGATGCCGATGCCCACCATCACGGCCAGCACCACCACCTGCAGCAGTTCCCCCTTGGCAAATGCGCCGACGAAGTTGTCGGGCACGATATGCATCATGAACTCCAGGAAGCCCTGGGGCGCGGCGGCCTTGGCGACGGGCGCGGCGGCGCTGCCGGCAACTTGGCTCATGCCCTTGCCGATTTCCAGCAGGTTGCCCGCCAGCATGCCCACCATCAGCGCGATGGTCGAGATCACCTCGAAGTAGACAATCGACCGCCAGCCCACGCGGCCGGCGCTCTTCACATCGCCCGCCGACGCAATGCCATGGACGATGGTCAGGAAGACCAGCGGCGCCACGCCGGCCTTGATCAGCGACAGGAACATGTCGCCCAGCAGTTTCAGCTTGGCCGCGAACTGCGGCAGCGCGAATCCCACCACGATGCCCAGGATCAGCGCCAGCAGGACCTGCATGCCTAGTCTGCGATACCACGGCAGGTGCCGGGGAGCCGGCGGTGCGGCGGGAGTTTGTGTCGATGTGTGCTGCATGGTGTCTTCCTCCACCCGGGCCGTTCGGCCTCAGGCAACCTCTTTGGACAGGGCAATCGCGCGGTCAACCATCTGCGGCGCCAGGCCCAGGTAGTTGGCCGGGTCCACCATCTGCTCGACGGCGGCGCGGTCGAAATGGCGGGTGACTTCGGGCAGCGCCAGCAGCGCTTCGGCCAGCGTGCCGCCGGCTTCGTTGACGGTGCGGCAGGCGTCGTAGACCACATCGTGCGCCTGCTGCCGGCCGATATGCGGCGCCATGCGCATCATTACGGCTTCGGCCACGATCAGGCCCTTCGAGATGCCCAGGTTGTGCTGCATGCGGCCGGTGTCGACGATCAGGCCGCCCAGTGCGAACCTGGCCTGGTGCAGCGCGCCCGACGTCAGGATGAAGCTCTCGGGAATGGCGATCCATTCCGCATGCCACGGGCCAGTGGCACGCTCGAAATCCTGCACCATGGCGTCCACCATCAACCCGGCGTGCTGGCGCACGGCCTTCGACGCGGCCAGCATCAGTTCGCTCGAAATCGGGTTGCGCTTCTGCGGCATGGTGCTGCTGGCACCGCGGCCTTTCACGAACGGCTCGTAGACCTCGGCAAACTCGGTCGACGCCATGATCATGATGTCGAGCGCGATCTTGCCCAGCGAACCGGTGACCAGGGCCAGCAGGTTGACCGCCTCGGCAAAGCCGTCGCGAGCCACATGCCAGGTGGTGGCCGGCACGCCCAGGCCCAGCTCCTGCGCCAGCGCCTGCTGCACTTCGAAGCCCTTGTCGCCCAGCGAAGCCAGCGTGCCGGCGGCACCGGCAAACTCCACCACGGCCACGCGCGGGCGCAGTTCGGCAATGCGCTGCTGGTGGCGGTCGAACATCGCCAGCCAGATTGCAGTCTTGTAGCCGAACGTCACCGGCAGCGCCTGCTGCAGATGGGTGCGGCCGGCCATCGGGGTGTCGCGGTGTTTGATGCTGAGGTCGGCCAGGATGGCGCGCAGTTCGCGGATATCGGCGTCGATGCTGTCCAGCGCATCGCGCACCTGCAGCGCCACGGCCGTGTCCATGATGTCCTGCGTGGTGGCGCCCCAGTGCACATAGCGGCCGGCTTCGCCGCACATTTTCACGAGCTGGTGTACCAGCGGCAGGATCGGATAGCCGACAATGTCGGTCTCCTCGCGCATGTGGTCGAAGTCGATGCGGTCGATGCTGGACTCGCGGGCGATGACCTCGGCGGCGTCGGCCGGGATCACGCCCACGCGGGCCTCGGCGCGGGCCAGCGCCACTTCGACGTCGATATAGCGCTGGACCAGCGCACCGTCAGAGAAGATCTGCCGCATTTTCTTCGTGCCGAAGGCATCGCGGAACAGCGCGGAATCGACAACGGTACTGGCGGCGGGGATGGAAATCGGGGTCATGGTGCTACCTTGTGGCGATCAGACAAGAGTCTTAATATGTTCGAACATATCTAGCATTAAATATGTTCGAACATATTAAGAAAATGAGGGTTAACCCGCGTCCGCATTTATGCGCCGCCGCAAATCGCGATGCATCAGGCATGTATGAGCAGAACCAATTCCGCTGAAATCACCCGCCAGTTGCTGGATGGCATCACGTCGGGCCACTACCCGGTGGGTGGGCTGCTGCCGACCGAATTCGAGCTGTGCGAGCAGTTCCAGGCCAGCCGCTACACCATTCGCGCGGTGCTGCAGGAACTACAGGATCTGGGACTGGTGTCGCGCCGCAAGAATGTGGGCACGCGCGTGGAGGCGTCGCGGCCACGCGCCGCGTTCCGGCCCACGCTGGCGTCGGTGGACGACCTGATGCAGTTCAGCGAGGAACACCGGCGCGTGGTGCAGTCAGTGGAAACCGTGGCCGTGAGCGGCGATGCCGCCAGGGACATCGGCTGCGAGGAAGGCACCCGGCGCCTGCGCGTGTCCAGCGTGCGCATGCGCGACGCCGCCAGCACCACGCCCATCGCCTGGACCGATATCTATATCGACCCCGTCTACACCGACATCGCCGAAGCCGTGTACCAGTTCCCCGGCGAACTGGTCAGCTCGCTGCTGGAGACCCGGCACGGCAAACAGATCGCGGAGATCGAACAGGAAGTGCGCGCCTCCACGCTGACCGACACGCGCATCAGCACCGCGCTGGATATCGCACCCGGTGCATCGGTGCTCAAGATCGTGCGGCGCTATATCGACGATGCAGGCCAGACCTTCGAGGTGTCGGTGACCGTGCATCCGGCCGACAGTTTTGCCGTGTCCATGCGGCTGAAGCGCTCGACTGCCTGACCGGGGGGCAAGGCACGGCCGGTGGGCAGTGGCTACTTACGGTTGTGAGCATTGCTCGCGCAGCGCCCCGTGCCTGAGTGGCCGACTTCAGCGGCGCCGGTACCCGGCACCCGCACCACGATCTTGCCGAACTGCTCGCCCGATTCCATGTAGCGATGCGCGTCGACGATCTGGTCGAAATCGAACGTCCTGGCGATCACCGGCCGCAGCGCGCCGGCCGTCAGTCCATCGACGATAAAGCGGCGGGCCGCGTCGAGCCGCACCGGATCGTTCAACAGTTCATGCACCAGGTAGCCACGCAGCGTCAGCGATCGGGCCAGCACCGCGAACAGCGGAAACGGCGTGGGCTCTGGGCTCAGGCCGCCATACTCGATCAGGATGCCGCCGTGCGACATCGAGTCGGTCAGCGGCGCAAAGATCGGGCCGCCGATGGGGTCCAGCACCACGCGTACACCCTGCCCCCTGGTGATGGCGTGCAGCCGCGCGGCCAGGTCTTCCTCGGCAGTGGCCACCACATGGGCGGCTCCGTGGGCCTGCAACGCATCGCGCTTGGTCCCCGTGCGGGTCACGGCAATGGGGACGGCGCCCACCCGCCGCGCAATCTGGATCGCAGCCAGCCCCACGCTGCTCGACGCGGCCGTGATGACCACGTGGTCGCCCTTCGACAGCCTGGCGATATCGACCAGCGCGCCATAGGCGGTCAGGTACGGCATCCATATGGCAGCGGCCTCCTCCCAGGACAGTGCCGACGGATGCCTGACCACCAGCGCCGCCGGAAACGTCACCTGTTCGCCATAGGCCGGCCAGCGCAGCATCGACGTCGGCGGCAGGACGCTGACCGCGTCGCCAGGCGCGATGCCTGCCACGCCTTCGCCCACCGCATCGACCACGCCCGCCGCTTCCAGTCCCAGCCCCGCCGGGAACGTCTCGGGCGATTCGATATAGGTGCCGGCGCGCAACAATGCCTCGGCCCGGTTCAGGCCCAGCGCCTTCACCGCGATACGCACCTCGCCGGGGCCCGGTAGCGCCACTTCAACTGCCTCGATCCGCAGAACTTCAGGTCCGCCGTGCTGATGGAACCGGACAACGCGCGACATGGCTTCACTCCAAATGATTGAGAACGAATACACTATGCCGGTACCGAATCTGGCAATAAATGGCCGATTCCAGTCGACAGTCAAAACCCGGAGTTTTCAATCAATGGATCGCCTTGCGAGCATGGCCGTGTTTGTCAAAGCCGTGGACTTGGGGTCGTTTGCTGCCGCGGCCGATGCGCTGGACATGTCCGGGCCGATGGTCGGCAAGCACGTACGCTTTCTGGAGGATCGGCTAGGCGTGCGGCTGATTACGCGGACCACGCGACGTCAGACGCTTACCGAATTTGGCCGCGCCTACTACGACCGCTGCCGCGTGGTGCTGGCCGAGGCCGACGCCGCCGACGCACTGGCCGCCGATCTGACCGAGCCGCGCGGCCGGTTGCGCGTGACCATGCCCGTGCATTTCGGGCGGCACTGCGTGGCGCCGGTGCTGCTGAAACTGGCCGCGCGCCACCCCGCGCTGGAACTGGACCTGTCGTTTAACGATCGATTCTCGGACCTTTCCGATGACGATTACGACCTGGCAATCCGCACCGGAGCGCCCGAGGATCGCGCCGGCATGGTGGCGCGGCGCGTGGCCCGGCAGGCCATGATCGTGTGCGCGGCACCCGGCTACCTGCGGCAGCACGGCACGCCCGGGACGCTGGAAGACCTGGCCGACGCGGCCACCCATCAGGCCATCGTCTATCGGCGCTCGGGACGTGTCCGGCCGTGACTGTTCCCGCGCGAAGGCCAGCCGCCCATCGAGGTGCTGCCCTCCAACCGCATCCGGCTCGACGATCTCGATGCCATTGCCGACGTGGCAACCATGGGGCTGGGGCTGGCGTGGCTGCCGTCGTGGCTGGTACGCGAGCGCATCCGCGCCGGCACGCTGGTGAAGGTGCTGCCGGACCTGCCTGACTACCCGTACGACGCCTACGCAATGTGGCTGCAGACGCCGCACCTGCCGCGCAAGGTCAGGCTCGCCATCGATGCGCTGGCCGACGCCCTGCCCGGGATGATGAAGTGACGCAGCGCATACCTGATTCCACGTGGTGGATTCACGTTTGATTCAGCGCAAAGCGCATAGCAATATCGCCAAAATCGCGTGACGAACGGACTACTATCGATTGCGTTGGCGTGCCCCTTCACCCCCGCACGCCGGCGCATTCGATATGGCTAAGAAATTTCCGATTCATCCAAAGCATCCCGAGCGCATCTGCTGGGGCTGCGACAAGTACTGTCCGGTCGATGCCATGGGCTGCGGCAATGGTTCCAGCCGCACGCAGCATCCGATCGAGTTGCTTGGCGACGACTGGTACGAACATGGCGACTGGGGCATCGAAGTCGATGACACTCCAGCGCCGTCCGCCGCCACAGCCGCAGCCACCGCCTGACGCATCGCCACAAGGCAGCGGGCGGCAGGCGTCAGCGGCGCGACTCAGTCCTCCCGCTTCAGATACCCCTCCGCCAACGCCACCCAGCATGCCGCGCCCAGCGGAATCAGTGCGTCGTTGAAGTCGTAGCCATCGTTGTGGACCGAGCAGCCCACCCACTGGCCCGTGCCATTGCCCAGCACGAAGTAGCAGCCGGGCACCTTTTCCAGCATCCACGCGAAGTCCTCGCTGCCCATCTGCGTGGACGGCGGCACCTGTATCACCTTGTCGTCGCCCAGCACGCTCACCACCGCCGCACGCGCGATGGCACTCTCCGCCGCCGTGTTGCAGATGGCCGGCACCAGGTGCCGGTAGTCGATCTCGGCCGCCACGCCACATGACGCGGCCTGGTGCGTCACCACTTCGCGGATACGGTCCTCCAGCAGCTTGCGCACCTCGGGCCTGGTGGCGCGAACGCTGAGCTTGAGCGTGGCGGTTTCCGGGATGATGTTGTACGTGGTGCCGGCCTCGATCTGCCCGACGCTGATCACGGCGGCGTCCACCGGTGCCACGTTGCGCGACACGATGCCCTGCAGCGCCACCACGGTCTGTGCCAGCGCCAGCGTGGGATCGGCCGCACGGTGCGGAATCGCGCCGTGGCCGCCCTTGCCGCGGAACGTCACGGTCACGCGGTCGGACGACCCGCCCTGCGGGCCGGGCTGCACCACGGCCATGCCCACCGGCAGGCCGGGCGCGTTGTGGTACGCATAGATGGCATCGCACGGAAAGCGCTCGAACAGGCCGTCTTCCATCATCGCCAGCGCGCCGGTCATGCCTTCCTCGTCGGGCTGGAAGATCAGGTTCAGCGTACCGTCGAAATGCCGCGTTGCGGCCAGGTATTCGGCGGCGGCCAGCAGCGTGGCCGTGTGGCCGTCGTGGCCGCAGGCATGCATGCGGCCCGGCACCTGGCTCTGGTAAGGCAGGCCGGTGCGCTCGTGCAGCGGCAGCGCGTCCATATCGGCGCGGATGCCGATGCGGCGCGGGCCGTCGCCCACCTTGAGCTGCGCGACGATGCCATGACCGCCCACACCGGCATGCACGTCATAGCCCCACTCGCGCAGCAGCCCGGCCACGATGCCGGCGGTGCGTGGCACCTCGGCACCGAGTTCCGGATGGGCATGGATGCCGTGCCGCAGTTCGGCAAAGCGTTCGGCCGATGCGGCCAGTGCCGCGCGGGCGGCGTTCGGGAGATTGGTCGTCATGATGAAGGTCAGTCGCGGCCGGGATGGCTGGGAAACAGCAGCAGTGCAATGAAGCTGATGGCCGATGCACAGAACAGGTAGCCGGCCGGCGCCATGCGGCTGCCGGTGGTGGCGATCAGCCAGGTGACGATCAGCGGCGCAAACCCGCCGAACACCGTCACGCCAACGCTGTACATGATCGACATGCCGGTGGCTCGGTGATGGCGCGGCAACGCCTCCATCATCATCGCGGCGCCGGCGCCGCTGCCTACCGAACCGATGGTGACCGACAGCGCGATGCAGCACAGCGTCAGCGGCAGCCCCGGCCCCGACGACAGCAGCGCGAAGTTGGGCAGCATCACGCAGAGCGACACGATGCTGTTGGCAATCAGCAGCGGCTTGCGGCGCGGCAGCCGGTCGGCCAGGCGGCCGAATGTCGGCGCCATCACCAGCATCGTCAGCCCGGCCACGCAGG
The DNA here is from genome assembly GCF_056097175.1 of Cupriavidus sp. HE11. Lineage (NCBI taxonomy): Bacteria > Pseudomonadati > Pseudomonadota > Betaproteobacteria > Burkholderiales > Burkholderiaceae > Cupriavidus > Cupriavidus sp. HE11. Next base: position 1,378,030 of record NZ_CP184465.1, read on the forward strand.
CGGCCAGGAACGCCGTCACCTGCGGCATATGCACCGTGTTGACCAGGTACGTCGGCATGTAGAACACCATGATGTACATCGACGACGTACTGCTGGTCATCAGGAACACGCCCAGCAGCAGCGTGCGGCCATGCTCGCGCACCACGGCGCGCAGGCTGGCGTGGGCACGGCTCTCGGTGTGCGTTTCTTCCAGATGGCGGCGGATATAGATGCCCACCGGGGCGATCAGCAGCCCGATCATGAACGGCACGCGCCAGCCCCACGACTGCAGCGCCTCGGGGCTCAGCATGGCGGATACCGCCGCGCCTGTGAGCGCGCCCAGCAGCGCGGCGGCGCCTTGCGTGGCGGCCTGCCAGCTCACCAGGAAGCAGCGGCGCCCCTGGGTGGCCGATTCCATCAGCAGTGCCGATGCGGCGCCCACTTCGCCGCCTGCGGACAGCCCCTGCAGCAGGCGGCCCAGCACCACCAGCACCGTGGCAGCCACGCCGATGGTGGCGTACGACGGCGTAAAGGCGATCAGCGCCGTGCCTGCCGTCATCAGTACGATGGTCAGCGTCAGGGCAGCCTTGCGCCCGCGCCGGTCGGCCATGCTGCCGATCAGCACGGCGCCCAGCGGACGCATTACAAAGCCCGCGCCAAACGTGGCGAACGACAGCAGCAGCGACGCCAGCGGACTGCTGGCCGGAAAGAACAGCCGCCCGATGGTGGCGGCAAAAAAGCTGTAGACCGTGAAATCGTAGATTTCCAGGCCATTGCCGATGGCGGCGGCAATCACGGCCCGGTGCCGGGCGGCAGGGCCAGCAGAGGCCCCCTGCGCGCCTGCAGGCATGACAACGTCCACTGCGGCATCGCTGCGCAGCGGCATACTGGCTTCGTTCATGAGGCTCCTCGTGGTGATACGTCCGGAGCGGTCATCGATATGCCGCCCTTTTGTTCGGGTTGTGCTGTCCGGACGATCTTAGGAGGGGCCTACCCGCAAAGCACGCCGCTTTTTTTCATGGGTATGAACGTTGGTAATCACCAGGCCCGGCGCTCAGGTGCCGGGGAAGTCCTCCCGCAGCGCCGCCAGCAGCGCATCGTGCAGGCGCGACGCGGCCAGGGTCAGCGTATGGCGGTCGCGCGTGACCAGCGAGATGGTGCGATCCGGCACCGGCTCGGCGATCCCGATGAAATCCATGGTCTGCACCAGGAAGCGGCTGCGGCGCGATTCTTCGGAAAGCAGCAGCAACGCATCGCCAAGGCGGCTCATTTCCAGCGCCAGCGTCATCGAGTTGCACTCCACCACGCGTGCGGGAAGCGCCAGCCCGTTGGCGGCGAACAGCTGGTGGAACGGCGTGTGGGGGTCGGAAAGCGGGTCCAGCACCATCCAGTCGGCCTGGACCAGTTCGGCAAGCGAGGCAGCACCGCGCAGCGGATGGCCCTTGCGGCCGGCGATCAGGGTGGGCACGCGGCACGCCTGCGTGCAATCGAGCGCACCGTCCCCGGGCAGCGATTGCGACGTCAGCGCAAAGTCCAGCGTGCCTTCGCGCACCTGCTCCAGAAGCTGGGCGGGCCGCATTTCGAGGATGCGCAGCCGGGCATGCGGAAAATCGGCACGAAAGGCGGTCAGGCAGGTGCCCACGGATCTCAGCAGCGCGCTGACGGGCGTGACGCCCACCACGATGTCGCTGACCACCGTACCCTTCATGTCTTCCAGGTCCTGGCGCGCGCGGCGCACGTTTTCGCTGATCAACCGCGCGTGGGTGACCAGCCGCTGGCCATGGGGGGTCAATTGCACACCCTTGCTGGTGCGCACGAACAGCGTGGCGCCGACGCTGGTTTCCAGTTCCTTGATGGCCTTGCTCAACGCCGGCTGGGTGACATGCAGCTGGCGCGAGGCCTCCTGGATGCTGCCGGTTTCCGAGACGGCGGCCAGCGCGCGCAGCTGATGGAGCTTCATGACGGGGTTTCCGGGGGACACGCCGCACCGGTGGCGGCGGAAGCGGCCATTCTAGGCCGCGCCGCGGATATCCCTCAATACGGGGACGCCCGGCGTCCCCCGTGGTCAGGCCCGGGCCGGCATGGCACCGGCCCGCACTGCCTGTACTGCCTGCATCAATAGCCGTAGTACTGCTGCGGCGGGGCGTACTGCACCGGGGCCGGGCGGCCGCACGGCACATAGCCGCCCTGGTAGTTGCTATAGCAGTAGCCCGGCGGCACGGCCGGCGCGGCGTAAGCCACCGGCTGCGGCGGCGCGTAGACCGGCGCCGGTGCAACGTAGGCCGGCTGGCTGCTGGCCACCAGCGCGCCCAGGGCCAACCCTGCCACGGCAGCCACCGCAATGGCGGCACCTGCCGAGGATCCGCCACCGCCACGGTAGTAGCGGTCGTGGGCCGAGGCGGTCCCGGCGACCAGCATGGCGGCACTCAGGACAGCGATACCGGTGTAACGAATCGACTTGCGCATCTTTGACTCCTTCAGTCAGGCCAACCAATGGCCCTCTCTACGGAATGCATGATGAACGCCCGATCATTACAGTGGGTTACGCCGTCGTGAGCAGATGTAAGCGCGGGGAGACATCGCTACCCGCCGGACGGCCTGCCTGCGCGCACAGATCGCCGTTTCTTGAATTTGGCGTTACAACTTCCTGCGGCTTCCCCACCGGCCTCTGCGGGAAACGCCGGTTGACAGCGTATCGGCGCTTGCAAATACTCCACCTCGCAACGCCTCAGTGCCTGCGCGAATACCCCCTGATGCGGTGCGGTTTTGGCAATGTCGAGACAACTTCAACCAGAGACGACCATGATCACACGCCTTCCGGGGCTTCCGCGCCTGCAAACCTGCGCGCGGCACCTGTTGCTGACCAGCGCCATCGGGCTGCTCACCGCCTGCGCCAGCAGCGTTTCGAACCCGCCCGTACCAGCCCAGCCGGCTGCCCCGGCTGCCGCCACCGCGCCGGTGGCCGCGGGCAAGACCGAAGTGCTCTGGCTTGGCCAGGCCGCCATGCGCATCACCACGCCCGGCGGCAAGGTCATCGTCGTCGACCCATGGCTGACCGGCAACCCCAAGACCCCGCCCGCCTACAAGCAGCTGTCCGCACTGGGCAAGGTGGACCTGATCCTGGTCACGCACGCGCATGGCGACCACCTGGGCGATGCCGTCGAACTGGCGAAACTCAACAAGGCACCGCTGTGGAACGCCGGCGGCCTGAGCCAGCAGCTGATCACGCTGGGGCAGTTGCCGGCCACCCAGGCCCTGCGCTTCGGCAAGAGCGGCACCATTGCGCCGCTGGGTGACAACGGCCCGAAGATCACGGCCGTGCACGCCGAGCATTCGTCGGAACTGGTCTGGAAGAACCCCGCCACCGGCAAGGATGAAACGCACTACGGCGGCGAGCCCGTGGGCTACATCATCGAGATGGAGAACGGCTTCAAGATCTGGCACATGGGCGATACCGGGCTGTACGGCGACATGATGATGGTGGCAGACCGCTACAAGCCCGACCTGGTGCTGATCCCGATCGGCGGCCACTTCACGATGGGCCCCCAGGACGCCGCCATTGCGCTGCGCGACTTCATCCGGCCGAAATACGCCATCCCGATGCACTACGGCACCAGCCCGATGCTGCGCGGCACGCCAGCGGAACTGAAGACGGCGCTCGGTACATCGGCCACCACGGCGGTGATCGTGCCGGAGCCGGGCCAGAAGGTGGACTTCTGATGGGGCGCGCGCCATTGAATCCCGGGCGGCGTGCACTCTGCATCGGCCTGCCTGCCACAGCCATGCTGGCACTGGCCGGCTGCGCCGGACGGGCGTCGTCCCCGGCCAATACGGACGCCGATGCCCGCGCACAACTGGCCGGCACGGGCAGGATGCGCGTTGCCATCAACCTCGGCAATCCGATCCTTGCCAGCCGGGCCGCCAGCGGCGACCTGCAGGGCGTGTCGGTCGACCTGGCGCGCGAAGCTGCACGCCGGCTGGGCCTGACACCGGACCTGATCGCGTTCCAGTCCGCCGGCAGCGTGGTGGAGGCCGTGAAGTCGCGGCAAGTCGACCTGGCTTTCGTGGCAATCGACCCCGTGCGCGGCGCCGATATCGATTCCACACCGCCGTACGTGATCATCGAAGGCGCATACCTGGTCCGCAACGATTCCACCCTGCAGCGCAACGACGAAGTGGACCGCCCCGGCACCCGCGTGGTGGTGGGCAAGGGCAGTGCCTATGACCTGTACCTGACCCGCGCGCTGAAGCAGGCCACTCCGGTGCGTGCACCCACATCGCCAGCCGTGACCGACATGTTCCTGGCACAGCGCCTGGACGTGGCGGCGGGCGTGCGCCAGCAGCTCGAAGCCGATGCGAAGCGTGTGCGCGGCGTGCGGCTGCTGCCGGGCCGCTTCATGGTGATCGAACAGGCCATGGGCGTGCCCAAGGGCCGCACGGCGGCGCAGGCCTGGCTGAGCGGGTTCATCGAAGAGATGAAGGCATCGGGCTTCGTGGCCCAGGCGCTGCAACGGCACGGCATCGAGGGCGCCAGCGTGGCGCCGGCCGGGAAGGCCTGACAACGCCGAACAGCGCCCCCCGAAAGGAAAAAACCCGCCGAGGCGGGTTTTTTTCATGTCGATGAGACGGGGCGGCTGGATGCCGCCCGGCCGTCGTTACTGCGGGCGGTTCACGGAGATGTCGTAGAACAGCGAATTGCTGTCGAGGCTGATCATCGCACCCACGCCGGTCGTACCGAGCGTCAGCGCGATGCCCTTGCGGGACGAAGCGTCGCCCGCACGATAGCGCAGGCCATTGCTCGGCGAATTTTGCGCCCAGGTGTCAACGCGGCTATCGCTGAGTCGCCGGCGCGTATAGGTGCTCGCCGTAGTATCCACGCTCTGGATCTGCGTCGTTTCCTCGGACATCGTGGCGCTCAGGTTCTGGAAAACCACCACGTCCCAGTACGAATTGACGCTACCCACCGTCGGCAGATCACGCTGCACCTGCTTGGTGGCGATGGTCAGGCTGTTTTCGTTGGATACGACGGCCACCACGACACCATCGATGTCCTTGAAGGCAGCCACGGCGGACGAGCCATTCGCGTTCGTCAGCGTGTAGTCGCCATGCGGGTTCTGGGTCAGCGTCGGCACCTTGCCTTGCGGCCAGGTCGAGCAGATCGTGTTCGTGCCCGCGCAGTCGGCACCTGCGGTGAATTGCCCGGACGCGTTGATCGTGAACGTGCTGCGGCTCGGGTAGAAGGCCTGGCCCGGCGCGGCGCGCTCGTAGCCCACGGCGTTCCAGTCACCGGCCAGATCCGACATCGGCAGCTGCTGCGCCGGCACCATCAACGCCGGCAGCTTCCACGTGGACAGGTTGCGCACCAGCGCCAGGCCCGAACGCGACACCATCACGTCATTGACCACACCGTTGCCGGTGGCAATGTAGCGGCAAGCCTCGCCCTGGTAGGGCATGAACGGCGACCTGGCCGTGACATTGCCCTGGCTGTCCAGCGTGCTCAGCTGCGCCGTGGCCGTGTCATAGCGCACGCGGCTGAAGCCACCCTGGCCGGCCACGAAAAACTCGCTGGCGGTCTTCATGACGTTGCAGGCTTCGGTGCCCGGCTGCAGCCTGGCTGCCACGCCTTCGTTTTTCCCCACGGCGCCGGACAGGTCGCCAACCGAGGTGCGGGCCGCAGCCAGACGGGCCGCCAGCTGGTCCAGCAGCTGGTCAAGTGCGTTGCCGGCCTGGCCGCTGGTTGCGGCAACCAGCGGATCCCTGATCGGATTGAAGCTGCCCAGATCGATGCTGCCGCCAAGCAGCTGCTTGACGAGGGCCAGCGCCGTCGCCAGGTTGGCCTCGGTCAGGCGCGCCTGGGAAGCCGCGTCGAACGTGGCGAACTGGGCGGTGCTGCCCTGGGCCAGCGCGGCCGCAATCAGCTCGGTCAGCGGCGTGATATTGGCCACGATATCGGGCGCATTGCCGGCCGTCACCAGCGAGTGCAGCGTCACGCCGTCCGGTGCCACGGTCGACAGCACGCACGGCCGGATGGCGTTGGGGATGGCAATCTTGAAGGTGCCGTCCGCGGCCGTGGTGGCGCTGCCGGAGCCCTGGGCACAGGTAGCCGTCACCTTGACCAGCGGCAGCGCGGCACCTACCGCAGCGGTGCCGCTGATGTTTGCGTTGATCGCCTGGGGTGTTGCACTCGGCGTAGCCGCATTGTCGCCACCACCACCACCACCACCGCATGCCGTCAGCGCGACAGCGGCCAGACCCGTCAAAAGAAGCCTCGATTTCATCCCTGTTGTCTCTTCTATGGTTGGTTTTTGCATTGCGCGTGCCCGGGAATCCGACCCCTGGCCCCGCTACCGACACGCGCAGAACTGGCACGGCTTTTGACTCATTGCCAGGCGGCGTGGAGTGTGTATGACGCGCCCAATGCCGGATAACCCCCCACGGGGGCATTGACACATGACAAATTTGTAATATCTGTCATACAGAGTGGATACACAACAAATACATCGACCCGCAACGGGCGCGCCTATGCGGCAGTACCGGCTGAAATGTCAGAATCGCTGCTGCTTGCCGGATACGGGGTGGGCAAGGCGGCAATGGGCCCGGTTGCAGATGCGCAACGCCCCCGTCGATGACCCGGCCGGACTGGCCTGGGCCGAACCTGCGGTGCCTGCACCGGCCTTGGCCGAAACCTGTATCGTCGGACCCTCACGTTGAATACCGAAGGAAAGCCCGCATGACGAGCCGCCCTACCCTGCTGGACCACGCCCGGGATGCCGCCCGCCCGCACTACGCGCAGCCGCATCGGCACTATCACGACTGGGCGCATATCGAGGAAATGCTCGCGGTAGCCGATGCGCAAGGGGTCGTATTGTCCCCGTCCCAGCAGCTGGCCGTGTTTTGGCACGATGCCGTCTACGTGCCAGGACTGGACAAGGGCATGAATGAAAAGGCGTCGGCCCTGCTGATGCGCGACCACATGTTCCGGGCGGGCTGGCTGGACGACAATAGGGGCCGACAGTTGGCCGACGACGCGGCGTCGATCATTCTCGACACCGTCGATCACGCGCCATCGACGCAAGCGGCAACGATCGTGCTGGACCTGGACCTGTATCGGCTGTCGGTCGATACGGCCGCATTCGACCGTCACGCGGCGGCAGTGCGATCCGAATACGCGCCGTTGCTGGCGAAGTCCGAAGACCCCGAAGCGGCATGGCGCAAGGGCCGGGCGGCCGTCTACGCGTCGTTTCTGACGCGGCCCCGGCTCTACCACTCGGACGTTGGCGCCCGGTGGGAAGCCGCAGCCCGGGACAACCTGGCTCGGGGACTGGCAGCCCTGACTTCCTGAGGCCTGAAGGCCTGAGTCCTGCAGCCAGTCCTGAAACCGCCAGCTGCGGCAACGGGCGCGATCCGCCCCCGGGCGCGGCCGACCGGAAGTTGTGCAGCGCACCAGTACTTGACCATCCCCTTCATGCCGTATACCGGTCCTCCGGCCGGCGAACCTCCCCCTTCCCCGCTTCAAACGCCCGTTGGCAGCCGATGCCGTCGTGAATCCGGCTTCCCGCGCCCCATCTGGGGAAACTGGCAGCCTCCCCCACCACAAAGCCGCACCGCACATAGCGAAAACGCCACTACTGCCTATACTCGTCCTTGTCCTCGCAGAAAGTCCATGCATGACCGGACGGCGGTCCGGTCTCAGGAGGTGTACCCATGGTTACGATGAACCGCCGACAGTTCCTGAAGTTCACGGGAGCGTCGCTGGCGGGATCGAGCCTGGCGCTGATCGGGTTCACGCCCGACGTGGCGCTGGCGGAGGTGCGGGCCTACAAGCTGGCGCGCACCACCGAGACCCGCAATACATGTCCCTACTGCTCGGTGGCGTGTGGCCTGCTGATGTACAGCCTTGGCGACAACGCCAAGAACGCAAAGGCCAGCATCATCCATATCGAAGGCGACCCCGATCACCCGGTGAATCGCGGCACGCTGTGCCCCAAGGGCGCCAGCCTGATCGACTTCATCCACAGCCCCAACCGCCTGCAGTACCCCGAGTACCGCGCGCCGGGCTCGGACAAGTGGCAGCGCATGACGTGGGACGACGCGCTGGACCGCATCGCCAGGCTGATGAAGCAGGATCGCGACGCCAACTTCATCGAGAAGAACGAGCAGGGCGCCACGGTCAACCGCTGGCTCAGTACCGCGATGCTGGCCGCGTCAGCGAGCAGCAACGAGGTGGGCTATATCACGCACAAGACTGTCCGCAGTCTTGGCATGCTGGGATTCGACAACCAGGCGCGTGTCTGACACGGCCCGACGGTGGCAGGTCTTGCCCCGACGTTTGGCCGTGGAGCGATGACGAACCATTGGGTCGACATCAAGAACGCGGACGTTGTCCTGATCATGGGCGGCAATGCCGCCGAGGCACACCCGTGCGGATTCAAGTGGGTCACCGAGGCCAAGGCGCACAACAAGGCGCGGCTGATCGTGGTGGACCCGCGCTTCACGCGCTCGGCATCGGTGGCGGACTACTACGTGCAGATCCGCACGGGCACGGATATCGTGTTCCTGGGCGGCGTGATCCGCTGGCTGCTGGAGAACGACAAGATCCAGCACGAGTACGTGAAGAACTACACGGACATGTCGTTCATCGTCCGCGAGGACTACCAGTTCAAGGACGGCATCTTCTCGGGCTATGACGCCGAGAAGCGCCACTACCTCAAGGAGACCTGGGACTGGGAGATGGGCGCCGACGGCTTCGTGAAGACCGACCCCACGCTGGCCCACCCGCGCTGCGTCTACAACCTGCTGAAGGCCCACTACGCGCGCTATACGCCCGAGATGGTGGAGCGCGTCTGCGGCACGCCCCAGGACAGGTTCCTGAAGGTCTGCGAGATGATGGCCTCGACGGCCACGCCCGACCGCGCCATGACGATCATGTACGCACTGGGCTGGACGCAGCACTCGATCGGCTCGCAGATGATCCGCACCGGGGCCATGGTGCAGCTGCTGCTGGGCAATATCGGCATCGCCGGCGGCGGCATGAACGCGCTGCGCGGGCACTCGAACATCCAGGGCCTGACCGACCTGGGCCTGATGACGAACCTGCTGCCGGGCTACCTGACGCTGCCATCCGACCCCGAGGTGGACTACGACAAGTACATCGAGGCCCGCTCGTTCAAGCCGCTGCGGCCCAACCAGCTGAGCTACTGGCAGAACTACGGCAAGTTCCACGTGAGCCTGATGAAGGCCTGGTGGGGACCAGCCGCCACCAAGGACAACAACTGGGCATTCGACTACCTGCCCAAGCTCGACAAGCCGTACGACATGCTGCAGGTGTTCGAGATGATGAACGCCGGGCGTATCAACGGCTACATCCTGCAGGGCTTCAACCCGCTGGCGGCGGCGCCCAACAAGGCCAAGCTGCTCAAGGGCCTGAGCCAGCTCAAGTTCATGGTGGTGATGGACCCGCTGGCTACCGAGACCTCGGAGTTCTGGCGCAACGTGGGCGAGTCGAACAACGTCGATTCGAAGTCGATCCAGACCGAGGTGTTCCGCCTGCCCACCACCTGCTTTGCCGAGGAAAACGGCGCGCTGGTCAATTCGTCGCGCTGGCTGCAATGGCACTGGCAGGGCGCCGATCCGCCGGGCGAGGCGCGCAGCGACATCGAGATCATGTCGGCCCTGTGGCTGCGCATCCGCGCCATGTACCAGAAAGACGGCGGCAAGTATCCCGATCCGATCGTCAACCTGTGGTGGCCCTATGCCGTGCCGCATTCGCCATCGCCCGAAGAGCTTGCCAAGGAGTACTCGGGCAAGGCGCTGACCGACCTGATGGACCCGAAGGACCCGACCAAGGTGGTGCGCAAGGCCGGCGAGCAGCTGAACAGCTTTGGCGAACTGCAGGCCGACGGCAGCACCATGAGCGGCTGCTGGATCTATTGCGGGTCGTGGACGCAGGCCGGCAACCAGATGGCAAAGCGCGACAACAGCGACCCCACCGGTATCGGCCAGCACCTGAACTGGTCGTGGGCCTGGCCGGCCAACCGCCGCGTGCTGTACAACCGCGCGTCGTGCGACGTGAGCGGCAAGCCGTTCAATCCGGCCCGCAAGCTGGTTGCCTGGAACGGCAAGAGCTGGACCGGCTTCGACACGCCCGACTTCAAGCTCGACGAAGACCCGGCCAACGGCATGGGCCCGTTCATCATGCAAGCCGAAGGCGTGGCGCGGTTTTTTGCGCGGCAGAACATGGTGGAGGGGCCGTTCCCAGAGCACTACGAGCCGTTCGAGAACCCGCTGGGCTACAACCCGCTCAACGGCAAGGACTCGAAGGTCATCAGCAACCCGGCGGCGCGTGTCTTCAAGGACGACTGGTCGCAGTTCGGCAAGCCCGACGCCTATCCGGTCATCGCCACCACGTACCGCCTGACCGAGCACTTCCACTACTGGACCAAGCACGCGCGCATCAACGCCATCCTGCAGCCGGAACAGTTCGTCGAGATCGGCGAGGAACTGGCGAAGGAGGTGGGCGTCAAGGCCGGCGACCGCGTCAAGGTGACGTCCACGCGCGGCTACATCCGCGCCGTGGCGCTGGTGACCAAGCGGATCAAGCCGTTCAGGATCGACGGCAAGACCGTGCACATGGTGGGCATACCGCTGCACTGGGGCTTCACCGGGCTGACCAAGCCGGGTTTCCTGGTCAATACGCTGACGCCATTCGTGGGCGACGGCAACACCCAGACGCCCGAGTTCAAGTCGTTCATGGTCAAGGTCGAACGGGCATAGGAGACCGACATGGCACTACAGTCTCTGGATATCGTGCGCCGGTCGGCCACCACCACGCCCTCGCCCAGCGTGCGCGAGCCGGTGACCGGCAGCGTGGCAAAGCTGATCGATACCACCAAGTGCATCGGCTGCAAGGCGTGCCAGGCCGCCTGCATGGAGTGGAACGACCTGCGCGGCGATGTGGGTACCAACGTGGGCGTCTACGACAATCCGGCCGACCTGGACGAGCATACGTGGACGCTGATGCGGTTTTCCGAATACGAGAACCCCAACGGCAACCTCGAATGGCTGATCCGCAAGGACGGCTGCATGCACTGCGAGGACCCCGGCTGCCTGAAGGCCTGCCCGTCGCCGGGCGCCATCGTGCAGTACGCGAACGGCATCGTCGACTTCCACGAGGAAAACTGCATCGGCTGCGGCTATTGCATCACCGGTTGCCCGTTCAACATCCCCCGTATCTCCAAGCAGGACCACAAGGCCTACAAATGCACCTTGTGCTCGGATCGCGTGGCCGTGGGCCAGGAGCCGGCCTGTGTGAAGACCTGCCCCACTGGCGCCATCGTGTTCGGCACCAAGACCGACATGATCAATCATGCCGAGGAACGCATCGTCGACCTGAAGTCGCGCGGCTTCGAGAAGGCTGGCCTGTACAACCCGGCCGGCGTGTCGGGCACCCACGTGATGTATGTGCTGCACCATGCCGACCATCCGAGCCTGTACCACGGGCTGCCGGACGATCCGCATATCAGCCCGCTGGTCAGCCTGTGGAAGGGCCTTGCCAAGCCGCTGGCGGTAGCCGGGATGGCCATCGCCGCGCTGGCCGGATTCTTCCACTACATCCGCGTGGGCCCGAACGAGACCGGCCCCGAGGACGAGGCGGCCGCCGAGGACGAGATCGTGCGCTGGGACCACGACAATCCCAGGCCGCGCGGCACGCCGGACGAAGTGGTGCCACCCGAGGAGGTCCGCGATGAGAATCGATAAGCGCCGCGAGGCAACCATCCGCCGCTACAGCGCGGGCGAACGCACCAACCACTGGATCGTTGCCCTGACGTTCGTGCTGCTGGCGCTGTCCGGCCTGGCACTGTTTCATCCGTCGATGTTCTGGATGAGCGCGCTGTTCGGCGGCGGCACCTGGACACGCATCCTGCACCCGTTCCTGGGCGTGGTGATGTTCGTGGCCTTCCTGATCCTGGCGGTGAAGTTCTGGCATCACAACCTGATGACCCGGAGCGACCGCGAATGGCTGCGCCACGGGCGCGAGGTGCTGACCAACCACGAGGAAAACCTGCCCGACGTGGGCCGCTACAACGCGGGCCAGAAGCTGCTGTTCTTCCTGATGGTGGCCTGCCTGGTGCTGCTGCTGCTGAGCGGCATCGTCATCTGGCGTACCTATTTCTCGGCCTTCTTCCCGATCTGGGCCCTGCGGGTGGCGTCGGTGGTGCATGCCGTTTGCGCCTTCGCGCTGATTTGCGGCATCATTGTCCACATCTATGCAGCCGTATGGGTCAAGGGTTCCGTGCAGGCCATGACGCGCGGAACGGTCACGCCTGGCTGGGCGTGGAAACATCATCGCGCCTGGTTCCGGGAGAATTTCCGGCCGGGCGACAAATAGCGGGCCGGTGGCGTAAGCCGATACGCCAGACAAGCCGGACTGCCAGGGGATGACGACTGATGGTGCAGCGCATTCTGGAGCCGGCGGAAATCGAATCGATCGACCACATCGCCATCGCGCGTGTGCGTCTGCCCGACCGCGCGGAAGTATTCGCCGCGCGGGCGCAACGGCTGCGCCAGCTGGCGCCCGGCAACCCGATCGGACCCTACCTGCTGCTGATGGCCGCCGTGGCCGAAGCGCAGCATGTGGTGGCCCAGTCTCTCGACATCGCACCACTTTCGCCCGAAGCCATCGCCCGCGCGGGCGAGCACTGCATGCCGCTGCTGCCCGCACAGGATGCCGGCGCTCCACGGGCCGCCACCGCACTGTTCGCCCGGCTGGCCGCCACCACGCCCGAACTTGCGACCCCGCTGGCCGCCTTGCGAGCGATGCCTTCCGGCGCGCTGGCCAATGCCATGCAGGCGCTGCTGGGACTGGGCCATGCCAGTGACACCCCCATCGACACCGCCACCGCGCCGCTGCTGATGGCCGCGCTGCAGCTGGATCGCACCGTACTGGCGAGCCAGCTGCACGAGAAGGACTTGCCAATGCTGGACGTCCACACGGTCTGCCCGGTCTGCGGCACGCCGCCGGTGGCGAGCATCGTGCGCATTGGTGGGCGCTACCAGGGGCTGCGCTACCTGCATTGCGGCCTGTGTGCCACCGAATGGCACATGGTGCGCGTCAAGTGCAGTCATTGCGAAACCACCGAGGGCATCAGCTACTACACCGTGGAAGGCCAGGGTGACGCCCTCAAGGCCGAGACCTGCGACCAGTGCCACCACTATCGCAAGATCGCCTACATGGAAAAAGACCCGATGGTCGAGCCACTGGCCGACGACCTGGGCTCGCTGGCGCTCGACGTGATGATGGGCGAGGCCGGCTACGGCCGTGCCAACGGCAACCCGCTGCTTTGGCTGGCCGACGACGACGACGGCGACGGCGACGGCGGCGTGGAGGTGGCGGAGGTCCGCGGATGAACGACAGCGTGTCGATGCCCGCCCGCCCCGCAGATATTCCTTCGGTCGACCGCGTGCTCCGGCTGCCTGGCCTGCAGCCCTTGCTGGACCGCTACGGCCGCGTGCCAGCCACCAGCGCCCTGCGCCGCCTGCTCGACACGCTGCGCACCGAGGCCGTGGCCGGCCAGCTTACGCGCCAGGCCATTGGCGACGACGCCCTATGCACGGCGCTGGCAACGCAACTGGCGCGCGACGCCCAGCCACGCCTGCGCGCCGTCTTCAACCTGACCGGCACGGTCTTGCATACCAACCTGGGCCGCGCGCTGCTGCCCGACAGCGCAGTGCAGGCCGTGGTGCGGGCCATGACCACGCCGGCCAATCTCGAATTCGATCTGGATACCGGCGGCCGTGGCGACCGCGACGACCTGGTCGACGACCTGCTGTGCGAACTGACCGGCGCGCAGGCCGCCACGGTGGTCAACAACAACGCGGCGGCAGTACTGCTGATGCTCAACACGCTGGCGCAGCGGCGCGAAGTGGTGGTCTCGCGCGGCGAACTCGTGGAAATCGGCGGCGCGTTCCGTATCCCCGATGTCATGCAGCGTGCCGGCGCCAAGCTGGTGGAGATCGGGACGACCAATCGCACGCATCCTCACGACTACGTCAACGCCATCGGCGCACGCACGGCGCTGCTGATGAAGGTGCATTGCAGCAACTACGAGATCACCGGCTTCACGCGCAGCGTGGAGGTGGCCGAAGTGGCGCGGATCGCGCAGCCGCTGGGCCTGCCGGTGGTGGTGGACCTGGGCAGCGGCACGCTGAGCGACCTCACGCAATGGGGCCTGCCGCGCGAGACCACGGTGCGCGAGACCATCGCCGCGGGCGCGGACCTGGTCACGTTCAGCGGCGACAAGCTGCTGGGCGGCCCGCAGGCCGGCCTGATCGTGGGACGCGCCGACCTGATCGCCAGGATCAAGAAGAACCCGCTCAAGCGTGCGCTGCGCGTGGGCAAGCTGACGCTGGCCGCGCTGGAGCCGGTGTTGCGGCTGTATCGCGATCCGGACACGCTGGCGCAGTCCCTGCCCACGCTGCGCCTGCTGACGCGGCCTGCCGGCGACATGGCCGCGCTGGCCGAACGGCTGCTGCCCGTGCTTCAGGCACCGCTTGGCGATAGCTGGCAGGTGGCCGCCGTGCCGATGGTCAGCCAGATCGGCAGTGGCGCGATGCCCGGCGGGCAACTGAACAGCTTCGGACTGGTGATCGGCCCGCGCGACGCCGGCAAGCGTACCGGCCGGCGCCTGCAGCAACTGGAAGCCGCCCTGCGCGCGCTGCCGTGCCCCGTGATCGGCCGCGTCAGCGAGGACGCATTGTGGCTGGACCTGCGTTGCCTGGAAGCCGGCGACGAAGCCGCATTCGCGGCCCAGTGGCCCTTGCTGGCGGAGGCGATGCGCTCATGATCGTCGGCACAGCCGGACATATCGACCACGGCAAGACCACGCTGGTGCGCGCGCTGACCGGCGTGGACACCGACCGGCTCAAGGAAGAGAAGGCGCGCGGCATCTCCATCGAGCTGGGGTATGCCTACACGCCGCTGCCCGATGGCGATGTGCTGGGCTATATCGACGTGCCCGGTCACGAACGGCTGATTCATACGATGGCTGCCGGGGCCAGCGGCATCGACCTGGCATTGCTGGTGGTGGCCGCCGACGACGGTGTCATGCCGCAGACGCGCGAGCACCTGACCATCGTCGAGCGCCTGGGCGTGCCGCGCGCCGTGGTGGCGCTGACCAAGGCCGACCGCGCCGACGCCACGCAACTTGCCAGCGTGCGCGGCGAGATCGAGGCGCTGCTGTCCGGCACCCCCTACGAAGGGGCAGACGTGTTCGCGCTCAACGCCACCGACGATGCCGATCCGGGCGTGGCGGCGCTTCGTACGTGGCTGCAGGACACCGCCCGGCATACGCCCGCACACGGCGCCGGCGGCCTGTTCCGGCTGGCGGTGGACCGCGTGTTCACGCTGGGTGGCCATGGCACCGTCGTCACCGGCACCGTGTTCGGAGGCCGCGTGGCCGTGGGCGACGTGATGCAGGTGGCGCCCTCGGGCCTGCCCGCACGCGTGCGCAGCATCCACGCGCAGAACCGGCCGGCCGAAGCCGGCGTGGCGGGCCAGCGCTGCGCGCTGAACCTGGCCGGCGTCGACAAGGCCGATATCCATCGCGGCGACTGGATTGTCGATCCCGCGCTGATGGCGCCGGTCACGCGCATCGATGTCCGGCTGACGCTGCATCCGGGCGCCGGCCTGCGGATCGGCCATTGGTCGCCGCTGCACGTGCACCTGGGTGCCGCGCATCGCATGGCGAATGCCGTGTTGCTCGATTGCGAGACGCTGGAGCCGGGCGGCACCGCGCTGGCCCAGCTCGTGTTCGGCGTACCAGTCTGCGCGGTGGCCGGCGACCGCTTTATCCTGCGCAACCCGCAGGCCACGCAGACGGTGGGCGGGGGCGTGGTGCTGGACAACGTGGCCCCCGAACGGCACCGGCGCGTGCCCGGACGTCTTGGCTGGCTGCAGGCCGTGGAACGGATGCTGGATGGCGGCGGCATCCAGCCGCTGCTGGACAGCGCGCCGCACGGCGTGGCCGAGGACCGGCTGGTGCGCCTGACCGGCCTGCCGGCCGGCACGTTGGCGCTGCCGGCCGATGTGCTGCGCATCGGCGAGACGCTGATCCTGTCGCGCTATCTCGACGCGTTGCGTACCGGCGTTCTCGATACGCTGACGGCCTTTCATGCGCGCATGCCCGACGAGCCCGGCCTGGGCGCCGGATCGCTGCGCCGCGTGGCATTTGCCGGCGCGCCTATCCCCGATGCGCTGTGGTCCGCCCTGCTCGACACGCTCCTGCAGCAGCAGGTCGTGGAACGCCACGGTGGCTGGCTGCGGCTACCGGGCCATGCCATCAACTTCACCGATGCAGAACAGGCGTTGACCGCGCAACTGCTGCCGCGCGTGGCGGCCGGCGGCTTCGATCCCCCCTGGGTGCGCGAGCACGCAGTGGCACTGCACGCCCCCGAGGAACAGGTTCGCCAGGTGCTGCGCAAGCTGGCACGCCAGGGCACGTTGCACCAAGTGGTACGCGACCTGTTCTATGCCGAAGCCAACATCGAAACACTGGCGCAGCTGTTCGGCACCATGGCCGCCGCGCAGGGGCATGTGGAAGTCATCGCGTTTCGCGATGCCGTGGGGCTGGGGCGCAAACGCACGATCCAGATTCTGGAGTTCTTCGACCGCGCGGGATACACTCGCCGCGTGGGCAATGCGCGCATGCTACGCCCCGATAGTGAATGGCGACCACTGGCCACGCCTGCCCGGCCAGCGCCGTCATAGACCGCGCAAGGGAAGGCATCCGTATCCGGTGATGCGGCCGGGCTTCAAACCCGGTTGGGGGCGCCAGACGTTCCCAGGTAGGTTCGACTCCTGCTGCTTTCCGCCATCTCCCTTCGATTTCCCTGTTGCCATGCGCATGACCTACCATGCATAAGCAGCGGTTGGGCATGTTTCGAGTCTCGAACTTCTCATCCAGAGGAATCATCATGGACAGACGCGCATTCCTGCGGCTGGGTGCCGCAGTACCGGTTTCGATTGGCGCAGGGTTCGGCCCGGCGCACTCCGCCACCCCCGCCGCCCCCTCCGATCCCTATCCATCCAGCGCCGGCTGGCGCGTCTACGAACTGACCACCGAAGTGCACTTGCCCGCGGCATCGGCCCCCGCCACGGTCTGGCTGCCCGTCACGGCCACGCAGCTGGGCGACTACCAGCGCACCGTAACGAGCGAATGGATCGCACCCGGTGCGCGGGCCCGTGCAGCACGCGCAGGGCGCTACGGTGTGGACATGCTGGTCATCGACTGGCCCACCGCCACGCACGGCGCGCCGCTGTCGGCACGGGTCACCAGCACCGTGGCGCTGCGCGACCGCGATATCGATCTTGGCGCGGCGCCGTCGCGCGGCGCGGCACGATCGGCGGAATCGGCCGCCACGCTGGCCGAATACCGGCGGCCCACGCAGCTGATGCCCACCGATGGCATCGTGCGCGAGACCGCGCTGGCCATTACCGCGGGGCTGACCGATGACGTGAGCCGTGCGCAGGCCATCTACCAGTGGGTGGTCGACCATACATGCCGCGATGCCAGCGTGCGCGGCTGCGGCACTGGCGACGTGGTGACGATGCTGAAGACCGGCGGCGTCATGAACGGCAAGTGCGCGGACATCAACGGCCTGTTCGTGGCACTGTCCCGCGCGGCCGGAATCCCGGCGCGCGATGCGTATGGCATCCGCGTCGACGATTCGCAACGCGGTTTCCGCGCGCTGGGCAAGGCGGGCGATATCTCCAGGGCCCAGCATTGCCGCGCCGAATTCTACGCCGCCGGCTATGGATGGATTCCTGCCGATCCGGGCGATGTCCGCAAGGTCGCGCTCGAAGAAGTGCCGGGTGGCCTGCCGATGACGGACGGCAAGGTCCGGGCCGCCCGCGCCATGCTGTTCGGCGCCTGGGAAGGCAACTGGGTGGCCTACAACCATGGTCACGACGTGCGCCTGCCCGGCAGCGGCCTGGCGCCCGTGCCGTTCCTGATGTACCCGCAGGCGAAGACCGCGACGGGTACGCTGGACAGCCTGGACCCGGCGGCATTCGGCTATCGCATCGCGTCGCGGAGGGTGGCGTGATGACGGCATCGATCGAACACAACGGTGGCGAAGTCCGCCTGACGTCGCTGGCGCACGGCGGCGGGTGCGGGTGCAAGATCGCCCCGGGCGTGCTCGGCGACATCCTGCGCAACACCCGGCATTTTCCGGCGCCACCGGGGCTGCTGGTCGGCATCGAGACCAGCGACGACGCAGCGGTGTACCGGCTCAACGACACGCAGGCGCTGGTTGCCACCACGGACTTCTTCATGCCCGTGGTCGACGACCCATACGACTTCGGGCGCATCGCGGCCACCAATGCCATTTCGGACGTCTACGCCATGGGCGGCACGCCGATCATGGCGCTGGCGCTGGTGGGCATGCCTGTCGACAAGCTGTCGCCGGAGACCATCGGCAAGATCCTGGAAGGCGGCGAATCGATCTGCGCCGAAGCGGGTATCCCGATTGCCGGCGGCCATTCGATCGATTCCGTGGAACCGATCTACGGACTGGTGGTGATGGGCCTGGTGCATCCCGACCGCATCCGCCGCAATCGCGACGCGCTGGCCGGTGACGTGCTGGTGCTGGGCAAGCCGCTGGGCGTCGGCGTGTACTCGGCCGCGATCAAGAAGGAACTGCTCGACGACTACGGCTATCGGCAGATGATCGCCAGCACCACGCAGCTCAACACCCCCGGCAAGGCGCTGGGCGAACTGGACGGCGTCCACGCCATCACCGACGTGACCGGCTTCGGCCTGCTCGGCCATCTGCTGGAGGTGTGCCGTGGCAGCGGGCTGGGCGCCACCATCGACATGGCGCGCGTGCCGCTGCTGCCTGGCGTGGCCGCGCTGGCGGAAGGGGGCGCGGTCACAGGGGCGTCGCGGCGCAACTGGGCCAGCTACGGCCATGACGTCACGCTGGATACCGGCGTCACGCACGTCCAGCAGGCGCTGCTGACCGACCCGCAGACCAGTGGCGGCTTGCTGGTGGCGTGCGCGCCCGATGCAGTCGACGCGGTGATGGGCATCTTCCGCAAGGAGGGATTCGGACACGCTGCGGTGGTGGGCGCGATGCACGCGGGCGCGCCAGGTGTGCGGGTGACCGCGTAGCAGGTACGCCGCGGTCAGGCGGCGTCGTGGAAGATGATCCCCAGGGTCTGCCGATGGCCGCCGTGCAGGCGGCTCACGCCATGGCGCAGGTTCACCCGGTAACTGCCTCGCGTGCCCTGCACCGGCCGCTGGCTCACGGCAAACACCACGGCATCGCCCTTGCCCAGCGACACCACTTCGGCCCGCGACTGCATGCGCGGCCGCTGCTCGGTCATCACGAATTCGCCGCCGGTAAAGTCCTTGCCGGGTTCAGATAGCAGAATCGCCACCTGCAGCGGAAACACGTGTTCGCCATACAGGTCCTGGTGCAGGCAGTTGTAGTCGCCGGCCTCGTACTGCAGCAGCAGCGGCGTCGGACGCGACTGGCCGGCGCGATGGCAACGGGCCAGATAGTCGGCGTGCGCGGCCGGGTAATCGGCGTCGATGCCCATCGTCGCGTTCCAGCGGTTGGCAATCGGCGCCAGGTGCGGATAGAGCGCGGTGCGCAGCGCTGCAACGACATCGGGCAAGGGATAGGCGAAATACTTGTACTCGCCACGGCCAAAGCCATGCCGGCGCATATCGATGCGCGAGCGGTACAGCGCGTCCTGCGGATAGAGCGCGGCCAATGCGTCGCACATCGCGGGCGAAATCAGCGCGCGGATCGCCGCGCAGCCGTAGGCGTCAAGATCGCGGCCAATGCCGGGCCAGTCGCGTGCGTCGATCTGCTGGCGGATGGCCGCCAATGCCTGTTCGGTCTTCATGTCGAAACCTCTTTCGCGGGCAGGGACAAAAATATTCCTTGAAATGAGATCGATTCCCATTTACTATCCAACCACTGTCTGACGCACGGCACTGCCGAAACCGGACAGGCACAGCAGGAACAGCAGGAACAGATTGCTGGGCGTGGTAGCGATGCTGATCGATACGGCGCCCGATACCGTCTTTTGTGGGGACCGCTCCGACACACGGAGCGTTTGGTAGTAGCCAGCTCCAGGAAGATCGGGAAAACATCCAGACCCCGTTTTCCCGATCGCGTCATCCTGAAGCAAGCCAGGCCACCTTTTTATTCCGCGCGCCACGCAGGCACAGCGCGCCGTCCGGAGCGACACAACGTGATCGATCCGACGCTTCCCGCCTGCTTCCGCTACGATCCGGCGGAAGGTTGGCCGGCCAATGGCGCCGGTACCGCTTTCCGCCGCCGGTTCACCACCTGGAGTCCTAACCGTGCGCCCCTTTTGGGCGCGAGCCGCCGCATGACTACTTCCACCGTCAACTCCGAAGCCGTACCTCTCAAGCGCGCAGGCCTGAAAGCCACGTCGCCGCGCATGCACGTGCTGGAAGCGTTCCGCAACAGCGATCGTCGCCATCTGAGCGCGGAAGACGTCTACAGGATCCTGCTCGACCTCGATGTCGATGCGGGACTGTCCACCGTCTATCGCGTGCTGAACCAGCTGGTGCAGGCCAATATCCTGCTGCGCCACAGCTTCGAATCGGACCATGCCGTATTCGAACTCAACGAGGGCGGCCATCACGACCACCTGATCTGCATCAGTTGCGGCCTGGTGGAGGAGTTCAGCGACGAAGGCATCGAACAGCGGCAGAAGCAGGTAGCCGCGCAGAACGACTTTGTCCTGCGCGAGCACATGCTGGTGCTCTATGGACTGTGCCCGGCCTGCCAGGAGTCGGATGTCGAAAACGCCACCGGCATCATCCGGAAGTAGCGCGGACGTTTCTTACACAAACACCAAGTGTCGTTACAAAGGCGTGCAATCGGTAATACGCCAGATGGGTAGAGTGGAGCCATAGCACCTCACCCACTGGTGATTACGATGAAAAAGCGCCCCCTGTACCTCTCCCTTCTCGTTGCCGGCGCCGCCGCGCTGACCACTTCCACCGCTGCCATGGCGCGCGTCGATGTCGACGTGAACCTTGGCGTGCCCATTGCGCCGGCCCCGGTTGTGGTTGCCCCGGCCCCGGTCTATGTCCAGCCCCAGCCCGTCTACGTGGCGCCGCCGCCCCCGCCGCCGGTGGTATATCGTCCGGCCCCGCCCGTAGTCGTAGCTCCGGCGCCCGCCGTGGTGATCGGCTGGCATAACGACCGTTACTGGGATGGCCGCCGCTGGTACGACCGACGCCAATATCAGGCGTGGCACGACCATGGCCGCGGGCCCGACCACTATCGTGGCGATGACCATTACCGCGGTGACGACCATTACCGCGGCGACGACCGCGGCTACTACCGCCGCTGATCGCGGCCTGTCTGCTCTCTGCCCATCATGACCGGGCCACGGCCGGCGCAGGCGCCGGCGTGGCAGGTCGCAGCACCAGCCAGACCGCCGCACCGATCAGCAACATGCCGGCCGCGTGCGCCCACGACAGCGTCTCGCCCAGGAACATCCAGCCCCAGACGATGCCGAATGGCGGAATCAGGAACGTGACGGTCAGCGACCGCACGGGGCCAAGGTCGGCGATCAGCCTGAAATACAGCACGTAGGCAATGGCGGTGCAGAACATGCCCAGGCCCAGCATGCCCGCCCAGACGCCAACCCCGGCGGCAGGCAGCGTGTTTTCGTGGATCAGCGCCGCCGCGCTGAACGGCAACAGGAACAGCGTGGCACCGACCAGGCTGCCGCCCGCCACCAGCCGGCTGTCGAGCCCGCCGCGCGCCGTGATCCAGCGGCGTGTCAGAAACCCCGCCAGGCCATAACACGATGTGGCGACCAGACACGCCAGCGCCCCCAGCAATACATCGTGCGAGAAGACCACCGGCCCGGTGCGGGTCAGCACCGCCACCCCACCCAGGCCCAGCAGCACCCCGGCCGCCTTGGCGCGCGTTAGCCGTTCGGCAAAGAACAGCGAGCCGATGACCACGCCCATCAGCGGCGTCATGGCGTTGAAGATGGCCGAGTAACCGGCCGGCAACCACAGCGCAGCAATCGAATACATCACAAACGGGATACCGGAGTTGATGATGCCCAGCATGACCACGGCAGGCCCCTTGCCTTGCATGTCCCATTTCAGGCCAAGCATGGGCAGGCACGCCGCCAGCGTCACGGCACCAATCAGCACACGGAAGAACGCGGTCGGCAGCGGCCCGAGCACAGGCGCTGCAATCCGGATAAACAGGAAACTGGCTCCCCAGATGGCGGAAAGCAGCAGGAGACGAAACAGGTCGGCGGGCTTCATCAGTTCAGTTCAGGCAATGATTGGGTTCAGAGGCGACAAACCGTTGCGGTAATGCGACAAATGCGGCACTTTGCATCGTTCTGGCGCGATTTCGGCATGGGTTCATGACCGTCATTTCAGCGCAAATCCACGCCCATGGCTGGCTGGAAGCGGACATGCGCCACGGAGTGCGTGTACGACGAGGTGGCGAAAAACCGGTCAATTGACGCCCAAAAACGGGGCAAAACCGGCGTATGTTGCATCTCTGCTGCAATATCGCTTTCGAAAGCCTTACGAAGTCACCCCCCCGACGTAGGGGGCATTACCACAGCGCGTGACATCGCGTATTCAGTTCCATTAAAATCTGCCCTGCGCCAGAGTTAATTGACCCCTCCGACGCATTCCCGACAAGCCGCCAGGCAATCCTGGCGGCTTCTTTTTTTTCTGCTGTCGAGAATCACGTATCGTAAGGCTACGAGGCGTGCGAGGGGATGGGCAGCTTCGTTCACGTTGCATTCTCGCGTCAACCGCCACCCCTGGTTTTGCGTTGCCTGCCACATGAAACGACAGTTCCTCGGCTTGCTAGCCCGCGTCTACGTCATGCAATTCGCCATGGAGGTGCCCGCCACCGTGGCCATGCTTGCAGAAATGCTCATGGAATACGGATTCCAGGTGGACATCGGCACCGTCCGACCTCTGCTGCGCGCGCTGCAGATGGAAGGCTATCTCGAAAGTGTCCTGCGCGACGGCATCGGGCGTGTCTACCTGCTGACCGAACAGGGCCGCGAAGAACTGGCGAGCAGCCGGTCGCGCATCGACGACCTGTACCGCCGCCTGCACAATCCCACCGGGGTCGGCGAGCCGGCCATTGTCACCACGAATTCCTGAGCGCCCCCGCTCGTACGAAACCCGGCCGCGCGCCCAGGCGCCCGCCGGGTTTCTTTTTTGCCAAAGCGTACCCGTTTCTGCGTGAGCATTCCTGCGTGCCGTACTGCCCGGAAGCCGGAAATCAGGCCGCGGTCTGCTGCGCAGTTTGCCGGCGTGTCAGCCCAGCAGCGCCACGCACCACACGAACGACAACCACAGATGCCGGCGCTCCGCCGGTGCCATGCGTTGCATCTCGAAGCGCTCAAGCCGTGCGCGGCGCGGCATGCGGCGTGTCAGTGCGCGACCCATGGCAACGATCCTGCCCAGCGTCTTTCTCATCATGGCGACCCCTCCTCATGGCTGGCGAGCTGTGATGGTCCTGCCGTGCCCGCCCCTTGCCCATGGAAAACCTTGTTGGCGCATTATTGGCGAATTCGCGGCGCGCAATGCCCCGAGGTGACCGGGCTTTTGGCCGCAAGCGAGCCGATTGAACGCGCGGCGCGGCGGCCGCGATGACGCTGACACGGAAAGTTCACGCGGCGTCGGCAAACCCTTTGCCGCCCAGCAGAATCTGGCGC
Organism: Cupriavidus sp. HE11; assembly: GCF_056097175.1. Taxonomy (NCBI): domain Bacteria; kingdom Pseudomonadati; phylum Pseudomonadota; class Betaproteobacteria; order Burkholderiales; family Burkholderiaceae; genus Cupriavidus; species Cupriavidus sp. HE11. Next base: position 1,401,770 of record NZ_CP184465.1, read on the forward strand.
AGCGCATCGAGCCCCACGGGCTGGCAGAACAGGAAGCCCTGCACCGCATCGCAGCCTTCGCCGCGCAGGAAATCGAACTGCGCCTTCGATTCGACACCCTCCGCCACCACCTGCAGGTGCAGCTGGTGGCCCAGCGCGATGATCGCGGCGGCCACGGCGCGGTCGTGCCCCGGCATGGCAAGATCATCGACAAACGATTTGTCGATTTTCAGCTTGCTGATCGGCAGGCGCGTCAGATAGCCCAGGCCCGAATAGCCGGTACCGAAGTCGTCGATCGACACCCCCACGCCAAGCTGCCGCACCCGGCGGAACGTCTCGACCGTCTTCTCGCCGCCATCCACCAGGATGCCCTCGGTGACTTCGATCGTCAGGCTGCCCGCCGGCAGGTCGGCGGCCTGCAGGCACTGCGCCACGGTTTCCGGAAAATTCGCCTGCCGCAGCTGCAGTGGCGAGATATTGACGGCCACGTCGATGTCGAGGCCCAGTTCGCGGCGCAGCGACTGGATCTCGCGGCAGGCCGTAGCCAGCGTCCAAGCGCCCAGCGCGCCGATCAGGCCGCACTGCTCGGCCACGGGAATGAACTCGGCGGGACGCATCGGGCCACGTTCGGGCGTTTCCCACGCGATCAGGGCCTCCACGCCCACCACGGCCAGCGTGGCGACATCGACGATGGGCTGGTAGCGCAGCCGGAATTCCTGCTCGGCCAGCGCGCGGCGCAGCAGCGCCTCGATGGTGAAGCGGGCCAGCGATGCCTGCGCCATCTCGGTGGCAAAGCGGCGCAACTGCGCGCGGCCGTCCTGCTTGGCAGCGTACATCGCCGAATCGGCCGACTTCATCAGGTTGGTCAGCGTATCGCCGTCATCGGGATAGACAGCCATGCCCAGCGACGGCGTCACGCGCAGCGACTGGCCCGCGATCTGCAGGTCTTCCGATACCCGCGCCAGGATCTTGGCCGCGGCCAGCTCGGCTTCGCTGTCGTGGCGCAAGCCGCCCAGCACCACGGCGAATTCATCGCCGCCCATGCGGGCCACCACATCGCGCGGGCGCACCGCGCCGCGAATGCGGTCGGCAATGGTGCGCAGCACGTCGTCGCCCACCGGATGCCCCAGCGTTTCGTTGATGTGTTTGAAGTGGTCCAGGTCCAGCAGCAGCAGCGCCACGCGATGACCATGGCGGCGCGCGTCGGCCAGTACAGTCTCCGTGCGCGCGTTCAGTTCGGTGCGGTTGGGCAGGCCGGTCAGCGCATCGTGCTGGGCCAGGTGCCGGATGTACTCGTCCACGCGCCGGCGTTCGGTCAGGTCGTGCGCAATCACCAGGAAGCCGCCTTCGGTGCTGCCATCGGCCAGGGCCGTTACCGTCAGGTGCACGGGCAGCCGCGAGCCGCCCTTGCGCAGGTAGGTCCAGTCGCGGCCATCGGTCACGCCCAGGCGCGCCTTGGCGACCAGCGCCGGCAGCCCCGGCTCGACGGTCTCGCCGATCTCGCCCGACAGTTCACGCGCATGCGCGGCCACCTCGTCGGCATCGTGCAGGCTGGCGTAGGGCATGCGGCCGACGAGTTCGGCTTCGGCATACCACAGCATGCGCTGTCCAGCGCGATTGATGCCCGTGATCATGCCGTAGGCATCGAACGTGATGACACAGAACGGCGCGTGGTCCAGCAGGCGTGCATAGCGCAGGCTGGCCGTGGCGGCGCTTTGCTCGGCGCGCGCCAGGCTTTCGCGCAGCCCGGCCGCCACCGCGCTGCCCGCCTGCCCGGCAAGCGAGGCCTGCCGGCGGGCATCGTGCCGTTCCCGCGCCAGGCGGAACGCCAGCCATGCCATCAGCCACGTAGCCAACGCGCCCAGTGCCAGCACGCGCAGGCCGTAGCGGCCGGCGTGCGTGGCTTCGAAGCCGGGCCGCGTAGCGGCGCGAAGCGTCCAGGTACGGCCGCCGAATTCGATTTGCCGCTCGGCCTCGATCATCGGCTTGCGGTGGTCGTCGCGGCGTTCGGCCTCCGGTGCACCGCCCGACAACAGGCTACCGGCGGCGCTGGTAGACCCTTCGAACAGCGTCAGCACCAGATCGCCCGATACGCCACCGCTTACGCCGCGCATCAGGTCGCCCAGCCGCAACGAGACGTACACCACGCCGGACAGCGCCTCGCGGCGTTCGGCGGTGGTGGCGGACGGCACACCCGCCGGAAACACCGGCGCATAGAGCAACGCGCCGCGCTGCGGTGCCTGGGCTTCCACTTCGCGGATCAGGTCCAGGCCCTGGGTCAGCCGGGGCTGGCCGCTGTCGCGCGCCGCCTCCAGCGCCGCACGGCGCGCCGGATCGCTAAGCAGGTCGAAGCCCAGCGCGCGCGAGTTGCGGCCGCTCGGCGGCTCGTTGTAGAGAATCGGGGCGTATTGGGCCCGCTCGCCCGGCGGATAGACCTCGAAGTCGCTCACACCATCGGCATGGACACCCGCCACGACGCCCGGCAGACGCGCCTGCGGCACGAGCGGGGCATAGCCGATGGACTGCGTGCCGGTCGGCAATTCGTCGAGTTGGGCCGAATAGAGGTAATTGCGCCACTGCGCCCGTGTAGTGTGGTCATTGGCGGCTATCAGGGCAGCGGCACCACGCAGCAGGCGTTCGTTTTCCTGCAGGCGGTCGGTCAGCGCATCGGCGGTGCGCCCCAGCATCGTACCCACGTCCTGCTCGGCCACCCGGCGCTCCAGGCCGGTGGCGACGTGCCATGCCCCCGCCGTCAGCAGCGCCCCCCCTGCGGTGACCAGCAGCGAGAGCACGACGGGAGACAGCAGGCGCGATTTCATGAATGGAATGGGGCGGAATTGGGTCGGGCGTAGATTCGCATGGTGCCCGGCATGCCGGGCTCGGGCATACATTACGCAACATTGACCGCCGCACTATAACCCGCCCACTTACGCCCGCACAGTGGCGGCACACACACATGCGAGCCGCCGTGCCTGAAGGGCGCCTGGCGCCGGGCTCCAGGCCTGTCAAACCCCGGGTTGCCCGGGCTGCCTCAAACGGGTGAGCCGTGATACCTTCGGCTGCCTTGTCATACCCTTGCATTGGAAAGTGCAGGCGCGCCGGAAGACCTTTCGGACGCCAGGCTTCAGCCGCCCTGCCTTCAGGCTCACCGCCTTTCCATGCCGGCATCGCAACTGGACCCATGCCCCGATTCCTGCCATCGCTCAAGGCGCGCATTGCGCTGATCACCACGGTGCTTGCCGCCGTGCTGGGCAGCGGCATCGTGCTCGGTTCGCTCTACTACGCGCACCGCGACCTTCAGGATGTGCTGCAGAACCAGCAGGACTCGATCGTCAAGCTGTCGGTAGACCAGCTCGATACGGCCATGGAAGACCGCATCGTGATGCTGACCCACCTGGCGCCGCAACTGAGCGGGCCGATGGCCGCCACGCACGGCATGCCGCCCGAGGCGCTGCGCAACCGGCTCAAGGAGATCGTGACACGCACGGTACCGGTGCCCGAGGCATTCGATTCGGTCCTGGTGGCCGACGCCAACGGCACCCTGCTCAACATGGAGGGCGCCGCCCCGGCCGATGTCAGCGACCGCGTCTATTTTCGCGAAGCCGCCCGCACCCGCAACGTGGTGGTGGCGGCCCCGTTGCGGGCACGTATCGACGGCTCGATGGGTGCGCTGCTGGCGGTGCCGATCCTGTCGCCATCGGGCACGTTCCTGGGCCTGGTCGCCGGCTGGCTCAACCTCGGGCATCCAAACTTCCTGGTGGAAATCGGCCATAGCCGGCTGGGGATCACCGGGTTCTACTGCCTGGTGTCGGCCGGCGCGGCGCCGGTGTATATCCAGCATCCCGACCCCGCGCAGGCCCACCAGCCAGCCAGCGCCGTCGGCAATACCTGCGGTGTCGACGACAATGCGGCACCGCTGGAATTCCTGGCCCCCACGCGTCCCGTGATCGCCCGGCGGCTGATGGCCACCACGGGCTGGGAACTGGTGGCCGTGCTGCCGGCGCGCGAAGCCTACACACCGCTGCGGCAGTTGCAGCGGCGCTTCCTGATGATGTCCGGCATCGTCCTGGCCGTGGTGGCCCTGCTGATCTGGCTGGCGGTACGCAGGCTGCTGACACCGTTGTCGCGGCTGCACCAGGTGGTACGCGACAGCGCCAGCGACGTGGACGCCTTCGAACGGCTGCCACAGCGGCCGCAGCGCGACGAGATCGGCGATGTCACGCGGGCGTTCATCCGCCTGATGCGCGACGTGCGCCAGCGCGGACAGCAGCTGGCACGCAGCGAGCGCCGGCTGCGCGCCGTGACCGATACCCTGCCCGCGCTGCTGGCCTTTATCGACAACGACGAGCGCTACGTCTTCAACAACGCGGCCTATGAAAGTGCGTTCGGGCTGCCGGTCGAGCAGATCCGCGGCATGACCGTACGCGAACTGCTGGGCGAGGAGCGGTACCTGCGCGCCCGCCCGCACCTGCAGCAGGCGCTGGCGGGCAGCGTGGTCAGCTTCGAGGGCGAGTACGTGTTTCCGCATCACCACTGGATGGAAACCAGTTATCGCCCCGAATGGAGCGAGGACGGCAAGCAGGTGGTGGGCGTGCATATCCACGTGCTGGACATCACCCAGCGCAAGCTGGAAAACCAGCGGCTGTCCCATCTGTCGCGCACCGATCACCTGACCCAGTTGCAGAATCGCGGCGCGTTCGAGGCGCATCTGCGCGACGCCATGGCCCTGAGCCGGAGCGAGGATCAGCTGATGGCGCTGCTCTACCTGGACATGGACCGTTTCAAGGCCGTAAACGACATCCACGGTCACGCCACCGGCGATCTGCTGCTGCAGTCCTTTGCACTGCGGCTGCGCCGCTGCGTACGCAACCAGGACCACGTGGCCCGCCTTGGCGGCGACGAATTCGCGGTAATCCTGCCCGACATCCAAACCCCGGCGGGGGCGCGGCGCGTGGCCGAAGCCATCCTGGAATCGGTGGGCCGGCAGTTCTATTTCGATGGGGTGGTGACCGATGTGGATGTCAGCATCGGTGTGGCGCTGTATCGCGGCACGCCGCTCAGCGAGGAAGCGCTGATGCGCATGGCCGACGTGCTGCTGTATCGCGCAAAGGCGCTGGGCCGGGGCCGCTACGAGATCGGCCCGGCGGAATTGCTGGAAGTGGCGGCCTGACCGGCTGCCAGCGCAGGTGAGTGACGACTTTCGGCGCTGAAAGCCGCCACGCCGGCAGGCGGCAGTGCCCGGTCAGTGCTTGGTCGATTCGTCGGACGCATCCGACGCCAGCGGCGCGTCGGCGTCGAACGGTACATGGCGGCCATCCGCCGACTGGTAACCGAGCTTGGCGTTCTCGCCCATCATGCGCTCGTAGGCCAGCATGGCTTCGGCCACGGCCTTCGATTCGCCCTTGAACACCACCACGTCGTTGCCGCAGTTCGGACACTGGCCGCCGAACACGGCGTCGATGCCACGCAGCCCCGGAGCGGGGATGGCGTCGAAATTGGTAAATGCGGTCTTGCAAGACCCGCAGACCAGCTGTGCGGGCCGCAGCGCATCGATGCGCGCCTGTGCCTGCTGCGCCCGTTCCTCGGGCGTACCCCGCCGTTTTGCCTCACCCATGATGCTGTCCTTTCCACTGGCGGATTGTGTCAATCACTGCCTTCTGCGCGCTTCGTCGGTCATCCTTCATTTTTCTGGACAACCATGAACGTCACAGAATCGCTGCAGTGGCGGCCATTGTAGAACAGTCGGACGACGAGGCCATGAACGCGGTGCAGCAGCCCGCGAGCCGGCATGGTCGCGGCCCGCCTGCTATTGTGGATAACGGTTGCCTACCCCTTATCCCCTTAGGAGGACACCGATGATTCGACCCACCGTGCAGGAAAACTTCAACCGTTACGCCGACTGCATCGCCGCATGCAATGCCGCCGCTGCGGCTTGCCTGAAGTGTGCCGCGGCGTGCCTGGAAGAGCCCGACACGAAGAAGATGACCCGCTGTATCGCGCTGGACATGGACTGCGCCGGCATTGCCAACCTGGCCGCGTCGTACATGCTGCGCAACAGCGAGTTTGCACCGCTGGTCTGCGAAGACTGTGCCGAAGTGTGCAAGTGGTGCGCCGAGGAATGCGAGCGGCACGACCATTGGCACTGCCAGGAATGTGCCAAGGCGTGCACCACCTGTATGGAAATGTGCCTGAAGATGACCGCCTGACCCCCTCGCCCGCGCTGATCGCACCATAGATCGACACGGGCATTTCGCCAGGCAACCGCCGCCGGCCGCGCTTGCAAGCACACGCCGGCGGCAGGGCTATGCGACGCATATGCCACCGGACGGCTATCCTCTAGGTCTGCTCAGATTCAGCTGTGATCTCTTTCCTGAAGGAGTCAGTCCATGTCCGAGAAGTCCACCGCCACCCGCATCGAGAAAGACAGCCTGGGAGACGTCGCCGTCCCCGCCGATCATCTCTGGGGTGCCCAGACCGAAAGGTCACGTCAGAATTTTCGTATTGGCAGTGAAAAGATGCCGCCGGCGCTGATCGAGGCATTCGCGGTCCTGAAACTGTGCGCCGCGCGCGCCAACCGCGAACTGGGCGTGCTCAAGCCGGACGTGGCCGACGCCATCGAAAAGGCCGCCGAGGAAGTGATCGCCGGCAAGTGGCCGGCCGAATTCCCGCTGTCTGTCTGGCAGACCGGTTCCGGCACGCAGACCAACATGAACCTCAACGAGGTCATCTCGAATCGCGCCATCCAGATGCTGGGCGGCGAGGTGGGCAGCAAGAAGCCGGTACACCCCAACGATCACGTCAACGCCAGCCAGTCGTCGAACGACAGTTTTCCGACGGCGATGCATATCGCCGCCACTCGCGCCATTCAGCAGACACTGTTGCCGTCGCTGGAGAAACTGCAACAGACCTTCGCAAAGAAGGTGGAAGCCTTCTCGGATATCGTCAAGGTTGGCCGCACCCATCTGCAGGATGCGGTGCCGCTGACGCTGGGCCAGGAATTTTCCGGCTACATGACGCAGGTGGGCGATGCCCAGTCGCGCCTGCAGCAGGCCATGCTGCGCGCGATGCCGGTGCCCCAGGGCGGTACGGCCGTGGGGACGGGCCTGAACGCACCGCAAGGCTTTGCCGCCGCCTTCGCGCGGGCACTGGCCGGCTATACCGGCCTGCCGTTCGAACCGGCGCCGAACCGCTACGCGTTGCAGGCCGCGCACGATGCGCTGGCCGACCTGTCGGGCGCGCTCAATACCACGGCGTCGTCGTTCCTGAAGATCGCCCGCGATTTCATGCTGCTGGGCTCGGGCCCACGCGCAGGCTTTGCCGAACTGCAGTTGCCGGCCAACGAGCCGGGATCATCGATCATGCCCGGCAAGGTCAATCCGACCCAGGCCGAGGCACTGGCCATGGTCTGTTGCCGCGTGATCGGCAACCACACCACGGTCACGCTGGCAAACAGCCTGGGCACGCTGGAGCTGAACGCGTACAAGCCGGTCATCATCTACAGCCTGTTGCAGTCTGTGACACTGCTGGCCGACGCGGCCGCCAGCTTTGCCGAGCACATGGTGGAAGGCGTGGAGCCCGACCGTGCCCGCATCCAGGAACTGCTGGAGCGCTCGCTGATGTCGGTGACCGCGCTGAATCCGCATATCGGCTATGACAAGGCTGCCGAGATCGCCAAGCTGGCGGTCAAGAAGAACCTGTCGCTGCGCGAAGCGGCCATCGATTCGGGCCACGTCACCAACGAGCAGTTCGACCAGTGGATTGACTTCAAGGCGCTGACCAGAGAAGTCTGACGCCGATCCCATCAGGCAAGGCGGAACGGCCGGCGGTGTTGCGCGGTCTATGCGTAACACCGGCCGCACGGCGCAACACCGCGCGCAACTCAAGATCCTGCCATGTTCCGCTTTCGCCTTTCTCTTGCCTTTGCCCTGCTCGTGGCGCTGGTCTGCATCCAGGCCGGCTTTGTCTACTGGGGTGCCAACCGCGTCAACGACTACGCGCAGCACAGCCGGCTAGCCAGCGACATCCTGTCTGAACTGCTGGACCTGTCCGCCAACAAGCAGCGGCTGCGCGTGTGGGCATCGCAGCGGCTGATGAATGCCGACGCCGCGCCCGAGGTGCGCGACCGCGTGCTGGACAGCATGAAGACCGGCGCGGCCAGACTGCGGGAACTCGCGCAGCGCGACATCGTGCTCTGGAATGAAATATCGGCGCTGGACGGGGTGCCCATCCCGCCCGAAGTCAACGCGCTGGCCAGCATGACGGACCTGCTTGGCGACAATATCGTCGCCGTGGAAAAGCGGCTGGTAGCTCTGCAGCCGTTGCCGCGCGACGCCGACTTCGCCGGGGTATGGCAGGAACTGAATGACGTCTTCGACAAGGCACGCGGCCGCGATTTGAGGGAACTGCTATATGGCGCGATCGATCGTCAGCGGGCTGCCGTTCCCCTGGCGCGGGCCGCCACCGAGCGCGGGCTGGACCGGGTGCGCGCCCAGGCCTTCGGCATGGCGGCCGTGACGTTGCTGGCCGCCATCGTGCTGGCCTGGCAACTGGGGCGGCGCCTCAAACGTCCGCTGGACCAGTTGCTGGAAGGCGTGGGCGCGCTGCGCGCCGGCGCACTGGACTACCGCCTGCCGATACGCTCGGGCGACGAGTTCGAACACGTGGCCGAGGGATTCAACGCCATGGCCGCCGAACTGCAACAACACCGTAGCGATGCCGATGCGGCCCGGCGCCGCCTGGAGGATGCCGTACAGGCGCGCACTGCCGAACTGAGTTCCGCGCATGAAACGCTGCAGCGCATCGACCAGCGCCGCCGGCAACTGTTTGCCGACCTGGGCCATGAACTGCGCACGCCTACCACCGCCATCCGGGGCGAGGCCGAAATCGCGCTGCGCGGCGGCGAGAAGCCTGCGCAGGAATACCGCCAGGCGTTGCAGCACATCGTCGGCGCCGCCGAACAGCTGACCGGGCATATCAATGACCTGCTACTGATTGCCCGCGCCGAGGCTGACCAGCTCGTCATGCAGCCGCAGAGCACGGCACTGTTGCCGCTGCTGCAGGACGCCGCCGACTTTGCCGATGCGCTGGGCGCCGAGCATGACGTGCGCATCCAGCTGCAGTGCCCTGACACGGCCGGCGATATCACGGTCATGGCCGACGCCGACCGGCTGCGCCAGGCCATCGTGATCCTGCTCGACAATGCCATCCGCTATTCGCCGCGTGGCAGCACCGTGTCCCTGCGCTGCCACGCGGCGCCGACCGGCGTGCGCATCGAAGTGGAAGACCGTGGCATTGGTATCGATGCCGACGAACTTGCACTGGTGTTCGAACGTTTCGTGCGGGGTCGCCGCGCCCGGGCGCATCGGGCCGACGGCACCGGCATTGGCCTGTCGATTGCGCAGGCCATCGTCCAGGCCCATCACGGCAGCATCACGCTGACGCAGGTCGAACCTCACGGTACGCGTGCATGTATCGAACTCCCCGGCGGCCCCCATGCTGTCGTTACCGCCAACGCCACCCCACACCATGAACATCCTGGTCATTGAAGACGACGCGCGCGTCGCCGATTTCCTGGTGCGCGGCCTGCGTGCCGAGGGTTATCTCGTCCAGCTTGCGCGCACCGGCCCCGAAGGCCTGGACATGGCCCGCCGTGGCGACGCCGCACTGTTGCTGCTGGACCTGATGCTGCCCGGCATCAACGGCCTGGAGCTGTGCCAGACACTGCGGGCCGAGCGCAATCACGTGCCGATCCTGATCCTGACATCGCTCAGCGATGTGGGCGATCGCGTGGCCGGCCTGCGGCTGGGCGCCGACGACTACCTCACCAAACCGTTTGCGTTCGAGGAACTGCTGGCGCGGATCGAAGCGCTGCTGCGACGCGGACGCGAGCAACAGCCCAAGGCCCAGCAACTGCAGGTAGCCGACCTGGTGCTCGACCGCGAGCGCATGCAGGTCACGCGAGGTGGCAACCCCATCACACTGACCGCAAAGGAGCTGGCGTTCCTGGAACTGCTGATGAACGCCCCGGGACGCGTGTTCAGCCGCGAGCGCATTCTGTCGAACGTCTGGGGCGCCAACGAAGACCCGCTGACCAATATCGTCGATGTCTACGTGCGACGCCTGCGCGGCAAGATCGACGACGGCCACACGTTGCCGCTGCTGAAGACCGTGCGTGGGCTTGGCTACCGGATCGACGACGCGCCCTGAGCGTACGATCGGCACGGGGCCGGAGCATTGCAACGCTGCTGCGGCAATCTGTTCATCTTCCGTTCATCTTTTCGTCAGCATCGCTTCATCGAACGCGCGGCCTGCGGTTAACCTTGGCGCCCGAGAATCAACCTGTGCCGATTCACCGGCGCCGCACCCGCCAGGGTGCGATGACGAGTCTGATCACAGGAAACTTCGATGAAATACGTGGGTGCCGCTTCTCTTATCACCGTCGCCGCAGGCGTTCTGTTTGCTTCGATGCCCGCCACCGCGCAGACCGCCGCCAAGGCGCCGGCGCCGCAGGCATGTGCGCCCGCGACCGAGCAGCAGATTGCCGGCCTGTTCGATCGCTGGAACGATTCGCTGCGCACTGGCGATCCGGACAAGGTCGTGGCCAACTACGCGCCCGATGGCGTGCTGCTGCCGACCGTGTCGAACCAGGCCCGTAACACCCCGGCGGCCATCAAGGACTACTTCGTCAAGTTCCTCAAGAACAAGCCGCAGGGCACCATCGACGACCGCTTCATCCGGATCGGCTGCAACGTGGCGCAGGACGTGGGCAACTACACCTTCCGCTTCGCCGACGGCAGTGCCGTCCATGCGCGGTACACCTATGTGTATGAGTGGCAGAACGGCAAGTGGCTGATTGCACATCACCACTCCTCGGCCATGCCCGAGCCCGCCGCCAAGCACTGATCGCCTGGCGGGTGCACAAGAAAAAGGCGCCGGAGCAATCCGGCGCCTTTCTTTTTTGGCGCATTGACGATGTTCAATGGCCTGGATCCGGGGAAGCAGTCCGGATCAGATGAACTGCCCGAGCACGAACACCCCTGCCGCCGCACCACATACCAGGCCAATGCCGCGGCCAATCAGCATGTTGTCGAGTTCATCGTCCAGCACGAACGGATCGCGGCCGCGCCACAGGGTGCGCTTGAGCAGCGGGCGCGGGAACACAATACAGGCGGACACCCCCACGCCAGCCAGCACATACGCCAAGCGCCCTTCGCCCAGGGCGTCGAGCGGCAGCAGTGCCAGCAGCACCATCACCAATACCGTCACGATCACAGCCAGGAAGATGCCGCCGAACAGACGATCCACGGGATGTTTCATGATTCACTCCTGATCCGAAAGCATGCGCGATGGCTCGCCCAGTGTTTCCGTCGACGATTCATCCGATGATTCGGCGCGCGCGGCAACCAGCCCGAGCAGATGGCCGTTGACACGCGTCACCACCTCGCTCCAGCCACCAGCTGCCTGATTGCGGAACAGTCTCATCGTCGGATACCACGGGCTGTCCTCGCGCACGAGGTGCCAGCGCCAGTCCCCATAGCCGGGCAGCAGCAGCCACGTCGGCTTGCCCATCGCCCCCGCCACGTGGGCAACCGAGGTATCCACCGTCAGCACGAGATCCATCGCCGCGATGGCCCGCGCCGTATCCATCATGGTGTGCGTCGTGACGCCCACGTCATGGAAGTTATCCAGCCGTTTGGCGTATGCAGCGGCCTCGTTGGCACCGGCGCCCTTCTGCAGGCTGTAGAACTCCACGTCCTGATGGGCGAACAGGGGGTCCAGGACCGAAAGAGACGGAAGCGAACGGTACCGGTCGTTCTCGTGCGTCGGCGCCCCCTTGAACGCGATACCCACCTTCAGCGCGCCGGCCCTGCCCATTAGTTCGAAATCAGGCATGCCCGGTGGGATCCGCAGGTAAGGCACCGAATCCGGCAGGGAGTCGAGCTCTACCGGCAGGAAGGCCGGAATGTCGTGCGGGTAGACCCAGAAGTCATGGGCCGGCAACGTGGCCGTCTGGTCGACCGCCACCACGGCGTCCGCCTCGCCCGATGCCTCGAAAAGCGCCACCAGCGGCTTCTGGCACACCACCGTCACCGCTGCTGCGCCGGCCTGGTCGCGCAGCATCTGCGCAAAGCGCAGGAAGAAAATCTCGTCGCCAAGACCAAACTCGCTCCAGATCACAATGGACTTGCCTTGCAGCGGCTGGCCGGTCCATTCCGGGATATCGCCTGGCGGTTCGGCGGTGGTGCGGCGCTGCCAGGGCCACGGCCTGACACGCTCCGCCCGCAGCTGGAATCCCTCGTGGATCTTCCCGTCCGAAATCAGGTGCAGGAACTGGTACAGCTTGGGCTCCCATTCGTCGGGCAGGCGCTCGACGGCCTGGCCCCACAGCGCCTCGATCTCGGTGCTGAGGTTCCAGCGCTGCAGCAACAGCGCCGCCCGCCGCGTGACATCAAAACGGTACGGATAAGTGCGCACAGCGCCCAGACATTCGCGCAGGCAGGCTTGCGCGTTCTGGGCGCGGCCGGCCACCAGGAAGAATTCGTCGGGCGTGGGCACCTGCCGCTTGCGCAGCACGACTTCGATCGCCCGCTCGGCCAGCGAACCCGACGCGCCGCGCGCGCCGCCGTTGTCCACATGGTGATCGCGAACCACGGAAATCCGCTCGCAGGCAGCAATCGCCGCAACCGACCGCACCATATCCAGCACATTGACCGATGCCGGCAGCGTGCTGGCCGGCTTGCAGACCGTAAAGCTTGCACGGCGTGACGGATCGACCTGGCTCGGCCACTTGCCCTCTTCTTCCAGATCCTCGTCCGGGACGGTCAGCACCAGATAGCCACCTGGCTTCAACAGGTCCAGCCAGCGCGCCAGCGTCCTGGTCGGATTGACCACGTTCTGCAGGCATTGACCCGCGTGGACGAAATCGAACGCGCGCTCTTCGACGCCCGGTACCGCTGCGACGTCGCCATGCCATGGCACCACGCGCACGACGCGCGGGAACAGGCTGCGGCTTGCGGCCAGGTCAGATTCCCGAACACCGATATCCAGGCCGACACCCGCGAAGTAGTGCTGGACGAAACACGGATCATGCGCGCGGCGCAGTGCCGCCTTGATCGACGAATTCATGATTGCAGCGCCTTGCTGCGGGTCGGCAGCTTCTGGCGCCAGATTTCCTCGATCCGCTCGCCAAGGATCTCCGGCCGCCCCTTGAAGATCAGTTTCTCGATCGCACGCGGACCTGCCAGCTTCGCGGTCAAGGCATCGCGCTCGGCCCGGTTCTCGATCAGGCGCAGCGCGGCATCGACATACGCCTCCTTCGTCTTGGCGATAGTCCATTCCGGGAAGCCAAGCCGGTGGAACATCCCTTCGTCGATATGCTCGTGGACTTCCCTGCCGGTCTTGCATACGCCCACCAGGCCTGCCCAGACGGTATCGACAATGCCATTGGTGTTGCCGAACGGGAACGGGTTAAGGAACATATCGCAGCCTGCAATCACCTTCATGTAGCTGTGATAATTCTGGTGCTTGTACACCACGGCGTCTTCGCCGACGATGCGCCGAACCAGATTGCGAACCTGCGGGAACACCAGCCCGCTGGCCTGGCCCACCAGGAAGTGGAACTGCACTGGCACCTTGGACTTGCGCGCAATCGCCGCACACGTTTCCAGGAAGCCGGGATTGAGCTTGATCGTGGTGCCGGCAATGGCAATCTTGACCACATCGGATTTCGACGGTGTCTTTTTCGGCAGATCAAGCTCCAACATGGCTGCGGGCGGGCGGTACGGCATGCCGTCGGACGGCAGTTTCAGCAGCTTTTCGCTGAAACACGATTCGTCGCCGACGTAGTCCTCTTCCACCACAACGTAGTCCATGGCATGCCCGTGCGTGGTGGCCGGATGCCGCAGTGCCATCATCTGCAGGGGCGCCACGCGCAGGCAGCCCAGCACCATCGTGATCGGGAACATGCCCACGCTGGGCATATACATCGCCTGCGCCTGGTATTTCTCGCTCGTATCGCGGATGTGGCGGGCATGGCCATTGCCAGCCCGGCGGTCACCACCTTGTTGTGCGCCCAGAGCGCGTCCCAATCAAGTCGGACTTCGGATTCCGGCAGATAGAACAACTGGAACTTGCGCAAATCGGACGTCCGCAACTGCAGCGAATAACGTGCTTCTTCGTCGAGCCCCAATGTCCGCAAGACATGATCGGCATTGCGGAACGGGCTGGCCGCGAACATCGCCGCCAGCCATCGCTGGTATTGCAGCAGCAACGCGCCACCGTGATCGGTAATGCGGAATTCCGGATCGGTCGCCAGGCTGCTGATGGCCGACGTCAGCCGCGTCAGCAAGTGATCGTCCATGATGTCGCGGGCCTCGCCCGACTGCGCCCATTCATCGATATCCATCAGGATGCCGTAGTGGTTGTCGATGCGATTCAGCAAGGCCACCAGTTCGCGGCCTGCTTTTTCATGTTCGCGGCGATAGCAGAGATATTCGAACTTGTTAATGCTGAAGATGGAGGGCTTGGTCATGATGATTTTCCTGTAGAGAGATGATCGTTCCGGTCTTGCTGGCGCGCGCCAGCCGCCTTACGGTTTTATTTGCTCCATGTCACCGATAGCCAGTACTGCGTTGGTTTCTTGCCGGGATCTACCCAGGACGTGGACGAAAATCCATAGGCTTTTGAAATGGACGCGGAAACGGTGGCACCAATGGGCGTCAGCCAGTCGATACCCAGGCCATAACCCGAGAGAATCCGGCGATTGCTGACGCCGGGAACGTTGATGTAGGTCGATTCCCAAAAGGGCCACGGGTTATGGTTGACGCGGCCGATGGCGAAGTCCGAGAAAATGCCAAACTGGACCTGATGACCGGCCGCCACGGGAATACGCTTGTAGGCGCCGGCGTTCAGCACGACGCCATCGTCGAACGACCCTTCGTCGGCACGATAGGCACGCACCGCATTGGGGCCGCCCACGCCAAGCTTTTCGCTCGGGTCCAGGTTCTTGCTGGCGAGTTGTCCATGCACCTGGCCGGTCAGAAACAGATCGCCACTGCGATTCAGTCCGTATTTGCCAAAGCAGAACGCCAGCGCCGATCACGGAACGGCCGTCAATGTTCAGAACACCGCCGGTCGCATCGAAGGTTCCGCTCGAAGCGAATCCACCACTTCTGCCAATCGAAACGCCGATGTCCGTCGTCGAAACGCCGGTAATATTCAAAACTCCACTACCGGTCTTAACAAAACTGGCGTTCTGATCGAAAAGCACACCCACGCCATTGGTCGATGTGCCACTGATGGAGCCGCTCCCGGCAGCCAGGTTGCCGATAATCTGGACGGCACTCCGGTTGCTGGTATCTGCTGTTGTGTCGGCGGTTACCCGAATATCACCATCATTCAGATTGATATTGCTGGTACTACCCACGATCACGGCACCATTGTTGGTGCCCATGCCCGCGGTCATATTCAGATTCAGCCGGCCCGACGTCGAAGTGACATTCGCGTTCAGCGTGATGGTGCCGTTTGCGGCCAGCGTAAGGTTGGCGGCGCCGCCGCTGGTCTTGCTGATCGCTGCATCGCTGTACTGGAAGATGTTGCCAGTGCCGTTCCCCGCGCTGACAGTCGTCAGCGTCACGCTCGTGCCGTTGTTCAGTGCGTCGTTGATGGCCGTATTGCGAACAGTGGCCGAGGTGTTGGTGCCGCCGTTGAATCCACCGGTGATGTTGCCGGTGTAGCCGCTCGGGCCGGTGTCATTATCGATATAGACATTGGTGGGGTCGATCAGCCACTCGCCACCCTTGCCGTTCGGTGCAGACGCGCTGACCCGGCCCTTTACGTCCAGGTTGTGGCCCGACGTTTCAACAAAGCCGCCATCGCCATTGCGCGCCCCTGCATCAATGCGAGCACCTTCGTCCACCTGCGTGTAGTTGGCGAATGCCACGCCGTCCTGCAGCAGCTTTCCGGCTTCCGTGCCGGCCAGCTTGCCCAGGCTGTCGCCGCCCAGCACCACCTTGCCGCCCGCTGCGTCGCCGCTCACGTTGATCGACGCGTTGCCGAACATGCCTACGCGGTCGCCGGACAGCACCACCGTACCGCCCTTGCCGCCAGCCGTCGTGCTGGACGCATCGATGGCGCCCGTCATCGTCACGTCGCCAGTCTTGCCGGCGTCTGCTACCACGGTACCGGCGCGCACCACGCCGCTCAGGTTCACCACCGTGTTGAGCAGCGTGTCCTTGCCGCGCGCGGTCAGCAGCACCGTGCCGTCCTGGGCGCGAATATTGCCGCTGTTTTCCACCAGCGCATTGGCCGTGGCGTTGGTCAGCGTCACCGAGATGCCCTGGCCGTTGTGCAGGGCCACCGTGGCGCTGTCGCCGGCTGCCAGCACTACCTGTCCGCCGGCAGCGGTATTGATGGAACCGCTATTGCGTACCTGGTCGCCGATCAGCGTGACAAAGCCCGCGGCGTTGATATCGCCTTCGTTGATGACACCCGCCTGCTTGCCGGTTGCGGTCAGTGCCAGCGGATTGCCGGCCATGAAGGCGCCGGCATCGATGGCCTTGGTGGTAGCCAGCAGCGAGCCCACGTTTACCACCGCGCCCCTGCCGAACAGCACGCCGTTGGCGTTCTGAATCAGCACCTGGCCGTTGGCCAGCAGCGAGCCCTGGATGTTCGTCGGTACGCCGCCCGTTACGCGGTTCAGCGCCTGCGCCTGCGCGTTGGGCTGGTTGAACTGGACGGTATTGCCCTTGCCGATGCTGAACGTGTTCCAGTCGATCACGGTGCGCTGGCTGCCCTGATCGATATGCATCGTGTTGCCGTTGGGCTGCGAGATCGTGGCCTGGCCGCCCACCACGTTGCCGTTGGTCGGCAGCGCCTGTGCAAAGACTGGTGTCGACTCCAGAACCAGCATGGCCAGCGCGATGGCGGTCATCGCGGACACCACGCCAAACTGTGCGCCATCACCGCTGCCGCCCTCTCCCGGGCGCTTGCCCTGGCTCTTCACGTTCTCCGCTACGGCCACGAGCATGCCAAGGCGCTTGCTGAATACGCGACGATACCGATTCTTGTTCATGGACTGATCCTAAAGATTTATTGCTCAGCGCCGTCCCGATTGCACGGCGATGGTTGAATGGCTGTCGCGTTCGTCGCGTCATGGCGAATTCGCCAGAACGCCTTTGGCGACTGTTCGCTTCGGATCGTATGGAAGAAGCCTTGGCCGCGTAATCGTAGAATTACTAAAGTGGGAGGCGTCAGAAGAAACCACGCGACATTACAGACCTGTCTCAAATGAGAAGCCGCGGGAGGTGAATAGTAATTTGACGAAATTTGCCCAATGCCACAGCACGGCACGCAAATTCGAGT
Source organism: Cupriavidus sp. HE11 (assembly GCF_056097175.1). NCBI lineage: Bacteria > Pseudomonadati > Pseudomonadota > Betaproteobacteria > Burkholderiales > Burkholderiaceae > Cupriavidus > Cupriavidus sp. HE11. The sequence goes on from NZ_CP184465.1 coordinate 1,419,110, forward strand.
TAGTTCCATAGGCGGATATCTGTCTATTCAGCAGACTCGTCAGATTGACTTTGCGCAGTCAGCCACTTGTCGAAATGGCGCGCTGGTCAAGCTAATCCACTCAAGGGAAATGGAAATATTTCCATCCAGCCGGGGATGTGGGGAATTTACGCTTTAATTTGCGCTGACTGGGCAGTGGTCTCGTGTGTCGAGATTTGAAAAGTCGCGATCTGAATGATCGAATACTCGAAGCGAAATATCAGCGCTTGCAAAGGGGGGTTGATTCAGGGGACATTCGCACCGGATCGGATGCTGCAACGAAATATTTTCCTGTCCTGTCCCTGCAATGGGCAACTGGCAATACAAGGCCGGCTTGTAAGAGATATGGCACCACTTCAAAATTGAATCGGGGCTTTGAACGGCGCGCGCCGCATTTTGCGCAGTCCGCATCGCCACGAACATGCCTGCGCCTTTCCGCGCCTTCCACAACTGGCTTGCCGACTGGTAGACGCGTACACCGGTCGCCCGGCCCATCACACATCGGGTTATTCCGGGAATCGCACTATGACAACCATACGGGTCATGCTGGCTGACGATCATCCGTTCATCGTGTTCGGCCTGCGCGAGATGCTGGGCAAACGGCTTGGCTTCAATGTGGTAGCCGAAGCCACCGGCCCGCGACTGCTGCTGGAAAAACTGGCACGTATCGAATGCGATGTCCTGATAACCGATTTCTCGATGCCTTGTGCAGATGCCCCGGACGGGCTCGCGCTGCTGCATTGCATCCGTACGAGATTCCCGAATGTCCGGATCGTGGTGCTGACCATGCTCGATAATCCCGGGCTGCTTGGCTGCATCCGCAAGGCCGGGGCGCTGGCATTGCTGAACAAGCGCGACGGCCTGCAGGAGTTGTCCAACGCCGTCATTGCCGCGTTCCAGGGGCGCGAGCATCTGAGTGCGTCGGTCAGGCAGGCACTCGCCAGGCTCGGCGCGGGAAACCCTGAAGCCGTCGCCAGCAGCCGGCTCAGTCCGCGTGAGATCGAGGTGCTGCGGCTCTACGTCGGGGGGATGACCACATCGGACATTGCCCGGTACCTGAACCGGAGCATCAATACGGTCAGCACCCAGAAACACAGCGCCATGCGCAAGATTGGCGTGAAGAACGATGCGGAGTTGTATGACTACGCCATCGAGCATGGGCTCAAGGCATAGCCGATAGCCCAGGAAACCAGCGTCTGGAAAAAAGGCCCCCGAGCCGCGACGGACCGGCCTGGGGGTTGGAAGGGGAATGCGCGGCCCGGGGGGTCAGCCGGGCCGCGTTAGCCAAGGGCCGGTCAGGGCCCTCGATGAAACAGGCTACCGGCGCAGGCGCCGTTCCGACATGGAAGGAACTCGAAAATCCGCGCCGGATTGCGTGACGGGCAGGACGGCAATTCGATGCCGTGGCAAGAAGCGTGACGAAGTGCGGCGTACGCTGCATTTGAGTCATCAACCCGCCATGCGGTAAACTACGGCCCTTCCGTCGCAACGGGCGCGGCCATTTGATGCCTTTCAGGCACTCCGGCCATCGCCAACGTCGAAGTGGTGCGGCGGATATCCATCAGGGCCTTGCGCCCGTCCCTGGCTTGCCTGCGCCTTGCTCGCAGCATTCGCCTCCGTGACTTCGACCCTCGATCCGGGCCCTGCGCCCCTGGCTGCATCTGGCGGCCGTATCCCGGATAACGCCCCGCGCGCCTTCGCCAGAAGGACTTCCGCACGGGACTGGAACCCCCTCAGGTACTTGCCTGAACCGACCCTTCCCCGACGCCTGCGCGCGCCGGGCGGATCCGTATTCCGGAGGAAAATTCGTGAAGAAACCAGCCAGCCTTTGGCTGCTCGCGGCCGGGCTGTTGCCTTGCGCTGCATACGCCGACCCTGGCGTGACCCTGTATGGCATCGTCAGCTCGGCGATGCGCTACACATCGAATATCGATGCCCGCCATCACGACCAGCTGGCGCTGGTATCGGGCGGCATGGTGGGCAGCCGTTTCGGCCTGAAGGGCTCCGAAGACCTGGGCGGCGGCAATCACGCGATCTTCCAGCTGGAATCGGGCTTCGGCAGCGATACCGGACAGGCGGCCTACAACAGCTTCTTCGGGCGACAGGCCTGGGTGGGCCTGAGCGGCGACTGGGGCAGCCTCACGTTCGGGCGGCAGTACAACGCGCTGAACAACATCGGCTGGGCGTTCGATCCGCTGGACCAGGGCTGGGGCAACTTCTGGTCCGATCCGCTCTACATCGGCGGCGACATCTTCTTCCAGGATTACCGCATCAACAACAGCGTGGTCTACCAGCGCACGGTGGGGCCGTTTTCGGTACAGCTGGACTACGGCGCCGGCGAGCAGCCGGGCAGCATGAACCATGGCACCACGCTGGGTGGCGGTGTGAAGTACAGCCAGGGGCCGCTGGCGCTGGGCGTGGCGTATGACCAGCGCCGCAGCGACGACGGCAGCAACACGGTGCGCAATTATTCGGTGGGGGGCTCGTACACGATCGGCAAGGCGACGGGCTACGTCGGCCATATGGGCCGGCGCGAATCGGCCGGCCAGGCGCGCTACAACATCTCGTTCGTCGGCCTGGGCTACCAGCTTACGCCGGTGCTGCATCTGTCTGGCGCGTACTACCGCTACCAGCAGTCAGGCGACGTCACCACGCAATTCCAGGACACGCCGGTACACCTGGGCGGCGGCAATGCCGACAGCGTGGCATTCGTGGCCGACTATGCGTTCTCCAAGCGCACCAGCGTGTACCTGGAGACCGATGTGGTTCACGCACGCGGCGGCACCGTGGGACGCGAGACCGAGTACTGGGCCGGCACCCCCGTCACCGATGTCAGCCGCACCACGCGCGTCGGCGCGATGGTCGGCGTGCGCCACCACTTCTGAGGTCAGGCGCCCTGGGCGCCCTTCGCCTCGCTCGCTTCTTTGGCGATTTCGCGGATGGCCTGCTCGAATGCCTCGACCGGCTGGCCGCCCGTGACCAGGTAGCGGTTATTGAAGATCACCGACGGCACGGACTGGATGCCCATGCCCTGGTACTGGCGCTCCTCGTCGCGGACTTCATCGGCATAGGCGTCGCTGTCCAGCACCTTGCGGGCCTCGGCGGCGTCCAGCCCCACCGACTGCACGGCCTCAAGCAGCACGTCGTGGTTGCTCGGGTCCTTGCTGTCGCCGTGATAGGCCTGCAGCAGCGCCTGCTTCAGCGGCAGCTGCTTGCCCTGCGCGGCGGCCCATTGCAGCAGGCGGTGGGCATCGAACGTGTTGTAGATGAAATTGCGCGGCCCGAACGTGAACCCCACGCTGGCGCCGCGCTCGCGGATCATCTTCTGGGTCTCGGCGATCTGTTCCGGCGTACGGCCGTACTTCCGGGCGATGTAGTCGAGCACCGGCTCGCCCTCGGGCCCCATCTGGGGGTTGAGCTCGAACGGGTGCATCACCACCTCGGCATCCACCACGTCGCGCGTGCGCTCCACGGCCTGCATCAGCGATGACAGCCCGATGGCGCACCAGGGGCAGGCGATATCCGAGACAAAGTCGATCCGGAGTGATTGAGTCATGGCTTTCTTCCAGTGGGCTGGTAAGGGGGTCAAACAGGTTGAAGGCCGACAGGGTAGCCCGATTTGCCGATGCCTGCAGGCGTCCGCGCAATCACCCCGCGCCCTATACTGGATCAGGCGCGCCCTCCACGCGCGCCAGGAGGGCCTGCCATGGGACGCAAATACATCGATTGCCGCGACTATCCCAGTGAAATGCACTGCACGGTCGCACTGAGCGCCGACACCGAGGACGAACTGCTGGAAGCAGCGGTGCAGCACGCCGTCCAGGTGCATCAGCACCAGGACACCCCCGAGCTGCGGTCGCAGCTCAAGACGCTGTTCAAGGAAGGCGCCCCGCCCGCGTGATGACCCTTCGCTGACGGACCTGCGCAGAACGCAAAAAAGGACAGATCGTGCGGGGCACGTCTGTCCTGTCAAAAACCGGCCCCAGCCCGAGTCCGGTACAGATGCCTCAGCGGCCCGTGCCCGCCCCAGCTGGCACGGACTGCATCGGCATCATGTTCAGGTTGGCGTTGTGCATGACCCAGAGCGATCCCGACACGACGATGGCAATCAGGAACACCGTGCACGCGAAGATCGCCGTATTGCCGCGCTGACCCTTGCGCGGCCCCAGGTGCAGGAAGAACACCAGCTGCACCAGCAACTGCGTGACGCACAGCGCCACGATCAACGCCAGGCCCGCACGCGGCGTGAGCACCCGGCCCATCACGGCACCGAACGACAGGAAGGTCAGCACCAGTGACAGTGCATAGCCGATCAGATGGCTGCGCAGGCTGCCGTGGGCGGCGCCATGGGCATCCGCGTGGGCGTCCGCGTGGGCATGTGTATGGGCGTGTTGTGGATGGGACATCAGAGGAACTCCCGCAGATAGACGACCGTGAACACGAAGATCCACACCAGGTCCAGGAAATGCCAGAACAGGCTCAGGCAGGCCAGCCGGCGGCGCACCACGGCGTCGAGCCCGAACACCTGCACCTGGTTGACCATCACGATGATCCACAGCAGGCCGGCGCTGACGTGCAGGCCGTGCGTGCCCACCAGCATGAAGAACGCCGACAGGTAGGCGCTGCGGTTCGGGCCGGCGCCCTCGTGCAGCAGTTCGCGGAATTCGTAGACTTCCATGCAGACGAAGGCCGCGCCCAGTGCGAAGGTCAGCACCAGCCAGCGGATCACCGCCTGCGGGTTGCCCTGGCCGCCCTTGCCCTCGTGCAGCTTCAGCATCGCCACGCCGAACGTCAGGCTGCTGGTCAGCAGCAGCACGGTCTCGCCCAGCACGAAGCGCAGGTCGAACAGCTCGCGGCCCGTGGGGCCGCCGGCCGTACCGTTGAGCAGCACGCCGAACGTGGCGAACAGCGACGCGAAGATCAGGCAATCGCTCATCAGGTAGATCCAGAACCCCAGCTTGAGGGTGGATTCCGTCTGATGGGCGTGATGCGCGTGGTCGTGATCGTGGGCGGCTTCGTGCGCATGGGCGTCCGGCGCGGCGCCGGGTGGCAGCGCCGCGGCATCGCCACGCAGCTTCAGGGTTGTCGTCATGATCAGTTGGCCCCCTTCAGTTGCGCGGCAGGTTGCGTACCCAGCAGCGCAAAGCGGGCGCGCTCGATGCGCTCGACTTCGGCGGCCGGCACGTAGTAGTCCACGTCACGATCGTAGGCGCGGGCGATGAACGTGAAGATCATCGCGGCCAGGCCAAAGCCGGCCATCCACCAGATATGCCAGACCAGCGCAAAGCACAGCACCAGCCCGAACACCGACACCAGGAAACCGGTGGACGTGTTGCGCGGCATATGGATGTCCTCGTACTGCGCGGGCGGCGCGTAGGCGGTGCCCGCTTCCTTGTTGTCCCAGTGCTGCTCCAGCGACGTGATCTTCGGCACGTGCGCGAAGTTGTAGAACGGCGCCGGCGATGCCGTGGCCCATTCCAGGCTGCGGCCGTCCCACGGGTCGCCGGTCACGTCCATGTTCTGCTTGCGGTCGCGCACGCTGACAAACAGCTGCCACAGGATCGCCAGGATGCCGCAGCCGATGACCACGGCGCCCACCAGCGCCACGACCAGGTACGGCTGCCAGTCCGGATTGTTGTAGTGGTTCATGCGGCGCGTCATGCCTTGCAGGCCCAGCGCGTAGAGCGGCATGAAGGCCAGGTAGAAGCCGATCAGCCAGCACCAGAACGCGACCTTGCCCCAGAACTCGTTCAGCGTGAAGCCGAACACCTTCGGGAACCAGAACGTCATGGCGGCCAGGCAGCCGAACACCACGCCCCCGATGATCACGTTGTGGAAGTGGGCGATCAGAAACAGGCTGTTATGCAGCACGAAGTCCGCCCCCGGTACCGCCAGCAGCACGCCGGTCATGCCGCCCACGGCAAACGTCACCATGAAGCCGATGGTCCACAGCGTGGACGAGTGGAAGCGGATGCGCCCCCGGTACATCGTGAACAGCCAGTTGAACAGCTTCACGCCGGTGGGGATCGAGATGATCGACGTCATGATGCCGAAGAACGCATTGACGCTGGCGCCCGAGCCCATGGTGAAGAAGTGATGCAGCCAGACGAAGAACGACAGCACGCCGATCGACGACGTGGCATAGACCATCGACGTGTACCCGAACAGCGGCTTGCGCGAGAACGTGGAGATGATCTCCGAGAACGCGCCAAAGCACGGCAGGATCAGCACGTAGACCTCGGGGTGACCCCAGATCCAGATCAGGTTCACGTACATCATGGCGTTGCCGCCCAGCTCGCTGGTGAAGAAATGCATGTCCAGGTAGCGGTCGGCGGCCAGCAGCGCCAGCGTGGCGGTCAGCACCGGGAAGATGGCGACGATCAGGATGTTGGTGATCAGCGCGGTCCACGTGAACACGGGCATCTTCATCAGGTTCAGGCCCGGCGCGCGCATGCGCAGGATCGTCACGATGAAGTTGATGCCGGTCAGCGTGGTGCCCAGCCCCGATATCTGCAATGACCATATGTAGTAGTCCACCCCGACGGTCGGGCTATACCCGAGCCCGCTCAGCGGCGGATACGCAACCCAGCCCGTGGCGGCGAAGTCGCCGACGAACATCGACATCATGACCAGCACCGCGCCCATCGCCGACATCCAGAAGCTCAGCGAATTGACGAACGGGTAGGCCACGTCGCGCGCGCCGATCTGCAGCGGCACGATCACGTTCATCAGGCCCAGGATGAACGGCGTGGCCACGAAGAAGATCATGATGACGCCGTGCGCGGTGAAGATCTGGTCGTAGTGGTGCGGCGGCAGGTAGCCCACCGCCTCGCCCACGGCAATGGCCTGCTGGGTGCGCATCATGATGGCATCGGCAAAGCCGCGCAGCAGCATGACCAGCGCCAGGATGATGTACATCACGCCAATGCGCTTGTGGTCGACCGAGCAGATCCACTCCTTCCAGAGATAGTCCCACTTCTTGTAGTACGTAACGGCGCCCAGCAGCGCTGCGCCGCCGAGCAGCACCACCACCAGCGTGCCCATGATGATGGGCTCGTGCAGGGGGATGGCGTCGAGAGAGAGTTTTCCGAACATGATGATTAGCGCTCCAGCGTCGTCTGCTGCGCCGGGAGCGGCGGCATGTTGGCGCCGGCAATGGCGCTGATTGTCACAGGGCTGTCGGATCGGCAAATCTCACCGTAAGCGCCGTTGCTTGCCATGTACTGGTCCACCACGCCCTGGAACAGGCGCGGCTCAACCTTGGCGTACACGGTGACGGGGTCCTTGCTGCTGGGCTGTTCCAGCTTGCGGTAGGCGGCTTCGTCGAGCGTGTTGCCCGAGGCGCGGGCGCGTTCGATCCACGCATCGAACGCCGCGCGCGACGTGGCGATGGTGCGGAAGTGCATGTCGGAGAAGCCCGACCCGCTGTAGGCAGCCGAGCGGCCGTCGAACACGCCGGTCTCGTCGGCAATCAGATGCAGCTTGGTCTGCATGCCGGCCATCGCATAGACCATGCTGCCCAGCCGCGGGATGAACAGCGCGTTCATCGTCGATTCCGCCGTGATGCGGAAATTGATCGGCGTGCCCACGGGGATGGGCAGTTCGTTCAACGACGCCACGCCGTACTGCGGATAGATAAACAGCCATTTCCAGTCGAGCGCGACCACATCCACTTCCAGCGGCGCCACTTTCGATTCGAGCGGGCGGAACGGATCGAGCTTGTGCGTGGTGTCCCAGATGATGACGCCAAGCAGGGCCACGATCACGCACGGGATGCCCCACACGACCACTTCGATCCTGGTGGAATGCGACCAGCGCGGCGCGTACTCGGCCTTGGTGTTGGTCTCGCGATAGCGCCACGCGAAGACCAGCGTGAGGATGATCACGGGGATCACCACCAGCAGCATCAGCGCGGTAGCCAGCACGATCAGGTTGCGCGTCTGCACGCCGATGGACCCGCTTGGGTTCAGCAGGTCCCACGAACAGCCGGTCAGGATCAGGGGAGTGATGGCGTACAGCCACGCACGGGGGGAACGAATCGATGGGGGGCGCCGACGCACGCGTCTGGGGTCGGCCGGTTGCTCACGCATTTCAACACCTTCTTACAGGGGCACAGGCGGGGTGGCCCAGACAACATCCCGGTATTTGTATGGATTTGCCTGGGTTGTGCGGCATGCTAAGGTAAGACAACACCCATACAAGATGAGGCTTGTCTTGCGTACAACGAATTCGCCGCTGCATCCCGATCTGGAAGACAAACCCGGCTGGATCGGCGCATTCGCCGCCGCTGGCGGGCCGCGCTACGTGCAGATCGCCGGCTTCCTGGAACGCGCGATGGCCGATGGCGTGCTGGCGCCGGGCGACCGCCTGCCCCCGCAGCGCGAGCTGGCGGCGCTGCTCGGGGTTGACCTGACCACCGTCACGCGCGCGCTGGCCGAGGCGCGGCGGCGGGGGCTGGTGGAGCCGCGTGGATCCCTGGGCACTTTTATTGCGGCACCCACGTTCGAACTGGCGCAGGCGGTGGACCTGAGCATGAACGTGCCGCCGCCCCCGGAAGGCATCGACTTCGCCGACATGCTGCGGCGCGGCCTGGCCCAGGTCACGCTGCGGGCCGATGCCAACCTGCTGATGACCTACCAGCTTGGCGGCGGCACGCTGCCCGACCGCGTGGCCGGCGCGCAGTGGCTGGCGCCGATGCTGGGCGATGTCCCGCACGACCGCGTGATCGCCAGTCCGGGTGCGCAGTCGGCGCTGGCGGCGCTGATGCTGTGCCGGACCACGCCCGGCGCGGCCATTGCCGCCGAGCCGCTGATCTATCCGGGTGTGCGTGGCGCGGCCGCCGAACTGGGCCGCCACGTGGTCACCATCGCCACCGACGACGACGGCATGCGGCCCGATGCGCTGGACGCGGCGTGCAGCACCGGCAATGTCCAGCTGATCTACCTGAACCCGACGCTGCAGAACCCCACCACACATACGATGCCCGAGGCGCGCCGCCGCGAGATTGCGCGCGTGGCCCGGCAGCACGGCGTGCTGATCGTCGAGGACGACCCCTACTGGCTGCTGACGCCCGACGCCCCGCTGCCGGTGGCAGCCATCGCCCCGGCGCAGACCGTCTACATCGCCACGCTCGCCAAATGCCTGAGCCCCGGCCTGCGCACCGCCTATGTGGTGGCGCCCGACCGCGAACTGCAGGAGTCGATCCTGGCCGCGCTGCGGGCGATCACGCTGATGGCATCGCCGATTGCCACGGCATTGGCAACGCAGTGGATTCGTGACGGCTCGGCGGCGGAACTGCTGGCAGGCATCCGCACCGAAGCCGCCGCACGGCAGCAGATTGCCCGGCAATGGCTGGCGGCCAGCGGCCCCTATACGCCGTCGGGCATCCACGTCTGGCATCCATTGCCCAGCTACTGGTCATCGGTCGGTTTCAGCCGTGCCGCGCAGGACGAATCGCTGCGCGTCACCGCATCTGACGTGTTCTACGACGGCGCCGCCCCGCCCAACGCCATCCGCATCTCGCTCGGCGGCGTAGCCGAACGCGCGCAGTTGTCGATGGCCCTGAAAAAACTATCGGGCCTGCTGGCCCGCAAGCCGCCCAATGCGTCGATGGCGGTGATCTGAATCACATCGCCTACGCCACCACTGCCATCAATCCCGCAATCCCGAAGCCAAGCGCGGCCAGGGCGTCGCCGGCGATCAGTCCGCCGCCGATCAGCGATGTGGTGCTCATGTCCTCGGGCAAGGCAGCGTCGCGCGATGCCGGGCGCTGGCGGCTTTCCAGCAGGCTCGCGGTCACGCCGCCCGCCGCCATCCAGGCAGCAGCAGGCAGGTTGACGAAGCCACCGAACGACGATGCGTAGGGCGAAGGCAGGATGACGGCGTCGAGCATGAAGTCGCACGCGCGGCCAGCGCGGCTCCGTTCTGCAAACCGCCGGTAGCGCGCCGACGCGAAGATGGCCTTGCGCAGGATCTCGGTCGCCAGCCCGATTGCCAGGCCGATCCACACCGCCAGCCGCTGGTAGGGCCGGTCCTCGGTCATGCTGCGCAGTGCGCCGACGATCTTGTAGGTCATCGCCGAAGTCCAGCGCGCAGGCTGCTGGTCTGCCGGCAATACGGTCTGGTCCAGGCGCAGCACCGGATAGGCGTCCATGAACAGCCGCGCCAGCAGCACCGCCAGGATCGCCCCGGCCACGATGCCCGCCACCTGGTAGCCGAACTGCACCATGCGGTCGGTGCCGAGCCGCCAGCCCGTGGAGCGGTCCTGCTGCATGTCGCACGCCTCCGCCGTGGAGACCAGCAGCACCGTGGCCGCGATCAGGCCAATATGCGGCTCGCGCAGGCCCACCGCCGCCATCAGGATCACGGTCAGCACAAATGCCGAAGAGATCGGGTTCTGGTCGACCATGCCCACCGAAATGCCATTGACCAGCGCAAAGATCAGCACCAGCACCACGGCCATCAGCTGATAGCCTGCCGGCTGGCCGAACCACGCCACGCCTGCAGCCACCACCGCCAGCCCCCAGACGACGACCCATGCCACGATCCATCGTTGCGGCATCGCGGCCGCATTCCCCTGCCTGCCGGCTGTGCCCGTCGTACCCGGCGCCCCGCTTGGCTGCACGCGCGCCCGTTGCCACGCACGCCCCAGCAACAGCAGCACATCGACGGCCGCCGCCCCCAGGATCATGCCCAGCGCAAACAGGAACGTGATCTTGCGGTATGGATCGCCAGGCGCGAGCCAGCCAATCGAAACGAAATACGGCGTCAGCGCCCAGCCCGCCAGCCCGCCAACCAGCGCGGCAATGCCAATGCGCGCGCCGACGATCATGCCCGCGCCAAATGTCGAAGCGGACAGGTCGATAGCTCCCAGCCACGCAACGCGCGTGGTGCCCACGCTTGCCAGCACCCCCAGCCCCATGCCTCCCGCCAGCCGCGCAATCGACCGCCGCAGCAGTACGGGGTCTGTCAGCGCGCGCAGGATATTCGCCACCGCCAGCCCGGACGGGAACGTCAGCTGCATGCGATCGACCAGCAACGGCGTGTAGAGCATGCCAACACCCACGCCGTACATGCCGATGCAAAGCATGTAGCCGATCAGTTGCCACAACGGCGGCTGCGCCATGCCCATCCAGCCCATGGCCTGAATGACCACCACCATGCCACCCATGCCCGCCACCGAAGCGGCTGCCGTCTGGATGTAGTTGGCACCGTGGCGGCCGGCGGCGCCGTAGCCGGCGGTGACCGCCGAGCCGAGGATGCCTGCCAGCACCTGCCCGCCCACGAAGAACCCCAGCGACAGGTTCATGTAGGCCGCCGCGATGCCGCCCAGCGGCCCGAGCACGAGCATGCCGGCGGCGCCGAGCAGCGCGTGGTATTGCCAGGTGTTGGGCTTGGGCAGGTGCATGCGGGTCGAAGGTTGGCGTTGGAGGGTGGTGGATGCGCCTGCCCTTTTCCCCTTCCCTCTCCAGCAAGCGGAAGAGGGGCAAACACCTCGGGCAACTGCATCGCCTTCGGATGGCTCCCCTCACCCGCGTGCGGGAGAGGGGTTGGGGGAGAGGGAGGCCCTGTCCATCACCAAAACGCCCAAAGCGTACCCATTTCTGCGTGAATCCCCCAGCGAAAAATCGGGGGGCGTACCCATTTCTGCGTACGTCGGCACACGGTGCGCGCCGTCTGATAATCGCCCAGAACCGCCAGGCGGCCGCAAGCAGGCCACGGCATGCGGGCATAGAATGTGGCGTCGGCCTGGCCGACCTCCACAACAAAACTCCTCGTCTCGCTGTCACGCATGAAGCCCGCCCTGCTCGTCCTGGTCCAGCTCGAACCGGGCCACCTCGCCCTTGTTTCCCAGCAATACGACGTTGTCTACGCGCCCAGCGCCGCCCAGCGCGCCGAGGCCGTCGCCAGTGCCGGCGGCTCGTTCCGCGCCGTGCTGAGCAATGGCACCACCGGCATCACCGCCGCCGAAATCGATGCCATGCCGAAGCTCGAACTGGTCTGCGCGCTTGGCGCCGGCTACGAGAACATCGACATCGCCGCATGCAAGGCGCGCGGCATCGCCGTGGGCAATGGCGCGGGTACCAACGACAGCTGCGTGGCCGATCACGCCATGGCGCTGCTGCTGGCCACCGTACGCCGCGTGCCGGCGCTTGACCGTGCCACGCGCGACGGCGTCTGGCGCAATGCGCTTCCGCTGCCGCCCAACCTGTCGGGCAAGCGCCTGGGCATCGTGGGGCTGGGCACCATCGGCCGCCGCATCGCGCAGCGCGGCCAGGGCTTCGACCTGGAGATCGGATATCACAACCGCAGCCCGCGCGCCGACGCACCGTTCCAGTACTTTGCCAATGTGATGGCACTGGCCGAATGGGCCGACTATCTGGTCATCGCCACGCCCGGCGGCGCCGAGACGCGCCATATGGTCGATACCCCGGTGCTGCGCGCGCTGGGTCCGTCCGGCTACCTGGTCAATATCGCGCGCGGCAGCGTGGTGAACACCGCGGCACTGGCCGACGCCCTGCGTGCCGGCGAAGTCGGCGGCGCGGGCCTGGATGTCTATGAAAGCGAGCCGAAGCCGCCGGTGGAACTGTTCGATTGCCCCAACGTCGTGCTGACGCCGCACGTGGCCGGCTGGTCGCCCGAAGCCGTGCTGGCGTCGGTGACCCAGTTCATCGAGAACGCCCGCCGGCACTTTGCCGGCGAGCCGCTGGTGGCCCCGGTGAACTAACCGACGGCCGGGAAGACCACGCGCACGCGCAAGCCCGGCGCCGCGTCTTCCAGCGCCACGCGGGCGCCGTGGGACTGCGCCACTTCGTCGACGATGGCCAGTCCCAGCCCGCTGCCACCCGTTGGCGCATCGGGCACGCGATAGAAGCGGTCGAACACGCGGGCACGTTCGTCGGCAGGAATGCCGGGGCCGTTGTCGGCGACCACCAGTTCGATGCCCTGCGCGGTGTGTGCCACGGCCACGTCGATGCGGCCGCCCCGCGGGATATAGTGCAGCGCGTTGTCCACCAGGTTGGTCAGCAGGATGCGCAGTGCGTCGGCGTCGCCCCGGATCGTGACCGGCCCGTTGGCGCTACTGTCCTCAAGCCCCAGGTCGATATCGCGGTCGACGGCCGCCTGCGACATCTCGACCACCACATCGCTCGCCAGCGTGCGCAGGTTCACCGGCTCGTGCGGCGGCGGCGCGGCACCCGGTTCCTGCCGGGCCAGCGTCAGCAACTGGGCCACCAGGTGCGTCAGCCGCTCCAGCCCCTGGCGCAGTTGCCCCATTGCCTCCTGCCTGGCCTCGGCGCTGGGCGCGCGCTCCACCAGCTGGGCCTGCAGTTGCAGGGCGGTCAGCGGCGTGCGCAGCGCATGCGCGGCGTCGGCCACAAAGGCGCGCTGCGTGTCGATGGCATGGGACAGCCGCGCCAGCAGCTGATTCAGCGCATCGGAAAGCGGCGCGATTTCGTCGGGCATGGCGCGTACGGCCAGCGGCGCCAGCGTGTTGGCATCGCGCGCCCGCACTTCGTTGGCAATCTCGCGTAGCGGCCGCAAACCCCGCCCCACGGCCATCCACACCAGCCATGCCAGCAGCGGCAGCAGCAACAGCAGTGGCGCCACGGTACGCAGCGCCATATGGGCGGCCAGTGTGCGCCGCGCGCTGAGCGGCTGCGCGATCTGCACCACCGCCGGCCCAAGCTGCACGCTGTAGATCCGCCATTCGCCCGATTCGGTGCGGGCATCGGTGAAGCCCAGTTCCGCGCGCTGCGGCAAGGCCGGGTGCGCATGAGACAGATAGAGGCTGCGGCCAGAGCCATCCCAGATATGGATCACCACGTCCTCGTCGGCATGCAGCAGGTCGGCCCCGGTGGCGCTGTCGGGCTCGAACGGCTGCGCCACGGGGGCGCTGAACTGGCTCGGCAGCGCGGCGGCCACCTGCTTCATCTGGTAGTCGAACAGCGCGTTGGCTTCCTGCCGCGCCTGGCCGTAGATCAGCGCCGTCGCCACGGCAATGCCGGCCGCCAGGCCCGCCGCCAGCCACCACAGCAGCGTACGTTGGATCGATCGCATCAGTCAGGCGTTCCTTCCGCGCGGGCGGCGCCATCGGAGCCATCGGCGCCTTCCCGGCCGTCCAGCTGTGGCATCAGGTAGCCCACGCCCCGGATGTTGCGGATCAGTGCCGTGCCGAACTTGCGCCGCAGCGCGTGGATATAGACTTCCACCGTATTACTGCCCACTTCGTCGTCCCAACCGTAGAGCCGCTCCTGCAGTTGCGGGACCGACCAGACCTTGCCGGGCCGGGCCATCAGCGCCGACAGCAGCGCGTACTCGCGTGCCGACAGCCGCACCGGCGTGCCCGCCTGCGTGGCTTCGCGCGTGGCCGGGTTGAGCACGATATCGCCATAGCGCAGCACCGGCTCGGCCCGCCCTTCGGCGCGGCGCGCCATCGCGTGCATGCGCGCCACCAGTTCCTGCAGGTCGAACGGCTTGATCACGTAGTCGTCGGCCCCCGCATTGAGTCCGGCCACGCGGTCGGCCACGGCATCGCGGGCCGTGACGATCAGGACCGGGGTGCGGACGTTGCGCGCCCGCAGGGCCTTCAGCACATCCAGCCCCGAGCGGCGCGGCAGGCCCAGGTCCAGCAGCACCAGGTCATAGCCGCCATCGGCGCGCGGGCCGTGCTGGTCTGACGCGGCGTCAAGCCCCGCATCGCCATCGGTAACCCAGTCCACCGTAAAGCCTTCCTGGCGCAGCGCCACCTTCACGCTTTCGCCAATCATGGCGTCGTCTTCCACCAGCAATACACGCATGTTCGTCGGGATTCAGGAATGGGCGTGGCGCATGTCGCCTTCTAGCCGGTCTGCCAGCGCGCGCGCCAGCCCCGGCAGCGCCGGGAACTCGGCCACGATCACATAGACCGGGATATCGGCCAGATACTGGCCCATGCGGCCCTTGTCGACAAAGCGCGCGTTGAACGGCGACGTGCGAAACGCCTCGACAAAACGCGGCACAATGCCACCGCCGATATACACGCCGCCACGCGCGCCCAGCACCAGCGCGATATCGCCGGCCACCGAGCCCAGCAGGCCGCAGAACGCATTGAATGCACGGCGGCACAGCGGGTCGTTCTGCTTCAGGGCGCCTTCCGTAACCTGCGCCGGCGTCAGCGGTTCGGCCAGAAGCGTACCCATTTCTGCGGACAGCGCGGCGTGGATATGCGAGAGGCCCATGCCCGACAGCAGGCGCTCGGCCGACACCCGGCCAAGCTGGTCGTGCGCGGCGTGCCACGCAATCCATTCGTCGTCGGTCGCGGGCATGACCTCGATATGGCCGCCCTCGCCGGCCAGCGCCACGGCACCGCCGCCGGGCGCCGGTACCAGCCCGGACACGCCCAGCCCGGTACCCGGCCCGATCAGCGCACGCGGCGCGGTGGCCACCGGGCTGCCCGGGCGCACCGGCGCCAGATCGCCGGCGGGCAGGTAGGGCAGCGCCAGCGCCAGCGACGTGAAGTCGTTGATGGCAACCAGCGTGTCCAGTGCCAGCGCCTGGCGCATGGCCTCGATCGAGAACGCCCAATTGTGGTTGGTCAGCTTCACGTGGTCGCCGGTCACCGGGTTAGCCAGGCCGATGGCCGCGTGGCCGGGCCGCTCGCCGTCGGCCAGCGTCGACATGTACAGCCGCATCGCCGCCTCCAGCGATGCATGGTCGGCCACCTTGTAGGCCGTGACCTCGCCGATACGCATCGGCGCGGTTTCCAGGGCAAAACGGACATTGGTGCCACCGACATCGGCAAGCAGGCGCGGATAGGTCATGGCAGGAAAAGGGTTGCGGGAGGGGGCGTCATTGCGCCTCGGTCCGGAAGATATCGACCCCGCGCCGATGGCGCGCCAGCACCACGCTCACCGGCAGCGCCGGCGTTGGGGCCTGCAGCGCGCGCTCCAGCACGGCGTTCTTCTTTTCGCCGGTGATCGCCAGGAACGTGCGCTCGGCCGCCAGCAGCGCGGCCAGGTTCAGCGTCACACGCGCGTGCGGCGCCATCGACGGATGCGTGACCAGGTAACGCGGTTCCGGGTCCGACAACCCGGTCTGCAACTCGGGCGCATCGGGAAACAGCGAAGCCGTATGACCATCCTCGCCCATGCCCAGCACCACCACATCGGGCTGCTGGAACGACGCGTTGAGCCGCTGCACCGCCTGCAGCGGCGCGGCGGCCTCGGCCTCGTCGCGGATCAGCGGCACCCAGCCGGCCACGCCAGCCCCTTCGCGCAACAGGTGGTTGCGCACCAGCGCGCCGTTGCTGTCGGGGTGGTCGGGCGGCACCGCACGCTCGTCCACCAGCGTGACGGTCACGGCCTCCCAGCGGATCGGGCGATAGCGCAGCCGGTCGAACATCGGCACCGGCGACTTTCCGCCCGACACTGCCAGCACGGCCCAGCCCTTGGCCTTGATGACGAGCTCCAGCGCATGGCTGACGGAAATCGCCAGCGACTCGGCCTGGTCCATCAGCGTGGCATGTTCGAACTGGCGCATGGCCGGGCTCCTTGTCAGTCAGTGGTGGATCGGTTCGGCACGGGGCCTGGCGGGGGTCAGACTTCCTCGTGCCAGAGCGCGCCATCGCGCGACATCAGCGCGGTGGACGCCGCCGGCCCCCAGGTGCCGGCCGTGTACTGCTTGGGCGGCACGGTGCTGGCGTCCCAGGTATCGATGATCGGTTCGACCCAGCGCCACGCCTGCACCTGCTCGTCGCGGCGCACGAACAGGCCCAGCCGGCCGCGGATCACGTCCAGCAGCAGGCGTTCGTAGGCGCCCGCACGGCGCGTCTTGAACGAATTGGCGAAGTCCAGATCGAGCGAGGTGGGCGTCAGCTCCAGCGTGTCGCCCGCCTGCTTGACCAGGAAGTACAGACGGATGCTTTCCTCGGGCTGCAGCCGGATCACCAGCCGGTTCTGCGGCGACAAACCCAGCGGCTTGGGGAAGATGGCGTGCGGCACGTCGCGGAAATGCACCACGATCTCGGCCACGCGCGACTGCATGCGCTTGCCCGTGCGCAGGTAGAACGGCACCCCTTCCCAGCGCCAGTTGGCGATTTCGGCCTTGATCGCAACGAAGGTCTCGGTGCGGCTGTCGGCGGCAATGCCCTGCTCTTCCAGATAGCCCACCACCGGCTTGCCGGCGATGGCGCCCGAGCGGTACTGGCCGCGCACGGTTTTCTCGGCCACGTCGGCCGGCTGGATCGGCTTGAGCGCCTTCAGGATCTTGATCTTCTCGTCGCGGATCGCGTCCTCGCTGAGGCTGGCCGGCGGCTCCATCGCGACCATGCACAGCAGCTGCAGCAAGTGGTTCTGCACCATGTCGCGCAGCGCGCCGGTGCGGTCGTAGAAGTCGCCGCGCGTTTCCACGCCCAGTTCCTCGGCAATGGTGATCTGCACGTCCTGCACCCACTCGCGGCGCCACAGCGGCTCGAACAGCGCATTGCCAAAGCGGATCGCCATCAGGTTCTGGACCGATTCCTTGCCCAGGTAGTGATCGATCCGGTAGATCTGGTCCTCGGCAAAGTACTGCGCCACGGCCGCGTTGATGGCCTCGGACGACTCAAGGTCGTGACCAAGCGGCTTCTCCAGCACCACGCGCACGTTGGGCGTGTTCAGGCCGGTGCGGGCCAGCTGTTCGCAGATGGGGACGAAAATATGCGGCGCGGTGGCAAGGTAGCAAACCACCACCTCGGGCTTGCGGGCCAGCACTTTCTCGGCCAGCGCATCGAAGTGGGCCGGCTGGCGCGCATCGGCCTGCACGTAGCAGATGCGGTCCAGGAACGATGCCCAGGCCTCGGGCGGCGCATGTTCCAGGCCGGGGCGCACGGTATCTTCCAGCGTGGCCTTGTACTGCTCGGTGGTCTGCGGATGGCTGCCGGTGGCGAGGATACGCGCCGACGGATGCAGCACGCCACAGCGGTGGGCGTCAAAAAGGGCCGGCAGCAGCTTGCGCCGCGCCAGGTCTCCGGTGCCTCCAAACAGCACCATGTCGAAATCGGGCATGCTCACCCTGGGCTCCTTGCGGGGTATCGCGGAATGCGAGCGGAATGCGTGGGGGAATACGCGCCCCGGCATCTACTAAGTGCCGCCGGGCGGCGCATTGGTTCCAGTGATGTTACGTCACTCGTGGCCGCTTGGACAGGCACGCGCGCCGCCAGGCGGAACATGCGTACCCGTTTCTGCGTACCATCGGTGTGACCGAAGGTCGATGCGGAACATCCTGCCCGCACATCGATCCCATCTGCTGATAGCCAATGGCGATGACGCCGCGATGACGGTGGCGTCCGGATTTTTCGGCTACGCTGAAAAGCGCCCTTTCAGGAGATCTCCCCATGCCCCGCCACCCCGTTCTGGAGAAGGTCACGGCCCGCATCGTGGCCCGCAGCGCCCAAACCCGCCAGGCCTACCTGGACCGCACCCGTGCCATGGCCGGGCAAAAGGTCGAACGCGCCAATATCTCGTGTACCAACCTGGCGCACGGTGTGGCCGCCATGCCCGACGAGGCCAAGATCCGGCTCAAGGCGCAGGAGCGGCCCAACCTGGCCATCGTCTCGGCCTACAACGACATGCTGTCGGCCCACCAGCCGCTGCAGGCCTATCCGCAATGGCTCAAGGAAGCCGCGCTCGAGGCAGGCGGCACGGCGCAGTTCGCGGGCGGCACGCCCGCCATGTGCGATGGCGTGACGCAAGGCCAGGACGGCATGGACCTGTCGCTGTTCTCGCGCGACGTGATCGCCATGGCCACCGCCGTGGCGCTGTCGCATCAGATGTTCGACGGCGTGCTGTGCCTGGGCGTATGCGACAAGATCGTGCCGGGGCTGGTGATGGGCGCGCTGTCGTTCGGGCACCTGCCCGCGGTGTTCGTGCCCGGCGGCCCGATGACCACGGGCATGAGCAACGACGAGAAGGCCCATATCCGCCAGCGCTTTGCCGAAGGCAAGATCGACCGCGCCGGCCTGCTGGAAGCCGAGACCCGGTCCTACCACGGCCCCGGCACCTGCACGTTCTACGGCACGGCCAACTCGAACCAGATGCTGATGGAGATCATGGGCCTGCACCTGCCGGGCACGGCCTTTATCAATCCGAACACGCCGCTGCGCGAGGCACTGACACGCGAATCGGCCCGCCAGGCGCTGCGCCTGGTGCACGGCGGCGAGCACTACACGCCGATTGCCGACGTGCTGGACGAACGCGCGTTCGTGAACGGCATCGTCGGACTGGTCGCCACGGGCGGTTCCACCAACCACACGCTGCACCTGATCGCCATGGCCCGCGTGGCCGGCATCCAGCTGACGTGGGACGACTTCCACGAGCTGTCGGCCACCGTGCCGCTGCTGGCGCGCGTGTACCCGAACGGCAAGGCCGACGTGAACCAGTTCCAGGCGGCCGGCGGGCTGTCGCTGGTGATCCGCGGCCTGCTATCGCTGGGCCTGCTGCACGACGACGTGAAGACGGTCGTCGGCCGGAGCCTTGGCGACTACACGCGCGAGCCCGCGCTGCGCGACGGCAAGCTGACATGGGTCGATGGCCCGCAGGCATCGCTCGACGACACCATCGTGCGCACGGCTGACGCGCCGTTCGCGCCCGATGGCGGCATCAAGCTGCTCGACGGCAAGCTGGGCCGCTGCGTGATCAAGACGTCGGCGGTCAAGCCCGAGCACCAGGTAGTGGAGGCCCCGGCCATCGTGTTCCATCATCAGGACGACGTGCTGGACGCCTTCAAGCGCGGCGAACTGGAGCGCGACTTCGTGGCGGTGCTGCCGTGGCAGGGCCCGGCCGCCTGCGGCATGCCCGAGCTGCACAAGCTGACGCCCACGCTGACGCTGCTGCAGGATCGCGGCTTCCACGTGGCGCTGGTCACCGACGGACGCATGTCCGGCGCATCGGGCAAGGTGCCCGCCGCCATCCACGTGTGCCCCGAGGCATTGTCAGGCGGCGCCATCGGCAAGGTTCGCACCGGCGACCTCGTTCTGGTGGATGCGCCTGCCGGCATACTGACCGTGAAGGTCAGCGATGCCGAATGGGCAGCCCGCACCCACGACGCACCCGACCTGACGGCCAACCGCCACGGCGTGGGCCGCGACCTGTTCGCCGGCTTCCGAAAGCATGTGGGAACGGCCGAGACGGGCGCGTGCTCGTTGTTTGCTGACGAGGGGTGAGCTGTTGCCACGGGGATGATTTCTCCCCTCTCCCGCACGGCGGGGAGGGGTTGGGGGAGAGGGCGTCGAGCTTCTGCTTGCCGATCTGTCTCAATTTGAACCGCCGGGCCCTCTCCCCCGGCCCCTCTCCCACAAGTGGGAGAGGGGAGAAACAAGCCGGATGAGCGCGAGAGTCTTCCTGTTGTCGCGGGGATGATTTCTCCCCTCTCCCGCACAGCGGGAGAGGGGCTGGGGGAGAGGGCATAGCGCTGCTGCTTGCCGATCTGTCTCAATTTGAACCGCCGGGCCCTCTCCCTTACCCCTCTCCCACAAGTGGGAGAGGGGAGTGTAGTGGTCCAATTTCCTCAGACAGGTCGATAGGTGGAAAATCACGATCGACGAGGAAAGACGACATGACAAAGCAACGCCGCAAGTTTGACGCTGCCTTCAAGCTGGAGGTAGTCCGGATGATCCGGGATCAGGGCCTATCGGTCGCCGAGGTTTGCCACACGATGGCGATTGGCGAGACCGCCTTACGGCGCTGGCTGGTCCAGTACGACCTTGAAGTGGCTGGCGGCAAGGGAGTGGGCAAGCCGCTGACGCCTGAGCAGCAGCGCATTCGCCAGCTCGAAGAGGAAAACCGCCGCCTGAAGGAGGACAACCTGATCCTAAAAAAGGCATCGGCCTTCTTCGCCCGCGAACTCAAGTGATCTATCGAGTGGTTAGCGGATTGCAGAAGGAGGCGATCTCCATCAGTCGGGCATGCCGGGTGTTGGGCGTGAGCCGGGCGGGGTATTACGCGGCCGGGCGAGAGCCTGCCACCAAGGAGAAGGCCTTGCGGCAGGCGGTGTATGTGCGGGCGGCGTTCGAGGCCAGCGGACGTACCTACGGCAGCCGGCGCGTGGCGCAGGATTTGGACAGGCAGGGGGTGAAGATCGGGCGCTATCGGGCCCGCACGCTGATGCGCCAGGAGAATCTGCACCCGGTGTGGAAGCGCAAGTTCGTGGCGACGACTGACAGCCGGCATGGCAGGCCGGTGGCGCCGAACGTGCTGAGCAGACAGTTCAGGCCCGCACAGCCCAACCGGGCCTGGGTGTCGGACATCACGTATGTACGCACGGGGGAAGGCTGGTTGTATCTGGCGGTGGTGTTGGACCTGTATTCGCGCAAGGTAGTGGGCTGGGCCAGCGCAGCGGCCATGCCCGCCGCGCTGGTGGCGTCGGCCTTGAAGATGGCCATCCTGCAGCGCAATCCGGCGCCCGGACTGATAGTGCATTCGGACCGGGGCAGCCAGTATGCAAGCGAGGAGTACCAGGGATTGCTGGCGCGCCACGGCCTGGTTTGCAGCATGAGCCGGGCCGGCGATTGCTGGGATAACGCTGTAGCAGAACGCTTCTTCCTGAACCTGAAGATGGAGCGCGTCTGGCAGAGGCGGTACGTCGACCGGGCCGAAGCCCGGCGCGACATCACGCAGTACATCGTGGGTTTCTACAACCCGGTGCGCTTGCATTCGACACTGGGCTACACGTCGCCAACAGACTACGAGGACAAGTTCCAACAGACCACCCTAATACCTGTCTGAAAAAACTTGACCACTACAGAGAAACAAGCCGGATGAGCGCGAGAGTCTTCCTGTTGCCACGGGGATGATTTCTCCCCTCTCCCGCACGGCGGGAGAGGGGCTGGGGGAGAGGGCGTCGAGCTTCTGCTTGCCGATCTGTCTCAATTTGAACCGCCGGGCCCTCTCCCCCGGCCCCTCTCCCACAAGTGGGAGAGGGGAGAAACAAGCCGGATGAGCGCGAGAGTCTTCCTGTTGCCACGGGGATGATTTCTCCCCTCTCCCGCACGGCGGGAGAGGGGCTGGGGGAGAGGGCGTCGAGCTTCTGCTTGCCGATCTGTCGCAATTTGAACCGCCGGGCCGTCTCCCTTACCCCTCTTCCACAAGTGCGAAAGGGGAGAAACAAGCCGGATGAGCGCAAGAGTCTTCTCGTTGCCGCGAGGGTGGTTTCTCCCCTCTCCCGCACGGCGGGAGAGGGGCTGGGGGAGAGGGCATAGCGCTGCTGCTTGCCGATCTGTCTCAATTTGAACCGCCGGGCCCTCTCCGTACGAGAGGTGCGAAACAAGCCGGATGAGCGCGAGAGTCTTCTTGTTGCAGCGACAAACTACCGCAACATACAAAAAGCGTACCCGTTTCTGCGTACCGCTCGCGTACCCCTCGTGTTCCTCAATTCGGCTTTCCCGACCCCGGCAGCCGCCCCCGGAACGCCTTGCCGCGTCCGTCGCCGTGGCCCGCTTCGGCCGTCTCCGCCTCGTCGATGTCTGGCACGCGCACTTCCTGCACCGGCACGGCAATGCGGCAGCCGGCCGCCTCCACCGTGGCCTTCAGCTTCGCGTACAGCGCGAACTGCACGCTCCAGAAATCGTCGTTCGACGTCCAGTAGCGCGCATTCAGCGTGACGCCGCGCTCGGTGTAGCGCACCACCATGACCTCGCGTCCAGGCTTGGGCAGCAGCCGTTTCTCGCTGTCGAGCATGGCCGCCAGCGCATCCAGGCCAGCCTGGATCGGACTGTCGAAGGTCACCGTGACCTCCATGTCCATGCGGCGCGTGGGGTTCTCGCTGTAGTTCATGATCGAACTGCCCCAGATCTTGCCGTTGGGCACGCGCAGGCAGACGCCGTCGAAGGTCTGCAACTCGGTCATGAACAGGCCGGTCTCGCGCACCGTGCCCGCCACGCCCTGCGCATCGATGTACTGGCCCACGCGAAACGGCCGCAGCAGCACCAGCATGATGCCCGCCGCGATGTTCTGCAGCGTGCCCTGCAGCGCCAGGCCGATGGCCAGCCCGGCCGCGCCAAGCATGGCGATGATGCTGGCCGTCTGCACGCCGAACTGCGACAGCACCAGCACAACGGTCAACACGCGGATCACCCATTGGACGATGCTTGCCAGCATGGGCCGCAGCGTGTCGTCGACGTGGGTGTGCTGCAGTGTCTGCCGCAGCGCCCGCGCGGCCCGTGCGGACAACCACCATCCGATGATCAGGATGGTCAGGGCGGCCAGGCAGTTGAGGCCCTGGCTGATGGCGAACTGGGTCAGGTAAGCCCAGGTGGCTTCCAGCTTGGCGTGATCGATGAAATTCAGCTCCATGCGTCGGCTCCGGGTGTCAAACCCCGCGAGACACGCGAAGGACGTGCCAGCCCGTGGTGCCGGCGCGGCAAAAGCGTACCCGTTTCTGCGTGATGCATGGCAGCGCAATGGCTCGCGGGGCATGCCCAAAGACGCGCCCCGGACATCACAATCGTCCTCGGCGGGGCATACCGTGTGCAAGATTTACAACGTGGCTGAAATTTCTGCCGCAGTGCGCCATTGGCCCGGTGTCAGGCCGAAGGCCGCGCGAAAGCGGTTGCTGAAGTGACTGGCCGAGGCAAAGCCCGCGTGGCTGGCTACCTGCTGAAGCGACAGCCGGCCATCGGCCAGCAGCGACTGCGCCCTGTCCAGCCGCGTGCGCATGACCCAGGCATGCGGTGCCATGCCGAACGACACCCGGAACATCCGCGCGAAGTGAAATTCCGACAGACCCGCCACTGCGGCCAGTTCGCCCAGGGTCGGATTTTCGGCGGGATGGGCGTGGATCCAGTCGGCCACGCTGCGTCGGGCCTGCGCCGACAGCCCGCCACGCCAGTCCGGCAACGGCTTGCGCGCGCCATGCGACAGCAGCAGTTGCGTCACGGCCCGGTGCGCCAGCGCGTTGCCGATCATGCGGCTGTCCGGGTCCTGCCAGTCCAGCGCAACCAGCTGGCGCGACAACGCCACCAGCACGGCATCGTCGGCGAACAGCCGGTCCTGCAGCTGCAAGGCGCGGGGTTCGGTATCCAGCACGCGCACGCAGTGCCAGGCCAGATGCTCGGGCTGGAAATAGAGGTGCAGGAAGCGCTGCGTGCCGCCCACATGCCAGGCCGACTCATGCCCGGCCGGTAGCAGGCAAAGCCGGTCGGGGCCGCCCTTGCGATCGGGCACGTCGCGGCGATAGGTGGAATATCCGCCTTCGAGGTACACCGACATCGTGTGGTGCCCGGGCCGGGCGTAGGCCGTGTCGTCGTGGCGGTTGCGCCAGAGCGCCAATCCCAGGCCATCACCGAGCACGCAGGCGCGTTCCAGCGACGCCCGCGATTGCGTGAGCGCGGAGAACACGGCGTTTCCGGCGAGCGGCTGGGGGTGCTGGAGCAACTGGGGCAAGGCTGGCATGGTGTGACTCTAATCCAATCCGGCCCGCCTGCGGACGGCCGTACGGGGGATTTGCGGCGTCGCAGAAATGGGTACGCTCCGACATGGAAAAAGGGCGGCCAGGCCGCCCTCTCCAAGGTTTGCGCCGTGCCGCATCAGCGTGCCGGGGCGGCCTTGCTGCCGGACCCTTCTGCCCCCTGGGGGCCGGTCGGGTGGTCGTGCAGGCGGTCCCGGTTGGTCAGCATCGGGAACAGCTTCATCCATGCCGCCACCACCAGGATCGTGCCGGCGCCGCCCAGCAGCACCGCGCCCACCGGGCCGAGCAGCGCTGCCGTGACGCCCGATTCGAACTCGCCAAGCTGGTTGGATGCCCCGATGAAGACCGAATTGACCGCGCCAACGCGACCGCGCATGTCGTCGGGGGTATCGAGCTGCACCAGCGTCTGGCGCACCACCACGCTGATCATGTCCGACGCGCCCAGCACCACCAGCGCTGCCATCGACAACGGCAACCACGTCGACACGCCGAATATCATCGTCGCTACGCCAAAAATGGCGACCGCGCCAAACATCACACGGCCCACACGGCGGTTCAGCGGATGGCGGGCCAGCCACAGCGCCGTCACCAGCGCACCGATGGCCGGCGATGACCGCAGCAGCCCCAGGCCCCAGGGGCCGGTATGCAGGATGTCGCGCGCATAGATCGGCAGCAGGGCCGTGGCGCCGCCGAGCAGCACCGCGAACAGGTCCAGCGACACCGCGCCCAGCAGCACCTGGTGGCTGCGGATATAGGCAAAGCCGGCGAACAGCGTCTTGATGCTGACCGGCGCGGTCAGGCGCTGCGCGGCCTGGCGCAGCTTGAGCGTGAACACCAGCACCGCGGCGATGGCAAACAGCACCGCGCTGATCGTGTAGACCACGCCCGCGCCGGCCACATAGGCAAACCCGCCCAGCGCCGGGCCGATGATGATGGCGGTCTGGGCAGCCGAGCTTGCCAGCGCCACCGCGCGCGGCAACTGCCGGGGCGTGACCACGCTGGGCAGCAGCGCCTGCAGCGTGGGGGTCTCGAAGGCCCGGCAGCCGCCAATGGCCGCCACGAAGAAGAAGATGTGCTCGCTGGTCACCCAGCCCGAGAAGCTGGCGACGGCCATCGACGCGGCAATGACTGCTTCCAGCATCTGGCAGGTGCGGACGATGATGCGGCGGTCGAAGCGGTCGGCCACGTGGCCGGACATCAGCATCAGCACGATGGATGGCAGGAACTGCACCAGCCCCACCATGCCCAGCATGAACGGATCGCGCGTCAGGTCATACATCTGCCAGCCCACGGCCACCGTGAAGATCTGGTAGCCAATGGTGGTGCAGAGCCGGGCAAACCAGAAATGCCGGAAAGCGGGGTCACGGAAGACGGAATCCGGCTCGTCGGCCGGTAGCGCGGGGGCGTTGGACATGAGGCAGGAAGCGCCCTGAGGGCGCGGCAGGCAGGCAATGTACGCAGTCGCGTACAAAGCTCAGGATTCTAGCCCAGTCGGCGGCATTGCGCCGCGCTGGTGTTGTATCGTTGCCGACACAATGAAGTTATCAACACACCGCATCAAGGCCATCCCGACCCCATTGCGGGATCGGGACAGGGCCAGCCGGATCAGGCGATCTCGCGCGTTTCCAGGAAGCGGATGTTCGGGAAGCGCTCCTGCGTCAGGCGCAGGTTGACCATGCTGGGCGCCAGGTAGACGTGATCGCCGGCACCGTCGATGGCGACGTTGTGGCCGTTCTTGTCGATCAGCTTCTCGATTTCGGCCGGATCGCCCTTGAGCCAGCGGGCCGTGGCGCATTCATGCGACTCGAAGATCGCATCGACGCCGTACTCGTGCTCCAGGCGGTGCGCCACCACGTCGAACTGCAGCATGCCGACGGCACCCAGCACCAGTTCGTTCGACATCAGCGGACGGAACATCTGCGTGGCGCCCTCTTCGGCCAACTGCTGCAGACCCTTCTGCAGCTGCTTGACCTTCAGCGGGTTGTTCAGGCGGGCGCGGCGGAAGAATTCCGGCGCGAACGACGGGATGCCCGTAAAGCGCAGCGGCTCGCCTTCGGTGAATACGTCGCCCAGGCGGATCGTGCCGTGGTTGGGTACGCCGATGATGTCGCCGGCGTAGGCTTCCTCGGTGGTGTTGCGGTCCTGCGCCATGAACGTGATGGCGTTGTTGATCGCCACGGTCTTGCCCTGCGACACATGCAGCAGCTTCATGCCGCGGTCGAAGCGCCCCGAGCACACACGCACGAACGCGATGCGGTCGCGGTGGCGCGGGTCCATATTGGCCTGGATCTTGAACACGAAGCCGCTGAACTTGCCTTCCTGCGGCTCCACGGTACGCGATTCGGTCGCGCGGGCCAGCGGCGGGGGCGACAGTTCGCACAGGGCGTCCAGCAGCGACTGCACGCCGAAGTTGTTGATCGCCGAGCCGAAGTACACCGGGGTTTGCTTGCCCGCCAGGAACGCTTCGCGGTCGAACGTGTGCGACGCGCCGCGCACGAGTTCGATCTCCATGCGCAGTTCGTCGGCCTGCGACCCCAGGATGCGGTCCAGTTCGGGATTGTCCAGCCCGTCGAGTATGGCGGCGGTACCCTTCTCGCCCTTCGGGTCGAACAGCTGCACCTTGTCGTCGATCATGTGATAGACGCCGCGGAACGCCTTGCCCATGCCGATCGGCCAGGTCATCGGCGCGCACTGGATCTTGAGCACGTCCTCGATTTCGTCGAGCAGTTCGATTGGCGAGCGGCCCTCGCGGTCAAGCTTGTTGATGAACGTGAGGATCGGGGTGTCGCGCAGGCGGCAGACGTTCAGCAGCTTGATGGTCTGGGCTTCCACGCCGTTGACCGAGTCGATCACCATCACGGCCGAGTCCACGGCCGTCAGCGTACGGTACGTGTCTTCGGAAAAGTCCTCGTGGCCCGGCGTGTCGAGCAGGTTCACGATGTTCTCGGGCTCGTTCGGGCGCGACTGGTACGGGAACTGCATCACCGACGACGTCACCGAGATGCCGCGCTGCTTTTCCAGTTCCATCCAGTCGGATGTGGCATGGCGATCGGCCTTGCGCGCGCGCACTTCGCCGGCCACCTGGATGGCGCCGCCGAACCACAGCAGCTTCTCGGTCAACGTGGTCTTACCCGCATCCGGGTGGGAAATGATGGCAAACGTGCGACGACGCGCAATTTCGGAAACGAGCGAACTCACGGCTTCAGGAATCGGGTAAGGGCGATGGGCGAAAGGCGCCCGGGCGGGGCGCTGGCGCCGCCGGAGTACGTTCGGGCGGGCACCAGGGGCCTGGGAGCAACCCGGGACGCGTCCCGGGGATCGGATTGGGGCGCTATTTTACCGGTTCGCGGTGCCGGCCGGGGCGTGGGCTGCCGGACCACGGTTTTCGCGCGCCGGATCGTGCCCTCGCAGGCTGCCGAACTGCAACGCATACTGGCGCGTCAGTTCGGCGCCAAAGAAGAAAATCTGTGCCGAGTAATACACCCAGAGCATCAGTGCCACGACCGACCCGGCGGCGCCATATGACGATGCCACCGCGCTGTTACCCAGATACAGGCCAATCAGCCGCTTGCCCACCGAGAACAGCAGTGCCGTGATGATGGCCCCCATCAGCACGTCTCTCCATGCGATCCGCACGTTCGGCAGCATCTTGAAGATCGTGGCGAACAGGGCGGTGACCACGGCGAACGAGAAGGCCGTGGAAATGGCGTCGGCCACGGGCGCGAACCACGAAGCCGTCCACAGTTGCCCCCAGAAGCGGTTGACCACGGCCAGCGCCGCGTTGACCACCAGCGACACCAGCAGCATGAACGCCAGGGCCAGCACGATGCTGAACGACAGCATGCGCGCCCGCAGCAGCTTCTTCCATCCGGCCCCGATGGGCGGCGGTGCCTGCCAGATATCGTCAAGGCTGCTCTTCAGCTCGGCAAACGCGCTCGTGGCGCCGACAATCAGGATGCCGAACGCGATCATCGCCGCAATGCCGCTGCCGCCGGCCCGATGCGTGGCGGCCAGGATGCCCTGGATGGCGGCGGCACCCTGCTCGCCCACCAGCCCGTTAAGCTGCGCGAAGATCTCGCCGCGCGCGGCTTCGGCGCCGAAAAACAGCCCGGCGATGGAAATGACCATCACCAGGATCGGCGCCAGCGAAAACAGCATGTAGAAGGACAGCGCCGCGCCCTTGCTGGCGGCGCGATGGTCAAGCCACGACATGATGGCGGCCGATACCACGCGTACGGTGCGGCTGCCGGTATGGCGGTCGGGCAGCCAGCCGCCGCGCTGGGGGCTGGGGGGCGATCGATCGGGCTTCTCGGGCACGTTTTCTGGAGGCATGCCGGGTGGCGTCCTTGAGTGGGCTGGTGTCGGGCTGAATTCTGACTGGCCGGGACGAAAGACCAGGCTGGCCTGGCACCTTGGGCCCTGGCCCGGAGCTTCGCCCATGTGGCGCATCCTGTCTGTCAGCCGGCGTCTGATGCGTGCGTTCATCATAGTTCGCTTGGCCGGCGGCGAACACGTCTGCCTGCTACAGTTGATCAAGGCACACATGCCGGACCGGTCGCGCCAGGTACGCTTGCCGGCACGCGCTGTTCCGGCCCCGAACAGGAGCCTTACGTGATCCTAACCTTGAACGGCCAGCTCTCCACTGCTCGCGCGGCCCGCGTCCGGGTGCGCGTTCCTGCCCGACTGATGCCGTGCCTGATGCTGTGCCTGGCAATGCTGTCGGGCTGCGAACGCAACCAGCAGCCAGGGCCAGGGCCCAAACCGATGTCGGGCAGCGCCGCGGTGACTCCAGCCACCTCCCCTGGCACCAACGCGACAACCGCCGCCTCGGGCGCACCGGCCGCACCGCGCTAGCAACCGGGCGCAGTCTCGACACACTCCCGGCGCGCTTCCTGCGCACCGCCGAAGCGTACCCATTTCTGCGGGCCGGCTGCGGTTTCAGTGATGCAACCGGATGCACGCCCCGTCGGCGGGCAAGATCCGGCGTGGCCGGATAGCCGACAAGCCGGCCGGCGCCCGGCGGTTCTGCCCCGAAAAGCAGACACACCTGTCTCTTTCGCGCCTTGCCGGCTACCCCGCTCCCACCTTGGCACCTTCCCTGGCATCGCCCGACACCCCATCGGCCTGTCTGCCATGAGCGCGATCGGCGCCCAGGGCAGGCAGGCGAAGTTTCATCCGTGACAGGCCTACGCGGTCTGGCGTCCGCATGTCGTAACAGCGGCGTAACCGATTGCGGCCGCCAGCGCGTCATGGCGCGCGACATACGACGCTCAATCGGCCGGCAACCCTTGTAAAACAAGCGTTTGCACTTGATTGGCACACTTGTCGCTCTGTTCCGGCTGGGAGAAGTACGAGTCCAATAACAAAGATGGTCATAGAACGCAGGAGAAGACACTGCCATGCGTCATCCACCAGCCCGAATGACGGCGCGCCGCCGCGCCTATCGGCTCGCAGGCCCGCCCCCGTCCGTCAGGGAACTGCTCTCGCCGCCCCTGCTTCCGTCTCCGCGCCAGACCACGCGGCCCGTCACGTCGTTTTGCGCCACGGCCCAGCGCAGCACGGCCGCGCCTGCCAGCCGGCAGCGCAACGGGCATGCCGGCTGCTGACCAATCTGGCCTGGCAAATGACGGGAAACAGGCTTTCGGGAAAGCGCCCGTTGCTTTTTGGCGCGCGCGCACCTAAACCGCTTTACGTGCTCCGTCCCCCGGCGGGCACCTTTTTCCAGCAAGGGAGGGAGCCACCCATGTACGCCAGAGTTTTCGCCACCATCGCAGTGGCATTGCTCTCGACCGCAGCCACATCGGCACTGGCGGGCAACTATGCCTATTTCGACAGGCCGGAGGACGCGAACCTGAACAGTCATGCGGCAGTCAGCAACGATATCTATGTGCGGGCATTCGGCTGGGCCTGGGGCGATGTCCGCTTCAAGCCCGACCAGACGCCAGCACAACCCGCGCAACCCGCCGAACGGCAGGCGCGCGACTACATCACCGATCCGCACGACGTGTCGCCGGGGCGTCTGCAGCACGATGACAGCGCGCCCCCACGCGGGCGCCGTGGCAAGGTCAGCATGAGCTAGGCCTCTGACCGGCCGATTCTGCGCGGGCCAAGCCGCGCCAGCCTTCCGCCGCTGTCCGGGCGGAAGGACGAAGGGGATCCGGCGAGCGGACGTCGCCGGATCCCCCTTGGCGCCACGCACCTGCCGTGGCGGTTTGTCTTCGCGGTCTGCCCCGACGTTCCCGCTAGTCTCCCGATGCGCCAGGCTGCAGGTCCACGCGGATATTGTGCTTGTGCATCAGCCGATACAGCGTCACACGCGACACGTTGAGTTCGCGCGCAGCCGGCACCACGTGGAAGCCATGGCTGGCCATCACCGTGCGGATGGCTTCGCGCTCGGCCTCCTCGCGAATCGCATCGAGCGTCTTGCGCGGGACGTCCACCCCTCCATGCAATTGCAGGTCCTCGGCGGTGATCTTGCGGTTGTCGGTCATCACGATCGCACGCCGCACGCGGTTGATCAGCTCGCGCACATTGCCGGGCCACGTGTATTGCATCATTCCCTGCGTCGCACACGTGGAGAATCCGCGGATGCGGCGATCGGCCTCGTGCCCATGCTCGGCCAGCACTGCATTGGCCAGCAGCAGGATGTCCTCGCCACGCTCGCGCAGGGGCGGGATGGTGAGCGTCAGCACGCAAAGCCGGTGGAACAGGTCGGAGCGGAAGCGGCCATCGCCCTGCGCCGCCACCAGGTCCACGTGCGTGGCCGAGATGATGCGCAGGTCCAGCGGAATCGACTGATGGCCGCCCAGGCGCGTGATCGTGCCCTGCTGCAGGAAGCGCAGCAGCGCCACCTGGCTTTCCAGCGGCAGGTCGCCGATTTCGTCAAGGAACAGCGTGCCGCCCTGCGCCTGCTCGATCCAGCCGATCTTGCGCTGGTTGGCGCCGGTGAAGGCGCCCTTCTCGTAACCGAACAGTTCGGACTGCACCAGGTGCGATGGAATGGCGCCGCAGTTGATCGCCACGAACGGCCCCTTGCGCCGGCTCGATGCCTCGTGAATGGCCTGCGCGGCCAGTTCCTTGCCGGTGCCCGATTCGCCGGAGATGAACACCGGGGCATCGTTGTGCGCCACCTTTGCCAGCGACCGGAACATGGAGCGCATCGGCTGGCATTCGCCGATCATCGGGCCACGCGTGGTCTGTTCGGGCATTCGCGCGCCGTGCAGGCAGGCCATGCCGTGGGCATGCTTGAGCGTGTAGAGCAGTTCATCGAACGAAAACGGCGTGCGCACGTAGTCCACGCAATAGTCGCGGATCATCCGCCGTACGCGTTCGTCCTCGAGCATGGCCGTCGACGTGATGGCCACCCACATGACATGCAGATGCTGCAGCCCCTGCTCGAGCTGCGTCAGTTCGGCGTCGCTGTACGGCGTCTGCAGGTCGATGATGCCGGCCATCGGCGCGCTGCCGCGCACCGCGCGCTCCAGGTCTCGCACCTGTTGCACGCGCCGGATTTCCCAGCCTGATCCAAACTGGTTCGCGCTGAAACCAAAATCTTCATAGCGTGACACGAGCACGATCTGTGCGGTGCGTGCCGGCGCCTTGCACAGTCGGTCCATGACGTTCTCCCTGACGTTGGGCTTCTTGTTGGTAGCAACAGCACCAGCGGAACGCGCGGCCACGGGCCATTCGGCCCGGTCCGGTTCCGCTGGCTGCGCGGGCTGGCCCGCGCGCAACGTCTGGGGGATCACGGTGCGGACAGACTGCGTGAAGGGTCTTCGAGCACGCTGGCACGGTCACCGCCCGCGCACAATTCGTCGCGGATTCGTCGGCGCACCATGTCCTTTTCGCGCATCAGCTCGATGCTGGGCGACTCCGGTTTCTGGCCCGAATACTGGTAGTACAGCGCCTTGTACGTGAGCTGGCTCAGGATCCATTCCTGCAACAGCAGGCGCTGGCGGCACAGTTCGTCGGCCAGCAGGCGATGGCGCTGCAGCAGGCCCTCGACTGCGGCGCGGGTGCGCGGCGAGACCTCGCGGTCTTCTGCGAGCACGGTGGCAACGTCGGTGATGGCGTAGTCCTCGAGCCCTCTTTCGCTTCCTTCTTGCAGCGCGATGTCTGCGGAGGCTTCTCCCAGGGCGCTCCATTTGCCATGCGCCGGCTGGCTGCCAGGCTGGCTGATGGGCCCGATGGCGGGACGCCGGATTTCTCCTGCGGTCATGATCTGTTCCCCGTTGAACAACATCCCCCGGCACTACACGTTCGCGTTTACCACTTTCTGTTCTGGATTTGAGCTGTCTTTGTCTGGTGCGCATGTGTACCGCGCACTCTTTCTTTCGTGGTGGCGAAGCCGTCCTGCGGTGGACGGTCTCATGGCGGTCGGCCTCTTTCTGGTGCTACCGGCGGGCCTGGCCGCTTGCTCATGGGTACGGTCGATACAGGTCGACAGTCCCGGATCCCGGAGTCAACAAAGGGCGCTCTTGCGCGCCCTCAAATTTTTGCCACGCCTCTAGTTCAGTGCATTTCACCCCTTTTGTCCAGCCCGGAATGTTGGCTTTCGGCCAAGTCTCATACTTTTGTATGAGACTTGAGAGCGGCTTTTGGTCTCGGTTATTAGGTTAATGAGTCCTTACATTCGCCGCAGAAACGGGTACGCCGTCACGTTACCCGACGACCGTTTGATACGCAGAAACGGGTACGCGGACATTCATCGGCATCGCCGGATGTCATCGTTTCCATTTTGAATATGAAGAACCGCCTCCACCAAAGAAAAAAGGGATGGCGTTTCGGCCATCCCCCTTGTTTCATGAAACCTGCGCGCTGTCAGTGTCCAATCAGTGTCCGGGTAGATAGTAGAACTTGAACAGGAACACCGCGGCAATGATCCACGCCATCAGCGGCACGTCCCTGGCGCGGCCGGTCAGCAGTTTCAGCACGGCATACGAGATGAACCCGAACGCCACACCGTTGGCAACCGAGTATGTGAAAGGCATGCCCAGCGCGGTCAGGACAGCCGGAACCACTTCGGTGACATCGCTCCAGTCGATATCGACCAGCTCGCGCAACATCAGGCATGACACATACAGCAGTGCCGGTGCGGTGGCATAGGCCGGGACCGTCCCGGCGAGCGGCGCGATGAACAGGCATGCCAGGAACAGCACGGCCACGGTGACCGCCGTCAGGCCGGTTCGGCCGCCGGCCTGCACGCCCGATGCGCTTTCGATATAGGCAGTGGTGGAGGACGTACCCAGCAGCGAGCCCGCCATGATCGCGGTGCTGTCGGCCATCAACGCCTTGTTCAGGCGGTCCATCTTGCCGGCCTTGAGCAGTCCCGCGCGGTTTGCCACGCCCATCAGCGTGCCCGTGGCGTCGAACAGCTCAACCAGGAAGAACACCAGCACCACGTTGACGATGCCAATCGACAGCGCGCCCGAGATGTCGAGCTTGAACAGCGTCGGCGAGATCGACGGCGGGGCCGACACCACGCCGTGGAACTGGTTGCCCGCGAAGATGAAACTGAGCACCGTGGTCAGCAGGATACCGATCAGGATGGCGCCCTTCACCTTGAGGCGATCCAGCGCGACGATGGCAAAGAAACCGATGATCGCCAGCACCGCCTGCGGCTGGTGCAGGTCGCCGATGGTCACCAGCGTTGCGGGATTCCCGGCGATGATGCCCGCGCTGTGCAGCGCGATGATCGCAAGGAACAGGCCGATGCCCGCGGTGATCGCTCCGCGAATCGCCGGCGGGATGCCTTTGACAATGGCCTCGCGCACGCGAAACAGCGTCACCACCAAAAACAGGCAACCTGAAATGAACACTGCGCCCAGCGCGGCCTGCCACGGCAGGCCCATGCCCTTCACCACGGTGTAGGCAAAGTAGGCGTTCAGCCCCATGCCCGGCGCCATGGCAATCGGGTAATTGGCGTAGAAGCCCATGATCAGC
The DNA here is from genome assembly GCF_056097175.1 of Cupriavidus sp. HE11. NCBI lineage: Bacteria > Pseudomonadati > Pseudomonadota > Betaproteobacteria > Burkholderiales > Burkholderiaceae > Cupriavidus > Cupriavidus sp. HE11. The sequence goes on from NZ_CP184465.1 coordinate 1,453,490, forward strand.
GTGCCGATGGCGGCGGCCAGGCACGTGGCCACGAAGACAGCATCCTTTGGCACGCCGGCATCGCCGAGGATGCTGGGGTTCACGAAGATGATGTAGGCCATCGTCAGGAACGTGGTCACGCCGGCCAGCACTTCGGTTCGCACATTCGTGTTGTGCTCGCGCAGGCGGAAGATGCGTTCGACGAGGCTCGATGGCGCCGTGGCCGATGAGGGATGGGTGCTTGGCCGTGGGGCCTGTTCAGGGGTGGACATAGTGTCTCCAGGTGCTCGGGCGACGCGTGCGACACATGTGGCCATGTGCCGTGTTGACTCGACAATGCGGAAAAGGCCGGATCATCCCACAAGGCGCCATGTGCAGCCAGCCCAGTCCGGGGAATTCCCTGCCTTGACGAGATTGGCATTCCCCCGTATAAATCTCCGCCAGATTCAAGCGACGAGGCAACAGTTCATTCGTTAGCCACCGTCTTGGTACTTCGGTTGTCCATGGTGTCCTTTCCTTGAGTTGGCAATACGGTGGTGTGCGCACCATCGGTTTCTTTTTTATTTTTTTGGAAAGCAATACCATGCAAACCGGTATCGTCAAGTGGTTCAACGACGCCAAGGGCTTTGGCTTCATCAAGCCGGACGCCGGCGGTGACGACCTGTTCGCGCACTTCTCGGAAGTTCGCGTCGAGGGCTTCAAGTCGCTGCAAGAAAACCAACGCGTGTCGTTCGAAGTGAAGAACGGCCCGAAGGGTCTGCAAGCGGCGAACATCACGCCCGTGTAAGGCCCGAAGCACGCGCGCTCCGGCGCGCGTCGAGCCAGAAAACCCGCCTCGGCGGGTTTTTTTTCGTCCGTACGTAGCGCGTGACGTTCCGCGGGCTGTGGATGTGGCGGATCTGCCAGCCATCCCTTCCCTCGTCTTTCCTGCCGTATGTGCCTGGCCGCTCGCATCGGGCCTCAGGCTGCACGCCTCTCACTATTTCCATCCGCCCCCCCCCGAACGCTACTCGCGCAAGTTCGCAGAAACGGGTACGCATTGCCCCGGCGCCTCGATTTTCAACCACGCAGAAACGGGTACGGTTGACGTATCGCGCCCGCAGAAATGGGTACGGCCTGCCGCTATCGCGGCTGCGACTGTCACCTGATTACAACAAGGCTCGTGCAACGCAGAAATAGGTACGCTTTTTGACTCCATGAGACGAATGAAGCATTCGGCTAGGGCAGTTATCCCGCCTATTGTTTCAGCACCGCAGTTTTCCCCGCAGATTTGGGTTCGCTCGCCCGTTGGCGTACGTATACGTCGAAGTGCTCGCGATGCGACGCAGAAACGGGTACGGTTTTCGCGGCCGGGCGGCCGCAGAATTGGGTACGCAGGTGGATGACATACGGCTTTCCGATGTCTTGGAGCACTTGGGCCATATCGGCCGGCCGCGCAGAAATGGGTACGCTTGTGGTCAACGCCTGCCTGGCATCCAGCCCGCCAAGTGGGGGCTTGCTCCACGTATACGTCTTGCGGGATCGCGGATGTATACGTGGCGAGGGTGCGTTCCGCCGATATAGCCTCGCAGAATCAGGTACGCCCTGCATGGGAAGTGCCGGATTTCGGCACGCAGAAATAGGTACGCTTTGACGCATTCCGGCCTTGAACTGCCAAGCACGCAGATTTGGGTACGCCGCAGAAACGGGTTCGACAGAGGCTTGCCGGGGCCTGCAACCCTGTATACGCAGAATCAGGTTCGCTTTTGGGCCTATTGGCCGCAGAAACGGGTACGCGCTGCGCGCGTTTCAACAGTTCCAGGCAGGATTGCGTACCCAATTCTGCGGGGATAAGCCGCGCCAGGCACTGGGTTCTGTCCCTGCGAGAGGTCGTTCGCGCGCCGGTGCGCAGAAACGGGTACGGCCGGCGCTCGTTTTCCTGTGGAAAAGCCTGTGGGATCAGTGACTTATCCCCGCAGATTCCGGTACGGTGTTTGCGCTGAAACGGGTTCGGTTTGTCGCAGATTCGGGTTCGGGCTGGCGCAGAAACGGGTACGGAATGCCGCAGAAACGGGTACGGAGAGGGGGGAAAAGGGCTTTGCAATCAATGGGCTTGGCGCTCCGTATACGGTTTACGAGTAGTTAACCCGTATCGGTATCGTTTACTTGTAGTGGATGAGCTGCCAACCGTGGACAACCCTGGCGGGTTGCCCACCGTCCGGCCGCCATCCCACCAATCGCCGGATACCCGGCCAGGCAACACAACCAGCTTGCAGGACAGGCTGGTAGTTGCGTAAGCGCCGTACCAGATGCCGCGTGACAGATGGGAAACCCTACCGCTGCCAGATAAACACGTATACGTACCCGTTTCTGCGTGACAACGTATACGTGATCGCGTAAAAAGGCGGGTAATCCGAAGCCCATCAATATGTCGATCAAACGCTCTATGGCCTCCGAGGGGGAACGTACTGTCCTGGAAGCGGACGCGGAACCGTCCCGCATCATCATTCCCGGGAACGAGAACGCCCTTGCGCCGTCCGAGAAATTCCAGCGTCTTTTCGACGAAGCCCAGGCCATGGAGCGTGAAGACGCCTGGCAAAGTGGCGAAGTCGGGTTCCTGAGCCGTGCCAGTGTGCAGGTAACGCTGCCGTATCGGGCTCCGAAAGGCGCGCCTCCCGTCTGGACGCGCACCAGCGGGAATATCTCGCTGATGATCCAGCCGGGCTACTTCACGCAGCAACGCTCTGAACGCGCATCGAACGGGCGGCAGAAGCTCGTCTCCGAGACCGTGTCGCTGGGATACCCGTACGGCTCCTATCCACGTCTGATGCTTGCCTGGATCGGCAAGGAAATCATGGCCAAGAAGAAGCGCGGGGAGTTCACGGGCACCGTGGAAGACCGCCGCATTTCGCTTGGCAACTCGTTGTCGGAGTTCATGTACAACCTTGGCATCCCGATGGCAACGGGTGGCAAGCGCGGCACGATGACGCTGGTTCGTCAGCAGATGATCCGGTTGTTTTCGGCCACCATCGCCATTGTGCAGAACAAGTCGATGCCGGTGCCGAACCAGGCGCCCAATCATGAGCCGCTGTCGATCGATCGTGTGGGTTATTTGCTCGCCGATCAGCTTTCGACGTGGTGGGACCCCATGCAGCCAGGCCAGGGCTCGATGTTCGAGAGCTTTGTCGTGCTGTCCGAGCCCTTTTTCAACGAGCTGGTCAATCGGCCGGTGCCGGTCGATATGCGGGCCCTCAAGGCGCTCAAGCAGTCGCCGTTTGCGCTGGATGTGTATTCGTGGCTTACCTATCGCTTCTTTACGATCCAGCGTCGGACGGAAATTCCGTGGGAAGCCCTGCAGATGCAGTTCGGCACGGAGACGGAGAGCGAACGGAAGTTCCGGGCGCTGTTCCGCAAGGCGCTCAAGGATGTGCTTGTGGTATATCCCGGGGCAAAGGTCGATGCGGACTCTTCGAAGGCGCTGATCCTGCAGCCGTCGCGCACCAGCGTACGCAAACTCGGATAAACGTCGGTAGAGCCAGCCGGCGCGTGAATCGCGCGGGCTGAAAAGCAAGAAGGGCAAGCTTGTGCTTGCCCTTCTTGCTTACCGGTCAGCCATCTCGACGACCGCCGGGGAACTGCAGTGGTTCGCTTCAGGCCGGCTTGATCGCCGAAGCCTGCAGGCCCTTCGGGCCTTGCTTGACTTCAAACGTCACGCGCTGGCCGTCCTTCAGGGTCTTGAAACCCGAGCCCTGGATCTCCGAGAAGTGGGCAAACAGGTCTGCGCCACCATCGTCAGGAGTAATGAAGCCGAAACCCTTGGTCTCGTTGAACCACTTGACCGTACCGGTTGCCATAAGAAAGTCCTTTCGAAGCAAGTTCGTTTACACAACGCAAACAACCGTTCAAGCACGCTGGGGTCTCGTAGATACCGAACGGAAGTCAACGAGTTGAGACGACTTGACTCGACTGTAACGGGCATCATAACCACATTGTGTTGCGGTGTCATGTGCGGCGTAATGCGCACTACCCTTACTTTAGGCGGATTCTCTACCGCTTTTCAAGAAGAAGAATCCCCATAGTTGATATAGGCGGGTTTGTCCCACCCACCCCAATTTCGCTGCGCATGCTGGTCCCACGTCACGCTTCTCGCGTCAATTCCAATTATTTAAATTTTCGAAAATGGGTTGTAGCGCACTGTGGGATTGGCTAAAGTTTCGCCTTGATTGAACACCATCATCCGCGCGCTTTCAGCGCTGAAAGTGAGGCCCCAAGTGGCAGCAAAAATCATCACCGTTTTCAACCAGAAGGGCGGCTGCGGCAAGACTACCGTTAGCATGCACCTTGCTGGCACATTGGGGCTCCGCGGCGCTCGCTCGATGCTCGTCGACATGGATGAGCAGGGCACGGCAACTCGCTGGGCAGCCCAGGCGAGCGACGAACGGCCGTTTCCCGCCTCCGTTATCGGGCTGGCTCCATCGGGCGGGGCGATGCACCGCGAAGTGCGCAAGTTCGTGCACGACTACGACTACATCCTTGTCGATTGCCCGCCGGCCGTGCATTCGGCTGCGCCGTCCAGCGCATTGCTGATTTCCGACCTGGCCATTATTCCGGTGGTTCCGTCTCCCCCTGACCTCTGGGCCGCGGTGGCCGCCAAGACGCTGGCGCAGCACGCCCAGGTGCAAAACGAGACACTGCAGATCCGCGTCATGGCAAACATGGTGCAGCGCCGTGTTTCCATCGCGCGCCAGGCAATCGAGATCCTTGGCGATGACGGCGATGTGCCGCTGCTGAACTCGATGATCGGGTCGCGCTCGGCGTTCCGGGAATGTCAGGCGATAGGGTGTACCGTCCATGGTGTGCCGGGCGCACGCGAGGCGATCCAGGAAGTCGACATGATGGTGGACGAGATACTGTCCCTGATTGAGTAATACGAATGGCAACGAAATTGAAAAGCCTGAAGGCCGGCATGCTTGCCGGCATGGCCGCGGAGAAAACCCGTAGCGATGCGATCGACCGGTTCGCACGTGCGGAGGCCGCGCTTTCCGAACACCCAAATGGGCTGCTCCAGAACCAACGTCCCGGCGCGCCGCTGTCCACTTTCAGCGCTGAAAGTCCGGTGGTGAATGCGGAAGGGCGCGTGCTGATTCGGGTCCCGATCGCAAACCTGCATGACAACCCGTTCAACGCCCGGCGCATTTATGATCCGGCGGTCGTTCAGGAACGGGCTGCGTCAATCGCCACGCATGGGCAAAAGACGCCTGGCCTGGCCGCACCAGATCCCGCTCGTCCGGGCCACTACATCCTGATCGACGGGCACTATCGAAAGCGCGCCCTGGCCTCGGCCGGCAAGCTGGAGATGGAATGCTTTATCGAGGACGACCTCAGCGACCTCGATTTCTACCGGCTGTCTTTCCTGCTGAACGAGCAGCGCTCGGATCAGTCCGCATTGGACAACGCGATTGCATGGCGTCAGCTGCTGGACGAAGGCAAGGTCCAGAAGGAAGAGGAGATCTGTGAACTGACCGGGATGTCCGCCGGTACGGTGAACAAGACGCTGGCACTGCTGAAACTGCCGGAATCGGTGATTGCAGTCATGCGTGAGCGGCCCAGTGCCATTGGCATTGCGGCCGGGTACGAGCTGACGCTTTATTGCAAGATCGCCGGCGAGGACCGCACTCGGGATCTTGCCACGCGCATCATGAACGATGGCCTGTCGAGCCGCGAGGTGGAGTCCATCCGCAAGCAGGCGCAGGAAGGCAAGTCGCGCAAAGTAAAGGAAATCAGCCGTCAGTACAAGATTCGCACCGAGGCAGGCCAACTGCTTGGCACGATCAAGGAATGGGATTCCGGACGGATCATGCTCGATGTCCAGCTGACCGATCGCAATGCCCGGGAAGATCTGCTGGAAGTGCTCAAGGCCCGATTCGGGCTGGACAAGACGCTGCTCTGATCTCAGGGCGCCCTGAGCTGGCGGGGTGTGAACGCCGCCGGCACATCATCATGCGTGGCGGCAAAACGCCGCCAGCTGGATCGCAACAGCCGCTCCAGCCCGCTAGGCGAGTAGCCGGCCGATGCCAGCAATCGTTTCGCACGGCCCCTATCGGTGTCTGGGAAATCAATCGGCGCGAGCAGCGCTGCCTCGGGGCGATTGCCTGGCAAGTCATCCTTCCATTCGAGTCCACGGTCGCCCCAGTGTGCCACCAGCGCATCCCATGCGTCGGCATCCAGCGGGATCTCGCCGGCCCGCGCCGCGCTCTTTGCTGCGAGCATCAGGTTGACAGTGTCGATACCAGGCGCCAGGTGAGAGAAGCGGAGGCCCGGTAGCTCGACCACGCGCAAGCCGTGCCGGGCAATCAGCAAGGCCGCGGCAAGCGCGGCGCGCTGCTGAGGCGACGACGAATCGTCGGACAACCATCGAAGGAACCGGTCAACCGGAACGGCCGACTCCGTACCTACTTCTTCCGCAGCAAACTGCGTCACATCCGCTACGGCGATATCGGCCGACGAACGTGGAGCCGTCGCGACGGTGCCATCATTCAACCGACCGGTTGAGTCGTGCGATGGCCGGGCACGTCGGCGCGGCACTTCCTTGTGGAGGGCGCCGAGCAGTGCCCGCACTACCCGCAGCGCCGCCTCGCAGGAACTGGTACGCAGCGGCCCCTCGAAAGGCCGCCAATAGGCCTTGTCGCGCGCGCTTGCCGGCCCGCACCAGAAATTGGCAGGTTGGGGATCGGCGAGAAACGACTGGTAGGCCACCAGGTCCGCGGCCGCCAGCGAACGCAGCGAACGGCCTTGTCGCGCGGCCCACAACAGCACCCGTTCGGCCTCGCGCCGGTAGCTCGTCCACGTGTTTGGCGACGACTCTTTTGTCTTGACCCAATCCTTCACCGAACGCAGATCTTCGGCCAGTTCCCGTTCCTGGATGCTGCCGCCAGCGTGCATATGCATCGACTCCAGTGGCACCGGAACACGCATATATGGCCCAAGTTGCGCGTAATTAAGTGGTCTTCGAAGCACAAAATCAGAGGGCGCCTGCACAAACTCGCGCAGCTTGATATCGGAGGCAACCTGCTGACCGGCCAGCCAGCGAATGATCGTTTCGCAGGATTTCCGGCCGATGCGGGGCACATGCCGCCACCAGCTGCTGCCACGACGGTTAGCGAGCGTCACGAGGTCGGCAATGGTCTGAATGTCGGCTGCCATCAATCGCCGGGCGAGGCTTGGCCCAAACCAGAGCGATACGCGATGCGACGGCAGCGGGCGGCCCTGGCCGAGTTGCTCGATCGATGAAAGCGCCTCTACCCGCCGCGACATGCCGGTATCCGACCGGCCGCGCAGCGCTTCGAACATCTCGGCGATATCCGGCCGGTCATGCTGGAGCGCAAACTGCACCAGACGGTCACGCAGCGAAAGAATGCGCTGGATGGCCTGATGCTCGGTCAGGTCGTCGTCGTCGTCCGGATCCAGCAGATAGCGGTTGGCGATATCGACCGGCCGCATGCCCTGGGCATAGGCGCGCACCACGGCAAACTCGGTACGGGTCAGTTTGGTTGCCGCCAGCGTATCGCGATCATCGGCCACGGCCGCATCTCCGAGTTTGTGCCGTATGGCGCATATTTTGGCATTCCAGCCGCCGCCGCAATGGGATGCCAAAAGCATGTACGGCAGCCGCTGGGCTCAGGCGTGCGCCGTTCCAGGCGCACGGAGCCAAACGCGCGTAAGTGACTGATTTGCAACCATAAGTTGTCATTCAAAATCCCAACCGGCCCATTCTGCACATCAAAGTGCAATGCAAATTATTTTAATGGAAGTGGAGGCACTTGGGGAAATTCGGGTGCATGAGCGCGCTACGAATCTTCGAGGCACGAAAAGACCGCCCTGGCGGGCTCTGGATCTGGAGGTCGTGTGCAGTATATGCGTCGGGAGCGTCAGGAAGATACCAGAACGCGGTACCAGAACGCGGTGCAGCGTCGCTAACGCCCCTTGTGGCGCCCGCAAGATGCTCAGGACCCTGAAAGGGCATCGACGTCTTCCAGTAGCGGGGGGGCAGCCAGAGTGCCGGTTGTCAGGTCCGGAATATGGTGCTGCGGGGCTCCCCAAATTCGCTGCATCCTTGGACGACGACGTCGTGGCCAAAAATCCAGCCAACGAATGTAGAGCGGCTTTTGAGGATGGACGTCATTCGTCTCGCATGCGACCTCGAGGACGCATGAATCCGGAACCCGCCATTTCCACGTGGTGGGCATACGCGGCAACGGGGGATTGGATGGCACTCTGCAAGGCCGAAGCAGCCACATCGAGGCAGCGTGTGACACGTGCCTTTCAGGCTCTCCAGCGAGAAAAAATCGCCGTTCCATCCATCAATCTGCAGCGTTGATTTAAAAGGAATTTCATACGCAGCAGTGAGTACGCTTTGTTGTGTGGCGGCGCCAAAGCCGGCGTGCTGAAGTGCCTGGTACGGGAGGCCTTCGAAACGCAATATGCGTATACGTATACGCGTATACGCATTCCCGCCCCTTCCGCGTTGCCACATCCGCCACGAGGCTCACAGCCAAAAAATCCACAATAGACACATCATTCGTTCGAATGATTTTTCACTGGCTCGACATCGGTCTAACTACTAATCCACCGAATAAATTGCGCGGAACGAACACGGGCACGCGAGCGCCACCAGATGGGTGATGGCGCTCGCGTGCCCGTGATCCTGATGGGGGGCCGGCGTCGTCGCCGATCAGTATTCCGTCACCGGTGCATGCACCGGGGCAATCGACGGATGCGCGGTCTGCGTGCGCTGCGCGGCCTTGTGGACCATCGTGTAGGCGTAGTCGATGCCCATGCCGTAGGCGCCCGAGTGTTCCTTCGCCAGGCCCGTCACGGCGTCGTACGTTTCCTTGTTCTTCCAGTCACGCTGCCATTCCAGCAGCACCTGCTGCCACGTCACCGGCACCACGCCGGCCTGGATCATCCGCTGCATGGCGTAGTCGTGCGCTTCCTTGCTGGTGCCGCCCGACGCATCGGCCACCATGTAGATCTCGTAGTCGCCTTCGAGCATCGCGCTCAGGGCGAACGTGGTGTTGCAGACTTCGGTCCACAGGCCCGCCACCACGATCTTCTTGCGGCCGTTGGCCGCCAGGGAGTCGCGCACCTTCTGGTCGTCCCACGAATTCATCGAGGTGCGTTCAAGCGTTTCCTTGCCCGGGAAGACGTCGAGCAGTTCGGGATAGGTGTAGCCGGAGAACGATTCGCTTTCCACGGTGGTGATGGTGGTCGGCACGTCGAAGATCCTGGCTGCCTTGGCCAGGCCCACCACGTTGTTCTTCATGGTCTGGCGGTCCATCGACTGCACGCCGAAGGCCATCTGGGGCTGGTGGTCGATGATGATCAGCTGGCTGTTGCGCGGGGTCAGGACTTGCAGCTTGGCGTTCGACATGGTGTGCTCCGGAATAAAGGATGATTCAATAAGTTTGAGGTTTATCGGGCGGCGCTGGCTTCGCTTCGTTTGTTTCGCTGCGTTGCTGCGCTGTCCATGTGCAGAACTATAGCGACCGCCATCCCAGAGAAAGTAGGCTATCGTCGTCATAGTTATTCAAAATAATTGAATCGAGGGATCCCGGCGAAATCGGCTTCGAGAAAAGCGTCGAGCCGCCGCCCCGCGACGCCATCGATGGCGGGGAGCCGGACACATATATATAGAGGGAAGGAAGAAGAGGCCCCGGGGTCCGATGGAGCTCCGGGGAGGGCGCAAGGCCCGGGGACCGCGCCCACGAACAGGGCGCGCGGGGCGTAGTGCAAGGATGAGCCCGGCCGAAGACCGGGCTCCGGTGTCAGTCCAGCCGGAACGTGCGCACGACTTCCGCCAGCGTGGACGCCTGGCCCTGGAGTGCGGCAGCGGCGGCGGTGGATTGTTCCACCAGCGCGGCGTTCTGCTGCACCATCTGGTCGAGCTGGCTGACCGCCACGTTCACCTCCTGGATGCCGCGCGTCTGTTCGCGCGCGGCGCTGGTGATCTCGGAGATGATCTGCGTGACGCGGCCCACGTTGCCAACGATTTCGTGCATCGTCTCGCCGCTCAGCCGCACCTGGCCGGACCCGGCACTGACGCTGCCTACCGTCGATTCGATCAGCGTCTTGATCTCCTTGGCGGCCTGCGAACTGCGCTGGGCCAGCGCGCGCACCTCTCCCGCCACCACCGCGAACCCACGGCCCTGCTCGCCGGCACGGGCCGCTTCCACCGCAGCGTTCAACGCCAGGATGTTGGTCTGGAAGGCAATGCCCTCGATCACGCCGATGATGTCCGAAACCTTGACGGCGGCGCGCTCGATGTCGCCCATCGTGTCGATGGCCCCGGAGATGGCGCTGCCGCCCCGGGTGGCAACCTGTTGCGCCTGCGTGGCCGTGTCGTCGGCCTGGCGTGCCGCGCTCTCCGACTGCCCCACGGTGGCGGTAATCTCCTCCATCGACGCCGCAGTCTGCTCCAGGCTGGCGGCGGCCGATTCGGTGCGGCGAGACAGATCCGCATTGCCGTCAGCAATCTCGTTGGCGGCCACATGCACCGATTCGCTCGCGTCGCGAATCTGGCGCATGACGTGTACGAGCTTGTCGGCAAAGGCATTGAAGGCACGGGCGATCTGCGCCACCTCGTCAGTGCCCTGCGCGGGCAGGCGCCGCGTGAGGTCGCCATCGCCGGAGCCGATCGCCACCATGGCGTCGCGAATGCCCGACAGCCGCCGGAACGAGACCGCCGTGACGCCGGCCACGATCAGCGCGGCCGCGCAGGCCACGATCACCAGCGAGATCATCGATGCAATCAGTACCGACCGCATGCCGGCCGTGGCCTCGGTCTTGTCCAGCGCGATCACGGCAACCCAGTCGGTGCCGGCGATATCGCGGCCGCGCAGCAGCTTGCTGGCGCCGCCGACGCTGACGTCCAGCGGCGTAGTGGCCGATACCAGCGCACCAAGCTTGTCGCCGTCCAGCGCGGGCACCAGGTCCGATATCGGCTTGAGCGTCAGCTTGTCGTCCTGGTGCGCGACGATCTTGCCGTCGCGCGCCACCAGGATGCCGAAACTGGCCGGTGTGGGACGGATCGACCGGACATTGGCGACCACGGCGTCCATGGCCACGTCGCCGCCGATTACCGCCTTGACGCCGCCATCGCGGATCACCGGTACGGCAAACGTCACCACCAGCTTGCCGCTGCTGGCCGCGATATAGGGTGGCGTGACGATCGGCTTGCCTGCCGCCACGGCCTGCTTGTACCAGGGCCGCGCGGTGGGATCGTAGTCGGGCTTCAGGCCGGCGGCGTCGGAAAACCGGTGGCTCTTGTCCGGATAGCCGACGTAGGTCTTGATAAAGCCGCCCGCGCTGGACACCAGGCGTAGCGCAGGAATGGGGTCTTCCTGCAGCGCGGCGTCCTGCAGTGACGCGATCATTTGCGTATGACTGGACACCCATTCCGCAATGGCGTCCACGTGGCCGGTTTGCACGGCGGCAAGGTTATTGTCGATGGCCTCGTTGTTATAGGCGCGGGCGACAAGCTGGTTGACGATGGCATTGGCTGCCAGCGCCACGATGACGATGGCCACCGATAGGGCCACGATTCGTGCGCGAAGCGAGGAAAGCATGTGTTGAACTCTTCTCTCAGGTTGGCCCGGGTCTGGGCGATTGAATTGCCATCGCATTGACGGCGCGCGCCGGCCCGACTTTAGTGCGGCGCAACATAGAGATTCTGAAGTCACTTTCCATGGCTCCGAACGATCGTTCGAGGTTTGCGGCACCACTTGCCATATCGCTCGGGCGCACTTGCCATACAACCGAGGGAAAACCCGTTGCGCTGCAACATCGACTTGCAATCGCAACTCGTGCTGCCTATGCTGAACACCAGAATTAGATTTAATTTGAATCTGAGTTCAGAGGCATCTAACGCGTTACATACGCACACGGGGCGGTCTGACATCCTCCGAGGGAGGGCCGAAAGCAGTCGGTAGCCAGGACGGGAAACACTGCGAACGGTTCAGGAGGTGATGCAGATCGTATGGAAGTGCAACCGCGCCATAAGCGGAGCGCCTCCAATCAGCGCGCCATGCGAGCAGCCAGATATCGCTACGGTGCGCCAAGAAGAAGTGAGCGGCCATGGCCACCATTCTGTTGCTTGAGCCACATCCATTGTTGCGTCTCGGCTTGCGCCATCTGTTGGCTCAGGCGCATGTACCGGGCGATCTCGTCGATCTCGATTCCACCGCGCTGCACGACCCCGATCCGTGGACACACCACGCCGATCTGCTCGTCTTCGGCCTGCCGGCCGATGCGGAGCAAGGCTGGCACACGCTGGCGGATCTGTGCCGCCGGCTGACGCCGCTGCGCGTGCTGGTGCTGGCCGACCAGTTGCCGGTGCCGCTGCCCGAATCCGGCATGCCCGATGCGGTGCGTGGCCTGCTGGCAAAGACCTGTTCGGCCGATGCGCTGGAAGCGGCTATCCGCCTGGTGCTGGCTGGCGGCGAATGCTTTCCGTCCCAGCTGCCCGCGACGCGACACACTGAGCCGGGCGCCGCCGAAGCGCGCCACGACGCCGCGCCGATCGTGGTGCCGCTGCATAGCGTGCCGGGGCACCGGCACGACGCCGCGCACGGACAGGCAGCCGCGCCGGAGACCCCCGCTGCGGGCGCGCATCTGCTCAATATCACCGAGCGTCAGTACGAAGTGCTGGCCCTGCTGGCACGTGGCTATCCGATCAAGACGGTCAGCCGCCTGCTGAACATTTCGGTGGCCACCGCCAAGACCCATGCTTGCACGCTCTATCAGCGCCTGCATGTGCGCAACAAGGGCGAAGCGGTGTATGTAGCGCTGCAGCGCGGCGCCACGCTCAACTGGCCTGGCCCCACGCCAGCCCGGCCCACGCACATCCCGATGTCGTCCCTGAGCGCACCGGAGGCCTGTGAGGCCGCATGACCACAGTCATCGGATGCTGCCGGCCATCGGCACGCTTCCGCCATTCGCCGGCCCGCCCTCATCCAAAAGCATGAGGCGGTAGCCGGCTGTGGTTGCTAGCTTGTAGTTTCAGGCGCGGCGCCGGGGGGCAGCCGCGGAGATCAGCGAAATCTCCGGCACGCACTCCTCATCGCCATCATTTCCACAAGAATACGATGCGCCCAACCAGGGCGTCCCACGGGGGCACCACACCCCGCGGACACACGCGCAAGCTGCGCGGATGGCATTCAGATGACGACCTACCTCATCGCCAGCAACGAAATGATGTGCCGGATTCTTGCGCGCCGGATGGAAGGGCAGGATATCCCGACGCCGGTGCGCTGGCACGGACCCGAATGGCTGCTCGACGGCGATCCCGTCCCGGTACGCATGCCTTCGATCGACAACCCCGATGAATCCGAACCCGTACCGGAACAGCCGGTCGAGATGGCGCTGGTGGATTGCAGCGGCGTACCGGGCGACCCGCGCACGTTGCTCGACCGCGTGCGCTCGCGCCTGGCGCCCCGGCGATGGCTGGTGCTGTCCGACGCGCTGGATGCCACGCTGATGGCGCATGCCGCGTTGCTCGGTGCCAATGGCTGCCTGGCGGTGCCCGCGCCGGTGGAACTGGTGTGCGCGGCCGCCACGCTGGTGTGGGCCGGCGGGCAGTGTTTCCCGCGCAGTGCGCTGTCGTTGCTGAGGGCGCTGCATCCGCACAGCGCGCAGGCAGCCTCCGCGCCAGCGCCGCACTTCATCCATGCGGCGCGGGTTAGTCCCGATGGGTCTACTGCCATCGGATGAAGGCGTCCGCGCGTTGATACGACTATGCTGGATTTGCCCGCGGTCAGAAGCCGGCGCCTTGGAGAGGCCGGCCGTCGCGGGGAGCAGGGGGTCGTATGGAACACAGTCTGGATATCCTGGTTGTCCACGGATTCGCCGTGCGCGAAGGCCGGGGCAAGTGGGCATGCTGCTACGAGATACGGCTCGCCATTATTGGCGGGCCGTTGTTGTATCGGGGCGAATTGCATGGCCGCAGCTTTGCCACCGAGGACGCGGCGATCATCGCCGCCCGTGAAATCGGCGAGCGTGAGGCCAGCCGTCACCTGGACACCGCCCGCGCGCTGTTCGTTGCACTGACGCGGGCCCCGCCGCCCTGACACCCGCCCCGCCCTGGGCTTCACGCATCCCATCCGTTGGCCAGCATCCGCAGATCCGCCGGTGCCAAAAAAGAAGCCCGCCGACCGGGGGACCATGCGGGCTTTGAAATGGCCGCCCACGTGGTGAGCGACCATTACATTGAACATATCGAATCGTAGTGCGGGACAGTATCAACCAGAAGAAGCATGCCACCCCGGCATCTCATCCCCCGTTTCGCAGGCCGTTCGCACTGGCGCGCCCAGTGCTGGCGCGCCAGTGCGGCCCGCGGCACCCGGCGCCGGGTACCCTGCAGCCACGTGCGGCCCTCATGCTTCGGGATGGACACCCGGGATGATCCGTCGAATGATTTGGCGCACGCAGCGGCCGCAGTGGTGCTACGCTGCCGCCACGTACAGTGCCACCGCACCTGGTCACCCGCAATTGCGCGGCCCCGCCGCAGATACCGATGAACCGCTGGGAACTGATCACCCACTTTGGCGAATCCGCCTTCCTGCTGCCTTGCGCATGCTTTCTCTACGCGTGGATGCGCTGGCATGGTGCCACCGGCGTGGCGCGGCACTGGATGCTGGCGTTCTCCGTCACCGCGCTGGTGGTGCTGGCGTCCAAGCTCGCCTTCATGGGATGGGGCATCGGCAGTGCGTCGCTGAACTTCACGGGCTTCTCGGGGCACGCGATGATGGCCGCGTCGATCCTGCCGGTGATCTTCTACATCGCCATGCCCGACACGCGCCCCGGACTGGGCCTGCTGGCCGCGCTGGGCGGCGTGCTGCTGGCGCTGGCGGTGGGCGTCTCGCGGCTGGCGTTGCATGCGCATTCGGTTTCCGAGGTCGCCAGCGGCCTGGCGCTTGGCTTCCTGGTCAGCCTGCCGATCGTGGTCAGGCACGGCGTGCCGCGCAGCCCCCGCACGATGCTGGCGATGTGCGCCATGCTGGCCGCGCTGATGGTGCTGCCCACCGGCGGCCTGGCCGGTGCTACCCACGTGATGGTGCAGGACTTTGCCATGTTCCTTTCGGGGCGCGACCGCCCTTACCACCGGGGCGAGTGGGCCGCGCTGCCGGGTCCGCACATGCGCGCGGCCGGTGTGTTCCGGAACGCTCCCCGCTAGGCTGCCGGAGGCGCCCCTGACCTGTGTGCGCCGCCTAACAGACGCTGTCAACTCCACTGCGCAAACATGACCCGAAACAGCTTCCCGCAAGGGGCATGGGGTGGTCATGGCGTCGAACTGGAATGTCGCTGCCGAGCGTAATTCGGCGCTTCACTATCTCTACAGACTCTGCGATGCGCTGCTGATTGCAGCGGCCGGCATCGGCATGGGCGCGGTCTATTTTCCGGGCGGCATCCGCGAGGCGGCACCCGTCAACGGCTTCCTGACGATGCTGTGCGCGCTGGGGGCCCTGGTCGTGTTTCCGGCGTTCGGCCTCTACGAATCGTGGCGCGGCCGCAGCCAGGCCGTGCTGGCGCTGCGCGCCTGTGCGGCGTGGGCGACGGTGTTCCTGACAGGCCTGATGGGCGCGTTCCTGATCCACCAGATCGCCGCGGTCTCCCGCGTCTGGTCGATGGGCTGGTTCATCACCACTTTGGTGCTGCTGCTGCTGTCGCGCGCCATCATGTTCCGCATGCTTGCCAACGTGCGCGAGCAGGGCATCAACGCCAAGCGCGTGGTGATCTGCGGCTACGGCCCGCTGGGGCGCGAGATGTACCTGCGCGTGCAGCAGATTCGCGCCGCCGGCTACCGCGTGGTCGGCATCTACGACGAAACCAGCCAGAACATCCCGGCCGGCGTCGAGCCGCTGCACACCATGGAAGAGGTCTGCGCGATGGTGCGCAGCCAGGGCGTGCGCGAGATCTGGCTCACGCTGCCGATGGCGGCCTGCCGCGATCTGTCCGATGTGGTGCGGCAGTTCCGCAACGAACTGATCGATATCCGCTGGGTGCCCGACGTGGCGTCGGTGGAACTGCTGGGGCACCGGTTCAGCGACTTCATGGGCCTGCCCGTGATCGACCTGAACAGCCCGCCGGAGTCGGGCGTGACCGGCATCGTCAAGGCCAGCTTCGACCGCGTGTTCGCGCTGGCGGTGATCGTGGGTTTGAGCCCGGTGTTGCTGCTGATCGCGCTGATGGTCAAGCTGTCGTCGGCGGGGCCGGTGCTGTTCCGGCAGCAGCGGCTGGGCATCGACGGGCGCCCGTTCAGCGTCTACAAGTTCCGCACCATGCGCATGCACCAGGACCACGGCGTGACGCAGGCCAGTCGCGACGATCCGCGCGTGACCCGGGTAGGCGCCTTTTTGCGCCGCACCAGCCTGGACGAACTGCCGCAGTTCTTCAACGTGCTACGCGGCGAGATGTCGGTGGTGGGCCCGCGCCCGCACGCAATGGAACACAACGAGATCTACAAGGAACTGATCGACCGCTACATGCTGCGGCATCGCGTGAAGCCCGGCATCACGGGCTGGGCGCAGATCAACGGTCTGCGCGGACAGACCGACACCATCGAGAAGATGCGCAAGCGCATCGAGTTCGACATCTATTACATCCAGCACTGGTCGTTCCAGCTCGACCTTCGAATCATCCTGCGTACGGCCCTGCACGGCTGGACAGGCGCGGCTGCCTATTGAGCGTGACCCCGCGCAACGGCGCCCGGTTTGGTGCGACATCGCACCGAGCCGGGCGCCCAAAACGACTGGAATGGAGCCCGTCAAGGCTTCCGAATCGGAGACATCGAATGAAAACAACCATCCGCAACATCCTGGGAGAAGTGGCCCGCCTTGACGTGCCGCTGGACACGCTCGCCGATAACGACGACCTCTACGCGGCAGGCCTGTCGTCGCTGGCCACCGTGCATGTGATGCTGGCGCTGGAAAATGCGTTCGATATCGAGATTCCCGACCAGATGCTGACGCGCCAGCTCTTCCGCAGCGTGGACTCGCTTGCGGCGGCCGTTGAAACCATTCGCCGGCAACAGGAGGCAGCATGAGCACCGCCAAGGTAGCGCTGGCGCATGCCAGCCCCGCCGGCGGCAGCGCCATGGCCGGCGACGAACTGATCGCGGCCGCGCGCGAAGCGGCTGCCGTGGCGCAGCGCTTTGCCGACGACGTGGACCACGAAGCGCGCTTCCCGCACGAGGCTTTCGAGGTGCTGCGCCAGAAGGGCCTGCTCGGCGCGATGGTGCCGGCCGTGCTGGGCGGCAGCGGGGCGCCGCTGGCGACCATTGCGGCCATCTGCCGGGTGCTGGGCGAAACGTGCGCATCCACCGGCATGATCTACGCGATGCACCAGATCCAGGTGGCCTGCCTGCTCGAACACGGCACGGGCAGCCCGTGGCATCAGCAGATGCTGGCGCGCGTGGCGGGCGAGCAACTGCTGCTGGCGTCGGCCACGTCCGAGGAAGCCATTGGCGGTGCGCTGCGCAGCAGCGGCTGCGCGGTCAACGTGGAGGGCGACCGCTTCCATCTGCTGAAGATGGCGCCGACGATCTCGTATGGCGCGCATGCCGATGGCATCCTGATCACGGCCCGGCGCCATGCCGACGCATCGCCGTCGGACCAGGTGCTGGTCTGCGCGCTGAAGGACGACTACACGCTGCAGAGCCTGAACGCGTGGGACACGCTGGGCATGCGCGGCACGTGCAGCAACGGTTTCCGGCTGGAGGCCACCGGCCAGATCGACCAGGTGCTGCCGGTGCCGTTTGGCGAGATCGCGGACACCACCATGACGCCGGTCTCGCACATCCTCTGGAGCGCGCTGTGGCTGGGCATCTCCGGCGACGCGGTGTCGCGCGCCAAGACCTTCTTCCTGGGCCAGGCGCGAGCGCGCCCGGGGCAGTTGCCGCCGTCGGCGCCGCGCGTGGCCGAGGCCGTCAGCCTGCTGCAGATGATGGAAGCCCGCGTGGACATGGCGCTGGAACGCCAGCGCGCGCGCCATGCCGGTGCATCGGTATCGGCCGCCTTCGCGCTGGCCGCAGAGATGAACGGCCTGAAGACCGCCATGTCGACGATGGCGCTGGATGTCGTGCAGCAGGCGCTGCTGGTATGCGGCATGGCCGGCTACAAGCAGGGCACGCCGTTCAGCCTGGGCCGCCACCTGCGCGATCTGTGGTCCGCGCCGCTGATGATCAACAACGATCGTATCCAGACCAACACAGCCAACCTGCTGCTGGCCGACCGTTCGTAAGGAGCCATCGATGGATGCTCATGCACTGACCGACGCCGCGCCGGGAGGCGGCGCCGGTGAACTGACCTCCGCGCCAGCCGCGCTTGCGCCCACCTATCTCGAACAACTGCTGGCCGCCGGCCTGCTGATCGAAACCGGCGTCAAGGGGCTATATGGCCGCAGCGCGCAGTTCGAAGCCATCGCCGATGGCCTGAACCTGGCGATCACGCGGATCGGCGCGGACCAGCAGGCGGAAGTGCTGCGCTTTCCGCCGGCGCTGGGGCAGCAGGATTTCGAGACCAGCGAATACCTGAAGAGCTTTCCGCAACTGGCCGGCACGATCCACAGCTTTTGCGGCGACGACCGCGCGCACCGCCAGCTGCTGGCGCGCGTGGAGGACAAGCAGGACTGGACCGACCAGCAGGAATTCACGGGCGTGGTGCTGACGCCGGCAGCCTGCTATCCGATCTACCCGGTCATCGCCAAACGTGGCCCGCTGCCGCAGGACGGCAAGGTGGTGGACGTGCTGTCGTACTGCTACCGGCACGAGCCGTCGCTGGAGCCCACGCGCATGCAGCTGTTCCGGCAGCGCGAGTACGTGTGCCTGGGATCGCCCGAGCGCATCGTCGCGTTTCGCCAGCTGTGGATGGATCGTGGGCAGGCACTGGGCCGGGCGTTGCAGTTGCCCGTGGAAGTGGACGTGGCCAACGACCCGTTCTTCGGGCGCGGCGGCAAGATCGTGGCCGACAGCCAGCGCGAGCTGAAACTCAAGTTCGAGCTGCTGATTCCGGTCAACGACGGCGCGCCGCCCACCGCGTGCATGAGCTTCAACTATCACATGGACCATTTCGGGGCGCTTTGGCATATCGGCCTGGCCGATGGCGGCGTGGCGCACACGGGCTGCGTGGGCTTCGGCATCGAACGGCTGACGCTGGCGCTGCTCAAGCATCACGGGCTGGACCCGGCGAGTTGGCCGCAGGCGGTGCGCGAGACGCTGGGAGGCGTGTAAATGTACGGAGACGGCAAGGCTGTACGTACGCGCGGGGGCGCGCATGCGCTGCACGGTGGCAACCCGGTGTGGTCGCATGCGAATCGCCATATCGACCTGTGGGTCGAACTGTTGCACGGATGGGATTTCGAACCCATTGCCGCCTTGCCGTTCACTGTCACGCTCGATTTCGAGGGCGACCAGTTCACGTCCTCGAACATCCCGTCCGTCGACCTGGAACGCCTGTACGGCATCGTCAAGGATGAACTGTCGACCTATGGCCGGCTGGAATCGCATGTCGCGGCGCAGACCAACCGGGGCAACGCCGTGCTGCTGGAGGTGGACAGCTTCCAGTTGCCACAGGCCCCTGGCACCTACCGCCGGCAGCACGCGCGGGCCTGCATCGCCATCGACGTGCTCGTCCCGGAGGCCACGGCCGTCGGCTACTACCACCACGACGGCTATCACACGGCGAGCGGGGACGACTACCTTGCCATCTTTCGCATGCCCGCGCACGAGACGATGTGGGGCGTGGCTACGTTTCCGCAGGCCGAGGTCGTGCGCCGGCGCTTTCAGGGACTGACCGAGGATGCGCTGCTGTGCGCATCGCTGGACCTCCTGCGCGGCCATCTGGCGCGGCGCCCCCGCGAGAATCCGATCCAGGCGTTCCGCACCGCGTTTCCGGCCCATCTGGAACAGCTGATGGCGCGCGGCGAGCCCAACTTCCAGATCTATGCGGCCAGCGTGCTGCGCCAGCTTGGCGCCAACTTCGAACTGCTCGGGCGCTATGTGCGCTGGCTGGTCAAGCAGGGGCTGACGTTGCCCGACACCGTGGCCGAGGCGTGCTACACGATGGCGTCAGAGGCCATGGTGATGCAGTTCCGCCTGATGCGCGCGGTGATCAGCCACAAGGCCGATAGCTGCGAAGACTGCCTGGAGCAGCTTGAACTGGCCTACCAGGGCACGGTTCCGGCGCTGGCGGCCCATTTCGGAGAGACCGTCACATGACCGCACGCGACCCGGAACCGACACTCCTGCCCATCCTGCGGCCCGGTGTGGCCGTGGGGCGGGCGCGACTCGAAGGCGACTGGACCTTCCTTGAAACCTTTGCCAACGCGGCCGCGCATCCGGGCGAGCTGTCCGAGTCCGGGCACTGGCTGCCCGCGCCCGTGCCGGGCACGGTGGCGAGCGCACTGAGCCTGGCCGGCCGCTGGGACGATACCGCGCCGCCGCCGCTGCACCAGCGCGACTACTGGTACCGGCTGCCGTTCTCGGGCAGCGGACGCCGCCTGCTGCGCTTCAACGGCCTGGCAACGATTGCCGAGGTCTGGCTCAACGGCCAGCACCTGCTGACCACGCGGCATATGTTCGCCGCGCACCAGGTGGAGGTGGAACTGGCCGGCGCGGACAACGTGCTGCATATCTGCTTTCGTGCGCTGTATCCGTGGCTGCGCACGCAGCGCGGGCCCGTACGCTGGCGGCCGCGCATGATCCAGCCGCCAGCGCTGCGCACCGTGCGCACCACGCTGCTCGGGCATATGCCCGGCTGGTGCCCGCCCGTGCATGCCGTGGGGCCGTGGCGCGACATCGAGCTGCTGGACCCGATCGGCACCGATCCCACGCATGGCGTACGCGCCGAACTGTCGGGAAGCATCGATGGCACCGATGGCGTGGTGAACCTGCAATTGCACTTTCCGGGCACGGCGCCCGCGCAAGGCGCGTTCTCGGTAATCGGCCCCGACCACGCCATCTGGCACGGCGATCTGCGCTGCACCGGCCCGCACACGCTGGCGGGCACGTTGCGCATTCCCGACGCCCGGCGCTGGTGGCCGCATACGCATGGCGAGCCGGCGCTGTATCGCGTGGACGCCAGCATGGGCGGCCAGGTGCTGGCCTGCGGCAACGTCGGCTTCCGCACGATTACCGAGGATCGCGATGGCGAGCCCGGTGCGTTCGGGCTGCGCATCAACGGCGAGCGCGTGTTCTGCCGCGGTGCTTGCGTGTCCAGCCACGACCTGCCCGGCCTGGCCGATACCGACGAAGCCGTGGCGCGGTGGCTGCGCCTGGCCCGCGACGCCGGGGCCAACATGGTGCGCGTGAGCGGCGTCACCTGTTATCCGGGCGAAGCGTTCTATCGGCAATGCGATGCGCTGGGCCTGCTGGTGTGGCAGGACTTCATGTTCGCCAATTTCGACTATGGCACCGATACCGGTGCCGCGTGGATGGATGACGCGCGGCGCGAAGTCTCGCAGTGGCTTGCATCGTCCCGGGCCCACGCCAGTATGGCCGTGCTGTGCGGTGGCAGCGAGGCCGAGCAGCAGGCCGCGATGATGGGCGTGCCGCGCAGCGCCTGGCGCCAGCCGCTGTTCGACACGCTGATCCCGGCACTGGTGGCCGAGCATCGGCCCGATGTGGTCTACCTGCGCAATTCGCCCAGCGAAGGCGCGTGGCCGTTCCAGGCCGATACCGGCGTGTCGCACTACTACGGCGTGGGTGCCTACCAGCGGCCGCTTAGCGATGCGCGGCTGGCAAATGTCCGCTTCACCTCGGAATGCCTGGCCTTTGCCAATGTGCCGTGCGCGCGTACGCTGGCCGATGCCGGCCTGTCGCAGCCGTACCATGATCCGCGCTGGAAGGCTCGCGTGCCGCGCGATGCCGGCGCCGCCTGGGATTTCGAGGATATCCGCGATTTCTACCTGCGCGCGATGTTCGACGTCGATCCGCTGCGCCTGCGCTATGAGCGCCCGGCGCGCTACCTGACGCTGTCGCGCGCCGTGGTGGCCGAGGTCATGACCGAGGTATTCGGCGAATGGCGCCGCGCCGGTTCCACCTGCCGGGGCGGCCTGGTCTGGCAGTTGCAGGATCTGCTGCCCGGGGCGGGCTGGGGCATCATCGATGCGTACGCCCGGCCCAAATCGGCGTGGCATGCATTGCGGCAGGTCTGGCAGCCGTTGCAGGTCATCCTGACGGATGAGGGGCTCAACGGGCTCCACATCCATCTGGTCAACGAGACCGCCGCGCCGCGCACGGTGCGGCTGACGCTGCGTTGCCTGCGCGACGGCGAGGCCGTGGCCGCGCAGGCCGACCAGACGCTGACGCTGGCGCCGCGCGAGACACGGCGGCTGGTGGCGGCGGAACTGCTGGATCACTTCTTCGACTTCACCTACGCCTACCGCTTCGGGCCGCCCGCGCACGACGTGGTGCTGGCGACGCTGCACGACACCTCTCCAGGGGGCAACGGGGAAGACGCAGGCAACCCGTTGCTCAGCCAGGCCGTGTACCTGCCCGACCGGCGCGCCGACGCGCTGCAGGATCCGGGCCTTAGCGCCAGCGTGGCGTGCGAGGATGGCGTCTGGTGGCTGACCGTGGGCACCCGGCGCTTTGCGCGATGGGTCCATATCGAGGATCACGCCTGGCTGCCCGAGGCCGACTGGTTCCATCTGGGCCCGGGCGAGTCGCGCCGCATCCGACTGATGCACGATGCAGCGGATGCCATGCACGCAAGAGCCATCCCTTCGGGTGAAGTGTGGGCGCTGAACGCGCCGCGATCCGTCAGCTACGACGGCTAAACTCATCCTTGTCCACCTGCCCGCCAGACCATGTCTGGCGCGGCAGGACACATTTCCCTCCTCCCACCGGCCAGTGTGTGGGCCCGCCTTGCGGCCACCGCGACTCACCCCTTTTCCTACATCCAACCTACCAAAGCATGACGCCCTGACCTATCCGTCTGCCTACTGTCCGTTCTGTGCTGCATGGCACTTAATACAGTCAACAACGAAGAGGAAACCGGAGCAACAACGGCAACACGCTCCGGCCTGGGTTCACGGGTGGCGGCCTCAGGGCTGCCGGGCATTCGCCAGCAAGCTAGCTGATAGAAAAGCGGAGCGGCGATGTCGGGTCACGCGTCTCGCAGGTACTGCGGCGTTCCGATGTCATTGCTCCTGGGTCACACGGAGAAGGAAAATGATCACGCATCGGTCGGACCTGCATGTCAATCATCTGCTCAATGCACTGCCGCGTCATGAATGGGACGCGCTGTCGCGCCACTTCGAACTCGTCCGCCTGCGTGCAGGGGAGCTGCTGACCGACTCGGGCCAGCGCATCGTCCACGTGTATTTCCCCACCACGTCGGTGGTTTCGCTGCTGTCGCTGCTGGAAGATGGCGCCACGGTCGAGTTTGCCGCCGTCGGCAACGAAGGGCTGGTGGGCATTCCCGTGGTGACCGGCGGCGACACGATGCCGAGCCGCGTGGAAGTGCGCAGCCCCGGCTTTGCCTACCGCATTCCGGCACGCGTGCTGCGTGCGGAGCTGGCCCAGCTGCCGGCGCTGCAGCGCGTGACGCTGCTCTATGTGCAGGCCGTGCTGACGCAGATCGCGCAGACGGCGGCATGCAACCGCCACCACTCGCTGAACAAGCAGCTGTGCCGCTGGCTGCTGCTGGCTATCGACCGGATGAACACCAACGAACTGGTGATCACGCAACAGGTCATCGCCAACATGCTTGGCGTACGGCGCGAAGGCGTGACGGAAGCCGCCGGCAAGCTGGAGGACCTGGGGCTGATCCACCACAGCCGGGGTCACATCACCGTGCTGGACCGCTGCGGCCTGGAGCATCATTCGTGCGAGTGCTACAAGCTTGTCAAACGCGAGTACGACCGGCTGTTGCCGGCCCTGACACTGGCGCACGCCTGAGCGTACCCGCACCAATGCCGAACGCCCCGGACGCCACTCGCCGCCAGGCGGTGGCCTCCGGGGCGTTTGTCTGCATGCGCGGACACCCATCAGCCATGTGCCGGATCGATGCTCCCGAACGACGCCAGCAGGCCGGTGATGGTGGTGTCGTAGGCCGACTCCAGGTTGTCCATGCACTCGGTGCAGGCGTCGGGCCGGTTGCGTGCCATCGCGCGGGCCAGGCGGAACTGCAGCACCTTGCACTCGGCCGCGATGGCGCCGGCCGCATCGCGGATGTCTGGCGACACCGTATGACCATGCTCGCCCAGCCAGTTCAGGCAGTGATGGAGCATCTCGAAATTCGCGCCCAGCTGGCGCGGCAGGTTGAAACCGTACTGATGGAAGTAGGCGTCGCCGCGCGCCAGGATGGTATCCACCTGCGCCGGAAATTCGGCGCGCCAGCGCGCGATGGGGCTTTGCCCCGGGCGCCGGCCCAGATGCCGCCGCAGCAACTGCGCCACGGCATTGGCCAGTTCGCGGCCGCGCAGCGGGTCGCGCACGCGCTTGGCGCATTCGGCATACGGGAACAGGATGTTGCCGTTGTCGCTCAGTTCCGGCGTGAGCCGCATCAGGCCACGGTAGTCGTCGCCCTCCGCCGTGTACCGGCCCAGGCTGTGATAGTAGGACAGCGTCTGCGCGACGGGATCGATCCCGTCGATCGCGATGGTGGTCTTCACATGGTTCATGCGATAGGCCGTGGCGCGCGTATCGGGCAGGTAGAAGCTGTCCATCTCCACCAGCATGGCGTGCCCGCGCCGCACCTGTTCGGCGACGTGCGTCTCCAGCGTGTCGTAGATGGCGCTTTCCTGCACCACCGTTCCGTACAGCAGTTCGAGGTCGGCTTGCGGATACTTGAAGAACGTGAAGTGATCGCCCTCGTAGTCCTGCGCCACGGTGAACGGCAGTGCCGCACGCGGGTCGAGATGCCACCCATACAGCAGTTCGATCCACAGATCCATATAGCAGTTGGTCTCCTGCCAGATCGAAGCATCGCCATGCAGCAGGCGCGGCGGGGCCACCACGGGGCGTGCCGGCGGCTGCGCGCTGGCGGCCGGCGCTGGGGTGTCCCCGGCCGGGGGATTGGCCGTGTATGCCAGGGCATTCGCAGTACTTTGCTCCATCTCCTGTCCTCCGTCTTCGGATGGCCGCCAGCGTGGCGCCGGCTGGCCTGGCGCGTGCGTGGGCAACGCCATTGGAGCCGTTCCGGCGCGGCGTTTCGGTACGTTTTCCAACAAAGCCGGCGCGGCGCGCTGGCACGCGCAGAGCGGCCATCAGCGTGTGCGGAATCGAACAGAGTCCTGTCTGCGCAGATTCCTACACTGGCTCCATCCTCTCTGGCCAGGGTACGTGCACGTGCGTCTGCCACGCCTGCCATGCACCGCCCGGGTACCGGAGCCACGTCGATACGCAGCAACCAACAGGGGGCATGATGAGAATTCCGACCCGAGGGAAGCACCTTCCCTCTGCCGCAGTCCCGGACATGATCGAGCATACGGGCCATGGTGCCGCAGCCGCGCAGACGCGGCAGGCGCTGATCCAGCCCGTGATTCTCGCGGGCGGATCGGGCACGCGGCTGTGGCCGCTGTCGCGCGAACAGCATCCCAAGCAACTGCTGAACCTGGTGGCCGAAAACACGCTGCTGGAGGCCACGTCGCGCCGGCTGGAGGGCCTGGCCGTACTGGCTGGCCGCAACGTCGGCATCGAGGCTCCGCAAATCGTGGTGTGCGGCGAGGAACATCGCTTCATGATCGACGCGATGATGAAACGCTGCGGCAAGCCGGCGCAGATCCTGGCCGAGCCGTGCGGCCGCAATACGGCGCCCGCGCTGACGATGGCCGCGCTGCATGCGATGGCCAATGCGGGCGAATCCGGTGACGCGATCCTGGTGGCCACGCCGGCCGATCACGCCGTGATGGATCCCGAGGCGTTCCGCGCAGCGCTGGCCATTGCCGTGCGGCAGGCCGACCGCGGCGCCATCGTCACGCTGGGCGTGCGGCCCAGCGCCCCCGAAACGGGGTTTGGCTATATCCGGACGGGCAGCATGTCGCAGGAAGGCGCGCTGCCGCTCGAACGCTTCGTCGAGAAGCCCCATCTGGAACTGGCGCAAGCCTACGTGGAGTCGGGCGACTACTGGTGGAACAGCGGCGTCTATGTCGTGCGTGCGTCGGTCTGGCTGCGCGCACTGGGCCAGCTGCAGCCTGACATGGCGCGGCAGTGCCGGGCCGCCTACGAAGCCGCGGAACGCGCCGCCAAGGGCAACGCGCTGTGCCTGTGCAAGGAGGCATTCGAGGCCTGCCCGTCGGATTCCATCGACTACGCGGTCATGGAGAAGATCGAGACGCTCTCCGACGTGCCGGCAATGCTGGTGCCGATGGATCCGGGCTGGTCCGATGTCGGCTCATGGGCGGCCATCTGGGAAATCGCGGACAAGGACGCGGCCGGCAACGTGGCACGCGGCCGCGTGCTGTTCGATGGCGCGACGTCGTGCCTGGCGCATTCCGAGGGTCGCCTGATCGCCTGCGTGGGCGTGCAGGACGTGGTGGTGGTGGAAACGGCCGATGCGGTGCTGGTGGTCGACAAGGCCCATGTGCAGGACGTGAAGAACGTGGTGCAGCGCCTGCGTGCCGAACACGGCAGCGAAGTGGTGAACCACCGCAAGGTGCAGCGTCCCTGGGGCTGCTACGACTCGATCGACCACGGCGACCGCTTCCAGGTCAAGCGCATCGTGGTCGAGCCCGGCGCCAGCCTGTCGCTGCAGATGCACTACCACCGCGCGGAACACTGGGTCGTGGTGCGTGGCACGGCACGCGTGACCTGCGGCGAAACGGTCAGCATTCTTTCTGAAAACCAGTCCACGTATATCCCCATCGGCACGCTGCACCGGCTGGAAAATCCGGGCAAGACGCCGCTGGAGATCATCGAGGTTCAGTCTGGCTCCTATCTGGGCGAGGACGATATCGTCAGGTTCGATGACAACTACGGGCGCAAGTAGTCAGGCGCGCCCGCACGGGTAAAGCAGCAATCGAAGGCAAGGGGGACGTCGTGAGCAAGATGTCATTTGCGGGTGGAGTGGGAACGGCCGATGCGGCCATGCCCGCGGTGGGCAACGGTAGTGCGCGGCGGGCCATGCTCGATCACGCGGGCTGGATACTGACTGCTGGCCTGGCGGGCGCGGTCGTGGCATGGCTGTGCGCGGTGTCGCAGCCGCCGGTGTACAGCGCCAGTGCACTGGTACAGGTTCTGCAGCCACGTGAACCGGCCGGCGCCGCGCGCAACGCGGTGCCGGGCATGTCGGCACCGGCGGTGCCGCTTGACGCCGGCATGCTCCGCAGCCGCACCGTGGTAGCCCCCGTCGTCGAACGCCTGCATCTCGATATCACGGCCCAGCCGCTGCGCGCACCGCTGATCGGCGGCATCGTGGCGTTCTTCGCCACGCCGGGCCGGGTGGTGGCGCCGTGGCCCGCCAGCCTGGGCTACGCGTGGAGCGGCGAGCAGATCACGGTGGACAAGCTGGCCGTGCCCGATCGCCTGCTCAACGTGCCGCTGACGCTCGAAGTGCTGCCCGACAACGGCTACCGCCTGTATGACCGCGACACCGAATTGCTGACCGGCACGGTGGGACAGCTGGCCGATGCCAACGGCGTGACGGTGCGGGTGGCGGGCCTGGAAGCACGTCCGGGCACGCGGTTCGTGCTGACGCGCCGCGACCTGGTGCAGACCATCGACGACGTGTCCAATACCCTGCGCATCGATATGCAGCCCGGCGATGCCAGCACCGTCAGCATCTCGTGGCGTACCACCGACCGCACTGCGGCGGCGGCGCTGGTCAACGGCATCACCGAATCGTTCATCGGCAGCCAGGCGTCGCAGCGGCGCGACGATACGGCCATGACGCTGGCCTTCCTGACCAACGAGATTCCGCGCGTGAAGGCCGAGCTGGAACGAGCCGAGGCCGCCCTGACGCGCTATCGCTCGAAGTCCGGCACCATGGCGCCGACGCAGGACGCCCAGTCGTACCTGACGGGCAGCATCGACTACCAGCGGCAGATCGCCCAGCTCAAGCTGGAGCGCACCAAGACGCTGCAGCGCTTTACCGAAGAGGCCAATGAGGTCAAGACGATCGACAACCAGATCCAGCAACTGACGCGCGAACGCAAGGACATGGAGTCGCGCTACCAGAACCTGTCGTCGACCGAGCGAGAATCCGTTGGGCTGACGCGCGACGTGAAGGTGGCGGAGGACATGTACATGACGCTGCGCCAGAAGGCCGAACAGCTTTCGCTGGTGCAGCTGGATCGCAGTGGCCTGGTGCGCGTGCTCGACAGCGCGCTGGTGCCGATGCGCCCGGTGGGGCTGGGCCCGTGGCCGGCCACCACGGCCGGCGCGCTGATGGGGCTGTGCCTGGCGATGGCCTGCGTCACGGTGCGCCAGCGCATCCGGCCCACGCTCGATTCCGCCAACGATGCCGAACTGCGCCTTGGCCTGCCGATGCTTGGTGACGTCGTCTTCAGCCAGGAACAGATGGAACTGGAGCGGCTGGTCGACGCACGCGCCCACGCGGCCTATGCGCACGTGCAGGTCGCCGGGTTGCTGGCACAGCAGCCGGGACAGGCTCTGGTGCCGCAGGACGAGCTGGCGGAGCATCGCGAGGACGACGTGGATGGCGCCGAACGCCTGCTGCGGCTGGGCCTGCACGACCAGTTCCTGCTGGCCCGCAACGCGCCGCACTCGATGGCCGTGGAGGGCCTGCGCAGCGTGCGCGCGGCGCTGCACTTCATGCTGCGCGATTCGCCACAGCGCGTGCTGGCGATAACCAGCCCCACGGCTGGCGCCGGCAAGACGTTCGCGTCGGTCAACCTGGCCGTACTGTTTGCCGAGGCTGGCCAGCGCGTGTTGCTGATCGATGCCGACCTGCGGCGCGGCAAGGTGGCCAGCTGGTTCGATCTGCCCACCGACGTGGGCCTGGCCGACCTGCTCTCCGGCCACGTGGCGCTGCCCGAAGCGGTGCAGCGCACCGTGGTCAGCGGCCTGTCCGTACTGCCGGCCGGCATTCCGCCGGCCAATCCGTCCGAGCTGCTCATGCATCCGGCGTTCGCGGAATGCGTGCGGGCCTGCGCGGAGCGGTTCGACCTGGTGCTGATCGACACGCCGCCGGTGCTTGCCGTGGCCGATGCCACGCTGGTTGCCAACATCGTGGGTACCACCCTGATGGTGCTGCGTGCCGGCTCGACGCTGCCCGACCAGGTGGACGAATCGCTGAAGCGGCTGGCGCGCGCACACGCCAACCTGTCGGGCGGCATCCTGAACGGCGTGACGCCGAAGCGCAGCAACCAGGCCGAGCTGGGCACGATGAACCCGTACCTGGGCATGCCCATCATCGCGCCTTCCGTCAAGCAGATCGCGCACGTGCGCGCGGAGCAGGGCAAGACAGCATAGACGGGCCGACGCCCGCACCCGTCCCCGTGGCCCACGCAGGCCGTGGGGACGTCCCCTTTCCACGCATCGGGGAGGATGCATGAAACGGGTCATGTTCGAAGGCTGCGCCGGCTGGCTGCATGAAGCCCCAGGCGACACTGGAGTGGTGCTCTGCGCACCACAGGGCCACGAGATGATGTGGTCGCACCGCGCATTGCGCCACCTGGCCGATGATCTTGCCGCAGCCGGCATGCCTGCACTGCGTTTCGACTACCCTTGCACCGGCGACTCGACGGGCGGTTGTGACGACCCCGATCAGGTCGCGCGCGCCATCTGCAGCATCGTTGCCGCAGCCGACAAGCTGCGGGCCTGGACCGGCGTGCGCAACGTCGTGCTGTGTGGCCTGCGCCTGGGGGCCAGCCTGGCGGCCCTGGCGGCGGACGCGATGCGCTCGGATCCCAACCGCGCCGTGGCCGGGCTGGCGATGCTGGCGCCGGTGGTCAACGGCCGCGTCTACCTGCGCGAACTCAAGGCACTGCATCTGAACTGGCTCGACAGCACCGGCCCCATGCCACAGCCGACGGCGGCGCCGGACGGCGCGCAGGACGTGCTGGCGTTCCGCATGCCCGCCGAGGCCGTCGGCGAAATCATGGCGCTGCGGCTGGACCGCATGCCGGAGAGCCCGGCGCCCAGGGTATGGATGCTCAATGCGTGGCCCGGCAGCACGTCTGCCGTGGCGGCGCTGGGACAGGCATGGCAGGCCGCCGGCGCCACGGTGGAAATGGCGCCGTTTCCCGAGTATCCGGCCCTGATGCAGTCCTCCGAATATGCCGCCGTGGCCAACCAGGCCAACCGGCAGATCGTGGCATGGCTGTCGCCATTGGCGCAGGCGCAGCAGGGGGCACCCACTGCCATGCTGCCTGCGCATCCGCCGCCCACGGTGGTCGATGGCGTGGTGGAAGAGCCTGTCTGGTTCGATGGCGACCGGCAGTTCGGCGTGCTAAGTACGCCGACCGCCCAGGCCGCGCCGCGACTGGTAGTGATCTTTCCGAATACCGGCGGCAACCATCACGTCGGCGATGGCCGCATGTTCGTCACACTGGCCCGGCAACTGGCCGCGCAAGGCATTGCGGCGCTGCGCCTCGATGTGTCGGCGCTCGGAGACAGCCCGGGCGCAAGCCGCACCATGAGCATTCCCGCGATCTATTCGGAGGGCCCACGCCGCGATGTCTCCGTGGCGGTGGACTGGGTCCGCGCACAGGGCTTCGAGCGCGTGGTGCTGGCTGGCGTCTGTTCGGGCGCGTTTCTGTCGCTGCAGGCGGCGCTGGCCAACCCCGGCGTCGACGGCCTTCTGCTGGCAAACATCGTCAAGTTCCGCTGGGGCCGGGCCGACGAGGCCGAGCTCAAGCATGGCGTGCGTACCTGGCGCGGCCTGCTGGACGCCGCGCGCAAGTCCAATAACTGGCGCCGGCTGTTGCACGGCGAGAAGCATGTCTGGCCAATCGTGGAGGGCATGGCGCAGCAGGTAGGGCGCCGTCTGCGCGATCGGGCCATGATCGGCCTCGCGCGCCTGCGCGAGGGCGGTAGCGGCGCAGGGAACGGCCCAGGCGGGCGCGGCGAATCCGTCACCGCATTCGCGAACGCCGCCATGCAGACGCTCAACCGTCGCGGCGTGCGCACCGAGTTCCTGTTCGGCGCAAACGACGTGGGCCTGGACGAAGCAAAATTCCGCTTCGGCCGCGACCTGGAGGCGCTGGCTGGCCTGGATCAGGTTGCGGTGTCGCTGCGCGACGGTATCGACCACAGCCTGTTCCTGGCCTACGGCCGCGAGCAGTTCTGCGACCGCCTGACCCGTCAGTTGCAGCGGCATCTGGAGGCCATGGCCGGCGGGACTGGCCAAGGCACCGCCAACGGCCTTGGCGGGCCCGGGCAGCCGCCTCAGGCGCCCGTGGCGGTGTAGGGTCCCGCCACGCCTTCTCGCCTCGTTGCCGGCCCTTTTTGGTCCTTTCCTGCCCCTTCCTGCCTCCTTTCCGTTCTCGCCGCGTCCCGCCAGTCCCGCCAGTTCCTCCAGCCCATCCCAATAAAAAACCCGGCCAGTGGCCGGGTTTGCGAAGGTTGCCGTGCGGCGGTCAGGCCCGCTTGGCCTGGTCCGCGCCGTACTGATTGATGTAGCGGTACTTGCCGAACCGATAGTGGGCGCGGTACCAGCGGCCTTCCACCTGCAGGCCGTTGAACAGCACGCCCTTGATCTGGTTGCCGGCCTGGAGGATGGTGCGCTGGGCGGCCTTGAGTTCGCCGGTCGTGCTGCGGTCGGCGCGGGCCACCATGAACACCGCCCCTGACTTGTTGGCCAGAATCGCGGCATCGGACGCGGCCAGTACCGGCGGCGTATCGAGCAGCACCATGTCGTAGCGACGCTTGAGCAGTTCCAGCAGATCGTCCATGGCGGGGGTCTGCAGCAGGTCCGCCGCCAGCGGCGGTTGGGAACCCGTGGCGATGAAGTCGACGCCGGGCACCACATCGCGTTGCAGCACCTGGTCCAGCGGAGTGCCTGTCAGGTACTCGGTCAGGCCCGGGTTGCGCTTGGTGCCGAACCGGTGGTTCAGGCTGCCGCGCCGCAGGTCGGCATCGATCAGCACCACCCGGCGGCCGGCGCTGGCCGCCACCGCGGCGAAGTTCGCGCAGATGAAGGACTTGCCCACGTCGGGCGCCGGCCCCGTGATCATCACCACGTTGCTGCCGGTGTTGACCAGCGCGAACTGCAAGGCGGTGCGGAAGCTGCGCAGGCTCTCGATGGCGGGATCGTCGGGTATCCGCTGTGCCAGCAGGTCGCTGCCCGACGTGCCGTCGCTATGCAGGCGCGCCTGCTGCACGCTGAACGGAATGGTGGCGTACACGGTCATGCCGGTGTGCTGTTCGATCTCGTCGGCGTCGGATACGCCACCGTCCAGCACGCGGCGCAGGATCACTGCGGCCAGGCCGGCCACGATACCGAATACCAGCGCGCCCACGCCAATCAGCATCCGGTTCGGACGAACCGGCTTGAGCGGCACGTCGGCCGAGTCAACCAGGCGGGCCGTGCCCACCTTGCTGGCCCGCACCAGCTTCAGTTGTTGCACGTCGTTGAGCAGCGACTGGTACATCTCGGTGCCGACCTTCACGTCACGCATCAGACGCAGCACGTTCTGCTCCACGTCGGGCAGCTTCTGGATACGGCCGGTCACGCCGTTGAGCTGGGCCTGCAGGCTGCCGATCTGGTTGTCCAGGATCTCGATGGTCGGGTGATTGCCGGTAAAGCGGGCTATCAGCTCGGTACGCTTCTGGCGCAGTTCCTGCAGCTTGGTCTGGATAGCCACCGACTGCGACAGGATCAGCTTCGATTCCTCGCTCAGATCGATCGTGCCGCGCTGGTTGCGCATGGCGTTGTAGCGCGACTCGGCCGTTTCCACCTGCTGCTTCAACTCAGGCAACTGCGATTCGAGGAAGGCCAGCGATTTCTCGGCTTCGGCGGCCTTCCGGCGCACGTTCTGGTCGACATACTCGGTGCCAAGCTCATTGAGGATGGCGGCCGTCATGGCCGGCTCCGCGCCCTCCAGCGCTACGCCGATCACGCCGCTCTGCTTGCCCCGCTCGGTGATCTGCAGGCGGTCCTGCAGTTCGGCGATGGCCTCCGCGCGTGGCAGGTGGATGACGTTGAACGCCGCACCCGGCCGCCCTTCGAGCTGGTCGATCTGGATGGTGACGGTGCCGCTGGTGGTGGCCACGGTCAGCGGTGCGCCCACCACGCCTTCTCCCCTGGCATCGTCGCTGGCAAACGTCAGTCTGTACTTGTGGTCTCCCAGCGCGGTCACCAGCATCTTGCGGCGGTCCATGGCCGCCGGTACTTCGAGTCGGGAAACCGTGATCGATTCGCTGCCCCACGCGAAGCCGCCCATGCCGAACAGGCCCGGATTGGAAAGCTCGCGGTTGAACCTTGCCACGGCGGAGCCGAGCACCGGGAAGTAGCGCGGCGATGCCACCACGTTCAGCTGCAGCGAATCCACCGCCTTGCCCACCACCATGCGCGAACGCAGCAGTTCGATTTCGGCAGCCGCCGCCGGCTTGACATCAAATATCGGCGACACCGACGCCGCCATCTTGGTGGCACCGCTGGCGGGATTCGGCTCCTCCACCTGCACCAGGATGTCGGCGCGATAGACGGGCTTGGCCACCATGGCGTAGAGCACCCCGATGACCAGTCCGGTCAGCACGAGGCTCAGGAACGTCCAGCGGTAGCGGACCAGGATGTCCAGGTAGGCGGTCAGGTCCACCGGATTGTCATATGGGTCCGCCTGGTCTGCCTGCTCGTAGTCCCGTATGTTCTTGACGTTGCTCATGATGCCTCCCCGTAACCAATAGCCAACGTACTACGCTGAATATCTGCCTGTATCTGCGCCGACCAGGAGTCGACGCCTTGCCTGATAAGTCCCAGCACGATCACGAACATTGTGTGCGACCCGCCGAACGGGTCGGGGATGTCGGTGTGCTCGTGCTCGCAAAGCCGGAAGATCCTGGAACGTGCCTCGGGATACTGCTCGGCCAGCTCGACGCACTGCTCGTCATCCATCACAAGCACCAGGTCTGCCTGCGTTATCAGGTCGGCGTCCACGGCCCGGGCACGATGGCTGCCCAGGTCCATGCCTTCGGGTTTCAGCAGGCGGATCACGTGGGGATCCGCGCTGGCCCCGACCGGCGGCGCCAGGCCGGCGGAAATCACGCGACAGTCAGGCAGTGCCCGCTGCAGCAGGACCGCAGCCATGGGGCTGCGGCAGCGATTGCCAAGACAGACAACAAGAATGGTGCGAACCATGGATCCTCGCGCGTTTGGCCTAGTGCAGCGTCAGGCTGTTGAGGCCGACGATCGGGCTGACGAGCAGGCTCATGACACGATTCCAGCGCACCAGGTTGCGTGCATCGACGAAGACCACGTCCTTGGGTTCGAGCTCGAAGCTCTCGGCCACGGCCAGCGCCGCGGGCGATGTGCCGTCCAGGTGGTAGACCTTGGGCTGATCGTTGGCGGTGCGGCGGATCACGAAGATCTGCTCGGCGTTGGCCGTGCCGGGGTTCACGCCACCGGCGTCGCCCAGTGCTTCGTTCAGCGTCATCTTGCCGTTGCGCATCAGCAGCGACGTGGGCTTGACCACTTCGCCGGTGACGAAGATCTTGCTGTCCTCGCGCTGCTCCACGCGCACGATGTCGCCCGAGCGCAGCATGATGCGCGCCGGGTCCACGCCCTTCTGCAGCAGTGCGGGGATGTTGACGTACCAGCTCTGCTCGCCACGTACCACGCGGATGCGGCTGTTGTCACCGGTCAGGTTCACCACCCCGCCGGCCCGGTTCAACGCTTCCACCAGCGTCATCGGTGCGTCGTCGATCGCCAGCATGCCAGGCGTCTTCACCTCGCCGTCGACATATACCCGCTGGCTGCGGAAGCCAAGCACGCGTACGGTCATCTGCGGATCGCGCACTACGCGCGACAGGATACGTGCCATTTCGTCACGCACCTGGTTGGCGGTCTTGCCGCTGACATGCATCACGCCGGCATACGGAAACTGGATATCGCCGCTGGGGCTCACTACATAGCCAGGCATGTTCGAGCCACCCGACGAGGTAGGAATCTCGAACGCGGCGCCGATGCTGTAGGTCTGGGTCGGGAACACCAGTTCGGGGTGGTCCCACACCACCACGGAGATGATGTCGCCGGCACCGATCAGGTATGGCGAAGGTGTGCCGTACAGCTGTTCCACATTCAGGTTGGCGGGTTTCACCTTGCTGCGCATTTCCTGCACCAGATCCATCGTGATTGGCGTCACGTCGGCCTTGGCGTCCGGCCCGACGGCCGTCACGGTGGTCTGGGGACTGAAGTACATGCCCGGCGACGCTGCGCAGCCGCCCAGCAGCAGGGCGGCGCCCAACGCGGCAAACAGGCCTGCGCGGCGGCAGCGATCGACTGCGGACAGACAGCTACGGCTGAGATGTTGATTCATGCTCACGGCATCCTCCTCCTGCATTGTGCGGGCGAGCCACAAACCGGCGCGCGGCGCCCCTGGATGTCAGCATCTTGAAATGCGCGGGGTGCTGATTCGGTGCGTTTTCGCACACTGACCCGCCCTGTGCACACTGCCCCGGCACGACCAATGTGCGGGCAGACACACGGGGCCGACTGTGGCAGACAAGGCGCTTCGCGTAGGTGGCCGAACGAACATAGCGGGGCGCGGGTTGCCCCTTATCCTGCGGCCAAGCAGGGCCCGGGGGGCGGGCCGGCATTTGCAGTATTCGCCGAAGGCCGACAATGAAGCTGCTGCACGTCATTCCATCGATGCATCCCGCGGGCGGCGGTCCGATCGAGGGCGTGCGTCAGCTTCGCAAGCCGCTGCAGGCACATGGCGTGGACGTCCATGTCTGCTGTGGCGATGCACCCGACGCACCGCATGTGCGCGACAACGAATATCCACTGATCGCGCTGGGCCCCGGCAAGGGGCGCTATGGTCTCAACCTGCCCATGCTGCGGTGGCTGCGCGACCATTGCGAAGACTACGACGCCATCATCGTCGAAGGTATCTGGCAATTTCATAGCGTGGCCCTGTGGCTGGCCACGCGCGGCAAGCGGGTGCCGTACTTCGTCTTTACGCACGGCATGCTGGACCCATGGTTCCGGTACCGCTACCCGCTCAAGCACCTGAAAAAGTGCCTGTACTGGCCCTTCGGCGATTACTGGGTGCTGCGCCATGCCCGTGCCGTGCTGTTCACCTGCGAGGAAGAGCGGTTGCGCGCGCGCGAGTCGTTTGGTCTCTACCGGTGCAAGGAGGAAATCGTGTCGTACGGCACGTCGGCGCCGCCCGACGAGGCAGCGTTGCAGCGCGATGCATTCCTTGCGGCCTATCCGGCGGCGGCCGGCAAGCGAAACCTGCTGTTCCTGGGCCGGCTCCACGAAAAGAAGGGCTGCGACCTGCTGCTGCAGGCATTTGCCGAGGTGGCGCACCACGATCCCGCACTGCAGCTTGTCATGGCTGGCCCCTGCGATCATGAAACGCGCCGCGCACTGGTGGCGACTGCCGAAGATGCCGGCATCCACGGCCGGGTAATCTGGACCGGGATGCTCGCGGGCGACCTCAAGTGGGGCGCGTTCCGCGCGGCCGAGGCGTTTTGCCTGCCTTCCCACCAGGAGAACTTCGGCGTGGCCGTGGCCGAAGCCATGGCGTGCGGCGTGCCGGTGCTGATTTCCGACAAGGTGAACATCTGGCGCGAGATCGTGCAGGACAACGCCGGCTTGGCCGGCGACGACAGCGTGGCCGGCACGGTGGCCGTGTTGCGTGAGTGGCTGGACGTGCCACCCGACGCGCGGGCGCGCATGGGCGCCGCCGCGCTGTCCAGTTTCCAGAAGCGCTTCCAGGTGGAGCGCGTGGCCGCGAGGCTCGTGCATCTGCTGAGCAACCGGCAGGATGCGATGCCTGCTCCCGATGCATCGCTGCATGGCGAACCCTACTAGCCTGAACCGATGGACAAGCTCTCTGTACTGATCCTGACGAAGAACGAAGCCCTCGACATTGGCGGGTGCCTGCGCGCGGTGTCGCGGCTGCAGGACGTGCATGTGCTCGATTCGGCCAGCACCGATGCCACGCGCGAGATTGCCGCGGCGCACGGCGCCACGGTGACGGTGCGTCCGTTCGACAACTTCGCGGCGCAGCGCAACTTCGGGCTGCACGAGTTGCCGCTGCGCAACGACTGGGTACTGATACTCGATGCCGACGAACGCGCCAGCCCCGAGCTGATCGAGGAATCGCTGGCGATGGTCGAGCACGCGCCCGACAACGTGGCGGCCGGCCGCATCCGGCGGCGCGACTACTGGATGGGCAGGCACCTGAAGCATTCGATCATTTCGCCGCTGAGCATCCGCCTGGTGCGGCGGTCGCGTGTTCACTACGAACGGGATATCAACGAGGTGCTGGTCGTGGACGGCGATATCGCCGACATGCGCCACCACTTCGACCATTTCTCGTTCTCGAAGGGCATGTCGCACTGGTTCGACAAGCACAACCTGTACTCGACGATGGAGGCCGAGCTGATCGCCGCGCGGCGGGTTGGGCAGCCATCGCTGACCAAGGCGTTCTTCGCCCGCGATCCGCATGAACGGCGTATGCATCAGAAGCGCCTGTTCTACCGCATGCCGGGCCGGCCGTTGATCAAGTTCCTTTATGTGCTGCTGTTCCGCGGAGGTTTCCTGGACGGCCCGATCGGCCTGCATTACGCGCTGCTGCAGTCGATCTACGAGTACATGATCGTGCTGAAGACACGCGAGATGCGCATGGTGGCCGATGCCGCAGCCGCCGAATCGCGCGATGCGGCCACGGACGGCGACGCCCGCCCGGTGAAATCGCAGCCGGTCGAAACCCGTTAGCCCCGCCCCGGGGCGTCTTATGCGAGGCCGTCCCGCTGGGGTGGCCTTTGCAGGGAATGCGTCTCAGGCCTGTGGCGTGCGCTGGGCAATGGGCTTCGCCGGCATGCCGCCGTAGACCGTCCACGGCTGGCCCAGCGAGCGTGTCACCACGGCGCGTGGCGCCACCACCGAGCCTTGGGCAATCGTCACGCCAGGCGACAGGAATGCCTCGGCGCAGATCCATACATGCCGCTCCAGCGTGATCGGGGCCGAAATCAGCTGGAAGGTCGGATCGTTGTAGTCGTGCGAGCCGGTACACAGGTGGGAACCCTGCGACACGATGACGTGGTCGGCCAGCCGGATCGCACTGATGTTGTAGAGCGTGCATCCGTCGGCCACGGCGCAGTGATCATCGACCGACAGGTTCCACGGGGCCCAGACCTTGACCGACGGATAGATGTGCACGTGCTGGCCGATGCGCGCGCCGAACAGGCGCAGCAGCGTGGCACGCCAGCGGTGGAAGGTGCGCGGACTCGGTCGGAACAGCACCAGCCAGATCCAGTTCCAGATCTGCCGGCGTATGCGGTTCTCCAGGGAGAAGGACGGGCCGGAATAGCGGTCTGTACGCTGAATGATCATCGGATGTCCTGCCTTGAAATACATGGTCCGGGCCTGCACGATGCACCCGGTTGCAGGGTGCGGCATGCGGTTTGCAGACTCGGTTCGGCAACCCACATAGCGGATGCACGGCGCGCGCGGTATCGTACCGTTGCACGTGTGCGGAGGGTGCATTGTCCGGTCAGTTGCAGGTGCCGGTCGTATGTCCGGTTGGCAATGGAATGATTGGAGCGGGAGGAGCCATGATTTCGCCAGTGATGCAGCAGGATGCCATCAATCGCAAGGCATGGAGAAGCTGGGGCGCGCGGCGCTGGTTCCGGATTCTCAGCGACTGGACCGACCCTGGCGAAGCCGCGGCGGTGGCTTCCGTGGCGGACATCGTGCGTGACGAGCCGATCCTCGACGTGGGCGTGGGCGGAGGCCGCACCGTGCCACTGTTGCGCCGCGTGAGCGACGACTACCAGGCCATCGACTACATGCAGGAGATGGTGGACCTCTGCAGCCGAAACCATCCGGATGTGCGCGTGCGGCGGATGGATGCGCGCGATCTGTCGGCGTATGCCGACAACAGCTTCGGGCTGATCGTGTTCAGCTTCAATGGCATCGACGCGGTCGACTACCCGGGCAGGCAGGCGATCCTGCGCGAGTTCGCACGCGTGCTGCGGCCCGGTGGCCGGCTGATCTTTTCCACGCACAACATGGAAGGTCCGTCCTATCGCGAAACGCTGACCCGTTTCCTGCAATTGCCACGGTGGTCGAACAACCCGTTGCGGTTCGGGTTCAACGTGGCTCGTATCGTGGTGAACCTGCCGCTGGCGGCCATCAACTACCGTCGCAATTCGCGGCTCAACCGCGAGTTCGACGGCTACGCGGTGCGCGTATGCGCCGCGCACAAGTTCGGCATCGTCATCGTCTATACGGAACTGGAACACCAGCGCCGCGAACTGGCCGAACTCGGGTTCGAGACCGAGGCGGTGTACGGCAATCTCGATAACCAGCCACTGGCACCGGGCCAGCCCCTGCACGACGTCATGTGGTTTCACTTCGTGGCACGCAAGCCATAGGGGCGTAGAGGCTGTCACGGGCCTCCTCAGTCGTTGCCGATGCCTGCGGCGGCCGCTTCGTCGCGCGAGCGCTCAAGCACCAGCTGCAGCAGCGTGCATTCCATGTCCAGGAATACGGCCTCCCGGTCGAGATGCCGCTCGGCCCACGCGCGGCCGGCGGCGCCCAGCATGCCGCGCCGCACCGGCTGTTCGGCCAGCGTGGCAATGGCGTGGGCCAGCGCCGGCGCATCGCCAGGCGGGACCACCACGCCGCATTGCGCCACCAGCGCGGCCAGTTCGGTGCCGGCGTGCGCGGTGGCGATGACAGGGCGCCCGCTGGCCAGCATGCCGGTGAGCTTGGACGGCAGTACCAGGTCGGCGGCATCGGCGCGCTGCGGCATCAGGTGGATGTCGGCGCAGGCCAGCAGTGCCGGAAAGCGCCGGGTCGATTGCAGCGGCAGGAAATGTACGCGTTGCAGGCCTTCGCATCGATCCGCCAGATCGGCCCGGCCGGCACCGTCGCCGCAATAGATGAAATGAATGTGGCGATGGCCCGCCAGCAGGCGCGCGGATTCGGCCAGCAGTTCCAGCCCCTGCTTGGCACCCATGTTGCCCGAATACAGCGCCACCACGGCGTCGGGCGCGATGCCCAGCATCTCGCGATACTTGTGGTCGGCCAGTGGCCGGATCGCACGCAGGTCGACGGCGTTGGGCAGCATGACCAGCCGCGACGGCGGAACGCCCTTCTGCCGGGCGCGGGCCAGCATGGCCTGGGAAA
This sequence comes from Cupriavidus sp. HE11, assembly GCF_056097175.1. Lineage (NCBI taxonomy): Bacteria > Pseudomonadati > Pseudomonadota > Betaproteobacteria > Burkholderiales > Burkholderiaceae > Cupriavidus > Cupriavidus sp. HE11. The sequence goes on from NZ_CP184465.1 coordinate 1,493,710, forward strand.
TCGTGGAGATGCGGTCGAAGCGCGCCAGTGCCCCCTGTTCGAGCCGCGTGGCGAGCCATTTCAGCGCGGGATGCTTGAGCAGCCCCAGCGCGAACGCCGCATCGACTTCGTAGTCCTGGATGTGAAGCCATGTGGCGGCCTGGCGCCAGCGGCCGAACAGCAGCGCGGCGGGGGCACAGGCCAGTGGCGGCTCCACCAGCATCAGTACATCGGGCCGCCAGGTCCACTGCGACCACAACACCGGCAGGCTGCTGGCGGCAAAGCTGGCCAGATGGATCAGGCGCTTGAGTCCCGATGGGCGCTGCGGCACCCACAGTGGCGTGCGATAGATGCGCACGCCGTTCAGCGTTTCGCGGCGGTACTGCCAGCCGGAGTACCCGCTCGCGACGCGCCAGGCGGGATAGTACGGCGGCCCGGTGATCACGCGCACATCATGGCCGCGTGCGGCAAGCCACTCCGCCTGTTCGGTGGTGTACTTGCCGATGCCGGTGATCTCTGGCGCGTAGTTCAGGCAATAGAGCAGAAGCTTCATGTCGCGATTCAGGTCGGAAAGGCTCGTGCGGACGGATTCCGGCGCCTGGGCGCGCCACGAAGATGACTGGCTGCGAGCTGCAGGCTGCGGGTAAGCTGCGGGTGTATGCGCCAGGCAATACGGGCCAGGCACGGTGCCAGTGTCCACGGTTTGTCCCGCGACAACTGTGTGGCAACACACGCACGCTGGCCGCCAGGCCTTGCTTTCAGGGTGTGTGCCAGCGCACAGAGGCTGGGCGCGACAGGCGCGATGCTGCCGGAGTCGGCCTGTGTCAGGAACCATCATGAACCGGATTGCACGCGGTATTGGCGCCAATGTATATGCCCAGGCGTCCACCGTCGCCACACAATTGCTGAGCGTGCCCTTGCTGCTGGCCGCCTGGGGGCCGGAGCGCTACGGCACCTGGCTGATGCTGCTGACCGTTGCCGCCTATCTGGGCCTGTTCGAATTCGGTTTCACCGGCGTGGCGATGAACCGCATGATCATGGGCATTGCGGCGGGCAAGGCCGACATGGCCATGGTGAGCTACCAGTCTGCCATTGCGCTGATTCTTTGTGTCGGCGTGGTGATGTCGGCCGCCGCGGTGCCGGTAGGCATCGCCGTGGCCGCGCCCGTGGCCAGATGGCTGGGCATGGATCCCGGCGACGTGCTGCCTGCCGCGCTGATGATCGTGGTGCAGGTGATCGCGCAGATGCATGTGATGCTGCTGTGCGGCGTGTACCAGGCCGAGCAGCGCTATGCCCAGTCGACCATCTGGACCAATACCGCACGGCTGATCGAGTTTACGCTGGTGTCGGCTGGCGCGGTCTGGCTCAAGGCCGGCTTCGCGGAATTGCTGGGCGTGATCGCGCTGACGCGCGTGGGGTTGGTATTGGGGATGTACGTGCACGCCTGCCGGTTCGCGCCGTGGGCGCGGCTTGGCCTGAAGCACGCCTCGCTGCAGGACCTGCGCCAGATGCTGCTGCCGGCGATCGCCATGCTGGCATTTCCGTTCGGCAATGCGCTGAACCTGCAGGGAATCGTGCTGCTCGCGGGCACGGTGTTCGGGCCCGTGGTGGTGGCCCATTTCTCGGCCATGCGCACGCTGGCGCGCATACCGTACCAGCTGTCGCAACTGGTCAATCTGGCGCTGGCGCCGGAGATCGGCCGGCTGTATGGCGAAGGCAAGACTCTGGCGCTGCGATCGCTCTATCGCCGTTCCACCGCCGGCTGCATTGCGCTGGCCGTGCTGTCGAGCGGGGCGCTGTACGTGCTGGGCGACTGGATCTGCCGCTACTGGACGCACGGCAAGCTGCTGCCCGAGCATCCGGACTACGAATGGCTGCTGCTGGCCGCCGTGGTGAATTCGCTGTGGTACACCGGCTCGCTGATGTTCACGTCGACCAACAACCACACGCGCTATTCGCTGGTGTACCTGAGCGCCAACGCGGCCGGGCTGCTGGTGGCCTGGCTGGCGGGCAGGACGCTTGGCAGCTCGGCCGTGGCGCTGGGCGTGCTGGCTACCGAGGTGGTGCTGTTCCTGGCACTGCTGCCGCGCATCCGCGTGTTTGTACGCAGCGGCATGGTGGCGCCGAACCCGACGCCCTGAGCGGGAGCTTCGAAGCGGCAGGCTTTCCCGAACATTCCGCGCAAACGCAAATGCGGCCCGCCACGAAAGTGGCGGGCCGCATTTTCTTGCATCAATCCCGGAGGATTCCGGCGGGGCGCCTGCCGCGCGCCGGCTGGAAACTACCGCCAGCGCGTGGGCAGACGGGTAACCAGGTGCTTTTCAGCCCAAAGCACGCAGTGCGGGATCACGTCGTACGGGCGACGCTCGCGGTTCATGACCTTGCGGAACATGCGGGCGCCGTCGCGGTAGAACTGTTCGATCAGACGGTTGCTGCCGGTGATCGATGTGGGGTGGATCCGGAACAGGCCAAGGTGACGCCGCGACACGCGAAACCGTGCGCCGCGCACGGCCATGTCCAGCAGCAGCTCGCCATCCCAGCTGCTGCAGTTCTCGATGTTGAAGCCCTGCACGGCGTGGAAGGTCGGCGCGCGGAAGAAAACGCCCTGCTGGAACAGGTTGGCGGCGCCGTAGACAATGCGCAGGCGCGACATGGTCGAGGCGCGGATCTCGCGCAGCAGCTTGCCGTCGCCGTCGATCTTGTAGCCGCTGCCGCACAGTACGTCGATCTCGGGTTGGGCCTCGAAGATCGACGCGGCATAGTCCAGCGCCCCAGGCAACAGCGCATCGTCGGCATTGAGGAAGTAGAAGATCTCGCCTGTGGCCTGCCGGAAGCCGTTGTTCAGGCCGTCGGCGGGCCCGCGGTCGCGCTCGTAGACACGCTGGAGGCGGTCGCCGTAGCTGTCGATGATGTCGCGGCTGCCATCGGTGCTGCCCGGGTCCACCACGATGTATTGCAGGTTGCTGTAGTTCTGGCCGAGGACGGAATCGATGCAGGTGCGCAGATACTGTGCCTGGTTAAATGAAATCGTGACGATGCTGATCTTGATCACACGGACCTCGCGAATTTGAACCTGGACGGACGCGTACCCGTTTCTGCGGGCGCGCGGAAGCGGACGCGGTGCTGCTGAAGGGCGCTGAACGCGAATATGATCCCGACGAACACGGCTGCCTGCCAGCGGTTGGCGGCTCCGAACGGCGAGAAGAAGGCGTCCCAGATGAACTGTGGCAGCGCCACGCAGAAGTAGATCGGCATGTACCTGGCTTGCAGCAGGAACATGCGCAGGCAGCCGCCCACCACGCTCAGCCAGAAGATGCCGCCGGCGATGCCGCACCAGACCATCGCGCCCATCAGGTACGAGTGCGTCGGAATCATCGTGGATTCCAGTTCGTCGAACTTGTCGGTCAGGGCCATGCCCATCTGGTGGGTCAGGCGGTTGTACTCGTCGACGTAGCCGTTGCGGTCGAGCGCCCATGAACCGTGGCCCAGCAGCGGCGCATCGAGGAACGCCTTGACCGAAATGACGATTTCCGAGCGGCCGCCAAACAGGATGCCGTACTCGCTGGTGGCCTGCACGGTGTACTTGTGTACCGATTCGGGCGACAGGAAGCCGAATTCCGCCGAGTGCGCGAAGATCAGCGTGAATACCACGTTGAGGATGTAGATGACGGTCGCCAGTACGGCGAAGATCAGCAGCACACCGCCTGGCTTGCGCACCAACTGCCCCAGCTTGCGCATGAATGGGGAATTGCGGGCCACGAACACGATCGCGCCCAGCACCGACATGGCGGCAAGGCTGCGGAAGTCGAACACGATCGACGTGGCGGAAAACACCAGCAGCCAGCCCACGGTGGACAGCTTGCCCGCACGCCGCGCGGACAGGTACGCCAGCAGCAGCGCCAGCAACGGCGTGGCGAAACCCCACTTCCAGGGATTCATCAGCGCCGCCTCCATCGGGTTCATGACCGTTTCCCACATCTGGAACATGGTCGTGCCCGCCAGGAAGTACCAGATGCGCCGCTCCTGCCCGTGGTTGAAGTGCGTGGCAATGGCGTACACGGTGCCAAAGAAGACCAGCGGCGCCAGCACGCCCTTGAGCGACGTAGTAAGGTCGGTGTGGTTCTGGATGTCGGACAAGGACTGCGCGACACACCACATGAGCGTGAGCGCGAACAACGGGGCCAGCTTGCGGTCCACCTTGAACGACGACAGGCCGTAGGCTGTCATGCACAGCGCCAGCAGTTCGCCGATGTAGATTTCGCCCAGCAGCACCACGCGGATGCCCGAAACCACGCCCAGCGCGAAGTAGAAGGTCGCGTGGTCTCCTTCGGCCCAGGGCCGCCGGCGTGTCAGAGAAAGCTGCCGCATCTGCAATCCTGTTGTGGTTGCAACGTCTACGAGTGCATCCGGACGGCCAGGCCGACCCAGCCGTCAGATGCCGTGTCAGCAGGTTCCCATCGGGCTGCTGCGGTATCTGTGCGTCGCCGCACACGAATCCGGCAGGGGCCTAGCCAACCACCCGCTTGAGTGACTGGACGACCGATTCCAGCCCATGCCGGCAGCGCAGCCGGTCTGCGGTGTCGCGCAGCGTCCACATCAGCTGCGTGCGCAGATGGCCCATGCGGGTCTTGTAGAACGTGTGCTCGGTGTACTCGGCGTTGATCATCGCCGGGTTGATATAGATGCGATGGCCGGCCGCGCGCAGGTCGTCGTGGAACGAGATGTGCTCGTTGACTTCCTCGCCGTTCGCGTCGATGCCAACATAGTGGCCTTTCACGAAGGCCTCGCGCTTGTAGATGGCGAAACCCCCGCCGGCGGATTCCACCTCGATCGGCGCGGTATCGGCAGGGATGTGGATCTGCTTGGAACCCACGCACATGTCGAACGCCTGGCGCGGACCCACCGTGCCCACCACGGCGTTGTAGGCCTTCCAGCAGTCCCCCGGCGCCCAGTACGGATGCCGCAGGGCCCAGATGTCGTAGTAGCACAGGCGCTGGTTGGCGGTAATGCCGCTCCAGTCGACATCGGTGTCCCAGCAGGACAGCACCCCGGCGGCGTCGAGCGCCGTGTTGAGGCCGTCCATGTCTGCCTCGACGATGTAGTCGATATGCGCATACTCGGGCGCCGAGCGGATCAGGTTCACATACTGGTTGCGGCAGATCGAAATGCGGTCGCAGCGAACGGGGTGCTCGGCGCGCAGATGCCCCATCGATACGAAGGCAAAGCCGGGCCGCGTGCTGGCGAGCCGTTGCAGCGTCCCGATCGAGTCGTCCGACGAATCGCTTTCGACCAGCAGGAAACTGACCGACGCGAACGGCGACAATGCCCGGGCCAGCCGTTCGGTTTCCTTTTCGATGGTGCCGCTGCAGTTCCGTACCGGCCCGGCCACCAGCACGTGCGACTCCGCCGCGGGCTTCCTGAGCATGCGCGATGCGTTTGCCATGGTGCGCGTCTCCATTCTGGCAGCCAACGGCGGTGGTCAGCCGATGATGCCGTCGCGCACGATGTCGCGATAAGTGGACTGCAGGCCCTCTGCCAGCCCGATATGAGGCCGCCATCCCAGACTGGTGATGGCGCTGTTGTCCAGCAGCTTGCGCGGCGTGCCGTCGGGTTTCGATGGATCGAACGTGATCTCGCCCCGGTAGCCCACCGCGCTGGCCACCATGTGCGCCAGTTCGCCGATGGTCACGTCGAAGCCACTGCCTGCGTTCAGGTGCGTGCCGCCGGACCCCGCGCAGGCATCGTAGACTTCGCGGTCGACGGCCATGACCTGCAGGCAGGCCTGCGCCAGATCGTCCACGTGCAGGAACTCGCGCCGTGGCATGCCGGTGCCCCAGATGGCGATTTCCGGTGTTCCGCTTTCACGCGCTTCGTGGAAGCGGCGCAGCAGGGCCGGAATCACATGGCTGTTTTCGGGATGGTAGTTGTCGCCGGGCCCATACAGGTTCGACGGCATCAGGCACCGGTAGTCGGTGCCGTACTGGAGGTTGTAGCTCTGGCACAGCATGATGCCGGCGATCTTGGCCAGCGCGTAGGGCGAGTTGGTGGACTCCAGCTCGCCAGTCAGCAGCGCTGCCTCGACAATCGGCTGCGGCGCGAGCTTTGGGTAGACGCAGCTCGATCCAAGGTACAGCATCTTGCGCACGCCGGCCTGGTACGACTCATGGATCACGTTTGTCGCCATCGCCAGGTTCTGCTGGATGAACTCGGCGCGGTACGTGTTGTTGGCATGGATGCCGCCGACCCGGCCGGCAGCCATGTAGACCATGTCCACCGGTTCGGACGCAAAGAAGGCACGCACCTGCTGCTGGTCAGTGAGGTCCAGCTCGGCATGCGTGCGGCACACCACGTTGACGTCGCCACGCGCGGCAAGCGCGCGGGCGATGGCCGACCCCACCATGCCGCGGTGGCCGGCCACGAAGACGTTGGGTCGCGAATCACTCATGGTAGTTGTAGGTCCGGAAGCCTGCCATCTTGACCAGTGCGTCGCGTCGCGCCGAGGCGAAATCGGCTTCGATCATCTCGTGCACGAGCTCGTCGAACGTGATGCGCGGCGACCAGCCCAGCTGCTCGCGTGCGCGGGTGGGGTCGCCCAGCAGCGTTTCCACCTCGGTCGGGCGGAAGTAGCGCGGGTCGACGCGCACGATCACATCGCCCACCTTGCAGCGCGACGACAGCTGGCGCCGCACATCGTCGATCTGGGTAATGATGCCCACCTCGTCGACGCCATCGCCTTCGAAACTCACCGTGATGCCGAGCTTGCGCGCCGCCAGCGTGACAAAGTCGCGCACGCTGTGCTGTTCGCCGGTGGCGATGACGAAATCCTGCGGCTTGGCCTGCTGCAGCATCAGCCATTGCATCTCGACATAGTCGCGCGCATGGCCCCAGTCGCGCAGTGCCGACATGTTGCCCAGGTACAGCGTGTCCTGCAGGCCCAGCGCGATCCGCGCGATGGCGCGTGTAATCTTGCGCGTGACGAAGGTCTCGCCGCGCACCGGGCTTTCGTGGTTGAACAGGATGCCGTTGCACGCGTACATGCCGTACGCTTCGCGATAGTTCACCGTGATCCAGTAGGCGTAGAGCTTGGCCACCGCATAGGGGCTGCGCGGATAGAAGGGCGTGGTCTCGCGCTGCGGGATTTCCTGCACCAGGCCGTACAGTTCCGACGTGGACGCCTGGTAGAAGCGCGTGTCCTTTTCCATGCCAAGGATGCGGATCGCTTCGAGCAGGCGCAGCGAACCGACGGCGTCTGTGTTGGCCGTGTACTCGGGTTCCTCGAACGACACCTGTACATGGCTCTGCGCCGCGAGGTTGTAGATCTCGTCCGGTGCCGCCTGCTGCACCACGCGTACCAGGCTGGCCGTGTCGGTCATGTCGCCATGGTGCAGGATCAGGTTGCGCTGCACTGCCTGCGGGTCTTCGTAGAGGTGATCGATGCGCTCGGTATTGAACAGCGAACTGCGGCGCTTGATGCCATGGACCTCGTAGCCTTTGGCGAGCAGAAATTCGCTCAGGTACGAACCGTCCTGCCCGGTGATGCCGGTAATCAATGCCCGGCGCTTGCCGTTGCGGCCTTGCGGGACCTGCGAATCGCCGGCCCTGTCTTCCGTGTGGAGGAGGTTGTCCAGTTCGTTTGCGCCCATGACAGTCACATGTTGGTTTGCGGTAATGCGGACTGTATGGGGTGCTGCACCGGACCAACTGTCTGCTAGCCCACACAGCGGCGGCGGGCGATGAAAGCCGGGGTGCCAGAATGAAAAAGGCGCCTTCCGGAGAAGGCGCCTGTTGTATCCACCAATATGTGCAGGGATGTATCAGACCGACAGGCCGTTGGCGTCGAATGGCGCCTCGCCGTTGCGTGCAAACACCCGCCGCGTTCCACCGTCGCGTGCCGCGTGCTCGTCACCGTTGACCCACTCCAGCGTGGCGCCGCGCTGCAGGGCGGCGTAAACCGCCTCGCCCTTGTTGCGCACCTTGAGTCGCTGGTACAGCGTGCATGCATGGCTTTTCACCGTCGCCACGGAGATATTGAGCATGCGGCTGACCGTCTTGATGGGATAGCCGCGCGCCAGCAATACCAGCACTTCGTACTGGCGCGGCGTGATCTTGAGCATTTCCGCTTCGTCGTAGCTGGGCTCTTCCTCGGCCATCGGCATGCCGTTTGCGGGCGCTGCAGGGGCAGAGGCGATAGGCTGGCCCGGACGCAGGCTGGTCAGGTCACGCACCGCCACGGCGGCACGCATGGCGCTGGCGCACGTGGACGGCGATGCCGCATCCGGGGGCGTGGCCGGTGCCAGCGGCAGCGGAGCAGCGGATGCCAGCGACGTGGTGGCCGGCATGGCCGAGCGCGACGCTACGGGCGTGGCCACGGCCTCACCCGCGAACATCAGCCCCTGGACGCTGGAAATGGCCAGCCGGATGGCGGCTTCGATCACGGCCAGCGACGCAGACTTGGGCAGGCAACCGCAGATGCCGCGTGCGGCATCGGGCGACGGCACATGCAGCGGCAATGTATCGGCCAACACCAGGATGCGCTGCGGCGTCAGCCGGTCGCGGGCCTGTTCCAGTTGTTCCCAGCCGAGGGCCTGGTCGGCAGGCATGCCGAAGACCAGCAGGTCGGCGTTTCGGTGTGGAATCTCCAGGCGGTTGACGTCGGCTGGCGCCAGCGCCAGTACATGTCCGGATTCCTGGATGGTTTCGAGCATCTGCAGCAGCCCGAGCCGGAGCAGCGGATGCTCCTCGATCAGCAAGGCGTTCATTCTTCTTGACTCCCCGTTTGTGGGTGAGATGCGGGACGCTTTGCGTGTGGGAACTACACCGCTGGACTGTGCGCCATCATGGATGGCACCGTGTACTTCAGCTGTAACCCCGTGCTTCCGTGTCAGTCGATGCCCGTTTGTTAGAAGGGCTTGTCCGCGCGACCAGAAGTATGACCCGTACCCGAACCCGAAAGAAAATCTCGCTCCTAAATCGAAACTTAAATTCATCTTATGGGCTGGTTGGAACGAATGCAAGCGCACGGGTAGTGGTTGATGCCGGGTTGTAATGCGTTCCACCACATAATCCATTGCGGGGATCGTGCATTCGGCTGGAGAAGTATTCCAAAAGCCATCCAACGGGCTCTGTCACAGGGGTTTCACGATTGATACAGCACCTCCCGCAGTTGTTTCACGCATGCAACCGATTTGAATGAAAATGGCGCAGCGAATATCAAAAACTCACCCGCTTGGGGGGTGTGGCATTAACGGAATTGGTGTTTGGTGACGCATTGCTGAAACCGCGCGAAAATGTTCCGGACGTCATCATTTTCAATCACGACTTTCGTGGGGAGTCTGGCGGACTAGTGCAAAAGGATGAAGCCCGGATCGTGCCTTGGCAGGAAAGAAAATCGTGTTGTACCGTTGCCGCCGCCCCGTCTGCAACCTGCTTGGGATGGATGCTGCGACCACCCCGGAAAGCAAAGCGGGCCGGACCCCATGCCCGTGGGTCCGGCCCGCTTTGCTATTTGTTGCGCTGCCCGCTGCACTGCCTGGTTGGGCGTGCCGGCTACCGTAGTCGCATGCTGCGTCGGCGGCCGGGTGCGAGCGTGCGCTGACTTACCATGGCTCGCCGCGCATCAGCGGGTCCAGTAGCCAGGACGCTTGTACCAGCCGTGCGGCCCGCGTACCCAGTTGTCGGGGACATAGCGCTGTCCGGGGCGGGCGGACTGCCAGTAGCCGCCACGCCACGCATAGCCACTGCTGGCGCGGTCATAGTGGCCCGGCACCCACACCTGGCCCGGGCGCGGGCCGGGGCGCACCTCGTGGTGCGGCGGCGGGGGTGGGCTCTTGTAGTACCCGTGTGCCTGCGCGGCAGGCGACAGCAGACCAAAGACGCCACCCGTGGCAAGGACGGTGGCAGCAAGCAGGATCTGGCGTTTCATATGGATCTCCTTGAGGCGAGGGCGCCGGAATTAAGAAAAAGGCGGTCGATCGTCAGACGCGATTCGCTTAGTAGCGACCACCGCGGTAGTAGTCGTTGTGATAGTGCGGGCCACGTGGCGGCACCACGATGCAGGCCGACAGCAGGGCGCTGGTGGTGGTGAGCAGGATGGCCAGGGCGATTGCGCGTTTCATGAGAGAGGCTCCGTATCGGGTTCGCGTTGAACACGGCTTCACTCTAGCGGCGCGCCCCGGGCCGGCGCGGTTGCACTTGTAAGGCTGTCTCACATGGCCGTTTGTCCATTTGACGTTTTCGATGTCCCTTGGCGCCACCCGCTAGCCCTTGTCTGGCAAGGGTTTGCGGGAATGTGACGTGTACGTTGAAAAGATGTCTGACGGGTCAGTGGCTGGTAATGTGGCGTTACATCGGAAATGAGTCATGCAAAGATTTGGCGGTGCCTGCGGCGATTCGGGCGGCGATTCCGGCCGATGTCCGAGCCCGTTTTCGGGTGCGTTGCACGACGCGGCTGCGCCGGTCATCGCAATGGGGGTCTGCCACGTTGTTCGCAGAAACGGGTACGCTTCAGGCGTGCCGGGCGAGTTGCCGGTTTCCCCGTGGCGGTGCGCGAACCAGGCCATCGGGGAGGCGGCGGGCAGCTGAACGCCCCACGATGCGTCATCGCGCCCGCCAAATGTCCCAATGCACGTGCCGGCACGATGGCACGAAGCTTGCGCCAATCAGTTCGCCGTATTCCCGGAGGGAGGACGTCATGCCGGTCATGTTCATCGTGCTGGTCCTGCAGGCACTTGAAGGCCTGAGCCCCCTCACAGTGCCGCAGTTCGCACGCGTGAGGTTCGACGACGGCGCCACCGATGCCGTTGCCGTCATCGAGCGCACGCAGTCACCCTAGCCACGCGCCGGCGCGACGGCTCTCTCCGGGCAAGGACCATCCAACCAGACCGGAGAGACTGACATGAATCGCCAGGACGTGACCGACCTCATCATTGAAGCCAAGGTAACGCGCGGCATCTCGTGGGCCCAGGTGGCCGACCGCGTGGGCAAGAGCAAGGAATGGACGACCGCCGCCTGCCTGGGCCAAATGACCTTCGACGAGGCCGGCGCCCGCGCGGTGATGGATATCTTCGACCTGCCTGCCGAGGCCGAGCCGTGGCTGCGCACCGTCCCCTACAAAGGCTCTCTGCCGACGCAAGTACCCACTGACCCGCTGATCTACCGGTTCTACGAACTGATCAGCGTGTATGGCACCACGTTCAAGGCGTTGATTCACGAGGAATTCGGCGACGGCATCATGAGCGCCATCGACTTCCGCATGGACTTGCAGCGCGAGGCCGATCCCAACGGCGACCGGGTGCGCATCGAGATGTCGGGCAAGTTCCTGCCCTACAAGACCTACTGAAGCTTCATCAAGAGCCGCTGAGTCCGTGCGGACGGCCGCGGCTGCGCCACCGTCCCAGGCACGTTGCCGGCGGGCTCCCGGCAGCGGGAGCCGCCAGACTTCAGCCGAAGTATTCCTGGTAGTAGCGCGTGCATGTGCCCGTCTGGCGGAACGTGTAGGGCAGTTCCGCCATGGCGGCCGCTTCCAGCGAGCCAAACGGGATATCGAGATCGGCCTCGGTGTGATCGGCCACGTCGTCAGGGCGGGAGATGTGTTGCGGATTCACGATAACGCTCACTCAATCTACGGCGGCCTGCCGGCCGCCTCGTTGCAAGGGATCTGGTCGTCGGGCGGAAATTGCCGCCACGCAGCAATCCTACGGAACGATGGTCGCCGGATCATCGGGTAAACGCTGAAAAGACTGTTTCAGTTCGGGGATCAATCGCGGCTGCCGATCGGGTTCATTGCGGCGCCGGCGCAACAAGGCACGGGGTGGTCCCGCCACAACACCCGGCGAAGAAAATCCCCCGCCGTGGGCACGGCCCGGGTCTATAGTGGCTGTGGAACGCGCGCCGCAACCGGTTCGCCACCGGTTCACAAGCGCTTCGCAAGCGCGTCAAAAGCCATACGTAAGCGGTTATTCACTTTCACGTTACCTGATGCAGGAGCCCGCCATGAGCCTGCCGCCCTGCTTTGCCGATCGCCACGAGGCAGGCCAGTATCTTGGCCGCCGGCTGGTCGAACTTGGCTACTCGCGCCAGGCCGATGGCGATCCTCCGCTGGTGCTGGCATTGCCGCGCGGCGGGGTGCCCGTGGCTCACGAAGTGGCCCGGGCCGTCGACGGCAAGCTGGACATCCTGCTGGTACGCAAGATCGGTGCGCCCGGCTATCCCGAGCTGGCGCTCGGTGCCGTGGTGGAGGGCGATGACAGCGGACACGGCCCGCACACGGTCATCAACGACGATCCCTGGGTGCAGCGGGCGGTGGAATCGGGGGCATTCGATGCCGAACGCGGGCGGCAGCTTGGCGAGATCTGCCGCCGCCAGCAGCGTTATCGCCAGGGGCGGCCGGTGGTGGCCATGGCAGGCCGCTGCGTGATCGTGGTGGACGATGGCGTGGCAACGGGCGCCACGATGCGCGCAGCGCTCGATGCCGCGCGCATGGCGCGGGCAGCCCGTATCGTGGCGGCCGTGCCGGTGGGTTCGTCACAGGGTCTGGACACGCTGCGCGAAGTGGCCGACGAGGTCGTGTGCCTCAACACGCCGGTCAGCTTTGGCGCGGTCGGGGCGTTCTATCTCGATTTCACACAGACTTCGGACGACGAAGCCATGGCGCTGCTGCGCGCGGCCCAATGCGCTTCCACGCTGCCGCACCCCGCGGCATGGCCGCGCGGTGAGCAGCCGCTCAGGGACGGCCCGTTTGCCCGTTGAGACGCGATTTCAGGTGTGGCACCAGGCCGCCCGCATGCAGCAGGGCGCGCAGGAAATCGGGCACCGGTTCGCATGCCACGCAAGCACCATCCTCCAGCCGTAGCAGCGCGCCATCGAGATCGAATGTGGCGCGTGTGCCATCGGCCAGCGAATCGGCCTGTCGGCATACAAGTACGGGCAGGCCGATATTGATGGCATTCCGATAGAACAGACCCGCGAACGATTGGGCCAGGACTGCGGCGACGCCCAGATGCCTGAGTGCCTGCGCGGCCTGCTCGCGCGATGATCCCATGCCGAAGTTGGTGCCTGCCACGACGATGTCGCCCGGCCGCACATGCGTCGGAAACTCCGGACGCAGGTTCTCCAGGCAGTGACGCGCCAGTTCGTCGAGGCCGGACTTCATGTACAAGCCCGGCGCCATGGCGTCGGTATCCACGTCATCACCGAAACGCCAGATGCGGCCGGCGGGCGGCGGGGCAAAATCGGGGGCAGGGGTCATGCGAGCAGCGTTCGGGGGTCGGTAATCTGGCCGGTAACGGCGGTGGCTGCCACGGTCATGGGCGACGCCAGCCAGACCGCGCTGCCGGCATCGCCCATGCGTCCGGCGAAATTGCGCGCGGTCGAGGCAATCGCCCGGCTGCCGGCAGGAAAGCGGCTGGCACCATAGCCCGCGCAGGCATTGCATGCGTTCGGCAGCAATTCGGCGCCGGCATCGATCAGTACGCCCAGCGTGCCTTCCTGCATCGCCAGCGCCTGGTCGCGCGCCGAAGCCGGCGCCACGCGCAGGGACATGCCGGCGGCCACCTTGCGTCCGCGCAGTACGCGCGCCGCCATGCGCAGGTCTTCGAGCTTGGCACCGGTACATGCGCCGATATAGGCGATGTCGATGCGTTCGCCCGCTGCCTGCGTCACGGGCGCGCCGTTGGCCGGACTGTGTGGTGCGGCCACGTACGGCGCGAGCATCGTGGCGTCGAAACGATGTGTCTGCAGCACCGGCGCATCGGCATCGCTGCGCCACTGGCGCGGATCGATGGCAGCCAGCGTTGCCGCGTCGACACCCGCCGCTGCCAGCCACGCCATGGTCGTGGCATCGGGCGCGATCAGTCCCGTCTGCGCGCCCAGCTCGGTACACATGTTCGTGAGCGTCATGCGTTCCTGCATCGGCAGCGCCGTGATCGCGGCACCGGTGAATTCGATGGCTTCGTAACGGCCGCCCGCCAGGCCCAGCGTGGCGCACAGGAACAGCATGATGTCCTTGGCGCAGACGCCATCGGCCAGCTTGCCGTGCCAGTCCAGGCGAATGGTCTGCGGCACACGCAGCCAGATCTCGCCCGTGGCCAGCACGCCGGCCATTTCGGTGGCGCCCACGCCGAACATGTAGGCACCGAAGGCGCCGCCGGTGGGGCTATGGCTGTCGCCGCCGACGATAAAGCGGCCCGGCAGCACGAAGCCGCGCTCGGGCAGCACCAGGTGACAGATGCCCTGGTTGTCGATGAAGTTGGGAATGCCGGCTTCGCGCACCCAGTCGCGCGTGAAGCGCACGATGGCTTCGGCGTCGGGGTCCGATGCCGGCACGTAGTGATCGGTGACCACGACGTAGCGCGAAGGGTCCCACACGCTTGCGCCAAGATCCCGCAGCAGCGGTGCCACGCGGCGCGGTCCGCTGGAGTCGTGCGACATCGCCAGGTCGACCTTGCACATCACGATGCTGCCCGGTGTGACATGCGCCGAGCCAGCCGCGCGCGCCACGAGCTTTTGCGCGAGCGTGGCGGGCAACTGAACGGGGTCGACGGCGTTGTCGCTGGACAGCGTCATTCCGGCTGGGCTCCCGAATACTTCACCACGGTGGCCCAGCGCTTGACGTCCTGCTTCACGAAATTGGCGAACTCGGCGGGTGGCATGCCGCTGGGCTGGGCGCCATCGTTCTCCAGCCGCTTGCGCACGGCCGGCTGCTCCAGTCCGTGGCGTGCCGCCTGATAGAGCGTCTGCGTGATCTCGGGCGGCAGGTTGGCCGGGCCGAACAGGCCGAACCATGCGCTCGATTCAAAGCCCTTCACGGTCGCGCCAATCGGCAGCGCACCGGGGAACTGCGGCAGCGGCGTGGGGCTGGTCACGCCCAGCACCTTGAGCTTGCCGGCCTTCACATGCTGCGCCACGTTGATGGTGCTGGCGAACATCAGGTCCACCTGGCCGGCCAGCAGGTCGGTGATGGCAGGGGTGGTGCCCTTGTACGGGATGTTGACGATGTACGTGCCGGTCATCATCTTGAACATGTCGCCGGCCAGATGCACCGACGAGCCCACCGAGCCGATGCCGAAATTGAGCTTGCCCGGTTCGGCGCGCGCCAGCTTGATCAGTTCGGGGATGTTGTTGGCCGGCAGCTTCGGCGTGGCTACCAGCACGCTGGGCACGTTTGCCACCAGCGTGATCGGCGTGAAATCCGCAATCGGATCGAACGGCAGCTTCTTGTACAGCGTGGCGTTGATCGTATGGCTGGTAAAACTCATCAGCAACGTGGTGCCGTCGGCCGGGGCCTTCGCCACCATGTCGGCGGCGATGTTGCCACCGGCGCCGGGCCGGTTCTCGACCACCACGGGCTGGTCAAGCGTCTGCGAGATTTCCTGGGCGATGGTGCGGGCCAGCGTGTCAGTGGTGCCCCCGGCGGGGGCGCCTACCAGAATGCGGATCGGCTTGCCGCCGGCAATGGCAGCCTGGGCGGCCGGCGCAGCCAGCAGCGATGCCAGGGCCAGCAGCGCGAGCGCGCGGCGGCGGCCTGGTTGGATGGAGGTGCGGGCCGGATGATGCGCGCCCGGGCGAACGACTGGCATGACTAAGGCTCCTCGCAGTGTGATCTGGAGTGCGCAGTATGGCCCGAAATGCCTGGCCCGGAAAAGGCTTGGAGGCGCAGGGAAATCCCTGCGCCGCGATCAGTCGCGCAGGCCGGTGCGGGTTTCGTTTTCCACCCACACGTTCGCGCTGTCGCCACCGCCCATCGGGGACAGCTCCATGCGGTATTCGTAGCGGTCCGGACGGTACTGGCCCATCAGCAGCTGCACCGGGCGGCCGGCCTTGTCCAGCACCACGCGGCGCACGGCCAGCAGCGCGCCACCTACGGGCACGTCGAGCAGCGGTGCCACCACCACATCGGCCAGACGCGCGGTCAGCACCTGCGACGCACGGCCCAGCTCGACACCGGCGGCTTCGAGCAGGCGCAGCATCGGCGTGGACTCCAGATCCTTGCGGGCCAGCGGACGGCCCAGATCGGCAGGCAGGTAGGTGGTGATGTGCGACAGCGGACGGCTCTTGTAGTGGCGTACGCGCACGATCTTGATGACGGGGTCGCCCACCTGGATCTGCAGTGCCTCGGCCACTTCAGGCGTGGCATGCACTTCGTCGATCGAGACGACCTTGACCGCCGTCTTCTCGCCCATGTCGATGATGGTGCCGAGCAGGCTGGTGACGCGTTCCTCGGAGGCCTGCGGCTTGACCGGGTGCGGGTTCACGAACGTGCCCAGACCGCGATGCCGGCGGACCAGGCCTTCCTGCACCAGGCGGTCGAATACGCGACGCATCGTCACGCGCGACGCATGGAACTGCTTGGCAAGGTCGATCTCGCCAGGCAGCGGGCCCTGGCCGAAACGGCCTTCCACGATCTGCTGGCGGAGCACCACGTAAATCTGGTGATACAGGGGGACGACGGCTTCACTCATGGTTTGCCCTGGCGAATGCGCTAACAAGTGTTGACGCGACTAATGTACTGTAAATCAGACATAGAGCCTAGCATGAAACACCACTGCGGCGCCCGGGCCACTGTGTTACGGCACATTTAACGGCAGGGGCTTGCGCGGCATCCAGGTTCCGCAAGAAACGCTGCCTGATCCATGCGATTCCCGCCGTGCCCTGGCGCACATGCACTGGCCTGGCTTCCTGCAGGTGTCCGCGTGAATGACTGCTGGTCGACTGCCACCCCGAGAGCGGCATACGAATCATCCCCGCGGCTTTGTTTCATGGCCGTTACGCCGCGTGGCCATGCGGGTTTGCGGGGAGGTGCGCGCTAACTCATTGAATGCAGGCGGCTTTTTGCCGAAGTGTTGGCCGGTGG
This sequence comes from Cupriavidus sp. HE11, assembly GCF_056097175.1. NCBI lineage: Bacteria > Pseudomonadati > Pseudomonadota > Betaproteobacteria > Burkholderiales > Burkholderiaceae > Cupriavidus > Cupriavidus sp. HE11. The sequence goes on from NZ_CP184465.1 coordinate 1,510,538, forward strand.
CCGACAACCGGCCGGAACCCGTGTCACAGCCCTGTGACATGTCGACTGCCAAGCACAGGCCTCGGCGTGCGGTTGGCCGCAAATCCACCTGGAAAGTTCCCGTCGAAGAACCCGTCAGCCGTTGTATTTCAACGGAATTCCGCCGTGTGCTTGCGGGCTGGCACTGAATATGCGCAAGGGGAGGCTGGTCTGGTAACCGTGCCGGACCTGAACCTCCAGCCGATGTTCTCGAGAGCGCCGGCCGGAGGCTGAGCCGCAGTACAAACTTCCTGGGAGCTTCGTATGAAAAAGACTTTACTCGCGTCGGCGATTACCCTGGTTTTTGCAGGCGCAGCATGGGCTAACCCGACGAACAACAACACGACCGGGGGCGGGAACGACCAGACGGCCACCGCAAACTCCACGCAGAGCGGCGGCGGGGCCAACGCCAACGAGAATTCCACTGCGACTCAGGACAACTCGGACCGTAGCACCAGCACTTCCACCCGGACTGCAACGCTGACGTCCAACCGGACTTCCACCCGTACGTCGACCGCGACCAACTCGCGTAACCGCACCGACCAGGACATGGACGGCTACGGTAACGCGGCAGCTGCCAACGGCAGCACCGCCACCGCCAATTTCTCCAATTCGTTCAACAGCAGCCGCGCCATTGCGGTCAGCAAGCTGAGCGGCACGGTGTCGGGCAACGCCATCAACCATATCGGCAACTACGCCACCAATAACGGCAACGCCAATGGCGCGACCGGCGGTGCTGGTGGCCGTGGCGTTGGCGGCACGGGCCAAGGCGGCTCGGGCGGCAACGGCGGCAATGGCGGCAACAGCGGCAACGGCGGCGCTGGCGGCAGCGGTGGTGCGGCCAACAACGGCAGCGCTACCGCAGGCGCAGCGAGCAATGGCGGCTCGGTGGCTGGCAATGGCGGCAGCGGCGGCACGGCTTCCGGCTATGGCGGCGATGGCGGCAGCGCCCGCGGCTATGGCGGCGATGCACTGTCGGCAAGCCTCGGTGCTGGCGGCCGTGGCGGCTCGGCCCTGGGTGCTGGCGGCAGCGCAGGTGCCGGTTCGCGTGGCGGCTCGGGCGGCGATGGCGGCTCCGGCCGTGCCAGCGGCGGCTCCGGCCTGGGTGGTGGTCTGGGCGCAGGCCTGGGCGGCGGCCTGGGTGCTGGCGGCAGCAGCGGCGCATCGAACCAGTCGAATGACAAGGGTGCAGGCAATGCGGGCACCGGCACGGCAACGGCCGCAGCTGGCGGCGCGGGCACCGGCTCCGGTACCGGTACGGGCTCGGGCACCGGCACCGGCTCGGGTGCAGCGGGTACGGCAACTGGCGGCGCGGGCGCAGCAGGTGGCGCAGCCGCGGCAACGGCCAGCGGCGGTGCTGGTTCGGGCACGGGCGGTGCTGGCGGTGCTGGCACGGCCACGGCAGGCGCTTCCACAGGCGGCGCTGGCTCGGGTACCGGTGGTGCTGGCGGTGCGCAAACCAGCGTAGCCGGCGCCGGCGGCGCGGGCGGCAGCGCAACCAACGGTGGTTCGTCGACCTCGGCCTCGAATGGCAGCGCAACGGCGGGTAACGGTGCCGTGGGCGCAACCTCGGGTGCCGGCGGTGCAGGCGGTGCCGGTGGTGTTGGCCAGGGCGGCACGGGCGGCGCCGGCAACGGTGCAGTCGGTGGCGCTGGCGGCAACGGCGGTACCAACTACGTCGATGCCGGTACCTTCAACATGTCCAACGCCATGACCAGTGTCGGTCAGTCGGCCGCGGGCATCATGATCGCCAACCAGAACAGCGGCATGGCATCGCTGGTGCAGCAAAGCGTGAACGTGCAGGCCAACCTGGCTGTCGGCAAGTAAGCGTCCTGACGCGTCGTATGTGCCGCTCCGCACGGAGCGGCACTGCACCGCCAGGATTGAATGACAGGGTAGCGCGGCGCGGTCATGCCGCCCGCGCTGCCAGGTCGAAAGCCTGCAGGTCTGAAAACATGGCCCGGATGGGGACCATGTTTCGGAGCACGAGGGGAGACGCACCATGCGATCGCATCGCCCAGCTGTCGTGACACTCGCGACAGCCCTTCTGGTCTGGCCGTTCATGCAGGCCAATGCAGGGCCGCCCAGCGCCGAGGCTTCCGCCACGGCCGTAGCGGTCGCAAGCAGTGACACGGGCGCAGCCACGGTAGTGGCCGGCGCGGTGACCAGCGTGTCGGCGGCAGCGCCCGGCGCCGGTCCGAAACTGAACATATTCGGCACGGCCGCGGCGGCCGTGGCGACCGAGAAACTCGATGATGTGCGCGGTGGCGCCGAAGTGGTGGTCAACGACATGCGGCTGCATGGCACGGTTGGCGACAACGCAGCCATCAACACCATCTCCGGCAGCAACATCGTGTCGGAAGGATCGTTCTCGAACGCTGCGGGCTTGCCGACCGTGATCCAGAACACGGGCAACAACGTACTGATCCAGAACGCGACCATTCTCAACGTCCAGTTCAAATGATCATGCGCAGCTTGCTGTGTAAGGCCGCTTGCGCGGTCGCGGTGCTGGGCGGCGTTGCTGCCGCCCACGCCGATACGGTCCGCGTGCCCGGAGACCAGGGCAATTCGTACACCGTACCGGTCACCAGCCTGCGCGAGGCACGCTTCCGGACCACCATTCGCCAGCAATACGACTTCAGCTGCGGGTCGGCGGCGGTGGCCACGCTGCTGACGTTCCAGTACAACTTGCCGACGTCGGAGCAGACGGTCTTTGCCAACATGTACGTCAACGGCGACCAGGCCAAGATTCGTGCCGAGGGCTTTTCGCTGCTCGACATGAAGCGGTTCCTGGAGTCGCGCGGCTTCCAGGCCGATGGCTATGAGCTGCCACTGTCAAAGCTGGAAGAAGCGCAGATCCCGGCGATCGTGCTGATCGTCGAGAACGGCTATCACCATTTCGTCGTCGTGAAGGGCGTCAAGGGCAACCGTGTCCTGATTGGCGACCCGGCACGCGGCACACGCGCACTCGAGCGCGAGCATTTCGAACGGATCTGGGACAGCAGCCTGCTGTTCGTGATCCACAACCGCACAGAACAAGCGCGATTCAACCTGGCCGCTGACTGGCGAGTGGCGCCGAGCGGCCCTTACTGGATGGGAGTACCAAGAGACAGTCTGTTCTTCACCGTCATGCCCAAGCATGGCGCCTCTGATTTCTGAGTTGAGGAACATCATGGCCCAGACAAACAATTCCAACGCGCCCAGACGCGCGGCCGGTCATGCCACCGCTGCCGTGCTGCTGGGCGCGGGCCTGGCCTGCGCTGGCAATGCGCACGCCGGCGCCGAAGCACTGGCCACGGAGAACACCGAAGCCGCCGGGAGCGCCGCCGTGGCGATCCCGACCGCGATCGACATGACCGCGCTTCCGGCAGCCACCGAACTGGCGGCACTTGTGGAACGCGTGGCCGATCCGCCGTCCGTTGTGCCCGAATTACCAGGCGAAGCGACTGACCAGAAAGACATCGCCGCCAAGGCAGTATCCGTTTCCGAACCCGTTGTGGTCGCAGCCGTCGCCGAAGCGCCTGCGCGAGTGGTTCCGGTGGACAAGGCCAGCGTGGCCCGGCATCACCCCCCTGAGGACCCGCTGGCGGTGGCCATGACACTGGCTGCGCGGGATCCCGGTGCGCCGGTGGCCGATGCGCGCAAGCAAATGGCCAAGTGGAAGCCGGTCGCGCAGGCGCGGCTTGAAGAGTCGCGCGGCGGGTTCGACGCTGGGGGCCTGCAGGTGGGCTTCGGCATCGATCGTGCCGTGTTCGTCAATGGTGCCCTGGCGGTGTCCACCAGCATCACCATTCCCAATGTCAGCAGCATCACCGCCGCGCAGGCCAACCTGCTGGCGCAGGCGCTGGGGCCGGTCACCGTGGCCGTAACGGCGGCCAACAGTGCGGCCAGCGCCGCAGTGGCAGCCGCCCAGGCAGCCGCTGCCGCCGCGGCGCAAGCCGGACAACCTGCCGTCGCGGCAGCCCAGGGGGCGGCCGCCAATGCCCAGGGCGCGGCGGGCGCGGCCAGCAGCACGGCCAGCGCAGCGGCCGCCGGTGCATCGGGCATGGCGACGGGCGCGGCAGGCGTGGCGCAGCAGGCCGTGGCCAACGCAACAGGCACGGTCGTCACCAACGGTCTGCTGACGGTGATCCAGAACGGCGCCGGCAACTCGGCCAACCTCGGTGCGGTATCGAACATGCCCGGTACTGTGATCCAGAATAATCTCAACAACCAGAATATCCAGAGCCTGATGACGCTCAACGCGAGCGTGAATACCCTGGCCGCATTCCGCGAACAAATGGCCAACACCGCGTTGAACAGCGTTCTCCAAAGGTCAGCCGCAATGAGGTAACAAGCGTGTAGTCATGAACGAACAGGCGCGGGCCCTGCAGTATGCCCGCCGTCCCCGGGGGAGGAAGACGTCATGAAGAAGCGTTCACTGCAGGGCATCGGCTATGCCGGTTGCTCCATGCTGCTGCTGGGCGGCATGGCCCAGGCCCAGACACCGCCTGATGCGGGGCCGCCGGCCGCCAGCAGGCTCGAGTCGCTGCAAAAGGAACTGGCCGACCAGGCCAGGCAGCTGGAGGAAATGAAGCGGGCGCTGGCCGAGCAGCAGGCCACGATCCGCGAACTGCGCAGCACCGTCGATAGCGAGGCGCTGTCGCGCAAGCGCGGCGGGCAGGCTGCCGGCGTGACAGGCGGCAACATGGCGACCAACGCCGCCGCCGCAGGTGCGGGCGCCAGCGCCACGCAGATCAACAACACCGCCCAGCAGGGCGTGCAGGCACAGCAGGCCCCGGAAGCCGCGCCGCCCGACGCGCCACCGCAGGGCCAGGCCGCGCAGCCCGGCGAATCGGCGGCCGGGGTCGAGGAACCGGTGGGCAAGCCGCCCGAGCGCGATACGCGTCCGCCGGAGATCGCGCCGATCTTCGACCAGCCTGGCGTGCTGACACCGGCCGGCAAGATCATCGTCGAACCCAGCTTCCAGTATGGCTATTCGTCCAGCGACCGCGTGGCGCTGGTCGGCTATACCGTGATCCCCGCCGTCCTGATCGGCCTGATCGATGTGCGGCAGGTCAAGACGACCACCTACATCGGCGCGCTGGCCTTCCGCTACGGCATTACCAAGCGGCTGGAAATCGAAGCGAAGATTCCGTACGTGCATTCGAGCAGCGACACCGTCAGCCGCGAGGTGTTCACCGGCACCGCCGTGGACAACGTGTTCAATTCCAGCGGCAGCGGGCTCGGCGACGTGGAAGCGACGCTGCGCTACCAGCTCAACTACGGCAACGAGAAGATGCCGTTCTTCATCGGCTGGCTGCGCTACAAGTCGAACACTGGCCGCGATCCGTTCGAGGTGGTGACCGACTGCGTGACCCGATGCGTGAGCAATACCACGGGCACCGGGCTGCCGCTGGGCATGCCAACCGGCACGGGCTTCCAGGCGCTCCAGCCGGGCGTGACCTGGCTGCTGCCGACCGACCCCGCGGTGTTCTTCGGCACCTTCAGCTACCTGCACAACTTTGCGCGCGACAATGTCAGCCGCACGGTGCTCAATGGCCAGACCGAGAGCCTCGGCAAGATCGCGCCGGGGGACATCTTCCAGTTCAACTTCGGCATGGGCCTGTCGCTGAACGAGCACGCATCGTTCTCGATCGGTTACGACCAGAGCATCATCTGGCCGACCAAGCAGAACGGACAGACCGTTCCGGGATCGGTGCGCATTACGCAGGGCACGCTGCTGGTGGGCTACTCGTACCGCTTCAACAACCGCTACACGCTGAACCTTTCGGTGGGCGCCGGCCTTACGCGCGACACCCCCGATCTCACTGTGACGGTGCGCCTGCCGATCACATTCTGACCGCATGATGCAGTGCGAGGTGATGCCCGGAATTCTTCCGGCGCACCTCGTCCGGAAGTCAGCCGTTCGGTACCTTGCGCAGTCCATGCGGAGAGAGTAGAACGAACAAAACCGTCCCAGACGGAGGACCCGAATACCGGGGCGGCCTGACAGAGGAGGCAAGTCATGCGCAAACGGATCTTCTGGTTGTTGCCCGACCTGGCAAGCGCCCGCCGTACCATGGACGACCTGCTGCTGGCCCGTATCGAGAACAGTCACATTCACTTCGTCGGACGCGATGGCGCGGACATGACCGGCCTGCACGAAGCGAACCTGTTCCAGACTTCGGACATCGTGCACGCGGCGGAAATGGGTCTGATGGTGGGCGGTGGCGTCGGCATCGTGGCCGGAGTGGTGGTAGCGATGTTCCCGATCGTCAGCGATACACCGCAGTGGGGCCTGGTCGGCGTGCTGGCCGTGCTGGGCGCGGTGTTCGGTGCCTGGGCCGCCAGCATGATCGGCAGTTCGGCCCCCAACAGCAGGCTGCGTGGTTTCGAGAAGGAGATCGAGGCCGGCAAGCTGCTGCTGATGGTGGACGTGCCGCGCGGCCGCGTGGAAGAAGTCGAGACCCTGCTGCAGAAGGCCCATCCGGAGGCCCGTTTCGCGGGGCTCGATCCCGCAGTGCCGGCCTTCCCCTGAAACTGTACGGCGCAGCCTCCGGAGCGCGTCCGGGGACTGCCAGAACGCCTCTGCTTTCGCGCGCCGCACATGGCGCGCTCCGGCGCATGTTCCCCCATGCGCCACGCTGCGGCCACACCGGACCGCCACCGGACCAAACAGGCCCTGGTGTGATGCCGCAGCAACAGTTCCCTTCCCCGGATTGTTCCAGCGTTTGAACAATTACCTCTGATGAGGTACTTTGCGCAATGCCGCCGTGTGGCGCATCGTGACGATGCGTACTGCCGCGCGGCGGGCAGCGGCAAAAAACTATTCAAGCCAGCGCTTCAGGAGGGGTCAACAATGAGGAACGCACGATACTTCGCGTGCGGCATGCTTGCCGCCACGCTCGGGTTTGTCACGCCCATGGCGGCGCACGCGGAACCCGGCATCACCAAGTCAGCCATCCGTATCGGCCAGTCGGCCGGTGTCAGCGGACCCGTGGCCGGGTCGGTCAAGGAACAGATCGCAGGTGCCCAGGTGTACCTGAACCACGTCAACGCCAATGGCGGCGTGGCGGGCCGGCGCATCGAACTGCTGACCTACGACGATGGATTCGACGCAAAGCGCACGCCCGACAACGTGCGCAAGCTGATCGGCGAAGACAAGGTGTTTGCGCTGTTCATGGTGCGCGGCACGCCCCAGAACGAAAGCATCCTGCCGATCATCGGGGCCGAGAAGGTGCCGCTGATCGCGCCGCTGACCGGTGCCATTACGCTGCACCGCCCGGTGAACCGCTACGTGTTCAACGTCCGCGCCAAATACCAGGACGAAGTGGCCCGCGCCATCAACCACCTGGCAACGTCCGGCATGAGCCGCATCGCCATCTTCTACGCCAACGACGGCTTCGGGCAGGACGTGTTCGAAGGCTTCAATACGGCGCTGCAGGCGCGTGGCGTGCAGCCTTCGGGCGCGGCATCGTTCAACCGGCCGATGGGCGATATCAGCCAGGGCGTAGCCAGCGTCAACAAGGCCAATCCGCAGGCCGTGATGGTGATCGGCTCGGGCTCAGAGGCGGCAAAGATCATCCGCGAGATGAAGAAGGCCGGCAGCCAGGCGCAGTTTGTCACGCTGTCCAACAACGCGGCCGACTCGTTCATCAAGGAGCTTGGCGACGATGGCAAGGGCCTGATCATCACCCAGGTGGTGCCGGGCATGAATTCGAGCCAGATGAGCATTGCCAGCGAATACCGCGGCCTGGCGAAGGCACAGAAGCAGGAGCCCAGCAACGCGGGCATGGAGGGCTTCATGTCGGCCAAGGTGCTGGTGGAAGGCCTGCGCCGCGCCGGCCCCGAGCCCACGCGCGAGAAGCTCATTGCCGCGCTGGAAGGCCTGCGCGACTACGACCTGGGCGGCATCCTGATCAGCTACAGCCCCGCGCGTCACACGGGTTCGTCGTTTGTCGAGATGTCCATCGTCTCGTCGACGGGCAAGCTGATTCGCTGAAGCGATGCCCTGAGCGGCGGCCGCCATCCCGGCCGCCAATCGCGGCCCGGCGGCTGCGGTATAGTTGCCGCCATGGCGACTTCTACCGCAGCTCATCCTTTCTCGCTGGCCGGACGCGTGGCCCTGGTCACGGGCGGCGCGCAGGGCCTTGGCCTGGCGATGGCGAGCGCACTGGCCGATGCCGGCGCGCACGTGCTGGTGTGCGCGCGCAACGCGCAGCGCGTGGCCGATGCCGTGTCGCAACTGCAGGCGCAGGGCGCCACGGCCGAAGCGCTGGTGCTGGACATCACCGACGATGCGGCGGTTGCGCAGGCGTTCGAAGACATCGCGGCACGGCTTGGCCGGCTCGACATCCTTGTCAACAATGCCGGCACGCGCAATCGCAACAGCATGGCGCATCTGGATGCCCATGACCTGCGGGCGATGCTCGACACCAACCTCGTGGCGCCGTACGCGCTGTGCCGTCACGCCGCGCGGCTGATGGAGCAGGGCCAGTACGGCCGCATCGTCAACGTGACGTCGATTGCAGGGCAGGTGGCGCGAGCCAACGACGTGCTGTATCCCGCCACCAAGGGCGGCCTCGACGCGCTGACGCGCGCCATGTCGGCAGACCTGGGCCGGCACGGTATCACCGTCAATGCCGTGGCGCCGGGCTATTTCGCCACCGAGCCGAACCAGGCCATGGTGGCCGATGAAACCGTGTCCGAATGGCTGCGCAATCGCACGTCGCTGGGCCGCTGGGGCCAGCCTGCCGAGGTGGCTGGCGCCGTGGTTTTCCTGGCTTCGCCTGCGGCGTCCTACGTCACGGGCCAGGTGCTGGCCGTCGACGGCGGCTACCTCGGGCACTTCTGACCTGACTTCGGCAACCTGCCAATCCCGCCAGCTGGTTCACAGCCGCTTGCCGGCGCCATAGTGCGCGCGCAGGCAGTCAATCATGGCTGCCGAGGCGGCCGAATCGCTCCGCTCCCTGAGCCGCACCAGGCAGATCTCGCGCACCAGCGCGGGCATCTGCATCGGCCGTATGGCCAGCCCCTCGCGCCGGAACTGGAACAGCGCCAGTGCCGGCACCACCGATACGCCCAGGCCGGCTTCCACCAGCGCGGCCACCGTGGCAAGGTGCTCCACTTCCATTACCCCATGCAGCTTCAGCGGATGCATCGCGGCGTCCAGGTGCTGGCGCACGCTGCTGGTCCGCGACAACTGGATAAACGGCAGCCCGGCCAGCGCCTGCGGGGCGATACGCCGTTTGGCGGCCAGCGGATGATCGGCGGGACACACCAGGTGGAACGTGTCGTGGACCAGCGATTCCACGCGCAGGTCGGCGTCCTGCGCCGGCGCCGGCGCCAGCGCAAAATCGGCCTGGCCGCGCCGCACCATGTCGATGCAGCCATCGGCAAGCTGGTCGTACAGTTCCAGCGAGATACCCGGATAGCGCCGATGAAAGTCAGCCAGCAGCGGCGGCAGGTCGCCGCCCGCCAGCGACGGCAGGGCGGCAATGGCTACGCGCCCCTTGCGGCGTTCGGCATGGTCGCGCAGGTCTTCGAATGCGCTCTCGAAATCGGCCAGCAGGCGGCGCGCCACCTCTTCGAAGCGCTTGCCATCGGCACTCAGGTCCACGTGGCGCGTGGTGCGCTCGAACAGGCGGCTGCCGGCCTGGTCTTCCAGGGTCTGGATCAGCGTGCTGAACGCCGATTGCGACAGATGGCAGGCCTGTGCCGCCCGCGTGAAATTGCGGTGCGTGGCCAGCGCCACGAAGGCGCGCAGGTGCTTTACCGAGAGATTCGACAGCATGGCGGGATAGTGCGGCAGATTCATCCAGGAAGTCGATAGATTAATCCAAATAATCCGTTTTCGCGTGGCAGAAGCCGGCCCTAGAATGAGATCGCTGCTTACTCCAGACGTTGCCAACGCCCATGACTGCTCCCCTGCTGATCGGGTCCGGGGCCGGATTCTCCGGCGACCGCACCGACGCCGCCCTGCCGGTGGTGCGCACGCTGATCGCCGCCGGCGGCCCGGCTGCGCTGATATTCGAAACGCTGGCCGAGCGCACGCTGGCACTGGCCCAGCTGGCGCGCCGCGACAACCCCGAGCACGGGTACGAACCGCTGTTGGACCACTTGCTGACCCCTGTGCTGGGTCTTTGCCTGGCGAACCGCATCCCGATCATCGGCAATTTTGGCGCCGCCAATCCGCGTGCCGCCGCGCGCCGCATCCTGGCGCTGGCGGCCGAGCTTGGCCTGCCCGCGCCGCGCGTGGCGGTGGTTGAGGGCGACGACCTGTCGCATGACGCCGGTCGCGCGGTACTGCGCGGCATCGTTGGCGACGCATTTCCCGAGGCGCGCTTTGTCTGCGCCAACGCCTATATCGGCGCCCAGGGCATTGCCGATGCGCTGCGCGACGGCGCCCAGGTGGTGGTATGCGGCCGCGTGGCCGACCCCGCGCTGGCCGTGGGCCCGGCGATGGCGCATTTTGGCTGGGCCTGGGACGACTGGACCCGCCTGGCAGCGGCCACGATGGCCGGCCACCTGCTGGAGTGCGGCGCGCAGGTCAGCGGTGGCTACTTCGCCGATCCCGGCATGAAGGACGTGCCTGACGTACACGACGTGGGCTTCCCCATCGCCCGGCTTGACGCCGACGGTGGCATCGAGGTCTTCAAGGCCGCCAACACAGGCGGCTGCGTGGACCTGCGAACGGTAAAGGAACAACTGCTGTACGAGGTGCACGATCCGTGCGCCTACCTGACGCCCGACGTGGTGGCCGATATCGGCCAGGTCACGGTAGAGCAGATCGGCCCCGACCGCGTGGCCGTGCGCAATATCCGCGGCCATGCACGGCCGGCGGAACTCAAGGCCAACCTGTTTCACCTGGGCGGCTGGTTTGCCGAGGGCGAGATTTCCTACGCCGGCCCAAATGCCGCCGCCCGGGCGCGCCTGGCCGCAGACATCGTGCGCAAGCGCATGCAGGGGCTGGGGTTCGATGTACCGATCCGCTTCGACCTGATCGGCGTGCTGAGCGTGTTTGGCGACGACGCCGGCACCATGCTGGCCGCGCCGCAGCCCGGTGAGGCCGAAGCCCGCGACGTGCGCATGCGGGCCGCGCTGGCGCACGAGGACAAGGCCGTGGCACAGGCGCTGTTGCGCGAGGTGAACGCGCTCTATACCTGCGGGCCGGCCGGCGGTGGCGGCGTCCGCACCGCGCTGCGTACGCGCCTGAACGCCACGTCGTGCCTGGTGCCGCGCCAGGCGGTGGCCGCGTCCCATTCGTTTGTCACCGCCTGACCGGAGCCCGCCATGACCGCAACACAGCAAGCGCCGCTCTACCAGTTTGCCCACGGCCGCACCGGCGACAAGGGCGACCGCTCCAACATCAGTGTGATTGCCTACGACGCACGCGATTTCGATCACCTGGTCGCGCACGTCACCGAAGACGCCGTGCGCGCGCTGTTTGCCGCGCGCCAGCCCCGGGCCGTGAAGCGCTATGTCGTGCCGTCGATCCAGGCCATGAACTTCGTGATCGACGGCGTGCTCGATGGCGGCGTCAACGATGCATTGAATCTCGATACCCACGGCAAGGCGCTGGCGTTCCTGCTGCTGGGTTTGCCGATCCCCTTGCCGCCGCGGCTCGCCGGCGGCGCCGCATGATTGCCGAGCCGTCCCATATGTCAAAACGATTCGAGGAGACACAGATGTACGGAATTCGCAGGCCGCTGGCCGTTGCCGCCGCTATTGCCACGTTCGCGTGCCTGGCCTTGCCCGCGGGCAGCGCATGGGCGGAGTTCCCGGACAAGCCGATCCGCTTTGTCGTGCCGTTCGCGGCCGGCAGCGCCACGGACCAGCTTGCGCGGGCTATCGGACAGGCCATGACGGTGGACAGCAAGGCCACCGTGGTGGTGGACAACAAGCCGGGCGCCAACGGCTTTATCGCCGCCACCGACGTTGCCAAGGCCACACCGGACGGCTACACGGTGCTGATCACCACCAACACCACCCACGCCGCCAACGAGCATCTGTTCAAGAAGCTGCCCTATGACCCGGTGAAGGACTACGCGCCGCTGTCGGCGCTGGGCCGCGGCGGCCAGATCATGGTGGTCAACCCCCAGGTGCCGGCCAAGACCGTCGGCGAGTTCATTGCACTGGCGAAGAAGGAACCAGGCAAGCTCAGCTTCGGCAGCGGCAGCTCGTCGTCGCGCATCGCCGGCGAGCTGTTCCAGCAGATGGCGCATGTGCAACTGCTGCACGTGCCGTACAAGAGCAATCCGCTCGCCATTACCGACCTGCTGGGCAACCAGATCCAGATGATGATTACCGACACCGCGACCGGCCTGCCGCAGGTGAAGACGGGCAAGCTGCGCGCGCTGGGCGTGTCGGGCAAGGCGCGCTCGCCGCTGGCGCCGGATGTGCCGACCATCGACGAGGCCGGCGTGAAGGGCTACGAGATGAGCTACTGGTTTGCTGCCTACGCGCCGGCAGGCACGCCGCCGGCCGTGGTGACCAAGCTGAACCAGATGCTGGTCAAGGCCGCGAAGAGCGACACGGCGTCGAACTTCTACAAGTCGACCGGCACGGACGTGTTCACCAGCACGCCGGCCGAACTGGCCAAGTTCCAGACCCAGGAATCGGACAAGTGGGGCCGCATCATCAAGGCGGCCAACATCCAGCCCGAGTAATCCGGACGCCGCAGGCCCGCCTGGCCCTGCAAGGTCCCCTTTTCCGCAAGCGGCAGAGGGGACTTTTTCCATCCGGCCAGCCACCGGAACCCCTGTTCCGACCTTCGCAGAAACGGGTACGCCTGTCGCCAGGCTGTTGCACTCCGTTGTTGCGACGCGCCACTGAAGTCAGATTTAAAAAAGTCTAATATCAGCCACTTCTGATATCAGGGATTGGCGATTCAGCGAGGTCCGCTTCTCCTCTCCCTTTACTGGTGCGGCATTCGGGCAGATGCCGTTGCAGGCGTAACAAATTTGTGATCGGAAATCGATATTCACTAGGCACATAGGGGGGTATTCAGCACTTCCCGTCGTGGTTTACCCTTCGCGCCGTTTCGGGTTTCTTACATCCGGTTACAAGCGGCAAAGCGTGCGACAGGCAGATTCTCGGGTCCGAATGATCCGGTGTTGCCGGGGCAAAGACGCAAGAAGCCGTGTCCGTACCGGAGTCACGGGTCACGATGAATCGGCTTTGTTTTCGCATTGTTTTCAACCGCACACGTTCCATGCTGATGGCCGTGGCGGAGACGGCTTCGGGTCATGCGGGCGGCAAGCCCGCCGGTCAGGGCGGCAGCACGCGCCGTGCGCCGCCCGACGTGGCATGGCTCGGCGTGCCGGCGATCCAGCTGGCCGTCTGGGCGTGCATGGGCCTGCCGATGCTGGCCGGCGCGCAGATCGTGGCCGACCCGAATTCCGGCGCCAACCGGCCCACCGTGATCGGCACGCCGAACGGCCTGCCGCAGGTCAACATCACGCGGCCGTCCGGCGCCGGGGTGTCCACCAACCACTACACCCAGTTCGACGTCAACAAGGCCGGCGCCATCCTGAACAACTCGCCGGGCATCACCAACACCCAGCAGGCGGGCTACATCAACGGCAACCCGAACCTGCTGCCCGGCGGATCGGCGCGGATCATCGTCAACCAGGTCAACAGCATGTCGCCCAGCCAGCTGCGCGGCTACCTGGAGGTGGCGGGGCCGCGTGCGGAGGTGATCGTTGCCAACCCGAACGGCATCCTGGTGGATGGCGCCGGCTTCATCAACACCAGCCGCGCCACGCTGACCACGGGGTTGCCGGTCTACGGCGGCAGCGGCAGCCTGGACGCGTTCCGCGTGACCGGGGGCCAGATCCAGATCGAGGGCGCGGGGCTGAACGCGGCTGGCGTCGACCAGGTGGATCTGATTGCCCGCGCGGTACAGGCCAACGCCGCCGTCTACGCGAACAAGCTCAACGTGGTGGCCGGGGCCAACCAGGTTGACTACAACTCGCTCAACGCCACGGCCATTGCGGGCACCGGGCCGGCACCATCGGCCGGTATCGACGTCAGCCTGCTTGGCGGCATGTACGCCAACAAGATCCTGCTGGCATCGACCGAGCAGGGCGTGGGTGTGTCGCTGCGCGGCGTGATGGCCGCCCAGGCGGGCGACATGACGCTGAACGCCGCCGGCAAGCTTGTGCTGGCAGGCAGCACGAGCGCCGCCGGCAACATCAAGGTGACGGCCCGCGATGGGGTCGATAACAGTGGCTCGACCTACGCCATGGGTGCGATCGGCATCCAGACCGATGCCACGCTGAGCAACAGCGGCACATTGGCGGCGCAGCAGTCGCTTGGTCTGGCCGCGCAGAGCGTGGCGTCGACCGGCACGCTGGCGGCGGGCTTGAATCCGGACGGTGTTCCCGTCGGCGGCGCAGACCTGACGATGAACGCCAGCGGGGCGGTGTCGGCTACCGGCCGGAATCTGGCCAGCGGCAATGCGGTGATCCATGGCGAAAGCGTCAGCCTGGCGGGCAGCCAGACCGCGACGAACGGCAACCTGAGTGTCTCGGCAAGTGCAGGCGGCCTGGACCTGACGGGCGCAACCACCACGGCGGGCGCGGCGCTGGTCGTCAATGTCCGGGGGGCGCTCAACAACGACCGGGGCCAGATGTCCAGCGGGGCGGCCACCACGTTGACGGCGGGCAGCGTGTCCAACCAGGGCGGACAGATCGAAGGTGCCGAGCTTGCCATCCGCACGTCGGGCGATCTGCTCAATCAGGGCGGCAGCCTGAAACAGCTGGGCCAGGGCGATAGCACGATCACCGCAGGCGGCAAGCTGGACAACACTGGCGGCGCGGTAGCCGCCAATGGACAGAACCTGACCATCGATGCAGCAAGCCTGATCAACGATGGCGGCCGGATGTCCCATGCGGGCACCGGCACGCTGTCGGTCACGAGCCAGGGTCGAACTGGCAACGCGGGCGGTGTCATCCAGACCAACGGTGACCTCCAGGCGCAGGCCACAACGCTGGACAACAGCCGTGGCACGATGTCCGCACAGGGCAAGGTCACGGCCATCGCGAGCGGCAATCTGTCGAACCGGCAAGGCAGCGTCTACGGGAATACGGGCCTGATGCTTGCCAGTGGCGCCACGATAGACAATGCTGCGGGCTCCGCGCAGACGGCCGGCGATCTGGCGGTGTCGGCCACCGGCGCCGTGCTGAACCAGGATGGCACGCTTGCCGCGAATGGCGAGCACGGCACCGCAACGGTGTCCGCAGCGAGCATCGACAACACGCGGGGCGTGCTGGTCAATGCGGGCGACGGCGCGACGACGGTCACGGCAGCCGATGCGCTGACCAATACGGCCGGCAAGGTGGGCGGCAATGGCGATGTCACCGTGGCCGCGCAGTCGCTTGCCAACGATACGAATGGCATGTCGGGCGGCCAGGTGGTGGCCGGTGGCGCGCTCGACCTGAAGGTCAGGTCCCAGCTCGATAATCGCGGCGGCATGTTGTACGGCGGCCGGAGCCTGACCCTCGACCAGGCCGGCGCGACGCTCAACAATGCCGCCGGCCAGGTGCTGGGTGGCGTGGACGTCAAGCTTGGCGTTGCATCCCTCTCCAATCTGGCCGGTGCGGTCAAGGCCAACCAGGACGTTGCCGTGTCGGGCGCCATGTCCGGTAGCGGGACGATGGTTGCGGGGCGCGATCTGACGCTGAATGCGGTGGGGGACTACACCAACGACGCGTCCAACCAGATCAAGGCGAACGGGAACATGCAGGTGACGGCCACCGGCACGCTCACCAATACGGGAACGCTCGCAACGGCCGGCGCGCTGACGGTCTCCGGTGCCAACGTGGTGAACGGGGGTGGGGCGGACATCAATTCGTCCAATACCACGGTCAAGGCGGGTAACCAGGTATCGAACGCCGGACGCATCGAGGGCGACACGGTGCAGGTCAACGGCCCGTCGGTAGTCAACACGGGGACCGTGATCGGCAACAACGTGCAGGTGCAAGGGGCCGATATCGTCAATAACGGGCCATCGGCCCTGATGGCGGCCGTCCAGAATCTGAACCTGTACGCTGGCAACTCGGTGCAGAACCTGGATGGCGCCACGCTCTACAGCGCGGGCAACCTGCAGATCGCCCGCGATGGCGCGCGGGACCCCGACACCGGCCTGCTCGCCAACCAGACCAACGCGCTGATCAATCGTTCGGCCACCATCGAGGCGGAAGGCGACATCGACATCGCGGCCAGCCAGGTCAGCAACACGCGCACGAGCATTGTGACGACGGCCGGTACGCCGGTGCAGACGGCTGTCAAGACGCTCACGCTGTGGCAAGGTGGACTTCCCGGGACCGAACTGAACTATCACGGCAGCATCACCTTCCCTGGGTGGAACTGGGCGACTGGCAGCGCGCCGATCAGCACGCCGCAAACCAACGCCCTGCGGGCGCCGGTCACCGTGACGGTGGACAAAGCAACGGTCACGAACTTGGACGCCAGCAAGCAAACGCTGTCGTTCACGCAGTCTCCGGTGGAGGTGTACGGCTCGATATTCCAGGGTCCAAACTGCGACATCGATACGTCGATCTGCACGCGCCCGATTGCAACCCGGCCAACACAGTACTACCAGTCCATCACGGACAACGGGTCCACCTATAGCATCACCTTCTGGCCGGATTGGGATCCGAACATCCATATCCGGCCCGATGAGGTACGCCAGGCCAACTTCGGCACTGACTTCAATGAAATCTCGCGCACGACCGTCACCTATACGGCGACCGACCAACTCGTGAGTGCGTCCGACGCGGCCAGGATCCAGGCGAGCGGCAACATCCGCATCAACAGCAACGGCGGAAATATCCTGAACCAGTCCTCGACCATGGCTGCGGGGGGCAACCTCGTGCGGGTGGCGGCCAATGGCACGATCCAGGATGTGGGCACGGTGCTGCAGCAGACCGTGACCACCGAGGACACTTCCACCTTCTACTGGCACCAGCGGACCGGCAACAGCCAGAGAACGGAGGTCGTGGCCTATCCGGGCGCGCCGCAGGCCCCGACCACGGTGGCCGCCCTGCCGGCCGTTGCCACCGCCAACCAGGCGGTGCAGACCACGGCGCAGAACGTGACGGTCGCCTCGGTGAATACCGTCGGTGCGGCCGTGACGGGCAGCAGCGTTTCAGGTGGCGGTGCAAGCGGCACGCAGCTGGCCCGCGCAGCGGGCAATGCCGGCATCCCCAACCTGAAGCTGCCAACCAACGGCCTGTATCGCTTCCGCACTGCACCGGGCGACACCTACCTCGTCGCCACAGATCCGCGCTTCACGCAGTACACGAATTTCATCTCCAGCGATTACATGCTCAAGGCGCTGGATCTTGACCCACAGAAGACGCAAAAGCGCCTGGGCGATGGCTTCTACGAAGAAAAGCTCGTTCGCGACCAGATCACGCAACTGACGGGCAAGACGTTCCTGACCGGCTACACCGACCAGCTGGAGGAATACAAGGCGCTGATGAACAACGGCGTCGCCTATGCCAAGACCTTCGACCTGACCCCCGGCGTGGGCCTGACCGACGACCAGATGCGCCAGCTCACCACCGACATGGTGTGGATGGTGTCGCAGGACGTGACGCTGCCCGATGGCACCACGCAATCGGTGCTGGTGCCGAAGGTCTATCTGGCGCAGGGCAATGGCGTGGACCTGAACGCCACGGGCGCGCTGGTCGCCGGCAATACCGTGGCGATCCATGCTGCCGGCTCCGTCGAGAACAGCGGCTCGATCGTTGGCGATATCGCCACGCAGGTGGTGGGCGGCAATATCGTCAACCGGGGCAGCATCGGTGGCGCCGGCACGACCGTCGTGCAGGCCACGCAGGACGTACGCAACCTGGGCGGCCGCATCGGCGGGCAGGACGTATTGGTGGCGGCGGGCCGCGATATCGTGAACGAATCGCAGACCATCACGAATACCACCACCCTCGCGAACGGCAACAGCGCCAGCGCCACCGGCATTGGCGCGGCGGCATCGATCGCTGGGACGAACAACGTAGCCTTGCTGGCCGGGCGCGACATCAACATGGCAGGGGCCACCGTCAATGCCGGCAGCAACGCCCTGCTGGCCGCAGGCCGTGACCTGAACATCGGCACCACAACGCTGGGCACCACGCAGGATGCCACGGCACACGGCGGCCAGGACTATCTGCGGGACCGGACGATCATCAACCAGGGCAGCACCGTGCAAGCCGGCGGCAGCGTGACGGCCGTCGCCGGGCGAGACGCTACGCTCACGGCTTCGACGATAGACGCGGGCGCCGATGCCGCACTGGTTGCGGGCCGCAACACCACGGTGACGGCGGCAATGGACTCGCGCACGCAAGAGGCAGGCGCATTCAGCAACAAGGCGTCGCAGTTCACGCAGTCTTCGTATGATGAGGGCGCGCGGGGCGCCACGGTCCAGGCTGGCAACCATGTCACGCTGGGCGCGGGGCAGGCGGCGGCCGTGGGCCAGATCCTGCAGGCCAACGGCATCGCCCCGGCCGCGCTCGACGGCAACGCCACCGGCAACGTGGCCGTGCTCGGCTCTGCCGTCAGCACGGGCAGCGCGACGACCGACGGTGGCACGGTCAAGCTGGTGGCGACCGGCGACGTCACCGTTGGGGCGGTCACCGAGCAGCACAACGCCCGGAGCTGGTCGCACTCGGAAAGCTCGGGCTTCCTGTCCAAGACCGAAACGACGACGACCTCCAGTTCACGGGAAACCGTGGCGGTGGGCTCGGTGGTGTCGGGCGACACCGTCGTCGGCAGTGCTGGCCGCGACATGACGATCAGCGGCTCGACCGTGGCAGCCACGCAGGACGTGTCACTGGAGGCCGGCCGCAACCTGATCATCACCACGGCCGAGAACACCAGCGAGAGTCAAAGCTATTCGCACACGAAATCCACGGGCTTCGGCGCCACGGGCGGCGGCATCTCGTACGGCATGCGCGACCAGAAGGACACCATCAACGACAGTTCGGTCACGCAGACCGGCAGCCTGGTGGGCAGCACGGACGGCAATGTCAGCCTGAAGGCCGGCAGCACGCTGCACGTGACCGGCAGCCAGGTAATCGCAGCCAAGGACCTGACGGGCATCGGCGCCGATGTGATCATCGACGCCGCAAAAGGCAGCGAGCATCACGACGAAACCCACGAGATCAAGCAGACCGGCTTCACGCTGGGCGTGAGCGGCGGTGCCATTGGCTCGGCGATCAACGCGGGCCAGAAGATCAGTTCGGCAAGCAAGAGCCAGGACGGGCGCGCGTCGGCGCTCTGGGGCATCGCGGCGGGTCGCGATGCGTACGACGCGGCGATGGGCGCGGGCGACGCCATGAAGAGCCTGGCCGATGGCAAGGGGCCGGCAGGCACGGCGGTGACGCTGTCCTTCGGCACCAGCAAGAGCAAGAGCACCTTCACGCAGGACAGCACCACGCACACCGGATCGAATGTGCAGGCCGGCGGGACGGCAACGTTCGTCGCCACGGGCGTGGATGCCGACGGCAACAAGACGGCCGGCAACCTGGACATCATCGGCTCCGATATCTCCGCGACCAAGGTAGGGCTGGGCGCCAAGGGTGACGTCAATATCGTCTCGGCCACCGATACCTACGAGAACCACAGCACGAACAAGTCCAGCAGCGGCAGTATCGGTGTGTCGTATGGCGCGCAAGGCTTCGGCGTGTCGGTGTCGGGCTCCACCAGCAAGGGCAACGGCGACACCACCGGCACCGCGCAGGTCAACAGCCACGTGACGGGCAGCGAATCGGTGTCGATCGTGTCCGGCAACGACACGAACATCCTGGGTGGGGTGGTCAGCGGCGGCAAGGTGTCGGCGGACGTAGGCGGCAACCTGAACCTGGCCAGCCGCCAGGACACCGAAGAAAGCCACGCGCGCCAGCAGAGCGTGGGCGGCGGCCTGAGCTGGAGCCAGGGCGGCGGCGTAAGCGGATCGTTCTCGGCGACGAAGGGCAAGGGCGACGGCAGCTACGCCAACGTAGCCGAGCAATCGGGCATTCTGGCGGGCGACGGCGGCTTCGACATCAAGGTCAAGGGCAACACGGACCTGAAGGGCGCCTTCATCGCCAGCGCGGCCCCCGAGGACAAGAACAAGCTGAGCACGGGCACGCTGAGCTGGAGCGATATCGAGAACAAGTCGGACTACAGCGCGACATCCATAGGCGTGAGCGGCGGCTTCACGTTCGGCCCGAAGGTCGAGGACAAGAATTCCGGCCAGACGTCAGGCAAGAACACCGGCGGCATGAGCCCGATGATCCCGCAGCACGAAAGCGGCAGCCAGCGCGGCGTGGCGCAGTCTGGCATCGCAGGCGGCACGATCACGATCACCGACCAGGCCAACCAGGCGCAGGACGTGGCGACGCTGAACCGTGACACGTCGAACACCAACACGACGGTGGGCAAGGGCCCGGACCTCAGCAACGTGCTGGGCAAGCAGGCCGACATGATGGCGGCGGCGCAGGCGGCTGGGGAGGCGGTGGCGAAGACGGTAGGGGATATTGCGGGGAGTAGGGAGAAGGCTGCGAAAGATGCCTTGAAGGTTGCCAACGACGCTTACGGCAAAGACCCGAGCGATGCCAACCGCGCGGCGGTTGCCGAGGCGCAGGCCGATGTCGAAGGCTGGAAGGAAGGCGGCGAGTATCGCGCGGCCTTGCATGCGGCTGGTGGGGCGATGATCGCTGGACTGGGCGGCGGCAATGCGATTGCGGGCGCGGTGGGGGCGGGAATGTCGTCTCTTGCCGCGGACAAGCTTGCATCCCTGGGCAAATCGGTCGCCGACGGGGTCGATAGTGGCAACAAGAATCTGGACGAGGCTATCGGCAATCTGGCAGCGAATCTTGTGGCTGGAGGTATGGGTGCTGCGGTGGGTGGTGGATCAGGGGCGGCGACTGCGGCGAATGTGGATCGCTTCAATCGGCAGTTGCACCCGGATGAACGCAAGTGGGCGAAAGACAACGCGAAAAACTTTGCTGACTTCTATGAGAAGTCGACTGGCAAGGCACTCACAGCAGAACAAGCGGAAAGCATGCTGTTGGGCAACGGCTACAGGCTGGTCGATGACGCGGCGAGCAAAGGCCCGGGTGGCGACAAATATGCGGTGGCTTACATCAGTCAGAACGCGGGCAATTTGTTCACGTCAACTGCCGCCGAGTACAGTAATCCTTTCCTCTATGGAAACAAGGATGGGTCGCTGACGCCGGAGCAGCGGGCGCTGCCGGGTGCGGTGGCGAATCCGGCAGCGGGGCTGGCAATTGTAGGAGGGCTAGTAACTGTCGGCCTCGCGCCGGAAATTGCAGCGGTCGCGACCGCTGCAGCGAAGGCGTGCGCGGCAAATCCAGTGCTATGTGCCAACCAAGCGGGTATTGTTGCTGGTGAGGTGGCTGCTGGCGGGGCAATGCCGGCTGGCACAGGGGCAGCGGCGACAGCGGCCGCGGGCAAGCTGATTGGTTCGACGGATGGACTGACGTCCTCCGAGCAGCGCTTTGTTGCTGAAATGGTAGCTGGTGGTAGGACGGTTCAGGTGATTCCTTCGTCTAATGCTGGGCGGTCGGCGGACTTCCTCATAAATGGGACGAAGTATGAACTGAAGACGATGACGGACGTGGCCAAGCAGGATGCAGATGGCTTGTCCAAGGCAATATCCAGCACAGCAATGGACGCGCGTGGACAGTCTCCGGATATCATTATCGATGCTCGCAACCAGCCGGGCATGACTTCTGATATTGCTCAGCGTGGAGTGAACCGCGCATACTCGGCAGATTCTAAATCTGGCGCAAAAATTCAGAGTATTACGATTATTACTTCCCAGGGAACAGTGTACGTTCCGAGGTTGCCACAATGACAGCAATGAATACTGGATACCCAACAGAAAGCGAGCTGCGTGAAAGAATAGAACGGCAACTTGCAAGACGTGGAGCAACGGAGAGCGTTGCATTGCTATGGCACGGCTATCTTGCAGGAATTTTTGAGTGGGGACTAATTGAAGTAGCCGTGTTTGATCGACTTAGCTCCCTGCTTCCAAAAGTCGGCTGTAAGGACCTCGTAGAGCTATCGATGGATGAGCCTATCTCGCCTGAACTTGAACGCGAAATTGAAAAGCCTGCGCGAAAAGGTCAGTAAAAGCGAACCAGACCAAGGGCCGGGTCGGTTTAATCGGCAGTTGCATCCGGATGAGCAGGATCGACTCAGGCAACTTCAAAAGGGGAAGAGTCCGGAAGAACAGCAGCGGTTGGCTGATGCGGCGTGTGCACTTGTGCGTTGCGCATTGGATGTCCCGTCCAACGATCCGAGTTATGCAGAAAAGATGGCTTCTCAGGAGCGTGGGCAACAGTACACTTCGGAGCAGACACAGCTGAAATCGACGGGGCTGTACCAATACGATTCCCTCATTGACACCGTACGGGATCTACAGACCCGTTCATGGAACTCCGCCGTCAATGAGGCAAAAAGCGCTGGACGAGGGGCCAAGAATTTTGCAGATCAATTTATGGATCTGCTCAAGTCAACGAACGGGCAGACTCCACCTTCCGATGCGGGCCCGCAAACCGACGTCACAGGAGGCAACAACGGGACTCCGCCCGGTGCTGGCGCAGTGGTAACGCTAATGCCATGTCCGGTTGGTCCGGGAGCATGCGGGATGACGGTAACGCCGGTGATTACACCGGGATCTGGGCTGCCGGGCAATGCAATCGCATCAAATGATGATAATGCTGGAAGCGATACTCAGGCGAGTAACGGAGCGTCTGATAGCGGGCAGAAAAAACCGCCTTCCTTGGACGTTGGTAAGCAGGGAAAACACTTGCCGGAGCATAATAATTTTCTTCCCGGGAGAAGTGAGTTGACGGTTCCAGACCCACAGGAGCTTGTAAATCAATATGCGGGGAAAGGGCAGCCCGACAATAGCGTGCCCGCCGGTCAACCGGGTTATTTACGTAAAGAATAATGTCTCAATTTTCTCGATGGCGTCACGTCAATGATCTTGGATCGGGAGGAGTTCCTGTCCGCGGTGTGAGATCTTGCGTTGAAATTTGATGCGAACTTGCGGGCAGGCTAATTTGGTCAGCGGCGGGTCAAGGGCAACACGGACCTGAAGGGCGCCATCATCGCCAGCGCGGCCCCCGAGGACAAGAACAAGCTGAGCACGGGCACGCTGAGCTGGAGCGATATCGAGAACAAGTCGGACTACAGCGCGACGTCGATGGGGCTGAGCGGCGGCTTCACGTTCGGCCCGAAGGTCGAGGACAAGAATTCTGGCCAGACCTCAGGCAAGAACACCGGCGGCGTGAGCCCTATGATCCCGCAGCACGAAAGCGGCAGCCAGCGCGGCGTGGCGCAGTCTGGCATCGCAGGCGGCACGATCACGATCACCGACCAGGCCAACCAGGCGCAAGACGTGGCGACGCTGAACCGGGACACGTCGAACACCAACACGACGGTGGGCAAGGGCCCGGACCTCAGCAACGTGCTGGGCAAGCAGGCCGACATGATGGCGGCGGCGCAGGCGGCTGGGGAGGCGGTGGCGAAGACGGTAGGGGATATTGCGGGGAGTAGGGAGAAGGCTGCGAAAGATGCCTTGAAGGTTGCCAACGACGCTTACGGCAAAGACCCGAGCGATGCCAACCGCGCGGCGGTTGCCGAGGCGCAGGCCGATGTCGAAGGCTGGAAGGAAGGCGGCGAGTATCGCGCGGCCTTGCATGCGGCTGGTGGGGCGATGATCGCTGGACTGGGCGGCGGTAACGCCATCGCCGGTGCAGTTGGCGCGGGCTTGTCGTCGCTCGCGGCCGAGAAGCTCGCCACTCTTGGTAAGTCTGTGGCTAATGGCGTTGACAGTGGCAACAAGAACCTGGACGAGGCCATCGGGAACCTGGCGGCCAATCTTGCGGCGGGCGGGATTGGTGCCGTCGTTGGTGGTGGATCGGGCGCGGTGACTGCGGCTAATGCGGATCGCTTCAACCGGCAGTTGCATAACGTGACCGATGCAGATCTGCGGCGCAAGGCCGGGGAACTGGCGAAGGACCCAAAATACGCGGGCATGACGCAGGACGAGATCTACTATGCGATCCGCACCGTGTATCGCAACGATCAGGTCGGCACGGGTGATCTGAAAAGCTTTGATTCCGAGACGGCGGCCAAGGCAGCCGGAGTGCCGGCATCCTACGATCCGACCACCGGGAAATGGTTGGAAGATCCGGAGGTGGCAACGGCGCGCCTTGATGGCACGCAGCGAACGCAACTCGATAGCAACCTGCGCAACGATTTGTGGAACGCGGGTGGTGCCTTCAAGGCTGAGCTGATTGAGGCGAGCAAGCCGAGCGCATCCGCAGCTGCGGATGCGGTTGTCGGTGCCGCAATAACAGGGCTAGTTGGTAGATCTGGTGTTGTACGTGGCGATGGCGGCATCGCTGCGGAAGAAGTCGGGGCAAGCAACTCAGCCGCGATTCGAGCAAAGGTTGAGGCAAATCTTGCAGAGAGTGCCGCTGCCCGTGCAAGTTCTAATTTCGGCACTCTCAATGAGTGGCCGCCGTACAATGGATTCGTTCCCGGCACCGCTGAACGCTACACATTGTTCCCTGGTCAGCTAGTGGATCGTTACGGGTCCGTTCAGGGTACTTTTGTCGCAGAAGCGGGCACTGCATATCGAGCTCGTGCGCTCCGCCCAGGATCAGACAGCGCGCCTTACAACACATTTGAAGTCACTCGCCCTATTGAGGTCACCGCAGGTCCAGCGCGACCATGGTTTGGTTACGAAGGTATGGGAACGCAGTACAAATTTGATGAATCGGTCCGCAATTTGATACAGCGGGGAGCATTAAGGAGAACTCAATGAATACGACGGAGCTGAAAGCAGAATTGGACCGATTGCATGTGCCACAGCGAGTCTATTCGTTGTCAGGTCGGAAAGAAGAGCGACTGTGTCTAGAACTCCGTGGAGAGAGGTGGCACGTATTTTTTGTAGAAAGGGGTGCGGAGCGTGCTCTGCAAGATTTCCATTCTGAGGACGAAGCATGCAGATTCATTCTTGAAGAATTGAAGTATGAAATCTGATAGCTTTAACCGCCAGTTGCACCCGAGTGACGAACAGAGGCTACAGGAATTGTAAAAAGGAAAGAGCCCCGAAGAGCAATGCCGCTTTGCAGCCGCCGAATGCACGCTGACCCGCTGTGCGGACGGCGTGCTGGATGGCGATGCGAACAAGGCCATGCTGCAAAAGATGCAGAATGACGGCCCGGCCTATACAGCCGAGCAGGCTCAGCTGAAAAAGGCGGCAGCGTTTGTCGGCTACGTAACAGCAGATCGAATTAACGATTTGGCAGACAGAATCCTAAGTTATACAGGGGTTCAAAAAAGTGGGAAATTTAGAAATTTCACCTGATGGCAAGTCAATTTGTTATTTGGATGCTGAGAGCAATGTGAGATGGACAAACGTTGCGCCGACAGTCGAAAAATGGAAGTCGCTCCATCGCAGATCTCGAAATATTGAATCATTAGCTAAGGGGAATTTTCTTTGGTTGAATGGCATGAGTGATGAGGAGGTGACGATCGTGTTTTGCCCGTATGAAAGCTTGGACTTCAACTTGGTGTACTCAGCTTTCACAGGAGACCTAATACGGATTCACGAGGCTCGCTAGTGTATTTCAATGCACTGGCGATCGCAGATCGGCGTAAAGAAGCTGGGGATGATCGCGTCAACCGGCATCTGGACCCGGATGAGCAGCAGAAACTGGCGGACTTGCAGCGTGGCAAAAGCAAGGACGAGCAGCAACGGCTGGCCGACGCGGCGTATGAGGGCCGCCAAAGGAAGCAGGGGTTTTCGAGCCCGTAGCAGTGCCAACAGGTAAGTCCACAGCCGAGCCAGTAGCGGCAACCGCCGAGCAACTACCAATCCTGATTATTCGCCGTGCTTCGACGGGTGCCAAAGCCCCGTCCGGCCCTTGTTATGCCGATGTCTTTTAAACTGCCGCACATTGTCACTGCCGCGTCACTCGCGGTTGGCCTTTCGGGCCTGCCGTCGTTCGTGATGGCGCAGGTCCCGCCGACCCCCGGCCAGGCCGCCGCCCTAAGCAACGCCGAGCAGGAGCAGCGTACTCGTCAGCAGTCGGAAGCCCGCGAGCGCGCTGCCACTGTACAGGCACCCGCCGTGCGCGCCGAGCGTGTCGCGCGTGCCGAGTATCCGGCATTGCCGAAAGAAGATCCCTGCTTCCGCATTGAGCGGTTCAGGCTCGAAGTCCCCAAAGACTTGCCCGCAGATCTGCAAGTCAGCGGCGCGTCGGCGCAGCCGATGGACCCGTTCGCCTTCGCACAACTATGGCTTGACCACTATCAAGGCGAGTGCGTCGGCAAACAGGGTGTCGAGACGCTGGTCAAGGGGCTATCGCAAACGATCCTGTCGAAGGGTTACGTCACCACGCGCGTGCTGGTACCCGAACAGGATTTGTCGTCGGGAACGCTGAAGCTCGCGCTGATCCCCGGCGTGATCGGCGACATCCGCTTCAGCGATCCCGATCTGTGGGGCACGTGGAAGTCAGCGTTCCCCACTGCCCCCGGCGAGTTGCTGAACCTGCGTGATCTGGAACAAGGCCTGGAGCAGATGAAGCGTGTCGCCAGCCAGGACGTCGACATGCAGATCGTGCCGACTTCCACGCCAGGACGTAGCGATGTCGTGATCGCTGTCAAACGCGGTAAGCCGTGGACGCTGGTAGCCTCCGTCGACAACTCGGGCTCGCGTTCCACCGGTAAGTGGCAAGGCAACGTGAGCGTCGGGATCGACAACCCGCTGGGCCTGAGCGACATGTTCAACATCGGCTACAACCAGGATTTGATGTTCAGCAACAAGGAGCACGGCACGCGCGGCTGGAATGGCTTTTATTCGATTCCGTGGGGCTACTGGACAGCGACGCTCTCGGCTTACAGCAGCAATTACTTCCAGCAGATTGCTGGCGTGAATACGACGTTCGTGTCGAGCGGAAAATCGGAAAACGTCGATCTGAAGCTGCATCGGGTGCTGCGCCGCAGCCAGAACGACGTGTTCGGCATGCAGGTGCGGCTGACGCGCCGATTCGGCAAGAGTTATATCGAGGACACCGAAATCCCGCAGCAGCGCCGCAATAACACCATCCTCGAATTCGGGGTGACGGACCGCCACTACTTCGGCCAATCGCAGCTCGATGCCACGCTGTCATTCCGCCAGGGCATCGGCGCCTTCGGTGCGCAAGACGACACGCTGGCGTCGCTGGATGGCCCGACCTGGCGTTACCGGATGATGGTGCTCGACGCCAACCTTTCGGTGCCGTTCAAACTCGCGGAACAACCATTCCGCTACGTCACGACGATCCGGGGCCAATTCACCAACGACCGGCTGTACTACGTCGATGATTTGACGATTGGCAGCCGATATACGGTAAGGGGCTTCGATGGCGAGAGCCAGCTTGCCGGCGAGCGTGGATTCTATTGGCGCAACGAACTGCAGGCGCCGCTGGGAACGAGCGGCCAGGCGCTTTACGTCGGCCTCGATTATGGCCGCGTGTATGGACCATCGACCCAGGCGCTGGTGGGCACGCAACTGGCGGGCGCGGTACTCGGCATGCGCGGCGGCGTGGGCTCGCAAAAGTTCGGCGGCGTCTCGTATGACGTGTTTCTCGGAACGCCTGTGTACAAGCCGGAGCAGTTCAATACCGCCGGGGTGACGGCGGGGATGCAGGTGGTTTATCAGTATTGAGTAATTCTCCTGTTCCCCCCATTCATTTCCGGAAATCCGATGGCATGGAAAAAATTTCGTGCCGTGCGTATTTATTCATTTGCCCAAGAAGGACAAAGCCGAGGCTTCGTTCTACAGCGCTGCCTACTCGAAGTTCGTAAAAGGCGACGACGTCAAATCGCGGCAGATTCTGGGCGCCATGAATCAGCTTGCGCCATACGGCAGCATCGAGTGGATTTACGGAAAGCGGGTACTTCAGTAAATCGCCGAGACACAACTTTCGATTTTCGTTTTTTCCCAACCCAGGGCAGCACAGACTGCCCGCTATTTCAACGCCCGTAAGGGGTCAATGCCTATGAAGAAGAAGCTCGCATTTACGCTGGTGGCATCTGCCGCCGTTATCGCCGCCTGTGGCGGTTCGGACGGCGATAGTAAGAACAGCGTCGGCACCAGCGGCGCCGCCACTGGTGCGACGGCTAACGCGATGGCGCCGTTCGATGCGCAATGCCTGACGCCGATGACAACCGGAAAGTCGATGACGGTGTCGGCCAATGCCGGTCCGGTCCTCGAAGCCGTGACATTCGAGGGCAAGGGCATTGGCCCGACCACATTCGATGGCAGGAGCCTGGACACCATCGATGTTCAGGCCACCGGCACGCTGCTTCACGCGGTTTCGTCCAACTTCCGGATCTATCTGGATCCGGAAACCGTCCTGTTTCCTCTGGGTGTGACTGAGTTCGGGCATCGTGGCTTCCCCAGTGGGCCGTGGGTCAAATATCGGCGCTTTACGTACGAGGATGCCGCCGGCAAACCGGCCAAGCTGTCGCTGCTGGGCATGCAACCCAACGAGACGCGCAGCGTGACGGTGGTAGAGGAACAGGAATCCGCCGCGGCCGCGGATCCGCAGCCGGCATTTACCCATGGCGTAGCGCGCAAGGTGCATTGGACGGTGCAGTACATCGGCCGCGAAGATGTGACCGCGATGGGCAAGTCCTACGCCAATACGTGCAAGGTCAAGATCCAGTATGAGCGCGATCCGGCATATTCCTTCCCGAAGCTTGAGGCAACCGTCTGGTTGGCGCCCGGCCTGGGGCCCGTCAAGCTGAGCGGACTGCCGCTGCTGCGCGTGGACACCGTGTCGGCCGAGACGTCGGGCATCGTCGCCAACTGATCGGCTCAACGATCGGTTGATAGATCGACCGATCGACCGCGCATTGCCTCCCGGCCATGCCCCAAGCAAAACACCCCAGCCCTGTTTCCAGGCGCTGGGGTGTTCGCCTCCGGTTTCCCGGCGGCATCACCAAGGCAAGCTGGCTAGCCAGCTATTCCATCTGTTCCACCCGATCCACCCGTTCCGGCATTACGGCTTCAGCTTGGTCCGATAGTCCACTGCATACGGCAGCTTGCCGGGCTTGGACGATCCTACCGGCTGCGACAGTGCCGTGAACTCGGTCTCGTTGAAAGCGTCCAGACGGCCCAGCGTGGCGGCGGTCTTGTCGGCGCTGACGATGGTGTCGGGCGTCAGGGCCACCATCGCTTCGGCTGCCTTGCGCACGGCGGCCAGGTAGGCCGTGGTGTCGTTCAGGTTCACCTGCTTCAGGTCTACGACCTTGCGCAGCCAGTCGCCCCAGTAGAACTCGGTGAATTCCGTGGCGCCGGTGGGCTGGCTGTAGCCAATGTCGCGCGTGAAGTAGACCAGCGAGCGGTACTGGTCATTGCCCAGGCCGTTCGAGAGGCCCAGCTGGCGCGGCAGGTCGGCCGGGTAGATCGGGCGGTTGTCGCCGTCCTTGAGCCAGACCAGCTTGCGTGCGCGCATGGTGCGGAAGAACTGGGCGCGGTTCAGGTTCGACAGGTTGTCCTGCACGCGGATCCACATCTTGGCCTGCGGGCCGCCGGTCGGCGCTTCCCAGACGGTGGTGAAGGCGTGATGGCCATCGGTCAGGTACGGTTCGCCGTACGGGCCCACCACCAGTGTCTTCATGTCCTCGGGCTTCTCGCCGACCGTCTTCGTGCAGGTGAACGAGCTCAGGTTGTCGATGCGCGAATCCGACTTGATGCCATCCTTGGCAGTCTTGTTCTGACCGTTGTTCTCGCAGGCATCGTCGAAATTCTTCGCCGAATCCACCGCGTAGCGGCCCAGCTTGTAATAGATCTGGTCGCGGCCGATGGCGGGCTGCGTTGGGCGCAGGTCGGCCATCGTCACCAGGATGTTCTGCTGGGCGGTGGCTTGCAGGTACGTGGAAATCGGGGTCGGTGCCGGCAGCGGCGTGCAAACGGCCGGTAGCACGCGCTTGGTGCCCGGCACCTGGCGCAGCTGGTAGGCCAGCCTGGTGCTGACGGGCAGCCAGGCCAGCGATGCGGTTTGCATCTGGCTGGCCACCGGCTCCTGCCACGTGCCCGAGATCAGGCCGAAGGCGGCGCCGCTGGCAAAGCCGTTGTAGATCAGCGGGACGTCTGATGGGATGTTGTCCGCTGCCAGCACGTTGCTGCCTACCGAAATGATGTTGCGGCGCGTACGGCCGGTGGTGGCGTTGGCATCGTCGAGTTCGGGCTCGGCGCAGATCCAGTCGCCATCCACCGCGTTGGCGGCCAGCGACGTCGCGGCGCGCACCACCCAGTTGCCGGTGGCGGCCGTGGCGCTGGCGCCCGTTTCGTCGACGAACAGAGCCGTGCCGCCCTGCTGCTTGCCGACGAAGACGCGGCCCACCTTGCTGCCGGCGATGGTCAGTGCGAAGGCGCCCGGATAGCGGGCCTGGTCGGCGTCGGCGCTGAGCATGCCGGTCTGGCCGCCCGCGCAGCTGGCGCTGTAGCCCTGGCCCGCACACACGCGCACCGAGCCGTCTGCCTGGATCGCCAGCTGGCCGGCCGTGGCCGTGTCGCCTGCCTGGCGCAGGTAGCTGTAGGTGCCGGCGATGTCCTTGAGCTGGGCGCCCTTGTTGGCGGCGGAGACATAGCCTTGCAGCAGGCTGCCGTTGCCGGCCTTGACGTTGGGCACCTGGCCCAGCGCACCGGACAGCAGTCCGTCGTCCAGCGTGAAGCTGAACGTGATCGATGCCGCGGCGGCGGCCAGCGCGGCCGGTACGTCGGCGCCGGAGGCCGTCAGGTTCGACACGCGATAGGTATCGCCGCTCTGCGTGTACTGGCCCACCAGTGCACCGGCCAGGCCGAAACGGGAATCGAGGAAGCGCAGGGTGATCTGGCCGGCGGCGGGCTGGTCGAGCTGGACCGACACCGTATCGCCAAAGCTCACCGCACCCACGTAGAGCGAACCGCCAGCCAGCGGCTTGACCTCGGCCGGCGTCGCGCCGGTATTGGTGCCGCCGCTGGCGGTGTTGCTGTCGTCGCCACCACCGCAGGCGGTCATTGCCGCTGTGGCCAGCAGCAGCATGGCTGCCGTGCTGGCGCCGCGTTGCATCCACTGCCCAGGTTTCCTCGTCCTGCTTTCCATGTTTCTTCCCCGTTGTCGTTGTTGTTCCGATCGTTGTGTACGCCGCATGCGGCGTCTGCGGCACGTGGCCGCGCGACAGTCTATGAACAAGGGATGACGTACCTGTGACAGCCTGGCGAATGGGCATCCCCGGATTTTTCATCGGGATTCGCCTAGAGTGATCGGAGCGGGGCAACGCGGAGGACAGGCGATGGCGCACGGATTTCGGGAAATGTCGTACGGGCGACGCAGGCTCTTGATTGCCGGCGGATGGTCCGTGCTGCTGGCGGTGCCGGTCGGGCACGCCGTGGCGCAGGCCGCGCAGGGCAAGGGGAAATCGAAGATTGGCGTGGTCGGTTCGGGCCGGCTGGGCGGCGCCGTGGGCAGCCTGCTGGTGAAGGCGGGGCATCCGGTGATGTTTGCTTCGCGCCATCCCGGGGAACTGAAGACGCTGACCGATTCCCTCGGGCCGCTGGCCCAGGCCGGTACGGTTGCGCAGGCCGTGGCGTTTGCCGACGTGATTCTGCTGGCCGTGCCCTATGGTGCGGTGCCCGATGTGGGCCAGCAGAACCGCTGGCAGGGCAAGATCGTGCTGGACGCCACCAACGCCGTGGCCGCGCGCGACGGCGCCATCGTGGACGAGGTCAAGGCCAACGGCATCGGCGCCACCACGGCCAGATACCTGGCGGGTGCGCGCATCGTGCGGGTATTCAATTTCACGGGCGCGGCGGAGTTCACGCGCGAAAGTCACCGCAAGCCGCCGTTGATGGCGGTGCCGATGGCCGGCAACGATGCCGAGGCGCTGTCCGTGGCGGCCGGGCTGGTGCGCGACGCGGGTTTCGATCCGGTGGTGGTGGGCGGGCTATCGAGTGCCGACCGGTTCGCGCCCGGTGGCAAGCTGTTCCGCCAGATGGGGACTGCCGAAGAATTTCGCCGTGCGATGGACCAGTAGCCGGGCCGGCAGGCGGCGGACGCTGCGCCTTAGCGCCGGCGCCACTCCATTGCCACCATCGATGGCGTGAAGCCCAACTGGCCGAAGAATGCCGCCTCGGAAGAGCGGGCGGCGCGCAGTACCCAGGTAATGTCCGGGTCGTTGCCCATCACATGGCGCAGCAAAGCGCGGCCAATGCCGCGGCGGCGATGCTGGGGCGCCACGGCGACCATCGAGATGTAGCCGTTGGAGATATCGTCGCAGAGTGCGCGCGCGAAGCCGATGACCTCGCCGTTTTCCACTGCCACCGCCACGCGTTGCGAGTTGGCGATCAGTTGCGCGAAGCGCTCGGGATTGCCGACCCGTTGTTCCCAGCCGTTGGCAGCCAGCAGCAGCCGGGCTGCCTCTACCTCTGCGGGCAACGGATTACGGATTTCCATCGACAATTCCTCCTGCGTGATTCCGGAGCGCATGCATGCAGACCCTCCAGAAGTGGGGGGCGCAGAGCGGCTGCGCCGCGTTTTCGCGCGATATGTCGCGCTATTTGTCGCGCATTTCGGCGACAGAGTGTAGCGAAGCCGATGCGGCGACGTCAAACAACTTTGTCCGGAAAATGCGACCACCCGCACGCATGTGCGATCTCGATACCGGGCGCGCGATGGCCTGTTGCGCGCCGGAAGCTGGCGGTATGATGGCTGTCATGAACGCCCCGATCTTCTCCTCCGCACACCCGGCCGACCAACTGGCCGAGTTCAGCGATGCCGATAGCGCGATGGCGCGTATCCGTGAGATCTACGACAGCTCCGTGGCGGCCGTGCGCGCGCGCTTCGACGCGTTTGCCAAGGGCAAGCCGCTGCCGTCGGCGGCCCACGCGTGCTATCCGTATCTCGGCATTTCCGTCAACCTGGAAACCATGGTCACCGACAGCCGCCCGTCCTGGGGCACGGTGGCCTACCCCGGCGTGTACGGCACCACGGTCACGCGGCCCGATCTGCTGTGCGACTACTACCGCGACCAGATCGAACGGCTGATGCGCTATCACCGCGTGCCGGTGGTGGTGGGCCTGTCGCGCCGGCCGATACCGCTGCCGTTCGTGATCGAGGCATCGACCACCGACATCAGCTACACGCAGGCCCGCGAACTGGAAGCCTCGTTCGTGCTGCCCGAACTGAGCCGCATCGACGATTCGATCGCCAACGGCACCTACGAGCCCACGCCTGGCGAGGCCTGGCCGTTGTCGCTGTTCCCGGCCGAACGCGTGGACCTGGCCCTGCAGCGGCTTTACCACTACACGGGCACGGCGCCCCATCACTTCCAGCGCTTTGTGCTGTTCACGAACTATCAGCGATATGTCGACGAGTTCGTGACGTTGGGGCGCAGCCTGATGTCTGGCGACGGTGGCGACGGCTACGTGCGCTTTGTCGAGCCCGGCGATGTGGTGCAGGACCTGGGCGGCACCGAGCCCGACGACGCCGCGCGTCCGAAGGCGCTGCCGCAGATGCCTGCCTATCACCTGGTGCGCGAGGACGGGCTCGGCGTGACGCTGGTGAACATCGGCGTGGGGCCGTCGAACGCCAAGACCATGACCGACCACCTGGCCGTGCTGCGTCCGCATTGCTGGCTGATGGTGGGCCACTGCGGCGGACTGCGCCGCTCGCAACAACTGGGCGATTACGTGCTGGCGCACGCCTACGTGCGTGATGACCACGTGCTGGACCACGACCTGCCGCCATGGGTGCCGGTGCCTCCGATTGCCGAAATCCAGGTGGCACTGCAAGAGGCAGTGGCCCGCGTCACGGGTTTGTCCGGCACCGAGATGAAGACGCGCATGCGCACCGGTACGGTTGTGTCCACCGATGACCGCAACTGGGAATTGAAGTCGAAGGCGCTGTACGCGCGCTTCAACCAGTCGCGGGCGATTGCAATCGACATGGAAAGCGCGGCAGTGGCGGCCAATGGATTCCGCCTGCGTGTGCCATATGGCACGTTGCTGTGCGTTTCCGACAAGCCGCTGCACGGCGAGCTGAAGCTGCGCGGCATGGCGAATGCGTTTTATCGCCAGCGTGTCAGCCAGCATATGACGATTGGCCTGGAAGCCATCCGCATCCTGCGCGAGAACGGCGTCGAGCAACTGCACTCGCGCAAGTTGCGCAGTTTCGACGAGCCGGCGTTCCGCTGACCTCGGGGGCGCGCCGGTGCATCCGGCGGGCCCCATGCCCGCCTCACACCCCCAGGGGAATCAGAAATAAAAAAGCGCGCGGGATTGCCGCGCGCAGTGAGGCGGGAAGGACGTCGGTTAGGCGGCCTTCCTTCGAGGAGACAAAATGGAAAGTCTCGGAAAAACCTTAAATCCCTAGGTGATCAGAAGCGATAGCCCACGCCGGCGCTGAACAGCCACGGGTCGAGGCTGACGGTCGACACCTTGACACCGTTCGCGTAGACGTTGCTGGAAATCCAGACCTTCTTGGCGTCGACATTCAGGAACCAGTTCTTGTTGAGCTTGTAGTCCATGCCGATCTGCAGTGCCGGACCCACGCTCCACTTGTCCAGGCCCAGCGTGCCACCGGCCAGGTCCGCGCCATAGATGCGCGTGGCGTTCACACCGGCACCGATATACGGGCGGAACGTGCCGTTCGGCAGGAAGTGGTACTGCAGCAGCAGGCTCGGCGGCAGATGCTTGAACGTGCCGATCTTCGAGCCATCAAGGCTTACGTCCTGCTTCTGCGGGATGGTCAGCACCAGTTCGGCCGCGATATTCGGCACGATGAAATAGGTGATATCGACTTCGGGAATCCACTTGTTGTTGACATGGATGCGATCCGATGCTCCGGCGCCACCGACAGGGTCGGACTTGTTTGCCATGTCCAGATAGGTGCCGCGCAGGCGGACCATCCAGTTGCCCTGCGTCTCGTCAGCGGCGGCTGCAGGCGCGGAAAGCGTACCGATGGTGGCGGCGGCGAGCGCCATGCAGATGGAGGAAACGAGGGTCTTGCGGCGGGGAGAAGTTGCAGTGGTCATGTTGGTCAGGCACTAAACATCGAAAAAGTGCGACCAGTTTGTCTTGTGCAAGGTACTCAAACCTTGATGCAGAACAAGTGAAGTGCAGCCGACACCAATTGCGTGCAACTACGTCGTCAATGCGCGACACGACAGTGCGTCGCACCCGCGCAAGGGCTTGCGGCACCCGCCTGATGCTTCTATGGACATGCGGATTTATTCGTGGCGCACGCGCGTCGCGGACCTTACGCTGTGGGCTCGTGGTTGTGCACCGCGCATGTCGTGGGCGTCCGCCAGGACGTCTTTTCAGGTGTGCCCTGTGGGGGCAGGGCACACCGTTTTTCAGCCAGATCCGATAAGTCCGGCCAGTCAGGCGGCTTCAGCCTGGTCCTGGTCCCGTGCCTGCATGTGCCGGTTGACACCCGACACCATGGCCTTCAGCGATGCCGTGACGATGCTGGCGTCCACGCCGGCCCCAAAGCCCGTGGCCGAATCGCCAACGCGCACTTCCACATAACAGGCCGCATTGGCGTCGGCACCGGTGGTCATGGCGTGCTCGTGGTAGTCCATCACGCGCACGGCAACGCCCAGGCCGCGCGAAAATGCGTCGACCGTTGCATCGATGGGGCCGTTGCCCGCGCCGCGCACCCGCACCGGCTGGCCGTCGCGTGTCACTTCCATCTCGATTTCCACGGCGTTGTCGCTGGTCGACACCATGCGGTGCGACACGTAGCGCAGCGGCGCGTCAACGTCGAGGTACTCGCGGCGGAACAGCGCGTAGAGGTCTTCGGCACTGGCTTCGAGCCCGGTCTCGTCGGTCATCACCTGCACCGCGCGGCTGAACTCGATTTGCAGCCGGCGCGGCATGTAGATGCCGTGCGCCTGCTCCAGCAGGTACGCCATGCCGCCCTTGCCCGACTGGCTGTTCACACGGATCACCGCGTCATAGCTGCGGCCCAGGTCGGCGGGGTCGATCGGCAGGTAGGGCACTTCCCAGATCGCGTCCGGCTTCTGCTGCGCAAAGCCCTTGCGGATGGCGTCCTGGTGCGAGCCGGAAAAGGCGGTGAACACGAGATCGCCGACATACGGATGGCGCGGATGCACGGGCAGCTGGTTGCAATGTTCCACGCACTGGCGCACCTCATCGATATCGGAAAAATCGAGTTCGGGGTCCACGCCCTGCGTGTAGAGATTCAGGGCCAGCGTGACCAGGTCGACGTTGCCGGTGCGCTCGCCGTTGCCGAACAGGCAGCCTTCCACGCGGTCGGCGCCAGCCATCACGGCCAGCTCCGCAGCCGCCACCGCCGTGCCGCGGTCGTTATGCGGATGGACCGACAGCACGATGTGTTCGCGGCGCGCCAGATGCCGGTGCATCCATTCGATCTGGTCGGCAAAGATGTTGGGCGTGCTGCATTCCACCGTGGTCGGCAGGTTCAGGATCATCGGACGCTTCGCATCCGGCTGCCAGACGGCCGATACGGCATCGGACACTTCCAGCGAGAAGTCGAGCTCGGCCAGGCTGAAGGTCTCGGGCGAATACTCGTAGGACCAGGCCGTTTCCGGCATGGCATCGGTCAGTTCGCGGATCAGGCGCGTGCCCGACACGGCCACTTCCTTGATCTCCTCGCGCGATGCGTTGAACACGATGCGGCGCCACGCCGGGGCGATCGGGTTGTACAGGTGCACGGTGGCGCGCCTGGCGCCACGCACCGATTCCACGGTACGGCGGATCAGGTCTTCGCGCGCCTGGGTCAGCACCACGATGGTGACGTCGTCCGGAATGCGGTCTTCCTCGATCAGCATGCGGACGAAATCGAAATCGGTCTGCGATGCCGACGGGAACGCGACTTCAATCTCCTTGAGGCCAACCTTCACCAGCTGTTCGAAGAAGCGCAGCTTGCGGGCGCTGTTCATCGGCTCGATCAGCGCCTGGTTGCCGTCGCGCAGGTCGGTGCTCATCCAGCGCGGGGCGCGCGTGATCTGACGCGATGGCCAGGCGCGGTCGGGCAAGTCGACTACGGTGGCGGGACGGTATTTGGTGGCGGGGTTGCGCAACATGGGCATGGGGTATCTCCTTCCTCGCTAAGGAAGCATCAGGAAGCGGCTCGGCGTACGAGGGCTTCGCGTGAATGGGAAAAACGGGAAAACGGAAAAAGGGTGGCGAACGGCTGCCGAACTGCCACAGGGCACTAGGCCCGGCAACCGATCGGTAGGCCTAGCAGTAGCGAGGAAGCGCCCAGCAGGGCGCGGCACGAGGTCAGGGCGACCAGCGAACCATCAACGCGCGCGCGCACGGCGGCACCGATGCGCGAGGCATCTGCGGCGTGGCGGAGGTCGAGGGAGTTGGCTGGCATCGTGCGAGAAGGATATCGCTCCGCCATCTGGCGGGGTCGAACACACAGAGCGTAGTGCAAAAGGCGCTGCAGCGTCAACCGCCGGTATTTCGTCTGACCTGTCCGATTCGGCCGCGAACGTGGGATTCCGCACGTCAGAGCCTTACCCCGAACGGATGAGTTCCACCCGATATGTGGGGAAGCGCTCAGTCCTCTGGCCAGTACATCGCCATCCACATCCCGCCTAGGCTGACAGCAGCAGGAACGGGATTGATAACGACAAAGGGGGCAATCATGCGTACACGTGCGTGGACGGGGTGGATCGTGTGCATGGCGACGGCCATGCTGATGGCAGCGTGCGGCGGCGGAGGCGGCAGTTCGGGCGCCGGAACGACCGCACCGGCCGGAACCGGCGGCGATGCCGGCGGCGGCGCGGGCGGCGGCACCACGGCAGTTGCCAAGTCGTACACGCTGGTCATGAACCGCACGTCGGGCCAGGTGGGCGTGGGCAGCACGATCTCGCTGACGGCATCGGTCGTCGACGATCTCGGCAACGATGTCACGGGCGCCACGACCTTCGTCTGGACCAGCAACAATGGCTCCATGGCGGCTGTGGCCAACGGCACCATCCCTGGCAGCGCCGTGGTGACCGGCGTGGGCGTGGGCACGACGGCCGTGAACGTGCTGGCAACGGTTGCCGGCGCCAACGGCACCACCGCGCTGCCGCAGGTGGCCGCCACGATCACCGTGGTGGCACCGGGCGTGCGTACCTACAGCCTGGCGCTGCCGTACCCGGTGCTGTCGATGACCGACGGCCAGGTGTTGCCGGTAACGGCATCGCTGATCGACAGCGACGGCGCCAACCGCTCCGCGGCAGCCACTGGCTGGGCCTGGCGCAGCAGTACGTCTGCCGTTCAGGTGACAGGCGCCAGCAACGTGGGCACGCTGCGCGGCGTGAACGCCAGCGACACGGCCGCACAGTCGGTGGTCACCGTGCAGGTCACCGCGCCCGACGGCAATACCCTGACCGGCGCGTTCCTGGTGTCGGTGTTCAAGAGCAGCGTGTCGACCTATCGCCTGGTGCTGTCGCAATTCGGCCAGCAGATCAACGCGCTGAACGTGCTGAACGGCTATCCGCAGACCTATGACTCGCGCGTGCTGCGCAATGACGAGAGCGACGCTACGGCCGACTTCACGGGGCTGTGGACGTACATGACCACTTCGCCGTCGCTGGCGGTGCTGCCGAACTCGGCCACGCGCGTGACCACGGTCAGCACCAGCCGCCCAACCGGCATTGCACCGCTGCAAAGCGTGCTCGACGAGGTGGCCGGCAGCCTGACGCTGACCGCCAAGCCGCGCGCCCAGCTGCTGGTGACCGAGCAGCCGACGTGGGGCCTGATCTACAGTGGCCCGGACCCGTTCATCGTGCCGGGTGCCGGGGCACCGGTGTCCGCGCACCTGCTGCATCGTGGCGTCGACGAGGGCATCATGGGCTGCAATAACACGTGGAACTGGCAGGTGGGCAGCGGCCCGGTCTCGATCATTCCGATCGGAGCCAATCTGGCGCAGGTGGTATCCACCGGGTCGGGACCGTTCACCGTGATCGTGTCCTGTACCGCCGGGCCCGAGGCCATGCCGGTGTCGCTGACGATTCCGGGCATCGCACAGTAGGTTGGCGCAGGCTGGAGAGAGCCCGCCGGGTGGATACGGCGGGCTTTTTCCATGGCGGAGCGTACCCGTTTCTGCGTAGCGTTCCACGACGTCTGGTTATGCGCTCCCCTCTCCCATATTGGAAGAGGTGTGGGGGAGAGGGCAGGCGTCTCAACAAGGATTGGCGGGATTTGAACCTCCAGACCCTCTCCCCCGGCCCCTCTCCCGCGCTGCGGCAGAAGGGAGCAAACAGGCGGGGTCTGCTGCAAAGCGTACCCATTTCTGCGTGCTGTCGAATCGGGCTCCGGAACGCAAAACGGCGACCCCAAGGGATCGCCGTTGCCATTTCCACCCCAGCCCTCCCGGGGCCGATGCCGTGTTCAGGATTTGCGCACGAAGCGGATGATCTGCTCGTTGCTGCCGCCGGACCCGGTGTTGCCGATGTCGCCAGACCCTGACGTATTCGAGTCGCATGTGCCGCAGCCGCTGTTCGTGTCGCAGCCGCTGGCGCACCCTGCAGCCTGGCTCGGGGCCAGGCGCCGCGCCAGCCATCCGCGCCAGCCATTGGCCGCTGTGCCGCCCAGCATGGTCGCCAGGCGCGCCTTCACCCGCTCGCGGGTGCGGGGCATGTAGCGGCCCGCCACGTGGATGGCGCAGCCCAGCACGATCAGCGGGACGATCAGGGTTTCGAAGGCGTGATAGAGCGTCATGGCCGTTTGACTGGCTGGCAGGCAGCCAGTTTCCTCGATATCAGGTGAGCGCCAGCGCCACGCGGTACGTGATGAACGACGCGAGATAGGCCAGCCCCGCCAGGTAGGCGGCCGAGGCGGCCATGACCTTCCAGGAGTTGGTCTCGCGGCGGATCACCGCCAGCGTGGAAATGCACTGTGGCGCGAAGACATACCAGGCCAGCAATGACAGCGCCGTGGCCAGCGACCATTGCGCCGCGATCATCGGGGCCAGCTGCACCGCCACGGCATCGTCGCTGCCCGACAGCGCGTACACGGTTGCCAGCGCACCCACCGCCACTTCACGCGCGGCCAGGCCCGGCACCAGCGCGATGCAGATCTGCCAGTTGAAGCCGATCGGGGCAAACACATGCTCCAGCGCGCGGCCGATCATGCCCGCGAAGCTGTAGTCGATCGGCGGCATGGTAGCGCCTTCGGGCGGCGACGGGAACGTTGCCAGGAACCACAGCAGCACGGTCAGCGTCAGGATCACCTTGCCCACGCGCGCCAGGAAGATGCGTGCGCGTTCCCACAGGCCGATGCCAATATCGCGCGGATTGGGCACGCGGTACGACGGCAGCTCCATCAGCAGCGGATGGTCGGTGCGGTCGCGGCGGAACCACTTCAGCACATAGGCCACCAGCAGCGCGCTGACGATGCCGGCCACGTACAGCACGAACAGCACCAGGCCCTGCAGGTTGAACAGGCCGGCCACGGTGCGTTCCGGAATGAACGCGCCGATCAGCAGCGCATACACGGGCAGGCGCGCCGAGCAGGTCATCAGCGGCGCCACCAGGATGGTGGTCAGCCGGTCACGCGGGTCCTGGATCGTGCGGGTGGCCATGATGCCGGGGATCGCGCAGGCAAAGCTCGACAGCAGCGGGATGAACGACCGGCCCGACAGGCCCGCGCTCATCATCAGCCGGTCAAGCAGGAACGCGGCGCGTGGCAGGTAGCCCGACTCCTCGAGTGTCAGGATGAACAGGAACAGGATCAGGATCTGCGGCAGGAAGACGATCACGCTGCCCAGGCCGGCAATCAGGCCATCCACCAGCAGGCTCTTCAGCATGCCGTCGGGCATCATGCCGCCGACCCACTCGCCAAAGAAATGCACGCCGCCCTCGATGCCGTCCATCATCGGCGCGGCCCACGAGAACACGGCCTGGAACATGAAGAACAGCAGCACGGCCAGGATCACCAGGCCAAACACCGGGTGCAGCACCACGCGGTCCACGGCGTCGTCGAAGCGCGCGGTGCGCGTGGGCATCGTCACGGCGGCGTCCAGCAAGCGCTTGACCTCGGCGTGGGTGTCCAGCTCGGACACGCTGTCCAGCGGCTGCGCCGGGGGCGCGGGCGGCAGCGTCTCGTCGAACAGCTTGACCAGCGCGGCGGCGCCGTCGCGCTTGACGGCCACGGTCTGCACCACGGGCACACCCAGCGCCTGCGACAGCGCGTCGCGATCGATCACGATGCCGCGGCGGGCCGCCGCATCGCTCATGTTGAGCACCACCACCATGGGCAGGCCCAGGCGGCGCAGTTCCAGCACGAAGCGCAGGTGCAGGCGCAGGTTGGTGGCATCGACCACCGACACCAGCAGGTCGGGGCGGGCCTCGCCGGGGCGCTGGCCCATGCAGACCTCGCGCGTGATGGCTTCGTCCAGGCTGGCCGAATGCAGGCTGTACGCGCCGGGCAGGTCGAGGATGCGCACGGTGCGGCCGGCCGGCGAGACAAACTGGCCTTCCTTGCGCTCGACGGTCACGCCGGCGTAGTTGGCTACCTTCTGGCGGCTGCCGGTCAGGCGGTTGAACAGTGCGGTCTTGCCGCAATTGGGGTTGCCTACCAGCGCGATGCGCAAGGCGGAGGCATTCTGGGCAACTGACATGATGGAATAGGGTCAGGCGAAGGCGGGCAGGCCCTCAGGCGATGCGCTGTGCGTCGGCATCGGAAGCGTCGGCGGTGCCAGCCTGGCCTGCCGGCGCGATGCTCGACACGGTGGCGGTGGCCACTTCCACGGCAATGCGTCCGGCCTCCGAGCGGCGCAGCGCAAAGCGCGTGTAGCCCACCTGGGCAACCAGTGGATCCTTGCCAAACGGGCCGAAGGTGACGATCTGCACGGATTCGCCGGGCACGAAGCCGAGATCGCGCAGGCGTCGCGCGACGGGGTCGTTAGGGGTGGCATCGTCCACCGATTTCACGATGGCGACCGTGCGCCGGGGCAGTTCAGACAACCGCATATGCTTCCAGTCCAAGGGCGGGATCGCCGCCGCGCGACAGAAAAATCCTGTCGGGGTACGTAAATAGAAATCGTTCTCGATTGTATAGCATTCGCGCCATTTGCGCGCTGAAGCCACACCGTTGTTAGCTGTTTGTAATGT
The DNA here is from genome assembly GCF_056097175.1 of Cupriavidus sp. HE11. Lineage (NCBI taxonomy): Bacteria > Pseudomonadati > Pseudomonadota > Betaproteobacteria > Burkholderiales > Burkholderiaceae > Cupriavidus > Cupriavidus sp. HE11. Next base: position 1,552,697 of record NZ_CP184465.1, read on the forward strand.
GGGCGGAATAACTCTCGCTGCCAGACGTTTACCGTGTAACGACATTCCCGCCCCTGCCACCCCCGGACCGATGGACAACGATTTCTCAGACGATGCGCTGCGCGAAGTGATTCCGAGGCTGCGCCGCTTTGCGGTGTCGCTGACGCGGAACGAGGCCAGCGCGGACGACCTGGTGCAGGCGTGCCTGGAGCGCGCGCTGTCGCGCCGTGTGACGCGGCAGGAAGGCAGCGACCTGCGAGCCTGGCTGTTCTCGATCCTGTACCGGCAGTTCATCGACGGTCAGCGCCGTGCCAAACGGTATGCGGGCCTGCTGACGCTGTTCGGGGCCGGCAGTGACGAGGACAGCGCCCCGTCCACCGAAGACGTGGTGCTGGCCCGCTCGGCGCTGGACGGTTTCAACCGGCTGTCGGCCGAACAGCGCGCGCTGCTGATGCTGGTGACCGTGGAAGGGCTCAGCTACCAGGAGGCTGCCGATGCGCTCGACGTGCCGATCGGCACCGTGATGTCGCGCATCTCCCGGGCGCGCAAGGCACTGCGCGAACTCACCGACGGCAAGGTCGTCCATCCTCCCCTGCAGGTGCTCAAATGAATACCCTGATGCCTACCGAACCGGAACTGCACGCCTATGTCGATGGCGAACTGGACGAAACGCGGCGCCTGCAGATCGACGCATTGATCGCCAGCCATCCGGAGCTGGCGCGCGAGGTGGAGCAGATCCGGCAGGACATGCAGCGCCTGCGCGCCAGCATGGAACCGCCCCCGGCCGACACGCCGGCCCGGCTCGACCCGTTCCGCATCCGCCGCGGCCTGCGCGACCGCATGCGGCACCGCGCTGCCATCGCCGCGTCGCTGGTCGTGGCATTGGCCGTGGGCGGAATGGGCGGCTGGCAGTCGCGCGAGATCGCGTTGCGCCAGAGCTATCCGCCGATGGCCGATGCGATGTCGGCCTATCGGCTGTTCGCCGTCAGCGCCACGCCGCAGATGGTCGACGTGAAGATCGATGCGAAGGCCACCGATGCACGCGAGTTGCAGGCATGGCTGAATCGCCATTTTGTGCAGCCGGCGCCGTTGCCCGATTTCTCGGCCTACGGATTCCGTCCCGTGGGCGGCCGGCTGATGTCCACCGAGCAAGGCCCGGCCGCGATGATCCTGTACCAGAACCCGCAGATGCAGGCGATTGTTTATTACGTGCGGCCGCAGGGCGATCTGCGGCTGCGCAATGGGTCGCGCACCGAGGGCAACCTGATGGCGCAGTACTGGCGCAACGGCCGCTATCTGTATGCCGTGGTCAGTCCCACCGACAATCCGGCCGCGCTGCCCGTGCAGCGGGCCGTTGCGCCGGGCGATACCTGAACCGCGCCATGAGGTGCCGCGACCTTGCGTGCCGCAATGTGTGTCGTGGCGGCGTTTGACCCTAGGGGATTACCCCCGCCTGGGCACGAATCGCAGGATTGTGGGGCGGACTGACCGCCTTGCGGCTCCGAATAACACGTTTGCGGTATTGGTACGGCGTGCCCCGGGGGCATAAGCTGCACGCACGCTGAACACCCCGTTCCACGCGTACTTCAGAGCCACTGGCCCCCTGGGCCGGTGGCTTTTTCTTTTGGCGCTTCCGCCATGCCCGGCGCTAGATGCCCGCCTGTGCTGCCGCTGTCCTGACCGTGGCGACGAAATGGTCGCGCGCCGGGTGGTCGGGTGCCTGTTTCCACACGCAATAGACCTCCGACGGCACCGTGGCATCGGCCAGTGGCCGGAACGCCGCACCCGCCATGCCGGAGCGCGCCATGGCGGCAGGCACCACGGCCACGCCCATGCCCTGCGAGACCAGCGATACCACCGACAGCCAGTGGCGCACCTCGTGCCGGATGCGCGGATAGAAGCCCTGCGCGGCACACATGTCGAAGATGCGGCTGTAGTAGTCGGGCGACGCCTTGCGCGAAAACAGCACAAATGGTTCGCCGCGCAGATCGGCCAGGGCCACGGTATCGCTGGCGGTCAGCGGATGGTCGGCCGGCATGCAGCAAACGAACGGTTCGGAATGCGCAAGCGTGGCCGCCAGTTCATCGGGCACGCGGCTGGTGTGGACAAAGCCGGCATCCAGTTCGCCGTGCAGCAGCGCGTCGATCTGTTCCTGCGAATTGAGTTCGGTCAGCGCCACATGGATGCCCGGATACCGTCCCTGGAACTCCTGCAGGCGCTGCGGCAGGCCGCGATACAGCATCGATCCGACAAAGCCCACGCGCAGGCGGCCCACGGCGCCGGCCTCGATCTCGCGCGCCAGCAGCCGCGCCGATTCGGCCTGCGCCAGCAGGGCGATAGCCGACTCCTGAAATGCACGGCCGGCGGCGGTCAGGCGCACGCCGCGGCTATCGCGTTCGAACAGGCGGGCCCCCACCGAGGCTTCGAGCTGCTGGATGTTGAGCGATAGCGGCGGCTGGGAGATCGACAGGCGCCGGGCGGCACGGCCGAAGTGCAGTTCCTCGGCCAGCACAAGGAAGTAACGCAGGTGACGGAATTCCATGGCGATACAAATTTTGTATTGATCAAGCCAATTTTAGAATTGGACGCGAATCGTTGGCGATCAAATAATGGATCCCAAACCATCCCGCCCCGTTCTGCAGGGCAGGGAGCCAACGGAGACACCGCATGCCGACCAGCGCCACCCGGCCCGCCGCATCGCAGCCCGCGCCACATATCCACGCCCAGCCAGACGCCCATCCGGTGCCCGACCGCCACGGTTCGAGCCTGTTCGCGGCGGACCCCGACCTGCGCGCGCTGTTGCCGCTGTACCTGCCTGCCGACCTGTTCAACCATCTGCTGCCGCACCTGGAGCGCATGGGCGCGCTGGCGGGCGGCGTGCTCGACGAACTGGCGAATGTGGCCGACCACGAGCCGCCGACGCTGTCGCACCGGACGCGCACGGGGCTGGACGACCAGCGTATCCACAAGCATCCGGCCTATGTGGAACTGGAGCGTGTGGCGTTTTCGGAGTTCGGCCTCGCCGCGGCGTCGCATCGCGGCGGGGTGCTGGGCTGGGACAAGCCGATGCCGCCGGCGGCCAAGTACGCGCTGACCTATCTTTTCGTGCAGGCGGAATTCGGCCTGTGCTGCCCGCTGTCGATGACCGATTCGCTGACGCGCACGCTGCGCAAGTTCGGCGATCCGGCGCTGGTCGAGCGCTTCCTGCCCAACCTGACCACGCAGGTGTTCGACGACCTGTACCAGGGCGCGATGTTCATGACCGAACAGGGTGCCGGCTCGGACGTTGCCGCCACGGCCACGCGGGCGATTCGCGACGACAGCGCCGAAGGCGGCTGGCGCCTGGTGGGCGACAAGTGGTTCTGCTCGAATCCCGACGCCGCGCTGGCCATGGTGCTGGCCCGCGTGGAAGAGGCCGATGGCACGGCCGTCGACGGCATCAAGGGCGTATCGCTGTTCCTGCTGCCGCGTACGCTGGCCGATGGCAGCGCCAACCACTACCGGATCATCCGTCTCAAGGACAAGCTTGGCACGCGCTCGATGGCCAGCGGCGAAATCCGCCTGGAGGGCGCGCATGCGCATCTGGTGGGCGAACTGGGCCGTGGCTTCGTGCAGATGGCCGACATGATCAACAACTCGCGGCTGTCCAACGGCGTGCGGGCCGCCGGCCTGATGCGCCGCGCGCTGACCGAGGGTCAGTTCATCGCCCGCGAGCGCCGTGCCTTCGGCAAGCGGCTGGCCGACATGCCGCTGATGCGCCGCCAGCTGCTGAAGCTGACGCTGCCCACCGAGCAGGCCCGCACGATGGTGTTCCAGACCGCCGAAGCGCTGCGCCGTGCCGACGCGGGCGAGGCCGACGCCTATCCGCTGATGCGCATCCTGACGCCGCTGATCAAGTTCCGCGCCTGCCGCGACGCCCGCAAGGTGACCGGCGATGCGATGGAGATTCGTGGTGGCTGCGGCTATATCGAGGAATGGAGCGATCCGCGCCTGGTGCGCGACGCCCATCTGGGATCGATCTGGGAAGGCACCAGCAATATCGTCGCGCTCGACGTGCTGCGCGCGATTCGTCGCGAAGGCTCGTTGCCGGTGCTGCGGGCGCATCTGGCCCAACTGCTGCAGGACACGCCGATGCAGGCGCAGGCGCGCGAAGTCTTTGCCACGGCCATCGCCAATGCCGCCGCACTGGCCGCGCGTGCGGCCGACGCCGGTGCCGATGGCGACGTGCTGGCCCGCCAGGCGGCTTCGGCGCTGTACCACGTGACCAGTGCCGTCGCCATGGCCTGGGAAGCGGGCCGGATCGGCTCGGTGCGCCGCATGCGCCTGGCGCAGATGGTGCTCGCGCATCGCGTGCTGCCGCAAGACCCGCTGGGCGGCGGCGCCGAGCCCGACTGGCTGGCCGATACCGTGGCACCGCCCGCCGATGGCGTGGTGCGCGCCGCGGGGCCGGTCGACCAGGTCAACGTGTTCTGAAGATCCGCCTCGCGCGGTTCCGAACGGGCGCGCGCCCCCACCCGAATCGCGCGCCCCATATAAAAAAGCTTCACCGGAGACAACGCATCATGCCCCAATGGCACCGCCGCGCGGCCCTGGCCGCCTTTGCCTCGATGGCCGCCTGCACGCTGTTTGCAACGGCCACCCCCGCCTTCGCGCAGAAGGATTTCCCGAGCAAGCCGATCATGCTGGTGGTGACCTACCCGCCGGGCGGCCCCACCGATGCCATGGCCCGCACGCTGGCCGCCGCGTTGAAGAACAGCCTGGGCCAGCCCGTGGTGGTTGAAAACCGCGCCGGCGCGGGCGGCAATATTGGCGCCGAGGTGGTGGCGCGGGCCGAGCCCGACGGCTACACGCTGATGTTCGGCACGTCGGCGCCGCTGGCGATCAACGTGAGCCTGTATCGCAAGATCAACTACGACCCGGTCAAGAGCTTCGCGCCGGTGATCCAGATCGGCCAGTTGCCCAATGTGCTGGTGGTGAATCCGGCCGTGCCCGCAAAGAACGTGCAGGAGCTGATCGCCTATGGCAAGGCGCATCCGGGCAAGCTCAGCTACGCGTCGTCGGGCAATGGCGCATCGTCGCACCTGGCCGGGGTGCTGTTCAACAACCTGGCCGGTACCGACTTCCAGCACGTGCCCTACAAGGGCACCGGCCCGGCGCTGAACGACCTGCTTGGCGGCCAGGTCAGCATGACCTTTACCGACGTGCTGACCGCGCTGCCATTCATCAAGAGCGGCAAGGTGCGCGCGCTGGGCGTGACCACCAAGGGCCGCTCGCAGGCGCTGCCCGATGTGCCCACCGTGGCCGAGCAGGGTGTTGCCGGGTTCGATGTTTCGGTATTCTTTGGCGTGGTGGCACCGGCGGGAACGCCGCCCGCCGTCATCGGCAAGCTGAACCATGCGTTCGCCGACGCGCTGCAGCAGCCCGAAGTCCGCAAGACGCTGCTGGCGCAGGGGCTGGAACTGGCGCCGTCCACGTCGCCGGAACAGCTGGGCAATTTCGTGAAGGCCGAGGTCGGCAAGTGGCGTACCGTCGTGCAGAAATCCGGCGCACAGCTGGACTGACATAACGACAAGCAGCATCACAAGGAAGAGACATGACGCCATCCCAAACCGGCAAGAGCGGCGCGCTGGCCGGCATCCGCGTAGTGGATTTGTCACGCATCCTGGGCGGCCCGTTCTGCGGGCAGATCCTGGGCGACCACGGGGCCGACGTGCTCAAGATCGAACCGCCGCAGGGCGACGACACGCGCACCTGGGGCCCGCCGTTCCGTGACGGCGTGGCGTCGTACTACTTCGGCCTGAACCGCAACAAGCGCGTGATGAAGCTGGACCTGACCGCCGACGCCGACCGCGCGGTGCTGCTGGCCCTGCTGGCCGACGCCGATGTGCTCGTGGAGAACTTCAAGACCGGCACGATGGAGAAATGGGGCCTGGGCTACGACGCGCTGTCGCAGCGCTTTCCGCGCCTGGTGCATTGCCGCGTGTCGGGCTTCGGCGCCGATGGCCCGCTGGGCGGCCTGCCCGGCTATGACGCCGCCATCCAGGCGATGGCCGGCATCATGAGCATCAACGGCGAACCCGACCGCGACCCGCTGCGTGTGGGTTTGCCGGTGGTGGACATGGTGACGGGTCTGAACGCCGCGCTGGGCGTGCTGCTGGCGCTGCAGGAGCGCGAGCGCAGCGGACGTGGGCAGTTTGTCGAGGCGGCGCTGTATGACTCGGGCCTGTCGCTGCTGCATCCTCACGCGGCCAACTGGTTCATGAGCGGCAAGACGCCGGGCCGCACGGGCAACGCGCACCCGAACATCTATCCATACGACACGGTGGCCACGGCCACCGATCCGATCTTCCTGGCGGTGGGCAACGACCGGCAGTTCCGCATCTTCTGCGAGCACATCGGCGTGGCCGAACTGGCCGACGACGAGCGCTTTGCCACGGCTGGCGCGCGCTCGGTCAACCGGGCGCAACTGAAAGGCACGCTGGAATCAAAGCTGGCGGCGTGGGACGGCAAGGCGCTGGCCGACGAACTGTCGGCGGCCGGCGTGCCGTGCGCGCCCGTGCTGTCGGTGCCCGACGCGCTGACGCATCCGCATACCGCGCACCGCGAGATGGTGGTGGAGATGCCCGGTGGCTACAAGGGCCTGGGCGCCCCGGTCAAGCTGAGCCGCACGCCGGCGACTTACCGGTATGCGCCGCTGACGGAGGGTAATGCGTTCCTGCCGAGGGCAGCGGCGAACGATTGAAGGAAGGCTAACCGCGGTTATGCGCTCCCCTCTCCCGCACGGCCGGAGAGGGGAGCGCACCGAAGGCACTGCATCAGCCCGGAATCATCCCCGTCAGCCAGTACGCCTGCACCATCGTGATCACGCCCACGATGAACGCGAACAGCAGGCTGTGCTTGACCGTGAAGCGGAACAACTCCGATTCCTTGCCAACCAGACCCGTGGCCGCGCAGGCTACGGCAATCGATTGCGGCGAGATCATCTTGCCCGTCACGCCGCCCGTGGTGTTGGCGGCTACCAGCAGCGTGTCCGACACGCCGATCTGGTGTGCCGTGGTGTGCTGCAGCGAGCAGAACAGTGCGTTCGACGACGTATCCGAACCGGTCAGGAACACGCCCAGCCAGCCCAGCAGCGGCGAGAAGAACGGGAACGCGGCGCCGGTACCCGCCAGCAGCAGCGCCAGCGTGGACGACATGCCCGAGTAGTTCGCCACGAAAGCGAAAGCCAGCACCAGGCCGATCGACAGCACCGGTCGGCGCAGTTCCAGCATCGTCTCGACGAAGGTCGCGATGGCGTCGCGCGGTTTCATGCGCAGCAGCACCACCGAGATGATGGCCGTCAGCAGGATCGCCGTGCCCACGGCCGACAGCAGGTCGAGCTTCAGCACCGCTTCATAGGGCTTGGGCGACGCCACGATTGGCGCGGCCTTGATGACGAGCTGGTCAAGCATCGGCACCTTGAACTTGAGCACCGAGCCGGCCAGCGCCCCGTTGGCGGCAAACAGCGCCTTGAACGACGGCAGGCTCCACACCGTGACGATGGCCGTCAGGATGCCGAACGGCGCCCAGGCGCGCACGGTCTGCCCAAACGTGTACGGCGATGCCTTGCGGCGCGAAGGCGCGCCCATGCCGCCACCAAAGCCGGCCATGGTCACCGCGCCGCCCGATACCGAACCACCCGCCGTCTGCGATGCCGAACGCGGCTGCCACACGCGCAGGAACGACGCCAGCGCGATCAGGCTGACCAGTGCCGACGTGATGTCCGGCAGCTCGGGCCCGATGTGGTTCGACGTGAAGTACTGCGTCACCGCGAAACTGCCGCCCACCACGAACGCGGCGGGCCATGTCTCGCGCACGCCCTTCCAGCCGTCCATCATGAACACCAGCCAGAACGGCACGGCCAGCGACAGCAGCGGCAGCTGGCGTCCGGCCATTGCGCCGATGTGCATCGGGTCGATGCCCGTGACCTGACCGGCCACGATGATCGGAATGCCCATCGCACCGAAGGCCACCGGGGCCGTGTTGGCGATCAGGCACAGCCCGGCCGCGTAGAGCGGATTGAAGCCCAGGCCCACCAGCAGCGCAGCGGTGATGGCCACCGGCGCACCGAAGCCGGCCGCGCCTTCCAGGAACGCGCCGAACGCAAAGCCGATCAGCAGCATCTGCAGGCGCTGGTCGTCGGTGATCGACAGCACCGATGCGCGGATCACGTCGAACTGGCCCGTTTTCACGACGATCTTGTACAGGAACACCGCCGTGACGATGATCCAGGCAATCGGCCAGAGCCCGTAGGCAAAGCCGAAGCCGGCGGCGGCGAACGCCTGCTGCGCGGGCATGCCATAGGCGAAGATCGCCACGGCCAGCGCCAGTGCCAGGGTGACGGCGGCCGCCACATGGCCCTTCATGCGCAGCACGGCCAGCGCGACGAAGAAGAACAAAATGGGTACCGCCGCTGCGAGCGCGGACAGCCAGAGGCTGCCCAGCGGCGTGTATAGCTGGGTCCAGGGTTGCATGGAATGTCTCCTCGGTGGTGTTTGGATTCTTGAATTCTTGTGAGCAGCAGCGCAGCGGCCGGCGCGGCTACTCGGGCTGGTTTCGCTCGGCCAGCAGGTCCGACAGGCTCTTTGGCGCCGGCGTCAGTGGCTGGCGATGCTGGGTCCAGCCCATCTGCGAAGCCGGCGTGAAGGCGCGCAGCCGTGTGGCGGCCCAGCGGAACACGCGATAGGCGGCCGGATGCGCGAACGCACCGCTCCAGAAGCGCCACACCAGGTGTTCGCGCTTGCTGTACTTCGCGCCCTGGCCCTTGAGCGGATGCGGCACGGCCTCGTCGGGATCGCGGTTGGCCTCGGTACGCAGACGCACCAGCAGTTGCGGAATCGGTATGCGCACCGGGCACACCTCGCCGCAGGCGCCGCACAGGCTCGACGCGGTAGGCAGGTCAGCCGTGGCATCGAGGCCGAGCAGGTGGGGCGAGATGATCTTGCCGATGGGGCCCGGATAGGTCGTGCCGTAGGCGTGGCCGCCGATACGCGTGTAGACCGGGCAGTGGTTCATGCAGGCGCCGCAGCGGATGCACTGCAGCGTGGCGCGCAGTTGCGCGTCGGCATAGGCCTGGCTGCGGCCGTTGTCGAGCAGCACCAGGTGCACTTCGCGCGGGCCGTCCTGCTGGCCGGGCTGGCGCGGGCCCGAAATCAGGTTGAAATAGGTGGTGATGGCCTGGCCCGTGGCCGAGCGCGTCAGCAGGCTCGACAGCGGCACGATATGCGCCAGGCTTGCCACCACCTTTTCCATGCCCATGACGGCCACGTGCACGTTGGGCACGGTTGTGGAAAGCCGCCCATTGCCCTCGTTCTCGACCAGCCACAGCGTGCCGGTATCGGCGGCCGCGAAGTTGACGCCCGACAGGCCGATATCGGCTTCCACGAACGCCTGGCGCAGCGCGCGCCGGCCAGTCTGGATCAGTGCGTCGACATCTTCGGTGTAGGGCGTGTCGGGGATGTTCTGCTCGAATAGCGTGGCGATGTCGGCCTTGGTCTTGTGGATCGCCGGCATCACGATGTGCGACGGCTTCTCGCCGGCCATCTGCACGATGTACTCGCCCATGTCCGATTCGATGCAGTCGATGCCGCGCTCGGCCAGGTAATGGTTCAGCTCCATTTCCTCGCTGGCCATCGACTTGCCCTTGATCACGCGCTTTGCGGCATGGGTCTGGGCGATGCGATGGATGATCGCGTTGGCCTCTTCGGCCGTCTCGGCCCAATGGACCTGCACGTCGGCCTGCGTCAGGTTGGCTTCGAGCTGCGTGAGCAGGTCGGGCAGGTTGGCCAGCGCATGCTGGCGCACCGCTTCGCCCAGATCGCGCAGGTGTTCCAGCTCGTCGCCGTCGGGAAACTGCACGGCGCGTTTCTGCTGCAGGAAATCCATCGCGCCGCGAAAGCTCTGGCGCAGCTTGGGATCGTCAAGCGCCTCGCGCGCCCGGGCGCGGAAGTCGGCGGTGGGGACGAAGTGAAGGGTCTGCTGGCTCATTGCGCGGCGCCTCCCGCGTGGTCATTGACGATGACGACCCACAGCTGGCGCGGACCATGCGCGCCGTAGGCCAGTGTCTGCTGGATGTCCGAGGTCTTGGACGGGCCCGACACCATCACCAGGTTGGTGGGCATGCCATCGGTCCAGCGTTCGGCGCGAACGGCGCTGTGCAGGTCGGGATGCAGTGTCGAGGCGTACACCAGCGCGATATGGATCGGCGGCACCAGCGACATCGTGCGCGGCGACCCGGCATCGGGCGCCAGCACCAGCGTGCCGGTGGCGGCCAAGCCGGAACGGGCGACCGTGAAACCGGCATCGACGGCATCGAACAGCTCTGCCTTCCACGCCTCGATCGGGCGGTCGAAATCCTGGGTGGCGATGCCGGCCGGCAGGGCCTGTGCCAGCGCGGCACCTTCGGGACGGGCGGTGTCCAGCAGCAGCCGGCGCACGCCTTCGGCGGCCAGCCGCGTGGCGACCCAGACGGGCCAGCCTGCGGTGTCGGTGCAGACCACCTCGGCATGCGACGCGCTCAGCGCGGCCTGCATCAACGCGACCATGGCGGCCACCGCCGGGCGCTCGCCGCGCCGGGTGTCGAAATGTTCGTCGATGCGGCGGTCCAGGGCGGCGGTGTCCGCGGCAAGGGTCGATCCGGAGGTGGGAACGGCGGCGCGCAGGCGGCCCAGCATGCGCTCGCGGGCGGTCATGGCGGTCATGCGGCACCCCCGGTACGGCGCCAGAGGAACGATGCCAGGTGCTCCACCGGCAGCGGCGCGCCCGCATGGGCGGCCGCGTGGCCGATATTGAGCAGGCAGCCGCAGTCGGCGGACACCAGCCGGTCGCAACCGGTGGCACAGGCGGAGGCCACCTTGTCGCGCACCATGGCGCCCGAGATGTCGGCGTGCTTGAGCGAGAACGTGCCGCCAAAACCGCAACACTCCGATTCCCGCACGTGCTCGACGCGAGTCACGCCCGGCAGCGCATCGACCAGCGCCACGCCATGGGCGCGCGTACCCATTTCCCGGCGGGCGGCGCACGAGGTGTGCAGCACCACGCGTTCGTGGTCGCCGGCCGGCACCTCGTCAAAGCGCACATGCAGCACATTGAGCAGGAATTCGGCCAGCTCGTAGACGCGGCCGGCGATGTCGCTGGCCAGCTGCGCGGCCTCCGGGTCGTCGGCGAACAGCGTGGGCCAGTGGTGGCGCATCATGCCGCCGCACGAGCCCGACGGCACGATGATCGGCCAGGGCTCGCGGAACAGCTCCAGTTGGGCGCGGGCCACCTTGCGGGCCTGCTCGGGGTTGCCGCTGCTGTAGGCGGGCTGCCCGCAGCAGCTCTGGCCGCGTGGAAAGTGGACGGTCAGGCCTTCGCGCTCCAGCAGGCGCACGGCGTCGAGGCCGGCTTGCGGGACGAACAGGTCGACGAGACAGGTGCCGAACAGGTAGACCTGTTGCGGGACGGTCGTGGGGTATTGCCTGGATTGCATTGTCTGCCTCCGGTATGGCGCCGCTGCGGGTGACACGCGTCGCGGCATTTTTGGGCGCATAATTCCCGCTCCCGCGCCGGAGTACAAATTGGTTGGACCAATCAGGCGCGCGGGGCCGAAGACAGGGGACTGGAAAGGGATCGATGGGGGGCAGCGCACGCAATCGCGTGGAAGACATCATGCGCAGGATGGAAACCGCGCTGCTGGACGGCACATGGCCCGTCGGCACCCGGTTGCCGGCCGAACGCGTGCTGGCCGAGCAGTACGCCGTGGCGCGCAACACGATCCGCGAGGCGATCCAGCGGCTGGCGGCCCGCGGGCTGCTGCAGAGCCGGCGCGGTGCCGGCGTATACGTCACCGATCAGCTACGCACCGGCATTGCATCGCCGTGGGGCCAACTGGTGGCCGACCACCCTGCGTTGCGCGACGACATCCTGGAGTTCCGCCGCGTGCTGGAGGGCGCCACCGCGTACTTTGCCGCGCTGCGTGCCGATGCCGCCGACCTGAAACGTATACGTGCCCTGCTGAAGACGCTGGAGCGGTCGCGCGAGACCGACGACAAGGCCGCCGAGGCCGAGGCCGACGCGAAGCTGCACGACGCGATTGCGCAGGCGTCGCACAACACCATGTTCCTGCACCTGCATACGAGCGTGATCGGCATGTTGCGCGAACACATCACGATCAACGGTACCGGCCTGCGCGAGGCGGACGATGAATCGTCGGACCTGCTGCTGCGCCAGCATCGCACGCTATGCGAGGCCATCCTGGCGCGCCGGCCCGAAGAAGCACGCACGGCCATGCAGACCCATATCGACTTCGTGCGCAGCAAGGTGGAAGGCGAAAGCGCCTGAGCGGCGCCGCCGGGGAAGGGGCCACGTGCCGCAACCGGCCGCAACCGACAGCACTGGCCGTAATTGGTCGTACCAGTTGCTGCGTACCCGTTCCCAATGGAATCAGTGACTTGGCGTGGCGGGCTACACCAGTTCGGCGGTGGTCAACTCGCGCTTGACGTAGGCGTAGAAGATCGGCCCGGCGATCACGCCGGGGATGCCGTACAGCGTTTCCATCACCAGCATCACCGTCAGCAGCTCCCACGCGGCGGCCTGTATACGTGCGCCGATGATGCGCGCATTCAGGAAGTATTCGAGCTTGTGGATCACCACCAGGAAGAACAGCGACACGATGGCGATCGGCAGGGAAACCGACAACGACGCGATCACGATGGCCGTGTTCGAGATCAGGTTGCCCAGCACCGGCAGCAGCCCGGCGATAAAGGTGATGGCGACCAGCGTCTTGGACAGCGGCAGGTGCTGGCCGAACAGCGGCAGCGCCACCAGCAGGTAGATCGACGTCAGGATCGTGTTGATCGACGAGATCTGGATCTGGGCGAAGATGAACTGGGCGAACGACTGCTGCAGCGTACGGGCGCGCTTGACCAGCGCGTTGGCCAGCGGCCGGCGGTTGGGCCGCGAAATGGCGCGGTACAGCGCCACCATGGCGCCGATGATCAGGCCCAGCACGATATGCAGCAGGGTGCGGAGAATATCGGTGCCCAGCCGTTGCGCCATCTGGGCGTGTTCCTTCATGGCCCCGAGCAGCGTGGTAACCAGTTCCTCGGTACCGCTTGGCAGATAGTCGCTTAGCCAGGACGGCAGCTGGGCACGGGACTGGTCGATGATGTCGGCGGCGTGGTCGAGCAGGCGGTCGAGGGTGGCGCTATCCACATTGAGGAAATGCACCAGCGCCCAGATGCCGCCGGTCAGGACCAGCAGGATGATGGCGGACAGGATCGCCACGGCCAGCGCGTCGCGCCGGGAATGGGTCAGGCGGGGCGCCAGCACGTCGACCAGCGAATACAGCAGCAGCCCGGCCAGCAGCGCCGCCACCAGGTTGGCATGCATGACCAGCAGCAGCGCCCCGGCGGTCAGTCCGTATGACACCGCCGTGACGCTGAACCAGTTGCCGGGCGACAGGCGCGCGCAGCCGGATGACGGGGGGCGGGACGATGAGGGCGGGGCGTCGTTCATGGCGCCGTTGTCGGCGCGGTCTTCCGGGTTTTCCAGCTGCGGCATGTTACGGCTGAGGACGATTGAATTGGAATGAGTAGGCGGATTGTCGACGTGACGCGTAACAATGGCAAGACAGCTTGAGCAGATAAGCGATCTTGCCGCGCCGGGCGCGGAACTTGCGTCCCCGCGGTGGCCTATATTGGGGAGCAGAAGACGGCGCAGCCGCGCCAGGAGACCGCCTGCCATGGCCTTTACCCATACCGTCGGCGTCCGCCGGCACGTGTTTGCCGACCTGCGCACGCTGCTGGCCCGTGCCAGTCCGGCGCGCTCGGGCGACGCGCTTGCCGGCATTGCCGCCGACAGCGAGGAAGCGCGCATGGCGGCCCGCATGGCCCTGGCCGACATGCCGCTGGCCCGCTGCCTGACCGAAGCGCTGGTGCCTTACGAGGCCGACGAGGTCACGCGGCTGATCGTCGACAGCCACGATGCGGCGGCCTTTGCGGAAATCGCCAGCCTGACCGTGGGCGATTTCCGCAACTGGCTGCTGCGCCACGAGACCGATTCCGCCACGCTGGCCCGGGTGGCGCCCGGCATCACGCCCGAGATGGCGGCCGCCGTCAGCAAGCTGATGCGCAACCAGGACCTGGTGGCCGTGGCCCGCAAGTGCCGGGTGGTGACCCGCTTTCGCGGCACCATCGGGCTGCCCGGACGGCTGGCCGTGCGGCTGCAGCCCAATCATCCGACCGACGACCCGCGCGGCATTGCGGCGTCTATCGTCGACGGGCTGCTTTATGGTTGCGGCGACGCCACGATTGGCGTCAATCCGGCCAGCGACAACCTTGGCGCCATCGTCACGCTGCTGAAGCTGATCGACGATATCCGGGCCCGCTACGACGTGCCCACCCAATCGTGCGTGCTGACTCATGTCACGAATACACTGCGCGCCATGGAGCAGGGCGCGCCGGTCGACCTGGTGTTCCAGTCCGTGGCCGGCAGCCAGGCCGCCAACGCGGCGTTCGGCATCTCGCTGGCGCTGCTCGACGAGGCGCGGCAGGCGGCGTTGTCGCTGGCGCGCGGCACGGTGGGCAACAATGTCATGTACTTCGAGACCGGCCAGGGCAGCGCGCTGTCGGCCAACGCCCACCATGGCGTGGACCAGCAGACCATGGAGGCCCGCGCCTATGCCGTGGCACGGCGCTTCGAGCCGTTGCTGGTCAACACGGTGGTGGGCTTTATCGGCCCCGAGTATCTCTACGATGGCAAGCAGATCATCCGGGCTGGCCTGGAAGACCATTTCTGCGGCAAGCTGCTGGGCGTGCCGATGGGCTGCGACGTCTGCTACACGAACCACGCCGAAGCCGACCAGGACGACATGGACACGCTGCTGACGCTGTTTGGCGTGGCCGGCATCAACTTCATCATGGGCGTGCCCGGCGCCGACGACATCATGCTGAACTACCAGAGCACGTCGTTCCACGATGCGCTGTACCTGCGCGAGGTGCTGGGCCTGCGGCCTGCTCCCGAGTTCGAGGCGTGGCTGCAGCGCATGGGCATGCTGGACAGCGCCGGCCGGCTGTTGGCGCCCTCCGCGCGTCAGCCGTTGCTGACGATGGCCGAGTCGCTCTGACCCCCGATCCAGGAGACGCCGATGCCGAACCACCCGGCACCCCCCGAGCCCCCCGAGCCCCCCGAGCCCCCCGAGCCCCCCGAGCATCCGGCAGACCCCTGGCGCCGCCTGCGCCAGTTCACGCGTGCCCGCGTGGCTATTGGCCGCACCGGTCATGCCCAGACTACCGAGACGGTGCTGGCATTCGGGCTGGCTCATGCGCAGGCGCGCGATGCGGTACACCTGCCGCTGGACGCCCAGGCCATCGACGCCGCGCTGCATGCCGCCGGGCTGGGCGTGATGCATGCCCACAGCGCCGCGCACGACCGCCAGGAATACCTGCGCCGCCCCGACCTGGGCCGTCGGCTGGACGACGACAGCCGCGCGGCGCTGGCCCCCGATCCCCAGCCATACGATGTGGTCTTCGTGATTGCCGATGGCCTGTCCGCACTGGCCGTGCAACGCCACGCGGTGCCGCTGCTGCAGGCCGTGCTGGCGCAGCTGCCGCCATGGCGCATTGGCCCGGTGGTGGTGGCCCGCCAGGCGCGCGTGGCCCTGGGCGACGAGATTGGCGAACGGCTGCAGGCGCGCCAGGTGGTGATGCTGATCGGCGAGCGGCCGGGGCTCAGTTCGCCCGACAGCCTCGGGATCTACCTGACCTACGATCCGCGCGTGGGGCGTACCGATGCGCAGCGCAACTGTATTTCGAACGTGCGGCCGGAAGGGCTGCCGTATGCGCAGGCGGCTGACAGATTGGCGTTCTTGCTACGGGGCGCGTTGGCGCTGGGACGGTCCGGCGTGGACCTGAAAGACGACAGCGTCGCCATTGCGGCGACGCTGCCAGGGGCGTGAAACGCCAGGAGGGGGCTACGACATCATCACGCGCGAGAACCTGCCGCGCTGCGCGTCTTCCATCAGCATCATGAACTGGTCGCGGTCCATGTGGACCAGTTCCAGGTGGTCGCCCGCCTCGAACCAGACTTCGGGTTCCTCGAACAGGCTTTCGTCGACGTAGGTCTGCATGCCGTACGACATCGCGCACGGCGGGATGGCGCCGAGATCGCAATCCTTGAAGACCTCGCGGATCTCGTCCTCGTGCGCCAGTACCAGCTTGCGGCCCGTCATGTCGCAGAGCGTCGACAGCTGCAGATGGTGGTTCGACGGGATCACGGCGGCCACGTAGCCGCCTTCATCCTCGAGCAGCAACGTCTTGGCGAGACGATGCCCCGGTACATGTGCCGCGTGGGCCGTGGCCATGCTGCTGAGACTGTAGGGGTGACGAATGATGTCGAACCGGCTGTTCATGCGGCTGAGCCGGCCAGCCAGGGTGCCTGCCATTGCCATGATCGTCTTCCTTCCCGCGCGCTTGGGCGCGGTTTAGTCCTGAGTGTTCTCACTATAGGCACTGTCGCCGCGCATGCGAGGCCAGATTGCCTGCAGCTCGGTCTTCAGGAACGTCAGCAGGTAGCGCGTGGCCATGGTCTGGTAGCGATTGGGCATCGTCAGCATGTAGAGCTTGCTGCCGAACACGCTGATGCGGTAGTCGGCCAGCAGCGGCACCAGCGTGCCGTCTTCCAGATCCTTGCCCACCGCGTAGAGCGGGAAGATGCCGATGCCCAGGCCGCTGACCACCGCATCCTTCAGGAACGCGAAGTTTTCGGAGCTCAGCGTGGGCGCCAGCACCACCTGTTCGCGCTCGCCGGTGGCGTGACGGATACCCGAAGCCTTGAGTTTCTGGCCGATTGGCGATGCGCAAACGATGGCATGGGTGCCAAGGTCGGCCAGCACCGACGGCTTCGGCCTGCCGGCCAGATAGGCCGGTGCGCCGCAGACAATCCAGTCGACCGAGCCGATCTCGGTCGCAACAACCGAATCGGGTGGCGTCGAGATGATGCGCAGCGCCACCTCGACATCTTCCGAGACCAGGTTGTGGATGCGGTTGTCGAACACCACGTCGAGCGTGATGTCGGGATAGCGCTGCTTGAACTGCACCAGCAGCGGCGACAGCATGGCGTGCCCCAGGCCGGTAGGTACCGACAGCCGCACATGGCCCTGCAGGCTCTTGCCCATGCTGCTGATCAGCGCATTGGCGGCCGCCACCTCGCCCAGGATGTTCCGGCCATGCTCGTAGAGCCCGGCACCTACCGGCGTGGGTTCCACGTGGCGCGTGGTCCGGCGCAGCAGCTGCACGCCCAGTTCTTCTTCCAGCGCCTTGAGGTGGTAGCTGACATTGGCGCGCGTCATCTTGAGCTTGCGCGCGGCGGCGCTGAGGTTGCCGGCGTCGACGATATCGACGAACAGGCGCAGGGCGTTGAGGTCCATGACGAAGCTGGCGCGGAAATGAAAAAGGGGCCCGAAGGCCCCTCAGTTTGCCATGACGCCAGGTGTGCGCGTCTCGGCGGGTGTCTCAGTGCTCGTGATGCAGGTACTTCGCCTGGCGCGGCAGCCGCAGGCTGACCAGGAAGGCGATGGCCATCATGACGGTGACATACCAGTAGAACGACGTCTCGTGGCCCATCGACTTCAGGCCCAGCGCCACGTATTCGGCCGTGCCGCCGAACAGCGCGTTGGCGATGGCGTAGGCCAGGCCCACGCCCAGCGCGCGCACTTCGGGCGGGAACATCTCGGCCTTCACGATGCCGCTGATCGACGTATAGAAGCTGACGATGGCCAGTGCCACGCAGATCAGCAGACCGGCAAGTTCCGGGCTGGACACCGTCTTCAGCGCGGTCAGGATCGGCACCGTGGCGATGGTGCCCAGCGCGCCAAACAGCATCATGTTGTGGCGGCGGCCGATGCGGTCGGACAGCGCACCGAAGAACGGCTGCATGCACATGTAGAGGAACAGGCAGACCGTCATCACGTAGCTGGTGGTCTTGATCGGCAGGTGGGCCGTGTTGACCAGGAACTTCTGCATGTACGTGGTGAACGTGTAGAAGATCAGCGACCCGCCGGCCGTATAGCCGAGCACGGTGAAGAACGCCGCCTTGTGATGGCGGAAGATCTCGCTCACGGTGCCCGCTTCCTTGCTGTTGCGCTGCTGCGCGGTGGTGGTCTCATGCAGCGTGCGGCGCAGCAACAACGCCACGACGGCCGTGACGGCACCCACCACGAACGGGATGCGCCAGCCGTAGGATTTCAGTTCGGCTTCGGTCAGCAACTGTTCCAGAAGCACGATGACCAGCACGGCCAGCAACTGGCCGCCGATCAGGGTCACGTACTGGAACGACGAGAAGAACCCGCGCCGGCCCTTGAGCGCCACTTCGCTCATGTACGTGGCGGTGGTGCCGTATTCGCCGCCGACCGACAGGCCCTGCAGCAGCCGCGCCACCAGCAGCAGCGCCGGCGCCCAGTTGCCGATGGACGCGTAGGTGGGCAGGCAGGCAATCAGCAGCGAGCCGAAGCACATCATGACCACCGAGATCAGCAGCGAGTTCTTGCGGCCGTTGCGGTCGGCGATGCGGCCAAACAGCCAGCCGCCGATCGGTCGCATCAGGAAGCCCGCCGCAAACACGCCGGCGGTGTTCAGCAGTTGCGCCGTAGGATCGCCCTTCGGGAAGAAGGCCGGCGCGAAATAGATCGCGCTGAATGCGTAGATATAGAAGTCGAACCATTCCACGAGATTGCCCGACGACGCGGCCACGATGGCAAAGACGCGCTTTCTGGTTTCTTCGGGGGACGGTGCCGTGCCGTTGACGGCGGAGGAGGCGATGTCTGTCATAGGACCTTCTGTTCTTGGCTTGGCGGCGGGGGCCCGCTGGGTACGGACGAGGAGAGCGAGGTGCGACGTGAACCGGCAAGACCACCATGCCGGCCCTGGGGCGTCGCAAGTCGGGCCCGTGTGCCCGCCTAGCGTAGCGCGGAACGGCCGGCCACCCAAGGGGGTTGGCTTTCATTGTGCCGCCTGCGTATTGCAAATGCCTTGCCACTAGCGGTTTTGCGCCGCATTGTCCGACTGGCTGAATAGAGTTTTTACAAAGCGCACCGTAGCGGCACGAAAATCCTGACAGATGACGTCGGTCACCGGCGTGGCTTGCGTGGGCCGCACGGCTGGGCAATCATGCAGTTCGATTCCGAACGCCGTGCCTTTCAACTCCCTTGTCAATGTCCAATCCGCGCTTCCTGCCGTTCCTGCTGGCACCGTTGCTGTGGCTGCCCGCCGTGGCCGCGCTTGCCGAGGGCGATCCCAACCTCGTGCAGTGCCAGCGCATCAACAAGGCGCAACTGCGGACGGCCTCCGAGGAAACGCTGCTGTTCCTGCGCTGCCGCGCGCGGCAGATTTCCTATGAAGCCCCGCGTCTGCGTGGTGTCACGCAGAAATTCCGGGACGACCTGGTGTTCGCCTGCCTGGACCAGGCCGACGAGATCGAACACCAGCTACGGGTGAGTCATGGCTATACGCGTGAAGCGCTGGCCCGCAAGAAATGTGATCAATAGAGCCTTTCTGTCTATTGTCAAATTATCTTGACGGTTCTGTCCAAGTTGGCGTGGATTGTCAAAATCGATGGTCGGCGTACCATTGGCGGCCATTGTTGTTGTACCGACTCACCCGGAGACTGTCATGGCCCTCGACGCCGAATCCTTTTCCCTGCTGCGCGCCTCCGTGCAGCGTTTCATCGATGAGCGCCTGAAGCCGGCCGAAGATACTCTCGAGGAAATCGATGACGTGCCGGCCGACATCGTGGCCGACATGAAGGAGATGGGCCTGTTCGGCATCTCCATCCCGGAAAACTACGGTGGCATCGGCCTGTCGATGTCGCAGGAATGCGATGTGGTCTACGACCTCGGCCACACGGCCTTCGCGTTCCGCTCGGTTTTCGGCACCAACGTGGGCATTGGCTCGCAGGGCATCCTGATGGATGGCACCGAAGAGCAGAAGCAGACCTACCTGCCCAAGATCGCCAGCGGCGAACTGGTCATCTCCTTCGCGCTGACCGAGCCGAACGCCGGTTCGGACGCCGCATCGCTGCAGACGCGTGCCGAGCTGGATGGCGACCACTACGTCATCAACGGCACCAAGCGGTTCATTACCAACGCACCGCGTGCCGGCGCCTTCACGCTGATGGCCCGCACGGGCGGCCCCGGTGCCTCGGGCATTTCGTCGTTCATCGTGCCGGCCGACACCCCGGGCATCTCGTTGGGTAAGCCCGACAAGAAGATGGGCCAGCGCGGCACCAAGACGTGCGACGTGGTGCTCGAAAACGTGCGCGTGCCGGCCGCGAACATCATCGGCGGCGTGCCGGGCGTGGGCTTCAAGACGGCCATGAAGGTGCTGGACCGTGGCCGCCTGCATATCTCCGCGCTGGCTTGCGGCATGGCACATCGCCTGATTACCGATGCCGTGGCCTATGCGAAGGAGCGCAAGCAGTTCGGCAAGCCGATTGGCGACTTCCAGCTGATCCAGGCCATGCTGGCCGACAGCCAGGCCGAACTGTACGCCGGCCTGTCGATGGTGCGCGACTGCGCGCAGCGCTACGACGCCAAGCCGGCCGGCCAGAGCGACCCCGAAGTGAGCATGCTGGCGTCCTGCACCAAGATGTTCTGTACCGAAATGGTGGGCCGCGTGGCCGATCGCGCCGTGCAGATCCACGGCGGTGCCGGCTACATTGCCGAATACACGGCCGAGCGGTTCTACCGCGATGTGCGCCTGCTGCGCCTGTACGAAGGCACCACGCAGATCCAGCAACTGATCATCGCCAAGCAGCTGCTGCGCGACTGATCCGGCTGAACGCAGCGGACTGACCCGAGGGGATAGGAGACAGGATGAGCAAGATCCAGGTTGCGGCCCCACAGGGGATGGCCGCTGCAGATCACGGCGCGGTGCATCGCCTGCGCGCCGTGGTGGCGACGTATCGCACCATGCTGCAGGCCTACACGCTGGTGGTGTCGGCCGACACGTTGATGGCACTGTCGAACGGCCCTGAGCCGACGCATTCGGCCCGCGACTATCGTGCCCAGGCGCATCTCGACCGCCTGCGCCAGGCCGTCCGCGATTGCGGACTGGCGCTGCCCAGCGCCATTGTCGTGGCGGTGGCGGGCGGCACCATGCGCTGCGAATGCGACCATCTCTACTCGCTGGATCTTGATCCGCGTGCCGGCGACAGCCTGATCGTGCTCGACGGATACGACCGGCTGGCCGAGCTTGCCGATACCGGGCGCGGCCATATCAAGACGCTGGTCACGGCCGTGTTGTGCTCCAACGTGACGACCGCTGCCGAACCCTCCCTGCCTGCCACCGAGGCCGACTGCGCGCTGATGCACGTGTCGGCGGCCGCACGCTGGGCCGGCGCCACGCGCGTCTGGCAATAAGCCCGCGACGCGGTGACGCTGCGCCGACGATCTGGGCTCAGGCCCAGATCGTGTCGACTTCCCGCAGCAGATGGCCCGCCAGGATGTAATCGCCAAGGCGCGATGCCTTGGCTTCAAGGTCCAGCAATTCCCGATCGGCCAGCAGGCCGAGGTCGAACTGGCAGTACAGGTTGCGCTGCCGGAACGTGGTCTTGGGCCTGCTCAGCCCTTCCTGCAGGGCTTCACGTGAGCGGACGGCGATACTTTCCTGTCCGCGGTATTGCACCTTGATGCCGCGCTTCTCGCCAAGCCGGCCGAGTTCGATGGCGTCCTGCCATCCGGTCTCATAGTCCAGCTCAAGCCCAAGCGCCTGCTCCGAGGCCAGAAGCCTGAGCGCTTCCGCCTTGCTGCCAGCTCGCACAATTGACATCCACACCTCAAGTCACAAAATGGACTGTATAAATATACAGTGATCGGGCGGTTGTCTCAAGGGCCACGTTACTGGGCGTCTCAAGGCTTGCTGGCGTCGGGCGGTGCGGCGGCCGCGGGTGTCCCGGCTTCGGCTGGAACCGCCGCCGGCACCCCGTTGCCCACGCCGAAATCGCCGGCAAATGCCTGCGTCAGCATGGCCGGGCCCAGATAGCGCCGGATCGCGGCATTGACGGCTGCGGGCGTGGCCGTCCGGATGGCTTCCTCGATGGCCGCCGTATGGGCCATGGTCCGGCCCAAGTACGCCTGGTTGGCCAGCGCGCCAGCCAGCGCGCCATCGCGCGTGCGGCTGACCATGCCTTGCTGCAGCAGGCCGCTGGTGGCTTCCGACAGTTCGCTGGCCGTGATGCCGTCGCGGACAAAGCGTGCCATCTCTTCGTCGACGGCCTTGCGCAGACGCGGCAGGTTCTGCGGAGCATAGGCCGCCCAGAGCCCGAACCGTCCCGCGCGATCGAGCGCGCCAATCGTCAGCGAACTGGACACCCCATAGCTGAGGCCGTCCACCTGGCGCAGACGGTCGGCCAGCCGGCTGCGCATGCCGGTGCCGCCGAACACGCGGCTCGCGATCAGCATCAGCGGGTAGTCGGGCGAGTCGCTGACCAGATCCACGGGCTGCGCGGCCAAGTAGACCGCATTGGCCTTGCCGGGTGTGTCGAGCGTGAAATCGGTAGCCGGAATGGCCACGAAAGGCCGGTCCACCCGCTCGAATGGCACCTCGGCTCGCCAGTCGCCAAACAGGAATTCCGCCTGCCGGACTGCGTCATTGGCATCGAAATCGCCAACAATCGCCAGCTGGGCATGCTCCGCGCCATAAAAGCGCGCGTGGAAGTCCCGCAGGTCGGCAACCGATACGGTACGCAACTGCGCCACGCTTTCGTCAAACGTTGGCGTGTAGCGCGGGTCGCCGGGCGGGTACGGATTGCCGTGGCGTCCCAGGGCATTCGGCGCCAGCGCGTTGGGCTGCTTGCGCTGGCTCTCGATGCCGGCGATGCTGCTGGCCCGTAACGTCTCCAGTTCGTTGCCCGGGAAGGTCGGCATGCGCAGCACGGTGCGCAGCAATGCCAGCAGGTCGGGCAGGTACTCGCGCCGCGTGTCGAAGCGGACAGTCACGCGTTCGTCGCTGCCGGAAATCGATACGTTGGCCTTCAGGGCCTCGAAGCGGTCGGCGATCTGTTGCCGCGTGAACGCGCCCGCGCCGCGGTCGAGCATCGCGCCGGTCAGCGATCCGACCGAATTCTTGCCCTGCAGCGCCTGGAGGTTGCCGATGCGCAGGATCAGCGTGCCATTGACCGCGCCACCGCGCGTGGGCTTGGACAGCAACGCCAGCTGCATGCCATTGGGCAGCGTCTGGCGCACCGTATGCGCGTCGATATTCGCCGGGCTCGGATCGAAGGCGGCCACCGCCTGCGCGGCCGGCTTGCCCGTGTAGTGCTGCGTCAGCGCGGCCAGGTCGGGCGCGGCCGGGATGGCCGCCAGCTGCGGCTTGTCGCCCGGCACGAACTCGCCCACCGTGCGATTGGCCGGGCGGAAGTAGTTTTCCGCCACACGTTGCACGTCGGCCCGGGTCGTGGTCTCCACGCGGTCGCGGTTGATGAAGAACAGCCGCCAGTCACCCTTGGCAATCGCCCCCGACAGCGCCACGCCGTAGGCGGCCGGATCGTTCAGCGTTTTCTCATAGGCGTTGCGCAGCCGCACACGGGCGCGCTCGATTTCCTCGTCGGTGACCGGATGCGTCGCGACACCTTCCACCGTGGCGATCAGCGCATCGCGCACCGGTTCGATCGGACGATCCTTGCTGGTGCCCGCCGCAAACTGGATCACCCCCGGATCCTTCATCGACGTGAAGAACGACCCCTGCCATGCCGCCTTGCGGGTGTCCACGAGGCTGCGCTCGAGCCGGCCGCCCGGCGTGTCCGCCAGGATGACCGCCAGCATGTCCAGCGCGGTGATGTCGGGGTGGGCGCCGGGCGCCACGTGATACATCGCGGACACGATGCTGCTGTCGCCAGGCCGCACCAGCGTCAGTTCGCGCGCGCCTTCCTGGGCGGGCTCGACCGTGTATTCGGTCGGCAGCACACGCGCCGGACGCGGAATCGGTCCGAAGGCCTGTTCGATCCGGGCCAGCGTGCGCGCCGCGTCGAACTGCCCGGTGACCACCAGCACCGCGTTGTCGGGCTGGCAGTAGCGGCGATAGAACGCCTGCAGGTTGTCGATGCCCACGCGTTCCATGTCGCTGCGCGCGCCGATCACGGCCTTGCTGTAGTTGTGCCAGCGGTAGGCCGCCGCGTACATCTGCTGCTGCAGCATGCGCATGGGGTTGTTCTCGCCAATCTCCATTTCGTTGCGCACCACGGTCATTTCGCTGTCCAGGTCCTTGCGCGCGACGAAGCTGTTGACCATGCGGTCGGCCTCCATGCGCAATGCCCAGTCCAGGTTGTCCTCGCTGGCCGCGAAGGTCTCGAAGAAATTGGTACGGTCCTGGTTCGTGGTGCCGTTGTACTGCATGCCGCGCCGCGCGAACTCGGTGGGAATGGTCTTGCCCGGCAGCGACGGCGTGCCCTTGAACAGCAGGTGTTCGAGCAGGTGCGCCATGCCCGTTTCGCCGTAGTTCTCGTGGCGGCTGCCCACCAGGTAGGTCATGTTGACCGTGGTGGTGGGTTGCGCGTCGTCGGGCGCCAGCAGGACGCGCAGTCCGTTGGGCAGGCGGTATTCGGTGATGCCTTCCACTGTGGTGACGGGCGTGGCGCGTGCCACTGGCGCGGCCGACGGCGGTGCCGC
This sequence comes from Cupriavidus sp. HE11, assembly GCF_056097175.1. Classification (NCBI taxonomy): domain Bacteria; kingdom Pseudomonadati; phylum Pseudomonadota; class Betaproteobacteria; order Burkholderiales; family Burkholderiaceae; genus Cupriavidus; species Cupriavidus sp. HE11. Next base: position 1,577,355 of record NZ_CP184465.1, read on the forward strand.
CAGCGTACCGGTGCGCGCCGCCTGGGCGGCGGGGATGCTCAGGCCACATGCGAGGACCACGGCAATGGCGGCCATGCGGGTCATGCCGGCAGCGGGGCGACGATTCATGCAAACTCCAGAAGCGGCGCTCAACGCCGCAGGTGAGCAGATTCTAGCCTCAGCGGCGTGCCGTGCAACGCGGTCGACCGCACTTTCAGAATCGGGCGCAAAGCGACTTCGCCATTCCTTCAGAACGGCCTCAGGAGAATGTCCGATTCCAGCGCATTCGATGCGCCGCGCTGGCGTAGGATGCATGCCATGGAACTCGATCCCGACACCTGCTACAAGGCCGTTGCATCACACGACCGCCGCTTCGACGGACGCTTCTTCGTAGGCGTGTCGTCAACGGGGGTGTACTGCCGGCCGATCTGCGCGGTGCGCACGCCGAAGCGCGAAAACTGCACGTTCTACGAATCCGCTGCGGCAGCGGAAAAGCATGGCTTCCGGCCGTGCCTGCGCTGCCGTCCGGAACTGGCCCCGGGCCATGGCCTGGCGGACATCTCCGGACGGCTGGCGCAGGCCGCCGCCACACTGATCGACGAAGGCTTCATGACGGGCGCCGGGGTGGCGCAACTGGCCGCGCGGATCGGCGTGACCGAGCGTCACCTGCGCCGGTTGTTCGATGCCGAGTTCGGCGTGTCGGTGCATGAATATGCGCAGACGCAGAAGCTGCTGCTGGCCAAGCGCCTGCTGACCGATACCGTGCTGCCCGTGACCCAGGTGGCGCTGGCGGCCGGGTTTGGCAGCGTGCGCCGCTTCAACGACGTGCTCAAGGAGCGCTATGGCCTGACGCCACTTGCGATGCGCAAGCGGGCTGCCGACGGCCTGGCCGATCGCCTGGTTTTCGAACTCGGCTATCGTCCGCCGCTGGCCTGGGCCGAATGGCTGGGCTTCCTGGCAGTGCGGGCCGTCGACGGCATCGACCAATGCCTTGCCGGGGTCTACACGCGCACGATTGCGATCGAGGCCGGCGGCCATCGCCATCTGGGCTGGGTGCGGCTGGAACATCTGCCGAAGCGCACGGTGGTGCGCGTGACGTTGTCCGGCTCGCTGGCGCACGTGATTCCGCAGGCGCTGGGCAAGGTGCGCCGCCTGTGCGACCTGGGTTGCCGGCCCGATATCGTGGACGCCCATCTGGGCGAACTGGCGGCGGACACGCCGGGCATGCGCCTGCCGGGCACGTTCGATGGGCTGGAAATTGCGGTGCGGGCCATCGTCGGACAGGTGATTTCGGTGGTGCAGGCGCGCCGCATCCTGGCGCGGCTGGTGCGCATCGCCGGCGAACCGTTGCCGGCGCAAGCGCTGGCGGGCCTGGTGCAGCCGACGGCCCCCGATGCCGTGGCGCCGCTGACCCATGCCTTCCCGACCGCGCACGCGCTGGCTGCATTGCCCGATGCCGATTACCAGGCGGCCGGCGTGCCGGTCGCGAAGGTCCGCGCCATCAGGGCGCTGGCACGGCAGGTGGCGGCCGGGGAGATCCGGCTCGATCCGCACGCGGCGCCGGACGACACTGTCGCACGGCTTTGCGCGATCGAGGGCATTGGCGACTGGACGGCGCAGTACGTAGCCATGCGCGCGCTGGGCTGGCCCGATGCCTTCCCGGGCACGGATTACGCGCTGCGCAAGGTGCTGGACGTCAGCACCGTGCGGGCGATGCAGGCAAAGACCGCGCAATGGGCCCCGTGGCGCGCCTATGCCGCGATCCACCTGTGGCATCGCTACGAGGAAATCAAGGATGGCGCGCAGGCGCCGGCTGGTGGCGTCGACGGCAATGACACCAGGGACAGCAACATCAAGGACAGCGAGGAAGAAGCAGCATGAACAGCTATCAGATCATCGACAGCCCGCTGGGCAATATCCTGCTGCGCGCGCAAGACGGCCTGCTGACGGGCGTGTTCTTCGCGGGGCAGAAGTACTACCCCAGCCAGGCCGGTGCCACGGTGCCGGCGTCAGACGCCGATGCGCGCGTGCTGGCGCAGGCGGCGGACGAACTCGACGCCTATTTCGACGGCCGGCTGCATACGTTCACGGTGCCGATCCGGTTTGCCGGCAGCGCCTTCCAGCAACGGATCTGGCAGGCCCTGTGCGACATCGAATTTGGCGAAACGTCGACGTACGGGCAATTGGGCGCCGGCCTGGGCCTGCCGCCGAGCCATTCGCGCGCGGTGGGCGGGGCCGTGGGGCGCAATCCTCTGTCGGTCATCGTGCCGTGCCATCGTGTCCTGGGCGCATCGGGAGCGCTGACCGGCTATGCGGGCGGCGTCGACCGCAAGCGTGCGCTGCTGGGCCTGGAGGGCGTGTTGCAGGCCGGCGACGGCGGTGGGCCGGGCCACGCGCAGGCGGGCCAGGCCGCGTTGGCGCTGTATTGAACGGTGCCACGGTTATTTATCGCGATCGACACGCCGGCCACGCTGGCGGACAGGCTGCTGCAAACCCTGCCCGCCCATCGTGATATCCGGCCCACGCCAGCCGCGCAACTGCACTTGACGTTGCGCTTCCTGGGCGATTGCGATGTGGCGGCCACCACCGGCATCGCACAGGCGCTGCATGCCGTGGACGTCAAACCCCTGATGCTGCAGGTCAGTGGCGTCGGCCGCTTTCGGGGCCGGCAGGGTTCGATCCTGTGGGCCGGGCTGGCCGAGTCGGCGCCATTGCAGGATCTGTTCGATGCCGTGAGCGCGGTGCTCGACACCCAGGGCATCGCGCCCGATCCCCGCCGCTTCCGGCCGCACCTGACCCTCGCGCGCAGCCGTCCGGGCGTACCCGAGCCGCTGCTGCGCGACTGGCTTGGTGCATTGAGCAACCTGGCGCCGCCGCCATGGAACGTCGACCGGTTCCTGCTCTACGAGAGTTTCCTGAGCAAGGAAGGCGCGCGGCACGTCGTGCGCGACACCTATCGGCCAGCTACCCCAGGTTGCTGACACCGAGCGCCACGCCAAGCCCGCACAGCGTGGTGCCGATGACCCGGTCCAGCAGCCGCTGGCGCCGCAGCATGGCCGTGCGCAACGCCGGCGAGCCGAAGCACCACGCGACGATGCCGAACCACACCAGGTGCGCCAGCGACATGAACAACCCGTAGCCGAACTGCGCCGCCAGCGGCGTATGGGGGCTGACCACCTGCGTGTAGGTGCTGACCACGAACAGGGTGGTCTTCGGGTTCAGCGCGTTGGTCAGAAAGCCCATGCGGCAGGCCGCCGCGCCGGAAATGGCTGGTGCGGCCGTGGTGTCAACGGTCACGGCCTTGCGGTTGCGCAGGGTCTGGATGCCGATCCATACCAGATATCCCGCGCCCAGCAGCTTGATGACCGACAGCACCCCATGGGCATGGGCAATCAGCAGCGACACCCCGAACATCGTATAGGCCACATGCACCTGCACCCCCATGGCGATGCCCAGCGCGCACAGCAGCCCGGTGCGCCGCCCGAACAGGTAGCTGTTGCGGGTGACCATGGCGAAATCGGGCCCCGGGCTGATAACGGCAAGGATGGTGATCGTGGCAACGGCGGCAAGTTCGGCAAGCGGAGTCATTTATGGTCAGTTTTCATTGTGGAAGGCGGCGGCCGGCGATGCCTGGCAGGCGCCATTTTGTCTCGCAGAAATGGGTACGGAAAGCGATTTATACTGGCGTAATTCCGTGAGAAAAACTGACTGATTGCATGGCTTCGATGCACTGGCTGGGCTGGATCCGCTTTTTCGAGGCGGCGGCAAGGCACCAGAATTTCGCCCGCGCCGCTGACGAACTGCACCTGACGCACGGCGCGATCAGCCGCCAGATCCGGCAGCTGGAAGATGCGCTGGGCGTGCCGCTGTTCGAGCGGCGCAACCGGGCGGTCTTTCTGACCGAAGCCGGCCAGACCCTGCATGCTGCGGCCACGCAATCGATGGATCTGCTGGCGGCGGCGGCCGAGCGGATCCGCGCGCCGGCCCCGAATGCGGCGCTGGTGCTGTCGTGCGAACCCACCATTGCCATGCGCTGGCTGATTCCACGGCTCAGCCGGTTTTCGGCCGTCCATCCGGACATCCCGCTGCATCTGATGGCGGCCGGCGGTCCGGTGGACTTTGCCGCCCAGGGCATCGATGTTGCGCTGCGGCGAAACGATTTCGCGTTCGACCCGCGCTGGCATGCCAGCGAACTGGCGCCCGAGCGCGTGGGGCCGGTCTGTCGGCCCGATCAGGCATCGGTCGCGCTGGCCGACGCAGTGCGGCTGCATACCCGCACGCGCCCCGACGCCTGGCAGCGCTGGGCCCGCAGCGCCGGGGTGGCGCAGCCCGGCAGCGAGGAAGGCGCGAAAGGTGGCCAGGCCGGACAGCGCGACGCCTGGTACGAACACTTCTACCTGAGTCTGCAGGCTGCGGGCGCCGGCCTGGGCTGGGCCGTCGCGTCCGAATGGATGGCTGCCGACGAACTGGCCGATGGCCGGCTGACCGCGCCATGCGGGTTTGTGCCCGATGGCTCGGCGTATCACCTCATATCGCCGGTGCCGTTTGCCAGGGATCCGCGCCGAGAGGCGCTATTGCAGTGGTTGCGCGCCGAACTGGGGCGGCCGATACCTGGGTCGGCACCTGCCATGGCGGACACGTCCATCGGGTAACGGAGCGCCGCGGAAAGCGCAGCGGAAGCTACCCCACCGAAGTCGGTTTCTAAAGTTACGTCGTATTTTGCCGAAGGCCATGGCATATGCTTGCGTCGCTAAGGTGGCGCGCTTACCATGCGGCGGCTGTCGCGCCGCGCGCTGACAGATCCATTGCCCGCCCGCCCTGGCGACCCGCGGCGCAACCACTATTAGAAGTAGCGTATTCCATGAGTCTTCAAGATCCCCGCGGGCCGCAGGCAGGCCAATCCTTGTCCCAGTTCGAGGGCGAGTCCGACGAGCGGGACTCTGCGCAGTCGGATGAACGCTACCGGCTGACGCACAGCTCGCAGATCGGTACGGTGCTGCGCGACATGGCCTGGCAGAAGTGCCTGCTGAACGTGCGCTCGCGCAATGGCTCGGAGATCGTGACGTCGATCCTGCACGTCGACCCGGCCAACAAGACGTTCATTTTCGACTGGTGCCGTGCCGATGCCGAGCGCCAGGCGCTGATGGGTTCGGAGAAGAACGCCTTTTCGGGCCTGCTGCGTGGTGTGCCGGTGAACTTCATGGTGGGCACGCCCGGTGCCACGCGTTTCGAAGGTGGCCCGGCCTTTATCGCCGACTTCCCCGAAAAGCTCTACCACTTCCAGCGCCGCCGCCACTTCCGCGCCCGTACGCTGCTGACCAAGGGCTATCGCTGCGAGATCGTGCTGCCGGATTCGGTCGACAAGTCCACGCTGCAGCTCGATATTGCCGACCTTTCGCTGTCGGGCGTGGGTCTGCGCTCGCGCCAGGTGGGCGCCGACCAGTTGCCGGTGGGCACGGTCATCAAGAAGTGCCGCCTCGATTTCGGCGAGCTGGGCCGCCTGGAGCTGGACATGCAGGTAGTGGGCCACTGGCTGGTCGGGTTTGACGACAACACCGTCCACCACTACGGCTGCGCGTTCCTGAATCCGGATGGGCGCATGGAAAACTTCCTGCAGCGCCTGGTGTTCCAGCTGGAACTGGCGCACCGGGGCTGAGCCCCGGCTCCGCCCTCCAGCGGGTCAGCTTCCCACCAGCTTGCCGATCGCGGCTGCCGCCTCGCGCATGGGGCCGAGCAGCCGCGCGATCATTTCGGATTCCGAAACCTTGTTGGCCTTCACGCTCACGCTGATGGCCGCCACCACCATGCCCGTCTGGGCGCGCACCGGCACGGCAATCGCCCGAAGGCCCGGCTCCAGTTCCTCGTCGATCAGCACATAGTCCAGTTCGCGTGCGCGCTGGAACGCCGCTTCCAGTTCCGGACGCGAGACCTTGGTCAGCAGCGTGCGCGGGCGCAGTTCGGCATGTTCGAAGAACGCTTCGAGCACGGCGTCCGGCTGGTGGGCCAGCAGCAGCCGGCCCGTGGAAGTGCAATACGCCGGCAACCGGCTGCCCATGCCCAGCGCGTGGGTCAGCACGCGATGCACCTCGGAACGCACCAGGTACAGGATGTCGATGCCATCGAGGATGGCCAGCGCCGACGTCTCGTGAACCCGCGCGCTCAGCGTGTCCAGGATGGGCTGCGCCGACGACACCAGCGACGTCGACGAGAAATAGGCATGCCCCAGATGCAGCACGCGCGGCCGCAGGGCAAAGTGCCCGTCCTGCTGGCTCACGTAGCCCAGCTGCTCCAGCGTATAGAGACAGCGGCGCACCGATGCACGCGACAACTGCGTGCGCTGGGCCACCTGCGAGATAGTGAGCGGTCGCTTGCGTTCCGAGAACGCCTCCAGCACGGTCAGGCCGCGCGCCAGCGACAGCATGAAATTCGGATCCCCGGCAAAGCTGTTGAGAATGTCGGCCGGCGGATGAGCGGCGCGGACAGTATCGGCCTGGGCTGGCTTGAGGTGGATGGGATTGGGGGCGTCCATGGCAGGGGGGCGATGCGCTGTTCGATAATCGCGCATCTTAACGCTCCGGCACGTAGATTGCCGAATTCCGGACAAAAAAATGTCGCCGATTGGGGCGGCGACCGGGGAAGGGGGTGTCAGGAGGACGGGGGTCCAACCGACATCGTCGAGTATAGAGAGCCGCACAGAGACATTACATACAACTAACGTGGGGGTCTGGCGTGCCGCACTTTGTGGCGCATTCGCCTACGGTTTGCCCAGGAACAGGTAGAAGGCATAGTGTCCGCCGGATGCCCGACCGTAGGCCAGGTAGAGCGGACCGATCGGGCTGTCCACGCCCAGGAACAGCGACCCGGACTTCAGCAACCCGGTGGGGCTGCCCGCCACCAGCGGCGCGCCCACCCGGCCGGCTTCCAGCGACGCCCCCGCGTAGACACCTTCCAGCAGCGTCTGCTTGACGAGCTTGTTGTAGTAGACCAGCCGGGCGAACTGGATATTGCCGCCGATCAGTTGCCCGGTGCTGTAGCCGGACTGCTGCAGGAATCCGCCCCACTGGAACAGGTCGTAGCGGGGCAGTCCCGGTCCGCCGATGTTGCTGCCGGCGCGGATGCCCAGGTTCACCGTGCTGTTGCCGAACGAATACGCGCCCGTTGCCGTCAGTTCGCCCTTCGTATAGGTATCGGTCGCCCCCATGCCGGCCTGCGACGAAAACACGTTGACCGAACCGCCATAGCCAAAACGCGGAAAGTTGATGCTGTCGAGCTGGTCGAACAGCAGCCGGCCGGTGATGGCCCGCCGCTGCACGTCGCTGCCGGAGGTTGGCGCGAGCGATTCGGGGCCGGTGGACAGCGACACGTTCTGGTGCCCGATCAGCACGCCGAGCCGTGCCTCGCCGTACTTGGTGAACTGGCTGCCCACGTCGAACGCGATATCGGTGCGGCGCAGGTCGTATTCGGCCACCTTGCTGTCGCCGCTGTAGACGTTCACGGGCCGGCGTTCAAGCTCGATGCGCGGCGCCACGAAGAACTGCTGGCGCGTATCGAGCGGCTGGTAGAACTCGCTGACCAGGCTCGACGTCTGGCCCACCTGCACGTCATTGCGCCATTCCGCGCCCAGCGAATTCAGCCAGGTGCGGCGGTAGCTGGCGAGCAGGTTGAAGTAGGCATTGCCACGGAAGTCCGAGCTCAGGCCCAGCCCGAAGCGAAGGTAGTCGGGCCCGTAGCTCTTTTCGATGGCCTCCACGTTCAGCACCCGCTTGCCCGGTTCTTCCAGGAAGCGGTAGTTCACATGCTCGAAATCGCCCGTGCCGAACAGGCGCCGCATGTCGCGGTCCAGCGTGGCCTGCGAGATCGGCTCGCCCGGGCGGGTTTCCATCGTGGCGGACGCAAAGGCCGGGTTGACACGCTCCAGCGGCGCGAAGCGGATTTCGTCGACCGGCCGCAGATCGGGCGGGGGCAGCGCCCGCTGCGCGACGCGCAGGGCGGCGTACTGGTCTTCCGGCAGCGACAGCGCGGACAGGCGGTCGGCAACGCGCTGCGCGGCGGCTTCGCCAATCGGAATGGTCTTGGGCAGGTGATTGAAGTCGCCGGCCGAGAAATCGCCCAGGGCGGGTTCGATCAGGATGTCGGTCGGCTTCAGCGACGCCAGCGACGTGCGCACGTTCTGTTCGGTCAGGATATTGAGCATCTGCCCGGTCACGCCGATCAGCGAGGTCAATTCCTCGCGCTTCATCAGCGGCGTGCCCAGGTTCACGGCGATGATGATGTCGGCGCCCATGGCCCGCGCCACATCCACGGGCAGGTTGTCGGTCAGCCCGCCATCGACCAGCAGCTTGCCTTCGTACTCGGTGGGCGCCACCGCGCCGGGCACCGACATGCTGGCGCGCATGACATTGGCGAGTTCGCCCTCGCTGAAGACCACGGGCGTACCAGCTACCAGGTCGGTGGCCACGGCGCGGTAGGGAATCGGCAGCGAGTCGAAATTGCGATAGCCGGGCGCATTCGCCAGCTGGCGCAGCACGGTTTCGAGTTGCACGCCAGATACCGCGCCCTTCGGCAGCAGCAGCCCGTCTGACCGCACCCCGATCTCGGGCGTCACCAGGTTGGTGTGATCCTCGATCTTGCGGCGGATGGCCAGGTCCTGGCGCGGTGGCCGTTCCTTGAACAGCGCGTCGGTCGACAGGCCGCCAACCAGCTTTTCCATATCGGCCGTGCTCATGCCCGTGGCGTACGCGCCGCCGACCAGCGATCCCATGCTGGTGCCGGCGATGCAGTCCACCGGCACGCGTAGCGATTCCAGCACCTTCAGTACGCCGATATGCGCCGCGCCGCGCGCACCGCCGCCCGAGAGCACCAGGCAGATGCGCGGGCGGCCGTCCGGATGTGGCCGCAGCGCCGGGCCGGCAACGGGCTTGCCGGGCGTGGCGGGTGCAAGTACCGGCGGGGCGGTAGGGGCAGGGTTGGGCGGCGGCAATACCTGGCGGCCCGCTTCGGCCGCGATGGCGGCGGCGCAGGCCAGCATTGCCGCCAGGCCTGCGGCGGACCGATGCAATGCGGAAGTGACGCGCGTGGCAGTGACCATGGCAATAGGCAGTCCGCCGTGTACCGGTTCGGCGCCACAACACTATCAGCAGCGTCCAGCCCGGCACAGCCTTGTCGAAACAATTCAATATCGCCCCGGTTTCCTGCATATCAGGGATTGCCTTCGCATGCATTGGACCAAAGACCCTGATCGGGCAGGCGTCATATACTGGCGCCGTTTTGATCTTCCACTGCACAGCCGTGTCCGCTGCCGAGTCCTTCCCGCCGCCCGATGATCCCAAGCCGCATCCGCCCGAGCGCCCCGGCGACAACGAGTGCTGCCAGAGCGGCTGCGATCCGTGCGTGTTCGACTTCTACAACGACGAGATGGACCGCTATCGCCAGGAGCTGAAGGCCTGGGAAGCGCGCCAGGTCGGGCGCGTCAAGGTGGATCCGTGAGCCACGCCGCAGACCGCGACGGTCCCGACGATCGCAACAGCCCCGGCGCGGCACTGCTCGACCATGTCGAACGACATCCGCGGCTGTTCGTGCTGACCGGCGCCGGTATCAGCACCGATTCCGGCATTCCCGGCTATCGGGATGAACAGGGGCGCTGGCAGCGCGCTGCGCCGATGACGATCACGGCGTTCCTGAGCGGGCATCCGGCGCGCCAGCGCTACTGGGCGCGCAGCATGGTGGGCTGGCCCGTGGCGGACGCCGCGCAGCCGAACATCAGCCACCGCGTGGTGGCGCGGCTCGGCGACGCCGGGCGCGTGGCGGGCCTGGTGACCCAGAATGTGGATGGCCTGCACCAGCGCGCCGGCAGCCGCGATGTGATCGAGCTGCACGGCAGCATCGGGCAGGTGGTGTGCCTGTCGTGCGCCACGCAGTATCCGCGCACCTATATCCAGCGCTGGCTCTGGCTGCACAATCCCGACTTCCGCGATGTCTCGGCGCTGCCGGCGGCCGATGGCGATGCGCACCTGGAGTCGCCGCTGTTCGACAACTTTGCCGTGCCCGACTGCGAGCGTTGCGGCGGCGTGCTCAAGCCCGATGTGGTGTTCTTTGGCGAATCGGTACCGCGTGAGCGCGTGGACGCGGGCCGCCTTGCGCTCGATGGGGCCGATGGCATGCTGGTGATCGGTTCGTCCCTGACTGTGTTCTCGGGCTACCGCTTCTGCCTGTGGGCCGCCGAGCGTGGCCTGCCGATCGCGGCGCTGAACCTGGGCACCACGCGTGCCGATCCGCTGCTGACCTGCAAGATTTCCGCCCCGATCGGGCCCGCTCTGGCAGTGCTGGCCGCGTCGCTCGGGCTCGATGCCGGTTGACCCCGCCGGCCGGCACGGCTAGGATCCGACGGTTGCCCGCGCATTTGCGTTTGCCTTGCGGGCCCCCCGATCTACCGATCACACCATGACGCCCCGAGCCATTGCCCCCATCGCTGTTGCTGCCATTGCCGCCGAACCTTGCGGCCTGCCAGCGCGCGAGCGCGGTCTGCTCGGTGCCGGTCCTGTCGCGCCTCCCCCGTTCGCGCCGCCCATGGCGCCTCCGACGGCGCCCCCACGCGGCTGATTTCCGCCGCTTTTTATCCCCGGCTTTCCTGACGGATGACGTGCTGACGCTTGCCGCGTAAGCACGCGCCGGGGCCTGCGTGGTTTCGACAGGACCAACCAATGACTTCCCAGAAAAATGCCGTGGCGGCAGGTGCTGCCACGCAAACGCGTGCGCGCCTGCTGGCCGCACATGGTGCCACCCCGTTGTTCGTGCTGCTGTGGAGCGGCGGCGCCATCTTCAGCCGCTGGGGCCTGGCGCATGCCTCGCCCTTTGCCTTCCTGACATTGCGCTTTGTCATCGCGCTCGGCGTGCTGGCGTCGATCGGGCTGCTGCGCCGCCGCCTGCTGCCAGCTGCCGGTACGCGCGGGCACGTGGCCCTGGCGGGCGCGCTGATGATCGGCGGCTATTCGATCTGCTACCTGCTGGCGCTCGATCACGGCATGACGCCGGGCGTTCTGGCGACGGTCCTTGGCGTGCAGCCGATCCTGACGCTGTTGTGGTCGGAGCGGCGCGTCTCGCTGGTGCGGATGGCTGGACTGGCGCTGGCGCTGGGCGGGCTGGTCACCATCGTGGCCGACAGCCTGCTGGCGGCGCGCCTGTCGGCCGGCGGCTGGGTTTGCGCGCTGGGCGCACTGGCGTGCATGACCACCGGGGCTGTCTGGCAAAAGGGTGTGAAGCAGGCGCCGATGGAGGTGCTGCCGCTGCAATACACGGTGGCGCTGCTGATGTGCCTGGCCTGCCTGCCGTTCCAGCCGTTCCACTTCGAACCGGTGGCAGGCTTTTTCGTGCCGCTGCTCTGGATGGGGATCGTGATCTCGGTGCTGGCAACGCTGCTGTTCTACCGGCTGATCCAGCGCGGCAACCTGGTCAACGTTACCAGCCTGTTCTATCTGGTGCCGCCGGCTACCGTGCTGCTGGATTACCTGTTCCTCGGCAACCGTCCGGCGCCGCTGGCGCTTGTCGGCATGGTGGCGATACCGGCCGGCCTGGCGCTGGTGTTCCGGCCCGCGCGCTAGGGCGGGTTAGCGCAGGTCCACCTTCACGCTGATGCCGCTGGGCGTCACGGTGATGGCGCCCGGCTGCACGTCCTTGCCATTGAAGCGCAGTTCCTCGGGCTTGAACGTATAGAGCGGATAGTCCTTGAGGAGCTGTTCGGCCACCACGGCGCCGATGGCGTTGAGCTGTTGCGTGTACTGGCTCATGCCCTGCACCTGCACTTCCTGGACGGTGGGGTTGTCCAGCAGCACGGCGCGGCGTGTGGGGTCGTACTTCACGCCGCTGTTGAGCGACATCGTGCCGTTGACCGGCGGCGCCGGCAGGATCGTGTTGGACATGGCGGCGTCCATCTGGGTGGTCACGCGGTTGGTGGCCCCGTCGAGCACCAGCCGCGGATTGGACAACTGCACGCTGACCAGTTCGCCATAACGCAGCGTAGTCGGAAACTTCTTGTCCACGGCGCTTTGCAGTTCGGCCTTGGTGAACGTGTACTCGCCGGTCCAGACGTTGTAGCCGGCGTGGGCCGTGCCAAGTGTCGAGGCGGCGATAGCCACGGCCGGCAGCCATCGGAGATGGCGGCGCCGGGATTGGCGGGACTGGACGGTCAGGGGCATGTGTCGGGACGGTCGCGGGGGATCTGTCGGTGGATAGCCAGTGTGACCCGGCCATCCCGGCGATCGTTCCTAAATATGTGTTCCGCGCCGCATTGGCTTGCCGTGCCGGCGTCAGTAATGCGGAGGGATCTCGTGCTGCGGGTTGCCTTCGGCACCCGTAGGTGCAGCGGCGCGCACCTGCTGGTAAAGCGCGCGGAACTGGGCCTGCAGCAGGTCGAGCTGTTGCTGCTGGCGGGCAACGGTCAGGTTGAGCGTCTCGATCAGGTCCTCCTGGAAGGCGACCTTGATTTCGAGATCGGTCAGGCGGGATTCCATCAGCGATTCTCCGGTTGGGTGCGGCATTGTAGGGGATGCTACGCCGTGCCCAGCCGGAGGCGGATGGATCCGCTACGCCAGGCCGTTATTCCTTGGGCGCCACCAGCACCATCCAGGTGATGCCGAACTTGTCGGCCACCATGCCGAAGCGTTCGCTGAAGAACGTGGGCGCGGCCGGCATTACCACATGGCCGCCCTGCGACAGCGCGCCGATGGTCTTGTCGACTTCAGCCGCGCTCGCCACCGTGATCGACAGCGCAAAACCCTTGAATTCGGCCTGGCCCTTGTTCTCGCCGTCAGACCCCATGATCGTGGTGTCGCCAATCTGCAGGGCCATGTGCATGACCTTGTCGCCGCTGCCGGGGGCCGGCCCACAGCCGGGGCCCGCATCGGGCGGGGCATCCTTGAAACGCATCAACCCTTCCACCTTGGCGCCAACGGCGGTCTTGTAGAACTCGGCCGCTTCCTCTGCGCGACCATCGAAAAACAGATACGACTGGACTTTCGAAGACATCGACATCTCCTGCTGGGTTGGGCCCGGCAGCCCCGGGCGTTGTGCGGAAGCGGCGTTTGTGTACGCCGTCCACAATAGACTAGTCGACGGTCTGTACGATGTCCACATTTATTTTCGGCGGCCCCGCGTTTGGCGCTGACGCCGTGCCATGTCACAATTCACGGTTACGAGTTTCGGGCGCCGGACCGGCTCGCCGCACGGCCTGATCGTGCGGGGGCGCCCCAAGAGCCGACAAATTCACCTGGTTTTCTGGCGATGACTACCATCCTGCAGCACATTCCTTCCGGCCAGCGCGTCGGTATCGCATTCTCGGGCGGCCTGGACACCAGCGCCGCGCTCCTCTGGATGCGTCAGAAGGGCGCCATTCCCTACGCCTACACCGCCAACCTGGGCCAGCCGGACGAGCCGGACTACGACGACATCCCGCGCCGTGCCATGGCCTACGGCGCCGAAGCCGCCCGCCTGGTGGACTGCCGCGCCCAGCTGGTGGCCGAAGGCATCGCCGCGCTGCAATGCGGTGCGTTCCATATCTCCACCGCCGGCGTGACGTACTTCAACACCACGCCGATCGGCCGTGCCGTGACCGGCACGATGCTGGTGGCCGCGATGAAGGAAGACGGCGTCAACATCTGGGGCGACGGCAGCACGTTCAAGGGCAACGACATCGAGCGCTTCTACCGCTACGGCCTGCTGACCAACCCGGGTCTGCAGATCTACAAGCCGTGGCTGGACCAGCAGTTCATCGACGAACTGGGCGGCCGTGCCGAAATGTCGGAGTTCATGCGCCAGCACGGCCATGCCTACAAGATGTCGGCCGAAAAGGCCTACTCGACCGATTCGAACATGCTCGGCGCCACGCACGAGGCCAAGGACCTCGAGCACCTGGACTCGGGCATCCGCATCGTCCAGCCGATCATGGGCGTGCAGTTCTGGCGCGATGAAGTCGAAGTGAAGCGCGAGGAAGTGACCGTGCGCTTCGAGGAAGGCCAGCCGGTGGCGCTGAACGGCAAGACGTTCGCCAACGCCGTGGACCTGTTCATGGAAGCCAATGTCATTGGTGGCCGTCACGGCCTGGGCATGAGCGACCAGATCGAGAACCGCATCATCGAGGCCAAGAGCCGTGGCATCTACGAAGCCCCGGGCCTGGCGCTGCTGTTCATCGCCTACGAGCGCCTGATCACCGGCATTCACAACGAAGACACCATCGAGCAGTACCGCGACAACGGCCGCCGCCTGGGCCGCCTGCTGTACCAGGGCCGCTGGTTCGACCCGCAGGCCATCATGCTGCGCGAAACCGCCCAGCGCTGGGTGGCGGGCGCCATCACCGGCGAAGTGACCATCGAACTGCGTCGCGGCAACGACTACTCGATCCTGAACACCACCTCGCCGAACCTGACGTACAAGCCCGAGCGCCTGACGATGGAAAAGGGTGAGTCGATGTTCACGCCGCTGGACCGTATCGGCCAGCTGACGATGCGTACGCTCGACATCGTCGACACGCGCGAGAAGCTGCAGACGTATGCCAAGACCGGCCTGCTGTCGTCGCAGACCAGCGCGGCGCTGCCCAAGCTCGAAGACTGAGCATTCGCAGCCGCCTGCAAGGCACGCTGAAACAAGAAACCGGCACGAGCGATCGTGCCGGTTTTTTTATGGCTCAGAACAACTGTGCGGCATCGATGGCTGCCGCCATGGCGGCGTAGCCCCGGTCGCCAGGGTGCAGATGGTCGCCGCTGTCGAACGCCGGCAGCAGGCGGTCGGGGTGGGCCGGGTCGCGCACGGCGGCGTCGAAATCGGCTACCGCATCGAACGCGCCGCTGGTTCGGATCCAATGATTCATGCGCTGCCGCAGCGCCTCTTTCTCTGGCGACGCATAGCCATGGATCGGGCTGCCGTCGAGCGCACCCGCGAAGGGCGTGATGGTGGCGCCGATGACGCGCACGCCGCGGGCGTGGGCCTGCGCGACCAGTTTCCGGTAGCCGTGTGCCAGTTCGTCCACGGTTGGCAGTTCGCGGCCGGGTGCAAATGTCGATCCGGGCCAGCCGATATCGTTGATGCCCAGGGCCAGCACCACGCTGCGCACCTGCGGCACGGCAAGAACGTCATGTCCAAAGCGGGCAAGGCCCGATTCGCCCATGCCGTCGCGCAGCAGCTGGCCGCCCGAAATGCCGGCATTGAGCACGGCGATATGTTGGTGAGCTAGCCGATTCGCCAGTTGATCGGGCCATCGGCGGTCGGCATCGAGTGTCGCGCCATTGCCTTCGGTGATCGAATCCCCGATGGCTACGACGGTGGGACAGGGCGCAGGCGTCTCGACGTCGATGGCCGCCAGCAGGACGCGGGCCTGGAACGCCCGGGCCCGTTGCAACGTCGGCCGGCTTTCCTGGTCGACCCGGGCGAGCTGATCGACGTGATCGACCTGATCCCCCGGCGCGATATACGCCGTCTGCCGGCCATCCCAGTGGAACGACGTCAGCATCGTGGGGACGGGCAAATAGAGACTGACGGCCAGTGTATCCAGCGCCGGCGTGTCGAGGTCCACCGGATCGCTCGTCACCGTGGCGCCGGCCGCCACGGTCACCGTCGCGTGACCCGCAAACGTGACTGGGCGCCCGGTACTGCCCGCCAGGCCGTGGATGCCGGCTGCGCCAATATGGATGGCCTGCTTGCCATACTGGTTTGACAGCACCAGCCGAACGCGCCGGCCGCCCACGCTGATGCGCACGCGCTGCAACACCGTGGCGTCGCTGATGACTTCGGGCAATCCGGTGGGCAGCGGCAGGGCGCCGGAGGCCCAGACCGGTTGCTGGCTGGCTGTCCAGGTTGTGGTCCAGAAGGTGGCGTCGGTGGCGGCGTGGGTGGCCGGGATGGTGGCCTGCCCGGCCAGCCCCGCACCGGAAAGCAGGCTGCCGGACAGCGCCAGTGTGCGCATCCATGACATCGGGAACATCGGTAACTCCTGAAATGATGGTGGCCTCAATGTCGTTCATTCCGAAATGCACGGGTAGCTGGCAGAATGGCATATCGCTTATGCCATTTTCGAATGAGTGACCATGGATACCCTTAAGGCAATGCGCGTGTTCGTACGGGCGATGGAACTGGGTAGCCTGTCGGCGGTGGCGCGTGAACTCGGCACGTCGCAGCCCACTGTCAGCAAGACCGTGGCCGCACTGGAAACTGAACTCGGTGCCCGCCTGATGGAGCGCACGACCACGCGGCTGACGCCCACCGAAGCCGGCCGCCGTTTCTACGCGCGCGCGCTGACCGTGCTCGATGCCTATGGCGAAGCCGTGGGCGAGGCACGCGGTCTGGCGGATCATCCATCCGGCCGGGTCATCGTCAGTGCGCCGGTCAGCCTTGGCGTGCTGCGGCTCAACGCGCTGATGCTGGAATTTCTGCAGGCCTTTCCCGATGTCGATGTCGACCTGCGTTTCGATGACCGCTTTGTCGATCTGGTGGAAGCCGGCGTCGACGTGGCGCTGCGCCTCGGCGCGTCGCTGCCGCCTAATGTGGTGGCGCGGCGCCTCGCCGTTTCGCCACGCATGCTGGTGGCCGCACCCGGCTATCTCGCCGGTCACCCACCGGTGCGGCAGCCGGCCGACCTGGCCGACCACCAGTTGCTGCGCTTCACGTGGCTGGCGGCCGGCGACGAGATCGTGCTGACCGACGCACGCGGCCGTAGCGCCAGCGTCGACGCGCCGTGCCGGTATCGCGTCAACAACTCGCTGGCAATGCGCGAAAGCTTTTTGGCTGGTGCGGGGCTGGGTTTGACACCGGCCTGGCTGGTGCGGGACCTGCTCGACCGTGGCGATCTGGTGCCTGTGCTGCCGGGCTGGCACGGGCCGTCGCAGGAGGCATTCGTGGTCTACCCGTCGCGTCGCTACCAGCCGACCCGCACGCGCGCACTGCTGGCGTTCCTGGCCGACCGCCTGCCGGCGCTGCCCGGCTTTGTCCCGGCTGATACATAGCAGACAAACGAGAGAGGCGCTGCAAGCCACGCCGCAACACGGCACAATGCGCGATGCCGGCCCTGATGGTCATCAGGGCCGCTTGCCTTTTCTGCTTCGGCTTCGCTAATCGGGGAACCTCGTCATGCCAGATTTCACCATGCAATACCGCCGCCTGGGCGCCAGCAACCTGAACGTCTCCACCCTGTGCCTTGGCACGATGATGTTCGGCGACCAGACCGATGAAGCCGAAGCGGGACGCATCGTCGCCAGCGCCCGTGCGCATGGCGTCAACTTCATCGATACGGCCGACGTGTACACCAAGGGCGCGTCCGAATCGATGGTGGGCCGCCTGCTGCAGTCGCAGCGCCACGACTGGGTGCTGGCAACCAAGCTTGGCAACCCGATGGGCAGCGGCCCGAACCAGCAGAACTACTCGCGCACCTGGATCGTCCGCGAGGTGGAAGAAAGCCTGCGCCGCCTGGACACCGACTTTATCGATATCCTCTACCTGCATCGCGACTTTGCCGGCGCGAACCTGGAAGAGCCGGTACGCGTGATGGGCGACCTGATCCGCGCCGGCAAGATCCGCTACTGGGCCGTGTCGAACTTCCGCGGATGGCGTATCGCCGAGATTGCCGCGCTGTGCGACAAGCTGGGCGTGCCACGTCCGGTGGCATGCCAGCCGTATTACAACCTGCTGAACCGCATGCCCGAGGTGGAAATCCTGCCGGCATGCCAGCATTTCGGCCTGGGCGTGGTGCCCTACAGCCCGATCGCGCGGGGCGTGCTGACCGGCAAGTACCTGCCGGGCCAGGCACCGCAGGCAGACTCGCGCGCCGGCCGTGCCGACCGCCGCATGATGGAAACCGAATTCCGCGAAGAGTCGCTGGTCATCGCGCAGACGCTGAAGGCGCATGCCGAAGGCCGCGGCCTGACCCCGGGCCAGTTTGCCACCGCCTGGGTGCTGGCGAATCCGATCATCAGCTCGGTGATCGCCGGCCCGCGTACGCTGGCGCAGTTCGAGGACTATTTTGGTGCAGTGGGTGCGGCCATCTCGGCGCAGGAAGAGTCGATGATCGACGACCTCGTGCCGCGCGGCCATGCGTCCACCCATGGCTACAACGATCCGAACTATCCGTTCGGCGGACGCCCCGTCACCGCGGCCTGAGCGCACCCCTTCGCGCAAAAACGACAAAGGCAGCCGGCATCGCCCCCTGAAATGCACGCGGGTGTGATGCCCAAGCTGCCTGTTGCGCGACACGCACGCCGATGCGTTTGAATACGTGCGGGCGCGAACTTCCGTCGCACATTCCGCAGCCGATACGCGTAATATAAATACACGCGATGGCCTTCAAATGAAGGCCATTTGGCGCAGGCTTTGAGCCGGCGACGCCTGCCGAAACGGCGGGCCCGGCGCAACCGGATGCGAAACGTGTCACGTCGTGGCTGGATCCTTGCAGGGATGGCAGTCGCCGTATGCGGCGGCGCGTACATTGTCGTGAGCCTCGTCACCAACGAGGCTCAGACCTCTCAATGGCAAGCTCGCTACATGAGCCGGCTGGGCAAGTCATTGACCTACGAAATTCTGCCCGGGCCGAGCGACAGCATCCGCTATCCGCACTCCGGACCCTACGATCTGCGCCTTGGCTACGAACGCCTTGGCGAATTCGGCGAACGACTACTTCGAGAGGGCTATGTCACGACATCGCAATCGCGTATGTCATATGACATGGTCCGGCTGATGGACCAGGGCATTTTCCCGCCCTACCGGGAAAAGACCCAGGCGGGGTTGCTGATTCGCGACTGCAACGCGCTGACGATGTCGTATGACCGCTATCCGCAGCGGCAATACGAGAATTTCGATTCGATTCCGAAGATGCTGGTCACGTCGCTGCTGTTTGTCGAAAACCAGAACCTGCTCAATCCCGAATACCCGATGATGAACCCGGCGCTGGACTGGCGCCGGTTCTCGCGTGCGGTGATGGACCAGGGCATCCGCCTGGTGGACCGCAACCACCGCCAGCCCGGCGGCAGCACGCTGGCTACCCAGATCGAGAAATACCGGCATTCGCCCGAAGGCAAGACGCAGTCGATCGCCGACAAGCTGCGGCAGATGACCTCCGCTTCACTGCGCGCCTACCACGACGGGCCGGACACGCAGCGGGCGCGCGAGAACATCGTGGTTGACTACGTCAACACGGTGCCGCTGTCGGCGCGTTCGGGCCACGGCGAAATCGAGGGCGTCGGCGACGCGCTGTTCGTCTGGTATGGCGAGGACTTCTCCGAAGCCAACCAGTTGCTGCGCGAGATGGATCCGCGCAGCCCGTCGCCACGCGCGGCGCAGGTGTACAAGCGGGTGCTGTCGCTGATCATTTCGCAGCGGCGGCCGTCCTACCACCTGCGGCGGGACGATACCAACCTGGACGCGCTGACGGGCAGCTACCTGCGCCTGCTGGCATCGGCCAACGCCATCACGCCGGAGCTGCGCGACGCAGCGCTGGCGCAGTCGCTGGACAAGTCGGCGCCGCCGCAGCGGCCCGTGCCCGATCCCTGGGTCACGCGCAAGGCCATCAACCAGGTGCGCAACGACGTGCAGCACATGCTGCATGTGGATAGCCGCTACGACCTCGACCGGCTCGACCTGACCGTCGACAGCACCATCAACCGCGAGGCCCAGCGCAAGGTCACCGAAACCCTGCTGCGCGTGGGCACCAAGGACGGCGCCCACGAAATGGGGCTGTACGGCAAGAACCTGCTTCAGGAACGCGACGACCCGTCGCGGCTCGTGGCCAGCTTCACGCTGTTCGAGCGGGTGGGCAACGCAGCCGTCGTGCGGGTGCAGACCGACAATGTCGACCAGCCGTTCGATATCAATGCCGGTGCGCGGCTGAACCTGGGGTCCACCGCCAAGCTGCGTACGCTGGTGACGTATCTGGAAATCATCAACGAACTGCATGACCGCTATGCGGACATGAGCGTGGCCGAGCTGAAGGCGGTGCAGGTACCGCGCCAGGATACGCTGACGCGCTGGGCCGTCGACTACCTGATCAAGGCCAAGCCGGCGGATCGCGAACGGGCCGCCATGCTGGACGCCGCGATGGAGCGCAAGTACTCGGGCAATCCCGGCGAAGCGTTCTACACCGGCGGCGGCATGCAGAGCTTCACGAATTTCGAGAAGTGGGAAGGCGAGCGGCAGATGACCGTGCGCGTCGGGTTCCAGCATTCGGTCAACCTCGTGTTCATCCGCATGATGCGCGATATCGTGCGCTACGAGGTCTTCCTGGCGCATCCGGAGGCCGGCTCGCTGATCGAGGATCGCAACGACCCGGGCCGCCGCCCGTACCTGGAGCGCTTCGCCGACGAGGAAGGCAGCGCCTTCATGGTGAATTTCTGGCAGCGCTATCGTGGCAAGACCAACGACGAGCGGCTGCAAGTGCTGCTTGGCCGCGTGAAGCAGCCCACGCCGCATCTGGGCGCGGTGCGGCTGTCGGTGGCGTTGCTGAGCGCACGACCCAATACCGACTACGAGACCTTTGCCCGCACGCTGCGGCAGTGGATGCCCAAGCAGAAGCTCGATGACGATGACCTGGAGAAGCTCTACGCCAAGTACGGCCACGACAAGTTCAACCTCAACGACCGTGGCTACCTGTCGCGGATCCATCCGCTTGAGCTCTGGATGGTGGAATACCTGGGCACCCATCCCGACGCCCCGCTGAAGGATGTGCTGCAGCAGAGCACGTCCGAACGGCAGGCGGTGTATGTGTGGCTGTTCAAGACGCGCAGCAAGCTGGGTCAGGACGGCCGCATCCGCACGCTGCTGGAACGCGAGGCCTTCGAGAAGATTGCCAGGCGCTGGCAGCGGCTGGGGTATCCGTTCGATTCGCTGACGCCGTCGTACGCCACCTCGATCGGTGCGTCGGGCGACCGGCCGTCGGCACTGGCCGAACTGGCCGGCATCATCCTGAACAATGGCGTGGATGCACAGCCGTCCACGGTGCGCATGTTTGCGTTCGCAACGGCCACGCCGTATGCCACCACGTACAGCCTGCAGCCCAGCCCCGGCAAGCCGCTTATCGCGCCTGAAATCGCGGTGCTGGTGCGGCAGTCGATGGTGGATGTGGTGGAGCGGGGTACGGCCAAGTCGATCAACGGCGCATTCGTGCCGCTGAACCGCAAGGGCCAGCCGCAGGGGGCGCCGCTGCAGATTGCCGGCAAGACCGGCACGGGCGAGCAGGTCTTCCAGACCTACGGGCCGGGCGGACGCGTGATCTCGTCGCGCACGGTGAACCGCTCGGCGACGTTCGTCTTCCTGGTGGGCAACCGTTATTTTGGTACGGTCACGCTGCACGTGCGCGAGCCGTACGCGGCGCGTTACTCGTTCACCAGCGCGCTGGCGGTGCGGGTGCTGCGGGCGCTGGCCCCGCAGATCACGGCCATGGCCGCGCCGGGCAGCGATGCCACGCTGCTGCGCTGCCAGGACACCAGCACGATGACGATCCAGCCATCGACGGCCCTCGTGGAGCCGCCGGCCGATGACCCGGCGCCGGCGAACCTAGTGCTTGCGGCGGACCGCGTCGTAAATAAATAGCAGGGCAATGGCGCCGATGATCGAGGCGATCCAGCCTACCGGCTCGCCCGCGCGGTAGAAACCCATCGCACGTCCCACATAGCCGGCCAGCAGGGCGCCCAGCACGCCGAGGACGATGGTCATGATCCAGCCCATCTTGTCGTCGCCGGGCTTGATGGCCCGCGCAATCAGTCCGACGATCAGGCCAACGAATACCGTACCGAGAAAAGCCATCATGAAGCGCTCCTTCCATTGCGAAGAGGGACCGGTGGACCATCGTGCCACCGTCATGTGACGAACCGGGGTACATCGGCGGCGCGCCAGCGGGCCGGCGCGCCGCGCTGCCGTCAGGCCCGGAGGCCCGGGGCAGCTCAGGTCTTGCGTGAACTGATCACGGCCTCGGCCACATTGGCCGGGGCTTCCGCATAGTGCTTGAATTCCATCGTGAACGTGGCACGGCCTTGCGTCAACGAACGCAGCGACGTGGAATAGCCGAACATCGTCGCCAGCGGCACTTCGGCGCGCACGATCTTGCCGCCGCCGCCCGCGATGTCCTCCATGCCATGCACGATGCCGCGCCGTGACGACAGGTCGCCCATCACGTTACCGGTGAATTCCTCGGGTGTCTCCACCTCGACGGCCATCATCGGTTCCAGCAGCACCGGCTTGGCGCGGCGCATGCCTTCCTTGAAGGCCATCGACCCAGCCATGCGGAACGCGTTTTCGTTCGAGTCCACGTCGTGGTACGAACCGAACACCAGCGTCGCCTTGACGTCCACCACCGGGTAGCCCGCCAGCACGCCGGTCTCCAGCGTTTCGCGGATGCCCTTGTCCACCGCCGGGATGAACTCGCGCGGCACCACGCCGCCCTTGATCGCATCGACGAACTCGTAGCCGCCGCCCTGCGGCAGCGGTTCCACGTTCAGCACCACGTGGCCGTACTGGCCGCGCCCGCCCGACTGCTTGACGAACTTGCCTTCCACATCCTTGGCCGCGCTCTTGATCGTCTCGCGGTAGGCCACCTGCGGCTTGCCGACCGATGCCTCCACGCCGAACTCGCGCTTCATGCGGTCCACCAGGATTTCCAGGTGCAGTTCGCCCATGCCCGAGATGATGGTCTGGCCCGATTCCTCGTCGGTAGCCACGCGGAACGACGGATCTTCCTGCGCCAGGCGGTTCAGCGCGATGCCCATCTTTTCCTGGTCGGCCTTGGTCTTCGGCTCCACGGCCTGCGAGATCACGGGTTCCGGGAACGACATCCTCTCCAGGATGATGACCTTGTCGGGGTCGCACAGCGTGTCGCCCGTGGTGGCTTCCTTCAGGCCCACGGCCGCGGCGATATCGCCGGCACGCACTTCCTTGATCTCGTTGCGGACGTTGGCGTGCATCTGCAGGATGCGGCCCAGGCGTTCGCGCTTGCCCTTCACCGGGTTGTAGACCGTGTCGCCCGAATTGACCACGCCCGAATACACGCGGAAGAAGATCAGCTGGCCGACGAACGGGTCGGTCATGATCTTGAACGCCAGCGCGGAGAACGGCTCGTCGTCGCTCGGATGGCGTTCCGCTTCCTTGTCGTCCTCGGTGTGGCCCAGGATGGCGGGCACGTCCACCGGCGACGGCAGGTAGTCGATCACGGCGTCGAGCATGGCCTGTACGCCCTTGTTCTTGAATGCGCTGCCGCACAGCATCGGCTGGATCTCGCCGGCCACGGTGCGCTTGCGCAGCGCGGCCTTGATCTCGTCCTCGCTCAGCACCTCGCCACTCAGATATTTCTCCAGCAGTTCCTCGCTGGCCTCGGCGGCGGCCTCGATCATCTTGTCGTGCCATTCCTGGGCCATGTCCTTCAGGTCGGCCGGAATGTCGGTGTATTCGAAGCGCACGCCCTGGCTGGCATCGTCCCAGACGATGGCCTGCATCTTGACCAGGTCGACCACGCCGCGGAAGTTGTCCTCGGCGCCGATCGGAATCTGGATCGGCACGGGATTGCCTTTGAGACGGCTCAGGATCTGTTCGCGCACGCGCAGGAAGTCGGCGCCCACGCGGTCCATCTTGTTGACGAACGCGATGCGCGGCACGTTGTACTTGTTGGCCTGGCGCCAGACGGTTTCCGACTGCGGCTGCACGCCGCCCACGGCGTCGTAGACCATGCAGGCGCCGTCGAGCACGCGCATCGAGCGTTCCACCTCGATGGTGAAGTCGACGTGGCCCGGCGTGTCGATGATATTGATGCGATGCTCGGGATAATTGCCCGCCATCCCTTTCCAGAACGCCGTGGTGGCGGCCGACGTGATGGTGATGCCGCGCTCCTGCTCCTGCTCCATCCAGTCCATGGTGGCCGCGCCGTCATGTACCTCGCCCAGCTTGTGATTCACGCCGGTGTAGAAGAGGATGCGCTCCGTCGTCGTCGTCTTGCCGGCGTCGATGTGGGCGCTGATGCCAATGTTGCGGTAGCGTTCGATGGGGGTCTTGCGGGGCACGGTGTTTCTCCTGGTATGGGCACCACGGGCCGATAAGCGTAGCACTTCCGCGACACGCGCGTATTTCCCCATGCCGCATAAGGCATAGCGGGAAATCAGGGCCAGCTTTCGCGTGCGTAGACGCCTGCGGCCGCGCGTGCCAGTGCCGCGCGCGCGGCTGCCTGAGTATCGGTATAGAACGGTGGGTCGGCCAGTGGCAAGCCGTTGTCGCGGGCGGTCTCCACCAGGATGCGCAGGTATTCCGTCATGTGCGATGCGGTGAAGCCGTTGGGATCGTGGAACGCCACGATCACTGGCGTCACGCCGTCCACGGCCGGCAGCCGGTGCGCCACCATCGCCTGTCCGACGTGCTCCAGTTCGTGGCGCATGTGCGGGCGTCGGCGCAGGCTGATGGTCCAGCCATAGATCTTGCCGTCACGCGCATTGGCGTCGGCCATCAGCATGCCCAGCCCCGCCTGGGCGTACACGGCCTGTGTGCCGGCGCTGTACGCCCAGTCGGGCGGCCGCACCACGGCAAGCGCCTGGCCGCACTGGGCTGCAATGTCGGCCTGGCCGCGCCGCAGCGATGCTGCCAGGACATCGGGCGCCAGCTTCGTGTGGGGAATGTGGCCGCCGGCCATGCCGCTGTGGACGGCCATCAACTGACCCTGCGCACAGGTTTCGTGCATCTGTGCGCGGCCCTCGGGCCCGCCGCCGCGACGCGGATGCTCGGTCTGGACAAAGAAGATCGCCTTGACGCCCGGCGTCACCGGATTGTCGGCCAGCTGGCTCAGGATCAGCGGCGTGCCGCCATAGGGGCCGGTGTCCGGACCATCGTCGAACGTCAGCAGGAAGCGCACCGGCGCCAGGCCGGCGGCGGTGTCGGGTGGTAGCGGGGTCACCGACCCCAGCGCGCAGCCCGACAGGGCCAGCGCGGCGGCGGCCATGGCTGCTGCGACGAGGGGGCGGAACATGGGCAGGGCAGGAGGGCGCAAGGTAAAAGTGATCTTCAAAGCGATTTCACAACAATGACCACGACGATGACCGTGGCGATAAATCCAGCAAGGGCCGTCCACTCGGCATCGTGATAGCTGTCGGGGC
This sequence comes from Cupriavidus sp. HE11, assembly GCF_056097175.1. Lineage (NCBI taxonomy): Bacteria > Pseudomonadati > Pseudomonadota > Betaproteobacteria > Burkholderiales > Burkholderiaceae > Cupriavidus > Cupriavidus sp. HE11. The sequence goes on from NZ_CP184465.1 coordinate 1,602,425, forward strand.
CACGCCAGCTGCCCGGATAGCGTCCGACGGTCACGGTCATCAGCACGACCCAGCCGATGGCATAGAACACGCCGTAGAAGATCAGTTCCATGAACAGCCAGCCGATGGCTTCGATCAGCAGTCCCATTCCCGCATTTCCCTTTGGTTTCCCGTCGCCAGGGTGTGTCAGCGCGCGTCCGATCGCGCAATCAGCCGCCGGCTCACGGCACGTTCCCGGGCCGCTACCTAAAATAATCTGGAATCCGCGAAGCTCCCGCGAGCCCCTTTCACCCCGATCACGAAGGCAGTCCCCATGGTGCGCCCCCCCATTGCTGTCCTGCTGTCCGTTCTGCTGTGCTGCGCCGCCCTGCCGGCCCTGGCGGACGGTCCCGGCGGGTTGTTCTCGGCCGGCAAGCCCGGCGGCCCGCTGCCCGACGGCTGGCAAAACCGCCCCGTGGTGTCCGGCAAGAAGCTCACCCGTTATACGCTGGTGGCCTCGAACGGTACCACGGTGCTGCAGGCCGATGCCGATGGCGCCGCGTCGGGCCTGGTGCATGAAGGCGATGTCGATCTGTCGCGGACGCCGGTGGTGGAATGGCGCTGGAAGGTGGCGGCGCCCATTCCGGGGGCCGACAACAGCGTGGGCGCCAAGGAGGATGCGCCGGCCCGCCTGGTGTTCTTCTTCGACGGCCGCAGCAGCAACCTGTCGGTCGGCGACCGCGCCGAGGCGCTGGCCGCCAGCGCGGCAGGCGAGAAGCTGCCCTATGCCACGCTGATGTATATCTGGACCAATAGCGCACCGGTGGGCACCATCATCGCCAATCCGCATACCAGCCGCGTGCAGATGATCGTGGTGGGCAGCGAGGCCGGCAAATGGCAGAGCCTGCGCCGCAACGTGGTCAGCGATTTCCAGAAGGTGTTCCACGAGGCGCCCGGCAAGCTCACCGGCTACGGCATCCTGACCGATACCGACAATACCGGCACCACGGCGCGGGCCTGGTACGGGGACATCGGCTTCCAGCCGGACAAGTAGCACGGGCGCGCTAGCTGCCGGGCGGCGTGGCGGCCGCAATGGCCGCCTGTATCGCCGACGACACGCGTGCGGTGAGGCCGCTGGCGTCGTCCAGCCCGGCGGCTTCGCTGACACTGACCACCTTGGCCGGATCATAGTGCCGCCCGCTGCCGATTGCGGCTTCGAACGCATTGGCGCGCGCGTTGATCTCCTCCGGATCGGCATCCACGAGCAGGATGGCGTGCGCCAGTACCAGGTGGCGTTGCCCGTCGGGTGTCTGCACATCGGCCGGGGCCCGCCGCCAGTACTGCGCGGTACCGGCAATCTTGCGTGCCCGGTCGCAGGGGCCCCAGGCCAGGTTGTACCGCCCGTCGCAGAACGATCCCTCCACCGCCTGCCAGTGCGTTTCCACGCCAACCTGACGCAGGCCGGCGGCGATGACCTCGCACAGGTGCAGGTACACCGGTTCCATCCACGTGGCGGCGCCCTTTGGCACGGCATAGGCCAGGCTGATATTGAGGATGCCCGGCCCCTGCGGCACCAGGCCGCCGCCCGACATGCGCAGCCAGACCGGACACCCCTGGGCGGCAAAGTCCGCGCGGGCCGCGTCGATGCCGGGCTGGCGCAGGTAGCTGCGCGGTATCACCAGCGACAGCGGCGCTTCCCACAACTGCGCCACCGGGCCCGAGCGGGCGGCGTGGTCCAGCAGCGCCAGTTCGCCCTGCAGCGGATCGGTTTCGGCGGGATCCGGGTCGACAAACGAAAACGTCGTGGCGTGCATCAAGGTCATGGCGGCTCGAAAGGTTGGCCAGGCAAGGTCTGATTGCGGACTTCACGTGCAGCTTACGTCATGCGCCAGTCTGGTGCTAAAAAGCCGCGCCGCAAATGCCGTTATCTCTGAGGCAAACGAAGACCTCCCGCGAAGTCTGTCCCGCGAAGTTCTCCCATACACCCCAGCCTGTCGCATCATGAACCGACTTACCCTCAATGCCAAACTCTGGGCGGCACTCGCCGTCATGTGGGTCCTGCTGCTTGCGCTCGGCGCCTGGAACGCGTTCCACACCAAGTCCGTGATGATGGCCGAGCGCCGCGACGGCCTGCAGTCGCTGGTGGCCACCGGCGAAGGCATCGTCAAGCTGTATGCCGAGCGCGCCGCCAAGGGCACGATGTCGAAGGAAGACGCCCAGAAAGCTGCCAAGGACGCCCTGCGCGCCATGCGCTTCGGCCAGAACGGCTACCTGTTCATCGTCGACTCCAAGCCGCAGGTGATCCTGAACCCGGGCCTGCCGCAGACCGAAGGCAATATGGTTGGCGAATTCAAGGACCCGGATGGCGTGTTCGTGTACCGCGCCATCATCGAGGGCGCGCGCCGCACCACCGGCGAGGACGCCGGCTTTTCCACCTATCGCGGCCGCCTGCCCGGCACCGAGAACCCGCAGCGCAAGCTGACCTACGGCCGCTACGTGGCCGACTGGGACTGGTTCGTCTGTACCGGCGTGTTCCTGATCGACATCGAGGACGCCTTCCGCGCCAACCTGATCAACGCGTTCCTGAGCACGCTGCTGATCGGCGCGCTGATCGCCGCGGTGATGGGCATGATCATGCGTACCGTCAAGCGCAGCCTGGGCGGTGAACCGGCCTACGCCGTGGAGGCCGTGGCGCGCATTGCCGGTGGCGACCTGACGGTGCCGGTGCAGGTGCGTGCCGACGACCACCACAGTGTGCTGGCCGCGATGCAGCAGATGCAGCAGCGCCTGTCGACCACGCTGGGCGATATCCGTGGCGCCGCCGGTTCGATCGCCACGGCGACCAACCAGATCTCGGCAGGCAACCACGACCTGTCGCAACGCACCGAGGAACAGGCTTCGGCCCTGGAGCAGACCGCGTCGAGCATGGAAGAACTGACGGGCATCGTGCGCCAGAACGCCGACAACGCCCGCCAGGCCAGCGCGCTGGCGGTCAATGCGTCGGAGATCGCCAACCGTGGTGGCGAGGTGGTTAGCGAGGTGGTTGCCACGATGGGCGAGATCAACCAGGCATCGCGCCAGATCGTCGACATCATCGGCGTGATCGAGGGCATTGCCTTCCAGACCAACATCCTGGCGTTGAATGCCGCAGTGGAAGCGGCGCGTGCCGGCGAGCAGGGCCGCGGCTTTGCCGTGGTGGCGGGCGAGGTGCGCAGCCTGGCGCAGCGCAGCGCCAACGCGGCCAAGGAAATCAAGACGCTGATCGACAACTCGGTGGCCCAGGTCGACAACGGCTCGACGCTGGTGACCAAGGCTGGCGAGACCATGCACGAAGTGGTCAGCGCCGTCCGCCGCGTGACCGACATCATGGGCGAAATCAGTGCCGCGTCGGCTGAACAGAGCACCGGCATCGAACAGGTGGGCCAGGCCGTGACACAGATGGACTCGGTGACGCAGCAGAATGCCGCGCTGGTGGAAGAAGCCGCCGCCGCCGCGCAGTCGCTGGCGGAGCAAGCCGACTCGATGATGCGCGCGGTGTCCACGTTCCGCCTCGCACGGGTCTGAACACGCACGGCAGACGCCGTCGTCCGGCCAAAAAAAAACCGCGGCTTCGGCCGCGGTTTTTTTGCTTGGGCGAACCGTTGCCGGCGCGCCAGCCTCAGATCATCGCCGTCCTCTGCACCGCCTGCATCGCATCCGCCGCGATCCTGAACGAATGCAGTCGTGCCTGGTGATCGTAGATCTGGCCGGTCAGCATCAGTTCGTCGGGGCGCAGGTCGTCGACAAAGCGCTGGATGCCTTCGCGCACTGCCGCCGGACCGCCCACTACCGAGCAAGCCAGCGAGCGGCGGATGTGGTCGGCTTCGCTGGCGTCCCACAGGCGGCTGATGTCGTCCACGGGCGGCTTGAGCTGGCCGGGCGTGCCGCGCACCAGCGACAGAAACTGCTGCTGGAGCGAACTGAACAGGCGGCGCGCCTCGTCGTCGGTGTCGGCGGCGAACACGTTCAGCCCCAGCATCACATGCGGCCGGTCGAGCTGTTCGGATGGCCGGAACGTGCGGCGGTACAGGTCGACGGCCTGGCGCATGAAGCCCGGGGCGAAGTGCGACGCGAATGCGAAGGGCAAGCCCATCGCGGCAGACAGCTGGGCGCTGAACAGGCTGGAGCCCAGCAGCCACAGCGGCAGCTTCAGGCCGGCGCCCGGCACGGCGCGCACGCGCTGGCCCGGGCGAACGTCTTCGAAGTACGCCTGCAGTTCCTCCACATCCTGCGGAAAGCTGTCGGCGGTATCGTGATCGAGATGGCGGCGCAGCGCACGCGCCGTGGCCTGGTCCGATCCTGGCGCGCGGCCCAGGCCCAGGTCGATACGGCCCGGATAGAGCGACGCCAGCGTGCCGAACTGCTCGGCAACCACCAGCGGCGAGTGGTTCGGCAGCATGATGCCGCCCGAGCCGACGCGAATGGTGGAAGTACCTTGCGCCACGTAGCCGATCAATACGGCCGTGGCCGCGCTGGCGATACCGGGCATGTTGTGGTGCTCCGCGAGCCAGAAGCGGCGAAAGCCCAGGCGTTCCGCATGCTGGGCCAGGTCCAGCGTGTTGTGCATGGCCTGGGCTGCGGTGCTGCCTTCCGCGATTGGCGAAAGATCTAGCAGGGAATAGGGGATCATGGCGTGCCACGCGCGGCGCATGCCGCACGTCAGTTCATTCAGGGACGGGCTATGGTAGTCACACCTGAACGATCGTGCTGGCGCCGCGCAAGAGGCCATGCTGGCCGTGGGGCCTCATTGCGCCCGGGTGAACAGCCGCGCGCCTACCGGCCCCGTGGCGATGTGGTGGCCCAGTGCACGGCCCAGCGCACGACAGGCTTCCCATCTCGCTTCCCCGAAAAACGCCTCGATGGTGTCTGCCTGCGCAAACGCCGGATGCCGCTCGCCATACTGGCGCACGGCGTCGGGCGCGCACGCGGTCAGGCGTGGCTTGATGACGATCATGCGGGCCAGGGGCACGCGCGTGGCCGAGCCGGAGGATGCCGCTGCATGGACGTTCAGCAACACTGCAAACTTCTGGCCGGCAGCGGTATTGCCGGTGGCGTTGTCGGCAAAGTCGTCTGGCGTGCCAAAGACGCGGCCCAGCACGGGGTCGCGTGCGGCAGCGTGGTCTACCTCGATCTCCAGCCCAAGATCCTCGCGTGCGCGCCCGATGAGGTTGGCGAGATCGGCAAAGCGGCAGCCGGGATCGTCGCCGCAATCGCATAGCAGGATCAGGCCGACCAGCCGTTCGGGGCGCAGCAGTTCGTAGACGGCTGTGTTGTCGAAGTGACCACCGTCCGAAAGATATTGCCAGTCGCCCCGCATGCCGTGGAAGCGCGCCGTCAACTCGCAGAGCAGCTGGTATTGCGTGCGGAAGAGTTTGCCGAACCAGCCGGGATGGAGCGGATCACTGGCGGCACCGGCGACCATGCGTCCCTTCCACCAGATGCCAGGCCGCAGATTGGCTAGTCCCACCCGCAGCGAGGCGCCAGGCGTAGCGGCATTGCCGGGCCCGATGGGCGTCGCCCCGCCAGAGATGGCGATCCAGCCGCCAATGGTGTGCAGCCTCGCCTGGCCTGCCATGCCGTCTGGCGGCTGCGGCGCCGCGCGGCAGGGGTTGCCATCGACCATGAACCGGACATGGTGGTCGACTGGCACGGGCTCATCGGCGTGCGCCGGTGTCCGGACGGAGCCGGGCCCGACGCAAAACGGCTTGCCCCGGTGACCGCGCGCAATCCGTTCCCCGGCAGGGTCGATCGTCTCGTTCAGCGTCACGTTGATCAGATGTAGCGGGGCTACTGCGCGTGGATCGTAGTAGGCGTCGAGCGACAGTGTGTCGTCGGACGCCGGGTCGGTCCAATCCGCTGGATCGATGGCAGCAAGGCGTCGCCCATTCGATGCGCCCAGGTAAGCGCGGGTGACCCGCGCGGCGTGCAATGGCTGCAGGGTCGACAGGTTCAGCAGGCCGGAGCCGCGCCCCACGGCGATGGCGATGGCGAGCGCGGCAAGCACCAAGGCCATCAGTGACGGCGTGGTCCATGCCTTGCCGAAGACCAGCCAGTCAACCGGTTCGCCACCATCCCAGCGCACCCAGAGCACAATCCATGACCACAGCGCGACGAGCAGAAGCACCAGCGTGGCCGCGGCGGCGCCCGTCAGCAGTGATGCAAGGGACGGAGCGGGAAGCCGGCGCCTTGCCTGAGCCGTCACAGTGGCCGAGGCGGCTTGCGGGACGGCGTCGCGGCGGCTGGCCCCGTGATGAACGAACCAGGCAAGCACGGCCGCCGCCAGGGCCGGCCCTGCCACGCTCCACGGCTGGGCCGCCATCGATCCATACAGATACCAGCTGCGGGCGATGGTGTCGGCCACACCCAGCGCCGCCAGCGCGATGGTGAGCGTGACCGCCACGCGCAACGCGCGCGTGGCGCGCGCACGGTACATGGCCACGGTACGCGGCGCGGGCAGCAGGATGACCAGGCAGGTGGCTGCGGCCAGCCATATCAAGATGGCGGTCTTGAAGGTTTCCAGCAGCACCAGGGCCACGGCGATGCCGGTCAGCAGGACGGCGCGAGTCAGGACACGGACGGGCTGCCAGGCATCGTCCGGACGCGGATACACAATCCAGCAGGCCATGGCTGGCGGTACGGCCAGTAGTAGCGCCGATATGATCGGCAGCCACAGGTATTCGCTCCACCAGATCGCGGGCAGGCTGTCGTTGAAGGCGCGCCGGGCGGCGTACAGCAGCGCCATCTCGTCGCGACCCACGCCAGGCCACGCGCCGATGATCAGATGCAGACCGAGCGCCGGCACGGCCAGTATCGCCAGCAGCACGCTACCGAGGATGCATTGCATCGCCAGCCAGTTGCGTACCACGACGCCGGCGGCCAGCAGCCCGTCGGAGGCGTCCGTCGAATGTCGTGTGCGGCCACGCATGCACAGCCACGCCGCGGCCCGGCGCCCGGATGGGGTGGGCGAACTGCCCTGCAAGATGCGATAGGCCGATTCGGCCGCTTCACGGGGGCTGCTTCCAGGCTCCAGCCGGCCCGGTACGAACAGGCTGGTGAAGAACGCGCCAATGTAGCTGCCAGCGCCCACGGTGGACAGATAGTCGACCCGAGCCAGCAGCGATTGGCTGGCTGGCGACGCGGATTGCGTTCCGGGTTGGGTGGCGGGGTCCGCTACGGGGCAGGGGGCGTCGGCCAGCGCCTGCACGACACCCAGGCAAAAGGCGGCGCTGCGCAAGCCACCACCGGACAGGGCCAGGGCCACGCGATTGCGTGCGGATTGCGATTCAGGCAGGTTCAGCACGCGACGTCGATACGTCACGCGCGCGGCTTCATCGCCCCAGCCGTCCTCGGCCCAGAGTTTGTCATCGTCCGGCATGCCCGCCCCTTTCGCGCACAGACCGCCTGGGGCCAGTATAGAAACTGGACGCCAGCGGTAAAACGGAACGCGGCGGCGGGGGCCGGGTGGCGGACGCCGCGCCTAGTGCGCGGCAGCCTGTGTCGGGGCGTCGGTGGCGGCGGCTGCCTGCGGACTCAGCGCGCCTTGCAGACGCTTCCATTCGTCAAAGCCGCCGGCCAGCGCCCAGGTGTTCGGGTATCCGGCCGAGCGCAGTCGCTCGGCGAGCACGGCGGCCGACATTTCATGGGGGCAGGCACAGTACACGACGATATCAGTGCCCTTGTCGTGATCGGACAGTGCACTGAACGGGGCATGCATCTCCATGACCAGCGCGCCCGGAATGCGCTCGATCGGCGCCGCGCCGTGCGCCCGGACATCGACCACCACCATGGGGCGTTCGGCCACGCCGCGGCGCTGTTCCATTTCCATCACGGTCATGCGCGGAATGCGTCCCGTGCGGCGCAGCAGGCGCCAGCGCTGCCAGAACCGCCAGACGACGAACAGCGCGAATCCGCCCAGCGCCACCATGACCGCGATGTGGCCATAGGCGCTGAACGCCGCCAGGATCGTGTCGACGAAGTCGCTGAAGACCACGCCGGCCAACAGCGCGCCGCCGGCCCAGACCAGCGCGCCGAGCGCGTCGTAGAACAGGAAGGTCAGGAAGGGGGTGGCCGTCATGCCCGCCATGGCGGTGGACAGCGCTCCCGCGCCAGGCAGCAGCTTGGCAAATACCAGCGAGCGCGGGCCCACGCGCAGGTACAGCGACTGGGTCTGGCGGATGCAGGTATCGGGCGACAGCGAAACCCGGCAGATCGTGCGCAGCATCGGCTGGCCCAGCCGCTTGCCGGCGAAGTACCAGGCGGTGTCGGCGATCAGGCACGCGGCGATCACCGCGAACAGCACGGCCCCGATCGACGGGCCGGTTTCCTGCATCGATAACGCCCCGGCCACGAATAGCATCGGATAGGCCGGCACCGGCAGACCTGCCTGCTCGGCCAGCACATTCAGGAATACCAGACTCAATCCATGGCCATCGAGCAAGGCCTGCAGATCACCCACGACATGTCTCCCGCGTTTGGTCATTGCCGGCGGCGTTGAAGCAAGGGGGCACCGCCGGACCGGCCTACAGTGTGCCAGCGCGCCGCTCCGCTTGCACGCGGCCGAAGCGCTCGCTCACTTCAAATTCGTTGAAGGTAATGCGTCCGAATCGTGCTCGCCAGCATGCTGGCAGCGGCCCGGGCGCAGTGCCAGTAGTGTGTCATTGAATTCCTTCAGGATAGCGGTGTAGCGCGGCAACAGTGTGTTGATCACCGCGGCATTGCCCTGGCTCGCCGCGGATTCCAGCGACTTGCCGGCGGTGACCAGCGTGTTGCAGCGCGCCAGCGCCGCGCTGCCCTTGAGGCGGTGCAGGCTGCGCTGTGCTGCGGGCCAGTCGCGCAGGGCGACGGCCTTGCGCAAGGCGTTCAGGTCGGTGGTATTCCCGTCCAGCAGGCGGGCCACCAGCATGGCCTGTACGGTGGCGTCGTGGCACGCGGCACCCCGCACCGCGATCCCGATGGCATGGCGTTCGTCGGCGGCAAGATGGATCCAGGCACCGCTAGGGGTCATGGCACCAGCCGGCAGCGGCGCGCGAAGTCGACCAGATCGACCAGCGATTCGGCACCGAGTTTGTTCATGATGCGTGTCTTGTAGCTGCTCACGGTCTTGTTGCTGATGAACAAGGCCTTTCCGATGGCCTTGTTTGTCATGCCGCGCGTCAGCATGCGGAGAATCTCCATCTCCTTGTCGGTGAGCTTGCCCAGGCCTTCCGTGTCAGTGGGCGACTGTCCGTTGCGGGGCATGTCGCGTGGCATGTCCCGGGGTGTGCATGAAGGGAACACCGTAAATCCGCCCAGCACGGTCTGCACGCACCGCACGATGGCCTCCAGATCCTGTGTCTTGCTGACAAAGCCTTGCGCGCCGGCTTGCATGGCGCGGGCCGCAAACGGCACGGCATCCTGGGCAGTCAATACCAGCACGCGCACGCCCCGATGCGCTGCGCGCATGCGTGGCACGGCGTCCAGGCCGCTCATGCGCGGAATATCCAGATCCAGGATCACCAGGTCGGTCCTGAACTGCCTGACGATATCGACGGCGCTCTGGCCGTTGTCGGCTTCCCATATGTGGCGGATGCCTGGTAGTTGCGACACCTGGGCCCGAAGGGCGAGTCGCAGAGCCGGGTGATCGTCGACGATCAGAATGGTTGTCATGCCTTGCTCGCATGGCCGATGGCGGTGGGCCTGCTGTTTCACATGGCAAGTCAGTATAAGGAGCGCCCCGGCTGCCGAAAATGCGACGCTTCCGCAATTGCTGTGGGAAATTTCCGCAACCCGTCTGAAAGTTGCGGAAAGTCTGCGCCGAGTCAGGCAGCGTCGGGCGGCAAGGCGGTGTTCCGGCCAAAAAAATAGCGACCCGCCGTGTTTTACGGGGGGTCGCAAATCGGGAATGCGAGGAGGTCAGATTCCTCAAGGAGGGATATCGACACTTCGCAGGTGTGCTGATCCCCACCGAGGTGGGGCATGCGGCACAAATCGGGTGGATCTACGCGATCAGCTGGGCGGGCTGGCTGGCCGGGGCGGCAGAGGCGCGCAGACGCCGGACGCTGGCTTCCACGTCGGCGTGCGCGGCATCGAGCCAGTCAATGCGATGCCGCACCGGATCATTGGGCGACAGGTCGTGTTCGCCGATTTCGCGCAGGAAGTAGCGCACCATGCTTCCGGCGCGCGCCGGCACCGGCATCATGCCAAGCAACTGGTCGTGCCTGAGCATCCCCTGGCCGGCCGCGTGCTGCAACGCGGCCCAGGCTGTGCGGCCCAGCGCTATGTACACCGCATCGGGCCGGTATTGCCGCAGGGTCGCCAGGAACAGGTTGTCGAACACCATGCGCAGCATGGGGGCATCCAGCAGGTCATCCAGCGTGCCGTCGAAGACCAGACCTCGGCGCGTGGTGGCATGGGGCAACAAGGCAAGTGGCTGGATCGCCTCGAATCCATCGTTCCAGAGCGCCGCGGCGTGCGGCTGCCCGATCAGCTCGGGAATCCGGAAATGATCGAGCATCCTGATCAGGTTGGGGCGGACCATGCGCCCGCCCAGTTCCACCCGCCGTTTGTGCTCGCGCTGGATCACGCGTCCGGGCGAATGCGCACGCAGCAGTTCGTCGGTCACCGTAGCGGCCAACTGCACGTGGGCATGCCCTGGTGTGGTACTGACCAGCACCAGCCTGGCATTCTCGTTTCGATGCTCGAACGGAACGTACTTCATTACATAGGTCCCGTCCTGATCCACAACGACTGGCTTTTCTGCGATCCCGCGAACGCCGCCACGGCGGATGCGCGCGCAATACTCTTCTAGGTAATTCGCCAAGATGTCCCCGCTCCCGATGCTTCCCTGACTTGAGCAACCGATGTTCTTTTTTGGGTTCATGTTAAGCCCCGATGAATAGCCCACAAAGCGCATAAGTGCGCGTTGAATCTCATTGCGACACAGACTTCGTGGGCCATCGAACAAAGTTTGAAAACGCCCCCCACGTTTGCGGGATGCAACTTGAGAAGTGTTTTGTCTCCTGCGCTGCGGGACAACTTGCGCGCGCTGCGCGGCAGGAAGATGACGGCCCGCCGATAACGGCGTGTCGAATCGGGGGAACGGATTGAAGCGGGGAGAAAAAAGGCCGGACACGAACGTGTCCGGTAACCCATTTGCTGACTCAGGTCGTGTCAAAACCCGAGAGCACAAATGATAACCATTATCATTTGTGTCGTCAAACTTTCCGTTTGCCGGTCAGGCGGCCAGTGTCGTGTCGATGGTGATCTGGGCGCTCAGTGACTTGTGTACCGGGCACTTGTTGGCCACGCGCAGCAAATCCTCGCGTACGTTCGGAGCCAGGTCGCCACGCAATTCGATATGGCGGATCAGCTTGTAGGATCCAGGCGTCTCTTCGTGCGCCACGCTGACCTGGATCTCCTGAAGGTCGTAGCCCTTGCGCTTCGCGTAGATCTGGAGCGTCAGCGTAGTACAGGCAGCCAGGGCGGAGTCCAGCAGGTCGTGCGGGTTTGGAATCGAGGCGTTGCCCATCGGCGCATCGAGGTCAGCCTGCCATTGCGCCGTGCCGTTGCCGAGGTCGCAGACGCTTGAGCCGGAGTTGGCCAGCCATTTGGCTTGGATTGTCATCGCTAGTGTTCCTGGGTTCCTGTGAAAGAGAAGGCCATGCGGCCCGGGGGAGTCCTGATTCTATACACGCGCAGCGATGGCTGCGCGCGGAGTGCCTTAATCGAAACTTCTCAGGTTATTTAACGGTTTTATGACAAAGGGCTTGCGCACCTGCCGAAAGCCATCTAATATTCGCCCCCTCGCAACACGAAGCGCACTGCAAACGCAGCAGCGACAAGGGTTTGCGGGGTTGGCAGGGGGTTGGGGTTGCGAGGGTTTGCAGCGCAGACCGGCAGAAAAAAGTTCTGCAAAAACTGTTGACGAAACGTTGAATGCTCTGCATAATCTCGTTTCTCCGCTGCAACGAAATGACGAAACGTCAGCGACGCAGCGACAGCGAACGGCAAAGCCGGCGCTGAAGTTCTTTAACAACCAAACAACCGATAAGTGTGGGCGCTTGATGGCGAACGCCACGGAGACCTCGGTCTGCGTGATGCTTCAAAAGTTATCAGTGCTCGCACAGTAAAACATGTTGGTTTGCGTCGCGAGACGTGAGCCAGTCAGTTTTCTGAGAGTGAGCGACCGCTCGAAAGAGCGAGGTGCTTCGGCACCACACAGAGATTGAACTGAAGAGTTTGATCCTGGCTCAGATTGAACGCTGGCGGCATGCCTTACACATGCAAGTCGAACGGCAGCGCGGACTTCGGTCTGGCGGCGAGTGGCGAACGGGTGAGTAATACATCGGAACGTACCCTGTTGTGGGGGATAACTAGTCGAAAGATTAGCTAATACCGCATACGACCTGAGGGTGAAAGCGGGGGACCGAAAGGCCTCGCGCAGCAGGAGCGGCCGATGTCTGATTAGCTAGTTGGTGGGGTAAAGGCCCACCAAGGCGACGATCAGTAGCTGGTCTGAGAGGACGATCAGCCACACTGGGACTGAGACACGGCCCAGACTCCTACGGGAGGCAGCAGTGGGGAATTTTGGACAATGGGGGCAACCCTGATCCAGCAATGCCGCGTGTGTGAAGAAGGCCTTCGGGTTGTAAAGCACTTTTGTCCGGAAAGAAAACGCTCTGGTTAATACCTGGGGCGGATGACGGTACCGGAAGAATAAGCACCGGCTAACTACGTGCCAGCAGCCGCGGTAATACGTAGGGTGCGAGCGTTAATCGGAATTACTGGGCGTAAAGCGTGCGCAGGCGGTTTTGTAAGACAGGCGTGAAATCCCCGAGCTCAACTTGGGAATTGCGCTTGTGACTGCAAGGCTAGAGTATGTCAGAGGGGGGTAGAATTCCACGTGTAGCAGTGAAATGCGTAGAGATGTGGAGGAATACCGATGGCGAAGGCAGCCCCCTGGGACGTCACTGACGCTCATGCACGAAAGCGTGGGGAGCAAACAGGATTAGATACCCTGGTAGTCCACGCCCTAAACGATGTCAACTAGTTGTTGGGGATTCATTTCTTCAGTAACGTAGCTAACGCGTGAAGTTGACCGCCTGGGGAGTACGGTCGCAAGATTAAAACTCAAAGGAATTGACGGGGACCCGCACAAGCGGTGGATGATGTGGATTAATTCGATGCAACGCGAAAAACCTTACCTACCCTTGACATGCCACTAACGAAGCAGAGATGCATTAGGTGCTCGAAAGAGAAAGTGGACACAGGTGCTGCATGGCTGTCGTCAGCTCGTGTCGTGAGATGTTGGGTTAAGTCCCGCAACGAGCGCAACCCTTATCTTTAGTTGCTACGCAAGGGCACTCTAGAGAGACTGCCGGTGACAAACCGGAGGAAGGTGGGGATGACGTCAAGTCCTCATGGCCCTTATGGGTAGGGCTTCACACGTCATACAATGGTGCGTACAGAGGGTTGCCAACCCGCGAGGGGGAGCTAATCCCAGAAAACGCATCGTAGTCCGGATCGTAGTCTGCAACTCGACTACGTGAAGCTGGAATCGCTAGTAATCGCGGATCAGCATGCCGCGGTGAATACGTTCCCGGGTCTTGTACACACCGCCCGTCACACCATGGGAGTGGGTTTTGCCAGAAGTAGTTAGCCTAACCGCAAGGAGGGCGATTACCACGGCAGGGTTCATGACTGGGGTGAAGTCGTAACAAGGTAGCCGTATCGGAAGGTGCGGCTGGATCACCTCCTTTCCAGAGGCTTGTGTTCACAAGTCAAGCGTTCACACTTATCGGTTGTTTGCTGTTACAGCCAAGGGTCTGTAGCTCAGGTGGTTAGAGCACCGTCTTGATAAGGCGGGGGTCGTAGGTTCAAGTCCTACCAGACCCACCAAGTTATCACGCGGGGGATTAGCTCAGCTGGGAGAGCACCTGCTTTGCAAGCAGGGGGTCGTCGGTTCGATCCCGTCATCCTCCACCACTTACCTGGATCAAGGATCGGGGTAACGAGATTACTTGGTTGGTAGCCAAATGAAAGCATTCAATGCTGAGTGCTTTCATTTGGCATTGCCAAGCGACGCAAGTCGGCTGTTCTTTAACAATATGGGATGTAGTAAAGGTGTCGCGAAGCGTTGATGAGACGCTGCAGTACAAACGCGATACCGGGTTGTGATTGTATCAACCAAAATGTATTTAAGTGATCGAAAGATGACTTGGAATACGGCACAAACGCGAGAACTCAGACCTGTAGCCAGCGTGGATAACGGAAGCGTTAGACACACTCGTTATAGGGTCAAGCGAACAAGTGCATGTGGTGGATGCCTTGGCGATCACAGGCGATGAAGGACGCGGTAGCCTGCGAAAAGCTTCGGGGAGCTGGCAAACAAGCTTTGATCCGGAGATGTCCGAATGGGGAAACCCGGCCCGAATGGGTCATCCCTGACTGAATACATAGGTCAGGGAAGCGAACGCGGCGAACTGAAACATCTAAGTAGCTGCAGGAACAGAAATCAACCGAGATTCCCAGAGTAGTGGCGAACGAAATGGGAAGAGCCTTGCACTCTTTAGCAGAACTGTTAGCAAAACGGGATGGAAAGCCCGGCCATAGCAGGTGATAGCCCTGTATGCGAAAACAGATTTGTGGAACTAGGTGTGCGACAAGTAGGGCGGGACACGTGAAATCCTGTCTGAAGATGGGGGGACCATCCTCCAAGGCTAAATACTCGTGATCGACCGATAGTGAACCAGTACCGTGAGGGAAAGGCGAAAAGAACCCCGGGAGGGGAGTGAAATAGATCCTGAAACCGCATGCATACAAACAGTCGGAGCCTGGAAACGGGTGACGGCGTACCTTTTGTATAATGGGTCAGCGACTTACATTCAGTGGCAAGCTTAACCGATTAGGGAAGGCGTAGCGAAAGCGAGTCCGAACAGGGCGTTGAGTCGCTGGGTGTAGACCCGAAACCAGATGATCTATCCATGGCCAGGTTGAAGGTGCGGTAACACGTACTGGAGGACCGAACCCACTAACGTTGAAAAGTTAGGGGATGAGCTGTGGATAGGGGTGAAAGGCTAAACAAATCTGGAAATAGCTGGTTCTCTCCGAAAACTATTTAGGTAGTGCCTCGTGTCTCACCTTCGGGGGTAGAGCACTGTCATGGTTGGGGGGTCTATTGCTGATTACCCCGCCATAGCAAACTCCGAATACCGAAGAGTGCAATCACGGGAGACAGACATCGGGTGCTAACGTCCGGTGTCAAGAGGGAAACAACCCAGACCGCCAGCTAAGGTCCCCAAATATAGCTAAGTGGGAAACGAAGTGGGAAGGCTAAAACAGTCAGGAGGTTGGCTTAGAAGCAGCCACCCTTTAAAGAAAGCGTAATAGCTCACTGATCGAGTCGTCCTGCGCGGAAGATGTAACGGGGCTAAGCTATATACCGAAGCTGCGGACGCGCGTAAGCGCGTGGTAGGAGAGCGTTCTGTAAGCCTGTGAAGGTGTCTTGTAAAGGATGCTGGAGGTATCAGAAGTGCGAATGCTGACATGAGTAGCGATAAAGGGGGTGAAAGGCCCCCTCGCCGTAAGCCCAAGGTTTCCTACGCAACGTTCATCGGCGTAGGGTGAGTCGGCCCCTAAGGCGAGGCAGAGATGCGTAGCTGATGGGAAGCAGGTTAATATTCCTGCACCGTCGTATGATGCGATGGGGGGACGGATCGCGGAAGGTTGTCCGGGTGTTGGAAGTCCCGGTCCCTGCATTGGAGAAGGCGCTTAGGCAAATCCGGGCGCGGAATTCAAGGATGTGGGGCGAGCGGCTTTATGCTGCGAAGCAATCGGAAGTGGTTCCAAGAAAAGCCTCTAAGCTTCAGTCATACGAGACCGTACCGCAAACCGACACAGGTGGGCGAGATGAGTATTCTAAGGCGCTTGAGAGAACTCGGGAGAAGGAACTCGGCAAATTGGTACCGTAACTTCGGGATAAGGTACGCCCTGGTAGCTTGACTGGCCTGCGCCAGAAGGGTGAAGGGGTTGCAATAAAATGGTGGCTGCGACTGTTTAATAAAAACACAGCACTCTGCAAACACGAAAGTGGACGTATAGGGTGTGACGCCTGCCCGGTGCCGGAAGATTAAATGATGGGGTGCAAGCTCTTGATTGAAGTCCCGGTAAACGGCGGCCGTAACTATAACGGTCCTAAGGTAGCGAAATTCCTTGTCGGGTAAGTTCCGACCTGCACGAATGGCGTAACGATGGCCACACTGTCTCCTCCCGAGACTCAGCGAAGTTGAAGTGTTTGTGATGATGCAATCTCCCCGCGGCTAGACGGAAAGACCCCATGAACCTTTACTGTAGCTTTGCATTGGACTTTGAACCGATCTGTGTAGGATAGGTGGGAGGCTTTGAAGCGTGGACGCTAGTTCACGTGGAGCCGTCCTTGAAATACCACCCTGGTTTGTTTGAGGTTCTAACCTTGGCCCGTGAATCCGGGTCGGGGACAGTGCATGGTAGGCAGTTTGACTGGGGCGGTCTCCTCCCAAAGTGTAACGGAGGAGTTCGAAGGTACGCTTGGTACGGTCGGACATCGTACCTAAAGTGCAATGGCAAAAGCGTGCTTAACTGCGAGACCGACAAGTCGAGCAGGTGCGAAAGCAGGACATAGTGATCCGGTGGTTCTGAATGGAAGGGCCATCGCTCAACGGATAAAAGGTACTCTGGGGATAACAGGCTGATACCGCCCAAGAGTTCATATCGACGGCGGTGTTTGGCACCTCGATGTCGGCTCATCTCATCCTGGGGCTGTAGCCGGTCCCAAGGGTATGGCTGTTCGCCATTTAAAGAGGTACGTGAGCTGGGTTTAAAACGTCGTGAGACAGTTTGGTCCCTATCTGCCGTGGGCGTTGGAATCTTGACGGGGGCTGCTCCTAGTACGAGAGGACCGGAGTGGACGTACCGCTGGTGTACCTGTTGTCTCGCCAGAGGCATCGCAGGGTAGCTATGTACGGAAGAGATAACCGCTGAAAGCATCTAAGCGGGAAACTTGCCTGAAGATGAGGATTCCCTGGAGGCTTGACCTCCTTGAAGGGTCGTTCGAGACCAGGACGTTGATAGGCTGGGTGTGGAAGCGCAGTAATGCGTTAAGCTAACCAGTACTAATTGCCCGTAAGGCTTGATCCTATAACCAGTGTGTTTGACCTGGTTGGACGAGAGTCCGCGTGTGCCGAAGGCATACAAACACAACCTCTTTACTACACCCAGATTCGCTGCGCTGACCTCGGTCAGTGCGGCAACCAGTCATGCCTGGTGACCATAGCGAGTTGGAACCACCCCTTCCCATCCCGAACAGGACCGTGAAACGACTTTGCGCCGATGATAGTGCGGACTACCCGTGTGAAAGTAGGTCATCGCCAGGCTCTTATACCCAGAACCCCCAAGCCCAAAAGCTTGGGGGTTTTGCTTTTGCGTGAAACAAACGCGAAGGCGCCCATTGACGGCAAAATGCCCGTCCCCGTTTCTGTCCCCGTTTCTGTCCCCGTTTCTGTCCCCGTTGCCCTCCCGCCCCGGTGCAAATGCCCGGCTGCGCGCGTATCATCGGCGCTGACATGACTGCCGCCACACTTCCCTCTGACGAAGCCAGCCTTGCTGCCGACACCAACACGGATGTCGAGGTCAGCACGGATACTGCCTGGTTTCTTTATCTGCTCGAATGCGAGGGTAATTCAATCTATACCGGTGTGACGACCGACGTTCAGCGTCGATACGCCCAGCATGCGGCCGGTATTGGTGCCAAATACACGCGTGCCCGCAAGCCGTTACGACTGCTTGGCTGGCTGGCATATCCCAATAAATCCGAAGCACTCAAGGCGGAAATCCGCACCAAGCGGATGACTGCAGCCCAGAAACGGGCGATGTGCGAGACGCTGCAGCAAACTGACGACGAACTGGCAGCGCTCACGATGCCAAAGCCAGTCTGAAGGCGTCGTTATAGCTGATTTGCCATAAAAAAGCCGGCCCATGGGGCCGGCTTTTTCTCCTGTCGATCAGGCCTTATCAGACCACGATCAGGTTCACGTCGATATTGCCGCGCGTGGCGTTCGAGTACGGGCAGACCTGGTGAGCCGCTTCTACCAGTTTCTGGGCGGCTTCCTTCTCCATGCCCGGCAGCGAAATCTTCAGTTCCACCTGGATACCAAAACCCTGCGGGATCTGGCCGATGCCGACCGCACCTTCAATCTTGGCGTCGGGCGAAACCGTAATTTTCTGCTGGCCGGCGACGAAGCGAATCGCGCCGAGGAAACATGCCGAGTAACCCGCGGCAAACAGCTGCTCCGGATTCAGGCCGTTGCCGGCACCGCCCATTTCCTTGGGTACAGCCAGCTTGGCGTCCAGTTGACCATCGGACGTCGTGGCGCGGCCATCGCGGCCACCGGTTGCGGATGCGTGGGCGGTGTACAGGACTTTTTCCAGTTTCATTTGCACTCTCCTATGGTTGCCCGGGGGCGGGCAGCAGTTCCAAGATGCCGACCAAGCCGGCCTTCAATCTTCCGATCGCGCTGCTTCCAGCGTCGACCGTAAGTCATGCAGTCGCGACGTCAGTGCCTGGATCTCTTCCACCGAACACTGCATCGCGCACAACAACCTTTCCGGAATGCTCGCGGCTTCACTACGCAAGCTGCGTCCGGCATCCGTCAAACTGACCAGAACACGACGCTCGTCCTCGGCGTCGCGTCCGCGGCGCACCAGCCCGGCGGACTCCAGGCGCTTCAGCAACGGGGTCAACGTTCCCGAATCGAGCGTCAGCCGCCCGCCCAGTTCCGAAACGCTCACCTCGTCGTGCTCCCACAGCACAAGCATGACCAGATACTGCGGATAAGTAAGTCCAAGCTCACCCAGGATCGGCTTATAGACCTTGGTCATCGCCAGTGACGTCGAATACAGCGCAAAACAGAGCTGTTGATCCAGCTGAAGCCAGTTGTCTGTCCTCGAAGGGGGTGTCGTTTGCGTCGTCATGGCTATATCTTATACACAATTAAATTGTGCGCAATATAAATTTTGCATCGACCCTATAGAGGATAGGGGGAGGCCGTGACGGATCAAAGGGGATCAAAGGCTGACGCCGTACGACCTTCGTACAACCTTAAGTCTGGTTTAAGTGTGGCTGCTTAGGATGATCCTGTCGCGCCAACCCCCGGCGCTGTCCATCATCCAGAAAGGAAAGCACCATGATTCGCCAGACTCTCGCTCGTTCCGCTGTCGGTGTTGCTGCGCTTGCTGCCCTGGCCGGCGGATACGCCTATCTCCAGAAGGACGCGATCACACCCGGCTATGCGGCGCCGACGCCGGCTGTTGCCTCCGCCACTGCCGTGGCAACGCCGACTGATTTCTCGGGCATCGTCGATCAATATGGCCCTGCAGTCGTCAACATCAGCGTGACGGCCCGCGCGCAGCGCACCTCGGCGCAAATGCCGTCGGGCATGGACCCTGATGATCCGCTGTTCCAGTTCTTCAAGCGCTTCGGTCCGCAGTTCCAGGGGCCGCAGAGCCAGCAGCCGCAATTGGTGAAAGGGTTGGGCTCGGGCTTTATCGTCAGCCCCGACGGCCTGATCCTGACCAATGCCCACGTCGTAGACAACGCTACGGAGGTCACCGTCAAGCTGACCGACCGTCGCGAATTCAAGGCCAAGGTGCTGGGCAGCGATCCGCAGAGCGACATCGCCGTGATCCGCATCGATGCCAAGGACCTGCCGACGGTACGACTGGGCGATCCGTCGAAGATTCGTGTCGGTGAGCCCGTGCTGGCAATCGGTTCGCCCTATGGTTTCGAGAATACGGTCACGGCCGGCATTGTCAGCGCCAAGTCGCGTTCGCTGCCGGATGACACCTACGTGCCGTTTATCCAGACCGATGTGGCCGTGAACCCGGGCAACTCGGGCGGCCCGCTGTTCAACCAGCGCGGCGAGGTCATCGGGATCAATTCGCAGATCTACAGTCAGACCGGCGGCTACCAGGGGCTGTCGTTCGCGATTCCGATCGACGTGGCGAAGAAGGTCGAGCAGCAACTCGTGGCGCACGGCAAGGTCACGCGCGGCCGGATGGGCATCTCGGTGCAGGAAGTCAACCAGGCCCTGGCGCAGTCGTTCAAGCTGCCGAAGCCGGCTGGCGCGCTCGTGAATTCCGTGGAACCGGACAGCCCTGCCGCGCAGGCCGGCCTGAAGCCTGGCGATGTGATCGTGCAACTTGGCAATGACGTGATCGACCATTCCGGCGATCTGCCCGAGCACGTGGCCGACATGCAGCCCGGCACCAAGACCGACGTCAAGGTGATTCGCAAGGGCGAGCCGCTGACGCTGAGCGTGAAGATCGGTGCCGTGAAGGAAAGCGCGGTGGCCCAGGGCAAGAGCGGTGGCGAAGCGGGCGGCCGTCTGGGTCTTGCCGTGCGCCCGCTGACGCCTGCTGAAAAGCGCGACAGCGGCATCGAAGGCGGCCTGGTCGTCGAAGACGTGGCGGGCCCGGCAGCGCGTGTCGGCATCCAGCCCGGCGATGTCATCCTGTCGCTCAACGGCACGCCGATTTCGTCGGCCGAGCAACTGCGTTCGCTGGTGTCGAAATCGGGCAAGCAGGTGGCCTTGCTGGTGCAGCGCGACGACGCGCGGATCTTCATTCCGCTCGACCTTGGCTGACCACCGGCGGCCAAGCGGTTTACGCTGCGCAAAACGCGTATACGACAGGTATACGAGCGGCACGCGAGGGGCGTATACGTATACGCGTATACGCCCGCAAACCCTTGCCAGGAGCGGAATTCCGGGCGACAAAACGCCCCAAAGACACGTTTGAACGGGTATCATCTCGACTGCGATGCATGAAGCGTGTGGTGACTCACGTCGCCATCTCTGGTTCTTGCTGAATCGACAGAAGAAGGAAGTCTATGCAGTTGGATTTCACCCGCGCCCCCATCTCGCCGGGCTCCGATCTGGCGAGGCGCTTGACGCCAGTTGCCAGAAAGGCGACGGCGCGTCGGCGCAAGAAGGAAGTCCCGCCCCACTGGGAGCGCGGCTACCGCTCCCACTACTACCGTAACGAACGTGGCGACAAGCTTGGCGAAGTCCGCTTGTCCGATCGCGGCGACCTGCCCGTGGTCTACCACTGGGCGGCCGGCAACTATTCCGGTGCCGAGGGTTCGCTTGTGCATGCACGCGCTCGCGTGGAAGAGACGGTTGGCTTCGGCATGCGCCAGCTGACGTTGTTCTGAAGCAGTTATTCCGAGTCAGCAGTCCCGAACAGTCCGTGACTGAACCGCGTGCCTGACACAGGCATGCATGCTCTCCGCAATGGCAACACCGCCGCCATTGCCGCGCTGTCGCCAGCGTTCCGGTAGTACCCCCCTCCCGCATTGCAAGGCCAGGCTAGTCCAGCCGGCGTTGCACAAGCATGAAGACCGCAGCCACCAGCGCGATCGCGGCAATCAACCGATAGAGATCCTCGCAGGCAATCAGCCGCGCCTGTTGATCGACGATCGCTGCCATTTGCGCCAATGCGCCGGCATGTGCCTGCCCGGCATCGAATCCGCGTGCGGCCAGCAGCGACTGCGCCGTGTGCATCCAGCTTTCGGCCTCGGCGGGACGTTGACCAATGGCATGCACCAGGCTCGTATGCACCGCGAACTGCCGGTTCTGCAACAGCACCGCGCCCAGGGACGACGCAAACGAACTGGCAATCTGCCGCACCAGGTTCTTGCTGCGGTAGCCGTGCGCAAAGTCGTCGCCGCTCAGCGTGCGGAAAGTCAGCCCGGCAATCGGGATGATGACCATCACGCCGAACAGGCCCTTGGCGACGAGCCCCGGCACCAGCGCGGCCGGCGCGATGTCCGGAGGCATGAACGAGAAGAACGTCATGGCGGCGGCCATCAGCAGCAGGCCGGTCACCATCACCGGCTTCTTGTGGGTGAGCCGGCGTGCCACGCGCAGGTAGATCCAGATGCCTGCCAGGCTGATCAGCGCGGCCAGCGTGTTGAGCCATCCGGTGGTGGCCAGCGGAAAGCGCAGCGCCTGCTCGGCGTAGATCGGAAACACGTAGCTGCTCAGGTTGCTGATCATGTAGTAGACGAAGTACATGCCCAGCCCCGTCATGTACACGGGCTGTCGCAGCGCGCGCAGGTGCAGTACCGGCGTGGCGTGGTGCCACTGCTGCCAGAGGAATACGCCAAGCAAGGCCAGCGCTACCGCCGCCGCCACGACCACGCGCAGCGGATGCGAAAAGATGTCGAAGCGGGCCTCGGTCATCGAGGCCTGCAGCGCGACAACCGCCACGCCGAACAGCAACAGCGGCCCAAGCGCCGGCCCTTCCTGGTCGGGCCGAGGTTCGGCGTCGGGCAACAGCAGCCATGTGCCCAGGGCGGCCAGGGCGCCAAACGGCAGCACGCCATAGAACACGTCCTGCCAGACGCCGTGCTCCACCAGTTCGGCGGCAAACGCCGGTGCCATGGCCGATGCGCCAAAAATCCCGAGCATGAACAGGCGCGACGCACGAGGCCGGTCGGCCGGCGTGAACATCACGTTCACCAGGATGCGGCAGCTCGTGAACAGCGCACCGCCGCCCACGCCCTGCATGAAGCGGGCGACAACCATCTGCGGCAAACCGGTGCTGGTCGCTGCCACCACCGTCCCTGACATGAACAGCAGCAGCGATCCCGTCAGGTAATAGCGGTAGCCAAAGCGCTGTGCCAGCCATTGCTGCTTGAGGATCATCATCATGCTGCCGACTGCGTAGGCGGCCTGCACCAGCGCGAAGCTGCGCGGGTCCGCGTCGATGCCGCCGACGATATGGCTCGACGCAAACACGAACATGATGTTTTCCAGAAACTCGACGCCCGTGGTCAGCCCCAGCAGCAGCATCACAAGCGTCTGCCGCTGCCGATGGCTGAGCAACCGCAGCCAGCGCATGCCGGCGCGCAAACGGTGCCAGGAGCTGACCTGCGTGCTCACGGCTTGCCTGCCTCTAGCGCGGCCAGATGTTCATGCAGCGCGGCCAGGTCGCGCGTGGCCGTAGCCAGCCCGGCCTGGCCCAGCGGTGCCCACGCCTGCCCGTAGGCGGCATGCACGGCGGGGGCGGCGCGTTCCAGCAGCGCATGGGCCGCCGGCGTGAGCGTCAGTTCCAGGCTGCGCCGGTCGTGTTCGGAAGTCTTGCGCTGTACCAGACCGCGTGTCGCCAGGCCATCGATCAGCCGCGTCATCTGCGTGCGTGTCGCGTCGATGGACATGCCCAGTTCCGAAGGCATGGTCGGCTCGCCAGCGTCGATGGCCAGCATGCTGATCACCAGGTACTGGCTAAGGTCCAGTTCGAATGGCGCCAGCGCACGCTCGATGTGATGCCGCAGCAACCGCGCCGAGCGCAGCAGCAGGCGCGACGCCAGGATCAGGTCGCGCGGGGCGTCGGGGTGCTCGGCGCAGAAACGGTCGATGCGGCGTTCGAACGACATATTAGTTACATTGGAAATAGTTACGAATGAAACTATATGTGCCGGCGGCCGATCTCGCAAGGTCGCCGGGCTGGACGGTGTGGACGGCCAGCCGGACGATCAGCCGCAGCCGAGGTCAGAAGGGCTTCTGGCGCAGGCTGCGGCCCAGATCCTGCAACGCCTTGCGAAGCCGTGCGACGGCGCTGGCCTGCGTGGTGGTATCCGGGGCGCCATAGCGCCAAGCCACGTAATGGTCAGTGAACGCTCGCACTGCCAAGGCGGCACGGGGCAGGGCGCTTTCGGCACGTGTCGCGAAGGCCTGCGGCCCTTCCGCCATGCCGCGTGCGATGCCGTGGCGTGCCAGCGTGGCGCAGAATTGATCGTAGAGCGCCTGGACGGGGTCCACGCGACGACGGCGTAGCCACATCGGCACCAGTGCCGCCAGGCTCAGGAGGGCCATTCCGGCCGCCAGCAGTTGTGGCAAGCGGTTGCCCATACCGGCCTGTTCCAGCAGGCGATTCTGTTGCCCGCGATCGTATTCGAGTACCCAGCGCTGCCATTTGTAGGTCAGGCCGTCGAAGCCCCAGCGCAGGTTCCGCAACCAGCCAGGCGCGCGGAGTTGGCGCAGCGCAGCCAGATCCTCGCCCGCCAGTGCCGCGTCGACGCCGTTTTCCACGCGGCTCGGTGCCACGGCGCTGGTTGGATCCACCCGTACCCAGCCGCGTTCGGGCAGCCAGACCTCGGCCCAGGCGTGGGCATCGGACTGCCGGATGACATAGTGCTTGCCCAGCGGGTTGTACTCGCCGCCCTGGTAGCCGATCACCACGCGTGCGGGCACGCCGGCGGCACGCATCAGGAAGACGAAACTGCTGGCGTAGTGCTCGCAGAAGCCGCGCCGTGTGTCGAACAAGAAAGAGTCGACCTGCGCCTTGCCCAGTGGCGGTGGCGACAGCGTGTACGCGAATGGCACTTCGGCGAACAGACGCATGGCCGCCTGCACGCGCTGCCACGGGTCGGCATAGCGTTGCCGCCAGCCGGCGGCCAGCTCGCGACTGCGGGGGTTGCCGTCCGGCAGCCTTAGCGCCAGCTGCAAGGTGCGCCGAGTCAGTGGCTGCGGCACGCCCTGCAGCCATGACCGGGCGCGATAGCGCAGCGGCCGATCCACCGGGTTTCGTGCAAAGAACTCGCCGTCTGCCGAGTGCCGGGCGGCCACGCCGTCTGATACCGCCACGCCGCGGTCGAGCAGATAGAGCCAGTTCTTTTGCGTGGCTTCAAGCGTGACGTTGTACTCGCGCGCACCGGCAGCGGCCGGATCAGCGGCCTCGTCGCTGTCGTCACCCTCGTCGCGCAGCCCTGCGGCCTGCCGCGTGGGCGGTGCGTCATCGGGACGCCAGGCCTGGCCGTCATAGTCCCACAGCACCCGTGCGCGCCAGTACAAGGCGCTGGCGGGCAGCGGATCGCCAACGATATCGGCGCGGAAAGCCACCTCGGGCGAGCGGATCAGTTCGCCGATGCTGCCGGGGCGCATCGTGTCGCTGATGCCTGTGCGCCCGACCGGCTCCGATTGCGGCAGGCGCCAGAGCGGATGATCGAGTCGCGGAAACAGCACGAACAGGAACAGCGCCCACGGCAGGCCGAACAGCGCCATGCGGCCCAGCAGTGGCCAGATCGCCAGCCGCCCACGGGCCTCGGGATGATGGAACAGCAGCCAGTTGCGCAGGATCCAGGCGCCGATTGCCATGCTGTAGAGCGCCAGCCAGAACGGCTGGTCCTCCAGGTACAGCGTCAGCAGCAGATAGAACGACAGCTGGGTGACCAGCGTGGCATCGGCCAGTGCGCGCGTTTCCATCAGCTTGAGGATCACGAATGCGGCCAGCAGCGCGACGCACAGTTCGCGCCCGAAGCTGCCGCCGCCACGCCAGACCAGCGCTGCAGCAATCAGCAGCACCAGCATCGCCGTGGCGCCGACGATCACCTTGGACGGCAGTGGTGCCCGCTGGCGCCACAGCAGCCAGCGCCATGCCAGCAGCAACACCAGCAACACGCTGACTGACACGGGCAGCGTGCGGGCCTGCGGCGCCAGCACCAGCGCCAGCTGGCCGATCAGCATGCCGTGCTCCTGGTGGCCCAGCGGACGGGGCTGCATCGATAGCTTCATGCTGCGCGCCGCTCCGGCCAGACGGCCAGTGCCTCCAGGCAGGCGCGGCGATGGGCCGCGCCACGACCCGGCGGAATTTCCACACCGGGCAGCCGCAGGCCGATGTCGAACTGGTCACCGGCCGCCAGCACCCATGCGCACAGCCGCGACAGGCGGGCCTCGGTGTCCATCGTCAGGGGCAACGTATCCCAGTCGATCCAGCATCCCGGTTGCCGTGGCACCTGGCCCGTCCGGCTCAGCCAGCGGCCGGTGCGCGCGCTGTGCTTCCAGGCGATGCGATGGAGCGGATCGCCGGGCCGATACTTGCGCAGCTGGTCGATGCCGTCGTCCGACGCCACGCCGAAATCGCCATCGTCGCTGTCGGCGTCGGGCTGGGCCACCACCGGCAGCGGCGGCGCATGACGATCCGGTGCCGGGTAGACGCATGTGGCGACCGGGAAGTCTGCATAACTCCAGACCCGGAACAGCCCGAACGGGAAGCGGCTGGAAACTGTGACGCGCGGCAGCGCCAGCCGGCCGCGCCGGGGGGCGTCCATGCGCACGGCCAGCACGCCCTGGCCCAGGCCATCGAGCGTGAGCGCTGGTGCGGCATCGGCCGTGCCACCGCGCGACACCACGGCTTCGACGCCGATGCGCGCCCCGCCATCATGATTGGCTACGTGCAGCGCGAATTCAGCCACATCGCCGGCAAACGGCGACGATACCGGGCCCGCCGAGATTTCCAGGTCGAGCAGGTTGCGATAGGCCATCCACATGCAGGACATGCCGATGCCGACCAGCAGGAACGTCAGCGCGAATCCCAGGCTGATGTTGTAGTTCAGCGATGTGGTCAGCATCGCCAGCAGCAGTACGGCAAAGCCGAGTCCGCTGCGGGTGGGCAGGATATAGAGATGGCGCCGGTCCAGCGTGACCACGCCGTTGACGGGTCTGCGGGGACGGCGTGGGCGCGGCGTGGCCACACCGGCCTGCGGCGCGCGGCCGGGGTCGGAAGCCCTGTGGACAGCCGCGTTGGGCGCCGGGTTGGGCTGCGGATGGAGCTGCGAATTGGGCGCCTGGCTCGACGCCGTCTGGGCACGTGGCATGGTGGATAGGCGCGACGCGGGAAGGGGCGACCTGCGTCAGGGAATCGCCACGCCTGCCACCAGGCGATCCAGCGAGGTGGCGGCCTGCCCTGCCGGCAGCAGCCGGTGCGCGGCCACGGCGGCGAACACCGCCTGCACGTCCTCCGGCACCACCATGTCGCGCTGGTCGAGCAACGCCCACGCGCGTGCGCAGGCCAGCAGGGCCAGGCCGGCGCGCGGCGACAACCCGGCCACGAAGCCGGCTTCCACACGTGTGGCCTGTACCAGCGCCAGCACGTAATCCACCAGCGCCGGGCTGGCATACACGTGGCTGGCCGCAGCCTGGAGCGCCAGCACCTGTTCGGCATCCATGACGGCCGACGCTTCCTGCGCGGCGGTGCCGCCCAGATAGAGCACGCGTTCGAAGGCCGGGTCCGGATAACCCAGCGAGATGCGCATGGTGAAGCGGTCGAGCTGCGATTCGGGCAACGCGTGCGTGCCGATCTGTTCGAGCGGATTCTGGGTGGCGATCACGAAGAACGGCGCCGGCAGCGCATGGGTCACGCCGTCGTGCGTGACCTGGCCTTCGGCCATGGCTTCGAGCAGCGCACTCTGCGTCTTGGGCGGGGCGCGGTTGATCTCGTCGGCCAGTACCAGCTGGGCGAACACGGGGCCGCGATGGAAGCGGAAATTTCCGGTGTCGCGCATATAGACCGACACGCCCACCAGATCGGCTGGCAGCAGGTCGCTGGTGAACTGCACGCGCTGGTACTGCAGACCCAGGGTTTGCGCCAGCGCATGCGCGAGCGTGGTTTTGCCCACGCCCGGCACATCTTCCAGCAGCAGGTGGCCGCCGGCCAGCATGCACGCCAGAGCCAGCCGTATCTGGCGCGGCTTGCCGAGCACGATGCGGCCAAGCTGGTTCTGGGCCTCGGCCAGCGAGGCGGTAATCCGGGGTCTGGCTGTCACGTTCGGCGGCCTCGATGGCGGGTTGGCGATGACGATGCGATATGACGGGGTGCGGCTTGGTCCGGCTTGGTCGGGCTGGGTCCGGCCATTGTAGCGGCGTGGAGGTCGCATCGGACAGTGGGTTTCCGCACGGTTGTACGCGGCTGACAGTCCGCGAATGCACCGGAATCGGGCGCCGGCCGCGCCGGAGTTCGCGCGTTCTGGCATCATCGACCTGTTGGTACCCTGCCACTTTTCAGAATCGTCCTAGCCGCTGCAATGACTGCCTCGCAACCGCGCGTGTCTGGCGCGCCTGCCCCACTTGATTTCGATTGTTCCGCGCCGCTGGCCGACCAGGCGGCGCTGGCCAGCCTGGCCCGCGAGTTCCATGCGGGCGGCTATATCGTGCTGCGCAACTTTGCCACCGAGGCCACGTGCGCGGCGCTGGAGGCCGTAACTCGTCAGCATCTGGCGGCAGCCGTGCCGCCGGTGGAATTCGAGGCCGATCTTGGCTACCCGGGCGCACCGGCCACGCGCCAGGACACCGGTGGCAATACGGTGCGCCGGTTGCGCCAGGCGTATGGCCGCGACGAGGCGTTCCGGCGCTGGGCCAGCCATCCGCAACTGGTGGCGACGGTCGAGGCCCTGCTTGGCGAGCCCACCCGCCTGACGCTGGCCCACCACAACTGCGTGATGACCAAGCACCCCCACTTCGGGAGCCAGACCGGCTGGCATCGCGACACGCGCTACTGGTCGTTCGTGAAGCCGGATCTGGTCACGGTGTGGCTGGCGCTGGGCGACGAGGACGAGCGCAACGGCGTGCTGCGCGTGATTCCGGGATCGCATCGCGCCAGGCTCGATCCCGCACAGCTGGACCCGGCAGAATTCCTGATCGAGGCACATCCGGCCAGTCAGGTGCTGCTGAAAGGCGTGATGCCGCTGGCCCTGCATCGCGGCGATGTGCTGATGTTCGACAGCCGGCTGTTCCACGCGGCGGGACGCAACGATTCCGAGGCCGTCAAGCTGTCGGTGGCGTTTGCCTATTTTGGCGCCAGCAACCGCCCGGTCAGCGGCACGCGGTCGGCCGAGTTCGGCAGCGTCGAAATGCCGCCGTCCGCGCTTTGAGGCACGCCGGCAGGCAAAAAAAAGGCCGCCCGATTGGGCGGCTTTTTCTTGGGCCGAGTGCCGGGGGGCAACTCACACGGCCTTGTGGCGTGTGGCGTTGCCGCGGAACAGTGCCAGCAGGTCGGCGAAGCGGAAGGGCAGCAGCGGCGTGGCATGACGAACGGCATCACGGCGTGCGAAGTGGCTCAGAAGCTGCTCGCCCACCGGACGGTCGAAGTACGAAGCATCCGGGTAGTTCATGGTCGATCCCTATTGCGGTTAAGAAACGCCTACAGTATACACTCTGATGGTGCACTGCGCCATTTCCTGGTGCGCAACGAGGGATTGCCGGATTCGAAGTGGTGCGTCCGGGGTGCCTGGGTTTGTGCGTCGGACGTACGCCAGCGGGAATGGCTGCCGGCGTGCCAACGGGCGTGCCGGCAAGTGTGTCGATCGGCGTGTTTCGACTCAAGCGTCGATGGCGCCGGACCGCGGAGATCGTCCGGCGCGTGGCCTGTCAGGCGGAAGGTTGGGCGTCCGCCTCGGTCATGTTTATCGACTCCACGGCCTTGGCTGCACTGTAGACGTGTCGCGTCGCCAGCAGCGATGCCAGGTCGGCGTCGCCAGCAATCACGGCCTGCAGGATTTGCGCGTGCTCGTCCCAGTTCAGGCGTGCGCGGCTCAGGTTGGCCGGCGCGAACAGCAGGGCGGTGCGTTCGCGCAACGACCGCATCATGTCCTGCAACACGCTGTTGGCGGCGATGTTGCCCAGTACTTCGTGAAACCGCGAATTCAGCTCGACAAAGCGCTCGGTCTGGCCGCTGTTCACGGCGTCGTTGCCTTCCTTGAGCACTTTTTCAAGTTCTTCGATCAGCGCCGGGTCGCGGCGCTGGGCCGCCAGCTTGGCATTGAGCCCTTCCAGCGTGGCCCGCACTTCCACCATTTCGCGTGCGATATTGGGCGACAGCCGCGCCACCGACGCGCCACGGCGTGGCTCGATGCGCACCAGCCCTTCGGCCGCCAGTGCACGCAGCGCTTCGCGCACCGGAATGCGCGATACGCCCAGTTCCAGGGACAGCGTGTTTTCCACCAGACGTTCGCCCTGTTCGTACTGGCCGCCCAGGATGCGTTGCCGCAGGGTGTCCGTGACCAGCGCGAACAGGGGGGAATGCTGGGCGCCCAGGCTTGCGGCCGGGGTGTCCGGACTCGGCTTCAGGGCAGCGGTGGCGTCGTTCATGATCGGGATCGGCCGTCGGATATCGGTGATAGGCCGCGGTCGAAGGGCCGCGGCGTGAATGCCGCTATTGTATACCGTCACCTCCTGAATGAAGACATAGGGTAGACATCTACCGGTCTTCCACCGGCGTGACGTTCGGCCCTTTTTCGGCTTGTCCGGCCGCTCAGCCCCCCGCGTGCTGGAACGTGAAGCCGTCCGAATACATGAACGGCGTCTGTGCCCCCAGCACCATGAACGTCTGCTTGGCGTCGTGGATCATGTTCGGCGATCCGCACAGGTAGATGGCGTGCTCCGACAGGTCGCCCAGGTCGGCTGCCACGGCCTCGTGCACGTAGCCACGGCGGCCTTGCCAGCTGTCGTCGGCGCGCGACAGCACCGGCACATACTGGAAGTCGTAGAGCCGTTCGCCCCAGGTGGCGATCTCGTCGTGCAGGTACAGGTCCGCCGCCGAGCGCATGCCCCAGTAAAGCCAGACGGGCGGGCAGTCGGGGTCATCCATCAGCGATTCGAGCATGCTCTTGATCGGCGCCAGGCCGGTGCCCGTGGCCACCATCAGCAGCGGCCGATAGTCTTCCTTGCGCAGGCTGAAATTGCCATGCGGCAGCTCCACTTCAAGCTGGTCGCCCGCGCGCAACTGCGGCAGCTGCGAGGACGTGAAGCGGCCGCGGGCGATCTTCCGTACGTGGAAGTCCACGGTGTTGCCCGAGGGTGCCGACGCCATGGAGAAACTACGATGCGTGCCATCTTCCAGCAGCACCTTCAGATACTGGCCCGGCGCGTAGGCGAAGGGGTCGTCGCCGGGCAGCGCCAGGCGCAGATGCAGCACGTCGGGGCCGAGCGGGGCCACCGACAGCACGGTGGCCGTGGCGCGGCGGGCCGGCACCTGCGGGCCCGCGGCACGCGCGGTGCTGATGACGAGGTCGCCGTCGGGCCGCGCCTGGCATGCCAGCGCAAAGCCCTCGGCGTGCTCTTCCTCGGTCAGCCCCATCGGAAAATCCTCGTACGAGACCGACCCCTGCACCACGCGCATGCGGCAGGTGCCGCAGCCGCCGAACGTGCATTCATGCGCCAGTTCCACGCCGCAGCGCAGCGCGGCATCCAGCACCGATTCACCGGGCGCCACCATGAATACCTGCTGCGTTTCCGCAATCTCGACCCGATGGGACATGACGATTCCCCCTTGCTTACTTCTTGATGTCGGCCTGCGCCAGCACGGTCAGGTCTTCGGCAGCCAGCAGGTCGCGCAGCGCTTCCAGCGCGGCCACGCCGCATGCGGTGTCCTGCTCGCCATTGCCCCCCGACAGCCCGACGCCGCCGATCACTTCGCCATTGACCACGATCGGGTAGCCGCCCACGAACACGGCGAACTTGCCGTCGAAGCTCCACTGGATGCCGAACGCTTCATTGCCGGGCAGCGCCGGGCCGTTCGGCGCGGTGTTGAACAGGTGGGTGGACCGCTTGTGGCCGGCGGCGGTGAACGCCTTGTTCCAGGCGATCTGCGGTCCGGTGATGCGGGCGCCGTCCATGCGTTCGAGCAGCAGCGGGTAGCCGCCGTCGTCGACGATGCAGATCGATTCCAGCACGCCGATTTCCTCGGCCTTGCGCACGGCGGCGGCCACCATGTGGCGCGCTTCCCTCAGTTCAAGCTTGATGGCTTTCTTCATGGCTGTTTCCTTAATCTTGTGTCAGACAACCGGGCTCAGACGCCCTGGTAGACGGTCTTGATCTGCGTGTAGAACTCCAGTCCGGCGCGGCCCGATTCACGGAACGTCGATGTGCTGGACCGCTTCAGGCCGCCAAACGGTGCGTTGACCAGATTGCCGGTGGTGGTGCGGTTGATCTTCACGGTGCCCGACTCGATGTCGCGGGCAAAGTCGTGCATGTAGCGCGGATTGCGCGTGGCGATGGCGGCGGACAGGCCGTACTCGGTGTCGTTGGCCTTGGCAATGGCGTCGGCGTAGCTGTTCACTTCGATAATCGCCAGGACCGGGCCGAAGATTTCTTCGCGGGCGATGCGCATGGACTGCGTGACATCGGTGAACACGGCCGGTGCCACGTAGTAGCCATTGGCGAAATCGCCATCGGTCAGCGGCTCGCCGCCGCACAGCAGGGTCGCTTCCTGCTTGCCGGCCTCGATGTAGCCCAGCACGGTCTGCAACTGCTTGCGCGTGGCAAGCGGGCCCAGATCCATGCCCGGCGTCATGCCGCTGCCGATCTTCAGCGTCTTCACCTTGGCCACGAGCTTGTCGGTGAAGGCCTGCCTGACTTCGCGCATGACCAGGATGCGGCTGGTGCCGGTGCAGGCCTGGCCCGACAGCGACAGCCCGCCCTTGACAGCCAGGTCCACCGCGCGGTCGAGATCGGCGTCTTCCATCACGATCAGCGGGTTCTTGCCGCCCAGTTCCATCTGCGTGCGCGTGGTCATCGGCACGGACTTGTGGATCTGCTCGCCGGCCTGCGTCGATCCGGTGAACGACACCGCGCGCACTTCGCGCGATTCGACGATGGTCGGGCCCACTTCGGCGGCGCTGCCGGTCAGGAAGTTGAGCACGCCCTTGGGAATGCCGGCCTTGACGAATGCCTCGGCCAGGCGATAGCCGGACAGCGGCGCGTCGGACGACGGCTTGAATACCACGGTGTTGCCGGTGATCAGTGCCGGCGCGATCTTGCGCGCCGGGATCGATACCGGGAAATTCCACGGCGAGATCACCGTGACCACGCCCAGCGGCTCGCGCAGGCTGTACACGAGCATGTCCGGGTCGTCGTTCGGATAGCTTTCGCCGCTGAAGGTCTGGCCTTCCACCGCGTAGAAGCGCAGCGTCTGCGCCGAACGCATGATCTCGTCGCGTGCCAGGTTCAGCGCCTTGCCTTCCTCGCGCGTCAGTTCGGCGGCGATGGCGTCGGCATTGGCTTCCAGGTGGGCGGCGGCATCGTTGAGGATCTTCGCGCGCTTGCCGATCGGCGTTTTCTTCCAGCTGTCGAACGCGGCGGCGGCGGCGGCCACGGCGGCGGCCGCGTCGCGCGCGTCGGAGGCGGCGTGGCGGCTGACGATGTCGCGCGTGTCGGCGGGGTTGATGTTGTCGAGCGTGCGGCCGCTGGCGCTATCGCACCATTCGCCGTCGATGTAGTTGCGGTACGTCTCGGTCATCTTGCGGGGGCCTTGTTCTGGATTCGGGGAGAGACGCCGGACCGGCGCGGCCACGCGCGCCAAGTCCGGCAAGCCTTGGGCGTGGCGCTCAGGCGGCGACGGCTTCCGGCTTGGCCTCGACGTAGTCGTAGAACAGCGCCGTGGTGTACAGCAGGCGCATCTGCGCGCCGATCTCGCAGATCTTCAGGCAGCGCTGCTGCAGCTCGGGCGTGTTGGCGTGCTCCAGCACGATCTGGTAGCCGCGTTCGCCGTGGATTTCGTCGGACACGATGTGCAGGTCGAAGAATTCCACCTCTTCGTCGGTGAAGCCGTACTTCTCGCGCAGCGTCGGGGTTTGCTTGCGGTAGATCGACGGCACCTGCGATTCCAGGCCCACCACCAGGCCGGCCACGGCCACCACCGGGTCTTCACGCATGGCGACGGCATAGCACCAGCTTTGCAGGCCGCGCGTGGTAGGCGACATGTTGTCCGGGCTCACCACCCGCTCGCGCGTGGTGCCGCAGGCTTCGGCAAAGCGGATCAGCAGGTCGGTGTGGCGGTCGCCGCCAATTTCTTCCTCGTACATGTTGGCCAGCAGGAAGTCCTTGGCCTCGGTCATGTGGTCCGGCGTGCGGGCGTAGATATAGCCAAGGTAGTCGGCGAACGGGCCCACGTAGTGATAGTGGTTCTCGGCCCAGCGCGCCAGATGCTCGCGGCTCAGCGTGCCGCTGGCCCAGGCCTTGCTGAACGGCGCCTGGTTGGCGCTCTTGCCTTTGATGGCGTTTTCCAGGGCGGCGCGGAATTCTTCACGGTTCATCAGTTCGGCCATTTTGGGGACTCCTGTTTGTCTGCGTTCGGGGTGGAATGAATTTGTATACTTTCTACAACGTCGTTCAGGCGATAAAAAAACCGCGCGCACGCGGCGACTTCCTGTGGTGCGAAATCAGGCGGCGGCAGCCTCCGCCGCGGCAATGCGTTGCCAGGCCACGCCTGCCAGCGCCACGTCTTCCAGGCCGACACCGACCGATTTGTAGATCACGATGTCGTCGGGTTGCCGGCGAGCGGCGCGGGTGTCGGTTCCGCCCAGTAGTACATCGGCCAGTTCGACGATCTTGTCGTCGGGCAACACTGCCTTGTCGGCCAGAACCAGGTCGCCGGCTTCGCGCAGCGACTGCGGCCGCCACTCCACCACCACCGTGGCGGCGCGCGACAGCAGCGTGTCGTCGAGTTCGCGGGTATGCGGCAGGCTGGAACCGATGGCGGCCACGAAGGTGCCGGGCTTGACGATGGCGCCCGGGAACAGCGGTGTGGTGGAGCGCGAGGCCGTCACGATGATGTCCGCCGCAGCCGCGGCTTCCTCGGGCTGGGCGAAGGTGACCGGGATACCGCACTGCGCGGCCAGGCGCTCGGCCGTCGCCGCATCGGCATAGGGATCGCACACCAGGATGCGCTTGAGCGGCAACGCGGCGGTCAGCTGCAACGCATGCTGCACACCTTGAGTGCCCGCGCCGAACAGGGCCAGCGTTTCGGCATCCGGGCGTGCCAGCCGGCGTGCAGCCAGCACCGTGCACGCTGCGGTGCGCAGCCGCGTGATGGCGCCCGCATCGAACGAGGCCAGCGGCCGTCCGTCAACCGTCGAAAACAGCAGGATGACAAAAGAGAACTGACCGGCGATGGTTGTATACACCTTGGCGCCGGCCACCTGCTGGGCGGGAATGACCGCGCCCAGCGTCGAAAGCTTCACGCCGCCGGCTTCCGTGCGGATCCGTTCCTGCATGGCGGCCTCGCCGCGCCCGAAACTCTGGAAGGCTTCGAGCATCGCGGCCTGGGCATCGGCGGCCGTGACGTGGCGGTCGATCATCGCATCAGTGACATGGAGCATGGTGAAAACGTCTCGTGGGCTATTTTGGTATACAGTCTACACAGTGTTTCGAAAAAATCCAGAGGGTTTTCCCCCGGAAAGTGGACTGTCCGGCGTGGTGCGGGATGCGCGAAAACCGTGCGCTGTGGCCGATTCCGGCACCGATCGGGTGATTTCCCTAAGTCTCGCAGTTTTCACTTGTTTCCGATTGGCTGCGGGATATAGTATACAAAAACAGTCGTACCACAGAATTCTTATACCGCCCCCACAAGGGCCTCCAGGAAAAGGGGAGCCTCATGCAACAAGCTGTTCAGATTGGCCTGGCACATTGGGTGTATCTGCTAGGCGTGGCAGTGATCGTGTTGACCATGATCCTGCGGGCCAATGTCGTGGTGCCATCCATTCTCGGCACCTTCCTCGTGATCCTTGCCATCACGGGCAGCCCGATCAGCGCGCTGGGCGGCATCTTCTCGGCCAGCCTGGTGGCGGCCAAGGAACTGTTCAACATCTTCCTGGTGATCGCGTTCATGACGGCGCTGCTCAACGCGCTGAAGACACTGCGATCCGATATCCGCATGGTCGAGCCGTTCCGGGTGGTCATGAAGAACGGCCACAGCGCCTACTTCATCCTGGCCGGCATTACCTATGTGATCTCGCTGTTCTTCTGGCCCACGCCGGCCGTGCCGCTGGTGTCGGCCATCCTGCTGCCGGCTGCCATTGCCGCCGGCCTGCCGCCGCTGGCCGGGGCCATGGCGATTGCCATCGCCGGCCAGGGCATGGCGCTGTCGTCGGACTACGTGATCGGCGTGGCGCCGGGCATCAGCGCCAAGGCTGCCGGCGCGGCGGTCAGTGCCGCCGTGGTGGCGGACCGGGCGCTGATCCTGTCGATCATCACCGGCGGCATTGCGCTGTCGCTGGCCTATCTGTCGATGCGCCGCCATATCGTGCCGGCCAGCGGTGCGCTGCTGGATCGCTGGCAGGCACGCGCCACCGGCGCGGACACCGCCGTCGAGGCCACCGGCACGTTCGACAAGGCCGAGATTGCACGCGGCACGTCGCATGAAGAGCCGCTGGTCACCGACGCAAACATCGAGCAAAGCCTTGCCATGGTGGCGCGCCGCCGCGTGAAGTGGTCCAAGTTCTTCGCCGTGCTGACGCCGCTGGCGTTCATCTGCGTGGTGACGTTGATGGTGCTGCCGAAGATCTCGTCGGGCATGCCCGACCTGAAGGGCGGGGCTGCCGCCGCACTGGTGGGCGGTGTGGCCGCGCTGCTGATGATGCTGGCGACACTGGCCGCCGAAGGCCCGCGCCGCATGCTCGACGTGTGCCCCGATCACATTACCGATGGCTTCGTGTTCGCGTTCAAGGCCATGGGGTCGGTGCTGCCGATCGCCGGCTTCTTCTTCGTGGGTGCGGGCGAAACGGCCGCGCAGATTCTGGGCGTGGATGCCGGCAAGGCGCCGAGCCTGCTGTTCGAACTGATCCAGGCCTATCAGCACATGATTCCGGACAACCACGTGCTGGTGGCGTTCGGCGTGCTGCTGGTGGGGATGATTACCGGCATCGACGGATCGGGCTTTGCCGGCCTGCCGCTGACCGGCACGCTGGCCGGTGCGCTGGGCCCGGTGGTGGGTTTCGATTCCGCCACGCTCGCGGCCGTGGGCCAGATGGGTGCGGTGTGGACCGGTGGCGGCACGCTGATCGCCTGGTCGTCGCTGATTGCCGTGGCCGGGTTTGCCCGTGTGCCGGTGCTCGATGCGGTGCGGGCGTTGCTGCTGCCTGTGCTGGCCGGACTGTTCGTCTCCACGATCTGCGCCATGTTCCTGTGGCGTTGAGCGACTCTCCCGAACGCTTCCAAGATTAAAGAAATTGTTATGCCGAAAGTCACCTTCCATAAGAACGGCCAGGTATTCGTCGACGAGGTCAAGCCTGAAACCAATCTCGTCGTGCGGGCCGGCATCAAGCAGTTTCCGTATCCGAACCTGCGCTACGAATGCGGCATGGGCAAGTGCTCGAAGTGCGCGTGCAAGGTGCTGGCCGGCGCCGAGCACCTCCCGCCGCCCAACTGGAAAGAGAAAAAGCAGCTTGGCGAGCGGCTGGACCAGGGTTTCCGGCTCGCCTGCCAGATCTGGCTGACGCACGACATCGAACTCGAACAGCCCGAGATGGCGCCCGCGACATGTTCGTGATCCTGACCAGCAAGCCGGGCCAGTTCCGCACCGAGGCCGTGCCCGGCGTGGAGCCGCGCGAGACATGGGAATACCTGTTCTACGGGCGGCCCAAGGCGATTTTCGTGATTGCCGAACTGATGGAAACGCAACAGCCGGTGAAGGTGCGCGTGATCGAGGAATCGACCGCGCCCGACACCGACCCCGTGATCAACCACGTGCCGACCAAATTCCTGGAGCGCTTTGACACGCTCGACGCTGCCCACGACGCGCTGCAGAAGCTGGCGCACTTCGGCAGCATGGATCTCTCGATAAGGAAACAATGATGCGGGCCGACACCGAAGCCGATGCCACCGTGACCGAAGACACCGAAACCGACAGCGGCGCCGCGCCGCAGACGCGCACCGTCGAAATCACGTTCGTGACCAACAGCGGCAAGACCGTGACCGCCCCGGAAAACAGCAACCTGCTACGCGTATCGCTGCGCGAGCAGGGCGGCATTCCGTTCAAGTGCGGCGGCGGCATCTGCGGCACCTGCAAATGCCGGATCGAGCAGGGCCTGGAACACACCGACGCCGTCAAGCCCAAGGAGCGCAAGCACCTGAACGACGACGACCTGCGTGCGGGCTATCGCATGGCATGCCAGACGTTCATCAAGGGCGACGTGGCGGTGTCGTGGGAACCGAGGACGGGCCCGCGCTGAAAATGATGGGAAAAGGGCGGAAAGATACCCGCCCTTGCATCCATTACTTGCTCACCGCTGCATTCGTCTGCGGCTGCTCCGCGCCGTACGTCTTCACCAGATAATCGACGATGGCGGGAATATCCTCGTCCTTGAGCGGTGCGCCGAATGGCTTTTTCATTTTCTTGACGGTGGCGTCCCAGTACGCGCGGGTCGAGGTCGATGGCTGCGTCGACACGTACTGTGCCGAATGGCAGATCATGCAATTCTGCTGTGCGAGGTTATAGCCGGGCAGTGTGCTGGGCTTGTAGCTGGCCGTTTCCTGCGGCAGCTTGATTTCCAGGGGGCGCGCATTCGATGCGCCAGACATGGCGCCCAGTGCGCAGGCAACAGCCAGCATGAAGGTGTGGTGCTGTTTCATGATTGGCCCCTTTTCAAACCACCAGGACGCGCGTGGATTCCACGACGTTCCGCATATATCCCGCAGGGTTCCAGCTTGCCGTCAGTGGCTGGATTTCTCCCGACCGGGTTCGGGCGCGCACCCGCAAATCGAATTCCCCTTTTCTTTGCGGCCGGAACGCGATGCTCCACTCGCGGAACGAATAGCGGCCCAGGTCCTTGCCCAGTTCGGCGGAGCGCCAGGTGGCGCCACCATCTTCTGAAAATGCGACATCGGCGATGCCATGGCCGCCGTCGAATGCAATGCCCTTGACCACGGCCGGCTGCCCGGATCTGACAAAGCTGCCCGGCATATGGCTGGTGATAAACGACCGCACATTGAACCGGCCAATGGGCACGGTGCTGGTCGGCGCGGTGCCCGGTGCCACGCAGGCGCAGTCGTTGGCCGGAATACGATATGCCGGGTTCATCCAGAAGCCCTCGAATGGCTTGTCCAGGACTTCGATATGCGACAGGTGCTTGACCCAGTACGTACCGTAGTGACCCGGTACCACCAGGCGCAGCGGATAACCGTTGAGCATCGGCAGGTCCTTGCCGTTCATGGCCCAGGCCAGCATGACCTCGCCATCCATGGCATGGTCCATTGACAGCGCCTTGACGAAGTCGGGGCTGTTTTCAAGCGGCGGCCGGTCCAGCCCGTCGAAGCTGACCTGCACGGCGCCGGTCTTGATGCCGGCCTTTTCCAGCACGGTTTTCAGGGGAATGCCGGTCCAGCGTGCATTGCCCATCGCGCCATTTCCCAGCTG
Organism: Cupriavidus sp. HE11; assembly: GCF_056097175.1. Classification (NCBI taxonomy): domain Bacteria; kingdom Pseudomonadati; phylum Pseudomonadota; class Betaproteobacteria; order Burkholderiales; family Burkholderiaceae; genus Cupriavidus; species Cupriavidus sp. HE11. Next base: position 1,641,401 of record NZ_CP184465.1, read on the forward strand.
GCCGCCATTGACGCGCGGCGAGAAATAGCCGCGGCCGTTTCCGGAACACTGGTTGACCGCGACGATATCCACGGGGTCGCCAAGCCTGCGCAGTTCCTGCAGGCTCAATGACACGGGGCGCGACACATGGCCGTCGATCTTCAGGCGAAACGTCGACGCGTCGATCGACGTGGGAATACCGCTCCAGTGATAACGGACGAAAAACGCGTCATTTGGCGTGATCACATTCTCGCCAAATACCTCGAATGGGGTTTCGAGTTGCGGCGGTCGATTGGTCAGCAGGATCAGTGGCCGCTTTTGCGGAAATGCCACCAGTTCCCGATGGCCGTTTTCGAACGGCATCTCCGTGGTAGTGGGCGCGCCAAACGCGCGCGTGGCAGTGAATCCGAGCGACGCCTGCAGCGTCAGGGCAGCGCCGCCCTTCAGCACGCCGCGACGCCGTTGATCGATTTCGCCTCTTGTGGGTTTCCTGGCCATTTTGTCTCCTCGCGGGCAGCCGGGAATCGGCCGCCTTTTTATAGGTGTCGTAGCCGTTGAGCGTAATCGTAGTGCGCCTTATCGCCGAAACAAGTTATTTCGCTATGGCTGACCGGAAAATCCGATGCGTGCATGGCAAGGCGAACGCGCCCGGCCCGAATGGCGAAAAGCCAATCGGGGCGGGAAAAACAACAAGACGTGGAAAAGGCCGCGGCGGCACCGGGAATACCCGGTGCGCTGGAAATGAAGCGAACCCGGATCGGGGAAGCGGCGGGTCAGGTCCGCAGGCTGACCATCGCCGAAATCTTCTCGGCCGCTTCAAGCAGCGGGGGCAGGAACTGGTCGGACATTTCCTGGGCGCTGGTCCGATTGGCCTGTCCGCTGATATTCAACGCGGCGATGACCTGCCCGGTGCGGTTGCGGATCGGGGCGGCCAGAGATACCAGGCCTTCTTCCAGTTCCTGGTCGTTCTGGGCCCAGCCGCGGCTGCGGATATCGGCGATCAGCGATTTCAGCGCGGCGATATCGGTGACGGTGCGGCGGGTGCGCGGTTGCAGGTCCGACGCGCGCAGCACGCGCTCGAGTTCGGCATCGTCGAGCCCGGACAGCAGCACGCGGCCCATCGACGAGCAGTAGGCCGGCAACCGGCTGCCGATCGACAGGTTGATCGTCATGATCTTGCGGGCCGGCACGCGTAGCACATAGACGATTTCAGTGCCGTCGAGCACCGAGATCGAGCAGCTTTCGTGGACGGATTGCGACAACGCCTCCATGACCGGCTCGGCCAGGTTCCAGAACGGCATCGAGGTCAGGTAGGCGAACCCGAGGTCGAGGATTTTCGGCGTCAGGCGGAACAGCCGGCCGTCGTTCTGCACATAGCCCAGCCCCACCAGCGTCAGCAGGATGCGCCGGGCACCGGCGCGGGTCAGGCCGCTGGCCTGGGCAATTTCGGTCAGCGTCTGGGCTGGATGGCTGGCGTCGAATGCGCGGATGACCGACAGGCCGCGCGCAAATGACTGCACATAGCTGTCGCTCGGCTTTTCGGTCGTACCGGCAACCGGCGCACGGGACGTAGCGGAATCGGCAGGATGCGCCATGGGTCAGAGAGAATTCGGAAAGGCTCGGAAAGGCCGAAAGGGTAGAGGAAATGTGCCTGCTTTGCCAGTCCGGAGCAACCTTTACCGCAGCGCCGCACGCCCGATGGAACTATCGGCGGCACGAACGAGACGAATCTGTCTATCGCATAATGTGCGTCCGCCCGGCGCGACAGACGCCGTCGACAAGGTGACCGTGACGGGCGGCCACGACAACAGTGTCATACAAGGGAATGGGTTCGGTGAGCGAGACAATCCAGTGGAATGATTGGGAGGCATTTTGCAGTGTGGTGGAGCAAGGCACGTTCACGGCGGCAGCCGCGGCCCTGGACTGCCCGAAATCGCGCGTCTCGGCGGCGGTGATCCGGCTGGAAACCGCGATTGGCGCCAAGCTGCTGGAACGCACCACGCGCCGCATGCGGCTGACCGATGCCGGGGGCGCCGTCTATCGCGACGTGGCGCCGCTGTTCGCCAGGCTGCGTGAAATCCGCCAGGAAACGCTGGCGCGCGAGGAGCGCGTGCAGGGCATGCTGCGCATTGCCACGCCTTACGAATTCGGGGCCCAGCAGCTGGGCGGTGTGATCTGCCGTACGCTGGCGGCCCATCCGGCGCTAGATATCACCGTGGAAATCGCGCAGGGGCTGGTCGATCCGATCCGGGAAGGCTATGACATTGCCTTCGTGACGGTGGATACCGATCTGCCCGACTCCGGCACCATCGCACGACGCATCTGGAATGTGGAGCGCGGCCTGGTGGCGGCGCCCAGTCTGGCGGCCAGCCTGCCGGCGCAGATGCAGCCCGAAGACCTGTCCAATATGCCCACGCTGGCTACGCCCGGTGCGTCGGTCTGGGAATTTTCGCGCGATGGCCGGCGGATTCCGGTGCCGATCCGTCCGCGCATGCAGACGTATAACGCCGAACTGCGCATGCAGGCCGCGCTGGCGGGGCTGGGCATTGCCCGGGTGCCGATGACGGCTGCGGAAACGGAAATCGCGCAGGGCAGGCTGGTGCGGGTGATGCCGGATTACCCGTTGCCACCGCTGAGGGTATTTGCCTTGCTGCCTGACCGGCGGCTCCAGCCGCGCAAGGTGCGGGCCTTCATGGAAGCCATCGAGTCGATGATGGGGGAGGAGCTTGACGCGCTGGGGCAGTAACTTGCGCGGATGGGGGAATGGAGGTGGCCCGGCGGAACTCGGGGGGAGCGCTCCCCGGGCCTGCTTCGCCCAGGGGAAAGGCGAAGCCGGTACGGCTGGAAAGACTTAAGCGCCTTCGCTGTACACGTCGCGCTTTTCGGTCACGCCACGGGCGCCTTCCGAGTACACATCGCGCTTGTCGGTCACCGAGCGGGCGCCTTCCGAATACACGTCACGCTTTTCGGTCACGCCACGGGCGCCGTCCAGGTACGGGTCGATCTTGCGGCCGATGCTGCCGTCCAGGCGTGCCAGGTCCGACAGGGGTTGCGCAGCCTGGGCGGCGGTGGCGCCAGCCGACAGGCCGATGGCGCAGAGCAGGGAGAGGGCGAGGGTCTTCATGGTTGTGCGGTTCCTACTTATTGGCAGAGATCGCGGGTGGGCCCGCGGTGGCTGTAATGTAGGCTCCGGCACGCACCGGAAAAAGGGTGAATCCTCGACAGACTGTCCAGCTGTCTGGACATTAGGGGTTAACCCTAGTGATACATTTTGTGATACGGTGGCGCCGCCGCCACCGGCTGACGATGCAAGGTAAGTGGTTGCTTACACTACGCCGCGGCTTACGCCGGCAATCAGCATCAGCAAAATCTGCGCGATCACGAACAGCACCAGCGGCGACATGTCGAACCCGCCCAGGCGCGGCATCACGCGCTGGATGGGGCGCAGCAGCGGTGCGGTAAGGTGCCAGATCGGGCCAGCCAGCGGCGACTGCGGGTTGACCCACGACAGCACCGCCATGAGCAGCGTGACCCACATGATCATGCTGATGCCCCATTTCAGCAGGTTCAGCACGGCCAGGGCCAGGATCACGGGCAGGAAGGCCAGCGGATCGGCATCGAGCACCAGCGCACGGCAGACCAGGAAGGCGACGGCGGTCAGGTAGGCGGCCAGCACGGTGGCCCAGTCGATGCCGCCGATGCCTGGAATGATGCGGCGCAACGGGCGCACCAGCCAGTCGGTGACCTGGAACACCCCCTGCGACACCGGGTTGCGCGACGGCAGCCGGGTCAGTTGCATCCACAGGCGCAGCAACAGGGCCATGCCGAAGAGCGTAAAGACGGTATCTAGCAGGAAGAGGATGATTTCCGTGAACATCGGGCGGATTTCCCTTGAATACGTTAGAGGGCGACAGGGTGTCGACGACCGCACAGATTCTGCCATACCCCGCTGCCTCGCCCCCGTGGAAAATGGGGGCGGAATGCGTGTCAGCGCACCGGGTAGAGCCTTGGCACCCCATATAATGGGCGCCTTGTCCGATACCGCCCGCGCAGCCCATCCCCGCCCATGCCACGCCCGACCGCTTCCGCGAAGTCTTCGAACGATGCCACCGCACTGAGCAAGCATGACTTCGAGGCGCTGTCCGATTTCCGGTACCAGCTGCGCCGGTTCCTGCGGTTTTCGGAGGATGCCGCGCAGTCCGAAGGCGTGACCGTACAGCAATACCTGCTGATGCTCCACATCCGGGGCAGCCGGGAGAAAAACTGGGCCTCGGTAGGTGAGCTGGCCGAGCGGCTGCAAGCCAAGCAGCATGGCGTGGTGGCGCTGGTCAACCGCTGCGAGGCGGCCGGGCTGGTCACGCGCCGGACCAATCCCGATGACCGCCGCGTGGTGCAGATCCATCTGCTGGCAAAGGGCGAGCGCTGCCTGAACCGCCTGGCAGCACTGCACCGGGCCGAGCTGGAATCGCTGCGCGGGGCGTTCCGCGTGGCCCGCATCACGGCCTTCAACGACGACGAGTCGGAGCGCGGCTGAGCCCCGCCGTTTGCACGGTTCGCCAGCCGCATGACAGGCCGCGTTACAGGCGGTTACCCATCACAATCTCCGGTGACACCTGCCGACATGGCGGGGCACTAGACTCCCGCGCAATATCAATACGCGCACTGTCGCAGGAGCACCCATCATGTCCATCACGATTCGCCCGGCCGCTCGCACGCTAGCACTGGCCGTCCTGGCTGCCGGTACGCTGGCGCTGGCGGGCTGTGCCGCCCCTTACGGCGCCGGCTATGGCGATGGCTATGGTACGGGGTACCAGACCGGCTACCAGACCGCTGGCTACCAGGGCGCCTACGGCAATGCCGGATACGGGGCAGGGTACGGGTTGGGCTACGGCACATCGGGCACGCAGATCAGCGGCACGCCAACCTATCCGCAGCAGTCCTATCAGCAACAGCCCTATCCCCAGCAGTCGTATCCCCAGCAATCGTACCCGCAGCAATCCCAGCAGCCGGCCTATCCGCAGCAGCCCGGCTATGACCAGTACGGTTATCCGCAACAGGCCCAGGGCAGCTACGACGGCACCTATGGCAACAACGCCGGCAATAACGACCCGTACGCGGTGCGCTATGGCTGGGTGGAATCGATCGAACAGGTGGGCGGGCAGCCGGCCAACGCCAGCGGCGTAGGTGCCGTGCTTGGCGGGGTGGCGGGCGGCCTGCTGGGCCACCAGATCGGCGGTGGACGCGGCAATACCGTGGCTACCATCGGTGGCGCAGTGGCCGGTGCACTGGCCGGCAACGAGGTGGAAAAGCGCACGAACACCACGCCGCCGGCGTTCCGCGTGCGGGTGCGTACCAACGACAACGCCTATATGACGCTGACGCAGGCCAGCCCGTACAGCCTGCGCATTGGCGACCGCGTCAAGGTGCAGAACGGCACGGCCGTTCCCTACTGAGCCCCTTGCCAAACAAGAAAGCCCGGTCTGGTGAACTGCACCCCAAAAGTTGGGGTCAGTTCACCAGACCGGGCTTTTTTTCGGCCGTCTTGCCGTCTTACGACAGCGCGTTAGCCAGGAACGTCAGTGCGCGGCCATGCGCCAGCGCCGCCGAGCGCTGGTGATACGACTCGCGCGCCCAGCAGTTGAAGCCGTGGTCGGCCTGGTCGTAGACAAAGACCTCGGTGCCGCGCTTGCCGGCCACGGCCTGGCGCACCTTTTCCACGTCTTCGGGCTTGATGTGGGCATCCAGCGCGCCGTAGTGGAACTGCACCGGCACGTTGATGGCCGCTGCCTCGTGCAGGTTGTTCTGGATACCGCCGCCGTAGTAGGGCACTGCGGCATCCACCAGGCCGCGCGCCGCGGCCATGTACGACACCAGGCCGCCAAAGCAGTAGCCCACCGCGGCAACCTTGCCGCCTTCGCCAATTTCCTTGCGCAGCGCTTCCACCGTGGCGGCAACGTCCGACACGGTATCTTCCAGGTTCACGGCCTTGCGCAGTTCCATGGCGCGCTCCCAGTCCTGGCCGCTGTAGCCCAGCTCCACGCGCGGCGCCGAACGCCAGAAGACATCCGGGGACAGCACCACGTAGCCGTCGGCGGCGTACTGGTCGGCCACGCTGCGGATATGTTCGTTGACGCCGAAGATTTCCTGTACCAGCACGATGCCGGGGTTGCCGGCGGTCTTGCCGCCGGGCGGCAGGCTCAGGTAGGCGTCGAAGCTGCCGTTGGCGGTGTCGATACGAATCCAGCGGCTGTTGGGCGTGGTGCTCATGTTGGGAAGACTCCAGGGTTTGTCGGGGCGGACGCCGGAGGGGCGCCGGATCTGCGGAATCCGGGGGATCCGCAGGAGACCGCCAAGTGTGCCACCGCCGCGCCGATCGTGCAGCGCCGCTGGCCGGTAGCCGACCGGCAAAAAAATATGCCGGCACCCGCGGGAGGGGTAGCCGGCATGGCGGCCGCGCTTGTGGCGCGCGGCACAGGACTGCTTGACTGACTGTTCAGCCGCGCTGCTTACCAGCGCATCTGCACATTCTTTTCTCCAGGGCTCAGCGTCGTGCGCTTGGATGTGCCCTCATACGTGGCCACGACCTGATACGAGGCGCGCGGCCCCTTGATCAGGCATCGTGGGCCCGTGGATGTGAATTCGGCCACCTGCTGGCCATGGCGCATGAGCTTCACGTTGACGTCCGACAGATATTCGCCGCGGCCACCCTGCGTGAACAGCAGGCCCATGTCGTACTGAGACGCCTCGCTGCGCATCTCGGCCTGCTCGTCGGCGGCCACGCCGCCGCACACATAGGTGAACGGGCCGGCGGTGGACGTCTTCATGTCGGCATGAGCGGACACCGACATGCCCAACGCCGCCGCAGCGGCACCGATTGCGCACCAGACGCGTACCTGTCGACTGATCGTAGTGGTTTGTGTTTGCATCGCTTCCTCCTGCCAGGTTGACGGGATGGCGCGACGGGGTACCAGATGCAGGAATTGCAAGCCGAGAGGCAGGTTCAGGGCGGGTACGCAGGCCTGGACGATGGCCGGTCGCGCATCCTCGGGATACGTACCTGAAGTACACACCACTGCACACGGGGCGTCTGTCAGCGTTTGACTGATCTTCCTGCGGGAAGAGACCGGGGGCTTGCACGAACAGCGGGCAGTTCTGCCCCTATTCGTGCGGAGAGCGAAGCAAAGAGAGGCGCCGCTCACATGGCGCCCCTTTAATTTTGTAACCGTGCCGGAGCGGCACGGCGCGGGGCGTGGATCAGTAGGCCGACGACTTCTCGAAACGTGTGCGCCAGTTGTCGCTGTATGCCTTGACCACGGCGCTGTCGCCGCGGATCAGCATGCCGTTCTCGGCGTTACGTTCCTGGGCCGACTTGGTGAAGTTGAACGATCCCGTGAACACGGCCTGATCGTCGAACACCATCACCTTGTTGTGCGCGATGGCCGGTTTGGTATCGACCACCACGGGAATACCCGCGTTCTTGAGGAAGGTGGCGCTGGTATAGCGCTCGGACGCCTGGCTCTTGTCGACGATCACGCGCACGTCCACGCCGCGCTGGTGCGCCTCGGCCACGGCCTTGGCAATGGGGGCGCTCGTAAACGAGTAAGCCTGGATCAGCAGCTTGTGGCGGGTGCGGTTGATGGCGTCGACGATCATGTCCTGGCAACTCGGGCCGTCCGGCACGAAGCACAGCGTGTACGTGCTGCCGCTGGCGAACTGGCTGGTTTGCGCGCGCGGCGTGGTCAGGGCATCGACTGCGCGATCGAACATCGACGTGGTGCGGGCCTGGGCAGTGCCCACGACTGCCAGCAGGCCGACGATGCCCGCCGTGGCGAGCCGCCTGCATTGGAGCAAGGAAGGAAACATCAGGTTACAGGGTGGTGACAGGAAATCGAGGGCAGGCAGCGTAACAGGCCGTGCGCTGATTTCGCAACAGGAAACGCATCGGGGGCGGGCCGGGGAACTGCCCTGCCGTCTTGGGACTCGACCTGACTGGTGCCTATGATGAAGGCATCCTGCCGCGGCGGGACATGCTGTGCCGCCGCATCAACCGCGAACACAAGGAGGCACGCATGTCCGACCACACCTACAAGCTCGTCGAGATCGTCGGATCGTCACCCGATGGCAGCGACCAGGCCATCCGCAACGCACTGGCCAAGGCCGGCGAGACCATCAAGCACATCGACTGGTTCGAAGTGGTCGAGACGCGCGGCCACGTCACGGACGGCAAGGTCGGCCACTTCCAGGTGACGCTGAAGATCGGCTTCCGCGTGAACTGACACGCGGGATTGACGCTGGATTGACATATCAAGGCCGCCGCCCCCGCCCGGCGGATCAATCGAACTGGTACGACCACAGCAGGTTGATGCGCGGCGAGCGGTGGCTGGCATTGGTCGGCTTGTCACCCACGGGCTGGGCCAGCGAGACGTCCATGGTGTAGTAGCGGCGATCCGAGAACCGCAGACCGATGGCGAGCGACTGCAGCGTGCGATGCGACAGCGAGATGCTGTTCGAGTACACGCGTGCCATGTCGGCGGCCAGGAACGGCTGCAGCGTCTTCAGGTACGTGAAGTCCACCGCGAACAGGCGGTTGAGTTCGGCCGACGCTCCCCAGCCCTTGTCGCCGGCGATCTCGCCGGCCGGGTAGCCAAGCCCGAAGAAGCGGCCGCCAAAGCTGATCTGCTCGCTCGACGCCAGCCGGTTGCCGCTGTATTGCCCCGCCGCCGACAGCGCCACGCCGAAGCCCATCGGCAGGTCGCTGGCCTGCGACACCAGCAGCCGCGTGCGCCAGAAGCTCAGGTCGTTGAGATTGTTCTGGCGATCGGCGCCCAGGGCATCGAAACCCTTGTACACGCCCAGCGTGGCGCTGCGGGTCACGCCCGTGCCGCGCTGCAGGTATGCCGCCTCGGCGCTTGCCACGCGCACGCTGGTCGCCAGTTCCACCTGGCGCCCGGCGCCGGGCTGCACCGCCTGCGTATAGCGTTCGAACTGGTTGTTGGCATAGAAGCCGCCGGTCAGCGTCAGCACGTGGCGGTTATTCAGGATGACCGGGTAGCTCAGCGTGCCGCCCAGCCGCTTCGAATCGTTCACGTAGCGCGACTCGAATCCGATCGGGGCCAGCGTGCTGTTCTGCGGCACGCCGCGATAGTGCGAGGCCGTGATCTTCGCCAGCATGCCTTCGGTGCCCAGTGGCTGGGCGTAGGTGGCGGCGTAGTACTCCTCGTTGTCGCGCCCCTTGGGAAACAGCGTGGAGAACGACAGCTGCTCGCCCAGCGGTGTCAGGCTGTTGGTGGTGGCCGTGGCGATGGCGCGTACGCCGGGCGACATCCATTCGACACCGGTGCCGAACGTGAACGGCTTGCGCCTGACCTCCAGCACCATGTCGCATGCGCCATCGGTCGTGGTGGGCGGCTGCACCGTGGCGTTGACCTGCATGCCGGGCTGCTGTGCCAGCACGTTGACGTAGTGCTCGAAGCTCTCCTGGCGCAGCGGGCGGTCCTTCTTCAGCTGTTCGGCAATCTTGCGCAGCCGCGCCTCGGCCGGGCCTGGCTTGCCCTTCACGGTGATGTTCGCCACGTAGCCTTCCACCACAGTGACAAGCACGTTGCCATTTTCGAACGATTGCGCCGGCACGAAGGCGAACGACAGCGGATAGCCGGCGTCCTTGTACATCTGCGTGACCGACTCCGCGGCCTGCAGCAGTTCGGCGACGGTGATCTCGCGATTGGCCAGCGGGCTGAACTTTGCCGCGATCTGGTCGAACGGCAGCGTTTTCGCGCCCTCGATCTGGAAGTGCCGGGGCGTCAGGCGCGAGGCCAACAGGTTCTGCAGCGCCGAGTCGGGCCGTTCCACCTGCACGGTGACATTGGCCTGGGCCGGCTTGCCTGGTGCGATGCTGGGCAGGGTCTGGGTGGGATCGCCCTGCACGGGGCCCCGTTCGGCGTGGGACAGACCGCTATGGATGACGCCGACGCTGATCATCAGCGCGGCAACGCGATTGCGTGGTCGCATGGTGTTACCCCTCGATGGAAAACTGCTTTGCGGCTATGAGGTCGCGTGCCACGAGACGGAGGGGATGCCGCTCCCCCGCCGCCCATGGGTGGCCGTGACGCTTTGATCGGGTCGGGCGCCTTTGCGCCCGTGGAGAACTAGTGCTTGCCGCCGGGCGCGCCGGTCAGCCCACCCACCAGCCCACCCACCAGCCCACCAACCAGCCCCGTAACCGGAGCCAGCGGGTTGGCGGGCTTGCTGCCTGCCGTCGTGCCGCCCGTGCCGGTGCCGCTGGCCGGCGCATTGCCGCCAGTCAGGCCGGCAACCAGGCCCGTCACCGGAGCCAGCGGGCTGGCGGTGCCGCCTGTGGCGCTGGCCAGGCCACCGGTCACGCCGTTGGTGATGCCGCTGACCAGCCCGGTAACCGGAGCCAACGGGCTTGTGCCGCCGCCGGTGGCGCTGCTCAGGCCGCTGGTGAGGGTGTTGACCAGGCCGGTGACCGGCGCCAGCGGGCTGGCGGTGCCCCCCGTGGCGCTGGTCAGGCCGCCGGTGAGGCCGCTGACCAGCCCGGTCACGGGCGCGAGCGGGCTGCCCACGGCGCCGCCGGCCGGGTTGTTCACCACGCCGCCGATCGATGCCACCGTGTTGCCGGTGCCCGTGACAATGCCGCCGACGCCGGACACAACCGGCGTATGGGTACTGGTCAGCTGCGTGCCGGTCGTTGCCAGCGTGCCGCCGACAGTCGCCAGCAGGTTGTTGACCGGCTGGCCGAGGCCGGTGGCCGCGCCCAGCGTCTGCGTGCCGCTGGTCAGCGTGGACGTCAGCGGCACGATGGCCTTGCTGACACCGCTGGTCAGCTGTTCCACGGGCCCGGTCGACAGCGCGGTGCCCAGCTTGCCGCCGACGTCGTTTACCGCGCCGCCCACTTGCGACACCACGCCGCCCAGCGGCGTCGTCACGGCGGCAAGGGGCGCCAGCGGGCCGCTGCCCAGGCCACTGACCGCGCTGCCGGCGCTGCTGACCGCATTGCCAAGTTCGCTGACCACACCGCCGGTGCTTGCCACCGTGGTGCCCACCGGATTCGTGGCATTGGGCATGTTGCCCAGGCCCGACTGCACGCCGGTGCCGAGCACGCTGACCGCGTCGCCGACCGAGCCGACCACGCCGGCCAGGCCATCCCTGGTCTGCGATGACACCACGGGCACGTTCGCGTCCTTGATCGCATCGCCCACGCCGCTGACCGTGCCGCCCACTCCGGTGACAATGCCGCCCGCGTTGCTGACGATGGCGCTGGTGGGCGTCAGCGCAGCGGTACCGCCCCCGGTGTTGCCGCCTCCGTTGTTGTTGCTGCCACCGCCGCCGTTGTTCGTGCCGCCGTTGCTGGCGGAGTCGGTGCCCCCAGTGCTGCCCGTGCTGCCGGTACTGCCCGTGTTGGCCGTATTGCTGGCGCCGCCCGAACTGCCGGTGCCGCTGGTCCCCATCGACGTCGAACCACCGCCGCTGGCACATCCTGCCAGTACCAGCAGCGACCCCAGCAATGCCGTCACGATCAGTTGCTTCGCGGAATGTTGTTGTGTGCGCATGACCTTTTACCTTTGTGGTTTTTCCCGACCCGGATTCACGTGTTCGCGTGCTCTGTCTCTGGCGATGGGCCGCGTGACGTGCCGTGGCTGCGCTGTATTGCGCAAGCGGTGTGCCAGTGGTGCCGGCCGCTGGCGGCCAAGCCATTCCAAAGCAGGGGGTGATGTGCGCAAACGCGCGCGTGGCAAGGCTTTCCGGCGGATGGATCAAACGCACGCATGAAGCGCGCGGCGCCGGCGCGCCCCGTGCTTTGCGTTACGCGTTACGTAACGCGGGGTGACATGCCCGGTGACATGGGCCGCACGGCGGCGCCTGCCGTAACGCCGCAAGCGGGCCGTCGTCCGTAACGCCGGCGCGGGAACACGTTACGTAGCACGTAACACGACAACGCCATCGGACACGACGTTCGGGGGGCGGTTCTCCGAAGCCGGCCCGCATGCCTGAAAGCCTTGTGCCGCAACGCATTCCGATCCTGTTCATGCCGGCATCCGGCGCCTGTATCGAACGTGCGATTGAGGCTGGCACACCGTTTGCGCTATCGGTCCGCAGCCACGCCGGATTAGCCATGTCGCCGACTGGGTCGCGGCGAAGCGCGTGAAGACTGCGGACTCATACAGAAAACATTCAGGAGATCAGGACATGCATGCAACCAAGCAGACGCGCCCCCTCAACATGATGGCGATGGCCTGTGCCGCGGTAGTGGCGTTGCTGGCCGGCTGTGCCTCGGGTGGTTCCAGCGGCGGTGCCAACCCGACGTCGCCGTCCACGCCCACCAATCCGGGTACCACGAATCCGCAGCCCACCGCCGAGACGACGCCCACCGCCAAGGTGGTGGAAGGCGCCGGCAATACCGTGGTGGCTACCGGCAACGCGGTGAGCCAGATCGGCCAGGACATCAAGGACACCAGCCTGCCGCTGGTGCCGGCCACGGCCAGGAATGCGACCGGCGACGTGGTGATCCAGACCGGCGATACCGTTGCCACGCTCGGCGCCGGCGTGCGCGACGGGCTGGGCAAGATTGGCTCGGTCGACAACCCGCTGGGCGTGACCGTTGCCAACACCGGCAATGTGGTGACGCAGGCGGGCGCCACGGTGGTCAGCACGGGCAGCCTCGTCAAGGCGCTTGGCAGCGACCAGCTGTCGCCGCTGGCGCCGGTGACCAATCCCGCTGGCAGCGTGGTGCAGACAGTGGGCGCGGGCGTGATGAACCTTGGCGGCAAGCTTGGCGATGCACTGTCCACCGGCCCCGTCGCGCAGCTGACGGACAGCACCAGCAAGGCCATCGTGCCGCTGACTACGCAGCTGACCAATGCCACGCAGACCGTGGGCGCGGCCACGGGCCTGGGCGCGCCTGTGAACAACCTGCTGACGCAGGTCGGCAATACGGTGGCAACGGCCGGCAGCATGATCGCCAACACCAACACGCCGATCGTGTCGCCGCTTGGTGGCGTGGTCAACGAAACGGGCAAGACCGTGGCCGTGGCAGGCGTACTGCTCAACGGCAATGGCACCGCCGCCGGCAATCCGCTTGGCGGCCTGCTGAACAGCCTGCCGCTGAACGGGGCTACGGGTGCCATCGGTGGCGCATCGGGCAGCAATCCGCTGGCGCCCGTGACGGGCCTGCTCGGTTCGGTCGGCGGCGCGGCGGGTGGCAGCGCGGGCAGCAACCCGCTGGCCCCTGTCACAGGCCTGGTCGGCACGGTCACCGGCGGACTGACCACCGCCGCCGCCGGCGCTACGTCGTCCGGCAGCAGCGGCAGCAATCCGCTGGCTCCGGTCACGGGCCTGCTGGGTGGCCTGACGCACCATTGATCTGAATACCACGCGGAAGACGTCGGGACTTTCCCTGTCAACCGCCCCGGCTAATTTACGGTGCGCTGTCGTCCTTACCCCGCGCGGCGCATCCTTTTATTTCGTGCCGTGCGGCACCTTGCATGACCACGTGCAGGGCGCCGCACGGCACGCTTCGTTTATTGCGTGCTCATTAACAATTCGGATGAACGCATGCCGATACCCGAAACCGGGCCGCATTGTTTCAAACGTCTGTCCTACTTTAAGCTGGGACAACCATTAGCCCGAACGGGGGGTATGGTTGATACAAGCCCTGTCTTATAAATGTATTCACCAGCGCAAAACCATAAAAACGCCACAGGTGAAGTTCAAACAGATGGCAGTCGGATCAGGGGTCAGGGACGTATCGCTGGGGATCCATGCAGGGGTCACGCACTTTCGGGAGTGAACATCATGCAAAAGCATCTGGCGCGCCATCGCAAAACCCAACGTGGCGCCACGGCCATCGAGTATGGCCTGATCGCAGGCCTGATTGCCCTGGCCATCGTCGTGGGGGCGCAAGCCCTTGGCAACGGCCTCGGAGCGGGCTTCACCAATCTTGCCAATCGGGTCACGAGCCTGTTCGCCAGCAACAGCGGCGGCGGCACCTGATACCAGCCGGCAGATCATTTCACTGACCATCCGGAAAGCAGAAGAGGCGTTCGTGCAACGGGCACGGCGTCTTTCGTGCTGACCTGAGGTCTCCAGACCCTATACCGGAACCGTGCTGGCAGCGATGCCAGCCGCGGCGTGCATCTGCACGCCTGCCGGAAAGCAGTGGCAGAAGTGGTAGTGGTAGGCACTGGCCGCAGGCAGGGATATGGACGGCCGGGCAAGAACGGTAAGAGTGGTTCCAAGTCGCGAAACGGTAGTACGACACAGCCCTGCGGGCACGCCGCAGCGGGCACCGTGCAGCCATGCCGGTGCCCGCCGCGCGGTGTCGTGTGTCGCCAATGCATGCAAGTTGAAATAACCGGGTGAAGCATGGCATTACGGGGGAACGCGAACTGGCGCCGCGCAAGCGGAGTGGCCGCGATCGAGTTCGCGATAGTGTTTCCGCTGCTGTTTGCGGTGGTGCTTGGCATCGTCTACTACGGCATGGTGCTGGCCCTGCAGCAAGTCCTGACGCTCGCCGCCGAGGAAGGCGCGCGGGCTGCCTTGCGTTATCCGCTCGCCTCGAACGGCGGCACGCTGGCAACCACGCTCGACCAGCGCGTCGTCGCCGCCGACCTGGCCGCGCGCAACACGCTACCCCCCAATATTGCGGAACGCTTCACAGGCGGCTCGCTGGCACAGGCCGTGGCCTGCACTGCGCCGGCCGGTACGCAGTGCGTACAGGTCACGCTGAATCTCTCCACCCAGACGATCCTGCCGGTGGTGCCGTTCGTGCCGGTGCCTGCCTCGCTGACCGGCATCGCCGTGGTCCAGCTCTCTCCCGATACCTGAGGACACATGAGCAGCAAACAGATACGGATCCTCGCCACCATCCTGCTGATACTGGCCGGACTGCTCGCACTGCTGGCCTGGCAGGTTGGGCGCCAGCAGGCGATGCCTGTCAGCACCGCGCGCACCCCGCCCACCCATGCCGTGGTGGTCACCACGCGTGCCGTGGAGGCCGGCAAGCCACTGACGGCCGATGCGCTCGCCGTCATGCAACTGCCGATCGAGCCCTCCGGCGCGTATCAGGACGCGGCCCGCGTGGTCGGCCAGGTGCCCGTGGTGAACTTGGGCAGCAACGTGCCGGTGCTGGAAGGGCAGTTGCTGTCCGGGCTGGCGCGGCAGATTCCCGAGGGCGACCGTGCGCTGGCCGTGTCAGTGGACGAGGCCGTTGGCGTCGGCCATCAGGTGCAGCCTGGAGATTTTGTCGATGTGTTCGTGATCCTGCGCCGCGACAACCAGGAGATTGCCGAAAGCCAGACGCGCCTGTTGCTGTCGCGCCTGCGCGTGCTCGCGTACGGCAACGGCAGCGTCAACGATTCACGCAAGGTGCAGGGCGAACAGATGATGGCCCGCCGCGACGGCGCCAGGACGGCGGTGCTGTCGGTGCCGGTGGACCAGGTGGGCAAGCTGGCCATGGCGCAGCAGGCCGGCCGGCTGGTGCTGGCGCTGCGCAATCCGTCGGATGCGTCGGTGCCCAGCGAAGGCATGTTCGGCGATCCGCCGGCCGTGCTGCAGGCTCGCGCAGGCGTGCCGCCCGAAGCCGAACGCGCACCCGTGGACAAGGCTGCCGCCGGCATGAGCCTGGCCGGCCTCGTCGGTCAGCCCGGTCAGCCTGGTCACGCCGGCAACACCGCGCCGCGTGCCCCCGCCCCGGTGCCCGTCCTGCGCGCCACCGCCCCCGCGGCGGCGTCATTGACGGCTTCGGCACAACGGCGGGAAACCGCGGACAACAACAACGGCGTGGAAGTGATCCGCGCCGGCAAGCGAGCGATCGAATAGCGGACGACACGGCATGCCCAAATCGACGACAGACCGTGTGTGGGCGCGAACGCGCCATATCGGCAACGACCCCTTCGGCCGGCGCCTGGCTGCCATGGTGATGATGGCCTTTGCCGCCTCCGTGACGGCCGTGATGGTTGGGGCGATGCATCCGGCCATGGCGCAGGACGCCGCACCACCAGCCGCCACGCGCACGCTGCGCCTGATGGCCGGTGCGCAACAGGAGATCCAGCCCGGCCCGGCGCTGGAACGCGTGGCCGTGGGCAATCCTGCCGTGGCCGATGCACTGCTGCTCAAGCAGCGCGGTGGCTCGCCCACCGTGCTGGTGGTGGCGAAGAAGCCGGGCGTCACCGACATGATGGTCTGGCGCCGCAACGCCGCGCCGGTCACCTACAGCGTGCAGGTCGATGCCGTGGCACAGGATGCCGACGGCGCGCAGGTGGACATGTCCGCCACCGGCGCCACCATCCGGGGCGAATCGGCCGATGCCGGCGCGGCCGCGCGCACGCAGCAGGCGGCACGGGCAGCGGTAGCCGGGCCGGACGGCAAGGGCGGCGTGGTGATCGACCGCTCGGTGGTGCCGGTGTCGAACACGGTGCAGGTCGACGTGAAGGTGGTGGAAATCAGCAAGACGGTGCTGAAGGAGGTGGGCCTCAACTTCATCAAGAGCAGCGGCGGCTTCACGTTCGGGCAGTTCAGCCCGACATCGCTGACCAAGACGACGATCGGGCCGTCGCCGTCGTTCGAAGGCACCTTGCCGATGAGCAGCGCGTTCAACCTGGTGGCCGCGTGGGCCAAGGAAGGCATCTTCGCCAACCTGAGCCTGCTGGAAAGCAATGGCCTGGTCAGGGTGCTGGCCGAGCCGAGCCTGGTGGCGCTGTCGGGCCAGAGCGCGAGTTTCCTGGCGGGCGGCGAAATCCCGATTCCGGTGCCGCAGGCGCTGGGCACCACGACGATCCAGTTCAAGCCGTTCGGCATCGGCCTGACGGTCTCGCCGACGGTGATGTCGAAGTCGCGCATCGCGCTGAAGGTGGCGCCCGAGGCCAGCGATCTCGACCCGTCGCGCGGCATCAGCATCAACGGCGCATCCGTGCCGGCCATCGTCACGCGCCGCGCCGATACCACGGTGGAGCTTGGCGATGGCGAGAGCTTCGTGATCGGCGGGCTGGTGAGCCGCAACACGGTCAGCAATGTGAGCAAGGTGCCGTTCCTGGGCGACCTGCCGATCATCGGCAGCTTCTTCAAGAACCTGAATTTCCACCAGGAGGACCGCGAACTGATGATCGTGGTCACGCCGCGCCTGGTCAAGCCGCTGGCGCGGGATTCCCAGGCCGCGGCGAACGTGGCGAACGACGGCCGCACGAGCGCCAGTCCCAATGTCTGGGGGCGCTTCGTGCTGGGCGAGTACGCAGACCCGACCCTGCCCGGTTTCTCGCGGTAGCGGCAGATGGAGCGAGTGACGAGGATGGATGCCTTCCTGCTGAACACCCGGCGCGAGACCGTGCGCCACTGGCTGGACCAGGCGCTGGGCGGCGTGGGCACGCTGGTGGCCGAAGACGGGGCGCAGGAAGCCTTTATCGAGCAGGTCGGGGCCGTTCGTCCCGGGCTGGTCTTCCTGGATTTCGCGGCACCGCATGCCGAGGCATCGGCACGCCTGGCCGAACAGGTGGCGCGGCTGTTCCCGCAGTTGCCGCTGGTGGCCGTCGGCAATGCAGGAGAACCGGATGCGATGCTGGCCGCGCTGCGCGCCGGCGTGCGCGATTTCATCGACCTGCGCGGTGCACCGGCACAGGCCACCGACGCCGTGCGGCGTCTGATGGTGCCGCGCGCGCAGGTGCGCCCCGTGGCGCCCGCGCACCGCCACGGCAAGATCGTGGCGCTGCTGGGTGCACGGCCCGGTGTCGGCGTCAGCACGCTGGCCGTGAACCTGGCCGCCAGCGTGCGGCTGCGCGAAGGTGCCGGAGCCGCCGCCGAAGTCCTGCTGCTGGACCTGGGCCTGCCAGTGCGCGACGGCGCGCTCTACATGAACATCGCACCCGAATTCCATTTCGTCGAGGCCGTGCGCAACCTGCGCCGCTTTGACCAGGTGTTTGTCGATACCGCGCTGGCGCGCCATGCCAGTGGCGTGTCGGTGCTGCCGCTGCCGGCCACGCTGGCCGAACTGCGCGATGTGTCGTTTTCCGAAGCGCTGGCGCTGCTGGACCGCCTGCGCGCGTTCTTCGACCTGCAGGTGATCGATCTTGGCGGGTTTTCGAATGCCGAGTTCATGTCGCAGATCGTCAAGGCAGCCGATGCGGTGGTGATGGTGGCCGAACAGAGCGTAGGCGCCATCGTCTCCGCGGCGGAATTGCTGCATGAGCTGAAAAAGCGCGAGATCGAACGGCCCGACCTGCACCTGATGGTGTCGCGCTTCGATCCCGGGCTCGGGGTGGACGCGGCACAGATCGCCGAGCGCATCGGCGTGACATCGGTCGATACGCTGCCCGACCGGCGGGCGGCACTGGTGCAAGCGGCCAATCGCGGCGCGGTACTGGCCGAAGCCGCGCCTGCCGACCCCTACGTGCGTGCCGTGGGCGCGCTGATGGAACGGCTGGGCTTCCGCGCGGGACAGGCTCCCGAGCGCGGCATCCTGGCCCGGATCAAGGAGAAGCTGCCCGAGGCATTGCGTGTTGCGCGCGCCGAACGGGCGGGGAACTGACATGACCGAAGCAATCGAATTCTCGGATAACGCCGCCGCCCCGTTTCCTGTCTCTCAGGAATTCCACAAGATCAAGGAAGCCGCGCATGAACACCTGCTGACGCGCATCGAGGAACTTGGGGCCGAGTTCGGCCGCTGGACGCGCGCCGCCATCCAGCGCTTTGTCGATCTCGAACTGGAGAGCTTCACGCGCCTGCGCCGCATCCCCATTAACGAGGCCGAACTGCACCAGATATCCGAGGCGCTGACCAAGGAGCTGGCCGGCTTCGGGCCGATCGAGGACCTGCTGCACGACGTGGCCGTCGAAGACATCCTCGTCAACGGGCATCTCGACGTCTACGTGTCGCGGCATGGCGTGCTGGAGCGGATACCCGTGCGCTTTGCCGACAACGGCCACCTGCTGCGCATCGTGCGCCGGATCCTGGCGCCGATTGGCCGGCGCCTGGACGAATCGAACCCGATGGTCGATGCGCGCCTGCCCGACGGCGGCCGCATCAACGTGATCATCCCGCCGCTGGCGCTGGCCGGCCCCGTGGTGTCCATCCGCAAGTTCCGCAAGGACCCGCTGACGCCGGCCGACCTGCAGGCGCTGGGCACCATGAGCCCCGAGATCACGGAACTGCTGGAAGCGGCGGTGCGGGCGCGCTGCAACATCCTGGTGAGTGGCGGCACGAGTTCGGGCAAGACGTCGCTGCTCAATGCGCTGGCTACCTTCATCCCGCCCAGCGAGCGCGTGATCACGATCGAGGACACCGCCGAACTGGCGCTGAATCACCCGCACGTGGTGCGCCTGGAGAGCCGGCCGGGCGGCTTCGAGGGCACGGGCACGGTCACCATCCGCGACCTGCTGCGCAACAGCCTGCGGATGCGCCCCGACCGCATCATCGTGGGGGAAGTGCGCGGCGGCGAGGTGCTGGAAATGCTGCAGGCCATGAGCACGGGCCACGATGGGTCGATGGGCACCATCCATGCCAGCAGCCCGCGCGAATGCCTGTACCGGCTGGAAATGCTGGCGGGCTTTGCCGGCTTCCAGGGCAGCGAGGTGAGCCTGCGCCGCCAGATTGCCAATGCCGTCGACTTCGTCGTGCAGATCGGGCGGTTGTCCAGCGGACGCCGGCGCATCCTGTCGATTACCGAAGTCACGGGCCTGGGCGACAACATCATTTCCACGCAGGAGCTGTACCGCTACGAGCCGGTGTCCAACGCCGACGGCACCGAGACCGACCGCTGGCAGTCGCTTGGCATCCTGCCGCATTCGCCCAAGCTGGCGCGCATGCGTCCGGCCAACTTTGCCCTGGACGACCGCTTTGATCTCTAGCGCCAGCCTGTTCATCGCCACGTTTGCCCTGATCCTGCTGGGCCTGGGGCTGCTGATGCTGGCCACGGCCCGCGGCCGCGCCAATGCCGAGCGTGCCCGGGCCCACCTGGCGGTGCAGACCGAGCAGGTGCGCGCGCGCTACGCGCAGGCCGCCGAGCCCGAGCCCCAAGGCGCGGTGCGCGACCTGCGCCGGCGCTGGGCCGACCTGCTGCGCCGCGCCGACATGACGCCCACGCGCGGCACCTACCTGCGCTGGGGCGTGCCCATGTCGGGCCTGATCCTGACCGGCGCTGCAGCCGGCGGGGCGATCGGCGCGGTGGCGATGCTGGTGGTGGCCGTGGCGACGGCGGCATTCCTGCTCTGGCTGCGTATCAGCCGGCTCAAGGGCAAGATGCTGCATCAGCTGCCGGGATTTCTCGATGGCGTGGTGCGCCTGATGACGATCGGCAGCAGTGTGCCGGCCGCGTTCCAGAACTCGGTGGCCAATACCGAGCCGCCGCTGCGCCAGTGCCTGGTGCAGGCCATCCACCTGCAGCGCGCCGGCAAGGAACTGGACCAGGCCGTGTTGCAGATGGGCCGCGCCTACGACCTGGACGAACTGGTCATCGTGTCGTCGGTGCTGCGGCTGTCGCAGCGCTATGGCGGCCGTGCCGACGTGGTGATGGAGCGCACCGCCGCATTCATGCGCGACCGCGAGGAAGCGCAGCGCGAGCTGATGGCGCTGTCGGCGGAGACGCGCCTGTCGGCCTGGGTGCTGGGCCTGCTGCCGCTGGTGGTGGCCGGCGGGCTGTTCATGATGAACGCCGGCTACATCATGATGATGTGGAAGGACCCGACTGGCCGCGTGATGATGCTGAGCGCCGCGGCGCTGGAAGTGGCAGGCATCCTGATGCTGTACCGGCTCGCAAAGTCCATCTAGGTGCCAATGGCCATGCAGATGGATCCCACCACCCTGATCTCTGCAAGCCTGGCTGCCGCCGCGATGGCGCTGCTGGTGCTGGCCTGGCCGCTGCTGCGGCAGTGGCGGCAGCGGCGCCAGGCCGCGCGGACCATCGACGCCGCGCTGCAGCGGCAGGCCACGCACGGCGAGCCCGTGCCGAGGCAGACACCGACGGCCCCCATCGCCCAGGCCACCCACGCTACGGCAGCGGCGCCAGCCGCGTCTTCGCCGGCCCCTGCAGCGGCCGGCGCACCGCAGATGTCGGTGCGTGCCGCCGCGCTGGCGCAGGTGCAGACGCAGGGGGCCGTGCAGCCGGCTGCAACGGCCAGGCCGGTACCCGCCACGCTGCGCGCCAGGCTCGGCGCGGCGTTCGGCGACCGCTTCAACCAACGCTGGCTCGAATCGCGCCTCGGCCGGGCCGTGGTCACCGCCGAGGAACAACTGCTGCTGGAACAGTGCGGCTTCTACGGCCTGCAGCCGCGCGCGGTGTTTGGCGGCCTGCGCCTGCTGGTGCCGGCCGTGCTGGCGGGCGCCATGCTGCTGTGGCGGATCGATGGCTCGACCATGCAGGCGCTGGCCTGGGGTTTTGCCACGTTCGCGTTCGGATACCTGCTGCCGAAGATCGTCTTGCGCCGCTGGGCTGGCAACCGCCTGCGCGAGGTGGCCGAGGAACTGCCGGTGCTGATCGACATGCTGCGGCTGCTGCAGGGCGTGGGCCTGTCGATCGACCAGAGCCTGCAGGTCATCGTCACCGAATTCGGCACGATGCTGCGCGTGCTGGGGCCTGAACTGCAGCGTGCCAACCAGCAGTTCGCGTCGGGACGTTCGCGCGAGCAGACGCTGCAGCGCATCGGCAAGCTGTTCGACGACGAAGACCTGAAGGGCCTGATCACGCTGCTGACCCAGGTGGACAAGCACGGTGGCGCCGTGCAGGAACCGCTGCGCCAGTTTGGCGAACGGCTGCAGGTGGCGCGCAAGGCGCGCATGAAGGACAAGATCGGCAGGCTGACCGTGAAGATGACCGGCGTGATGGTGGTCAGCCTGCTGCCGGTGCTGCTGATCCTGACGGCGGGGCCCGGCTTCCTGGGCGTGATCCGGATGCTGGCCCGCATGAACGGAGGACATTGATGACAAGGCTATCCACCCCGCTGCTGGCGGGCTCGCTCGCGGTTGCCATGGCGTTGCTGGGCGGCTGCGCCAGCACGCCCAACAGCGCCGAGGCCATGGCGCGGCAGGCCGACGCGCAGATCGAGCTTGCCAGGCTGCAGGACAAGGCGGCACGGGCCGAGTACAACGACCAGAACATGTACCTGGGCCTGATCGGCAAGATGCAGCAGGAAGGCATGTACTTCGCGTCGCTGGCCCATATCGACGCGTACCAGCAGAAGTACGGCAGCAGCACGGCGCTGCAGGTGCTGCGTGCCGACGCGCTGCGCGAGACCGGCCAGGACGATGCGGCGCTGCAGGCCTATCGCGACCTGCTGGGCACCGACCGCGCAGCCCGCGCACGGCATGGCATCGGCCTGGTGCTGGGCCGGCAGGGCGATTTCATGCGCGCGGCCGTGGAACTGCGCCAGGCCGCCGCGCTGGAACCGGTCAACGCCCAGGTGGCTAACGATCTGGGCTACGCCCTGATGCGGGGCGGCGCACTGCAGGATGCCCGCGTGCCGGTGATGCAGGCGCTGGAGCTGGACGCCAGCAACCCGCGCGTCATTAGCAATGCGGTGGTGTGGATGCTGGCTACCGGCAAGCGCAGCGAGGCTACCGCGATGATGCAGCGCGCCGCGATGCCGGAGCCCACGCGTACCGCGATCCGCAAGGAAGCCGAGCGCGTGTCCCGCGCCGCCCAGCTGCGTGACAAGGCGGCGCCGCGCGGCAATGCTCATCAGAATGCCACCGCGAGCCCGGTGGCTAACCCTGCTGCGAGCCCCTCGGCGAGCCCCTCGGCGAACCCCACCGCGAACCCGGCCGCCACGCAATCCGTGGCGCTCAACGCAGGAGCCAGACCATGATCCGTTCCCTGTTTGCGCCAGGCCTCGCGCTGCTGCCCGCGTTGTTCGCGCTGGCTGCCGCAGCCCCGGCCGTGGCCCAGCAACAGCCGACACCGGCCGAAGTGCGGCCCAACGAAGTGCGGCCCAACGATGTGGCGGTGGGCGACACCACGCGCAGCCTGCTCGATATCCAGCGCGATGGCTCGCAGGCCGCGCCGATGCAGCCGCTTACCGGCGACCAGGCCACGCTGGGCTACGCACGCTACATGCGCAGTTTCACCTATCCGCTGCCAGAGTTCTTCTCGACGATTTCCACCGGCAGCCCGCTGCGCGGCGGTGCGGGCAGCCAGCCGATGAACGGGCAATAGCAACACACCATGCAGCGTCGGGCCGATCTCCATTGCCAGCGGGGCGCCGTCAGCCTGATGGCCGCCGTACTGATCGCCACCGTGGCCATCGGGGCCCTGGTGTCGATCGACGTCGGCTTCGTGTTCTACAGCCAGCGGCAACTGCAGAAATCGGTGGACCTGGCGGCGCTGTCTGGTGCCCAGCAGCTCAAGCGCGCCGATGACCTGCCCACCACCACGGCCAACGTGATGGCGAGCGTGGCGGCCGCAGCCAGCCAGAACGGCTATCCCGATGCGGTCAGCCCGGGCTGCGCCGACGCGGCGGCCGGTGCCGCCGATGGCATGCGCACGTGCCTGGGCGTGTGGGACCCCGCCGATGCCGTGAATGGCGACGGCGTGCGGCACTTCAACCCAGGCTACGACGTGGCGACGCTGTCGCCCAACGCGGTGCGCGTGCAAGGCACGCTGACCGTGCCGCTGCTGTTCGTGCTGCCCGGCGGCACGTCGCGGCAACTGCACGCCGAAGCCATTGCGGCGGCCAGCCCGCCGGTGGCGTCGTTTTCGCTGGGCAGCGGGGTGCTGAATGTCAGCACGGCCAACGGCATCCTGAGCCTGCTGCTTGGCAACACCGTGAACCTGTCGGCCGTCGACTGGAGCGGACTGGTGGGCGCCAACGTCACGCTGGACCAATTGCGCCTGCAAGCCAACGCCGGCACGGTCAACCAGTTGCTCGACACGACGCTGTCGATCCAGGACTTCTATGCGCTGGTGCTGACGGCGGCGGACAAGCGGTCCCTGCTTGGTGTGGCCCTTGGCAGCCCGGCCACGCAACTTGGCCTCAATGGCATCGGCACCACGCTCACGCTGAGGCAGATGCTCGATCTTGGCGTGCTGACGCCGGCTGCCTCTTCCGCCGCGGAGGTGGGCCTGAACGTTGCATCGCTGTTGACGACCGCGGCCTACGTCGCGCGGGGTACCAGCGCGGTCAGTCTCGATGGACTGAACCTGAACCTTGGCATCGCGTCGGCCACGGGGTCTCTCTATATCATCGAGCCGCCCAAGGTGGCGGTGGGGCCTGCGCGCCAGCTGCCGGATGGCTCCTGGAAGACCACGGCCAGTACCGGCCAGATCGGCCTGAAGCTGTCGTTGGCGGCATCGGTGGGTGTGGGCGCTCTCGCCAATGCGGCGCTGAACGTGCCGCTGTGGCTGCAAGTGGGAACGGCCAAGGGCGACCTGACGCAACTGCAGTGTGCCGCCACGCCGGCGCAGCGCACCGCCACCATCAACGTGTCGACCCACATCGCGCAAGCCTGCCTGGCCGGCACGGGGACTAGCTGCGCGCCGAACGGTGTCCCCGTGAACCTGGTCAGCGTGACGCTGCTCGGAGGCGCGCTGGTGTCGACCAGCATTGCCAGCCTGCCTGTGCCCGTGCAGACGTCCGACGCGGGGGGTGGCAACGATATCGTGCTGTCGCCGGGCGGGTATGCCCGGACGTCGGGCAGCAATCCATTGAAGAGTGCGGTGAGCAACCTGCTGGCGGCGCTGAATCCGACGTTCAGCATCAAGCTGGCCGCGCTGGACCTGGCGTCCGTGAATGCCGGCGACGTGCTCGGCCTGTTTCTCAAGCCCGTTGCCGACCTGCTGGACGAAGTGGTCATCCGCCTCTTGAATACCCTCGGCATCAGCATCGCGAATGCGGACGTCTGGCTCAACGGCGTTGACTGCAACAACGCCGAACTTGTGTATTGAATCCCTGAACCATCATGAAAGCAGAGCGCTGGGCCTACGAAAGCCTTGAAGTCTATGTGTGGGAAGGCCAGTACGAGATTGCCGACCGCGTGGCGCGGTTCCTGACGCCACTGGGTGCCGATGTGATCCGTGCCGGTGCGCTCGATGCGCTGCCGAACGAGACGCGCGTAAAGCCGTGCATTGCCGTGATCAGCGCGTCGGCAATCGGATCGGCCAAGTTCACGCTGGACTGGGAGGCCGCCCACGGCATGCCGGTGATCTGGGTGGGCGCGCCGGACCGCGAGACCGACCCGGGCCGCTTCCCGCCCGAATATGCGTACATCCTGCCGCACGACTTCAATGGCGGCGACTTGCGCAACCAGATTGCCAAGTTGATGCCGCAGTTGCTGGCCGCCGGCGAGGCGCGTCCTGACGTGGCCGACCTGGTGGCCGGATCGCCTGCCATGCAGGAGCTGCTGGAGCAGGTGGAGACCTTCGCCAACTTCGACAGCAACGTGATGCTGTACGGCGAGACCGGCGCGGGCAAGGAGCGTATCGCGCGGCTGTTCCACGAGCGCAACAGCCAGTATGGCAAGGGCCCGTTCGTGGCCGTGAATTGCGGGGCGATTCCCGACGGGCTGTTCGAATCGCAGTTCTTCGGGCATGCCAAGGGCGCCTTTACCGGCGCCATGTTCGCGCACCGGGGCTTCTTCGAGCAGGCCACCGGCGGCACGCTGTTCCTGGACGAGATCGGCGACCTGCCGCTGTTCCAGCAGGTCAAGCTGCTGCGGGTGCTGGAGGAAAACGCGCTGACGCGGCTGGGATCGACCATGGCCGTGAAGCTCGACTTCCGCCTGGTGGCGGCCACCAACAAGGACTTGCGCGAGGCGGTGCGCGAGGGCCGCTTTCGCGCCGACCTGTACTTTCGGCTGGCGGTGATCGAACTGCGCATCCCGAGCCTGGAGGACCGTGGCCCTGCCGACAAGGTGGGCCTGCTGCAATCGTTCCTGCGCCACATGATGGGCCCGGCGGCCTACGATGCACTGCCGCCCATGCCCGACTGGCTCAAGGGCGCCGTGGGCACGGCGTTCTTCATCGGCAATGTGCGCGAACTGCGCAACCTGGCCGAGCGCGTGGGCATTACGGCGCGGCAGTATGGCGGCTGGGACGAGGACCGCATCCGGCCGCTGTTCCGGGGGTTGCGCCCGGGTGCCTTCGACGGCTCCGAACGCAGCGATCCGCGTGGCGATGCGGAGGAACGCCGGCGCATCATCGCCGCGCTCGATGCGAACGGCTGGCGGCGCCAGGATACGGCCGCCTGCCTGGGCATCAGCCGCAAGGTGCTGTGGGAAAAGATGCGCAAGTTCCAGATCGCCGACAGCGAGGCGGAGCCGGTCTGAGGGCCGCCGGCGGGCGCCCGGACGTTATGATGCGGGACCGCACGGCAAGGCCGTGCTTTACGCGCCACCGCGCCGAAGGACCCGAATTGCGTTTTCTCCACACCGCCGACTGGCATCTTGGCCGGCTTTTCCATGCCCGCAGCCTGATTGAAGATCAGGCGCACGTGCTCGACCAGTTCGTGGCGCTGGTGCGCGACGTGCGGCCCGATGCCGTGCTGATTGCCGGTGACGTGTACGATCGCGCGGTGCCGCCGCCCGAGGCCGTGGCGTTGCTTGACGATGTGCTGGCGCGCATCGTGGTGGAAGCGGACGTGCCGGTGGTGATGATCGCCGGCAACCACGACAGCGCGCAGCGCCTTGATTTCGGCGCGCGGCTGCTGGCAGCCCGTGGGCTGCATGTGGCGGGCCGCACGGGACCGCAGACCGCCAGCGTGTCGCTGCACGACGCCCATGGCGAGGTGCGGATCTACGCGTTGCCCTATGCGGAGCCGGCGGTGGTGCGCGACGCACTCGGTGTTGACCTGTCATCGCACGAGGCGGCGCTGGGCGCCCAGCTCGACGCGATCCGGGCCAGCCATCCGGCGGGCGTGCGGGCCGTGGCGGTGGGGCATGCGTTCGTGGTGGGTGGCGCGGTCAGCGAATCGGAGCGGCCGCTGTCGGTGGGCGGCAGCGGCGCGGTGGGGGCGGACCTGTTCCATGGCTTCGATTTCGTGGCGCTGGGCCACCTGCATCGGCCGCAGACCATTGGCGAGCGGATTCACTATGCCGGGTCGCTGCTCAAGTATTCGCTGTCGGAAGCCGATCACCACAAGACCGTGTCGCTGGTCGAACTGGACGAAAAGGGCGCCGTGCGCATCGAGCCGATTGCCCTGCAACCGCGCCGCGACCTGCGCATCCTGACCGGCGAGCTGGCCCGGCTGGTAGAGGCAGGCCTGGCCGACGCGCGCCGCGACGACTACGTCTACGCGGTGCTGACCGATACCGGCGCGTTGCTTGACCCGATGGCGCGGCTGCGCGAGGCGTACCCCAACGCGCTGGCGATCGAGCGGGCCATTCTGGCGCGCAGCGGGCAGGCCGGCGAGGCAGGCCGGCGCATGCGCGAGCTGGACACGGGCAGTCTGTTTGCAAATTTCTTCCGCGAAGTGGCCGACGCGGACCTGGACGGCGACCAACGTCGCGCACTGGACCATCTTCTGGCCGGTATGGAGGCTTCGGAAAGGGAATCAGCATGAAACCGCTGTACCTGAAGTTGCAGGCTTTCGGTCCGTTCGCTGCCACCGAGACCATCGATTTCACACGGCTCGGCGAGCAGGCATTCTTTCTGATCCACGGACCCACTGGCGCGGGCAAGACCACGTTGCTGGATGCCATCTGCTTTGCGCTCTACGGCGATACGTCGGGCGGCGAGCGCAGCGCGCAGGACATGCGCAGCGCCAATGCCGACCCCGCGCTGCGCACCGAAGTCACGCTGGAGTTCGGCCTTGGGTCGATGCATTACCGCGTGACGCGTTCGCCCACGCAGGATCGCCCCAGCCAGCGCGCGGCGGGCGGCTTCGTCAAGGAGGCCGCCAAGGCGCAGCTTGACGTGATGCTAGACGGCGCGTGGAAGAGCCACGCGAGCCAGCCGGGCCGCGTCAGCGATGCCGTGCGCGATCTGCTGGGCTTTGACAGCGCGCAGTTCCGCCAGGTCATCGTGCTGCCGCAGGGCCGCTTTCGCGAACTGCTGACCGCCGATTCGCGGGCGCGCCAGGGCATCCTGGAGCGGTTGTTCCATACCGAGCTGTATCGCCGCGTGGAAGAGCAGCTCAAGGAGCAGGCCGCCGGTATCCGGCGCGAGGCCGAGGAGATCGCCGTACGCCGCAAGACGCTGCTCGAACAGCACCAGCTTGCGTCGATCGAGGCGATGACCGGGCGCATCGACGCGCTGCAGGCCACGCTGGCCGAACTGCTGCGCCGCGAGGAAGTGGCGCGTGCCGACAGCGAGGCCGCGCAGGCGTCGCTGCGCAAGGGCGAACTCGAACATACCCAGATCAAGGCCTGGCGCGAAGCCGAAGGCGCGCACGCGATGCTGGCCGCGAAGGTGGCCGCCGTGGATGCCGATCGCGTTCGCCTGCAGGCGGCGCGGCGCGCGGCGCTGGTCACCCCGGCGGTGCAGCAACTGCAGATGGTCCGGCAGGATCAGGCCAGGGTGCGTGCGGCGCAGGCGCAGGCCGAAATGTCGGCCACGCGCGCTGCACAAGCGGCGGAGACTGCCGCCCGCGCGCTGCGCACCGAGCAGTCGCGCCTGGAGGCCCGGGCCGCTGCGCAACGCTCGGTGAACAGGCTCGAACATCTGTTGCCGCAGGCCCGCAAGCTGGGCGTGCTGCGCAATGCCGTGGCGCAGGCCGGCACCACGCTGGCGATGGCCCAGTCGGCGTGCGTGGCAAGGATCGATGCCTTCCAGGCCGCCAATACGGCGCTCAAGGCGCTGGAGGCCGATCTCGAACAGGCGCGCGTGGGTGCCGCCGGGCTGCAGGCGTTGCAGCTGCGGCTGGAACAGGCCCACGAGCGCGCCGCGCGCCTGGCGAGATGCCGGCAGATCGAGACCGAACTCGGGCCGTTGCGCAGCGCGCTGGCATCGAGCGAAACGCAGAAGCGCGTGGCTACCGAGGCCCGCGATGCCGCGCGCGTGGCGATGCGCCAGGCCGAGGTGGACTGGCGCCACGGGCAGGCGGCCCGGCTGGCCGGCAGCATGAAGCGTGGCGAGCCGTGCCCGGTCTGCGGCGGCAAGGATCATCCGGCGCTGGCGCAGCAGACGCTGGCGCTGGTCACCGATGACGATCTCGATGCCGCGCGGCTTGCGTTGCAGCGGGCCGAGGATGCGCTGGCCGAGGCCAGCACCGTGCATCAGCAGGCCGGCGCCAACGCGGCGCAATGGCTGGCGCGGCTGGCGGATCTGGTCGAGGCCGCCGATGATGTCTCGGTGGCAGGTGCCGCGGCGCTCGACGCCGAAATCGCCGCGCTGACCGAGTCCGCGCGCCAGGCAGAACTGGCAGGCAAGCGTGCCGATACGTTGGCGGCGCAAATCGCAAAGACCCGTACGACAGTGGAGGCCGCCGAAGCGTCGGCCCAGACCGCCGATACGGCCGCGCGCGCCGCCGTGCAGGAACATGCGCGGCTGGACGGCGAATGGCAGGCCGCCTGCGAACAGGTGCCCGAGGATTCGCGCGACCCCGACGCGATCACGGCCGCGCTGGAGGCTGCCCGGCGAGAGGCCGGCGCGCTCGAAGCCGCGTTGCAGGCCGCGCAGGGTGCCGAGCGCGACGCCGTGGCCCTGCAGGCCGCAACGGCGGCGGCGCTGGCGTCCGCGCGCGACAACGTCACCCAGGCCGATAGCCGCGTCACCGAACGCGAGGCCGCGCTGGCCGACGCCATGCGCGCCGCCGCTTTCGAACATGACGACGCGTATCTTGCCGCGTGCCTGCCGGCCGACGACACCGCTGCGCTCGACGACGCGATCCGGGCCTTCGATGTGGAACTGGCGCGCGCGGCCGAATGGCATGCGCGCACCGCCGCCATCGCCCAGGCACTGCAATTGCCCGACATGCCCGCGCTGCTGGCTACGCGCGACCAGGCTGCGGTGCGGCTCGAAGCCGCCATTCGCGAGCGCAGCGAGCTGGCGGCGTCGCGCGACACGCTGCTGCAATGCAAGGGCCAGGTGGAATCGCTGGCGGCCGAGGGGCGCGAGGTGGAAACGCGCTACGCGGTGCTGGGCCGTCTGTCGGAAGTGGCGAACGGCAACAATCCGCGCCGCATGACGTTCCAGCGCTTTGTGCTGGCGACACTGCTCGACGAGGTGCTGGAGGCGGCGTCGCTGCGGCTGCTGCGCATGAGCCGGGGCCGCTACGCGTTGCAGCGCGTGCGCGAGCAGGGCGACCAGCGCATGGCCGGCGGGCTGGACCTGGAAGTGTTCGACCACGATACCGGCGCCACACGGCCAGCCAACACGCTTTCGGGTGGCGAAGGCTTCCTGGCATCGCTATCCTTGGCGCTGGGGCTGGCCGACGTGGTGCAGTCGCGCGCGGGCGGCATCCAGCTCGACACGCTGTTCGTGGACGAAGGGTTCGGCACGCTCGATCCCGAGAGCCTCGACTTCGCGATCCGCACGCTGCTGGACCTGCAGCAGGCCGGCCGGCTGGTCGGCATCATTTCGCATGTGGCGGAGCTGCGCGAGCGGATCGATGTGCGGCTGGAAGTACGCCCTGGCGTGAGCGGCAGCCAGGCGGTGCTGCGCCTGCCGTAGCAGCGGCGCCGGCGGCTCGGTGCGCGGGCGATGACCGATTATCGCCCGCCACGCGCTGCCCCTTATTGACCCTGTTTTGACGCCGGGTGTAACCTTTGTTCATTCTGCGAATTGAGGTTCGTATAGCGAACATCGCTGACCGACCCGATCCGCCGACCATCACAGAAGCCGCCGCAAGACGGCTCATCAAGACAACTGCAAGATTGTGGACCCTGTCCCGATGTCGTCACCGTGCCCAGCACGGGCCGGCACCGCAGGACGCCCGTCCGAGCAGTCTGCCGGAGACATCTTTGCGTGCCGCCCCTCTTGCGGCCGGTCCCGGTGCGATGCCGGACCCTTCCGTACTGGAACGCAAGTGATCAACAAGCTATATGACTCGGTGGAAGCGGCAGTGGCCGGCATCCACGACGGCGCCACGATCCTGATCGGCGGCTTTGGCCTGGCTGGCATGCCGGCGGAACTGATCGATGCAGTGATCGCCCAGGGTGCGCGTGACCTGACCATCGTGAACAACAACGCCGGCAATGGCGACACGGGCCTGGCGGCACTGCTGAAGACCAAGCGCGTGCGCAAGATCATTTGTTCGTTCCCGCGGCAGGTGGATTCGTATGTGTTCGATTCGCTGTTCCACGCTGGCGAGATCGAACTGGAACTGGTGCCGCAGGGCAACCTGGCCGAGCGCATCCGCGCCGCCGGTGCCGGCATCGGCGGTTTCTTCACGCGCACGGCCTACGGCACGCCGCTGGCCGAAGGCAAGGAAACGCGCATCATCGACGGCCAGGGCTATGTGTTCGAAAAGCCGATCCACGCGGACTTCGCGCTGATCAAGGCCGACACCGCCGACCGCTGGGGCAACCTCACCTACCGCAAGACCGCACGCAACTTTGGCCCGATCATGGCCATGGCTGCCAAGTGCGCGATCGTGCAGGTCAGCAACGTCGTCGAGCTGGGCGACATGAACCCCGAGCACATCGTCACGCCGGGCCTGTTCGTCAAGCGTGTGGTCAAGGTTGGCGGCTCCGCTGCCAAGGCCGCCTGAGTCGCAGAAGGAGAAAGAACATGCAACGCCTGACCCGCGACCAGATGGCCGCCCGCGTGGCCAAAGACATTCCGGACGGTGCCGTGGTGAACCTCGGCATCGGCCTGCCCACCCTGGTTGGCAATCACCTGCCGGCCGACAAGGAAATCCTGCTGCACAGCGAAAACGGCCTGCTCGGCATGGGCCCCGCCCCGGCGGCCGGTGAAGAGGATGGCGACCTGATCAATGCCGGCAAGCAGCCGGTGACGATCAAGGCCGGTGGCTCGTATTTCCACCACGCCGATTCGTTCGCGATGATGCGCGGCGGCCACCTCGACTACTGCGTGCTGGGCGGCTTCCAGGTGTCCGAGAAGGGCGACCTGGCAAACTGGCACACCGGTGCCCCGGGCGCCATTCCCGCCGTGGGCGGCGCGATGGACCTGGCGATCGGCGCCAAGCAGGTGTTCGTGATGATGGAACACCTGACCAAGCAGGGCGAGAGCAAGATCGTGCCCGAATGCACCTATCCGCTGACCGGCATCGGCTGCGTCACGCGCATCTACACGGACCTGGCGACCCTCGACGTGACGCCGGACGGCCTGGTAGCCCGCGATCTCGCGGAAGGCCTGTCCTTCGAAGAACTGCAACGCCTGACCGGCGTGCCCCTGAAGCAGACGCAAGCCGCCTGATCCACCACCAAAACGAGCGAGACAGAACATGAGCGACGCATTTATCGTTGACGCCATCCGTACCCCCATCGGCCGTTACGGCGGCAGCCTGTCCGGCGTGCGCGCCGACGACCTGGGCGCAGTGCCCCTGAAGGCGCTGATGGCACGCAACGCCGGCCTGGACTGGTCGGCCATCGATGACGTGATCTACGGCAACGCCAACCAGGCTGGCGAAGACAACCGCAACGTGGCGCGCATGTCGTCGCTGCTGGCCGGTCTGCCGGAAGCCGTGCCGGGTTCCACGATCAACCGCCTGTGCGGCTCGGGCATGGACGCCACGGGTACCGCCGCGCGCGCGATCAAGTCGGGCGAAACCAACCTGATGATCTCGGGCGGCGTGGAAAGCATGAGCCGCGCCCCGTTCGTGATGGGCAAGGCCACCTCGGCGTTCTCGCGCCAGGCTGAAATCTTCGACACCACCATCGGCTGGCGCTTCATCAACCCGGCGATGCGTGCCGCCTACGGCGTGGACTCGATGCCCGAGACCGCCGAGAACGTGGCGACGGACTACAAGATCAGCCGCGAAGACCAGGATCTGATGGCGCTGCGCAGCCAGGAAAAGGCATCGCGCGCACAGGCCGACGGCACGCTGGCGCAGGAAATCACCGCTGTCACGATTCCGCAAAAGAAGGGCGACCCGATCGTGGTCGACCGCGACGAGCACCCGCGTGCCACCAGCATGGAAGCGCTGGCGAAGCTGCGCGGCGTGGTGCGTCCGGACGGCACCGTGACCGCCGGTAACGCATCGGGCGTGAACGACGGCGCCTGCGCGATCCTGCTGGCCAGCGAAGCCGGCCTGAAGCAGCACAACCTGAAGCCGCGTGCCCGCATCGTCGGCATGGCAACGGCCGGCGTGGCACCGCGCGTGATGGGCATCGGCCCGGCACCGGCCACCCAGAAGCTGATGAAGCAGCTGGGCATGTCGCTGGACCAGATCGACGTGATCGAACTGAACGAAGCGTTTGCCGCGCAAGGCCTGGCCGTGCTGCGCCAGCTCGGCATCGCCGACGACGACAAGCGCGTGAACCCGAATGGCGGCGCAATTGCGCTGGGCCACCCGCTGGGCATGAGCGGCGCGCGTCTGGTGACGACGGCGCTGTACCAGCTGGAGCGCACCGGCGGCCGCTTCGCGCTGTGCACGATGTGCATCGGCGTGGGCCAGGGCATCGCCATGGTGATCGAACGGGTCTAAGGGTTCGAGCTTGCCACGTGGCTGAACTATGCGCGCCCCTCTTCCATGCAATGGGAGAGGGGCGCAGTGCGGCGCTGCGAGGCCATCAATTCATCGAACGCTTAATTTCCCTTGCTTCCTGCCGTTAATCCAGGTGGGAAGTTTCAGTGGTGTCTCTTCCCCAACGAGGTAGAGCATTGCGGCCAGGCCGACGGGCTCGCCGGTCTTGCCGCATCTTTTTTCTGACTGACCCGGCTATGTTGCGCCGGTGCGGAGTTTTGAGATGTCCCTTCCCGTTGCCACGCTTGTTACCGGCGCCAGTTCCGGCATTGGCCGTGCGATTGCCGAAATGCTGCTCGCCGATGGCGTGACCCGTGTGATCAACGTCGACTATGCAGAACCGACGTGGTCGCATCCGAACCTGACCTTTTTCCAGGCCGACCTGACCAATGCCGACGCCACGCGCGCGGTGGCGGCGCAGGTGACCTCGCAGTTCGCGGTGACCCGGCTCGTCAACAACGCTGGCGCCACGCGTCCCGGCACGGCCGATACGGCCACCGCCGCTGATCTCGATTACGTCGTGGGCCTGACGCTGCAGGCCACGATGCTGCTGACCCAGGCCTGCCTGCCCGCCATGCGCGCGGCCGGCTTTGGCCGCATCGTCAACATGGCCTCTCGCGCGGCGCTGGGCAAGCCCGAGCGCGTGGTGTATTCCGCGGCCAAGGCGGGGCTGGTTGGCATGACCCGAACGCTGGCGATGGAGCTGGGCGGCGACGGCATCACCGTCAACGCCGTGGCACCGGGTCCCATCGCCACCGAGCTGTTCCGAAAGAGCAATCCGGAGGGCAGCGAACAGACACGGCGCATCCTGGCAAGCATCGCCGTGAAGAGAATGGGAACGCCGGAAGATGTGGCGCGTGCCTCGCTGTTCTTCCTCGCCCCCGAGAATGGTTTCGTGACGGGACAAGTGCTGTACGTCTGCGGCGGAACCACGCTGGGGGTGGCACCCGTATAAGAAAGTTGCCCGCCCCGAGGCACGGGGTGGAATAGCGATACACAAGCATTGCGCCCGCGGCGCTCACAAGGTTCGTCTGCGGGTGTGCATCAATTCCTGGAGCACAAGATGAGCATCACCAATCAAACCTCGAAGGCGCGCAGACGCCTGCTGGCCGCTGGCGTGGCAATGGCTGCCGGCTTTGCCGTCATGACCGGCGCTCAGGCGCAGGGCAACTACCCGACCAAGCCGATCACGATGATCGTGCCGTTCTCGGCCGGTGGCACCACCGACATCCTGGCCCGTATCGTCAGCCTGCAACTGGGCAAGGCGCTGGGTCAGCCGGTGGTGGTGGACAACCGTCCGGGCGCAGGCGGCAACATTGGCGCGTCGCTGGCCGCCAAGGCCCAGGGCGACGGCTACACGCTGTTCATGGGCACGATCGGCACGCACGCGATCAACCAGTCGCTGTACTCGAAGCTGCCGTACGATCCGGTCAAGGATTTCGCGCCGATCACGCGCGTTGCCATGGTGCCGAACATCGTCGTGGTGAACCCGAAGGTGCCGGTGCACAACATCAAGGAACTGATCGCCTACGTGAAGGCCAACCCGGACAAGCTGTCGTACGGTTCGTCGGGTAGCGGTTCGTCGATGCACCTGTCGGGCGAACTGTTCAACTCGATGACCGGCCTGCATATCCAGCACATTCCGTACAAGGGCAGCGCCCCGGCCGTGAACGACCTGCTGGGCAACCAGATCGGCCTGATGTTCGACAACATGCCGTCGTCGTACCCGCACGTGAAGGCCGGCAAGCTGCGCGCCATCGCCGTGACCTCGGCCAAGCGCTCGCCGGCCCTGCCGGACGTGCCGACCGTGGCCGAAGCCGGTGTGCCGGGCTACGAAGCCACGTCGTGGTTCGCCCTGTACGCTACCGGCGGCACGCCGCAGCCGATCGTCGACCGCCTGAACGCCGAAGTGGTCAAGATCCTGGCCATGCCGGAAGTGAAGAAGCAGATGGCCGAGCAAGGCGCCGAGCCGAACCCGGAAAAGCCGGCCCAGCTGGCTGCCTTCATGAAGTCCGAGACCGCCAAGTGGGCCAAGGTGGTGAAGGCTTCGGGCGCAACGGTGGACTGATCGCCAGCGCTGTAGAAAAGCAGTACCGCAGTACGTAGTACGCAGTACTCGAACCGGCCACGGGCGCCTGCCCGGCGGCCGGTTTTTTATTGCCGGCAGGAAAGAAAAAGCCCGCGAGGGTATCGCGGGCAGAAGTCCCAGGTCCACAAGGGACAGGAGGAGACAAGCAGCAGCTTCGGCGCGCCGCCGGGTGAGCCCGGCAGCCCGCCAGCAATCAGGTCAGGCTGTATTTGACGACCTGCTCCTCGACACCGACGAAGCGCACCAGCTGCC
Organism: Cupriavidus sp. HE11; assembly: GCF_056097175.1. NCBI lineage: Bacteria > Pseudomonadati > Pseudomonadota > Betaproteobacteria > Burkholderiales > Burkholderiaceae > Cupriavidus > Cupriavidus sp. HE11. The sequence continues at coordinate 1,677,239 of NZ_CP184465.1, forward strand.
TCAGGCCGCTGGCGTATTCCTTGATATGGTGTCCGTCCGGGGTGTCGGGCAGCCGGTAATAGATCGGGGCCGATCCGGCACGTGCGCGGGCAGCGTTGATCGACGCCGAGCTTTCGCCCGCAGCCGTGCCTTCGGTAATTTCCGGTCTTGCGTTCATCGACGACTCCCAGGAGACGCATGGCGCTGAACGTTGGGCCGGCAAAGAAAAGGCGCGCGCATGCGTGTGGCAATGTCTGGAATGTATTGCAGGCGGTCGCGAAAAGCCATTTCGATTTTTTTACATCAGTTTCAGGATAATTGCCTGAATTGTCATATTTAGGATTCCGAAGGCCCGGTCGATATCCGGAGGGTGTCCCCCGTAGCGGCCTGTCCAACAGACGTTGCAAGGGTTAACGGCATGACGCGCCCCGACTTGCGCGCTACCATAGCGCCACCCTGAACATTCCCGGCTCAAGGCAGCAACGTTCGTGCCAACCCGGGCCACCACTTCCACGGCGAATGTCAACCCAGCACGCGCTACTGATTTCCCTGATCGAAAAGCCATCGTCGGGCTACGACCTGGCGCGCCGTTTCGACAAGTCCATCGGCTATTTCTGGCACGCCACGCACCAGCAGATCTACCGCGAACTGGGGCGGATGGCCGAAATGGGCTGGATTGCCGCCGAGGAAGGCGGCAAGGAGCAGCCGAGCCTGGCGAGTCCGGCGAGTCCAGCGAGTGGGCCCGACGGGGTGGCGGTGGAAAGGAAGAACCGCAAGAAGGTCTATTACGTGCTGCCCGCCGGCCGCGACGAACTGGTGCGGTGGGTGCTGTCGCCCGGCGCGGGACTGGACCAGCGCGAGGAAATTCTGGTCAAGCTGCGTGCAGATGCTGCAATTGGGCCGCTCGGGCTGGATCAGGAAATGCAGCGCCTGATTGATTTGCACGAGGATCGTCTGGCGCTCTACCGCGATATCGAACGCAAGGACTTTGGCGGCACGCTCGACCGGCGCCAGCAGATCCAGTATGCGCTGCTGCGGCGCGGGATCCGGTTCCAGGAGGACTGGGTGAAATGGGGGCGTGACCTGATGCCGCTGCTGGAAAAACCCAGCGGGGGATAACGTACGTCACCTGCTGCCGCGACCCTTTCCCGCCAGTGCATGAACCGGCGGGAAAGAGGGGCCATCAGGCAACCATCAGAAATACATCACAAAAACGCCAATCAGGCGACGCTGGCCGCGTGCGCGGCGGCTTCGGCCGGTGCCAGGCCCAGGCGGCGGCGTGCCAGCGCGTACTCTTCCACGAAACGGCGCACCAGTTCGGCAGCCGGCACCACGCGCTTGATGGCGCCCACGCCCTGGCCGGCGCCCCAGATATCCTTCCACGGCTTGACCCGGGTCGAGCCGAAGTTCATGGCCGTGGCATCCGATGTCGGCAGTGCTTCCGGGTCCAGGCCCGAGCGCACGATGCTTTCACGCAGATAGTTGCCGTGTACGCCCGTGAACAGGTTGGAATAGACGATATCGTCGGCGCTGCTGTCTACGATCATCTGCTTGTAGGCGTCCTGGGCGTTGGCTTCCAGCGTGGCAATGAAGGCCGAGCCGATATAGGCCAGGTCGGCGCCCGCCGCCTGGGCGGCCAGCACCGCGTCGCCGCTGGCAATGGCGCCGGACAGCAGCAGCGGGCCGTCGAACCATTCGCGGATCTCGTGCAGCAGCGCGAACGGCGACAGCGTGCCGGCATGGCCGCCCGCACCGGCTGCCACGGCGATCAGGCCGTCGGCGCCCTTGTCGATCGCCTTGCGGGCAAAGGTGTTGTTGATCACGTCATGCAGCACGATGCCGCCGTACGAATGCACGGCCTCGTTGACCTCCACGCGGGCGCCCAACGACGTGATGACGATGGGCACCTTGTAGCGCACGCACATTTCCAGGTCGTGTTCGAGCCGGTCATTGGACTTGTGCACGATCTGGTTGACCGCGAACGGCGCGGCGGGGCGGTCGGGGTGCCTGGCATCGTGCTCCGCCAGTTCGGTCGTGATGCGGTCCAGCCATTCCTCCAGCTTCTCTGCCGGGCGCGCGTTCAACGCCGGGAACGATCCCACCACGCCGGCCTTGCACTGCGCGATGACCAGATCGGGATTGGAAATGATGAAGAGCGGCGAGCAGACGGCCGGCAGCGACAGGTTTTGGAGCAGGGCGGGAATAGCCATGACGGTTTCCTTCGGATGTGGGCAGCAAAATCGGTGGAGCACATGCGAACGCGGCAATCTATGCAACCAGTTGCATGATGGATGGCAAGGTACCACGTTCGCCGGGCACGCTGCAACCGGTTGCAAATACTATTTGCGGCACCGCCGCAGCGGCCAGTGGCGCATTGTCTACAATGGGCGCATTGCCCCCATGCAGGAGATGAAGTGGTGACTCACCCCGCGATCGACGCCGCCACGGCCGATGGGGCGCAGCCGGTGTCCGACGAACTGTTCGACGCCGACCTGGCCGCCTGGTACCGGCAACCGGAACGCGCCTTCGACGGCTGGCTGGCGCGCCATGGCTTTCGCCCCGGCACGGCCATCGTGTACCGCGCGATGTGGGGCAAGCTCCTGCGCTGGTCGGGTGAACAGGGCCTGCCGCCGCTGAAGTGGTCGGCCGCCCAGATCGGCGCCTTTCTCGACGCGCAGAATCTTCACAAGCGACACCGCTATCGATATGCGCGATTGATAGAGCGGATATTTCACCATCTGGCGACACTGCAACAGAATCTGCACAATCCGGCCAGCCAGGCCGTGAAGGCCCATCTTGCCGACGGCGAGAACGATCCCACCGCCTTCCTGCTGCCCGGCGAGCGCGATCTGCTGGTGGCGCGCATCCTGGCACCGCAGCCCGAAATGCCGGCAGGCAAGGACGCGAAGGCCGATATGTCGCCGACGGCCTGGAAGCGCGCCCGCGATGTGGCGCTGCTGGCCGTGCTGCTGGGCGGCGGCCTGAAAGTAGCGGAGGTGCGGGCGTTGCGCCTGGATGCGCTGGATGGCATCGACAGCATCGACGGCGGCGCGATGGCGATCAGGATGGTGCGGCCCGACAACGGGCGTACCTATATGGTGCCGCTGTTCGGCTTTGCCCATGCGCCGTTGTGCCGATGGCTGGCCGTGCGCCAGGCGGCGGAATCGCTGGGCGATCTGGTCTTCCCGGCGATGGCCAATGGGCGGCCGATGCACGCGGCCTCGATTTACCGCCGCATCGAGATCCTGCTGGAAGAGGCCGGTGTCCTGGCGGGCCGTAGTGAACGGGCGTCGCCGCAGACGCTGCGCAATACCTGCGGTGCGATGCATTTCGATGCCGGCACCACGCCGGCCGCCGTGGCCCAGCTGCTGGGCATGCGCGACCTGGAATCGGGCTGGCGCCTGCATGCGGCCTACGAGGCGTGGCAGACACGTGCCGGATTGCCGTTGATGACGCCACAGCCCGTGCGCCTTGGACGGGAAACCTGACATTCGTTTGAATGCGCGAAGCGGCCGTAATATCAGGCGGTTAAGATGTCGGCTCGACCTGCGAATCCCGACCGGAGATTCGGCCAGCGTCGTGAAACACTTACCGACCTGACTATTTCCATGGCTGAAACCTTACTGCTGACCGGCGCAACCGGATATATCGCTTCGCACACCTGGGTGGCGTTGCATGAGGCGGGCTATCAAGTGATCGGACTCGATAATCTGTGCAACAGCAACCGTGAGGTGGTGAGCCGTCTGGCCCGCATTACCGGCACGACGCCGCATTTCGTCGAAGGCGATGTGCGGGATCGCGCGCTGCTGGACCGCCTGTTCGCCGAGCACAAGATTGCCGGGGCGATTCATTTTGCGGCGCTCAAGGCAGTGGGCGAATCGGTCAGCAAGCCGCTCGAATATTACGGAAACAACCTCGAAGGCATGATCACGCTATGCAGCGCGATGCAGTCGGCCGGCGTCAGGCAACTGGTGTTCAGTTCGTCGGCCACGGTCTATGGCAATCCGCATACGGTGCCGATTCTCGAGGATTTCCCGCTGTCGGCCACCAATCCGTACGGCCAGACCAAATTGATGGGTGAACAGATCCTGCGCGATCTGGAAAAATCCGATCCTGAATGGCGTATCGCTTTTCTACGATATTTCAATCCGGTTGGCGCACATGACAGCGGCCTGATTGGCGAAGATCCGGGTGGCATTCCCAACAACCTGATGCCATATGTGGCCCAGGTGGCCGGCGGACGGCGCGAAAAACTGAGCGTCTACGGTGGCGATTACCCGACCGTCGACGGTACCGGGGTGCGTGACTACATCCACGTCAACGACCTGGCCGATGGGCATGTGGCGGCGCTGAATTACCTGCGCAACCATCCGCGCGGGATGACGGTGAACCTCGGCACTGGCCGTGGCTACAGCGTCCTGGAGGTAGTGAAGGCCTACGAACGTGCCAGCGGGCGCGCCGTGCCCTATCAGATCGTCGAGCGGCGTCCGGGTGATATTGCGTCGTGCTATGCCGATCCGGCCCTGGCCCAGCAACTGCTGGGCTGGCGCGCCCGCCACGACCTGGACCGCATGTGCGAGGATTCCTGGCGCTGGCAGTCGATGAATCCCAAGGGATTTGCCGCCTGATCGGCAATCGCCAATAAAAAAACCGGGCCCTGGCCCGGTTTTTCTTTGCTTGCGTGCGTGGCGTCGCCGCTTAGCGAATCAGGAAGTCTTCCATCGCCTTGCCATTCGCCAATGCCTGGGTCAGCCAGCCCGGGCGCTTGCCGCGGCCGGTCCAGGTATTTCCGGCGCTATCGCGATAACGAACCGGAACCTTGCGGGCGGTAGTGGCCTTCTTGCCTGCCACGCCCTTGCCACCAAATCCGAGGTCTTCGGCGGTCAGGCCAAATTGTTCGATTTTCTCGCGAATCTCGGCGATTACGGTCGCTTGCTCGCGCGCCTTGATCTCTTCGGCCTCCCGCTGCAGTTCGCTGATTTTCTGAACGATTTCCTGATATGTCGCCATTTTTATCCCTCGATTTACTGGTGGGTCCGTGAATTGACGAAAAGCATTATAACCACTGTCGGCCATGCTGCAAATCCTTTGCGGCCACAAGCCGAAAAATACGAAAAATCTCAATTAGGAAGAATTACTGAACTTATGGTGCAGGCCATAGTCCGCGGCTCGCTTCCGCGGCGTTGCCAGAATGGCCGGTGTGGACTGGCGGTCGACCGACGATGCTGACCCACGTCGAATCCTGAAACATGAATCGAAACTTAATCAGGACTAATCGGATACGCGGTCAGACGCAAGAGGGTTTCAGCGAACGCTGAATTCTGTTCTGGCGGGCATATTTATTTGCGCGCATGCGCTAACGCGCCGGCCACAGTGCCTGCGGCGCCATTTTCCCCGGTGATTGGAAGTGCATCAGCCGCCATACCTGAAAACCATTTGGCGTGCAATTCAAGGAAGGTTCGGCGCTGGCCGTTATCGAGTCCTGAGCAGACCGCACGGGGTGTCGGCCTGCCGGACCGAGGCAAGGGAGTGGCTTCGGGTTATCTCCTAATGATCAGCACATCATGTCCTTTCATCAGAATATTCAGATCAAGACCCTCCTGCGGGGCGCCATGGCCGCGCTGGCGGGCATCCTGCTGGTTGTGGGCGGAGCGGGATTGCAGGGCATTTCCCAGTCCAATGATGCGCTGAAGGAGACGTATGCCAACCAGCTGGCTTCCTCGCAGGCCCTGGCAGAGGCGATGATCGGCACCACGCGCCTGCGTCTGGCGCTGGACCGTACCGTCATGCCGGGCAGCGAGGGCGAGGACATGAACAAGCACGTCGAGCGCTCGAAGATTTTCGTCGAGTCGTCGGAGAAAGGCTGGAAGCGCTATATGGCGCTGCCGCAGAACGACGAGGAAAAGGCGCTGGCCAGTGCGCTGGCCGCCAAGCGCCAGGAGTTCTTCGATGCGGGCGTGACCAAGTGGCAGCAGGCGCTGACGTCGGGCAACCGGGAGGAATCGCTGCGCATGGCGCGCGACGTGATGCCGGACCTGCAGCGCAGCATGGCCTCCGCGCACGAGAAGCTTGAGAAATTCCAGATGGAAGCGGGCAAGACGAACTTCGAGGCCGCCCAGTCGCGCTTTGAAATGATCCGCACGATGTCGATCCTGCTGATCGCCTTCGGCCTGGTCATTGCCGTGGTGGCGGCGATGATGCTTCATCGCGCCATCGTGCGTCCGGTGGAAGAAGCGCTGTCCGTGTTCGAACGCATGGCTGCCGGCGATCTGACGTCGCGCATCAGCAGCATGTCGAAGAACGAGGTTGGCCGCATGATGCAGGCGCTGGCGAAGATGCAGGACAGCCTGTCGGGCATCGTGTCCGAAGTGCGTACCGGCACCGATTCGATTGCCTCGGCCACCCAGCAGATCTCGGCCGGCAATACCGATCTGTCGCAACGTACCGAAGAGCAGGCCGCCTCGCTGGAGCAGACCGCGGCCAGCATGGAGGAGCTGACCACCGTGGTGCGCCAGAATGCCGACAACGCCCGCCAGGCTGGCGTGCTGGCCGGCGAGGCATCGCAGATCGCCATGAAGGGCGGCGATGTGGTGGGCCGCGTGGTGGACACCATGAACGAGATCAACGGCGCGTCGCGCAAGGTGGTCGAGATCATCGGTGTCATCGAGGGCATTGCCTTCCAGACCAACATCCTGGCACTGAACGCGGCGGTGGAGGCCGCCCGTGCCGGCGAACAGGGCCGCGGCTTTGCCGTGGTGGCCGGCGAGGTGCGCAGCCTGGCGCAGCGCAGCGCCAACGCCGCCAAGGAAATCGAATCACTGATCAGCGAATCTGGTCAGCGTGTGGAAAGTGGCACCAAGCTGGTGGCCGAAGCCGGCAACACCATGGGCGAGATCGTGCAGGCCGTGCGTCGCGTGACGGACATCATGAACGAGATCAGCGCCGCATCGCAGGAACAGACCACCGGCATCGAGCAGGTCAACCAGGCCGTGGCCCAGATGGACCAGGTTACGCAGCAGAACGCGGCACTGGTGGAAGAAGCCGCCGCCGCCGCTGGCGCGCTGGAGGAACAGGCGCAGAAGCTCAAGAGCGTGGTGTCGGTGTTCTCGCTGGCGTCTGACGGCGGTGAGTCGCGCCAGCTCGCGGCGCCGGCCCGGCCAGTGCATGCGCTCGCACCGGTCCAGCCCGTGGCTGCCCCGGCGAAGTCCGCTGCCGTCGCCCGCGCCCCGGAACGTGCGCCGGTGCGCCCCGCCGCCAAGCGTCCGCCCGTGGTCCGCAAGACGCGCGAGCCCAAGCTGCTGCGCCCTGCGCTGAATCAGCCGGCCGGTGCGTCGAACGCCGACGACAACTGGGCCGCCTTCTGATTATTTCGAGGTCGACATAAACCGGACTGAGTGCCACAAGGTTCACACGGAGCGCGCAAGATGCCATGATGCGGGGTTTTGTCTGCCCCGCACCCCGGTGTTTCCCGCGCCCTTGCCGTTTCCCTTCGCGCAGCCTCAATGATTGCCACGAATACCCTCCTGTTGCTGCTTGCAGCCGCGCTCGGCGTCGTTGCCGCGCGCGGCCTGCGTGCGGCCAAGCCGGAAGGCGAGCCGGGGCGCAAGACTGTCCGATCCCTGACGTGGTCGGCGGCGCTGCTGTCGCAGGTCACCACGGGCATGCCGCTCTGGGTCACCGTGGCCTCGGGCACGCTGACGGCAGCCAATCACGGCGCCGACCTGGCGGCAACCTTCGCCGCGACGCTGGCGGCCAGCATTGCGGCATCGCACCTGCTGGCCCCTGCCTGGCACTGGGTTCGCCAGGGCGGCCGTGGCTGGCAGGTTGCCATCGTCACGGCCATGCTGGCCGGCGCTGGCCTGGTTGCAGTGGCCGGCGCGCGGCTCGGGCGGGCCTGCGGTGGCCTGTCGATGTCGCCGCGCGATTGCCTGGACGTGGCGGGCCTGCACGGGTCGGTGTGGCTGGCGGGTGGACTGGCGCTGCTGTGCTCCGCGCTCTATGCGATGCATCGCATCCAGTCGCGCAAGTGGGCGGGAGCGTTTGCCGAGGGCGCGCTGGCCGACGACGCGTCTGACGAATTCCCGGCCGCCGCGCGTGCCGGCGAGCCGCGCATCATGCGGCGTGGCAACGGCCGCATGGCCGGCCTGACCGTGCGGTCGTCGGGCCGCGACCAGCCGCCCGTTGGCGAATACAGCGTCAGCAACGAAGACCTGCCCGATCGCACCGCCTTTGCGCGCTGGCTCGACCAGACCATCGCGCATGCCAGGTTGTCGGAGACTGCCTGCGCGGTGCTGCTGATCCATATCGCGGATTTCCGCGAGGTAGACGAAGTCTTTGAAGTCCGCGCCGACGACATCCTGGCGCAGGATGCCGGTGCGCTGGCCCAGGCCGCGCTGGAACCGCATCACTTCCTGGCCCGGCTGGCGCGCGACGAATTCGCGGTGGGCGTGCCGGAACTGGTCCAGCACAGCCGCACCCACGACCTGGGGGCGCGCGTGCTTGGATCGCTGTCCGAGTTCGTGGCGGCGCGCGGGCTGCAGATGCAGATCGGCGTGAATATCGGCATTGCCATCTATCCGCGCGATGCGGCCACGTCGGAATCGCTGATGCAGGCGGCGCGTGTCAGTCTGTCGGAGGCGCGTGAAAGCGGGTCGAACCAGATGCGCGTGTTCAATTCGGCCGCGGGCGAACGGGCGCGCCGCATGCGCGTCATCCGTCGCGATCTCTGGCCGGCCATCCAGGACGATGCGCTATCGCTGATGTACCAGCCGAAGTACGACGTGAAGTCGCGCGGCGTGGTGGGGGCCGAGGCACTGTGCCGCTGGCGGCATCCGACGCTGGGCCCGGTCAATCCGGCCGAATTCATCATGGTGGCCGAGCAGTCGGGCCAGATCGACAAGCTCGACGACTGGGTCATCTCCACGGTCTGCGCCCAGGTGCGCGCCTGGCAGGACGCGGGGCTGCCGACGGTGCCGGTAGCCATCAACGTGTCGGGGCTGCGCTTTGCCAGCCGCAACTTCCCGCAGTACCTGCTCGAACAGATCCACCAGCACGACATCCCGCCATCGGCCATCACGCTGGAAATTACCGAGACGGCGGCCATGAAGGACATCGGCAAGTCGATGGAGACGCTGGCCGAACTGCAGTCGCTGGGCATCCACGTGGCGCTGGACGACTTCGGCAGCGGCTACTCCAGCCTGGGCTACCTGAAGCGGCTGCGCGTGGGCACGCTCAAGATCGACCGCACGCTGATCGGCGGGCTCGACGCCGACCCGCAGGGCCGGGCGATCGTCGGGTCGATGGTGGCGCTGGCGCACGAACTGCGCATGAAGGTGGTGGCCGAGGGCGTGGAATCGGCATCGCAGCTCGATATCCTGCACGGCATGGGCTGCGACGAGGTGCAGGGCTACCTGATGGCCGTGCCGCTCGATGCCCCGGTCTTTGCCGAACAGCTCCATGGCGCCCAGCGCCTGCGCGCCTGAGCGGTCGGGCGAAACGTGAATAATCGTCAATAACGCTAAAGCGCGCGCCTCGCGTGTCGTTATGAAGGTGACAGGGCAGTGGCGCATGCCGGATTTCGCACGCCCGAGCCAGCTGGCCTGTCCGTCGCCGGCCGCGCTGCCTTGCCTCTGGCGGACCAACCCATACGGAGTCCCCGATGTCCCTTCCGCACATCCTCGTCGTCGACGATTCACCATCCTTGCGCCGCATGACGGGCGCCTGCCTGCGCGCGGGCGGATTCACGGTGACCGAGGCGGCCGATGGCAAGGAGGCGCACGAGGTGGCCATGGAGGGTCAGTTCGGCATGCTGGTCACCGACCAGGTCATGCCCGTGATGGACGGCCTGTCGCTGATCCGTGCGCTGCGCGCCACGACGGCCTATACGTCGATTCCGATCCTGATGCTCTCGACCGAGCACGACGACCGCATCCTGGACCAGGCCCGCGAGGCCGGTGCCTCGGGTTTCCTGGCAAAGCCATTCGACCCCGAGGATCTGCTGGCCTCCGTCCACGCGCTTCTGGACCCTCCCACGGAGGGGTAAGCCGGGCGCCAAGTCGTCCTTAATTCACCCCGCAACGTGCCGTAAATACTGGAGGGCCATAGCAGGTGGTCCGGCCGGGCCCATTGGGCCGCGAGCCGGCTGACCGCCTCGGGTCGCCAGCAGCCAGGGGCACGCTACCCCGGCCACGACCAACCTTGCCAGCGGGGGCAACATGAATACCAGCAACAACCGCGCGGACGGCGCGGGAGAAGAATTCCTGGCCTTCCGGCTTGGCCGCGAGGAATACGGCATCGACATCCTCAAGGTCCAGGAAATCCGTGGCTACGAACAGGTCACGCAGATCGCCAACGCGCCTGACTACCTGAAGGGCGTGGTCAACCTGCGCGGCACCATCGTGCCGATCATCGACCTGCGCATCAAGTTCAACCAGGCCGAGATCAGCTACGACCAGTATACCGTGGTGATCATCGTCGATATCCATGAACGCACCACGGGCATCGTGGTTGACGGCGTATCCGACGTGCTCACGCTGACCCCGTCGCAGATCAAGCCGGCGCCGGCGCTGTCCGGTGGCATGGCTACCGACTACATCCGCGGGCTTGGCTCGCTCGAGGGCCGCATGCTGATCCTGACCGACATCGAGAAGCTGATGGATGTCGACGATCTTGCGGCGCTTGACGCCGCGGCCGCCACCGCCTGATCTACACCGTAACAAGCGGCCCGTGGCGCCCGCGCGAATGCGGGGCCCCGGCGCCGGAGCCTTCAACGCAGTTCGAACACCCATGCGCAACAACCAGCCTGTCACGCAGCGCGAGCATCCGCTCTCGCCGGACGATTACCTGATTTCCCGAACCGACCTCAAGGGGCGTATCACGTTCGCAAACCGGGCGTTCGTGGAGACCAGCGGCTTCTCGTCGGCAGAGCTGATGGGCGCGCCGCACAACCTGGTGCGCCATCCGGACATGCCGCCCGAAGCGTTTGCGGACCTGTGGACGTCGATCCAGGCCGGCAAGTCGTGGGTGGGTATCGTCAAGAACCGGCGCAAGGACGGCGACCACTACTGGGTGCAGGCCACGGTCACGCCGACGCGCGTGGCCGGCCGCATCATTGGCTATACGTCGGTGCGGTCGATGGCGTCGCGCGAGCAGATCGAAGTCGCCGAGGCCGCGTACAAGCGCTTCCGCGAAAAGCGCGCCGCCGGGCTCGCGATCCGCGACGGGGCGGTGGTCCGGACCGGCGTGGCCGGCTTTGTCGGCCGCCTGACCCGCCTCAGTCTCCGGCGTCGCATTCTCTGGGCCCAGATGGCCGGGCTCGTATGGTTCCTGGTGGCGCTGGCCGGCGTTCACTGGATGTCGGCAGATGCTGCCGCCCAGCTGTGGCCGTGGCTGTGGGGCGCCTTCGCACTGGCCGTGATCTCGTCGATGGCTTCGGGCGCGATGCTGGTATCGCGCGTGGAAAAGCCCGTCGGCGAGATGCTCGATTTCGCGCTGCGCATGGGTGCCGGCGACCTGACCACCACGTTCGAGCACAAGGCTGGCGACGAGGTAGGGGCACTGGCGCGCGCCATGCGCACGATGCAGCGCAGCCTGCTGTCGGTGGTGCATGACATCCAGGAAGGCATGGCCAGCATCTCGACAGCCACGCACCAGGTGGCCGCCGGCAACAACGACCTGTCGCAGCGCACCGAGCAGCAGGCGGCGTCGCTGGAGGAAACCGCATCGAGCATGGAGCAGCTGACCGGCACGGTACGCCAGAACGCCGACAACGCGCGCCAGGCCAGCGGGCTGGCCGCCAATGCGTCGGAGACTGCCGTGCGGGGCGGCGAGGCCGTGGGGCGCGTGGTGCAGACCATGCAGGAAATCAACGAGGCATCGCACAAGATCGTCGACATCATCGGCGTGATCGAGGGCATTGCCTTCCAGACCAACATCCTGGCGCTGAACGCTGCCGTGGAAGCCGCCCGCGCCGGTGAACAGGGCCGCGGCTTTGCCGTGGTGGCCGGCGAGGTGCGCAGCCTCGCGCAGCGCAGCGCCAACGCGGCCAAGGAAATCAAGGGCCTGATCGGCAACACCGTGTCGCGCGTGGAAAACGGCGCCGCGCAGGTGGGCGAGGCCGGTGCCACGATGGACGAGATCGTCCAGGCCGTGAAGCGCGTGACCGACATCATGGGCGACATCAGTTCGGCATCGGCCGAGCAGAGCGCCGGCATCGAGCAGGTCAACGAGGCCGTGGCGCAGATGGATGAAGGCACGCAACAGAACGCAGCATTGGTGGAGCAGGCCGCTGCCGCGGCCGGCGCACTGGAAGAACAGGCCGACCGCCTGCGCGAGTCGATCTCCACATTCCGCGTGAGCACGCAGGCCGAAGTGCGGCCCGCACGTCCGTGCCAGATGGAGACGCTGGCGGAGGCAGTTGGCTGAAGTGGGGAGCAGGCCCGCGCCCGCCTGGGGCAAGGGCATTTCATAAAGCGCCGTGCCATCAAGCGCGGCATCAGGAACGGGGTAGAGCAGCCGCCCACGCAGGCGGCCGCGACAACAACCCGGGTGGCATCGTCCATCCCGGTCATTTCTGACAGAAGAAGGGGGTAGTTCTATGCAGTGGTTCAATCAACTACGCGTTACGACCAGGCTGATTGCGGGCTTCCTGGTGGTATCGGTGATCGGCGCCGTCATCGGCCTGCTGGGCGTGGTCAACATGGGGCGCATGGCGGACTGGACCGGCAAGATCTACAACACCGACCTGCAGGCGCTGAAGGCCGTGCAGGACGGCAACATCAACCTGGTCTACGCCAGCCGCGCGCAGATTGCGCTGCTGTCGGCATCGACCATGGGCGAGCGCGCGACCGAGAAGGAAGAGATCCAGAAATCGCTGACGGCGATGGAGGCGCGTGTAAAAACTGCAAAGGACTCGTTCAGCCAGCCGGAAGGCCAGGCGCTGTTCAAGCAGTATGAAACGCTGGTGCCGCCGTTCCGCGACCGCATGACCAAGTATGTGGAACTGGTGAGCAAGCAGCCGCTGGACACGTCGCAGTTCGAAAGCACGGTCTTCACCGAAAGCGCCGACCTGCTCAAGGAAAGCCGCGCGCTGGAAGACGTGCTGTTCAAGATGGTCAAGCGCCGCGATGACCGCGCCAAGTCCAACATGGAAGAGTCGACCAGCGTCTACAACAGCTCGCGCGTGCTGATGTTGCTGCTGGTGGTGGGTGGCGTCGTGGTTTCGGTGCTGCTGGGCTGGTTCCTGGCACGCCAGCTCTCGCGCCAGCTGGGTGGCGAACCCGGCTATGCGGCGTCGATCGCTGCAAGCATCGCCGATGGCGACTTCTCGGCCAAGGTGGATCTGCGCCGTGGCGACGACCACAGCCTGCTGCACGCGATCAGCCAGATGCAGCAGCAGCTGTCGTCGATGGTCCGCGACTTCAAGGAATCGGCCGAATCGATCGGCACGGCTTCGCGCGAGATCGCGGCCGGCAACAACGACCTGTCGCAACGCACCGAGCAGCAGGCCGCCTCGCTGGAGGAAACGGCTTCGAGCATGGAAGAGCTGACCAGCACCGTGCGCCAGAACGCCGACAACGCCCGTCAGGCCAGCGGCCTGGCTGCCAATGCGTCGGATACCGCCGTGCGCGGTGGCGAGGTGGTGGGCCGCGTGGTGGACACCATGGGCGAGATCAACGATGCGTCGCGCAAGATCGTCGACATCATCGGCGTGATCGAAGGCATTGCCTTCCAGACCAACATCCTGGCGCTGAACGCTGCCGTGGAGGCCGCCCGCGCCGGTGAACAGGGCCGCGGCTTTGCCGTGGTGGCCGGCGAGGTGCGCAGCCTGGCGCAACGCAGCGCCAACGCGGCCAAGGAAATCAAGACGCTGATCGACAACTCGGTGGCCCAGGTGGATACCGGCGCGGCACTGGTCAGCCAGGCCGGCACGACGATGGACGAGATCGTGCAGGCCGTGAAGCGTGTGACCGACATCATGGGCGAGATCAGCGCGGCGTCGGCCGAGCAGAGCTCGGGCATCGAGCAGGTCAACCAGGCCGTGGCCCAGATGGACGAAGTGACGCAGCAGAATGCGGCACTGGTGGAGCAGGCAGCGGCGGCAGCCGGTTCGCTGCAGGACCAGGCATCGCGCCTGATGGATTCGGTGTCGGGCTTCCGCCTGTCGGACGATCATGCACCGTTGGCTTCGGCGCCGATGCTGGCGGCCCCGGCGGCCCCTGCCGTGCGTTCGGTGGTCAAGCCCGCCGCCAAGGCCCCGGTGAACCGTGTGGCCAAGGGTGGCAAGCGTGGCAAGCCGGCCAAGGCCGGCACCGCGCTGGTGGCTGCCGCGCCGGCCGTGGCTGAAGTTGCCGGCGAGGATGCCGATACCCAGAAGAAGCGTCCGGCCTTGACGGCGGGTGCGACGGCGAGCCCGGCATCCGACAACGGCGACTGGAGCGCCTTCTGACCGTCATCGGCAATACATCCGACGGACTCATCATCGTCGTCTGAAAAGATGGCGGCGCCCCGGCACAGCGTTGTAAATGTTGCGCCGGGGCGTTCACTCGTCTGCAGAACATCATGAATACCGACATCAGTCTGTCCCTGTCGGCCGAAGCCGCAGCGCGGCTGCGCGCGGACTTCGATGCGTTTGTAAAAGTTTCCACCGGTCTCGATCCGCAGTTCATTCCGCCTGCGTTCGACGATTTCCTGCGCGCCCGGCTGATACAGCAGGATGGCCCGCTGACCGAGCGCGCCGTCATGCGCCTGCTGGCCAGCGGCGAGTACGGCTGGGCCAGGAAGGTCTTCGACAAGCAGCTTCCGAACGCGCTGGCCGCGCTGATGCGCGATGCGCAGCGCTTCGGGTTTGCCCTGGCCGTGCAGCCGGACTGGACGCCCCAGCAGCGCGTGGAACACGCGCGTGAGTGGGCCGCAAACATCCTGTCCGAAGCCGGTGCCGACGCCGCGTTCACCGAAGCGCTGGCGGCGCAGATATCGGCATCGGCTGTCGACGTACGCACGATCGAGGAGCGCATGCGCACCCCGGCATGGCGCATTGCCGACAGCCTGCGCCAGCGCGCCTACGACGTCATGTACGCGTTGCAGACCGAAGAGAGCGAGGCGCTGGGCCGCAGCAAGGTGGGGGAGTTGCGCGCGCTGCTTGGGCTGGCCCTGGAGTACCGGTCAGTGAGCGCGGAGGAAGCGGCTCGCGTACTGGAGCAGGTAGAGCGTGCGCGTCCGCATCTGTTCCGCGAAGCACCCGACGACGTGTTTGCACGGCTGGCCGCGTGGTTGCGTCGCGTGTTTAGCCAAGGTGCGCTCGTTCGTCAATAGTGGAAATCGGCAACCCCCTCTTCGTGAGGGGCGTGTCCACCGTCGGAAACCCGTTTCCGTTCAGTACACAAATCGTTACACCTTTGATGAAAATCAGAAGACAGTCACATTGGCTGTTACAAACTTCGGGGCCCATGTCTTTTCCTTACGACATTCCCTAATCCCCAACGTAAGTAGGGATTGGCATTGTGGGCGGAATGCCGATATAAACGTAACAGTTTCACTTACACTCTGTAACATCTGTAACGTTTCAGGGTTAAGGTGTAACCGGGCGAAGTTCCTTTCGTAGTACGTCGTACCCACTCGAACACGCAACCAAACGATCTGGTCGCCGGCAGGGTTTCCCTGTCTGGTAAGCGCCGGACAAGCGGTCGAGGGGTTATTTGGTAGCGGGGAAAAATTGGAAAGCAGTGAAGTTCTCCAGGAGATCAGGGAGGTCAATCTCGCCTATCTCCTGCTTGCGCAACGACTGGTGCGCGAAAACCAGGTGGAAGCCATGTTCAGGCTTGGTGTCAGCAAGGAAATTGCTGAGATCCTCGCCAAGCTGACCTCGGCGCAACTCGTCAAGCTGGCCGCATCGAACATGGTGCTGTGCCGTTTCCGCTTCGACGATCACGCGTTGCTGTCCACCCTTACACACACGGCCAAGAGCCATGATATGCAGCAGATCCACGCTGCTATCCTGCTGGCCCGGCAACCTGTGGAGTCGCTCAATTGACCGCGCTCCTCCAGGCCCAGCCGGCCCGCAGCTTCACGGCTACTCCCGTTCCCAACCGCAAGAGCGTCCTGCAGGATGCCAACCAGACCCAGCTCGCCATCGAGCTGATCGGCCTGGGTGCGCGTCTGCAGGTGCTTGAAGCCGAGACCACGCTCTCGCGCGACCGGTTGATCCGCCTCTACAAGGAGCTGCGGGGCGCATCGCCGCCCAAGGGCATGCTCCCGTTCTCCACGGACTGGTTCACCACCTGGCTGCCGAATATCCATTCGTCGCTGTTCTTCTCTGCTCACCAGTTCATGGTGCAGGAAGGCGAGACGTCGGGCATTCGTGCCGTAGTGGCCGCTTACCGTCTGTACCTCGAGCACGTTTCGCTGCTCGGTGGCGAAATCGTCTTAAGTTTCACCCGTGCCTGGACGTTAGTACGGTTTTTCGAGAGCAACATGCTGCAGCTTTCCAAGTGCACCTGTTGCGGCGGTCAGTTCGTGACGCATGCCTATGAGCCGCACGCGAACTTCGTCTGCAGCCTGTGCCGTCCGCCGTCGCGCGCCGGAAAGGTGAAGAAGCTCTCGAAGGACGCCGCATCCGCGCAGACGCAAGCCTGATTCACCGGGCCTGACGTCCGCGTGGCAGGTGGGCCCCGGTACCGGCGGGCGGTGACCCCGCTCGTCCGCGCCGGATGCCCAGTGCGTGCCTGACGCGTGTTTTTCAGACGGGGATCCGATCGTGCTAGTAGTTATTGGCTATGTCGTCGTAGTCGTGGCGGTGTTGGGCGGTTACGCCCTCACCGGCGGACATATGGGCGCGCTTTATCAACCGGCGGAGCTCATCATCATCGGCGGTGCCGCCGTCGGCGCATTCATCAGCTCCAACAGCGGCAAGGCCATCAAGGCCACGATGAAGGCCATGCCTTCGCTGCTGCAGGGCTCCAAGTACAAGAAGGAACTGTACCTGGACGTGATGGCGCTGCTGTACGTGCTGCTGTCCAAGGCACGCCGCGAGGGCATCCTGTTCCTCGAAAAGGAAATTGCCGATCCCGCATCGAGCAGTGTCTTCAGTCAGTACCCGCGCATCCTGGCCGACGCCAAGATGATGGAGTTCCTGACCGACTACCTGCGCATGATGGTCAACGGCAACATGAACGCCTTCGAGATCGAGGCGCTCATGGACCACGAAATCGAAACGTTCCGCCACGAAGCCGAGATTCCCGCCCATGCGCTGTCGCGCGTCGGCGACGGCCTGCCTGCCTTCGGCATCGTGGCCGCGGTGATGGGCGTGGTGCATGCACTGGCCTCGGCCGACCTGCCGCCGGCCGAACTGGGCGCCCTGATCGCACACGCCATGGTGGGTACGTTCCTGGGCATTCTGCTGGCCTACGGCTTCGTGTCGCCACTGGCGTCGCGCGTCGAGCACCAGGTGTCCGAGAGCATCAAGATGTACGAGTGCATCAAGGTCACGCTGCTGGCATCGCTCAATGGTTATGCCCCGCTGGTGGCGGTGGAGTTCGGCCGCAAGGTGCTCTACTCCACGGTACGTCCGTCGTTCCTCGAGCTCGACGACCACGTCCGTGAAGTCAAGAGCCTGACCTGACGGGAGAGCAGCCATGAGCAGCGCCCAGGACCTGCGTCCGATCATCATCAAGAAGGCGAAGTCGCACGCCAAGCCGCACGGCAACCACAGCTGGAAGATCGCCTACGCCGACTTCATGACGGCCATGATGGCGCTGTTCCTGGTGCTGTGGCTGCTGAGCACGTCGTCGCCGAAGACCCTTGTCGGTGTGGCCGAGTATTTCAAGACGCCGCTGAAGGTGGCCGTGGCCGGTGGCGACAAGAGCAGCATGTCGAAGAGCGTCATCCCCGGCGGCGGCAAGGACCCGATGGCCAAGGACGGCGAGGTCATGAAGGCCCTGACCAACGATCCATCCGACGCCCAGCGCCGCCGCGACCAGATGGACAGCGAACGCCTGCGCGCGCTCAAGGGCCGTCTCGAACAGATCATCGACAACAACCCGACGCTGCGTCAGTTCCGCCCGCAACTGCTGCTGGATATCACCAGCGAGGGCCTGCGCATCCAGATCCTGGATACCAAGAACCGCCCGATGTTCCGTACCGGCAGCGCGGCCGTGGAACCGTACATGCGGGCGATCCTGCGCGAAATCGGCCCGGTGCTCAACGAGATGCCGAACAAGGTCAGCCTGTCGGGCCATACCGACTCGGCCACGTACATGATGGGCGAGCGCGCATACAGCAACTGGGAACTGTCGGCAGACCGCGCCAACGCGTCGCGTCAGGAACTGATCGCCGGTGGCATGCAGGACGGAAAGGTGCTGCGCGTGCTGGGCCTGGCGGACACCATGCCGCTTGAGAAGAACGACCCGCTGGCGCCGACCAACCGCCGCATCAGCATCGTGGTGCTCAACAAGCGTGCGCAAGCCCAGTTCGAGTCGGAGAACGCCAGCGCGGCGGATGTCTCGGTGCAGGCGCAGAAGGGACGCATGGCCGAAGAGCTTCAGTCGCAGGTGCCGGCGCAGGCGGAAGCCGCATCGGCGCCCGCGGCAAAACCGGCCAACGCGCCCACGGGCAAGTAGGAACGAGGACGCGCCACCGCGGTGGGCGGCGCGGCTTCCCAGAAATCTAGCGAGCCAGGACGATCATGTCTGTCGATATCGATATCACGCAGTTTTACCAGACCTTCTTCGAAGAGGCAGAGGAACTGCTCGTAGAAATGGAGCAGCTGCTGCTCGAGGTGGACATCGAGTCCCCCGATGCCGAAGCACTCAACGCGATCTTTCGCGCCGCCCATTCGATCAAGGGCGGAGCGGCCACGTTCGGCTTCACGGCGCTGACCGAAACCACGCACATCTTTGAGAACCTGCTCGACCGCACGCGTCGGCGGGAACTGGCCCTCACGCGGGTCATCATCGACACCTTTCTGGAAACCAAGGACGTGTTGCAAGACCAGCTCAATGCCTATCGCAACGGCACCGAACCCGATCCGGAAACGTTCAAGCGCATTTGCGCCGTCCTGCAGCAGCTGGCCCAGGAAGCCGGCGGCGAAGCGGCCCACGCTCCGGCCCCTGCACCCGCGCCGGTAGCGGCCCCCGCACCCGCAGCGGCCGCCGCGCCGGCTGGCGGCAACCTCAAGGTTCGCCTGATCAAGGTATCGGCGGGTGACCAGGCGCTGCTGCGCGAGGAACTGGCGAACCTGGGCGAGATCACCGGCCAGGAAGAGGCCGACGGCGACCTCACCATCTGGCTGAACAGCCAGTGCGGCACCGACGACATCATCGCGGTCTGCTGCTTCGTGATCGACGAGAAGCAGATCGTCGTGGAAGCGGTGGCCGCTGGCGAGGCGCCGGCCGCCGCCGCGCCCGCACCGGCGCCCGTTGCCGCACCGGCTCCGGTCGCTGCCGCGCCGGCCGCCGCCCCGGCTGCGAAGGAAAAGGAAAAGGCCAAGCCTGCGGCCGCCGCCGCCGCGCACGGCCCCGATTCGGGTTCGATCCGCGTGCCGACCGAGAAGGTCGACCAGATCATCAACCTGGTGGGCGAACTGGTCATCACGCAATCGATGCTGGCACAGACCGCATCGTCGCTCGACCCCGTGCTGTTCGACCGCCTGTTCTCCGGCATGGGGCAGCTCGAACGCAACGCGCGTGACCTGCAGGAAGCGGTGATGTCGATCCGCATGATGCCGATGGACTACGTGTTCTCGCGCTTCCCGCGCCTGGTGCGCGACCTGGCCAGCAAGCTCGGCAAGCAGATCGACCTGGTCACGTTCGGCAAGGCGACCGAACTCGACAAGAGCCTGATCGAACGCATTATCGATCCGCTGACGCACCTGGTGCGCAACAGCCTCGACCACGGCATCGAAACGCCCGAGAAGCGCGTGGCGGCCGGCAAGGAAGCAACGGGCCAGCTGATCCTGTCCGCACAACACGCTGGCGGCAACATCGTCATCGAAGTGAGCGACGACGGCGGTGGCCTGAACCGCGACCGCATCCTGTCCAAGGCGCTGCAGAACAACCTGCCGGGCGTGTCCGAGAGCATGCCCGATGACGAAGTCTGGCAGCTGATCTTCGCGCCGGGCTTCTCTACCGCCGAAGTGGTGACCGACGTGTCGGGCCGCGGTGTCGGCATGGACGTGGTCAAGCGGAACATCCAGGAAATGGGCGGGCATGTCGAGATCAGCTCGCGCCAGGGCCTGGGTACCACCACCCGCATCGTGCTGCCGCTGACGCTGGCGATCCTGGATGGCATGTCCGTGCGTACCGGCGAAGAGACGTTCATCCTGCCGCTGAACTGCGTGATGGAATCGCTCCAGCCGAAGGCCGACGACGTCCACACCGCCGCCAACGGCGAGCGCGTGATGAACGTGCGTGGCGAGTACCTGCCGCTGCTGGAACTGCACAAGGTGTTCAACGTCGCCAACGCGGTGCAGGAGCCCACGCAGGGCATCGCCGTGATCCTGTCCGCCGAAGGCAAGCGCTTCGCGCTGCTGGTGGACCAGC
This sequence comes from Cupriavidus sp. HE11, assembly GCF_056097175.1. Taxonomy (NCBI): domain Bacteria; kingdom Pseudomonadati; phylum Pseudomonadota; class Betaproteobacteria; order Burkholderiales; family Burkholderiaceae; genus Cupriavidus; species Cupriavidus sp. HE11. The sequence goes on from NZ_CP184465.1 coordinate 1,697,752, forward strand.
TGATCGGGCAGCACCAGGTGGTACTGAAGAACCTGGAAACCAACTACCGCAAGGTGCCGTGCATTTCGGCCGCGACGATCCTGGGCGACGGCAGCGTCGCGCTGATCGTGGACGTGGCCGCGCTGCAGCGCACCGGCGTGCGCCGCCAGGACCTGGCGGTGGCACTGTAATCGACAGCAAGGAGAACAGACATGGCCGGCATCGGACACATCGATACCCAGGGCAGCGAAGCCTCTGGCCAGGAATACCTGGTCTTCACGCTGGGCACCGAGGAATATGGCATCGACATCCTCAAGGTGCAGGAAATCCGCAGCTACGAGACGGTAACCCGCATCGCCAACGCGCCCGACTTCATCAAGGGCGTGACGAACCTGCGCGGCGTGATCGTGCCGATCGTGGACCTGCGCCTGAAGTTCAACCTCGCCAACGTGCGCTATGACCACCAGACCGTGGTGATCATCCTGAACGTGGCGGGGCGCGTGGTCGGCATCGTGGTCGACGGCGTGTCGGACGTGCTCACGCTGACGGGCGATGACATCAAGGCCGCGCCGGAGTTCGGCGTGTCGGTATCCAACGAGCACCTGACCGGCCTCGGTTCGGTGGAAGGCCGGATGCTGATCCTGATCGACATCGAACGCATGATGACCAGCTCCGAAATGGAGTTGATCGAAGCCGAGCTCGCCTGAGCGCGCCGGATCGCCCCCAACTGCCTGTACCGCCGGTTATCGGCAACCCTGACGAAATACACTCATGACGCCGCTCCGTTCTTCCTCCAGCGCCACCGGGAAGCCAGGCGCGGCCGCCAGCACGGCCGCACCGGTGCTGGCGCCCCTGCGCGACGACATGCGTGACTTCCTGCTGACCGAGCGCGACTTCGAGAAGGTGCGCGCGCTGATTCACAAGCGCGCCGGCATCTCGCTGGGCAGCCACAAGCGCGAGATGGTGTACAGCCGTCTGGCGCGGCGGCTGCGCTCGTTGCAGCTCAGCGACTTCGGCTCGTACCTGGAACTGCTCGAAGCGGACGACCGGTCCGACGAGTGGGAATACTTCACCAACGCGCTGACCACCAACCTCACGTCGTTCTTCCGTGAGGCGCATCACTTCCCGCTGCTGGCCGAGCATGCCAGGAAGGTTGGCCGCCCCTACAGCGTCTGGTGCGCGGCGGCGTCTACCGGCGAAGAGCCGTATTCGATCGCCATCACGCTGGCCGAGGCGCTGGGCGACCGGGCCGGCACCGTGCTTGCCACCGATATCGACACCCAGGTGCTGGCCAAGGCCCGCGCCGGGGTCTACACGACCGAGCAGGTGGCCCGGATGCAGCAGGAACAGCTCAAGCGCTTCTTCCTGAAGGGCACCGGGGCACGTGCCGGGTCGGTCAAGGTCAAGCCGGACCTGGCATCGACCATCACGTTCGAGCCGCTGAACCTGCTGGCGCCCGACTGGGGCATTCGCGAGAAGTTCGACGCGATTTTCTGCCGCAACGTGATGATCTATTTCGACAAGCCGACCCAGGGCCGCATCCTGGAACGGTTTGCACCGCTGCTCAAGCCGAATGGCCTGCTGTTTGCCGGTCATTCGGAGAACTTCTCGTATGTCACGCGTGCGTTCCAGCTGCGCGGGCAGACCGTGTATGAACTGGCGGGCAAGGGCGGAGGTGCATGATGCGCGGCACCCCCCAGATGCCCGAGGCCATTGCCACGCGAAAGTACTTCGATCGCGAATTCGGCAAGCAGGCCATCAAGCTGCTGCCCAACGAGTACTACGTGACCGGTGACGACGTGGTGCTGACCACGGTGCTGGGATCGTGCGTGGCAGCGTGCATCCGCGACGAAGTGGCCGGCGTGGGCGGCATGAACCATTTCATGCTGCCCGACGACGAGAACGCCGGCCCCGACCGCATGCTGTCGGCGTCGATGCGCTACGGCTGCTACGCGCTGGAAGTGCTGATCAATGAACTGCTGAAGATGGGCGCCCGGCGCGAGCGCCTGGAAGCCAAGGTATTTGGCGGCGGCGCGGTACTGGCGAACATGACGACCCTCAATATTGGGGACCGGAATGCCGATTTCGTACTGAAGTACCTGCGCACCGAAGAGATACGGGTGGCCGCGCAGGACCTGCGCGGGCCGCACGCGCGACGTGTCAGCTATTTCCCGGGCACGGGTCTGGCGCTGGTGCGCCGGCTGACCCGCCAGGACGATACGGTTGGCGTGGAGCGCGACGAGCGTGCCCTGGCACGCGCGCTGTCCACATCCACAAAGGCGCCCGACCGTGGTGCCGTGGCTTTGTTTACGCGGCAGGCATCGGCCAAGTCGCCGACCTGAAAACTGAAGACGTAGAGACGAATATGACCGCCGCGAAGATCAAGGTGCTGTGCGTGGATGATTCCGCGCTGATCCGCAGCCTGATGACGGAGATCATCAACAGCCAGCCGGACATGGAGGTGGTGGGTACCGCCCCCGACCCGCTGGTGGCGCGCGACATGATCAAGCGCCTGAACCCGGACGTGCTGACGCTGGACGTGGAAATGCCACGGATGGACGGGCTCGACTTTCTCGAACGCCTGATGCGCCTGCGGCCGATGCCGGTGCTGATGGTGTCGTCGCTGACCGAGCGCGGCTCCGAAATCACGATGCGCGCGCTGGAACTGGGCGCCGTCGACTTCGTGACCAAGCCCAAGCTGGGCATTCGCGAAGGGCTGATCGAATACACCGACACCATCGCCGACAAGCTGCGCGCTGCATCGCGGGCGCGCGTGCGCGCCCGGACCGAGGCTGCCGCGGGCAGCGCCCCGGCCGCGCCGATCCTGCGCGCGCCACTGCTGTCGACCGAAAAGCTGATCATCGTCGGGGCATCGACGGGCGGCACCGAGGCCATCAAGGAATTCCTGATGCCGCTGCCGCCGGATTCGCCGGCGGTCATGATCGTGCAGCACATGCCGGCCGGCTTCACGAAGTCGTTCGCGCAGCGCCTGAACGGCCTGTGCCGCATCACCGTCAAGGAAGCGGAGCACGGCGAGCGCGTGTTGCCGGGCTACGCGTATATCGCGCCGGGCGACTCCCACCTGCTGCTGGCGCGCAGCGGTGCCAACTACGTGGCGCACCTGTCGCAGGAAGCGCCGGTGAACCGGCATCGCCCGTCGGTAGACGTGTTGTTCGATTCCGCCGCGATCCATGGCGGCAAGAACGTGACCGGCGTGATCCTGACCGGCATGGGCAAGGATGGTGCCCGCGGCATGCTGCGCATGCGCGAGGCCGGATCGTACAACCTGGCGCAGGACGAACAGTCCTGCATCGTGTTTGGCATGCCGAAGGAGGCTATCGCCACCGGCGGCGTGCATGAAGTGGTGCCCCTGAACCAGATGAGCCAGCGCGTCATGGCGCACCTGGCCACGTTTGGTGCACGGGCGCAGCGCGTGTAGTCCTGGATCTCGCGCGCGAGAGGTCAGATCAGCAACATCAACCGGATGGCCCCGTCATCCGCAACCGTTTTGGAGCCGTATAGTGGACAAGAACATCAAGATCCTCGTGGTCGATGACTTCCCGACCATGCGTCGGATCATTCGCAACCTGCTCAAGGAGCTGGGGTTCACCAACGTCGAGGAAGCCGAAGACGGCGCCGCCGGCCTGGAAAAAGTCAAGGACGGCAGCTTCCAGTTCGTGGTGTCGGACTGGAACATGCCGAACATGGATGGCCTGACCATGCTGCAGTCGATCCGCGCGATTCCCGAAATTGCCAAGACGCCGGTGCTGATGGTGACGGCCGAGGCCAAGAAGGAGAACATCATTGCCGCTGCGCAGGCTGGCGCCAACGGCTATGTGGTCAAGCCCTTCACGGCCGCGACGCTGGACGAAAAGATCACCAAGATCTTCGAGAAGCTGGGTCAATAAGAAGAGGTACGCGACATGTCGACGACTCCGACTTTCAGCCAAGAATCGGCCGAGCAGATCATCCATCGCATCGGCAACCTGACGCGAATGCTGCGCGACAACATGCGGGAGCTGGGGCTCGACAAGGAAATCGAGAAGGCCGCCCTGGCAATTCCCGATGCGCGCGACCGCCTGAGCTACATCGCCGCCATGACCGAGCAGGCGGCCGAGCGTACGCTCACCGCCGTCGAGCTGGCGCAGCCGCTGCAGGAAGATCTGGAAAGCAAGGCCACCGCGCTGGACAAGCGTTGGGACGAGTGGTTCGCACAACCGGTGGAGCTGGGCGATGCCCGCGCACTGGTGCTGGACACCCGCGAGTTCCTGACCGAAGTCCCGCAGAAGGCCAAGGCTACCGGCAGCCACCTGCTCGAGATCATGATGGCCCAGGACTTCCAGGACCTGACCGGCCAGGTGATCAAGAAGATGATGGACATGATCCGCACCCTGGAGCAGGAACTGCTGCAGGTGCTGATCGACAACGTGCCGGCCGACCGGCGCGTGGAAGCGCCCCCCACGCTCATGAACGGTCCGCAGATCAACCCCGAAGGCAAGACCGACGTGGTGTCGGACCAGTCGCAGGTGGACGACCTGCTGGCCAGCCTGGGCTTCTGAGCCCGGCAAACGGGACGCGCCGGCAAGGCTGCCGGTGCGTCCCGGGCCTGTTGCGGGGACGCGCCGTACGCGCGTTTTCCGTCACATGGCGGCGCATTCGCTGGCACAATCGTGGGCAACCACGGTTTCCTACTGCCAGAGGATCGCCCCCATGCATGCTCGCCGTACCGTTGTTGCAGTTTCCGTTGCCGCCGCAGTTTCCGCATTCGCCGGCATCGCCCAGGGTCAGACGCTGACCGTCCCGCAGGTTTCCCCCAACGTTGACAGTGCCTATGCACGGCTCGAAGCCGCGCCGCTTTACCAGAAGCTGATGGCCGACGTGCATGCCGACGACGCGCGTGCGCTGGCGGAACTCAAGACCATGACCGAGATCCCCGCGCCGCCGTTCAAGGAAAAGGCGCGCGCGGAGTATTTCGTGTCGCGGCTCAAGGCGCTGGGCCTGACCGACGCCCATATCGATGCCGAAGGCAATGCCATCGGTATCCGCAAGGGCACCGGCAACGGCCCCCGGCTGCTGATCTCCGCCCACCTCGATACGGTCTTCCCGGAAGGCACCGATGTCACGGTGAAGTCGCGCGACGGCAAGCTCTACGCGCCCGGCATTGGCGACGATACGCGCGGCCTGGCCGTGCTGCTGTCGTGGCTCAAGGTGCTCAACGAGAACAAGGTGCGCACGGTGGGCGACCTGGTCTTCGTCGGCAACGTGGGCGAAGAGGAACTGGGCAACCTGCGCGGCATGAAGGCGGTGTTCCGCGACCATCCCGATATCGACGGCATGGTCGGCATCGAGCCTGGCACCGGCGAGCGCGTGCTGACGCAGGGCACCGGCAGCCATCGCTATGAAGTCACGTTCAAGGGCCCGGGCGGACACAGCTTCGGGGCCTTCGGTCTGCCCAGTGCCATTCACGCGATGGGCCGGGCGATCGGCAAGATCGGTGACGTGAAGACGCCCACCGACCCCAAGACCACGTTCACGGTGGGCACGGTTGGCGGCGGCACCTCGGTGAATGCCATCGCCGGCGATGCCCGCATGGCGATCGACATCCGCTCCAATGGCACGCCGTCGCTGCTGGAGACCGAGAAGCACATCATGGATGCCATCGCCGCCGGCGTGGCCGATGAAAATGCGCGCTGGAAGCCGGCCAAGGGGCAGGAAATCACATACCAGGCGCGCATGATCGGCGACCGGCCCGCCGGCATCACGCCCACCGATTCGGTGATCGTGCAGTCGGCCGTGCGCGTCATCAAGGCTCACAGCAAGGAAGCGCCTTCGCTGCGCGGTGGCAGCACCGACGCCAACGTGCCGATGGCGCTGGGCATTCCGGCCATCATCATCGGCAGCGGCGGCAAGTCGGGCGGGTCGCATTCGCGCGACGAGTGGTTCGACCCTACCAACGCCTACGAAGGCGCACAGTGGGGGCTGACCACCGTGCTGGGCCTGGTCGGCGTGGACGGCGTCGGCGACCCGCTGCTGGCAAGGCGGCCCGCCAGGCCGGCGGTTACGCGCTAGGCGCGAAGCCGCGATCGAACGTGGTGGCCACGTCCAGCCGCTGCCTGAGCAGCCCGGCCTTCAGGTAGAAGTCGGCGGTCTGCTGCTGGATGGCCACCAGTTCGGCATCGATGGGCTGCCACCGGGTGCGGCGGCGTTCGAACTGCAGCCGCGCTGCCTCGGGCGGAATGCCGATGATCCGCGCCAGCGTGGCCGAGAACTCGGGCACGTGCTGATAGGACCACTCCTGCGCGCGCACCACGCGCTGCAGGAAATCGGCCAGCACCGCCCGCTTGCTTGCCAGCGCGGCGTCGGTTGCCGCCAGATAGCTCAATCCCGACCACAACCCTCGTCCGCTTACCAGCACCCGTGCATGGCCGCTGGTCTCGGCCATGGCCGTGTACGGTTCCCACGTCGACCACGCGTCGACCGAGCCGTTGGTCAGGGCCAGCTTGGCGTCTGCAGGCGGCAGGAAGCGGAAATCGGCATCCTCCGGTTTCAGGCCGGCCGATGCCAACGCCTTGAGCGCGACGAAATGGCCGATCGATCCACGATTCGTGCCGATGCGCTTGCCTTTGAGGTCGGCCGCGCTCTTCAGCGGCGAGTCTGGGCGCACCAGCACGGCCGTGCCGTAGGGATCGGAGCGGTTGGCGCCGATCAGCCGGATGCGCGTACCGGCGGCCAGCGCAAAGATGGCTGGTGCATCGCCGATGGGGCCGCTGTCGACGGCGCCGGCATTGAGCGCCTCGGCCAGCGGTGCCGCAGCCGGGAATTCGGTCCACTGGATGTCATAGGCCAGCCCCTTGAGCGCGTCGGCCGATTCGAGCAATGCGCGCAGGCCGCCTTTCTGGTCGCCGGCCTTCAAGGTCTGGCGGGGTTGGGCGTGCGCGGCGGCGGGCAGCACGGTGGACAAGGCGCCGGCGCTGGCGGCGTGCAGAAACTGACGGCGGGAGCTGGACATGCGAGCGTAAGAAGCGGATGGCGGAAAACCAGACCGTACGCTTGGCCCCGGCACAGGCCAACGAATGATTTCGTGGTTTCTTATGCTGTCGCCGGCTCTCCGGCCCCCATCCGCCCCCCGGCGACTACGTGCGCGGCGCCGGCGCGTTCTGCGCGAAGGCGGGGATGTCGTGCAGGCGCGTGACGATTTCCGCGATGTTCGGCCAGCGCTGCGGCGCATCGAAGCCCATGCGCGCCGCGCTGATGACCTGCGGGAACAGGTAGATGTCGGCAATCGTCGGCAAATTTCCCACCACATAGGGCCCTGTGCGGCGTGCGGCCAGGCGGTCTTCGACGGCGGTCAGGCCGACATCGACCCAATGGCGGACCCATGCGGCGACGCCATCGGCATCCATGCCCGGAATCTGCGACAGCCGGGCGGCCACCCGAGGCGGCAGCAGGGCATGGATCTCGCTGGCAATCGCCAGTGCAATGGCACGGGCGAACGCGCGGTCTTCCGGGTCGGCGGGCAGCAATGGCGGCGCGCGGAACCGTTCATCCAGGTATTCGATGATTGCCAGCGATTGCGTGATCAGCTCGCCAGTGTCGGTCTCCAGTGCCGGTACGAGCCCCTGCGGGTTGATTGCGCGGTACGCCGACTGACGCGACTCTGCTGCATCGCCGAAGATGGTGACGGGCTGGACGTCCACCGCCAGTCCTTTGATGGCCAGCGCAATGCGCACGCGCGATGTGGCCGATGAAACCTCGTTGGCATAGAGCTTCATGATGATCCTCCAGGGGTACCGGTTTGCGAAACAGGGCAATGGCTGTAGCGTGAGCGGCCGGCGTATCGGCCGTGTGTCATCGGATCGGCGCCGGGTATGCGTCTGTCTCGGCGCGCCCGGCTGATACATTGCGACACAAAGCCCGCCGCGACGCGCAGGGCGGTTGCATCGCCGCCGCCCTTGCGCTTCAATGGGCGCCTTGGCCTTCGGGCCCGCCAACCTGCCGATGTCATTCATGGACCAGACCCCCGACACCCCTTCGCGCCCCGCCTTGCGCACGCTCACGCCGCTGGAGGCGCGCGTGGTGGCCGTATTGCTGGAAAAGCAGTACACCGTGCCCGACACCTACCCGCTGTCGCTGAACGCGCTGGCGTCCGGCTGCAACCAGAAAACCGCGCGCTCGCCGGTGATGAGCGTGACCGAGGACGAAATCCTGACCGCCATCGACGGCCTGAAGTCGTTGAGCCTGGTGTTCGAGGGCAGCAGCAGTCGCGTACCGCGCTTCGAACAGAACCTGGGCAAGGTGCTGGGCGTGCCGAGCCAGTCGGCCGCGTTGCTGTCCACGCTGATGTTGCGCGGTCCGCAGACGGCGGCCGAACTGCGGCTGAATTCGGCACGGCTGCATGCCTTCGCGGATATCTCTTCGGTGGAGGCATTTCTGGACGAACTGGCCGAGCGCTCGCCGGCGCTGGTGGTCAAGCTGCCCCGCGCACCCGGCGAGCGCGAAAACCGCTGGATGCACCTGCTCTGCGGTGAAGTCGCCATGCCGGAGCCCGCTGCGGCAACGCCACGCGGCGGCGCGGAATCGGCCGCGTCGCCATCGGAATTCGAAGCCCTGCGCATCAGCCATCGCGCACTGGAAGACAAGGTGACACGGCTGCAAGCCCTGGTGGTGGAAATGGCCGGGCAACTCGGCATCGAGATCGAGCCCGGCCGTCTCGATTGAGACGAATCTGAAAGGCTGTCACAACATGTGTCCAACGGGGCCACGGTGCGTGATGCGGTGTTAGCCTCCTTCGCGTGTTCAAGCGAAGGAGGTCACGATGGAAATGCGGAATCTCGGTTCCACGACAGTCCGGATGCCGATCGCTGGTATCGATCCCGCGCAATCCGGCGGGTCGGACCGGCCGCTGGATGAGCGTATCGACCCTGCACTTCAGCGCATGGTCAGGTCGGCGCGGGAATCGCTGCAGGCCCGGCACCGCCGCCAGCGTGCCGAGGATGCCAGCGCACTGATCCAGCGCTGGAAGACCGAAGGCGTCTATCCGTTCGAAGGCATTGCCGAGGACGCCATCGAGGTGGCGCGCCGCGAGCGGTTCGACATCTGCGCGCTGGGCATACACGAACATCTGGAAGTCTTTCGCTCGGGCCGTCAGCAAGACCGCCGTTTCACCCTGGGCATGCTCAAGGCCACGCTGGAAGACAGCCCCTCGACCCTGCGGTATCTGCTGGCCGAAGTGCTGAGGCTGCCGGCGGACAAGGCGGAGGAACTGCAGGGGTTGCTTGAACTGACGTCGCTGACGTCGATGATCGAATGCAGCACGATGGTAACGGAGCGCCTTCGCTTTCTTACTGGCTTGGAGGAACTGCTATTCGATATTGGAAGCAAGCGCGGATTCAAGGAGCGCGGAGAGCTTCATCGCATGCTGGCCAATGAAACTTGGGTATTCGGGGAAGAGTTCCGGCTCACGAGCGACGGCGAAAGCCTGAGCACGGTACTGCGCAAGCACGTCAAAAAGCTGGACATGGGCAAGGGCTGGTATCAGCAGTCCGTGCTCCGGGACGATGGCAGGCAGGGTTTCATCGACTTCGTACTTGGCCGCGAAGTCCCGGCCTATGCAAGCGCGCGCCGAGAGTTTCTGGTGGTTGAACTCAAGCGCCCAATGAAGAAGATCGATCTTGCGGCAAAAGCGCAGATTGAAAGCTACGCCATGGCCGTGGCATCCGACGAGCGGTTCGATACCCGTCATACCCACTGGACGTTCCTGGCCGTGTCGAATGAACTTACGCCCGCTGCCTTGCGAACTTTGCGACATCCCACTGGTGCGTTCGGGTGCTTTCACGAAGATCCGACGTTGCGCATCGGGCTGGCCACCTGGGCGGGCATTCTGAACTCCTCCCGTGTTCGGCTGGAGGCATTCCGGGCCAAACTGAACCATACCGTTACGCGCGACGAGGGGCTGGCTTGGCTGCGCCACCGCTATGCCGAATATCTGCCGGAAGCCTTCTGGGCCGCCTTGAACACGTAGCGCCAATAGAAACTATTAGTTGCTATTGGCGCAATCCACATCACCATTGTTTGAGAACGACTGCCTGCCTACCATGGGTCTCAACGGCGCCGCTGCCGCACCAGACAAGGCAAGACGGCTCCGGAACGCTAACCCGATCCGAAAATTCCAGGAGTCAGTCATGTCCCAATCGATCCAGTCCCAGAACAATGGCAGCAAGGTTTGGTTTGTCACCGGCGCGTCGCGTGGTTTCGGCACGTTGATCGTGCGTGCCGCGTTGCAGCGCGGTGATCGTGTGATTGCTACTGCACGCAACCCCCTGCAGGTGGTCGAAGCCTTCGGCGACCAGCCGAACCTGCTGGCGGTAAAGGTCGACGTCACCCGCGAGGAAGATGCCGTCGAGGCGGTGCGTCAGGGTGTCGAACGTTTCGGCCGTATCGATGTGCTGGTCAATAATGCCGGGTTCGGCCTTCTCGGTGCCGTCGAGGAAACGTCAGTAGCCGAAGCGAAGGCTAACTTCGACACCAATGTATTCGGCTTGCTGGCCGTGTCGAGGGCAGTGCTGCCGCAGATGCGCAAGCAGCGTGGCGGCCATGTGATCAATATCTCGTCGCTGGGTGGCTACTCGGCCTACTACGGCTGGGGCGTCTACGGTGCGTCGAAGTTCGCGGTGGAAGGGCTGACGGAAGCCATGTCGCAGGAACTGGCGCCGCTGGGCATCCACGTGACAGTTGTCGAGCCGGGCTTCTTCCGCACGGACTTCCTCAACGACAACTCGCTGGTGTCGACCAAGGCCATCATCGATGACTATGCCGGGACGGTGGGCCAGATGCGTGTGTTTGCCAAGGGTGCCAACCATGCGCAGCCGGGCGACCCCAACAAGCTGACCGCAGCCATCCTGCGCCTGGCCGACAGCGAGCGTCCGCCGCTGCGTCTGCCGCTGGGTTCCGATGCCGTGGCGCGTATCGAAGCCAAGCACCAGGCGGTAGAGACCGAGCTGGCGGCATGGCGCGCGCTGTCGATGTCGACCGACCACGAGGATGTGGTTCGCTAAGGCGGCCGCCGTCCGGCAAGAGCCGCAAGCAACCTGCATGTATACAGAGACAGGGCCGGCGATCCCGCCGCCGGTTCTGGATGTCACGCGCAATCTGTGACATCATCGGTGCCGATCCCGTCCGAACCGGGCGAGATCGGCACAATCTGGCGTTCTGGCCCTAAAGATCGCCTGCCCCCGGGCCGTTATTTCCGCTGCCCCCCTCATTCCTGAAACAGGCACCTGTTTCCCCGCCTTTTCCCCCCAATGCCTTGCCCCTCGGGATTTGATAATCCTCGGTGACGAAGTGCCGCCCGCGTGCTTCGCACTGGAGCATTCATGTCCGAGGAAAGCGATCTCGAGAAAACCGAACCCGCCTCACCCCGGCGCCTTGAAAAGGCGCGCGAGGAGGGGCAGGTGGTGCGTTCGCGCGAGCTTGGCACGTTCGTGATGCTGATGACGGGCGTGCTGGGCCTGTACGTCATGGGCGGCACGCTGGGCCGCAAGCTGAATTCGGTCATGCAGGCAACGCTGGCCTTCGAGCCGGCCACGGCTTTCGACACCAACCGCATGCTGTCGCAGTTCGGCATGGCGATCTGGGACAGCCTGCTGGTGTTTTTCCCGCTGCTGCTGATGTTTGGCGTGGCGGCCCTGGTGGCACCGCTGGCGCTGGGCGGCTGGAGTTTCTCGACCAAGTCGTTCTCGCCCGATTTCTCGCGTCTGTCGCCGCTTCAGGGCCTTGGCCGCATGTTCTCGGCGCACACGGTCGTGGAACTGATCAAGGCCATCGCCAAGTCGCTGCTGGTGGGCTGCGTGGGTGCCTGGATGGTCTGGCACAAGCTGCCCGAGGCCATCGCGCTGATGAATGCGCCGGTCCACGAAGCGCTGCTGCACATGATGGAGATGGTGCTCTACGTGTGCGGCGTGGTGGCGGGGTCGCTGCTGCTGGTCGCGGTCATCGACGCGCCGTGGCAGCTCTGGACGTTCTACAAGAAGCTCCGCATGACCAAGGAAGAGGTCAAGCAGGAGATGAAGGAAACCGATGGCGATCCGCACATCAAGGCCCGTATCCGTCAGCAACAGCGGGCCATTGCGCGGCGCCGGATGATGTCCGAAGTGCCCAAGGCCGACGTGGTGGTGACCAACCCCACCCACTTTGCCGTGGCACTGAAATACGACGAAGGCGCACGCTGGAACGCGCCGCGCGTCGTGGCAAAGGGCGCAGATGAAGTGGCCGCTCGCATTCGCGAGCTGGCCAGGGAGCATCGCGTGCCGGTACTGTCCGCTCCGCCGCTGGCGCGGGCGCTGCACCGGCACGTGGAACTGGGCCACGAAATCCCTGCGGGCCTGTATACCGCCGTGGCCGAGGTCCTGGCCTGGGTCTATCAATTGAAGAACTGGCACTACAGCTACGGTCCGCAGCCCGATTCGCCGACCGAACTGCTGGTGCCGGATGAACTTGCCGTACCGGAAAGCCGCGCATGAACGCACTGACCAACCTTTTCAACATGCCCGCACTGCGGGGTGGCGCCCAGATGAAGGCGCTGGCTGGCCCGCTGCTGATCGTCATGATCCTCGGCATGATGATCCTGCCGCTGCCGGCGTTCATCCTGGACCTGCTGTTCACCTTCAACATCGCGCTGTCGATCATGGTGCTGCTGGTGGGCATGTACACCCAGCGCCCGCTGGACTTTGCCGCCTTCCCGGCCGTGCTGCTGTTCTCCACGCTGCTGCGCCTGTCGCTGAACGTGGCGTCCACGCGCGTGGTGCTGCTCGAAGGCCATACCGGCCCCGACGCCGCCGGCAAGGTGATCGAGGCGTTCGGCCACTTCCTGGTGGGCGGCAACTTCGCCGTCGGTATCGTGGTGTTCGCCATCCTGGTCGTGATCAACTTCATGGTGATTACCAAGGGTGCGGGCCGTATCGCCGAAGTTGGCGCGCGCTTCATGCTCGATGCGATGCCCGGCAAGCAGATGGCGATCGACGCCGACCTGAACGCCGGCCTGATCAACGAGGAAGGCGCCCGCAAGCGCCGCTCCGAAGTGGCCCAGGAATCGGACTTCTACGGTGCCATGGACGGTGCGTCGAAGTTCGTGCGCGGCGACGCCATCGCCGGCCTGCTGATCATGTTCATCAACGTGGCCGCCGGCATGGTGGTGGGCATGGTGCAGCACGATCTGGACTTTGGCACCGCCGTCCACAACTACACGCTGCTGACGATCGGTGATGGCCTGGTGGCGCAGATTCCGGCGCTGGTGATCTCCACCGCAGCCGGTGTGATCGTGTCGCGCGTGTCGAACGAGCAGGACGTTGGTCAGCAGCTGACCGGCCAGCTGTTCTCGAACCCGCGCGTGATGTTCATCACCGCCGCCATCATCGGCACCATGGGCCTGATCCCGGGCATGCCGCACTTTGCCTTCCTGCTGCTGGCCGGCGGACTGATCTGGTTCGGCCGCTATCAGATGCGCCGCGAGGTCACGGCCACCGAGACCAAGGCCAAGGAAGAGCGCAGCCCCGCCGTGCAGGCCGAGGTGGCCGAAGCCACGTGGGAAGACGTCACGATGGTCGACCCGCTGGGCATGGAAGTGGGTTACCGCCTGATCACGCTGGTGGATCGTGCACAGAACGGCGAACTGCTGGGCCGTATCAAGAGCATCCGCAAGAAGATGGCGCAGGACATTGGGTTCCTGGTGCCGGTGGTGCATATCCGCGACAACCTCGAACTGAAACCGAACGCGTACCGCATCACGCTCAAGGGCGTGGAAATTGGCAGCGGCGAAGCCAACCCGGGTCAGTGGATGGCCATCAACCCGGGCCAGGTCAGCGGCACGCTGCCCGGCGCCACCACGCGCGACCCCGCCTTTGGCCTGCCGGCCGTGTGGATCGACGCCGCGCTCAAGGAACAGGCGCAGGCCTACGGCTACACGGTGGTGGACGCCAGCACCGTGGTCGCCACGCACCTGAATCACGTGATCCAGATGCACGCGTCCGAACTGCTGGGCCGCCAGGAAGTGCAGGCGCTGCTGGACCGCATCACCAAGGAAGCCCCGAAGCTGACCGAAGACCTGGTGCCGAAGACGATCTCGCTGACCGGCCTGCAGAAGGTGCTGCAGAACCTGCTGGACGAAGGCGTGGCGATCCGCGACATGCGCACCATCCTGGACGTGGTGGCCGACAACGCCCCGAAGATCAACGATCCGGCCGAGCTGACCACGCTGGTGCGTGTGTCGCTAGGCCGTGCGATCACGCAGCAGCTGTTCCCGAACAACGCCGACATGCAGGTGATCGGGCTCGACGCCGGGCTGGAGCGCGTGCTGACGCAGGCGCTGGCCAACGGCGGCGGCATCGAGCCGGGCCTGGCAGATGCGCTGCTGCAGCAGGCACAGGGCGCCGTAGTGCGTCAGGAACAACTGGGCCTGGATCCGGTGCTGCTGGTGCCGCCGCCGATGCGCCCGCTGATGGCGCGCTTCCTGCGCCGCACGCTGCCGCAACTGAAAGTGCTGTCGCACGCCGAAGTACCGGACAACCGCAATATTCGCATCACCGCCATGATCGGCGGCGCAGCGTGAGGACTGAACAATGAGCGTGGCAAAGTTTGTGGCGGCCAACGGCCGCGAAGCGATGCGCAAGGTGCGCGAGGCCATGGGCCCCGACGCCGTGGTGCTCTCCAACCGTTCCATCGAGGGCGGCGTGGAAATCGTGGCGATGCGCGACACGGACCTGGGTGCCGTGAGCGCCGGCGCGCAGCTGTACCAGCCGTCCGCCCTGGCGTTGCCGCCTTCGCTGTCGACTTCCCTCTCGTCGCCAATCTCGTCGCCGTCCCCGCTGCCGATGCTGCAGTCGCTGCATGACCTGCATCCGGCCAGCCCCCAGCCGTTCATGCCGCTGGGTGCCATGTCGGCACCGGCCGCCTTGTCCGGCGCCGTTGGGCAGGAAGACGCGATGCTGGGCGACCTGCGGGGTGAGCTGGCGTCGATGCGGTCGATGCTGGAACGCCAGTTCGCGGGGCTTTCGCAAGGTGCGAACGGCGTGGCCGCAGGCGATCCGCTGCGCGAATCGTTGTTCGAATGGATGGTCAACGCGGGCTTCTCGGGCCAGCTGTCGCGCACGCTGCTGTCGCGCCTGCCGGTGGGCACCGACCGTCCGGCCGCCATGGCCTGGATCCGCCAGGAGCTGGCAAGCAAGGTGCCGGTGCTGGCCGACGAGGATTCGCTGTTCGCCCAGGGTGGCGTGCTGGCGCTGATCGGCCCGACCGGCGTGGGCAAGACCACCACCACCGCCAAGCTGGCCGCGCGCTTCGTGCTGCGCCACGGCCCGCAGAGCCTGGCGCTGCTGACGACCGACCGCTTCCGGATCGGCGCCCACGAGCAGCTGCGCATCTACGGTGACATCCTTGGCGTGCCGGTGCACGCCGTGAAGGACGCCGCCGACCTGCGCTTCGCGCTGTCGGCCATGAAGGACAAGCACCTGGTCATCATCGATACGGTGGGCATGAGCCAGCGCGACCGCAGCCTGTCCGACCAGATCGGCATGCTGGCCGGTGTGCAGGCGCCGATGCAGCGCGTGCTGCTGCTCAACGGCGCGGCGCACGGCGATACACTCAACGAAGTGGTGCATGCCTATCGTAACGACGCTGCCGGCGCCGCCGGTGGCATCGACGGCTGCATCATCAGCAAGCTCGACGAAGCCACGCACCTGGGCTCGGTGCTGGACGTGGTGATCCGCCACCGCCTGCCCGTGTTCTATGCATCCACCGGCCAGCGCGTGCCGGAACACCTGGAACTGGCACAGGGGAGCGCCCTGGTCGAGCGCGCGTTCCTGACGCCGCGCCGTGGCTCGCTGTTCAATGACGCCGACGTGGCGCGCCGCCAGGCGGGCGCCGTCGAGACGGCCGCGCCGAACAAGACCGAACGTAGCGGCGCGGACGACATGCTGCGTTCGCTGACCGACAGCGCCAATGCCGTCGGGGTTTGCGTCGACGAACTCAACGCGGCCCAGTACGGCTTCGACGTGGCCCGCCAGCTCTGGCAGCATCGCACGGCCGGCGTGTCGGCGCTGCGCCCGATGGTGCAGCAGGTTCGCCTGGCCATGTGCCGCGATGCCAGCCGTGCGTGCGAGCGCTACGTGCTGGCCGTCACGCAGAGCGTGGCCCAGACCGTGCAGGGGCGCCGCGCGCCGCAGATGATGCAGCACACGCTGTGGCTGGCCGACCGCGACGGCATGCCGCTCGCCAGCACCGTGGTGCCGGTGGGCCGTGCGCGCCAGTCGCTGACCGAAGCCGAGGCCGATGCCGAAGCCGCCACCGTGCGTGCCACGCTGGCCGCCGCCCGTACCGTGGTCAACCTGAATACCTCGTTGCCCGGCACCGCCACGCTGGCACGCTGGCAACAACTGGGCGAGCGCTGGGTGGCCGGCACGCGCAAGACCACGCGCGTGATTGCCGATGGCCTGGCCAACAAGCTCGATACCGTTGCCGATTCGCTGACGTTCCACGCGGTGGGCGACGTGACCTGCCGCGATCGCGCCGCCGCGCACTGGCTGGCGCACTGCCTGGTCCGCATTCCCGAAGGCCAGGTGCGTACTGCCGCGCGTGGCCGCGGCAATGGCGCCGAGGCCGGCATCGAGGCCTGCCTGGTGGTGTCGCGCATGGTCGATCACGAAACCGCCGACACGCTGTCCGTGGAATACGCGCTGTGCGATCCGGCGCTGGCTGACGACGCGTCGCAAGTGGCGCGCTGGCTGCACTGGACGGTCGCCGCCGAGGAACAGTTCCGCACGCTGCGCCACGCCGTGGAGCACTTCGCGCAGGAAGGCGATGCCGATGCATCGCTGTGCGCCGGCATGGTGGCCGTACAGCTGGGCCTGACCGCGCTGCGCCTGCAACACACGCCCACGCCCACCGCGCCGGCATTCCTGTCGCGCCTGGCCGGCCGGGCTTCGGCACGCGTCAATGCGCCGGTGCCGGGCGCCGTCCTCAACGAGGGCATGGGCCGTCTGCTGGCACTGCTCGACGTGCTCGAAAACTACCCGGGCCGCGGCATGGCAGCGGCCATGCCGATGATCGAAGATGCACCGGAGCCGGCGGCATCCGCAATGCATGCGATGCAAGCCATGGACACCATGGACGCGCTGGTCGCCATCGAAGACACGCCGCAGCTTGCGGCCGCCGGGGAGTAAGCGTTGAACACGATGGCCTCCGATCAGGCCGAAAGCCTGCGCCGCCTGCTGGCACCGCGCGTCACGCGGCGCATCGCCGTGGTGGGCGCGGAGCAGGGTGTCGGCACCACCACGGTGGCGCTGGGCCTGGCCAATGCGCTGTCGATGCAGGGCGAGCGCGTGCTGCTGGTGGACGAAGACATGTACGGCGCTCGGGCAATGCGCCCGGCCGGTGCCGCGCCGGTCGCCACGCTGGCCGATGTACTGGACGGCCGTGCGCCGCTGGCCGTTGCGGCCGGCACGCGCGGTGCCAGCGGCATTGCCGTATTGCAGGCAGGAGCGATTGCCGCCCGCCCCGACGAACGGGCGCTGGCGGCGCGACTGCCTGACGTGCGCTCGATGCTGGTCGATGCCCGCCGCGATATCACCGGCGCGCTGTCGCCGCTGGCAGGCATGGCCCACAACTTTGTGATCGTCATGCGCCCCGAGGCCACGTCGATCACCGCCGCCTATGCATGCATCAAGCGGCTGCATCACGAATACGCATGCCGTCATTTCCAGCTGGTCGTCAACCTGGCGGCAGCGGAAGGAACGGTCACGGCGCTCGCGCGCAACCTGGCCCGCACCGCGAGCCAGTATCTGGGCGTGGAGGCCAGCCTGGCAGGGTACCTGCCGATGGATCCGCTGGTGGCGCGTGCGCTCCAGCTGGGACGGTGCGTGGTGGAGGCGTACCCCGCCGCCGCGGCCACCGGTGCGTTGCGGCACATCGCCAGCAGTATCGGCGCATGGCCGCTGCGTCACGAAGCATCGTCCCTGGGAATGGCCTCGGCCGTTGCCGCATAAACGCAAGAACAAGAAGTCTCGACAAGACCGGAAACTCAGCCTGCCAGCCGCCGATTCTCAGCCTCTCCGGCGCTGGCACAAACAGTAAGCATTTAACGAGAGTTCCACCATGTATACGATTCAGGGAAAGCTCGAGCAGGCGGATGTGGTCAAGTCACACGCGCCACTGGTGCGGCGCATTGCGCTGCAGCTGGCGGCCAAGCTGCCCGCCAGCGTGCAGATCGACGACCTGATACAGGCCGGCATGATCGGCCTGCTCGACGCCGCCAAGCGCTATGAAGACAACCATGGCGCCCGGTTCGAGACCTACGCAAGCCAGCGCATTCGCGGCGCCATGCTCGACGAGGTGCGCGCCAACGACTGGCAATCGCGCAGCCTGCGCCAGTTCACGCGCAAGATCGAGCGCACGCAGCGCCAGCTGGAGCAGAAGCTTGGCCGCACGCCGATCGATTCCGAGGTGGCCAAGGAACTGGAGATGCCGCTCGAGGAATACCAGGAGCTGCTCAACGAGGTCTATGGCTGCCAGCTGCTGCACTACGAGGATTTCGAGCGCTCGGGCGAGGAGGACTTCCTCGATCGCCATCTGGGTGTCACCGACGATGCCAACCCGCTGACCGTGCTGATGGAATCGGGCATGCGCGAGGCGCTGATCCGCGCCATCGACAAGCTGCCCGAGCGCGAGAAGCTGGTGCTGTCGCTGTGCTACGACCAGGAACTGAACCTGCGCGAGATCGGCGCGGTGCTGGAAGTGACCGAATCGCGCGTGTGCCAGATCCGCAGCCAGGCCATCGGCCGCCTGCGCACCCAGCTGCGCGGGATGCTGTGATGCGACGCGCCCTGGTCCTGGCCGTGCTGTGCGCGATGGGTCCAGTGGCAGCCCACGCGCAGACCTACGCTCCGGTCTTCACGAAAGCCACCTATGAACTGACCGGCTCGCGCTTTGCGTGGACGGCATCGTCGGTAGGGCCGCAGATCACGAACAAGGGCCAGCGTGCCCTGTCTTCGCCCGTGGTGCCGCTGGCAACGATGCCGCAGGCCATGGGCCGCATTACGTCCGTGCGCTGGCGCTACAGCTTCACGCGCACGCCGCCCGTGGACCTGCAGGCATATCTGTGCAATGCCGACCGCTGCGTGCTGCTGACGGGCGCCGAGGGCAAGACCGATGCCTTTGTCGGCGACGATGCCACCAAGGGCTTTGTCTTTGCGTATCGCGTACCGGGCCAGGGCGGACTCACGCCGATGCTCCAGGGCCGCAGCAACGAGGTGACCGTCAGCTACCGCTGAGATCCCGAGTTTTCACCGGCCATCCCTGGCCGACCCGATCCACGCCGATCTTCCCGCAGGTCTCCCGCCTTGCCGCTGGCGCCCGTGCCGCCGGTGGCACGCTTCATGCGCCTTTCCGCCCTGGCAACGTGCGGCAAGCGTGACATCTGTTCCCTGTGCAATCGGTGTGCATATTTACGGCGGCATTGTGTCTGCAATGCCCGCTGGCGCCATGTAATTCCTACGTGCAAGTCCCGCCACGTTGCCATCGTCTGTCCGTCATCTGTCAGCCAGAAAGGATCCAGCGACATGGAAGATTTCAGCGACATCAAGCTTTCGCGGCGGGAATTCGTGATGGCAGGCGCGGCTTCGGTGAGTGCCGCCGCCTTGCCCGCAGGGGCCGCCTCCGTCACTGCGCCCGCATCGGCGGTAACGCCCGCCGCCCTGAAGCCGGTGGCTTCCAACGTATCGTTCATCGTCAACGGGCAACCGCGCTCGCTGACGCTAGACACGCGCACCACCCTGCTGGATGCGCTGCGCGAACACCTGCACCTGTCCGGCACCAAGAAGGGCTGCGACCACGGCCAGTGCGGCGCCTGTACGGTGATTGTCGATGGCCGGCGTCTCAATTCATGCCTGACCCTGGCGGTCATGCACGAGGGGGCCCGGATCACCACGGTGGAAGGGCTCGGCACGCCGAACAACATGCATCCGATGCAGGTGGCCTTCGTCAAGCATGACGGCTACCAGTGCGGCTATTGCACGCCGGGCCAGATCTGCTCGGCGGTCGCCGTGCTCGACGAGGTACGCGCCGGTATCCCGAGCCACGTCACGCCAGACCTGAACGCGCGGCCGCACCTGTCGCCAGGAGAAATCCGCGAGCGGATGAGCGGCAATATCTGCCGCTGCGGCGCGTATTCGAACATCCTCGATGCCATTACCGAGGTCGCGGGGAGCCAGACATGAACCCCTTTACCTATGAGCGCGTGGCGACGCCCGCCGATGCGGCGGCAGCCGCGATGAAGACGCCGGGTGCCCGCTTTATCGCCGGCGGCACCAACCTGCTCGACCTGATGAAGCTTGGCATCGAATCGCCGATGCATCTGATCGACGTGAACGGCCTGGCGCTGGACAAGATCGAGCCATTGCAGCAAGGCGGACTGCGCATCGGCGCGCTGGTGCGCAATACCGACCTGGCCGCCGACCCGCGCGTGCGGCGCGATTACGGCGTGCTGTCGCGTGCGTTGCTGGCGGGCGCGTCCGGCCAGCTGCGCAACCGCGCCACCACAGCCGGCAACCTGCTGCAGCGCACGCGCTGTCCGTATTTCTACGACACGGCCCAGCCGTGCAACAAGCGCCAGCCGGGCAGCGGCTGCGCGGCGATTGGCGGCTTCAGCCGGCAGCTGGCCGTGATCGGCGGCAGCAACGCGTGCATTGCCACGCATCCCAGCGACATGGCCGTGGCAATGCGCGTGCTGGATGCCAGCGTGGAGACGGTGCGTGCCAATGGCGCGCACCGCGTCATCCCGATTGCCGATTTCCATCGTCTGCCCGGCGATACGCCGCATATCGAAACAGTGCTCGAACGCGGCGAACTGATCACGGCGGTGACGCTGCCGCCTCCGGTTGGTGGCACGCAGCTCTATCGCAAGGTGCGCGACCGTGCGTCGTATGCGTTTGCGCTGGTCTCGGTCGCGGCGATCCTGCAGCGCGATGGCACGGGGCGGGTCGCCCTGGGCGGCGTGGCCCACAAGCCGTGGCGGTTGGATGCCGCCGATGCCGAACTGCCGCACGGACCCACGGCCGTCACGCAGCGGTTGCTGGACGGCGCCACACCGCAGCCCGACAACGCGTTCAAGGTGCAACTGGTGCGGCGCACGCTGGCCGCCGTGATCACGCAGGCAAACGGGGCCAAGCCATGAAATTCGACACACCGGCCACTACCAATCCCATCGACGCTGGCCGCGTGGTCGGGCAGGCGGTGGACCGCATCGACGGCGCGCGCAAGACCACCGGCACGGCCACCTATGCCTATGAATGGCACGAGGTAGCCCCGAACCCCGCCTATGGCTACGTGGTGGGTGCAGGCATCGGCAAGGGTCGCATCCGCGCCATGCATCTGGACGATGCGCGCCGCGCACCCGGCGTGCTGGCCATCGTCACCGCGCAGAACGCCGGCAAGCTGGGCAAGGGCAAGCGCAATACCGCCAGGCTGCTGGGCGGCCCCGAGATCCAGCACTATCACCAGGCTATCGCGCTGGTGGTGGCCGACACGTTCGAGCAGGCCCGCGCAGCCGCGCAGCTGATTCGCGTGGACTATGCGCCGGAGAAGGGCCGCTTCGACCTGGAAGATGCGTGCTGCTGGGCCAGCAAGCCCAGGAAGGACGCGAATCCGGATACGGCGGTGGGCGACTTCGCGGGCGCGTTTGCGGCGGCTCCGGTGCAGCTGGACGCCCGCTACACCACGCCCGATCAGTCGCACTGCATGATGGAGCCGCATGCGTCGATGGCGGCCTGGTCGGGTGACAAGGTCACGGTCTGGACATCGAACCAGATGGTGGCGTGGGCGCACGAGGATATGGCGACGACGCTGGGCATTCCGAAGGAAAGGGTGCGCATCGTTTCGCCCTTCATCGGCGGGGGTTTTGGCGGCAAGCTGTTCCTGCGCGCCGAATCTCTGCTGGCCGTGCTGGGCGCACGCGCCGTGCACCGGCCGGTCAAGGTGG
The DNA here is from genome assembly GCF_056097175.1 of Cupriavidus sp. HE11. NCBI lineage: Bacteria > Pseudomonadati > Pseudomonadota > Betaproteobacteria > Burkholderiales > Burkholderiaceae > Cupriavidus > Cupriavidus sp. HE11. The sequence goes on from NZ_CP184465.1 coordinate 1,719,752, forward strand.
CCCTGACGCGCCCGCTGATGCCCAACAACACCACGCACCGGCCCGCCACCATCCAGCGCATTCGCATTGGCGCCAATCGCGACGGCAAGATCACGGCCATCGGCCACGAGAGCTGGTCTGGCGATCTCGAAGGCGGCCAGCCCGAGACAGCCGTGATGCAGACGCGCCTGCTCTATGCCGGCGCCAATCGCATGACGTCGATGCGGCTTGCCACGCTGGACATGCCCGAAGGCAACGCGATGCGCGCGCCGGGCGAGGCGCCAGGGCTGATGGCGCTGGAAATCGCCATGGACGAGATGGCGGTGAAGCTCGGCATGGACCCGGTGCAGTTCCGCATCCTCAACGACACGCAGGTCGACCCCGAGAAGCCCGAGCGGCCATTCTCGCAACGCCACTTCGTCGAATGCCTGCGCCTGGGTGCCGAGCGCTTTGGCTGGAGCCGCCGCAATCCGCAGCCGGGGTCGATGCGCGAAGGGCAGTGGCTGGTTGGCATGGGCATGGCGTCGGCGTTCCGGAACAACCTGGTGACCAGGTCGGGCGCGCGGGCCAGCATCGATTCCAGCGGGATGGTCGTGGTGGAAACCGACATGACCGATATCGGCACCGGCAGCTACACGATCATCGCGCAGACCGCTGCCGAGATGATGGGCGTGCCGCTAGACCGCGTGGTCGTGCGGCTTGGCGATTCGGCCTTCCCGGTATCGTCGGGGTCGGGCGGCCAGTGGGGCGGCAACAGTTCCTCGTCGGGCGTCTATGCGGCCTGCGCGAAGCTGCGCCAGACCGTGGCCGGGCGCGCGGGCCTGAAGGCCGAAGACGCGGTATTCGAGGGTGGGCAGGTGCGCGCTGGCGGACGCAGCGTGCCGCTGGCGCAGTTCGCGGGGGTGTCCGCCGAGGATGCCATCGAGTTCGGCGATCTCGACAAGAAGTACCAGCAATCCACATTCGGCGGGCATTTCGTGGAGGTGGCGGTCGACCTCGCCACGGCGGAAGTGCGCGTGCAGCGGATGCTGGCCGTGTGCGCGTCTGGGCGGATCCTGAATCCGAAGTCGGCGCGCAGCCAGGTAATCGGTGCCATGACGATGGGCGTGGGCGCGGCGCTGATGGAGGCGCTGCACGTCGACAAGCGCGTGGGCTTCTTCGCCAACCACGACCTGGCAAGCTACGAGGTGCCGGTACACGCCGACATCCCGCACCAGGAGGTCATCTTCCTTGACGAGACCGACCCGATCTCGTCGCCGATGAAAGCCAAGGGGGTGGGCGAACTGGGTATCTGCGGCGTGGCGGCAGCAGTGGTGAATGCCGTGTATCACGCCACCGGCGTGCGCGTGCGCGACTATCCGGTGACGCTGGACAAGCTGCTGGCGGGCATGCCGGTGGTGGCCTGACGGCTGGCGCCGGAAAGCTAGCGCCCCAGCTTTTCCAGCAAGCCCTTCAGCACCGTCTGTTCTTCATCCGATAACCCCGCCGCGATGCGCGCATCATGCGCGCACACGGCGGCTGTCACTTCCTTCAGCGTCTTGCGGCCGGCATCGGTCAGCGCCAGGCCAAACGCCCGCCGGTCGGTGGGCGATGGCAACCGCCTCACCAGATCCATGGACTCCAGCGCGTCCACCAGCAACACGGCACCGGAGCGCGCGATGCCCAGGATCTGCGCCAGATCGGTCAGCTTGAGGTCGGGATTGCGCGCAATGATCTGCAGGGCCGAAAAGCGCGGCGGCGTGATGTTCCACGCGGCCAGCGATGCGACGAAATCCTCGTAGACGCGAATCTGCGCCCGCCGGATTGCATATCCGACCAGTGAATCGAGCACGCCATAGTCCACGTTCGGCAGGTGTGGCTCGAAGTGAGTGCCGTTGGGGTCGGGCGCGAGCGCGTCGCGCGGCTTGCGGGGAGGTGCCATGCCTATCTGACCAGGAAGTAACGCAGCTCGACCCGATCCGGGTAGCGCGCGCCTGCTGCCACGAACAGGTGCTGCATCAGCCAGCGATACTGCGGCGCGGCGGTCTCGAAGCGCGGTGCGGTACGGAAATAGATCTCCGAGGGGTCCACCTGCTCGCCACGGTTGAGACGCGCGATGACGGCGGCGCTGCCGCTGCGCACCCCGGCATTGACGATATAGATCCGGGCGCCGTCGTCGGTCTCCAGCACGTATCGTGCTTCGATATCGGCAGTGGTGACGTTGCTGCCATCGTCATGGCGGATCAGCTGGAAGTCGGCCCCGCCGGACAGGATGCGCCCGTTCAGGCGCGGGCCACGCACCGTGCCCGACAGGATGGGGATCACGCGACGCTGTCCGAGCGGCGTGACGCCAACCTCGGTAGGGGCGGCCACCTGCAGGCTGAAGTCGGCAACGGGTTCCAGTGTCGGCAGCGCAATGCCGGCGTTCGCGGAGGTCATTTGACGAGCTTCCAGTTGCCGTTGTCGATGGTCAGCAGCACGCGGCCACGCTGGTCGAAGCCGAAATGGTCCTGCGCGGTGTAGTTCAGCACGCCGTGCGACACCACGATATCGCGCTCGCTTTCCAGTGCATCCTTGAGGGCCTTGCGAAACTCCGGCGTTCCCGGCCTGGCCTTCTTCAGCGCCACCGGCACGATGCGTTGCAGCACCAGGCCGGCATCATACGGATGCGCGCCGAACTGCGTGCGGCTCTCGGGGCCATACTGTTTCTCGTAGCGCGTCACGTAGTCCATGCCGGGCTGCTTGACCGGGCTGGACGCCGGCAACTGCTCGGCCACGATAACCGGTCCAGCCGGCAGGATGGCGCCATTGACCGCCTTGCCGCCGATCCGGATCAGGTCGCGCGTGGCGGCGCCATGGGTCTGGTAGATCGGCCCGGTATAGCCGCGCTCGCGCAACGTGGTGTGCGGCAGGGCCGCACCGGTACCGGCACCGGCGATCAGCACGGCATCTGCGCGGGCTGCAATCAGCTTCAGCGCCTGGGCCGTGACGCTGGTGTCCGAGCGGGCATAGCGCTCGGTGGCGATCACGCGGATGCCGTTGGCCTGCGCCGCCGAGGTGAACTCCTTGAGCCAGGTCTCGCCATAGGCATCGGCAAAGCCGATAAACGCCACGGTCTTCACGCCGTTCGCCTTGGCGGCGCCGGCCACGGCATCGGCCATCAGCCGCACCGGCTGCGCCAGCCGGTACGTCCACGCACCGCGACCCGGCTTCAGTTCGATTGGCGAGAACGCCAGTTGTACGGTCTGGCTTTCGTCCGCGACTTCGGAAATCGCAATCGAGGGCGCCACGGCGGAAGAGCCAAGAATGATGTCGACCTTGTCTTCCGTGACGAAGCGCCGGGCGATCTTGGTGCCCTGTGTCGGGTCAGAGCCATCGTCCATGACGATGTAGTGAATCTTCTCGCCGGCAATCGTCTCGGGCAGGAACGGCATGGTGTTCTTCTGCGGAATGCCGAGCGATGCCGACGGCCCCGTGGACGCGATGCTGACGCCGACGGTCACGTCTGCCTGCGCGGTGCCGCTGCCCAGGACCAGGGCGAGTGCGGCCAGCGCAAGGCTGCCGCGAGGGGTACGGAAGTGGGGCATGTTTTTGTCTCCTCCGATCTTGTTCTGTGGATGGCCTATGGTTTTCGGATCTGCAACTGCTGCTGTCCGAAGCCGGCGAGCGTCTTGTAGCGCTGGGAAATGGCCTCGAGCTCGCTGCGCGGGATGACATCGTCGATACGGGCGAAGCCCTGCGGCGCGCGCACTTCGGCCAGCTGCATGACCTGCTCGGGGCCGTTCATGCGGTTGCGCAGCACGATGCCCGCCGTGCGCGGCAGCCGTTCGGCCTCGTATTCGCGCAGTGCGTAGTCGATGTCGCGCTCGGCAAGCAGGCAGTCGGTCAGGTAGCGGGCGTCGACAATGGCCTGAGCGCTGCCATTCGAGCCGATCGGATACATCGGATGCGCGGCGTCGCCCAGCAGCGTGATGCGGCCGAACGTCCAGCGCGGCAACGGGTCCTTGTCGACCATCGGGAACTCAAAGATAGCCTCGGCGCCATCGATCAGCGCCGGAATGTCGATCCAGTCCCAGCGCCAGCGCTCGAATGCGTTCCGAAAGACCGACTTGTCGACCTGCCGGTTCCAGTCGCTGCGCGGTGGGGTGTCGGGGTAGTCGTCGGGTACGCGCAGTTCGGCAATCCAGTTGATACGCGACCGGCCCTGCGCGCGCAGGGGTTCCGAAATCGGATAGGCCACGAACTTCTGGTCCTGATGGCCCGCCATGAACATCGAGCGGCCGTCGAGACAGGAGGCGGCGTCGGTGGTGGCGCGCCACAGCAAGCGGCGCGAGAACCGGGGCGCATCGCCAGTCGGGTAGAAATGGCGGCGTACCGCCGAATGAATACCGTCAGCGCCAACCAGCACATCGGCGGTGGCTTCGACCAGCGCATCGTCGCCGCGGCGCCTGAGCGTGAAACGCGCCGGCTCGCCGTTGCCGCCGGTGCTGATGATCGACTCCAGCGCATGGCCGGCATGCACGCGGTCGGTTCCCAGCCGGGCCAGCGCGGTCTGGTACAGCAACATCTGGAATTCGCCGCGATGCACGGAGAACTGCGGCCAGTCATAGCCGGCCGCGCGACCGCGCGGCTCATGCCAGATCTGCTGGCCGAGCTTGTTGTAGTAGGACAGTGACGAGGTCTCGATGGCGATGCGTGCCAGGTCGTCCTGCAAGCCCAGTATGGACAGCTCGCGTACCGCATGCGGCAGCAGATTGATGCCGACGCCCAGCGGCCGCAGCTGTTCGCTGGCTTCCCAGACTTCGACATCGAACCCTTGCTGATGACAGAGCAGGGCAAGCGTGAGCCCGCCGATACCGCCGCCGGCGATCGCGATCTTCATGTGTCTCCTCCCCGGCGCCGCCGCCGAATTGTTCTACTGTATAACTAATTGCCGGCGAGGGGATCTAGCGATTTCCCTGAGCGTCACGTGGCAAGCAATGCGTCGGCGATCCGTTCGGCGGTGGGGATGGAGTCGGTCAGTCCCAGATGACCATGACCAACGGCAAGCCACAAGCCGCGATGGCCGTCGGCCTGACCGACCACGGGCACCGAATCCGGCATGCAGGGACGGTGGCCCATCCAGGTGGTGACCGCGCTGTGCTCCAGGCCCTTGAAGGTCTGTCGCGCGATCCCTTCCAGGATGGCGGCGCGGCGCGGATCGGGCGGGCGCTTCAGTCCCGCGATCTCGACGGTGCCGCCGACGCGCAGCCCTTCTTCCATTGGCGTGACGAAGATCTTGTGGTCGGTCAGCACCACGGTGCGCGACACTACATCGCGCATGCCCGTGAACTGCACGTGGTAGCCGCGCTGGCTCTCCAGTTGCAGCCGTACGCCCAGCGGGTCTAGCAGATGTCGTGACCAGGCGCCGGCCGCCACGACCACGTGGTCGGCGGCATGTGTGCCGTTCGCCCCATGCAGCGTCCAGCCGGCAGTGCCGGAGGTGATCCGCTGGATATCGTCAAGCACAAGCTCGCCGCCGCGCGACACGAACGCATCGGCAACCGCGCGCGTATAGCGCGCGGGATTCAGGATCGTGCCGTGATCGGCCAGATAGATCGCGGCCTGATAGCGCGCGGCGACGCCGGGCTCCAGTGCGTCGATGCCGGAACGATCGAGCGTCTCGAACCGGAAGCCAAACCGTTGACGGAGTTGCCACGCCGCGCCATCGGCCTGCAGCGCCGCCGCGCTGGGATAGAGATGCAGATGGCCACGCCGCATGAAGAGTTCGGGCACGCCGATTTCGCTCGCCAGGGCCTCGTGCTTGTCGACGGCCCCCGCATGCAGCGCCGCCAGCGCGGCGGCTGCGCGCTCTACGCGCTCCGGCGTGGCCGACAGTACGAAACGCGCGAGCCACGGCGCGGCGGCCGGCAGATAGCTCAGCGGCAGGCGCAGCGGACTGTCGGGATCGGCCAGCATCTTCGGCACCGACGCCAACACCCCTGGCATGGCCAGCGGCGCAATGGAACTGACGCTGATCGCCCCGGAGTTGCCGTAGCTGCAGCCACTGGCCGGCCCCTCCCGATCGATCAGCGTCACCGTCGCGCCGCGCTTGCGCAGCATCAACGCGATGCAACTGCCGACAATGCCGGCGCCAATCACCGTGATGCGCGGGGCAGATGAGGTGGAGGAGGGAGTGGGGGCAGTCATGGCGGACAAGGTGCGCAAGGATTGCGGAGAGCAGATGCGCCGAGCCGTTGAAGGCAACGTCCAAGCCACAGCACATCCGCGCAAATAAGTTGGCCCGCGCGAGGCGGGCCGATCAGACCTAGAGTCATCACCGGCATGTACATCCGGGAGTGGACAGATTAGGGCAGCGGGCAAATTATGCGCCGCTGTCTCATGGATTTCAATCGTTGTCGATGATTCAATGGCTTGCCAGCAACTGCCTAACGACGAGGTTGATAGTGGAGTGGTCTGAACTGGAGAGAATCTTCTCTGCCGCGAGGCTGGGACGGTACAAGGCAAGGTGCCACGGCAACGAGGACCTGGCCATGGCGGCCTATCATCTCAATTTGTTGCTGTCTGAGGCACTGACGCCATTCTTGAGCACATTCGAGATCGCGCTACGCAATGCTGTTCACAGGCAGCTTTGTCTGCATCATCTTCGCGACGACTGGTGGGAATGCTGGCGCGATGACTCGCAGTTTCAACACCAGCTCAAATACATCTCTCAGGCAAGTGGAAAACTGGCTGTCAGAAAGGAAGTGCCGACCCCCGACAAGATCGTCGCGGAGCTGACGTTCGGCTTCTGGTCGACGATGTTCAATGCTGAATTTCACGTCAGCCTTTGGCCGCGGATTCGCAAAGCCTTTCCGCATTGTCCCAAGGCGCGGCGCAAGCGCGCCACCATCTCGGCAGTCGTCAATCGGGTACGACATCTGCGCAACCGCACGTTTCACCACGAGCCCTTGTTGTGGATCGATGGCGATCTCGAGGCGATTCACAGGGATGGAATAGAACTCCTTCAATGGATGCACGGTGGCATTGGCGCCTGGGTGGCGAAGTTCAACCGGGTTCCTCTCGTCTTGTGGCAATGGAAGGTTATGGAGGCAGTGCTGTGCGCCGTCCCGGCGCATGCTGTCCGCCGTGCTGCCGCATCGCGGTGCAATCCTCGCGCCATTTCCGTGAATGTGGGTGGCACGGAACCTGCTGCACAGGAAACCGGAGAGTAGAAGCGTTCAGCGGCCCGCGCCGCCCGGAAATTGCTCGCCAATGTGCCCACACATCTGTTTCCGGAGCTCTCTATGCGCCGCCGTTCCTTCCTGTGCGCCACTGGCGCCACTGCCCTTTCATCGCTGTTCGCCGCGCCGGCCATCGTGCGCGCCACCGGGTCGCTGCAGAAGTTCAAGTTCAATCTTGGCTGGAAGGTGGAAGCCTCCGGCGCCGGTTTCCTGCTGGCGCTGCAGCGCGGCTACTACAAGGACGCCGGACTCGATGTCGTGATCGATACCGGCAACGGGTCGGCGTCGGCCATCAGCCTGGTTGCGGGCGGAGCCTATGACTGTGCATCGGCGGACCTGGCGGCGATGATCGAATTCAACGCTGCCAATCCGGCCTCTGCACTGAAGGCGGTAGCGATCCAGTACGACCTGAACCCGAATGCGGTGATCGTGCGCAAGGGCGGCGGCATCGTCAAACCTGGCGATCTGGCGGGGAAGGCGATTCTTGGCCAGCCGTTCAACGCGTCGCGCAAGCTCTTCCCGGTGTTCGCCAAGGCGCAGGGCTTTGATCCCTCGACGATCAAGTGGGAAAGCGTGACCCCGGACATCGGCGATACGCGCTTCGTGAAGGGAGACTTCGATGCCGCCGCCTACTTCTATTTCACGGGTCTGCTGAACCTGAAGGCGCGTGGCATGGGCCCGGAGAAGCTGACCGTGTTCCGCTTCTCCGACTACGGCATGAAGTCATACGGCAACGGCCTGGTGGCCAATCGCAAGAGCATGGCTGAACAGCCGGAAGCCATGAAGGCATTCGTCAAGGCGTCCACGCGCGGCTGGATCGAGGCCATGGCAGACCCGAAAGCCGGTGCTGCCGCTGTCAAGGCTCGCGAGCCGCTGGCCGATCAAACGCTGGAGTTCGAACGGCTGAAGCTGATTGTCGATGGCGCGATGCGCACGCCCGATACGTTGCGCGACGGATGGGGCGCCGCCACGCAGACGCGGCTGCAGGCGACGGTGGATGAAACCGTGGGCGCCTTCGGCATCAAGCCGGGCATGACCGTGTCCGATATCTGGACCGACCAGTTCCTGCCGTCGGCGGCAGACCGCAAGCTCAAGGCCTGAGGGGGTGCACATGTCGATCCCCGCTATCGATCTTGCCGATGCGCTGGCGCCCGGTGGCCCGCGTAGTGCCGAGGTGGCGCAGATGTTCCGTGCGGCCGCCATGTCGTCGGGCTTCTTCTATGTCCGCAACCATGGTGTGACGCCAGAGATGATCGCAGGCCAATTCGCACTGGCCGAGGCACTGCTCGACCTTCCGGTTGCCACGCGGCAGGCGCTGGCGATGGCCAATTCGCCCACCATGCGCGGCTTCGAGAATCTGGGCGACCAACGGCTCGATGCCGCCGCCAGGCCCGACCTGAAGGAGAGCTTCTACTGCGGCATGGCCTATCCGGACGATCATCCCTACGTGCTGGCGGGCTACCAGACCTACGGTCACAACCAGTGGCCTGCCGAACTGCCGCACGCGCCAGCGCAGTGCCAGGCGTATATCGATGCCATGCTCGTGCTGTCGCGCCGGCTCATGCAGCTGATGGCGCTATCGCTCGATCTGCCGGAGCCCTACTTCGACCATACGAGCGGAAGCCCGATGGTGACGCTGCGCATGATCCGCTACCCCGCCCATCCGGCCGATGCCGATGCGCGGACATTCGGCGCCGGCGCCCATACGGACTGGGGTGCGGTGACGATTCTGGCGCAGGACGCGCATGGCGGACTGGAAGTCCAGATGCCAGATGGCGATTGGGTACCGGCCACGCCAATGCCGGGCTGCTTTGTCGTGAATCTGGGCGACATGGTGCCGCGCTGGACCAACGGCCGCTACCACTCGAACCCGCACCGCGTGCGCAACGTCCACTCGGGCGGCGCCCCGCGCTATTCGATCCCGTTCTTCTACGAGCCCGACTATCTTGCCCGTATCGAACCGGTGCCGGGCACGCTGCAGGACGGAGAGACTCCGCGCTTCGCGCCCTGCACCGCGGGCGAACACCTGACGGAGATGTACCGGAAAACCTACGTGCCCGAGGTGTCGGCATGAAGCTCTGGTTCAACCTGCTGTGTCGCGATATCGATGCGCAGTTCGCGTTCTACCAGCAATTGCTCGACCTGCCCGAGGCGACGCATAGCTGCTCGCCAATCTATCGTGCGCTGGAAATGCCAGCATTCCAGTTCGGGTTCAATGCGGCGGCGGCGTACGAGTTGCTGGGGATTGGGGGCAGGAAGCCGGTGGACGACAGGGTTGCCCCGGCGATCGCGTACCCGACTTTCATGGTGGCGACGCCTGCAGCTGTCGACAAGGCTTCCAGCCTCACCGAAGCGTCGGGCGGCAAGATCGTCAAGTCGCCCTTCGCCACGTATTACGGCCAATGGCAAACGGTTCTGGAAGATCCGGAGCGCAACGTATTCCGCGTGGCGTGCGAGGTGCTGCCCGAGGGCGTCGAGGCCACGGCACTTGAATCAATGCCAGACAAAAAAACCCACACCCGTCAGCACTGACGGAGTGTGGGCAGCTGGAGCTCCTCGTGTGTCGCGACGAGGTCAGAAGACGTGTTTGATGCCGAGCATGGCGCCAAGCTGGGTGCCGCCGGCCACGGGGCTGGCGCCGGTCGATGCGCTGTCCACCGACAGGGCGAGCTTGCCGCCGTTGTCGATGTAGCCGAACGTGGAGTACACCGAGGTGCGTTTCGAGAACGCGTAGCTGGCACGCACGGCGCCAAGCCAGGCGCGGTCGGAGCTGTGGAGGTAGTCGAGGTAATACGCCTCGCCCGACAGCGTGATCTGCGGGGTGATGTCGTAGGCAACGCCCGCGTAGTACATGTTGCTGCGCGGCGTGGCCAGTGCGCCGTTGCGGCGCGCCAGCCAGCCGGCGCCGATCTTGGCGTGGCCCACCAGCATGTAGCCGCCGATCGTGGCGCGGTCGTCCTTGAGTTCGCTCGATGTCAGGCCGGCGAATGCGCCCGGGCCGCCACGCAGCGAATCGTAGGCGCCCAGCACGCCCCACCAATTGGTTTCGTAGCCGAGCATGGCCGACCATTCGCGGCAGGTGGTCATGTTGCCCGGGGTCTCGCCCGCGCAGTTGGTGCCAGACGGGCTGGGACCGGCATTGACCGAATCGCGGCCGAAGCTGTAGGTCGCGCCCACCGTGAATCCGCCGAACTTGCCCTTGTAGCCGATGGCATTGTCGGCACGGGCATTGGGCAGGTAGTTGTCGAGCGAGCTGGAGCCATAGGCGTTGGGGCCCAGGATATCGCTGTCGAGCATGGCCCAGAACAGCATCGTGTATTGGCGGCCCAGGCTGATCTGGCCCCAGTTGCCGCTCAGGCCCACCCACGCCTGACGGCCAAACAGGCGGCCGCCCTGGTTGGTGACGCCGCTGTCCGGCGCAAAGCCCGATTCCAGCACGAAGTTGGCCTTCATGCCGCCGCCAAGGTCCTCGGTTCCGCGCAGGCCCCAGCGCGACGGCACGGTGCCGCTCAGGTTGGCCATCTTCACCACGGAATTGCCGGCGGTGCCGACGTGGTTCAGGTACTCGATGCCCGTATCGATAACGCCATACAGCGTCACGGACTGGGCCTGCGCCAGGGCGGGCAGCCCAAGCGCGATCGAAAACGCCAGGTGGCGCAGTTTCATCGTTCTCTCCTCCGTTGATATTCTTGTTCGGTCTGTGCCGCGTATTTCCAGTACTTACATCCCGCGCGCCTTCAGCCGTGCGTCCAGACGGCTATAGATGCGGCGCGCGTTACCTTCGTAGATCAGGTGCCGCTCTTCGGCGGACAACGCGGCCTGGTCGATATAGCGGCGCGTGTCGTCGTAGTAGTGACCGGTTTCGGGGTCGATGCCGCGCACCGCGCCGATCATTTCCGACGCGAACAGCACGTTTTCCACGGGGATCACGCGGGTCAGCAGGTCGATCCCGGGCTGGTGATAGACGCAGGTGTCGAAGAACACGTTGTTCAGCAGATGTTCCTGCAACGGGGGCAGCTTCAGTTCCTGCGCCAGCCCGCGGAAGCGGCCCCAGTGATAAGGCACCGCGCCGCCGCCATGCGGGATCACGAACTTCAGCGTGGGAAATCGCTGGAACAGGTCGCTGGTCAGCACCTGCATGAAGGCCGTGGTGTCGGCGTTCAGATAGTGCGCACCGGTGGTGTGGAAGCACGCATTGCAACTGGTGCTGACGTGGATCATGGCCGGCACGTCCAGCTCCACCATCTTTTCGTAGATCGGGAACCAGTACGGATCGGACAGCGGCGGCGATGTCCAGTGGCCGCCAGACGGGTCGGGATTCAGGTTCACGCCGACAAAGCCGTACTCCAGCACGCAGCGTTCCAGCTCGGCCACGCAGGTCCGCGTATCCACGCCCGGCGACTGGGGCAGCATGGCGGCGCCCACGAAGTGGTCGGGAAACAGTTCGCTGACGCGATGGCACAGCGTGTTGCAGATGGCGGCCCAGGTGGCGCTGGTTTCGAAGTTGCCGATGTGGTGCGCCATGAACGACGCGCGCGGCGAGAAGATGGTCAGGTCGGCGCCGCGCTCGCGCATCAGGCGCAGCTGGTTGCCTTCGATGGCCTCGCGCAACTCGTCGTCGCCGATGTGCAGGTCGCTGACGGACGGCGCCTGATCGGGCGCGGCAAGGGACGCAATCTGGCGCTGGCGCCAGGCTTCCAGTGTCTTCGGGGCGGTGGTGAAGTGCCCGTGGCAATCAATGATCATGAACAAGGCTCAAAGGGGCCAGGCGCTGGCCGGAACCAGCACCTCGCCGCGCATGATGGGACGCGCCGTACGGATCAGCGCGCTGCGAAGGATCGTGCCGGGGTCGGCGGGATCGGTTTCGAGTTCGACGGCGAATTCGCCGGTGGGGTGTTCGACGCTGATTGCATGGACCGGGCCGCAGGCGACGACTGCCACGCCGGCGGCGACGCTGCCAGGCAGCACGCAGGCAGTGCCAACCGTGATGGCCGCCAGTACGCCGATGGCGTCATGGCAGACGCGCGGGATAAAGCAGCGCGTGCCAATGCTGCCGCCGGCGCGCGGCGCGGCGATCAGGCACATCTTCGGGTAGCTCTTCTGCGCCACGTTGCCCAGGCCCATCGATTCGCCGGCAACCAGGCGCAATGCCTCGATGCGCTGCTTCAGCGTGTTGTCTGCGTTCAGTTCGGCCACGCTTTCCCGGGCGGTGCGGCCAAGGTCCACCGCGCGCATCAGCACCATCGGCATGCCGTTGTCGATCAGCGTGGCCTCGATGGTGAGCGGCTTCCCGTTTTCCGGATCGATGATGGTCAGCTTGTCCACGGCATTGCCCGTGGGCAGCAGCGCGTGGCATACCGAGCCGGCCGTGTCGAGAAAATCGATCACGATGGGCGCCGCCGTGCCGGGCGCGCCGTCGATGCGGGCATCGCCCCCAAAGCGGGGTACGCCCCGTGGCGTTTGCATCGTGACGTCGCACAGCATGCCGGTATTGCGCGTCAGCACGCGGGCACGCGTGATGCCGTCCTGTGGTGCCACCAGGCCGCGCTCGATGGCGTAAGGCAGTACGGCGGCCAGCATGTTGCCGCAGTTGGGCGTGGTGTCCACGGTGTCGGCATTGGGCTGCAGCTGCGCGAACGTGAAGTCGAGATCGGCCTGCCCCGGCAGGCCGCGCGCCACGATGCCGGCCTTGCTGGTCAGCGGATGCGCGCCACCGAGTCCATCGATCTGGCGCGGATCGGGGCTGCCCATGGCCGCCAGCAGCACGCGATCGCGCGTGGCTGTGTCGGCCGGAAGATCGCTGGCCAGGAAGAACGGCCCGCGCGACGTGCCACCCCGCATCAGGGTGCAGGGGATGGCGCGCAGGTCGGAATCAAGGCAGGGCGTCATGGCAGGTGGCGCAGGCAGGCTCGGGCGTTTGTCAGGTGCCCGCAGTATCAGCGCCCGGTACAAGTCCTTGGTTGCGATGTCGCGGGACAATTGTTCTAATCTGCTTATCGCCCGTAGGCGCCATGCCACACCGATACGACAATAGCGATATGGAGACAGTCAGCCTGCATCACCTGCATGTATTTGCCGGCGTGGCCGCAGCCGGGGGCGTGCGCCGCTCGTCCGAATCGCTGCATCGCGCTTCGTCGGCCATTGCGCGCTCGGTGGCGGCGCTGGAGCAGACGCTGGGTGTGGCACTGTTCGAGCGCAAGGGCCGGGGCATGCTGCTGACGCGCGCCGGCGAGATCGTGCTGGAGCGTGCCCGCCATATCGAGGCGGCGTTGCGCGAGGTGCGCGAGGAAGCCGTGCGGCTGCGCATCCGGCCCGGGGTAACCGTCGCCAGCCTGGAAGCGCTGCACAACGAGCGCCGCCTGGAGGTGGCCGTGATGCTGGCGGAGGTACACCATATGCCGAGCGTGGCGGCGTCGGTAGGCGTCTCGCAATCGGCGGTAAGCCAGGCCATTGCCAGGCTGGAGGATGCGCTGGGCCAGCCCATATTCACGCGGACCGCGCGAGGCATGGTGCCAACCGATGCGGGCAGCCGGTGGGTGGTGCGCTTCGAGCGGGCACTGGCCGAACTGCGCCATATCCGGGCCGACATTGCTGCACTGCAAGGTGTGCTGGAAGGTGCGGTGACCATCGGCGCCTTGCCGCTGGGCCGCACGCTGCTGATGCCGGTGGCCATCGCCGACGTCCACCGACGCCATCCACGGCTGCGCTTCCGTTCGCTGGAGAGCCCCTACGAGGAACTGACCGCTGGCCTGCTCAGCGGGCGGATCGACTTCATCCTCGGCGCATTGCGGCCGCATCCGTCGCAGGGCCTGGCGACGGAAGTCCTGTTTGCCGACCGTATCGCGCTGATTGCGCGGGCGTCGCATCCGTTGGCCAGTCGCAAGCGCGTCACGCTGGCCGATCTGGAACCCTATCCGTGGGTGCTGTCGCGTGCTGCCTCACCATCGCGGCAGGCGCTGGATGACGTATTTGCATCGCGCGGCCTGCCGCTGCCCCAGCCGCTGGTGGAAACGGGCGACCTGGCGCTGGTGCGCGGACTGCTTCTGCAGGGCGACCTGGTTACCGCGCTGTCGGCGCACCAGTTGCACCACGAGATCGAGGCCGGGTGGCTGGTCGAACTGGACCTGCCGCTGCCCGACACCACGCGCAGCATCGGCATCACCACGCGCGCCGGCGCGCGCCTGTCCCCGGGCGCGGACGCCCTGATCGCCGCGCTGCGGCACGCCAGCCAATCCATGGAAACCCCAGTCGATAAGTAAAAGGCAACGCGGGCCGCCCCACAAAGCAATACTGCGGGCGTTGCCCAAACGTAGACTGCCGTTGCCGTGCACAAGGAGGTGCGCGGCGAGCCGCCAATGCGGCGATTAGCTTATTGATAACAAGATTCCGCTGCGGCCTGCACGGCGGAACCATGCCAGGAGACGGCACATGACCACCCAACGGCTCGATATCCGGGCTCATATCAACGAACGAAAGATGTCCGGCTACCAGTGGCTGTTGCTGGCGCTGTGTTTCATGATCGTGGCTACGGACGGCATCGACGTCGCGATCATGGGCTTCCTGGCCCCGGGCATCACCAAGGAATGGGGCATTTCGAAGGCCGCGTTCGGCGTGGTGATGAGCGCGGCGCCGATCGGCCTGGCTATCGGTGCGCTGCTGGTGGGCCCGATGTCCGACCGCTTCGGCCGCAAGAAGCTGCTGATCGGATCGGTCTTCCTGTTCGGCGTGTTCAACCTGCTGTGCGCGTTCGCGGAGAACACCACGCAACTGTCGCTGCTGCGCTTCCTGACCGGCCTGGGGCTCGGTGCGGCGATGCCGAGTACCACCACGCTGCTGTCCGAGTACGTGCCCGAGCGTTCGCGCAGCATGCTGCTTGCCACGATGTTCACGGGCTTCAACCTGGGCTCTGCGCTGGTCGGCTTCGGTGCTGCCGCGATCCTGCCTGAGCATGGCTGGCGCGCGGTGCTGGTCGTTGGTGGCGCGATTCCGCTGGTTTGCCTGCCGCTGTACATCCTGCTGGTTCCAGAGTCGGCGCGCTTCCTGGTGGCACGCAATGCATCGCCTGAACGCATTGCACGTACGCTGCGGCGTGTGGTGGGCGGCGATATCGCCGAAGGCACGACCTTCACGATCAGCGAACCCGCCGTGCCGGGCAAGCAGCCGGTACGCACGCTGCTGTCGACGGGCTACCGTGGCATGACGCTGGCGCTGTGGGTGACCTATTTCATGGGCCTGCTGGTGATCTACCTGCTCAGCGGCTGGCTACCCACGCTGATCAAGGACGCGGGCCTGCCGATCGAACGTGCCGCCAACCTGACCGCGCTGTTCCAGCTGGGCGGCACCGTCGGGGCGCTGGTGGTGGGATACTGCATGGACCGCTTTGCGCCGCATCGCGTGATTGGCGTGGCGTATGTGACGGGCGCGGTATTCATCCTGCTGCTGGCTTCGGGCAGCGTGATGTCGTCGATGTTCGCGGCTTATGTGCTGCTGGCGGGATTCTGCATGAGCGGCGCGCAGACCGGCCTCAACGCGTTCGCACCGCAGTGCTACCCCACGCTCGTGCGTGCCACCGGTGTCAGCTGGATGCTCGGCATCGGCCGCTTCGGCAGTATCACGGGCTCGATGGCCGGTGGTGTGCTGCTGTCGATGGGCTGGAGCTTCAGCGCGGTGATTGCCATCCTGGCCATTCCAGCCACCATCGCCGCGATTTCCATTGTTTCGACCAAGCGGGCACAGCCTCGCGCGGTCACAGCCTGACGTACTGACTCATGGCCACCATCATCGGCGCAATCGCCTCATCCCATACGCCCACCATCGGCTTTGCGCTGGACGCGGGCAAGCAGCAGGACCCCGCATGGGCCCCGATTTTCGCGGCGTATGCGCCGGTGAGCGAGTGGCTGCAGCAAAAGAAGCCCGACGTGCTGCTGGTGATCTACAACGATCACGTCACGTCGTTCTTCTTCGATCACTACTCGGCCTTTGCGCTGGGCATCGGCGAGAAGTACCACGCCGCCGACGAGGGCGGTGGCCCGCGCAACCTGCCGCCGGCATACGGGCACGTCGAACTGGCCCGGCACGTGGGCGCATCGCTGGTGGCCGACGAATTCGACATGTCGTTCTTCCAGGACAAGCCGCTCGATCACGGCTGCTTTTCGCCGATGTCGGTGATGCTGCCGCACGACGGTGCATGGCCGGTGAAGATCCTGCCGCTGCAGGTGGGCGTGCTGCAGTTCCCGGCACCGTCCGCGCGCCGCTGCTTCAAGCTTGGCCAGGCGATTCGCCGCGCCGTGGAAAGCTATCCCGAGGATCTCAAGGTGGCGATCGTCGCCACGGGCGGACTGTCGCACCAGGTGCATGGCGAGCGTGCCGGCTTCAACAACACCGAATGGGACCACGAGTTTCTTGACCTGTTCGAGCGCGAGCCCCAGAAGCTGCTGGACATCACGCACGCCGAATTCGCAAGGCGCGGTGGTTTCGAGAGCGCCGAGGTGGTGATGTGGATGGTGATGCGTGGCGCGATGGGCGACGTGCGCTGCCTGCATCGCGACTACTACCTGCCGTCGATGACCGGCATTGCCGTGGCGGTGTACGAGAACGCGGCCACCGAGGATGCCGGCGTCGTGGCCGCGCGGTCGGCACAGCAGCGCGAGCTTATCGGCCATCAGCTCAAGGGCATCGATGACCTCGAAGGAACGTACCCGTTCACGCTTGAACGCAGCGTGCGCGCATATCGCATCAACAGCTACCTGCACCAGCTGATCGACCCGGCATTCCGCGAGCGGTTCCGCAGCGATCCGGTGTCCACCTACGACGCGGCCGGCCTGACTGACGAAGAGCGCGACCTGATCACGCGGCGCGACTGGCGCGGCATGATTCACTACGGCGTGATTTTCTTCCTGCTGGAAAAGCTGGGCGCGGTCAGCGGGGTGTCGAACCTGCACATCTATGCGGCCATGCGCGGGCAGTCGCTGGAAGACTTCCAGAAGACGCGCAATGCCCCTGGCGCGCTGTATTCGGTGGCCGGCAGCGCGGGAAGCGGCGCGCAGTGGGCGGGCGGCAAGCCGTAAGGCTCTCCGCGGCATCCGGAAGACTTGAAGTTCTGCGAACGGGCCCCATCTGGGGCCTGTTTGCTTTCCTCAAGTCACTACGTTTTTAACAGCCCCCGCATGTACACGAAAGGCACTTCCGTCGAAATCCAGTTTCCCCCGCAACGCCTGAACGACGCCGCCGGCGACCCGTATTGGGTGGACCTGTCGATCGACGAGGCGCAGGCGCTGCTTGAACGCCTGCAGACGCATCTGGCCCAGGCCACCGAAGGCACGGCCGCGCCGCTGGTGTTCGGCCTCGAAGGGCCGGGCGCGCCGGCACCCGAGGCCGCCCCGGTGCCGGGCGGGCAGCCGGCGCCGGCTGCGGCCGAGGCCGAGTTCAAGCAATGGGTCTGCATTATCTGCGGCTGGGTCTACGACGAGGCGGCCGGGTTGCCCGAAGACGGCATCGCGCCCGGCACGCGCTGGGAAGACATTCCGGACGACTGGCGTTGCCCGGAATGCGATGTGGGCAAGGAAGATTTCGCGATGGTGGAGTTCTGAGCCGTCCCGGCTCCTTCCTCGGCTAGGCGTCCACGATCACCTCGAAGCCGCCGTAGATCATCCGCTGGCCATCGAACGGCATCGGATCCATGCCTTCCTTGAGGCGTGGGTCCTGCATCGCCGCAGCCATGCCGGTGTCGCGCTTTTCCTTTGACGGCCACCAGATCCACGAGAACACCACGCTCTCGTCGTCCTTGCGCTGCACGGCCATCGTGAACGATGTGACCTTGCCTTCGGGCACGTCGTCGCCCCAGCACTCCACCACCTTCAGCGCGCCGTGCTCCTTGAATACCGCCGATGCCTTTTGCGCCACCTGACGGTAGGTGTCACGGTTGGCGTTGGGCACGGCCAGCAAGAATCCGTCGATATATGCCATCTGGAAGACTCCTTTCGTCCGCTTTTGTGGCGTCCGATGGGTTGGGCAGGGCCTTCCAAAGATAGTGCATTGGCGGGGCCGCTGGATGACAGCGGCCGGCAGCCCGCCTGGCGGCAGGGTTCAATCCTTCGCGCCATTCCCGAACAACACTGCCCCCACCCCCGGCAACTCCGCTTCCAGCACGGTGCCGCTGGCCGATTCGGTCATCACCAGGCGATTCGTGCCGGGCCGGAATGCCACGTTGGTCACCGTGCCGCCCAGCGGGCTGCGCACGAAATGGGTACACCAGCCGTGCGCGTCGATGACGAATGCGCCGCCCAGGCTGGCGTGGGCCACTACCAGCCGGCCGTCGGCGTCCATCGCCAGGCCGTCGGGGCCGCTGGTGCCGAAGAAGGTCTGGAAGGCGCCCGCTTTCGATACCGATCCATCGGGCAGCAGCGGCATGCGCCAGACCGCGTTGCCGCGCGTGGCAGCCACGAACAGGAAGCGGCCCGATGGGTCGAGGACGATGCCGTTGGGGCTGGGCACGTTGGACAGCAGCAGGTCGAGCTGGCCGGACGGGCGCAGCCGGTAGACGCGGCCGGACGGATCGTGCAGGCCGGTCTGGCCCTGATCGGTGAAATACAGGTTGCCCTGCGCGTCGAATGTCAGGTCGTTGACGCCCTTGAAGCTCTCCGAATTGCGATGGCCGAGCGCCACTTCGACATCGCCACGGCCCGGGGTCATCCGCAGGATGCCGCGGCGATAGTCGGCAATCCACAGGCTGCCGTCGCTGTGCAGCGCGATGCCGTTGGGCCAGCCTGCGGTATCGCCGACGAAATGCCACTGCAGGTCGGGCGTGATGCGGAACAGCCGGCCGTGCGGAATGTCGGTCAGGTACAGGTTGCCCTGCCGGTCGAAGGTCGGACCTTCAAGGAAGCTGTCGGCGATCTGTCCGGGCTTGTTCGCGTCGGCCCAGGCGCTGCGCTGGGGCAGCCGCAGCGGGTCGGGCATGCGCGTCAGCACGCGCGCTTCAATGATCTGTGGGGGCGTGAAGTTGACGTTCCACATGGCGATGTCAGTCTGCCTTGATGTTGGCGGCCTTGATCACCGCGGCCCAGCGCTTGATCTCGTCGTCGACCAATTTGGTCGCCTGCGCGGGCGTGGTGCCTTCGGGGTCGAGGCCTTGCGATTGCAACTGCTTCCTGACCTCGGGCGTGTTGACGGCCGCCACGATGTCCTTGTTCAGACGGTCGATCACTGGCTGCGGCGTGCCGGCCGGGGCCGAGAACGCCACCCAGTACTTCATCACCATCCTGGGCATACCCACTTCCGGTGCGGCCGGCACGTCAGGCAGCACGGGCGAGCGCACATCGTTGGCCAGCATCAGCGCGCGCAGCTTGCCGCTCTTGATGTACTGCAGCGCCGTCGGCAGCGACGTGATCAGCGCCTGGATCTGGCCGCCCATCACGTCCTGCAGCGCAGCACCGGCGCCACGATAGGGCACGTGTACCAGGTTGATGCCGGCCACGCTGTTGAACAGCGCCCCACCCAGGTGGGTATTGGTGCCGTTGCCGCCCGAACCATAGTAGTACTTGCCCGGGTTGGCCTTGGCCAGTGCGATAAACTCCTGCACCGTCTTCGCGGGCACGCCGGGATTGACCACCAGCACGTGCGGCACCGACGCCACCACAGAGATATGGCGGAACGCGGTCTTCGGATCGAACGGCAGCAGCTTGGGCTGCAATGTTGCCGCGATGGCGTAGGACATCTCCATGGTCAGCAGCGTGTAGCCGTCCGGATTGGCGCGCGCTGCCGTGCTCCATCCGATCACGCCGCCCCCGCCGGTACGGTTGTCCACCACCGTGCTGGTGCCATTGGCGCTCATGCCCGTGGTAACCAGGCGCGTGATCAGGTCGGCCGAGCCGCCCACGGCGTACGGCACGATCACCGTGATCGGCCTGGAGGGGAAGGAATCGGCGGCAATGGCTTGGATGGGGGCCACCATTGCACTGGCGGCGGCCAGCGCAACGGCACCCAGGAAGGCGCGGCGTGTCATGGAGTCTCCTGCAGCATCTGGAATTTTTACGTTCTATTAGTTAGAACGTTGTTCCGTTAATGCTGCGCCGAAAGGTCGAGACTTGTCAAGCCGCGGGGGGATGCCGCTTTTCGCGGCGCATAGGAAGAGAGCCCGGCGGCGATGCCGCCGGGCCTGCATCAATCCGCCTTGATATTGGCGGCCTCGGCAATCTTCTTCAGTCGCGGAATTTCGGTGCTGACGCGTTTCGCGTAGTCGGCGGCGGTGCCGTACTCGGGCTCGAATCCGTTGGCCGTCATGCTTTTGCGCATCTCGGGGTCTTTCATGACAGCCGCCAGCGCGCCTTCGAGCTTTTGCCTGACCGGCGCCGGCAGCCCCTTGGGACCGACCACCGCAAACCACGTCGACAGATTGACGTCCGGATACCCGCTTTCGATCGCGGTCGGCACGTCAGGCAGCAGGGCCGAGCGCGTGGCCGAAGTCAGCGCCAGCGCCTTTACCTTGCCGGCCTTGACCATCGGCGCGGCTGCCACCACGGTATCGACGGTGAGCGGAATCTGGTTGCCGATCAGGTCGGTCATGGCTGGCGAGCTGCCTTTGTACGGCACGTGCAGCATGCGCAGGCCGGTGGCGGCGTTGATCATCTCGCCGGCAAAGTGCGCGGTGGTGCCCGCGCCGAACGAACCATAGGTCAGGGCCGAGGCATTTTTCGAATTGGCCACCAGCTCCTTGAGCGAGTTCGCCTTTACCGCCGGGTTGGCCAGCAACACCAGCCCGGTCGAGCCAACCAGGCCGATGGCATCGAAGCTCTTGAGCGAGTCGTACGGCAGCTTCGAGTAGGTGACCGGGTTGATCGTGAAGGTAGTGGCCGCACTCAGCAGCAGGGTGTAGCCATCCGGCGCCGACTTGGCGACGTAGTCGGCCCCGACGATGGTGCCGGCGCCTGCGCGGTTTTCCACCACGACCGAGGCATTGAGCGTTTCGGTCAGTTTCTTGGCGAGCAGCCGGCCCAATACATCGGTGGACCCGCCCGGCGTGAATGGCACCACCAGCTTGATCGGCTTGTCCGGATAGGTCTCGGCAATGGCCGGCGCGGCGGCAACACATGCGCTGGCGAGCAGACAGGCCCGGCCCCAGCGGTTCATCGATCTTCCAACCATGCTTCTCCTTTCGGTGACGTAACAAGACAGGATGCAATGCAGCAGGCGGCGGGCAGGCGCCCCAGGGCGCCGGACACGCTACATGCCAGGCGGGCGCCGCCGGCCGGCCGGATTGGCGCGCTCCAGCATGCGCGCGAAAGCCAGCAGGTTGTGCTCGCCGCGATACTTGCCCACGATCTGCAGCCCGACCGGCAGGCCGCTGTCAGTGAATGCACAAGGCAGCGACAGGGCCGGGTGGCCGGTGATCGTGATCCGGTAGCACGAGCGCATCCAGGCGATGTAGCTTTCCATGGGTACGCCGGCAATCTCGGCCGGGTATTCGGTCTCTACCGGAAACGGTAGCACCTGCGACACCGGCGCGATCAGGAAATCGTATTGCTCCAGCAGCGCCTGCATGCGCGCGAACAGCCGCGTGCGGGCGCGCTCGGCTTCGGCCACGGCAGCGCCGTCCAGGGACAGGCCCAGGTCCACGTTCCAGCGTACTGTTTCCTTGATCCGTTCGCCATGTTCGGCACGCACCGGGCCGTAGCTTGTGGCAAAGGCCAGCGCGCGGAAGACTTCGAAGGCATGGTCGGCGCCGGTGAAGTCGGGCTCGGCTTCATCGACCACGCAACCGAGCGATTCGCACATGCGCACGCCTTCGTCCAGCGCGCGGCGCACGGCGGGGGCAAACGGCAGCCCGCCCAGCGTGGGGCTCACGGCCACGCGCAGGCCCTTGCACGACATCTCTGGCAGATCGGCAAACCGGGCGCCGCTCCCGCCGACCGAAAGCGGATCGGCGGCGGTTTCGCCGGCAATGACGCTCATCAGCAGCGCCACGTCCGACACGGTGCGACCCATGGGGCCGCCCACCGTCTGCGTATTGAATGCGAAGGCCGATGGCGTCATCGGCACGCGGCCCATCGACGGGCGCAAGCCGACGATATTGCAGAAGCTGGCCGGATTGCGCAGCGAACCGCCCATGTCGGAGCCGTCCGCCAGCGCCACCATGCCTGCAGCCAGCGCGGCCGCACTGCCGCCGCTGCTGCCGCCGGCCGATACGCCATGGCGATACGGATTGTGCGTCGCGCCAAACAGCGTGTTGAACGTGTGCGAGCCGGCGCCGAATTCCGGCAGGTTGGTCTTGCCCAGCGTGATGGCCCCGGCGGCCTTCTGGCGCGCCACCACTGCGCTGTCGTGCGCCGGCACGAAATCGCGATAGGCCTCGGACCCCAGCGTCGTCCGTACCCCGGCCGTCAGGTACGAATCCTTGTGCGCCACGGGCAGGCCGAACAGCGGGCCCGGCTGATGTCCGGCGGCAAGCGCCACGTCGGCGGCGGCGGCCTCGATGCGCGCCACATCGAACGTCTGCGTGATGATCGCGTTCACCGCCGGGTTGACCCGTTCGATCTGGGCGATATGGGCTTCGATGACTTCGCTGACGGACACTTCGCGGGTACGGATGGCGCGGGCCATCGATACGGCGTCCATGAAACAGATTTCGCTCACTGCACGGGTCTCCTTTTCTTGTCGGCGATGGCAACGATACCGCCGCCAGGCGTGGCGTGGCACAGCTGCGTGGCCACAGGGTGTCCGGAACATGACAGCGATGGGCATGCCAGCGCGCAGATCGCGGCACACGATTGGCGCGCGCTGCGCCATCAATCGCTCGCGGCCGGTGCAAAGACGGCACATGTTGCCAGCCGCACGCCGGAATCCGCACGATGCCGGCACCAGAAACGGGCGCTGGCGCTGCAAGGGACCTTTCTAAAATTGGCAACGGAGTTGCCGTCCGGAACGTATGATGTGGAAAGCAGCATCTCGGTAAAAACCCGCCCCCAAGACTTCCCCCGAGCTTCTCCCCGAAGCATCGCCCCCGAAAGCCGCCATGAAACTGACGTCGATCCACGCCGTGCCGCTGGCCTATTTTCTTGAAGTGGCGCAGACCGGTTCGCTCTCTGCCGCCTCGAAGACACTGCACGTTGCGGTGTCGGCGATCAGCCGGCAGATCGCGCGGCTTGAAGAGGAACTTGGCGTGGTGCTGTTCGACCGCGAGCCGCGCGGCATGCGGCTGACCGAGGCCGGTCGCGTGGTGCAGCAGTACGGACGGCGCGCGTTCCTGGATGCGGAGACGCTGCAGGCCGACCTGCAGGGCCTGTTGAGCCTGACGCACAGCACCGTGCGCGTGGCGTGTACCGAAGGGTTTGCCAGGGAGTACGTGCCGACGCTGATCGCGTCATTCCAGCGGCGCTACCCGGGCGTGGCGTTCGCGCTGGAAGTGGTGACGGCGGCAGAGGCAACGCGGCTGGTGCGCGAAGGCGAGGTCGACATCGCCCTGACCTTCGCGATTGCGGACCAGGACGGTATCGCGGTGGAATACTCCGAGGTGGCACCGGTGTTTGCTTGCGTCAGCCGGAACCATCCCATCGCGGGCATGGCGCGCGTGCCGCTGCGCGAACTGGTGACGCACCCGCTGGTGCTGCCCAGCCCCGTGCATACGTTGCGGCAGCTGTTCGACCTGGCCTGCAGCCTGGAAGGGCTGCGGCCCAATGTGCTGCTGACCAGCAATTCGCTGGGCGCGCTCGTGGCCTACCAGAACCACGTGGATGTGGTGTACCTGACCGGTTCGCTGGCGGTGCGCAATACGCTGCGGGCAGACCGCCGCGTGCTGGTCCCCATCGTCGGCCGGGCGATGCAGCAGCGTGCACTGCAGATCCAGACCATGGCGGGGCGCCACCTGCCGCCGGCAGTGCGGGCGTTTGCCGATGCGTTGCGGCTGGATGCCGGCAAGCGGCGGCGCGCCGTGCCCGCCGAACGGCGTGCGAGGACGGGCGGCTAGCCCGCCGCCAGTTCGCGGGCGACGCCTGCGCGCCGCACGATGCCCAGCGACAGCATCGTCGCGCCGGCTACCACGGCGGGGATGCCAACCAGCACGAACAGTGCCGGCATCGTCAGCCCCATCGACAGCATCGTCGCACCGCCTACCGATCCCACTACCGAGCCGAAGCGTCCCACGCCGTTGGCCCAGCTGACGCCGGTGGCGCGGCAATCGGTGGGGTAGTAGCCGGCCGACAGCGCATTGGCGCCCACCTGCGATCCGGAGATGCAGAAGCCGGCCAGGAACACCGCGCAGCCCGCCGCCACCGGCGCGCCTGCCAGGCTGCCGATGGCGGCCACGAACACGCCGGCCAGCGCGTAGCTGACGGCCAGCACATAGTGCGGATTGACACGGTCCATCAGCCAGCCGAGCACGATGGCACCCACGGTGCCGCCCACCTGGAACATCGTGGTGACCAGCGCGGCGGTGGTCAGCGACATGCCCGTGCCGCGCAGCAGTGTCGGCAGCCAGCTGGACAGCAGGTAGATCACCAGCAGGCTCATGAAGAACGTCAGCCACAGCAGCAGCGTGCCGCGCAGCAGTTCCGGCTTGAACAGGTGCCGCACCGGCGAGACGTGCGTGCCGGGCTTTTCGGCGACCACGAAGGTCGTGTACTGGAGGTCCGCGTCGGGCGCGATGCGGCGCAGCGTGGCGCGCACGCGGTTGTTGTCCCGGCCCTTGACCACCAGGTAGCGCACCGATTCGGGCAGCATGCGGATCAGCAGCACGCTCAGCACCAGTGGCAGCACGCCGCCGATCAGCAGCACCGATCGCCAGCCAAAGGCCTCGATCAGTGCGGCAGACGCCAGCCCGCCCAGTGCCGAGCCGACCGTAAAGCCGCAGAACATCGTCGTCACCAGGAACGAGCGGCGCTTGTCGGGGCAAAACTCCGACGTCAGCGTGATTGCGTTGGGCATGGCACCGCCCAGGCCCAGGCCGGTCAGGAAGCGCAGCGCAATCAGTTCCCACAATCCCGGCGACCAGGCCGATGCCAGGCTGGCGGCGCCGAAACACAGCACCGACACCACCAGGACAGTCTTGCGGCCGAAGCGGTCTGCCAGCGGGCCGAACAGGAATGCGCCGGCCATCAGGCCGCCCAGGCCCGCGCCGAACAGTGGCGCCAGGTGCGCCGGGGTGAGCTGCCACTCGGCGCGGATGGCCGGGGCGATAAAGCCGATGGCGGCGGTGTCGAAGCCGTCGATGGCAACGATCAGGAAGCACAGCACGACGATCGTCACCTGGAATGCGGACAGCGGCTGGCGATCGATGAACGTGGTCACGTTCAACGTGGATTTGGCGGACATGTTGTCTCCTCCGGAAAGCCGGGGGTGGGATGGGATGTGCGAGGCGGCTCTGGTGGCCGCTACTCGTGGTGCAGGAAGCTGACCGGCTTACAGCCAGGGCGTGGGGCTCAGTGCGTGTTCGGCGCGCCAGCCGTGCAGCCATTGCAGCGCGTCATAGAACTGCGTCTGCGAACGGCCCACCCAGAGCGTGTTGCGCACGAAGCGGTCCACACCCTTGGCGTGATAGACGCGGCCCATGTCGCGCGCGCCATACAGCACGCGAGCCGTGCGCGGAATGCGGGCCTGCTCGTACAGCTTGAACGCCGCCTCGAAATCGCCATCGGCGGCATCCACGGCGGCGCCCAGTGCCACGGCGTCTTCCAGCGCCTGGCAGGCGCCCTGTGCGATGTACTGCGTCATCGGGTGCGCGGCGTCGCCCAGCAGCGTGGCACGTCCGAAGCTCCAGCGATCCACCGGGTCGCGATCGGCGGTGGCCCAGCGTTTCCAGGAATCGGGCCGGTCCAGCATCTGGTGCGGCAAGGGGTGGATGCCTTCGAAGTACGACAGCACTTCTTCCTTGCTGCCGTCGCGCACCCCCCAGGTTTCCTGCTCGCGGCTGTGGAAGGTCACCACGAGGTTGTACTGCTGGCCGCCACGCAGCGGATAGTGCACCAGATGGCAGTGCGGGCCGGCCCAGACCACGGGTGCGTTGACCTGCAGGTCCTTCGGCATGTTGTCCACGTCGACCACGGCACGGTAGACCACGTGGCCCGTGACGCGCGGCTCGTCGCCGATCAGCGCCTGGCGGACGGCGGATTTCACGCCGTCGCATCCCACCACTGCATCGGCACGGTGGCGTT
The DNA here is from genome assembly GCF_056097175.1 of Cupriavidus sp. HE11. Lineage (NCBI taxonomy): Bacteria > Pseudomonadati > Pseudomonadota > Betaproteobacteria > Burkholderiales > Burkholderiaceae > Cupriavidus > Cupriavidus sp. HE11. The sequence continues at coordinate 1,746,075 of NZ_CP184465.1, forward strand.
CGCCATGCTGGTCGATCACGGTCACGCCGCGTTCGTCCTGTTCCAGCCGCTCCACGCGCGTGGCGGTGCGGAACTCGATCAGCGGGTGGTCCTGCACGGCTTCGAGGATCGACAGGTGGATGTCGGCGCGGTGGATCACCGCATACGGATTGCCGAAGCGTTCGCGGTACGCCTGGCCCACGTCGACACGTGCGATGCTGCTGCAGTCGATGGCATCGCGCAGTTCGATGTAGTCGGTGAACACGGCGCGGCTGCGCGCGGCTTCGCCGACGCCCAGCGCGTCCAGCGCAGCAAACGCGTTGGCCGCCAGCTGGATGCCTGCGCCGATCTCGCCGATCTTCTCGGCCTGTTCCAGCAACTCGATGCGAACGCCCTTGCGCGCCAGCGCCAGCGCCGCGGCCAGGCCGCCAATGCCGCCACCGATGATCAGCACCTTGCGGTCGTCGCGTGCGGTTGTCTTCGTGATGGTTGTCATGATGTTGTCTCCTGGCCTGCTGGCGTGCTGCGTCAGGCGGTGTAGTCTGGCTGGCGCGCCGGGGCGGCGGCCTGGAAGGCGGGATGTGCCGACGCGTGGTCGTAGACCGCCATGGCAAGTGGATACGCGGACAGGTCGCAGCCCATGCGCAGCGCATTGGCGATCTGTGGCACCAGCGTCACGTCCGCCAGCGTCGGGGCATCGCCAAGGCAGTAGCGGCCGTGGCCGTAGCGCGCGAGCAGCCGTTCCACGCCGGCCATGCCGTCGTCGATCCAGTGCCGGTACCAGGCGTCCTTTTGTGCGGGCGTGACCTTGAGCACGCCGTCCAGATAGCGCAGCACGCGCATGTTGTTGACCGGATGGATGTCGCAGCCGATCAGGTTGGCAAGCTCCAGCACGCGTGCACGCTGCACGGGGTCTTGCGGGATCAGGCGCGGTTCCGGATGACGGGCGTCCAGGTAGTCCATGATGGCCAGCGACTGGCTCAGTTGGAAATCGCCGTCAACCAGGGCGGGCACGCTGGCCGACGGGTTGATGCCGTCCACGTACTCTGCTTCGCGATGCTGGCCGGTGCGGATGTTCACCGGCAGGTAGTCGTACGGCAGGCCCTTCAGGGCCAGCGCGATCCGCACCCGGTACGACGTGGAACTGTTGAAGAAACTATAGAGCTGCATGGTGGGTGTCCCAAGCGTCAGATCACGCGCGCCTTCAGTTCACCGAGGCCTTCCACGGCGGTGACCATCAAGTCGCCGGCCTTGACCGCACCCACGCCTTCGGGCGTGCCCGTGTAGATCACATCGCCCGGTTCCAGGCGGAAGAATTGCGACAGGTAGGCCACCGTCTCGGCCACCGACCAGATCAGGTGCGTGACGTTGCTGCTCTGCCTGGTCGTGCCGTTGACGGTCAGCGTGACCGCGGCCTGCTGCGGATGGCCGATCTCGCTGGCGCGATGGATTGGGCCGATCGGCGCCGACGCATCGAAGGCCTTGCCGATCTCCCACGGGCGGCCCATTTCGCGCATCTTCATCTGCAGGTCGCGGCGCGTCATGTCCAGGCCCACGGCGTAGCCGTACACGTGTTCCAGCGCGCTTTCCACGGGGATGTCCGAACCGGCCTTGCCGATCACGGCCACCAGCTCGGCCTCGTAGTGGTAGTTCTGCGTCTGCGACGGGTAGGGCAGGTCAAGCGTCTGGCCGTCCTGCACGGGGATCACGGCGTCGGCGGGCTTGCAGAAGAAGAACGGCGGCTCGCGGTCGGGATCGAAGCCCATTTCGCGGGCATGGGCGGCGTAGTTGCGGCCCACGCAGTAGACGCGGCGCACGGCGAACACATCGTCGGTGCCGGCGACGGGCACGGCGACGGTGGCGGGGGGTGTGAAGACGTATTGCATGACTTGGCTTCCAGAGAATTTCAGGGTGAGCGGGGGCCTCGGCCTGAATCCGGTGCAGGCCGTGGGATTACGGATGGAAAAACGCGGATCAGGTGCGCGATTCGCGCAGCAGGTTCAGGGCGGACAGCACCGGGCGATCGGAATAGCTGAACAGCACGGCGTCCTCGATGGCGGCGAGCTGTACGGGCGCCCAGGACGGGGCCACGAACACGTCGCGCGGCTCGAACTGGAACTGCGCGTCGCCGATGCGCACGGTGCCGCTGCCTTCCACCACGCTGTAGACCGTGGCATCGGTACTGCGGTAGGTCTTGCCCTGGAAACCCGCCGGCAGGTACTGCATGAACGTGGCGATGGTCGGCATCGGCCAGCCGCCCGTGGCGGGGTTCACGTAGCGCAGCTTCACGCCGTCCCAGGCGTCTAGTTCGCCATTGCGGTAGAGCTGGTCCAGCGCTTCGCGCGAACGCGCGAAGGGGTAGCTGAAGATCGGTGAAGTCGGGTCCGTCACGCGGTGGCGCACCGGCACCATGTTGTGGCCGAAGCGCGCAAGGCTGTCGCCTTCGGGGCGCAGCACCGGCTGCTGCGACTCGGGATAGTTCTCGGCAAAGCCGGCGTCGAACTGCTGCACCAGCGGAATATCGAGGCCATCGAGCCAGACCACGGGCTCGCCGCCTTCGTCGACCGACGGATTGCCATGGTCATGCCATGTCCACGACGGCGTGATGATGAAATCGCCGGGATGCATCGTGGTGCGCTCGCCGTTCACGGCAGTCCACGCACCCTTGCCTTCGACGATAAAGCGCAGCGCCGACTGGGTATGGCGATGGCTGGGAGCCACTTCGCCAGGCAGGATCAGCTGCAGGCCCGCGTATAGCGTGGAGGTGATGCTCGACTTGCCCGGCAGGCCCGGATTTTCCAGCACCAGCACACGGCGCACCGCCTCCTCGGCGCTGATCACACTGCCGGCCTGCATGACCAGCGGGCGCACCTGTTCGTACTTCCAGAGGGCGGGAACGATCTGCGGGCGGGGCTCGCGAGGCACCAGCGCATGCAGCGACTCCCAGAGCGGGGTCATGTGGCTGCGGCCGATGCGCTCGTAATAGGCGGCGCGGGCGGGGTCCAGGGTGTGCTCGGACATGCGTGTCTCCGTTGGCTTGTTGTCGGTGCCGGCTGCTGTGGCATTGCCTTGTTGCTTGGAGTTATACGCCGCGCCCTATAAGATTTGAAATGAAGTTTTGCTTGGATCTATACCAACAAAGATATAGGTGGACGGAAATGGACTGGACCCAGCGCCTTCGGCTGCGCAATCTGCAGATGCTGCTGAGCCTGGCGGAGACCGGCAACATGAGCCAGTCGGCGGCCATGCTCAATACGACACAGCCGGGGCTTTCCAAGTGGCTCAAGGATCTCGAAGACGACATCGGCCTGCCGCTGTTCGAACGGCAGGCACGCGGCCTGCGGCCGACGCCCTACGGCGATTCGCTGATCGAGCATGCGCGCCGGATCGAGGCGCAACTCGATGTGGCGCGCGACGACCTGCAGGCCATGCGCGACGGTGGCAGTGGCCTGGTGGTGGTGGGCACGTCGGGGGCGTCGGCTGCGGACACTGTGCCGCTGGCGGTGCTGGGCCTGCTGCAGCGGCTGCCGCGCGCCCAGGTGCGGCTGGTGGAGACCACGATGGACCGGCTGATGAGCCAGTTGGCGCGCAGCGAACTCGATATCGTGGTGGGCCGTTCGGCGCCGGAACTGCAGGATGCGCAGGTGCGCACCGAATCGCTGTACATGGAGCCCATCCACTTCGTGGCCCGGCCGCGCCACCCGCTGGTGATGCGCGACCAGGTGGCATGGAGCGACCTCCAGGCGCACCGCTGGGTCGTGTGGCCGCGCGGCACGCCGATCCGCAACGCACTGGAGGCCGCGCTGGCGAGTGCCGGCTATCCGCTGCCGCCTGACGCCGTGGAGAGCAACTCCACCGTGCTCAATCTCACGCTGCTCAACAACAGCGACATGATCGGTCTGGCGTCGCACCGCACGGCGCGCCGGCTTGAAGAGCTGGGCGCCCTGCGGATCGTGCCGTTGCGGCTGGCCGGATTTGGATCGGTATCGATGTACTGGCGCGACGATGGCATCAAGCGCTCGGCCGTGGTGGCCATGCTCGATTGCCTGCGGCGCGCGGCGGACCGCGCGGTGCCCGATCCGGTGGGCGATGTGGCCAGGTAGCGCTAGCGATCCTGCGGCGCCACGCCGCGAATGGCCGCCGCGAACGCCTCGTGCGTGGCGGGGTCCACCGGGCGGTGCCTGACCGTGGCGGACGGCGGGTACTTGTCAACGGTATTGCCGTTCTTCCAGTCGCGCGACGGGCGGATGGGCCGCGCCGCGAAGCCGCCGCCGCAGTTCGGGCAGACGTTGCCGAGCACCTTGTCCACGCAGTCCGCGCAGAACGTGCATTCGAAACTGCAGATGCGGGCCTGCGTCGAGGCCGGCGGCAGGGCGGTGTTGCAGTGTTCGCACGTGGGGCGCAGTTCCAGCATGGTTGTCTCCTGTCCTGTTCGGGTTCGTGCCATCATAGCCGCCTTCCAGTTCCGTTCTGTCACCCGATCAAGCCTATGACCGCCCCTGACGACCGTCACGACCCCGCCAACAGCCCGCTCCAGGCCGCGTTCCTGCGCCATGAACAATCGCTGGCTCCGCCCGGACATGCGCCTGGCGAAGACGACCACGCCGTCTACCGGACGCTGCTCGAATCGACCAAGGCGATTCCGTGGAAGATCGACTGGGCGACGATGGAGTTTGCCTATATCGGCCCGCAGATCGAAACGCTGCTGGGGTGGCCGCCGTCGACCTGGAAGACCGTGAACGACTGGGCCGACCGCATGCATCCGGACGACCGCGAGCAGGTGGTCAACTTCTGCGTGGCGCAGTCGCAGGCCGGCACCGACCACGAAGCCGACTACCGTGCGCTGACGCGCGACGGCGGCTATGTGTGGCTGCGCGACGTGGTCCACGTGGTGCGCAACGAGAAGGGCGAGGTCGATTCGCTGATCGGCTTCATGTTCGATATCAGCGAGCGCAAGCGTACCGAGGAGATGCTGGCCCAGCTGCAGCAGGAGCTGGAGCGCCTGTCGTTCACCGACGGCCTGACCGGCGTGGGCAATCGCCGCAAGTTCGACGCCGTGCTGCAGGGCGAATGGGATGCCGCGGCGGCGGCGGGCACGCCGTTGTCGCTGATCATCATGGACATCGACTTCTTCAAGTCCTTCAACGACTACTACGGCCACGTGCAGGGCGACGTCTGCCTGAAGCAGATTGCATCGGTGCTGCGTGACGCGCTGGGCGAGCACCATTTCCTGGGCCGCTTTGGCGGCGAGGAATTCGCGATGGTGCTCGGCAATACCGATGCCGATGCCGCCGTGAGGGTGGCCGAGCGCTGCCGCGAGCTGATTGCGGCGGCGGCCATTCCGCACCTGCGCTCGCCGTACGACCAGCGCGTGACGGCCAGCTTCGGCGTGGGGACGATGGTGCCGAACGGCCGCGCCGATGCCACGGCCTTCCTGAACCTGATCGACGCGCAGCTCTATCACGCCAAGGACAACGGCCGCAATCGCATCGCGGCCGTGGACCGCGCCGGCATGCAGGGCGACGCGTTCAAGGTGCATTCGCGATGACCGTGCAGTGGCCCGCGCCCACGGCGCGGCTGCTGCTGCGGGCCTGGAGCGAGGCTGACCGCGCGCCGTTCCGCGCCATGAACGCCGATCCGCGCGTGATGGCATGCTTCCCGTCCACGTTGACCGATGTGCAGAGCGATGCCCTGTTCGACCGCATCGTGGCGAATCACGCGCAGCACGGCTTTGGCCTGTGGGCGGTGGCGCTGAAGGCGCCGGCCGGGGGTGCCGGGTTCATCGGCTTTACCGGACTGAACATTCCGGCATGGCAGGCGCCCTTTGGTCCGTGCGTGGAGATTGGCTGGCGGCTGGCCCATGACCACTGGGGGCACGGCTATGCCACAGAGGCCGCCCGGTCGGCGCTGGCCTACGGATTCGATGTCCTTCAGCTTGGCGAGATCGTGTCGTTTACGGCGGCGCTCAATCATCGATCCGAACGCGTCATGCAGCGGCTGGGCATGCACCACGACGCAGCGAACGACTTCGACCATCCCGCGCTGCCGCCGGGGCATCGGCTCGAACGGCATGTGCTCTACCGGCTGACGCGCCAGGCATGGGCCAGCCGTGATTGCCCCTGATCCCCAGCGTGATAGATGAAGTTTTTTTGACAGTTTTGCGCGGATGAAGCACACCGCGCCCATGCCGCCCGTGCGCCGACGCGCGGCGGTTGGAAAGTCCTTTCGCTTCGCACACCATCTGCTAGCCTGAGTCCTTAAGCGGCGCGCCTGTGTACGCTGATAACAAGGAAGAACGATCATGGACTCGTCGCGTGTGCCCAGGGCTTTCCAGTGCGCGGTGCGCGCGTTCATGGCGACGATGCTGATCTGTGGTGCATGGGCCGGGCCGGCGCTCGCCGGCGATGTGACCGGCGCCGGTTCCACGTTCGTCTATCCGCTGATGTCCAAATGGGCGGCCACGTATTACGCAAAGACGGGGCAGCAGGTCAACTACCAGCCTGTGGGATCGGGCAATGGCATCCGGCAGATCAAGGCGGCCAATGTCACGTTCGGTGCCACCGACATGCCGCTCAAGCCTGACGAGCTGCAGCGTGCCGGCCTGGCGCAGTTTCCGATCGTGGTGGGTGGCGTGGTGCCGGTACTGAACCTGCCCGGCGTGGCACCCGGGCAGTTGCGCCTGACCGGCGCGCTGCTGGCGGCGATCTTCCAGGGCCGTATCGTCAAGTGGAATGACCCGGCCATCGTGGCGATCAATCCCGGTGTGTCATTGCCCGACATGGGCATCACGGTCGTCCATCGGAACGACAGTTCTGGCACCACGTTCAACTGGACCGATTTCCTCTCCAAGGTCAGCCCCGAATGGCAGGACGCCGTTGGCGCCGGCACCACGGTGAAATGGCCGCTGGGCATGGGCGCCAGCGGCAATGACGGTGTCGCGGTCTATATCCGCAACGTGAAGGGGGCGCTGGGCTACGTCGAACTGACCTATGCGGTGCAGCGCAAGCTGCCATATGCCTCGGTGCAGAACCGTGACGGCCACTACGTGCAGCCGTCGCGCGAGTCGTTCAGCGCCGCGGCTGCGGCGGCGGAATGGAATCCCCAGCAGGACTTCTACCAGGTGCTGACGAATCCGCCGGGCCCGACCGTCTGGCCCATCACCGGCACTGTGTTCGTGCTGATGCCACGCGGCCCGGGTACGCCGGCCGCCACGCGCGATGCGCTGGCGTTTTTCCAATGGGCGCTGATGGAAGGACAGGCAGATGTGTCGGCCGAGAACTACGTGGCGCTGCCTGAGCCGGTGGTGAGGCAAATCCGCGCGTACTGGATGACGACCTTCCGGTAACGGGCCGCGCGGCAAGCGCAGCCGCTACGCGCCGCCCGGCGGCCAGATCCATTCCGGCGCCTGCTCGATCAGGCGATCCGCGATGGCGCGCACTTCGGTCATGGCCTGCGTCGCGATGCCGGATGCCGTGGACGCCTTGCGGCTGACGATACCCACCGACCGTACCGGGCCATCCACGATCTCCGCCACCGACATGCCCTTGAGCGACAGCAACGGCATGATGCCCAGGTAGGGCAGCACCGCGATGCCCAGCCCCTGCTTGACGAAGCCCGCGATGGTGCCGATCTGGTCCAGCTGCAGCTTGGGGCGGAACACCACGCCGCGCTGCAGGAAGGCCGCGCTCATGTATTTCATGGCGGTGCTGGCGTCGGTCATGCTGATCAGCGGCAGGTCGTTCAGGTCTTCCATCCGCGTGCGCGCCCCCAGCCGTTGCCGCCAGGCCACCGGCGCCAGTAGCACGAAACGGTCGCGCAGGATTTCCTCGTAGTGCAGATCGGGGTTCGATGGCGAGGCTGACGCCAGCGCAAAGTCGACCTGGTAGTTGACCACGCGGCGCACGGCCGCCTGGTCGGCGCAGTCATGAACGGTGATATGCGGCTGGGGGTAGCGCCGCTCCAGCGCTGCGCAAACGCCGGGCAGCAGCACATTGGCCAGTGACGGCAGCGCTGCAACGGCCAGGCGGTGCGCCTCCTGTTCGGCCCGGTTCTGCATCTGCTGCAGGCCGGTGTCGAATTCGCCGACGATGCGGCGCGCCATCGGCACCAGCTGTTCGCCGGCTGGTGTCAGCCGCACGCTGCGCGTGGAGCGCTCGAACAGCGCGACACCCAGTTCATCCTCCAGATCCTTCACCGTCTTGCTCAGCGATGGCTGGGTGACAAAAAACTGTTCGGCCGTGCGGCTGAAGTTCAGCGACTGGGCCAGCGCAAGAAAGATGCGCAGCTGACGCGGCGTGACATTCATTCCCGGTACCTATCAATTTATCGATAAATGGAATTTCCGCAATAAATGTAGCGTGCCTAGAATGGGCCGGCAAATTTTTCGACAACGTTCGACACGGAGACGCGGCATGCTGGATCTGAATGGCAAGGTGGCTCTGGTGATGGGCTGCGGCGCGGTGGCCAGGGGCTGGGGCAATGGCCGCGCCACGGCGGTACTGATGGCGCGCCAGGGCGCCAGCGTGTTCGGCACCGACCTGCATGTCGAGCACGCCAACGAGACGCGCGACCTGATCGTGGCCGAAGGTTTCGAAGCCGAAGTCATGGCCTGCGACAGCACCCGGGCAGACCAGGTGGAACAGGCCGTGCAGGCCTGCATGGCCCGGTTTGGCCGGATCGACATCCTGGTCAACAACGTCGGCCTGTCGCAGCCCGGCGGGCCCGTCGACATGGACGAAGCGGTCTGGGACGCGCAGATGCAGGTCAACCTCAAGGGCGCGTTCCTGGGCTGCAAGCATGTCCTGCCGATCATGCAGCGCCAGGGCGGGGGCTCCGTGATCAACGTGGCATCGGTGGCCGGCCTGCGCTACGTGGGCAAGCCGCAGGTTGCCTATGCCGCCGCCAAGGCGGGACTCATGCATTTCACGCGCACCACGGCCGTGATTCACGCGCCCGACAATATCCGGCTCAATTGCGTGGTGCCAGGGCTGATGCATACGCCGTTGATCGAGGGGCTGGCCGCCAAGTATGCGAAGGGGGACACAGCAGGCTTTATCGCGCATCGCAACAACCAGGTGCCGATGAAGCGCATGGGCGACGGCTGGGATACCGCGCACGCGGTACTGTTCCTGGCGGCGGACGAAAGCCGCTACGTCACCGGCACGGAGATCGTGGTCGACGGCGGGCTGGTGGCCGCGACGCGCTGACCAGCTTTATTCCGTAGCGCATTTGCCCGGACGGACCGCAGAGTCCGCCGGCATCGAGTCATCACCCAATCAAAACAGGAGACAACGATGACACGCATTTCCCGACGGCTGTTTGGTGCCGCCGCGCTGGTGGCGACCGCCATGGCGGCGATGCTGGGCACGGCGCCCGCCAGGGCGCAGCAACCGTATCCGAACCAGCCCATCCGCCTGATCGTGCCGTTCGCGCCGGGCGGCGCTGTCGACCAGACCGCGCGCACCATCTCCAACGCGCTTGGCAAGCAACTCGGGCAAACCGTGGTGATCGAGAACAAGCCCGGTGCCAGCGGATCGCTGGGTGCCGGGGATCTGGCGCGGGCCCGCCCCGACGGCTATACGCTGATGCTGGCCCTCGATTCCCAGGCGGTGAACCACTACACGGTAAAGAACCTGCGCTTCGATACGTTCACCTCGTTCGACTACCTGAGCCTGCTGGTGACCACGCCGCAGGTGCTGGTGGTGCGCAGCGACATGCAGGTGAAGAACGTCGACCAGCTGGTGGCCTACCTGAAGACACACCCGGAGACGTCGTACGGATCGGCGGGCACCGCATCGGCGGGCCATGTGAACAGCGCCCAGTTGAACATCGCGAAGCAGCTGTCGACCACGCATATCCCGTACAAGGGGGCTGCGCCGTTGCTGACCGATCTGCTTGGCGGGCATATCCAGTACGCGTTCGCGGGTCTGTCGGTGATGCTGCCGCATATCCAGGCCGGCAAGATCCGCGCGCTGGCGGTCAGCTCGCCCAGGCGCTCGGCGATGCTGCCCGATGTGCCGACCATGAGCGAATCGATCCCGGGCTTCGAGTATCCGACGTGGATCGGCCTGGTGGCGCCCAAGGGGCTGCCGTCCGACGTGCGCGAGAAGATCCTGACCGCCACCCGCGAAGTCATGCATGATCCGGAGGTGTCGAAGCGCTTCGCGGAGAACGCGTTCGATATCGTCAACAACAGCCCCGAAGCACTCTCGGCGCGGGTGAAGAAGGATTCGGACGTGATGGCAGACCTGGTCAAGCGCAGGATCATCGTCGCGGAATAGGCCGGCAACGCAGGAATTGCGGAATACAGGAATACAGGAAGGAGATCACAGCACCATGGCAAACATTCCCTATGCCGATCTGTCCGATCCAGCGGTGCGTCCGCTGGTGGACCGCATCACGGCCGAGCGCGGCGGCGTGCTGCATCTGTACCAGATGCTGCTGCACGCCCCGCCCGTGGCCGAAGGCTGGCTGGCGTACCTGACGGCGATCCGTCAGAAATCCAGCTTGCCTGGCGCCTTGCGTGAACTGGTCATCATGCGTGTCGCCATTCTCAATGGCGCGCCGTATGAGGCCGACCAGCACGCACCCATTGCGCTGAAGGAAGGCATGACGCAGGCGCAACTGGACGACCTGCCGGACTGGCAGGACAGCAGCCTGTTCGATGACACGGAACGTGCGGTGCTGGCCTATACCGATGCCATGACCCGCAACATCCAGGTGGAAGCCTCGGTGTCCGAGGCCATCCGCCAGCGCTTCCCGCATCGGCAGGTGGTGGAGCTGACGGCCACCGTCGCCGCCTACAACATGGTGTCGCGCTTTCTGGAGGCGCTGCAGGTGCATTCGCACGACGCGCGCTAGCCGGGTTGCGATGGAAAAGGCCGGCGCTCAGGCGTCGGCCGTTGGCCGGGCCACGGCGAGCAGCAGGTCGAACCATGTGCCGTGCGCGTCGGCCTGCCAGCCGATGGTGGCGCCGATGGCCTGGGCGCGGCGGTGCAGGTTGGTGAGTCCGCGTCCGCCGCGCGTGGGCGAGACGGCGCTGGGATCGAACGGCGCGCCATTGTCGTGGATGCGGACCGTCACGGTGTCGTCCACCGCGTGGGTCTGAACGCGGATCACGGTGGCATTGCCGTGCTTCAGGATATTGGTGAACACTTCCTGCACGATGCGCAGCACGTGCAACGCGCCCTGCGGATCCAGCCACTGAAGCGGCGGCACGTCTTCCACTTCCCACACCAGCCCGATGCCCGCCGCCTCCAGGCGCGGGCCCAGCCGGTAACGCAGCGTCGCCAGCAGCAGGAGCAGGTCTGCGGAATCCGGTTCCAGCGAGTCGATGGTGAGCTTGAGGTCGTCAATGCACTCGCGCAGCAACTGCGCGACATCGATTTCCGCGTTGCGCTGCTCGACCACCCGCAGCGCGCTCATCAGCGATGATCCCAGCCCGTCGTGCATGTCTTCCAGCAGGCGCTGGCGCTCCTGTGCAAGTGTCTCGCGACGCTCGATCTCGCGTAGCTGCCGATGGCTCTCGTTGAGTTCGGCTTCGCGCTGCGCCAGACGCATCGCCAGGCTTGCATTGACCTGCGCTACCTGGTCCAGCGCGCCGATGTAGCGGCGGTACATCAGGTACATGAACAGCAGCAGCTGTACGCAGCCCAGATACGACAACAGGTAGATGCCTTCGATACTGATGCGGTAGTTCTGCAGCAGCACGTCGTGCACGGCGATGGGCGTGCTCATCGCGTTCCAGATCGAGAACAGCAGCGCCTCGCGCGAGCGGGCGCGCCACGACGCCTGCAGCGCGGCAATCGACGCCGTCAGGTTCAGGCAGACCAGCAACAGCTGCGCGAGCGGAAACAGGAACACCGCATGTGTGAACCAGGACAGCGGCAACGTGCTGGTCGCCAGGAAAACCACGATGCACGTCAGCCCCGCTTCGAGCCGCCTGTAGCGCACGTCGAGGTAGCGGAAGATGAAGACGTAGCACGTGAGGATCAGCCAGGCAATGCTGTTGAAAGCCAGCCAGGTGAACCACGCTTCGGGGATCGGCAGCGGGTCCTGCCCCACAAGGTACTGCAGCGTATGCAGGAAGTAGCTGCCGGCGGCCAGGAAGCAGAGCAGGTAGCGCGATTCCGCGCGGCGCCGGCACCAGACCATCAGCGAGAAGATGCCGATCGCCAGCAATGCGCCGCTGGACAGATAGGGGAACTGCGTCTGCAGGAAGCTGCGCACGGCATAGCGCCATAGCAACTGGCCGTTGGTGCCGATGCGCATTGTCGACAGCGCGCCGCCGACCTGTCCGGTCATATCCATGCGCACGACGATCTCATGCGGATGAGGCCCCAGCGGAATCCAGAGCGGATAGTTGTAGCTGTTCCAGACGGGACCGGCGCGCGAGTGCCAGCGCAGCTGGCCGTCGACATAGACGGCCAGGCGGCCCACGGTCTGCCATCGGGCCGCGTAGAGATAAAGCGGATCGCCCGCGTTGGCTGGGCCGGTGGCATCGGGCACCTGTACGCGCACCCACACCGTGCTGACCGCGCCGTTGTCGAGCGAATCGGGCGCGATCTGGCGCGGCACCACGACGGGCAGGGGCGTTTGACGCCAGGGCTCGGCGTCCGCAGGCATGACCAGTTGCATCGGCGGCGATTCGAGCGACCCGTCGGGCGTGATGCGTAGCTGCGCGCCAGTGAGATGCAGGGGCAGGCTGGCCGCATGGGCGCATGCGCTGGCGAGGATCGCCGTCACGCACAGTGCCAACGCCAGCCACCGGTGCCAGTTGAGCCTAGCGGTCATCGAGCAGGCCCTGCATGCGCGCCACGTTGATGGCTTCGACCTTCGAATGCACGTCCAGCTTGACGTAGATGCGGCGCACGTAGGTCAGCAGCGTGTGGCGCGACACCCCGAGGCGCTGGGCGATCTCGTCGTGAGAAAAGCCGCGCGTGATATCGGTCAGCACCTGGTATTCACGGGGCGACAGCGTGGTCGGTGGGGTGGCGGCAGGCGTCAGGGGGGGAGGTTCGGCGGGGGTGTCCGCCGCTGGCGCGCGCATGCGCAGCAGCACCTGCCGGGCAATCAGCGGGCTCATCGGACTGCCGCCCTGATGCAGCGAACGGAGTTCGCGCACGATGTCCACCGCACTGCTGTCCTTGAGGAGATAGCCCGTGGCGCCAGCGGCAATCGAACGCATGACGTGGGACTCGTCGCCGAACACGGTGGCCACCATGATTTCGCAGCGTGGCCAGGCAGCGCGGGCGGCGTGGATGGCATCGATGCCGGAGCCGTCGGGCAGCCCAAGGTCGATGACCAGGATGTCGGCCGGGCTGCAATCGCGCAGCATCGACAGCCCCGCGGACAGCGTGGCGGCGGTGCCGGCCGATTGCATGTCCGGAGCGCTGGACAGCGCCTGCATGAATGCGGTGCTGAAGCGTGGATCGTCCTCGATCAGGGCGACACGGACAGGCGGGGCAGGCTGGACAGGCGGATTGGGGCGGGTGTTCGTCACGAGGCGTTGGGTTGCGAAGTCGTCAAGGCTGCGCACGACGACTCTGGCAGCGGCTCGTGCAACCGCGAACGTCCCTACTCAAGAGGGGAGGTGGCCTCGTGTCGCTTGTTCGGGGGACATACACACCGCGAGGATAAGGCTACGATCCGCCCGAATTGTTGCACGCGTTGCCCTGATGCGAAACCACGGCGCAACACGTGCATGCAGCAAAACAACAGACGGGGAAGAGGGGCAGCATGAAGATTGCGACGACGCAACGGGCATTGGGTGCACTGGCGGGTGCATGGATCGTCAGCCTGGCATTGGCCGGGTGTGGCGGGGGTGACGGGGGAAGCAGCGGGGCAGGAAGCAGTGCCGGCAATGGCTCGGCAGGCGCCGGCGGTAGCGGGGGCACTGGTGGTACCGGGGGCTCGGGGGGCACCGGAGACAATGGTGGCGGCGGATCGGTCACGCCCGCCGCCGTCACCTATATGGGCGTCATCAGTTTCGGGGACACCATCGCCGTCACGCTCGATGCGCCGGCAGCCGGCAAGCTCAAGATCCGGTTTGCGGATTCCGCATTCGGTCTCAGCGGCACGCTGGTCGGCGACTATACGAAGAACGGTGGCGTCTACACCGTCGCCAACCTTGCCGTGGACGCCGCAGATCCGCCGCCTGCCTTTGTGTCGGCGCTGATCGGGTCGATCACGGCGGCGTTCACGGTATCGGGCACGACGTTGACCGGCGAAATCGCGGGGCTGCCGAAACAGCTTGGCGGTGGCAAGCTGTCGGGGCATATCAGTGCCAGCAGCGTGTCGACGGTCCAAACGCCCGCCAGCCTGGCCGGCACCTACAGCCTGATCAGCACGCAGTCCACGTACTACGCGTCAAGTGGCAACCTGCAGGTGCAGTTCGGATTTGCCAGCCAGATGCGGCTCGGTGCCGATGGGTCGGTGCGCATGTGCCAGGCAGGGTACAGCGACACCTGCAGCAACGCGGCGCTCGGCAGCCTGACGCTGGCCGACCAGACCCGCTATCCGGGCGCGTACGAACTGACGCTGGGCGGGCAGCTCCAGGGGCGCGTGTTCGCCCTGCCAGCCAACGGCGTGCAAACGCTCTACCTTGACCTGAACTATCCCAACAACATGGGTGATCCGGTCACCGGCGTCGCGATCTTCCGTCCCGTACAGACGCTGAGTGCCGCTCAGGTGGCCGGTCGCTGGACGTGCGCGCAGCCTGCCGTGTCGTTTCTGCGGTCTCCGAAGCTGGGCATACCTGTCGTGATGGATGGAACGATGCAATCGGGCGCGTTCACGATTTCCGCCGATGGCGAGATCACCGACGTTGCCTCTGGAACCGCCACTACGCTCTACACGAATTTCTCCAGGAACTCGACGGGCGGGACCGCGCAGATGGTAGCCATCAACGGCATCATGTCGACCGAATGGACCGTGCCAGAGGGCGCCATGGGCACGCGCGCGCAGGTATTCCTGCCGCTGGACGCCGCAACGATGGCCTATTTCGCGGAAGTGCAAGTGCCATATCTGGATGTGGCCTTTACCGGCTCCGCGCTGGTCCAGGGGAAATGCAGCAAGGCAGGATAGCCGGCCGCAAGCTGGAAGCAACAAAAAACGCCCCGTGGCATCTCTGCCACGGGGCGTTTTTTTGTCCGATGCATCATGGGGTCTGCGCGGGCGGCCCACATGATGCCAGGATCAAGCGCTTAGGCCTTCACGGTTTCCAGCGCTGCGTTCAGCGTCTTGCTCGGGCGCATGATGGCTTCGAGCTTGGCGTCGTCCGGCTTGTAGTAACCGCCGATTTCCACCGGCTTGCCCTGGACGTCGCCCAGTTCGCCGATGATGGTCTTCTCGTTTTCCGTCAGCGTCTTTGCCAGCGGCGCGAACGTCTTTGCCAGGTCGGCGTCTTCCGTTTGCGCGGCCAGTTCCTGGGCCCAGTACATGGCCAGGTAGAACTGGCTGCCGCGGTTGTCGAGCTGGCCGGTCTTCGGCGACGGGCTCTTGGCGTTGTCCAGCAGCTTGCCGGTTGCGGCGTCCAGCGTCTTGGCCAGTACCTTTGCGCGGTTGTTGCCCGACTTGATGCCCAGCTCTTCCAGCGACACGGCCAGGGCCAGGAATTCACCCAGCGAATCCCAGCGCAGGTGGTTTTCTTCCACCAGCTGCTGCACGTGCTTCGGAGCCGAACCGCCCGCGCCCGTTTCGTACATGCCGCCACCGGCCATCAGCGGCACGATCGACAGCATCTTGGCGCTGGTGCCCAGTTCCATGATCGGGAACAGGTCGGTCAGGTAGTCGCGCAGGATATTGCCGGTCACCGAGATGGTGTCCAGGCCGCGGATCACGCGCTCCAGCGTGTAACGCATGGCGCGCACTTGCGACATGATCTGGATGTCCAGGCCCTTGGTGTCGTAATCCTTCAGGTAGGTTTCCACCTTCTTGATCAGTTCGGCCTCGTGCGGACGGTACGGGTCCAGCCAGAACACGGCCGGCATGCCCGAGTTGCGGGCGCGCGTGACGGCCAGCTTCACCCAGTCGCGGATCGGTGCGTCCTTGACCTGGCACATGCGCCAGATGTCGCCCTGCTCGACCTGCTGCGTCAGCGCCGTCAGCACTTCGCCGGTGGCGTTGTCGACGATGCGGGCTTCGCCGTCTTCGGGGATCTCGAAGGTCTTGTCGTGCGAACCGTATTCTTCAGCCTTCTGCGCCATCAGGCCGACGTTCGGCACCGTGCCCATCGTCACCGGGTCGAAGGCGCCGTTGGTCTTGCAGAAGTTGATGATTTCCTGATAGATGCGGGCGAACGTCGATTCCGGGATCAGGCACTTGGTGTCCTTGGTACGGCCGTCGGCACCCCACATCTTGCCGCCGATACGGATCATGGCCGGCATCGATGCGTCGACGATCACGTCGTTCGGTGCGTGCAGGTTCGAGATGCCCTTGGCCGAATCCACCATCGCCAGTTCCGGACGATGCTCGTGGCAGGCGTGCATGTCGCGGATGACTTCTTCCTTCTTCGACTCCGGCAGCGCGTCGATCTTGGTGTACAGGTCCACCAGGCCGTTGTTGACGTTCACGCCCAGTTCGTCGAACAGCTTCTGGTGCTTGGCGAAGGCGTCCTTGTAGAAGACCTTGACTGCGTGGCCGAACACGATCGGGTGCGACACCTTCATCATGGTGGCCTTGACGTGCAGGCTCAGCATGACGCCGGTCTTGCGCGCGTCTTCCATCTGGTCTTCATAGAAGGCCAGCAGGGCCTTCTTGCTCATGAACATGCTGTCGATGACCTCGCCGTCCTGCAGCGCGACCTTCGGCTTCAGCACCACGGTCTTGCCGCTCTTGGTCGCCAGTTCCATGCGGACTTCACGTGCCTTGTCCAGCGTGATCGACTTTTCGCCGTGGTAGAAGTCGCCGTGCTTCATGTGGGCCACGTGCGTGCGCGAGGCCATGCTCCAGTCACCCATGCTGTGCGGGTGCTTGCGGGCGTAGTTCTTGACGGCGGCCGGCGCGCGGCGGTCGGAGTTGCCTTCGCGCAGCACCGGGTTCACGGCGCTGCCCAGGCACTTCGAGTAGCGCTTCTGGATGGCCTTCTCTTCGTCGGTCTTCGGATCTTCGGGGAAGTCGGGGATCTTGTAGCCCTTCGACTGCAGTTCCTTGATCGCGCTGACCAGCTGGAACACCGAGGCGCTGATGTTCGGCAGCTTGATGATGTTGGTGTCCGGGTC
The DNA here is from genome assembly GCF_056097175.1 of Cupriavidus sp. HE11. Lineage (NCBI taxonomy): Bacteria > Pseudomonadati > Pseudomonadota > Betaproteobacteria > Burkholderiales > Burkholderiaceae > Cupriavidus > Cupriavidus sp. HE11. Next base: position 1,763,273 of record NZ_CP184465.1, read on the forward strand.
CTGCGTCAGGCGGCCCAGTTCGGCCAGGTTGTCCGGCACGCGCTGTTCTTCGGTCAGGAATTCCGGGAATTCGCCCAGGATACGGCCAGCCACCGAGATGTCGCTGGTCTCCACGTTCACGCCGGCCGGGCCGGTGAACGTGCGGATGATAGGCAGGAAGGCACTGGTGGCCAGCAGCGGAGCTTCGTCGGTTAGGGTGTAGATGATGGTGGGCTGCTGGTTGCTCATCGCTTATCTCGCATCAAATTCGGGTTGGGAAATGCCACGCCCGGGTCGCGGTGCGGGGCAAGATTCGAATTTTGCCTGATTTTGCATGGCGGAGGTACGCTCCTTCATGTGAAATTTGTGTGCTGTATGCAGCGGCATTCAACGCTGCTTTGCGCATCTGTCAGGCTTCAGCACGCAATGGCGTGCAAGTTCATCAATTTAGATCGGAATCGGGAACCTGCAAAATTCTCGATTCTTATGTCTTATAGAAGAGTTCGAGTACGGCGCTCGGGTATTTGCCCGCTGCGTGTGATGAATTATCAACTTTTGGCGATGACGGTCACGTGCGGAAGCTCCCGGTATCGCCGGTCATCTGGCGGGGCTCGCCGCCCCGCTCGAAATCCGCAATGATCTGTGCGCCGAACAGCAGCAGCGTGGCGGCAATCTCCAGGCTGAGCAGCACGACGATGGCCGTGGTCAACGATCCATAGACCTTGCCGACCTGGGAAAGTGTCGAAAAGTACCAAACCAGCACATGGCGCGAGATTTCCCACAGGACGGCGGCAAAGACCGCGCCGGCCAGCGCGTGCCGCACGGACAGCCGGCCCACCGGCATCACCAGGTAGATCGACGTCAGCAGCAGGATCTCGCCCAGGAAACCGAGCCCGTAGAGCAGCCAGCCGGACAGTCGGCCCAGCGACCAGTCGTGGCCCAGTACCTCCAGGTGCCGTTCGCCGATGGTCTGCAGGCCGCCCGCCACCACGGTCACGATCAGCAGCCCGATGCTGAGCACGAGGATGTAGCAATAGGGCAGGATCGCGGACACCAGGAAATGGCGCCGCCGGATGGCCACGCGATGGATGAAGATCACCGACATCGCGTTTTCCAGTACCGTGAACGCCAGCGAGCTGAAGAAAACCATCGTAATGGCCAGCACCCAGCCGATGACGCCGCGATTGTTGAGAAAGCGGGCCAGTTCGGTGACCAGCGCATGAGATTGTCCTGGCAGCAGCCATTCCAGGTAGCGCTCCAACGTTTCGAGCAGTTCGACGGGATCCAGCACCTGCGACAGGCCGATCAGCATCAGGATCAGCAGCGGCACGATCGAGAGCAGCGCGTAGTAGGCCACGGCGCCGGCCAGCAGCAGGCCCTGGTTGGCGCGAAAGTGGACCAGCGCATCGAGCAGGAACCGGCCGGGGTGCCGGAGCACCAGGCGGATACGGGCGTCGAGGAGTTGCATGGCGGCACACCGGGACGGGGTGTCCTCAATGTGGCCGAGTGCGGCGCATTAGGCAAGGGGATGTTGTCTGACACGGCGCGGGAGGCCGCCCTATAATGGCCCGTCCCTTTCGACAAGACCAACAAGAACATCTCATCGGGAAGCCCCCATCATGCTCACCTGGCACGAACTCGCGTTCTTCTCCCTGGCCTGTCTGATCCTGGTGCTGACACCGGGCCCGAACATGATCTACTGCGTGTCGCGCGCGCTCTGCCAGGGACGAGGCGCCGGACTGGTTTCGCTGGCGGGCGTGCTGCTTGGTTTTGTCGTCCACCTGATGGCGGCGTCTCTGGGCCTGACCGCCTTGCTGATGGCCGTGCCATTCGCGTTCGATGCGATCCGGCTGATGGGCGCGGCCTACCTGCTCTGGCTGGCCTGGCAGGCGGTGCGTCCGGGCGGCACCGCGCCGTTCCAGGCGCGCACGTTGCCGGCCGATCCGCCGCGCAAGCTGTTCAGCATGGGGTTCGTCACGAACCTGCTGAATCCCAAGGTCGCCATGTTCTACCTGTCGTTCTTCCCGCAATTCCTGCATCCCGAAAACGGCTCGGTGCTGATGCAGAGCCTGCAGCTTGGTGCCGTGCAGATCGGCGTCAGTGGCGCGGTGAACTGCCTGCTGGTGCTTGGCGCGTCGGGCATCACGGCATTCCTGTCGCGCAGCGAGCGATGGCTGCGCGCCCAGCGCTATGTCATGGGTACGGTGCTGGGTGCGCTGGCGTTGCGGATCGCGATGGCGGATCGCAGGTAAGCGAACCCGAACGGGCTCGGGCAGGGGCGCCGCCGGCCGGTCAGTGGGCGCCGTACGGAAAGCGGGTTTGCGCCGCCATCTGCGACAGGTGATCGCGCAGGTGGGCCAGTTCGGCCGACAACTGCAAGGTCAGGAAGGCATGGGAGCTTTGCCCGATCGACGGGTCGTCGGGGTGCGGCGATGGCAGCGAAGGGTGCAGATGCACCATCGTCTCGTCGGCGGCTTCCAGCGCGGACGCCATCTCCAGCAGCAGGTCGCGGATGTTGTGCTCGTCGCTGGTGTCTTCCACGGCATCGGGGTCGATGGCGGCCAGCATCTCCAGGGCGCTGATGCAGACGCGGGCGCTGTGCTGGACTTCTTCCAGGTCGGCCGTGGGCACCCGGGTTTCCTTGGACACCGACGGAATCAGGCTGCGCATCTGCACCAGCAGCCCCGACAGCTTCATCATGTCCTGCTGCCGTTCTTTCTCGTCGCGCTGGCCCCGCTCGATCTTGGCATGCACCGCCGCACACGCGCGTAGCAGGCTGGCCAGCTTGAACCGCCAGGAATATGACGCATACGCCGGGAATGCGAATGAGAACACCAGCGCGATGGCGGTGCCGATCAGGACATCGACGGTGCGCCACAGCGCGTCATAGACGTCCTGGTTGCCGTGCCCGGCCGTAATGACCACGGTCACGGCCGCCAGCAAGGCGATATATCCGCCCTTGCCTACGGCGTGGTAGGCGCAATAGCCGCAGATGACGGCCATCAGGCCCCAGGTCAGCGTGGGGATGCCGAAGTAGTTTTCCTGGATGATCAGGAACAGGCCGATCAGGGCGCCGATCACCGTGCCGGCGCCGCGTTCGGCGGCCCGCCGGCGGATATTGCCGTGGTGCTGCAGCCCGCCGATGACCACCAGCACGGTGATGGTGGCCCATTCGCCGTGCGGAATATTGATGCCGGTAGTGAGCGCAATCGACACCAGCAAGGCCAGCGCCACGCGCGTGGCATGGAAGATGCGGGCTTGCCGGAATCGTCGGTCGGGGTCTAACAGCGCGCTGGTTGTTTTTCGCAGGGCCTCGAACATGGCGGCGATCACCGTGCGGAGATCTGAACGCTTCGAGTGTATAGAGCGGGGCCCATGTTCCGCAATGTTTACATTCTGCGGAGGCATCGGCCGGGCCAGGCCCGGCGTCGTGCGGTCGAGTTCCACGGCGGTGTCAGCCAGTCGTGGCAATCAGGAAGGATCCTTGGTGCGGGTACGCGAGACCGCCGACATGATGCCGATGCCGAGCACGATCACGCAGGCGATGCCGATATAGACATGCGCCACGCCGGCCACGGATAGCCCCCAGGCGATACCGCCCACCAGCACCACGAGACCGATCACATAGAGCAGGAATGACATGGCTGTACCTCCGGACATTGTTTTGGTTACCGGACGTCACTCCGCTGCGCCGGCAGGCTGCAGCGGGTGGCTCAATGTCAATGTAGGGAGGATGCCCGTCGTTCGCGATCAGGCAATGGCCGAGCCTTGCGTAGGCAGGCGCTGACGCACCCGCGCCCGGCGTGATACTTCAGCCTGCCGCCAGGCTCACGCCGCTGGCGGCCGCCTGGGCCTTGCCATCGCGGCCGTACATCTCGTTCGGTGTCATGCCGCCCTGGCGCAGCACCTGGATGGCTTCCTGCGTGAATTCCAGATGGGCGTTGACGATGGCGCCATTCAGGTCGTTGGCGTCCTTGGCCTTGTGGGCGAAGAACACCACCTTGCGCCAGGCCTCGGCCACGGCCGGTTCCACCTCGCGGCCAACCAGCAGGCCGCCGTCGCCCACGCGCAGGCCAAGGGCGATCATCTGCGCCTCGCGCGTGGCGGAGGCGCGGGTCAGCGCCTGAGCCAGTTCCATCTTCTTGTTGAGCAGTTCGCTCAGTGCCTGGAAATCCTGCCGCTTGATGGCGTCGCGCTCTTCCGAGAGGGCGCGCCCGAAAGCGGCGATTGCGTTGGCTTCTACCGAAAGGGACTGGATCAGCGCTGCTTGGCTCATGTCAGGTTCAGGATTGGCTACCGCCCTGGCTCAGCTCATGCAAAGAGGCGAGCAGGCCATCGGCGATCTTGCTGGGATCGATCTTGATCCGGCCTTCCGCAATGGCCTGACGGACTTCCGCAACCTTGGCAGCGTCGATGTCGCTGTCGCTTTCCTGCGTCAGGCGCGCACCGATGTCGCGCACCTGTGCGGCCAGCGGGCTGACGCGCACGCCGGTCAGGGCGGAGGGGTCCGTAGACGTGGCACCGTTGGCGCCCGCACGGGCGTTGCCTTCGGTAGCCGCAGTGTCGGCGGGCCGGGACGGAGTGGAGTTGTTGATCTTCACGGTGAAATCCTTGCTGGGTTCCTCTGAGTTATCGACCTGAAGACCGGAAACTTTAGGCTGTTCGCCGGCAAATTCCCGGGTTTTCGGGCCGATCCCGGAGCAGATGGCCGGGCATTCTCGCACGGTCCGTCTGCGCCGGTTGGTACGGCTGTCTGCTTGCTGCTGCTTCGGGGATCCCAGCCCGTGTGATGACTAACTTCCCGATACTGCAAAAACTGCAAAAAAGTGATGTATCAATTTCTTTTTTGACTACTGCTGGAGCACGACCGTGTCGCCGCTGCGGACCACGCCGCTCACCACCTGGCCGTTGCGCAGGCGTACCTGCACGGCGCTGCCGGTGGCCGCGTCGGTCAGTACCTTGCCTTCGCTGCTCAGCTGGAACGAATCGCCCATGACGGTCACGTTGACGGTCTGGCCCGATTTCACGGCAATCGGCTTCTTGATCAGGTCGGTGCGCATCGGCGATCCGGCCGCGACGCGATTGGCAACGACCGAACCATCCACCTGCGACAGATCGGTCACCACGGCACGCGGCAGCGCGCCCAGGTCGCCCTGGCGCAACTCCAGATCGGCCGCCGTGATGGTCTCGCCGGGGCCCATGGACCGGGCGGCCACGTAGTAGTCAGTCAGCACTGACACACGGGCCTGCATATAGCGTGTCCAGGGGCGTTCGCCACCGCAGCGCAGCCCCACGTTCACGCGGCCATACGGCGCGGCGCCGGCGGGCAGGAACGGCTCGGGGTCCACGCATTCGGGTGCGCGGCCGCCCGACGGCGGCACCACCTGCACGCTGACCTTGCCCGGCAGCCCGATGGACTGACGCTGCAGGAATTGTTCGACGGCGACCCGCGCGGGATCGTCGTTGGCAAAAGGATTGCGGGCGGTCTGCGCCTGGGGGGCGCCCTGGGGCGCGACCGGCGTGACCTGGGCGGTGGCCGACACCGGGCCGGCCAGCGCAAGGCCGGCCAGTGCCATCAGCGCAGTGGCCTGTCGATGGAAAGTCATAAGGTCATCCCAGCAAGGATGGGGACGGCAGCGGTTGCCGGGCAGGAGGCTGGCGGTGCGCCGTGTATACCCGTCCGGCGTGCGATGCCGTCGCACAACAGTTGAACATCTGTAAACGCCGCGCGGCGCCGGCCCACCGTGAATGGGGCCGTGTCGCGCGTTGACCGGAGCGCCTTGTACGGCGCGGCCCGGGGCCGAAAAACGGCGTCCGGCCATGCCAGTCAGTGGGAGCCATTGTAGGCAGCCTCGCGCGAGAAGCCGAACCGGAAATGCGCAGGTTTCTCGTCCCTATTCAGACGATTGGCGTGACAACCCGGCCCCTAAGATGGCAACCCTGAAGAAGCCCGGCCGGACGTATGCGACAGGTATACCCAGGTCTACGGCAGCTCTCTCCCCGAAATGAAGCCATTGCAGGAAAGGCAGACATCATGGACAGACTCGATGCGGCGTTTCGCTTCCAGCAGGAAGCACTGAGCTTGCGGACCCAGCGGCAAGGCGTAATCGCCTCCAACATCGCCCACGCGGATACGCCGGGCTACAAGGCACGCGACTTCGATTTCGCCAGCACGCTGGCCCAGTCGGTGGAACGCGGCAACCAGCAGCGCGACGGCGTGTCGCTGTCGACCACGTCCGCACGCCATCTGCCCGCGCAGGCGTCGGCCATGAGCACGAGCGACCGCGACCTGCAGTACCGCATTCCGCTGCAGTCGAGCATCGACGGCAACACCGTGGAAATGGACACCGAGCGTGTGGCGTTTGCCGACAACACGGTGCACTACGAAGCGGGCCTGACCGTGATGAGCTCGAAGATCAAGACGATGTTGTCGGCCATCCAGCAGTAACGAAGGAGACACCATGGCTTCCATGAACATTTTCGACGTGGCCGGCTCGGCCATGGCCGCGCAGTCGCAGCGCATGAACGTGACGGCGTCGAACCTGGCCAACGCCGACAGCGCCGTGGCGCCGAACGGCCAGCCGTATCGCGCCAAGCAGGTCATCTTCGAGATGGCACCCACGCCCGGCCAGACCGACGTGGGCGGCGTGCAGGTGGCCGGCGTGCTGGAAGATTCCGCAGCGCCGCGCATGATCCACAACCCCACGCATCCGCTGGCCGACGCCAACGGCTACGTGACGATGCCCAACGTGAACCCGGTGGAAGAGATGGTCAACATGATCTCGGCGTCGCGTTCGTACCAGGCCAACGTGGAGGTGCTCAACACCGCCAAGAACATGATGCTCAAGACGCTGACCATCGGTCAGTAACGGCAGCAGGACCCGAACGAAATCTCTTCCGGAATCAACTGAACAACCATGGCAACTTCCACCGTAGGCAGCAGCACCTCCAACTCTGCCGTGAACCAGGCCCTGCAAAGCGGCAGCGCCAGCGCGGCCGACCTGCAGAACAACTTCCTGACGATGCTGGTCACGCAGATGAACAACCAGGATCCGCTCAATCCGATGGACAACGCCCAGCTGACGTCGCAACTGGCGCAGATCAGCACCGTGAGCGGCCTGCAGACCATGAACGGCACCCTGACGCAGCTGCTGACGCAGACCGCTGCCAGCCGCGCGATGGATTCCGCCAGCCTGATCGGCAAGACCGTGATGGTGCCGGGCTCGGCCGTGAGCGTGGCCGATGGCGTCGCCGGCAAGATCGGCGTCGACGTCCCGTCGACGGCCGACAGCGTGACCGTGCAGGTGCTGGACAAGAACGGCAACGTGGTCCGCAACATCGACATGAAGGGCCAGACCGCAGGCGTGCATGACATCGCCTGGGACGGCAAGAACGACCAGGGCAACGCCGTGGCAGACGGCGACTACACCTTCAAGGTGACGGCTACCGCCGCCGGCAAGGACGTCACGCCGATCGCGCTGGTCTACGGCAAGGTGCAGGCCATCAGCGGCGACAGCTCGGGCGTGCTGGTCGACCTGGGCGACGGCAAGACCGCCAACGTCGACGACGTGCGCCGCATCTCCTGATAACGAATCACCCGGTCCGGGCATACGCGCGGGCATTTCACGAACGACAGCCTACTTAGGGGAAACATCATGGGTTTTGGTCAAGGGGTAAGCGGCCTCAACGCCGCGGCGTCCAACCTGGACGTGATCGGTAACAACATCGCCAACGCCAACACCGTTGGCTTCAAGCAATCGACCGCGCAGTTCGCGGACGTGTACGCAGGTTCGAAGATCGGCCTCGGCACGCGCGTGAACGCCGTGGTGCAATCGTTCACCAACGGCAATATCTCGACGTCGGGCCGTAACCTCGACGTGGCCATCAGCAACGGCAACGGCTTCTTCCGCCTGACCAACTCCGATGGCCAGGTGTTCTATTCGCGTAACGGCCAGATGAACCGCCTGGACGACGGCCGCCTGGTGAACGCCACCGGCCTGCAGGTCACCGGCTACCCGGCTGGCTCGACCGCCGGCGGTGTGGCACCGCAACCGATCGTGATCAGCAACGCGCAGATGCCGCCGAAGGCCACCACGAACATCGCGGCCCAGTTCCAGCTCGACTCGCGCAGCACCGTGCCGACCAACCTGTTCGCCAGCAACCCGGCGGCCACCCCGCCGGTGTCGCCGGACTCGTCGATGTTCAGCTACAGCACGGCCATGACCGTGTTCGACTCGCTGGGCAACAAGCAGCAGCTGACCGCCTACTTCGGCAAGTCGGTCGTGGCAGGCCCGCCCGTGGCCGCGGCACCGACCAACGCGTTCGGTGGCAATGACTGGTCGATGAATGTCACCGATTCCGCCGGCAACATCCTGCAGACGGTCACGCTGTCGTTCGATGCAAACGGCGCGCTGCGCGCTCCGACCGCCGCCGCGATGCCGACCGTCACGCTGCCGGCCAACAATGGCGCCGCCGCCATGACCGCCCAGCTCAACCTGACCGGCACCACGCAGTTCGGCGCCGACAACGATCCGAAGAGCATCGTGCAGAACGGCTACACGTCGGGCGCACTGGTGGGCTTCTCGGTGCAGGAAGACGGCCAGATCCTGGGTTCGTATTCGAACGAGCAGACGATGTCGCTGGGCCAGATCGCCATGGCTTCGTTCGGCAACGTCGAAGGCCTGAAGCCGGAAGGCGACAACGTGTGGTCGGCCACCGGTGCATCGGGCCAGGAACTGCTGGGTACGGCAGGTGGCGCGATGGGTACGCTGAAGTCGAATGCCGTGGAAGAGTCGAACGTCGACCTGTCCGGCCAGCTGGTGAACCTGATCGTGGCGCAGCGCAACTACCAGGCCAACGCGCAGACCATCAAGGCGCAGGACACCGTCCTGCAGACCCTGGTGAACATCTGATCGACGCATAGGCTGAAGCACTCGTCATGGACCGCATGCTCTACACCGCCCTGTCGGGCGCCAAGCAGATACTCGACCAGCAGGCCGCGGTATCGAACAACCTGGCCAATGCATCGACGCCGGCTTTCAAGGCGCAGGTGAACCTGTACCGGGCCGTCCCGGTGCAGGGCCAGGAAATGCAGACGCGGGCGTTCACGCTTGCGTCCACGCCCGGCGCCGACATGAAGGCCGGCCCGCTGACCTACACCGGCCGCGATCTCGACGTGGCGCTGCAGGGCAACGGCTGGCTGGCGGTGCAGATGCCCGACGGTTCCGAGGCCTATACCCGCGCGGGTTCGCTGCAGGTGTCGGCCGACGGCCAGCTCCAGACGTCCGCCGGCCGCCCCGTGATGGGCGACGGCGGCCCGATCGCCGTGCCGCCCGGTTCGACCGTGTCGATCGGCACCGACGGCAGCGTCGTGGCGCGCGGCCCGGGCGAGGCCGCCAACGGCCTGGCCCAGGTGGGCAAGCTGCGCGTGGTCACGCCGCCGCCCGAGGGGCTGGCGCGCGGCGACGACGGCTACTTCCGCCTGCGTCCCGGCGTGGACCCGCTGCAGCAGGACCCCAACGTGCGCGTGATTGCGGGTGCGATCGAAGGCAGCAACGTCAACCCGGTCGAGGCCATGGTGGACATGATTGCCAATGCGCGCCGCTTCGAGATGCAGATGAAGATGATCACGGGCGCCGATACCAACGACCAGCGGGCCAATTCGCTGCTGACGAACAACTGATGAAGCGCGCGGCACCGATCGCACGCTCAATGAATTTTCGAACCAGGACAACTCCATGATTCGCTCTCTCTGGATCGCCAAGACCGGCCTTGATGCGCAGCAGACGCAGATGGACGTGATCTCGAACAACCTGGCCAACGTGTCGACCACGGGCTTCAAGCGCAGCCGCGCGGTGTTCGAGGAACTGATGTACCAGACGATCCGCCAGCCTGGCGCGCTGTCGTCGGACCAGACCGTGCTGCCGTCGGGCATGCAGCTGGGTACCGGCGTGCGCCCCGTGGCCACGGAACGCATCCACACGCAAGGCAACCCGACGCAAACGGGCAACTCGCGCGACGTGGCCATCATCGGCCAGGGCTTCTTCCAGGTGACGATGCCGGACGGCACCACCTCGTACACGCGTGACGGCTCGTTCCAGGTGGACCCGAACGGCCAGCTGGTGACGTCCAGCGGCTTCGTGCTGAATCCGGCCATCACGCTGCCGGCCAACTACACGTCGGTCAACATCGCCCGCGACGGCACGGTGACCGTGATGCAGCCGGGCTCGACCAACGCCGCTACGGTAGGCCAGATCCAGGTCGCCACGTTCCCGAACCCGGCCGGCCTGGAAAGCCTGGGTGAAAACCTGTACGTGCAGACCGATGCCTCGGGCGCGCCGAACACCTCGGTGCCTGGCCTGAACGGCGCCGGCACGCTGCAGAACAACTACGTCGAAGCTTCGAACGTGAACGTGGTGGAAGAGCTGGTCAGCATGATCCAGACCCAGCGCGCATACGAAATCAACAGCAAGGCGGTGCAGACGTCCGACCAGATGCTGCAACGCCTGACCCAGATGGGTTAAGAACGGGAATGACCATGGCCGCCACGCAGTATCGCATCGGTGCAATCGTCGTCTATGTCATCGTCGGCCTGGCCGCGCTGGCAAGCGGCGGCTGCGCAATGATGCCAAAGGAGCCGCTTGTGCAGATGCCCACCACCGCACGCGCCGAGCCGCGCGCGATGGCCCCTGCCACGGGCTCGATCTACGCATCCTCGTACGCGGGAAATCCGCTGTTCGAGGATCGGCGGCCGCGTAACGTTGGCGACATTCTCACGATCGTGATCAGCGAGAACGTCAACGCGAGCAAGAACTCCGCCACCAACGCCAACCGCACCGGCAGCACCGCGCTGGCCTTCAACGCGGTGCCGCGTGCGCTGAGCGGCCTGTTCAGCACCAGCCAGAACGCCGACATCAACGGCGCCAACTCGCTGAAGGCCGGAGGCGGCGCCAGCGCCGCCAACACCTTCAACGGCACGATTACCGTCACGGTGATCGAGGTGCTGCCCAACAGCAACCTGGTGGTGTCCGGCGAAAAGCAGATGGCGATCAACCAGGGCGCGGAGTTCATTCGTTTCTCGGGCGTGGTCAATCCGCGCACGATCACCGGCGACAACGCAGTGCCGTCCACCCAGGTGGCGGATGCGCGCATCGAATACACCGCGAAGGGGTACATCGACGAGGCGCAGAACATGGGCTGGCTGCAGCGCTTCTTCCTCAATGTCTTACCGTACTGATCCCGCCATGTTTCTGCCTCCGATGCCTTTCCAAAAGCCAGGCTCGTTTTTTGGCACCCCGCCCGGCCGTCTTTCCCGCTCAGGTCGCGCGGTCTCTTTTGCCTGCCTGCTGCTGCTCCTGCTCGCGCTGGGTCTGGGCGCGGGCGCCGCGCACGCTGAACGCCTGAAGAACCTGGCGACGTTCCAGGGCGTGCGCGACAACCCGCTGGTCGGTTACGGCCTGGTCGTGGGTCTGGACAACACCGGCGACCAGACCATGCAGACGCCGTTCACCACGCAGAGCTTGAGCAACATGCTGTCGCAGCTGGGCATTACGCTGCCCGCCGGCAAGAACATGCAGCTCAAGAACGTGGCCGCCGTGATGGTCACCGCCACGCTGCCGGCGTATGCCCAGCCGGGCAGCCAGATGGACGTGGTGGTGTCGTCGATGGGCAATGCCAAGAGCCTGCGGGGCGGCACGCTGCTGATGACGCCGCTCAAGGGCGCCGACGGACAGGTGTACGCCATCGCCCAGGGCAACATGCTGGTGGGCGGCGCGGGTGCGTCCGCCAACGGCAGCAAGGTGCAGATCAACCAGCTGGCCGTGGGCCGTATCGCCAATGGCGCCATCGTCGAACGTGCCGTGGCGTCGTTCCAGCCCGAGAACGGCTTCATGAACCTGGAGCTGAAAGATACCGACTTCGGCACCGCCGAACGCGTGGTCGAGGCCATCAACCGCAACATGGGCCCGGGCACTGCCGCGGCAATGGACGGCCGTGTGGTGCAGGTTCGCACGCCGCAGACGCCGACCGCCCGCGTGGGCTTCATGGCGCGCATCGAGAGCATCGACGTGACGCCGGCCAAGGCCGCCGCCAAGGTCATCCTGAACGCCCGCACCGGTTCGATCGTGATGAACCAGGCCGTGACCGTGGAAGACTGCGCGATTGCCCACGGCAACCTGTCGGTGGTCATCAATACGCAGCCGGTGATCAGCCAGCCCGCGCCGTTCAGCCAGGGCCAGACCGTGGTGGCGCCGGTGTCGCAGATCGACCTCAAGCGTGACGGTGGTTCGCTGCAGATCGTCAAGGCCGGTGCATCGCTGGCAGCCGTGGTCAAGGGCTTGAACGCGCTCGGCGCCACGCCGGCCGACCTGCAGACCATCCTGGAGGCCATGCGCTCCGCTGGCGCGCTGCGTGCCGAACTGGAGATCATCTGATGTCGGCGGGTAACACGCTGGGCGGCCAGGCCGATGTCTCGCAGCGTTTCGCCCTGGATACCCAGGGGTTCGAGGCGCTCAAGAACCAGGCCCGCGCCGGCAACAACTCGAACACGCTGCAGGCCGCCGCCAAGCAGTTCGAGGCGGTGTTCACGCAGATGGTGCTCAAGAGCATGCGCGACGCCACGCCGTCCGACGGCCTCTTCGACAACGAGCAGACCAAGCTCTACATGTCGATGATGGACCAGCAGATGTCGCAGCAGCTGTCGTCGCGCGGCATCGGCCTGGCCGATGTGATGATCCGCCAGTTGGCGCGCGCCACCGGCACGCAACTGCCGGCCGGCATGAACGCCGCCGGGGGAATCACCGGCGCGAGCGTGCGCGACTCGCAGATGGCGCAACTGCTGGACAGCCGCGGCGCCACCGACGCCGATGGTCCGACGCCGGTCGGCACCACGCTGCCGGGTACGGCCTGGAACCCCACGGCCGGCCTGCGCCAGTACCAGGGCCAGGCCGACTGGCAAGGCAATGGCCAGACGCAGCTTGGCCAGTTGCCGGACGATTCGCCGGAGCACATCAGCAGCTTCGTCAACCGCATGGCCGAACCGGCGATGGCGGCGTCGCGCGCCTCGGGCGTGCCGGCCAAGCTGATCGTGGGCCAGGCCGCGCTGGAGTCGGGCTGGGGCCGCCGCGAGATCCGCAATCCCGATGGCTCGACCACTTTCAATGTGTTCGGCATCAAGGCCGGCGCCAACTGGAAGGGGCCGACCACCGAGATCCTGACCACCGAATACGTGGACGGCCAGCCGCAGAAGGTGCGCGCGAAATTCCGCGCCTACGGCTCGTACGAAGAAGCCTGCAACGACTACGCAAAGCTGATCAGCAACAACCCGCGCTATGCCGGTGTGGTGACCGCCTCGAACGCCGAGGAAGCCGCGCATGGCCTGCAGCGCGCGGGGTATGCGACCGATCCGGCCTACGGCGAAAAGCTCGTGCGGATCATGAAGAAAGTCTCGACCTGACGACCCCGGGCGGTGATGCCGGCAGCACACGCCGCCTTCTCGTTCCCCATTCAGCGTGACCGTTTAGCGGTCGCGCTGTTTGCGCTTCTGCGTTGGGCTGTAATGAGAGTGACTGCTCACGGCTGGCGCGTATTTCAGCGCATTGCGACGCTAAAGTCGCGCCGTATTTCCGCCGATAACCAACACATCCACCGCCGTCGGCCGTTTGCCGCTGGCTAGCCATTCGATCCGGAGTCAGACAAACATGTCTCTGTTTAATATCGGTCTGTCGGGCCTGAACGTCGCCCAGAACGGGCTTACCACGGTCGGCCACAACTTCAGCAACGCGGCCACGGCGGGCTATACGCGCCAGAACACGATCATTGCGTCGGCAGGCGGCCAGGCCACGGGTTCGGGCTTCTACGGCCAGGGTTCGAACACGATCACCGTGCAGCGCGTGTATGACGGCTTCCTGACCGGCCAGCTGCGTGGCGCTACCTCCGCCAGCTATGACCTGTCGACCTACTCGGACCAGATTCGCCAGATCGACAACCTGCTGGCCGACGAAAAGGGCGGCCTGGCACCGCTGATGCAGAAGTTCTTCGCGGCCGTGCAGGCCGTGTCGGACACGCCTTCGGACCCGGCCACGCGCCAGGGCATGATCTCGTCGGCGCAGGCGCTGGCGGGCCAGATCAAGTCGTCGAGCGATTACTTCAAGCAGCTGCAGAACGGCATCAACACCCAGCTGCAGTCGTCGGTCACGCAGGTGAACGACTACACGAAGCAGATCGCCAGCCTGAACAAGGAAATCTCGCGCATGACCGCCTCAGCCGGCGGCCAGCCTCCCAACGACCTGCTCGACCAGCGCGACCAGGCCGTGGCCAAGCTGACCGAACTGGTGGGCGCCAAGGTGGTGGTGCAGGACGGCGGCACGTACAACGTGTTCGTCGGCAATGGCCAGCCGCTGGTGATGGGCAGCGATTCCTACGACATCAAGGCGGTGCCTTCGTCGAGCGATCCGAGCCGCACCACCATCGCCTACACGCTGCCCAACGGCAACACCGTGGAAGCCGAGCCGGGCGCCGTCACGGGAGGTTCGATCGGTGGCCTGCTGCGCTTCCGCTCGGAATCGCTGGACGCCGCGCAGAACGCCATCGGCCGCCTGTCGCTGGCCATCGGCCAGACGTTCAACGACCAGCACAAGCTGGGCATCGACCTGAACGGCGCGATCGGTACCGACGTCTTCTCGCTGGGCTCGCCAACGGTCTTCGCGAACAGCAAGAACACGTCGAACGCCGTGGCCACGGCTACGATCACCAACACCGGCAACCTGACGACCAGCGACTACACGCTGAAGTTTGACGGCACCAACTACACGCTGCTGCGCAAGTCCGACAACCAGGTTGTGGCAAGCAAGCCTGCCGCCACCGCCACGTATCCGATGGCAATCGCTGCCGACGGCTTTTCGGTCAGCATCAACAAGGCCATGGGGGGCGGTGACTCGTTCGAGGTGCAACCCACCCGCAACGCCGCAGCCGGCTTTGGCTCGCTGATCACCGATCCGGCCAAGATCGCCGCGGCGTCGCCGGCGCGCGTGGATGCCAGCACGCAGAACACCGGCACGGTGAAGGCGTCGCTGACGAACGTGGCGCAGCCCCTTTCGCTGCTCGCGGGCAGCCTGACGGCGAAGTACGATTCCGCGACGTCGAAGTATGTGTTTTCCGACGCAAGCGGTGTGCTTGCCACGCAGCCGACGGCCACGGCCACGGCCACGGGTGTCGACTACACGATCAACGGCATGACGTTCAGCTTCAACGGCACGCCGCAGAATGGCGACACGTTCACGCTGTCGAACAACACGGGCGCGGTGGCCGACAACGGCAACATGCTCAAGCTGGCGAAGCTGCAGACCGCCAAGACCATCAACGGCACGTCGAGCTTCAATGACGCGTATGCCCAGCTGGTCAACGACGTCGGCAGCAAGGCCAAGTCGATCGATATCGCCTCGACCTCGCAGGACAGCATCACGGACCAGATCTACACGGCACAGCAGTCGGTGTCGGGCGTGAACATGGACGAGGAAACCGTGAACCTGCTGAAGTTCCAGCAGCTGTACCAGGCCAACGCCAAGGTCATCCAGGCGGCCAGCACGATCTTCGACACGCTGGTCAGCATCGCCTGATCGCGGACATCCCTGACAACACTGGAAAAGAAGGAATCACGCCATGCGCGTCGCAACCTCCACCCTGTATCACCAGGGCCTGTCCTCGATGAACAGCCAGCAGTCCAACCTGCTGCACGTACAGCAGCAACTGGCTACCGGCCGCCGCGTGCTGACGCCGTCGGACGACCCCGTCGCCGCCACGCGCGCGCTGGGCGTGTCGCAGTCGGTCGCCGTGAACGGCCAGTACACCGCATCGCGCAAGCAGGCCAACGCATCGCTGGGCCTGGAAGAAAACTCGCTGTCGACGGTGACCACCGCGCTGCAGAACATCAAGACGCTGCTGGTGAACGCCGGTAACGGCACGCTGAGCGACAACGATCGCGCATCGCTGGCAACGGCCCTGCAGGGCCAGTACGACCAGCTGGTGGGCCTTGCCAACGCCGACGACGGCAACGGCAACTACCTGTTCGCTGGCCTGAAGACCGGTGCCGCACCGTTCGTGACCGATGCCGCCGGCAACCTCACGTACCAGGGCGACACCGGCCACCAGCTGCTGCAGGTGGACGTGTCCCGCCAGATGGAATCCGGCAACAACGGCGCCGAGATCTTCCAGTCCGTCACGGCCAACGCTGGCTACGTCATCAAGGGCAGCAGCGCGAACAACGGTACGGGCACCTTCAGCTCGATCTCGGTGACCGATCCCAGCAATGCACTGTACGGCCATTCGCTGAGCGTGAAGTTCTCGATCAATGGTGCCGGTGTCACGCAATACCAGGTCACCGACGACACGACGGGCACGGCCGTCGGCGCGGCCACGAACTACGTGGACGGCGGCGCCATCAGCGTGGCTGGCGTGTCGTTCTCGATCAAGGGCGCACCCGCCAACGGCGACACGTTCAAGTTGCAGCCGGCCCAGCAGGCAGGCGCCGACATGTTCGCCAACCTGAAGGACGTGATCAACGCGCTGCGTACGCCGATCGACTCGGGCACTGCCCAGGACGTAGCCGCGGCCAACCTGCAGAACGTGATTGCCACGGGCCTGCGCCAGAACAACAACTCGCTGGACAACGTGCTGACGGTGCGTGCATCGGTGGGTTCCCGCATGAACGAACTCGATGCGCTGGATACCATCGGCTCGAACCGCGACCTGAGCAACTCCAAGACGCTCTCGGATCTGACGGAACTGGACTACGCGTCCGCCATCACCGAGTACTACCAGCGTCAGACGGCACTGCAGGGTGCGCAGCAATCGTTCATGCAGATCCAGCAAATGAACCTGTTCAGGTTCCTGTGATGCTGGGGTGAGGTGGCGCTGCGCGCCACCTGTTGTCGTGCCATCAAAGTTGGTACGGAGGGCTTCGAATCGCCCGCAACGTCTCGCCGGAGACGGCCGTACCGACCTGCTTCCCTGCGATGCCGGCAAGCGTACCCAGACGCTTGATGGCCGGCATCGTGCAAACCTCGGCCGGCTATCCATCGCAACCCACGGTTGCCCCTGTCCGCCCCGTCCCCGCCTTTCGCTCCCATTGAACAGGATGTTCGACGCCCGCCTGAAATCGGACGCCAGTCGCCATAGCGCGCAGGAGCTTTGACGCTCCACCGGACCCGGACTTCAGCCGCATCCTGCAAAAAACCGCCTGGCGGAATTCACGTTTAGAGCGTCTCCTCTAATACGTTTGCGTGACGTTGGCAATACGTTGGCGATACGTCGCGGCGCGCCGTCGCAGCCTTGCGACAGGACGTTATCTGTTGATGAGGCAATGAATCAAATAGTGATCTACCATTCGCCCCGCAATACTTTGTATTCAAACTAAAACAAATCAAATAGGGGTAGTTCAGTGCAGTACAAATTTTGTCGTGGAATCCGGCAGGGCGGCGCTCGCGCGCCGCAAGCGTCCTCCATCACTCTCGCCGTCGCGCTGTTGTTTCCGGTGTGCGCTTCGGCCGCCGAGTATCTGGTCAGCAATGAGGCCGAGTTGCACACAGCACTCACGGCCGCCGCTGCGGACCCCGATGCGACGGCCACGATCCGCCTGACCGGGGACGTGACGCTCGTGCTGTCCGCCGCATCGACATTTGCCGTTGCCAACAAGCCGATCACCCTTGATACGAATGGCTTTGTACTGACACGAAACGCGAACGCCTCCTTTCGAATCAGTGACACCATGATTTTCAATGGGACGTATGTGGGGGGGACAGGCACCGCGCCTGGCACAGGTCTGTTCGTGGCTGGGGGCACCTCCATCAATAACGGCTCGGTCACCGGAGGGACCCGGACGACTAGCGGCGCCGGCGGCATCGGTGTTCTCATGTCCCTTGCCGGGATGACCCTGATCAACAACGGCGCCATCAAGGGGGGCGGGACGACCTCTGGTGCTGGCGGCGTGGGTGTTAGCTACCTCGGCGCCGGCAATCTCGTCAACGCTGCATCGGGCACGATCGACGGCGGCGACGGCGTTGGCGGGGCTGGCGTGGGCATCACGTTCTCTGCGGGGGCTAGCGTCGTGAACCAGGGCACGATTCGTGGCGGGAACGACCTGAACGGAGGCGCGGGGGCTGCCGCCATACGCTTCACGAGCGGCACCATATCGATCGAAAACAGCGGACTGATCGCGGGCGGCCGCGGTGCCGTGGCGATCAACACGACCGGTACCGCCGCCATCACGATGGTCAACTCAGGCACGGTCCAGGCCGGCGATGGTGCTGCCAACGCAATCGTGTTCGGATCCACGGCCACCAGCAGCGCCACGCTGGAACTGCAAGCCGGGTCCAACATCGTGGGCAACGTCGTGGCCAGCGCAACGGGCACCAACGACACCTTCCGCCTGGGCGGTGCCACCAATGACGTGTTCGACGTCTCGACCATCGGCGACACGGCGCAGTACCGCTACTTCGACAAGTTCGAGAAGGCCGGTGCGAGCACCTGGTCGCTGATCGGCACCGGCACGGTTACCACCCCGTGGACGATCAACGAGGGCACGCTGCAGATCGGCAATGGTGGCACCAGCGGCAGCCTGGCTAGCAATGTCGTGGTCAACAGCGGTGCCACGCTGGCGTTCAACCGCTCGGACACCTACACCTTCGGCAACCTCATCTCGGGTACTGGCGGTGTGGCGCAGAATGGCACGGGTACCACGGTATTCAATACTGCCCAGACCTACACTGGCCCTACCACCGTCAACCTCGGCACGCTGGCCATTGATGGCTCGATCACCAGCCCGGTGACGGTGAACGCCGCCGGTACGCTGTCGGGCATCGGCACGATCTTCGGCAATGTCACCAACACCGGTACGGTTACACTCGGCGGTGGCTCGGGCGTGCTGACCGTCGCCGGTAACTACATCGGTAACGGCGGCACCGTGCGCGTGAACACTGTGCTTGGCGGCGATTCGTCGGCCACCGGCCGTCTGGTGGTAACGGGCGATACGTCGGGCACCAGCCTGGTCCGTGTGGCCAATGTCGGCGGCACTGGCGCGCTGACTTCGGAGGGTATCAAGATCATCGACGTGCAGGGCGCATCGAACGGTACTTTCACCCTGGCTGGCGACTATACGTTCCAGGGCCAGCAAGCCATCGTGGCTGGCGCATACGGGTATCGGCTGTTCAAGAATGGCGCGTCCACGCCGACGGATGGTGACTGGTACCTGCGCTCGACGCTGCTGGACCCGGCCGTTGTCGGCACTACGGCAGCGGCCGCCTCCGGCCCGCTGCTGGCTCCGACCGTGCCGCTGTACGAAGCCTATTCCAGCGTGCTGCAACGCCTCAACGAACTGGGCACGCTCCAGCAGCGCGTAGGCAATCGTTCGTGGTCGCCCAACGCCTCGGTGCAGGCCGAACAGGAAGCCGGCAAGCCGATCATCGGCCGGGGTGCCTGGGCACGTGTGGAAGGCTCGAACACCCATATCGATCCGATCACCAGCACCACCAGCGCCAGCTACAACGTCCGCATGTGGAAGTTCGAAGGCGGTGTGGACGCACCGGTCGTCCAGAACCAGGCCGGCACGCTGGTGGTGGGTCCGACCTTCCATTACGGCATTGCCAACTCCAGCGTCTCGTCGATGTTCGGCAACGGTGCCGTGGATTCCACGGGCTACGGCTTTGGCGGCACGGCGACGTGGTATGGCAACAATGGCGCGTACGTCGATGCCCGCGCCACGGTGACCTGGTACGACACCGATATCCGCTCGTCGACGCTTGGCACCAAGCTGGCCAACGGCAATCGCGGCAGCGGCGTGGCGACCAGCGTGGAAGCCGGCCACCAGCTCGCGCTGGGCGGCAACTGGTCGATCACACCGCAGGTGCAGCTTGCCTGGTCGCAGGTGCGCTTCGACGCGTTCACCGACCAGTACGGCGCCAACGTGTCGCGTGACAACGGCAACAGCCTGGTCTCGCGCCTGGGCGTGTCGCTGGACCACGAGACCAAGTGGACGGCGGCCAACGGCAAGACCAGCCGCTCGCACGTCTACGGCATCACCAACCTGTACTACGACTTCCTGCACGGCACGTCGGCGCGCGTGGCCGATATCAGCGTGGTCAGCAAGGAACAGGCGCTGTGGGCCGGCCTGGGCATCGGTGCATCGATGAACTGGAACGACGACCGCTACACGGTCTATGGCGAACTGCTGGCGCGCACCAGCGTGCAGAACTTCGGCGACAGCAATGCGATTGGCGCCAAGCTGGGCGTGCGTTATCGCTGGTAAGCCCGCACTGGTCATGTGCAGATGTTCCGCGCCGCTGTGCGCGGGATGTTCTTGCGATACCGGAGCGTCGAGCCACGTCCTTCGTGACGTGGCTTTTTTTCGTCTGCTATCAGGGAGACGAACGAACAACGCGGCGGTGCGGCGCGGTGGAAAATCCGTCCTTACTGTGGAGCGGGTGGGGGCGCAGGCGTCGCGGCGCCGGTTGTGTCCGGCTCGGCTGCCCAGCCGCCGCCCAGCGCCTGCATCAGTGCGACCGTGTCGGCGTAGCGGCTGGCACGTGCCTGCACCAGCGTGATCGCCGCTTGACGGTAGCTCTGCTCGGCCAGCATCACCGCGGGATAGTTGATCGACCCGGCCTTCCATTGGTGCTGTGCAATATCGAAGCTGCGGAAGGCGGCGCGTTCGGCGTCGGACGAGGTGCGCAATGCGCGTGCGTCGACCTGGATCGCGGTCAGTGTGTCGGCAACGTTCTGGTAGGCACCGATCACGATGCTGCGGTACTGGGCGGACGCCTGCTTGTAGGCCTGCTCGGCGGCGCGCTGCTGGTGCAGGAGCGTGCCGCCCTTGAAGATGGGTTGCATCAAGCCTGCCGAGATGCCCCAGAAACCGGTGCCTGCGGCGAAGAGGTTGCCAAGCGCCTGCGACGAGCTGCCCAGGCTGGCCGTCAACGTGATGTTGGGCAGCCGCGCCGCGGTGGCCACGCCGATCTGGGCACTGGCCACATGCATCTGGGCTTCCGCCGCGCGAATGTCGGGACGCCGGCCAACCAGTGCCGACGGCAGGCTCACCGGCAGATCGGTCGGCAGGGTCAGCGTGCCGAACTCGAACTGCTGCGACACCGGATCGCTGGGCAGCCTGCCGACCAGCGCGGCCAGCACGTTGCGCTGCTGGGCCAGCTGTTTTTCCAGCGGCGGCAAGGTGGCTTCGGCTTGCGCCACCGTGGCCTCTTGTGCAGCGACTTCCGCCGCGCCAACCAGTCCGGCTTGCCGTTGCTTGCGCACGGCGTCCAGTTGCCGCGTGGCCAACCCGATGATGTCGTGCGTGGCAGCGATCTGTGCCCGCAGCGAAGCCTCCTGGATCGCCGCGTTGACCACGTTTGTCGTCAGCGTCAGGTATGCCGCCTGCCACTGGAAGCGCGCCACTTCCGCCTGCGCCACGCCGGCCTCCACCTGCCGGCGCGTACCGCCAAAGACGTCGGGTACGTATGACACGCTCAGTTGTGCCGTATGCAGCGTGAAGAGATCGCTGTTGTCGGAAAGCGGACTGGCAACGATCTGCGCGATCTTCTGCCGAGAAGGAGAGTACTCCGCGTCCACGCTGGGGAAGAAGGCGCCACGCTGCGCGGCCACATTTTCGCGGGCCGCGCGCAACGCCGCTTCCATGGCCTCAAGGTCGGGATTGACGCGCAGCGCCGTCTCGACAAGCGCATTCAGTTCGCTGGATCCGAACATCGTCCACCATTGTGCCGGCACGTCCTGTCCCGGAACGAACCGCTGCGCGGTGCCGTCGGTAGTGGTTGCCGCAACGGTTTCCGCAGGCAGGTCGCTGGTGCCATAGCGCGCGATGTCGGGCGCTGCGGGGCGCTTGAAATCCGGGCCCACCGCGCAGCCGGCGGCGGACAACGCCAGCAATGCCACCACGCCTGTCGATGCGATGCGTCCCATCACAGTTCTCCTTCGCTGGCCGGGTCCAGATTGACGGGCCGCTCCGTGCGCACTTGCCTGGCCGCACGAACTTCGATCAGGTAGTAGAGCGCCGGCAGCAGCACCAGCGTCAGCGCCGTCGCCGTGACGAGCCCGCCCACCACCACCGTGGCCAGCGGACGTTGTACGTCGCTGCCCAGGCCATGGGCCAAGGCGGCGGGAATGAGGCCCAGCGCCGCCACGGTTGCCGTCATGAGCACGGGCCGCATGCGCTCGCCCGCTGCCTGTATCACCGCGCGCTTCAGGTCCACGCCCGGTGTGTCGCGCCAGCGGTTCAGGTTGGCAATCATGATGATTGCGTTGAGCACGGCCACGCCGAACAGCGCAATGAAACCAACGGCCGACGAGACGTTGAGCGTCATGCCGCGCAGATGCAACGCCACGAGCCCGCCGAGCGTGGCCAACGGCACGGCCATCAGGATCAGTGCGGGCTGCCGCAGGTTCTTGAACTCGCCGAAGAGCAGGACGAACATCAGCGCCAGCACCATCGGCAGGATGACGGCCAGGCGCGCCTGCGCACGCTGCTGGTTCTCGAACTGCCCGCCCCAGGCTACCTGGAAGCGGGTGTGGTCATAGGGTACGTGCTGGTCGATCCGCTCGTGCGCTTCTTCGAGGAACGAAGCCAGGTCGCGCCCACGCAGGTTCAGCCGCACGGTCAGATGGCGCTTGTTCATCTCGCGTGTGATCGTGGTCTCCCCTTGGGCCAGGTGGATGTGTGCCACTTGCGCCAAGGCCACGTGGGCGCCGTTGGCGGCGGTCAGCATGAGATTGCCGATGGCCTCGGGCGAATTGCGCGAGGTGCTGAGAAAGCGCGCCACCACGTCGTAGCTGCGGTCCTCGACGAATACCTGCGTCACCGGGCTGCCGCCGATACCAGTCTGGATCAGGGCCATCACATCGGCCACGTTGATCCCCAGCCGGGCGGCGGCGGCACGGTCCACGTCGATGCGCACCTGGGGCAACGGCGGCTCCTGGTCGATGATCACATCCTCTGCACCGGGCACATTGCGCAGCACGCGCGTGATCGCGTCGGCGATGCGGCGGGTTTCGACAAAGTCGTTGCCGTAGACCTTGACCACGAGATCGCTATGCGCGCCGGCAAGCTTGTCCAGCACGCCGTCGATCATTGGTTGCGAGAACCCGACGTGCGTGCCGGGCAGCTCGCGGAACCGCGCCGCCATGGCCGCGATCAACTGCTGCTTGTCGCGCCCGGTCTTCCACGTGTCGTACGGATGCAGGGTCACGGCCGTCTCGATATGCGACGGCGTGAATGGGTCCGTGCCTTCGTCGTTGCGGCCCACCTGTGTCACCACGTGCTCGACTTCAGGAAACTCCAGCGTCGCGGCACGAAGGTTGTCGGCCATCTGACCGGCCTTGTCGAGCGAAATGCCGGGCGGCAGCGTGACCTGGAGCCAGATGGAGCCTTCGTCCAGATAGGGCAGGAAGTCGCGGCCGATGGTGGCGCCCAGGATCATCACCCCCACCAGCGTGGCGCCGGCGACGCCAAGCGCCAGCCGCGTGCGGCCTACCAGCCCGTCCAGTACGGATTCGTAGCGCGGCGCGAGCCACACCAGCACTGGATTGTGGAAGACCTTGCGCGGGTTGCGATATGCCCAGTAGGCCAGGCCGGGGATCAGAAGCAATGCCACCAGCAGTGCGCCGAACAGGGCGAAGCCGACCGCGAAAGCCATCGGCGAGAACAGCTTGTATTCGATGCGCTGGAAAGCGAACAGCGGCAGGTAGGCCGTGATGATCACCACCATGCCGAAGAAGATGGGGCGCGCCACCTGGAGCACGGCCTGCATGATGTCGCGGCCGGTCAGCACGCGGCCGGCCTCTTCCTCTCGGCGCCGCAGGATGTTCTCCATCACGACGATAGCGCCATCCACGATGATGCCGAAGTCGATCGCGCCAAGCGAAAGCAGGTTGGCCGGAATCCGGAAGTGGTGCATCAGGATGAATGCCATCAGCAGCGACAGCGGGATCGTGATCGCGACGATCACTGCGGCCCGCGGGCTGCCAAGGAAAAGCAGCAGCACGAGCGACACGAGCACCATGCCTTCGAGCAGCGTCTTGCCGACGGTATGCACGGTGGCATCAACGAGGTTGCTGCGGTCGATGTAGGCCACGACCTTGACATCCTTGGGCAGGATGTTGTCGTTCAGGTCGCGTACGGCGTCGTGCACGCCGGCCATCACGCGCGACGGGTTCTCGTTCTTGAGCAGCAGCGTGATGCCCTGGATCGTGTCCGGATTATTGTCCATGCCCAGGATGCCGTGGCGCTGCGGGTTGCCCAGTACCACGCGGCCCAGGTCCTTGACCAGCACCGGCACGCCGTTCTTCTGCGTGACGACGATATTGCCGAGGTCGTCGAGGTTGTGGATCAGGCCGACGCCGCGCACCACCAGGCCTTGCTCGCCACGGTCCAGGATGCTGCCGCCGGCGTTGGCGTTGTTCGCCGTGATGGCCTGCGTGATCTGGTTCAGCGACAGGCCGTACTTGTTCAGCATGACGGGGTCGAAGTCGAGCATGAACTGCGTCGTCAGGCCGCCAAAGTTGGCCACGTCCACGACGCCGGACACTTGCTTGAGGCGCGGGATGACCTTCCAGAACTGCAGTTCCGACAGCTCGCGCAGGGTGCGCGTTTTCGAAACCAGCGTGTAGCGATAGATTTCGCCGATCGGGGACGTCAGCGGATCGAGCGTCGGCTGCGCGCCGTAAGGCAACGATACGCCGGCGATGCGCTCCTGCAGGCGCTGGCGCGACCAGTAGTCTTCTGCGCCGTCCTGGAAGACTACCGTGATGAGGGACAGCCCGAACGTGCTCTTTGACCGCATCACGTGCATGCCCGGCACACCCATGATCTCGCGCTCCAGCGGGATCGTGATCTGCTGCTCCACCTCTTCGGCTGCCAGGCCGTTGACCTGGGTGACGACCTGCGATGTGGTATCGGCAATGTCGGGATAGGCTTCGAGCGGCAGCTGCTTCCATGCATACCAGCCGTACAACGCTACCATCAGGAAAACCAGCGCGACGATGCCGCGCCGGTTGAAGCAAAGGGTGACCAGGCGCTCAATCATTCAGCAGCACCCCTTCCTTGACCACTACGCGGTCGCCGGCCGCCAGGCCCGACGTCACTTCCGTGCGGTCACCAAGTTGCGCGCCGAGCTTGACGACGCGGGGTTCGAACTGCCAGGGAGCGATCTCCACGAAGGCGCGCGTGTAGAAGCCGCTCTGCACGACGGCCGACATGGGCACCACGATGCCCGCATGCGGCTCCGACAGGAACGTCGCCTGGGCAAACATGCCAGGCTTGAGCCGGCCGGCGGGGTTGTCCAACAGCATGCGAACCTTGGTCGTGCGGGTATCCGGATCGAGGATCTCGCTGACGAACCGGACCTTGGCAGCCGTCGGGTCGGGATAGGCGTCGAACCGGACCGTTACGGACTGGCCCACGTAAAGCTGGGCGAGGTCTTTTTCCTGGGCGTTGGCTGTTACGAATACGTGCGACAGATCGGCAACGGTCATCAGCGGCGCCGTCGTGTCGTTCCAATATCCGCCGAGGGCCGCTACCAGGTCTACCACGCGACCCGCGATCGGCGCGCGCACGGTAAGCAGGCGATTGCCTGCCGATGGCGCGGCACTCGCGCCGCGCGCGCCGAGTTGCACCAGCCGGGCGCGCGCGCGTTCGGCTTCGCTGGCGGCCTGGTCGTAGTCGCTCTGGGCCTGTTCGAGATCGCGCCGGACGGCGATATCCGATTTGTCCAGTTCGCGCTGGCGATCGAGGTTGCGCCGGGCCATCGCCAGCGCTGCGTTGGCCTTCGCCGCATCGCTGTTGGCCTGCGCAAGATCCGCGGAGTCAATTGTGAAGAGCACATCGCCCGGCTTCACTTCGTCGCCAAGCTGCTTGTTCAGCGTGACGATGCGTCCGGCAAGGGGTGTCAGCACCTTGACCATCCTGGCCGGGTCGGCCTCGACCACGGCGGGCAGCATGAAGGGCGCGGCCACGCTTTCGCGGGAAGCGGTGGCGACGGCCAGCGTGCGACGCAATGGCGATTTTTCCGGCACGATCAGCCGACCGCCTTCGCGCAGGATGGCGGGGGTGACGTCGTCCTTCGGCTGCGCGTCCTTGGCATGCGCCGACCACAGGATGGCGCCGATCAGGACAAGCACGACAAGTCCGACGAGCCAGAAGGCAGGACGCCCGCGAAGGGCCGGCCTGTTGATCATGATTTACTCCGAGGCGGTTGCGTAGGAAGATATGGAGCCGGCACATGCGGTTCTTGCCGGAAATGGTACCGAGCCCTATCGCGAGACACCCTGAATTCTTCTTCAGGGACGGCAGCTCAACGGTTCCGGCGCCAAGTGTGCTGCTAGAATCTGCGGCGATCTGGAAAGGTGGACCCATGAGGATCCTGTTGGTTGACGATGACCAGAAGGCGGCCAGGTTACTGGCGCGTGGTCTGCAGGAAGAGGGCTATGAGGTGGAAGTCGCCCATTCGGCCGAGGCCGCCGCTGCCTACAGCGGCACCGCCTTTCAACTGCTTGTTCTCGACTGGATGCTGCCGGGCAAGAGCGGCGTGGCCTACTGCCAGGAGCTTCGCGCGCAAGGCGTGCGTACACCGATTCTGATGCTCACGGCGCGCGATGGCATCGTCGACCGTATTGCCGGACTGGACACCGGCGCCGACGACTATCTGACCAAGCCATTCGTCTTCGAGGAACTGCTCGCGCATATCCGCGCGTTGCTGCGTCGGGTCGAGTTGGCGCAGCCAGTGCCGCTGGCGCTGGGCGACCTGGTCATCGATCCCCAGCGGCGGATTGTCACGCGCGCAGGAGGTCGGCTGGTGCTGACTCCGAAGGAATATGCGATTCTGGTTCTGCTGGTAGAGCGGGCGGGGGCGGTGGTAAGCCGCGCCCAGCTTGCCGAGCACATCTGGCATGAGGACCTGATCGCCATCGACAACCTTATCGACGTGCATATGAAGAACCTGCGCCGCAAACTGGACCCGCCCGGAATGCCGGCGCTGATCCAGACCGTGCGTGGCCAGGGTTTCCGCATCGATGCGGCGGGAGTCCAGTAACGTGTTGAGTTTCCGGCAGCGGTTGGTGCTGACGCACTGGGCAGTGATCGTGGTGATCGTGGCCTGCACCGCGTTTGCCGCCTGGTGGCAGCTCTCGCGGCTGGTTCACGGCCAGCTCGATGCCGCGTTGCTGGCCTTGGCGGAAACCGAGGCCAGCATGCTGGCCGATGGCGGAAACCAGCCGATCCGGGTGCACGAGCGGCCGGGCGACACCGCGCCGCCTTCGCTGGTCCGCCTGGACCGGCTCGTGCAGATTATCGACGGACAGGGGCGTGTATTGGCGCGCAGCGCGAACCTTGGCGAATCCAGCCTGCCCGCGCCCCCCCAACTACTGGCCGAACTGGCCGCCGGACAGGAAGTGTTCCAGACCTTGCCCCACTTTGGCGAGGAACCATTGCGCATGGTGTCGTTTCGCGCCGTCGCCGACGGCAGGCCCGTCATCGTCCAGGTGGCGGGGTCGCTCGACGACGTGCATCGTGTACTGGAATCGGCGACGTTGCTGTTCGGCGCGATGGCCGTCGCCCTGCTGGCGGCGGTGGGTGGCGCGGGGATGGTGCTGACGCGGCGTGCGTTCACCGCCATCCGGGATGTGGTCAGCCAGGCACGTCGCATCGGCGATGCCAACCTTGGTGAACGGCTGCCGCATCCCGGCACGTCGGACGAGATCGGCCAGCTGGTCGATACGCTGAACGAAATGCTCGACCGGCTGGAGCACGCATTCGACCGGCAACGGCGCTTTACCGCCGATGCATCGCACGAGTTGCGCTCGCCGCTGTCGCGGCTGCGCACCGAGATCGAGGTGGCCTTGCGCCGGCCGCGCGACGGGCAGGAATACGTGGACACGTTGCGTTCATGCCTTGACGAGGTTGGTCGTCTGACCCGGCTGATCGAGGAGCTACTGATGCTGGCGCGTTTCGACGCCGTGCAGGGCCGGCTCGCCGCCGATGCACAGCCGCTGGATGCGCTGGTCGCGGAGACGCTGCTGAGGGCCAAGGGCGCCGCCCACGAGCGGCAGGTCGAACTCGTCGCCCATGCCAGCGCCGTGAGCGGTGTGCGCGTGGCGCATGGCGCGCTGGGGCTGGTGCTGGCCAATCTCGTGGATAACGCACTGAAGTTCTCGCCCCCGGGCGGCACGATCACCGTCGACTGCAATGTCGAGGCGGACGATGCGTGGCTGTCCGTCCGCGACGAGGGGCCAGGCATCCCCGAGGAAGAGCTGCCCTACCTGTTCGACCGGTTCTTCCGGGGGGCCGATGCGCGTGCCTCGGCCAGCGACGGAGTTGGGCTTGGACTGGCCCTTTCGCAGTCGATCATCCATGCTTGTGGCGGCCATATCGATGCCGGGAACGCGCCGGAGGGCGGTGCCGTGTTTCGCGTCAGAATCCCCCTGGCTGCGTCGGGCGGTGCTTCCTGAAGAACAATTCAGTGTACGGCCCGCAATCCGGCGGGTAGGCTTCAGCCATCTCTACTTCGGAATGCCTCAAATGGACAGTGATCCCAGTCGATATTCACTAGCTGTCTGAGCAAGCCACTGCATTCGATGCCGCCGGCTTGCCTGAACCCCTGCAAGCCACGGTAGCGGCATCGCCCGCGCCGCTTCTCGCTATCCGCCCCGAACGCGCGGAAAGCCAAGGAGTCTGTCATGCGCAAGTTCCTCACTCAAAAATCGAGCGTATCGCCGCTCACCGCGCGGTTGTCATCGCCATTCCTGCGCAGCCCGGTCCAGCCGGACAACCGCCAGAGCACCACGTTCAGCCGCACCAGCCACGAAAGTGCTGGCCGTGCGGAAGGCGGTGCCATGACAAACCGCGATTTTGCCGACGCGGCCATCCGATATAGCCGCACGCTGTGGTAATTGCCATTCGTCGCATGCCGTGGCCCGGCGATGGGGAGTAATGCTGGATTCATGGGCTGGATTCAATGTCGCGGTGCGCATCGTGCATGGCAGATTGCGTCCCCACCTTTGACCGCGTGCGATCGTCCGCGTCGAGACAGGAATGACGAGATGCGGTCGGCGGGACAATTACCACCGAAGCAGTCGCGGCCCGATCAACGCGCCGATGGCGGTGGGCACCAGCATGCCGAGGACGTACCACACGCCCCAGAACGCCACGCCCATCTCCGGGCAGTGCAGGCAGTAGACCAGCGTGGCGAGCGCGCCAGACAGCAGGCCGCCCATGGCGCCTGCCAGCCGCAGCCGCGTTGGCGCCAGCCCGCGCAAGGCCCAGAAGATGGCGATAAACACGGGCACGGACAGCATGGCAATTGCGAACGGGCAGACGCGCCAGGTTTGTCCGAGTATTGCCGCAGTGCGTTCGCCAGCCGGCGTGCCGGCCAGCACATAGGCCGCACCGAGCCAGACGGCGGCGAACGGCACTGAAATGCAGGGCCAGCCCGCGCCGGTGGCCATGCCGGGACGCGCCAGCCGCGTCACCATCCACAAGGCACCCAGCAGCAGGGACAACGGCAACGCCACCTTGGCCCAGAACAGTGGCGTGACGGCGACTTCGGCCAGGTCGGCACGGAAATGCAGCGTGATGGACAGCAGCAGCAGCGCCATGGCTGCCCCTGCCATTATGGCGATGCCGAAACGGCGGCCGACCACGTGCCGGTCGACTGGCGCGACGCCGGTGGCTAGCATGGAAATCAGGTCGTCCGTGTTCATCGTGTTCCTCGAATCTTTGCCGCGAGCGCCTTCAGCCCGCGATGCACGCCCACCTTTACCGCCGATTCCGACATGCCGGTCAACTGCGCGGTTTCGCTGACCGATAACCCTTCCAGCTTGACGTGCACGATCGGCAGGCGCTGACGATCCGGTAGCTGGTCCAGCAGCAGGTTCAGATCGCGCTTTGCCTGCGCCGGCTCCAGGTCGGGTGCCGCCGCGACATCCTGCGCTGCGTCCAGCGGGTCGTTCAGCGCATCTTGCCGCCCATGCGCACGAAAATGATCGGCAAGCTTGTACCGGGCAATGGCATGCACCCAGGCCGTCAGGGGCTGTCCCGGCAGGTACGTGTGCCGCGCGTTGTGGACAGCCAGCAGCACTTCCTGGGTCAGGTCCTCGACTTCCCCCGCCTGCTGCGGCAGCCGATTGCGGAAATAGCCGCGCAGCATCGCGGACAGTTCGGTCAGGAATTGCGCGTACGCCCCCTGGTTGCCGGCCAGCCCACCTGTAAACAGGTCGAGCAGGCGAGACTCCCGCCGTTTCAGCAGATCCTGTTCGACAGTTCGCTCCATCGATCGCGTTGGTTACACGGGCTACGTTGATTTGCGCGAATTCTACGCTGCGGCGGCCATCGTGTGTGTTGCAAGGCGCTTCGGCGCTGTCACTTCCAACCAGCGCAGAAAAAATTTCCCGTGCGCTGTAACCGGATGCGCCGCCGCGTCGAATTTCTCACCAGACGCACACATCCCGTGTGAATCGGGTGCCCGCCGGTCATGGCGCGGCGCGATGTTTCGTCGGCCGGGGCGCTCCCGGTTCAAACGCAAGGTAACGAGGAGTCGAACATGAAGAAGATCGCAATCGCCGTGGTTTCCGCAATGCTCATGATGGGTGGCACGGCAGCATTCGCCCAAACCGGAGGGGCCATGTCCAAGGACGCGATGTCCAAGGATTCGATGGCCAAGGACAGCATGTCGAAGGATGCAATGTCCAAGGACGGCATGGCGAAGGACACCATGTCGAAGGACGCGATGTCCAAGGACAAGATGGCCAAGCCGAAGTCGCACGACAAGATGGGCAAGGAAGGCGATGCCATGTCAGGCGGAATGGGCAAGTAACGCTGGGCAAACTCGGCCAGGCGCCGGTGGCGGCATGCAATCGCCCACGGTGCCCGGCTTCAGGTTCTGGAGGAGGGCGAAATGGCACTCTCGCATGACGCAATCAACGTTCGCGTCGCCCCACGCAAGATCCAGCCGGGCTGGGTGCGCATCACGCACTGGCTCAATGCGCTGGCGGCCCTGGTCATGATGCTGTCCGGCTGGCGCATCTACAACGCTTCGCCGGTATTCCCGCCGTTCCGCTTTCCAGGCGACATCACGCTGGGCGGATGGCTGGGCGGCGCGCTGCAATGGCATTTCGCGGCCATGTGGCTGCTGTTCTTCAATGGCATCTTCTATCTGGGGATGAACCTCGCCACGGGTCGCTTTGCCCGCAAGTTCTTTCCACTGCGGCCGCGTGCCGTGCTGGACGACCTGGGCGCCGCGTTGCGCGGGCGCCTGTCCCACGCCGACCTCAGCCACTACAACGCGGTGCAGAAGCTCGCCTATCTGCTGGTGATGGTGGTGCTGCTCGTGCTGGTGCTGTCCGGCATTGCGATCTGGAAGCCCGTGCAGTTTCCGCTGCTGCGCGAGATGATGGGCGGCTACGAATTCGCGCGCGTGGTCCATTTTTGCGCCATGTCCCTGCTTGCCGCCTTTGTTGTGCTGCACGTGGTCATGGTGGCGCTGGTGCCGCGCAGCCTGCTGACGATGATCCGCGGACGATGACCCAACCTGGAGCATGAGTCGTGAACCCCAAATCTTCCAGACCCATGGCCATCGACCGCGAGTCGCTGGCCATCGACGTGCGGCGCGAACTCGACGCACCGTCGCGGCGCCTGTTCGGCAAGCGCATCCTCACACTTGGCGGGCTGGCCATGCTTGGCGGGTGCAGCCTGACCGACGATGCCTCGGTGGAAACGTTCCTGTCGCGGGTATCGCGCATGAACGACCGCGTGCAGGCGTGGCTATTCGATCCGAACCGGCTTGCCCCGACATATACCGAGGCGGACATCACGCGACCTTTCCCGTTCAATGCGTTCTACGGAATCGATGAAGTCACCGTGGTAAACGGTGATGACTTCCGGCTCAAGGTTGGCGGGCTGGTGCGGG
Source organism: Cupriavidus sp. HE11 (assembly GCF_056097175.1). Taxonomy (NCBI): domain Bacteria; kingdom Pseudomonadati; phylum Pseudomonadota; class Betaproteobacteria; order Burkholderiales; family Burkholderiaceae; genus Cupriavidus; species Cupriavidus sp. HE11. Next base: position 1,795,204 of record NZ_CP184465.1, read on the forward strand.
AAAAAAGAAGCTGGACCCTGGAGGAGCTTTACGCGCTGCCCAAGGCCGAACAGATCACGCGCCATATCTGCGTGGAAGGCTGGAGCGCGATCGGGCGATGGGGCGGTACGCCGTTTGCCGGCTTCCTGCAGCGCATCGGCGCCGATACCACCGCAAAGTACGTGGGATTCCGTTGTGCCGATGACTACTACGAAAGCATCGACATGGCCACGGCGCTTCATCCCCAGACCTTGCTGACCTTCACGTACGACGGCGAGCGCCTGCCGCCAAAGTACGGTTTTCCGATGAAGCTGCGGATGCCGACCAAGCTCGGCTACAAGAATCCCAAGCACATCATGGAACTGTTCGTGACCAACACATTCCCGGGCGGCTATTGGGTGGACCAGGGTTACAACTGGTTTGGAGGCTCCTGACTCTCTGGCTTGCCAATACGGCGGTGTGCCCGCCATGGACAGTGATCTATCCGGACGTGCCTTGCGCTGACGCACGGGACCAATTCCACGACCACCCGAATGACCTGCCGCTAGGAAGGTGGTCGGGCCGGCTCCATTTGCCAGCCGCCGGGGCAGTGCCTGACATTCGGGTAATAGCCGTCGGGGTGGTCGCAGCGATATCGCCAGGCGCTTGCCGACGCCCCTTCAGAGCCGGCGGTCTTGCTGTTTTTCCCGGCGTACTGCGCCGGGGGAGCGGCGTAGCCGGAGTAGCCGGAGTCGACTGGGTAGTATGCCCAGGCGTCGTACGGGTACTCCCACGCGGCAGGCCACACCGAGCCTACCGCAAGAAACACGACGCGCCCACGGCCATGGCGGAAGCCGTCGTGACGAAAGGCGCCGTTGCCATGAAAACTGCGACCCTGCAGGCTCCCGCCAGGCATGCCCCCGCCGAAGCCTCCGCTGAAGCCACCGCTCGGGGCCCCGCCACGGCCGGCGGCCAGTGTCGGCGTGCTGGCTGCCATGGCGGCTCCCGCCAGCAATGCCAGGGCGATCCTGCGAAACCTGCACCCGTTCATGATGTGTCCCCTGCTTGGCTTTCTCGATCCCCGGCGCTTGCACTTCGCGTCGCCTTGCCTGGCTGGCGAAGTGCGCGCCGTTTATACCGTTAACCATTGAAGGGTAGGATTTATTCCCGCCATCTGCCGTACGGACGTCGGGTTCGAAACGTATCTTTTCCGTCACGCCGCGGTTGGAGCTGCTTTCGGTCCTGGCGTGGACCCCGCTGTTGGCCCCGCTGTTGGCCTGGAACCTGCCGCCTAATCGAGTTCGTCGTACTGTGGCAACTGGTCGGTGATGGCGTACCACGGCGCCTTTGAGCCCACGAAGATATGGGCGGTGGGGCGAATCGCGGGTGTGTCTGCCAGCGTTCCCAGGGTGACGTGCACGTATTTGCCATCGCGAACCACCGAGAACATAAGGCTTCCGCAAGTCTTGCAGTGCACGTCGTGCGATGCCTGCGCGTCGCCGAAGATCGATATGTTGCCTTCGCCTTGGGTGATACGCAGTTTGCCGCGTTCGATCCCGGCGAAGGGTTTGAATGCCGACCCCGTCGCGCGGCGGCAATTCGAACAGTGGCAGTTCAACGCATAGACAAATTCATCGTCCACCGCGTAACGGACAGCACCGCAAAGGCATCCGCCGGCCAGCAAAGGTTTCATGGGTGTTCCCCTGTGTCTAGCGACGCGCCGTTTGCTCCAGCCGTTCAATATAGGCGTCGCCCCATTTCTTCATCTCCGCCAGCACGGGCGCCAGCGTGGTGCCGAACTCGGTCAACGAGTATTCGACACGCGGAGGCACTTCCGCGAAAACCTCGCGGGTCACGATGCCGTCCGATTCAAGCTCGCGAAGCTGCAGCGTCAGCGAGCGCTGCGTGACATTTCCGATCAGGCGCTGCAATTCGCCGAACCGCTTGGTGCCATTCATCAGATAGTGGACGATCAAGGGCTTCCATTTGCCGCCCGCGACGTCGACCGTTGCCGCGACCGAGCACTGATACGCGGTAGCCGAAGAGGTCATGCCTGCTCCCAATAGGATACTTTTTATCCCTATATATCAAAGTTGTGCCTTCTTGTGGAAAAGCGGTCAACCGCCGATAGTCCGGGCTTTGTTGCGCTGGTCGTCGATTGGAGCCGACGGCGCTTGTTCAAGGAGCGAGATTGATGAAGGCGGCCTATTACGAACGGCAGGGCAAGGCATCCGACGTGCTGAAGCTCGGCGAGTTTCCAATTCCATTGCCCGGGCCTGGCGAAGTTCGGGTGCGGATCCATGCGTCTGGCCTGAACCCTAGCGATATCAAGGCGCGTACCGGCTTTTCTGGCCCGGCCGCATTTCCTCTGGTCATTCCGCATCAGGACGGTGCTGGCGTGATCGACGCGGTGGGTGCCGACGTGGCACCGGCACGCATCGGCGAACGGGTATGGCTGTTCGAAACACAGTATCGTCGCGCCTTTGGCACCGCGGCGGACCACGCCGTCGTTCCGGCCAGGCAAGCCGTTCCGCTGCCCGACAACGTATCGTTCGAAGTCGGCGCCTGTCTGGGCGTGCCTGCGCTGACCGCGCATCGCTGCCTGTTCGCGGACGGCGACATCAAGGGGCAGGCCATTCTGGTCCACGGGGGGGCGGGGGCGGTCGGGACTGCAGCCATCCTGCTGGCGAAATGGGCCGGCGCCTGGGTGGCGGCCACCGTCTCAACGCCCGCCCAGGCGGATGCCGCGCGACGCGCGGGAGCGGACATCGTTATCGATCGATGGTCGCAGGATGTGCCGGCGATCGTGATGTCCGAAACCAGGCAGAAGGGCGTCGACAGGATCGTGGACGTCAGCCTGCAAGACAATCTCGACGTCGATATGGGCTGCCTGGCCAACGGCGGCATCATCAGCGCCTATGCCGTGGCGGCTGCCAGCGATCACTTGCCGCTGCCTTTGCTGAAGGCCATGATTGGCGGCTGCACATTCCGGTTCGTCTATATCTACACCGTGCCCGAGGCGGCAAAGTCCGCAGCCGTTTCGGCGATCAGCCAATGTCTCGCGGATGGCGCCTATGCGCCGACGATAGGCATGCAGGTGTCGCTGGATGCCATCGTCGAAGCGCACGAGGCTCAGGAGTCCGGCCGCGTCATTGGCAAGATCATCGTCAAGCCCACGCCCTAGCTGTTCTGGGCGACGCTGGGCCCGCCCCCGCGTTCATGTCGGCACGATGTCGGGGCGGTCACGCGGGAACTGCGCCAGAGTCTCGGCGCTGATGTTCAGCGTCTGCATGACCATCTCGGGTGGCGTGTGCGCGAGCCAGTCTGACAGCGAGACCTCTGCGAAGTGGTCGGCCTTGAAGACCTCGACCATGATCAGGTCCGTGTTGCCAACGTTCTGCACGTAGTGGCCCAGCCCCTTCTTCACGTAGCCGATATCGCCGGCATTGAAGTCGGCAGTCATCGCCTTGGGGCCCGTGTCGAACACCGTCATGCGGCCCTTGCCCCGGATGTAGTACTGCCATTCATCGGCGTTCGGGTGCCAGTGCAGTTCACGCAGGCCGCCCGGGTGGACGGTGACCAGCGCCGCTGCAATGTTCTGCGAGATCTGGAAATTCCGGCTGTCGGCAATCTGCACACGTCCGCTGCGCGTCTTGCGCGCCGGCGTGGAGTCCGACAGCGAGAATGTCACTGGCACGGCGGGCGGGCCTTTCTTCGAAGCCGAGGCGCGCTGCGCGGCAGCGAGCGGGCCGGGTTCCTTGCCCTGGAAGATCCAGAGGTTATCGACGGGAATATTCCTGAACGACTCGGCAGGCACACCAAAGTTGGTGGCCAGCACGTCCGGCGGCGTGTGCGCGATCCAGTCGGTCACCAGCAGCGTGTTGAATTCCGATGCCATGCCGTTATCGAACGCGATCAGGAATTCCGCACCGGTGGCGCCCGCACCCTGCAGCGAATGAGGCAGGCCCGGCGGGAAGTACCAGAGGTCGCCGGCCTTGACGTCCTGCACCGAGGCGCGGCCTTCCTCGTCGAGCGTCGTGATGCGGCACTTGCCGTCGAGCATGATGGCCCATTCGGCCTGCTGGTGCCAGTGCATCTCGCGAATGCCCCCGGCCGACAGCCGCATGTTCACGCCCGAGATGTCTTTGGAGATGGCAAAGTCCTCCTGCGTGACCTCGCGCGCCCATCCACCGTCCTGGATCCGCTTGTGGGCATTGTTGAACGATGACCAGAATTGCGGCATGCCGTTGACGTCGGTGGCGGGCGCATCCTGGAACGACGGAAACTGCTGTGCCAGGGCATCGTTGCGCGGGCCAGGATCGGTCAACCCCTGCCGGTTGCGCGCGTTGATCGCGCCTTCGGGCGGACGGTCGGGATTGCCGAACGATGCGGCGTGCGCCGATGCTGCTGCCGCTGCAAACGCGGTGGTTGCCGCGCCGATCATTACCTTTCGCCTGGTCAGGTCAGTCATGATGAATTCCCTTTTTCCTTGATTGGGCAGTCCGGTGCGCGGGTCAGGAGACTGAAGCACGTGGACCGTGAATCAAGGTTAGGCAGCGACGTGGGCCTCGCCTATCAGACCATCACCATGGTGGCGCTATACGATGGTTTGCCGGCATGGGCCGCGACGACAATCAGGCGTTGCCGAAGGGTCGAGAAAAATCGTGGGACCGGCGGGGCAGGGCCGTTGCCGCAATCCGCAGGCCGTTGCCAAATCACATGGCGGGGAGGGGTTTTCCCTTGCGATGTCCCGAGGCATCAAACGACGGTCCCAAAATGTCAAATGGCCGGCCGATTTTTCGCCAATACTTGGAAGGATAGCCGCGCGGGTTTCGCTGTCCCGGAATTGCTCCGTTACAGCCGCCGGACCATCATCGCAAAAACGAAAAGTCGAGGAGAAAAAATGGACCGAATGAACTGCCTTGTTGCTGCCTTCGCCTTGTCGATCAGCCTTGCCAGCGGTTTGGCCAACGCACAGGCTTCGCAACCCATGGCGCCGGTGGCGCCGCCCGTCACTACCGATGTCAATGAGGTACCGCAGCCGCCCCAGGGGATGACGCCGGGCGATCGCAAGAAGTGGTTCATGGAACGGTTCAAGGCCGCGGACACCGATCACGACGGCAAACTGACCCGCGAAGAGGCCCGCGTCGGGATGCCGGAGGTCTACAAGCGTTTCGACAAGATCGACACCCGCAAGCGCGGCTACGTGACCGAGCGCCAGGTGGGCGCCGCCTGGTCAAAGATGATTCAGGACGATATGCAGAAGAAGAACCCGATCATCAATTAAGCCGAGCAAGCACCAGGCTGACGGCAGCCCGGTGCTTGCCGGGAACTCGTGTAGTGAGGGTTCCATTAATGATGGAAGCGCTTCCAGCGTTCGGACGACAGATGCGAAACGCCTGGCGAGGGCATGTTGCGTGGCGGATGCCGTGCCATCGGCGCGCCGCAAACCATTGAAAACAAAGCGGGAAACATCTGCATATTGCGGATCGGGAAAGTGCCGGGTATGATCCGTTCGCTCATGTAGTGTTCCCTGTATGAAATGCAGGCGGCAAAGGCGCACGTTGTGATGCATCGCAACGAAATGCTGCGCCGGCACTTCGCATCGATCCCGTGCCATAGGAACTGCATTGGCCAGCGATGGCCGGCATGACCATACCTTCGTATGACTGCCTGCCTATGGTGGTATGCGTCATCGTTCCAGATCGTCAGTCCGCCTACGACACCATTTAGCCAATCTTCATTTTGTAAATGCCGGCGCAAATGCCGGTATAGGGGCACTCACCTGCCGGGCTGATGGTGCGTTGCACGCAAACCATGGTGTCATTCGGCCGCGCCGTTCGGAGAAGCGGCAATCGGAGAATGACCATGACCATGGACACGGCTGCGCCACCAAACGTTTCTTCCCAGTCTTCCGTGTATGCGGGCCGGACCAACCGGGCAGCAATTGCCCTGTGGAGCGGTCACTGGTCGCGCATCGGGCGAATGTGGTACGCGGTGGCGCTGGCCATGCTGCTCCTGCTGCTTGCGGCGGAGTGGCCGGGTGCCAGTGGTTCCGCTGCCGCCGCGATGCCTCGCACCGGTATCCCGCTGACTGCCTTGCTGTTCTTTGGCGCCGGCGCGGGGCTGATCGTGGCGGTCTGCGTCCAACGCATGCTCAGGCTGGGTGCCGCCGTGGCGGCGCTGGCCGTGCAACTGGAGCAGTTGTCCGGCGCGGAGCCCGGACGAAACGAGCCATTGCCCGAGATGGGCGCTTCCCCGATAAACCAGCTGATTCGCGCGATCAACGACGCCCGGCGCCGGTGTGCCGAGCGCGAGTCGGAATGGCTGACGATGCAGGCATCGTGCGTTCACGACCTGCGCACGCCGCTGACGCGCATGGTGCTGCGTTGCGACCTGATCGAGGATGCGTCGCTGCGCGCCGCGATGGAGCGCGATCTGGACGAGATGCGCGAACTTGCCGAGGCCGGGCTGGCTTGCGCCCGCATGCAGAGCGGATTGGCGCAGAAGCTGCGGAAGGTCGACGCCGACGGCATGCTGGCGGTGCTGGTGCAGAACTATCGCGATGCGGGTTGCACGCTGTCGCTGGACGGGCTGGTGGGGCGGCCATTGGTCACGTGTCCGCACGCGCTGCGCCGCATCCTGGTCAATCTGGTCGACAACGCCTTCCGCTATGGCGACAACGTCCGCGTGCGGGTGCGCGCCGAAGGCGGGCGCCTGCACCTGGCCGTGCTCGATTCGGGACCGGGCATTGCCCCCGCTGAGCTGGACGCCGTGTTCATGCCCTGGTATCGATCGCCTGAAACCGCTGCACGCGGGCCGGGCAGCGGGCTGGGCCTGGCCATCGCCCGCCGGCTGGCCCAGGCCATTCGCGGCGACCTGGCACTGCGGAACCGGCACGAGGGCGGGCTCGAAGCGCGCCTGTCGTTGCCCCTGTGACGGCAACGCGTTCGGGCTTGCCGTGCCCGAACGCGCCCGCACCCTCGCTTCTTCCAGATAAATGCCGGGCGCCTCGCCCGGCATTTGCTTTTGCCGAACGCCTTCCTGGTCCGCCTTCGCAGGTGGAGCGGGCCCATCGGTGATTGCCGTGTCGAATTGATTGCCGGGCTGTATCATCACCGGTCGCCCCAGGCAGTACTTCAGAACGGCATTTAACGATGACAACAACCAATAAAATAAGTCAAACCTCGTTACCGGGTGCATGGCTTCCCGGCTGGTATGCGGAACTCGGCCCCGACGGCAAGCGCGCTTTCAAGGCGTCTTTTGCCGGCTGGGCGACCGATGCATTCGACTTCATGGTGTTCAGCTTCGTGCTGGCATCCCTGATCGATCTATGGGGGCTGGATCGCGGCAAGGCCGGGCTGCTGGGCACCGTTACCCTGATCTTCTCGTCGATCGGCGGCTGGATTGCCGGCATGCTGGCCGACCGCTACGGGCGCGTCAGGGTGCTGCAGTGGACCATTCTCTGGTTCTCGTTCTGCACGCTGGCGATCGGTTTTGCGCAGAACTTCGAGCAGATTTTCGTGTTGCGCGCGCTGCAGGGGCTGGGCTTCGGCGGCGAATGGGCGGTTGGCGCGGTGCTGATCGGTGAAATCATCGCACCGCAACACCGCGGGAAAGCGGTTGGGCTGGTACAGAGCGGCTGGGCGATAGGCTGGGGTATCGCGGCCATTCTCTACAGCATCGCATTCACATTGCTGCCCGAGTCCATTGCGTGGCGCAGCCTGTTCTGGGTGGGCATCCTGCCGGCGCTGCTGGTTCTCTACGTGCGCAGGCATGTGCCGGAACCGCAGGTCTTCGTTGCTGATTCTGCCAGGCGGGAGAAGGGCGGACGGGTCTCGGTATGGGCGATCTTCGCCCCGTCGCTGTTGCGCCGCACGGTGCTGGGCGCGCTGCTGTGTACCGGCATCCAGGGCGGCTTCTATGCGATGTCCACCTGGTTGCCCGCGTATCTGCGGATCGAGCGGCATCTGTCGGTATTCGATACAGGCGCCTATCTGTTCGTGATCATCGCGGGCTCGTTCTGCGGCTATGTCGTGGGTGCGTACCTGGCCGACTATTGGGGCCGGCGGCGCAACTTCATGATGTTCTCGGTGCTGTCGATGGTGTCGGTGTACCTGTACCTGACGCTTCCGCTGTCGAACCAGCAGATGCTGTGGCTGGGCTTTCCGCTGGGCTTCTCGTCATGCGGCATCTTCAGCGGCGTAGGCGCCTACCTGACGGAACTGTATCCGTCGGAATCGCGCGCGAACGGCCAGAGCTTTACCTACAACTTCGGCCGCGGCATCGGCGCGCTGTTTCCGGGACTGGTCGGGATACTGAGCCACTCCGTCAGCCTTGCCACGGCCATCACCATCTTCTCGGGCGCGGCCTACGGCGTGGTGCTGCTGACGGTGCTGTTGCTGCCGGAGACCAGGGGCGCCTCTCTGGAAGGGCAACCCGCCAGCGAGTAACGTCGCACCGAAGCAGCAGGATTTTGTATCACTACGTATCAGGCCGGACGACTGAAGCACGGTGATACGGGGACGCCATGCGGTGACACACCCGCGATACGTCCTCGTCGCCTAATGGACTCCCGATCACCGAACTCGCGGAGCCACCATGAAGTCGATGTCCGTCGTAGCCCTGACTGCGGCCGCAACCGTCCTGCTGGCGGGGGCCGCCGTTGCCGCCGGGCAGTCCGTGGCCAGCCCCGGGCCCGCTGCCACGCCGAGCCCTGCCAATCCCGATGCGTCGCCCATCTACGGCGTGACGCTGCCGGAGGGTTACCGCAACTGGCAACTGGTTGCCCCCGCCCTTGAAGGCGAGCCACTGAACGAACTGCGCACCGTGGTGGGCAACAAGGTCGCCATCGATGCGTACAAGCGCGGCGAGCTGCCGTTCCCCGATGGCGCGGTGCTGGTCAAGCTGGCGTGGAAATACACGCAATCGCCCGAGTTCAAGTCCGCACTGGTGCCTGGGCACGCCACCACCGTGCAGGTCATGGTCAAGGATTCGAAGAAGTACGCCGCATCGGGCGGCTGGGGCTACGGGCGCTTTATCGACGGCAAGCCCGCCGATCTGGCGCAGCACCAGACCTGTTTTGCCTGCCACGCCTCGCTCGTCAAGAATCGCGACTACGTGTTCACGCGACTCGCGCCGTAGTTGCGCGTGTCCCGCCAGCCCGGCATCGCACCGTGGCACCGATTCATCGTGCCAATGCAAAAAATACGGGCGATTTCGGCAACGTGCCGCGCCAACACCGTTCAAGCTTCAGCGGCGCCGCCATGCGGCCTTTCCCTGTTTGTGTTTCCGGATTTTCCGTTTCCGGCCGGACGCCCCTGTCCGGCCCTTGTTAGAGAGAGAGAGAGAGGAGGATGATGATGCTGAAGAAGACCGTACCGATGCTGGTCGTTGCCGCGCTGACGGCGCTGGGTGCTGTGCAACTGGCCCACGCGCAAGCGAATTCCGGGCGCACGCTCCGGAAAGTCGACCCCTATACCGATGGTGCCAAGGTCGGCAAGCCCGACCCGTACCTGGACGGTGCAAAGGCCGACAAGTTCGACCCGTACGCGGGCGGCGCCAAGACGTCGACCCGCACGGACCTGGCCCCCCGAAAGCCGGACCCGTACACCGATGGCGCCAAGGCCGGCAAGCCCGACCCGTATCTGGATGGTGCCCGGACCGGCAAGCCCGACCCGTACACCGACGGCGCAAAGCAGTAAGAACCCGGATGGGCGTCTGCCGGACGCCATCCGCCCGAGAGCAAGACGTAATGCCGGCGTTGCCAGGACTGATCAGGCGCCGCCGATCTCCCGCCATATCCCCGGCAGCGCCACCGTATTCTCCACCCCGCCGAAAGCAACGTGAGCGCGGCGCTGCAGGCCGGATTCGACGCACATCTGCCCAAGCCCGTCATGGTGGACGACCTGCTGTCCACGCTCCTGAGCGTTCGGCTTGCCTGACGGCCGGCGCACCACCGGGGTGCGCCGCTGCGTCCAGCAGTTCGGCCGGCATGGCTTCAAGTACGAAACGACGATGCCGGCGTAGTGCATCGACGGTCTCGCGCAGTGCGGCAATCGACTGCCTGTCCAGAAAATGGCAGGTAGGTCGCCCCCCGACGGTACATTGCAGCGTTGTCCGGAATGTCCGGGTTTCAGGACATCCCTGCTATGCTTGCACTCACTATCGATCACGTCATCGGTAACGAGCCGCCCCCATGCCCTCGACCCACGTCTACACCAACCAGGCCTCCACCCTTCGCGAGTTCGAAGGCGAATGCGTCAGCTTCGACGCCGCGGGATATGTGGTGGATTTCGGTCAGGCATGGTGGGAGTGCAGCCCGGCCTCGATTGCCGCGCTGGATCGTCCGCGCATGCAGCAACTGCTGCGGCGGCTGCGTGCAGGCGATGTGGTGGCGACGCTGCGGCTCTGCAGCCTTGGCAGCTCCGTGCGCGATGTGGTCGCCACGGTGGAGCGGTTCCGGGCACTGGGCGTGAAACTGCACTGCATCGAAACCGGCGACGCGCTGCTGACCGACGACACTTCCACGGCATTCCGGACACTGCAGGCCGTCGAAGGCATGGAGCGCGACACGCGCAGCGCCCGGATGAAGGCCAGCGCCGAGCAGGCCGTGGAGCGCGGCAGCCGGCTGGGCCGGCGCCCCGCGCTGGCGTCCAACGTGCACGATGAAATCCGCGCGGCATTGCGCCGGGGCACGTCGGTCAGCGAACTGGCGCGCAACTTCAAGGTGTCACGCCAGACCATCATGCGGATCCGGGACGTCCACCCGGAGTAGCGCCTGAGGCCGCTTTTCACGTGCCATGTGGGACCGGTGGCGGCCGACGCATTCCCTTGCCCGGTGCGCCGCACCATTCGCGACCACGCGATGGCGTGTTTCGCGGAGGCGGCGAGGCCGTTGTGGGCGAGGACTCGCATCATTCGTTCCGGGTCACCAGTGGTGGCGCGGTGTGATGCAAACACAATATCTGACGGGGCCTACCCCGGCCAGCGCGCCTTGACCCGCTCGGCAATGACCGCGGCCAGTGCCTCGATACCTTCGGCCGACAGGCTGTCAGCCGTGACGGTCATGCGGTCATCCCATCGATGGAAGTGCTTGCGTTGCGACCGCGCATAGGACGGGTCGTAGTGCCGGGCAGCCAGTTCGGCGAACAGGTCGGGCAGGTCGCGGGCACGCGCCATGGCTTGCCAGGCGTCGATGGTGGTCTTGCCGTGCAGCGCCTTGAGCCGCCCGAGCTGTTCGGCCAGCCATTCGGGCCGGTCGCCCAGATAGGCATAGTCCCGCAACAGGAAGGCCAGCCGCGCCGGCATCGGCACCTCGATTTCCAGGCAAAGGCTGTCGCGCATGCGGGCCACCAGCGGCACCGGCAGGTTGAGCTGGCCGATGCGCGCCCCTTCGCCTTCGACAAACAGCGGACGGGACAGGTCGATTTGTTCGATGGCATCGGCCAGCGCCGTCTCGAAGGCGGTCTGCGAGGGCTGCCGCACGTCCGGCAGCGCGCCCAGCAGCGATCCCTTGTGCCGGGCCAGGCCTTCGATATCGACCACCTGCTCGCCGTGCGCCGCCAGCGCCTGCAGCACGCGCGTCTTGCCGCTGCCGGTGGCGCCGCAGATCACCACCAGCGGCAGTTGGGGTGCCAGGGCTTCGAGTGTGGCGATGACATGACGCCGCCATGACTTGTAGCCGCCGGCCAGCTGCTGGGCGTCCCAGCCCACCATGCGCATCCAGGTGGTCATCGAACCGCTGCGCAGCCCGCCGCGCCAGCAGTAGACCAGCGGCCGCCAGCCCTGCGGCCGGTCGGAAAACTGCTCGCCCAGATGGCGGGCCAGGTTGGCGGCCACCATGGCGCCGCCAACCCGCCGGGCCTCGAAGGCGCCGGACTGCTTGTACAGCGTGCCGACGATGCGCCGCTCCTCGTTGTCGAGCACGGGGCAGTTGATCGCTCCCGGAATATGGTCAATCTCGAACTCGGCCGGCGAGCGCGCGTCGATGATGGTGTCGAAGGCGTGGCGGTCCTCCACGCGCACGTAGGGTTTCATGAGGGAGGGATCACACCGGCCGGGGAAAGATCTACTTTACTGGAGGCGGCGCGAAGCGTCAGATATTTTGTGGGCGGTGGCACGGCGCCCCGGAAGCGTGCGATAGCCTGCGGTAGCGCCATGCGGCGGGCGGGGTCTGCGTGCTATGCTGCGCCGGCCTGTTTCTGCAAGGATCTGGTAAGAATCAGGCAGCATCATCGTAATTCTTCGCGGACTTTCGCCATGCCGACTACCCAAACCACCTCCGCCCCGAAGGGACCGTCAGGACTGGTCGATACGTTCGGCTGCTCCGCGGACAAGCTCGGCGCCGACCAGGCCCTGGCCGGCAGCGACATCCAGTTCTATCGCAAAAGCTCGCGCCTGCAGTCGGGCCAGATCGCCATGCCGGCGGCCGAACGCGGGTTTGTCGCGGGCATCGCCCTGCAGGCCGGCCACCGCCGCCGCATCATCGCCGGGCAGCACGCGCGCACGCACGATTTCGCGGCCGGCGATATCTACGTCCGCAGCCTGTCCGAAGACTACAAGGCCGACTACCAGACCCGTTTCGATTTCATCCTGATGGAGCTGCCGCGCAGCTTTATCGAGCGCACCAGCAGCGAACTGGGTCGCACCCGCCAACGCGCGCTGCGCGATACGGCCGGCCAGCCCGACCCCGTGCTGGCGCACCTGGCCCAGGCGATGGTGCCCGCGCTGAGTCATCCCGAGCATGCCTGTCGGCTGTTTGTCGACCAGTTGAGCCTGACCATCGGCGTGCACCTGGTAGGCCAGTATGGCGAGGAGCCGGTGGCATCGCGCAAGGTCAACCGCCTGCTGTCGCCGCGCAGCGTGGCGCGGGCCAAGGAACTGCTGGCCGCCAGGATCGACGGCGACCTGTCGATTGCCGAGGTGGCCGACGCCTGCCAGCTGTCGCGCAGCCATTTCACGCGCGCCTTTCGCGATACCACCGGGCAGACCCCCTATCAATGGCTGATGGCCCAGCGGCTGGTGCGCGCCTGCGCGTTGCTGCAGGATGCCGGTGTGCCACTGGCGCAGGTGGCCGTGGTTTGCGGCTTTTCCGACCAGAGCCACTTCACGCGCGTATTCGCCCGGCACATGGGTATGGCGCCCGGCGTCTGGCGTCGCCGCCATCTCGGCTAGGGTTGCCCACCCGCATGGCGGGATCGAAGCCGGAAAAGCGGCATGACGGTCACTGATAACGCGGCAATTCAGCGCACAGACGTTCCAGGCGCGGCACAAATCGACAAGTCAATTCCCCGGGCATGCCGTAGATTGCGTCTGACTGCCGCATGGCGCGCCGCCGGAAGCCACAAGCTTCCGGTCCTCTGGCCGCTTGCGGTGTTTCATTGTTGCCAACTGGAGACGCCGCCGTGGCACCACAAAGCGACCCGCCCGCGGGGGCGGCATTCCAGCTGGACGCCATCCGCATGGTGCGCGACGTCGCGCAGGCCATCGAACGGCGTATTCAGGAAAATCTCAGCGGTGCCGGCCCCGACGCCGGCGCGTGCCGCACCGAGACGGCAATCGTCCAGTGCCTGCAGGAGCAGATGGTGCATCTGTCGCGCGTGGCTACGCTGGGCACGCTGGCCGCGTCGATCGCGCATGAAATCCGCCAGCCGCTGACCGCCATTCGCATCGAGGCCGGCACCATCGAGCGCTGGATGAAGCGCGATGCGCCGATGGCCGGCGAAGTCAGCGAAGGCATCCGCCGCATCCAGGAACAATCCGAGCGCGCCGAGCGCGTGATCCGCAGCCTGCGCGCGCTGATGCGGCGCGAGCCGCTGCCGCCCCAGCCCTTCCGCCTGGACGATGCGTTGCACGAGGTGCTGCCGCTGGCCGATTGCCGGATCAGTGTCGCCTGCGTGGACCTCCGGCTCGATCTCGACGCGTCGTTGCCGCCGGTGCATGGCGACCGCGTGCAGATCCAGCAGGTCATGCTCAACCTGTTGCTCAATGCGGTGGAGGCCAGGCGCGACGGCCCGGCGGGCGGCGCCCGCGTGACGTTGCGTACGCGACACCGCGGCGACGGCATGGCCGTGATCGAGGTCATCGACAATGGCCGTGGTATCGAACCCGACCAACTGGCCCGGATCTTCGAGCCGTTCTTCAGTACCAAGGACGATGGCATGGGGATCGGGCTTGCCATCTGCCGGTCGATCGTCGAACTGCATGGCGGCACCATTGCCGCCGCGTCGGGCGATGGACAGACCACGGTGACCGTGGCCCTGCCGTTGTACGCGACCGCCGCTTAGGCGCGGCCGGCGCGCAGGCGCAAGGGTCAGGCCGCGCCGGCCGCAGCCTCTGCTGCGTCAGCACCCTCAGTACCGTCAGCGGCCTGCGGGGTCTCGGGGCGCAGTGCGCGCAGGATATCGCGCCAGCTCACGATGCCGACCGGCCGGAAACACTCGTCCACGATGGGAATGCACGACACCTGGTGGGTCAGAAACAGGTCGATCGCATCGGCGATGGCGGCTTCCGGGCGCAGCGTGATCGGCTGGCGGGACATGATCTGGTGCACGCGCCGGTTCAGCGTATTGAGATCCCTGGCGGATTCCACGTTGCTGCCGATAAAGGGACTCATGGCCCGCAGCAGGTCGCGATCCGACACCACTCCGTGCAACCTGCCGTCTTCCACCACCAGCAGATGGTGGAAACTCGCGGCGTCAAAAATGTCTTTTACCGTTGCCAACGTGTCATCGAAGACCACGGTGGCTACCTGTTTCGACATGATGCTGTCAATACTCACTACTGGCTCCGTTCAGCTAGATCAGGCGCGCATCGCCGCATGCGATGGGCAGCGGATGCGCGGGTGACATGTGCCCGATAGGTATAACGGCAGCACCGGCCGGAAACTGAAGCACGGCCGGCGTGCGGCCGAAGAAGCACCAGGTCGGCCTGCGTGGGATCGGACACCATGCGGCGCACGATGGCGGTGAACAGGGCTTGCAGCGCATCGGAGACCATCTCGCCGCAGCCCTGCCGATGAAGTACTGCCGGAGCGAGCCGATGCCGGCACCGGCACGCTCGGCCACGGCCTCGCCTATCGTAGCTGGATGGCAGCGCTGTCGAGCGCGTCGAGACGCGGACAGCCCAGCAGTGCCATCGACACTTCCAGTTCCGTCTGCAACATCGTCAGCATATGCGCCACGCCGGGCATGCCGCCCACCGCCAGCGCGTGCAGGATCGGCTGGCCGATCAGTACCGCCCTGGCGCCCAGCGCGATGGCCTTGACAATATCGGTGCCGCGCCGGATGCCGCCATCGAGCAGGATCGGCACCGCACCGTTGACAGCCTGCGCCACGGCCGGCAGTGCGTCGATGGTGGCCGGCACGGTGTCCAGCGTGCGCCCGCCATGGTTCGAGACGATGATGCCTGCCACCCCGGCATCGAGCGCCGGCCGTACGTCGGCCGGATTGAGCATCCCCTTGACCAGCACCGGCAGCGGCGTCTGACCGCACAGCCATGCCACATCCTGCCAGGTCGGCGCGTGGCGCAGCATGCTCCGGAACACGGGGCTGCCGTGGCTGGCATCGTGGGCCTCCTGGGGTGGCAAGTCCGCCAGGTTGACGGCCCTGACGCCATCGGGCAGCCGGAATCCGGCGCGCTGCTCGACATTGCGGATGCCATTGACCACGGCATCGATCGTCAGCACGATGGCCCGGTAGCCGGCCTGCTCGGCGCGGCGCAACAGGGTCAGGGTGTCTTCGCGGCGCGGCTGCAGGTAGAGCTGGAACCACAGCGTCGTGGTGGAGGTGCGGGCGATGTCCTCCAGCGATACGCTGGCCTGCGTGCTGACCGTCATCCATGTACGCGTCAGCGATGCCGCATGTACCGTAGCCAGTTCGCCATCGGGATGCACGAGCTTGTGATAGGCGGTGGGGGCGATCAGCAGCGGATAGTCGAGTTCCTGGCCGAACAGTTCCGAGCGTGCCGACGCCTGCGACATGTCGACCATGGCGCGCGGCATGAGGCGGATGCGCTCGAAGGCCGACTGGTTGTCGCGCTGGGTGATGCCGTCGGCCCCATATCCGGCGATATACCCGGCAACAGCCGGATGCACGCACTCGTGGAAGCGGCGCTCGTAGTCGCGCACGGAAACGGTATCGGCAGGAATCATCGTCAAAGCTCGGCCCAGCGCCGCAGCAGGTTGTGATAGTGGTTGACCAGAGACAGCACCGCGTCGTCGCCGTCGCCAAGGCGCGTGCGGATGCCGATGATCGTCATGTCGAGGTCGTGCAGCGTGGTGCGCATGCCGTTGTCCTTGACCATCGACTGGGCCCAGAAGAACGAGGCCCAGCGGCAGCCACGCGTGACGGGCGTGACACGATGCAGCGACGAGGCAGGATACACCACCATATGCCCGGCCGGCAGCTTGACGGTGTGCGTGCCGAACAGGTCCTCGATGACCAGTTCGCCGCCGTCGTATTCGTCGGGGTCCGACAGGAACAATGTGCTGGAGACGTCGGCGCGCATGCGCAGGCCGCCCGTGCCGGGCATGGTGCGGATGGCGTTGTCGACGTGCGTGCCGAACGTCATGCCGGCTTCGTAGCGGTTGAACATCGGCGGCAGTACCCGCAGCGGTAGCGCGGCCGAATGGTAGGCCGCGCAACGGCCCAGCGCCTGCAGGATGAAGTCGGCCAGTTCCAGTGCGTCGGCGGTATGCGTTGGCAGTTGCAGGTTGGCCTTGGACTGCGCGGCCAGGTCGCCGGCCGTGACGCGGCCATCCACCCAGGACGACGCCTCCAGGCGCTGCCTGAGCGTGCGGACTTCGTCGGGAGTCAGGACATCGGGGATCCGGATCAGCATGGTGGGGATTCTCGGGGAGGACGGCCAGCCCCGCGAGGGGGCTGGCCCGGTTGCGGCAGGATCAGAACGTCACGCCGACGTTGAACAGCACGGTGCGGCCAGAGGCCGGCACCGCCCGTGTTGCGTTGAACGCCGATGCATAGTTCAGGCTGTTGGTGAGGTTGTAGCCGTTGAGCGACGCCCGGAACCTGCCCTGCTGGTAGGCCAGCATGGCATCGAGCGAGAAGGTGTCGGGCACGCGGCCCGTGTTTTCGGAATTCGCCCAATAGCCGGACGCGTACCGCACGCCGCCGCCCAGCGTCAGCTTGCCGGGCAATGGCACGAGCGCGTGCGGGATGTCATACGCTGTCCACAGCGTCAGGTTGTGGTGCGGTACGCCGGGCGCCACCTTGCCCACCAGCGCCGGCCTGGCGGCCGCTGTCACCTCGCCATCCAGGTACGCATAGGCCAGATTGGCCGACCAGTTCGTGGTGATCCGGCCCGTCAGTCCCAGCTCGGCACCGCGTATGCGCCGGCCCTCGCCGCTGTCGGAGAAGCCGTTGGCAACCGCGCCTGTCACGGGGTCGACCGTGTAGGCGTTGGATTTCCGGATCTGGAACAACGCCCCGGTCACGCCCAGGCGCTTGTCGAGGAAGTCCAGCTTGGTGCCGACTTCCACGGTATCCGACCGCTCCGGCTCGTTGGCCGCTCCGGCCTTCGGCACCTCGGTCTGCACGCCGCCCACGGCCAGTGCGATATCGGTGCCCACGGGCCGGTAAGAGCGCGAGAACGACGCGTAGAACATGGTGTCCTGGGTCGGCTCCCAGATCGCGCTGATGGCCGGACTCAGCTTCTTCGAATCCGCCGTGCCGCCCGCCGTCGAGGCGCTGGTCTCATATTCGCTGCGGAAGTAGTCCCAGCGCAGGCTGCCGAGCAGCGAGACCTGGTCTGTCAGCCAGAAACGGTCGTTCAGGAATACGCCGACATTGGTGGAGTTGGCGTCGCGCGTGGCCACGTAGTTGACGCTCACATTCTTGCTGGCGTCGAACACCGGGTCGACGATGGTCTGGTTGTTCAGGCGGCCGGTCCAGCTGCCGATGTCGCGATGATCGCGCTGGTAGTTCATGTCCAGCCCGGCCATGGCGCGGTGGCGGAAGCTGCCGGCATGGAACTCGCCCCTGGCGCTCAGCACGTTCTGCAGACCCCAGCCCCGCTGCATGTATGTCATGCCGCCGCGTGCGCCGTACCGCAGCGGCGCGTTGCCGCCCGCCAGCAGCTTCTGCAGCGTGGCCTGGTTCACCCCGGCGGGGTTGGTGCCCGAGAAGTCGCGGTCGTAGTAGCTGAAGCGCGTGTCGTTGTTCAGCGTGATGCCGTTGCCTGTCGTCGTCTGGAGGAGCGAAGTCACCACATGCGCGTCGCTGGTGTCGCGGTCGGTATTGCGCACATAGGAAGTGGACCGCGACAGGCCCGGCACATCGTACTCGGTGATCGGGCGGTACACGCCGTCGGTGTCCTGTGCCATCGGCACCCCGTAGTCGGGCGCGCCGCTGCGATGCAGGTACGCGTAGTTCAGGTGCCATTCGGTGGGCGTGCCCAGACCCGTGCCGAAGTCGATGGCCAGGCCGCGCCGGTCATCGTCCACATGATCGCGGTCGGGCACGCGGCCGTCCTGGAACATGCCGTTGATGCGCAAGGCGGTGGTCTCGCCGAGCTGGTAGTTGCCGTCGAGCATGGTGCGGTAGGTCGGGCCGGCCCCGAAGCTCTGGTCGATGCTGGTACGGGTGCCCTTGCCGGCCTTCTTCGAAGTCTGGTTGATCAGGCCGCCCAGGTTGCCCACGCCGAAGCTCTCGCCGGATGGCCCCTTGATGACTTCGACGCTGTCCGTGTTGAAGCTGTCGCGCCGGTAGGCGCCGAAGTCGCGCAGGCCATCGATGTAGACATCGCCCTTGGCCGACAGGCCGCGAATGCGGAACTGGTCACCGTTCTGGCCGCCATTGCCCTCGCCGGTGGAAATCGTGATGCCGGGCACGTTCTTCAGCGCCTGTTCCAGCGAGGTCACCTGCTGCTGCTCCAGCACGTCGCGCGGAATGACGAAGATGGTCTTGGGCGTTTCCTTCACGGTATCGGGCAGCCGCGCGATGCCGGTGGACGCTTCATTGGTGTTCTCGATGCCCTTGCCGGTCACGGTGACCGCCGGCAGCACCGTGGCGGCCTGGGCGTGGGCGATCTGTGGAAGCGCCGTGATCGTGAGGGCGGTACCGGTGCTTGCCGCGCCGGACACCAGCACGCGGATCGATGACGAGAGGATTTTCTGCTGCACAACTGAGCTCCAGCTTGACGACAACAATCGGGACGGATGCAGGCATCCGTTGCACCGGTCAGGCGACGGGTGCGCGGGCGTGGTCGAAGGGGGGCGGAGTAGGTGTGACGCGGAGGCTTGCTGGTCGCTGGGGGCGATGGCTGGCTATGGGGCGGGCGGATGCGTTCAGGGGCATCGACATGACCCGGCCCGGCGCCTGTGTTTCTTCAACAACGGGCGCCAACGTAAGCGATGCGGCTACGGCGGGTCAATCAAAGTACGGGCGGGACGAGATATTTCGGAAAACTTCGAAAATCTCGCAAAGAATGACTGACTCGGAATTCTCCGAGCCGTCAGAGGGCGCGCGACAGCCGTCAGACCAGCCGCTGCGGTTCGGTGCCGGCGGTGGCCGAAGTCGCGGGTAGCACGATGCTGGCGTCCAGGCCGCCTTGCGCGCGATTGGCGGCGGAGGCGGTGCCGCCGTGAGCGGCGATGGCGCGCCGGGCAATCGACAGGCCCAGGCCGAAGCCGCCCTGATTGGCCTGGGCCTGGACGAACGGTTCGAACATGGTCTGCAGCAACTGCGGCGGCACGCCCGGTCCCTGGTCGGACACGCAGATGCGGTACTGGCGGCGGTCGGTGTCATGGACGAAACTGACTGTCACGGTCTGGCCCGCTGCCGACACATGCAGTGCGTTGCGCACGACGTTCTCGACGGCCCGGCGGATCAGTTCCAGGTTGCCACGCATCGGCGCCTCGCCTGGCGATGCCGCGTCGAAACGGATGCGCACGCCACGGTGCGAGCCTTCGAAATCGGCATCGGCGGCCACGGCTTCGCAGAGTTCTCGCAGGTCGAAATGGTCGGCCGCAGGCTGGTTCCCGCTTTCGATCCGCGACAGCGTCAGCAAGCCGGCAACCAGTTCGTTCAGGCGCGCTGCCTCGCGTTCGATGCGGTTCAGCGACTGGCCGATCCGCGCGGGGTCCTGGCGCGCCAGCCCGGCCGCCACGTGCAGCCGTGCCAGCGGCGAGCGCAGTTCGTGCGAGACATCGTGCAACAGCCGCTCGCGGCCTTCCACGAGCTGGGCGATGCGTGCGGCCATGGCGTCGAAGTCGCGCGACAGTTCGGCAATCTCGTCGTGGCGGCCCTGCACGCCGGCAGCCGTGCGCACCGCCAGGTCGCCGGCGCCAAAGCGGTCGAACGCGCGCTGCAGCCGTTGCAGCGGCGCGGTCAGGTACCAGGCCAGCGCGATGCTGTAGAGCAGGCCGCAGAGCACGTAGAGCACGATGATCGGCGCAGGCGGCCCGGTATCGGGCGGCAGCCGCGACAGTACGTCGGGCGGCGCATAGTGGATCTGCCACGGCTGGCCGTCCGGACTCCAGACGAGATCCTCGGCCAGCGGATCGGACGTGGTGGAAACACGCGACCATGTGAGCGTGCCCTGGCCGACCAGTTCGCGCTGGAAGCGTTCAAGCGCGGGCTGTCCGCCCGTCTCCATCAGCGTCCGCGCGGCAGCCAGCGTGTTGCGCGCGGAAGCCTGCTGTATTTCATGGATGAGCTGCACGTGCGGCGCATCGTTGCGCAGTACGGTGAACCATAGCCAGATGCCGATCGATACGGCCGTCACGGTCAGGCAGAAGCCGGCCATGATCTTCCAGAACAGCCCGCCCACGGGCAGGCGGCCCAGCCAGGAGCGGCGTGGCGGCCTGGGCGCGTCGGGCGCGTCCGGGGTGTTGGGGGTGTCGGGACGGTTGTGGATGGAAGTCTCCGCGTGGCGCTGCATCGTTCAGTCACCCTGTTGGCCATCGAGCCGGTAGCCGAAGCCCCAGACCGTGGCAAGCATCGATTCGGGCGCCCCCGCGGCTGTCAGCTTCTGGCGCAGGTTGCCGACATGGACGTCGAGACTGCGGTCGTACTGCATGCGGGGGCGGCCCAGTACCTGCAGCGACAGGTCGTCCTTCGACACCGCGCGGTCGGCGTGGCGCACCAGGAATTCGAGCAGGTTGAATTCGGTGACGGTCAGTTCCAGCGGTTGTGCGTCCACGCGGGCGCTGCGCTGGGACGAGACGATCGTGACCGGCCCGGCCGTCAGTTCGTCGGCGGGTTCGGTGCTGGCACCGCCCTGGGTCCGGCGCAGCACCGCGCGCAGCCGGGCCACCAGTTCGCGCGGATAGCAGGGTTTGGGCACATAGTCGTCCGCGCCCAGTTCCAGGCCGATGACGCGGTCGATGTCGCTGCCCTTGGCCGTCAGCATGATGACGGGCACCGTACTGCGGGTGCGGATCTCGCGCAGCACTTCGATGCCGCTCACGCGCGGCAGCATGATATCGAGCAGCACCGCCACGAACCGGCCCGACGTGGCAAGCTCCGCGCCGGCTTCGCCATTGGCGCAGGCGGTCACGGCAAAGCCTTCGCCCGCCAGGTATTCGCCCAGCATGTCGCACAGCTCCGCATCGTCGTCGATCAGCAGGATTTCCACGTCTTGGTCCGTATTCCGATGCCGCATTATCGGCCATCTGCGCCGCCACCGAGCCGGTGGCCGGCCGGCTTTACAGGTTCTTTACGTATTCCTTTGCAGTTGCTTACCCCTGCCGGAAAGGCCCCTCGCGACAATGACTGCAAGCCAATCGTCCGGGGCTCGACGTTGATTTTGCATCACTTCGTCATGCCGCCGGTTTCAGGAAGGGAATGCATGACAACAGGAATCCACCGCGTGCTGCCGCTGGGCACGGTGCTGGTCGCCGCCACGCTGATGGCCGGCTGCCACGGGAACGAAGGCGCCGCGCCGGCCGCCGCGCTGCCGGAAGTCGGCGTGGTCACGATCGCGCCGGCCAGTACCACGCTGACCACCGAACTGCCGGGCCGGGTGTCGGCCGCGCTGGTGGCGGAGGTGCGCCCGCAGGTCGGCGGCATCGTGCAGAAGCGGCTGTTCACCGAAGGCGGCCAGGTCAAGGCCGGCGACGTGCTCTACCAGATCGACCCCGCGTCCTATCAGGCGGCCTATGACAACGCGCGCGGCGCGGTGGCCAAGTCGCGGGCATCGCTGGCGGCAGCCCGGCTCAAGGCGCAGCGTTACAAGGAACTGCTCGACATCAAGGGCGTAAGCCAGCAGGACTACGACGACGCCAAGGCGTCGCTGGATGCCTGCGAGGCCGATGTCATCGCCAACGAGGCGTCGCTCCAGAGCGCCCGCATCGACCTGCAGCGCACGCGGGTGACGTCGCCCATCGCGGGCCAGATCGGCAAGTCGGGTGTCACGCCCGGGGCGCTGGTGACGGCCAGCCAGACCACGGCCCTGGCGACGGTGCAGCAACTCGACACCGTCTATGTCGACGTGGTGCAGTCCAGCGCCGAACTGCTGCGGCTGCGCGCCCGGCTGGCCGATGGCTCGATGCGGCGGGGCGGTGCCGATGTCGGCCTGGTGCTCGAGGACGGCAGCGCCTACGGGCTGGGCGGCAAGCTGCAGTTCACCGACGTCTCGGTGGACCAGGGCACCGGTGCCGTGACGCTGCGGGCCACGTTCCCGAATCCGGCGCACCAGTTGCTGCCGGGCATGTATGTGCGCGCCGTGCTGCAGGAGGGCACGGACGACAAGGCGCTGCTGGTGCCGCAGAAGGGCGTGAGCCGCGACAGCAAGGGCAATCCGACCGTGATGGTGCTAGACGGCGAAAACCGCATCCATGTGCGGCAGGTCAGCACGTCGCGCAGCGCGGGCACCAGCTGGGTGATCGCCTCGGGCATCAGTGCCGGGGATCGCGTGGTGGTGGACGGCCTGCAGAAGGTGCGTGACGGCATGGCTGTCACGCCGGTGGCGGCCGGCGGCGGGCACGCCGCGGCGCCCGTGGTTGCCAACAATGCGCAGGCCGGTGCCACGCAGGCCGGGAGGGCCGAATAACGATGTCGCGCTTCTTTATCGACCGGCCCATCTTTGCCTGGGTCATTGCCATCGTCATCATGCTGGCCGGCGGGCTGGCGATCCGCACCCTGCCGGTGGCGCAGTATCCCGAGATCGCGCTGCCGTCGGTCAGCATCGCCGCGACCTACCCGGGCGCTTCGGCCAAGACCATCGAGGACAGCGTCACGCAGGTGATCGAGCAGAAGATGAAGGGCATCGACAACCTGCGCTACATGTCGTCGTCGAGCGACTCCGCGGGCAATGCCTCGATCCGGCTGACGTTCAATGCCGGCACCGATCCCGATATCGCACAGGTGCAGGTGCAGAACAAGCTGCAACTGGCAACATCGCTGCTGCCCGCCACGGTGCAGCAGCTGGGCGTGTCGGTGACCAAGTCGTCCACCAGCTTTCTGCTGATCGTCGGCTTCGTGTCGGAGGACGGCAAGATGAGCCAGGCCGACCTGTCGAACTATGCGGTGTCCAGCATCCAGGACCCGATCAGCCGCGTGGATGGCGTGGGCGATGTGCAGGTCTTCGGATCGCAGTACGCGATGCGCATCTGGCTGGACCCCGACAAGCTGCGCAGCTTCCAGCTGGTGCCGGCCGATGTCAAGACGGCCATCGAGGCGCAGAACACGCAGGTATCGGCCGGGCAGATCGGCGGCGCACCGTCGGTGGCGGGGCAGCAGCTCAACGCCACCGTGACGGCGCAAAGCCGCCTGCAGACGCCCGAGGAATTCGAGGCCATCCTGCTCAAGACCACGACCGACGGCGCCACGGTGCGGCTGCGCGATGTGGCCCGCGCGGAAATCGGCAGCGAGAGCTACGACTCCACGTCGCGTTACAACGGCAAGCCGGCTACCGGGCTGGGTATCAAGCTGGCTACCGGCGCCAATGCGCTCAGCACCGCGCAGGCGGTCAAGGCCAAGGTGGCGGAGCTGTCGGCGTCGCTGCCGGCCGGCGTCAAGGCCGTCTATCCGTATGACACCACGCCGTTCGTGACGCTGTCGATCCAGGAAGTGGTGAAGACACTGGTGGAAGCCATCGCGCTGGTCTTCCTGGTCATGTACGTGTTCCTGCAGAACTTCCGGGCCACGCTGATTCAGACCATTGCCGTGCCCGTGGTGCTGCTTGGCACGTTCGGCGTGCTGGCGGCGCTGGGTTTCTCGATCAATACGCTGACGATGTTTGGCGTGGTGCTGGCGATCGGGCTGCTGGTCGACGATGCCATCGTGGTGGTGGAGAACGTCGAGCGCGTGATGGCCGAGGAAGGGCTGCCGCCCAGGGAAGCCACGCGCCGGTCGATGTCGCAGATCACGGGCGCGCTGATCGGCATCGCGCTGGTGCTGTCGGCCGTGTTCGTGCCGATGGCCTTCTTTGGCGGCTCTACCGGCGTGATCTACCGGCAGTTCTCGGTGACGATCGTCTCGGCCATGGCGCTGTCGGTGGTGGTGGCGATGGTGCTGACGCCCGCGCTGTGCGCGGCACTGCTGAAGCCGCACGGCAAGGGCGGCCATGCGCTGGCGACGCGCGGGCTGGCGGGCTGGTTCAACCGTACATTCGACCGCGGCGCGTCCCGTTATGAAGGTGCCGTGCGCGGCATGCTGGGGCGCCGCCGCCGCTACCTGGCGCTGTATGCGGCGCTGGGTATCGTCATGGCGCTGCTGCTGGCGCGCCTGCCGGGATCGTTCCTGCCCGAGGAGGACCAGGGCATCCTGATGACGCAGGTGCAGCTGCCGGCCGGCGCCACACAGGCCCGGACGCTGGAGGTCATCAAGCAGGTGGAGCAATACTATCTGGGGCAGGAAAAGGATGCCGTCGCATCGGTGTTCGCGGTGGTGGGGTTCAGCTTCGGCGGCAATGGCCAGAACAACGCCATGGTGTTCGCGCAGCTCAAGGATTGGAGCGTGCGCGACAAGGCGTCGCTGCGGGCTGCCGCCATCGCCGCGCGTGCCCGGGGTGCGTTCGCGAAAATCCGCGAGGCCAACGTATTCCCGATGGTGCCGCCGGCCGTGATGGGCATGGGCAACTCCACCGGATTCGACCTGCAGCTCAAGGATACCGGTGGGCTCGGCCACGACAAGCTGATGGCTGCGCGCGATGCGTTGCTGGCGGCCGCGGCAAAGGACCCGGCACTGGTGGCCGTGCGCCCGAACGGGCAGGACGATACGCCGCAGGTCAGCCTGCATATCGACCACGCCAGGGCCGGTGCGCTGGGCGTAAGCGTGGCGGACATCAACGACGTGCTGTCGACGGCATGGGGCGGCGCATATGTGAACGACTTCCTGCACCAGGGGCGTGTCAAGAAGGTCTATGTGCAGGGCATGGCGTCGAGCCGCATGATGCCCGAAGACATCGACCACTGGTACGTGCGCAACAGCGATGGCGACATGGTGCCGTTCTCGTCGTTCGCCAGTGCGTCATGGACGCAGGGGCCGCCCCGGCTGGAGCGGTACAACGGCGTTTCCGCCGTCGAGATCGTGGGTGAAGCCGCGCCGGGCCACAGCTCGGGCGAGGCCATGGCGGCCATCGAGCGGATCCTGCAGACGCTGCCCGACGGTATCGGCCACGAGTGGACCGGATTGTCGGACCAGGAACGCATGTCCGGGTCCCAGGCGCCGGCACTGTACGCCATCTCGGTGCTGTTCGTGTTCCTGTGCCTGGCTGCGCTCTACGAGAGCTGGTCGATTCCGTTCTCGGTGATGCTGGTGGTGCCGCTCGGCATCCTGGGCGCGCTGGTGGCGGCCACGCTGCGGGGGCTCGACAACGACATCTACTTCCAGGTGGGGCTGCTGACGACGATCGGGCTGTCGGCCAAGAACGCGATCCTGATCGTCGAGTTTGCCCGGCAGCTCTATGCGGAGGGCATCGATCTGACCCGCGCCACGCTGCAGGCCGTGCGCATGCGCCTGCGGCCGATCCTGATGACGTCGTTCGCGTTCATCCTTGGCGTGCTGCCGCTGGCGACCAGCACCGGGGCAGGCGCGGGCAGCCAGAACGCACTGGGTACCGGCGTGGCCGGGGGCATGCTGGCGGCCACGCTGCTCGGCATCTTCTACGCGCCCCTGTTCTTCCACATGATTACCGACGTGATGGCGCGGCGCGCCACGGAGCGCAAGCGTCTTGCACTGGATGCAGACACACAGGAGCAAGCATGATGCAAAGACCGACGATCGCGGCCGTGGCGCTGGCCTGCCTGCTGGCGCTGGCCGGGTGCAGCACGATGGCGCCTGCCTATCAGCGGCCGGACAGCGCCACGCCTGCCGCCTTGCCCGGCGGCGAATCGCAGGGAAAGACCACCGCCGATGGCGCTGGCGAGGTGGCGGCCAGTGACCTGCCGTGGCGCGAGGCCATCACCGACGCCACGCTGAGGCGCCTGATCGTGCTGGCGCTGGACAACAATCGCGACCTGCGCGTCAGCCTGCTCAATGTCGAGAAGGCGCGCGCGCAGTACCAGGTCGAGCGGGCAGCGCTGTTTCCGACGATCAATGCCACCGCGGACGGCTCTGCATCGCGCACGCCGGCATCGTACGCCGGCACCACGTCGGCTACCACGACGCATCAATACAGCGTGGGCGTCGGCGCCGCGAGCTACGAGCTGGACCTGTTTGGCCGCGTGCGCAGCCTGCGCGACCAGGCGCTGCAGACCTATCTGGGTACCGAGGCGGCACGCCGCGCGGCACAGGTGACGCTGGTGTCCGAGGTTGCCACGGCCTATCTGACATGGAGCAGCGATGCCGCCCTGTACAAGCTGGCCCAGCAGACGCTGGCCGCACAGCGCGGCACGTACGACATCACGCAACGCAGCTTCGAGCTGGGCACGGCGTCGGCGCTGGACCTGAAGCAGGCGCAGACCAGCGTGGACAGTGCGCGCGTGGACGTGGCGCGCTATACCGCGCAGATGTCGCTGGACCGCAATGCGCTGGCGCTGCTGCTTGGTGCGGAAATCCCGGACGATGTCGCTCCGCTGGAAGACCTGACGGCGGGTGTGGTCCGCGAGGTGTCGGCGGGCGTTTCGTCCGACGTGCTGCTGGATCGGCCCGATGTGCGCGAGGCCGAACATACGCTGCAGGCGGCCAATGCCAACATCGGTGCGGCCCGCGCGGCGCTGTTCCCGCGTATCAGCCTGACGGCCAGTGCCGGAACGGCTAGCGGCGAGCTGTCCGGACTGTTCAAGGCGGGGACGGGCGCCTGGGCGTTCGCGCCGTCGGTGAGCCTGCCGCTGTTCGATGGCGGAGCCAATCGCGCCAATCTCGATGCGGCAAAGGTCAGCGGGCGCATCGAGGTGGCGAACTACCAGAAGGCCATCCAGACCGCCTTTCGCGAGGTAGCCGATGCGCTGGCCACGCGCGGCACGATCGACGAACGGCTGGCGGCGCAGCAATCGCTGACCGATGCCAGCCAGGCCGCCTACGACCTGTCGCTGGCGCGCTACCGCAAGGGCGTGGACAGCTATCTGAGCGTGCTGGTGGCACAGCGTTCGCTGTACGCCGCGCAGCAGGACCTCGTCACGCTGCGGCTGACGTGGCAGGACAACCTGGTGACGCTGTACAAGGTGCTGGGCGGCGGGGCGGACGGGGTGTGAGGTGTCAGAAGCTGGCGGCCAGGCCCAGCGACACGCCGGACACGTTGTTGCCGAAGACGTAGCGCACCACCGCGCGCACGCGCGTGACGAAGACTTCATGTGCCGTGGTGTCCAGTTCCAGGCCCATCCCCAGCGTGGTCAGGTAGTTGAAGCCCAGCGCGCCGGCCTGTGCCCCGAGGTAGTGCGAGTGCGACAGTTCGAGCACGTAGCGCACGGGCCGGTCCATCGCGAAGTAGCCGGTCGGGGCGCGCCAGCGCGCGTACAGGTTGGCGGTCTGGGCAATGGCCGATCCCTGTACCGCATCCGACGAGCCGCCAAAGCTCTTCAGGTGGATATTGGTGTAGCGCAGTTCCACGTCGATGTCGTGCTCGGGCCGATAGTGTTCCCAGTCGATCATGACCGATCCACCCAGCCCGTAGGCGTTGAGCGATCCGCCGTCGAGGAAATTGATGTTGCGGTCGGTCTTGTGGTTCACGAAGCCTTGTGCCAGCCGCAGGTCGCTGGACACATTGCCCAGCGACGCATTGAAGATCGGGCGGAACACCAGTTCCTTGCTCTCCGTCAGCGGGAAGTCCCAGCCGATGCCGACGGTGCCGGCCACGGTATTCCAGCGTGTGGGCAGTTCGCGCGACTCCGTGCCGTTCGATGCCACGAAGGTGGGGTCGTATCGGCTGTAGGCGATCGACCCTTCCATATAGATCGGGGTGGACTTGCTGAGCGTGAAGCCGCCGCCCAGCTGCGACATGACGATGCCGGGGTTGGCGGTCTGCCCGTTCGAGATCGACAGTGAACTCGACGCCAGGTCGGGTACCACCGAAAAGCTCATCAGCGTCAGCACTGCATTGGCCTGCCGCTGGACGGCCGGGCCAAACACCACCTGGAAATCGGGAGGCTGCTGCTGCGCGAGCGCCGGCACCGCGCCGCCCCACAGCAGCGCGGCGGGCAGCAGCGCGGCCAGGCAGCGCCGACGGACGAAACCGGATCCTGGAAGCGTCATGCGGCCCATGGGGTCGGCCGGATAGGCCCGGCGGCGAACGGCAATGGTGCCAAGCGTACGCCAGCGCGGGGCGGCTTGCGAATTGGACCAAAGCCGTATGGACAAGGCGCCACCGGGCCCGTCAAGCGGCGTATTGGCCCAAGGTTCCATTGCGGCGCGTCTGGCCGCCATCTATATGTTGTGCTGATAGCCGGAGAAGGGGAAGTCGGCACCATTTTGCGGAGGGACGCCATGAGGGGTGGCAGCGGGCGACATATGCGGCGCATGCGATGCATCGGCCACTGGATGCTTGCCGGCCTGTTGGTCTCCACGGGCAGCGCCTGGGCACAGCAGCCGGCCCCGGGCCAGCAGCCTGCGGCAGCGCCGCCGCCGGCGCAGGGCCAGCAGGAGACAGCGGGGCAGCAGACCTTCAAGCCCGAGGAAATCGAGGCGCTGGTGGCGCCTATCGCGCTGTATCCGGATTCGGTGCTGTCGCAGGTGCTGATGGCGTCAACCTATCCGCTGGAAATCGTGCAGGCCGCGCGCTGGCAGAAGGCCAATTCGAGCCTGAAGGGCGATGCGGCCGTGAAGGCCGTGCAGGATCAGCCATGGGATGTCAGCGTGAAGTCGCTGGTGGCGTTTCCGCAGGTGCTGGAGCCAATGAACGACAAGCTCGACTGGACACAGAAGCTTGGCGACGCCTTCCTGGCCCAGGAAAAGGACGTGCTGGCCGCCGTGCAGCGGTTGCGCAACAAGGCCCAGCAGTCCGGCAACCTGAAGTCGAACGAGCAGCAGAACGTGACGGTCCAGCCGGCCACGCAAAGCAGCGGCACGCAGCAGACCATCATCATCGAGCCGGCCAATCCGCAGGTGATCTACGTGCCGGCCTACAACCCGGCCACCGTCTACGGCAGCTGGGGCTATCCGAGCTACCCGCCGTACTACTGGCCGCCGTATCCGGCCTACTACCCGGGCGCCGCGCTGGCAACCGGGTTTGCCTGGGGCGTGGGCCTGGCGGCTGCCGGCGCGATCTTCGGCAATTGCAACTGGGGCGGCGGTGACGTGAATGTCAACGTGAACCGTGCCACCAACATCGACCGCAGCTTCAACCGCAGCAGCGTCGAGGGCGGCAAGTGGAAACACGACTCCAGCCATCGCAAGGGCGTGGCCTATCGCGATAACGCCACGCGCGAGAAGTTCGGCAACAACGTGGGCGGCGCGGACCGGCGCAATGACTTCCGCGGGCGCGAGGGCGACCGTGGCGGGGATCGTGCAGGCGACCGCGCGGGAGATCGCTCGGGTAACCGGGCCGGCGACCGCAGCGCGGATCGCGCAGGGGACCGTGCAGGGGATCGTGCCGGAGACCGGGGCGGCAATCGTGCCGGCGATCGTGGCCAGGGCGTGGGCGGCGATCGTGCCAGCACCGGCGACAGGATGTCCACGGATCGCGGGGGCGCCGGAGATCGCGGCGGTGGCGGCGCGAATCGCACCAGCTACGGTGGCGGCGGCCGGGACAGCGCGTTCCAGGGCGTGGGCGGCAGCGGCGCATCGTCGCAACGCGACTTCGACCGCGGACGTGCCAGTTCGGGCGGCGGTGGCTATGGCGGCGGGCAGGGCGCGGCCCAGCGCAGCGCCGGTGGTGGCGGCTTCCAGGGTGGCGGCGGCGCAAGCCGGGGCGGTGGCGGCGGTGGCTTCCAGGGTGGCGGCGGCGGCCGGGGCGGCGGTGGTGGCGGATTTGGTGGCGGCGGCGGTGGCCGTGGCGGCGGCGGTCGCCGGTAGCCGGAGATGGGCGATGACAACCACGAGGTGTCAGGCATGCGTGCAATGAAAGCAATCCTGCCGTCGCGCATCGCGCGTACCGTTCTGCCGCTGGTGCTGGGCGCGGCGCTGATGTCGGCCGCGCAGGCCCAGAAGGCGTTCGATACCCCCGAGGCCGCCATGAACGCGTTTGGCGACGCCGTAGCCACCAGCAACGACGCGGCCGTGACCGCGCTGCTGGGCGCCGAGGCGCGCCGCATGATCCCGCCGGTGGGCGCGGACCAGCGATACCGCTTCCTGTCGGCATGGAGCCAGTCGCACCGCATTGTGGGTGGCGACGACGGCACTGCGCGCGTGGCGGTCGGCGACAACGGCTGGACGCTGCCGATTCCGCTGGTCAAGACCAACGGACGCTGGCACTTCGATGCCAAGCAGGGCATCGGGGAGATCCGCTTGCGCCGCATTGGCCGGAATGAACTGTCGACCATCCAGACCATGCTGGCAATCTACGACGCCCAGCACGACTACGCGCTGGGCAACCACGAGGGCAATGGCCTCCTGGTCTACGCGCGCAAGCTGGTCAGTTCGCCGGGCAAGAAGGACGGGCTCTACTGGCCGACGCGCCCGGGCGAGCCGGAAAGCCCGCTCGGGCCAGCGTTCATCGATGCCGTCGCGAGCCATCGCAGTGCATCGGACGGCTATAACGGCTACCGCTACAAGCTGCTCAACGGACAGGGTCCGACTGCAACCGGTGGCAAGTACACGTATCTGGTCAACGGCAAGCTGTTCGGCGGGTTTGCGGTGCTGGCATGGCCCGCAC
Source organism: Cupriavidus sp. HE11 (assembly GCF_056097175.1). Classification (NCBI taxonomy): domain Bacteria; kingdom Pseudomonadati; phylum Pseudomonadota; class Betaproteobacteria; order Burkholderiales; family Burkholderiaceae; genus Cupriavidus; species Cupriavidus sp. HE11. The sequence goes on from NZ_CP184465.1 coordinate 1,826,314, forward strand.
GCTATGGCGATACCGGCATCAAGAGCTTCATGGTCAGCCATGACGGCCAGGTCTACGAGCGCGACCTTGGCCGCGATACCGCCAACCGGGCCGCGGGTATCGATACGTTCGACCCCGGCACGGGGTGGAGCAAGGTGGCGCCGGAACTGCTGCAACCGATGACGGCTGCCAGCGCCGATTGACCCGGCCGGCCGCCATTGGCCGACCTTTCCCTTCCATGCAAATGCCCTGGCCGGTATGCTTGCCGCGCCAGGGCATTTTCCTTCCCGGTCCCGCTTGATGAGATTCGGCACGCCCTGACACGCGCCAATTCTCATTTCTGTGCGGACGAATACTAAGCAGGCTGGTTAATTCAAATAATCCCGTCCCGGCGTCCTGCCGGGCGGTATCGGGTACCGTGCGCTTCGCCTGATTATTAATCGCCAATTAACGGCATGCGCGTGGCGTCCTGATATTTTTTGCGCCCGTGTTTCATCTTTACATGTGTGTGGAAGTAAAGATTGCAATCGGCAGGTCATCGACCTACTTTGATATGGCACTTACGGGATATCCAGAAAAAGCAATAAGCATCAATCGTATTTGGCGTGGGGTAGGCACGCCCAGGGACGCTTCATGGATCTGGCGCCGCGGCTCGTAGCTGGCCGCAGCCCGTTGTAGGGCCGGCCGCCCTGGCTTGCTCCCCGTTCTGTCTGGGAGACCATGATGAATCGACGGCTGTTCATGAGCCTGCCTTCACTGGCATTGGCGCCGGCATTGTTTGGTTGTACCACCAATATGTCAGGCAGCGATGCGGCGGCCAAGCGCCGCGAGATCGACGCCGGCGTGGATGGCACCATGAGCAAGCTGTTTGCGTCCGCCAGCTCGTCACAAGCCCTAGCGGAGAAGGCCAAGGGCATACTCGTGTTTCCCAAGATCCTGGCTGCCGGGTTTATTGTCGGCGCCGAGTATGGCGAAGGATCGCTCCGGGTGGCCAATTCACCGGTGGGCTATTACCGCACCACGACTGCGTCGTTCGGCTTTCTGGCTGGCGCACAGTCCAAGGCGCTCATCATGATGTTCATGACCGACGACGCGCTGAAGGCATTCGAGGCCAGCAAGGGCTGGACGGCTGGCGTGGACGGATCGGTGGCGCTGGCGACCATCGGCGCGAACGGGCAGGTCGACACCAACACGGCCCGTGCACCGATCATTGGATTCGTGCTGACGAACGCCGGGCTGATGGCCAACCTGTCGCTGGAAGGCACCAAGATCAGCAAGCTCGAAATCTGAGCACGCCAGGCCATGAGATGGGTCACGATGTTGCTGATGGGGGCCTCCGTCGCGTTGGCGATGGGCGTGCTGCCACGTCCGCGCACCACACCGCGCCGTCGTGACGATACCTTGCGGGTGGTCGACACCAGCCCGTTCTCGGACATCGCCAGCCGCCCCGGCATGGTCGAACTGGCAGGGTCGCTGGCGCATGAACTGAACCAGCCGCTGACCGCCATCACAAGCAACGCCCAGGCCGCGCGCGAGTACCTGTTGTCGGGCACGCCAGACCAGGCGGAGATCCGCGAAATCCTCGACGACATTGTCAGCGACGCCTCGCGCGCCAGCGACATCGTCAAGGGCGTGCGCGCGCTGATCCGGGGCGAGGCTCCCCACCTGGTGCCATTCCAGATCGGCGACGTGATCGTGCGTGCGCTGGAACTGGTGCGCGACGAAGCCAGGGCGCGCGAGGTGACCGTCGATGGCGAGGCTGACGGACAGCTGCCCCGCGCCGTGGGCGATCCGATGGAGATCCAGCTCGTGCTGCTGAACCTGCTGGTCAATGCGCTGGATGCCGTGGAGGCCGCGCACGCGCGCGGGGCGCGCAAGGTATCGGTTGCCGCGTCCGCGCAGGACGGTGTGCTGAAGCTGACCGTGCGCGACAACGGCTGCGGCGTGGCCGAGGGCGACCTCGACAAGATCTTTCGCCCGTTCTTTTCATCGAAGCCCAAAGGCATGGGCCTGGGCCTGTCGTTCAGCCGCGCACTCATGGAGCGCAACGGCGGCCGGCTGCGCGCCATCCGCAACAGCGACAAGGGCATGACGTTCGAATGCCTGTTGCGCACCGAAGACTCCGCCTCGGTCACGGCGCATCATCGCGCGCCGGCGGTCGTGGCGGCCCGGTTCAGGACTGCATTTTCCAGGAGATAAGACTCCATGCTCGTGACCAGGACCACCATCTATATTGTTGACGATGACGACAGCGTGCGACGGGCGCTGGGTCGCGTGCTGGGCGCGCACGGCTATCTCACCGCGGGATTCGCGTCCGCCAGCCAGTTCCTGGAGGAAGCCGACATCGACGACACGCCGGGCTGCGTGTTGCTGGACCTGCAGTTGCCCGACATCAGCGGCATCGACCTGCAGCAGGCGCTGTGCAGCCGGCTTCCGGTCATCATCCTGACCGGCCATGCCGACGTAGCCAGCGCGGTGGTGACGATGCAGGCCGGCGCCATCGACTTCCTGCAGAAGCCGGTATCGGACGTACAGTTGCTGGCGGCGGTGAACAAGGGCTGCGAATGTGCCACGCGCCAGTTTGCGCAGGCCAGTGAACTGCGCGACCTGCAGAAGAAGATCGACCGCCTGACGCCGCGCGAGCGCGAAGTGCTGGCCTGGATTGTCACGGGCTTCCGCAACAAGCAGGTGGCCAACCGGCTTGGCACGGTCGAGAAGACCATCAAGGTGCATCGCGCCCACGTGATGCAGAAGCTGGAAGTGGATTCCCTGCCAGCGCTGGTCCGCATCGCCGACCGCATGGGCATGGTGGCCGATCCGGCCACCTGACACCGTCCGTCCGTCCCACCGGGGCGCGGTACGATGCCGCCCCCGTTCCACGCCTCTCCGGCGCCGGGGCCGGCCCCATCCTGCCCCCCCCATTCCCGGGCCCGACTTGGCTCCAGCGCTGGACCATGGGCCAATATCGCCCGCCTCGCCTGTCTCGTAGCCTAACCATTACGTGCTTACAATCGGCTGCGCAACGTGCAAATGGGTGCTACCGGAAACTTCGTGGTGGTTGTGGACGACGACGCGTCAGTGGCGCGATCCACGTCGCGGCTGTTGCGTGCCGCGGGCATCACGGTCGACACCTTCACCAGCGGCACCGATTTTCTTGCCCGCATCCAGGGCAAGGCGGCCTACCGGCCGTTCTGCGTGATCCTCGACGTCTGCATGCCGGGGATGGACGGGCTGGAGGTGCAGCAACAACTGGCCGGCCTGGCGCTTCCCCTGATCTTCATTACCGCGCACGAGGTGCCGGAGGCACGCGACAAGGCATTGGCGGCGGGCGCCGTCGGCTATCTGCGCAAGCCTTTCGACGCCGCCCAGCTGGTTGATCTGGTACGAAGCGTGATGCCTTAGTCCCATGCCTTTGGTCCTTGGTCCAATTGTCATTCAGGCCGTAGCAGGCACACTCTTACCAAGGCGTGCAGCAGGCGCCCTGCCGCACGCATGGCTCGCCAGCCAAACAGGAGGACCGGCAAATGTCGCTACTGATGCTTTCCAACCTCCACCCGGACACCACCGAGGAGCAGGTCAAGGAATTCCTTGGCCGCTATGGCTTTCCGCCTGCCGACGAGATCGAGCGGCAGGACGGCGACGGTACCCGTCCCTCGATGACGCTGACGTTCCGGACGGTGGATACGGGCGCGCTGCAGCAGCTGGTGCCGCGCATCCATGGCGTGTTCTGGAACGGCCACAAGATCAATGCGCTGATCCTGCGCGAACACTTCAGGTAATCGCACAAGTCTCGCGTGGCCCGCGGCCGACGCGAGCAGGAGATACGACGATGGCAAGCGGTCTGGAATCCAAGCGCGGTCGGTGGGCATTGCTGGTCCTGGCCGCACTGGCGGTGTCCGGTTGCCACAAGCAGGAGGCCAAGGGGCCGGCCGCGCCCCCGGCCGCCGAAGTGGGCGTGGTCAAGGTCACCTTGCACGACGTGCCACTGACCTACGAGTTCGTGGGCGAGACGCAAAGCTCCCAGCAGGTGGAGATCCGGGCCCGCGTGAGCGGCTTCCTGGAGCAGCGCCTCTATACCGAAGGCTCGATGGTCAAGGCCGGCCAGGTCATGTTCCGCATGGACCAGAAGCCGTTCCAGGCCGCGCTCGACGCGGCGCAGGCCGAACTGGCCCAGCAACAGGCCCGGCTGACCACCGCACGCTCGAACCTGGCGCGGGTCAAGCCGCTGGCCGCCAAGAACGCCTTGAGCCAGAAGGACCTGGACGAAGCGACCGGCCAGGAGCAGTCCGCCGCTGCCGCCGTCGAAGCCGCCAAGGCCAACGTCACCAACGCCAAGCTGAATCTCGGCTATACGACGATCGCGTCGCCCGTGGATGGCCTGTCCAGCTATGCCAAGAAGCAGGTGGGCTCGTACATCGACGCCACCAACAGCCTGCTCACGTATGTAGCCAAGCTCGATCCGATCTGGGTCAACTTCAGCCTGTCCGAGAACGAGGTGCTGCAATACCAGTCGCAGACCGCGGCCGGCAGCATCCGCATGCCCGAGCGGGGCGCGATGGAAGTGGAGATCGTGCTGGCCGACGGCACCACGTATCCGCAGCGCGGGCATATTGCCTTTGCCGATGCGTCGTTCAATTCCGAAACCGGCACCTACCTGATTCGCGCCGAAATGCCGAATACCAAGGGCATGCTGCGCCCGGGCCAGTTCGTGCGTGTGCGGCTGATTGGCGCGGTGCGTACCAAGGCCATCACCGTGCCGCAGGAAGCGGTGGTGCAGGGCCAGCGCGGTCAGTCGGTGTGGCTGGTGGGCAAGGAGAACAAGGCCGAACCGCGCGTGATCGATGTGGGCGAATGGTCGCAGGGCAACTGGGTGGTGCGTTCGGGCCTGCATGAAGGCGATACGGTGATTGTCGACGGCTCGATCCGGCTCGCGCCCGGCGCGCCGGTCAAGCCGGTGGCCGCGCCGCCGCGCCAGGCCAGCGACGGGCCGTCGCCGGTGCCACCGTCGGCGCCCCCGGCACATCCCGCGGCACCGGGCTCCACCGGCGCGTCGGAAGCCGGCAAGGGTGCGGCGTCATGAAACTCTCCCACTTCTTTATCGACCGCCCGATCTTCGCGTCGGTGCTGTCGATCATCATCGTGGTGGGCGGGATGGTGGCGCTGTTCAACCTGCCGATTGCACAGTTTCCGGACATCACGCCGCCCAGCATCACCGTGTCCACGACGTATCCGGGAGCCAGTTCGGAAGTGGTGGCGCAGAACGTGGCCGCCCCGATCGAGCAGCAGGTGAACGGCGCGGACAACATGCTGTACATGTCGTCCACCAGCTCGTCCACGGGCAACATCACGCTGACCACGTATTTCGAGATCGGCACCGATCCGGCGCTGGCGCAGGTGGACGTGCAGAACCGCGTCAACCTGGCCTTGCCGACACTGCCCGACGCCGTGACCAAGCAGGGCGTGACCGTGGAAAAGCGCTCGCAGGCGTTCATGATGGTGATTGCCGTCTATTCGCCTGACAACAGCTATCCGCAGACCTTCGTCGACAACTACACGAGCATCTACATCCTCGATTCGCTCAAGCGCATCCCGGGCGCCAACCAGTCGGCCATCTTCGGCACGCCCGATTACGCCATGCGCATCTGGCTCAAGCCCGACCGCATGGCCCAGCTTGGCATCACGGCCGAGGACGTCAAGAACGCGGTGGCCAACCAGAACGAGCAGTTTTCGGCTGGCCGCATCGGCAGTTCGCCCACGTCGGAACCGGTCAAGCAGACGTTCCCGGTGACCACCAAGGGCCGCATGACCGAGCCGGCCGAGTTCGAGAACATCATCCTGCGCGCGGCATCCGGCGACGCCGCGCTGGTGCGGCTCAAGGATATCGGCCGCGCCGAACTGGGATCGAAGGACTATTCGCTGCGCAGCCGCTACAAGGGCAAGACGGCAACGCTGCTGGCCGTGTACCAGCAACCGGGTGCGAACGCGCTGGCCGTGGCAGGACAGGTCCGCAAGGCGCTGGAGGAAGCCAAGAAGTCGTTCCCGCCGGGCCTGGAATACGAGGTGGCGCTCGACACCACCGAGTTCGTGCATGAGTCGATCAACGAGGTGGTGCATACGCTGCGCGATGCGGTGATCCTGGTGATCCTGGTGGTGTACGTGTTCCTGCAGAGCTTCCGCGCCACGCTGGTTCCTATCCTGGCGGTGCCGGTGTCGATCATCGGCACGTTCACCGCCATGGCTGCCTTCGGCTTCTCGGTGAACATGCTCACGTTATTCGGCATGGTGCTGGCCATCGGCATCGTGGTGGACGATGCCATCGTGGTGATCGAGAACGTCGAACGCAACATGATGGAGTTCCACATGCCGCCCAAGGAGGCCGCCAAGGCCGCCATGGACGAAGTGGGCGGCCCGGTGATCGCCATCGTGCTGGTGCTGCTGGCGGTGTTTATCCCGGTGGCGTTCCTGTCGGGCATCACGGGCCAGCTCTACAAGCAGTTCGCCATTACGCTGGCGGTGTCGGTGCTGCTGTCCGGCGTGGTGGCGCTGACATTGTCGCCGGCACTGGCGGCCATCCTGCTCAAGCCCGGCAGCCACAAGAAGAACCGTTTCTTCCAATGGTTCAACCGCAGTTTCGACCGGCTGGTGGAAGGCTATGGATCGACCGTGCAGGTCGTGATCCGGCGCACGGCGATCTCGTTGGGGATCGTCGTCGCGCTGATCGTGGCCGCGGTGCTGATGTTCATCCGCATTCCGTCGTCGTTCCTGCCGGTGGAGGATCAGGGCTATCTGCTGGGCGCGGTGATCATGCCGGACGCGGCCAGCCTGGATCGTACCGGCGCGGTATCGAAGCGGGCCGCCGAGTGGTTCGAGAAGCAGCCGGGTGTGAAGTCGGTGGCCGTGCCCGATGGCTTCAGCCTGATCGATTCGCAGAACAAGTCGAATGCCGGCACCTTGTTCATCACGCTGAAGGGCTTTCACGAGCGCGGCAAGGGCGAGAGCGCGGCCGACCTGATCGCGAAGGCCAACAAGGAGTTTTCGACGTATCGCGACGGGCTGGTGATTCCCGTGAATCCGCCGTCGATTCCAGGGCTGGGCACCACGGGCGGCTTCGAGTTCTGGCTGCAGAGCACAGGTGACGGTACCTACCAGCAACTGGAGGAACGCACGCGCGCGTTTATCGCCAAGGCGCGGCAGCGTCCGGAGCTGCGCGGCGTGAGCACGACAATCAACACGCGTTCGCGACAGCTGCTGGTTGACCTGGATCGCGAGCGGGCCGAGACGCAGGGCGTGCCTGTGGAGCAGGTGTACTCCGCGTTGCAGACCATGTTCGGATCGTTGTACGTGAGCCAGTTCCCCAAGAACAGCCGCCTGTTCCAGGTGATCCTGCAGGCCGAGCCCGAGTACCGGTCGAAGCCCGAAGACATCGACAAGGTGTACGTGCGCAATTCGCACAACGAGATGGTGCCGATCAAGGCGGTGACCACCACGCGCTGGATAGCCGGCGCAGACCTGGTGACGCGCTTCAACAATTTCCCGGCGGCCAAGATTACCGGCGATGCCGCGCCGGGCTACAGCTCGGGCCAGGCGCTGCAGGCCATGGAGGAAGTGGCGGCCGAGGTGCTGGGCGAGGGCTACAGCTATGCATGGAGCGGCCAGGCCTACGAGGAAAAGAAGGCCGGCTCCACGGCGGCGCTGGTGTTTGCCTTCGCCCTGCTGATGGTGTTCCTGATCCTGGCGGCGCAGTACGAGAAATGGTCGCTGCCGATCGGGGTGCTGCTGGCCGTGCCGTTCGCGCTGTTCGGTGCGCTGGTCGGCATCCTGGTGCGGGGGATGGAGAACGACGTGTACTTCCAGATCGGGCTGACAGTGCTGATCGCGCTGGCCGCCAAGAACGCCATCCTGATCTTCGAGTTCGCGGTGGAGATGCGCGTCAAGGAGGGGCTGAGCCCGTATGACGCGGCGGTCAAGGCGTCCAAGATGCGGCTGCGTCCGATCATCATGACGTCGCTGGCGTTCATCCTCGGCTGTATCCCGCTGGCCATTGCCAGCGGCGCGTCGGCGGCCAGCCGCCAGTCGCTGGGTACCGGCGTGATCGGCGGCATGCTCGGCGCCACGGTGATCGCCATCTTCTTTATCCCGATGTTCTTCTGGGGCCTGGAGCGCGAGAGCAAGAAGAAGCTCGCCGAGCAGGGCGAGAACGATGCAGGGTCCGGCGCCAAGCCCTCCGCGCCTACCGGAGGCACGCTATGAGCCATCGTGGATGGCCAGGGTGCGCCCTGGTGCCGGGGCTGGCGGCGCTGACGCTGGTGGCTGGCGGCTGTACCGTGGGTCCGGACTACGTACGGCCCGACGTGCCGGTGCCGGAGACCTATCGTTTCGCGCCCGAGACGCAGCAGTCGGCCGACGTGGTGACCACGCAATACTGGTGGTCGCAGATCGGTGACCCGGTGCTCGACGACCTGATCGCCACGGCGCGCGCGCACAACTACGACGTGCTGATTGCCACGGCGCGCGTGGAGGAATACTACGGGCGCGTGATGACCACGCGTGCGGGGCTGTTTCCGCAGGTGGGCGCAGAGGCAGGCGGCAGCCGGCAGCGCATCAGCAATAGCGGCGGCACGGTACTGCCCATCAACAACCCGTTCAACTCGGTCAAGGCCGACGTCTACGCATCGTGGGAGATCGACCTGTTCGGCCGGATCCGGCGCATGACCGAATCGGCGCGGGCCGACTGGGCCGCTTCCGAACAGGCGCGCCGCAGCACCGAGATCAGCGTGGTGGCGGCGGTGGCCAGCGGCTACATCACGTTGCGCGACCTCGACAACCGCCTGCGTATCGCGCAGGACACGCTGACCAGCCGCGAGGGCGCGCTGCAGGTGTTCCGGGAACGGTTCCAGGGCGGCGTGGTGTCCGAGGTCGAGTATGCGCAGTCGCGTTCCGAGTACGCGTCGGCCCAGGCATCGGTCGAGCAGTTCAGGCAGCTGGTGGCGCAGCAGGAAGACCTGCTGGCGTTGCTGGTCGGCGATAACCCGCGCGCCATGCCGCGTGGCAAGTCGATTGACGAGCTGATCCTGCCCGTGGTGCCGGTGGGGCTGCCGTCCTCGCTGCTGGAGCAGCGCCCGGACCTGCTGCAGGCCGAGCAGTCGCTGGTGTCGGCCAATGCGCAGATTGGCGCCGCACGCGCGCAGTATTTCCCGACGATCTCGCTGACCGGCATGTTCGGCGCGGCCAGCACGGCGCTGTCCGGGCTATGGGTGGGGTCGTCTAAAGCCTGGTCGTATGGCGGGCTGATCAGCCTGCCGATTTTCACCGCCGGCGCGATTGCCGGTGACGTGAAGCAGGCCGAGGCGCGCCAGAAGCAGGCGCTGTATGGCTATCAGCAGGCGGTGCAGACGGCGTTCCGCGAGGTTGCCGATGCGCTGGCCGGCGTGCAGTACACGCGCAGCCAGCTGGTGGCAAAGAACGACCAGGTGGACGCGCTGTCGCGCTATGCACTGCTGGCGCGCGACCGCTACGAAGGCGGTTACACCAGCTATCTGGAGGTGCTCGATTCGGAGCGCTCGCTGTTTTCCGCGCAGCTGGAGCAATCGACGCTGCGCGGCACGGAGTTTGGCCAGCTGGTCCAGCTCTACAAGGCGCTGGGCGGCGGCTGGCCCGTCGACAGCGCACCCCAGGCCAGCGTCAGTCAGCCGGCCAGCCCCGCCAAGGAGTGAATCATGTCCAGATCCAGCATTCCTGCCGCGTTGCTTGCCGCCACCGTCCTGGTTGGCCTGAGCGCTGGCGCACTCGCGCAATCGAAACCCATCGCCTATCCGGCCAAGGGGCAAAGCCAGGCCAAGCAGCAGGAGGATGACGGCTACTGCTATTCGTGGGCCAAGTCGAACACCGGCATCGATCCGGCGCAGGTGGCCGCCGCGCCGCCTCCGGCGCCCAGCGGGCCGGCCGTGGGCGGTGGCGAACGGGTGGGCGGTGCGGCGCGCGGTGCGGCGGGCGGCGCGGTCGTTGGCGCCATCGCGGGCGATGCCGGCAAGGGAGCGGCAGCCGGCGCGGCCGTGGGCACGATGGCTGGCGGCCACCGGGCACGCCAGAACCAGCGCAATGCGCAGGCCAACGCGCAATCGCAGCAGTCGGGTGCCATGAACACCTATTACCGCGCGTATTCAGCCTGCATGCAGGGGCGCGGCTACACGATCCAATAACCAGGGAGGTCATATGTTCAAGCGAGTTGCGATTACAGCGGCAGTGCTGTTGAGCCTGTCGGCGGTGTCCCATGCCCAGCCGGATGTGAAGACGGACGTGACGCGATCCGACGGGCAGGCCACGGCCACCGCCACGGCCAAGGTCAACGCCACCATCACCGCCATCGACGCGGCGTCGCGCAAGGTCACGCTCAAGACCCAGGCCGGCAAGGTCGTGGACATGACCGTGGGTGAAGAGGCGCGCAACTTCGACCAGCTGCACGTGGGCGACAAGGTGGCCGTCGAGTACACCGAAGCCCTGACCGTAAGCCTGAAGAAGGGCAGCGGGGCGGCGACCATGCAGGAACGCGAGATCGCCGAACGCTCGCAGCCGGGCGCCAAGCCGGGTGGCCGGGTTGGACGCGAAGTGACCGTGGTGGCGCAGGTCGTCAAGGTCGACAAGGAGAAGAACATCGTCACGGTGAAGGGGCCGCGTGGGCGCACGGTGGACCTGCTGGTGGAAGACCCCGACCAGATGAAGGCCGTCAAGAAGGGTGACCGCGTGCAGGCTGTCTATACTGAGGCAGTTGCGGTATCGGTCACCCCGGGTACCGCGAAGTAGCCGGCTTTTCCAACCAGTCCGGCAAAGGAGCCAAGGAGGCAGCCTTGAAACACACTGCGAAATGGCACGGCCTGTGCGCGGCCGCGCTGCTGGGCCTGGCCTGGCCAGCGCATGCGTATTTCGATCACTTCCTGAACGGCACCATCATCGGCACGCTGGACAAGGACCAGGTGGCGGCTCTGCGCACCGCCTTCGGCAAGACGCTGACGGATTCCGACGACGGCGCCAGTGTGCCGTTCCACCTGGATGCCAGCACCAGCAATCCCAAGAGTAAGGCTACCGACGGAACGTTCACGCCGCTCAAGACGCGTACCGAGAGCGGCCAGCGCTGCCGCAAGGTGCGTAGCGAACTGCGTCAGCCGGGCCGGCAACCCGAGCGCTGGACAGGCTGGTACTGCCAGCAGTCGGACGGCGACTGGAAGAAAACGATGATCAAGGAGTGACCGGCACGGGACGGCGGGGCGCAAGCCCCGTCGCCCGCTGCAGGGCTTTCAGAACTTCTCGGGGATGTAGCGGTACGGATAGTCGGGCGCCTTGTAGTTGCCCGGCTTCTGCCGCGCCGGCAGCGTGACCTTCTTGCTCTTGATGCGTTCGTAGGGCACGGAAGCGAGCAGATGGCTGATGATGTTCAGCCGGGCGCGCCGCTTGTTGTCGGAGCGCACCACGTGCCACGGGGCGAAATCGGTATCGGATGCATCGAACATCGCGTCGCGGGCACGCGAGTAGTCGTACCAGCGGCTGTACGACTTCAGGTCCATGTCCGTCAGCTTCCAGGTCTTGCGCCCGTCCTCGATGCGCGATTGCAGCCGGCGCGTCTGCTCTTCAGGCGTGACTTCGAGCCAGTACTTGAGCAGCAGCACGTTCGACCCGACAATGGCGCGCTCCATCAGCGGCACGGCACGCAGGAAGCCGTCCACCTGCTCGTCGCTGGCAAAGCCCATCACGCGCTCCACGCCGGCGCGGTTGTACCAGCTGCGGTCGAAGATCACCACCTCGCCCGCTGCGGGCAGATGCGGGATGTACCGTTGCATGTACATCTGGGTCTTTTCGCGCTCGGTGGGTGCGGGCAGCGCCACCACGCGGAACACGCGCGGGCTGACCCGCTCCGTGATGGCCTTGATGGTGCCGCCCTTGCCTGCGCCGTCCCGTCCCTCGAAGACGACGCAGACCTTGGTACCGGTGGCTTTTATCCAGTTCTGCATGTGTACCAGCTCCACATGCAGTCCGGCCAGTATCTCGTCATAGTCCTTGCGGCCCAAAGCGGTGCCGGCCTCCGCCTCGCTTTCGGCGCGCCGTGCCTGTTTTGCCATGTCTGCTCCCAGAGTCTTTGTGGGGGGACACTTTCCCCGAGTATCAATCTGGACACTACATCGTGCTTTGGCAATGGACCTTGGGCCAATGCTTGGCCCAAGGACCAATTGCATTGCGCCGATGCTTGGCTGACTCTAGTGACAGAACCTGTTCGTGTTTGCCATCATGCATAAATGCGGTGTCGTGTTGATGGCGGGGGCGCTGTGGCTGGCCGTGGTGGGCATCTTCTTCAGCGATCCCAGCGGACAGATGCCGGACAAGCTGAACCTGTTCAGGCTGGCGATGCGTGGCCTGGAGGTGCAGATGTTCCGGACCGGCAGCGACCCGCCACGCTACCTGGTGAATGTGCTCGCCCGCGACTGGTTGCTGGGTTGCGTGGTGCTGTTCGCCGTCGGCGCCATCGTGGTCCTGATCGCACGCAGGCGCCAGGATGCCTGATGGCGCGCCCGCAATCCCGCCGCACAAGGGAGGCCATCCCATGCTGCAAGCCCCGTATTCCAGCGCGACCGCGTCGCGCACGCTGATCGACTCGCTGATCCGCTTCGGCCTGATCGCGCTGCTGTCGGTCTTCTGTTTCCAGATCTTCAAGCCGTTCATGAACCTGCTGTTGTGGTCGGTGATACTGGCCATCACCATGTATCCGCTGCAGGTGCGGCTACGCGGCAAGGTTTTTGATGGCGAAGGGCGCACCGCCACGCTGATCATCGTGCTGGTGATTGCCGTGGTGATGGTCCCGACCTACCTGCTGGGCATTGCGCTCATCGATTCGGTCGAGCACGCCATGGCGATTGCCAAGACCGGAGAGTTCACGATTCCGCCGCCGCCGGAGTCTGTGGCCGGTTGGCCCGTGATCGGGCAGCGGGTGCACGACGCCTGGGCGATGGCGTCCAGCGATGCCGGCGGCCTGATCCAGAAGCTGGGGCCGCAGATCAAGACGGCCAGCATCGGCCTGCTTGGGGCCGTGGGCGGCGTGGGCGTGGGGCTGCTGGTCTTCGTCGGCGCGCTGATCATCGCCGGGATCATCATGGCCTATGGCGAACTGGGCACGCGTAGCGCGGAGCAGATTGCCTCGCGCCTCACCAGCCCGGAACGCGGGCCGCGCATCACCGCGCTGTGCACGGCGACCGTGCGCGCCGTGGCCCAGGGCGTGGTGGGCATTGCCTTTATCCAGATGCTGCTGATTGGCGTCGCCTTCATCATCAAGGGCGTGCCGGGCGCTGGGCTGCTGGCGCTGGCGGTGCTGCTGCTGGGCATCATGCAGCTGCCGGCCACGCTGATCACGGTGCCCGTGATCGTGCTGGTGTTCGCGGCAGAGGGCGCTTCCGGCACCAACATCATATTTGCCATCTACGTGTTCATCGCGGGGCTGTCGGACAACGTGCTCAAGCCGCTGCTGCTGGGGCGCGGCGTTGACGTGCCGATGCCGGTCATCCTGATCGGCGCGCTGGGCGGCATGGTCACCGGCGGGGTGATCGGCCTGTTCATCGGCCCGATCGTGCTGGCGGTCGGTTATCAGTTGTTCTGGCAATGGGTGGAAGACCCGCCGCCGCGCGTCGAGGTAGAAGCCGAACCGCCGCGCAGCGTGCCCGACATTACCGGTGCCGACGTCACCAGGGGATAAGCCGTGGCCGCATCCGCCCGTGCCTGGCTGGCCGTGGCCGCCGTGCTTGGCGGATGCGCACGGGTAGGGCCGGATTTCCAGCCCCAGCCCGAGCCGTGGACCGCCACCTGGCGCAGCGATGCCATCGAGCAGGCCAGCGTCCAGCAGGCCGAGCCGGACCTGCGCCAATGGTGGCAGGTGTTCGGCGACCCGGTTCTCGAAACGCTGATGGCCGAAGCCGACGCCGGCAATGCCGACGTGCGGATAGCCGGCCTGCGCGTGATGGAGGCGCGCGCCCAGCTGGGCATCGCGCTGGCGGGCCGCTATCCGCAGATGCAGCAGGCCAGTGGGTCGGCCATGTATGTCCACAGCCGCCAGTCCGGACCCACCGCGCAGACCGCGCGGATGTGGGAATACAGCGCGGGCGTGGATATCGGCTGGGAGCTTGATTTCTGGGGCCGCTTTGCGCGGGCCATCGAATCGGCCGATGCCGCGTACTTTGGCGCCCAGGCCAATCGCGAGGCAGTGCTGGTGCTGCTGCATGCCCAGCTGGCGACCACGTACTTTGCAGTGCGCACGGCCGAAGCGCGGCTGCGCATCGCCCGCGAGAACGCGCGGCTGCAGAAGCGCAGCTTCGAGATCACGGAGCGGCTGTTCAAGGGCGGCGAAAGCGACGAACTCGATTTTCAGCAGGCGCGCACGCAGTACCTGGGCACGTTGAGCAGTATTCCGGAACTGGAGAACCAGATCGGGCAGGCGCGCAATGCCCTGGTGGTGCTGCTGGGACGCCCGCCGGGCCCGCTGCCCGAGCTGGCCAACGCCGCTGACCGCGAGGGGGTGCTGCCATTGATCGACCGGGCCGTGTTGCAGGACGTGCCTGCCAACCTGCTGCTGCGCCGCGCGGACATCCGCGCGGCCGAGTTCCGCATCGCGGCGCAGTCCGCATTGATCGGCGTCGCCAAGGCCGACCTTTACCCGGCCGTCACGCTGATGGGCAGCATCGGCTGGACCGCGGCCTCGCTGCCGGGCACCCAGAACGGGCTGTTGCTGGTGGGCGGCCCCAGCGTGCGCTGGAACATCTTCGACTACGGCCGCATCGTCAACAACGTGCGGGTGCAGGATGCGCGGCTGCAGCAACTGATCGTCGACTACCAGGGCGCGGTGCGCCAGGCCGCACGCGAAGCCGACGACGCGGCCAGCGGGCTTGCCAAGGCGCTGCAGCGCGAGCGCATCCTGGGAGAGGCGGCGCATTCGGCCGAGCGGTCGCTGTCGCTGGCGAACACGGTGTTCCGCGAAGGGTATTCCGATTTCCAGCGCGTGCTTGACGCCCAGCGTGCGCTGTTTGCCCAGCAGGACGCCTATCTGGTCAATCGCGGCAATGCCGTGAACTACCTGATCGGGCTCTACAAGGCACTGGGCGGCGGCTGGGACACCACGGCGCCGCTGCTCGATGCAGGCACACGGACCCAGATGCAGCAACGCACCAACTGGGGCGGATTGATCGACGAAGTATCGCCGCTGCCGGCGGCCAGCCGTCCGGCACAGACGGGGAGCGCGCGGCCATGAACGATACGCGTACCGACAACGCGCCGGCCGGCGAAAAGCGGGCCGAGGGCGCCGGCAGCAGCACCGCCACCGCGCCGCCCGCAACGCAGGCGGCGGCCGATCCGTCGCACAAGGCGCTGCGTTGGGTAGTGGTGCTGATCGTGCTGAGCCTGGCGTGGTACCTGCTGGCCGACCGTTTCACGCCTTACACCCAGCAGGCGCGCGTGCAGGCGTTCGTGATACCGGTGGCCTCCGAGGTGCCGGGCCGCGTGACGCGCGTCTACGTGCAGAACAACCAGAACGTGGCGGCCGGCACCGTGCTGTTCGATGTCGATCCACAGCACTACAAGATCGCACTGGACCGCGCACGCGCCGACCTGGAGACCACCCGGCGCGGGATTGGCGCCAGTACCGCCGGCATCGACTCGGCCCAGGCATCGCTGCGCGCCGCGCAGGCCAACGAACTGAAGGCGCAGCAGGACAGCGAGCGGCTGGAGCGTCTGTATCGCGAGGATCCGGGAACGGTCTCGGTACGCCGTCTGGAGGTGGCACGCGCCACGCACACGCAG
The DNA here is from genome assembly GCF_056097175.1 of Cupriavidus sp. HE11. Lineage (NCBI taxonomy): Bacteria > Pseudomonadati > Pseudomonadota > Betaproteobacteria > Burkholderiales > Burkholderiaceae > Cupriavidus > Cupriavidus sp. HE11. The sequence continues at coordinate 1,842,118 of NZ_CP184465.1, forward strand.
GCCATCAGCCAGGTGGCGGCGGCGCGCGCCGAGGTGGAGCGCGCACGCGAGCAACAGGGTGGCAGCGACGAGGACAATGCCAAGCTGCGCAGCGCGGGCGCCGCCGTGGACAAGGCCGAGCTGGACCTTGCCAATGCGCAGGTGAAGGCGCGTACGGCCGGGCTGATAACGGACCTGCGCACCGAAACCGGCCAGTACGCGGCAGCGGGCGCGCCGTTGATGACGCTGATTGCCATCCACGATGTCTGGATCAGCGCCGACATGACCGAGAACAACCTCGGTCACCTGGCGCCCGGATCGCCGGTGCGGATCGTGCTCGATGCGCTGCCCGGCACGGTGCTGACAGGCAAGGTGCGCAGTATCGGCTACGGCATCAGCGCCGGCCAGAGTACGCCGCCGGGTACGCTGCCGACCATCCAGAACAGCCGCGACTGGCTGCGGCCCGCGCAGCGCTTTCCGGTGATCGTCGACATTGATCCGGGGCAGCTGCCCACGCTGCACGGCGTGCGCGTGGGCGGGCAGGCCGAGGTGATGGCCTTCCCCACCGAAGGGAACCCGCTGAACCTGCTGGGCCGCGCATTCCTGCGTGTCATGAGCTGGGTATCGTATGTCTACTGACGCCGCCTTGGTCATGCGCGCGATGCTGGCGCGCCGCGCATTGCGGCTGGCGCTGGGCACCGCCGCCTGCCTGGCCGTGAGCTTCGGCATGCAGTGGGCGGTGCCCGTGATGGCGCCGGTGCTGGCGGTCTTCCTGTTTGCGGCGATGGACCGCCCGCTGCCGTTCAAGGCCGGCGTGGGCCTGGCGCTGGTGGTCTTGCTGACGACCGGCAGCGGCATGCTGCTGGTGCCTTTCCTGCGTCATGCGCCCCTGACCGGCGTGCTGATGGCGGGCCTGTGCCTGTTCCTGGCGTTCCGCCACGGGCTGCGCGGCGGCAATAACCTGGTATCGACGTTCCTGGTGGCCGGCGTGACGCTGATTTCGGCGGCGGGTACCGCCAACAGCGCGCTGGCCCTGACCGTGATCGGTGCGCTGGTGCGCGGGCTGCTGTGCGCGGTGCTGATGCTCGGCATCTGCTATCAGCTGATTCCCGAACCGGGCGACATGCGCATGCCGCAGAAACCGGGCGCCACACCCGAAGATGCCGATGGCATGGCCCTGCGCGCCACGCTGGTGGTGATGCCGCCGTTCCTGCTGGCGATGGCCGACCCCGCAGCCTACCTGCCCATCATCATGAAGGCGGTCAGCCTGGGACGGCAGAGCTGCAGCACCACGGCGCGCGGCGCGGCGCTGGAACTGGTGGGCTCCACGCTGATGGGCGGGGTGCTCGCCATCCTGTGCTGGCTGGCGCTGGGGTTGTTCGTTCACATCTGGATGTTCTTCCTGTGGATGCTGCTGTTCGGGCTATGGGTGGCGCGCCGGCTGTTCCGGCTGCGGCCGGGGCGCATGTCGCCTGGCTTCTGGCTGAACAGCCTTGTCACGATGATCATCCTGCTGGGGCAGTCCGTGGCGGACAGCGCAGCGGGAAAGGACGTCTACCAGGCGTTCATGGTGCGCATGGGGCTGTTTGTCGGTGTATCGCTGTACGCATGGCTGATGATTGCACTTCTGGACCGGCGTGGCGCGCCGGTGCCGGCGTGACCCGAAGGAGACCGTCAATGCAACTGCACCTGCTGGTTGCCGCGCCCGTGATGCTGCTGTGTCTGCTGCTGCAATGCGGAGCCGTGGCGCTGTGCCTGCGGCGCTATGCGCGGTTCCAGAACAAGTGGCAGGGTCGCGAGCCGCTGTGGATGGACGCGGTATTGCTGACGTCGGTGATGCTGCTGACGCTGTTCTGCAACTTCGCGCAGATGGTGGTGTGGGCGGGGCTGTTCATGGCGCTGGGCGAGTTCGACACACTTGGGGCGGCGCTGTATCACTCGGCGGTGAACTTCGCCACGCTGGGCTACGGCGATATCGTGATGTCGCCCCGCTGGCGCATGCTCGGGCCGATCGAATCGGCGCTGGGCATCCTGATGTTCGGCCTGTCCACGGCGCTGATGACGGCGGCGGTGCTTGACGTGGTCAAGAGCCAGATGGCCCGGCTGCGGGAGACCGGGACGTCATGAGGCACGCGCCGCCTGCCGGCCGTGTTGTTCAGGTGCAGTTGGCGCGGTAGGTTTCCTCAAGCTGCTTGCGGGAGTCGTCACGCTCCAGCTTGGGAACGGCACGGCCCTGCGCGCTTTGCGTGGCGGTGCCGGGCGAAGTGTAGGCGCGTTGCTTCGAGGTGCCGTTCAGCTCCTGCAACAGGGCGTCGCAACGTTCGCGTTTGGCGTCGGCCGGACTCGCGGTGGGTGCCGAAGGCGGCCGATAGGGGTTGCTGCCCTCGCGTACCGCATCGGAGATGGCCGCGGCGCCGGAACTTGGCGCCTGCTGCGCGTGCGCGGGCAACAGGCCCAGGCTGACGACCAGCGCGCCGGTGGCGACGATCAGGCGCTGCAACGGCTTCAGGACATTCGGCATGCGGGCTCCGGTTTTCAGGTTGAGTGGGTGCGCGATGATGCTTAGTGACGCGCAGTGACCTTCTCTTAGCCTAGACGCCGCGGTGCCGTGTCGCAAGGGCCGCATGAGTAACGTTGCGGGGCTGTCAGCGCGTGCACGCGTGCCGCCGCCGCCAGGCAATCGGCGCCTCGCCAAACTGTGCGGAAAACCAGCGCGTGAATGCTGCCGCCGAGCCGTAGCCCAGTAATTCCGAGACCCGCAGCAGCGAATAGTCGGGATTGGCCACGTAGCGCTGCGCCAGGTCGCGCCGCACGCCGTTGACGATGTCCGTGAAGGTCTCGCCCGAGGCATCGAGCTGGCGCTGCATCGTGCGCAGGCTGATGCCCAGCCCCTGTGCCACGGCTTCGCTGGTGGCGCGTCCCATCGGCAGCATCAGGTAGACGGCATTGCGCACCTCGCGTCCGATCGACATGTCGTTCGCGCGCGCCATCGTCTCGACCACCCGCTCGGCATGGCGCGCCATGGCCGGGTTGCCGGTCGGGTTCGGCGCGTCCAGGTCCGCGGCCAGGCAGACGATGCCGTTGAACTCGCTGCCGAACTCCAGCGGGCAGCCGAACAGGCGGCGATGCACCTGCAGGTCAGGCGGCGCCGCATGCGTGAAATTGACGCTCTGCGGGTGCCACTGCGGCCCCAGCAGTACGCGGCACAGCCGGAACACCACGCCCAGCGCCAGTTCCGTGGCCTGGCGCGACGGCGCTTCGAGCACCACTTCCTGCCGGATCACCACCACCTTTTCCGAGGCCTCCAGCAGGATGGCTACCGATTCGTTGACCAGATGCCGGTAGCGGATGATGGTTTCCAGGGCGTCGCGCAAGGTGGCCTGCTGGCTGATCAGCAGGCTCATCAGGCCAAAGTCCGACAGTTGCCGCGACTCCGCCATGCGCAGGCCGAACGTGGGGCAGCCGGTAGCCTCGGCGGCGGCTTCGAGCAGCGTGGCGCAGGCCTGGACCGGAATGCGCTGTTCGGGGTCGGCCAGCAGCGCCTGGCTCAGCCGTGCCGTGCGCAGCAGCGGCAGCGGATTGGCGCCAAGGCCGCGCGCGACATCGAAGAAGTTGGTCATCACGGCGGCGCGTACCAGGGTTTTCAAGCGTGTCTCCCGTTTTTCGTCTTGCGCGCTTCACATGCAGGGGGCCATGACGCGTCGTTGGCGCGATGATAGGCGGCGGTGGCATGAAATGCAAAGTGTCCGGATTGCGCTGCAAAGCAGCCGGGGCTGGCGACTCCTACATTGACGTCATGGCGGCGCAAGTCGTGCCGCCCCCAAACTCTGGAGACGATTCCATGGCCAAGGCAGTGCGTATGTATGAAACCGGCGGACCTGAAGTGCTTCGCTACGAAGACGCCGAGGTAGGCGACCCGGGTCCGGGTCAGGTCCGCATCCGCCACGTGGCGGTGGGTCTCAACTACGCCGACACGTACTTCCGCAATGGCACCTATCCGGTGCCGCTGCCGGCTGGCATGGGCGTGGAAGCGTCGGGCGTGGTGCAGGCCGTGGGTGCTGGCGTGACCAATGTGTCCGTAGGCGACCGCGTGACGTACACCGGCTTTGTGAACACGCTGGGTGCCTACAGCACCGAGCGCCTGGTGCCGGCTGCGCCGCTGATCCGCCTGCCGGAAAGCATCGGCTTCGAGACGGCAGCCGCCATGACCATGCGCGGCCTGACGTCGGCCTACCTGATGCGGCGCATCCACACGTTCCGCAAGGGCGACACGATCCTGCTGCACGCGGCGGCTGGCGGTGTCGGGCTGATTGTCTCGCAGTGGGCGCGCCTGCTGGGCCTGAACGTGATCGGCACGGTGTCGACCGAAGAGAAGGGCGAGATTGCACGGGCCCATGGCTGCCAGCACATCATCAACTACAGCCATGAAGACGTGGCGGCGCGGGTGCGCGAACTGACCGATGGCGTGGGCGCCAACGTGGTGTTCGACAGCGTGGGAAAGAACACCTTCATGGCATCGCTCGATTCGCTCAAGCGTCGTGGGTTGCTGGTGTGCGTGGGCACGGCGTCGGGTCCGATCCCGCCGTTCGATCCGGTGCTGCTGGCGATGAAGGGCTCGGTCTACGTGACGCGTCCGGCGCTGGCCGACTATATCGCCGATCCGGCCGAGAAGGCCGAGCTTGCAGGTGAGCTGTTCGACCACGTGGGGTCGGGCCGTATCCGCATCGAGATCAACCAGCGCTACGCGCTGGAAGACGCGGTGCAGGCCCATCGCGACCTGGAGTCGCGCAAGACCACCGGTTCGTCGATCTTCGTCATCTGAAGCATCCGAGGAGACAGACATGAAAGTACAACAACTGAGCTGTGCGCTGGGCGCCGAACTGGTGGGCGTGGATCTGGGGGAGGCGGTGCGCAACGACGACCTGTTTGGCGAGATTCGTGCGCAATTGCTGAAGCACCGCGTGCTGTTCCTGCGCAACCAGCAGTTCAGCCGCGCCGAGCACGTGGCGTTTGCGCGCCGCTTCGGCGAACTGGAAGACCACCCCGTGGCCGGCAGCGATCCCGAGCATCCGGGCCTGGTGCGCATCTACAAGCGTCCGGACCAGCCGAACGACCGCTACGAGAACTGCTGGCACTCGGACACCACCTGGCGCGAGGCGCCGCAGTTCGGCGCCGTGCTGCGCTGCGTGGAATGCCCGCCGGTGGGCGGCGACACCATGTGGGCCAACATGGCGCTGGCCTACGAACGGCTGCCGGACACGGTCAAGGAGCAGATTGCCGACCTGCGTGCGCGCCACAGCATCGAGGCCAGTTTCGGGGCCGCCATGCCGATCGAGAAGCGGCTGGCGCTCAAGGCCCAGTTTCCCGATGCGGAGCATCCGGTAGTGCGCACGCACCCCGATACCGGCGAGAAGGTGCTGTACGTGAACGGCTTCACCACGCACTTCACCAACTTCCACACCCCGGCGCGGGTGCGCTACGGCCAGGACGCCAACCCGGGCGCGGCCGACCTGCTGCGCTACCTGGTGTCGCAGGCCTATATCCCCGAGTTCCAGGTGCGCTGGCGCTGGGAACCGAATAGCGTGGCGATCTGGGACAACACGGCCACCCAGCACTACGCGGTGATGGACTACGCGCCGTGCCACCGCAAGATGGAACGCGCCGGCATCATCGGCAGCGTGCCGTACTGATCCGCGTGCGGATCAAGCTGAACCCGCAGGACATGAAGGAAAGGACAGAGCAGGCATGAAGGACAACCTCGTCGTCACCACCCCCTCGGCATACGCCTACCCGCTGCTGGTCAAGCAGCTGCTGACCAATGCAATGACCCTGCATGGCGATCAGGAGATCAGCTATCGCGGTGAAATGCGCTACACGTATCGCGATTTCCACCAGCGCCTGGGCCAGCTTGCCAACGCGCTGGGGGCGCTGGGCGTGCGCCACGGCAGCACGGTGGCCGTGATGGACTGGGACAGCCATCGCTACCTGGAGTGCTACTTCGGCGTGCCGATGATGGGGGCCACGCTGTTCACGGTGAACGTGCGCCTGTCGCCGCAGCAGATCCTCTATACGCTCAACGACGCGGGCGCCGACGTGGTACTGGTGCATCCGGACTTCCTGCCGGTGCTGGAGCAGATCCGTGACAGCCTGGTGCGTCAGCCGCGCTTCGTGCTGATGGCCGATGGCCAGGATGTGCCTGCCGGTTCCGTGCCGTTCGACGGCGAATACGAGGCCCTGCTGGGCGCCGCATCGGCGGAATTCGATTTTCCGGACTTCGACGAGCGGACCAAGGCCACCACGTTCTACACCACGGGCACCACCGGCGACCCCAAGGGCGTGTGCTACAGCCATCGCGATATCGTGCTGCACACGCTGACCACGGCCACCAGCCTGTGCTCGCCGCGCGAGGGCCAACGCATGCACCGCGAAGACGTGTACATGCCGATCACGCCGATGTTCCACGTGATGGCCTGGGGCATGCCGTTCGTGGCGATCATGCTGGGGCTGCGCACCGTGCTGCCGGGCCGTTACGTGCCGGCTGCGTTGCTGCAGCTGCGCAAGTCCGAGAAGGTCACGTTCTCGCACTGCGTGCCGACCATCCTGCAGATGCTGCTGCAGGCGGCGGACGAAGGCGAGTGCAACCTGTGGGGCTGGAAGATGATCATCGGCGGCTCGGCGTTGCCCCCGGTGCTGTGCGAGGCGGCACTGGCGCGCGGTATCGACATCTTTGCCGGCTACGGCATGTCGGAAACAGGCCCCATCGTGGCGCTGGCCCAGTTGCCGCCGGGTCATGTACCGCTGACCCGCGAGGAGGAAGTGCGCATGCGCTGTGCCACGGGCCGTCCCGTGCCGCTGGCCGACTTCCGCATCGTCGGCCCCGATATGCGCGAAGTGCCGCACGACGGCAAGGCGCAGGGCGAGATCGTGCTGCGCGCGCCGTACCTGACCAAGTCGTATTTCCGCAAGCCGTCCGCTTCGGAGGACCTGTGGGCCGACGGTTACCTGCATACGCAGGACGTGGCGGTGATGGGCGAGGACGGTTTCGTGCAGATCGTGGACCGGCTCAAGGACGTGATCAAGACCGGCGGCGAATGGGTGTCGTCGATCGAGATCGAGAACCTGGTCACCCAGGTGCACGGCGTGCAGGAATGCGCGGTGGTGGGCGTGCCCGATGCACGCTGGGGCGAGCGCCCCATGGCCTATGTGGTGCGCAAGGCCGGCATCGATGTCGATGCCCAGCGCATCCGTGCGGTGCTGCTCGGCCATGTCGAGGCCCAGCGCCTGAGCAAGTTCGCGGTGCCGGAGAGTGACCGCATCGCGTTCGTCGCGGCGATTCCGAAGACGAGCGTGGGCAAGATTGACAAGAAGCTGCTGCGAGAGAAGAAGGCAGCCTGAGGCGAAAGGGAAAATTGATGGCCGCCCCTCCCCGGCTCGGAGGGCGGCCTTTTTGCGTTTACGTGGGCAGTCGAGCGGGCGGTGGCGCGCCTGCAGTCAGGCCAGACCCCGGAATCCGTCAATGGCGTGCCGTACCAGCAGCACCGAAAGCACCAGCATGGTCACGCCGACCAGCCGGTCCAGCACCTGCCAGGCGCGCGGATTGGCAAACCACGGTGCGAGCCATCGTGCGCCGAATCCCAGCGCGCCGAACCAGGCCAGGCTGCCGACGCTGGCACCGGCCACGAACCAGCCGCGCATTGCCGCAGGCTGTTGCGCGCCGATACTGCCCACCAGCAGCACGGTGTCCAGGTAGACATGAGGATTGAGCAATGTGAAGGCCAGGGCCTGGGCCAGCACGGCGCCACGGGTTGCGCTGGCCCGCCCTTCGGCCGCCTGCAACGCATGCTGACCGTGGGCGCGGCGCCACGCCCGCCATCCGTAGCAGGCCAGGAATACCGCGCCAGCCAGCGCCAGCGCGGCGGCCAGCGCCGGGCGTTCGCCCAGCGCGCGGGCCATGCCCATGACCCCGGCCGCGATCAGCAGCGCATCGGCTAGCGCGCATAGCAACACCACACTGCCCACGTGTTCGCGGCGCAGGCCCTGGCGCAGCACAAACGCGTTCTGGGCGCCAATGGCGACGATCAGGCCAAGGCTCAGGGCCAGGCCCTGCAGCAGCACAGCGAAACCGGGCGCGGCGGGTGTCAGCAAGTCGATCGAATTCATGGCCGCAAGCTTGCCATTGGCTGGAGGTGAAGCCAAACTAAACAATCTTCACCCACATTAGCCAGACTTAATCATGCTCGACTACGCCGCGCTTTCCGCCCTGGCCGCCGTTGTACGCGAAGGCAGTTTCGAGCGGGCCGCCCGCGCGCTGCATGTCACCCCATCGGCCATTTCGCAGCGTGTCCGGATGCTCGAAGAACGCGTGGGCTGTGCGCTGGTGGTGCGCGAAACCCCGTGCCGCGCCACCGAGACCGGCCGCCGGCTGTGCCAGCATGTCGATCACGTGCGCTTGCTTGAACAGGAATTGCAGGGAGCCCTGCCCGCACTGGCGCCGCAGGGCGAGGCCCGCGTGCCGCTGCCGGTGGCCGTAAATGCCGACAGCCTGGCGACGTGGCTCGCGCAGCCAATTGCCGCCTTTGCGGCACGGCATCCGGTGCTGATGGAAGTGGCGGTCGACGACCAGGACCACACGACCGAATGGCTGCGCAGCGGCGCCGTGCTGGCAGCAGTCACGGCCACTGCGCGCCCGGCCGCGGGATGCAACAGCCGCCCGCTGGGGGCCATGCGCTACGTGGCGGCGGCCAGCCCGGCATTCGTGGCGCGCCATTTTTCGGCCGGCGTGGGTGCCGGCAGCCTGGCCCAGGCGCCGAGCCTGGTGTTCAACGCCAAGGACGAACTGCAGGCACGCTGGGTAAGCCGGCTATGCCACCGGCAGGTGCAACTGCCCCGGCACACGCTGCCGTCGTCGTACGCCTTTGTCACGGCGGCACTGGCCGGCATGGGTTGGGGCATGCACCCGCAGGCGATGATCGATGGCTATCTGCAGGCCGGTACGCTGGTGGCGCTGGTGCCCGACACGCCGCTGGACGTGCCGCTGCACTGGCAGCACGCACGCGCGGCATCGGGTCTGCTGGAAGGACTGACCAGCGAAGTGCTGGCCGCTGCGCGGACGGCACTGCTGCCGCCCTGAACGTGCCGTCTGGCCGGCGAGGCCTCAGCGCAGCGTCGTGGCGAAGTCGTCGAGCTGGGTGATGACGGTATCCCAGCCTTCGAAAAAGCCCATCTTCTCGTGCTGGTCGCGCGTGGCTTCGTCGGGATGCATGACGCGGGCGATGTAGCGGCTGCCGGCGGCCTCGTCCTCCATCGTGATGATGGCGGTGAAGCCGAGCCAGGGCTTGTGCGGTCGCCAGCCACCGGTCAGCATCGACGTGAACACCAGCCGCGACTGCGGCACGACTTCGAGAAAGCAGCCGGGATTGTCGCTGGTGCCGCCATCGGGCCCCTGCATGAAGGTGTGGAAGTTGCCGCCCGGCCGCAGGTCGAAGGCGCGGACTTCGGTGGTCCACGGCCTGGGACACCACCACTCCTTGAGCAGGGCAGGGTCAGACCAGGCGCGCCAGAGCGCCGAACGCGGCGCACGCAGCACGCGGGAAATCACGAGATCGCGGGATTCAGCGGCGTTTTCCTGCATGGGCTTGCTCCTCTTGATGAAGTCGCTCGACGAAATCGACCATGCGGTCGGATCTGGCTTCCCACACGGCGCGCTGTTCGGCCAGCCACTGCTCGGCTTGCGAGAGCGTTTCCGGCACCAGTTCGCACGTGCGCGTGCGCCCGGCCTTGCTGGTGCGGATCAGGCCGCTGCGTTCCAGCACCGTCACGTGTTTCATGAACGACGGCAGTGCCATGTCGAACGGCGCCGCCAGCGACGACACCGTCTGCGCGCCGCTGACCAGCGCGCAGACGATTGCGCAGCGGGTGGGATCGGCGAGCGCATGGAACACGTCGCTCACCGAGACTTGATAGTTAGCCATGAAGCTAACTATAGGGCAAGGGAAAGGCCGTTGCAATAACGGCCTGCGGTCGGGGATGCGCTACGGAATCAGGGCTTGATGTTGAACGTCTTGACGATGCCTGCGTTGCGGTCGTATTCCGCATGCAGCGACTGGTTCAGGTCCTGCAGCGACTGGGCCGGCATCGGCTCGTAGCCAAGCGCCTCCAGGCGCTCGCGCACCTTGGGGTTGGCGGCGGCCTTGTACACCGCGCTCTGGATCTTCTGGGCCATGTCGGCCGGCATCTGCGCCGATGCGATGACACCCACCCAGTTGCTGAAGTCGATATCGGGGTAGCCCTGCTCGGCAAACGTCGGCACCTGCGGCAGCAGCGGCGAGCGGGTCCGGGACGCCACGGCGTAGGGCTGGAGCTTGCCGGCGCGGATCATCGGCAGCGAGGTCACCATGCCGTCATACATCAGCGGGATCTGGCCGCCCATCACCTGGGCCAGCGCGGGCCCAGAGCCCGCGAACGGCACGTGCTGCAGATCCATGCCGGCTTCCTGGTTCATGATGGCGCCGGCATAGTGCGATGCCGTGCCGGCGCTGTACGACGCAAAGCTGAGCTTGCCCGGGTTGGCCCTGGCATACGCGATCAGGCTCTTGAGATCCTTGGCCGGAAGGTTCGGCGCGCCCACCAGCACCATGCGCGAACGGCCCACCGCCGCCAGCGGGCGGACATCCTTCATGGTGTCGTACGACGTTTTTTGCACCTGCGGCACTTCGGTCAGCACGTTGGTGGCCGTCACCATGATGGTCTGGCCATCGGCCGGTGCGGCCAGCATCGTGTTGATGGCGATGGCACCGCCGCCGCCCGGCTTGTTGTCGACCACGACGGACTGGCCCAGGTCGGCGGCCAGCTGTTCGGCCAGCACGCGCGCCATGACATCCATGGTGCCGCCGGCTGGCGCGGGCACCAGCACGCGCACGGGCTTGCTGGTCCAGGCCATGGCGGCCGGCATCGCCAGCGTCATGATGGCCGCGAGGATGGCGCGGCGCATGCGAAGGGGGGCGGGTTGGTTCGGCATGTTGTCTCCATGATAGGTCTTGTGGGTATAGAAAGCCGGACCTGCCCGCACTATGGGCTGAAGAGGAAAGTGTCGTCGCGTTGAAATTGGCAGACCCGGTGAAACGGATGGCGCGCGCCGCATACTCTGTGCGGCGCGTCGCCGGGAATGCTTGGGGCGGTCAGGACCGGCCTGCCGCCGGCCGACCGCGCCGCGCAGGCAGCGCCTCGATGATGAAGGCGCGCTGCGCGTCGGTCATGCCGTCCCACAGGCCGATTTCGGTCGAGGTCCGGCCGCATCCCTGGCAGTACCGGCGCGCACTGTCCATGCGGCAGATGTTGATGCAGGGGTTGGCGGGCCGGGTATCCGTGGGCTGTGACATGACGGGGTCGCTGGGTGAGGTAATGGATCAGGCCGCGCGGCGCAGCGGCAGGTTCTTCTGGCCCGACTGGCGGTTCGGCAGCATGCCGTGGGCGGCCAGCGTTTCGTCCACGCTGTCGTACCAGGTGCCGATGCGATAGATCTCGCGCGCTTCCTTGCCCGTGGCAATCTCGCGGCCCAGCTCGTGCGCCACGCGCACGCACTGCTCGATCTGCTGCACCGACGTCATGCGGTTGCCGTGCTGGTCGATGATGGTGTCCTCGATGCCGCAGCGCGGATGCAGGCCCATCGCCATCGCCATCATGTTGAACGGCAGCACGTTCTTGAGCAGCGATTCGGCGGTCAGCGTGCAGCCGTCCGGCGCGCGGTGGATGAAGTTGAAGAAGTTGAACGGGTTCGGGCCGTCGAAGCCGCCGCCGATGCCGATCCAGGTCAGGTTCAGCGGACCTTTGTAGGCGCCGGCGCGCACCATGCGTTCGAGCGTTTCCAGCGCGTGGATGCCAGTCAGCTGGAAGTGCGGCTGGATGCCGGCGTTCGACAGGCGGCGCAGGTGTTCTTCCACCCAGCCCGGGCCGGCCGGAACGGTCATCTCGCGGTACGCCTCGATGTACGCCGGGTTCGACAGCGACGTGCCGGCCAGGTACTCGGGGTACAGCAGTTCCATGATGTTCATCTGCGTGGTGTTGATCGCCACGGTGACCTGGTCGGGAGCCGGGGTCAGATCGGCCAGCATGTGGCGCGTGTCGTCGGACAGCCACACGGCGGCCTGGCCTTCGTCTTCCGGTGCGAACGAGATCGAGCCGCCCACCTGGATGATCATGTCGGGCACTGCGGCGCGCACGCCGGCGATCAGTTCGTTGAACTTGGACAGGCGCTTCGAGCCCTTGCCGTCCAGTTCGCGCACGTGCAGGTGCAGCACGGTGGCGCCGGCGTTGTAGCAGTCAACGGCCTTCTGGATCTGTTCTTCCATGGTGACCGGAATGTCTTCCGGGAAATCTTCGGGCATCCATTCGGGGCCGTACGGGGCCACGGTGATGACCACCTTGTCCATGTTCTCGGGGTGCAGGGAATCGTCGAGGAATTGCATCTTTGTCTCCTATGTAGGGTGCGTGCTGCGGTGATCGAAGTATCGGCGAATGGCGCGTTGCAATTTGACGATCGGGGACGCTCGATTTACATTTGGGGACAGTCAGGGAAAACGCGATGTCCTACTTTCTGCGCAGTGCCAGCCTTACCAACTACGTGGATGTGGCGCGAGCCGTCGGGCTCGATCCACACCAGATGCTGCGTGCCGCACGCATCAGCCGCAATGCGTTGCTGGATCCCGACATCCGCATCCCGGCCGCCCTGGTGGGCAAGCTGCTGGAGGCCTCGGCAAGTGCCGCGCAGGTGGACGATTTCGGCCTGCGCATGGCCGAACTGCGCCAGTTCGCCAACCTGGGGCCGCTGGCCTTCGTGGTGCGCGAGGAGCCCACGCTGCGCCGCGCGCTGGAGTCGATGGTCCGCTACATGGGCCTGCAGAACGAAGCGCTGGTCATGCGCGTGGAAGACGCGGACGACGTGGTGCTGATCCGCCTGCACATCCTCAGCGATGCTCCGGGCACCCTGCGCCAGGCCACCGAACTCGCCGCAGGCGTGATGTTCCGCATGCTGACGCTGTTCCTGGGCCCGGCGTGGCGCCCGCGCAGCATCTGCTTCACGCACGCGGCGCCCGAGAGCCAGGCCGCCTGCATGCGTGTGTTCGGCATGCCGGCGCTTTACGGGCAGGACTTCGACGGTATTGTCTGCGTGGCGAAGGACCTGGAAGCGCCCCTGCCGTCCTACGACCCCGTCATGGCGCAGCAGGTCAAGCGCTACCTGGGCACGCTGCTGGCGCAATCGAACACCAGCATGACCGACAAGGTGCGCAAGCTCGTACATGCACTGCTGCCCAGCGGCATGTGCTCGGTCGATCGAGTGGCCCAGCAACTGGGGGTGGACCGGCGCACCGTGCATCGATGGCTTGCACAGGACGGCGTCACCTATTCGGACGTGCTCAACGAGGCACGGGCCAGCCTGGCGACGCGTTACATCGAGAACCGTGCGCGGCCATTGTCCGAGGTGGCTACGTTGCTGGGCTTTTCGTCGCTGAGCGCGTTTTCGCGCTGGTTCGGCGCGCAGTACGGCTGCAGCGTGTCGAAGTGGCGTGCGCGCCAGGAACAGGCGGACGGTGCGCCGGCTTCGTAACGCTCCGAAGAGCCAAAAAAAAGACCACCCCGGCGCCAACGCCGGGGTGGTCAAACGAAGCTCGACGCGGCCGGACGACGGGGTTCACAGTTGACCGCCCGGACGCGCCGATTCCTACATGATCAGAACTTGTGGCGGATGCCGAGGCTGACGCCCACCATGCTGCTCTGGCCGTTGCCCAGGATGTAGCTGTTGCCCGTGGCGCCGGTCGACGCCAGCTGGTTCGTGTTGGCGCCATCGAGCGTCAGGCCGGCATGCTTGGCGTAGGCCGTGCTCAGGTACAGGTCCGTGCGCTTCGAGAACGCATAGTTCGCCACGAAGGCAACCTGCCACGGATTCGGCGCATTGGTGCGGTTGAAGTAGTCGCGCTTGAGATCGTCGTAGTCGTACTCCAGCGTCAGGCCAACGGACGGCGTGACCTGGTAGTTCACACCGATCCAGTAGTAGTCGTCACGCTGGATCTGGGCGTTGGTGCCGTTGTTCTCGGCCTTGCCCCAGCGGTAGCCGCCCATGATCTTGGCGACGGCGCCGATCGTGTAGCTGGCCGCCACCGATGCCTTTTTCAGCGTGGCGGTGTTGCCCTGGTAGACGCCGGCGACGTTGTTGATCGACGGATTCCACTGGTCATAGGCGATGGCCGCGCCGAACGGGCCGGCCGAGTACACCGCGGCCGCGCCGAAGGCGTTGTCGCGGCGGAAGGCACCCGGCACCTCGCCGTTGCCGCCAAAGGCGATCGTGCCGGCCGGCAGGTTGGGTACGCCGGCGCCGAACGAGAAGTGCGCCATGGCCGTCAGCGGGCCGAACGAGCCGTTATAGGCCAGCACGTTGTCCTCGCGGAAATTGTTGCCGGCCATGAATGCCGCCGGCTCGTACTGGGTGGCGTAGGCGGTCGGCATGAAGTTGGCCATCGCCGCGAACAGCGATGTGTACTGCCGGCCCAGCGTGATCTGGCCGAACGTCTGGTGCTGCAGGCCGATGAATGCCTGGCGACCGAACAGGCGGTTGGTCTGCTGCATCGTGCCGTTGTCGACGCTGAAACCGCTTTCCAGCACGAACAGGCTCTTCAGGCCATTTCCCAGGTCTTCCGTACCGCGCAGACCCCAGCGCGAACCGGACAGGCCGCCCGAGTTCAAGCGATACACGTTGTCGCCGGCGCCCGGATTCGGGGTAAAGCCTGCCGCGGAGTACGGTGCGACGTGGTTCGCGTATTCCACGCTGGCGTCGATCACGCCATACAGCGTGACGGTGGATTGCGCGAATGCGCTGCCGGTACAGGCGAACAATGCGGCCGCGGCCATGCCCTTGAGCTTCATGAAACAGTCTCCTTATTACGTCTTGTGTTGTGGGGGTTCCCGTCGGAATGGGTGCTACGGTGCTGCGAAATATTGTTTTTGGCGGCCAGGGCCGCCGGTCAGCCGGTCAGTGCGCCAGTCGTGCCAGCAGCGTCATGGCTGCGGGCCACGGGCCGAATCCGGCGGCCGGATTCAGGTGGCCGACCTGGCCGAGATCGACCAGTTCGCTGCCCCAGTCCTGCGCCATCGCGGCGGCACGTTCGAACGAGGCCAGCGGATCGTTGCGGCTGGCCGCCAGCAACGTCGGGAATGGCAGCGCCTGGCGCGGCATCGGCAACCAGCCGTGCTGGTCGAGCGTGGCAACATCCGGATAGCCCTGCGGCATCGGCGTTTCCAGGTCGGCTGGCGTTGCCAGCAGCGCACCGAGGATCTTGCCGGCCTGCACGCGGCGGTGCATGTGCCGGGCCCAGTGCACGGTGATCATCACGCCGGCGCTGTGCGCGCCCAGCACGACGGGTCCGTCGATGGCGGCGATGGCCTCGTCGAGGGCAACCATGCGTGCGGCGCAGCTGAGCTTGTCGTGTTCCAGCGGCTGCACAGACGCCACTTTCTGGCCCTGGGCCTCCAGTTCGGCCTGCAGCAGGGTCTGCCAGTGGTCGGCCACGTGGTCGCGCAGGCCGGGCACCAGCAGTACGGTGATATCGGGGGACAAAAACATCGTTGTATCGCTTGTGTGTTTGACGTGCGCGCTCATGCCGCCGAGCGGCTTTGCGCCAGGCGTTGCAGATCGGCGGTATAGGTGCGGCGGCCGATCAGGAAGCAGATCGCGGCAATCAGGCCGGCGACGGGCATCCACTGCAGGGCGCCCGCCAGGCCGATGTGGTCGGCCATCAGGCCGGTGAAGAACGGACCCGGCGCCAGGCCAAGCAGGTTGTTCACCAGCGTCAGCGTGGCGAACGCGCTGGCGTGGATGCGGGGGTCGGTCAGGTTGGCGACGGCCGCGCTGGCCGGGCCGGCGCTGCCGCCCGCCAGCATCATGCCGCCGGCGATCAGGGCCAGTTGAGCGGTGCCTGCCTGCAGGTGGAACGCGGTGCCAAGCAGCGCGAAGCAGAGCACGCTGTACGTGACGGCCATCAGCCATTTGCGTGCCGGGGCGTGGCGGGCCACGCGATCGGTCAGCGCGCCGCACACGATCATGCCGGCACCGCCCACCAGTACGAAGCACGCGGCGCCAAGGCCGGCTTGCGCGGTGGCCAGGCCGTAGTAGCGGCCCAGGAAGCTGGGCATCCACGCCAGCAGCGAACCCATCACGAACAGCTGCAGGGCGCTGCCGACGTAGGCGCAGATGATCGATCGCGAGGCGACCAGCGCGCTGCACAGTGCACGCAGCGGCATCGGTCCCAGGCGCGGTTCCTCGGCAGCCTGTTCATTGAGCGCCTCGCGCTGGACCTTCAGGCGCTCTTCGGTGACCAGCAGGCGGTAGAAGCCAACCATCACCAGGCCAAACAGGGCCATGCTGACAAACGCGAAACGCCAGCCGAAGTGGGCGGAGATCACGCCGCCCAGCGCCATGCCAAGCACCGAGCCGAACGCACCGCCGGCGATGAAAGCTGCACTGAGGCTGGCGCGCAGATGGCGCGGAAAGACCGACAGCACCAGCGCGATGCCGACGCTGCCGTAGGCGGCCTCGCCGATGCCCACGAAGAGTCGTGCGACGAACATCTCGCCGAACGAATTGGCGATGGCGCAGCCCAGCGTGGCCAGGCTCCAGAGCGCGGCCATCAGGGTCAGGCTGCGCACGCGGCCCCAGCGATCAGCCAGGATCGAAAGCGGCAGGGTGAGCACGCCCACCATCAGTGCCACCACACCGCCCAGCGCGCCAAGATTGGCGTCGCTGAGCGCCCATTCCGCCTTGAGCAGCGGAAACAACGCGTTGAGCACCTGCCGCGACATATAGTCGGACAGCAGCAGGCCAAAGCTCAGCGCAAAGACCAGCCACGGGTAGTAGCGTGAAGCCCGGGCGCTCGGGGCGCCGGCAAAAATTTGAGGACGTGAAATACGAAGTCCCGACATGAACCGTCTCCTGATATTCTCAACCGCGCCCCGCACAATGCCGGGGGTCGGCTGGCTTGCCGCGGAATGGCCGCGACCCAGCGAAGTATCGGGGAATGACAGCTCACGGTTTGACTTATCGGGACATCCGTTTTGCTTGACGGGACAGTGCGGGAAAACCCGCTTCGGGTTGCTGCGTACGCGCCGCCTGCCCGGCGCGTTCCCGGTTACTCGATCGTCACCTTGCCTTCCTTGACCAGCACGGCGAACTTCGATGTCTCGTCGTTGATGCGCTTCGCAAAGGCGTCAGGCGCGCTCGGCATCGGCTCCGCCCCGGCCGCGGCCATGCGTTGCTGGAAGTCCGGCGAGTTCACGATCTTCACGATCTCGGCGTTGAGCCGCGTGACGATGGGTTTGGGCGTGGCCGCCGGCGCCAGCACGCCGAACCAGGTGCCGATATCGAAACCCTTGAGACCGGCTTCTTCCAGCGTGGGCACGTCGGGCAACACGCTGGACCGCTTGGCGGTGGTCACTGCCAGCGCCTTGAGCTTGCCGGCCTTGATATGCGGCAGCACGGTGGTCAGGGTATCGAACGACATCGTGACCTGCCCGCCCAGCAGGTCGGTGGTCAGTGGGCCACTGCCCTTGTACGGCACATGCAGCAATTGCGTGCCGGTGGCTGCCTGGAACTGCGTGCCGATCAGGTGCTGCGCGGTGCCGTTGCCGTTCGAGCCGTACGACAGTTCGGGCGATGCCTTTTTCGCCAGCGACACCAGCTCGGCCACGTTCTTCGCCGGCGTCTTCGCGCTGTTGATGACCAGCACGTTCGGCACCATGGCAAGCGTCGACACCGGCGCCAGATCCTTCTGGAAGCTGTACGGCAGCTTGCGATAGACCGAGGTGGCAATCGTGTGATGCACGGCACCCATCAGCAACGTATAACCGTCCGGCCTGGCCTTCGCCACGTAGTCGGCACCCACGGTCGCACCCGCACCGGGCCGGTTCTCGACGATCACGGGCTGGCCGAGATTCTTCGACAACTGGTCGCCCAGCGCGCGGGCCAGGATGTCGGTGGTGCCGCCGGACGGGAACGGCACCACCAGGCTGATCGGCTTGGCGGGCCATTCCTGCGCCACGGCAAGCGACGCGCCGCCAAGGCCGATGGCGCACAGCGACAGGCCCAGAACCCGGCGCATTGTCCGGGGGGTGAAGTTACGCATGGTTGTCTCCTTTTCTTGTAGTGGTCGGGAAAAATGCGGGTAAAGCTCGTCGTGCGGGTAATGCGGGTGATGCTGGCAATGCAGGGATCAGATCGATACGGAGAGCGCCTGGCGGCCTGCGAAGGTGGCCGCGCAGCCGAGTTCGGCCTCGATGTAGAGCAACCGGTTGTACTTCGCCACGCGGTCCGAGCGTGACAGCGAGCCGGTCTTGATCTGCGTGGCGGCGGTACAGACGCTGAGATCGGCAATGGTGGTGTCTTCGGTCTCGCCCGAGCGATGCGAGACCACCGACGCATAGCCGGCGCGATGGGCCATGTCGATGGCGGCCAGCGTTTCGGTCAGCGTGCCGATCTGGTTCGGCTTGATCAGGATCGCGTTGGCGACGCCGCAGTCGATGCCTTCCTTGAGGATCGCCGTGTTCGTGACGAAGAGGTCGTTGCCCACCAGTTGCACCTGCTTGCCCAGGCGCCCGGTCAGCAGCTTCCATCCTGCCCAGTCGCCTTCGGCCATGCCGTCCTCGATGGTGACGATCGGATACTGCGAGACCCAGCCGGCCAGCAGGTCGACAAAGCCGGCCGCGTCATACCGGCGGTTTTCCGACTGCAGCACGTAGCTGCCGTCGCGGTAGAACTCCGAACTTGCCACGTCCAGGCCCAGCGCGATATCGCGGCCGGCGTAGAAGCCGGCAGTGTCGATGGCCTGCATGATGACTTCGAGCGCCTGCTCGTTCGACTTCAGGTCCGGCGCAAAGCCGCCTTCGTCGCCTACGGCCGTGGAATACCCGCGCTGCCTGAGCAGCGACTTGAGCGTGTGGAACACCTCGGCGCCCCAGCGCACGGCCTCCGAGAAAGACGGCGCGCCCACGGGCAGGATCATGAATTCCTGCATGTCCACGCTGTTGTCGGCATGCGCGCCGCCATTGATGATGTTCATCATCGGCATGGGCAGGCGCAGGTCATGGTTGCCCGTGCCGATGGCCCGGTACAGCGGCACGCCTGCCGATGCGGCGGCCGCGCGCGCCGTGGCGAGCGAAACGGCCAGCAGCGCGTTGGCGCCCAGGCGCGACTTGTCGGCGGTGCCATCGAGCCGGATCAGGCACTGGTCGATCTCGGCCTGGTCGGCGGCTGGCATGCCGGCCAGCGTGCGGGCGATATCGACATTGATATGGCCCACTGCCCGGCGCACACCCTTGCCGGCGTAGCGATGAGGGTCGCCATCGCGCAGCTCGATGGCCTCGCGCGAGCCGGTGGAGGCGCCCGATGGCGCAGCCGCGAACCCTTCGCTGCCATCGGCCAGCAGCACCTGTGCCGCCACGGTGGGATTGCCGCGCGAATCTAGCACCTCGTAGCCGCGCACTTCCTGGATCACTGACATGGGATTGGCCTCGTTGCCCGGTTGCCTGGTTGCCGTTACTGCACCTGCGCGATGCGCAGCAGATTGGTGGTGCCGGCGACCGTGAACGGCAGGCCGGCGGAGATCACGATGGACTGGCCTCGCTCGCCAAAGCGTTCCTTGAGCACGGTGCGGCTGGCCAGCTCGGTCATTTCCAGCACGTCGACCACCTCATGGCACAGCACGGCATGGACACCCCAGGCCAGCGCCAGCCGGCGCGCGGTCGCCACGCGTGGAGTCATGCCGAGGATCGGCACCTCGGGCCGTTCGCGCGCCATGCGCAGCGCGGAGTAGCCCGAACTTGTGTAGGCCACCGTGGCCGGCACCTTGAGCAGCCCGGCTACATGGCGCACCGCGTAACCGATGGCGTCGGCCGCTTCTGCACGCGGTGGCGTGTGCGATGCCTGGATGGCATCGTGATAGAGCGGGTCGGACTCGGTGCGCGTGATGATGCTGTCCATCATCTTCACGGCCTCCACCGGATAGCGGCCCGATGCCGATTCGGCGGAAAGCATCACGGCGTCGGCGCCGTCGTAGACGGCCGTGGCAACGTCAGAGGCTTCGGCGCGCGTCGGCACCGGCGCGGCGATCATCGATTCCAGCATCTGGGTGGCGACGATCACCGGCTTGCCGGCCTTGCGGCAGGCGCGCACGATC
Source organism: Cupriavidus sp. HE11 (assembly GCF_056097175.1). Lineage (NCBI taxonomy): Bacteria > Pseudomonadati > Pseudomonadota > Betaproteobacteria > Burkholderiales > Burkholderiaceae > Cupriavidus > Cupriavidus sp. HE11. Next base: position 1,862,313 of record NZ_CP184465.1, read on the forward strand.
TGTTTCTGCAGCGACGGCACCTGTTCGGCGGGCATCTCCACGCCCAGGTCGCCGCGCGCCACCATCACGGCGTCGGCCTCGGCAACGATGGCGTCCAGGCTCTGGATGGCGGCGGGTTTCTCAAGCTTGGCGACGATGCCGGCGCGGCCCTGCACGATAGCCTTGATCTCCTGGATGTCCTCGGCGCGCTGCACGAACGACAGCGCAATCCAGTCCACCCCGAGCGTCAGCCCAAAATCGAGATCGCGGCGATCTTTCTCGGTCATCGCCGATAGCGGCAGCACCACGCCGGGCACATTGACCCCCTTGCGGTCGGACAGCGGGCCGCCGTTGATGACCGTGGTCTCCGCAAACTCGGCGCCGCACCGATCCACGCGCAGGCGGATCTTGCCATCGTCGAGCAGCAGTTCCGCACCTTCGCGCAGGGCCGCGAAAATCTCGGGGTGCGGCAGGCTGACGCGGGTGGCCGATCCCGGCGTGTCGCGGTCCAGGTCAAGCCGGAACGATGCCTGTGCCGCCAGCTGGACGGGGCCATCGGCAAACGTGCCGATGCGCAGCTTGGGGCCCTGAAGGTCAAGCAGCACGCCAATGGGGCGGCCGCGCTGCTGTTCGATGGCGCGGATCGTGTCCAGCCGCTGCTGGTGGTCGTCGTGGCTGCCGTGGCTGAAGTTCAGGCGGAAGACATCGGCGCCGGCTTCGAACAGGGCGTCGATGATCTCGGGCGACGTGCTGGCGGGACCCAGCGTGGCCACGATCTTCGCGTTGCGAAGGCGTCTCATGAGGTTGCTCCATCAGGGCGCGATCAGGATCGCGCGGAAATCATTGACGTTGGTGAGGGTGGGGCCGGTGATGACGGCGTCGCCCAGTGCTGCGAAGAAACCGTGCCCGTCGTTATTGGCGAGCGCGTCCTGTGGCCGGATGCCAAGGGCCCATGCGCGCCGCAGCGTGTCAGGGGTGATGACGGCGCCGGCAATCTCTTCCTGGCCGTCGACGCCATCGGTATCGCCGGCCAGCGCATGGATACCGGCGTGGCCGCGCAGCGTCATGGCAAGGGCCAGCAGGAATTCGACATTGCGGCCGCCGCGCCCGTTGCCGCGTACGGTGACCGTGGTTTCGCCGCCGGACAGCAGCACGCAGGGCGTGGAAAACAGCCGGTGGTCGGCTGCTTCGAGGGCGATGCCGCCGAGCACCAGGCCCACGTCGCGCGCCTCGCCTTCGATGGCGTCGCCAAGCAGATGCACGGAAATCCCCGCCTCGCGCGCCACCGCCGCGGCGGCTTCCAGCGCCATGCGCGGCGTGGCGATCAGCGTGGTGTCGATGCGCGGCAGGCGGGGGTCGCCGGGTTTGATGGCTTCGGCCGCCTCGGAATCCAGTACGCGCAGGACATGTGCCGGCACATCCAGGCCATAGCGGCGGATGATGTCCAGCGCGTCGTGCCGCGTGGTGGGATCGGCCACCGTCGGCCCCGATGCAATATCGATCGGGTCGTCGCCCGGCACATCGGACAGCAGCAGGTTGCAGACCCGCGCCGGATAGCATGCCGCCGCCAGGCGCCCGCCCTTGATGGCCGACAGATGCCGGCGCACGCAGTTCATCTCGGTAATGGTGGCGCCGGACTTCAGCAGTGCGCGATTGACGGCCTGCTTGTCTTCGAGCGACACGCCGGCCAGCGGCAGTGGCAGCAGCGATGATCCGCCGCCCGAGATCAGGCTGACCACGAGGTCATCTTCGGTCAGCCCCGAGACCAGTTCCAGCATGCGGCGTGCAGCCTCGTGCCCGGCGGTGTCGGGTACCGGATGCGCGGCTTCGACGATCTCGATGCGCTGGCACGGCACCGCGTAGCCGTAGCGCGTGACCACCAGCCCTTCGAGCGGCCCCGGCCAGGCGGCCTCGAAGGCCTGGGCCATCGCGGCGGATGCCTTGCCGGCACCGATCACGATGGTGCGGCCCCTGGGTGATTGCGGCGGCTCCGGCAGATAGCGGGCCAGCGTGAGCGACGGTTGTGCGGCAGCGATCGCGGCATCGAACATGCGGCGCAGCAGCGCACGGGCCTGTGAGGTTTCCATGGCGATGTCGTCCTGTCAGTGCATCAGGCCGGCGTGGGCATCGGCGGCGCGGGTCAGGTGCGTGCCGATCGATGGTGCGGACGCCGGTGCGGAAGCCGGCGCCGGATCGGCCAGCACTTCGGGGTCGTCCTGCAGCTTGCCGTCGAGCGCGTCTTCGAGCCGCTGCTGGTCGATGGCGCCGACCCAGCGCGCAATTGCCAGCGTGCCCACGGCGTTGCCGATCGTGTTGGTGATGGCGCGGGCCTCGGACATGAAGCGGTCGACACCCAGCAGCAGCACCATGCCGGCCACAGGAATCTTGCCCATCGACGCCAGCGTGGCGGCCAGCGTGATGAAGCCGGAGCCGGTCACGCCAGCCGACCCCTTCGAGGTCAGCAACAGCACGCCCAGTACCACGATCTGGTCGGTCAGCGTCAGCGGGGTGTTGGTGGCCTGGGCGATAAAGATGGCCGCCATCGTGTAGTAGATGCACTGGCCGTCGGGGTTGAACGTGAGGCCGGCCGGCACCACCAGGCCCACCACCGGCTTTGACACGCCCGCGTTCTCGAGCTTGCGCATCAGCTGCGGCACCACCGATTCCGAAGAGCTGGTGCCAAGCACCGTGAACAGTTCGTCGCGGATATAGCGCAGGAATTTCCAGAGGCTGAAGCCCGCCATGCGCGCCACGCCGCCAAGCACGATGACCACGAACAACAGGCACGTGAGATACATGGTGCCCATCAGCTTGCCCAGCGACGCCACCGAGCCCAGGCCGTACTTGCCAACCGTGAAGGCCATGGCCCCGAAGGCCGCCAGAGGGGCCAGGCGCATGATCATGCCGACCACCGAGAAGATGCCGTGTGTGAACGAGTCGAGGAAGTCGACCACGGGCCGGGCACGTGGCCCGATATGCGACAGCGCGATGCCGAACAGCGTGGCGAAGACCAGGATCTGGAGGATGTCGTTGCGGGCCAGCGCATCGATCACGCTGGTGGGTACCATGTTCATCAGGAAATCGATGAAGGAGTGGGGTTTCTCCGCAGCGTGGGTGTAGGTGGCGATGGCCTTGGCGTCGAGGTGCGCGGGGTCGACGTTCATGCCCGCACCGGGCTGCACCACGTTCACGACGATCAGGCCAAGGGCCAGGGCGAACGTGGACAGTACTTCGAAATAGAGCAGGGCGCGCACGCCGACGCGGCCCAGTTCCTTCATGTTCTCCATGCGCGCGATGCCCAGCACCACGGTGGCGAAGATGATCGGCGCGAAGACCATCTTGATGAGCTTGATGAACACGTCGCCGAATGGCTTGAGGCTGCTGCCGAAGTCCGGGTAGAACACGCCGAGCGCAATGCCGGCCGATACGCCGAGCAATACCTGCACATACAGCTTGCCCAATAGCCTTTGAATCATGGCTGTCTCCTGCTGATTCGAGGTGATTCGCCTGCAGTCGGGGCTCTGGTGGCCGTTGTCTGGGACTGCAAGGTTTGGGGGGCGTCGGGTCCCCTCTCCCGCCCGCGGGAGAGAGGTTGGGGAGAGGGCAAGCCTCTCGGGACGCTACGGTGGCTATCGAGGGGCCACACCCGTTCCCCCGGCCCCTCTCCCGCAAACGGGAGAGGGGAGTCGGACAATCAGGCGGCCTTGGCCTGCTTGTTGTCGGCCAGGAAGTCGCACACGGCCTTGGTGACGTCGACGGTCTTTGCCTTGCCGCCCAGGTCGCCCGTGTGCAGGGCCGGGTTGGCCGTCACGGCTTCGATGGCGGCCATCACGCGCTGGGCAGCTTCGTTTTCGCCGAGGTGCTCCAGCAGCATGACGACCGACCAGAAGGTGCCCACCGGGTTGGCCAGGCCCTTGCCCATGATGTCGAAGGCGGAGCCGTGGATCGGCTCGAACATCGACGGGTAGCGGCGTTCCGGGTCGATGTTGCCGGTCGGGGCGATGCCCAGGCTGCCGGCCAGTGCGGCGGCCAGGTCGCTCAGGATGTCGGCGTGCAGGTTGGTGGCGACGATGGTGTCCAGCGTCTTCGGGCGGTTCACCATGCGCGCGGTGGCGGCATCGACCAGTTCCTTGTCCCACGTGACATCGGGGAAGTCCTTCGCCACCTGCACGGCCACCTCGTCCCACATCACCATGGCATGGCGCTGGGCGTTGGACTTGGTAATGACGGTCAGGAGCTTGCGCGGCCGCGACTGTGCAAGCTTGAAGGCAAAGCGCAGGATGCGCTCCACGCCCACGCGGGTCATCATCGACACATCGGTGGCGGCCTCGATCGGATGTCCCTGGTGCACGCGGCCGCCCACGCCCGAGTATTCGCCTTCGGAGTTCTCGCGAACGATCACCCAGTTCAGGTCTTCGGGCGCGCAGCGCTTGAGCGGGCCATCGATGCCGGGCAGGATGCGCGTCGGGCGCACGTTGGCGTATTGGTCAAAGCCCTGGCAGATCTTCAGGCGCAGGCCCCAGAGCGTGATGTGGTCGGGAATCTGGTTGTCGCCGGCCGAGCCGAACAGGATCGCGTCCTTGTCGCGCAGCGCGTCGAGGCCGTTGGCGGGCATCATCACGCCGTGCTGGCGGTAGTAGTCGCCGCCCCAGTCGAAGTTCTCGAACTCGAAGCGGAAGCCGGCGCCGGTGGCTGCCAGGGCTTCCATGACTTCGCGGCCTGCCGGTACCACTTCCTTGCCAATGCCGTCGCCCGGGATGGTTGCGATCTTGTAGGTCTTCATCTTGCGTCTCCTGTCTGGTCTGGGAATCTGCTTCGCCGCTGCGTTGAGCGTTGGACGGATTCTGGACGGTGGACGAAGTTTTGGATCGGCACTAAAGTTAAACCATTCTTAACTTTCAGGTTAAAGGTGAGGGATGGCCTCCAATAGCGCGATCCAGCCGGCGGAGCTGGGTTTCTTTACGGCCCTGGCCACGGCGGGCAGTCTTAGCGCGGCGGCGCGGGATCTGGGCATCACCACGGCGGCGGTCAGCAAGCGGCTGGGGCAGATGGAAACCCGCATCGGCACGCCGCTGGTCACGCGCACCACACGGCGCATGAGCCTGACCCCCGAAGGCGAGGTCCTGCTGGAACACGCGCGCCGCATCCTGGGCGAACTGGATGATCTGGAACAGCTGCTGACCAGCGCCCGGGGCCGGCCCAGCGGCCTGCTGCGCGTCAATGCGACGCTGGGCTTCGGCCGCATGCACGTGGCGCCGGTGATCTCCGAGTACAGCCGCATGTACCCGGACGTGGATGTCCAGCTGCAGCTGTCGGCCGATCCGCCGCCGCTGACCGAGGATGCCTTCGATGTCTGCGTGCGTTTCGGCGAGCCGCCCGATGCGCGCATCGTGGCACGGCTGCTGGCGCCGAACCGCCGGCTGCTGTGTGCGTCGCCACGCTATCTGCGCGAGCACGGCACGCCGCAGACACCGGGCGATCTGCCGCGCCACAACTGCATCGGCATCCGGCAGGGCAGCGACGCCTACGGGGTATGGCGGCTGGCGCCGGTCAAGGGGGCGAAGGTGCGCACCGAATCGGTCCACGTACGGGGCAACCTGACGACCAACGACGGCGAGATCGCCGTGAACTGGGCGCTGGAAGGGCACGGCATCGTGCTGCGCGCCGAATGGGATGTCGACCGATACCTGCGCAGCGGCCGGCTGGTACAGGTGCTGCCCCAGTTTGCGACGCCCGAGGCCAATATCTACGCCGTGTACCAGCAGCGCCACCAGTTGTCGTCGCGAATCCGGCTGTTCGTGGATTTCCTGGCGAAGAAGTTCAGCGCCTTCGGCCGCGACGCCGGTTAACCGGGCGCGGCGGCCGCGACAGCCAGGACGGACGCGCGGTGGATCTGCCCGTCGGCCTCGTGCGTCCACATGGTGAAGGCGTCGAACACCCGGTCCACCAGCGCCACGCAGTGCCGGCGCTGCGCGTCTGACAGCGCGATGGCAGCCAGCGACCAATGATCGGCGTGCTGCATATGGCCTGATTCGAGCGCGAAGTGATAGGCCCCCAGGTAGCGCAGCTCGGCGCCCAGGCGGGCCTGTAGCGCGTCGGCCAGCGGCGTCGTGAGCGAGAACAGGACATTACCGGTTTCCTCGATGGCTTCGATCACGGCCAGGCGCTCGGGGCCGTGGGCATCGGCCACGATGGCGCACAGGTCGTACATCAGGACGCGGCTGCGGCAGGTGTCGTCACTCCAGATCTCGCGCAGGGCATCGGTAGTGGTGGTGACGCGATCCCAGCCCAGCGTCTCGAAATCCTCCAGATACCATGGCCAGTGATGGTCGTCCTCGAAGGTGTGCAGGTTGACCTGTTCCTGCCAGGCGTCGCGCGGCGGCACGCTGCGCAGCACGTGGCGGTTGAGGTCGCCAAAGGCCATGACGAAGAACGCAAAGCCGCGCATGAAGCTGAGCCGGATCTGCGGCGGCAGGGCTTCGTCGCGCATATGCACGAACAGCGGCAAGTCTGCGTACGCCAGCTTTCTGCGCATGATGTGGGCAAGCACGGCTTTCATCGGCACCCCTCCACGCGGTCAACGCGTAACAGGCCGGAACGGCATCGCGCTGGATTCTATGAAACGGCCGTCCAAAGTTCAATTGAGGCCTGATGCACTGCAAAGCCACTGTCTGTGCAGGTGCTGACGGCTCTGCGCCCCTCACCCGCTTGCGTGGGCGAGGGGCGCGGGTGGCTGTTGCGATCAGCGACGCGAGGTCATCGCCAGTGCGCCCAGTGCCACGAGCGCCAGCCCGCTGCCCGCCGCCACCACGCCCTGCCAACCCGCATGGGTGTACAGCGCGCTGGCGATGGCCGAACCCGCCGCACCGCCGGCGAAGATCGCAGTCATGTACAGCGCGTTCAGGCGGGCCCGGCTATGGGCGTCGAGCGCATAGACCGCGCGCTGGCCCAGCACCATGTTCATCTGCACCGCGAAGTCGAGCACGATGCCGGTCAGTGCCAGGCCGTACAGGCCGGCATGGCCGTGGATCAGGCCCGGCAGGAACGCCAGCGCGGCAACGATCATGGCGGCGAACGATGCCACCCGGGTGTGCCCGGCATCGGCCAGGCGCCCGGCGATGGGTGCGGCCACGGCGCCGAGCGCGCCCACCAGCGCAAACAGGCCGATCTGCGATTGCGACAGCCCGTAGCGCGCGGCCAGTTCCAGCGGCGCGGCGGTCCAGAACAGGCTGAACGCGGCAAACAGCAGGCCCTGCAGCAGCGCGCGCTGGCGCAGCACCGCGAAACGCGCGAGCAGGTGCCACAGCGAGGCCAGCAGGCTGGCGTAGCTGGCGCGGTGCTGCGGCACGCGGCGCGGCAGCGTCATGGCGATGATGACCACGGTAGCCAGCGTCATGGCGGCGGCGATGAAGAACACCGCGCGCCAGCCGAACCACTGCGCGGCCATGCTCGACAGCGGACGCGACAGCAGGATGCCCGACAGCAGGCCGCCCATGATCGTGCCGACGGTACGGCCGCGCAGCGCCTCGGGCGCCAGGTGTGCCGCGAGCGGAATCAGGATCTGCACGCTGACCGAGCTCAGGCCCAGCAGCAGCGACACCAGCAGGAACACGCCTGGCTGCGACGACAGCGCGGCGCCTACCAGGCTTGCTGCCGCGGCGACGCCGCTGACCATCAGGAGCCGGCGGTTTTCGAGCAGGTCGGCCAGCGGCACCAGGAAGAACAGGCCGATGGCATAGCCGATCTGGGTCAGCGATACGATCACGCTGGCGCTTTGCGCGGACAGGCCCACCGCAGGGGCGATCAGTTCGATGATCGGCTGGGCGTAGTACAGGTTGGCGACGAGCACGCCTGCGCATAGCGAAAACAGCGCGACCAGCGTGCCGGACATGGGTGCGGCGCTGGAGGCGCCGGCGTTGGGAGAGGTTTGGACTTGCATGGCTCTGGAAATGGAGATCGGGTTGCGATGTCCAGAGCGTAGGCGCGCGAAGGCGTTGCGGGAATCACAAAGTGGCGCAACTCAGCGTTGCGCCACGTGCAAAGCGTGCCAAATTGAAATCCGTCGGCGAAATCAGTCGCGCCGGCCAGTCGGGCCCGGCAGCGAGGCCAGGAAATCCAGGAAGGCCGCAATGCGGCGCGAGCCGCGCTGGTTCGGCAGGTAAAGCGCGGTGACCACCGAATTCGACTGGTTCGGCGTGACGGACCAGTCGTCGAACAGCACTGTCAGCCGGGCGGCCGCGATATCGGCATCGACCAGCCAGTCCGGCAGCAGGGCCACGCCGCCGCCAGCCAGCGCCATGTCACGCAACACCTCGATGTTGTTGCTGCGGTAGGGGCCGCTGACCGGCACGCTGATCGGCTCGCCGCCCTCACTGCCGTCACCGGCGTCCGGGCGGAACCGCCAGGCCTGGTCGCGGGAGCCGAAGCTGAAGCGCAGGCAGCGATGGTTCACCAGGTCGGCCGGCTCGGCGGGTGTGCCGTGCCGGTCGAGATAGGCGGAGCTGGCGACGACCAGCCGGCGGAAGCGGCCAATCTCGCGCGCGATCACGTTGTCGTAGGCTGCCGCGCTGCCAAGCCGCACGGAGACGTCCACGCGGGCGCCAAGCAGGTCGACGATGCTGTCGGTCAGCTCGACATCGAGTTCGAGTTGCGGAAAACGTGCCAGCCAGGCGCCCAGATGGGGCGAAATGCAGCAGCGGCCGAACGCCACCGGCAGCGATACCCGCAGTTGCCCCACCGGCTGGTCGCCATGGTCGGCAATCGAGGCATCGGCCTCGGCCACGGCTTCGAGGATCTGGCGCGCCTGCTGGTAGTAGCTGGCGCCGGCCTCGGTCACCGTGACCTGCCGCGTGGACCGGTTGAGCAGCACCGTGCCCAGCGATGCCTCCAGGCCGTCCAGCGTGCGCGTGACCGACGAAGTGGCCAGGTTCATGCGTCGCGCGGCGGCCGAGAAGCCCTTCGCATCGACGGTCTCGACGTACATTTTCAGGGCGAGCAGCTTGTCCATTTGGGGGCGGGAGGAAGGGGCGGGCGGCCGGTCAGCCCCGATGCTCCATGATCGCGTTCGGCAGATCCTGGTAGATGCCTTTGTCGGCGGAAGACTCGGCGGCGTCGGATGCCGCGGGATCGCCGCCATGCAGCGCTGCGGCGGACGGGTCGGGATCCGCGGATTTTTTGCGTCGGGTTGCCATTTCGGGGACGATATCCCGCTGCAGGGGCAGCGAGTGAAGACAAAAGTCACCCGTATCGTACACAAAAATGACAACGCACCGCGCCACTGGCACCAGACCGGGGCCCCTGGGGGCTACTCGGTCAGTGAGTAACGCGACAGCATCCCGGTGCAGGCCTTGGGCAACGGATACGCCCAGTCCCCCGCTTGCGGGTAGGCAGGCGGACCGAGGCCAGCGCCACGCGCCACCGGCGGCGCTTGCAGTTTTTACCGATGATGCGCCAATGTGCTGTCAATTTCGCACAAGGCGGGCGACGGCCCCGTTGCTGTGCCACAATCGGCGCCATGCCTCATGGCGGAGCAAGCATGGTTCACCACCCCACAACCACGGCTGCGACAGCGGCCGGGGATTGCGCCAAGGAACCGATTCATATTCCCGGCGGCATCCAGCCGCACGGCTTCCTGGTCAGCGTCGACGACGCGGGCCGTGTCGTGCAGGCCAGCGCAAACACGGCGCTGCTGGCCGGCAAGGCGTTGGGCGAAGCCGAGCAGTTGCTGGGCCAGCCATTGGCGGCGCTGGTCGGTGACGGTGCCGCGCTGGCGCTCGATGCGCTGGCGACACTGAAGGGCGACGGCATTCCGCTTTATGCCGGGTCGGTGCCCGACCCGCGCAGCCTGCGCGGCGGCGTGGCGGCCGGGCTGTATTCGCCGCTGGCGATCGTCGTCCATATCTGGCAGGGCGTGCGCATCGTCGAATTCGAGCCCGCGCGCGGCACCGCAGACGTGTTCGCCTCGATCTATCCGCTGGTCCGGACCTTTATCAACAGCCTGCAGGACGTGGACAACGTCCAGGGGCTGGCGCGCCTGGCGGCCGAGGAAGTGCATCGCATCACCGGTTTCGGCCGCACCATGGTGTACGCGTTCGATGACGAGGGGCACGGCCACGTGCTGGCCGAGTCGATGGATGCCGGCTACGCCAGCTACCTTGGGCAGCGGTTCCCGGCGTCAGACATTCCCCCGCAGGCGCGCGCGCTGTACGTGCGCAACCGCATCCGGCTGATCGCCGATGCCGACTACGCAGCGGCGCAGCTGGTGCCGGCGCTGCATCCCGCCACGGGCCGGCCCACCGATCTGACCTATGCATCGCTGCGCAGCATTTCGCCGGTGCATGTGCAGTACATGAAGAACATGGGCACGTGGGCATCGATGTCGATGTCGATCGTCGTGCGCGGCCGGCTGTGGGGCCTGATTTCCTGCCATCACGCCACGGCGCGCGTGCCGTCGTTCGAGGTGCGCACGGCGTGCGAGCACATCGCGCAGGTATTGTCGCTGCAGGTGGAGGCCAAGGAGGACCACGCCGAGGCCAGCTACCGGCTGGCGCTGCGCCGCCGGCAGACCGGCCTGCTGGCGTCGATGGCCAATACCGACGATTTCATCGAGGCCCTCGCGGGCGATGCCGACGACCTGCTGGCGCTGGTGGGGGCTACGGGGGCGGCGGCAGTGTTCGAAGGACGCATCGTCCGGATCGGCGACGCCCCGGCCGACGACGTCATCGAACGTCTGCTGGCGTGGCTTGACACGCGTGGCGATGACGTCCATGCCACCGACAACCTGGCCGCGGAATGGACCGATGCCGCCGCGCAGGGCGTGGGGCCGGAGGCGGCCGGCATGCTGGTGGTGCCGCTGTCGCGCCTGTTTCGCAACTATGTGATCTGGTTCCGGGCCGAGGTGGTGCGCACCATCCGCTGGGCCGGCGACCCGCGCGCCAAGCTGGCGGGGCTGTCGGCGTCGCTGTCGCCGCGCGAAAGCTTCGAGGTCTGGACGCAGACAGTGCGCGGCCGGTGCGATCCATGGCGGGCAGCCGAACTGGAGATTGCCACGGAGTTTCGCGGCGCGTTGCTGGGCATCGTGTTGCGGCGTGCCGAGGAACTGGCGCACCTGGCGCTGGAGCTGGGACGCGTCAACCGCGAACTCGAAGGCTTCTCGTATTCGGTGTCGCACGACCTGCGCGCGCCGCTGCGCCATATCGTCGGGTTTGCGGATCTGCTGCGCGAGATGGAGCAGAGCCGGCTGTCGGACCGTGGCCGCCATTTTGTCGAGCGCATCATCGCGCAGGCCCGTTTCGGCGGCAAGCTCGTGGACGACCTGCTGGCGTTCTCGCAGATGGGCCGTGCCGCGCTGCGTCCGCAACGGGTGGATCTGCGGGCGCTGGCCGAGCGCCTGCTGGCCGAGGAATCGAAGGATCTTGGCACGCGGCGCCTGGAATACAAGGTGGGCGCGCTGGGCGAGGTCACGGCTGACCCGGTGCTGATGGATGTGGTGCTGCGAAACCTGGTTGCCAACGCCATAAAATTCACCGGTACGCGTGGCGCCGATGCGCAAGGGCCGGCCGGAACGGTCGAGGTGGGGACAATGGCCGGCGACAAGGAATTCGAAGGCCAGGATCTGTTCTTCGTGCGCGACAATGGCGTAGGCTTCGACATGCGCTACGCCGACAAGCTGTTCGGCGTGTTCCAGCGCCTGCATCGCGTGGAGGAGTTCCCCGGCACCGGCATCGGGCTGGCCAGCGTGCGGCGCATTGTCGAGCGTCATGGCGGCAAGGCCTGGGCTGAAGGCGAGATCGATCGCGGGGCCACGATCTGGTTTTCGCTGCCGCGCGATTTCGTGCCCGAAGGCACGGCCGGCGTCAATGAAACGGCCGCGGAGGCGGCAGCCCGGCTGGCGGCCGTGTCGTCGGGCCAGCCTTACCGGCCAGTGTTGAAAGATGCAAGAAACCTGGAGAACGAGCGTGCTGAGGCCGATCCTGCTGGTGGAAGACAATCCTGACGACATCGAGCTGACACTGATCGCGCTGCAGAAGTCCCGTCTTGCCAACCCGGTGGTGTCGGTGCGCGACGGGGCCGAGGCGCTTGATTTCCTGCGCCGCGAAGGCGCCTATGCCAGCCGGCCGGAAGAGAATCCGGCCGTGATCCTGCTGGACAAGAAGCTGCCGAAGGTGGATGGGCACGAAGTGTTGCGCGAGGTGCGTGCCGATGAACGGCTGCGCCGCGTGCCGGTGGTAATGCTGACATCGTCGCGCGAGGAACGCGACCTGTTCAGGAGCTACGACCTGGGCGTGAATGCCTATGTGGTGAAGCCGGTCGAGTTCGACGATTTCATGGCCGCCATCAACGACCTGGGCGTGTTCTGGGCGGTGCTGAACGAACCGCCCCCGTATGCGCGCTAGCTGCGCGGTGGAGGCGCCGCACCGCTGGCCAGACGGGCCAGCGGCAGTTGCACGCGGAACATCGATCCCTTGCCCAGTCCGTCGCTGTGGGCGGTGACGCTGCCGTTGTGCATCAGCACCAGGTTCCTGACCATCCACAGCCCCAGGCCCAGACCCGGCGCGCGATTGGCGTGTTCGCGGTGCGCCTGCTCGAACCGCTCGAAGATGCGCTCCAGCGCTTCGGGCGCGATGCCCACGCCGGAATCCCGTACTGACAGCACGACGTCCGCACCGTCAGTGGCGACGGCCAGTTCCACCGTGCCACGCTCCGCAAACTTCAGCGCATTGGTCAGCAGGTTCAGCACCACCTGCTTGAGCCGGTGTTCATCGGCCATCACCAGGCAGGGCAGTGCCGGCGCGACGATCAGCGTCACGTTGCGTGACTCCGCATCGAGCCGCAGATCCTCTGCCACGGTAGTGGCCAGTGCCGCCATGTCCAGCATGCGCAAGTCCACCGACAGCTTGCCGGTGGCGATGGCGCCGCTGTCGAGCAGGTCGTCGACCATGCGGGCCAGCTGGCGGGTATTGCGTTCGATGACCTCGGCTGCGCGCCGTACGTGGGCCGGGTCGGTGCCGCGCTCCAGCAGCGTGGTCCACCACAGGATGGCGTGTAGTGGCGAGCGCAGTTCGTGGCTGACTGCCGCCACGAAATGGTCCATGGCGCGAGCGCCGCGCTCGCTGATTTCTCGGGCGCGCTGTTCTTCCTCGGCCACCGCCTGGTAGTGCAACTCCGACGCCTTGCGCGCGGTAATGTCGATCGTGAAGCCGATCAGCGACTGCGCCGAGCCGTCCTCAAGGTGGCGCGCGGCGCCGCGCGACATCAGCCAGCGCATGGTGCCGTCCTGCCAGACCACGCGGTACTCCACCTCGAAATGCGCGCGGCTGGCGATGGCCTCGGCCATGGCGGCGCGCACCACGTCGCGGTCGTCGACATGCATCAGTTCGCCAAAGACCCGCGCTTCGTCGATGGCGTCGTTCGGCTGCAGCCCCATGTTGGCCTTGCACTGGTCGGTACAGGCCATGAAGCCGGTGGCGACATCGAGTTCCCATGCGCCAACCTTGGCAAACGAGAGCAGTTCCTCGAGCTGCTTGCGGTGTGTTTGCAGCGCCGCGTTGGCTTCTTCCACCAGCACCTGGCGCAGCCGTGCCTGCGAACGCAGCTTGGCGTGCTCGCGGCGGGTCTGTTCGGTCTTGACGATCTGGTCGGTCACATCCATGACCTGCAGTACGAATGCCGCGTCCGATGCGCCGTCCAGGCGCGTGGCCTTGGCCTGCCAGTAGCGCTCGGTATTGCCGTTGCCGGCAGGGTGGACGTCGTAGCGGATCAGCGGCGACAGCCGCGACTCGCCTTCCATCAGGTTGTCGAGCGTGGCGAGCAGCCACTCGCGGCGCGCCGCCATCTGGGCCTCGGACAGCGAGGGATTGATGTCGAAGACCGATTTGCCCAGGACGTCGCCACGCGAGCGGCCCGCCATGGCCAGGTATCGCGCGTTGGCGGCCACGACTTCGAGCGCCGTATTGAGCACCAGATAGGACTCGGGCAGGGCGTCGAACAGCGCGGCTGTATCAAGCAGGCTGTCCTGCGGGCGCTGTTGTTCGGCGGCGTCTGGCATCGTGGTCTCGCGCACTTATCGCGTGCCGGCTTCGGCGTATGCGGGAACGCGGGCCAGCAGGTCGTTGAATGCCCGCTGCGCGCCGGCGCAGGCCAGCGCGATATCGGCTGATTCGCTCACGCTGGCGCGCAGCGCGTGCAGAAACTGCTGCCAGCGCGGCCCGGGCGTCTTGCCGGCGCCAAGGTAATCCAGCGGATGCGGGGCCAGTTGCCCCGACAACTGCCGGTACAGCACCGCGCCGCCCAGCTGGGACCCTTCGATCACGTAGCAGATGCCCCATCGGTAGGCGGCATCGCCGCGCAGCGTGTCAACGTCGATATCGTCCACCGCCAGGCCGCCGGCCGGCGTGGCCGGATGGGCCAGATCCTGCTCCAGTATGGAAGCACGAGCCACCGGCGGCAGCTTGGCGATGCCTTGCGGGCCGTCGTCGAAGCGCGCCAGCCAGCGCTCCAGCGGCGCCAGCCAGGCCTGAAGGATCAGCAGATGGTCTCGGTAATCTTCCAGCGTGGGGCTGGCGCCGGAGAGCGGCATTGCCTGGTCCAGCCTGGCATGCTGCACTGAAGTGGCGGCGCGCAGCGAAGCCAGCACGTCACGCAAAGGGGGCGATTGGGGGGAAGGGCTGGTTGGGGTCGAGTGTTCAGTCACGCAGGTGATGATCCGATGGTCCCGAAGTCACGACATGCGCATCGGCCCGATACAGGGGCGATGCTGGGTGATGCGAGTCCACATGGTACAGGAAGTCCCCTGACACACGGTTTCTGCGGTGTTTTGCACATTTCCATGCTCGGCGCCCAATAAAAAAGGGCGCTACCCCGCGCGGGTGCGCCCTCTTTATATGCGTCTGGTTCTATCGAAAGATATCAGACATCCTATCAATGTCCGCACTTCCAGACAGGCATGTGCCGGCTCAGGCAGCTGCTTTCACCGCCTGGCGGGCAATCAGCTTCCAGTGACCACCCTGCTTCTGCCACACCTGCAGCACCTTGAGCAGCACGGTGCCCTGCTTGCCATTGTCGAGCGTTTCGCCGGACAGCGTGTGGCGGATCACAGCAACATCGCCCGACACATGCACCGTCTGGTCGGTAATGCTGATGCTGACGAAGTCCGATTTCTTGTCGAGCAGGTCGCCGATAAAGCTGGTCTTGGTGTCGATCCGCCCGCCGGAGTGCCCATAGCTCAGTGATTCGCCCACCAGGCCCGACAGCGTTGCCTGGTCCGGATCGACCATGGCAACGCGCAGTTTTTCGGCGGCGGACGTGACGGCCTGGGTGTCGGCCGGCTGCGCCAGTACCGGCGTGGCGGCGATGCCCAGCAGAATGGCGGCGCCCAGCGCCGCAGTGAATTTACGCATGATGTCTCCCGTTTGTTCTGTATTGCCTGGGTGGTCGATGAGGCAACCGCCGCGAGCCATTGTCGCGATCAGTTGTAGGTCATCGTATCACAGCACATTGAAACCGCAACGTCGGGGTTGCGGCCGGGAGACTAGGGGTCAGCCCTCCTTGCCGTCCAGGCGCGGACGGGCCAGGAACGGGGTGTACTTGATCAGATACAGCACCAGCGACAGCACCCACAGGGCGCCAGCCAACGCGATGGCCTGCGGCTTGAGGTCCGGCAGCACGAGCGGGCCGGCCACGCGCACCACGGCGGCCAGCACCATGAACAGATAGGCCATGTGCTCCATGCGGCCGGTCTCCAGCCGGCGGCCCGTATGGCCGAGCGCGGTACGGGTGACCATCGCAATAATGGCGCAGCCGATCACGCCCACGGTCAGCGCGTGGAGCGCCGTGGAACGGTCGAGCCAGCCGGCCGCTGCCGCGGCAATCAGTACGAAGCCGACCGGCAGGAAGGCATACGCCGCGTGCAGGATGCTGACGATGGGCTTGCGCAGCGTGCGATGCGAATCCCAGCCGTACAGGCGCACGCCATGGGCGACGGCCGCACCCAGCGCCAGCACGCCGGTCAGCCACGCGGGGGCCTGCAGCGCGGCGGCAACCGTTGCCAGCAGCGTCAGCGCGATCACGCAACGTTCCACCGTCTGCCAGCGACGGATGCGCACACCCGGAATGGCGTTGGCGGTGAACATCGGGATCACCCGGCCGCCAATCACCGTCACGAAAATGGCGACGAGCCCGGTGGCGGCTTCGGCCGCATGCAGCGCCCAGTCGATGCGGCCAGCCTGCATGGCGGCATGAAAGCCGATATTGAGCGCCCCCATGATGCCGAGCGCGATCGCCAGGCCATAGTTTCGCTGGCTCCTGGCGCGGCGCAGGATGCTGTAGAAGCTCAGGCTGCACAGGGGCAGGAAGGCGACATCGGCTGCAATGGCCGCCCACGCCGGCCCGGTCCACATCAGCACGCGGGCCAGCACCCACACGCCTGCCAGAGCGCCCAGCCAGGCCCCTTGCGGGGTTTGCAGGCCAGTCCAGTTCTTGCCCGCCGTGAACAGGAAACCCACCACGACTGCGGCCGAGAAGCCGAAGACCATCTCGTGCGCGTGCCATGCCATGCTGCCCAGCCACGGTTGCGAGGCCGGTATCCACCAGCCCAGATACATCGCCACCCAGGCGGCCATGGCCGCCGCGCCAAAGGCGGCAGCCAGCAGGTAGAACGGACGGAAACCGAGGGCCAGGATGGGCAGGCCGCGATAGGTCGGCGTGCGCGAAGGGGGGGAGATCTGCAGCAGGACGGACATGGTGAAGAGCGCGAAAGCGTGGAAGGCGTACGAAGACGTGCGGTGTGACGGAATCGATTCTAGGAAAGATGCATGTGAAATGCAATTTATTGATGAAGCGCGGCATGCAATCCGTTGCCTGAGTGAAAACACCTATGCGATTTACCCTCAACCCCTCCTCGGGTAGGGGTCAATCGATGTCATGTCTACCCGTTAGCCAGACAAAACCAGACATTGAACAGAGCGCGGCGCCACGACGCCCGCCAGGACTAAAAGAACGGGTTCTCTCAGCGATGTCGGCCATGGCGCACGCCATGGCTTCAATCGTGTTTAGGCCTGCCGTTGGGCCACTGAATCGGGAATAAGAGGGAGAAGGACCGTGAAATTCAAAAACCTTTCGATCAAGACCAAGCTCCTTGCGGGGTTTGGCACGCTGGCGCTGGTGGTGCTGGTGGTCTCCGGGCTGTCGCTGCGCGCGCTGAGCCGGTCCACCGAAGGCTTTGCCGCCTATATCAACGGGCTCAACGCCCGGGCCGAAGTGGCCTCGCAGGTGCGTACCGCCGTGGATCGGCGGGCCATTGCCGCGCGCAACCTGGTGCTGGTGACCACCCAGGCCGATCTCGACCTGGAAAAGTCCGAGGTGCTCAAGGCGCACAGCGACGTGGCGGCGCGCCTGGGCAAGCTCAAGCAGATGATCATGGCCGAGGGCGTGAGCCAGGGCGCACGTGGCCGGGTAGCCGAGATCGATCGTGTCGAGGCGCGCTACGGGCCCGTGGCGACCGATATCGTCGGGCTGGCACTCGACGGCAAGAAAGACGCCGCCATCGCCAAGATGAATGCCGAATGCCGCCCGCTACTGGCTGCGCTGGTCAAGGCGACACGCGACTATGCCGATTTCACGCGCGAGCGCCAGCAGGAGATGATCCGCAGCCTCGATGACGACTATGCGCGGCAACGCGTGTTCCTGATCGTGGTGGCGATGGCCGCCGTGGCGTTCGGCATCTTCGGCGGGCTGCTGCTGACGCGCGCCATCACCGGCCCGATCCAGCGCGCGGTGGATGTGGCACGCACGGTGGCCCGGGGCGAAGTCGGCATGCGTATCGAGGTGGATTCGCAGGACGAGCCAGGCCGCCTGCTGGCCGCGCTGCGCGACATGAACGACCGCCTGGCCGAAACCGTCGTGCGCGTGCGCGAAAGCAGCGGCAGCATCGCCCTGGCAACCGGCGAGATCGCCAGCGGCAATATGGACCTGTCCAGCCGCACCGAGCAGCAGGCGGCGTCTCTGGAGGAAACGGCGGCCAGCATGGAAGAACTGACGGCCACGGTACGCCACAACACCGAGAACGCCCGCCAGGCCAGCGAACTGGCGCGCAATGCCGCCGATGTGGCGCAGCAGGGCAGCGGCACGGTGGGCCGCGTGGTCGATACGATGGCGGGCATCAGCGCCAGTTCGTCGAAGATCGCCGAGATCACCGGCATCATCGAGAGCATCGCGTTCCAGACCAACATCCTGGCGCTCAACGCGGCGGTCGAGGCCGCGCGCGCTGGCGAGCAGGGCCGTGGCTTCGCAGTGGTGGCCAGCGAGGTGCGCAGCCTGGCGCAGCGCTCGTCGAACGCGGCCAAGGAGATCAAGGAACTGATCGACGCCTCGGTGGCGCAGGTGCAGGCGGGCTCGACGCTGGCCAGCGAAGCCGGGCAGACCATGGTTGAGGTCACCCAGGCCGTGGCACGCGTGACCCATATCGTTGGCGAGATCGCTGCCGCGTCGGCCGAGCAGAACCGTGGCATCGAGCAGGTGAACGAGGCCATCGTGCAGATCGACCAGGTCACACAGCAGAACGCGTCGCTGGTGCACGAGGCCGCCGTGGCATCGAAGTCGCTCGAGGACCAGGGCAGGTTGCTGACCGATGCGGTGGCGTTCTTCAAGCTGCCGGGCAGCGGTGGCCAACGCGCACCGGGGGCCCAGGCAGGTCAGCGCCTGGCTTCGAAGGGCGGCGTCGCGTTCACGTAAGCCGCATCGGTCAGGGTGCGCAGGAACGCCACGATGTCGTCGATCTCGCCTTCGGCTGGCCTGTGAAGTGGGCAATCGCCTCTTGTCATTGACTGGTCACGGCAGTGCGCCTGGGTGAACGCGCGAAAGCAGGGTTGGCGACTGACGGGTCACGGGTCTTCCCGTGACCACCGCTCCACCAGGTCGGCCGGAATGGCCTGGATGAAGGTGATCGAGCTCGATCCCGGGATTGTCGAGCTAAACATGGATTTCGACGGGCAGAACCAGCGCTACGTACACGGCCCGGTCATCCCGCTCAAGGTGACCTGGCCAGGCCCGCACGGTGGACAGGGCGCAGGAATTACCGCCAGCCCGCGCGTCCGACCGGATACGTCGACGCTGACCGCCAATGGCCCGTGGGCACTGATGCGCGTGATAGCCAAGGGCACGCTCGCCGGGTCGGCCACCGCCAGCCATTTCATAGCCGAGTACGATTTCGATGGACGCAAGGCCAGGCTCGACGTCAATACCGGTAGCCTCGCCAATCCATGGACAACGGGGTTGCTGCAGGGCTTTCAATGCCCTGGGAGGTCGGGGTGACAACGGGCCCGTCGATCTTCGGCGAACTGCCGTCCCAAGGTGACTTTGTTCGGTACCACGCTCCGCTGGATCAGGTTGGCGTGTGGCGCACCTGGTTTTAGCGACAGTCGATGCCCGGGCAAGGATGGCGATTCGTGAAGATCGTGGTGGTCATGTCTGGCTTCGCGGTCGGCGTCGCCACGCGGCGGCCTCGGCGGCGGCCGCCCGCAGTTCGGGCGGGAAGGCGCGGATCTCCGAATGGAAGAAGCCGCGTTCGGCGGCACGCAGCGCGCCGAGTTGCGTTGCCAGCCGCTCCATGGCTTCGTAGGCCTGCGCGGACGCGCCCTGTTCGTGGGTCAGGTACCAGGCTGATTCCAGCAGCAGGTTTGCCAGTTGCAGCGCGTTGTAGGCCACGCGGCCCGTGTCGTGCTCTTCCAGCGCAAAGGCGGCCACGGACGACCAGCGCACAAAGCCCTTGGCCGGTGCGAAAGGTGCGTGAAACGGGCGCAGCGCGTCGATGGCTGCCGCCACCGTCAGCGGCTGGCGGGCGCGAAACACGGCCAGCGATGCGGGCGGCCCGGCGCTGACGCTGCCGCGCGCCACGCGCAGCAGGAAGATCGTGTTCCACGCCGATCCACCGCCCACGCCGAATCGGTCGCAGATCCATTCCGACAGGCCCAGCCAGCGCATGGCCTGGCGCTGCACGTCGCCAGGCGCCATGTCGCGCGCCACATCGACCAGCCGGTACAGCCAGAACAGCCAAAGCGACCAGCCGATATTGGCCGCCGCGTGCTGCACCGCGTCGACCGAATCGGCCTCGTAGGCGGCTTGCAACGCGCCGGCAAACGCATCGAGTGCCAGGCGCGCGGCCTCCTGACGTTGCGATGGGCTGGGCTGTGCGCCCGCCGGCCGGTCTGGCCCATCCGGCCGCAGCGCGATGCTCTTGTGGACCAGCGCTTCGAGGTTCAGCGTCTCGAAGCGGATGCGCGGGTTATAGCGAACGACGGGGCGCAGTTCGGCATCGCCCGACAGGCGCGTCAGTTCGCGCTGCGCCGCATCGAGTTCGCCCCGTGCGTAATGCTCCCAGGCGCGCACCACATGCGCCATGGCCGCGAACGTGGGCAGTGCCGCATTGACGCCGCCGGCCACCACGATCCGTTCGAAGCGCCGCAGTGCCGCGCGGCTCTTGTCCAGCCGGTCGCTGCGGCGCCAGGCCAGGCTTTCCTTCAGTAGCGACAAGGCCTGCTGGAAGTCGTCGGCAGCGGTGCGCTGCGCCGCCCGGAACGACTCGGCCACGCCGTGGTCGAGCACGCCTGCGAAGCCATCCTGCGCGCCGCGCATGGCCTGCGTCAGATGGCGCCAGAAGGCCATGTCGCGCATCACGTATTGCAGGCCTTCGCTGCCGGCGTCGGGAGCCGGTGCCGCGTCGCTGGCAGGCACCTGGCCCAGCCAGCGTGCCACGCCCGAAGCGCCTAGTGGCTTGCCATGCGCCGTGAAGCGCAGCCTGCCCGCCGTGGCGGCCGACATCCAGAAAGGCCCGCGGCTGCGGCCGTCGGGGCGCAGCGCGGAAATGCCGATGGCCTTGTCATGGCCCCAGCCCACGGGTACGCCCCACCGCACAAAATCGCCGAACGCGCGCGAGACGATCATGCGCACGTTGGCGGCATCGGCAAAGCGGGCGCGCACCGCTGCCGCACCCAGGTCCTCGTGATCGCGCGAGGCGGCCAGCCAGATCCGCGCCAGCAGCCAGACGGACTGGTAGCGTGCGGCGTGTTCGCCAACCCGGTATGGGTCGGACAGGTCGACGTGGACGATGGTGCGGGACGATGCGGGGGCGGGCATGGTCGCCATGTTACGCGTGTTACAGCTACGCCGGTTGGCGACTTGCGGGACTGCGCCTATGCTCCGCACCACGATCCGGGCCTGGATTGCCGAGCGTCTGCATGACGACAACCCCGATAACCAAAAAACTCATAGCGTGTTGATATGCGAAACAGACTTGCCCGCCTATTCCTGATCCCGCTGTTGCTGGCCTGTGCGGCCACGACCCTGCGTGCCGCCGAAGTCCCCATCGATGCCAGGCCGCTGTTCGATGCCGCGGGCGTCGACGGCACGATGGTGGTCTACGACGTGCGCCAGCAGCGCATGCTGACCTACAACCCGAAGCGCGCAGCCACCGCTTACTCGCCAGCGTCGACCTTCAAGATCTTCAATTCGCTGATCGGCATGGAGACCGGTGCCGTGGCCGACGTCGACAACGACAAGCTGCCCTGGGACGGCAAGGTGTGGATGCATCATGGCAAGCCGATACTGCCCGAAGTCTGCAACGGCGACGTGGCATTGCGCGTGGCGCTGAAGAACTCGTGCGTGCCGGCCTACCAGGCGCTGGCGCGTCGCGTGGGGACCGCGCAGTACCGCAAGTACCTGGCCGCCGCGCATTTCGGCAATGCCGATGTGGACGGCCCGGTGGACCGCTTCTGGCTCAACGGCCGCCTGCAGATCACCACCTACCAGCAGGTCGATTTCCTGCGCAGCGCCGCCGCGCACAAGGTGCCGCTGATCTCAGAGCACAGCTTCGCGGCGCTCGACGACATCCTGATCATCGAAAGCACGCCGTCCTATACGCTGCGCGCCAAGACGGGCTGGGCCACGTCGGGCAAGGTCGATGTGGGCTGGTGGGTGGGCTGGGTCACGCGCGGCGACGATACCTACGTATTCGCGATGAACCTGGACATGCCGCGCCCCGAATTGGGGGCGAAGCGTCAGGAAATCGCCCGCGCGGTGCTCAGGCAGGTTGGCGCGCTGCCCTGACGCGGTAGCGGCGGCCGGGGATCAGGGCGCGAGCTGGTCGAGTACCTGGGCAGCGGTCTGCAGGCCGGTGTCGACCAGGTGCTGCATGTAGACGCCCATCTCCGGCATGCACAGCGACATCACGAGCATGCCGCCAAGCAGGGTCACCGGGAAGCCGACCGCGAAGATCGACAACTGCGGCGACGCGCGGTTCAGGATACCCATGGCCAGGTTCAGCGTCAGCAGCGCGGCAATCATCGGCAGCGCCAGCAGCGTGCTGGAGGAAAAGACCATCGATCCGGCCCGGGCCACCACGCCCCAGCCGTGGCCGGACAGCGGCACGCCGGCAATCGGCACGCCCTGGAAGCTGTCCACCAGGGCGGCCAGCATCATCAGGTGCCCGTCCAGCGACAGGAACATCAGCGTGGCAACGATATTCAGGAAGCGCGACAGCACCATCGTCTGCCCGCCCGACGAGCGGTCGTAGAAGGCCGCGAACGACAGGCCCATCTGCAGGCCGATGACTTCGCCGGCCATCTGCACGGCGGCAAAGATCAGCCGCATCGTGAAGCCCATGGCGACGCCGATGCCCACTTCGTTCATGACCACCAGCAGGCCTTCGTACGAATAGATCGGTGCGGTGGGGATGTTGCCGATCGTGGGCGACACGATGGTCGACAGCGCGGCGGCCAGCAGGATCTTGGCGCGGCGCGGAATGGTCGACTCGCTGAACAGGGGCGCGGTCGCGATCAGCGCCATCAGCCGGAACATCGGCCAGAGGAAGGCGGCGATCCACCCGTACATCTGGTCGGTGGTGACCTCGAACACGGTGCCTGGGTCCTGCGGGGAAGGGTAGGGTCAGTGCGCCAGGGCGGGGATGCCCTGGAACACTTCGCGCATGTAGTCGACGAACGTGTTGATCATCCACGGACCGACCAGCACCATCGTCACGAACAGTGCGACCAGCTTGGGGATGAACGTCAGCGTCATTTCATTTATCTGCGTGGCGGCCTGGAACAGGCTCACCACCAGACCGGCCGCCAGCGCCACCAGCAGCAGCGGGGCGGACAGCATCAGCGTCATCTTCATCGCCTGCGTGGCGATCGTCATGACCATCTCGGGTGTCATCTCGGGCTCCCGTCAATTCATGAAGCTCTGCGCCAGGGACCCCAGCAGCAGTTGCCAGCCATCGACAAGCACGAACAGCATCAGCTTGAACGGCAGCGAAATGGTGGCGGGTGGCACCATCATCATGCCCATCGCCATCAGCACGCTGGCTACGACGAGGTCGATGATCAGGAAAGGAATGAAGATCGTGAAGCCGATCTGGAACGCGGTCTTCAGCTCGCTGGTGACGAAGGCCGGCACCAGCACCGAGAACGGCACATCGTCCGGGCCCTGCATTTCCGGCGTCTTGGCCATCTGGGCGAACAGCGCCAGGTCCTTCTCGCGCGTCTGGCGCAGCATGAAGCCACGCACCGGCACCGCGGCGCGCTGCGCGGCGGTTTCCAGGCTGATGCGGTTTTCGGACAGCGGCTTGTAGGCGTCGGTATAGACCTTGTCGAGCACCGGCGACATCACGAAGAACGTCAGGAACAGCGACAGGCCCACCAGCACCTGGTTGGGTGGCGACGACGCCGTGCCCAGCGCGTTGCGCATCAGGCCCAGCACGATGATGATGCGCGTGAAGCCGGTCATCATCAGCATGGCCGCCGGCAGGAACGACAGCGACGTAAGCAGGACCAGCGTCTGGATCGACAGCGACCAGACCTGGCCGCCACCTGCGGCGGCGCGGCTGGTCACGCCCGGCAGCGACTGCGCCAGCGCGGCGTCGGGCGCGAGCCACAGCGCCAGCGGCAGCAGGGCCAGCAGGGCGGCCGCCACGCGCGACGGACGCACGAAGGGCTTCACGGGTAGCCGCTGGGCAGCGGCGGCACGCGGCGTGTTCATTTCTTGAGGTTTTCCTGCATGGCGCGCATCAGGCGTTCGCCAAAACCGCCCTGCATCGGCGGGGTCGGCGGCGAACCGGTGGGTGCGCCGCTGTCCGGCTGGGCCGGAAGCGTATGGAGCGGGCGGATTTCGTTGGGCGAGACACCGAGCACGAGCCAGGTATCGCCTACTTCCACTGTCACGACCTTCTGGCGCGTGCCCAGCGCCAGGCTGTTCACGACCTTGATCGATGCGGTGCCGGCGCCGTGGCGAACCAGGCCCACGCGGCGCGCGACCCAGGCCATGCCCAGGATCAGCGCGATGACCGCGAAGAGGCCCAGGCCCGCCTGGGCCAGGCTGCCGCCGCTGCTGATCGCCGGCGCGTTGCTGGCGAACGAGTGGCTGGCGGTGGCACTGCTGGCGGGGTTGGCCGCCTGGGCAGTGCCGGGCGCGACATCAGCGGCCTGCGCACCGGTCACGGCAAGGCCCGAGAGGACCAGGCCCGAGGCAATGCGCACGGCAGCTGCTGACCGGCGCGAGGCGGCTGTCATTTGTTGAGCTTCCGGATACGTTCGGACGGCGTGATGATGTCCGTCAGGCGAATGCCGAACTTGTCGTTCACCACCACCACTTCGCCCTGGGCGATCAGGTAGCCGTTCACGAGCACGTCCATCGGTTCGCCGGCCAGGCCGTCGAGCTCCACCACAGAGCCCTGCGCCAGTTGCAGCAGGTTCTTGATGGGTACCTTGGTGCGGCCCAGTTCCACGGTCAGCTGCACGGGGATATCGAGAATCATCCCGATATCGTTGTGGAAGCCGCTCGGTGCGTCCTGTGCCAGGGGCGGGAACACGGTGGAAGCCGCGGGCGTGGCGGTCGGCATGGCCGGGGCTGCCGGCGCCGTGGTGGCGGCCGCTTCCGCAGCGGGCGCAGCCTGTTCGACGCTGGTCTGCTCCGCCAGGGCGCTGGCCCAATCGTCCATCGGATCGACCGGCTTGTCCTGAGTGCCGTCAGTCATGATCGGTTTCCTTGTTGGGATCGCTGTCTTGGTAATTGATCATTCGTTCCACGCGCAGTGCGTACTGGCCGTTCATCGTGCCGAAACCGCACTGCATGACGGGCACGCCGTCGACCTTGCCGAAGATCTTCTCCGGCAGTTCGATCGGCAGCACGTCACCTTCGCGCATGGCCAGTACTTCGGCCACGGTGCTGCGCAGGTGCGTGAATTCGGCCACCAGTTCCACTTCGGCGGCACGCAGCTGGTTGGAAAGCTGGCCGAGCCAGCGCTTGTCCACCTCGACTTCGTCCTGCAGCGGATTCATCAGCAGATCGCGCAGCGGCTCGATCATCGAGAAGGGGATACAGATATGCAGTTGCCCGCCCACGGCGCCCAGTTCGATATGGAACGCGGTGGTGACCACGGCATCGTTCGGCCCGGCCACGTTGGCGAACTTGGTGTGCATCTCCGAGCGGACATAGTCGAACTCGATCGGATGCACGGTGCGCCAGGCCTGGCTGTAGCTGTTCAGCGTCAGGTCGAGCATGCGGCGGATGATGCGCTGCTCGGTCTGGGTGAAGTCCCGGCCTTCCACTCGGGTGTGGAAGCGTCCGTCGCCGCCGAACAGGTTGTCGACCACCAGGAAGATCAGGTTCGGGTCGTACACGAACAGCGCGGTGCCCCGCAGCGGCTTCATGTGAACCAGGTTCAGGTTGGTCGGCACCGGCAGGTTGCGCACGAAATCGCCGTACTTCTCGATCCTGACCGTGCCTACCGAGATGTCGGCGCCGCGGCGGATGAAGTTGAACAGCGCGGTACGCAGTGCCCGGGCGAAACGCTCGTTGATGATTTCGAGCGTGTGCAGGCGGCCGCGGACGACGCGCTCCTGGTTAGCCAGGTTGTACGGCCGCACGCCGCCTTCTTCGACGACCGGTACGTTGGCCGTGGGCGTATCGGCTTCGCCGGATACGCCTTTCAGTAGTTCGTCTACCTCGTCCTGCGAGAGGAACTTGTCGTAGGCCATCTAGTGTCCTGCCCCGTGAACGGCTGTGAGGATGAAACGGTCCATGTCCGGCTTCAGACGTCGCGCTTCACGCGACGGCAGGAAAGAAGTTCGGCGGGCAGTTTCATATCTATCGGTTTGGCTCAGGGTTCGCGGTGCGGACAGCAGTATTACTGCACCACGAACGAAGTAAACAAGACATCCAGGATCTTCTGCGGCGGCAGACCCGAGGCAAACGGCTGGCTGATCGCCGCCTGAATGTCCTGGGCCAGCTTGCGCTTGCCTTCCACCGTGGCCAGATCGGCCGGCTGGCGTGCCGAGAGCAGCAGCAGGATGCGGCTGCGTGCCTCCGGCTGGTACTGCGCCAGACGTCCCTGGGTGTCGGCATCCGCCACCTTCAGCGACAGGCCGGTGTGCAGGAAGCGGTCGCCGTCCTCGCTCTTGAGGTTGACGGTGAACGCATCCAGCGGCACGAAGATCGGCGGCGGCACCACCGGGGCAGCCGGTGCAGCCGGCTGATGATTGCTGCTAAGGATGCTGCCCAGGAAAAAGCCGCCAGCAGCCAGCACCACTACCAGCACGCCGCCGCCAATCAGCAGCAGTCGGCCGCGCTTGCTCGAAGTGCCGCCAGTCTGGGAGGGGGAAAGCGTGTTCGCCATGAGATGCCTGTGTCGGAATGCCTGCCATTCTTCCTGAATCGCAGGTAAGCAAAGGGCCGATAAAAAGGGGGAAACCCGCTTAGCTTGGCCGTTTGAGCCAGCGGGCATCGGGCGCAGGGGCGCATTGGCGCGCCATTTGCGCCTGCTAGGCTGGTTAACGATAACGGGGCGCGGAACTTAAGACGTACATGCCCGGGTTACTGCGGTTCCTGACGTAAATGTAATCTATGCGCATCTTTTTTCGGGATGGTGCGATGCGGCTTTGCTTGTGGCGGGAACAGTCCTAATCTGCAGCTTTGCAACAGTCCTTCACCCGCCAGCCCTTGCCACGTCGTATTTCAATCGGCTTAACTCTTATATAAGATATAAGACATTTGATCTCTGGCGGACTTCGGATTACAATCACGCGGCCGCTGACGGTATTGCGCCGCCGGCCCACAAGAGACAAGGCAGTACCCGTTACAACCCTATTAACAGCAGGTTCCCATGCTTGATACCTATCGCGCCCATGTCGCCGAACGCGCTGCGCTTGGCATTCCCCCTCTGCCGCTGACCGCCAAGCAGACGGCCGAGCTGATCGAACTGATCAAGAACCCGCCGGCGGGTGAAGAGCAGACCCTGGTGGACCTGATTACGTACCGCGTGCCGGCTGGCGTGGACGACGCAGCCAAGGTCAAGGCTTCGTACCTGGCCGCCGTGGCCCTGGGTTCGGAAAAGACCGCACTGATCTCGCGCGCCCGCGCCACCGAACTGCTCGGCACGATGCTGGGCGGCTACAACATCTCGCCGCTGATCGAACTGCTGGACGATGCCGAAGTGGGCACCGTGGCCGGCAACGCGCTGAAGAAGACGCTGCTGATGTTCGACGCCTTCCACGATGTGAAGGAAAAGGCCGACAAGGGCAACGCGAACGCCAAGGCTGTGCTGCAGAGCTGGGCCGACGCCGAGTGGTTCACGAGCCGCCCGGAACTGCCGCAATCGCTGACGATCACCGTTTTCAAGGTGCCGGGCGAGACCAACACCGACGACCTGTCGCCGGCCCCCGACGCCACCACGCGCCCGGACATCCCGATGCACGCGCTGGCCATGCTGAAGAACAAGCGCGAAGGCGCTGCGTTCCAGCCGGAAGAAGACGGCAAGCGCGGCCCGGTGGCATTCATCGAATCGCTGAAAGAGAAGGGCAACCTGGTGGCCTACGTCGGTGACGTGGTCGGTACGGGTTCGAGCCGCAAGTCGGCCACCAACTCGGTGCTGTGGTTCACGGGCGAAGACATCCCCTTCGTGCCGAACAAGCGCTTTGGCGGCGTGTGCCTGGGCAGCAAGATCGCCCCGATCTTCTACAACACGATGGAAGACGCCGGTGCGCTGCCGATCGAACTCGACGTGTCGCAGATGGAAATGGGCGACGTCGTGGAACTGCGCCCGTATGAAGGCAAGGCCCTGAAGAACGGCGCCGTGATCGCCGAATTCAAGGTCAAGTCGGACGTGCTGTTCGACGAAGTGCGCGCCGGCGGCCGTATTCCGCTGATCATCGGCCGTGGCCTGACCGCCAAGGCCCGCGAAGCACTGGGCCTGGCCCCGTCGACGCTGTTCCGCCTGCCGCAGAACCCGGTCGACACCGGCAAGGGTTTCACGCTGGCCCAGAAGATGGTTGGCCGCGCGTGCGGCCTGGCCGAAGGCAAGGGCATCCGCCCGGGCACGTACTGCGAACCGAAGATGACCTCGGTGGGCTCGCAGGACACCACCGGCCCGATGACGCGCGACGAGCTGAAGGACCTGGCTTGCCTGGGCTTCTCGGCCGACCTGGTGATGCAATCGTTCTGCCACACCGCCGCCTATCCGAAGCCGGTTGACGTGAAGACGCACCACACGCTGCCGCAGTTCATCAGCACCCGTGGCGGTATCTCGCTGCGTCCGGGCGATGGCGTGATCCACTCGTGGCTGAACCGCATGCTGCTGCCCGACACCGTGGGCACCGGCGGCGATTCGCACACCCGCTTCCCGATCGGCATCAGCTTCCCGGCCGGTTCGGGCCTGGTCGCCTTTGCCGCCGCCACCGGCGTGATGCCGCTGGACATGCCGGAATCGGTGCTGGTCCGCTTCAAGGGCAAGATGCAGCCCGGCGTGACGCTGCGCGACCTGGTCAACGCCATTCCGCTGTACGCGATCAAGCAAGGCCTGCTGACCGTGGCCAAGCAAGGCAAGCAGAACATCTTCTCGGGCCGTATCCTCGAAATCGAAGGCCTGCCCGACCTGAAGGTGGAACAGGCATTCGAACTGTCTGACGCCTCGGCAGAACGTTCGGCCGCCGGCTGCTCGGTACACCTGAACAAGGAACCGATCATCGAATACATCAACAGCAACATCACGCTGCTGAAGTGGATGATCGCCGAGGGCTACCAGGACCCGCGCAGCCTGCAGCGCCGTATCAAGGCCATGGAAGCATGGCTGGCCGATCCGAAGCTGCTGGCACCGGATGCCGACGCCGAGTATGCCGCCGTGATCGAGATCGACCTGGCCGACGTGCATGAGCCGATCGTGGCCTGCCCGAACGATCCGGACGACGTGAAGACGCTGTCGGACGTGGCTGGCGCCAAGATCGACGAAGTGTTCATCGGTTCGTGCATGACCAACATCGGTCACTTCCGTGCCGCGTCGAAGCTGCTGGAAGGCAAGCGCGACATCCCCGTGAAGCTGTGGGTCGCCCCGCCGACCAAGATGGATCAGAAGCAGCTGACCGAGGAAGGCCACTACGGCGTGTTCGGCACTGCCGGTGCACGTACCGAAATGCCGGGCTGCTCGCTGTGCATGGGTAACCAGGCACAGGTGCGCGAAGGCGCCACGGTGATGTCCACGTCGACGCGTAACTTCCCGAACCGTCTGGGCAAGAACACCAACGTGTACCTGGGTTCGGCCGAACTGGCCGCCATCTGCTCGCGCCTTGGTCGTATCCCGAACAAGGAAGAGTACATGGCCGACATGGGCGTGCTCACCGCCAACGGCGACAAGATCTACAAGTACATGAACTTCGACCAGATCGAAGACTTCAAGGACGTGGCCGACACGGTGTCGATGTAAGCGTCAGCGTTCCCCGTCGGCAACACAACAACGGGGAACAGACCGAAGGCCGATGAACCCCGCAGGCGTGCAAGCGCCCGCGGGGTTTTTTCATTCGCGCGCCGCGCGACCGTGGCTCGCCGTCACCGGTCGTGCGTGCCGCGTGCCAGCGCTTCCAGCGCCGCGCGGGCCACGACATGCCAGTGCCGGCCCTTCCCGGCAAGGTAGCCAAGCCGCTGCCACTCGGCCAGCAGCCGGTTCAGCGTCTCGGCGCGCACGCCCAGCTTGGCTGCCAGTTGCCGCTGGCTCAGTGGAAGCTCCACATGCTGCCCGTCCACCGTGCTGAGCCGCAGCAGATAGGCGGCCAGGCGCTGCTGGGCGGTGGTGCTGGCCAGGGTATCGACATCGTCGATGCGCAGCGTCACCGTCTGGGCGGCCAGTTGCAGCATACCCATGGCGAGGGCCGGGTAATCCAGGCACGCCCGATGGAGGGCTGCCCGCGTGATCCGGCATAGCGTGCTGTCTACGGCCGCGCGGGCTTCCACGGGATACCGGGGCTGTTGCAGGAACATCACGATGGCCGCCAGCAACTGGCCCGCCTGCACGTGGTGAATGATCCGGTCTTCTCCGTCGATGCCCATGCGCAGCGTGTCGACGCGTCCCTGCACCACCACGTACCAGTAGTCGGCCGGCTGGTCCTGCCGGAACACGTACTCCCCTTTTTGCAGATGGCGGATCGATGCCCGCGCCAGCAGGTGCTTGCTCACGGCGTCCGGATGCAGCACCGGATGGGTGGACAACATCGCCCGTGCTTCGGCCATCCCCGCGCTGGCTGTCTTGACATTTCTCATTGGTGATTCGACCCCACTCACGAATAATTCGCAAATGATAATCATTTGCAATAGATAGATCACCCTCGCAAGCGGGTGATCCTTGATCGGGGAAAACATCGTGGTTCGTAAATTTTCGGCCTGCCGGCGAATCTGGCTGATTGGCTCGACGGGTGGAGTGTTGGCGCTGGGCTGGCCGTGCTTGGGGGTGGCATCGATGGCTGGGCAGGTCCCCATGAGCTGGAAAGCGTGACGGTCAGCGCCACGCGCACGGCCAGTACCGTCGAGGAAACGCCGCGCGCGGTCACCGTCATTACCGGCGAACAGGTGCGCGAGCGCGTGGGCAGCGGCGGCATCCAGGGCTTGCTGGCGGACGTGCCGGGCATCGCATTCGCGCGTACCGGCGGGTTGGGCGGGCAGATCGTGATGCGCGGCTTCAACTCGAATTCCGGCCGCTCGATCATGGCTATCGACGGTGACCGCTATCGCGGCCGCACCACGCTCGAATACAACATGATCGATCCCAATTCGATCGAGCGTATCGAGGTGATCCGCGGGCCGGCGTCAGCGCTGTATGGCTCCGACGCCCTGAACGGCGTGGTTAACGTCGTGACACGGCGCGCCAGGGTGGACCCCGACCAGCCCTTCACGTTGCAGCCGAAACTGCGCGCGCTGGAGTGGAACAGCGTGAACAACATGGTGGGTGGGCGCGTCGAACTGCTGGGCGGCGGTAACGGCTTCGACGTGATGTTCGGTATCAACCATCGCGACGCCGGTGACTATGCCACGCCGATCGGCGATGCCCTCAATAGCGGCTTCAACTCGACGGGCGCGGACCTCGCCGTGGGTTTCCGGCCCAACGCCGATTCGCGCTGGGAGCTGTCGGGGCGCTATGCACGCGTGGTCAGCAAGCGGGCCGGCGGACTGGGTGCGGCCCCCGGCGAGCCGTGGCTCAGCGTGCGCGAGGACCCGATCATCGAACGCAACGTGCGCGTGGCCTATCAGGGCCGCAACTTCGGCGCCGTGGCCGACAGCGTGGATGCCAGTCTCTACGTGCGCGATTTCGATACCGATATCTACCAGCGCAACAGCACCTCGCCGTTGGTCACCGCCTACAACCACATCAAGGTCTACACACCTACCGTGTGGGGTGGTCATCTGACCGCCATGAAGCAGTTGGGCGAGCATTCCCTCAGCTTTGGTGGCGATTTCTTCAACGAGAGCTTCGATGGCCGCGTGAATAGCGTGCAGCGCTATCGCAACAGCACCGGGGCGCTGGTCGCGGACACCGGCTGGCGCCAGATGGAGCGCAGCGCCGACCAGACCAACGTGGGCCTGTTCGTCAACGACAACTGGCATATCAGCGAAAAATGGACGCTTTCCGGCTCGTTGCGCGGTGACATCGTAGATATCCGAATTGGCGACAGCTATGCCGGCGAAGCCGCCAGGCTGACCCAGGCCTACGCCGACAAGACCCACCCACGCCACTATGCCGTGACCGGCGGCCTCGGGGCGATCTACGAGTTCGTGCCCAACTGGCAACTGGTGGGCAACCTGAGCCGGGGCTTCCGCGCGCCGTCCGGCATGAACCTGACGATCTCCAGCATCGCCGGCACCCAGCCCACGCTGCCGTCGCCGGACCTGAAGCCCGAGACCAACCTGACAGCCGAATTGGGCGTGCGCTGGTTCGGCGAACGCGGATGGACGCGCCTGACCGCGTATCAGAGCAAGTACACGGACCTGATCACGCTGCAACGGATCGGCGCCAACCTGTACCAACGCCAGAACCTTGGCAAGGCCACCATCAAGGGTGTCGAGGTCGAGGGGCGCACGCAGGTCACCCCGCGCTGGAGCGTGGGCGCGTCGGCAGCCTATACCCATGCCCGCAACGACATGAACGGCCAGCCGCTGCCGTACGTCGCGCCGCTCACAGCCAACGCATCGCTGCGTTACGAGGGGGCTGGATGGTATGGCGAGAGCGTGGTGCGCGCGTTCAAGGCCAAGAGTCAGATCGATGCGTCGCAGGAGCGCCGGACGGCCGGCTACGCCATGGTCGACCTGTTCTTCGGGCTCGACGTGAACCGCCTGCTCGGCGACGGATGGCGCGACTGGAAGCTGCTGGCAGGCGTGGAAAACGTGTTCGATCAGGTGGGGCGCCATCCCACGGTAACGGAGAACCTTTCCTATCCGAACACGCTGGTGGGCAATCCGCTGGTGGAACCCGGCAGGGCCGTGGTGCTCAAGCTGACGGCGGTGTACTGATGCGCAGCCTGACATCCAGATGGCCGGCCCTGCTGCTGGCACCCCTTTTCCTGTTGTCGACGGCGCTGGCCGTCAGTGCGACCGAGGTCGAGGACCAGACCGGACGCCGCGTTGCCATCCCGCTGCGCGTGGAGCGCGTGGCGGCGATCCCGATTCCGATCGCCTCGATGGTCATGGCGGTGGATGGCGGTGCCAGCCGGCTGGTGGGTATGCACGCGGCCAGTCGGGCCGACTTCGAACTGGGCATGCTCGGACGCATGTTTCCCGACGCGGCGCGCATGCCGGCCCAGATCGCAGGCGAAGGCTTCGTGCCCAACGTCGAGGCGCTGGCGGCTGCAAAGGCAGACCTGGTGTTCCAGTGGGGCGATCGTGGCGACGACATTGTTCGCCCGATCCGTGACATCGGCCTGCCGGTGATCACGCTGCGCTACGGCGACAGCAGTCTGGCCGCTGGCTGGCTGCGGCTGGTTGGCGCGGGCCTGGGCAAGGCCGAGCGTGGCGAAACCCTGGCGCGCTGGTTCGAGACCACCCGCGAGGCCATCGCCAAACGTGCTGCCGCGATGCCGTCGGCGGAGCGCCCGCGCGTGCTCTACCTGCAACGGGCGCGGTCTGGCCTGCGCGCGGCCGGCAAGGGCACCAGCATGGACGGCGATATCCGCCTGGCCGGCGGCATCAATGTTGCGGGCGGTGTGGCGGGCTTTGCCCAGGTGGATGTCGAGCAGTTGCTGGCGTGGGACCCACAGGTCGTGCTGCTCAACAACTTCGAACCGGGGCTGGCACCGGCCGACTTGTACCGCGACGCGCGGCTTCGTGGCGTGGCGGCAGTTCGCGAGCGACGCGTCTACAGCTATCCGCACGGCGGGTTTCGATGGGACCCGCCTAGCCAGGAAACCCCGTTGACGCTGGACTGGCTGTTCAGCCTGTTCCATCCGCAACGGGCCGAGCCGGGCGTGCGGCCACGCATCGCAGAGGCCTACCGCATGCTGTACGACTATCGCCTGAGCGAGCGCGATACCGACGAATTGCTGAAGCTTGAGGCCAACGGCGCCAGTGCGCACTACCGGGCGCTGTTCGGGGCAGGAGGGAAGCCATGATGCCGACCCGTCCGCTTGCCACCGTGGCGCTGCTGGTGGCACTGCCGCTCATCGTCTTGGTTGCGTTGGCTGCGGGCCGCTACGCGATCGATCCCGGCACGGTGCTGCGCATTCTCTCGGCCCCGCTGCTGGGCCAGGGCGACTGGAGCCCGATGCAGGAGAGCGTGGTGCAAGGCGTGCGCCTGCCGCGCGTGCTGCTGGCGGCGCTGGTGGGTGCCGGGCTGGCCGGTGCCGGTGCGGCGCTTCAGGCACTGTTCCGCAATCCGCTGGCCGAGCCGCAACTGCTGGGCGTGTCGTCGGGCGCGGCGTTTGGCGGCGTGCTGGCGTTGCTGATCGTCGGCGACGGCTGGCCGCTGGTTGCCAGTGCGCTGCTCTGGGGCATGTTGTCGCTGTTCGCGGTGTACTGGCTCGCGGGCGCCCGGCATGGGCAGGCAGCGCAGGGCGGTGGCACGGTGCTGCTGGTGCTGGCCGGCATCGTGGTCAACGCGGTGTTTGCTTCCGGCGTGTCGCTGATCAAGCTGATGGCCGATCCGCAGAACCAGCTTCCGGCCATCATCTTCTGGCTGATGGGCAGCCTTGCGGCCGCCGATTATCCGCGGCTGCTGCTGACGTTGCCGTGTATCGGACTGGGCCTGTTGCTGCTGTACGGACTGCGCTTTCATCTGATGGCGCTGGCGGTTGGCGAGGCCGATGCGCGCAGCCTGGGCGTGCCGGTGGCGCGCGTGCGGGTACTGGCGTTGCTGGCGGTTGGCGTCATCACGGCGTCCAGCGTGGCTGTATGTGGCGTGGTGGGCTGGGTGGGGCTGGTGGTGCCGCATCTGGTGCGCATGAGCTGCGGCGGCGACCACCGGCGCTTCCTGCTCCATACCGTGCTGGCCGGTGCGGGTTACCTGATTCTGGTCGACACGCTGGCGCGCACGCTTACGCAGATGGAAATTCCGCTGGGGGCATTGACTGCCCTGCTGGGCGCACCGGTGTTTGCCTTCCTGATCCGCAGGCTCGGAGGCGCCACCAATGGCTGACATCGTGTTGCAGGGCGATGGCATCGGTCATTGCTATGGCGCGCACACCGTGCTGCGTGACGTGCGCCTGCAGTTGCCCCGTGGCGCGCTGTGCGCGTTGATGGGTGCCAATGGGGCGGGCAAGTCGACGCTGCTGAAGATCCTTGCCGGCCAGCTGGCGCCGTCCGTCGGACAGGTCGGGCGGGTGGGCCGCATGGGTTTCGTGCCGCAGGAAGTGCATCCCGCCTTGCCCATGAGCGTGCTGGAGATGGTGCTGCTGGGCCGCGCCGGTGGCGTTTCGCTGCTGCGGGCACCGGGCCGTGCCGACTACGCCGCCGCCCGCGACGCGCTTGCGCGGGTAGAGGCCACGCACCTGGCGGGGCGCACCTTTCTTTCGCTGTCGGGCGGCGAGCGCCAGTTGATCGTGCTGGCACGCGCGCTGGCGGCCAATGCGGATGTGCTGCTGCTGGACGAGCCCTGCGCGGCCATGGACTGGCACAACCAGGCGCTGACGCTGCAACTGCTGGCCGAACTCGCCGCCGACGGCATCACGGTCGTGTTCAGCACGCATGCGCCCCAGCATGCGCTGGAGTTCGCCAGCCATGCGTCGCTGCTGTTCGCGGATGGCACTCACGCTTTTGGCCCGCCAGACCAGATCATGGACGAGGCCGCCTTGTCGCGCCTGTACCGCGTGCCGGTACGCCGCGTGCGGCTGGAAGGACTTCCCGACGCCGGCACGGCCGTGCCGGTGTTTTCCAAATCGTTGATGGAGATTCAGGAATCATCGCTATGAACAATGTCCTGCACGTCCGTGCCATCTCTCATGAGCTGCCGGCGTTCACC
The DNA here is from genome assembly GCF_056097175.1 of Cupriavidus sp. HE11. Taxonomy (NCBI): domain Bacteria; kingdom Pseudomonadati; phylum Pseudomonadota; class Betaproteobacteria; order Burkholderiales; family Burkholderiaceae; genus Cupriavidus; species Cupriavidus sp. HE11. The sequence goes on from NZ_CP184465.1 coordinate 1,898,041, forward strand.
GCGCTGCTGCAGGCGCGCGGTATGGTGTCCCGCTCGCTGCGCAACCTCTGCGACGCCGACTTCCTCGGCCGGCACGCCATCCTGATCGAGGCGCATATCGATCAACGCACGCTGATGGACCATCGCGCCGTGCTGCGCACGCATCTGGACGCTGGCGGCACGCTGGTGTTCAACGGCCATCTGGTCTATCCGATCTTTGACGAACTGGCGTCCTATCGCGTGGCGGCGGGGCGCGGGGTCAGGGACCTGATCGTCGAGCGCGTGCATGCGCATCCGGTGTTCGATGGGGTGTCTTGCGACGACCTCAGCTTCCGGCGCGGCGTGGCCGGCTTCTATGGCCGGGGTGCCAATCCGGCGCCGCCCGGTGCCGTGGTACTGCATCGCCTGCAACAGGACGGCTCGCCTCTGGACTGGGTGTGGCAGCGGCCGGGGGGCGGCCAGATCCTGATGCACGGCGGCAACACCTGCTGGATGTATCTCGACGATGCGAGCAGCGCGGCGCGCATCGGCCCGCAACTGTTGGACTGGATCGAAGCCGGCGCGCCAGCGCTGCCTGGCAATCAAGGGGAGTAGCATGCGTATCGCTTTCGTGGACGGTGGCACTTATTACCATCACGCAACCTTCAACGATCCGGCGCTGCGCCGGTATTTCGATGACAACATCCATGCGCCGGCGCTGGCGCGCGCAGACCTGGCACAGGTCGATTGCCTTTACGTTGCCAGCCGGCAGAACCCGGTGGACCTGATCGCTGCACGCGACGCCATCGCGGACTTTCTCGCGGCGGGCAGGCTCGTCGTGGCTCTCGGCGAAAGCCGGGCCGATCTCTGGCTGGACGACGTGCAGTGGCGCCCGGGTGAAGTCAATTTCTGGTGGTGGCGCGAACCGGGTGCCGACTCAGGCCTGCGCGTGGGCGACGCGGGTCACGGCCTGTTCGAACGGATCAGCCTGACCGATGCCACCTGGCACCGGCATGGCGATCTGGTGACGCCGCCGGGCGCGGTGTCGGTGGTGAATACCGTCGACGGCCAGTCTGTCCTCTACGACGACGCAGCTAGCGGTCCCGGCCGCCGGATCGTTACCACGCTCGACCCTTGCTATCACCACGGCAGCTATTTCATGCCCGCCGCGTCGCGCTTCCTGCATGGCTTTCTGCCCTGGCTGAAGGACGGTGCACCGGCACGCGCGGCGTCGGACTGACGGGACTGACGGCAAAAAAACGCCCGGTACAGCCTTGCGGCCGTGCCGGGCGGATCGAACCCGCGGGCTCGACGTTACCTTCGTCGTTACTTCGACTTCGCGCCGTCGGTATAAGGATCGGGCTTGCTGGTCTTGGCGCCGTCGGTGTACGGATCGGGTTTGCCTCCTACGCGTGCGCCATCGGTATAGGGGTTGTACTTGTCCGACTTGGCGCCGTCGGTGTACGGATCGGCCTTGGCAGATGGTGCCAGGTCAGTGCGGGTCGACTTGTTCGCGCCATCGGTATAAGGATCGAACTTGCCGGCCTTGGCGCCGTCGGTGTACGGATCGGCCTTGCCGGCCTTTGCTCCCTGCGTATAGGGATCGAACTGCTTGTTCTGCGCGTGCGCAAGCGGTGCCATGGCAATGGCTGCCGCCGCGACGATCAGGCTGGAAATTACTGTCTTGCTCATGGGAGCCTCGCCAGATTGGGGCGCGATTCAGGGGCCCGCCCGAGTGCGCCCATCAAGCCATCGGGCAGGCGGCATGACGCAAGCCTGTGTTTGCTGTCTCTGCAAGGATAGTCCCTGACGCTGAAACGTGCCGGCACCTGTATGCCGGTGCCGGCGCCTGTCCCGGCGGCGCTAGCGGGACTTGCTCTTGCGCTCGTGCGGCGTCTCGCGCACATGAACGGCTGGCACGTCGACCACATCGCCGTCGGGCGTGGCGACTGCCGTCACGTCGGGCATCACGGGCATCGCCGGCAGCAGCACGGGGATGCCGAGCCAGTGACCCCAGGCGTCCGCCCAAGCACGCTGGGTGGCCGCGCCAAGCTCCAGCATGGCGTTCATGTAGTGCATTGGAATCGACATCATCGGCATCTGGTTGGTCCACTGCCGCGCATACAGCTCCTCGGGGTCCTGGGGCATGAAGCACGATGCCCAGTCGAACTGGGTTTCCTCGACGATCGATCGCGAGAAGTCGGCATTCAGGCCCATCATCTTCTGCCAGTTCTCCAGCAGCTTGGTGTCGAACGTGGCAAACGGCTGGAAGGCCGCCGGCGGAAACGCAAACGGCTGGAATGGCCACATGGCCCAGGGAGTCGTGGATTGGCTTTGCATGCTGGAAGGCTCCAGGTTGTAAACCAGTAGGAAAAGTGCAGTGCGATAGGTGATGCAAGCGTGCTGCAAGCGCGGGATGTGCCAGTCGATTGACCGGGTGACCGGGCGGGGTGCTGCCGGCTTCTCGTGCAGGCACCACGGCATCCCTTGGGGGCGACCACCACATCGTCATCCATGACGGACCACCGGTCAACCGGCAGTTATCCCGTTGTCCTTCGCGATTCACGATGCACGGGTGGCACGGAAGTCGCTGGGTCTGGGCACCTATCGTGCAGGAGCCATGCGTCATGACAAAGACAGCCCATTCATCGAAAACACCGGCAAAGACCACGCGCCATTGGCCGCAAAGCGGCAAGTCCCGCCGTCACAGGCACAATACGGGCTGAAAATTCAGGCGGATCGTGACCGGGAGGGGAAATGGAACTGCGGCAACTGCGCTACTTCGTACACGTGGTGGAGCTTGGCAGCATGGGGCAGGCGGCCCAGCGGCTGGGCGTGGTCACGTCTGCGCTGAGCCAGCAGATCAGTCGCCTGGAGAGCGAGTTGTCCACCCGGCTGCTGCAGCGCACGTCCTCGGGCGTGGTGCCTACCGATGCCGGACTGGCGTTCTGGCGCCAGGCGCAACTGGCACTGCGCCACGCCGACGATGCGGCGCATGCGGCGCGTACGGCACGGCTGTCCGGTCATGTCAGCGTGGGCATGGCGCCCAGCACGCTGGCCGTGCTGGGGCCGGCGTTCATGCTGGCGATGCGCGACCGCTATCCCGATATCCGCCTGCATCTGGTGGAAAGCCTCTCTGGTGCCCTGGCGACGATGATCGGGGCGCGGCAGCTCGACCTGGCCGTGCTGTTCCAGCTGGAGCCGGGACAGCGCTGGAGCAGCATGCCGCTGCTGGAGGAACGCCTGTTCGTGATTGCCCGGCCGGACCAGCCGGGCCTGCCGGACGCCAGGACGATGCACCTGGACGCCATCGGCGACCTGCCGCTCATCCTGCCAAGCGGTGCCCACGGGCTGCGCGCGGTACTCAATGCGGCATCGGCACGCAACCAGCGGCCACTGAATGTGGTTGCAGAAATCGACGGGCTGGCGATGCTGATGGATGCCGTGCGCGCCGGTATCGGCGCCACCATCCAGCCCGGCGCCGCCGTGGCACGCCATTTGGGCGACCCGCTGACGCTGATCGAGATTGTCGACACCGGGGTCAGCCGCCCCAACATGCTGGTGAGCCTGTCGGACGACGAACTGTCTCCCGCAGGGCTTGCGGCGCGCAGCGTGCTGGAGCAGGTGGCGCGCGAACTGGTGACGGCTGGGCGCTGGCCCGGGGCCACCCTTCACAAATCCTGAACACCGTCTGCCGGGTCGGGGCTGGCGCACATGACGCACGACCCGTAGAGTCGAGGGATTCGAACGATTCCAACGATTCCCGCAGGAGACTCGCATGACCCCACGCATGCCGCGCCGCATCGCGCTGAAGGCGCTCGGCACCATGGCCCTGGCTGCCGCCATCCCGGCCCCCTTTACCACTGCTGCCTTGGCCGCCGATGCATGGCCGTCCAAGCCGATCACGCTGGTCGTCCCGTTCGCGTCGGGTGGCACCACCGACATCATCGGGCGTGCCGTGGGCCAGCGGCTGGGCGAGGCGCTCGGCCAGCCGGTGGTGGTCGACAACCGGCCCGGCGCCGGTGGCACGATCGGCGGGGCGCTGGTGGCGCGCGCCAATCCTGACGGCTACACGTTCCTGCTGGCGACGGTGGCGCATACGATGGCGCCCGGCATCTACAAGACGCTGCCCTACGATTTCCAGAAAGACCTTGAACCGATCGGCATGGTGGCGCTGACGCCGAACGTGCTGATCGTGAACCAGTCGATTCCGGCCAGGAACGTGCAGGAACTGGTGGCCTATATCAAGGCCAATCCGGGCAAGGTCAACTACGGTTCGGCCGGTATCGGCAGCACCGAGCACCTGTCGGGCGAGCTGTTCCGCGCGTCCACCGGCACCGATATCGCGCACGTGCCCTACAAGGGCGGCGCGCCGATGATGACCGACCTGATCGCGGGCCAGATCCAGATGGCGATCGAGACCAGCCCGTCGGCCAATCCGCATATCAAGAGCGGCAAGGTCAAGGCACTGGCGGTGACGTCGGCCAAGCGCTCGGCCGCCTATCCGGGCGTGCCGACCGTGGCGGAAAGCGGCGTACCCGGCTACGAAGTGACCACCTGGTATGCGCTGATGGCCCCGCATGGCACGCCCGAGGCAGTACGCCAGCGCATGAGCGCCGAACTCGCCAGGGTGCTGAAGCAGCCCGACGTGCAGAAGCGATTCGACGAACAGGGCGTGACCGCCGGCGACATGACGCCGCAACAGCTGGCCGGCTTCATCAAGACCGAAACCACCAAGTGGACCAAGGTGGCGAAGGATTCCGGCGCGAAGGCCGAATAAGCCGGATCCGGCCGAATCTGGGGCCGCCGCCGCGCCCTTACATCGCGCGGCGGATTTCCGATACCCCGAACGCCGCCAGCGCCAGCCCGACCACCCGGTCGATCCACTGGCGCAGGCGCGTGCCCAGCGCATGGCGCGCCCCCGTGACCATCGCCACCAGCACGCACCACCAGGCGATCGATCCACAGAACACCCCCAGCACCGTGGTCATGGCGATGGTCGTCGAGAACGGCCCGCGCGGCGCCAGCGTGGCGAACAGCGCGGCAAACATGATGATGGTCTGCGGGTTGGTCAGCGTCAGCAGGAAGGCGCTGGCGAATGCACGCAGCCCCGACCCGTTGCCGCGCAACGTGGCTACCTGTTCGGTCGGTTTCTGGAAGAACGTGCGCAGTCCCAGGTAGAGCAGGAACAAACCGGCGGCGATATGCAGCGGCTTGTCGTAGGCCAGCATGAATTGCGACACCCCCACCAGCCCCAGCGCGGCCACCAGGCCATACGCGGCATCGCCACAGGCAATGCCAAAGCCGATCGACAACCCGGCGCGCGGGCCATCGGTCAGGGTGCGGCGGATGCACAGCATCCCCATCGGGCCGACCGGCGCGGCAACGGCCAGGCCAACGCCGGCGGCAATCAGGAAAAGGGCGGGCAGGGACATGAAGGGGGCTCGATCGTTATTGGTATGGTCTGCCGATTCTAGCGTCTAGGCTGCCGCAGGGGCCACGCCGCGCGCCAGCACCTGCGCCAGTTCCACCGCCGGCACCGGGCGGCCGAACAGCCAGCCCTGGCCGTAGTCCACGCCCTGCGCCCGCAGGAAATCGGCCTGGGCGCGGTCCTCGATGCCTTCGGCCACCAGCTGCAGCCCCAGCGACTGCGCCATGGCGATGATGTGCGGCGCCACGGTGCTCGATGCGGCCTCCTGGCCGATGGTGTCGACGAAGGACTTGTCGATCTTCAGCGCGTCGACCTTGAAGCTCTGCAGGTACGACAGGCTGGAGTAGCCCGTGCCGAAGTCGTCGATATAGACCGGATGGCCCGCGTCGCGGAATGCCTGGATCGTGTCGCGCGCCACGTCCGGTTCCAGGAAGCCGCGCTCGGTGGCCTCGATGCGGATCTGGTCGGGCGAAATGCCGGTGCCGCGCAGGCGCGCGGTCAGCACACCCAGGAAGCGGCGGCTCTTCAGGTCTTCGGCGCCGACGTTGATCGATACGTAGAACGACGGATGCCGGCGCAGCAGCGTGCCAAGCTCGGCCAGCACGATATCCAGCACCTGGTCGGTGATCTGCTGGATCAGGCCGGCGTTCTCCGCCATCGGGATGAACAGGTTGGGGCGCACCAGCCGGCCGTGCCGGCGCCAGCGGACCAGCGCCTCGACGCCCACGCACTGGTTGTCGGCCAGCGAGACGATGGGCTGGTAGTGGACGGCCATCTCGTGGCGCCGCACCGCCCCGCGCAACTCGCCTTCCAGGCTGAAGCGGCGCGTGGCGCGGCGCCAGACCAGGAGGCCCAGCGGCACGCCGGCCGCCAGGCCTACCACCAGGCCTCCGACCAGCAGCGCCTTCCAGTTGGTCAGCAGCGCCGCACGGGGCGCCAGCACCACCACCGCCAGCGGCATCGTGCGCGATTTGCGCAGGACGACCGACGCGTCGTCGTCGCTCGGGGCATCGCCGCCCGATCCGTAGGCGTGGTCGGCGTAGGCGCGTTGCAGCCGTGCCAGGTTCGCGCCCTGCGACGCCGCGAAAATGCGTCCGGCATCGGTCTGCACGGCGGCCAGCATGCGCGATTCGCGGTCCACGACGTCGACAAAGGTCTGCGGGTCGAGCCCGACATAGCTGCCATTGCGGCCCAGCAGCATCGAGCGGCGTGGCGCGGCAAACGGGTTGGGCTGGTCGAACCAGTAGTCCAGGCCGTCCGGCGTACGCCAGTCGGGCGGAGGCAGGATGAACTGGTCTGCCTGCACGGCGCCCAGCAGGGCCGAGCACAGTCGCTTGCCGCCCCGATAGGCGCCTGCGTCCTGGATATGGCGATAGGTATAGGTGATGCGCCGCATCTCCACCAGATGCGACGACGAGCAGGGATCCTCGCGCAGCGATTCCAGGTCCTGCAGCGCGTTGAGCGCCTGGGTCATGACCGTTTCGGCGCGCGTGACGGCCGCGTCGGCGAACACGCTCAACTGCTCGGATTCGCGCCGGCTGGCTTCGAACTGGGCCATGAACACGCCGATCCCCACCGGGAACAGCGTGGCCATCGTCGCCAGCACGATCGTCACAACCAGGAACCAGCTGCGCTGCATCGGGAGCCCTCAGGAGAGTGCGCCGCGAAGGGCGCCCACGGCGCTGCGCGCGCCGTCCCATTCACAAACCGGATTTGACAGTGTTGACAGTTGTTGCCTGATACCTGGAGTGGGGTCTTGCGTTGCTGCACCACAAAATCACGCGCCTGCTCTGGGGAGCATAGCTAACAATGGCCGCTCATGTCTGATACTTTGAGACTGTTTTTGCAATTTCCAACGATGACATGCCGGGGTGCTGCCCCAGAGGCGAAATGGCCCTGACCACAGGGTAAGGGATATTCGCCTACGCCCGAATTCATCCCGATGGCGGGGTGAGGGGCGTCATGGCAGTGGCGCAAGCCCGACATGTGACGGATTCACAGGAGCCACCATGAAAGATGCTGACGCGGCGCGCCCGACCTGGCGCTTCGACCACCTGAACGTCTCGGCCGGCAGTCACAAGGTGCTGGAAGACTTCTTTGGCGGCGTCATGGGACTGCAGCCGGGCTACCGGCCGCCGTTCCCGTTTCCGGGCGCGTGGCTGTATGCCGGCGATCAGGCGGTGATCCACGCCGTGGACGACACCCGGCTCGATGCGGGGGCCGGCGCACTGCAGGTGGGCCATATCGCGTTTCGCAGCGATGGGCCGGCGGCGCCGGTCATCACCCAATTGCGTGACGGCCCGTGGCCGTTCCGCGTGGCCCGCGTGCCGGCGGACAACACGCTGCAGATCTTTGTATCGCTGCCAGGCGGGCTGGTGATCGAGCTGGACATGCCCGACGACGGCACGGTGCAGGCAGGCCGCTGATGCGGCGACGGCCCTAAGACTTGATGCCTGGCACCAAGGCGGCCACGCGCGCGTCGCCGTCCAGCGCCGCGTGCGGGCCGTGGCCCGGCGGGGGGCCAGGTGGCGGCCCTGGAGGAGATCCGGGGGGAGATCCCATCGGCGGGCCCTCGGGTGATCCTGGCGATCCCGGCGGGCCGGGCGGGAACGATTCGGGTGGCGCCGTCACCGTCGGGTCCACCACCAGCATCAGCGTGGCGATATAGCGGTTCTTTGCCTCGCGCACGGCGCCAAATACCGTGTCGCCGGCCCGCAGCGCGATGCCGTCGTTGCTGTTCAGCGTCTCGCGCAGTCGCTTGCGGCGGTAGGCCGGCAGCTGCGTGTACAGGTACTCGTTGAGCGCATCGGGCAGAAAGCACTGCGTGGTCAGCAGCGTGCGGCGCCCGTCGATCACCTTCATGTGCAGGTGCGTGGCGCGGCCTTCATACCACCCCGGATAGATCGTGCGGAACGCGGCCACGCCATCGGCGCCCACAGGCTGGCTGCCGCGCAGGAAGGTCTGGCCTTTGGTGGACACCCGCTGGTCGTGATCGTCGAACTGACCGGCATAGCCCGAGTACACGCCCGCGGCGTTGCAGTGCCAGAGATCCACGCGCTTGCCGGCCAGGGGCCGGCCGTGGACATCGACCACCGTGAAGCGGATATCGAGCGGCACGCCCGACTGCCCCTCGGTAATGTCCTGGCGGACCTTGCCTGCATCGAAGTAGAACGGCCCCTCGGTGGTCTGCGCCGTCAACGGGAGCGTGGTGGCGCTGGGCAAGGCCTGCGCGCCGGCAGATGCCGGGCGCGACAGCGTGACCAGGCCGGCGCCGCCGAGGGCGGCCGCCAGCAGATGCCGGCGGCGCGAGGTGGATGGCGGCTGCGAAGAATTTGCGGACATCGCATCTTCCATCAGGAAATGAGATGTCCAGTGTAGCGCCGGGCCGTTGGCGGCAGTATTTCCGCTCTGTGTCGACCCGGCTACGCTTTTTTCGACGGCAGCCGCTGGGCTGCGCAGGTTCAGATGGCCGACTTCAGGACCGTGCCGGTAGCGAAGAAGCTCTGCAGGTTGTCAAACACCAGTCCGGCCATTGCCGCGCGGGTCTCGTGCGTGCCGCTGGCAACGTGCGGCAGCAGCACGACGTTATCCAGGCCGAACAGCGCTTCGGGCACCTTGGGCTCATGCTCGAACACGTCCAGGCCGGCACCGGCAATACGCTTGTGCGTCAGGGCATCGACCAGCGCCGCTTCGTCGACCACGGTGCCGCGCGCGATATTGATCAGGTAGCCCTGCGGACCCAGCGCCGTCAGCACATCGGCAGACACCAGATGGCGCGTCTCGGGGCCGCCCGATGCCGCGATCACCAGGAAGTCGGCCCATTCGGCCAGTGCCTGCAGCGACGGCTCGAAGCCGTAGGGCACGCCATCCTGCGCCTTGCGGCCAAAGTAGCGCACTTCCATGTCGAAGCCGGTGGATCGTTTGGCGATGACCCGGCCGATGCGGCCCATGCCGACGATGCCCAGACGCTTGCCGCTGACACGCGTGGTCAGCGGGTACGGGCCCTTGAGCCAGTTGCCACGGCGCACGTAGCGGTCGGCGGCGCTGACCTGGCGCGCCGCGTCCATCAGCAGCGCAAACGCGGTATCGGCCACGCAGTCGTTGAGCACGTCGGGCGTGTAGCCCACGGCAATGCCGCGCGCGCGGGCAGTGTCCAGGTCCAGCTTGTCCAGGCCGACGCCGAAGCTCGAGATCACGCGCAGGTTCGGCAGCGTGGCAAGCATTGCGGCGTCAACGCCGGTGGCGGCGCGCGTGGTCATCGCCACGAACTCGCCACCGTGCTGCGCCAGATACGCGGCGGGATCGCCTTCGGCCCAGAGCGGATGCACGTCGAAATGCTCGGCCAGACGGGCTTCGGTCTGTTCCGGGAGCCGGCCATGCTGCAGGAGGCGGGGTTTCATGCGAGAAGAGTCCTTTTGTTATGGAAATGTCCGGGCGCGCGATCAGTCGGCGCTCAGGTGATTATCGGCGATGATCCTTGCGTAACGCTTGCGGTCGTTGGCGATGGTCTCGGCAAACTGCTGTGGCGTGCTGCCTACCGGAATCGCACCCTGTTCGATCAGCTGCTTCTTGACCTCGGGCATGGCGACCACCTTCTTCACATCGGCCGCGATCTTGTCGACGATGTCTTTCGGCGTGCCGGCGGGCGCCAGCAGGCCCACCCACGAGCCGGACTCGGCATTCTGGATGCCGGCCTCGGCCAGCGTGGGCACGTCCGGCATCGACGGCGAGCGGACACTGCCGGTCACGGCCAGCGCACGCAACTTGCCGGCCTTCACGTGGCCGGTGGTTTCCAGGATCGACGCGAACAGCATGTCGACGTTGCCGGCCATCAGGTCGGTCATGGCCGCGCCGCCGCCCTTGTAAGGCACGTGCAGCATGTCGGTGCCGGTGGCGGCCTTGAAGATCTCGCCCGACAGGTGCGGCGAGCCGCCCGTGCCCGAGCTGGCGAACGTCAGCTTGCCGGGCTTGGCCTTGGCCAGCGCCACCAGTTCCTTCGGTGTTTTGGCGGGCAGGCCTGGCGTGACCACCAGCGCGAACGGCAGCTCGGCCATCATCGTCACGGGCACGAAGCTGTCCGGCTTGTAGTTGAGCTTCTTGTACAGGAACGGGTTGATCGACTGCGTGCCGACATTGCCGGCCACCAGCGTGTAGCCATCGGGCTTGGCGCGCGCGGTCAGTTCCAGGCCGACATTGCCGGCGGCGCCGGGGCGGTTGTCCACCACCACCGGCTGGCTCCAGATCTGCGACAGCCGCTGCGCCACCAGCCGCGTGCCGATGTCGGTGCCGCCGCCGGGCGTGAACGGCACGATGATGGTAACGGGCCTGGTCGGCCATTCGCCCTGGGCGTGGGCGCCAAAGGCAGCGGTCATGGCCAGGGCCGCGGCGGCGATGCGGGCAATCTTCAACATGGGTTTGTCTCCGGAATTGTTATAGGTAGGTGTGTCTGGGCCGATCGCGTCAGCGTCCCTTGGTCTTGCGCCACGCGGCGAAATCCGCGCGCGCCTGTTCGGTGGTTGGCGGATAGAGCCCGATGATCGAGCGGCCGTTGCGCACTTCCTCGGTCACGAAGTCTTCGAACGCGGTCATTTCCACGGCCTCGGCGGCAATCTCCTCGGCGATGTGCCACGGAATGACGACCACGCCTTCGGCGTCGCCCACCATCACATCGCCCGGAAACACCGCCACGTCGCCGCAGCCGATCGGCACGTTGAACTCCAGCGCCTGATGCAGCGTCAGGTTGGTGGGGGCCGACGGACGATGGTGGTACGCAGGCATTGCCATCTGCGCGATCTCGGGCGAATCGCGGAAGCCGCCATCGGTGACGATGCCCGCGCCGCCGCGCTGCATCAGCCGCGTGACCAGGATCGATCCGGCCGATGCGGCACGGGCGTCCTTGCGGCTGTCGATCACCAGCACGGCGCCGGGCGGGCACTGCTCGATGGCCTGGCGCTGCGGATGGTTCGGGTCCTGGAACACGGTGATGGGGTTCAGGTCTTCGCGGGCCGGGATATAGCGCAGCGTGAACGCCTCGCCGACCATCGTGCCGGCGTCAGGGTTAAGCGGGCGCACGTCCTGGATGAACTGGTTGCGCAGGCCGCGCTTGAACAGCGCGGTACAGAGCGTGGCGGTGCTGACGGTCTTCAGCGCGTCGCGCAGGCTGGAACTGAGCGGGGTCATGGGGGTACCTCAGTAGATGCTCGGTTCGCCCACGGGCTCGCCGAAATCGGTTTGCAGGAAGTCGAAGTCGCAGCCGTCGTTGGCCTGGCGAACGTGGCGCGAGAACATGTAGCCGTAGCCGCGCGCATAGCGCGGGGGCAGCGGTGTCCATGCGGCGCGCCGCGCGGCCAGTTCTTCGTCGGACACCTCCAGGTGGATGCTGCGCTGGTCGATGTCCACCGAGATCAGGTCGCCGGTCTTCACCAGCGCGAACGGGCCGCCGATGTAGGCCTCGGGCGCCACGTGCAGGATGCAGGCGCCATAGCTGGTGCCGCTCATGCGCGCGTCGGACATGCGCAGCATGTCGCGCACGCCCTGTTTCACGAGCTTTTTCGGAATCGGCAGCATGCCCCACTCGGGCATGCCGGGGCCGCCCTGCGGGCCGGCGTTGCGCAGGATCAGGATGTGATCGGCCGTGACATCGAGGTTCTCGTTCTCGACGGCGGCCTTCATCGACGGATAGTCGTCGAATACCAGCGCCGGGCCGGTATGTTTGAAGAAGCGTTTCTCGCAGGCGCTGGGCTTGATCACGCAGCCGTCTGGCGCGATATTGCCGCGCAGCACGGCCAGCGCGCCTTCCTGGTACAGCGCGTTCTCGCAGGTGCGGATCACGTCGTCGTTGTGGACCTCGGCGCCGGCAATGTTCTCGCCCAGCGTGCGGCCCGTGACGGTGGGCGCGTCGAGATGGAGCTTGTCGCCAATGCGGTTCATCAGCGCCGGCAGGCCGCCGGCGTAGAAGAAGTCCTCCATCAGGTATTTGTCGCCGCTGGGCCGGATGTTGGCGATCACGGGTACATGGCGGCTCATGCGGTCGAAGTCGTCCAGGCCGATGTCATGGCCGGCGCGACGCGCCATCGCAACCACATGGATGATGGCGTTGGTGGAGCAGCCCGTCGCCATGGCTACCGCAATCGCGTTTTCGAACGACTCGCGCGTCTGGATGCGCTTTGGCGTCAGGTCTTCCCAGACCATGCCGACGATGCGCCGGCCCGCTTCGGAGCACATGCGGATGTGGTTGGCGTCGGCCGCCGGAATCGACGACGCACCGGGCAGCGTCATGCCGATGGTCTCGGCAATCGCGGTCATGGTGCTGGCCGTGCCCATCGTCATGCAGGTGCCGTGGCTGCGCGCGATGCCGCCCTCGATGCCGATCCATTCGGTCTTGCTGATATTGCCGGCGCGGCGCTCGTCCCAGAATTTCCAGGCGTCGGAGCCGGAGCCAAGAACCTGGCCCTTGTAGTTGCCGCGCAGCATCGGGCCGGCGGGCACGTAGATGGCCGGCACGCCAGCGCTGGTGGCGCCCATCAGCAGGCCAGGCGTTGTCTTGTCGCAGCCGCCCATCAGCACGGCGCCGTCGATCGGGTGCGAACGGATCAGCTCCTCGGTCTCGATGGCGAGCAGGTTCCGATAGAGCATGGTGGTCGGCTTGACCGAGCTCTCGGACAAGGAAATGGCCGGTAGCTCCACGGGGAAACCACCGGCCTGCAGGATGCCGCGCTTCACGTCTTCCACGCGCTGCTTGAAGTGCGAGTGGCAGGGGTTGATGTCTGACCACGTGTTGATGATGGCGATGAGCGGCTTGCCCATCCATTCATCGGGCGCGTAGCCCATCTGCATGATCCGCGAGCGATGCCCGGACGAGCGCAGGTCGTCGGGCGCGAACCAGCGCGCGCTGCGCAGCTGGTCCGGCGTCTTTTTATGTGCCGTCATCGTTGTCTCTTCCACCTATGAATCCTGCCAGTCGCCTAGTTGTACGATGACTGGGGTTTCTGGAATTAAAGCACTAATGTATTAGTACGTCAACGCGGAGATTTCCGCGACGCTTCGGCTAGAATCGCGCCGAACATTCCAGTCATTTACGCATGGCCGCCACGCTACCCAACCCTTCCGCGCAGTTCCAGTTCGACCGCACCCGCCAGGCGGCGCCGCAGGTGTTCGAGCATATGCGCGACCAGATCATCTCGATGGCGCTGCCGCCGGGCACAGTGCTGTCGCGCCCCGAACTGGCGTTGCAGTACGGCATCAGCCAGACACCCGTGCGCGACGCGCTGATGAGGCTGGCTGAAGAGGGGTTGGTCGACGTGTTTCCGCAGCACGCCACGCGCGTCAGCCGTATCGATGTGGCGTTGGCGCGGCAGGCGCATTTCCTGCGGCGGTCGGTGGAGGTGGAAATCGTCCGCACCCTGGCGGCCGCGCCCGATCCGGCGCTGGTGGAACGCCTGCGCGCCACGATTGCGCGCCAGCAGCGGATGCTCGAACTCGACGATCTGGCCGAGTTCACCGCCAACGACCAGTATTTCCATCGCCAGCTCTACGAGGCAGCCGCGGTGCCCGACCTGTTCGGGCTGGTGCGCCGCCAGAGCGGCCATCTGGACCGCCTGCGCCGGCTGCACCTGCCGATTCCGGGCAAGGCCAATGCGGTGCTGCGCGACCATACGGCGATTGTCGACGCGATTGCCGGCGGCAACGTGGCCGCGGCCGAGACCGCGCTGCGCGACCACTTGACCGGCACGCTCGCCAATGTCGAGGAAATCCGCTCGCGCTTCCGCGATTACCTGCGCTGACGCCCCCGCCCGCCAGGCCGGATTTGGCCCAGGCGTTTGTTTTTGGCAACGGCCGGCACGCCATCTACCCACTCCATGGGTAATGACACCGTTCGTGCATTCGCCAATGACGAAGAATTTGTCAATTGCTGGTGGAAATTGATAGATTCCAGATGTATTTACTGCCGGGTAACCCGAGATGTCCGCCAGAGTCACCATTACCAGCAGCGATCAACTGGGGCAGGTGCTCCAGGGCGCGCGCAAGATCGCCGGCCTGACCCAGGCCGACGCCGCCGCGCGGTTGGCCATCAGCCAGAGCCGCATTTCCCATATGGAGCTGAATCCGGAGACCATCAGCGTGGCGCAGTTGCTGGCGCTGCTGGGGGCCTACGACATGGATCTGCTCGTCGAGCCGCGTGCCGTGCGCGATGCGCTGCTGGAGAAGCTCGATTGGTAGCCCGGCGCGCGGCAGCCTGTGCCGCGTCCGGCCGGTCAGGGCAGGTAGCCCAGCAGCTTCCACCAGAAGTAATCCAGCGGCAGCAGCACCACGAGCGTGATGGCCGCCATGGTCAGGCAAAGCCGTGTGCCGTGGCGCAAGCCCACGCCACCAAGCTGCATCGCGATCACGATCGGCGGTGACTGGTACGGGAAGAACACCGTCGAGAACACCGGCACCTGCAGCATCAGCACCGATTCCAGCGGCAGCCCCGTGGCACTGGCCAGGTCGCGTGCCAGCGGCGTGAGCACGGCCGGCAGCGCGGGCAGCGTCGACATCATGCCCAGCACCGCGCCCATGGCCCCGATGGTGCCCACGTTGGCCGCCGTATGGCCCGGCGTCAGCGGCAGCACATGCAGCAGCCCCGCACTGATGGCACTGCCCAGCCCGGTGGATTCCACCACCGCCCCGAGCCCCAGGAAGCCGGCCACGTAGATCAGCGGCACCAGGTGCACCTGCTCGGTCAGCGCCTTGGGCGACACCAGGCCGATACCGGGCAGCAGGCAGACAATGCACGCGGCCAGCGAAATCCAGGCCGGCGAGATGCCATGCCACGCATCGGTGGCGAATCCGGCCACCGCCAGCGCCAGGATGACGGCCAGCACGCGCTCCTGCGCACCCATCGTGGTCTGCGTGGCGGGCGGCTGGGCCGGCATCGGGCCGTTTTCCGGAAACAGCTTGCAGATCACCCAGATCAGCACCACGGTCTTCAGCGCGCCCAGCACCGGGAAATGCAGCAGCAGGTAGCTGCCGTAGCTGAGGTTGATGTGATAGAGCGAGCTGGCCGCACCCAGCAGCACGCTATTCGGGATATTGGCCGGCAGGATGGCGGTGGGCGGCATGTAGCTGGCCGCCGCGACGGTCATCACCATGCCGATGCGGCCGTTCGATCCGGCGGCAAAGCCCAGCCGGTCGGCCAGCGCCAGCACGATCGGCATCAGCAGCAGCACGCGGCCAGTGGTAGAGGGCATCAGGAACGCCAGACCTACCGCGCTCAGCGCCACCGTGGTGATCACCTGCGGGTAAGTGCCCACCCGCTTGTGGAAGATGATGTCCGCCAGCCGCAGCGCCAGGCCGGTGCTGCGCAGCGCCACGCCAGTGACGGCGCCGCCGAACATCAGCCACCATGCCGTCGACGTGAATCCGGAGAACACCACCGTTGGCGGCGCGATATGGAAGACCACGGCGGACAGGAAGAACAGCAGCGTGGCCGTGGGCTCCGGCAGCACGCCGACGGCCCAGCAGGAAACCGTGGACAGTACCAGCGCGCCGGCCCAGATCAGCGCGGGCGGGGCATGCAGGGCGCTGCCCGCGATCCAGACCGCGCTGACGCAGGCGCCGATCAGCAGCGCGGCACGGATCGAATCGGCAGGGCGGCCAGCCAGTGGCGCGGGTTTGGGGGGCGAAGGGGGTGACGGGGGCGTCGGGGGTGTGGTTTCGGGACGTGCTTCGGCGCGGCCGGGTGTGGCTGACATCTTGGGTCTGTCTCGCGAGCGGGGCCGGTCGCATGGGGCGCCGATCCTGTTTTATGAGCAAATGTGCTGAGCCGCTATCGTATGGTTGTCTGCTGAAGCAGGCAACTGCCGCGCGCTGGTCAGCGCGTCTTGCGGAAGGTCAGGTTGATGCGCTCGCCGCCGGTAAGTGCGTGATCACCTGCGGCCAGCGGCGCAATGCCGTGGAATACCAGCCGCGACGGGCCGCCCCAGACCACCACGTCGCCATGCGCCAGCCGCACCCTGGCCGGACGATCCGCCCTGCGCAGGCCACCCCAGAGAAAGATGGCAGGCAGGCCCAGCGACACCGACACGATCGGCGCGCGCAGATCCAGTTCATCGCGATCCTGATGCAGGGAAAGCCTTGTACCGGGCTGGTACTGGTTGATCAGGCACGCGTCGGGCGCGAAACCGGGGTAGCCGGCAGCGTCGGCGGCGTCCAGCGCCAGCGTGCTGAAGTCGCCGGGCATGCCCGGCCAGGGCCGCCCTGTATCGGGATCGAGCGGGTCATAGCGATAGCCGGTGCGATCGGACACCCACCCCCGCTCACCGCAATTGGTCATTGCCACCGACATCCGCAGCCCTCCCGGCGTGATCAGGTGCCGGAACGGTGAGCCGGCGCTGACTTCGGCCACCGCCTGCAGCAGCGCAGGCCCGATATCGCGCGCAAAACCGCGCAGGACGACAGCACCCGGCCCCAGCGGCTCGACGGCAGGCGGCGTATCGGGATCGGCAGGAAGGGCGTCGAAGAGGTCGAAAGTCATGGCGGCCGCACATCAGGGCGGAGAACGCCCTCAATTTAGCGTATTTGCACCTTCCCCATTCCCTCCAGCAACGCCTTGTGAAATGCCGCCGGGTCCTGCATCTGCGGCGCGTGGCCCATTTCGGGGAATTCCACCAGTGTCGTGTTCGGGATGGCCTTTGCCGTGGCCTTTGCCAGTTCCGGATAGCGGCCCAGCTTCGGCTGTACGTCTGCCGGGGCGGCGTCCTTGCCGATGGCCGTGGTGTCCTTGTCTCCGATCATCAGCAGCGTAGGGGCCTGGATGGCGCCCATCTCGTAGACCACGGGCTGGGTGTAGATCATGTCGTAGAGCAGGGCGGAATTCCATGCCACGATCTGCTTGCCCGGGCCGCGGTACATGCCGGCCAGCATCTGCACCCATGGCTCGTACTCCGGCTTCCACTGGTTCACGTAGTAGGTGGACTTCTCGTAGTTGCGAATGCGGTCGGCCGTGGTGTTCAGCTCGCGCGCGTACCACTGGTCCACCGAGAGTGATGGCACACCCTTGGCCTTCCAGTCCTCGAGCCCGATCGGGTTCACCAGCACCAGCTGCCTGGTCTCCTGCGGATACATCAGCGCGTAGCGCATGGCGAGCATGCCGCCCGTGGAATGGCCCATCACGGTGACGTCGCGAATGCCGATCGACGACAGCAGGTCATGCGTGTTGCGTGCCAGTTGCTGGAACGTGTACTGGTAGTGCGCGGGCTTGGTCGACTTGCAGAAGCCCACCTGGTCCGGCGCCACCACGCGGTACCCTGCGCTGCTGAGCTGGCGGATGGTTTCCTGCCAGGTGGCGCCGCAGAAGTTCTTGCCATGCAGCAGCACCACGGCGCGGCCGTTCGGCTTCTCGGGTTTGACGTCCATGAACGCCATCTCGATGGGCTGTCCCTGGGACGAGAACTTGTAGCGCTGGACCGGATAGGGGTAGTCGAACCCTTCCAGCTCCGGGCCGTAGGCGGGCCCGATATCGGTCGGTTCGGCCGCGTGGGCCAGCGGGGCCAGGGTGGCGGTCAGCGCGAGGGCAGCGAGCAGGAAGGGGCGAACGCGGGACGGGCGAGAGCTGGGCATGGTCATTGGCCGGAGGTGTGAACGGTGGAGTGGGCAGCGGAGTGGACGGGTCAGGTTGACGCGAGGTAACCATATCGTCGCTCAAATGACCGCGCCGTGCGCGCTTAAGTTCCAGGTCGCCAGCATGAAAAAAGCCCGCCGTCCATCCCGCAAGGCGGGAGAGAAGGCGGGCTTTCCGGGAGGCGGAAAGGCCTGTGATGTCAGGCGAACGTATCCACCTCGCCACGTGCCAGCGTGCGCGGTGCGCGCGGCGTGGCAGGGGCGGCCGGTGCCGCCGTATCGTTGCCGAAGCCGGTGGACTGGCCGAAGCTGCCGCCGTTGCCGGCCTGGCGTTGCTGCTGCTGTTGCTGGCCGCCCGAGTTGGCCTGCGCAAAGCTGTCGGCGCCCACCGAGGTCTGGCCCAGCTGGATGCCTGCTTCGGCCATCGACGTGCGCAGGTGCGGCAGCGCGGCTTCCACGGCGGCGCGCACGGCCTGGTGCGGCGATACGAACTGTGCCTGGGCCTGATCGTTGACCACGTTCAGCACCACCTTCAGCGGGCCCAGGTTGGGCGGGTTCAGGTCGAGTTCGGCGGTCTGGTTGCCCTGGGTCGACAGGCGCACCATTTGCTGGCCCAGCGCCTGCGACCACTGGCTGTCGCCGACATTCGGGGCGATGACCGGGCGTGCGGCGGCTGCGGCGGCATTGGCCTGTGCAGCCTGCGCCGGCGTTTGCGCGGCGAGTGCCGATGCCATGGTGGCCGCGCTGCTGGCGTTGGTGGCGCCCGTGTCCACGCCTTCACCGGTGCGTGCGCTGGCCTGTGCGGCGGCGAACGGCGTGACCGGCGCCTGCGCCGGCTGGTTGCCTTGAGTGTTGTCGGCCGGCGCCAGGGCCGGCTGGTTCTGATGGCCCAGGTTGGCATGCTGCTGGCCGGCACCCTGGCCGCGTGCGTCCTGCGCGGCGGTCTGGGCCGGCGCCGTGACCGTGGCGGCGATCTTGTCCGCCGTGGTCGGGGCGTTGTTCTGCAGCGCGGCGCGTTGCTGGGCGATCAGCGCCAGCGTATCGGTCGGGCTCGCGGTGGTGCCCTTTGCGGCGATGTCGACGGTGGCGGCTGGCAGCTTCGCGTCGGCCTGCGCCTGCAAGGCTGCGGCATCGGCGGCCGGATCGGCTGCCGTGGTGGTCGTGGCGGCAGCGGTTGCAGCGGCGGCAGCGGCGGCCGTGCCCTGGCCCGACGGCAGTGCCGGCAGGCCATTGAGCGCGCCGGCATCGATGCCGGCCGTGCTGCCGGCGGCGGGCGCCTGCGGGGGCGGGGGCTGCGTCAGCAGCGCAGCGGCGGCCAGTGCGGCGGCAGCAGCGGCGGCATCGTCCGATGCGGTGTCGTCGGTCTTGCCGTCCTGTGCGTCATCGGACTTCGTGCCCGATTTGGCGGCAACCTTGCTGGTGTCCTTCTGGGGCAGCGCGTTGTTGGCGGCGGGCTGCTGCGGCTTTTGCGCAGCGCTGTCCTTCGCCGCGTCGGCCTGCTTGCTGTCCTTGGCCGGTACCTTTACCTGCGCGGCAGCCGGTGCGGATTGCTGGCCATCCTGGCGTGCGCGCGACAGTGCGTCCTGGAACGGATTGGCGTCGCCGCCCTTGCCCGTGTCCGGCGTCTTGAGATTGCCGAGGGCTGCGGCGGCGTTGCCGACGATCTGGCTGATATCGATCATTGTGGTCTTTGGCAGGTCAGTTGTGGCCGCTCGCCGGCTGGCGGGCAATGCGGGCCGCGTATTCGTCGTTGGCGCGCTGTTCGCGACGCGTGGCGATCTGTTGTTCGCGCACTTCGGCGCGCGTGATCAGCGTGTCGAAAGAGTTCTGCCGGCGCTTCTGCTGTTGCCAGTTGGCACGGCCGGCCAGCAGGTCGGCCTCGGCCTTGTCCAGCGCGGCGGTCTGCTGGCGGATGGCATGGTCCAGCGAGTCGAGAAAGCGCGAGAAATCCTGCCAGCGGCTGGACGTCATGCCTTCGGCGGCAATGGCCTGCATGCGCGCCCGGTACTCGTGGCGGTACTCGGTCAGCGCATGGAGCTGCTGCTCGGCCTGTGTCCGCAGGCCCTGCAGGCGGCCCAGTTCGCGGGCGGCCTTGTCGGTGTTGTCCTGGGCGATGTCGGCCAGCGTGTTCAGCGGCGAAGTCTTAGCCATGGTAGTTTGCTCCGATGGTCGCATGCAGCTGGGCAATCGACGCCTCGTAGTCGGCGCGCTCGTGGATGTCCTGCTGCAGGAATGCCTCCATGCGCGGATGCAGGCGGATCGCGAGGTCCAGCTCCGGATCGTTGCCGGGCACGTAGGCACCCACGCTGATCAGGTCGCGATTGCGCTGGTAGCGCGACATCAACTGCTTGAATCGCCGTACGGAGGCGAACTGCGGCGGTTCGATCAAGGCGGTCATGGCACGGCTGATCGACGCTTCCACGTCGATGGCCGGATAGTGGCCGGCTTCGGCAAGACTGCGCGACAGCACGATGTGGCCGTCGAGAATGGCGCGCGCCGAATCGGCAATCGGGTCCTGCTGGTCGTCGCCCTCGGTCAGCACGGTGTAGAAGGCGGTAATCGAGCCACCGCCCTCCGGGCCGTTGCCGGTGCGCTCCACCAGCGTGGGCAGCTTGGCGAAGACCGAAGGCGGATAACCCTTGGTGGCGGGCGGTTCGCCGATTGCCAGCGCAATCTCGCGCTGGGCCATCGCATAACGGGTCAGCGAGTCCATGATCAGCAGCACGTGCTGGCCCTTGTCGCGGAAATACTCTGCCAGGCGCGTCGCGTAGGCGGCGCCCTGCATGCGCAGCAGCGGCGAGCAGTCGGCCGGCGCGGCCACCACCACCGACCGCTTGCGGCCTTCCTCGCCGAGAATGTTCTCGATGAATTCCTTTACTTCGCGGCCGCGTTCGCCGATCAGGCCCACCACGATCACGTCGGCGTTGGTGTAGCGGGCCATCATGCCCAGCAGCACGGACTTGCCCACGCCGGAGCCTGCGAACAGGCCCATGCGTTGCCCACGGCCAACGGTCAGCATGCCGTTGATGGCGCGCACGCCAGTATCGAGCACCGTTTCGATCGGGGCACGCATCAGCGGGTTGATCTGCGCGCCCGAGAGCGGCACTTCGCTGGCGGCGGTGATCGGACCAAGTCCGTCAAGCGGGCGTCCGGCCGCGTCAAGCACGCGTCCGAGCAGGCCATCGCCCACGGGCAGGCGCTTCGAACCCGGCTCGCGCGGTGCGCTCACGCCCTTGGGCAGCGGCGACGGTTCCAGCGGATAGACGCGGGCGCCCGGCACCAGGCCGGCCACGTCCGATTGCGGCATCAGGTAGAGGCGGTCGGCGCCAAAGCCCACCACTTCGGCTTCGGCGGTGCGCGGGCCGCCATGCGAATGCTGGCCGCCCGGCAGTTCGATCAGGCAATCGCTGCCCACGGGCATGCGCAGGCCCACGGCTTCGAGCACCAGGCCGGCGGCGCGCGTCAGACGGCCGCACGCGCGCTTGCTGTCGATCTCTGCGATGTTCGACGATGCGGTAGCCAGCGCATCGCGCCAGCGGCCGGTATGGGCTGCGGCTGAAGCGGTGTCGGGCGCCGTGGCCTGGGGCTCATGCATGCGGGGGCTCCCACGGATCGTTGCGGCCCAGGGCCTTGATCACGCGCTCCCAGCGCGTTGCCAGCGAGCCGTCCAGTTCGCCGCTGGCGGCGCTGGCGATGCAGCCGCCGCGTGCCACGGCGGCATCGGCGCGCAGCGTCCACCCGGCGGCTTCGAGTTCGCCCTTCAGGTGGGTTTCCACCAGCGTCACGTCTTCGGGGTTGAGCAGCAGGCAGGGCGCGCCGGACAGCGGCGGCTCGGCGTTGATCAGTTCGCGTGCGGCCGGAACCAGCGCGGCCGGATCGATTTCCATCGTCTTGCGCACCAGCTGGCGTGCCACGTCGAGCGCCAGGGAAATCAGCGCATCGGAGATGTCCGTATCGACACGGCCCAGCGCGTCGCGGAAGTTGCCGGCCAGTTCCTGCAGGCGTGCGGCTTCGCTGCGGGCCGATTCCAGGCCGCGGGCATAGCCTTCGCGGTGGCCGTCGCCGTAGCCCTGGGTCTGGCCCTGGGTGTAGCCCTGAGCGTAGCCTTCCTTGCGGGCGCCGTCGCGCATCGCGTCCAGCGCGGCAAAGTCGATCGGGGGCGGGGGCGGAGGTTCGACCGGCAACTGCGCGGCCAGCACCTTCTTCAGGGCGTCGCGAGGATCGAGCGATTCGGGTTGCCAGCGCTTCCAGGCGTCGCCGCCCATGCTGGAGCGCACGGGCGGCTCGAAACCCTGGAAGCCTTCGTCGCTGCGGTGGACATTGGTGAGCCCGCCGGAGAGGCCGCCCGACAGGCCGCCGGAAAGCTTGTCCGAGCCCTGCGCCGCGCCAGGCGCGCCGAAGAATCCGGGATCGCCGCGGCCCGGGCCGCGGCCTGCGGCAAAGCCGCGTTCAAACGTAGGCATCGTCGCCTCCGCCAATCTGGATTTCGCCGGCCTCGGCCAGGCGCCTCACCACCTGCAGGATGGCCTTCTGTTCGGCCTCGACCTGCGACACACGCACCGGACCCAGGGCTTCCAGGTCCTCGCGCAGCATTTCGCCGGCACGCGTCGACATGTTGCGGATGAACTTGTCGCGCAGTTCCTGCTGCGCGCCCTTGAGCGCGACGATGAGCGATTCGGTAGCCACTTCCTTGAGCACGCGCTGGATGCCGCGATCGTCCACTTCCAGCAGGTTCTCGAACAGGAACATCTCGTCGATGATCTTCTGTGCCAGGTCGGCGTCGTGCGTGCGCACGCCGTCGATGACCGCTTCCTCGTGGGCCGTGCTCATCAGGTTGATGATCTCGGCCGCCGTGCGGACACCGCCCATGCGGCTGCGCTTCAGGCTCTGGCCTGCCAGCAGCTTGGTCAGCACGTCGGTCAGTTCCTGCAGCGCGCCCGGCTGTACGCCGCCGAACGTGGCGATACGCAGCACCACGTCGTTGCGCAGGCGTTCGGTGAAGAAGCCCAGCACTTCGGACGACTTCTGGCGGTCCAGGTGGATCAGGATCGTGGCGATGATCTGCGGATGCTCGTCCTTGATCAGCTCGGCCACCGTATTGGCTTCCATCCAGTTCAGCGAATCGATGCCACCGCCCGGGTCGCGCGATTCCAGGATGTCCTCGATCACCGACAGCGCGCGCTCTTCGCCCAGCGCCTTGTTCAGCACGCTCTTGATGAACGAGCTCGAATCGACGTTCAGCGCCAGGTACTGCTCGGTCTCGCCGCGGAACTCGGCCAGCACCTCGGCCATTTCCTCGCGGGTCACGGCCGACAGGTTTGCCATGGCGGAGCCCAGCTGCTGCACTTCGCGCGGCGACAGGTGCTTGAACACCTCGGCGGCCGAATCCTCGCCCACCGCCATCATCAGGATGGCGCTCTTCTGCAGGCCCTTCTCGGGCGCTCCCTTGCTAGCGTTAGCCTTCGTCATTTGCCATCCAGGTCTTGATTACGCTGGCGACCAGGCGCGGGTCGCGTTGCGCGGCGTCACGCACCAGGGCGAGATCGCTTTCATATTTCGCGGCCAGGCGCAGCACTTCCGGATTGGTTTCCTCTTCCGGCGGCGGCAGCACGGCTTCGGCTGCGTTGGCTTCCATGGCGTCGGTGGTGGCGGGCAGAGCCGGTGCGGTGTACTTGCGCAGCACCGGACGGGCCACCTTGAACCACAGGAACACGGCCAGCAGGGCAAGCAGCAGGTAGCCAACGCCGGTCTTCGCCAGGTCGATCATCTGCGGTTGCTTCCACAGCGGCAGTTCCGGTTCCGTCTTGCTGTCGGACGTGAACGGGCTGTTGACCACGTTGAGCGAATCGCCGCGTTCGGCCGAGAAGCCCATCGCTTCCTTGGTCAGGTTCTCGATCTGGGCCAGTTCCTTGGCGGACAGCGCCTCGGTGACCGGCTTGCCCTTGGCGTCGACCTTGCTGCGGTAGTTCACCACCACGGCCACCGACAGGCGCTTCACGCCGCCCGGCGCCTGCTGCACGTGGCGCACGCTGCGGTCAAGCTCGTAGTTGGTGGTGGCGTCGCGGCGGTTGCTGCTCGGGCCGGTCTTCTCGGCGGTCTGCGTGGCCTGGTTGGGCTGGGCCTGGGCCGGCGGGTTCGGCTGGCCGGGCTGGCGCGGCGGCTGCGGCGTGGTCACCGGGGCCACGGCGGCGGCGGGCGGCTGGTTGGACAGCGCGCCGGGCACGCCACCCACGGCCGAACCACCCTGCTGGTTCGATTCGCTGGTCTGCTGGCTGCGGATCGCGGCCTTGGTCGGGTCCTGGTTCGGCTTGAAGCTTTCGTCGGTATGTTCCACCGACGAGAAGTCGACATCGGCCGTCACCTGGGCATGGACGTTTTCCTTGCCCAGGATCGGGGCCAGGATCGATTCCACGCGCTTGACGTAGCTCTGTTCCACCTGCTGCACGAACTTGAGCTGGGTGGCGTCCATCGAGCGATCGTTGCTGCCAGACAGCAGGTTGCCCTGCTGGTCGACGATGGAGATCGATTTCGGCGTCAGTTCGGGCACGCTCGACGACACCAGGTGCGTGATGGCGGCCACCTGGCCTTCATCGACCGCGCGGCCCGGGTAGAGCTGCAGCACCACCGAAGCGGTGGGCTTCTGGCGCTCGCGCACGAACAGCGTGGGCTTGGGGATGGCCAGGTGGACACGGGCCGACTGCACCGCGCCGATCGACTCGATCGACCGTGCCAGCTCGCCTTCCAGGCCACGCTGGTAGTTCACCTGTTCGGCAAACTGGCTGATGCCGAACTTCTGGTTGTCCATCAGTTCCATGCCCGTGGTACCGCTCTTGGGCAGGCCCTGGCTGGCCAGGCGCAGACGCGTCTCGGCAACCTTGTCGGACGGCACCATGACGGCGCCGCCGCCTTCGGCGAACTTGTACGGCACGTTCATCTGCTGCAGTGACTGGATCACTGCACCGCCGTCGCGCTCGGACAGGTTGGTGTACAGCACCTTGTAGTCCGGCTGGCGCGACCACATGACGCCCACGGCAATGGCGGCAACCAGTGCCGCGCCGCCCAGCATCATGGGCAGGCGCGGATTGCCCTTGAGCTTCTCGACCAGGGCCGCGCCGTTCGGCAGGGTGGCGGCCGCGTTCATGCGCACGTCTCCGGCTTGGCCGGGCATTCCCTGCCCTTACCACTCTGGCCTTCGCTGCCGTTAATCATCTCGGCACGGCTCACTTTACGCTGCTGAAAAAACACGCGCACTCCCCGCGATAGTTGAATTCCATGGACTCAGGCGGCGAGACAAGAACCCGTCGATCCGCCAGATCCGGCACGGTAGCGATGATCGGGCAGACGGGCGCTGAACAATCGGCTGAATAGGCGATGTTTTCCAGCCGATTTCAGCCTTTGGACAAAGACGGGCCGCCAGTACAGTGCGAGGGCTGAAACAGGATGGCGTGTATTGTTTTCGTCACATTAATCCTGTCCCGACTGACCAACCTGTACGTGCCATGACCATTTCTTCCATCGAGGGCATGCTCCAGCAACTGCGCGGCCTGGCGCAGGTAGCTGGCGGCGGAACCACCTCGTCCCAGGCGGCTTCGGCCGCCACGGCTGGCTTTGCCGGCGAACTGCAACGCTCGCTGCAACGCCTGAACGCCACCCAGGAACGCGCCTACGGGCAAGCCGAGGCTTTCGAAGTGGGCAAGCCCGGCGTGTCGCTCAACGACGTGATGATCGACATGCAGAAGGCCAATATTTCCTTCCAGACCACCGTGCAGGTGCGCAACCGCCTGGCGGCTGCCTATCAGGAAATGATGAACATGCCGGTCTGACACCCGGTACGCGTCTGGCGCGCTGCGGCGCGCCACGGCAAAAAGGCCATGCCCGCGTCAAGCGGCATGGCCTTTTTGCTATCTGCTATCTGTTTCCGGCTGCGACGACCGGGCTCAGACGCGGAAGTACTCCTCCGCCGCGCGTTCCCTGGCGGGCTTGCAGACCAGGTCGCCGGCCTGGCCGGCATAGACCAGGCAGTTGCCCGGCGTTTCGCGATTGAGCACGCTGACGCCCTGCGCCACCACCGAGTTGTCGCGCACGTGGCTGCGGCCGATGATGGCCGTATTCGGGTACATCACCACGCCGTCGCCAATGACCGGCGCGACACCATGGTTCTTGCCGACCGTGGAGTTCTGGTACAGCACCAGGTAGTTGCCGTAGGTGGCCTTGGCCAGCACGATGCCCACCGAGTGCCCGATAAGGAACACCTCGGGCATCTCGATCTCGTAGAAGAGGTCGATGGCGTTGAGGGCCTTGTTGAGGCCGAACAGCTTGGTCGCCACAGTCAGGTCACCGTTGTCGCGCCAGATGCAGTTCGACAGGTAGTACAGGAATGTGGAGTACTGACTCGAATGCAGGTAGTTGAATTCGCCCGGTCGCCACATCCGAACCGCATCCACGCATCGCGCAGTACGAGCCAGTGCATCGTCGAGGTAGCGGTCGATCGTGGCGCGATGATCGGCGCCATCCGGAAAGAAATTGGCCAGCTGCGCGTTGACGTAGCTGACCAGTCCGGAACGATGGGTCCCAGTGAGGTTCATGCGGGGGCGTGATAGTCCATGTACACCAGCGAGGCCGCGGCATTGTTCATGACAGGGTCCTCGTACCAGCGCACCATGTGTTCTGTGCGTTCGACGTTCAACGGCACGCGCTTCTGTTCCACGAATCCCACCTTCCGGTAGAACTCCAGCGCCGTGTTGTCCGAACGGACCCGAACGGCCAGGTGCGACAGGCCAAGCTGGTCGTCGGCCCAGCGCAGCATGGTCTGCAGTGCTTCCTTCATCAGGCCGCGCGGCGACTCGCCGCCGCTGACGATGGCGTCGGCTTCACCGTAGCCGGTTTCCCAGTCGATGAAGTCGATGCCGATATGCCCCAGCGGCTTGCCATTCAGGTCTTCGACCATGAACAGCAGCTTCGACGGATTGGCGTGGACGAAATCGACGAGCCATCGCTCGGTACGCGCGGCGTGCGAGACGAACTCCGTCAGGAACGACTTGACGTAGCGGTTGCGCCATTCGCTGAGCAGTTCCAGGTCTGTCTGCGAAATGCAACCCTCGCGGGTGGGAATGGGGCGCAGGACCGCCCGCACGGGGCGGCCCACGGGAATCGACACCGAGATCCGATTCATCGCGGCGCTGGCCTTGATACTGGCGATCAGCGCCTGTCCGGCGGGCTGGTGGGTCATGTCACACCTGTGTTTCGAAGTACTGGCGAACCTTGGCGGCCACCTCGGCCACGATGGCCAGATCCATCTTCGAGTACAGCGGCAGAGACAGGATCTCCTTGCCCACGCGGTCGGTCACGGACAGATCGCCGGCCTTGCAGTCCTTCCACAGCGTGAACCAGTGGCCCGGTTGCCAGTGGATGCCGGTGTCCACGCCGTTTTCCTTGAGCCATGCGCGCAGGTTGTCGCGGTGGACTTCGGGGACGCGGATGTAGTACAGGAACGGGTTCACTTCCTCGAAGCTCGACTTCGGCGTGCGCACCCTCGGCACGCCTGCCAGCAGGCGGCTGTATTCCTTGCACGCGTTGCGGCGCGATTCGGCGATGACCGGCAGCTTGCGGATCTGGGCCAGGCCGACCGCACCGTGCATGTTGATCATGTGGTAGCGGTAGCCCACGCGCTCCACATCGAAGGTCCAGGCGCGCTGGTTCTTGTACATGACCGCGGCCGGCTGCTGCATGCCCAGTAGGCGCAGTTCATGCACGAGCTTCAGGTCTTCGGGCGAGCTCACGACAATCGTGCCGCCGTCCAGGCACGTCACGGTCTTGACCGGGTCGTGGCTGAACACGGTGATGTCCGAGAAGCTTCCCACCGGCTTGCCCTTGTAGTACGAGCCGAAGGAGTGCGCGGCGTCGTGGATCACGCGCAGGTTGTGGCGCTTGGCAAATGCGGCCACTTCGTCGTGGTCGCACAGCAGGCAGTCGTAGTCCATCACGATGATGGCTTTCGTGCGCGGCGTCACCAGCTTTTCGGCAGCCTTCAAGTCAATGCACAGCGTATCGTCCTCGCAGTCGCAGAACACGATGTCAGCGCCTACTTGCGTGATGACCTGGAAGTCCGCCGAGCAGTTGAATGACGATACGATCACCTCGTCGCCCGGGCCCACGCCAGCCACCAGCAGGCCGACGTGCAGGCCGGCGGTACCGGTGCTCAGGGCGGCCACGTACTTGTTCTCGTTGCCGATGATCTTCTTGACTTCTTCCTCGAAGGCGGATACATAGCTGCCCATGCCGAGCCAGCCCAGTTCCAGGGCTTCGCGGCTGGCCTGAATTTCTTCGGCCTCGATCAGCGGTTTGAACATCGGAATCATTACAGGTCTCCACAATCAGTTGGGTGGTTCCACAGGGGGTGCTGCAGGTCGCGCGGCGACAGCATGGGAGCGTCGCACGGCCATTTGATCTGGAATGCCGGATCGTTCCACCGCACGCCGGCGGCGTGCCCGGCGCTGTATCCGGCGCTCATCTGGTAAAACATCTCGGTGTTGTCGGACAGCGTGACAAAGCCGTGCGCCACGCCTTCCGGCGCGTAGAGCATCGTTGCGTCGTCGCTGTCCAGCTCGAATGCCTGCCATCGGCCAAAGCCGGGCGTGCCTTCGCGCAGGTCGAGCAGGACGTCATAGACGCGCCCGCGCAGCACGCGGATCAGCTTGGCCTCGGCATGCGGAGCTGTCTGGTAATGCATGCCGCGCAGGGTGCCGCGCTGCGCGGTGAACGATACGTTGCACTGCACCAGTGCGGGGTTGAGCCCCTGCGCTGCAAATTCGTCGGCACACCACATCCGCGCGAAATAGCCGCGCTCGTCGCGCAGCGGCTCGGGCTGCACCAGGCAGACGCCAGCGATTTCGGTGGCGATGAATTTCACACGCACTCCACGCGTGGAATGGGCACTACGAACTTACCACCCCATTCGCGGATATGCGCCAGTTGCCCGACGATCTCGTCGCGCAGGTTCCAGGGCAGGATCACGACGTAGTCGGGGCGCTGCGTGTCGATAGCCTCGGGTGCGAGCACGGGAATGCGCGTGCCCGGCAGCAGGGTGTTCTGCTTGTGCGGGTTGCGATCCACGGTGAAGTCGATCAGGTCGGTACCCACGCCACAGTAGTTGAGCAGCGTATTGCCCTTGGCCGGGGCACCGTAGGCGGCGACGCGCTTGCCGGCGCGGCGGGCTTCGATCAGGAACGCCAGCAAGTCGCGCTTGGTCGCCGCGACGGCCGAAGCAAAGGCCTGATACGGTTCCAGCGTGTCGAGCCCCGCGGCGCGCTCGGCGTCCAGGCAGGCGGCCACAGCCGGCGTCGTGGCGTGGCTGGCCTTTTCATGGCACAGGAACACACGCAGGCTGCCGCCGTGGGTGCCCAGGTGCGCGATGTCGAACACGCGCAGCCCGGCCCGTGCGAAAACGGGCAGCAGCGCCAGCAGCGACAGGTACGAGAAGTGTTCGTGATACAGGGTGTCGAACTGGGTCTGCTCGATCAGGCGCAGCAGATGCGGAAACTCCATCGTCACCACGCCCTCGGGCGCCAGCACGATCGGCATGCCGCCGACGAAGTCGTTCAGGTCGGGCACGTGTGCCAGCACGTTGTTGCCTAACAGCAGGTCGGCCTTCCAGCCTTCCTCGCGCAAGGCGGTGGCGGTCTCGCGGCCGAAAAAAACCTCGCGGGTCTGCACGCCTTTCTCGCGGGCCGCGGCGGCCGTGTTCGCCGTCGGCTCGACGCCCAGGCATGTGACGCCGGCCTGCACGAAGTACTGCAGGAGGTAGCCGTCGTTGCTGGCGATCTCGATGACCTTGCTTTTGCCCGCAATTTCGAAGCGGCCCGTCATGTCCTGGACATAGCGGCGCGCATGCTCGAGCCACGACGACGAGTACGACGAGAAGTACGCGTAGTCGTCGTGGAAGTGGGTGTCGGCGCTGGCCACGTCGCGCAATTGCACGAGCCAGCACTGGTCGCATACGAGAGCATGCAGCGGATAGAAGAACTCACCCCGCGCCGCGTTTTCCGGACGAATGAAGTGGTTCGAGATCGGCGACAGGCCCAGATCCACGAAAGTATGGCTGAGCGGGGCGCCGCAGCTGCGGCAGGAACCGTGCGAAGTGCAGGCGTTCGTCATGAGCAGAAAGAATCAAGTTGGGCTTCGGCCAGGGCGCGTGCCCTGCTCGGATCAAGCTGTACGCCTGCGTACCATTGAGCGGTGTGCGCCAACGCCTCGTCGAGCGTCCAGCGCGGCTCCCACCCCAGGACCTGGCGGGCCTTGGCGGCGTCCAGGTAAAGCAGGTTGGCCTCATGGGGCACGTGGCCGATCGGGGCTTCCACTTCCCAGCGCAAGCCGGGCCAGTGCGGTTGCAGACGGCGCAGTACCTGCTCCACAGGCAGGTTGTCGGACGGCGCGGGCCCGAAGTTGAACGCCGTGGCGCAAGTGTCGTCACCGGCCAGCAGGCGAGAGCCCAGCAGCAAATAGCCGTGCAGGGCTTCCAGCACGTGCTGCCAAGGGCGCGTGGCGTTCGGGTTGCGGATGTGCAGCGGGGCGCGTGCGGCAACGGCGCGTGCCGCGTCGGGAATCAGCCGGTCCACGGACCAGTCACCGCCGCCGATCACATTGCCGGCGCGGGCGGTTGCCAGCAGCACATTGCGCTCGGCCAGAAGCGCGCTGCGATAGCTGGCGGCCACAATCTCGGTGCCGGCCTTGCTGGCGCTATACGGATCGTGGCCGCCCAGCGCGTCGGTCTCGCGATAGCCCCAGAGCCATTCCCGGTTTTCGTAGCACTTGTCGGTGGTGATCACGACGACTGCCCGCACCGACGGGCACTGCCGTACGGCATCGAGCAGATGCACGGTGCCCATGACGTTGGTGGACCAAGTGTCCACCGGGTCGTGATAGCTTGCGCGCACCAGCGGCTGTGCGGCCAGATGGAACACGATCTCGGGCTGCGCGTCGGCAACCGTCTGCCGCATGGCTCGTGCATCGCGCACGTCGGCCACGACATGCGTATCCAGAACGGCGGCGACGTCGGCCAGCGTGAACAGGTTTGCCTTGCCATCGGGCGCCAGCGCGTAGCCGGTGACCTTTGCGCCAAGGCGGGCGAGCCACAACGACAGCCAGGACCCCTTGAAGCCGGTGTGGCCGGTGACCAGCACGCGGCGACCCGCGAAGCAGGACGACGATTGATCCATTACCAGCACTTCCAGGGCGCCTTGCCGCTTTGCCAGAGTTCCTCGAGCTGGGTCTTTTCGCGCAGCGTGTCCATCGGCTGCCAGAAGCCGCCATGCTCGTAGGCCAGCAGATGGCCCAGGCGCGCCAGTTCCTTCATCGGCTCCTGCTCCCACGGCGTGACATCGGTCTCGATGAGATCGATCACTTCGGGTTGCAGCACGAAGAAGCCGCCGTTGATCCAGCCGCCGTCGCCGCGAGGCTTCTCCGAGAAGCCGTGCACCATGCCTTCGTCGGTGCGCTCCAGCGCGCCATAGCGGCCGGGCGGCTGTACGGCGGCCACGGTGGCCCAGCGGCCATGGCGGCGGTGGAATTCGATTTCCGCGGTGATGTCGATGTCCGACACGCCATCGCCGTAGGTGAAGCAGAATGTCTCGCCAGGGGCCAGGTAGTTGCGCACCCGGCGCAGGCGCCCCCCGGTCTGGGCGTCTTCGCCGGTGTCAACCAGCGTGACACGCCACGGCTCTGCCTTGCGGCAGAGAACTTCCATGCGGTTCTCGGACATGTCGAACGTCACGTCCGACATATGCAGGAAGTAGTTGGCGAAGTACTCCTTGATGATGTAGCCCTTGTAGCCCAGGCAGATCACGAAGTCGTTGACGCCATGCGCCGAGTACATCTTCATGATGTGCCAGAGAATCGGCTTGCCGCCGATCTCGATCATCGGCTTGGGGCGCAGGTGCGATTCCTCGGAGATGCGGGTGCCGAAGCCACCGGCCAGGATGACGGCTTTCATGCGACTGCCTCGCTTTCTTGCTGTGCCGCGTTACGGCTTTTCTCGATCACGGCTCCCAGGTCGATCCCCAGGACTTCGAATACCGACGGCGGGGGCGATGCTTCGAGCACGTCGAGCGTCAGGCCGAACTGATCCCGCAACAGCCCGGCCAGGCCGGACTTTTCCAGGCCGGTCTCATCCAGCCATTGGGCCAGCAGGCGGTACAGCGGCAGGCCGTAGGGGCGCATGCCGATGGCCTCAATCAGCAGTTCGATGGCGTCGTCGCACTTGCCTTCCTGGTACTTGATCATCGCGAGCCCAAACGCCACCATCCAGTGGCGATACCACGTCGACGTCAAGTTCTCCAGCAGGTTGCGGGCCTTTATGTAGTCGCCTTCATGCAGGTGCGCCGCCGCGGACAGGATCAGGTCCTCGCTGCGGAACCAGGTCCCGCCGAAGAAGACACCATCTTCGCGCTCTGCAGCGCCGGCCGGCGTGGGCTTAAAGTCCTTCGTGATCTCGGTAATCTGCTCGCCGAACCAGGCGGCGAACGCGGCGGCGTCGCACATGACGCCCTTCTCAACGCGGTCGCGCAACGACATGCGGATGGCGTTGAGTCCTTCGATGTCCGACGCGAGCGCGCAGGCTATGTCCACGTACTGTTCCTCGGTCTCGCAGATCAGGTCCTGCAGGCCGGTGACGTGCAGGAACGGCGCCGAAACGCGCTGATGGAACGTGTCGCCGGCCAGGGTCACGAGTGGCACGCCCATCCACAGCGTGTCGCAGGTGGTGGTGCCGCCGGTCACCGGTGCGGTGTCCAGCGCGATGTCGATGCGGTTGTACATGACATACTGGTTCGCGCTGTCGCGTGGTACCAGGATGACGCGATCCGTATCGATGCCGTACTCGGTCATGCGCTTCTTCAGCATGGTGGCCACGGTCTCGCGATCCAGGCCCGAGGCTTCAACCAGCAGCTTGCTGGTCGGGCACTTCGCAAGTACGGCGCTCCACAGGCGCATGGTCTTGGGTCCCAGCTTGGCGATGTGGTTGCACGAACCGAACGTGATGTAGCCGTTTTCCAGCGCCGGCGTTGGCTGAACACGGTACTTGGGCTCGTAGATGGCAAGCGGGTCCCCGATGTGGGGATGGTAGGCGCAGAACAGCGGCGCGCGCAGCAGTGTCTCGGTGTAGTTGGGCTCGAAGCCGAGCGGGTCGCCAATCAGGTCGGTGACGCGGTACTGCACTTCCTTCATGCCGGTGGTGCTCGGATAGCCCAGCCAGGCCAGCTGGACCGGCGCCAGGCGGTGCACCATGTACTGCAGCGGCGAGGCGCCGGTATAGCCGCCAAGGTCGATCATCACGTCGCAACGCTGTGCACGCGCGGCACGGACCACCGCTCCCTCGCTCATGTTGTGGACGTCGTGGAACTTGTCGGCGTACTGGCGGATCTTCAGGGTGACGTTGTCGGTCACGCCAGAAAGCGAGAACAGATGCACCTCGAAGCGCGTGCGATCCAGGTTGGCGATCAGCGGAATCAGGTAGTACGCGCAGGCGTGACGGCGCAAGTCGTTGGACAGCACGCCAATGCGAATGCGGTTGCCCTCGCTGGGTTGCAGCGGCGGTGCGTTCACCGGCGTCCGCGCCAGTGTTTCCGCCCAGTCGGTGGCTTCGCGGCGCAGTTCGTCCGCGCCGATTCGATCGTCATAAAGGAGGGAGAACAGCAGATTAGCCCGGTTGACCCGTTGCAGCGGATCCAGCGCAATGGCACGACGGTTGATGGGGATGGCTTCGAGCGTGGAGCCCGATTCCCGTACCGCGGCGGCATAGTTGCCGACGACCGCGGCGTCGTTAGGCAGGAGTTCGACCGCGCGCTCGCATGCGATGCGCGATTCTTCGTACTCGGCGATGGTGAAGTGCGCATTGCCAAGGACCTGCCACAGGTGCCCGGCGTTGGGCTGCACTTTCAGTACTTCACGCAATATCTCGATGCCTGCCCGGTAGTTGCCCAGGTTGACTTCCACGGTGCCCAGCAGTCCGCCGAAGCCGGGATGCTGGGGAAAGCGCCGCCGGCCGGCGTTGGCAAGCTCGCGAGCCTCGGCGTACTGTTTCATTGCGGAAAGCGTGAGGGCTTCCAGATAGTAGGGTTCGGGAAGCGTGCCAGCGGCACCGCGCTTCGCTACCCGTGCGCGCTTGAGCGCGTCCGCATACTTGCCCTCATAGTACGAGCCCCACGCCGCCTGTAGCGCGCGGCTCGTCGGGTCCATCGTTACCTTCTTGTTCATGACGTCGTGCTCTGGTATTGAGGCTGTGCCAGCCACGGGCTGACGGATGCGAGCACATTAACAAGAGGCGTCCAGCGCTAGCGGCCGGAAAACCGGGCGGATTTGGCGCTATTTCAACGAGGACCGGCGTCGGGTGGCGCTGGAGGCGCGTCAGGCGGGGCTGGCGGCAGGGCCTATGGTGGGGAGCGCGAGAGGGGAGGCGCCGTCGTCCATCCGGTGCAGCCACGCCAGCAGTTCGGCCACGGCGACGTACAGCTGCGGCGGGATCTGGCTGTCCAGGTCCACCTGCATCAGCAGGTTGACCAGCGCCGGCGACCCATGCACGTAGACGCCGGCATCGCGGGCGCGCGTGATGATGGCCTCGGCGGACATGCCGTAGCCCTTGGCGACCACGCGCGGCGCGTTGTCGTTGGTCTGGTAGGAGAGGGCGACGGCGGCGCCGCGATCGGACGGGTGGTCGCTCATGCTGGCAGGGCGATGACAGTAGGCGTCGACGGGGTGTCCTGCGTCGACACGTTCATGTTCAGCAGCGAGATGCCGCGCGCCTCCAGCTGGGTGCGGAAATCCGCGCGGCCCTGGATCAGGCGCGCGGCGGCATCGGAATCGGTCGCGACGAAGCGGGCCTCGAGCCCCTGCGCGCCAAGTGTCAGCACGGCATCCACGCTGCCTAGCGCCGGCAGGTTCAGGCGCAGGCGGGTGCTCCAGGTGGCCGGTTCGGCCGAACCGCCGCCGGCCTCGCGGCCATGCTCGCGCGTGATTTCCCAATCCACGGGCATGCCCGGCCAGGCGTCGATCGTGGCGCGGAATTGCTGCGAGGCCAGCAGTTCGAGCTGCTGGCGCACGACACCCTCGCTGGACGGATGGATCGGCGGGCCCGCGTCGGGCTGCGCCTGGGCCGGTCCGGTGCCGTCCGGCGCGTTCCAGCTGGCGACGATAGCCGCATGCTGGGCCTGGGCGATGTGATGGCCCTGGTGCGAAATCTCGGCGGTCACCTGATAGGCATGCGCGGCGGCGGACGCATGCGCGGCCAGGCGCTGCTCGGCGGCGGGGCTCTGCGGGGTCTGCGGTGCCGTGGCGGCATTGGCGGGGCTCTGCGCGGTGTTGCCGGCATGCGGCTGGGGGTGCGCACCCTGGGCCGGCACGCCGGTGGACAGCGGGTAGATGACCGGCCGCGTCAGTTCGGCCAGGATCGTTGCGCTGGGCGGCGGCAGTGCGCTGGGTGCCGCGGGGCCGCCGTACGGCAGGAGGGCGGCAGGCGCCGGCGCGGCCGGCGAGGCCGAACCCGGCTGGCCCTGCGGCGGCGAAGCCTGGGTCTGGGCCGGATTGCGCAGCGCGGCCTGCGGTTCCTGCAGCAGCGTGGACAACGGGCGCTGGCCCATCACCCATTGCGTCAGATGCGATTCATAGAACAGCCCGCTCTGGTCGACAAAGCGTGCCAGCGCACTGGCAAGATCCTGCGCCGCGCCAGGCTGGCCCGATGGCGATGCGGCCAGCAGCGGCGAGTTCGGCCGCGCGGGCGCGGCGTCGCCGGCCTCGAACAGGTCCAGGATCGCCTTGGCGGCAAAGCTCAGCGTTTCGCGCGTGGAAGTGGTCTGGCCGGCCAGGGGCGGATCGGCACCGCCCGGCGTCAGCGCGTTGGGCTGGCGGGCCTGGACGGTTTCGCCGGTGGACGACTGCACGTCGCCTTGCGACACGTCCTGCACCGGCATCAGCGCCGCGAGCTTGTCGATGGCCAGCGCGGGACGCGATAGCTGCGGGTCCGGGGCCTGATGCGGAATCAGGCTGGAAGGAATCTGGATGCCGGTCATGGACGCGTGTCAGCGATAGGAGCGGATGCGATACGCGTCGCGCCGCTCTCTCCGTCAGCCGGAGGGCGCGCGATCAGATGGCGCCGTAGGTTGCGGAGAGTTCGAGCTTGCGGCGCGAATTGTTGAGCAGGGCGCCCAGTTCGGCCAGGCGCGGCATGGTCAGGTCGCGGATGCGGGCGTCGTAGGCCAGGATGCGTTCCAGCAGCTGGAAGCGGCGCAGGCGCTCGTTATCGGTGAACGGCGCGCTGTGGTCGAGCTGGCGGAGGCGATCCACTTCGGCCATATAGACCTTCTGCAGATCGGTCAGCGCATCCCAGTTCGACGCGCGTGCGGCGTCGAGCATCTGCTCGGAGAGCACCAGGAGCTCTTCGTAGCTGCGAACGATGGGGGACATGGCGAACATCATCAGTTGTCCTGCAAAACGGGTGTCGATGCCGCCGCCGGGTCTGCCGGCGTGGCGTCTGCGGGTGCGGCCGGATCGATGGCAGCCCATGCCGAGGAAAGGTTCTCGAGCAGGGCGTCCACTTCGGACAGCATGTCGGCGTCGCTGCGCAGGTTGGCCAGCATCAGGCGACGCGTCATGTATTCATACAGCGATTCGAGGTTGGCGGAGACTTCCCCGCCGGCCTCGTGGTCCAGCACCGCGCGCAGGCCGTTGTCGATGATGTTGATGGCCTTGGAGATCGCATTGCCGCGCGCTTCCAGCTCGCCGTTTTCCAGATGGAACTTCGCCCGGGCGATGGCCGACCGCGCGCCGTCGTACAGCATCACGATCAGCTTGTGCGGACTGGCACTCATCACTCCGGTCTGGACACCGACCTGGGCATAGGCGTTGATACCTTGGCGCGCGAACATGGCGATACTCCGATTCTTACTTGCTGCTGGACGTCAGGGCCGAGAACTGCTGCGTCAGGTAGCTGCTGGTCTGGTTCATTTGCGAAACTGCCAGGTCCAGCTGCGTGAACTGGGCGCGGTAGCGGTCCATGGTGGCGGTGATGCGGTCCTGCGTTGCGCTGTACTTGGTTTCCAGGTCCTTCAGCGTCGTCGTCAGGCTGTCGGTGGCCGCGCTGAGCGCGCCGCCGGTGGCGTTCAGGCCGTCGATGTAGTCGGTGACGGTCTTGCCCATGCCCGACGCGCCGTTGGTGCCCGAGAAGAAGGCGGTCATGCCGGTCAGGTTGTTGGCGATGGCCTTCGTCAGCTTGTCGTCGTTGACCTTCAGCGAACCCGAGTTCGAGCTGTCGAGGCTGAATTCGACGCCCATGTCGGACAGCGTGACCATGCCGCCCTTGCCGTCGGACATCGGGGTGGTCAGCATCGCGCGCATCTGCGTCTGGATGTTGCGCAGCGTGCTGTCGCCGTTCAGGGCGCCCTTGGTGCCGGAGGTGGTGTCGAAGGCCGTCAGCGTCTTGGCGGCCGTCAGCACGTTGTTGTAGGCGGTGACAAAGCCCTGCACGGCGTTCTTGATCGACGCGTCGTCACGCGTCACGCTCATGCTGGTGGTGCCGGTGCCCGTCAGTGTCAGGGTCACGCCCTGGGCGGCTTCGGACACCGTGTTGCTCTGGCTGGTGATGTCGATGCCGTTGATGGTCAGCGCGGCGTCGGCGGCCTTGACCTTCTCCTGCATGCCGCTCGGCTGCGTGGCCAGGGCCGGATCGTAGCCTACGATGTCGTTCACGGCGCTGTTGTCGGCCGAAACGCGCATCTGCGACTGCGTGCCCGTCTTGTCCGACGTCAGCACCAGGCGGTAGGGCGTGCCGCTGCCGTCATTGATGATGCTGGCCGTCACGCCGATGCCGGCCTTGTTGATCGAGTCGCGGATGCCTTGCAGCGACGTGTCCGAGCCGATCGTCACGGTCTTGGTGCTGGTCGGCGTGCCACCGGTGGCCAGGTCGGCGCCGAAGTCGATCGTGATGGTGCCCGCGCCGACTGCGGCGGTCTGGTCTGCCACCTGCTTCGACACCAGGCTCTGGGCCTGGGCCAGCGAGGTCACGTTGATACTGTAGCTGCCCGCCACGGCGGTGGTGCTGGTGGCGGCGGAGAGCACGCTGCTGTTGCCCACCGCTGCCTTCACGGCGCCGAACGTCGACGCGGTGGCCAGTGTCTTGGCGGCGGCCGAGTAGGCGTCCAGCACGCTCTTGATGGTGCCGTAGCCGCTCAGCTGCGACTGGTAGCTGGTGGCCTCGGTGTTGATCTGGTCGAGCGCGGTGTTCTCGTTCGTTTGGATCTTGTCGAGCAGGTCCTGCAGCTGGAGATTGGAGCCGATGCCGATGGAGGAGATTCCGGACATGTTTTTCTACCTGTTGTTATCGCTTCAACTGATTGGGCTTGCGGTGAATCAGACGGCGTGGCTGACGAACAGCCCCTGGAGCTTGTCGATGGCGCGCGCAAAGCGCAGCACCTCCTCGCTCGGCAACTGGCGGATCAGCTCGCCGGTTTCCTTGTCCACAACCTTGGTAATCACGCGGTGGGTGGTGTCGTCGATCTCGAACCGCAGGCCGATCGACGTGGTCTTGAGCACGTCGACCAGCTCCTCGACCGCCGCCGTCATGCTGGGCGGCGTATCGCCCGAGCCGGCATGGGCATCCATGTTCTGGGCGGCAGCCGCCGGACGAACGGCGGCAGCGGCCAGGGCCGGCACGGAGGGTGCCGGGCCAACGGCCGCGGGTTCGGCGGAAATGCGTGCCGCCGGCATGGAAACGGGTTGAGTGGATGCCATGGTCAGCTCCGTCCAGTAGGGCAGGAAGAACACTACGGTTGAAATGCTTTGCAGGCAGTGGTCTGCCTGCAAAACACTCCGGCAAAAAAACCGGGCCTTGCGGCCCGGTTTCTTGCGGCGCGGCGATTAACGCAGCAGCGACAGCACGTTTTGCGTGGTCTGGTTCGCTTGCGACAGAACCGACGTACCAGCTTGTTGCAGGATCTGCGCGCGGGTCATGTTCGACACTTCCGTTGCGTAGTCAGCGTCTTCGATGCGCGAACGCGAGGCCGACAGGTTGTTCACCGTCGTGCTCAGGTTGTTGATCGTCGACTCGAAGCGGTTTTGCACAGCACCCAGGCTCGAGCGCAGGTTGTCAACCGTTGCCAGGGCCTTGTCCAGCGTGGCCAGCGGGTTGGTCGTGGCAGCTTGCTGGAAGTCCGAAGCTTGCAGCGACGAACCGGTCAGCGTGAAGCCGGCGGTCGAACCGGTGACCGAAGCGTCGCTCGGCTTGACGGCGATGTACATCGTCATCGAGGTAGCCGTGCCGTTGCCAGCGAAGCCCTTCGAGCTCAGAGCGGCGTCGTCGGAAGCGGTCAGGCCGTTCATGCTCACTTGCACGAACCAGTTGCCCTTCGAGTCGGACACGACGGATTGCGAGTTCACCGAAGCGCCGGTGCCCAGGCCCAGAGCGCGCTGGATGTCGGCGTTGGCAACACCAGCAGCCGAAGCGGCCGTCACCGGGGTGGCGGAACCCAGGGCAGCCTGAGCCGCCGTGCTGTCGATGGCAGTCGTGGCGCCTTGCGGGCCAGCAACGCTGAAGCCGGCAACGCCCAGGGTCTTCGACGTGATTTGCTTCAGGGCGATCGAAATCGTTTCGCTGTCGTTGGCACCAACCTGGATCGACATGTTTTGATCCTTGGCCAGGACCTTCACGCCGTTGAACTGGGTCTGAGCCGACACGCGGTCGATTTCCGACAGACGTTGCTTGATTTCGTCCTGGATCGACTTCAGGTCCGACGACGAGTTCGTGCCGTTGGCGGCTTGCACCGACAGTTCACGGACACGTTGCAGGTTGTTGTTGACTTCGCTCAGCGCGCCTTCGGTCGTTTGAGCGATCGAGATACCGTCGTTGGCGTTACGCGAAGCTTGCGTCAGGCCCTTGATGTTGGCGGTGAAACGGTTGGCGATGGCTTGACCAGCAGCATCGTCCTTGGCGCTGTTGATGCGCAGGCCCGACGACAGACGTTGGATCGCGCTGTTCAGCGACGATTGCGACGTGTTCAGGTTGCTCTGCGTTTGCAGCGACAGAATGTTGGTGTTGATGACTTGCGCCATGGTACGACTCCTATTTGCAATGTTTTAGGCATTCCGGCGGGTGCCGTAACGTTGGCTGCCTGCAGTGCAGGGCGTAGAGTGCCTCCGTTGCAAAGGTTATCGACCGTGGGTGGGAAGACTTTAGAGTGACTTTTGCGCGAGTTGCGGGCGTAGCCCGATCTGGTGTATGGCGGATGCACGCTGGGCAATCCCGCCCGTTGTGGCCCTCTATATATATAGATATGGACGCGGCATGGCAGGCGGCCAACTGGTGGCCCGGCCCGCCGGCCCGGGGGCTCAGCGGCGCTTGCGGGTGCGCGGAATGAAGATGCGCACGAAATCCGGCGACGCCTCGGCGTCCAGCATCGCCACGGTGTCGGTCGACGCGTGGGCGGGCGTCACCACGGTGATGGCGCGCTTGTAGATCAGCGTCGGGGTGGGATCCTCGGCCGTACGCCCGAGCAGGATCATGTAATTGTCCGACGCCAGCACGATGCCGCTGAGGCGTGTGCCATTCGACAGATGCACGACCACCGCGGCACGGCTGGCGCTGTGCGCGGCGAACTGCAACTGCTGCAGCTTTCTGCTGGGTCTGGGAGCCTTGATTTCCTTCTTCACAACTTCTCCGGAAGAGCCCGCGAGGGTTCTGGCGGCTGACAACGGTCCGATGACCAGGCATGTTGAGCGGCGTCGCACTAAAAGTGACGTCCGGTGCAGCCTGATCGCGGCGAGAATTGAAACATTCGCTCTCGGAGCCGGTGCAGGGACATGACGACATGATTGCAGCGGACAGGCGTTTCAGAAAAGTGAAGAACGCTGCCCGGCTGCCCGGTTTGGTCGTCTCTGCCAGGAGAGAAGGGGAATACTTCAGGCGGGAGAGTAACAAAGTTTTACAAGCGTTGACGAACCCCCTGCGGGGCTGGGCCTAGAGGATTTGCTCTATTTAATCCGTTGATGCTTTTTTGTGATTCGTGTAGCACTTACCGTTACATCGCGGAACGAAAAGACCGGCGACTCCGCCACAACCCGCGCCAGCTAAAGGTTTCCGGGAAGCGTCCGTAATTCATCGATAAGTATAAAAGTGACTCTCTCCGTCACTTTTGGCATACGAGTGCGCTACGCGTTACACCTGCTATCAGGGAAATCCCTGATAGAAGCGCGATTTACACCTCATGTAAGCAGGTTTATATTCGCGGTTCGGGGCCCGGGTACAGCCGGTCCCTGCTATGCAGTCCTGAAAGCCTACGAGCACCCCGCGCGTGGGCTTCTTTTTTTTGAGCCCGCGTCCTTCGCTGCCATCCGCCGTTTTGCCGGCGACTGCCGCGCCCGCCCATTTGCGGCGGGATCGAAGTGCGTGGAGCAGATTAGACGCCATGCGCTGCCCCCCCAATTTGTGGAAGAGCAGCGACTTTCCCCCCCATTTCATTTATTCGCTCAAGTGCGTTGTGCGCCCTGCCGTTACCCGGCCGTGCGACGCCCCTCTTCGGGCGAATGCAGCTCGTACAAATACAACCGGACAGACGAAAGGTACGAACAGATGGGCTTGCGGAAATTGGGTATCGGCGCGCGGATGTCGCTGGCATTTGCCGTGGTGGTGCTGTTGCTGGCCATGGTGGCCACAGTGGGCGTCAGGGCGCTGGGCGGCATGAACGATGCGATGCATCAGGCCGTGGAACAACGGTTGCTGCGTGTGATGGATCTGAAACTGGCGAAGGAGCAGGTGCTGACGATCGGCATCCTGGTGCGCGACGCCGCCCTGACCGAAGACCCGGCACTGGCTGAACAGAATGCCGGGAAGATCGGCAAGATCCGCGAACAGGTCAGCGCCACGCTGGAAGACCTGGGTAAGGTGATGCGTACATCACCAAGTGCCGATTCCAGGGCAAGGTTCGAGGAATTGATGCAGGTGCGCGCCAACTACAACGGCCAGCTCGACCTCGTCATGCAGCAACTGCGCGGCGGCGCCTTCGACGGCGCCCGTGCCGGGCTGGTGGTGACGCTGCCCGCGGCCCAGGCAGCGTACTTCGAAAGGCTCGACGGCGCTGCCGAACTGGGCCGCAAGATGGCAACGGCGGCGGTCGAAGAGGCGTCGGCGCAGTATGTATTCACGCGCAACCTGCTGATCGGCATGTCGGCGGCGGCGGCTGTCATTGCCGCGCTGTTGGGCATGGGGCTGGCGCGCTCGGTGACGCGCCCGGCCCACCAGGCGCTGGATGCGGCCGAAGCGCTGGCGCAGGGTCAGCTCGGCCATGCGATCCAGGTGCGCAGCCAGGATGAAATGGGCCGCATGCTCGGCGCGCTTGAGCGTGCCTTCGGTCAGCTGGGCACGCTGGTACGTGGCATCCAGCAGGCGGCCGGTTCGATCGATACCGCCGCCCGCGAAATCGCCAGCGGCAATACCGATCTGTCGCAGCGTACCGAAGAGCAGGCGGCCTCGCTGGAGCAGACGGCGGCATCGATGGAGCAACTGACGTCGACGGTGCGCCAGAACGCCGAGAATGCGCGGCAGGCAAACCAGCTTGCCGTCAATGCGTCGGACGTGGCTACCGAAGGCGGTCGCGTGGTGCGTAGCGTGGTGGATACGATGGACGGCATTTCGAAGTCGTCAGCCCGTGTATCGGAAATCATCGGCGTGATCGAGGGCATTGCATTCCAGACCAATATCCTGGCGCTGAATGCTGCCGTGGAAGCGGCTCGCGCCGGTGAGCAGGGCCGTGGCTTCAGCGTGGTGGCGGCCGAAGTCCGCAGCCTGGCGCAGCGGTCGTCGTCGGCGGCCAAGGAAATTGGCGAACTGATCAATGGATCGGTGCGCCAGGTGCAGGACGGCGCCAGGCAGGTGGAAGTGGCCGGCAAGACGATGGACGATATCGTGACCGCAGTGCGCCGCGTGACGGACATCATGGGCGAGATCTCGTCGGCCAGCGAAGAGCAGACCGCCGGCATCGAACAGGTCAGCCTTGCCATCACGCAAATGGAAACGGTGACGCAGCAGAACGCCGCGCTGGTGGAAGAGGCCAGCGCCGCCGCCGAAAGCCTGATGCAGCAGGCCGGTGGCCTGGTGACCGAAGTGGCGCGTTTCGACCTGGGGCAGGGCGGCAGTGCCGCCGCTGAACGCGCCGCCGGGCGCCTGTCGACGCCGCGCGTGACGATGGTGGAAGTTGTCAGTCCCGCACGCGCCATTGCCGCAAAGCCAGCCCGGGCACTGCCCGCGCCTGCAGCCGAGCCGGCAAGGCGTGCCAGGACCGGCAATCCCGCCCATTCCGCCAGTCCCGCCAGGAAGCCCGCCAAGCCGGCGCCGGCCGCATCGGCCCCGGTCCCGACCCGGACCCCGGCCACGTCTCGTGTCGCCGCCGTGCCCGCCGCAGCCCGCCCGCCCGTGCAGCGCAATCCCAAGGCCGAGCCCGTGCTGTCGCGCCAGGCGGCCAAGCCGGCCGCGGCGCGCTCGCCGGTCACGCATCAGCGCAAGGAACCCGTGCTGGGCACGCCGGCTCGTCGTCGTCCTGCCGCCGCACCGGCGCCGGCGACGGCCGATACCGGCGACTGGGAGACGTTCTAACCCTGGTGATTGCGTAGCGAGGCGGCGTCGGGAGCGGAGCCGCCCGCCTGTGCTGCCGTACCGGATGGTTGCCATTGC
The DNA here is from genome assembly GCF_056097175.1 of Cupriavidus sp. HE11. Taxonomy (NCBI): domain Bacteria; kingdom Pseudomonadati; phylum Pseudomonadota; class Betaproteobacteria; order Burkholderiales; family Burkholderiaceae; genus Cupriavidus; species Cupriavidus sp. HE11. The sequence continues at coordinate 1,941,732 of NZ_CP184465.1, forward strand.
ATGACTGCCATCCCGGCCAGCACCAGTCCCACGCCGGCCACGCGCATCCACGTGGCGGGCCGGCTGGGCAGGCCCACCAGCCCCAGTTGATCGATCAGCAGCGAGGCCAGCATCTGGCCGGCCACCACGCCAACGATGAAGTTCGCGGCGCCCACCCGGGGCGCCAGCACCAGTGCGGCGGTGATGTAGATCACGCCGAACACGCCGCCAATCCACTGCCACCATGGCCCGTGCAGGGCACCGGCCAGTGCCGGCGGTGGCGTGCGCATCCACCACAGCACCGGCAGCACCACCAGCAAGCTCAGCAGCAGCGACAGCACCGTGGCCCACAGCGGATGGCCCAGCGACCGGCCCAGCGTGGCATTGGTGCCGGCCTGGAACGGGATCATGGCGCCCGCAATCAGCGCGATGCCCATCGGCATCCTTTTCGACGACCCCCTGCTGGTGCGGCGTGATGCCGGCCTGGTGCTGACAACACGGGCGTGCGAACTGCTGCCGCCGCTGGAAGACGCACTGAGCCAGCTCAACGGCCTGCTGCGGGTCTCGGCCTTCGATCGCGCAACTGCGCCAGCGCGTGGCTGACCGCCGGCTGGCTCTTGTGCAGCCGCACGGCCGCGCGCGTGACGTGCTGCTCCGTCAGCAGCGCGTGCAGCGTCAGCAGCAGGTTCATGTCGAGGCGGCGCAGGTCATCCATGCGGCGAATGTCTCAGGTAAGGATTGCGAATTTCCCTGGCGGCCGCAGCGCGGGCACCATGGGGCTTCGTTCTTGAACCGGAGACTTTACATGACGGCACCCCTGGCCACGCCGCTGGCATCTACCTGGGCCCGGCGCACCTTCCGCGTGGCGTTGTCGGACTACGGCGCGCGCATCATCCTGCCGTCGCTGGTGCGCCGGCTGCGCCAGGAGGCGCCCGGCATCGATCTGGCCGCCGTGCAGGCCAGCCGCGAAGCCATGCTGGCAAAGCTGGCCGATGGCGAGATCGATCTCGCGCTGGGTGTGTTTCCGCATCTGCCGCGCGATATCGGCGCCGACCTGCTTTTCGAGGACCACTACACCAGCGTGGGAGACCGCGCCACGCTGCCCGCAGACGGTGGCCTGGCGCGCGAGGCGTGGCTGGCGCGCCCCCACGTGCTGGTGGCGATGCGGCTCGATGCGCCAAGCGATATCGATGTGGCCCTGGCGGCAGCGGGCCTGGACCGCCATGTGGCGGTTGTGCTGCCGCACTGGAGCGCGGCGCTCGACGTGGTGGCCGGCACCGACCTGATCCTGACCGTGGCCGCGCGGACGCTGTCTGCCGCACCCGCGCAGCCGGCGCTGCGGGCCTTCGAACCCCCGGTGCAACTGCCGTCCGTGCCGTTCCAGCAGGCCTGGCATGCGCGGCGCGAAACCGATCCCGCCCACCGATGGTTGCGCCAGGCAGTACGTGCCTGCTGTGGATAACTGCCGATCAAGTGATGATGGTGTCGCTTTTTGGCGTCGAAACCGGGCCAGGAAGGCAGCGTTGAAAGGGAATCGACAAGCGCGGTCTTCAGCAGTCGCCTAAAATAGCCGCTCTCCTTTACCCGACAAAAGAGCAGCGAAGCCCGTCCGGGCCTTCATCTGCCAGCCAGGCCACACCATGTCCGCAGCGCCCTCATCCCGGCTTTCCCCCGACGCCCCTCCGGCTGACGTTCCTGTCATGCAGGTTATCTTCGGCCTGATGCTCGCCATCCTGCTAGGCGCGCTCGAACAGTCGATCGTGGCCGTGGTGCTGCCGGACATCGCGCTGCAGCTCAATGGCTTCGAGGACATGGCCTGGGTGATTTCCGCCTACCTGGTGGCGTCGACGGTGGTGACGCCGATCTACGGCAAGCTGTCCGACGTGCTCGGGCGCCGCTCGGTGCTGACGTTCTCGATCATCCTGTTCCTGCTGGCATCGATCGCCTGCGCGCTGGCTACGACCATGCCGATGCTGATCATCGCCCGCATCCTGCAGGGCCTGGGCGGCGGCGGACTGATCTCGGTGTCGCAGGCCACTATCGCCGACGTGGTGCCGCTGCGCGAACGTGGCAAGTACCAGGGCTATGTCAGCGGCGTATGGGCCGTGGCCAGCATGGCGGGGCCGGTGATTGGCGGCTACCTGGCGCACTTCCTGTCGTGGCGCTGGATTTTCTGGATCAACATTCCGCTGTCGCTGATTGCGCTGGTTGTAGTGCGGCGCGCGCTGCGCCACCTGCCGGTCAGCGGCCGCAAGCACAAGATCGACTACTTTGGCGCGCTGCTGTTCGGCGGTGGCCTGTCTGGCGTGCTGGTGTTCCTGACCCGTCTGGGGCAGGGGCATTCTCCGCTGGAGCCGCAGACCATCGGCCTGCTGGCGGCGGGCCTGATCGGGCTGGTGGTGTTCGTATGGCAGGAGCGCCGCGCCTCCGATCCGGTGATTCCGCTTGCAATGCTGGGCGTGCCCACCGTGGCTATCTGCTGCCTGACGCTGTTCCTGTGCTTCTTCCAGCTGATCGCGATGTCGGTGCTGCTGCCGCTGCGTTTCCAGGTGGTGGGCGGCGCGCATGCCGACACCGCCGCGCTGCGGCTGGTGCCGCTGACGCTGGCGATTCCGTTCGGTGCCTATATCTCCGGCCGGCTGATGTCGTGGAGCGGCCGCTACAAGCCGCTGCAGATGACTGGCTGCCTGGTGGCGCCCGTGGCGATCGTGGCGCTGGCCTTTACACCGCCGCAATCGGTGACGCTGGCGGCGCTGGTGATGATCGTGCTGGGCCTGTCGATTGGCCTGCAACTGCCCAGCGGGCTGGTGGCAACGCAGAACTCCGTGCCGCCGCAGCAGGTGGGCATCGCCACGGCGTTGACCGCGTTCTCGCGGCTGCTGGGCGGCGCCGTGGGCGTGGCCGTTCTCACCACGGTGCTGATCGCGCTGCTGCGTCATAGCGGCGTGGCCGTGTCGGACATGAGCGGCGGCGAGGATGTGCTGATGAGCATGTTCCGCCGGGCGATGTCGGGCGGCGACCAAGGTGACGCCGCTGCGGTACGCTTGGCCGCCGAACGCGCCTTCCGCGTGCTGTTCCTGATGAGCGCGGCAGTGTCGCTGATCGCGCCGTTCTTTGTGGCACGCCTGAAGGAAACGACGCTGCGCGGCAGCCCTGCCGCCGCAGCCAAGGCGGCGGCCACGGCAGAGTAATCAGAGTATTCAGCCGGCGGGCTGTGCCTGTACGCGCCGTCGGGCGCGGGCAGCCAGCCCCGGCCCCAGCGCCCAGCGTAGCGTCGGCGCCAGTCCGCGCATGCCGCCCAGTGCCAGCGAGCGGCGCAGCGACGGCCGGTGCAGGTCGAGCATCCGGCGCGCCCAGGGCGGCAGCAGCGCTACGCCCGCATCGGCCATGGTCCGCACGGCCGGCACCAGCAACGGATTCGCCACCGGCATCGCCATGATCAGCCGGACCACCTCTTTCGTGCGGTCGCTGTTCACCAGGCCGGGCCGCTGCGCCTCCAGATAGGCGTCCACCTGCGCGCGCGAGCGCGGCACGTTGGGTGCGCCCAGCAACGCCGCCACCGTGGCTTCTTCCTCGAAATAGCGGTCTTGTTCCGCCACGGAAAGCGGGCCCACGTAGCGCAGGTATCCGGCCATGAAGCTCGATACCTCTGCCACGTGCACCCACGTCAGCAGGTCGGGGTCATCGGCGGCATACGGCTGTCCATCGGGTGCGGTGCCCTGGATCGACGCATGGATGCGCCGCACCCGTTCGATCAGCCGCATCGCGTCGGCCCGGCTGCCATAGGTGGTGCCGGCGATGAACTGCGCGGTACGGCCCAGGCGGCCCTGCATGTCGGTGCGAAACGTGGAGTGGTCCCATACGCCGGCCAGTGCGCGCGGATGCAGCGCCTGCAGCAGCAGGGCGCTGACACCGCCGGCCAGCATCGCCGGAAAATCGGCGTGCACGCGCCAGCAGACGGCGTCCGGGCCGAACAGGCCGGGGTCGCCGGGCGGATTGTCGTAGTCGAGGGTCAGCCCCGAATTGCTGCGCGTGAGCGCGCGAACCTGATCGCCGGCGTGACTGCGCAGGCGGCGCATCAGCGGGCCGGTGGTGGCGCCCGCAGGCGCACGGTGGGTGGGGTCGGGCGAGGCGGACAAGGTACGAAACGAAAAAGCGGGTGTTGTCTGGCTGTCGCCAGCATACACCCGCCGGGGCGGCTTGCCGTCGCGACTGATCGCGACGGATGCCCCGTCAGTCGTAGCGCAGGTCGGTGGCCTTGCCCCAGAACACGCGGTACGCATAGGCCGTATAGCCCAGGATGGTAGGCAGGACCACCGCGGCGCCCAGCAGGATCACCATCAGCGATTCCGGCGCGCTGGCCGCCTGCCAGATGTCGATGCGATCCACCACCAGGTACGGGAAAAGGCTGTAGGCCAGGCCGTTGAATGCCAGCAGGAAGATCACGGCCGTGCCCGCGAACGGCAGCCAGCACCAGCGGTCGTTGCCGCTGGCGTGCAGATTGCGCATGCGCCGCAGGAACCGTTCGATGACCACGAACAGGCCCATCGTCAGCAACGGGATCGGTGCCAGCATGATGATGTTCGGCAGCGCAAACCACTTGTCGAAAATACGCGTGCTGACCATCGGCGTGACCACCGAGATCGCCGCCACGCCGGCCGCCGTAAGCCACAGGCTGCGCCGGGCCCAGTAGATGGCGCGCAGCTGCAGGCTGCCCGTGGTCTTCATGATCAGCCACGTGGCGCCCAGCAGGCAGTAGCCGGCCACCAGGCACAGCCCCACGGCCACGGCAAACAGCAGGTTGGGCAGGTCGTAGCGGAAGCCGGTGATATAGAGTCCCAGCATCAGCCCCTGCGAGAAACTGGCGAGCAGCGAACCCGCATAGAACGCGAAGTTCCACCACGGCTTGTGCGGATCGCGCGCCTTGACGCGGAAGTCGAACGCCACGCCGCGGATGATCAGGCCCGCCAGCATCAACGCCACGGGCAGGTACAGGTTGGTCAGGATGACGCCGTGCGCCAGCGGAAACGCCGTCAGCAGCAGCCCCACACCGAGCACCAGCCAGGTTTCGTTGGCGTCCCAGAACGGCCCGATCGACGCGATCATGGTGTCCTTGTCGGCGTCATCGGCGCGGCGCAGCAGTACGCCCACGCCCAGGTCGTATCCGTCGAGGATCACGTAGATCAGCATCGACAGGCCCATCAGCGCCAGGAACACCAGCGGCAGCCAGCCGGCCGGCTGGGTCAGGTCGTGAATCGTGGCCGGGTTCATTGCGCGCTCCTGGTTTGGCCGATAACGGGTTGCGGCGTGCCGGCGACCGGCCCGGCCGCGCCGGTTTTGCCCGCCTTGCGGGCCAGGTGGAACACCACGGAGATATAGGCCACGATCAGCAGCAGATAGAGCGACAGGTACATCGCCAGCGTGCTGCCGATCATCGCGGCCGGCACCTTGGACGCGGCCTGCGCGGTGGTCAGCACGCCGTAGACCAGGTAGGGCTGCCGGCCGATCTCGGTGACATACCAGCCCGCCACCAGCGCGATCCAGCCGGAGAACGTCATGGCCACCAGCACGCGCGCCAGCCATGGCGACGGCGCGCCCTGCCTGCGGATCTGCCAGGTGCCCAGCCACGACACGGCCAGCATCAGCAGGCCCACGCCCACCATGATGCGGAAGGCGAAGAACAGCGGCGCCACGGGCGGATGGCGGTCGGCAAAGGCGTCGATGCCCTTGATCTCGCCATCGGCCTTGTGGGTCAGGTAGATCGATGCAAGCTTCGGGATCGCGATCTCGAAATCGTTCGACTGCGTGGCGGCGTTGGGCAGGCCGAACAGCACGGCCGGTGCGCCTTTCTCGGTCTTCCAGATGCCTTCCATGGCCGCGATCTTGGCCGGCTGGTGATGCAGCGTGTTCAGGCCGTGCAGGTCGCCGGCCACGATCTGCAGCGGAATCAGCAACGCCGCCAGCGTCACGCCGGTGCGCAGCGAATGCATGACCTCGCGGCCGCGGTCCTGGCGCAGCCAGCGATACGCCGAGATGCCCGCCAGCAGGAAGGCCACGGTCAGCCCCGACGCCAGCAGCATGTGCACGAGCCGGTAGGGGAACGACGGATTGAAGATGACTTCGAACCAACTGGTGACATGCGCGCGGCCATCGATCATCTCGAAGCCGGCCGGGGTTTGCATCCACGAGTTCAGCGCCAGGATCCAGAACGCCGACAGCGTGGTGCCGCCGGCCACGAGCAGCGTGGCAATGGTATGCATGCGGTTGCCCACACGCCGCATGCCGAACAGCATGATGCCCAGGAAGGTGGCTTCGAGGAAGAACGCAGTCAGCACTTCATAGGCCAGCAGCGGGCCGGCGATATTGCCCACGGTCTCCATGTAGCCGGGCCAGTTGGTGCCGAACTGGAAGCTCATGGTGATGCCGCTGACCACGCCCAGCGCGAACGTCAGCGCGAAGATCTTCACCCAGACGCGGTAGGCGTCCATCCAGCTTTCATCGCCGGTCTTGTTGTAGCGCAGCTTGAAGAACAGCAGCACCCAGGCCAGCGAAATGCTGATGGTGGGAAACAGGATGTGGAACGTGATATTCGCGGCGAACTGGATGCGCGCCAGTATCACCGGATCGACACTTGCAAACACGGGTTACTCCTTGCGGGGGCGGGCAGACTTTGCGGGGGTTTTGCTGCCGGCGGATTTCGCCGGGGCCTTGTCGGCCTTGCCGGTCTTGTCCTTCGCGGCGCCGCCCATGCCGATGGCAGAGGTAAGACGGTCCTTGACGTCCAGCAGCTTGGTGACGCGCGAGCCCAGGCGCATCAGTTTTTCGAGGGTGGCGACGTCCAGCTTCTGCGTGTCGCCAAACCACGTGGTGACCAGCAGGATCAGCCCGTACATCTCTTTCATGCGGGCCTGCGCATGCCGGTCTTCGTCAGACAGCGGCGTTTCCAGCTGGACTTCGCGCAGCATCGACAGTGTGGGATCGATCTCGCGCCGGCGGCGTTCCTCGGCCAGCGTGCGGAAGATCGCCCAGACATCGTCGGGCGCGGAGAAATACTCGCGGCGGTCGCCGGGCTGGTGCGACAGCTTCACCAGGTTCCAGGACTCCAGTTCCTTGAGCCCAATGCTGACATTGGAGCGCGAGAACCCGAGTGATTCGGCGATCTCGTCGGCGTTCAGGGGGCGCGCAGCGGTGAAGAGCAGGGCATAGATCTGACCAACCGTACGGTTGATCCCCCAGCGGCTGCCCATCTCACCGAAGTGGAGGACAAAGCGCTGGACCAGGGGCGAGAGCTGCATTGTCTGTTTTGAATTTTCAGAAATTTGTGAAAGTTTAGAACAAAACTTAGAAACGTGCGCGGGGTGACGGGTGTGACGGGCTGTCGCAGGTGTGGGGCAGAGGGGGTGTCACGTCTCAAAGTTATTGAGTTTTGTCTCACAGTTAGTGGGTTAGATTCTCAAAGTTAGCGGGTAAAAGGGTTTATGCAATGGCGTGCGGAGTGTGACTCTTAGGAGGGGAGGGCCTCCGCGGTCGGGGCCGTCATTCGGAGTCTCAAGTCGGTCTGTTGATTTGCACGGAAAACGGACCCAGCATTTGCATCGAAAATTGACCCACCCTGGGTTCATGCTTCGTCTTGAGGCGGTGTTTGCTTGGCGGTCCGTTTCTCCTTCTTGGGTTGAGTGGTGCTGTGCTTGAAGCGGTAGCTGTCGTTGCCTGTCTCCACGATGTGGCAGTGATGTGTGAGGCGGTCCAGTAAGGCGGTGGTCATCTTGGCGTCACCGAACACGGCCGACCACTCGCCAAAGCTCAGGTTTGTCGTGATGATCACACTGGTGCGCTCGTATAGCTTGCTGATAAGGTGAAACAGCATGGCGCCTCCAGCCTGGCTGAATGGTAGATAGCCCAATTCGTCCAGGATCACCAGATCCGTGTACATAAGTCGCGTGGCCATGTGGCCTGGTTTGCCGGTCGACTTCTCTAGCTCCAGCAGGTTGACCAGTTCGACCGTCGAGAAGAACCTGACCCGGCGATGGTGATGCTCCACAGCTTGCACGCCGATGGCGGTCCCAATGTGCGTTTTGCCCGTACCCGGTCCACCTACCAAGACGACGTTGTGGGCCGACTCGAGGAACTCGCATCGATGGAGTTGCCGCACAAGAGCCTCGTTCACTTCACTGCAACTGAAATCGAAGCCGACCAGATCCCGATACGCCGGAAACTTGGCCACCTTCATCTGGTAGGCCAGGGACCTGACCTCGCGCTCCGAGAGTTCGGCCTTGAGCAGCCGCGACAGAATGGACACCGCAGCCTGGTAAGCGGGTGAGTCCTGTTCCGCCAGATCGCCAAGCGCCTGCGCCATGCCATGAAGCTTCAGCGCCTTGAGCATCTCCACCATGACCTCATGCTGCATGATTGACCTCCCGCAGCGTGTCGTAGCGGCCAACATTGGCCTCGGGCTCGACGCGTAATGCCAGCGCCTGCGGGGCGGTAATGGGCGAAATGGGCTCGCCCTGCAGCAGACGGCTAAGAATATTGAGGACTGTCTGCTTGGAAGGCGCGCCGGTCTCCAGCGCAAGCTCAACGGCCATCAGCACTGCCTGCTCATCGTGCAACAGGACCAGCGCCAACACCTCCACCATCTCGCGATCGCCACCGGTTCGCTTCAGCAAGATGCGCTGCAGACGCTTGAATCCATCGGGAAGCTCGGCGAATGGCGCGCCGTTGCGTAGTGCACCGGGCTTGCGCTGCAGAACGGCCAGATAGTGACGCCAGTCATAGATCGTGCTGCCATGGCCGTGGCTTCGACTGATGCAGCGTACGTGCTCGGCAATGACATGCCCTTCGGCAACGAACACCAGGCGCGAGGCATAAACACGCAAGCTGATGGGCCGATTGGCATATGAGGCTGGCACGCTGTAACGGTTGCGATCAAAGTGTACGAGGCAGGTCGGCGAGACGCGCTTGGTGTGCTCCACGAAGCCATCAAACGCCTGACCTACGGGCATGAGATGGGGGCGTTCCTGAGACCACGCTTCCCATATCGTCATGTCGAGCTCGGGGTGACGGGTCTGTTGCCAAAGCAGCACGCACTGATCGGCCAACCAGTCGTTGAGCGCGTCGAGCGAGCCAAATGACGGGATCCGCTGCCAGATGCGATGGCGGCTGTCCTGGACGTTCTTCTCTATCTGCCCCTTCTCCCAGCCAGAGGCCGGATTGCAAAACTCGGCATCGAACAGGTAATGGCTGACCATGGTGCTGAAGCGCAGGTTCACGTCGCGCAGCTTGCCGCGCCGAACCCGATCCACCGCCGTCTTCATGTTGTCGTAGATGCCGCGCCGCGGGATGCCACCCCAGGCAGTAAAGGCGTGCTGATGGGCATCGAACAGCATCTCGTGAGTCTGCAGGAGATATGCGCGTAGGAAAAATGCCCGGCTATGGCTGAGCTTGAATTGCGCGACTTGCAGCTTTGTACGCTCGCCGGCAATGACTGCCCAGTCCTCGCTCCAGTCGAACTGAAAGGCTTCGCCCTCGGCAAAACGCAAAGGAATGAACGTGCCTTTGCTCGCGGCCTTCGATTGCTGCTGTAGCTCCTGGCGCCAGCGGCGTGCGAAAGCCGCCACGCGGTCATAGGATCCGGTGAATCCGAGTGCACACAAGTCAGCGTGGATTTGCTTGAGAGTACGCCGTTGCTTGCGCGGCTTGTTGGCTTCGGTCTTAAGCCAGGCCGACAGCTTGGCGGCGTAGCCGTCGAGCTTGCTGGGGCTGTGTCGCGTCGGATAGGCAGGCACCGTGACGTCTGCACGCAGGTAACGCCTAACGGTGTTGCGGGAAATACCAAGGCGCCTGGCGATCTCGCGAAGCGGGATCTGGTCGCGCAGGTGCCAGCGTCGAATGATGCTCAAAATGGCCACGTCGATCACTCCGAACTCCCGCCCGTTGCCGAGCAGGACAGTGTTCTACACGTGGGTCAACATTCGATGCAAATTACCGGGTCAGGTGGGTCAGTTCTCAGTGCAAATCAACACCCAGTGGCCAGAGTCACGTCTCGCAATTCAAAGATCACTAACATCTCGGCCAGAAAATTCTCAATTCCGCTTCTCGTTTTCTTCTGCAACGATAGCCTCAAGGTGCATTCCGCGCGCGATTCGTGCATGGCGGAGGGAGAGTCACGCGCTCGGCGCGCAGGCTTTCCGTCCCCGCCGCGGCGGGGGAGGGCACTGTCACAGTGCTTTACCCAGCGCCGCGCTCGCGCGGCGCAATGACCACATTGCTGTTGTGCAGCAGGTGATGAGAGCAGCGACAAACCGACGGTGGGCAATGAACGGAGGCGGGAAATGCATCGAGGCAAGGAAGGTATGGTGAAAAGAGGAGGCAGCAGCCTGTTGATGCTGGCCACCATGGCAGCGGTGCTCACGATCACGGGCTGCGGCAAGAAGGAGGAGCCACCAAAGGCGCAGCAGCCAGCGGCACAGGCGCCCGCCACGGCCCCGGATTCCAGCGCGGCCACGCCAGTGCCGGCCCCGGCCAATCCGCCGGTCGCGGCCAATACGCCGGTGGATGCCGCTTCTGCGCCAGCGTTGGCGGCTACCTCGTCGTCTGGCAAGAAGCCGAACATCCTGGTCATTTTCGGGGATGACATCGGGCAAACCAACATCAGCGCCTACAGCCACGGCGTGGTCGGCTACCGCACACCCAATATCGACCGCATTGCCACCGAAGGGATGATGCTTACCGACTACTACGGCGAGAACAGTTGTACAGCGGGGCGCTCCACTTTTATCACCGGTGAAGTTGGCTTGCGCACGGGCTTGCTGAAGGTTGGCATCCCCGGCTCGGCAATTGGCTTGCAGGCGCAGAACGTGACCATCGCCCAGGCGCTCAAGCCGCTGGGCTATGCAACGGGGCAATTCGGCAAGAACCACCTCGGAGACCGCAACGAATACCTGCCGACCGCACACGGCTTCGACGAGTTCTTCGGCAACCTCTACCACCTGAATGCGGAAGAGGAACCTGAGCGCCCCTATTACCCGAAGAACGACACGGCCTGGGTCAAGGCGAACGGCCCGCGCGGCGTTCTCCATTCCTTCGCAGACGGCAAGATTGACGACACCGGCCCTCTGAACCGTAAGCGGATGGAGACGATCGACGACGAAACCACCGCGGCCGCGATCGGCTTCATGGAAAAACAGGTCAAGGCTGACAAGCCGTTCTTTGTGTGGATGAATACGACGCGCATGCATGCCTTCACGCATGTGCGCGAGTCCATGCAAGGCCAGAGCGGCATGCCGGGCAATGAATACGCCGACGGCATGCTCGAGCACGACGGAGATGTCGGCAAGCTGCTCAAATCGCTCGACGATCTGAAGGTTACCGACAACACGATCGTCATCTACACGACGGACAACGGCCCCAATCAGTGGTCATGGCCGGACGCTGCGACCACGCCATTTAGAAGCGAGAAGGATACCAACTGGGAAGGTGCGTTCCGCGTTCCGGCACTGATCCGGTGGCCCGGCCGAATCAAGCCCGGTACCGTGTCGACGACGATGATCTCCGGGCTCGACTGGTTCCCGACCTTGCTTGCCGCAGCCGGCGATACCGATATCAAGGAACGGTTGCTAAAGGGCGCCAGCATCGGCGGAAAGTCATTCAAGGTGCACCTTGACGGCTATAACTTCCTTCCATACCTGACCGGACAGACCAACACCGGCCCTCGCCAGGATTTCTTCTACTTCAACGACGATGGAGTATTGGTGGCGATGCGGCACAACAACTGGAAGTTCGTCTTCTGCGAGCAGAGGCATCCCGGCGGCTTTGAAGTGTGGGCCAACCCCTTCACATGCTTGCGTGTGCCGAAGGCGTTCAACCTGCGCATGGATCCCTATGAGCGGGCTGATATCGTTTCCGATCAATACTACGACTGGACGGCAAAGAACGCGTACCTGATCAGCTATGCATCGTCGCGCGTCGGACCGTTCCTCCAGACGTTCAAGGACTATCCGCCCAGCCAGAGGCCGGCCAGCTTCACGATCGACCAGATGACCGAAGCGGTGATGCAGTCCATTAACAAGGGAGGAGCCAAGCAGTAATTCCCGCTCCCGCGATAGCGCCTGGCCGGATCGTCCGCCGGCCAGGCGCATCGCCACGACTGGACGCATGAGAGATGCGGTTGCCGCGCAAGTGCCGGGGCGACGTCTACGCCAGTCGCAGATCCCGCAACATATCCAGTACGTGTTGAGTGGCCCGCTCGACGTAGCCTGCGCGATGCGCAATGCCGAGCCGGCGCCACAACGCCGGGCTCAGCGGTCGCATGACAATGCGGTTGTCGGGCGAGGGCGCGGTCTCCTCGTGGGGCAACAGCGCTGCACCGTAACCTGCCGCGACCAGGCTCTTGATCGCGTCGTTGTAGTTGAGTTCGATGCGAGGCGCAGGATGATGCCCCGCAGTCGCGAACCACTCCGCAGTCAGGCGTGAAAGACGCGTGGTCGCGTCATTGAGAATGAGCGGTTGGGCAGCCAGCCATTCAGGCGTGACGCGCGCTGGGCACTGCCAATGCGCCGGCACGAACGCCATCACGGGGTCGCGCCGCCAGGGCTTGATCACGAGTCCGGCCACCGGGGGCTGAGGCAGGGCGACCAGCCCTACGTCCAGCGTCCCGTCCGCCAGTCGGGACAGCGTTTCCTGTGAGGTCAGCACTGCAACCTGGATGTCGATGGCGGGATGGTGCTGGCGCAACCCCTCAAGCGCCTGCGGCAACAGGTGCGCCAGCGCGCCAGTCGACGCACCAAGCCGCACGCGCCCTTCGAGTCCCTGCACCTGGCGTTGAATATCGTCTAGCGCCTGCTCGGCGTCTGCCAGCAGCCGACGCGCGCGCTCCACCAGCGCTTCTCCGATCGCCGACGGCCTGACGTGTCCGCGCTTGCGCGACAGGAGTTGCGCCCCGATGCGGTCTTCGAGCTCAGCGATATGGAGGCTGACCGTTGGCGGCGCCAGATGCAATGCGCGCGCCGCGTCGGCAAACGAGCCGCGGTCTGCAATGGCAACCAGCGTGCGCAAGCGGTCCAGGCTGATCTCTCGCATGTCGGCATCCAGATTCAGGAAAACTGAACGTCAGTGTTATGAAATTCAACTTTCTCTATTGTAGCGGTACATGGAACATAGGGGCTCGATCTCTTTCATGCAACGCAAAGTCAGCGGGGTATTTCACGTATGAGCTCTCCTGTTGTTTTCATCGACGGCGACCAGGGCACCACCGGGCTGCTAATCCACGAACGGCTGCGTAACCGGACCGATATCAGGCTGATGACGCTTGCGGCGGCGGAGCGCAAAGACCTGCGGCACCGCGCAGAAGCCATCAATGCCTGCGACATCGCCATCCTCTGTTTGCCGGACGCCGCCGCGCGCGAGGCCGTGTCCACCATTGTCAATCCCGCGGTTCGCGTTATCGACGCAAGCTCTGCGCACCGTACACACCCGGACTGGACTTACGGATTGCCGGAGATGACGCCGGGCCAGGCGGAGCGCATTGCAAACGCGCGTCGCGTGACCAACCCCGGCTGCTATCCGACCGGTGCGATTGGCCTGCTGCGGCCGTTGGTGCAGGTCGGGCTCATACCGGGCGACTACCCCATCAGCATCCATGCGGTATCCGGCTACTCGGGACGCGGGCGCGCGGGCGTGGAGGAATATGAGGGCCCCGGCGCTGTCAACGCGCCTTCATATCAGGTCTACGGCCTGGAGCTTGCTCACAAGCACACGCCGGAGATCCAGCAGCACGCCGGGCTCTCGCAGCCGCCCATTTTTGTCCCGGCGTACGGTGCGTTCCGCCAGGGCATCGTGCTGACGGTGCCGCTGGCGTTGCGGCTGCTGGCACCCGGGGTGAATGGCGCCACGCTACAAGACTGCCTCGCGCGCCACTATGCCGGGGCGGAGCACGTCCATGTCTTGCCGCTGCAGGAGTCTGGCGCCCTGAAGCATCTGGATCCGCAGGCGCTGAACGGGACGAACAACCTGCGCCTGAGCGTATTTCCCAGCAAGGAGCACGGGCAGGTCCTGCTGTCGGCGGTTTTCGATAATCTTGGAAAGGGCGCGTCCGGCGCCGCGATTCAAAACCTGAACCTGATGCTCGCGTAGTCGCGTAGTCGTGGCCGTCGAATGCCCCTTCCCGGCCCGGGAAGGGAGGTGGCCCGGAGGTTGTCCCGCCCCCGGTTTGTCGCGATCTATCGGCCGTGGGGTACGGGACGCGGAGGATTCGGTTGCGGCGTATAGCCAGGTACCTGGATATATGGCGCGACGATATACGGGTACGGTGCAGATCCATTGACCTGCTGGTCATAGGTGGGCGAGTTTGGCGGTGTCGCGATGACACCGGCCCGGCTGGGCGGCGGGGTGTGCAATACAGTCGCATCGCGCTGGCCATCGCTGATTCCGCGTTCGGTACTCAGGATCTGCGGCCGACTGCCTGCATCCTGAGCGGCATTCGCTGCAGCCGAGCCCAACGTCGAGAGCAAGATAATCGTTGCAAATCTCAGCATATCGACTCCACATATTCTTGTTGCGTATGTCGTGCCTCTGGCGCAATCAAGCCGGCAGCCCACTATAAAGGTCGGGACGGTCGCTTTCGATAGGCCAATGGTAGTACGGACGCTTACGGCAGGCGGGCCCGAAACTTGAGGTGCCAACGGAATTTCCGATCTTGCGGCCGGTGATGGGTCGGGTGCCCGCGATTATTTTTGTGCTTTATAAGACATGTGTAATGTCATGGAGATTCCGGCTCGACTGGAGCCAGCGATAGGGAATCTGAAGTTTGTTCAGGGCGCCTTATCGCGACTGATCGCCTGAATCTTTTCCCAAACGTGCTCGGGCTGGGGGATATCGAGGTCGAAGACGGTTTCAAACGTGTCCGCCAGATGGTCAGCGCCAGTGATGCGGTGTTCCTTGATGCCGTCGGGCATTACATTGCGCAAGCGATCGTTCTGCAGTGAGACATAGCCGTTCGCCGTATGACGCAGGACTGCCAGCGCGTTTGTGAACGGCGATCCCGGGTCCCGCATTAACCAGGCATGCGTGGTGGCCATGGCAGCTTCGTCGCTGTGGTCGGTACGGAAGTCAAAGCTGCGCGCGATGCCGAACGCGTGGTTATTGAATCGCAGCCATCCGTCCTCCGTCGGCATGATCGAAAAATCAAAGCCGCGTTGGCTGATCGGGCCGATATCCAGAGGCACCGGCTCGACGATGGCGTCGGCCACGCCGACCTCGGCAAGAAAGGGGCGGTCGAGATCGACACGCAAGGTCAAGTGATTGCCGATGGCAATGTCGCCCAGAATTTCACGATTAACCCCGCCGCATAAACGCGTGACGCGGAAACCGAGCGCATCGAGCGCTGCGCCGAACAGGCCGTTCATCTCGTAACACCATCCGCCGCGTCTGCTGCCCACCATCTTCGTGAAGGCGGACGCCGGGGCCATCGAGGACGGCCATCCCATGAATGCATCGAGCGCCTCGAAAGTGAATGTCATGAGATGGGCGCGATGCAGCCTCGACAGGCCGTGAAGGTCGACAGAGACGGGCCGGGCAATCTTGATCCTGGCGAGATAGGCGTCCAACTGGGCCGCCGTCAATGTCATTTCGCTTGCATTTGAAGGCACGTTCGTCATCTTTCGCTCCCCTGTCGATTGACGATGTTGTGGCTTTTCGATCCCTTCCGAAAAATGTATGAACGTCCAAACAACAAACATGAGAGTTGTGCGCGGCAGATTCCCGAAATGTACTCGCAATCAAGCCAATGGGATCGATTTCTGCACGTCTTGTCCCTTTCTGTGCCGCCAGTCACGTGCGAATTCCCCTGGTGGTTCACTAGCTGGGTGAGTGCGCGGATGACCTAAGCTGAAGTGCGACCGAAGCGGAAGCAACTGGCGTATTCGTTGTCGCTTCCTGACGGCTGTCGCTCTGATGATTTCGTCACTGTGGTGGGGGGCAACAATGAAATACATGATCAGTTGGTTCGACCGTCCAAAGGGTTCGGTTGCAGAGTATGAGGATGCCCAACAGCGAATCCTCGACGTCTTTGGTCAGTGGAAAGCGCCGGACAATCTCAAGATCGAGCTATTTGTCGTTCGTGTGGGTGAATGGGGCGGGCATATGCTGGTGGACTGCGACGATCCTTTGGCAGTACACAAAGCCTGCTCGACATTCCCTGCATTTGAATTCCATGCCCATCCGGTGATTGCCGTGGAGGATGCGATCAGGGTGGAACTGGAGGCAATCGCCTGGCGCGACGGATTGAAGGGTAAATGACGCCACTGCGTCACGATCCTCGGGGTTGAAGAGATAGTCCGAATCGGGGGCATCGCCGGCGTCATGCAGAAATCGTCATTTTTTCGCCTACGGCCCTATCGCTGGCCGTGCCGGCATGCCCCTTCAATTCAATAAACCGCCGAGATAACAGGCGTGGTACGCCCGTCAAATGTGTGAGTATCAGGACGCAAGAGAATCGGCGCATGCAATGGCACTGATCGGGATAACACGAACTAGAATGAAGTGGCGCTGTTGCGCAGAATTCGGCAACTAAGAAGAACGGAGACAAACCATGTTGCCTGCGGCCGCTACTGGGAAAATCCTGTCCCGAGAGTTTCTCGACGTGCTGATTCAGGCGGCCTGGATCGCGGTGTCGGCGATTGCCTGCTTCAAGTTATTCCCTCCGTTCCTCGACCTGTTCGTCTGGTCGCCAATTCTCGTCATTGCGCTCTACCCGCTCCAGGTGTGGCTCACCAGCCGCTACGTGCAACGGGCTCCCCACCTCTGGCTTTTGCCAGGGGCCGCCCTGCAGCGTCAACAATCAGGGAGCATGCCGATGCGCCGCGGCTGAGTGCCGGGCGACGAACGCATATTTCCTTGCTGGCACTCCCTAACGTCCTATCGGAGTTCACCATGGCACGCACACCGGTCCTGACCTTGCTCGTTGCCTCGCTGGCCGCCTGCAGCAGCGCGCCACCCACGGCGTCGAGCCCACCGGCGAGCCCCCCCGCGGCCGCCTCGCCCGCCGCGGCGCCTCCCCCATCTGCCGACGCCAAGGCGGTCGATCCCGCTTCGATCCAGGCGCTCAAGGACATGGGAGCCTATCTGCAGACATTGAAACAGTTCGAAGTCTTCATCGAATTGTCCGGCGAACGCGTACTGGCCGACGGCGAAAAACTCCAGCACACCGCGACTTCGGACCTGGACGTGCTTCGGCCCAACAAGCTGCGCGCCCAGATGCGATCTGCGCGGTCACAGCGTGACCTGATGTACGACGGAAAAACGGTGACGATGTACTACCCCGACCAGAAGTACTATTCGCAGGCGGACTTCAGCGAGAATCTGGGCGCTCTGGTTGACAGGCTGCGGGCGCGGTACGGTGTCGAGCTGCCGTCGGCCGATCTCTTCATGTGGGGCACTTCCGCTGCGCCCACCGACAATATCGAGTCAGCCCTGTATGCCGGGCAGGACATCATCGGCGGCGACCTGTGCGACCACTATGCCTTCCGCCAGGGCCAGATCGACTGGCAGATCTGGATTGCCACTGGCGACAAGCCGCTGCCACGCAAGCTGGTGATTACCAATCGTGCCGACGAGGCCCGCCCGCAATCGGTAACCCACTACAAGTGGAATCTGCATCCGAAGTTCAAGGAATCCGCTTTCGCGTTCTCGCCGCCGGCTGGCGCGAAGAAGGCCGAATTCGTTCCGCTGAAGACCCAGCCGTCGCAGCAGAACCCGCAAAGTCAGCCGCAATAGGGGAGCACTGCCATGAGACAAGTACACGGCAAGCAACTCGCAGCGATCCTGGCCTCGCTGCTCCTCTCGATGCCCGCCTGGACGCCATCGGCGTATGCACGGGCAGGGGCGGGCGCAGGGGGCGGCGCGCAAGCCGGCGCGCGCGCGGGCGGGGGTGCCAACGCCCCCGCGGCGCGGCAGACGACGCAGGTGAACAATACACGCGCAGATGCCCGGACCAACAACGTACGCAGCACCAGCGTCAACAACGTGAACAGCAGTAGCAACGTCAACGTCAACCGCAATACAAACGTGACCGTCAACAACAACGGCTGTTGCGGCGGCGGTTGGGACAACGACTACCATCCGGTGGCCACGGCCGCCGCCGTCACGGCGACGGTGGCAATGACCTCGGCGGTTATCGGCTCGATGACCCGGACCATCCCGCCGAACTGCGTGCCGGTCAACTACGGCGGCATGGTCTACCAGCAGTGCGGCACAACCTGGTATCTGCCGCAGAGCGGGCAGTACGTCGTGGTCAACCCGCCGTACTGACGATTGGAGACGACGGCAACGATCTGCACATGGGACGGCCGCAGCCGTTAAGCAAAGTTAATCTTTGTCGCCCCAAAATTCGCCAATAATGCTTATTTCGTCGCAAACCGCCCCCGGTTGGTCACCTGGCCGGGGGCTGTTGACCTGGGGCCGGTCCGACTGACCCTGTCGTATGTAGTGGCCTGAAAAATTCTTCTAAAATGAGAATGCGTCTCATGTAGAATAATAACAAACCGGTACAAATATCAAATAGTCCGGGTGGAAGAAGGGTCGACGGGCGGGTGATCTTGGGTAAGGGGAGAAGACTGTCATGCGAGTTCTGATCGTGGAAGACGATCCGCGGGTGCGGCATTGGCTAAGCACCAAGCTGCAGCAGAAGGGACATGACTGCCGCCTGACAGACACGGGCGAGCACGCGCTCGAACTCATCCGGGACGAAGCATTCGACGCGGTACTGCTGGACAGGATGCTGCCGGGCATCGATGGCATCGGCGTGCTGCGGGCGTTGGCCGATCATCCGCATCCGCCCGTCATGGTGCTGTCCGCCGTGGACCAGCCCAGCGACCGCGTGGAGGGCTTGCGCGCCGGCGCTGGCGATTACCTTGGCAAGCCTTTCGACTTCACCGAACTGCTGCTGCGGCTGGAGGGACTGGCCAAATGGCGTGCCCCGCCGAACGACGCAGACTGGATCACGCGGCTTGAGGACCTCTGCATCGACTGGCGCGAGCGCAGCGTGTCGCGGGGTGGCCACGCGATCGATCTCACCGAAAAGGAATTCGCGTTGCTGCAGGTGCTGGCCACCAATGCGGGCCGCACGGTCACACGCGCCATGCTGCTGGAGAAGGTCTGGGGCTATCAGTTCGATCCGCAGACGAACCTGATCGACGTTCATGTTTCGAAGCTGCGTAGCAAGATCGACCGCAATTACCCGCGGTCGCTGCTGCGTACGGTGCGTGCGGTCGGCTATGTCCTGGGCTGAGCGCGTTGCCCACCTGCTGGAGACCCGGACCTTCCGCCATGCCTCGCTGGTTGCGTTCCTTTTCTTGCTGGTTGCCATTGGATCGGTGCTGCTGAGCGCACATCAGATCGACGTGCTGCTTCACAGCCACGTGCGCGACATGGTGCTGGCCGACGTGCGCACGCAGGAACACCGGCACCACTTTGCCGATGCAGGACAGCTTGCCATGGCACTGGCCCAGGAAGACAGCCGCGAGCGCGAGGGCAGCAAGTCGCTTGTCCTGTCGCCGTCGGGCGGGCTGCTGTTTGGCGACGCGAAGGTCAGGTCCGCGCTGCAATGCGCGCCGCCGTGCGATCTGCAGTGGCGCAATGTCACGGTGGGCGAAACGAGCGCCAAGCTCGCGCAGCTGTTCGGCGTGCAGGTGCCGCTTGCCGACGGCGGCGTGTTCTTCAGTGGCTACGACATCCTGCCCATGCGCGAGCGGTTGCGCGTGATTCCGCTGGTGGCCGGAGCGGGACTGTTCGCGGTCCTCCTGACGAGCCTGGCGATCGGGCTCTATACCAGCGTGCAAAGCATGCGCCGGGTGGACCGCATCCGCAGCGCACTGCGCCGCTACGTGACCGGCGAGCGCGATGCCACCGTGCCATGCCGGCGCGATGGCGATGAATTCGACCTGCTGGGGCAGGACATCAACCACGTGCTCGATCGGGTGAACCGGCTCATGGAAGAGGTCAAGAGCGTGAGCAGCCATCTGGCCCACGAACTGCGCACGCCGCTGACGCGCATGCACAACCGCCTGGTAACTCTGGCAGAGAAGGTTGACGATCCCATGCGCGAAGACGTGCTTGGCGCGCTTGAGGAAGGCGAGCGCATCCAGCGCATGGTCCGTGCGGTGCTGCGCATCGGTGAGGTGGAGGCCGGTCGCTGCGAGCATGCGTTCGAATGGTTCGACGCGCGCGCGCTGCTGGACGACCTGGCCGAATACTATGCACCGCTGGTGTCGATGTCCGGCATGGCGCTGCAGATCCAGGCGGAGCCTGGGCGCGAACTATATGGCGACCGTGCGCTGCTGTTCCAGGCGTTGTCGAACCTGCTCGAAAACGCCATCAAGTACGCGCCGGAGGGTAAGACACTGCAGTTGCTGGCGCGCCGCCGTGGCGACGGCATGGCGCTGGGCGTGGCAGATCACGGCCCGGGGATTCCGGCAGGGCTGCGCGGGCAGGCGGTGGAGCGGTTCCGGCGCCTGGGCGCAACGTCGGCCCGGAGGTCGGGCGGCAACTCGCCATCGGGCAGCGGGCTCGGCCTGGCGCTGGTCAATGCCATCGCCAGGCTGCATGGCGCCCAGCTATCGCTGGAAGAGAACGTTCCCGATGGACTGCTGGCCGTGCTGTTGCTGGACCGCCGCCATTGGAGCGACAGGACCGGCCTCAAGGACGCGCTCAAGACCTAGCGATCCCCGCTTATCCGTAGCGCGCGCCCGGCGGCGCCACGTGGCGGGTTCAAGCGGTTTCGAACATGTCGGCAAGCAACCGCCCGAAACGGTCATACGCAGCGTTTGCGCCGGCGATCACGGCGTCGTGCGAGTGTGCGGACACGGCGTCGCTATCCAGTGCCGCGACGAAATTGCGCCATGCGATGGCACGTCCTTCAGGGTAGGCCGCCAGGTTGCGGGCACCGAATTCGGCCGATAGCCCCAGTTCTTCCTTGGCGGCCTTGAACAGGAACGCCGCTCCCAGCGTCGAGCCTTCGGAGACATAGAGCCAGCCCAGCGCCTCGGGCATGGCTACGCCACGACTGGCGATATCGCCCTCCGGTACGGACCATGACAGGTCCGCGAGATCGGCTTGCGATGCAGAGGCACGACCCCGGCCGTCGATGTCCGGCACGGCGGCGCGCACCGCCGGGTCCGCAAAAAGATGCTCGATATCGCGCTGGAACAGGTACTGCGCGGCGACAAAGCGCGCATAGCCTTCGCGGCTGGCAAACGGTTTGGCCGCGTCCATGAGCCCGTGCATGCGTTCGTGCTGGGCGGCGGTTTCATGCTTGAGCCGGGAAGAAAGCGAAGGGTGCGCTTCGGTGGTGGTCATCGTGGATGCTTCCGGAAATCGAATGTGGAATCAGCGGCGTTGCCGTATGACGGGCACGCCTGCGTGCTGACTTTCTTTTTACGTCATCGCGTTGCCAATGACACGTTAATCTTGCTTCATGTTGGTTGTCGGCGTTGGCAGGTTGTCAAGCCACTGCTGATACTGATAGCGGAAGGCCGTGCCACCTGTGCCCAGCAGGCGCGGCAGCGGGGTGATGAAGTCCTTGCGGATTTCCACCGTAATGCGCCACGCCGGCACGGTACGGCTGGCGGTGCTCCGGCCGCAGCGCGTGCTGCCCGCACCCATTGCATCGAGGGATGTAAAGCGTTCGACGGCAACGGCGGCGATATCGGCGTCGTCGAGCAGGCGATGCGAGGCTGCAGCCATGCCAAGCCGCACCCGCTGTTCCATCTGTCCGGGCGTGGCCACATTGACGGCTCCGGCGTGCAGCGGGTGGATGGCACGTTCCAGTGCCGTGCCGCCCAGGGCGATAGTCAGTCCGATGTTGCCCAGTTCGATGAACATCATCGCGCCGGCGATGATCACCGGCAGCGCAAATGCGGCCTCGACGGCGAGCGCGCCGCGGGCGGCAGTGCGGGAGGGCAGGCGCGAGTTTGGGCGCGCGTGCGGCCGCGAAAGAAAGCGGGTCGGATCCATGACCGTCAGTGCCGGAACATCACGAACACCGCGCCGGCGGCGATAGCGAATCCATAGGGAATGCCAGGCGATGAATGCCCCTGCAGCGCCATCGGTGTGGGTACCGCCACGGGCAGCCATGTGCCGAGCCGTTCGATGCACCGTGCCGCTATCAGCTCGATCCTGCGCAGGATTGGCATGCACAGGGCCAGCGCGCCGCCGGCCAGAGAGGTTACCAGCAGGAACATCGCAACCTCGCGCCCCAGCCAGAGGCAAAGTACCGCCATCAGCTTGACGTCGCCCGCACCGACCCATCGCATGGCAAACAGGGCATACCCCGCCACCAGCACGATTGCCGCCGCGGCGCCGCTGCGGACGATCTCCGGCCACGCGGGCGCCTGCCCGCCAGGCACGCATATCCACGCAAGCTGAATCAGCCACAAGACGAGCAGCGCCAGGACCGGACGATTGCCGATGCGGCGATACAGCAGGTCGGACACCGCAACCCAGAGCAGCGCGGGCGTCAGCACCAACGCCGCAAGGCGCATTGAACCCGGCACGGGCGCGAGCGTGTCTTGCAGGATCTGCTGCAGGAACGATGTCATGCGGAAACTCCGGGTCTGGGTAGCGGCTTGGGTAATGACGGCAAGCGGCGTCTGGCGGCCAACGTCATCCGAAGACGACAAAAGGCACGTCCGCGTGGACGGGCGATGGCATGACCCTGGCCGGTATGCCATAGACGCTTGCCAGGTTGGCCTCTGTCAGCACTTCGGCGGGTGTGCCGCATGCCACGGCGCGGCCGTTTTCTAGCAGAAGCAGCCGGTCGCACCAGCGCGCGGCCAGGTTGACGTCATGCAGCACCACGAGCACGGCCAGTCCGTCGGTTCGACTCAATGTCCTGACGCTGTCGAGCAGCAGCAGCTGATGGCGCGGGTCCAGGCTTGAAATCGGCTCGTCAAGCAGCAGGGCCCGGTAGCTGTCCGGCGCTCGGCAGGCCAGCGTCTGCACCAGCGTGCGGGCAAACTGCACGCGCTGTTGCTCGCCGCCTGACAGGCTCTGGTAGTCGCGGTGGGCCAGGTGTGTCACATCGGCCAGACCGAGCGCGCGGCGCATCAGCGCATCCAGGGCAGGCCGATCCAGCTCCGGGAACGGGTAGCCGCCCATGGCGACCACCTCGGTCACGTCGAGATCGAAGTGCAGCCCCGGCGATTGAGGCAGCACGGCACGTGTCCTGGCCAGGGCGTTGACGGGCCAGTCGGCCAGGTCATGCCCGTTCAGCGAGATCGCTGCGGCCGGGACCGCGATCTCGCCGGCCAGTGCGCCCAGCAGCGTGCTCTTGCCCGCGCCGTTCGCCCCAAGGATACCGAGCACCTCGCCGGCAAGCAGGCTGACATCGATGCCGGACAGCACCTGCCTGCGGCCACGGCTGCAGTTGAGATGGCTTGCGACCAGCACGTCAGGCTCCTTTTCGCGTCAGCATCCAGAGCAGGAAGGGCCCGCCCACCAGGCTCGTCACGATGCCGATCGGCAGCTCGGCCGGGATCACCACCATGCGGGAAAGCCAGTCCGCCAGTGTCATCGCGATTGCGCCGCCGGCCAGCGTATTCGGCAACAGCCAGCGGTGGTCGGCGCCCAGCGGCATGCGCACAAGGTGTGGCACGACGAGGCCGACGAACGCGATCGTGCCAGTGACCGCGACGATGGGGCCGACCAGCAGGGCGGTCAGCACGATCAATCGGCGGCGCAGCCGTTTGAGGTCAAAGCCAAGGTGCTGGGCTTCGCGCTCGCCCAGCAGCAGGGCATTCATGGCACGCCAGTCACGCAGCAGCAGCGCGCACAGCACGGCCACCAGTGGCACGAGCCACGCCAGCATCGGCCACGTGGCGCCGGCGAGGCTGCCCATGTTCCAGAACGTGAGGTTGCGAAGCTGCACGTCACTGGCCTGGTAGGTGAAGAAGCCGACGATGGCGGCGCAAATGGCATTGATCGCGATTCCCGCCAGCAGCAGGTTGGCCATGCCTCCGCGCCGCGCGCCAAGCCGGTAGGCAAACGACGTTGCCGCAAGGCTGCCGATGAACGCGGCGGGTGCGATGCCCGCCAGGCCCTCCGCGCCCAGCACGATGGCTGCCACAGCGCCTGCCGCGCCGCCCAGCGATATGCCGATCAGGCCCGGTTCGGCCAGCGGATTGCGGAATAGTGCCTGCATGACCGCACCGGAGAGCGCCAGCGCGGCGCCTACCGTGATCGCCAGCACGATGCGCGGTAACCGCACTTCGATCAGCACGTTGCGCCACATCGCGTCGTCGCCGTCCGCAGCATGCGACCACAGCAACGGCAGCAGCCGGCCGCGCGGAATTGGCAGCGCGCCACTGGAGGCGGTCCATAGGGCGGCCAGCACCAGCATCACGCAGAGCGTGGTGAAGATGCCCAGTCGATGACCGCGCATCAGCGGGACGCCGTTTGCGGCGTGGCGAGCCCCGTCTGCAATAGCCGAAGCGCTTCCGGCAGCCGGGGGCCGAAGCCCAGCAGCAGGAGATCATCCATGACGACGATGCGCCGGTTGCGGGCGGCGGGGGTGGCGTTGAGGCCGGGCTGGGCCAGGAACGCATCGGGGCTGCCGCTGGCGCTCACCGACATCGTCGTGGTCACGATCACGTCCGGCTTCAGGGCCGCCGCCGCCTCGGCCGAAAACGGCTTGAATCCGGTCTGGCCGGCCAGCACGTTGGTACCGCCCGCCAGCGTCAGCATGGCGTCGCCGGCGGTGTCGGTGCCCATTCCCTGCATCTTGCCGGTATGACTGCTGACGATCAGCACGCGCACCGGCTGGCTGGCCGGCCGGATTGCGCGCAGTTCGGTGTGCAGGCGGTCGACCAGTGCGCGTCCGCGTTCCGGAATTTCCAGCGCCGTGGCGGTGCCGAGAATGCGCTGCTCCAGCGCCGCGAGTGTGGGGGCCGAAGGCAGCATCACAACCTTGCTGCCCAGTTTGCGGATCTGTTCCATCGCCTGGGGCGGGCCAGCCTGGTCGGCAGCCAGCACCAGGTCTGGCCGGAGGCTGGCGAGCCCTTCGACCGAAACCGCGCGGTAGTAACCCACCTTGGGCAGTTTCAGCGCGGCAGCGGGGTAGATGCTCGATGAATCGGAGCCGACAAGTGTCGTTTCCGCGTCCAGCGCGTAAATGATTTCGGTGACCGCGCCGCCCAGGCCGACTACACGGGCGGGTGGTGCGGCGTGGGTCAGGCCTGCCGCGCACAGCAGGGACAACAGCGCAGAGCGCAGCAGTTTCATCGACAACTCCGGAAAACGTTCAGGCGGCCAGCGCCACCGGGCAGAGCGATTGCAGCAGTGCGCGCCAGGCGCCCAGTTCCGGTTTGCCCGGCTTGCGCTCGCCAAAGAACTGCACGATCAGATCGCCGCTGGCGCTGTAGAGCTCCAGCGAAGTCACCCAGCCATCGACCGTGGGTTTGTTGACGACCCAGCTCGACGCCACGGCCTCGGTGTTCAGATGCAGGTTGAACGATGCATCGAGCACGTTGAACCATGGCCCGGTGCGTACCAGCTTGTGCACCGGGCCAGTGTGGATCTGCACGATGCCCCGGTTGGCGACAAAGCACATGATTGGCAGCGCGGATTCGGCGGCGCGGCCGAGCACGGTCTCGACCGCCGTATTGCCGACCTGCTGGGCCAGGTCATTGCCGGCCGCGCGCAGGGCGCCCAGGCGCGACACCTTGTACTGGCGCAGCATCGCAAAGAAGTCATGCGTGTCCTTGAGCCCAAGCCAGTGGGCACGCAAGGCGTCGGCGTCCGCAGGGGCTTCCGCATCGGCGGCTGCCACGACCGGTTCGACGGTGACCGGTGTATCCGTTGCCACGGCATGGCGGTCGACATAAGCCTGCCATGCCGTGGAATCGGTTGCATCGGTGCGGTAGACCTTGTGCACCGCTTCGCCCGCCTTGTCGAAGAACTGCAGGCTGTCGCGGCCGCTCTCGGTCACGGCGTAGAAGTACCGCCAGTTGCCGAAGAACATGCGCAGGTCGATATCGGGCCCGAGTACGATGCCGACGGGGCCGTCAGCCTCGATGCCCTGGTACTGCCCGTGCCGCTCGTGGACGGCATGGTCGTTGCGCGACAACGCCATCACCGTGCCTAGCGTGCCGAGATCACGGAACAACTGCTGCGCCGTGCCGCCGAGCTGTCGCACGGCCACGCCGCATCCTGCCGCGACCAGTTCGGCCTCGCTTGCGCCAAGGCGCTGGGCGCGGTCGCGGATGCGTAGTTTCGGGTGGGCTTCCACCAATGCCTGGTGGCGTTGGCGCAGCGTCTCGGAGCGTTGTTGTTCCATGTCCATGCGTGTGGCTGGTTGTCGCGGGTAGTGGCTCGTTCAGTCGGGCCGGATCAGGGCTGGACGTCGAAGTTGATCGTCCAGGTCTGCTGGCTGCTGTTCGAGTTTGGATCGGCGTAGACGATCTTCGTCAGGTGGAAGCGCGCATACGTGGCGCCTTCTCCGCCGCGAATCAGGCCGCCCGCGTCGGGATTGGCGCTGATCAGGTGCGCCACCGCCGGCAGGCCGTTGGCGGCGGCAGCCGCAGCGGTCGGGAAGTACGAATACCAGCCGTAGTTGAGCGGGTTCGGATAGGCGCCGGTGTAGGTGGGGTTCAGCACCGAGGCCGTCGAATCCTTCAACCACTGTGTGGCAGCCGTGGGGAGGCTCATGTCGGCTGCGGTCAGGTCGGCCAGCGTGGTGCTGACGTTGGTGGCGCTGGTGAACGCCGACGCCACCGGCTTGTTCGACGCATCGTAGAAGCCGGCCGGCGTCTTGCCGAGGAAGCCTGCCACCGTGCCGGTGCCCGATTCGCCGCCGTTCAGCTTGACGTTGTAGCGGTTGAACGCGATATGCCAGGTGCCCGAGGCCGTGGTTTCGGTGCGGTTGATCAGGTCGTAGTAGACCCAGTCTGCCGATGCATTGACCTGGGCGGTGTAGACGTTGCCTGGCGCACTGCGGTCGACGAAGCGGAAGCTTGGATAACCGGACGTGGTACCGCCCGTGCCGCCATAGTAGCCAGTGACCTGCAGCGCAAAGACCGGTGCCGCGGACGTGCCCGTGGTGTCAGCCAGCGCGCTGTTGGTGGTGATCACGAAGGTACGGAACGTGGGATACAGCAGGTGATCGGTGGCCGCGCCTGTCACGCCGTATTCGAACACGGCCGAGCCGATGTCATTGGTGCTGGCGAACACGCCGCTGGCCGAGTCCTTCAGGAATACCGTGGCCGGCAGGGCGCCGTTGACCGGATCGATGGTTGCGTTCTTCCAGGCCGACAGCGCGGTCCAGGTATGGTCGAACGGGCTGCCGAAGGCGCCGCCGTTGCCGGTGCCGCTGGTGCCGCTGTTGGTCCACAGCTTGGCCGTGCGGCCGCCGGTATCGGTCTTGACCTTCAGGTCCCAGGCGGTGCCCGTGCAGGCGGCCTCGGCCTTGGTGTTGAAGTCATAGCACAGCGAGTTGCCGGCCGCCGGCAGCGCGAAGGTCCATTCGGCCGTCTGCGTGAATGCCGAAGTGGAGGCAGGCGTGGTGCTAGTGCCGCCGCCCGTGCTGCCGCCGCTGGTGCTGCCGGTCGTGGTCGTGCCACCGCCATCGCCGCCGCCGCATGCAGCCAGCATCAGTGCCAGCGCGGCCGCGCCGAGGGCGCCCAGCGGGCGGCGGTGCAGTGCAAGAGTCTCGTGGATCATGATGAGTGCTTCCCCGTTTGATTTCTCGTTAGCGGGCGACGTCGACGTTGAACCGCGCGCCCAGGTAGATAAAGCGCCCCGCCACGGGCCCGAAGTCACTGGCATTGGCAAAATCGCGTTGCCGGTTGAACAGGTTGTTCACGCCGGCGAAAGCGGTCACGTTGCGGCCGATCTTCTGGTTCAGCACCAGGTCCAGCGTGCCCCAGCCCGGCGAGCGGGCGCCGGTGGCCGAATCGGTCAGTTCGCTGCTCTGGAAGCGCGCACGGGCCGAAAGCTCCGTCGAGGGGAAGACGCGCCAGTCGGCGCCCACGCGGCCCATGTGGCGCGGCCGGCGGGTCAGCTCGAGGCCCGTGTCGAGATCCTCGGTGTCGGTGAACGTGTAGGCCGTGGTCAGGTTCAGCTGGTTGGTGGCGCGCCAGCGCAGCGACGTCTCGATGCCCTGCGTCCTGGCCCGCGCCACGTTGCGGTAGGTGTAGACCGCGATGCCGTTGACCATGGTGAAGTTGGTCATGTCGGTCTGGATCAGGTCCGTCACGCGGTTGTAGAAGAGATTGGCGTCGAGCGTCACACGGTCGCGCCAGCTCAGCTGGCCGCCCAGCTGGAAGCTGTTCGACGATTCGGGCTTCAAGTTCGGGTTGCCCAGCACGATGTAGCCCAGCGAGCTGTGGTCGAACAGGTAGTGGCGTTCCTTGAGGTTCGGTACGCGATAGCCCTGGCCGTAGTTGGCGCGCAGCACGCCTTTCCAGGTGTCGTTCGACAGCAGGTTGGCGCGCACGCCCACCTTGGGCGCGAAGTGGCTGCCAAAGTCGGAATCGTGCTGGCCGCGCAGGCCAACGATCATCTCCCAGGTTTCGTTGAAGATGATGTCGTTCTGCAGGTAGAGCTCGCCCGCCTGGCGCTCGGCGCTGCCGGTGCCGGCCAGTTCCGACGTGCCGTTGACCGACTGGTCGAGGGTTTCGCGATGGAAGTCGCCGCCAAACTGCCAGAGCTGCCGATACCAGGCTGGCAGGTCGAACTGGGCCGAAACGTGATCGGTCTGCTGTGCCGAATTGCGGACCGAGGTCTCGAAACCGTTCGAGTATTCGCGGGACGTGCTGTCGTAGGTTTCATGCACGCCGGCCAGCCGGGCCCGCACGCCGTTGTCGAAACGCCATTGGCCGCCGTAGGTGTACCGGTTGCGGTCGATGTCCTCGGTCTTGCGCTGCGGCACGTAGTTGGGCGGCGCGTAGTACTGGTAGCGTTGTTCGTCGGTCTCGCGATAGGCGCTGGCGTCGAACCAGAAGTTGCCAGCCTGGCTGGGCAGCCATTCGAGCCGTCCCGCGTACTGCTCACGCCTGATCTTGTCGCCGTGACGCGTCCAGCCGTCCGGGTCGACGGCAAAGCCCTTGTTGTCGAGCGCGTCGGCGCTGATGCGGGCCCGGATCTGCTCGGTGCCGCCTTCCAGCCGGACATTGCCGTGCAGGGCGCCGGGCGAGCCGTCGGCATTCTGCGCGCCGTAGCTGCCGGCGTCGGCCGTGACGGCACCCGAGAATCCCTTGGCAATCGGGCGCGTGATCACATTGATGACGCCGCCCATCGCCGAACTGCCGTACTGCGCGGAACTGGCACCCTTGACCACCTCCACGTGGTCGACCTCGGTCAGCAGGTATTGCGAGACATCGACGGTGGAGCCCGTGCTGGCCGAGATCGGCAGGCCATCGATCAGGATCAGCACCTGGTCGCTGGTCATGCCCTGGAGCGTCACTTCGTAACCGGACTTGCCGTGGATCTCGCGCAGCTGCAGGCCGGGCACGTTCTCAAGTGCATCCTTGAGCGTGCGCGCATGGGTGCGCTCGATTTCCTGGCGATCCACCACTTCCGTGCGGATTGGAGTTTCGTCCAGCGTCTTCTCGCTTCGGGTGCCGGTGACGACGACGGTCGGAAGCGGATCGCCGGATCCGGCCTGCTGGGCTCGTACCTGCGGCGCTGCGTAAAGGAGGGTGCCGGCAACGACGGCAAGGGTTTTCAGACGCATTCGGGGGCGGAACCGGCGATCTGCCAATCCGGTCATGACAAATGAGATCCGAATGATAATGATTCTCGTCCGCATCTTCCGTTAAGAATGCTTAATGAAGATGCCGCCAGCCGGCGGAGCCCCGCGCATCTGCCGCCGTAAGTTATATTCGGCGCGTTGAAATGACAGTCAGGCAGTGACGAATGGACAAGAAACGGATTCGGGTATCGCACGTGGCGATCCCCGGCAACCTCAGTGTTCTCAAGCTCAAGGGCTATCTGAGGACCGCCATCGCCGAGGTGGCAAAGGATTCGGGCGACAACGAAATCCTGCTGGTCAAGGTGCTGGTGCCGCAGGCACTGGGTCTCAGGGCAGGGGAGAAACTGTTCGACAAGGTGCTGCAGGGCATTGTCGACAAGGATTCGCGTGTACGGAGAGTGTCGGTCGAGTTCGTGGACGGTGAAATCACGGCCGAAAAGATCGCCGCGAGCGAGGCGCGAACCCAGAAGGAGATCGACGCCTACGGACACCTGCTTGAAGACGAACCGGACGGGACATCGCCGTGAACCTTTCCAGCCTGGAACGTCAGCTGGCGTTTCTTCGGGAAATCGACCGGCTCAAGGGCGTTGTGCGGATGTCGCCGCTGATTGACCGGTCGCGTCGCGAAAACAGTGCCGAGCACTCCTGGCATCTGGCGATGTACGCGCTGGTGCTGTCGGAGCATGCCGCAGCGCCCGTTGACGTGGTGCGCGTCGTGAAGATGCTGCTGCTCCACGATATCGTGGAGATCGATGCCGGCGACACGCCGCTCCATGATCCGTCGCTGCATGCCGACCAGGCCGAGCGCGAGCAGCGGGCCGCCCAGCGCATCTTCTGGTTGCTGCCGGCATCGCAGGCAGAGGAATTTCACCAGTTGTGGACGGAGTTTGAGGCGGCGGAAAGCGGCGACGCGAAGTTCGCCAAGGCGCTGGACCGCTTCCAGCCGCTGCTTCACAACGTCGCCACGGGCGGCGGGACATGGATAGCGCCGGGGCTGGACGAAGCGCAGGTGGTTGCCCGCTACGGGCCGGCCATCGAGCTTGGTGCCCCGGGGCTCTGGGAGGCCGCCGCCAGGCTCGTGCAGCAGCACTTTCGCGATCCACCGGGCGAAGACGGCAATTCCTGACAGGCAGGCCAGGCAGGCTGGGTCAGCGCCGCCATCCGGCGCGGCCCCGGGAAATATGCAGCGTTACTGGCTGCTGATGCCTGCACGTCGCGCGATGGCGCGCATTTTCGGCAGTTCGGTCTCGATCTGGGCCTCTGCCTGGGCCGGGGTGCCATAACGCGGTTCGAAGCCGGCTTCGATCAGTTGTCGGCGCACGGTGGGATCGGCAAGCGTATCGGCCAGGGCCTTCGTCAGCTTCTGCTTCACGTCGGCCGGCAATCCGCGCGGCGCCGCCAGTACCGACCAGGCATCGACGTCTACGCCGGCGATGCCTGCTTCTGCCGCCGTCGGCACGTCGGGCAACTGCGCCGAGCGTCGCGCCGTGGTCACTGCAAGTGCCTTCACCTTGCCCGCCTTGATCTGCGGCGCGGCGGCCGTCACGGTATCGATGGCCAGCGGGATCTGGCCGCCGATCAGGTCGTTCATGGCCGGCGCGCTGCCCTTGTATGGCACATGCACCAGCTTGATGCCGGCGTTGTACCACATCAGTTCGCCCGCGAAATGCGCGGTGCTGCCTTCGCCGAACGATCCATAGCTGTACTTGCCGGGTTCGGCCCTGGCCTTGGCGATCAGCTGCTTCAGGTCACCGATCTGTGCCTTTGGATTGGCAATCAGCACAAGGGGCAGGCGCGTGGCAAAGCCGATCGGCTCGAAGCTCTTCACCGGGTCGTACGGCAGGTTGTTCTGCAGCGCCGGGTTGATCGTGAATGTCGTGGTGCCCGCGGTGAGCAGCAACGTATAGCCGTCCGGCGCCGCCTTTGCCACATAGCTGGCCCCGACGATCGTGCCGGCACCGGCCTTGTTTTCCACGACGACGGGCTGCCCCAGGCGCTCGCCCATCTGCTTGCCCAGCAACCGCGCCAGCACGTCAGTGGCGCCTCCCGCCGGAAACGGTGCCACCAGGCGAATTGGACGGCTCGGATAGGTATCGGCGAAAGCGGAGCCGGCAGACGCAGCGGCCGCCACGCCAAATGTGAGGGCCAGTGCAACGCGAGAGGGAATCGGGAACGCCATGAAGATGCTTCGAATGCAAAGAGGGGGCGTCAGTCTAACCGCGTCGCGCCTGCGGCCAAACGAACGATTCGGCATATGGGTATGGGGAAGGCCCCGTACGGCGGCCCTGCGTCAACCGATGCCAGGTGACGACAACCATGCGTCGGGCCAGGTATGCCATGGCGTACCTGGCCTGTTATGCCCGCTATCCACCGCGCCGACCCAATGGGATGTAGGACACGGATGGACACCCGTTTCAGCCTCGGTCGCAGGGGATATGCACGCCGGCCGCCGTAGATTGAAGGTATCGAGTTCCTTGTCCGATGAGGTGCATCATGTCACGACACTACGCAACTTGCCTCACCCTGGGCCTGCTGGCCGCTGCGGCGTCTACCGTCACCATGGCCCGGGAGTATGTGGATGAACGCGGGGCGCCCGTCTACGTCGAGCCAGCCCCGGCACCCGTCTACGAGCGCGCGCCGGTAGTCGTTGCCGGACCGGCCGTGGTGATTGGCTGGCACGGCGACCGCTATTGGGACGGCCGCCGCTGGTGGGGCCGCGATGAATGGAATCGTCACCATCATCCGCATGACCATGATCATCATCACGACGACCATCACGACGATCACCATGAAGAGCATCACGGGTAGTACGCATGGTTGAACAGGCCGCCCCGGGCAACACGTGGGCGGCAAACGTGAGCTAGGCAAACACCTCGGCTTCGTCGAGCGTGCGGCCTGCCGCGTCCTTCGCGGCCAGCACGGGCGTGCCGGCAATCGGCCAGTCGATTCCGATCCGCCCGTCGTTCCAGAGCAGCGAGCGCTCGTGTTCCGGATACCAGGTGTCAGTGGTCTTGTAGACGAACTCCGCATGGTCGGACAGCACGAGAAACCCGTGCGCGAAGCCTTCCGGAATCCATAGCTGACGCTTGCTCTCGGCGGACAACACCTCGCCCACCCACTGTCCGAACGTAGGCGAACTGCTGCGCAGATCCACGGCCACGTCGAATACCTCGCCCGACACCACGCGCACGAGCTTGCCTTGCGGATGCCGGATCTGATAGTGCAGCCCGCGCAGGACGTTGCGGGCCGACCGCGAGTGATTGTCCTGGACGAAATGACGCTTCAACCCGGTGGCGGCTTCAAACTCGATGCCGTTGAAGCTCTCGAAAAAGAAGCCACGCTCGTCACCAAATACCTTGGGCTCGAAAATCAGGACATCGGGAATCGCGGTGCGGATCAGGTTCATGGTCATGGCGCGCCTCCAGGGTTGTCACGCGGCATATTGCGTCTCCACCCATTTGCGGTATTCGCCCGACATGACGGCACGTACCCATGGCTGGTTGCTGAGGTACCAGGCGACTGTCCTGGCCAGGCCGGTTTCGAAGGTTTCGGTGGGGCGCCAGCCCAGTTCGCGTTCGAGCTTGCGGGCATCGATTGCGTAGCGGCGGTCGTGGCCGGGGCGGTCCTTGACGAAGCGGATCTGTTCGCGATAGGAGCCGGCGGTGCGCGGTTGCAGCGCGTCGAGCTGGTCGCACAGCGCGTGGACGACTTCGAGGTTCGTTTTCTCGTTCCAGCCGCCCACGTTGTAGGTGTCGCCGACTCGCCCGCGCGTCAGCACTTCGCGGATCGCCGCGCAGTGGTCGCCTACGTAGAGCCAGTCGCGCACGTTTGCGCCGTCGCCGTACACCGGCAGCGGCTGTCCCGCAAGCGCGCTGGCGATCATCAGCGGCACCAGTTTTTCCGGAAACTGGTACGGGCCGTAGTTGTTCGAGCAGTTTGTCGTCAGGACGGGCAGCCCATAGGTGTGGTGCCAGGCGCGTACGAGATGGTCGGAGGCCGCCTTCGACGCCGAGTAGGGGCTGTTTGGCGCGTAGCTGGTGGTCTCGGAGAACGGCGCGTCGGTGGGCCCCAGGGAACCGAACACCTCGTCGGTGGACACGTGCAGGAAGCGGAAGCGCGCCTGTTCGGCGTCGGGCAAGGCGCTCCAGTAGCCGCGCACGGCTTCCAGCAGCGTATAGGTCCCGCCGATGTTGGTATCGATGAAGGCCGCCGGCCCCCGGATGGACCGGTCGACATGGCTTTCCGCCGCAAAGTGGATGACCGCGCGCGGGTGGTACCGGGCCAGCAGGCTGTCCATCGCCGCCCGATCGCCGATATCGGCCTGGACGAAGATGTGGCGCGCGTCGCCGTCGAGTTCGCTTAGGCTGTGGCGGTTTCCGGCGTAGGTGAGCTTGTCGACGTTGATGACGCGGTCGGCCTTGGCGGGATCGGTGGCCGGACGTCGCAACCAGTCGAGCACGAAGTTGGCACCGATGAAGCCGGCGCCACCGGTGACAAGTATGGATGACATGTGAGCTCCCTCGCGCCGGTCAGCGGCCTACGATGCGTCGCGCCAGCGCCTTGGCGTAAGGCGGGGTAATGCCGGTCAGGATGTCACGTGCAGTCAGTGGAAAACGGGCGCCGGGTGCCGCCTGGAAGCGGGTCGTGTGAACGTCGGCCACCTCGTCCTCGGGGCGGCCGTTCGAATAGTAGTAGAGCGCGATCGAACGCCGCGTGACGCCCTGGGGGCAGGCCAGCGGCACGGGGTGCCCGTGCCAGGAACATTCGTTCGTGCTGAAGACAACCAGCCGGTTGCCGATGGGCGCGATCTTTTGCACGCAATGCTGCACGCTCTCGTCCCACAGTTGCAGATGGCCGGCCCAGCTGTCCTCCCAGGTGTCGTTCAGGTAGAACAGTACGTTTACCCGCCGGTCGAGCTTCCATTCAAGGTGGCAGTTGTAGTCGATATGCAGGCCCAGATGCCCGCCGGGCAGCGTCTGGTGCAGCCCGCCACCATGCAGGTGAGGATCGGGCACCAGCCCGCGCACGCCGGTCAGCGTCTCCAGGAAACGGATGAAGCCAGGACCGTTCAGTTCGACGATCAAGGCGCGCAGGGCGGGCGGAATGGCGTAGAAGTCCTGGATCTGGAGCTTGAGGTTTTCGGCAGCGGACTGATACTTGAACCAGCTGCCTTCCTTCCGGCTCGGGAAAGCGTCGCTGGCTTCGCGGTAGATGTCCGGGTCAAGGAAGTCGTCGATACAGGCATGCGGGAAGGGCGGGGCGGACTTGTAAGGCTCGGCGAGTTCGCGTGCCATCCAGTCGAGTTTGGCCAGGTCAAGCAGTTCGTTACGCATGCTCAGCACTCCTCAGGTTGAGGTGGGATCCGGCCCCGGGCCCGCCGGCACCTGGTTCCGATACTCGGTGGGCGACAATGCAAACCGCTTGCGGAAGATCTTGCCGAGCCGGTCGCCGTTGCCCATGCCGCAGCGCCGGGCAATCTTGTCCACCGGCAGGGTTGTCTTGACCAGCAACTGGCAAATCATGTCGAGCCGCGTCTGCAACAGGTACTCCGACGGCGTCACGCCGATCGTGAACTTGAAGCGGCGCAGGTAGTTGCGCTCGCTCATCGCGGCAAAGCGCGCGGCATCGGCAACCGAGATGGGTTCCATGTAGTGCTCGGCGATCCAGCGCGCCGAGGCCAGGATCTTGTTGGCCGTGGCGGCCGACAGGTCTGGCGTGTCGTCGATGTCGTAGGGCTCGATCTCGGGTATCGTCTCGCGGCGCGGATCGAGTTGCCGGGCCACCTCGCCTGCCACCTCGGGGCCCAGGTCTGCCTCGATCTGGGCGAGCGCCATGTCGACGGCCGACGGCATGACTTCGGGCGCATGGTCCGTGCCGCCCCGGCACCAGAAGACCGACGCGGACGCGCCGGCGCCCCCTTCCTGGCCGCTAGCCGCCCCGGCACGCGATACCCGTGGCGCCAGCAGCTCGCGGCCCCGCGTGCTGCGTTCCAGCGCCGAAGCAC
The DNA here is from genome assembly GCF_056097175.1 of Cupriavidus sp. HE11. Classification (NCBI taxonomy): domain Bacteria; kingdom Pseudomonadati; phylum Pseudomonadota; class Betaproteobacteria; order Burkholderiales; family Burkholderiaceae; genus Cupriavidus; species Cupriavidus sp. HE11. The sequence continues at coordinate 1,977,452 of NZ_CP184465.1, forward strand.
TGACTTCCATGATGGCGCTGGACACGCGGGCATCGCGCTCGCTTGCGGGTTCGCGCTCGCTGCAGGCGATGAACACGGCCCCGAAACCTCGCTGGCCCGCCGCGTCGAGACCCTGTGTCCAGATGCGCACCGACGACGAGCACGCGATGTTGCCGCCGCGGTAGGACAGTAATGACAGCTGGTAGAACGGCCGGCCGTTGCGTTGCAGTTCAAGCTCGTTGGCCACGCGGAACGCCTCGGCGATGATGCCTGCGGTCAGGAGCGAGCACCCATCGAACAACAGCAGGCCAATGCGTTGCGTGTGGGCATGTCCGGCGAAGATAAAGGGCCCCGGGGGGCGGGTCGGCGCAGGCATCTCGACAAGGTGATCCATGGCGTGTCCATCCCTTGCGAAGGCGATTGAAAGGCGAATCTATTGCATTGCATCATATCCAATTTGCGGCGACGCACAATGCCGTGTGTCTGATTTTTACGTGATGTTGGCCGATCGACGCGGGTAGCATTGAAAATCAACTGAAAAATGCGGCATACGGCGCAATGCGATTATCAGAAATGAATCAGTTCTGGTAACTGTTACGCCGCGTTTGTCCGCTTCTGCATGTGGATATGATAAAAATATCAGGCAAATCAGCGGTTTCACTGCCATTGTGCAAGGCGGATGGCACCTCGCTGCATTGCGGGGCACTCGCGCACCGTGGACGGGAATCGTGCACGCATAAATGCAAGACGGCGTGATGACATAATGGCCTTGTATCACCGGAAATACGTTTTCAAACCGGTTTTCAAGTTGCATCGGTCAAATATTCTGCATTATCGGACATCGGGTAATTGATGCATTTTTGCGCATCTATGCTTCGGTGCAGCAAAACGGTTTTATGCCGTTCGCGCTGCCCGAACAGGAGCCCAGGATGCCTATCACTGCCCCCGCCGATCTCCCTTCCCATGCCGCCGTCACGTGTGGCGGCGTACAGAGCACGCTGCGGATCCGCCCCGTGGTACTGGCGGGGGGCGCGGGCACTCGGCTTTGGCCGCTGTCCCGCAAGCACTATCCGAAGCAGCTGATCGATGTGATCGGACGCGATTCGTTGCTGCAGTCCACGGTGCGGCGCATGGCGGTGCTGCGCGATGGTCGCCACGCTGACCCCGCCGCGATCATCGTGTGTGGCGAGCCGCACCGGTTCATGACGGCGCAGCAGCTTGCGGCGTCCGGCACCGAGGCACAGATCGTGGTCGAGCCCGCCGGCCGCAACACGGCGCCGGCCCTGACACTGGCTGCGCTGCTGGCGATCGCGCAGGGAGAAGACGGCATCCTCGTGGTCATGCCTGCCGACCATGTCATCGCCGATACAGAAGCGTTTGGCTACGCCGTTGCGCATGCCGCCCGGTTCGCGGAGCAGGGCGCCATCGTGACGCTTGGCGTACCGCCCACCCGCGCGGATACCGGCTACGGCTACATCCGCATCGGCGCGGCGCTGGGCGACGTGGCGCGCACCATCGACAGCTTTGTCGAAAAGCCTGCCGCCGAGATTGCCCAGCAGTACGTGGCGTCTGGCGAGTACTGGTGGAACAGCGGCATCTTCGTCGTACGCGCCAGCACCTGGCTGGCCACGCTGCAGCGCCTGCAGCCAGACATGCACGCGGCATGCGCCGGTGCCTTCGGGCAGGGCCGTCAGGACGGCCCGTACTTCCACCCCGATGCCACGGCGTTCGCGGCCATCCCGTCCGACTCGATCGACTACGCCGTCATGGAGCACCTGGCGCGCACCGACGGCGTGCAGGGCGTGGTGGTGCCGTTGGTGGCAGGCTGGTCGGACCTGGGCTCATGGGACGCGGTGTGGGATGCCATCGACAAGGACGACGACGGCAATGCCGCGCGCGGCCGCGTGATGTACGAAGGCGCTACCTCGTGCTATGTCCACGCCGACGGCCGGCTGGTGGCGTGCGTGGGCACCACCAACCTGATCGTCGTGGAAACGCCCGATGCCGTGCTGGTGGTGGATCGCTCCCAGGTGCAGGGCGTCAAGGGGCTGGTGGAACGGCTTGCCAGGCAGCAGGGCAGCGAGGCCGAGAACCATCGCAAGGTGCAGCGGCCGTGGGGGTGCTACGACTCGCTCGATCAGGGCGAGCGCTTTCAGGTCAAGCACATCGTCGTGCACCCCGGGGCATCGCTGTCGCTGCAGCTACACCACCACCGCGCCGAACACTGGACCGTGGTGCGGGGCACGGCGCGCGTCACGCGTGGCGAAGAGCAGTTCCTGCTGAGCGAGAACGAGTCGACCTATATCCCGATTGGTGTCACGCACCGCCTGGAGAACCCCGGGAAGCTGCCGCTCGAAGTCATCGAGGTGCAATCGGGCGCCTATCTGGGCGAGGACGACATCGTCCGCATCGCCGATACCTACGGGCGCTGCGCCTGAGTACCGCGCCATCGTCAACTTGGGCTCACGGGAGAAGGCGCCATGCGCTTCATCAAGTCACTGCTTGCCAGATCGGGCATCCTGCCCACGCGCTTTACCGCCGCATCGCCGGCGTTGTCGCCGGGCCTGGCCGATGGCTTCGCACCGGCACAACAAGCCGGCCAGCGTTACGCCGGTGCCTACGGCCATGCCGCCAAGCGCGCGTTCGATGTCGGCGCGGCACTGGTGCTGCTGCTCCTGCTGTCGCCGCTGATGCTGACTGTGGCGCTGCTCGTGATGCGCGACGGCGGCCCGTGCGTGTTCGGTCATACCCGGGTCGGAATGGATGGCCGCAAATTCCGCTGCCTCAAGTTTCGGTCGATGGTGCGCAATGCCGACGCGGTGCTCAAGGAGCTGCTCGCCAGTGATCCGGCGGCACGCGCCGAATGGGAGAAGGATTTCAAGTTGCGCAACGACGTGCGCGTCACGGCGCTGGGGCGTTTTATCCGCAAGACCAGTATCGACGAGCTGCCACAGCTATGGAACGTGGTGCGCGGCGACATGAGCCTGGTGGGGCCGCGCCCGGTGGTGGAAAAGGAGCTGGAACGCTACGGGGATTCGGTGTCGTACTACCTGCGCGTGCTGCCCGGCATCACCGGGCTCTGGCAGGTCAGCGGGCGCAACGATGCCGACTACGACAAGCGTGTGACGCTCGATGTGGCCTACGTTCGCAACTGGACCTTTGCCGGCGACATCGTGATCCTGTTCAAGACAATCGGCGTGGTGATCCATGGTCGTGGCGCATACTGACCTGCCCTGGCGCAAGCGCCTGGCTGCCGTCCTGCTCTGGGGCGTGGTACTGCACTTCCTGGGCGGTTGCGCCATGGCGCCTGGTATGACGTACAAGGCCACCACGCCGGCGCCCCAGCCGGGCCAGGAGTCGTCGCAGTCCGCCGCGCCGGTAACCAGCCTGCCGCCGATGCAGGGCGTGCAGTCGGTGTCGCGCGACAGCCTGGTGGAGATCGACAGCGCGCTGCTGGCGTCGCAGCGCGCAGCGCAACCCGACGGGGTCGCCCCCGAGGTGCGCGCGCTGTTCGACAAGCCACGGCCCTATGTGCTGGGCCCCGGCGATGTGCTCAGCATCGTGGTCTGGGGGCATCCCGAACTGAACCTGCCTGCGCTGCAGGTGACTAGCGGCGTCGATACATCGGGGTCGAATGCCGTGGTCACGGGGTACACCGTCGACGCGCGCGGCAATGTCCAGTATGCCTTCGTCGGCATGGTGCCGGTTGCGGGTCTTACCGAGGCCGAAGCGCGCGACCGGCTCACGCAGCGGCTGGCGGAGTACGTACGCAATCCACAGGTGACGCTGCGCATCCAGGCGTATCGCAGCAAGCGCGTGTACATGGACGGCGCCGTGCAGCAGGCCGGCCTGCAGATCATCAACGACGTGCCGATGACGCTGCCAGAGGCCATTAATCGCGCCGGCGGGTTCAGCTCGGCGGCGGATCGATCCTGGATTGCCGTCACGCGCGGCGAGCAAACGGCGCGCGTGAGCCTGCCAGACCTGATCGCCAAAGGCGCGAACCCGTCTGACATCCTGCTGCGCGACGGCGATCTGGTGCGTGTCTATGCCGCGAACGACAGCAAGGTCTACGTGATTGGCGAGGTGGCACGCAACGCCGCGCTGACGATGAACAACGGCAAGCTGAGCCTGAACCAGGCGCTGGGCGATGCGGGCGGCGTGAGCCAGTACTCGGGCGATGCGCAGCAGGTGTATGTGGTGCGCGGCAACGGCGGCACGCAGCCCAGGGTTTTCCATCTGGATGCCAGCACCCCTTCGGCGATGGCACTGGCCGACGGGTTTGCACTGCAGGCGAACGACGTGGTGTTTGTCGACACATCGTCGCTCGTGCGCTGGAGCCGGGTGGTCAACCTGCTCCTGCCGACCGCGCAGACCGCCACGGCAAGCCGGGCGCTGGCGCCTTAGGCCCCGGAATTCCTGGAGACACTCGGTCATGAACACCTCGTACCTGGCAAATCCGGCATATGAGCCTGCGTCCCGCCCGGCGGTGCGTGCCATGAACCCGCTGACGACGCTGGCGGCTAGCCGCTGGCTGATCGTGTGCACGACTTCGGCCTGTCTGCTGGCCGGCATTGCCTATGCCGTGTTCACGCGCCCGGTCTACCGCTCGGACATGCTGATCCAGGTGGAGCCGAGCACCATCGAAAACCGTTCCATGTCAGGAGACCCGAAGCTCACGCCCGAGATCAAGCCCGACACTACGTCCGAGATCCAGGTCCTCAGTTCGCGCATGGTGGTATCGCGTGCGGTGGAAGCGCTCCGGCTCCATCTCGACGTCACGCCGCGCTACCTGCCCGTGATCGGCTGGTGGCTGGCCGAGCGCGCCGAAGGCTATTCGCGCCCGATTGGCGGCCACGTCTACGGCAAGGAACGTATCGAGGTCACCACCTTCGACGTGCCCGCGACCTATCAGGGCCAGCCCTTCACGCTCACGCTGGGCGAGCACGGCGCCTTCACCCTGGAGCTGTCGTCGACGTTCGGCGCCCCGGTGGTGTCGCTGCAGGGCCGCGTCGGCATGCTGCTGCGCGCCGATACGCCGCGCGGGCCGCTGGCGCTGCTGGTACGCACGGCGGACGGGCAGCCCGGCGCCAGCTTCACGCTGAAGCGCTACTCCGAGACCGCCACCACCGAATGGCTGCAGAAAACGCTGGCGATTGGTGAACGCGGCAAGCAGTCGAACATCATCGGCGTATCGCTGGACAGTGTCGATCCGGTCCAGGCGTCGCGCATCCTCAACGAGATCGGCAGGGAGTATGTCGACCAGAACGTGCGCCGCCGGTCAGAGGAAGCGGACAAGTCGATCCGTTTCCTGGACGAGCAGTTGCCGCAACTGAAGAAGCAGCTGGGGGAATCCGAAAGCCGCTACAACGCCTTTCGCGCCCAGCAGGGTACCGTCGATACCAGCCAGGAGGCCCGGGCGCTGCTGCAGCAGAGCGTGGAGGCCGAGACGCGGCTCGTGGACCTGCGCCAGAAGCGCGAGGAACTGCTGACGCAGTACACCGAGAAGCACCCGGCATTGCTGGCCATCGACGGCCAGTTGCGCGAGGCGCAGGCGGCGTTGTCCGTCGTGCAGGGGCGGACGCGCCAGTTGCCGCTGATCGAGCAGAAGGTGCTGCAACTGCAGCGCGACATGCAGGTGGATACGGAGCTGTACACGAACCGGCTGAACGCGCGCCAGCAGCTGACGCTGGTGCGGGCCGGCAAGGTGGCGAACGTGCGGCTTATCGATCCGGCCACTCCGCCCGAGACACCGATCAAGCCCCGGCGCGGCGTGGCCGTGGCGGGCTCACTGCTGACGGGGTTGCTGGCGGGAATCGTGCTGGCGATGGCGCGTCGTCGTATCGTGGGCACAGTGCAGGATCGCGAGGAGATCGAGATTGCCACGGGCATTCCCGTCTATGCGACGGTGCCGCGCAGCCGCCTGACCGGGCCGCTTGGCACGGCGCGGACCCACCTGCGCGGCGGCCACGCGCAACTGCCCGACGCGGCCATCGAAAGCCTGCGCGCGGTGCGGACGACGCTGCATTTTGCGCTCAGCGATGCGCCCAATCGCGTGGTGCTGATCACGGGGCCCACTGCGGGCGTGGGCAAGTCGTTCGTGGCGGCGAACCTGGCGACACTGGCCGGTGCGTCGAGCCGGCGCGTGCTGCTGATCGATGCCGACCTGCGTAATGGCGTGCTGCACAAGCGCTTCCGGGTCGATCGCGGGCCCGGCCTGGCGGAGGTGCTGGCCGGCACCTGCGAAGCCGGTGACGCGATCCGGCGTGGTGTGGCGCACGGTCTGGACTTCCTGTCGACTGGCGCGCTTACGGCCGGCCCCAGCGAACTGCTGCTGCAGCCCGAGCTGTCGGCGCTGGTCCAGCGGGTGGCCGCGCAATACGACATGGTGGTGCTCGACGGCCCGCCGCTGCTGCCGGTTGCCGACGCGCTGGTCCTTGGACGCCTTGCCGGTACGGTGTTCATGGTGGCGCGCCACCGGGTGACCACGGTCGAGCAGATCGATGAAAGCACGCGGCGGCTGGCCCAGGCCAGTGTCGCGGTGCGCGGCGTGATCTTCAACGACTTCACCGGCGCGCTACATCGCTACAGCTACGCCTACGGCGCCACCGAAGGCCATCCTGGCACGCCAGCCTGACACGGAGAACCGACATGGCGCACCTGCACCACAAGCGCATCACGCTGGTGACCGTCACCTACGGCGACCGCCTGCACTACTGTGCCGAGCTGCTGCGGCGCAGTTTCGAGCGCGAAGGCGTGTCGCACGCCATCGTCGTCAGCAACAATGCCAGTGCCGATCTGTCACCGCTGGAAGCCGTCTGGGGAAAGCGCGTCACCGTCGTGCGGCTTGCCGCCAACACGGGGTCGGCCAACGGCTATGCGGTGGGCATTGCCCGGGCGCTGGAACGCGATACCACCGACTACATCTGGCTGATGGATGACGACAACGCGCCATGCGAGGGCGCGCTCGACGTCCTCTGCCATCAACTGGACCTGCTCACGCGCAAGCAGGGTCGCCGCCGCGCGGCGGTGCTCGGGTTCCGCCCCGATCACCAGGGTGACATCGCGGCGGGCGTGCCGGTGGGCCTGGCGATGCCGCCGAGGTCGAGCTACTTCGGCTTTCACGTGGGGCGCATCCCCTACAAGATCTGGCGGCGTACCCCGTGGGGAAGGCCGCGGCCCGACGCGATTCCCGATGTGGTGCATCTGCCGTTCGCGCCGTACGGCGGCCTGCTGGGACACCGCGAGATGTACGTGGACCTGGGGTTGCCCGAGCCCGAACTCGTGCTGTACGCCGACGATACCGAGTACACGTGGCGGCTGACGGCGCGTGGCGGATGTATCGCACTGGTAACGGCCGCGCGGCTCGAAGACCTGGAAGGCTCCTGGAACGTCAAGCGCAACTGGAAGAACCACTTCGAATGCATGCTGCTGAGCGGGTCCGATTTCCGCGCCTACTACAGCAGCCGCAACCAGGCCTGGTTCGATCGCAACCACTGGTCCACGTCCGGACTGATGTACCGGCTCAACCGCTTCGTGTTCCTGCGGCTGCTACGCCTGTATGGCAAGCGCCGCAACGCCGGCGCGCGGCTGCGGCTGCTGGAGCGCGCGATTGCCGACGGCGAGGCCAGCCGGCTGGGCTTCCACGCCGACTACTCGCTGTAGCTCGCCCACTCGTCACGGAGGCCACCATGCCGGACCCCATCGCATCGCCCGCGCTCACCGTCGTGATTGCCAACTACAACTATGCGCAGTACGTGGCGGGCGCCATCGATTCGGCGCTGGGACAGTTCACGCCCGTGCATGTCATGGTGATCGACGACGGCTCCACCGATGGCTCCCGCGCGATCATCGAGGGCTATGGCGCCCGCGTGGAAGCCGTGTTCCAGCAAAACGGCGGGCAGGTAGCCGCATATAACCATGCGCTCGAACGTGTCCGCACGCCGTATGTGCTCTTTCTGGATGCCGACGACACGCTGTATCCCGAAGCCGCCGCCACGGTTCTGGCGGCTTTCGCCAAGGGCGACCCGGTCAAGGTGCAGTACCGGCTCGATGTCATGACGGCCGATGGTGCGCCCACCGGCGTCCAGGTGCCGCAGTCGATTCGCGCCGACGGTTGCGGGCGGATGCTGCGTGCCGGATGGCTGTATCCGTCGCCACCCGGCTCGGGCAATGCGTATCGCGTGGATGCGCTGCGCCGCATCTTTCCGGTGCCGGTGGGTGCCGACAACATGCATGGCGCGGATTTCTACGCCATCTACGGCGTGGCGCTGCTGGGCGACGTCGGCGCGGTCGAGGTGGCGCTGGGCGGCTACCGGGTGCACCGGCATACGCGCGGCGACGCACAGGACAGCGGCCTGTCGCTCGCCAATGCCGAGGATGCAATGGCCGGCGCCCGGCAATCGGCACGGCGCTGGCAGATCCTGCGCGAGCTTGCCAGGGATCGGCTCGGCATCCACCTGCCGCCGGGCGTGCTTGATTTCTCCGTGGAGAAGGCCCGGTTCGCGCAGCACGTGTACGGCGCAACGCTGGCGCGCCGATGGCACTGGTTCCAGCATGAATCGGGACGGTATTTCCACACCATCGTCGCCAATCCATTCTGGAGCCTGCGCAAGAAGGTGGCGGTGGGATGCCTGACCACGCTTTGCCTGTTGCCGGTGGCGTCGTTCAGCAACCGTGTGGTGCGGTACATCGCCAACCCGCTCGCGCGGGCCGGCCACTAGGAGCGCACGCGATGCCAGAGACCATTGCGATCAATGGGCGCTTCCTGGGTCGGCGCGCCACCGGGGTCGACCGCTTCGCGCACGAGGTAGTGCGCGCCATCGACCGGCTGGTGGCCGATAACGATCGCACCACGGCCGGCCTGTCGTTCGAACTGCTCGTGCCGCCAGGCGTGGAAGTCGATCCGGGCGAGTTCCCCCACCTGCACGTGCGCACGGTGGGGCATGCCATCGGGCGCCGTAGCGGCCAGCTTTGGGAACAGATCTGCCTGCCGCTGGCGGCGCGTGGGGCGCTGTTGCTGAACCTGTGCAATGCGGCGCCGTTGCTGTATCGGAACCAGGTGACAGTGATGCACGATGCGGCGCCGGTGCGCGTGCCGCAGGCGTACTCGCGCGCGTTCCGCTCGTGGTATCGGGTCATGGCGCCGTGGGTCGGGCGTGTGGCACGCAGGGTGCTGACCGTATCGGAGTTCTCGCGCCGGGAAATTGCGGACGCCTATCGCATCCCGGGCCGGAAGATCGGCGTGCTGCCGCTTAGTGGCGACCATATGCTGCGCCTGCCGGAGGTGACCGGCATCCGGAGAAAATTCGGGCTGTCGGACCGGCCCTACGTGCTGGCGGTCAGCAGCGCCAGCTATCACAAGAACTTCCGGTTGGTGGTGGAGGCCGTGGGCATGCTGCATGGGGCCGACTACGACGTGGTGATCGTTGGCGGATCGGCAAGCGTATTCCGGCCGCTGAACAACGAGGATGCGGCGCCGGTCACGCGGCTTGGCTATGTCGACGATGCCGACCTGAAGGCACTGTTCCGCGATGCCGCCTGCTTTGTCTTTCCTTCGCTGTATGAAGGCTATGGCCTGCCGCCCGTGGAGGCCATGACGCTGGGCTGCCCCGTGCTGGCGTCGAACCTGCCCTCGGTGCGCGAGGCGTGTGGTACCGCTGCGCTCTATTTCCGACCTACCAGCCCGGCCGAGTTCGGCGAGCTGCTTACGCATGTGATGCAGGACGGCACGTTGCGCGACGCAATGCGGCAGCGCGGCTACGCCCATGTGCAACGGTATTCCTGGCGCGACACCGCCGCGCGGCTACTTGGCGAGATATCCCCATGCCTTCCACAACGATGAACCCCCGGCACGACACCGATGACGCCGCCTTCGGCAAGGTCGCCGTCGTCCACGAATGGCTCGCCACATATGCCGGTTCCGAACGGGTACTTGAACAGATCCTGAAGGTATGGCCCCAGGCCGACCTGTTCAGCGTGGTCGATTTCTTTCCCGACGCACAGCGTGGGGCGCTGCAGGGCAAGCATGCGACGACGACCTTCATCCAGAAGCTGCCCCGCGCGCGCAAGTCGTTCCGGTCGTATCTGCCGCTGATGCCACTGGCCGTGGAGCAACTGGACCTGTCCGCCTACGACCTCGTGATCTCGTCGAGCCACGCGGTTGCCAAGGGGGTGATCACCGGGCCCGGGCAGTTGCATGTCAGCTATGTCCATTCCCCGATCCGCTATGCATGGGACCTGCAGCACCAATACCTGAGCGAGTCGAAGCTGACGCGCGGCCTGAAAAGCTGGCTGGCGCGGGCAATCCTGCACTACATGCGGATGTGGGACCATCGCACCGCGCATGGCGTGGACGTGTTCGTCGCCAATTCCGCCTATGTGGCGCGGCGCATCCGCAAGGTGTACGGGCGCGACTCGACCGTGGTCTATCCGCCCGTCGATATCGACCAGTTCAGCCTCTGCGAGCAGCGCGAGGACTTCTTCCTGACGGCATCGCGGCTGGTGCCCTACAAGCGGGTGAGCCTGATCGTCGAAGCATTCGCTGCGATGCCGGACAAGCAGCTGGTGGTGATCGGCGACGGCCCGGACCTGGACCGCATCCGCGAGATGGCGACGCCTAACGTGCGGATCCTGGGATACCAGCCTGCCGACGTGCTGGTGGCGCACATGCAGCGCGCCAGGGCCTTTGTGTTTGCGGCGGAGGAGGATTTCGGGATCGTCGCCGTGGAGGCCCAGGCCTGCGGTACGCCGGTGATTGCGCTGGGGCAGGGCGGGGCCCGCGAGACGGTCATCGACAGCCGTGACCGCGATTTGCGCACCGGTGTGTTCTTTCCGCGCCAGACCGTCGAGGATATCGTTCGTGCGGTTTGCCGGTTCGAGGAAAGCGGGCCATTCCAGCCGGGGGCGTGCCGCCGCAATGCGCTCCAGTTCTCGCCGGAGCGGTTCCGGCGGGAGTTCCGGGCACTGGTGCATGCGGCCATGACGCGGGATGCGGTTGCCGCGCCACCTGCGGTAGATTCGGCACCTTCGGCATCTTTGGTACCGGGCCTGCCGGTGGCCGAACCGCTGGTGGTGGCATCGAGCTGAGCGCACCGATGACGATACCTGGCGCCCGTAACGCGTACGACGGCTACTGGTGGGACGATCCCGCGCGTTTGCTCCTGTGCTTCATCCTGCCGCTGTACGGGCTTGTGTCGCTGGAACTGCTGGGCGATCAGAAGGCCATCGACCATATCTACTTCAACGGCACCTATGCGATGGCCGGTGCGCTGTTCCTGCTTGCCATTGCAGCCGGTGCGCTGGGAGAGCGCGTGCTGGCCCCACGCGACGCCGACGCACCGGTGGCGCTGTCTCCGCTGGTGCTCGATGCGCTGTTCTGGCTGGCCTGCATCGGCTACGTGGTGATGATGGGCGGCGTGATCGCCCGGCCGGCGGTGCTGCTTTCCTATTTGAACGGGTCCGCCAGTACCTACGACGTGCTCGAACTGAAAGGGCGCGTGGTGGGCATCAGCACGCTGACCCAGGCGTCGGTAGCCTACGTGCCCCTGTACTTCGTCATCTTCCGCACCCCGCCGGGCGGCCTGAACCGTTACCACGCCTACCTGGGCGTGCTGTTCGTGCTGACGTTGTTGCGCAGCTTCATTTTTGCCGAGCGGCTGGCGCTGGTGGAAGTGGTGCTGCCCTGGGCCCTGATGATGGCGCGCTTTCGCCTGCGGCCGCCGCGCGGGTCGCTGCGCGCGGCGCTGCTGGCACTCGGGCCGTTTGCCGCCATCCCGCCGCTGATCGGCTTCTTTATCGCGAACGAATACAACCGGTCGTGGGAAACGTACTACGTCAACATCTACGACAACATCTTCGACTTCGCGCTGGAACGGCTGGGCCTGTACTACTCGACGGCCATCAACAACGGTGCGGGCCTGCTGACGATCATGGGATGGGGCACCGGGGCGCCGACGTTCACATTCGACTGGCTGATCCGGTTTCCGATCATCGGCGAGAGCTTCCGCCCGCTGGTCGGCGCGGACGATGGATACAGCATGTTCCTCAACACCTTCGGCGATCCGGAGTTCAACAACCCGTCGGGCATCTTCGTGCATTTCTACGAGTGGGGCGGGTTCGCGCTGCTGGAGGCTGCGCTGATGGGGTGGCTGCTGGGCCGCAGCTACGCGGGATGGCGCGCCGGCAACGGATTCTGGTGCTGTGCCCATGCCGTGCTGCTGGTGTCGCTGATGGAGATCCTGCGTGTGCCGAACCTGTTCAGCGGCCGCAATTTCGTGCCGCTGGCGCTGCTGTGGCTGGTGTTCCGGTGCCTGGGGCGGCCGGCCGCCAGCACGGCGCCTGCGGGCGCGCGCTCGCTGTACGGCCGCCCGAACCTGCCGGCCGCCGGTCCACGCTGAACCCAAGGCCCACGCCCGATGCCGCCATCCATACGCTCCACCGCCACCTATCTGTTGCTGATCCAGGGCGGCAACTATCTGTTTCCCCTGGTGCTGTTGCCTTTCCTCGGTCACAAGCTCGGCGTGCGCGAGTTCGGGGTGCTGGCCTACTGCCAGGCGCTGGCGCAGTACCTGATCCTGCTGACCGACTACGGCCACAATCTGTCGGCCACACGGCTGGTATCGCTCAGGCGCGATGATCCGGCCGCAGTCGCGGCGGTGTTTTCGGCGACGATGGCGGCCAAGCTGCTGCTCACGCTGGGGGCGGCGGTATTGCTGGCTGGCGCGTTGTGGTGGGCGCCGGACCTGCGCGAACACAGGGCCATCCTGATCGCGGCGTTCGTGGGCGTGGTGGCGAACGCCGTGACGCCGATCTGGCTTTACCAGGGCCTGGAACGGATGAAGGTGCTGGTATTGCCGAACTTCGCGTCCAAGGCCATCAGTCTGGCCTGCGTGGTGGCATGGGTGAGATCGCCCGGCGACGCCGCGCTGGCTGCCCTGGGCATCAGCGTCGGCACGCTGATCCTGGCCGTCGCGGCGCTTTGGGGCGTGTGGCGCTGGCGACTGGCCACGCTGGTCAGGGTGCCGGCGGCAGCGGCCATGGCGTCGCTGCGCGAGGGCTTCCCGATGTTCCTGTCGCTGGTGCTGGTCAGCTTCTACTTGAACTTCAATGCGATCCTGCTGAACCATTTCCACGGTCCGGTAGCGGTGGGGCAGTTCTCGATGGCCGACAAGATCCGCATTGCCGGGCAGACGATCTTTACGGTCATCGGCACGGCGTTCTATCCGCGCATCAGCCAATACAACGTCACCGACCCGCCAGCGGCCCGTGCGCTGATGCGGCGCGCGATGGTGGTTGTCTTTGCCTGTTCGGGCACGATGTTCGTGGCGGTGGAGCTGTTTGCCGGCGTCGGCATCCGCATGTGGCTGGGCGAGCCGTTCCACGACACCATCCTGCTGCTGCGGCTGGAAGGCGTGCTGCTGCCACTGACCAGCGTGGCCTTCATCTTCGGCAATCTCGGCCTGATGGCGTCGGGTCGGCACCGTGCTGTGCGGAATATCTATGCTGCCGTGACGGTCATGCACCTGATCTACGCGGTGCCATTCGTGATGCATATGGGCGCCAGGGGCACGGTGATATCGGTGCTGATCACCGAGGCCGCCGGCGCCATCGCCTTCTATCTTTGCTACCGGCGCGAGACCGCGGCCGGCGCCCCGGCCCCGGCGCCCACCCCTACACCGGTTGCCCAGGAATCCCCCACTGCCAAGGAGATGCAGGCATGACGCGCAAAGGCATCATTCTCGCCGGAGGTTCCGGCACGCGGCTCTATCCGGTCACGCACTGCGTCTCCAAGCAGCTGCTGCCGGTCTATGACAAGCCGATGATCTACTATCCGCTCTCCACGCTGATGGTGGCCGGCATCCGCGACGTGCTGGTCATCTCCACGCCGCAGGACACCCCGCGCTTTGCCGCCTTGCTTGGCGACGGCCGGCAGTGGGGGCTGAACCTGCAGTATGCGGAGCAGCCGTCGCCGGATGGCCTGGCGCAGGCGTTCATCATCGGCCGCGACTTTGTGGGGCGCGATCCCTCGGCGCTGATCCTGGGCGACAACATCTACTACGGGCATGACCTGGCCCGCATGCTGGCCCGCTCCAGCCGTCGCGAGGACGGCGCCACAGTGTTCGCGTATCACGTGCACGATCCCGAGCGCTACGGCGTGGTGGAATTCGATGAAGACTTTCGGGCGCTGTCGATCGAGGAAAAGCCGGCGCAGCCGCGATCGAACTATGCGGTGACGGGGCTTTACTTCTATGACAACCGTGTTTGCGATATTGCCGCCGATATCCGGCCGTCGGCACGTGGCGAACTGGAGATCACCGAGGTCAACGCCCGCTACCTGGATGCCGGCAAGCTGGCCGTCGACATCATGGGGCGCGGTTTTGCGTGGTTCGATACCGGCACGCACGATTCGCTGATCGATGCTGCGCAGATGGTGGCAACGCTGCAGAAGCGTCAGGGCCTGATGGTGGCGTGCCCCGAGGAGATTGCCTACCGGCGTCGCTGGATCGACGAGGAGCAGGTGGCGCGGCTGGCTGCGCCGCTGGGCAAGAGCCATTACGGCAAGTACCTGCAGCGGCTGCTGGCGGAATCGCCGCGGGTCAGGTGAGCCGGCATGGGCAGCCTGTGCCGCAACGGCGTGCGTTGCCAGGCCCGCCGGGGCCTGGCAGGTGTTACTGCGCACGCCGCAGGTAAGTCCGCACTTGAGGGAGGCGGCTCGCGTCCGCGCCGGCGACCTGGATCGATCCCGCGCCGGAGCATCCTGACGGTGGCGGCAGGGGCGCGCCATCGAGCGTATTGGTGCCGCAGGTGAACTGGTCCGCCGTGCAATTGCGATACTGCAGCGAGATGGCCGCGCCACCGATGGCCGCGAAGCGGTTGTTGCTGATGTCGGCCTGGCAGATATTGCCCTGCGCGCGATAGCCGTCGAAGCGCGTGCGCATGAGCTGGTTGCCGGTTACCTGCACGCGCGTCACGCTGCCGCTGCCGGTATTGATGTCGATGGCCGCATGCCCCGTTGCCATGCGGTTGTTGCCGGGCTCCGTGGCGTTCTGGTCATCGGCTATCGTGTTGCTGGCGATCAGCACATTGGTGGCATCGGCGGTGCGATAGCCGTCTTCCTGCGCGACCATCACGGCAGCCGCCTTCTGCACGCCCTGGATCCAGTTGCCGGCGACGGTGACATCGGCACCCCCCACGACGGCCACGCCGCGTCCCCAGGCATTGCCTGCCAGGTAGTTGCTTGTGACATAGATGTTCCGGGTCTGCGCATTGTCACGCTGGTAGCTGACGATGCCCACCATGTCGTCGCCAGTGGCGGTCACGGACGAATTCTGGACCAGCACGTCCTGCGAGCCGCCCGTGATGTGGATGCCATCGGCCAGCGTGCCGCTGATCCTGTCGCCAACCAGGGCGATGCCAATGCCGCGCGACACGAAGATGCCGGCGCTGGCGCCGCCTTCTATGGTCACATCCAGCACCTGGATGCCCGTACCGTCGACGATTACCTTGGCCGACGTGGCTGATTCGAGCCGCTGTGTGCCTGTGCCCTTGAGCGTCACGCCCACCAGCGTTGAATTCGCCCCGGTGATCTGGATGGCCTGCTGATCCGGATTGGACGCGACCAGCGTGGCGTCGTAGCCCGATACCGCGACCTGCTCGCGGCGCACCGCCAGCACACGGCCGACCAGATAGTTGCCGGGGGCGAGCACGAGCCGTTGTCCCGGTTGCAGATTATCGAGTGCGGCCTGCAGGAAATCGGTCTGGTCGACGCCGCTGGCGCCGGGCTGCACGACCACATCGGCGGGCGCACCAGTCGCCGGCGATACCGGCGCCGGCACATGCGGCCAGTCCGCCAGCAGGACGGTCACGCCCGCCATTGCGACAAGCACTGCGGTGGCAATGCCCAGCCGGCGCAGCATGGGGTGCGTGGGGTGTCTGCCGGGCTTCATTCGGGGCCACCCGGAACGGATGCAACTGGACCGGTGACCGCTTCGCAAGAGTGTTTCATCGCTGCTACCCATTGCTACCTGGTGCTACCTATTGCGTGTCCGGGGCGCCGTGCGCCCGGGGGTTATTTGCAGGATAGCGGCCGGTCGCGGCGCGTAGGTGGTGCGCAGGCCGCCCGATGGCATGTTGTCCGAAAAGCGCGATAGGTTGGCGGAATCGGGTTGATGGAACGGGGTACGCGGAATCGCACCCGCTCATGCGGCGATGATGCGTGCTTGCCGGTGCGGCACGGCCCGGCTACAGCAGCCATTCGATCGGCAGGATCGAGAACAGATAGACGGCTGCACGCTGATACCAGGTGGAATTGGGCTCGGTGTCGTAACGCACCGGCTCGCCACTGGTCTGCCTGAGCCAGTACAGCCGTTTGTCGCTGTCCAGGCGTACCTCGTACGCGAGCTTCGGCGCCAGGTCCCAAAGCGCCGATTCGATACGCGCGGCCAGCTCCGGGCTGTCGATGACGAGGCCCAGTTCGGTGTTCAGGTTGGCCGAACGTGGGTCGAAGTTCAGTGATCCGACGAACACGCGCCGGGTATCGATCGAAAACGTCTTGGCATGCAGGCTGGACCCGGAACTGCCGAACATGCCCACGCTGTAATACTTCTGGGCGGTCTGGCCGGCGGCACGCCGCAATTCGTACAGCGTGACGCCGGCCTGGACCAGTTCGGCACGCCGCCTGGCGTAGCCTGCGTGCACGGGCAGCACATCGGTGGCTTCGAGCGAGTTCGTCAGGATGCGCACCTTCACGCCGCTGGCGGCGAGTTGCGCGAAGAAACCGGTGCCTTCCGCGCCGGGCACGAAGTACGGCGAGACCAGGTCGAGTTCGTGCTCGGGGTTGCCCAGGATCGCGTGCAATTGGGCAAGGATCAGCTGCGCCGGCCTGGCCTGGCCCAGGATCTTGGCCGGGTCGTCGCTGACCAGCGTGGTGCGCGCCCATAGCAGCGGCAGCTCGCCGCGCAACAGCCGGTCCACATCGGTGACCTGCTCCAGCGCCTGCTGGTACTTCAGGCTGGCGGGGTCGCGCAGGATGTTCCGCACTGACGCGTCGAGCGCTTCCGGAGCGGCGGTGGTGACCAGCAGTTCCACGGGATACGCCGACTGGCTGGCCCAATACCGGTCGAAATCGACCGCGATATCGCGCGCTGCCGGGCCGATGGCCAGCACGTCCAGGTCGGCAAAGACCACGCCGTCGGTGGCGCCGAAATACTCGTCGCCGATATTCCGGCCGCCAACGATCGATGCCACGCCATCGGCGGTCAGCGACTTGTTGTGCATCCGGCGGTTCAGGCGCTGGAAATCGGTCAGGAAGCCCACTTGCTTGGGCCATCGCACCGCAAACGGGTTGAACAGCCGGACCTCGATGTTCGGCTGCGCAGTCAGCGCGCGGAACGTACCGTCGAGCGACGCCGGTATGCCGTTGTCATCGACCAGCAGCCGCACGCGGACACCGCGCCGGGCCGCATCGCGGATCTCCCCGAGCAGCAGGTTGCCCGTGAGGTCGTTGCGCCAGATGTAGTACTGCACGTCCAGTGTGCGCTGCGCAGCGCGAATCAGATCGACGCGTGCCGCAAACGATTCGAGCGGGTCCGCCAGCGGATCGATGCCGGTGTGGTCAGGGTGTTCGACGGTTTCGCGGGCGATGGACTGGCCCAGCGCCGTGGCCGCCGCAGCTTCCAGGGGCAACGTGGCCGTTTGCGGTGGCTCGCCGCGCGGGGGCAGGCTGCAGCCGGCCAACGCGCCGACGAGCGCCAGCGTCACGACGACGCGCAGGCTGCTGCGCCCTGGAGTCTGCCTGGCCTGCATCGGTGCCGCCCCTGAAGTTGCGCGAACGTCAATTCTGCCAGAGGCCGTGGCGGCCTCGCTCGGCGGCAGACGGCCGACGTCTTGCTACCGATTTATCGGGGATAACCCTGAATTGGTGACACATACGTCACTATATGAGGTATTGTTTCGAAATTAATACATATGAAGCTGCTTCGATATGCATGGTGTTGCATACGAGGTTGGCATTGCCGCGGGCACGGGGTGGCGGCAGCGCAAGAAGAACACAGGCCGGCATCGCCAGGCCGACGAAGATTTTCCAACGAGAGGGGAGACCTCAGAGTCATGAAGAAGAAAGCAGTATGGATGGCGGCCGCCGTTGCAGGCCTGACCGCCGGGGGTGCGTTCGCGCAGTCGTCGGTGACGGTGTACGGTGTGGTGGACGTTGGCGTGGAATACGCAAACCATCTGGGCGCCGGCAACAATTCCGTGGTCCGCATGCAGTCGGGCAACCTGTCGGGATCGCGTTGGGGCCTGCGCGGCGCCGAGGACCTTGGCGGCGGCCTGCGTGCGGTGTTCGCGCTGGAAAGCGGCTTCGCGGTCGACGATGGCAAGAGCACCCAGAACAACCGGCTGTTCGGCCGGCAGGCATGGATCGGCCTGAGCAACGCCTATGGCACGCTGACGCTCGGCCGCCATACGACGGCGATGTATGACTTCGGCGTGCAGTTCGACCCGATGGGCATTTCGACGCGCTACTCGATTGGCGCGCAGGACGCCGCTTTCCAGTCGCGCGCCGACAACTCGATCAAGTACGCCGGCAAGTTCGGTCCGGTCAGTGCCAAGCTGATGTACAGCGCGGGTGCGGACGGCACGTCCGGCGTCAATGGCGAAGTGCCGGGCAACTACAAGGTCGGCCGCGAGTTTGGCGGCAGCCTGGCCTATGAAAGCGGCCCGCTGGCGATCGCCGTGGTCTACGACGAGGTGAACGGCAATACCGTCGCTACCGACCAGGACAAGACGCGCAAGGCAGCGGTGTCGGGCACGTACCAGTTTGGTTCGGTCAAGTCGTACCTGGGCTATCGCTATGCCCGCTTCATGACGCCGCCGACGTCGCAGACCACCAACCTGTACTGGGCCGGCGCGCAGTGGGATATCACCGCGGCATGGTCGCTCACCGGCGCGGCGTACTACCAGGACTTCCGCAATTCGGGCGCCGATCCGTGGCTGTTCATCGTCTCGGCCGACTATTCGTTCTCGAAGCGGACCGATGTGTACCTGAACCTGGCCTACACCCGCAACAAGGACGGTTCGGACCTGGGCACCGGCGGCTTCGGCACCACGGTGGCGGGCAAGAACCAGACCGGCGTGCTGATGGGCATTCGCCACAAGTTCTGATCGCGCGCTGCATGTGCTGAAAGGAAGGGCATCCGGGAGGGTGCCCTTTTTTGCGTCCAGACCCGGCGGGGGGCATGGCTGGCGGACGCAATTCGGATCGGCGCCCGTCGCATTCCGGTTCGAATCCCGCGCGCCGCGTGCCTAGACTCCTTGCACGTCCACAAAGAGGAATCCCGTGTCAATCCTGTCCCACCCGCCGCGCGCCACGCGCCGCCGCGTCCTGCTGGCCATTGCCGCCGGACTCTGTTTCGGGGCCGCGCATGCCGAGACCTGGCCGGCCAGGCCCGTTGTGATCGTCGTCCCGTTCCCGGCAGGCGGCGGCACCGACCTGGTGGTGCGGTCGATCCAGCCCCTGCTGCAGCGCGAACTGGGCCAGCCGGTGGTGATCGACAACCGCAGCGGGGCGGGTGGCACGCTGGGCTCGGCTTTCGTGGCACGCGCCCCGGCCGACGGCTATACCGCCGGCGTGGTCACCACCAGCACGCACGCGGTCAGCGTGGCGATCTATCCCAAGCTGGCTTACCACCCGGCCAAGGATTTCAGCTATGCCGGATTCATCGGCACTTCGCCGTACGTACTGGCCGTCAACAACCAGTTGCAGTCGACCAATGTCAAGGCGTTGCTGGCCCGGCTCAAGGCCGACAAGACGCAGCTCAGCTTCGGCTCGGTGGGCGTTGGCACCGTGTCGCACCTGATGGGCGAGCAGTTCCAGAAACTGGCCGGCGTGCCGCTGGTGCACGTGCCGTATCGCGGCGCGTCCCCGGCGTACACTGACCTGATTGGCGGCCAGGTGCAGATCATGTTCGACAACCCGGTGGGCCTGGCGCCGTACATCAAGGCGCACAAGATCACCGCCATTGCCACCACGGCCCCCACGCCGCTGCTGGCCGATGTGCCGACCTTCGCCAGCCAGGGCGTGCCGGGCTTCGAGCAGCAGCTGTGGTACGGCATTGCATTCCCCAAGGGCACGCCGGCGCCCGTGGTGGAGCGCTTCAATGCCGCACTGAACAAGGTGCTGGGTGACAAGGCCGTGGCGGAGGATCTTGCCGCCAAGGGCGTCACGGCCCGGCCAGGCACGCCCGCCGCGCTGCAGGCCGCGGTGCAGAAGGACATCCCCTATTGGGGAGCGATTGCACGATCGGTAGGAGCCACGGGTGAGTGAAGTAAATCTGATCCACGTGTTCGTGCGTGATGGCCGGGGCGGAAACCCGGTGCCGCTGGTTGCCGATGCGCAGGGCATGGATGCCGCCGACATGCAGGCGGTGGCCGCGAAGCACGGCCATGAGTCCGCCTTCGTGCTGCCCAGCACCATCGGCTGCGACTGGCGTATCCGCTTCTTCGTCCCGCAGCACGAGATGGAGATGTGCGGCCACGCCACTGTCGGCACGCTGTGGGCGCTGCGGCAATGGGGGCAATGGACGACCCCGACCGCAAGCATCGAAACGCTGAGCGGTGTGGTGCATGCCCGTTGGGACGATACCCTGCAACGCGCGTGGATCTCGCAGCCCGCGGTGCGCACGCAGCGGCTCGACGCGCAGGCCAGTGCCCGTGTGGCGGCGCAACTGCGCTTGCCGGCGGGCGCGTGGACGATGACCAACGCCGCCACCAGCCGCGTAAAGACGCTGGTGGCGCTGCCATCGGTGGCGATGCTCGATGACCTGCAGCCCGATTTTTCCACCATGCAGGGATTGTGCGAGTCGATCGGTTCCACTGGGCTGTACCCGTATGCGCTGGGCGCCACGAAAGCGGATGGCCGGCGCATCGTGCATGCGCGGCAGTTTCCCAAGTCGTCGGGCTATCCGGAGGATGCCGCCACGGGCATCGCCGCCGCCGCACTGTGGGGCTACCTGGCTGGTGCCGGATACCTGGGCGGCGGCTCCCAGGCGTCCATCGCAGTCTGGCAGGGCGATGCCATGGGCAGCCCGTCTGAAATCCTGGTTGCGCCGCGCTTCGACGACCAGGGCGCGGCGGGCGGTTGCTGGCTCAGTGGCGAGACGGCCTGGGGTGGGCAATGACGGTGACGGCAGAGGGCAGGCCGTCCATGCCGGATACGCCGGAAGAACGGCTGGCCGCCGCGGGCCTGGCGCTGCCGCCGGTGTCGGCGCCTCGGGGCCACTACGCGCCGTTCTGCGCAGTACCGGCTGGCAATGCGCAATGGGTGTCGATTTCCGGCCAGGTCTGCCGGCGCGATGGCGTGGCGATGGCCGGACAGTGCCGCACCGATGACGACCTGGCACCGGCCCGGCAAGCAGCGGAGGTGTCGATGCTGAACGCGTTGGCGGCGCTGCGGCAAGCATGCGGCGGCGAACTGTCGCGCGTTGTCCAGGTGGTGCGCCTGCGTGGATTTATCCGCGCCACGGACACCTTCGCGCGCCATCCGGCGGTGCTCGATGCGGCATCGGCCGTGCTGCGCGTGGCGTTTCCCGATCAGCCGCTGCCTGCCCGCAGCGCGCTGGGCGTGTCGAGCCTGCCGGACTGCGCCTGGACCGAGATCGAGGTTGAAGCGATCGTCGGCAACGCGTGAGCAGGGACGCCTACGCCTGCTCCTTAACCTCGCGCAACAGCCGGTGCAAATGGCCGCTTGAGGCAAAGCCAAGCTGCACGCTGACGCTGGCCGGCGAATGGCCGGCTGCGATCAGCGCCTTGGCGTGGGCCGCCAGCACGCGCCGCCGGATCGCCACGGGCGTGGTGCCGTACTCGATCTGGCATGCGCGCTGCAACTGACGTATCGCGACACCAAGTTCGCTGGCAACGGCATCGATCGATGGCAGCGGCTGGTCGCATTCCAGCGCCTGCGTGAAGCGCCGCACCATGCGGTGGGCCATCGACGCGGGCTCGTCCGGCAGCGCCATTGGCCGGCTCGTGACGATCTGCTCGACGATGGCGCGTACCAGCCACGACGCGCTCGCGGTGGACAGGTTGGGCGCCAGCAACGCTTCAAGCATGGCAACCGTGGGCCCGTCGAGGTGGATCGCGCCATAGCGCAGGGCGGGCATGCGGTCAGGCGGCAGATAGAGTTCGCCGTGCTGCTGCTGTTGATGCTCGGACGCCGTCAGGTGCGAGGTTGACGCCGGCAGCAGCACCGCAGCCCCGCGCACCAGCGTGGCGGCCTGGCGTGAACCCGCCACCGCGGCCGCTGGCTCCGAAGCCTTCCCAGGGGCATCCCATACCGTCTTGAGCCGGCCCTGGCGTGGCCACAGCAGCATGCCGCAGTCATGCTCGTGCCACTCGCGCCGGAACGCGGGCTGCCGGCTGTTATGCAGCGCAAAGCCATGCGTGGCGGTCAGATGCAGTTTGGGGGACAAGTGAGGGCGGTCGGTCATTGGGGGCATTCCGCCAATCAGGGCGATGTCCTCGATCATACGCCGGTCCGGTCCGGGCCGATGTCCTGTTTGAGCTTGCGGACTTCGGTATCGGCAGGCCGGATGGCGGTGCCGTCCTTCGCCAGCGGCTGCATGGGCGGCACAGGTTTGCCGGTGCGCCTGTCGATCAGCGTGGAGTGGCGCTCGCCGGCCCCAAACCGGTGCCGCTCGCCCCACTGGCGCAGGGCCACCACCACCGGAAACAGCCTTTCTCCCGCTGCCGTCAGCACGTACTCCTGGTAGGCCGAACCGTCCGACGCGGCCTGCAATTCCAGCACGCCGGCTTCCACCAGCTTGTGCAGGCGGTCGGCCAGGATGTTCCGCGCCATGCCCAGGCCGCGCTGGAAATCGCTGAAGCGACGCACGCCGTCGAAGGCGTCGCGCACGATCAGCAGCGACCAGCGGTCGCCCACCACATCGAGAGACCTGGCAACCGGGCAGGATTCGGGCTGCTGCGGGGTGGTGCGTGTCGTGGGTGTCGCGGACGTTGGCATGAGGCAGGGGTACGGGATGGTCCGGTTGCATTTTAAAACTGGTTGCCCTAGCATTCAACTGGTTTTATTTTGAAACCAGATGAGGACACCATGACATCGGATAGACAGCCGGAAGGATCACGCATCGAGGCGGGGGCGCTGCCGCGCGGGCCTGGCATGGCCAGGGGCCTGGTCACCCTGTTTGCGGCATCGGCCGGGTTCAGCGTGGCGAATGTCTACTACGGCCAGCCGTTGCTCGACGCATTGGCGGCCGATTTCCGGATTGACCAGGCAGTGGTGGGCAGCGTGGTGGCGATGACCCAGGTGGGCAGTGCGCTGGCGCTGCTGTTTGTCGTGCCATTGGGCGATCTCGTCGACAGGCGCCGGCTGATGCGCACCCAGCTGGTGGCTTTGCTGGTTGCACTGGTGGCGGTTGCCACGGCGCGGACGCTACCGGCGCTGTTCGGGGGCATGCTGGCGGTGGGCCTGCTGGGTACGGCGATGACGCAGGGCCTGTTGGCCTATGCCGCCAGCGCGGCGTCGGCCCACGAGCAGGGGCGGGTGGTCGGGGCGGCCCAGAGCGGTGTGTTCGTGGGCCTGCTGACAGCGCGGGTGTTTGCCGGGGCGGTCAGCGATGTTGCGGGGTGGCGCTGGGTCTACCTTGCGGCGGCGCTGGTGATGCTTGTCATGGGCATATTGCTGTGGACACGCCTGCCACGGCTTGCGCCGCCGCGCGTGCGCGTGGGCTACCCGCAACTGATCCTGTCGATGTTCGCGCTGCTGCGCCATGAGCGCACGCTGCGGGTCAGGGGCATGCTGGCGCTGCTGATGTTCGCTGCGCTGAATATCTTCTGGAGCGCGCTGGTGCTGCCGCTGAGCGCGCCGCCATACTCGCTGCCTCACACGGCCATCGGCGCGTTCGGGCTGGTGGGCGTGGTGGGTGCGCTGGCTGCTGCGCGGGCCGGCAAGTGGGTGGATGGCGGACATGGACAGCGCACGACCGTGGTGGCGCTGGCACTGCTGATCCTTTCGTGGTGGCCGCTCGCGCAGCTGCACACGTCGCTGTGGATACTGGCCGTGGGAATCGTGCTGCTGGATGCCGCCGGGCAGGCGTTGCACGTTACCAGCCAGAGCATGATCGCGCGGACACGCCCCGATGCGCCGGGCCGGCTTATCGGCATGTATATGCTGTTCTATGCCGTGGGCAGCGGGGTGGGCGCCATCGGCACCACTGCCGCATATGCGGCCGGCGGATGGCTTGCCGTTTGCGCGCTGGGCGCGGCGGTGAGCGTCGCGGCACTGGTGTTCTGGGCTGCCACGCGCCAGGCCCCGGCAGGCGCCAGGCCCGACCACTCCTGCGCGATGACCAGCAAAAAGCCCGCCTGAGGCGGGCTTTCCGGTCTTGCGGCGAAGCGCTTGATATCGCTTACACGGCCTGGCTGATGGTTTCGCCGCTGGTCAGGGCGTTGGCAAAGCCGTGGTTCACGTCGCGGTGGCCCACTTCATCGGCGCGTACGGCCAGGACCACGTCACGCAGCTGGGCATCGGCAGGCAGGTTCCAGTATTCGATGGCCAGGGCCGGGGCGGGAACGTTTTCCACGCGGCCCGCATCGATTTCGGCCAGGTAGAGCGTGTAGCTGATGACCGCCTGTTCCTCGAAGTACCCCACCAGACGGTGCGCCGTGCGTGCCGACACCAGGTACAGGACAAAGTAGGCCACGAAGAAGACCGCCTGCACCAGCAGAATCACCACGCGCTCGAACCAGCTGGGCCTGGCGATCTGGATGAACGTCATCAGATGCATGCGCTCGTTCTCGGCTTCGTCCAGCAGCGTCCGGATCCAGCCTTCGTCGGCCACCATCCAGCGCAGGCAGCGCAGGTGCACCAGCATGCCGCCGACCATGCCCGGCACGGCGGCCACGGTTTCCAGCACGATGGCACGGTTGCCATAGCGCTTGGCAAAGAAGGTGTCGGCAAAGAAGCGCAGCGTCATGGTGATGGCCAGGGCGACGCGGTCCGAGAAGCCCGAGACATTGTGATGAACGTCCAGGTCTGCCGGCGTGTGGGTGGGGGCTTGCATGATGGCTCCGATATGTTGAGCGTTGCGATTGCTGCGATCCAGGAGAGCCGGGTGGCCGGTCCGCCTCTCTTAAACATGCATTCAAGATACATCTTTAAAGAAACGGCTACAAGCCGATTTGCTGCCTCGCAACAGCGGATGTGCGATTACCGGTTGGTCGGGAAATGCGGGTCAGGCACCCGGTCGCGGGCTTTTGCCGTGCTTGAGCTGGCTCCAAAGGGCGCGCGCCAGCAGCCGGATGGGGCGGATGGGCAGGCATGTGGCGCGGTGGCAGCGCCGCGCAAGCCGTGCTAGCATTCGCTCCGTCTTAGGGGAGTAGCCTGCCTCCACCCACGGGGGCGCCGTCGTCAACATACTTGGCCAGACAAGCCATGGCGCCGGCAACCGGTTTCGGCAATCGAAGCCCGTTTCGCGAGACCTTTGACTTTACGTCCACCAGCCGGGGCTGGCACTGGACGATAGAGTCATTGGTCGCGAACTCCGCCAGCCCCAACCTTGTGATTCGAACCGCCATGGGGCGCCTTTCACCTCTCGCCAGATTTGGCTTCCTGACGATCCTGATCGTGATCCAGTGCCTGGGTCCGCTGCTGCATGCCCACATGGGCACGCCGCACCAGACCGGCTTCCATCTGGATATTCCAATGCCGGGCCTGTTCCGGATCGTGCTCGAAGAGCGCAAGGCCCAGGCTGGTGCCGACGCAGCTGCACCGGCCGCTTCCACCGCCCAGGCCGTGCCCCACGCCGATGACGAGCCGTTCTCGATCGATGTCGAAAAAGGCCTGAGCCACGCCGGGCCGGGGCTCGATGTCGATCCGTCGATGATCGAGGCCCTGCTGGCCCTGTGCGCCGTGCTGCTGGTGCTGGCCGCATGGGTGGCCTGGCCACTGGTACGCGCCGCCACCCCACACCGGCTGCGCTGGCGTGGCGGCAGCAGCAACCCGCCGCCCGCGCACGCCCCCCCTCTCTATTCCTGACCGCGATCCCGCCGGGCTGACCGGTGTCCTTGCACGCCTGAGAACTTGAAAGCGGCGTGCGGCTTTCACTCGCATTGTTTCGGAGTCAGGAATGTCTTTCCGTCGTCGTCTTGCGCTGACCGCGTTTGCGGTTTCGGCGCTGACCTGTATCGCCCCAGTCCAGGCACGTACGCTGCCGCTCAGCGCCGCCCAGGCCCAGGCACTGGGTATCCGCTTCGCGGCCGCCGAGAACGCCGCGCATATCGAGATCGGCACTACCGCGCGCGTGGTGCTGCGTCCCGACGCGCAGTTCGTGGTGGCCGCGCCGTATCCGGGCATGGTGTCGCAGGTGCTGGTCGCTATCGGCCAGTCCGTGAAAAAAGGCCAGCCGCTGGCGCTGTTTGCCAGCCCGCAGATGTTCGAAGCCAGCCGTGCGCTGGCCGAGGCCCGGTCGCAGGCCGAACTGGCCCAGCTGGCGCTCAAGCGCGACCGCCAGCTACATGACGACGGCATCATCGCCGGCAGCCGCTGGGAGACCACCCAGGCGCGTGCGCGCGAAGCCGGCGCGGCGGTGCGGGCACGCGAGGCCGAGATGGCGGCGGCCGGCATCGGCGTGGGCCCGCGTGGCGAAGCGCGCATGGTGGCCGGCCGCGACGGGCTGGTTGCCGAGATCCATGCGGTACCGGGTACACGCGTCGATGCGTCGGCACCGCTGTTCCGCATCGTCGATCCCGATGCCCTGGAACTCGACCTGCTGGTCGGCCGCGACGTGCCGACGATCCGTGGCGGCGCGCGCGTGGAAGTGCGCCAGCGCGGCGCCGCCGGCAAGGTGGCCGGCGTGGTGCCGTCCAGCGACGGCACCGGTGCGGTGCGTATCCGCGCCACGCTGGATACGCGCGGCAGCCTGCAGGCGGGCGAGAGCGTTGGCGTGGTCGTCCATCTGGGATCGGGCACGGCAAGCCAGTCCGGCGTGCGCCTGCGCGTGCCGGTGGCTGCGCTGACCTACACGCAGGGCAAGGCCGGGGTATTCGTGGCGGTCAAGGACGGCGTGGTCTACCACCCGGTGACGGTCGATGCCACGGACGATGCCTTTGCCACCGTGCGTGGCGCGCTGCCGGCCAACGCCCGGGTGGCCGTGGCGGGCATCGGCGCGCTCAAGGGCATGCTGGTCGGAGGCCAATGATGCTGGCCAGAATCGTTGATATTGCCTTGCGCCAGCGCGTGCTGGTGCTGATCGCGGCCGCCGTGCTCGCGTTCGTGGGCGCGTGGGCCTATGCCAACCTGCCCATCGATGCCTTTCCCGATATCGCCCCGACGCAGGTCAAGGTCATTCTCAAGATCCCCGGCATGACGCCCGAGGAGGTGGAGCAGCGCGTATCCACGCCAATCGAGCAAGAACTGCTGGGCATTCCGCAGAAGACCATCGTGCGTTCGGTGTCGAAGTACGGGCTTAGCGACGTGACGGTCGACTTCGAGGAGGGCGTGGACCCGTATTGGGCCCGGCAGCAGGTCACCGAGCGGCTGTCCGGCCTGATGCGTGACCTGCCCGACAACGCGGTGGGTGGCCTGGCGCCGATCACCACGCCGCTGGGCGAGATGTTCATGTTCACGCTCGAAAGCGACACCCATACGCTGGCCGAGCGTCGGCAGGTGCTGGACTGGGTGATTCGCCCGGCGCTGCGCACGGTCAGCGGCGTGGCCGATGTCAATGCGCTGGGCGGCGAAGTCCGCAGCTACGAGGTAATCCCCGATCCGGCCCGGCTGCGCGCGCGCGGCGTGACGCTGGAGCAGTTGCGCCACGCGCTGGAGAGCAACAACCGCAACGACGGCGCGGGGCGCGTGGAGCAGGGCGACGAAACCTGGGTGGTGCGCGTGGAAGGCGGCGTGCGGGGCCTGGAAGACCTGCGGCGCATCGTCGTGCCGGCCGGCGACGACAGGACGCAACTGGCCCAGGTGACCGTGGCCGACGTGGCGACCGTGGGCCTGGGCGCCACCACGCGCAACGGTGCGGTGTCGATGGACGGCAAGGGCGAGGCGGTGCAGGGCCTGGTGCTGGCCTTGCGTGGCGCCGATGCGTCAAAGGTCGTCAAGGCCGTGCAGGACAAGCTCGACGAACTGGCGCCGAGTCTGCCCAAGGGCATGACCACGAAGGTGTTCTACGACCGGGGCGAACTGGTGTCCCGCGCGGCGAATACGGTGGTGCGCGCGCTGGTGGAGGCCAGCCTGCTGGTGATCGTCACGCTGTACCTGTTCCTGGGCGGCCTGCGGGCGGCACTGGTGGTGGCGGCCACGCTGCCGCTGTCGCTGCTCGCCACGTTCCTGATGATGCGCTACGTGGGCCTGACGGCCAACCTCATGAGCCTGGGCGGCCTTGCCATTGCGCTGGGCATGCTGGTCGATGCCGCCGTGGTGGTGGTCGAGAATATCGAATCGGGGCTGGCACGGGCCAGCGCGCGGCACACCGATCCGGCGCTGCGTCCGGCCATCATCCGGCACGCAGTGTCCAGCGTGGCAGTGCCGATGCTGGCGGGCGTGTCGATCATCGCCATCGTGTTCCTGCCGCTGCTGTCGCTCGAGGGGCTGGAGGGCAAGCTGTTCGGACCCGTGGCGCTGACGATCGTGCTGGCACTGGGCGCTTCCGTGGTGATTGCGCTGACCGTGGTGCCGGCGCTGGCGTCGCTGCTGCTGCGCGCGCATGACGAGCATGCGCCGTTCCTGATGCGCTGGGTATCGGCGCGCTTCGACCGGCTGCAGGCCTGGAGCCAGCGGCGCGCCCGCGTGGTGTTCGGCCTGGCCGGGGCGGCACTGCTGCTGGCGGTGGCGCTCTATGCGTCGGTGGGCAAGACGTTCATGCCGTCGATGGACGAGGGCGACCTGATCGTGCAGATGCAGCGTGCGCCGTCGGTGTCGCTGGAGACATCGCTCGACATCGACCGCCGCGTGCAGGCGGCACTGCTCAAGGAAGTGCCCGAGATCCGCTCGATCGTCGCACGCATGGGGTCCGATGACCTGGGTCTCGATCCGATGGGCCTGAACGAGACCGATGCGTTCCTGGTGCTGAAGCCGAAGTCCGAATGGCGGGGCACAAAGGAAGATATCGCCACCGATATCCGCAAGGTCATGGAGCGGTTTCCCGGCGTGATGTACAGCTTTACCCAGCCGATCGAGATGCGGATCTCGGAGATGATGACCGGCACGCGCGGCGACGTCGCGATCAAGGTGTTCGGCAACGACTTGGCGGCCATCAACCATGCGTCTACCGCGATTGCCGAGCAGATGCGCAAGGTGCCCGGCGCCGCCGAAGTCATTGCCGCCAGCAATGACGGCGTGCAGTACCTGACGCTGGCCGTGGACCGGGCCGCGCTGGGCCGGGCCGGCCTGACCAGCGACGCGCTGCAGGCGCTGCTGCGTGCGCAGGTGGAAGGCGAGCGCATCGGCATCGTGCCCGAAGGGGTGGTGCGCACACCGCTGCTGCTGCGCGGCAGCGATGCGCTGCGGCAGACGCCGGAGAGCTTCACCAGCCTGATGGTGACGGCGCCCGACGGCAAGACCTGGCCGCTGACGTCGCTGGCCGAGGTACGCCGCGTGGACGGGCCGGTACGTATCAACCACGAGAACGGCGCGCGCTTCGGCATCGTGCAGGTCAACGTCGATGGGCGTGACCTGACCGGTTTTGTCGAGGACGCCCGTGCGGCCGTGGCCGCGTTGCCCGACATGCCTAGGGACCTGCGCATTGTCTGGGGCGGTCAGTTCGAGAACCAGCAGCGCGCCGCCGCACGGCTGGGGCTGGTGGTGCCGCTGGCGCTGGGGGCCATCTTCCTGCTGCTGATGCTGACGTTCCGCTCGGTGCGGCAGGCACTGCTGGTGATCGGCAATATCCCGTTTGCGCTGGTGGGCGGCATTGCCGCGCTGCGGATTTCGGGCGAGTACCTGTCGGTGCCGGCGTCGGTCGGCTTTATCGCGCTGCTGGGCATTGCGGTGCTCAATGGCGTGGTGCTGGTGTCGCACTTCAATGCGCTGCTGGAGGAGGGGCTCGATATCGCGGCGGCGGTGCAGCGTGGTGTCAGGGACCGCCTGCGCCCCGTGCTGATGACGGCCTGCATCACCGCGCTGGGCATGATTCCGCTGTTGCTTGCCAGTGGGCCTGGTTCGGAGATCCAGCGTCCGCTGGCTATCGTGGTGTCGGGCGGGCTGGTTACTTCCACCGCGCTGACGCTGCTGCTGTTGCCACTGCTGTTCGAGCGCTTCGGCATGCCGAAGCGCGCCAGCAATATTCAAGCGCAGATGGTGGCAGCGGGAGGGCAGGAACAATGAACACAAAAGACCTGAAATTGACGCTGTGCGCCGGACTGGCAGCCAGCCTGTGGATGTCCGGCCTCTGCGCGGCGGAAGCCCGGACATCGAACATCCCTGCCATGACGGAAGACAGCTACCTGCCGACGGTGGCGTCCGTTCGTGCCGCACTGGATACCGCGCCAGATGTGGCCGCGGCCAGGGCGCGCCGCGACAGCGCCAGTGCGCGTGCCGGCGGCATTCGCGCCGGCACGGCCGAGTTCGTGGTGCGCGCCACGGGGCAGCGCCGCCATGTACGCGACCCATCCGACAACTTTGCCGAGGGCCAGGTCGCCATCGAGCGGCCGTTGCGCCTGTGGGGCAAGTCCGACGCGGACGCGGCGCTGGCCGATGCCACCATCGACCAGGGCGATATCGCGCTGGACGATGCGCAGCACGAGACATCAAAGCAGATGCTGATACTGTGGTTCAACGTGCTGCGCGCGCGGCAGTCATCTGCCGCCATGGCGCGCAGCGCGGCGCTTGCCGGCGACCTGGTGGCGTCCACCGGCAAGCGTGTGCGTGCCAGCGATGCCGCGCCGATGGACCTGGAAATCGTACAGGCCGAACAGGCGCGCGCCGAAGCGGCGCTGGCGGCTGCCAGGGCTACCCAGGGCGCGGCGGAGGCGGAACTGCGCGCGCGCTTTCCGGCGCTGGGCCTGCCCGCTGTGATGCCGCCAGACGCACCAATCGTCATGCTGCCGCCGGCAGCCGCCGGTAATCTGCTGGGAGAAGGCGCGCGGGCCCGGTATCTCGATGTCAGCCATGCCGTGCGGCTGGCAATTGCCGATGAAGCGGTAGCCAGCCGTGCCGCCCGGCGGTCGGATCTGGAGCGCAAGCCCGATCCCACCGTCGGCGCGTTCGTGACGGTCGAGCGGGGCGGGGCGGAGCGCATTGCGGGCTTGTCGATCTCGATGCCGCTGGGGTCCGCGCATCGGCGATCCGTCGCGCTGGCAACGGCGGCTGACGCCGAAGCCGCCGCGCGACGCCGTGCCGCCGTGGAACAGGCGGCAGGCGCCGAGTTCGATGTGCTCGCCAGGACGGTGACCGGGCTGGAACAGGCCGCGCGCGCGCAGCAGACGGCGTTGACGCTGGACCAGAGCGCCGCGGATCGCGCGGCGCGCGCCTATTCGGCGGGCGAGATCGGCATCGGACAGTTGCTGGTGGTGCGCCGCGGCCTGGCCGAAACCACGCTGGCGGCGCGTGCCGCGCAGGTCAATGCGCTGGAGGCGCAGCAGAAGCTGCGGCTGGAACTGCACGAGCAGTCGCGCTTCGAGGCGCCTTGAGTGCGGGGGAGCCCGGCGTCAGGCCGGGCTCCTCGTCATCAGTCGACGATAAACAGCCTGGCACCGATCCGGGTATAGGACTGGTGGGGCTCGGCATTGTCCCCGACCTGATAGCTCGTGCCGGGCGTCAGCACAAACTTGCGCCCATCTTCCAGCGTCGTTTCCAGCTCGCCGTCCAGGCAGAAAAGGATGTGTCCCTTCTGGCACCAGTGGTCCGCCAGATAGCCGGGCGAGTATTCCACCATCCGCACGCGGATCTGATCGGGCTTTTCACCGAAATATCGCGTGCGCCACCAGGCCGTGCCGGTTTCCCCGGGATGCTCGGTCCGCTCGACCTCCGCCCAGTTGGTGATGCCGAATGCAAAGGCTTCCATCTTCATGCTGCTGTCTCCTGTAGCGCCCCGTTCCGGCCATGACGCGCCGGCTCCCGGAGGCAATCCGGTGACTATACTGGAATGCACCTGGAGTGCCATAACAAGGAGACAAGGATGAAGGATGTCGCGTCAGGAGCCGGAGCGTTTATCGCAGCACGGGATTTTCTTTTGCAGCACCGCACGGACTACGACCTTGCGTACCGGGACTTTGCCTGGCCGGCGCTGGGTCAGTTCAACTGGGCGCTCGACTATTTCGACGTCGTCGCCCGGGACAACGACAGCCCCGCGCTCAGGATCGTGGACAGGCCCGACGATGCCGGCGCATCGTGGTCCTTCAGGGAGATGTCAGAAAGATCGTCCCGCACGGCCAATTACCTGCGCGCGCTGGGTGTGTCACGTGGTGACCGGCTGCTTCTGATGTTGCCGAATCGGGTCGAGTTGTGGGACGTCATGCTGGCGGCCATGAAGCTTGGCGCCATCGTACTGCCCGCAACGACGCAGCTGTCCGCCGATGATGTTCGCGAGCGCATACTGGCAGGCGGGGTGGGGTGCGTGCTGGTGGATGGCGCGGAACTGGGCAAGTTCGACGGGGTGGATGCGGGTGTCACGCGCATCTCGGTCGGTGCCCGCGCGGCCGGGTGGCACGACATTGGCGACGCGAGCCAGGCGTCGCCGGCATTCGTTCCGGACGGGGTGACGCTCGCCACCGATCCATTGCTGCTGTATTTCACCTCGGGAACGACTTCCAGACCGAAGCTCGTGGAGCATTCCCATCAGAGTTATCCGGTGGGGCACCTGTCGACGATGTACTGGATCGGATTGCAGCCCGGGGACGTCCACTGGAATATCAGTTCGCCGGGCTGGGCCAAGCATGCCTGGAGTTGCATCTTCGCGCCGTGGAATGCCCAGGCCTGTGTCTTCATCTACAACTTCCCCCGCTTTGTTCCGCGCGACACCCTGGACGTGCTGGTGCGCTGCGGCGTGACGACGCTCTGCGCGCCGCCAACCGTATGGCGGATGCTCGTGCAGGAGCCGTTGTCGTCCTACGGCGTGAAGCTGCGCGAAATCGTAGGTGCGGGAGAGCCGCTGAACCCTGAGGTCATCGAGCGCGTGCAGAACGCATGGGGGATCACCATTCGCGATGGATACGGGCAGACCGAGACCACCTGCCAGATCGGGAATCCCCCGGGGCAGCCGGTTGTGCCGGGCTCCATGGGGCGGCCACTGCCCGGCTACCGTGTCGGCCTGGCCGATGCGGATGACCGGCCCGCTGAGGAGGGGGAGATTGTGCTGTCGCTGTCCAGCCGCCCGGTGGGCCTGATGACCGGCTACGCCAACAACGAGAAGGCCACGGCGGAAGCGATGCGCAACGGCTGGTATCACACGTCCGATATCGCCTTGCGGCGGGACGATGGCTATCTTGTCTATGTCGGTCGTACAGACGATGTCTTCAAGTCATCCGACTACCGGCTGAGTCCGTTCGAGCTGGAAAGCGTCCTGATCGAACACGAGGCCATTGGCGAGGCCGCCGTGGTGCCCAGCCCGGATCCGGTCAGGCTGTGCGTGCCCAAGGCCTATGTCACGGTTCGGCAGGGCTACACCGCCGGGCCTGAGCTGGCGCAGGCGGTCTTTCGTTTCTCCAGGGATAAGCTGGCGCCCTACAAGCGGATTCGCCGGCTGCAGTTCAGCGAACTGCCCAAGACGATCTCCGGCAAGATCCGGCGGGTGGAACTTCGTCGTCGGGAGATGGAGCGCGAGGATCAGTCCTCGCGCATGCCCGGCGAATACTGGGAGGAAGACTTCCCCGACCTGCGTTGACGAATGGCGTGTACCCCGCCGGAAAAAAGACAAACGCCTGACCGGCACGGCGCCGGTCAGGCGTTGATTCGTCAGCCAGGCTGGCGATGGGTTCAGGCCAGCAGGCGCGCCACCGCCGGCGGCAGGCCGGCATTGGTCTTTTGCGGCGGCCGCGCAAAGCTGCCTTCGCGTGCGCTGCCGGGGCGCAGCGCCACCAGCGATTCGCAATGCCGCACGGCGCTGCTGACGCCGTCGACCACCGGCACCGGAATCCGGCCCTGCAGCGAGCGCGCCAGGCCGGCCAGCGGGGCGCCTGCGACGATGATTACATCGGCGCCATCCTCGCGTACGGCCTGCAGGCTCATCTCTTCGAGCCGGGCAGCATGGTCCTCTTGCACGCTGCCGATGTCGCGCAGCGGCGATTGCAGCGAGCGGACGCTGGCGAGCCGCGACGTCAGGCCGTTCGCGGCCACGCATTCGCGATACCACGCCTCGATGCGGTGCGAGATCGCGATGATCGAGAAGCGCTGCCCCAGCAGGCAGGCGCTGGCCAGTGCGGCCTCGGTCATGCCCACCACCGGCACGTCGAACAGTTCCTTGAGGCCGGCCAGGCCCGGGTCGCCAAACGCGGCGACGATCAGGCCGTCGAACGTGCCGGCATGCTCGGCGGCCGCGCACGCGGTGGCGTAGCCGCCCACCAGCGCCTCGAAGCGGGTTTCGATATAGGCCACGCCGAAGCTGGCCGTTGCCATGGTGATGCGCGTGTCCGGCGATGCGGTGCGCCGCGCTTCTGCATGGATCAGGTCGGTGACCGACGCGCTGATGTTGGGATTGACGATCAGGAGGTTCATGGGAATCACAGTTCGGGTTGTCCCGCTTCCAGGAACCTGCCGCGGCCGGCGGCCGGCTCCAGGTACTCGCCGTTGCGCACGATCATCTCGCCGCGCGAGAACGTGGTCATCGGCCAGCCGGTGACTTCGATACCTTCATACGGCGTGTAGTCGACCGCATGGTGCAGGTTGCTGTTGGCGATGCGCACACGGCGCGATGGGTCCCAGAGCACGATGTCGGCATCGGCGCCCACGGCAATGGTGCCCTTGCGCGGGTAGAGGCCGTAGATCTTGGCGGGGCGGTAGGAGGTCAACTCGACGAACTGGTGCAGCGACAGCTTGCCGCGCATTACGCCGTCGAACAGCAGCGGCAGGCGCGTCTCGATGCCCGGCACGCCGTTGGGGATATGGTCGAACGGCTGGGCCACGCCGCCGAGCTTCTTGCCTTCCGGGTCGTCGTAGTTGAACGGCGCATGGTCCGACGAGAACACGCTGAACACGCCGTTTTCCAGCGCGCGCCAGACGGCGGCCTGGTTCTCCGGGTCGCGCGGCGGCGGGCTGCAGATGCACTTGGCGCCTTCGTAGCCGTCATCGCCGGGCAGGCCCATGTCTTCGGCGGTCAGGTACAGGTACTGCGGGCAGGTCTCGGCCAGGATCTTCAGGCCGCGGCCCTGGGCCCAGCGAATCTGCTCGATGGCTTCCTTGCCGGAGACATGCACGATCAGGATCGGCACGTCGACCAGTTCGGCGAACGAGATGGCGCGGTGCGTGGCCTCGCGTTCGACCACGGCCGGGCGGGCCAGCCCGTGGAAGCGCGGCGCGATGCGGCCTTCGCCGGTCAGCTTGTCGGTCAGCCACGAGATGCAGTCGGCATTCTCGGCATGCACCATCACCAGGGCCTGGTTCTGGCGCGCGACATCCAGCACTTCGAGCATCTCGCGGTCCGACAGCTTCAGGTCGTCATAGGTCATGTAGACCTTGAACGAGCTGTAGCCCTGGCGGATCAGCGACGGCAGTTCGTCCTGCAATACGGCAGGGGTGGGGTCGGCCACGATCAGATGAAACGCGTAGTCGATCACGGCGCGGCCGTCGGCGCGGCGGTGATAGTCGGCCACGGCGGCCTTGAGCGAGGCGCCTTTTTCCTGCGCGGCGAACGGGATCACCGTGGTGGTGCCGCCGCATACCGCTGCGCGGGTGCCGGTGAAAAAGTCGTCGGCCATGCGCATGCCGTCGGGCATGGGCTGGTCCAGATGGCAGTGGCCGTCGACGCCGCCGGGCAGGGCCAGCAGGCCCGTGGCGTCGACGTCCTGCTGGGCGGCGGGCAGGCCGTGGCCCAGTGCCACGATCTTGCCGCCACGTACACCGATGTCGCAACGGAAGCGATCGGAAGCGGTGACCACGTCGGCATTGCGAATCACCAGGTCAAGATTGTTGTCTGCAGGCATGGTCATCCCTCTCCGATGCTTTCCGTTACTCGACTTCGCGGAACAGACGGCCCCAGCCCTTCAGGGCGCTGGTGTCCACGCCGGCCAGCCGCAGCGACTTCCACACCACAGTGGAGATCGTGTCGTACAGCGGGATGCCGGTCTCGGCCTCAAGCTCTTCGGCCAGGTGCGCGGCGCGCAGGTTGGTGCAGAACGTGGTGATGGCCTGCACGTTTTCACCCGCCAGATCGCGCACCATCTTGCGGATGGTGTCTTCCTCGACTTCCGCAAAGCTGTAGTTCACATGCAGTTCCAGATGGCGTTCGGCGGAGCAGTCGAAGCCGCTGCGCTGGTAGTTGGCGATGATGCGCTGCTGCACGTCGTGCAGGTAGGGCGTGGCCAGGCCGAAGCGGCGGGCACCGGTCTTTTCCAGGATCTCGTTCAGCGCCAGCACCGAGGTGGTGGCGGGGATGCCGGTGGCCTCGGTGATCTGCTTGCACAGCGCCTGGTCGCGATCGAAGCCAAGCCAGCCCGACGACGTGCCGTTCCACGCGATGACGTCCACGCGGGCATCGGCCAGCAGCCGGGCCGCGCCCAGGATCTTCTCCAGGTCGAACTGGCCCAGCGCCTGGTCACGCAGCGAAATCTCCGTCACGGTAAAGCGCGAAAAATGCGCGCTGACGTTGGGCAGGCCGCTGACCATCGCGCTGGTAATGGGTTCCAGTGCGGTGTTGGAGGAAGGCGTCAGCATGCCAAGGCGAATCTGCTTGCTCATGGTTGGTTCTCAAGAGTTGTCGGGCACCGTCTGGGCGCGATGCCTCGGGTTTGATATTGGTTTTATTGTTCTGGGTTGCCGCTGGAGGCGGGATACCTCCAGCGGTCATTGTCAGACCGGGATCTTCGTTTCGTAGTCGATGGCCGTGGACGCCAGCAGCAGGCCCACGCCGGCAGCCGCGAAGAACATCAGTGCCAGGAAGTACGAGCCGGTGTACTGCACGATCATGCCGACGATGATCGGCACGCTGATGCCGCCGACGTTGCCGCCCAGGTTCATCACGCCGCCCAGGAAACCGATCTTGTTGCGGGTGCCCAGGATCGACGGGATGCACCAGAACAGGCCGCACCAGCGCAGGAAGAACAGCGTGGACGACAGCAGGGCCACCACCACTACCGGGTTGCTCACGTAGGCCACCGAGAAGATCGAGACCGTTGCCACCACGGCGGCAATGCCGAACAGCGTGCGCATCACCACGTTGGGCCGGCCGCCGGCTTCCTTCCACTTGTCGGCAATCCAGCCGCCGATCAGTTCGCCGATAAAGCCGCAGAAAAAGATGATGAAGCTGGCGCCGCCCATGGCCTTGATGTCGAAGCCGTGCACCTTGTTCAGGTAGTTCGGCATCCAGGTCAACAGGCCGTAGAAGACGGTGTTGAAGCACATCCAGCCAATCGCCATGCACCAGACCGAGCGGTACTTGAAGAAGTCGAGCGAGCGGCCCGACAGGTTGGCCGGCTCGGCGCGGTGCTCGCTGGCGTGGGCCTCCTCGAGATAGCGGGCTTCGAGTTCATTGACGCCGTCGTGTTCGCGCGGCGAATTCCGGATGTACCACCAGGCCACGGCACCGGCGATGACGGTGCCGACGCCGGCCACCACGAAGGCCAGGCGCCACGAACCGAGCGACGAGATCAGCCACGTGATGATGATGGCGCCGAGCGCCGCGCCCAGCGGAGCACCGCCGTCGAGCAGCGTGGCGCCGCGGCCGCGTTCGTTCTGGGTCATCCAGATCGCGTTGAGCTTGCCGCCGGCCGGGTAGATCGGGGCTTCCGCGGCGCCCAGGCCCAGGCGGGTCAGCAGCAGGGCAGTGGTGCTGGTGCAGACGGCGGCCAGGGCCTGGAACGCGCCCCAGAACACGGTGGCGCAGGCAATCACGATGCGCGGCTTGTACTTGTCGGCCAGCATGCCACCCGGCACCTGCATCAGCGCGTAGGTCCAGAAGAATGCGCTCAGGATCATGCCTTGCATGGTGGGGCTGAGATCGAATTCCTTGGCAATCAGCGGCATCGCCACCGACAGCGACGCGCGGTCGATGTAGTTGATGGCGATGAGGAACAGCATCATCAGGAAGATCTTCCAGCGGACGCTGCTGCGCGTGGCCGTCATCGTGGCGGCCTGGCTAGTGGTTGACATGACGGGGGTCTCCTTGCTCCTTGGGTGCTGCGATTTCGAGGCGTTTGTGTTTGGGTGTCGCGCAACTGTGAC
Source organism: Cupriavidus sp. HE11 (assembly GCF_056097175.1). NCBI lineage: Bacteria > Pseudomonadati > Pseudomonadota > Betaproteobacteria > Burkholderiales > Burkholderiaceae > Cupriavidus > Cupriavidus sp. HE11. The sequence goes on from NZ_CP184465.1 coordinate 2,015,760, forward strand.
GGAGTATAGGATACGTAATCTGTAATTACAACGCATGCAAGTTGTTGATTTATATAGATGTAGGGTAAGCACCAATCTGGGTGTGATAATCTTCGGACTGGTGCAGATTCCCTATCCTGGTGACGTTCGTGACACAAGTTCTCCCCAAAACAGCCCGCCTGCGCACACTGGGCATGTCCGCCGAAATTGCGGCACGGCTGCGCACGATGATTCAGGAGGGCGAGCTTCCGCCGGGCGTGCGTATCGACGAGAAGGCGTTTTGCGACGCTTTCGACGTGTCGAAGACGCCGTTGCGCGAGGCGCTCAAGGTGCTGGTGGCCGAAGGGCTGGTGCTGCATCGCCAGTACATCGGCTATCGCGTGGCGCCGCTCGACCTCGGCGAACTGCGCGCCACGTTCGAAACGCTGCATGGGCTGGAAGCCCACGCTGGCGACCTGGCCGCGCAACGGATCGACGACGCGGCGCTGGCAAAGATCGAACGCAAGCACCAGGCCATGATTGCCGCGCACGATTCGGGCCGTCGCACCGACTATTTCCGCATCAACCAGGAAATCCACCAGCTCATTGTCGACAGCGCCGACAACGCCGTGCTGTCGGGCATCTATGCCACGCTGATGAGCAAGGTGCATCGCGCGCGGGGCGCGGCCAACGCCGACCTGATGCGCTGGCAGGAATCGCACGAGGAGCACGAGGCCATCATGGCCGCGCTGCACGAACCGGGGCGTCCGCGCCTGGCAGGCATCCTGCGCGAGCATTCCGAGAACACGGCCAGGGAAGTGTTGCGCGTGGTGGAACTCACGCTGGCGGAGTCGGCCGAGCCGGCGGCCCGCGTGGCAAACGCGCGGCGCGGCCGCTGAGGATTCGACGGCGCCAGCGGTCTCAGCCGCGCCGGCACACGGCCGCGGCGGCCTTGTGGATGGCCTTGCGGATACGCGGGAAGGTGCCACAACGGCAGGCGATGTCGCGCATCGCCATATCGATCTGCAAGTCTGTCGGCACCGGGCAGCGGGCCAGCAGCGCCGCGGCGGCAATCAGTTGCGCACTCTGGCAGTAGCCGCACTGCACCACATCGAATTCGATCCACGCCGCGCGCAGCGCCTGCGCCACCGGGCCCTGCAGGCCTTCGATCGTGGTGATGCGCGTACCGCGCAGGTCTTTCAGCAGTAGCTGGCAGGACGGGGTGGCACGGTTGTCGAGCATTACCGTGCAGGCGCCGCACACGCCGATGCCGCATCCGAACTTGGTGCCGGTCAGGCGCTGCTCGCAGCGCAGGGCCCAGAGCAGCGGCGTGTCGGTTGCGGACTTCAGGTCTACGGTCTTGCCGTTGAGACGGACTGACACCATGGATCATTGCCCTCCGGTACGGCAGGTGCGGCCTGTAGCGGCAGCCTGCGATGGCGCTTGCCGGTCAGCGCGAACAAGGCGTTTGCCACGGCTGGCGCGACAGGCGGGGTGGCGGTTTCTCCCACGCCTTCCGGCGGTGCGTCGCTGTCCAGCACATACGTCTCGATGGCCGGGCAGGTCTGCATGTCCACCAGCGGATAGTCGCTGAAGTAGTGCTGCTGCACCTGCCCGTTGCGCAACGTGATGGCCTGCTGCAACGCGGCCGACAATCCGAACACGATGCCGCTTTCCATCTGCTGCTCCACCAGGTTCGGGTTGATGGCACGGCCGCAATCCACCACGCAGACCACCCGCGTCACGCGAAAGCCATCGCCGCCGGGGGCGCCATCACCGGTCACCTCGGCCACCTGCGCCACCACGCTGCCGAACGATTCGTGCATCGCCATGCCGCGCGCGAACACCACGTCGTCGCGGTCTTTCCATTGCGCAGGCCCGCGCCACGCCGCGCGCTCGCGCAGGGTTTCCAGCACGCGCACGTGGCGCTGGTGCGCAGGCTGCCTGAGCAGTTCGAGCCGGAACGCGAGCGGGTCCTTGCCCGCCGCCGCCGCCATTTCGTCGAGAAAGCACTCGACAAAGAACGCCTGGTGCGAATGGCCCACCGACCGCCAGTAGCCAACGGGCACGGGAAGTTCCACCCGATGGTGGCGCACCAGCAGGTTCGGGCACTCGTAGGGCTGGTCGAACGCTCCCTCGGCCATGGTGGCGTCGGGCAGCAGCCGCGTCAGGAAGCGCGGCTTGCCGAACGCGCGCGGCAGCGCCTGTTCCGCAATCGACTGGCTGGCCGAGGTGCTTTCCCATGCGATCAGCTTGCCGTCCGGGTCCAGCGCGCCACGGCAGTCGGCCATGCAGGCCGGCCGGTAGAAGTCGTGCGTCATGTCCTGCGGGCGCGACCAGATGGTCTGCACCGGGTTGGGCGATGCGTGCCGCGCGATGTCGGCCGCTTGCACGATGAAGTCGATCTCCAGCCGCCGCCCGAACGCGCCGCCCAGCAGCAACTGGTGGATCTCGACGTCGTCGGCGCTCAGGCCCAGCACGTTGGCTACCGCCTTGCGCGCGGCCATCGGCACCTGCGTGGACACCCATACCTGGGCCTTGCGGCCCTCCACCTGCACCGTGCAGTTGACCGGCTCCAGCGCGCCGTGGGCCAGGTACGGCACCTCGTAGCGCATCTCCAGCATCTTGCCGCGCTTCAGCGCTGCCGGGGCATCGCCGACGTGGTAGAACGCATGGCCGCCATCGCTGCCTTCCAGCGCACGGGTCAGTGCTGCATGCACGTCGTCGGTGTTCAGGCCGGCGGCGGGTCCGTGGTCCCATTCGACCGGCAGCTCGCACAGCGCGCGCATGGCAATGAATGGATTCTCGGCGATGACGGCCACGCCGCCCGTGCCGCCATGGTAGGCATCGACCGGATAGAACCCCTTCACACCGATCTTGTGCATCACCTTGCTGGTATCGAACTTGCGCATGGTGCCGCCCAGGGTCGGGCACATCAGTACGCTCGCGTAGAGCAGGTGATCGGGCAGCGCGTCGATGCCGAAGCGCGCGGTGCCATCGAGCTTGGACTTCGCTTCGATGCGGCCCAGGCGCTTGCCGATCAGCGTGAACGTCTTCGGGTCCTTGAGCGCGGGATGGGCGGGGTGGGGCAACTCGCGGGCATCGGCCGCCAGTTCGCCGAAACTGGCCGAGCGCCCCGATGCCGCGTGGAATACGCGTCCGGACCGGGCCTGGCACTGCTCAGCCGGTACGTCCCATCGGCGTGCGGCGGCGCCGCACAGCATGGCCCGCGCGGACGCGCCCGCTTCGCGCATTGGCTGCCACAGGTCGGCGATGCTGGTCGAACCGCCGGTCACCATCGACCCAAGCAGACGTGCGCCGCGCCGGGCCAGGTATTCGCTGATATGCGCCAGCGCGCCATCGTCGTCGGGCCGGAACGGCAGGCTGCGCGGCAGGTTCTCGTGGTTGATGTAGAGCGGATCGACGGCGGACTGCGCCACGCGCACCTGCGACCAGTCGGCGTCGAGTTCCTCGGCCAGCAGCATCGCGGCACCGGTATGCACGCCCTGGCCCATCTCGGCCTTGCTCATGACGATGGTCACGCGGTTGTCGGCATCGATCACGACCCAGCCGTTCAGCCGTGCATCGCCAGTCGTGGCGGGGGGCGGCAGCGCTGTGTCGAGACGGTCCTCGGGCCGAAGCAATGTCCATCCCACCACCAGGGCGCCCGCCGCCGCACCGCCGAGTAGAAAGGTTCTGCGAGTCAGCATGACATGGCCCCCGGTCGCCCCTGGTCGCAATGGCAATCGCAATCGCACGCGCGCAAGCCCGATTCGATTGCTGCCGCGATCACCTATATTAGTCAATGTCGCCCGCCATCGCGAGGCGGCGCTGGCATGTCTAGGCCTAAAGGCCAAGGCGCGCCCGGCAGAAATAAAAGCGATGGAATTCGGATTGAAATCCGATGGAAGCGCGTGCCCTGACGGATGCGGGCGCGCCGCCAGTTGTCCGGGGGAGGTGCGCGATGCCTGTCGAAGCCATGCATGCCTGGGTGCTGCGATTGTCGACCCCATGGAAACAGGCACTGCTGCGGCACGGCCTGGACCTTGCCACGGTGCAGTCGGCGGACGAGACCGCCGCCATCCTCGAACGTCCCTTGCCGATCGACTGGTCGGACCCGCGCGTGGCCGAACTGAGCCGTGCCACGCAGCGCGCCGTGGAACCCGGCGACCCGGCGCGCAGCCTGCTCTATCACATGCTGGCGCTGGCCGAGTGCCCGGCGCTGGATGCGGGTGTGGAGCTGGCCGACCTGGACCTGCTTGAGAACTACATCTATTCCCGCGCCCCGCTGCCCGACGACTGGGCATCGCTCGATATCGCGGTGCTGGCCTGCCAGTACCGGCCGGCACGTCGCACCGGACACCAGCAGCATGCCGACCTGGTGTTCTCTCGGCTCGGCATTGCGCGCAATGGCGACACCGAGCCGAGCTACGACCCGCGCACGCGCAGCCATGTGCCTACAGTGGCGGGGCACCCCGAGCATGTACGCGTGCAGCCCGCGCACTACGCGGCGTTCCTGGTGCGCAGGGCGCGCGGCGCCGGCGCTCTGAGCCTGATCGAAGGCGAGCGCGAGGGCGACGCGGAGCGCGAATTCCTGGTGCCCGTACGCAAGCTGTTTGCCAGCGGCTGCGTGCCCGGGGCGGACCTGGCGCTGGAATTTGGTCACCATCATGTGGGTGACAAGCTGCGGCGCGCCGTGCAGGCGCGCTGGGGCGTGAAGCCCGAACCCAGGGCCGTGCTGGCCGATCCGCCGTATTCGCAATCGTGGTGCTTTCCGGATGCCGCGCCGGGCCCTTCGCAGTTGCCCGGGTCTACGGCGCCGCCAATTGCGCTGGTGCGCAAGGGCGATTCGGTGTGGCTGATGCCGGGTGCGTTGCCGCTGATCGAGCCGCTGACGCCCGAGCATTTCAAGGTGCGGGGGTTCCGGGTGCCGGCGCAATGGCGCGTGGTGCCGGTGGTCAACCGCCGGTTCACAACCCAGCGCATTTTCTCGGACCTGTTCAAGCTGTTCCTGGAAGGCATCAACGCGTTGCGCGAGCGCTATGTCCCGCATTTCGCGCCGGCCTTCCTGCGCTATCCGGAGCCTCGCAACGCGCCCGAGTACATCAATATCCGTCATCGCTGGCACGACGCCGACGCTGCCTATCGCGACATGTGCGCGGAGCCGGCGGATCGCGACCGGTTCCTGGCCGACGTCAAGCAGGGTGGCTATCACGCGCAGCTGTTCCTGGATCACTGCGCGGAAGGGGTGGTCAGCGTGCGCGTGGCGCAATGGCCCGGCCGGCACGTGTTTCCGGCCTATTCCGTGGTGGCCGCGCCGGACTTCTATCCCTATGCCGACCAGGCGGAGCTGCAGCGCTGGTTCAGCGAGCAGAAGATCGATCCGAAGTCGCAGTTTCGCAGCGGGTCGCCGCTGTCGCTCAGTGCCGAGCGGCTGGCGGCCAACCCGATGCACCTTGACCCGTTCAGCGCGGCGCGCGCGTTTCCGCCCGGCGAGACCACCATGCCGGTGTCGTTCAGCCTGGCGCCGCGCGGCCAGGCGCCCGAGGCCGACGGCGCGCACGTGCCGCGCATGGTGTCGTTCCTGTCCGACGCGTCGTCGAGCGTGTTCGCGCCGGGCTGGGACGTGACCTATGCCGGCGGATGGGGCGGCATCTACCTTGCCACATTCGGCCTGGGCAGCCCGTTTGCGGAGGACATCAAGCTGTGCGCGGCATCGAACAGCTTCTGGCCCGCGTTGAGCCCGGACGCGTCGCGCACTTTCAATCGCGCCGACGCGCCCACCGCGCTGCCGATGCTCGACGATGAACTGGGCTACCACCCGGCACACCCGCTGGCCGCTGGCGCGGCGGCCCGGCCCGGCTGGGACGGCGAGTACGGCCCTTACCTGACGCCCGCAGGCGAGGTCGACTATGCCGACATCCAGCGTTCGGACTACGTTGCCAACGCATTGCGCGGGCAGATGCTGTTTGGCGCGTTCGAGCATGTCGATTCCGCCGAACTGATCCGCCGGATTGGCGCGCTGCGTCACGCGGTGGCGGCGTGCGACAACGGCGAGGTGCCGTCGCACACGCGCTTGTGGCTGGTTTCGGCGCGCCGGCTTGATGCGGCCCCGGGGAGTGTCCACGACGTCGCCTATCGTTTCGTGTTCGTGCTGCCCGCCGATGCCAGCGCCGTGCCGCGCCAGCATGCGCCCGGGCGGTTGCGGGTGCCCTATGCCGAGGCGCTGCAGTGCGATGCCACCCCGGCAGGGCTGATTGGCGCGGTGCGGCGCCGCGCGCCCGGGCCGGAAGCGCTGGCGTTGTACTGACCGATCATGAGCGCCCGTGGCGTACTGGTGGTCGGCGATGGCCCCGCAGGTTGTGCGGCGGCCATCGCGGCAGCCAGGGCAGGGTGCCCGGTAACGATGGTGGGCAGCGGCCGTACCCGCGCGGTGCCCGAATGCGCGTCGCCGGCGGCGTTACGGCTGCTGGCGTCTGTCGCGCCCGGGTTGGTGACCCAGGCCGACATCTGGCTTGACCACGCTGGGCCCGCCCCCGCCTTTCATGCACAACGAGGCCGCGCCGTGGATCGCGCCCGGCTCGATAGCGGGCTGCGCGACGCGGCGGTGCGCGCCGGGGTCGACTACCGAGCGTTGCCGGCGGCCAGGCTGCAGCCGCGTATCGATGACGGTCGCCTGGTGGGCGTGGAGGGTTTGGGGGGTGTGGAGGGCTCGCTGGGCACGCCGGGCCATGGCCCCGATTCTGGCGCCAGTGGCGCTCACCTCGTGATCGACGCCACCGGCGTCAACGGGTGGCTGCGTCGCAGCCTGGGCCTGGCCGAAGGGATCGACTCGCGGCCATGGTGGTTGCAGCGCGGCTTTGGCGCACTGGATTCGGGGCAGGCGGGGCATTCCGGTTCGCAGTTCGTCATTGGCGCCAATGGATGGCTATGGCGGCACGCGACCCCGCAAGGCTGCATCTGGACGGCGCTCTGCGGCACACGCGAAGCCCCGGTGGCATGGCCCACTGGCATGCGGCCCGTAGGCAGGGTCTGGCGCGAGTGCCGCCGCTGGCGGCATCTGCGTCAGGCAGCGGGCGCGGGCTTCTTCGTCTGTGGCGATGCGGCCGGCTACCTCGATCCGGCTTCGGGCGATGGGCTGCGCTTTGCGCTGGAGTCCGGCGCCCGCGCCGGCGCGCTGGCGGCCGGCGTGGTGCGCTGGCCGCAGCGAAGCAGCCTGGCGGCGGCGCTATACGCGGACTGGGCGTTGCAGACCTACAAGGCCGGCCGTGCCGCGCTGTCCGATGTCTACGCACGCGCGAATCTGCCCGTGCGATAGGCAGGCCGGCGCCGGGGTGGCGCGTGCGCCGCGTGGGGCTTCGGTCCCATTGCCCACCCTGGGCCCATGCACTACAAAACCATAACCCGCAACGCGGGTGCCGTGTGTCGGCATCGTCGGCATGCACAACAAGTCAACGACATGGCAACAAGGGGGAAGCAGATGAATCCGAACAAGGCGCTATGGGAAAAGGGCGACTTCACGCGACTGGCGGCGACCATGCGCGAGAGCGGCGACGAACTGGTGGAACGCCTGGGCGTCACGCCGGGGATGAAGGTGCTGGATCTCGGTTGCGGTGACGGCACCACCGCACTGCCGGAGGCAAAGCGTGGGGCCGATGTCCTGGGCGTCGACATCGCCAGCAACCTGGTGGCCGCCGGCAACCGGCGCGCGCAGGAGGCGGGCCTCGGGAACCTGCGCTTTCAGGAGGGCGATGCCTGCGCGTTGACCGACCTGCCCGACCATACCTTCGACCTGGTCGTCAGCATGTTCGGCGCCATGTTCGCGCCCAGACCGGCGGATGTGGCCAGCGAGATGGTGCGCGTGACCCGCCCGGGCGGGCGCATCGTGATGGGCAACTGGATTCCGAACGATCCGACGCTGGTCGCGCAGGTGCTGAAGATCAGCATGAGCTATTCCCCGCCACCGCCGGAAGGCTTTATCAGTCCCATGCTGTGGGGCCACGAAATCATCGTGACCGAGCGCTTTGGCGCGGCGGGCGTGCCGCCGGAGAACATTGGCTTTGACAGGGACACCTACGTCTTCCGGTATGCGGGAAAGCCGTCTGACTTCCTGGCGACCTTTCGCGACTACTACGGCCCGACCATGAACGCGTTTGCCGCCGCCGAGGCGAACGGCAAGCGCGACGGCCTGCAGCGCGAGCTGGAGGCGCTGTTCGATGCGCAGAACCAGAGCGGCAAGCCCGATATCACCGAGATTCCGGCAACGTTCCTGCGCGTGACGGTGATCACGCCGCCGTGATGGGAACGCGTGGCAGGTGGCGGCCGATGCACGCGCGCGTAAATACCGCGCATGAATGTCGGCCGCAAGCCTCGTAAATGACAGTTGCAAAACGGAACACTTTGTCAGGTACCTCGACGCTACAGTGACCTTTCCCAAGTCTGTAGGCTTTTCTGGAGGTACACGAATGAAGCAACATCTGGCGAAATCCCTGTTGATGGCAGGCGCACTGATCGCGTCGTACCCGCTGCTCGCGCAGCAGGTGGCCCCCGCCCAGCAGGCCCAGCCGATGCCCGCCACCCAGGCCGCTCCTGTCGCCCCTGCCGCGTCCGCCGGCTACGCCCCCGCGGCTTCCGCAGGCTACGCCCCATCCTCCGCAACTTCCGCCCCTGCCGCGCCGGTTGACGTCGCGCAGCAGCAGCCGGCCGCCAATCCCTACGCACAGGGTTCGATGGAAACCGTGCAGATGGGCGTGCCGCCCGCGCCGGGCACCGCGACCATGGCGCCTGCGCCTGCCGCCGTCGACCCCGCCAGCATGAGCCTTCCGCCCGACGCCCTCGGCAGTCGCCTGGGCCGGCGCAACATCTACCTTGATGGCGCCTGATCCGGCGAACAGCTGATTCCGTAGCAGTCGGCGTCCGGCGCGCCCGTGCATGCGCCGCACAAATGCTGTGCGGCGCATGGCGTTGAACAGGTCACCCGCGCAAACCTAGACTGGCACCTCATTTCGTCGAGGAACCTGTCATGACCCTGAACCTGTTGCGTTGCTTCCGTGTGGCCACCGTGAGCCTGTCGCTCGCGGCATCCGCCAGCGGCGCCGTCCACGCGGCGCAAGACAATCCGCATCCGGGCATCCGTGCGATGCTGGGTGCCAAGCCCGTAGAGCATCTCGATCCCCGCACGACGGCACTGGTCATCATCGATTTCCAGAAGGAGTATTTTTCCGGCCGGATGCCGATTCCCGATGGCCAGCGTGCCATGGACAACGCGCAGCGCCTGCTTGCGTTTGCCGATCGCCATCACATCCCGGTCTTCCAGATCCAGCATGTGGCACCGGCCGGCGCGGCCGTGTTTGCCGTGGATGGCGAGACGGTGGGATTTCAGCCAGGCATGGTGCCACGCCAGCAGGACGTGGTGCTGCGCAAGGAAACCGTGAGCGTGTTTGCCAGCACGGACCTGGACCACCGGCTCAAGGCGATGGGCGTGAAGACCGTCGTGGTGGCGGGGCTGATGACCCATGCGTGCGTGGCTGGCGCCGCCCGCGACGCGGTGCCGCTTGGCTATCACGTTGTGGTAGCATCCGACGCCTCGGCCACGCGCGATATCACGCGCGCCGATGGCCGTACGATCGGCAAGGACGCGCTGCACGAAGCCGCGCTTGCGGAGATCGAAGACACCTTCGGCGATGTGATGACCACCGCGGCCATCACGCATCTGCCGCTGCGCTGATACTGTCGAAACGCCCCGCCGGGGCGTTTTCCGCTTTTGGGGACGGCATTTCCATGGACCAGCTGATTGCCATGCGCGTCTTTCGCGCCATCGTCGAGGCCCAGGGATTTTCGGCAGCGGCGGAGCGGCTCGATCTGTCGCACTCCACGGTGTCGCGCCAGCTCAAGCAGCTTGAAGCCAGCATGGGTGTGCAGCTGCTGAATCGCAACACGCGTCGCTTTGCGCTGACGGAAGCGGGCGAACGCTACCACCGCCACTGCACCGACATCCTGGCACGCATCGATGCCATGAACGCGGCGATGACGGGGGAGGGCGCGCAGCTGTCAGGACCGCTGCGCGTGACGATGCCGCTGGCGATTGGCACGCTCGAACTGCAGGACTGGCTACCCGCGTTCCGCGCGCGCTATCCCGAGATCCGGCTCGAACTGTCGTGCAGCGACCAGTTCGTCGACCTGGTAGCCGAGCGATTCGATGTGGCGCTGCGCATCAGCAGCGCGCCGCTGGCCGACAGCAGCCTGATGGCGAAGCGGCTGGCCGGGTCCGATACTGTCCTGGTGGCATCCCCCGCCTATCTGGCAACGCATGGCCTGCCGGTCAACGCCAGCGATCTGGCCCACCACCAGTTGCTGGCATTCGCGGCAGCGCCCGATATCTGGCAACTGACCGATACGGCGGGCCGCACCGAACGCGTGACCGTGCGCGGCGCGCTGGCTGCCAATGCGATTACCGCGCTGTACGCGGCGGCGCTGGCCGGCGCGGGCATCGCGGCGTTCACCGAGCGCACGGCGCGCAGCGAACTGGCACGCGGCGGCCTGGTGCGTGTGCTGCCTCAGTATCACGCGGGCGCCAGCCACTACTACGCGCTCTATCCCCAGACCCGGCACCTGGCACCCCGGGCACGGGCCTTCATCGATTTCATGGCGGCGCACTACGCGCCACAGTGATGCGCGAGACGCTCCAGCGCACTTCGACGCGCGATGCATCGGTCCGGTGCATGCCTGTCGTCGATGCCGTGGCGCGCGTGAAAAACCTGCCTCGTGCGCATCGAACGCCTACAGTAGTGAAAGTCCCGGCGCCGGAAGCGGCGTGGGCACGGTCTTTGCGCGATACGGCCAGAGCTGGCCCACCACCATCATGCAAGAGCTTGCCTTTCGCACCCTGCTGTATCGGTACTTCTTTTTCGACTGGATGTTCAAGGACGCCAGCCGGGGCGACCTGATCGCGCGTACTGCAGCCTGGCGTTTCAACCAGTCGCGCGCGCACTGGCTGCTGACCTATATGCGGCGCTGGCTGTGGTGCGGCGTGCTGTTGTACGGGCTGGGTGGAGCCGTCGAAGTACTGATGCGCGCGCCCGCGCTATCGGCCTGCTTCTATGTGCCGGGCGCGCTCAGCGTCCCGGTGAATATCGTCATCGGCGTGATGTGGCTTGGACTCAAGGCGTGTCCCGGCCCGGTACGCACGCCATCTCACTGACTGTTTCAAGCCTGCAACGCCCCGGGCGGGAATCGCGCGTGCGGATGGCCCCCGCGCCCCGCCAGGCTGCGTGGATCGGCCAGTGGCTCGCTCCTTGCATGGACGCGAGGTTGCTCACTCTTCCCGGCGTGTCGCCTGCAAGGTGTACGCGTCCCTGTTCCCGTCTCTCAGGCCGGTGTGCCCGCGCGCACCTGCCGGGTCACGCTCCGAAGCCATGAGCCGCCGTCAGTGCGCTGACGACGCTGTCCCATCCTGTCGGAGAGTTGCCATGACCCGATATATCGTGCTCGCAAGCTTTACAGACCAGGGCGTACGTACTGTCAAGGACACCACCAAACGCGCGGCAGCTGTGCGCGAAATGGCGCCGCAATTCGGCGTAAAGGTGAATGACGTGTTCTGGACGCTCGGAAAATATGACGTGATCCTGACGCTGGAAGCGCAGGACGACGCCTCCGTGACCGCCTTCGGACTGTCGATCGGCTCGCAGGGTAATGTTCACACGCAGACGCTGCGCGCCTTTACCGAAGACGAGATGAAGGCGATCCTCGGCAAGATGCGCTGAACGGCGCTTTCCACGCCGCCGCGCGTCATGCCTGCGAACGGATCGACTTGCGCGGCGGCCCCGACGCCTGGCTGGCATCGCCTTCGTCGCCGGTGCCAAGCGTCCGCCCCGGCGGCGCAGACACCCCCGTCAGGTCACGTCCCGCCACCAGTGACGGCGTGACGGATTGCACTGCACTTGCGGTTTCGTCCTGCGCCGCCCACGCGGCAATGCCGGCCGCCAGCACGGCTGCCACACCCAGGATCCCTGCCCAGTTGACTTGCTTCATGATGCGCTCCATGGTTCAAAAACTACGACTAAGTGAGTCGTAGTAATGCTAGTCGTCAGGCGCGGCTGATGCAAGCGGGCGCGCGAATGCCCTGACATCTGGTCGGGTCATTGAAAAACATCTTGCAGATTTCAAACTACGACTCATAGAATCGTAGTTAGCCAGGCGCCGGGTGTCAGCACATTGGTAGCCGCCGGACTGGCCGTCGAACACCGTGGAACGGAATAAGGGCGTTGCCCAGGAGTCTGAAGATGTCGAAACGTATTCTTGTGATTGGCGCCGGCTTTGCCGGCATGTGGAGTGCACTGGCGGCCGCCCGCCTGCTTGACCAGGTGGGCCGTACCGACGTGGAGATCGCGCTGGTGGCTCCCGCGCCGGAACTGCACGTGCGGCCGCGTCTCTACGAGCAGAACCCTGCTGGCATGAAGGCGCCGCTGCAGGAGATCTTCAAGGCGGTTGGCGTGCGTTTTGTGCAGGGTGTGGTGGAACGCATCGATGTGGAGGGCCGGCAGGTGCACGTACAGGGTGTGGGCGCAGGGACGTCCGACCAGATCCTTGGCTACGACCGTCTGGTGCTGGCGGCCGGCAGCCGGCTGTTCCGCCCGCAGATCCCGGGGCTGGATACCCACGCATTCAACGTCGACCAGATTGCCGATGCGGCGAAGCTGGAGGCGCATATCGCGGCGCTGGCGCAGCGCCCGGCCAGCGCGGCGCGCAATACGGTGGTGGTGGCGGGCGGTGGCTTCACCGGCATCGAGACCGCTACAGAGATGCCCGCGCGGCTGCGCGAAGTCTTTGGTGAAGATGCCGATGTGCGCGTCATCGTGGTGGAGCGCAATAGCGACATTGGCCCGGATCTGGGCGCCGGCCCACGCCCCGTCATCACACAGGCGCTGGGTGAACTCGGTGTGACGTGGAAGCTCGGTTCGGGCGTGGCGGCGGTGGACGCGGAAGGCGTCACGCTGGAAAGCGGCGAGCGCATTGACGCTGCCACCGTCATCTGGACGGCCGGCGCACGCGCCAGCGCGCTGACCGCGCAGATTCCCGCCGAGCGCGACAGCTTTGGCCGGCTCCACGTGGACAGCCATTTGCGCGTCAAGGGCGTCGATACGGTCTACGCCACCGGCGATGTCGCCTATGCCGCCGTGGACGACGCGGGCAACTTCGCCATGATGTCGTGCCAGCACGCGATGAACCTGGGCCGTTCGGCAGGGCACAACGTGGCGGCCGACCTGCTGGGCCAGGCGCAGATTCCGTATAGCCAGCCGAAATACGTGACCTGTCTGGACCTGGGCCCGTGGGGCGCGGTCTATACCGAGGGCTGGGATCGTCAGGTCAAGCTGACAGGCGCGGAAGCCAAGGCGCTGAAGACGAAGATCAACACCGAGTGGATCTATCCGCCCAGCGCGAACCGCGCCGAAGCGCTGGCGTCGGCCGACCCGCTTCGCATTGTCGTGGCGTAGGTCTTCGGGTAATGCGTGGCGCCGCGAGTGCCACGCCATGGAAGAAGGAAGGGCGATCAACATGATCGCCCTTTGCCTTTTGTCGCCGTTTGTTGCCGCTTGTTGCCGCTTGTTGCCGCGGACTGCCGCCGGTGTTCAGCCGCGCTTGCGCCCCCTGGCCGGTGCGGCATCTTCCTTGTCGCCGCGCCGGTTGGCCGCACGGTCGGTGAGCCAATGCACCACTTGCGGCCCGAAACCGGCAGGTGCCTTGTCGACCGTACGCTGCGCCAGGTCGGCCAGGGTCTGCTGCTTGAGTTCGTTTCGCATGGCCCGCTCGGCCGTCTGCATCACGGCGTGGATCGAACACACGCCGCGCGTGGCCCAGGCCGGCGGCGCATCCTCGAACACCGCGCAGCGGCTGCGGATCTCGCGGCAGTCGAACAGCGGCTTGTCGCCGTCGATGGCGACGACCACGTCGTGCACCGAGATCCGCTCGGCCGGCCGTGCCAGCCGAAAGCCGCCCCGGATACCCTCGGTGGCCACCACAAGCTCGGCCCTTGCCAGCTTGGTGAACAGCTTGGCAACGTAGTCCACGGGAATGCCCTGCAGTTCGGCCAGGTCACGGACGCTGGCTTCCTGCACGGCGGCATGGGAGCGGGTCAGGTAGAGCAGGCAGTGCAGGCCGTACTCGACCCCGGTGCTGATAAACGACATGATGGTTTCGCCAGACGAATCTTAACTCAGATAGGTTGTATCGCAGTTGAGAGCCTATACAAATCCGGGCCCGTCCGCAAGGCTCGCCGGTGGCGTGCGGATGCCATGTGATGCACTGGCTAGGCGTTTACCCCCGCATCGCCAACGGCACCGTGTAAGAACCGGGTAAGGGGCGCGCATTACCTTGTCACCATGCCATGTGGGAGACACCCGTGTGGCACACGCAAATAAATGCAGCAAAGACGTGCAGCAGATGCGCAGGAGACAAGGATGCAAGAGGATCTGATCGAGAAACTGAAGGCCAGCCGGCAGTATCAGGAGCTGGTGCGACGGCGCGGCCGGCTGGGCTGGCTGCTGACGGCCGTGATGCTGGTGGTCTACTACGGCTACGTGCTGCTGATCGCCTTCGACAAGGAACTGCTGGCGACCCGCATGAGCCAGGGCGTGATGACCTGGGGCATGCCGATCGGGCTGTTCGTGATTCTCTTTACCGTCGTGATTACCGGGCTGTACGTGCGCCATGCCAACCGCGTCTATGACGACCTGACCGACCGCATCAAGCAGGAGGTGGCATGAAAACCCGTCACGCATTCGGCGCCGCCCTTGGCGCGGCCATGCTGCTGTCCGCCAACGCGTTCGCGGCCGGTGGCGACCTGGGCCAGGCAGTGAAGCAGCCCACCAACTGGACCGCCATCGGCATGTTCGTGGTGTTCGTCATCGGCACGCTGTTCATCACCAAATGGGCAGCCAAGAAGACCAAGTCGGCGGCCACGTTCTATACCGGCGGCGGCATCACGGGCTTCCAGAACGGTCTGGCGATTGCCGGCGACTTCATGTCGGCGGCGTCGTTCCTGGGTATTTCGGCGGCGGTCTACACCAATGGCTATGACGGCCTGATCTATTCGATCGGCTTCCTGGTCGGGTGGCCGATCATCACGTTCCTGCTGGCCGAACGGCTGCGCAACCTGGGCCGCTTCACCTTTGCCGATGTGGCCGCGTACCGCTTCAAGCAGGCGCCGATCCGTGCCTTCGCGGCGTCGGGCACGCTGGTGGTGGTGGCCTTCTACCTGATCGCCCAGATGGTTGGCGCGGGCCAGCTCATCAAGCTGCTGTTCGGGCTGGAATACTGGGTGGCCGTGGTCATCGTGGGCGCGCTGATGATGATCTACGTGCTGTTCGGCGGCATGACCGCCACCACGTGGGTGCAGATCATCAAGGCCTGCCTGCTGCTGGGCGGCGCGTCGTTCATGGCCTTCATGGTGCTGGCCCAGTATCACTTCAGCCCCGAGCAGCTGTTCGCCAAGGCCGTGGAAGTGCATGCGAAGAAAGACTCGATCATGGCCCCGGGCAACTTCATCAAGGACCCCATCTCGGCCATCTCGTTCGGCATCGCGCTGATGTTCGGTACCGCCGGGCTGCCGCACATCCTGATGCGCTTCTTCACCGTGCCGAACGCCAAGGAAGCCCGCAAGTCGGTGTTCTGGGCCACCACCTGGATCGGCTACTTCTACATCCTCACGTTCATCATCGGCTTTGGCGCCATCGTGCTGGTGAGCACCAACGCCAGCTTCCAGGATGGCAGCGGCAAGCTGCTGGGTGGCGTGAACATGGCGGCCGTTCACCTGGCCAGCGCCGTGGGTGGCAACGTATTCCTGGGCTTTATCTCGGCGGTGGCATTCGCGACCATCCTGGCGGTGGTGGCGGGCCTGACGCTGGCCGGTGCATCGGCCGTGTCGCATGACCTCTACCAGACGGTCTTCAAGCACGGCAAGGCCACCAGCGCCGAGGAACTGCGCGTGTCGAAGTTCACGACGATTGTGCTGGGCATCATCGCCGTGGTGCTGGGCATCGTGTTCGAGAAGCAGAACATCGCGTTCATGGTGTCGCTGGCGTTTGCCGTGGCGGCGTCGGCCAACTTCCCGGTGCTGTTCCTGTCGGTGTTGTGGAAGGGCTGCACCACGCGTGGTGCGATGGTGGGCGGCTTCCTGGGGCTGGTGTCGGCGGTGGTGCTGACCGTGCTGTCGCAGGCGGTCTGGGTCGACGTGTTCCACTTCAAGAGCGCGCCGTTCCCCTATACGTCGCCGGCGCTGTTCTCGATGACGATCGGCTTCTTTGGCATCTGGCTGTTCTCGGTGACCGACAAGTCGCGCCGTTCCCTGCTGGACAAGGCCGGGTTCGAGGCGCAGGAGCTGCGCTCGGAGACGGGCATCGGCGCAGGCGAAGCGACCGCGCACTGAGTTTCGCGCAAAGAGAAAACGGCCCCCTGTGAACCAGGGGGCCGTTTTCTTTTGTGTGGCGTATTGCGGGGGTGAGGCGGGGTGTCGTGAGGGCGCCGTCAGGACTGCGGCTGCGGCGTACTCGAAAAGCCCATGCGCTTGTGCGATCCGTCGCAGAAGGGCTTGGTGCCGGAGTGGCCGCATCGGCACAGCCACACCTGATCGCCTTCGAAAACGAAGGCTGCGCCGGCCGGGGTCACGATCCGGACTGGCCCCTTGATGCGCAGGGGGCCGTTGTCCTGCACGGTGACGGTGACAAGGGTGGTGTCGTCCATGTCGCCCTCCAGGTGAAAAGGCGGGGCCCAGTCGACGTGGGCGGGCCCGATTCCCCCGGTCACTCTACTCCGTTCGGTGACGGACGGCAGGCCGCTCAGGCGTTGGCGACGACCTGGATCTGCAGCGTGTCGCCGCCGTTGGCGATAGCCAGCAGGCGGTCGACATTCGGATGGGCGCCCGGGCGGTTGCGCGCATCGGCGGTGTGTTCCGCAAAGACGGCCAGGCCATGCTCGGCGGCCTGGGCGTCGAGCTTGCCGAATGCCTGCCGCAGGTAGTGGTACACGGCCAGCGAGCCTTGCTTGCCCTGCACGTTCTCGATGCTGGCGACCACGGCGCCCTTGGTGTCGACCAGGTCGATGCGGGCGATACCGTCGATGGCGGGCAGTTGGGCGAGGTTGTCCTTGAATACCGGGCTCGGCTGGATCATGAAGTGCTCCGTTGGGTCTGGAATGCAAAAACGGACGGTGCCGTAATGGCGACCGTCCGTTCCTGTTTGTGCGTTGGTAGGCTCGATTGGACTCGAACCAACGACCCCCACCATGTCAAGGTGGTGCTCTAACCAGCTGAGCTACGAGCCTAGCGAAGGCGCGAATTCTATAGACGACTTTCGCAAAGTGCAAGCATTTCTTTTGCGCAGGATTGCTCGGCGCGCCAGCGTCGGTGCCGGCAGGGCCGCTGCGGCGGTGCCCGACATGCTCACAGCCAGCCAGCATCCCGGCAGAAGGGCGCAACTTTCAATGCGTTGACGGGGTTTCATGTCGTGTTCTCCCGGGATCTGCGGGCCGGGGTGACCCATTGGGCTCAAGTTTCGGTTGCCGCGTCCGTCATCCGGAATAGGTCAGTCCGATAACCCGCGGCGCAGGCAGGCGACAGACCGTCAGAAAGAGCAGTGGGCAATGATCCGCGCCGTTCCGAACGGAGACATGAAATGAAGAAGCATCCGTCGATCCGGGGCTCGTTGAGCCTGCTGGTCGCGTTCTTTGGCGTGGCGCTGCTGATTGGCGCCGCCGTGGGCCTGTATTCGATCCACGCCGGCAACGAGGCACTGAAGCAGACCTATACGGTCGATACGCCCGCCGTGGCCGACCTCGAAGCCAGTGCCGGCCAGTTGCTGCGGCTGCGGCTGGCGCTGGCCACCTATGCCTCGCTGGCCGAGCTTAACGACCAGGAAGGCGCCAACGCGGTGCTCAAGCGCTTCGACCAGTACCTGAAGAATGCCAACGAGCGTATCGATCATTACCTGGCAGTGACCGGCCAGGGCGACGCCGAGCAGCAGCGCCTGGTCAAGGACATGCAGGACAAGCGCGCAAAATTCCTAAGCGAAGGCGTGGAGCCGGCCCTGGCGGCGCTGAAGGCCGGCGACCGCCAGACCTTCCTGCAGCAACAGGCGCACAAGCTGCCACCGCTCTACAGCGGCTATGAAAAGGCCATGCTGGCACTGGAAAAACTCCAGGTCACCTATGGCGAGCAGCGCTACAACGCCGCGCAATCGCGCTTCAGGCTGGTAGTGGGGGCCGTGATCGTGGGCCTGGCCGGTGCGCTGGTGCTGGGGCTGTTCGTGCGCTGGCTGATGATCCGCGCCATCGTCGCGCCGGTGGATGCCGCCGTGGCGCAGTTCCAGCGCATTGCCGGCGGAGACCTGACGGGGCGCGTGGAGGTGGCGAAGAGCCGCGAGATGGCCCGGCTCACCGGCGCGCTGCAGCAGATGCAGGCGTCGCTGATCGAAACCGTTGGTACCGTACGTGCCGGCACCGACGCCATCGGTACCGGGGTCGGCGAGATTTCGAGTGGCAACACCGACCTGTCGCAGCGCACCGAGGAACAGGCCGCGTCGCTGGAGCAGACGGCGGCCAGCATGGAGCAACTGACGTCCACCGTGAAGCAGACCGCCGAGAACGCCAGGCAGGCCAGTCAGCTGGCGCACGGTGCATCGGGCCTGGCCGCTCAGGGCGGCGAACTGACGCAGCAGGTGGTGGACACCATGCAGCATATCGTTTCCGATTCGCAGAAGATTGGCGATATCGTCGGTGTTATCGAGAGCATTGCGTTCCAGACCAACATCCTGGCCCTCAACGCGGCCGTGGAAGCGGCACGCGCGGGCGAGCAGGGACGTGGCTTTGCCGTGGTGGCGTCGGAGGTCCGGTCGCTGGCACAGCGCAGCGCGGGCGCCGCCAAGGAAATCAAGGGACTGATCGAACTGTCGGCCAACCGCGTGGAATCGGGCGCGGGGCTGGTGGAGCGCTCGGGTGCGACGATGGGCGAGATCGTGACGGCCATCGCACGTGTCAGCGACATCATGAACGAGATCGCCGCGGCGGCGGCCGAGCAGAGTAGCGGTATCGACCAGGTGAACGTGGCCGTGACGCAGATGGACGAGGTGACGCAGCAGAACGCCGCGCTGGTGGAGCAGGCCGCCGCCGCCGCCGGTGCACTGGAAGAGCAGGCCCAGCGGCTGGCGGCGTCGGTGGCGGTGTTCCGGCTGCAGGCGGCGTAGGGGGAGTGTGGTTGCTCCCCCCTCCCGCGCGCGGGGGAGGGGAGCAGGGACCGCTCAATGCGCGGTGGTCAGCGTTGCGCGCACCGCCTTCACATTGCGCTCGGTGACGGGCGCGGCGCGGTTGTTCCAGCCCTGGCGCAGGAACGTGGCCAGTTCGGCGACCTCGGCATCGTTCATGCGATGCGCAAAGCCTGGCATGACCAGCACCGATGGTGCTTTGGCCGTGGACGGCGTGGCGGCGCCGGCCAGGATCACGTTGACCAGCGCGGCGGGGCTGTCGGCGTTGATCACGGTGGCGCCGTCAAGCTGCGGGAACACGCGCGTGGCACCCTTGCCCGTGACGAAGTGGCAGGCCGCGCAGTTGTCCAGGTAGAGCCGTTCGCCCAGCGTCAGGTCCTTGGCGGCCGTCAGCTTGCGGATGGTGGTCATGCCGCCTTGCGGCTTCACGGTCGGCGACTTGCCCGGCACGGGCGGCAGGCTCTTCAGGTAGGCGGCAATCGCGTCCAGGTCGATCGTGCGCATATGCGATGTGCTGTGCGCCACCACCTGCGTCATCTCGCCCGCCACGGCGGCCGTGCGGTTACGGCCGGTCAGCAGGTAGTCGACGATGTCCTGGTTGGTCCAGTGCGGCATGCCGCGCAGCGACGGCACTGGCCAGCCATTCAGGTCGCCGCCGGCCAGGTACTGTGCGTCGGCACTGGAATCCGCCTTTTCGTTCATGGCGACGCCGCGCGGCGTATGGCAGCTGCTGCAGTGGCCCAGGCCTTCCACCAGATAGGCCCCCAGCCGGACCTGGTCGTTCCACTTCGGCTGCGGCTGGAACGGCTTGTCCGAGGTAAACACCAGGTTCCAGGCCGCCATGCCCCATCGCAGGTTGAATGGAAAGTCCATGCTGGTCTGCGGCGGCTGCACGTTGCTGGGCTTCACGCCATTCATGAAGAACGCGTAGAGCGCGTGGATGTCCGCATCCGCGACCCTGGCGTAGTTCGGATACGGCATGGCCGGGTACAGGTGCGTGCCATCGGCACGTACGCCACGGCGCACCGCGTCGGCGAACTGCTTCTCGGTATAGCCGCCGATGCCGCGCTGCCTGTCCGGCGTGATGTTGGTCGAGTAGATGATGCCGTGGCCGCTGTCGATCGGCAGGCCGCCGCTGTACTCGGGCTTGCCCGGCGCGCTGTGGCAGGCCATGCAGTCGCCCACGCGGGCCAGGTAGGCGCCGCGCTGGATCAGCGCCGGGTCCGTGGCCGCCTGCGCGGCAGACGCCGCGGCCGTGCCGAAGGTGGCGGCAATGAGGAATGACTTGAGGATGTTCATTGTCGTCGTACTCAGGCTTGTACCAGGGGCCCCGGGTTCTTGAGGTACTGCTTCTTGATGGCATCGGCGGCCATCAGCGTGATGGCGCCGATGGTGGCCGTCGGGTTGGCCTGGAAGTTCTGCGGGAACGCGTTGCCGCCGGGCACGAACACGTTGTGCACATCCCACGACTGCAGGTAGCGGTTCAGCGCCGAATCGCGCGGCGACGCGCCCATGATCGCGCCGCCCACGTTGTGGGTGGACACGTACTTGGTGATGTCCCAGTGCGAATCCAGCGCCAGGAAACTCTCCGACATCGCGTCGGGCTTCAGCTCCTTCGAGATGTTGAGCACGATGTCGCGCAGGTAGCGCTGCAGCTTCAGCTCGTTCTGGCGCCAGTCGAACGTCATGCGCAGCAGCGGCTGGCCCCACGGATCGCGGTAGTTCGGATCGAGGTCAAGGTAGTGGCCGCGGTACGACATGCAGGTGGTCGTGATGCTGATCTTCATCGAGCGGCCGTACCAGTCCACCATGGCTTCCTTCCAGCCCTTGCCCCATGCGGGCGTGCCGGGCGGCAGCGACGTGCCGATGGGCGCGCCGGTGGCCTGCGAGCTGTGGATCTTGGCGCCGCCGATGAAGCCCAGCGACGGACCATCGAAATTGCCCGGGGAGATGTCGTTGAACATCTCGCCAGTGGCGCCGGCCGTGGCAAACGGATTGAAGTGCTTGTCCTTGAAGAACAGCGTGGCGCCGCCGTTGCTCAGGAATGCGTAGTTGCGGCCGACCGTGCCTGTTTCGGACACCGGGTCATAGGGTTTGCCGATGCCGGACAACAGCATCAGGCGCACGTTGGCGAACTGGAAGCTCGACAGCACGACGATCTTCGCCGGCTGGAAGACTTCCTTGCCGTGCTCGTCGATATAGGTCACGCCGCGCGCGGTCTTGCGGTCGGCGTGCAGGTCTACACGGATCACGTTGGCGTTCACGCGATACGAGAAGTTCGGCATGCGCTTGACCACATCGAGGATGGTGGTCTGCGGCGACGCCTTCGAGTAGTTCAGGCAGGGGTACTTGCTGCAGTAGCCGCAGTAGTTGCACGGGGCGAGCTGGGCGCCGTACGGATTGGTCCATGCCTGCGACACGTTGGCCGACGGGTTCGGGAACGGGTGGTAGCCCAGCTTGCGGGCCGCGCCGGAGAACATCGAGCAGTTCAGCGTGTCCTGCAGCGCGGGAAGCGGATACGGATTCGAACGCGGGCCTTCGAACGGGTCGCCACCGGGCTGCACGTGGCCGCGCAGGTTGCCCGTGGTGCCGGACAGGCCGCAGACCTTTTCGAAGAAGTCGTAGTACGGCTCGATCTCGTCCCAGGTGAACGGAAAGTCCTTGACGCGCATCTCGGGGTCGAGCGTGCCGCGCTTGTAGGCCTGGTCCGCGTACGTCTTGAGCTTGATGTCGGTCGGGGTGGGGCGGATCAGCACGCCGGTCCAGTGCAGGCCCGAGCCGCCCACGCCGGTGCCGGGCGCGAAGGCGCCCCACTTGCGCGTGGGCAGCGCGGCCTGGTCGCGGTTGTAGCGCACGGTCAGTGCGGCGTCGCGCGGCGTGGCGAACACCTTGTTGCGCGTGGCGTACGCGTACTGGTCGGCGGGCTTGGGGTAGGCGAAGTCCTCGGGCGGACGGTCGGGGCCGCGTTCGAGCGCACGGACCTTCAGGCCGGCCTGGGCCAGTTCGATCGCCATCAGCGATCCGGCCCAGCCAAGGCCGACGATGACGACGTCAACGTCGTCGTTGGTGATGTGGGGCATGAATTGTTCTGGTTCTGGTCGCACGACGCCGCCACGCGCAGCGCGTGCGGGGTCAGGCGTGAAAAATCGGATGCAGTGAAGCGGAAATCGGGTAGTCAGCGGGCAGGGCGGGCCGGTCAGGCGCGCTTGCCGCTGAGGCTGACCGGGCCCAACGGGTATTTCACGTTGTGCTGGTCCACCCATTCGACGTACTGGCCGCGCGCGCCGGGGAAGCCGATGGCGACCCAGGCCTTCATGTCCTTGTTGCCGCCGTATTTGGGGTCGGCCAGGTAGCCGTTCTTGGTATCGCCCAACAGCTGCGAGAAGAATTGCGATGCCTTGAGCGAAGCCTCGCCAAGTGCGGCAAAGTCCACGCCGTTCTTCTGCAGCGCGGTCAGGAACGCGTCCTGCTGCGGGGCGGCAAGGCGTTCGAACGGCTTGCCGTGCTGCGCATGGGCGGCCTGCTGGGCCAGCCGGATGCCATGGCGGTAGATGTCCTGCGGTGCGTACGGCAGCTGGAAGCCCAGCGTGGCCGGCGCCTTGGGGTCGTGCGGGCCCTGCAGGTAGATGTCGGCGCCCAGGCCATCGTGCAGCTGCTGGTCGATGAAGACCGGCACGTTGGTTTCCAGCGCGCCCGGGCCCTTGCCCTCGGCCGGGATCAGCCGGTCGCAGGCGGCCAGCACGAAGGCCCACTCGGCGGCAGTGAAGAAAACGGGCTTGTAGTGCTGCAGATGAACGTCTTCCAGCCCCTTGGCACGGAGCTCATGCAGCGGAATGGCGGCAACGGGGACGGCGACGGCCGTCGCTTTCAGAAAGGCGCGACGTGAAAACGGGGGCGTTGACATGTGGGGTCCTATGGCAAGCCAGGCGCTGTCCCCACGCGAATCTTTGTTCTGTACCCCGGATTCGTCTGACGACTGGAAATAAGTCGGACATCGTACATCTAGTTTGTTATGGAGCGCAATGATTAGATTGCTAATTGATTGTCCGGCGGCGTGGATAGTGCGCGGATGACTGTGTGTGTGCGCGCCGCCGCAGCGCCTTCCTTGTCGTGTTTCGTGGGCTTTCCGATAGCACCATGGGCTGGCTGCGCGATCTGCGGCGTCTGGCACGAATCAACGGGCGAATTACCCCACAACGACAATCCCAACCTGTATTTCGGCAATTTCCGAGCAAAACCAAGGGGCATTGCATAAAGCACTTTGTGTAAAAAAATACATAGGCAGAATGGTTTTTGCTGCCTCTTGCATCACTTGAACGGAGGTGCTCCCGCTTCAAGGGAATGGGTAACTGACAACACGCGGCGGCTGCGCCGCGCAAAGGAGAAGGACATGTTTGGTCTTTTTGACACCATCATCGATGCGGCTTCCTCGGTTGTGGACACGGTTGTGGACACGGCCAGTTCGGTTGTGGAAGTCGCGTCCGATGTGGCCAGCGGAGCGGTCGATCTGGTTGCGGATGGCGTGGGGGCCGTTGCTGACGTCGTTTCGGAGAATCCTGGGACCACCGCCGCAGTCGTGCTTGGTGCGGTGGCCACCGGCGGCGCGGCGCTGGCGTTCGCACCCGCCATCGGCGCTGCAGCCAGCGCGGCGGGTCTCGGCGTCGCTGGCGGAACGCTCTCGGGCGCAGCTGCCAGTTCGGCGGGCCTTGCTGCGCTGGGCGGTGGAAGCCTCGCGGCAGGCGGCATGGGGATGGCGGGAGGTACCGCGGTAGTGACGGCAGCCGGAGCAGTTGCTGGTGCAGGCGTATCCGGTGGCGCGGCAATCGCCGCGAACAAGCTCACCGACCAGGCCTGACATCAAGCGGGCGAACCTTTGGCAGGCGTCGCGATGGACACAAAGGCGGCCAAACGTGCGGGTAGGGCGCCTTGCCGGGAATCCTGATCGCAAATCCCGTGGCAAGGACGGTCTGGGGGGATTTGCGGGCGGTCACCGGCATCGATTAGGGTTACGGTTGTGGCGTCCGCCCCGATAACAATCCCGACTCCCGCACGAGGAAACAAGAACATGACCCCCTGGCTCACAAGGGCCGCCGCGGCCATCGGCTTTACCCTGGCCCTGATCGGCGCCGCACCGGCGCAGGCCGCGGATGCCCCCGTCACGCTGACCATCACCGCTGGCACCCAGCAGAAGACCCTGACCCGCGATGCGCTGCTGAAGGACCGGCGGCTGACCAGCGTTACGGTTGACGACGACAACTACAAGCGCCGCATGACGTTCAAGGCCATCCCGATGGCGGCGCTGCTGGCCGGCCTGCCGGCGTCGCCGGATGGCAGCGCCACCACGGCCGCCACCGACGGCTACGTCTCGCATCTGCCGCTGGGCCTGCTGCTGGCCGACCGTACCGACGGCCCGCGTGCCTGGCTGGCGGTCGAGAACCCGGCAAAGCCATGGCCGAAGCTGAAAGGGCAGGATATCGGCCCGTTCCGGCTGATCTGGACCGTGCCGAAGTCCGCGAAACAGCCCGACGCGCCGGTACGTATCACCGAAAGCCTGTGGACCTGGTCCATCGCACGCATCGATCTGGGCGGCACGGCTGCCGAGCGCTTCGCGGCAATCCGCCCGGCCGAGGGCGAGCCCGCCGACGGCCCCGTCATGCGCGGCTTTGCCGCCTTCCAGCGCGTCTGCTTCTCGTGCCATTCGATGAACCGCGCCGGCGACGCCAACCTGGGGCCCGACCTGAACGTGCCCTATAACCCGGTGGAGTACCTGGGCGACGACAAGCTGTCGAAGCTGATTCGCAACCCGCAGGCGCTGCGCTGGTGGCCGGGCTCGAAGATGTCTTCGATCGACGAAAGAACGCTGTCCGACGCCGAACTCAAGGATCTGCTGGCCTATCTGCACCACATGGCGGGGCGCAAGGTAGAGACCCCGCCGCCGGGGCACTGAGCGCGGCGGGGCATTGCTTCGCCAGCCGCGTCAGACGTCGATGGCGGCGGCCGACTGCAGCTGGCGCCGCAGTTCGAACTTCTGGATCTTGCCGGTCGATGTCTTGGGCAGTGGCCCGAAATACACGGCCTTGGGCACCTTGAAGCCGGCCAGCAGCGTACGGCAGTGGGCGATGATTTCCTCGGCCGTGGCGCTGGCGCCGTCCTTGAGTTCGACGAAGGCACAGGGCGTCTCGCCCCACTTGGCGTCGGGCTGCGCCACCACGGCGGCGGCCATCACGGCCGGATGGCGATAGATCGCGTCCTCGACCTCGACGCTGGAGATATTCTCGCCGCCCGAGATGATGATGTCCTTGCTGCGGTCCTTGATCTTGATATAGCCGTCGGGCATGCATACCCCGAGGTCGCCGGTATGGAACCAGCCGCCGGCGAACGCCTCGCGCGTGGCGCGGTCGTTCTTCAGGTAGCCCTTCATGCAGATGTTGCCGCGGAACATGATCTCGCCGATGGTCTCGCCGTCGCGCGGCACCGGCTGCATCGTGTCGGGGTCCAGCACGGCCACGCCCGCCTGCAGGTGGTAGCGCACCCCCTGGCGGGCCTTCAGCACGGCACGTTCTTCCATCGACACGTCGCGCCATTCGTCCTGCTCGGCGCAGGCGGCGGCCGGGCCGTAGACCTCGGTCAGGCCGTAGACATGTGACAGCTCGAAGCCCATCTGCTCCATCTGCGCCAGCACCGCGGCCGGTGGCGGCGCGCCCGCCACCATGCCGCGCACCGGCCCGCGCAGGCCTTCGCGCCACGTGGCCGGGGCGCTGACCAGCGCGGTGTGGACGATGGGTGCGGCGCAGTAGTGGGTCACGCCTTCGTCGCGCATCAGGTCGAATACCAGCTTGGGATCGAACTTGCGCAGGCAGACGTTCACGCCGGCGCGGGCCGCCACGGTCCACGCAAAGCACCAGCCGTTGCAATGGAACAGCGGCAGCGTCCACAGGTAGACCGGATGCTTGGCCATGTCCCATTCGAGGATGTTGGACACCGCGTTCATGGCCGCGCCACGGTGGTGATAGACCACGCCCTTGGGGTCACCCGTCGTGCCCGAGGTGTAGTTCAGCGCGATGGCGTCCCATTCGTCGGCGGGCATCTGCCAGTCGTAGGCGGGGTCGCCGCCGGCCAGGAACGTCTCATAGTCGGTGTCGCCAAACGGTGCGTCGGGCTCGGGGCCCAGCACGTCATGGACCGCGATCACCTTGAGCCCCTGCACCTCGCGCGCAAGCTGGCGGGCCACGTCGGCAAACTCGGTGTCGGCCAGCAGCACGCGCGCCTCGCCATGGCGCAGCATGAAGACCAGGTTTGCGGCGTCCAGGCGGATGTTCAGCGCATTGAGTACCGCGCCGGACATCGGCACACCGAAATGGGCCTCGATCATGGCCGGCGTATTGGGCAGCAGCGCGGCGACGGTATCGCCCTTGCCGACGCCGGCACGCGCCAGCGCACTGGCCAGCCGGCGGCAGCGCGCATAAGTGTCGCGCCAGTTCTGGCGTACCGGCCCATGCACGATGGCCAGGCGCTGGCCGTAGACCTCGGCCGCGCGGGCGATAAAGTCGAGCGGGGTCAATGGCACGAAATTGGCGGCGTTGCGGGCCAGCCCGGTGTCGTAGTCGGTCGGCATGATGCGTGTCTCCTGTCTGGATCCTGGTGGATTCGCGTTGTGTTGTCGGGGCCACGCTATCATTGCGCGCGGGCTGACTCTGTCGTCCAGGCGACAGAGCTGCCCCAACCGCGACATTGCAGCATCTTGCGCCCATTTGGCGTAAGTTTCGCGTCAGATTCGATTGGGTAACCGTTACCGCAGGCTCATGAACGTCCACGAAGCGCTTGAACAACACGACTGGTATCGCGCGCTGGCGCCGGCGCACCAGGCGCTGGCCGCCTCCGGTACGGTGGTGCGCACGTTCGCGCCCGACAGTTATATCGCGCGGCGCGGCGAATACTCGCGCCACTGGATCGGCGTGGATGCGGGCCTGATCAAGCTGGCGGTCTACACGCCGGACGGGCGCGGCTGCACGTTCTGCGGCGTGCCGGCCGGCGGCTGGTGTGGCGAGGGTAGCGTCATCAAGCGCGAGGACCGGCGCTATGACGTGATCGCCATCCGCGAATCGCGCGTGCTGCTGGTGGAGGAAAAGGTCTTCAATACGCTGCTGGCCGACAGCCTGCCGTTCGCGGGCTACGTGGTGCGCCAGCTCAACGAGCGCATGGGCCAGTTCATCGCCATGGTGCAGAACGACCGCCTGCTGGGCGCCGATGCGCGCGTGGCGCAAGCCATTGCCCAGCTGTTCCACCCGGCGCTCTATCCCAAGACCACGGCGGTGCTGGAGTTGTCGCAGGAGGAAATCGGCCTGCTCACGGGGCTGTCGCGCCAGCGCGTGAACCAGGCGCTGCGGCGGCTCGAAGCCGAAGGCATGGTCGGGCTGTCGTACCAGACCATCCGCGTGACGGACCTGGAAGCGCTGCGACGCTTCGGGATGTCGGAACTGTAGGGGCGGCAGCCACGCCGCATGGCCGATTCGCCCCGCTACGCGTTGCAAGCCAGCCGCGCGTTGCACGGAGCGGGCGGAACACTGGCAAAATTCGTACCGATTCCCCAATTCCGTGCCTTCCGTCCTCATGCAACAGCCTCTGGCCAACCTCGCGGCCATTTCCCTCGATCTCGACGATACCCTGTGGCCCTTCACCCCCGCCGTCATCCGGGCCGAGCAGACCCTGCACGACTGGCTGCTGGCGCAGGCGCCACGCACATCGGGGCTGTTGACGTCGCCGCAGGTGCTGGGCGAACTGCGCACGCGTTTCCAGGCCGAGC
The DNA here is from genome assembly GCF_056097175.1 of Cupriavidus sp. HE11. Taxonomy (NCBI): domain Bacteria; kingdom Pseudomonadati; phylum Pseudomonadota; class Betaproteobacteria; order Burkholderiales; family Burkholderiaceae; genus Cupriavidus; species Cupriavidus sp. HE11. The sequence continues at coordinate 2,043,771 of NZ_CP184465.1, forward strand.
GGCCCGACCTGTCGCACAGCCTGCGCGAACTGCGGCTCGGGTCGATCCGCATGCTTCTGGAACTGTCGGACGAGGACCCGCAACTGGCCGAGGCCGCCTACGACGTGTTCTTTGCCGCGCGCCAGCGCGTGGATTTCTTCGAAGACGCGTTTCCGGCGCTGGAATGGCTCAGTGCCCGCTTTCCGCTGGTGGCCGTGTCCAACGGCAATGCCAGCCTTCACGTGACGGGCGGTCATCACTTCTTTCATGCAGCACTGAATCCCGAAAGCGCGGGTTGCGCCAAGCCCGATGCCGCGATCTTCCATGCGGCGGCCGAACTGGCCGGATGCAGGCCCGAACGGATGCTGCACGTCGGCGACGATGCGGACCTGGATGTGGTGGGTGCAATCGCGGCCGGCGTCCAGGCCGCGTGGGTGGTGCGCTCGGACGATGCCGAGGCCGCGCGCTGGGCCCGCAGCAGCCAGGCGCCGCATGTGATCGTGCGTGACCTCCATGCACTGTGCCGGGCCATCGACCCGACCTGCCCGGTGGCGCGGGCGATGCCGGCCGGGGCCGCCTGGTGAGCGCGGCGCAGCAGCAGAGGACATCAGGGGATTCGGGCATTGGCTGGCTGCTGGTGATAGTGACGGCGGTGGGATGGGGTTTCGGCTGGCCCGCGATGAAGATCCTGATCCATGACTGGCCCGCGTTGTTTGCCCGGGGTTCCGCCGGCATGCTGGCGGCGGTGGGTCTGGCGGTGCTGGCTGCCATGCGTGGTGAAAGTCTGGTGCCGCCGCGCGGGCTGGCCCGGCGCCTTTTGCTGACCGCAGCCATCAATGTCTTTGCGTGGATGGGATTCACCGCCTTGTCGCTGCGCTGGCTCCATGTGTCGGAGGCCGCGCTGCTGACCTATACGCTGCCGATCTGGACCACCATGCTGGCATGGCCGGTGCTGGGTGAGCGTCCCGCGCCGCAAAGCGTGGTGGCGCTCTGCGTCGGCATGGCCGGACTGATGCTGCTGGTGGGTGGTGATATCGCCAGCCTGGTGCACAAGCTGCCGGGCATTGCCCTGGCGCTATCGGCGGCGTTGCTGTTCGCGCTGGGTGCGGTGACATCGCGCCGGCCAATCGCCATGCCCCCGATTGCCCTGAGTGCATGGCTGATCGGGCTGGGCTCGCTGATGATGATTGCGATCGGCCTGGCGACCGAACATCCCGACCCGTCGCGGCTGACCGCAGCGGGCGCCGGGGCACTGGTCTACATGGCGCTGGGGCCGATGGCGCTGTGCTATCTGGCGTGGTTTGGCGCGCTCAGGCGGGTGCCGCCCGGTTCCGCGTCGGCCGGGTTGCTACTGGTACCGGTGATTGGCACGGTGTCCGCCGCCTTCATGCTGGGCGAACCGCTGGGTGCGCGCGTGGTGACGGCGTTGGCCGTCACGCTGGGTGGCGTGGCGCTGGAACTGCATCGCAGTACGAAAGCAGCCCGCGCCTGAAGCCGGTTGGCCGGCCGGACCCATCTGGCCGGACGTTGTCAGTCCTCGGACTTTTCCTGCGGCACGGCCTTGCCGAGCAGTTTGCCGAGCAGGCCGTTCTTGCCGGTGCCCTGCTGGCGTTGCGACTTGGGCGCCAGGCCTGCCCGGTTGGCACCGGCCTGCTTCAGATTGTTGTTGATCTTGAGGCCCTTGTTCTTTTCCAGGTCGGTTTTCTTCACGGACAGCTTTCCAATTGGTTAAGCCGCGCATTGTACGCATGTGCGGCAGGGGGGCGGGAGTCCAGGCCGCCTCAATCTTCGCTCTTGTCGTCGCCCTTGATGGCCTGCTTGGTCGCCTGGTAGCCGCGCTTGGTGGTATCCGCCACCGCGTGGCCGGCATCCCGTGCGCCATGACCGATGGTAATGCCGGCTTCCTTGGCGCCGTGGCCAATCGTGCGGGCCACATCGGCCACGGCGTGGCCCGTCTTCTTGCCTGCTTCCTTGACGCCTTCCTTGAAGGCGTGTGCATCTGACGACACACTGGCATGCGTCAGGGGGCTTACGGCCGCCATGGCGGCCAGCGACATCGTGAGGATCGTCGTGCGGAGCTTCATGTTCGGTCTGGTCCGTAGCGGTTTCACGTGCCTGTATTTTACTCGCGCCCGCGCCAGGCCGCCCCGACGCGGGCCGCGGGGCTAGCGTGGCGCCGGCCCCGGTTCCGTGATCGCGCTGTAGACCAGCGTACGCAACTGGCGGCGCACCGGGTAGGCCGACGACGGCAGCAGTTGCGTCAGGAACAGGCCGATCAGGTCTTCCTTGGGGTCGACCCAGAAGAACGTGCTGGCCGCGCCGCCCCAGAACATGTCGCCGGCGCTGCCCGGAATCAACGTGCTGGCCGGCGCGATGGTGGTGGCAAAGCCCAGGCCGAAGCCCACGCCCTCATAAGTGGCCTCGCTGAACATCGAACGCGACAGGCGCGGCAGGTCGACCCCGCCAGGCAGATGGTTGGCGGTCATCAGTGCCAGCGTCTTGGGCCCCAGCAGGCGCACGCCATCGAGTTCGCCGCCGTTCAGCAGCATGCGGGCAAAGCGCATGTAGTCGGCAGCCGTCGACACCAGGCCGCCGCCGCCCGACAGGAATCCGGGCGGTTGCAGGTAGGGGCTGGTCTGCGGATCGTCCTGCAGCATCGGGCCGCGTGGCGTGATGACCTTGGATCCGAGCGCACCCACCGCGTAGCAGGCGCAGAACCGCGCGGCCTTTTGCGCCGGCACGTGGAAGCCGGTATCGACCATGCCTAGCGGATCGAATATTCGCTGCTTCAGAAAGGTGTCGAACGGCATGCCGCTGATCTTGCCGACCAGATAGCCAAGCACATCGGTCGCCACCGAATAATTCCAGGCCTCGCCGGGCGAGAATTCCAGCGGCAGCGTGGCAAGCTTGCCGATCATGTCGTCGAGCGTGCCTTCGGTAGCCAGTTCGCCGATCTTCAGCTTGCGGTAGGCCGCGTCGACGTTGCTGTTCTGCTGGAAGCCGTATGTCAGGCCCGAGGTATGACGCAGCAGGTCCACCACCAGCATCGGCCGTGCGGGCGGGCGGGTCTGGAAGCCCTCCATGAAGCCGCCCGCGAATACGCCCAGGTTTTCCCAGGCCGGAATGTACTTGCTGACGGGGTCGTCGAGGGCGATCCTGCATTCCTCCACCAGCATCATGATGGCGACCGACGTGATCGGCTTGGTCATCGAATAGATGCGGAAGATGGAATCCTCGGCCAGCGGCACCTGCCGCTCGCGGTCGGCCTGGCCCAATACCGTGTTCAGCGCCAGTTCGCCGCGCCGCCAGACCTGCACCAGCGCGCCCGGCAGCTTGCCGGTGGCGATGTAGGTTTCGTCGATAAAGCGTCCGATCCGGTCCAGCCGATCCCGGGACATCCCTTGCGTCTCCTGCATCACCGCGCCTCCGTGTTGGATTGAAGTCGGGGCGCGGGCCGCCGTCAGGCGGAGGGTTTGCGTTCCCCCCACGGCAGCGTTCCGCGCCAGGGCCATCCCAGCGTCATGCCCGCGGCAGCCAGCAGGATCAGCGCCGCCCCGCCGATTTGCGACAGGTGCAGGTGATGCCCGAAAGCCAGCCGGTCAACCAGAATGGCCACGATAGGATAAATGAACGACAGGGCGCCTGTCAGGTGCGTGGGCAGCTTCTGGATCGCGCCGTACAGCAGGATGTACATCAGCCCGGTATGGACGAAGCCCATGGTCGCCAGCGTGGCCCAGGGCAGGGCGCCGGCCGGCAGGTCGGCGCGCAACGCCATCGGCAGCAGCATGACGGCCCCGACCAGCACGTGGATCAGTGCGATCAGGTGCGGCGGCACGCCCTTGAGCCGCTTGGCGATCAGCGCGGCCAGCGCGTAGAAGAACGCCGCGCCCAGTGCCAGCGCGATCCCCAGCAGGTAGTTGCCGTGCGCCGCGCCCGCGCCGGGCTTGCCCTGCACGATCAGCAGCATGCCCGCGAACGCCAGCAGCAGCCAGGCGACTTTTGCTACGGTCAGACGCTCGCCCAGGAACAGCGCACCAAGGGCCACCAGCATGAACGGCTGCGTGTTGTACACCGCCGTGGCGATCGAGATCGAGGCGCCTTCATAGGCCGAGAACAGCAACAGCCAGTTGGCGACGATGGCGACCCCGCCGGCCACGGCCAGCAGCCCTTGGCGCAGCGTGATGCCGCCCGGCCGCAGGTAGCCGCGCGCCAGGCAGACCGGCACCAGCACCATGGCGCCGAAGGCGCAGCGCCAGAACACCACCTGCGTGACCGGTCGGCCCGATACCACCACCAGCCAGCCGATGGTGCCCGAGATCACCATCGCCGCCACCATTTCCAGCATGCCCCGCGTTCTGTCGTCCACGGCTGTCCCCTGTTCCCTGTGATTGCGCCTTGGCAAATGAGGGTTGCAGTTTAAGGGCTCTGGCCTACAATCCACAGTCGAAAATGCAGGCGATATGCGCTTTCTTTTGTTTTTTATAAGGCAGTTTTCCGGAAATACCTTATGTCACTCGACGATACCGACCGCCGCATCCTGACCCTGCTGCAGCAGGACGCCCGCATGCCGGTCAAGGCGCTGGCCGAGCAGGTGGGTTTGTCGTCCCCCGGGGCGTCGGAACGGCTGCGCCGTCTTGAGGACCGTGGCGTGATCCGCGGCTTCACGGTCGATGTGGAGCCGCGCACGCTGGGGTTTTCGATGCAGGCCATCGTCCGCATCAAGCCGTTGCCCGGCAAGCTCCAGGCGGTGCAGAAGCTGATCGAGGCCATCCCCGAATTCGCGGAATGCGACAAGGTCACCGGCGACGACTGCTTTATCGGGCGGCTGTATTTGCGATCCATCGAGCACCTGGATCATATCCTGGAGCAGATCACGGAGATGGCCGAGACCAGTTCGGCCATCGTCAAGTCGCAGCCGGTGAAGCGGCGCCTGCCGCCGCTATAGCCGCGGTCAGGTACCCAGACCGGGTAAGGGCTGTGGGATAATCCCCAGCTTTGCCCGGCGCCCGGCTCACAAGGCCGCCCGCACGGGTTTGTCCAGGCCCTGTCGATCCCCCCGTGGGCCGCTGCGTTTGCGTAATTTCCAAGCACCCACAATGCCCACATACCGTTCCAAGACCTCCACCGCCGGCCGCAACATGGCGGGCGCGCGCTCGCTGTGGCGCGCCACCGGCATGAAAGACGAAGACTTCCAGAAGCCGATCATCGCGGTGGTCAACTCGTTCACCCAGTTCGTGCCGGGCCACGTGCACCTGAAGGACCTGGGCCAGCTCGTCGCACGCGAGATTGAAGCCGCCGGCGGCGTGGCGAAGGAATTCAACACCATCGCCGTCGACGACGGTATCGCCATGGGCCACGACGGCATGCTGTATTCGCTGCCGAGCCGCGACATCATCGCGGATTCCGTGGAATACATGGTCAATGCGCACTGCGCCGATGCCATGGTGTGCATCTCGAACTGCGACAAGATCACCCCGGGCATGCTGATGGCCGCGATGCGCCTGAACATCCCCGTGATCTTCGTCTCGGGCGGCCCGATGGAAGCCGGCAAGACGCGCCTGGCCAACCCGGTGACCAAGACCATCGAACTGAAGAAGCTCGACCTGGTGGATGCCATGGTGATGGCCGCCGACCAGTCGTATTCGGATGAGGAAGTGGCGCAGGTCGAGCGTTCGGCATGCCCCACGTGCGGTTCGTGCTCGGGCATGTTCACGGCCAATTCGATGAACTGCCTGACCGAGGCGCTGGGTCTGTCGCTGCCCGGCAACGGCACCGTGGTCGCCACGCACGCCGACCGCGAGCAGCTGTTCAGGCGCGCCGGCCAGCGCATCGTCGACCTGGCCCGCATGTACTACGAGCAGAACGACGAGCGCGTGCTGCCGCGTTCGGTGGGCTTCAAGGCGTTCGAGAACGCCATGACGCTGGACATCGCCATGGGCGGTTCCACCAACACCATCCTGCACCTGCTGGCGATTGCCCGTGAAGCCGAGATCGACTTCACGATGACCGACATCGACCGCATGTCGCGCGTGGTGCCGCAGCTGTGCAAGGTGGCCCCGAACACCAACAAGTACCACATCGAGGATGTGCACCGCGCCGGCGGCATCATGGCGATCCTGGGCGAACTGGACCGCGCCGGCAAGCTGCACACCGACGTGCCGACCGTGCATACGCCCACGCTGAAGGATGCGCTGGACCAGTGGGACATCGTCCGCACGCAGGACGAGGCCGTGCGCACGTTCTACATGGCTGGTCCGGCGGGCATCCCCTCGCAGGTGGCGTTCAGCCAGAACACGCGCTGGCCGAGCCTGGACCTGGACCGCGCCGAGGGCTGCATCCGCTCGTATGAGCACGCATTCTCGAAGGAAGGCGGCCTGGCCGTGCTGACCGGCAATATCGCGCTGGACGGCTGCGTGGTGAAGACCGCGGGCGTGGACGAGAGCATCCTGGTGTTCGAGGGCACGGCCCACGTGACAGAGTCGCAGGACGAGGCGGTCGAGAACATCCTCAACGACAAGGTCAAGGCCGGCGACGTGGTGATCGTGCGCTACGAAGGCCCGAAGGGCGGCCCGGGCATGCAGGAAATGCTGTACCCGACCAGCTACATCAAGTCCAAGGGCCTGGGCAAGGCGTGCGCGCTGCTGACGGACGGCCGCTTCTCGGGTGGTACGTCGGGCCTGTCGATTGGTCACTGCTCGCCTGAGGCGGCAGCCGGTGGCGCCATCGGCCTTGTGCGCGATGGCGACAAGATCCGCATCGACATCCCCAACCGCACGATCGATGTGCTGGTGTCGGACGAGGAACTGGCTACCCGCCGCGCCGAGCAGGATGCCCGTGGCTGGAAGCCGGCCAAGGCGCGTCCGCGCAAGGTGTCGGCTGCGCTCAAGGCCTACGCCAAGCTGGTGATGTCGGCCGACAAGGGCGCCGTGCGCGACCTGTCGCTGCTCGACGACTGATCTTCCGGGCCTGCCGGCCCGGTTGCGCATGCAACGCCGCGCGCCCCGCCCGACGGGGCGCGCGGCGTTTTTGCTTTGGGCGGTCGTGCTTGCTGGCAGGGGGATGGGGCGGGACCGGGTTTCAGCCCGTAAAACTTTGATGCGCTGCAAAGTGACACGGCACCGGGCCGGCGCCTATAAGCCTGATGACATGGCTGTTTCGCAAGTTTCATTCTGCAAAACCTCGGCGATCCAGGAGCGCGCATGACCCCCGTCCGCAAGCTGTTGCTGTCCCTGTCGGTGCTGTCCGTCCCCATGCTGGCCGCTGCGCCCGCTGCCCAGGCGCAGGCGTGGCCGAACAAGCCGATCCGCATGGTGGTGCCATATCCGCCCGGCGGGCCCACCGATATCGTGGCGCGCGTGGTGGGGCAGAAGCTGTCGGAGCGGCTGGGCCAGCCCATCGTCGTCGACAACCGCCCCGGCGCCGGCGGCAATATCGGCGCCGATGCCGTTGCCAAGTCGGCGCCAGACGGCTACACGATGCTGGTGGCGACCACCGCGCACGCCATCAACATGACGCTGTTTGCCAAGCCTGGCTACAACACGCGTACCGACTTCGCGCCGGTGTCGATGCTGACCAGCGGCCCGCTGGTGCTGGTGACCGCACCGTCCACCCCGGCCAGCAACGTGGCCGAACTGATCGCGATGGCGAAGGCGAATCCGGGCAAGGTCACGTTCGCCAGCTCTGGCAACGGGCAGTCCACCCATTTGTCGGCCGAGCTGTTCGACAGCATGGCCGGTATCCGCATGACCCACGTGCCTTACAAGGGCAGCGCGCCCGCGCTGACCGACGTCATGGCAGGGCAGGCCACGGTGATGTTCGACACGATGCTGTCTGCCATGCCGTTCGTGCGGGATGGCAAGCTGCGCGCACTGGCCGTGACCGGCGCCGCGCGCTCTCCGGCGGCACCCGATATCCCCACCGTGGCGCAGGCCGGCCTGCCCGGCTACGAGGCCACCGCGTGGAACGCGCTGCTGGTGCCGGCCGGCACGCCCGCAGCCGTGGTCGACAAGCTCAGCGAGGCGTTGAAGGCCGTGCTGACGCAGGACGATGTGCGGACGCGCTTTGCCACGCAGGGGTTTGCCGCCACATGGACCTCGCCGCCGGACACGGGCAGGTTCGTTGTCCACGAAATCGACAAATGGGGCAAGGTGGTGAAGGCGTCGGGCGCGACGATCGACTAGGCGGCGCGGCGCGTCATGACGCGCCCAATTCCGCTGCCACGGTTGCGATCACGGGCTGCCAGTCGCCGGCGTCGGTCTGCGAAACCAGCCGCGCGGAAGGATACCAACGGCTGTGGCCGATCCCCGGCGCGGTGTCGATCCGCCAGCGCCAGTCGGATGCCTTGCCAAGCATCAGCCACGTCGGCTTGCCCATCGCCCCTGCCAGGTGCGCGATGGCGGTATCGATCGACACCACGGCATCGAGCGATGCGATGATGGCCGCCGTGTCGGCCATGTCTGTGATCTCGTGCGTGAAATCGTGCAGTTGCGCGGTGCCTGTATAGGTGGTCAGCCACGGCGCATCGGCAGCCGGTATGTCCCGTTGCAGGACAACCCAGTCGATATCGTCGAGCGCGAACAGCGAAGCAAGCTGCCGCAGCGGAACCGCGCGATTTTCATGGGGCCGCACGCGTCCCGACCATGCGATGCCGATGCGTCGCCGTTTCAGTGCGGATATTCGGCCGCGCCACGTCTCGCAGACCACGGCTGGCGCCTGCAAGACCGTGGGCATGGCTGGCACGGATTCCGGCGTCGTCCCGAGCACACCGGGCAGGCTCATCAGCGGGCACCAGGCCTGCGCATCGGGTGGCGGGTCGCCCAGCGCGGCCACGGCGATGCTCCAGGGTGCTTCGAGCGGCTTGAGAAGGCGCAGCAAGGCTGGCTGCACACGTAGCACGACCCGCCCCGCGCGCTCGCGTGCGAGCGGTATGAAGCGCAGGAAATGCAGCGTGTCGCCAAGCCCCTGCTCGGCATCCACCACCAGGCTCCCGCGGTGCAATGCGGCGCCATCCCAGCGCGGCCACGGCGGCGCGCCCGTGTAGGCATCCATCTGCAGGCGCCATTCGTATTCAGGCAGCCCGCGCGCGAAATCGCCCGCCGATAGCCACGTCAACGCACGATGGAAATGCGCATCGGGCCAGCCGGGCCGCAGCATCAGCGCATGCCCGAAGGCGTGTTCGGCATCGGTGTAATGTCCAAGCGCGAGGTGTGCGATACCGAGGTTGATCCATCCCGGCAGGCATTCAGGGTCCTGCCTGACCGTCGCATCCAGTTGCCCGATGGCCTGCGCATACCGCTCGATCGCGCACAGCGCCGTGCCCGCGCCCAGCCGGGCTTCGATGGCTGTCGCATCCAATGCCAGGGCGCGCAGGAACGCATCGGCCGCCATGGCGCATTGTCCGGCACCCTGCAACGCTTGTCCGTGAAGGGTATGGAATGCCGCGCGGCCTGGGCAGAGCTGTGCGGCGCGGCTGGAAGCTTGCAATGCAGCGTCGTGCTCGGACAGCGCCAGGCGGGCGGATGCCAGGTTCGCCAGCGCGGCGGCGTCGTCGGGCTGCAATTTCACCACGTTCTCGAAGCAGGCGGCTGCCTCGGCCGCCTTGCCTGCGGCAAGCCAGGCCTGTCCCAGGTTGAAGTGCGCTGCCGCCATGGCCGGCGCGAGCTGTGTGGCACGCCGCAGGCAAGCCACGGCCGCGTGGATGTCTCCGGCGGCCTTGCATGCAATGCCCAGGTTGACGATCAGGGCGGCATTCCCGGGAGCCATTGCAGCCGCGCGCTGCAGCAACGCGATGGCATCGGCCGGGTGGCCTGCCTGGTGGAACAACAGGCCGAGATGGTGAAGCGCATCGACGTGGTCGGGGTTCGATGCCAGCACGGCGCGATACAGGCGCTGCGCCGTGGCGAAGTCGCCGCGCCGGTGGGCGTTCAGGGCGTGCTGCAAGGCTGTCATGGATTGGCGGCGTACATCGTTCAGATATCGGTGTGGCGGGGCGATTGTGTAGGGGAGTGCGGCATGCGAACGGTCACCACCTGCCAGCGAGGGGTGCAGGAGTGGCCGTCTCCTGCCGTCTATATACGCAGACCAGTCAGGTCTTCACTCCGAACCCCACTCGCAGGAGAATTTCAGCAGTGCAAACAATTCCACGCAATCCCACCGTCATCGCCGCGTTGTGCGCGACCATGCTGACCGCCTGTGGCGGCGGCAGCAGCGACAGCACGACCCCGACCACCCCTCCGGCCGCCGTGCAGTCCATCACCGGCAAGGCCATCGACGGTTATCTGGTCGGCGCAACGGTGTGCCTGGACCTGAACGCGAACAACCTGTGCGATAGCGGCGAACCGTCGGCCACGACGGATGCCAGCGGCAATTTCACGCTGCCTTACACCGGCGACACCAGCGGCAAGCGCCTGCTCGTGCAGGTCACGCCGGCCACGAAGGATCTTTCGCGTCCGGCCGGCTTCACGTTCCCGGCCAGCTACACGATGTCGGCCGTGCTCGAAGGCGGTACCACCGGCCAGCACGTGTCGCCGCTGACGACGCTGGTGACCGCACAGATGGAAGCCGGCATGAGCCGCGACGAGGCCGTGCGCGCCGTGCGCACGCTGCTGGGCAACCAGGGCATCGATCCGGGCGCCGACTTCGTGGCCGGCGGCGACGCGGCAACGGCTGCCAAGGCCATCGCCATCATCGACACGATCACGTCGCTGGCGCAGGGCGGCAAGGCCGATGCCGCCACGGTGCGCAACGTGCTGAACGCGATGGTTGCCAAGGGCGACGTGGCCGTGACCCAGGCCGACGTGGACGCCCAGGCCGCCAAGCCGCTGTTCGCACTGGCCGACGCCTCGAAGGTGCTGGCCGAACCGGTGTACAGCTTCATCGATTCGCTGATGACCAACCTGGGCACGCCCACGCAGGCAGTGGTGCAGATCCAGAACAACTCGCTGCGCACCGACCTGCAGGTGCGCATGACGGCGGGCGGCGCCTGGGAGACCGCCACAGGCGATTACCTCGGCGTTGGCGAACCAAGGTTCGAGTACGACATGAAGGCGGATGGCAGCTGGACGTCGATGCTGTCCCCGGCCGATCTGCACAAGCCGCTGCCGCTGACGTCCATCGGCCGCCGGCTCGCAGGCACCGATCCGCTCACCGGCATTGCGTTCCAGTACGAATCCCGCGACGTGGACATGAGCAACCTGCCGGCCTACGACGCAGTCACCGGCGGCCGGTTCGGCCCGGATGTGTCGCTGGCTCCGGCGCTGCGGGACGCCAGGCTGCCGGCCGGCACGCAGGGCTATCTCGGCATCCAGTCCTATGACACGGACCGCGTGGTGTTGCCGGTGGGGATGGGCAACGGCTGCGAGGCCCCGTACGTTCAGGGTAGCGCGTGTCCGGCGCAGAGCGGCTCGTTGTTCGATCCGGCAGCGGTGGTCAACGATACGGCGCTGCCCAGCCCGTTCACCTCGATCCGCCAGCTCGTGGGCCTGACGATGCGCGAGCCGGTGCTGAGCCAGGTGAAGATCCAGATCAACGCCGATGGCTCGGCCGTGTTCACGCTGATGAACTCGGTCTACGGTTCGCAGATCAGCCCGGGCGAGCCGCTGCGCTCGGCAGACTACACGGTGGTCAACGGCTCGTGGACGATCTACGGACGCAACCAGAACGTGATGGTGTTCGACATGCCGGCTGACGCCGCGAAGACGGTGGCCAGGCTGGGGTGGAGCGCATGGGCGGTGGGGCAGGGTGCCAAGCTCGTGTTCGCGCTGCGCGACGGGCAACTGCACAGCGGCCTGCTGTTCCCTGCCGGCTACACGCAACGCGCGTACCAGTTCCGCAATGGACTGCCGGGCGTGCTGACCACGGCGGTGAACTTCCCGACCTGATGCGCTGACCTGCCGCAGCGATGACCGGTGCCGCTGGAGGCCTCACATGTACCGCGCGCCTCCATCGGCATCCACCACCACGCCGCTCAGGTACGATGCGCGCGCCGACGCCAGGTACACCACCAGGTCGGCGATCTCGTCGGCTTGGGCGGCGCGGCCAAAGGGCAGGTGCTCCAGCATTTCCTGCCAGCGCGATTCGTCGTTGAACTTTTGCCTGGCGCGGGCCTTGTAGAGCGTGACCAGGCGGTCGGTCTCGGTGGGGCCGGGATTGACACCCACCACGCGCACGCCGCGCGATGTGGCATGGGCGCCCACGGCGCGCGTGAATGTCGATAGCGCGGCATTGCCCGCTGCGCCGCACAGGTAGTCGTAGCGGGGCATCTCGGCGGCGATGCCGATCACATTGACGATCACGCCTGTGCCGCGCGCCATCATGCGCGGCAGGGCCTGCCGGGACAGGTCGATATAGCCGAACACCTTCAGGTCCCACGCCTCGCGCCACTGCGCTTCGCTCATGGCAGCGAGGCCGCCGCCAGGAATCGCGCCGGCATTGTTGACGAGGATGTCGATCAGGTCGAACGCGGGCGTCAACTGCTCGCGGACCTCGGGCCGCGAGAGGTCGCCCACGAAGGTCTCGACGTCGATGCCATGCTGGTCCTTCAGCGTGCGTTGCGCGCGTGCAGCCGATTCGGCCGTGGTGCCGGCAATGGTGACGCTGGCCCCCTCGGCCGCGAAGGTCCGGGCGCATGCCAGGCCAATGCCGCGCGTGCCGCCCGTGATGAATACCGACTTGCCTTGCAGATGCAGGTCCATGAATGCGTGCTCCCTGGAGGGCTGGCGGACGCGCCGCCTGCGTGATACCGACGATGCAGCATCGTACGCCTGTAGCCGCTATTCCGCCCGGCGTGCCGCGTCGCGCGCCAGCGCCACGAAATTGGTGACGAGCCGCGACGGCCGGTCGCGGCGCCACGCCAGCGCCAGGTCGATGCGCGGCGCCGGGGCGCGCAGCGTGCGGTAGGTGACGCCCCTGGCGGTGAACTGCTGCGTGCAGGCCGGCACCAGCGATACGCCCAGTTCGCCCGATACCAGCGCCAGGATCGACGCGATCTGCGGTGCCGGCTGGCCCAGCCGGGGCTCGAAACCGGCGGCCCGGCACGCGCGCAGCACGGCATCGTGCAGGCCGATGCCCAGCGTGCGCGGCGTCAGGACAAACGGTTCGTCGCGCAGCGCGAGCAGGTCGAGTCCGCCGCGCCCACGGGCCGCCGGATGGGACGAGGGCAGGGCGGCCACCAGCGCCTCGCTTTCCAGTGTGATGACTTCCAGTTCATCGGGCTTCGGCTCCGATGGCCGGATGATCGCCATATCGAGCCGCTTCTGCAGGATGGCGTCGACCAGGGCGATCGAATTGGCCTCTTGCAGCGCCAGTTCGGCATCGGGGTACCGATTCCGGAATGCCCGGATGCTGGCCGCCACGATGGGATTGATGGCTGCGGTGCCCGTAAAGCCCACGCTGAGCCGGCCGGTTTCGCCGCCCCCGGCGCGCCGCGCCGCCCGGATGGCCTGGTCGGCGCTTTCCACCAGCGGCGCCACGGCTTCCAGGAAGGCCTGTCCGGCCTCGGTCAGTTCGGCGCCATGCGGCACGCGATGAAACAGCGGGGCGCCGATTTCCTTTTCCAGGTCGCGGATCTGCAGGCTCAGCGGCGGCTGACCGATGCCCAGGCGCGCGGCCGCGCGCGTGAAGTTGCGTTCCTCGGCCACTGCCAGGAAGTAACGGACATGGCGAAGTTCCATGGGTATTTGTAAAAGGTATCGGGATCGTCTCCGCCATATATTGGACGAATTTCGGCGCCGGCGGTAGATTCCATACGTACTTACCCGATGTCGATCATGACCGTTTCCATCCCCGCCGCGCCTTCTGTTCCTTCCACTGTTCCCACCGCTGCTGCCCGAAGCGCCGCGCCACCCGCAAAGGCCGGTCAGGCGGCTGCGTCGCCTGCGCATCCGTCGGAGTGGGTACGCAGTGGCACGCCTGCCTATCGCCGCGCGTGCCTGGCGCTGTTTCTGCTGGGGTTTGCCAGCTTCTCGCTGATCTACTGCGTGCAGCCGCTGCTGCCCGCGTTTGCGGCCAGCTTCGGCATCAGTCCGGCGCAAAGCTCGCTGGCGCTGTCGCTGACCACGGCGCTGCTGGCAATTGCCATCGTGCTGGCCGGCGCGTTTTCCCAGGCGCTGGGGCGCCGTGGCGTGATGTTTGCCTCGCTGGGGCTGGCGGCCATCTGCAATCTCGTGGCCGCCTCGGTGCCAGGCTGGCATGGCCTGCTGGTGGCGCGGGCGCTGGAAGGGTTGGTGCTCGGTGGCGTGCCCGCCGTGGCGATGGCCTGGCTGGCCGAGGAAATCGAGCCGTCGCAGCTTGGGCGCGCCATGGGCCTCTATATCGGCGGCACGGCCTTCGGCGGCATGATGGGCCGCGTGGGCATGGGGCTGGTCACCGAGTTCACGTCATGGCGCGTGGCGATGGGCTTCCTGGGCGTGCTGTGCCTGGTATCGGCCGTCTGCTTTGTCCGACTGCTGCCGCGCTCGCGCAATTTCGTGCCGCGTCCGGGGCTGGATATCGGCTTTCACCTGCGCGCCTGGGGTGGTCATTTGCGCAATCGCGCGCTGCTGCGCCTGTACGCGGTTGGGTTCGTGCTGACCAGCATCTTCGTGACGCTGTTCAACTACGCCACGTTCCGCCTGTCCGCCGCGCCATACGGGCTGAGCCAGACGCAGATCAGCCTGCTGTTCCTGGCGTTCGGCTTCGGCATCGTGTCGTCGTCGGTGGCGGGCCAGCTGACGGCGCGCTTTGGTCGCCGCCGCATGCATGTGGCCGGGTTCGTGCTGATGCTGCTGGGCGTGCTGCTGACGCTGGCGGGCCCGCTGGCCGCGATCTTTGCCGGCATCGCGCTGGTGACAACGGGCTTTTTCGTGGGCCACTCGGTGACCAGCGCATCGGTGGGGCCGGCGGCGGGCACGGCGAAAGGCCATGCCGCGTCGCTCTACCTGCTGTTCTACTACATGGGATCGAGCGTCATCGGATCGGTAGGCGGCTGGGTCTGGCAGCATGGCGGGTGGGTTGCCATCGTCGCCCTGACCGCGGCGCTGGCCGTGGCCGGGATGGCGCTGGCCGGCGCCGCGCGGCCCCAGCCACCTGCTAACCCCTGAGCGCCTTCGCTTCCAGGTTCCAGAGCTTGCGGTCACTGGTGGAGATCGCCACCGCGCCATGCGCGATGGCGCTGCGGATATCGTCCTGGTTGCACACGAAGCCCGACGTGACGATGGGCGGCAGCGCCTTGCGGTCGGCCGCGGGCAGGTGCGACAGCATCGGCGCGGGCATCAGCTGCACCAGGTTCGGATCGCTCTGTTCTAGCGCCTTGACGCTGCGCGGCCAGGTGGAGCGGTCGGTCACGAAGACCTTCTGCATGGTCACCATGCCGGCGCGATTGGCGCGCTGGATGGTAGCCACGCGGGTCGAGACCAGGCTGGTCACGCCGATGTCGGCCAGGTACTCGACGCCGCCCTTGTCCTGCGACAGGCCTTCGCAACTGTCGATGTTGACGATCACATACTTGCCGGCCTTCGTCAGCATGGCAATCACGGGCTGCAGGCGGCGCAGCTCCACATTGGCCACGATCGAGACTTCCGCCTCGCTGTCGATGAAGGCTTCGACCTGTTCCACGCCGTAGAGCGTGGCGATTACCGGGTGTCGCGTCAGGCGGGCGCCGAGAGACCTGTCCATGGGGCTTACTTCGTGGCTTCGTGGGTCAGCGCGTCCGAAAGGCCGAGCTTGCCCGGATTGAGGATGTTTTGCGGATCGAGCGCCCGCTTGACCGTCACCAGCACCGGAAACGCCGTATCGAGCGACGGTGCCATGTACGGCGCGCGCAACAGGCCGATGCCATGATGATGGCTCAACGCGGCATTGTATTGGATCAGCACCGCGTTGGCGGCATCCCACGCGGCGCGATACCACTTCTGGCGGTCTTCCACGGCCACGTCGCCGCGCAGCGAGAAGTACAGGCAGGCCCCGTCGACATAGGCATGCGACTGGTGCGCCGATCCGGCCAGCGTGCCCGGCACGGCGTTGATGGCTGCCACCACATCGGTGTAGATCGCGGCCAGGTCGCTCCACGGGCCGGCCATTTCCAGCGTGTCGGCCACGAAGCCGGGGCTGCGCTTGAAGCCCTCGGCACTCTTGCCGGTCAGGTAGCGCGTGTCGAGCCAGCGTTCGAAGATGGCATCGCCATCGAGCTTGTCGCCCAGCTCGGCGCAGGTACGCTCGCTGATGGCCATCACGGCATCGACCATCTCCTGCGCGCCTTCGTCGGCCACCAGCAGCACGTTGGTATCGGGCAGGCCGAACTGCACGCCGCTTTCCAGTTCGTCGTACAGGCGCAGCGCGGCCGGGTTGGCGCCACGCTGCATGATCTGGCGGCAGGCTTCGAGCCCGATGGCGAAGGTCTTGAAGCCATAGGCGATGGCGCGGCCGTAGTCGGGCAGGCGGTGCAGTTTCAGGCGCACCCGCACGATCACGCCCAGCGTGCCTTCGGAGCCGATGAACATCTGCATCAGGTCCGGCCCCAGTGCCGCACGCGGATAGCCGCCCACGGTGACCAGGCTGCCATCGGCCAGCACCACGTCCATGCCCACCACCATGTCCTCGATCTTGCCGTAGCGCGTGGACAGCTGGCCCGCGCCGCGGCAGGCCACCCAGCCGCCCACGGTGCTGATGGCGTACGACGACGGCCAGTGGCCCATCGTCATGCCGTGTTCGTGCTGGATGATCTGCTCGAACACGTCGCCGAACATGCCCGCTTCCACCTCTACGATCTGGCTTTGCTTGTCGAAAGCCAGGAAGCGGTTCAGCTCGCAGACGTCGAGCACGATGCCGCCACGCACCGGCAGGGCGGCACCGGTCACGTTGCTGCGGCCGGCGGACACGGTCACGGGAATCGCGCCGGCATGGGCGATGCGCATCACGGCCTGGATCTGCTCCACGGTGGATACGCGCACGATCACACCGCGCGGCGTGGCAGGCTTGCCGCCGGTCTCGGTCATCATCGATCCGGCCCACCAGTCGCGGGTCCATTTCACGACGTCGCCGGTGGACGTCAGCACTTCGTCTGCGGCACGGCGCAGCGCGTCGACGGTGGCACCGTCGATGGCGACCGCATCGCGCTGCAGGCCCGGGGCGTCGGGCGTTGCGGTGATGCTTGCCGCGAAGTGGGGCGGCGTGTGCTGGCCCACGAGGTAGTTGCCGCGGTTGTAACCGCGCTTGATGGCTTCCTTGCTGATCATGCTGCTTCTCCCATAAGGACGGATTTTTCGAGGGCGACAGCGGCCAGGTAATCGCTGACCTGCTGCGCGACGGCCTGCGCGGACAACCCGAGCTCGGCCTGGAGGATCTGGGCCACGCGTGGCGCGGCCTGCGCGGACGCATCGCGCGCCATCAGGCGGGCGCGGATGCGGCGCGAAAGGACGTCGTCAACCGTGCCGGCCAGTTCGTGGCGCACGGCGTAGACGATTTCGGCTTCGGTATGCGGCAGCCCGTCGACGATGGGCCGCGCCAGGGCCGGGTCGGCCTGCAGGATGTCGCTGACAAAGCGCGATTCGGTGCCGTAGCGCTCGCCCAGGTGCGCCGACATCCCGCCCGATGCCACGATGGCCTGCGGGTCGTAGCCGGCCGCGCCCAGCAGATAGGCCGACTTCGTCCGGCATCGGGCGCGCCTGCCGATCACCTGCTGGGCGGCGTCGATGGTCTGCTCGGCCATGTGGCGCGATGTGGTCAGCTTGCCGCCCACAATCGTGACCAGGCCGTCGCCCGCCACGTGGATCTCGTGGTTGCGCTTGATTTCCAGCGTCTTGCCACCGGGCGGCGCCACCAGTGGCCGGCAGCCGGCAATGCTGCCCACCACGTCTTCGGGCTGCAGGTCGGTCCTGAGCGCCGACCGCGCGCCTTCCAGCAGGAAGTCCAGCTCCTGCCGCGTGCACATCACGTTGTCGAGGTCGCCGTCATAGTCCTCGTCGGTGGTGCCCAGGTACGACACGTTGCCCCAGCGGGTGATGGTGGCGCGGCGGCTGCGGCCCGGCACGGGGATCGTGACGGTGCAGTCGTTGCGGATCTTGAGCCAGGGGATCGCCACGTGCACGCCCTTGGCCGGGCGGATATGGAGCGTCTTGTCCTCGCCCTTCCTGCCCCCGGTCCAGTCGCGCAGCCACACGCCGGTAGCCATGACGACCACGCCGGCGCGCACGCGGATCTCGCGGCCGTCGGCCTGCACGATGGCCCCGTCCACCTTGCCGTGCGCATCGCGCGTGATATCGGCCACGCGCGCGTGATTGGCGACGGCCGCGCCGTGGAATGCCGCCGTACGGGCGATATTCAGCGTCAGCCGTGCGTCGTCCACCCGGGCGTCGAAATACAGGAAGCCACCCTTCAGGTGTTCCTCGTTGAAGGTGGGGCAGTGCGACAGCACCTCGGCCTTCGTGAGCTTCTGGTGCAGAATGCCCTCGCGCCAGCCGCCGGCCAGGTCGTACGTCCACAGCAGCCCTTCGAAGGCCTTTGCCAGCCGCTGGTCGAATACGCCGTCGCGCTCCATGACCGGGAACAGGAACGGCAGCCGCTGCACCAGGTGCCGCGCGTTGCGCCGCAGCCGCTGGCGTTCCAGCAGCGAGTGGCGCACCAGGCCCAGGTTGCCCTGCTCGATATAGCGCAGGCCGCCATGAACCATCTTCGACGACTTCGACGACGTGCCCGAGGCGAAATCGCTCTTTTCGACCAGCGCCACGCGATACCCGCGCAAGGCGGCGTCCAGCGCAGCGTAGGCCCCGGTGACGCCACCGCCGACGATCAGGATGTCGAAGGTGTCGGACGCCAGGCGGTCGAGTTGTTCGGCGCGCACCAGCCGCAGCGGCTCGGTGCGCGTCATGGCGGCACGTTCGCGGTTGGCACCGCGGGATGGCAGGACCATCATGTTGCTTGCTTCTCCTGGCAGGTCAGTGCGTGGCAAATGCCTGCACATGGTTGAGTTCGGATGCCACGCGGGCATGCCACAGCGCACGCCGCCCGGCGCGCTCGTCGGCGCCCACACGCGGGGTGAACACCGCGTCGGGCTCGTTCGTGGTGCGTGCCTGGTCGAGCGAATCCCACAGCAGGCCGGACGCACCGGCCAGCCAGGCAATGCCGCGCAGGCTGGCGCGCTCGGTTTCCTGCATGCGATGGATCGGCAGGCCGGTCAGGTCGGCCTGCATCTGCAGCAGCGTGTCGCTGCCCGACAGCCCGCCGCCCACGACCAGTTCGGTCACCGGAATGCCGGCGATCTCGCGGTTGGCGTCGATGCACGAGGCCACCGAATGCGCGATGCCTTCCAGGATGGCGTGGGCGATCTCGGCCTGCGTGGTCGCCATCGACACGCCGTTGAGCGCGGCGCGCGCCTCGGGCTGCATCTGCGGCACGCGCAGCCCGGTCAGCGCCGGAATGAAGGTGACGCCACGCGACGACGGCACGGTGGCGGCCAGCGCGCTGATCTGTTTTGCGTTGTCGAACCAGTGCAGCTTGTCGCAGACCCAGTTCAGTGCCGAGCCGGTGGTGGCGACGAATGTCTCGACCGAAAAATGCGACACGTCCTGGCAACGCCGCGCGGTCATGGTCAGCGTGCTGTCGGACTGGCCGCTGCGGGTGGGCAGGGTTGGGCCCAGCACCAGGTCGACGAAGCTGCCGGTGCCGTGCAGGCACATCGACTGGCCGGCATCGAGGCAGCCCAGCCCGACCGCGCCGGCCAGCTGGTCGCCGGCGCAGGCCAGGATCGGCACGTCGATGCCAAGCAGGTCGGCACGCGTGCGGCCGAAGTCGTCGGCGTCCTGGCGTAGTTCGGGCAGCAGTTCGGGCGGAAAATCGAGCGCCTCGACCCATTCGGTCAGGTAGCGGTGCTCGCCCAGTACATAGGCGCTGCGCGATGTGGCGTTGGTGGGCGTGGTCACGCAGGCGCGCTGCGTGGACAGATGCCACAGCAGCCAGCTGTCGACCGTGCCGAAGGCCAGCCGGCGGGCGCGCCAGGCTGCGGCCACGGCCGGCGTGTCGCGCAGGTGCCGGGCGGCCCACAGGTAGGGTGAACGCACGCCGGATGGCCGGCCCACGCGGGTGCGCAGGCGCGGGTCCCATTCGCCGGCAAGCTGGTCCAGGTCGGCGGCATAGCGGGTGTCCTGCCAGACCATGGCCGGCACCAGGGCGCGGCCGGTCCGTGTGTCCCACAGCACGCCCGTGGCGCGCTGCGTGGCTACGGCCAGCGCCACCACGCGCAGGCCTTCACGGCTGGCCTGGGCGAGCGTGTCGCGGCAGACGTCGAGCGTCTTTTCCAGCAGCACGTTGGCGTCCTGCTCCACCACGCCGGGGCGGGGCGAATCGACCTGCAGTGGCGTGTAGGCCAGGCAGGACACATGACCATCGGCGGCCACGACCGCGGCCCGCGTGCCGGACGTGCCCTCGTCGATGGCGAGGATGACGTTCCTGTTTTGCATGAATTACTTCTCGGTGGCGGGATGCATGAAGCCGGCGCCGTCGCGCGTATCGCCACGGAACTGCGGCGCGTTGGCCTCGTTATCGGGATGAATGGCCGTGCGCGTCGGGTCCCAGCGAATCATGAAGCAGATGATGCTGGCTACCAGCGGCACGACGGAAAGGATCAGGAAAGTGGTTTCGAGCCCGTAGCGGGCGCGGAACAGCGGGAAGACGAGCAGGCCCAGCGCGGCGCCGATGGCGCCCAGCGCGCCGATCACGCCATTGGCGCCGGCACGCAACTCGCTGCGGAACGACAGCGATGACAGGCTCTTGCCATTGGCGCCGGGGCCGCCGGAGTGGAACAGGATGAACAGCGACGGCACCACGACCGCCACCCACGTGGGCATCTTGCCGTTGAACAGCCCCAGGATCAGCAGCATCACGAACACGGCAGCGAAACCAAACGCCGACGCGCGGCGCAGGCCGAGCTTGCGTGCGATGGCCGGCGACAGGAAGCCGCCGAAGATGCCGCAGACATTGAACACCAGCGCGCCAATCGTGGCGTAGACAAAATCCTTGCCGAACAGCGCGGCGCTGATCAGGGGCAGGTACCAGCCGATGCCGAAATACTGGATCGACTGGCCGATCTGCACGGTGGCCGCCAGAATGGTGCGCGGCAGGTAGATGCCACGGAAGATCAGCAATACGTTAGCCAGGCCGCGGCGCGCCAGGTTGGTGACGGGAATGCGCTCGGACGGCGACGCGGCCACGAACGGGCGGCCGTAGATGCGCGTCATGGCCTGCGCGGCGGCTTCCAGGCGCTCCTTGCGGGCCAGCCACGTGGGGCTTTCCACCAGGAACAGCACCTGCAGCAGCAGGATGCCGACGCCGAACACGGCGGTGGCCGCTACCGAGTAGCGCCAGATCGCATCGCCCACGTTCCACGAGTAGAACAGCAGCGCCAGCACCAGGTTCAGGCAGACGGCCGTGTACCACATGCCCTGCCAGGTGTTGAGGCGGCTCTTCAACTTGACCGGCGTGAATTCGGCCAGCACCGCCATGGCAATGGCGAAGTCGATGCCATACGCGGCGCCGACAAAGAACCGGCCCACCAGGATTGCGTTGAAATCGGGGGCGAATACCACGATCAGGGCGCCCGTGACGGCGAACACCTTCGCCAGGATCAGCGGCCTGACCCGGCCCCAGCGGTCGGCCATCCAGCCGCCGATGGGATTGAAGGCGATGGCGACCCACGAGGCGAACGACGTAAGCAGTGCCACCTGCGCCGGTTCCAGCTGCAGGTTGCGCGTCATCGGCCCGAGGCCGGCGCTGAGTGCGGAATTGGAGAAGGCGTCGAGAAACAGTCCGCCGAGGGCCAGCCACCAGATGACGCCGGCGCGGCCGCGAATGCCAGGACAGGAATCTATGAAGGCGATGACATCGTCGATGCCACGGATCTTGATGGCAGTGGGTTGCACGGCGGTCTCCTTTTTGTAGTTCTGTAAGAGGCCGCAGCAAACTGCACACGCTATGAGACCATCCTACAGATGGTCTCGTATCTGAATCTGCCCGGCCAATGTATGGCTTCGGGCCGGCAGTGTCAACCGGGAAAACCCGGCATGCCGCGACAGCGCCTTCTCGTTGTGCCTTTACGATCCGTTGCATTGCCTTGTGCCATGTCTGTGTACCATGGCGCGCTTTCGGATGCCGCCGGCGCGGCATGCGCCTGGCTGCCAGCCAGGCGGGGCCGACAATGTCTGTACAACTGGCGCGCCGACTGGTCCCGTGGATAGGACCAGCTGGTTCCATTGAGTGACCCGGCCGGGGGGCATAGAGTCCGCCTGAACCCCACAGGAAGTACACAGAGGCGGAGACACAGATGTTGATCAGTCGAAGAAAGCTCCTGGCCGGCGCGACGCTGGCCATGTTTGCAGGATTGGCGCCGGTGCAGCACGCTGCGGCCCAGGACAAGCCCATCACCATCGTGGTGGGCAGCCCGGCCGGCGGCACCACCGACGCGTTGGCGCGTCTGATTGCCCGCTCGCTGGGCGACACGCTGCACCGCACGGTGGTGGTGGACAACCGCCCCGGTGCCGGCGGCAATATCGCCGCGCAGTACGTGGCACGCGCCACCCCGGACGGCAGCACGCTGCTGATGAGTTTCACGGGCCATACCATCAACGCGTCGCTCTACAAGAACCTGCCGTTCGATCCGGTCAAGGACTTCACGCCGATCACGATGGTGGCGCGCGTGCCCAGCGTGCTGGTGGCCCGCAAGGGCGTGCCGTTCGACAACACCGCGGGCCTGATCGAGTACGCGAAGAAGAACCCCGGCAAGCTCACGTTCGCGATTGGCGCGCAGGGCTCGTCGCTGCATCTGGCAAGCGAGCAGTTCAAGCTGGCCACGGGCACCGACATCGTGAACGTCCCGTACAAGGGCACCAACCCGGCGCTGACCGACGTGCTGGGCAACAACACCGTGGACCTGATGTTCGCCAGCACCGTGAACGTGCTGCCGCACCTGAAGTCGGGCACGCTGAAGTTCCTGGGCGTCAGCAGCAAGGAAGCGCTGCCGCAGTTCCCGGGCGTGCCCCCGATCGGGCAGACCGTGAAGGGCTTCGAGTCGTCGGCGTGGTTCGGCCTGTTCGGTCCGGCCAGGCTGCCCTCGTCGGTGACCGACCAGCTCTATCGCGCGGTGAAGGTGGCCGTCGAGGACCCGGCCTACAAGAAGCGCATGGAAACCGAGGCGGCCACGGCCGTCAGCATGACGCCGCAGGCGTTCGGCGCGTTCGTGCGCAGCGATATCCAGCACTGGGCGAAGGTGATCCAGGCGTCCGGTACCAAAGTGGAGTAAGGAATAGCAATGATGGGCCAGACATTGGCGCAGAAGCTGTTGGCCAGGGCCGCAGGCCGGGCCGACGTGGCGCCCGGCGAGATTGTCACGTGTCGCGTGGATCTGGCGATGATGCACGACTCCGGCGGTCCGCGTCGTGTGAAGCCGATGCTGGAGAAGCTCGGCGCGAAGGTGTGGGACCCGGGCAAGGTGGTGCTGGTGACCGACCACTACGTGCCCGCGCATGACGCCGACAGCCGCAGGATCGTGCAGATCGCACGCGACTGGGCGCGCGACGAAGGCGTGGTGCGTTTCCACGACATGGAAGGCATCTGCCACGTGGTGGTGCCGCAGAAGGGCTATCTGCGCCCGGGCATGTTCGCGGTGGGTGGCGACAGCCATTCGTCCACCGGCGGCGCGTTCGGTGCGTACATGTTCGGCATCGGGGCCACCGAGATGCTTGGCGTGCTGGTCACAGGCGAGATCTGGGTGCGCGTGCCGCAGACCATCCGCATGCGCTGGCATGGCCGCCTGGGTGCCGGCGTTTCGGCCAAGGACATGATGCTGCGCATGTGCACGCGCTTCGGCATGGATGGCGGACAGTACCAGGCCGTGGAATATACCGGCGACGCCGTGGCAGCCCTGTCGATGCAGGAGCGCATGACGCTGTCGAACATGACCGCCGAACTGGGCGGGCAGGTGGGGCTCGTCGCGCCCGACGCCATCACGCGCGATTGGCTGCTGGCTGCCGGTGCGCCGGCAGATGCCATCGATATCGACAGCTGGCAGTCCGATGCCGACGCGGCGTGCCTGGCCGTGCATGACTTCGACGCGGCAACGCTGGCGCCGCAGGTGTCGCGCCCGCACACGCCGGCCAATGCCGACGATGTGGATGCGTTCGGCAGCGTGGGTATCGACATCGCCTATATCGGCGCATGTACCGGCGCCAAGCTGGATGACCTGCGCATGGCGGCGCAGGTACTGCGCGGCAAGCGCGTGGCAAGCGGCACGCGTCTGCTGGTGGCGCCGGCCAGTGCCGCCGACCAGCAGCGCGCCGCGCAGGAGGGCACGCTGGCAGCGCTGACCGACGCCGGCGCCGAACTGCTGCCCAATGCCTGCGGCGCATGCGCGGGCTACGGCGAGCACCGGTTTGGCGAAGACACCGTGGTGATCAGCGCCACGGCGCGCAATTTCAAGGGACGCATGGGCGCGGCATCGTCGCAGGTCTATCTCGGCTCGCCGTACACGGTGGCCGCTTCGGCCATCGCCGGCCGCATTGCCGATCCGCGGGAGGTGCTGGCATGAGTCAATTCTCCGGCCGGGCCTGGGTGTTCGGTGACGATATCAACACCGACCTGCTGGCGCCAGGCGCCTACATGAAGTTCGGTATCGACGAGATCGCGCGCCATTGCATGGAAGCCGTGGACCCGTCGTTCGCGGCGCAGGTGCGCCCGGGCGACATCGTTTTTGGCGGGCGCAACTTCGGTGCGGGGTCGTCGCGCGAGCAGGCGGTGGAAGTCTTGCGCCACCTGGGCGTGGTGGCGGTCGTCGCGCCGTCGTTCGCCGGGCTGTTCTATCGCAATGGCTTCAATCTTGGCCTGCCGCTGCTGACCTGTCCGGCGCTGCCGCCGGTAACGCCCGGCGTGCGCGCGGGGTGCGAGATCGACTCGGCCCAGGTCTATATCGAGAACGCACCGGCGCTGCAATGCGAGCCGGTGCCCCCGCATCTGGTGGCCATGATCCGCGATGGCGGACTGGTCCCGCACCTGGCGCGCCGGATCGCGTCGGGCCAACTTTCCGTGAACGAGGAAGTGCAATGACTGCAATGACGCTGAAGCAACGCCTGCAAGGCACCGGCATCGTGACCGCACCGGGCGTCTACGACGCGTTTTCGGCCCTGTTGGTCGAACAGGCCGGCTTCCAGGCCGCCTACCTGTCCGGCGCCAGCATCGCCTACACGCGGCTGGGGCGGCCCGATATCGGCTTCCTGTCGCTGGAAGACGTGGCCTCGGTCACGCGCAATATCCGTGAGCGTTGCCCGGCGCTGCCGCTGATCGTTGATGCCGATACCGGCTTTGGCAACGCGCTGAACGTGATGCAGACCGTGCGCGTGCTGGAGCGGGCCGGCGCCACGGCCATCCAGCTCGAAGACCAGTCGATGCCAAAGCGCTGCGGCCACCTGGACGGCAAGACCGTGATCAGCGCCGCCGAGATGGCGGGCAAGATCCGCGCGGCCTGCGATGCCCGCCGCGACGAAAACACGTTGATCATCGCGCGCACCGACGCCGTGGCCGTGGAGGGCATGGAAGCGGCGCTGGCGCGCGCCGAGCTGTATGCCGAGGCCGGCGCCGATGTGCTGTTCGTGGAAGCGCTGCGCAGCCGCGAGGACATGACCGCGGCCATCGCCCGCCTGGGCAAGCGCGCACCGCTGCTTGCCAATATGGTGGAAGGCGGCAAGACGCCCGTGCTGCCGGCGGGCGAGCTGGAGGAAATCGGCTTCCGCATCGTGATCTTCCCGGGGGGCACCGTGCGGGCGCTGAGCTTTGCGCTGCGCGACTACCTGGCAAGCCTGCATGCCAACGGCACCACCACGCCGTACCTGGACAAGATGCTGTCCTTCCAGGCGCTCAACGGCGTGATCGGCACGCCGGAGATGCTGGCGCTGGGCAAGCAGTACGAGTAACGCAGCGCACCGCGTGCTTGCCTGACCGGGGCGGCACGCGTACCGTGGCGGCATCGTCCCTCATTTCCCGGCCCACGCTGCCTGTTTGCCGCCTCTCCGATGCTTGATGCCCATGCCCCGCTGACCTCGCTGCCGCGCTTCCAGCAGGTTCGCCTGATCCTGCGCGAGCGCATTCGCGGCGGCCACTACGCAACGGGCCTGCCGCTGCCCGGCGAACGCCAGCTGGCCGAGGAATTCGGCGTGGCGCGCGTCACGGTGCGGTCGGCACTGGCGCGGCTGCAGGAAGAAGGGCTGGTAATGCGGCTGCGCGGCAAGGGCACGGTGCCGATTGCGCGCAACGCGGCGCAGCCCGAGGCCGCCGTACAGACCGTGCGAGGCGGCCTGCTCGACAACATCGTCAGCGTCAGCATGCGTACGCGCGTGCAGGTGCTGGAATGGAAGCGCATGGCGGCGCCGCCCGCCGTCAGCGCCGCGCTGGCCCTGCCGCCCGCCGCGCCCGTGCTCAAGGTGGTGCGAGTGCGCAAGTTCAAGGCGCAGCCAATTTCCTATACCGAAGTGTTCGTGCCCGACGACCTGGCCGGCGCGCTGGACCGCCATACGCTGCAGGACACACCGATGCTCGTGGCGCTGGAGCAGCACGGCATCGAGGTGGTATCGGCCGAACAGACGCTGGGCGCTGCCGTGGCCGACCTGGACGTGGCGCGCATCTTCCGCATCGCGCCGGGCGTGCCATTGCTGCGCGTGTCGCGCGTGGCATCCGACGCAAACGGCCGCCCGGTGCAGTTCCTGGTGGGTCTCTACCATCCGGAGCGCTATACCTACCAGATGCGGCTGACGCGCGCCGGGGCGTCCACGCGCGTGTGGATCGACGCCGACCAGCCCTGATCAGCGGCGCACCAGCGCCACCACGTAGACGCAGGCGTCCGGGCCGGGGTTGATAAAGGTGCAGGGCGCGGGCGGCCCAAGCTGCAGACAGTCGCCAGCGGCCAGCGTGTGTGCGAGTTCGCCTTCCTCGAAGACCAGCGTGCCGTCAAGCACCCAGATCTGCTGGTGCTGGAACGTGAAGGCCGACGACGGGTAGGACACCCGCGCGTGTCCGGGCAGCGTGACTTCCACCAGTTCCAGCATGCCGCCATTGCGCGGCGACACCGCGCGGCGGGTGTAGCCCGTTTCGGGGTCCTGCCACACCGGCTGCTCGGCGGCCCGGCTCAGGCGCTCGCCGGCCTGTTCGGCCAGCGCCAGCAGCATCGACAATTGCAGCCCGAAGGCCCCTGACAGGCGTCCCAGCACGGTAGCCGTGGGGCTGGCCTCGCCACGTTCGATCTTGCTGATCATCGCCTTGGATACCCCGGATCGATCCGCCAGTTCCGCCAGCGACCAGCCGCGCGATTCGCGCTCGATGCGCACACGGGCGGAAATGGCGGTGGTGGGATCGTCAGGCAGGCGGCTCATGGTGGCGAGGCAATGAAGATTGTTTTCGCCCTTCTCCCACTTGCAGGAGAGGGGGCAACCCAACGGCGGATTATAGGATCGGTATCACGGGTCGAGGGTTAACGCGTATCTCGAAATCCTCACGATGATGCTCTTTTGTCCACTATAGTGGATGAAAACCAGACTCGCCATGTCACCCCGGAGCCGCCCCCATGCCGCGTGAAATTCGCCTGAACGCCTTCGACATGCATTGTGTCGGCCACATCCAGCAGGGCATGTGGACCCACCCGCGCGACCAGTCGCACCGCTATGCCGAGCTTCAGTACTGGATGGACTACGCCAGAACGCTGGAGCGCGGCCTGTTCGACGGCATCTTTTTTGCCGATGTGGTGGGCGTCTACGACGTCCATGGCGCCAGCCCCGACGCAGCGTTGCGCGGCGCGGTGCAAGTGCCGGTCAACGACCCGACGCTGGTGATACCGGCCATGGCGGCCGTGACGCGGCACCTGGGCTTTGGCGTTACCGCCAATCTCACCTACGAGCAGCCGTTCCTGTTTGCGCGCCGCATGTCCACGCTGGACCACCTGACCGGCGGACGGATCGGCTGGAACATCGTCACCGGCTACCTGGACAGCGCGGCGCGGGCCATCGGCATCGACGGCCAGGTGGCGCACGACGACCGCTATGACCTGGCCGACGAGTACATGGCGCTGGTCTACAAGCTCTGGGAAGGCAGCTGGGACGATGATGCCGTGGTGGCCGACCGCACGGCCGGCGTCTATGCCGACCCCGGAAAAGTGCGCGTGATCCATCATCATGGCCCGCAGTACAAGGTTGACGCCATGCACCTGTGCGCGCCGTCGCCGCAGCGTACGCCGGTGCTGTACCAGGCCGGCTCGTCGACGCGCGGCCGCCGCTTTGCCGCCACGCACGCCGAGTGCGTGTTCGTCAACGGCCAGAAGAAGGAGGGCGTGAAGGAGATCGTCGACGATATCCGCGGGCAGGCCGTGCAACTGGGCCGGCAGGCCGGTGACGTAAAGGTGTTCCTGGGCGCGACGCTGGTGGTGGGCCGCACCGATGCCGAGGCACGCGAGAAATTCGAGGAGTATCGGCGCTACGTCAGTTCCGAGGCCGCGCTGGTGCATGCGGCGGCGTCACTGGGCATCGACTTCGCGCGCTACGACCTGGACGAGCCGATCGATACCGGCAAGAGCCAGGCCATCGTGTCGAACGTGGAGGCCATGACGCGCAGCGCCGGCCCG
Source organism: Cupriavidus sp. HE11 (assembly GCF_056097175.1). Lineage (NCBI taxonomy): Bacteria > Pseudomonadati > Pseudomonadota > Betaproteobacteria > Burkholderiales > Burkholderiaceae > Cupriavidus > Cupriavidus sp. HE11. The sequence continues at coordinate 2,072,368 of NZ_CP184465.1, forward strand.
CAGTGGACGCGCCGCAAGCTGCTCGAACAGATGGTGCTGGGCAGCCGCCAGCCGCCGTGGGTGGGCTCGGCAGAGCATGTGGCCGACCTGCTGATGGGGTGGAGCGAGGAAACCGGCGTGGACGGCTTCAACCTGTCGCGCACGGTGGTGCCGGAGTGCTTCGAGGACGTGATCGACCTGGTGGTGCCGCTGCTGCAGGAGCGCGGTGCCTACAAGACGGCGTACCAGCCGGGCACGTATCGCGACAGGCTGTTTGGCACGGCACGCTTGCCAGCTACCCACACGGCGGCGCAATATCGCGGAACCGGCGCCAACCGGTAACGACAGAAGCATCATGGTAGACAAGACAACCTTTCGCGACGCGATGGCAGGCCTGGGTGCCGCCGTCAACGTCATCACCACGGACGGCGAGGCCGGGCTGGCCGGCTGTACGGCGTCGGCCGTCTGCCCGGTGACCGACGATCCGCCCACCTTGCTGGTCTGCATCAACCGGTCCAGCCGCAACAACGCTGCCATCCGCCAGAACGGTCGGCTCTGCGTGAACGTACTCGCCGCCGAGCAGCGCGACGTTGCCATGCGCTTTGCCGACAAGGACCTGTCGCTCGACGAGCGCTTTGCCTGCGCCGAGTGGATGCAGCTGGTCACGGGCGCGCCGGTGCTGCATGGCGCCATCAGCGCGCTCGATTGCGAGATCACGTCGGTGACCGAAGTGGGCACGCATACGGTGTTCTTCTGCGCCGTGAAGGCCGCGCACAGCGCCAGCGGACGGGCGGGGCTGATCTACTTCGGGCGCGATTTCCATCCGGTGGGCACCGTCGCACACCCGACGGCCGCCTGAGATGCCGGCACCCACCTCCACGGCCGCGCCGGTGCAGCAGCGCCAGCGCGGCAAGCTGTTCTCGATCGCCATCCTGCTGCTGGCCGAGGTCGCCGCGATGGGCGTCTGGTTTTCCGCCAGCACCGCCGTGGCCCTGATCAAGCGCACCGGGACGATCTCCGCATTCGACGAGGCGCTGCTGACCAGTGCCGTGCAGTTCGGCTTCGTGGCCGGCACGCTGATGTCGGCCCTGCTGTCGCTGCCCGATCGCTACGACCTGCGTCGCCTGTTCGCCGGCTCGGCACTGGTGGCCGCGCTGGCGACGGGCACGCTTGCATTTATCGCACCCACGGGCGGGGCGGTGGTGGCGTTGCGCTTTATCACGGGCATGTGCATGGCCGGCGTCTACCCGGTGGGCATGCGTCTGGCGGCAACGTGGGCGCGGGCTGACCTGGGCCTGCTGATCGGGTTGCTGGTGGGCGCGCTGACGCTGGGATCGGCGAGTCCGCATCTGGTGGCGGCCTGGCTGGCACCCGCCGCAGGTGGCCCCGACTGGCGCACGATCTATGCGGTGGCCGCGGCGTGTGCGGCCGGCGCTGCGCTGCTGATCGGCATGGCGGCGATTGGCCCCAATCTCAGAAAGGCTGCCCGCATCGATCCCGCCAAGATCGCGCAGGCGTGGCGCCAGCCGGCGGTGCGCCTGGCCAACCTGGGCTACCTGGGCCATATGTGGGAGCTTTATGCGATGTGGGCGTGGCTGGCGCTGTTTCTGCAGCAGACGTTTGCCGCACGCGGCATGGCCGATGCGCGGGGCCGGGCAGAACTGCTGACGTTTGCCGCGATTGCCATCGGCGCGCTGGGCGCCTGGCTGGGCGGATGGCTGGCCGATCGCGTGGGCCGCACGGCCGTTACCATCGGCGCCATGGCCATCAGCGCAAGCTGCGCGGCGCTGATGGGCTGGCTCGATACCGCCCCGATGGCGGTGCTGGTGACGGTGGCCCTGGTCTGGGGCGTGTCGGTCATTGCCGATTCCGCGCAGTTCTCGGCCAGCGTCACCGAACTGGCCGAGCCGTCATCGATCGGCACGCTGCTGACCGCGCAAACCTGCGCGGGCTTCCTGCTGACGCTGGCGAGCATTCACCTGGTGCCCGACGTGGTCGACTGGCTAGGCTGGCGCGCTGGCTTCGGCATGCTTGCCATCGGCCCGGCGCTTGGCTGTATTGCAATGTGGCGGCTGCGCGGGCATCCCGATGCACGCAAGCTGGCCGGCGGCCGGCGCTGAGTTGCGGGCGGCGCCGTTACTTGCTGGCGGCCAATTCCATGATCATCCGCGACAGCAGATAGAGCCGGGGCACCACGCTTTCGACTTCGGCGTACTCTTCTGGCGTATGGATGCCGCCTCCCACGATGCCGAAGCCGTCGAGCGTGGGCGTGCCGACGCCAGCCGACAGGCTTGAGTCGGCGGCGCCGCCGCTGCCCTCCAGCGTAAGCTTGCGTCCGATTTCCCCATAGATGGCTTGCGCCCTGGCCGCCAGCTGGTCCGACGCCGCATTGCGTGGCATCGGGGGAAAGCCGCGTACCAGCGACGTCTTCACCTCTGTATCGGGCACCAGCTTGTTGGCCGACACGCGCGCCATGTCGCGCTCCACCCGGTCGAATTCCTCCGGCACTGCCACACGCAGGTCCGCGTAGGCGGTGGCCTGATCGGGGATGACGTTGGTGGCGCCGCCAGCCTTGAGCACTGTGATGTTGAAGGTCGTCTGCTTGGCGCTGTCCCCGAGCTTGCCGAGCTGCAGCACCTGGTGCGCCAGTTCGGTAGCAGCATTGCGGCCCGACTCGGGCGCAACGCCCGCATGGGCAGCCTTGCCCTTCACGTCGATCTCCGCCGTGCCGCTGCCCTTGCGCCAGACCACCAGTCCGTCGGCGGGCCGGCCCGGTTCGAGATTGAGGGTGACGTCATGCTGTTTCGCCTCGCGCTCGATCAGCGCGCGCGTGCCCTTGGAACCCGTTTCCTCGTTGGTGTTGAGCAGCAGCGTGACCTGGCCGTACTGTTTGAAATCGAGCTGCTGGAGGATCTTCATCGCGTACAACCCCGCGACGATGCCACCCTTGTCATCCATCACGCCGGGGCCGTAGGCGCGCTTGTCCTTGATGTAGAACGGCTTGGCGCGGGCGGTGCCATCCTTGAAGACGGTGTCCATGTGGGCCATCAGCAGGATGCGGGTCTTGCCGGTGCCCTTCCACGTGGCGAGGATGTTGTTGCCCACCGCCGGCGTCGCCGGAACCGGCTCCACGCTGGCACCCGCCTTGCGCAGTTCATCGGCGACGATGGTGCCGACCTGGCCCAGCCCTGCCTCGTTTCCGGTGCCCGAGTCGATGTTGACCAGCCGTTCCAGCAGTTGCAGCGCGTCGCCACGGTAGTGCTCGGCGGCGGACAGGACCTTGGGGTTGGCGTCGGCGGCGAAGGACAGCGGGGCGCCGCACAACAGCAGCGCGGCAAGGGCGAGGCGGGATGGTTTCATGGGTACCTTGGTAGTGGAGTGGGGCATCGGCCGTTATACACGAGATCGGCCCTGATGCCCCTCGGGCCTTACTCGAAGTTGGGCTCTCCCTGCCAGTCGAAGAAGTCCGGCAACTGGTCGGAGACGCGGTTCGGGAAGTGGGCGGGGCGCTTTTCGAGGAAGCTCGCGATGCCTTCGCGCGCGTCGTCCGACTGGCCGCGCGACTGGATGGCACGGCTGTCCAGCTTGTGGGCGTCCATGGGATGCGCCGCACCGGACATGCGCCAGATCATTTGCCGCGCCATGGCGACCGAGACGGGCGCAGCGTTGTCGGCAATCTCCCGGGCGATGGCGTAGGCAGCGGGAAGCAGGTCCCCGGGGGCATGGAGCGAGCGCACCAGTCCGCGTTCATGCGCTTCCTGCGCGCTGAACACGCGGCCCGAGAAACACCATTCGAGGGCGGTCGAAATGCCCACCACGCGAGACAGGAACCATGACGACGCTGCCTCCGGCGTGATGCCGCGCCGCGCGAACACGAGGCCGAACTTTGCGTCGGTCGAGGCGATGCGGATGTCCATCGGCAACTGCATGGTGACCCCTACGCCAACCGCCGCGCCGTTCACGGCGCCGATGACCGGCTTGAGGCTGCGGAAGATGCGCAGTGCGACGCGGCCGCCGCCGTCGCGTTTCACGCCGGTTGTGCCGTAGCGTTTCTCGTAGTCGAAGGTGGCGCCCCCGCCGGACAGGTCGGCGCCTGCGCAAAATGCGCGACCGCTGCCGGTCACGACGACGGCGCGTACCGCGTCGTCGCTGTCGGTCGCGTCGAAGGCGGCGATCAGCTCTTCGCACATCTGATGCGTGAAGGCGTTCATCTTCTCGGGCCGGTGCAGCGTAATGGTGGCGATGCCGTGCTGGACGGCGTACTGGAGCGTTTCGAAGGTCGGGGGCGTCGGGGCGGTCATGGTCGCGGACGTAGTGGGAGGTCGCCGCAGCGTAGCATCCGTGGCGCCGATGCAGTGCGGGGCTTCCGCTACGCGGAACACGCCGGGGCCATCGACAAAAAAAAGCCCGGCACATGGCCGGGCAAATTTGGAAAGTGTCTTGCTGCGGAGGGATCAGAAGCGGTGGCGTACCCCCACCATCGCGCCGAACTGGCTGTCGCCTGCCCGGATGTTGTCGCTGCTCAGGCTGGCGCGCGACGAAACGCCTTTGCTGCTGCGGTTCCATGCGTAGCCCAGGTCCAGGTAGGTGCTGGTGCGCTTGGAAAAGGCATAGTCGGCCGTGGCGACGAAAACCATCGGGTCGGCACTGGTGCCGGCCCAGTCGTTGTAGTACACCGCGCCCTTGAGCATCAGGGCCGGCGTGGCCTGGTAGCCAAGACCGAGCCAGTAGACATTGTTGTGCTTGATGGCTGCGCCAGCGCCGCTTGTGTTTTCCCAGCGATAGCCGGCAAAGACCTTGGCCGGACCGAATGCATAGCTGGCCGCCACCGATGCACGCTGGTCCTTCACGCGGGTGTCGGGCTGGCGCAGGTCATAGACCGCGCCAATGTCGAACGGGCCCGTCGCGTAGCGCAGGCTGGCGGCATACTCGCGGCCCTTCTTGTAGTTGCCGGGCACTTCGCCGCTGCCGATGCCGAAGGCGTTGCTGTTGTCGTAGCCGAAGCTGTACAGCGCCGCCGCCGTCAGCCCGCCGAACGTGCCCTTGTACTGGATGGCGTTGTCGGCCCGGCTCGCCATGAAGGGATCGAGATTGACGATCGAATACTGCGAGGTGGCGGCCATGGGGTCGAACGCCAGTGTGAAGTCGTAGATCGGCGTCTGCTGGCGGCCCAGCAGCAGGGCGCCGAACCGGCTCTGCAGCCCCACGAATGCCTGCCGATTGAAGAGACGGCTATCGGCCGATTTGCCGGTGTCCAGGTTGAAGCCACTCTCCAGCACAAAGACGCCCTTGAGGCTGCCACCCAGGTCTTCCGAGCCGCGCAGGCCCCACCAGGATCCGGTGGTGATGCCGTTGCCGGACTGCATGCGAACGTTGCTGTGGTCGCCGGCGGTCCGGTTCAGGTATTCCACGCCAGCATCGACAACGCCGTACAGCGTCACGCTCGATTGCGCCTGCGCGCCCACGGCAAACACCGTGGTTGCAGCCGCCACTGCCAGTTTGATTTTCATGCCTTGTTCTCCAGGTTGGGAAAGAGTCCGCCATGATCGGAAGGCATGGATTTTTCAGCTTTGATTTAGCTCGCTTCTTCGTCACTCCGAGTGGGATTTTTCTCACTTGAGATGAGGCGAGTGAAAGGGAACGTGTCGTGGCATGGCAGTTCGACGAATTGCCATGCCGATCGTGTTATTGCTGTTGCAGTTGAGCGGGCAGGGAGGATGGCGACGTTCGGCGCCGATGTCGCGAGAAATTCGGCAATGCCGCTCGCACTGGCGCGAGCGGTTTCGTGGTTCAGTCGATGCCTGGGTGATGGTGCCGAAGGGGGGTCAGCGTGCGTGCAGCCGGTCCAGGCGCAGACGGTGCCGTTCGTCGGTCAGGCACCAGACGGCCAGCCAGCCGGCCATCACCACGGCCAGCATGCTGCCGCCGGCCAGCAGGAACATCAGCAGGATTTGATAGCGGGCGGCGTCCATCGCGTCCATCCCGGCCAGGATCTGGCCGGTCATGATGCCCGGCAGCGTGATGATGCCGGCCGCTGCCATCGTATTGATCGTAGGCAGCAGTCCACCGCGCACCGCTTGCCTCAGGATCGGACGCAACGCGGCATGGCGGTCGTCGCCCAGTGCCAGCCTGGCCTCGATGGCCTGTCGCTGATGCCACGCCGCGTTCAGCGTGGCATGCAGCGTCAGGCTGGCTGCGTTCATGGCGTTGCCCAGGATAATGCCGGCCAGCGGAATGGCGTGGCGGGCGTCGTACCACGGCGAAGGACGCAACGCAGTGACCAGGGCCAGCACCGTGATAACCAGCGTTGGCGCGCTGACGGATGCCAGCCCGATCGCCATCTGCCAGCGCGGGGCAAAGCGGCGCTCCAGCCGGCTGCCGGCCTCGCGCGCGGCTGCGAAGACCATGGCCGTCACCACCAGCAGCGTGAGCCAAGGCGACGACAGCGCGAAGACGGCACGCAGCACCAGGCCCACCAGCATCAGTTGCACCACCATGCGGGCCGCGGCCCAGAGCAGGGCGCGATGGATGCCCAGCGACATGGCCACGGACAGCGCCGCGCCCGCCACGATCAGCAGGCTGGCCAGCGTCAGGTCACCCGTTGTCAGCAGGATCGGATTCATGGATGCACGGGCTCCAGTCCGCCCGGGCACAGGCGCCAGTGCGCGTGCTGCAGGCGCGCGGCCTGGTCGGTGTTATGGGAGACGACCAGCAACCCCACGCCTTCGGCCATGACTTCGCGCAGCACGGCTTCCACGGCCAGCGTGGTGTCGTGATCGAGCGCGGAGGTGGGCTCGTCGAGCAGCAGGAAGCGCGGACGGCGGACAATGGCCCGCAGCAGCGCCAGCCGCTGCCGTTCTCCGGTGGAAAGATGGCTGACGCGCGCGGCGAGGATGTCGTCGCGCAGGCCGACTTGCCGCGCCAGCCGCGCGAGCCGGGTATCGGGGTGGTCGGGGGAGTCGGGTTCTTCGAAATGGCTGAGCACGTCGTCGGCCCACCATCCCGATTCGGCCGCCACATAGGTCACTTCGCGGCGCCAGGCCGGCCCGCTCAGCGCCTCGCGCTGCGTGCTGCCGATGCGTACGGTGCCGGCGCTGGGGTCGAGGTCGGCAATCATGCGCAGCAGCAGGCTCTTGCCGCTGCCCGAGGCCCCCGACAGTACCGTGCATTTGCCGCCTGTCACGTCGAAGGTATAAGGGCCGCGGCCGTGGCCGGTCAGGTCTTGGATATGCAGGTGGCCGTCCATATGGCGGGGCGGGGGCGAGACGGATTGAAGGCGAAGTGCTGCAAGCGTATCGCGAATCGATGAATGGCGGATTAAGTGGCGCATGCAGTCGCCCGCATCCATTGTGGCTGGCCGCGCGGCGAGTGCAAGGGCCAGCAGAGGGCGCCGCCGCAGGGCGCATTGGCACCGTCCGACAGCCGGTTGCGGCCATGTCCTACACGACGGGCCCCACGCGCTTTCTACACTGTCCAGTAGCGCCGTTGCCTGCGTGCCAGCGCCCGCCAGCCGGGCCCGGGCGCAGCCGCGGACGCCCTACGAACCGACCCATCAGGAGAGTGCGATCATGAACAAGGACCAGGTGAAGGGCCGCATGAACGAGGCCAAGGGCAAGGCCAAGGAACTGGCCGGCAAGGTGACAGGCAAGACTTCCACGGAAATGAAGGGCAAGGCCCAGCAGGTGGCAGGCCGCACCCAGGCCGCCTACGGCGACGCCAAGGAAGACATGAAGAAGAACCCGCGCTAGGCCTGCACCCGGCGCAGGACGGGGCCGCCTCTCGCGGGCGGCGCCAGATGACACGAAAAGCGGGGCTGCGGCTCCGCTTTTCTCATGTCCGGCCCATTCATCACAGGCAGGGAATGGTCGGTTCCATACCGGCTCAGTCAGCCGGCCCGGCGATCGGTGGCAGCACCCGGCCCGGATTCAGCAGGTTCTTCGGATCGAGCGCGCGCTTGACCTGCCACATCAGTTCCAGCTCCACGGGCGACTTGTAGCGGCCCAGGTCGTCGCGCTTGGCGATGCCGATACCGTGCTCGGCCGAGATCGAGCCGTTTTCGGCATGGGCCAGCCCATCGACCAGATCCGACACGGGCTTGTACCACTGGGCCAGGAATTCCCTGGCGTCGCGGTCCTTCGGGCGCAGCGGGTTGAAGTGGACGTTGCCGTCGCCCATGTGGCCGTAGATCACCATGCGCGTGGCCGGCTCCAGCGCCAGCACCTCGGCCGACGCCTTGCCGATGAACTGCGCGATGCGCGACACCGGCACCGAGATATCGCACTTGATGCTGCCGCCGGTGCGGGTCTGGGCGTCCGAGATTTCCTCACGGATGCGCCAGAACTGCTGTACGTCGGCCAGGCTCGACGCCACGGCGGCATCCACCACCCAGCCGTTACCCAGGCCCGATTCGAGGATCTCCATCAGCGTGCCGTTGAGCGTTTCCTCGTCGGTGCCCGACGTCAGCTCGATCAGCACCATCCAGTCGTGCCGGCCCTGCAGCGGCGACGGCACATCGCCCAGGTATTCGAGCACCAGGTCCAGCGCGGGGGCCGAAATCAGTTCGAACGCGGTGACCGCGCCGCCGGACACGGCACGGGCCTCGCCCAGCAGCTTGACGGCGGCCTCGGGGCCATCCACGGCCACGAACGCCACGGCGGTCGAGCGCGGCTGGGGCATCAGCTTCAGCACTGCGCCGGTGATGATGCCGAGCGTGCCTTCGGCACCGATGAACAGGTGCTTGAGGTCGTAGCCGGTGTTGTCCTTGCGCAGGCCCTTGAGCGACGAAAAAATGCGCCCGTCGGGCAGCACCACCTCGATGCCCAGCACCAGGTCGCGCATGTTGCCGTAGCGCAGCACCGCCGTGCCGCCCGCGTTGGTCGACAGGTTGCCGCCGATCTGGCACGAGCCCTCCGAGCCGATGCGCAGCGGGAACAGGCGCCGGGCGTCGTCGGCCGCCGCGCGCGCGCCGGACAGCGTCACGCCGGCTTCCACGGTCATCGTGTCGTTGACCGTGTCGATCGCCAGCACGCGGTTCATCTTCTTCAGGCTGATCACCACGGCCGTGCCGCTGTCGTCGGGCACCGCGCCGCCCATCAGCGACGTATTGCCGCCCTGCGGCACCACGGGCACGTTGTGTTCATGGCACCAGGCCATCACCTGGCTGACCTGTTCCGTGGTGGCGGGCATGACCACCAGCGGCGACTTGCCGCGATAGATGCGGCGATAGTCGGTGACGAACGGCTCGGTGTCGGCGTCGTCGGTCAGGCAGCCGTTGGGACCGACGATGACCAGCATGGCCTGCAGCAGGTCGGCTTGGGAGGGCAGGGCTTGGGAAGGCAACGAGGACATCTTCGATACTCAGTAGGCGGCACCGGGCGCGGACACCTGTTGGGCGCGTTCCGGCAGGAATTCGGCGGCGAGCTTGCGTGCCGCGTTGGCATAGACCAGCACGTCGACGCCGGTGGCCACGAAGGTGCAGCCCAGTTCCAGATATCGACGCGCGAGCGTGTTGTCTGAAGTCAGCGTGCCGGCGGCCTTGCCGCTGGCGATGATCGTGCGCATGGCGGCCTCGATCTGCGCCTGCACTTCGGGGTGTCCCGGATTGCCGCGATGGCCCATCGACGCGGCCAGGTCGGCCGGGCCGATGAACACGCCATCCACGCCGTCGACGGCGCAGATCGCTTCCAGGTTCTGCATGGCGGTCACGGTCTCGGCCTGCACCAGCAGGCAGACCTCGTCGTCGGCCACGGCCAGATAGTCCTTGCGGGCGCTCCATTGCGACACGCGCCCCACGGCGCTGCCCACGCCGCGCACGCCGAACGGCGGATAGCGCGTGGCGCGCACCAGCGCGGCGGCCTGCTCGGCGGTATCCACCATCGGAATCAGCAGGGTGCGGGCGCCGATGTCCAGCAACTGCTTGATCAGCGCGGTCTCGCCCGATACGGCGCGCACCACGGGCTGCGAGCGGTACGGGGCCAGCACCTGCAGCGTCTGCAGGATCGAGCGCACGTCGTTGGGCGCGTGTTCGCCGTCGACCAGTAGCCAGTCGAAGCCGGCCGTGGCGCTGACTTCGGCCAGGTAGGGCGTGGCGGCGGACATCCAGAGTCCGATCTGGGCCTGGCGGGCGGCCAGGGCGGCCTTGAACGGGTTGTGGGCGGGCATGGGGTGTCTCCTGTCGGTCCGGGGTGTCGAACGGGGTTCGATGGGCGTTGTCAGTTCAACTGGCCCTGGCACAGATACTTGGTATGCATGTAATCGTCAAGCCCATGGCGCGATCCCTCGCGGCCGTAGCCCGATTCCTTGACGCCGCCGAACGGCGCCGCCTCGGACGCCAGGGCGCCTTCGTTGATGCCTACGATGCCGGTTTCCAGTGCCTGCGCCACGCGCCAGATGCGGCGCACGTCGTTGGAATAGAAATAGGCGGCCAGCCCGAACGGCGTGTCGTTGGCGTCGCGGATCACCTCGTCCTCGTGGGTGAAGCGGAACACCGGCGCCACCGGGCCGAACGTTTCCTCGTGCGCCAGCGCCATCACGGGCGTGGCGCCGACCAGCACGGTCGGGGCGTAGTAGTGCGGGCCGTCGCCGGTGCGCACGCGTTCCCCGCCCACCACCACGCGGGCGCCCTGGTCCACGGCATCGCACACATGGCGGTCGATCTTGTCGACGGCGCGGGCGTTGATCATCGGGCCGATCTGGGCGGCGGCTTCGGTGGCCGGGCCCACATGCAGCGCGCCCACGCGGGCGGCCAGCTTCTCGACAAAGGCGTCGTGGACGCCGGCCTGCACGTAGACGCGGTTCGGGCACACGCAGGTCTGGCCGCCATTGCGGAACTTGGCGGCCATCAGGCCTTCGACGGCGGCGTCGAGGTCGGCATCGTCGAACACGATGAACGGGGCATTGCCGCCCAGTTCCAGCGACAGCTTCTTGAGCGTGCCGGCCGATTCCCGGGCCAGGTGCTTGCCTACCGGCGTGGAGCCGGTGAACGTGATCTTGCGCACGCGCGCATCGGCCAGCCATGCATCGACCACGGCCGGGGTGTTGGCGCGCGATGCCGTGACGATGTTCAGCACGCCTTGCGGCAGGCCTGCGCGTTCCGCCAGGCGGACCAGCGCCAGCGCGGTCAGCGGGGTGTCCTCGGCGGGCTTGGCAACCACGGTGCAGCCGGCGGCCAGCGCCGGGGCGATCTTGCGGGCGATCATCGCCAGCGGGAAATTCCAGGGTGTGATGGCGGCCACCACGCCCACCGGCTCCTTCAGCACGATCATCTTGCGGCCCGGCACGGCTTCGGCCACCACATCGCCGCAGATGCGCGTGGCTTCCTCGGCGAACCATTCCACATACGACGCCCCGTAGCGCACTTCGCCCACGCTCTCGTGCATCGGCTTGCCCTGCTCGGCGGAGATGATGCGGGCCAGGTCCTGCTCGTTGGCCAGGATCAGCGCATGCCAGCGCTTGATGATCTGGGCACGGTCGCGCGCGGTGCGGCGGCTCCAGGCCGGAAAGGCCGCGGCGGCGGCATCGGCGGCGCGCCGGGCATCGGCGGCATCGCTGTCCGGCACGTCGGCGATCACCAGGCCGGTGGCGGGGTCGGTCACTTCCAGGCGGGCACGGCTGTCGCACCACTGCTGGTCGATAAAGTTCTGCGAACGCAGCAGGGTAGGGTCGGTGAGGGTGGTCAGCATGCGCTTGAGTGGTCGGATGTTGAAAGGCTGGCTCTCTTTCCCGCCCCTCTCGCGCAGGACCGGAGAGGGGGAGACAGCACCGGGATGGCTCGAAGTCCGCCGGCATGCTTCCCTCTCCCGCATTACGGGAGAGGGGCCGGGGGAGAGGGCAAGCGTCTGGTATGCGAAGGACCTAGCTCACGATCCCCACATGCCAGGGCACGAATTCATGATCGCCCAGCCCGAGCAGTTCGCTCTTGGTGGGCTCGCCGGAGGCGGCACGCAGGATGTGTTCGAAGATCCGTTCGCCCATCTGGGCCACGCTCAGTTCGCCATCGAGCACCAGGCCGCAGTTGATGTCCATGTCTTCTTCGAGCCGGCGGAACATCGGTGAATTCGAAGCCAGCTTGATCGTCGGGGCCGGCTTGGAACCAAACATCGAGCCGCGCCCCGTGGTGAAGCAGATCAGGTTGGCACCGCTGGCGATCTGGCCCGTGGCGGCCACCGGGTCGTAGCCGGGCGAGTCCATGAAGACAAAGCCGGCGCGGTCGATCGGTTCCGCGTATTCGTACACGGCCTGCAGCGGCGTGGTGCCGCCCTTCATGGCCGAGCCGAGCGACTTTTCGAAGATATTTGCCAGGCCGCCCTGCTGGTTGCCGTGGCCCACCACGCCGTTGAACTGCGCGTTGTGCCCGGCGGTGTAGCGCTCCCACCAGGCCAGGCGGTCCAGCAGCTTCTGGCCCACCTCGGGCGTTACCGCGCGGCGCGTGAGCATGTATTCCACGCCGTGGATTTCCGGGGTTTCCGACAGGATCGCGGTGCCGCCGTGGCGCACCAGGATATCCATGGCCGCGCCCAGCGCGGGGTTGGCCGTGATGCCGGAAAAGCCGTCCGAGCCACCGCATTCGAGGCCGATCTTGATATGGCTGGCGCTCACGGGCTGGCGCTGGAACGCATTGGCGGCCGGCAGCATGGCCTCGACGGCGCGGATGCCGGCCTCGATCGTGGCGCGCGTGCCGCCCGTGTCCTGCATCACCAGGGTATGCAGGTTCTCGCCGGGGACCAGCCCCTGCGATTCCACCAGCGACGTCACCTGGTTGCGCTCGCAGCCCAGGCCGACGATCAGCACGCCGGCCAGGTTCGGATGCCGGGCATAGCCGGCGATGGTGCGGCGCAGGAGGTCGAAGTGCTCGCTTGGCGACGACATGCCGCAGCCGCTGCTCTGCGCGAACGCCACCACGCCATCGACATTGGGATAGGCGGCCAGCCGTTCCTTCGTGAAGTGCGCGGCGATGTGCTTGATCACCGTGGCCGAGCAGTTCACCGACGACAGGATGCCGACGAAGTTGCGCGTGCCCACGCGGCCGTCGGGCCGCACGTAGCCCATGAACCTTGCCCGCTCGCCCTCGGGTACGTAGTCCACGGGGCGGACATCGGCCCCGAATGCCGGATCGCGATAGAAATCCACGAGCCGGAGGTTGTGGCTGTGCACGTGCTCGCCGGCGGCGATGTCGCGCTCGGCCACGCCGATCACGGTGTCGTACTTCTTGACCTGCTCGCCGCGCGCAATCGCACGGGCGGCGATCTTGTGTCCGGCGGGCACCTGGGCGCGCACGCGCACGCCCAGTTCTTCCAGGTGCTGGCCCAGCGCCAGGTCGCCGCGGGCGATCAGGACGTTGTCGTTGGCGTGCAGGCGAATGACGGGGTTCAGGGTCACGATTGACAGATACGGGGGCGGGTTAGCTCTGCGCGAGCATTTCCTTGAGCTTCAGGCGCTGGATCAGCTGCGTTTCCTGGCTGTAGACCTCGGCGACGTACTTCTTGTAGTCGGGGCCGTCCAGATACATGATCGGCGCGTCGATGCGCGCGGCCACGGTCTTGAATTCGGCGCTGGACACGGCGGCGCGGAATGCGTCGCGCAGCTTCTTCTCGATCTCCGGCGGCAGGCCCTTGGGCGCGCCGATGCCGTTGGGCGCCTCGACCACGACGTTGTAGCCCAGTTCCTTGAGCGTGGGCGTGTCCTTGAAGCGCGGCGTGCGCTGCTCGCCCCACGTAGCCAGCAGGCGCAGCTTGCCGGCTTCCACGTGCGGGGCCCACGAGCTGGAATCGGCCAGCAGGTCCACCTGGTTGGCAAGCACGTCCTGCAGCGCCTGCGAGCCGCCCTTGTAGGCAATGGCGTTGAACTTCACGCCGGCGGCCAGCGCGAACTGCTCCATGCCCACGTGCGTGGCGCCGCCGATGCCGGCATGCGCATAGGTGATCTTTCCCGGATGGGCCTTGGCCTCGGCCACCACGTCGGCCAGCGTCTTGAAGCGCGAGCCGGCCGGCACGGCGATGCCGAAGGTCTGGCCCGAAGTGCGCGCCAGATAGGTCAGTTCGGTGCGCGGGTCCAGCTGCAGCATGCCCAGCTGCGAGAACCGCGTGACCGAAATCGGGATCTGGCCGATGGTATAGCCATCGGGGTTGGCGCGGGCCAGCGCCTTGGTGCCGATCATGCCCGATGCCCCGGCGCGGTTTTCCACCACGATCGACTGCTTGAGAATCCCCGACGCCACCTGGCACAGGGCCCGCATCGACTGGTCGGCCGTGCCGCCCACCGGCCAGGGGCAGATGAACGTGATGGGACGGTCGGGATATTCGCCAGCGGCACGTGCAATGCGCGGCACAAGCAGGCTGGCCGTGCCGGTGGCGGCAACGGCGGCGGTGGCGGCGCTGCCCAGCAGAAGCCGGCGGCGCGAAAGGCTGGCGGGAAGACCTTGCGTCATGGGGATGTCTCCGATCTTGTTTTAGGTCGCGGACCGGCTTCGATGCCAACCCGCTCTGGCAGCGATTGTGGGCGCGCCGAACATAACCATCCAATAGAAAATTGGCATTGCTTCATAACCTTCCGGTTAGGTAGACTCGCTGCCATGGCGCATATCGACCGGGCCTTCCGCTCCAATATCAAGCTTCGCCACCTGCAACTGCTGGTGGCGCTGGACGAGTTTCGCCATCTGGGGCGCACGGCCGAGTTCCTGTCGGTCAGCCAGCCGGCGGTTTCCAAGGTGCTGGCCGAAGTGGAGAAGATGCTGGGCCTGACCCTGTTCACGCGTTCCACGCGCGGCACGGAGCCCACGCCGGCTGGCGAATCGCTGGTGCGCTTTGCGCGCGCCGTGCTGGCCCAGTACGACGTGACGCGCGACGAGATCGAGGCCGTGGCCAGCGGCGCGGCGGGCCGCGTGCGCGTGGGGTCGATGAGCGCGACGCTGCCCGTGCTGCTGGCCCAGGCGGTAACGCGCCTCAAGGACCGCTCGCCGCGCGCGACCGTGCTGGTCGAGGAGGGCGATCTCACGCACCTGCTGCCGCGCCTGCGGTTGTCGGAACTGGACGTGATCGTCGGCCGCCTGGAGCCCGCCTATGCGGCGCCCGACCTGATTACCGATGCGCTCTACGAGGACCCGATGGTGGCCATCGTGGCCGCCGGCCATCCGCTGTCGCGCCAGGCCGGCCCGGACTGGGCCGACCTGGCCCGGCATCCGCTGGTGCTGCCGCCGCCATGGGCGTCGCTGCGGGTCAAGATCGAGCAGGCGTTCTTTCGCCATGGGCAGCAGCCCCCGGCCGATGTGATCGAGTCGTCGTCGTACCTGGCCGTCACCACGTTCGTGGCGCAGCGGCAGGCGGTGGGCTTTGTCGCCGGCTCGGTGGGCCGTCAGTTGCAGGCCGAAGGGCGATTCCATGTGCTGGGCATGGCCGTGGCAGTGGATCTGCCGCCGGTGGGCATCATCACGCTGCGCGACCGCCGGTTGCCGCCGAGCGTGGCCGAACTGTCCGAGTGCCTGCGCGAGACGGCCCGCGAGATCGACATGGCACACCGCAATACCGACACCAACGACACCAACGACACCAATGGCGGCACTGGCAGCTCCCGCAGCGCCGGCAAGGGCGCCCGCACGCGCAAGACCGCCAAATCCGCAAGCAAGACCTCATGACAGAAGCTTCCAGAACGTCCCGCCAGACCGAAGTCGTTGTGCTGGGTGCCGGCATCGTCGGCGTTGCCACGGCGCTGGCGCTGCAACAGCGCGGCCATGCCGTATGCCTGATCGACCGCAAGGCGCCGGGTCGCGAGACCTCGTACGGCAACGCCGGCATCATCCAGCGCGAGGCGGTGCAGCCGTACGCGTTTCCGCGCGCCTGGCAGGCCATCCTGCGCGTGGCGGCCCGGCGCGGCAACGACGTGCATTACCACCTGCGCGCGCTGCCGTCGCTGGTGCCTTCGCTGGCGCGCTACTGGCACGCATCGGCGCCGGAACGCTACATGGCGACGGTCAGCGCGTACGCGGCGCTGATTCGCCACTGCATCGACGAGCACGCGCCACTGATCGAGCGCGCCGGTGCGCAGGACCTGGTCCGCAAGTCGGGCTGGCTCGAAGCGTACCGGACCCCGGCCGCGTTCGACGCGGCGGCAAAGGAGGCCAACACCGTGGCGGCCGCGCACGACCTGCGGCACGCGATTCTGGACAGCGCGGCGCTGGCCGCCGCCGAGCCGGTGCTGCAACGTCCGATGGCGGGTGCGGTGCATTGGCAGGACCCGTGGACGGTCAGCGACCCCGGCGAACTGGTGGCGCGCTACGCGGCCCTGTTCGAACGCGAGGGCGGGGTGTTCCTGCAAGGCGATGCCGATACGCTGCGCCAGTCGGGCAGCGGCTGGACCGTGCGCACGCGCGACGGCGCCGTGGAGGCCGAGCATGCGGTGATCGCGCTGGGACCCTGGGCGGCGGGGCTGACGCGCCGGCTGGAATACCGGTTGCCGTTGTTCGTCAAGCGTGGCTACCACCGCCACTATCAGGTGGACGCCATGCCGGACAGGCCGCTGCTGGACGCCGAAAACGGCATCCTGCTGGCGCCGATGCGCCAGGGCCTGCGGCTGACCACGGGTGCCGAGTTCGCGCATCATGAATCGCCGCCCACGCCGGTGCAGTCGGTGCGCGCCGAAATGCTGGCTGGCGATCTGGTGCGTCTGGGCCAGCCGGTGGAAGCGCAGCCGTGGATGGGCGCACGCCCCTGCATCGCGGACATGCGCCCGGTGGTGGGGCGTGCGCCGCGCCATGCCAACCTGTGGTTCCACTTCGGCCATGGCCACCAGGGCCTGACCCTGGGGCCGGCCACGGCGCGGCTGCTGGGTGAACTGTTCGACCGCGAAACGCCGTACGTGGACCCCGCGCCGTACGATCCGCGCCGCTTCGGCCGCCAGGCTGCCCGCTAGCCGGCAGCCTGGGCTTCCTGGGCAGCCCTGGACTTCGACCGGGCCCGCACCTGCAGGTGGCCGACGAACGCCGTCGCCACGTCTGACAGCGCCTCGTTCTTGCGGGTCAGGATGCCGAATGCCTTCATGTCCTGCCCGACATCCACGGGCAGCGTCGCGAGCAGCGACGCCCGGACGTGATCGCGCACCACCGATTCGGGCAGCATCGCAATGGCGTCGCCCGATTGCAGCAATTGCAGCGTGGCAAAGATCGACGAGCACTCGATCACGTCCTGCGGCGTGGACACCTGGGCCTGCGCGAACTGGTCTTCCAGCATCAGCCGCGCCGGGCTGGTCAGGGTCTGCAGCACCCAGGGCCAGCGCACCAGTTCGTCCCAGCCCAACTTCGCCGGATCGCGTCCGGATAGCGGATGCCCGCTGCGTACCACGATACGCAGCGGTTCGTCGGACAGCGCGCTGAAGTCGAACTTGTTGTGGTCGAGCGGGCCGGCAAAGCGGCCCACCGCCAGTTCGATCTCGTGCCGTTCCAGCAGCACGCCGATCTGGTCGCTGGTCTCGCCCAGGATGCGTACGCCCAGGCGCGGCCGCTCGCGCTTGATGTCGGCCACGGCCGCCGCCACCAGGTCGGGCGCGGCACCCATGATCGCGCCGAAGACCAGGTGCCCGTGGCCGCCCCGGCGGCGCATCTCCATATCCTCCAGAAAGCGGTCAAGGCTGGCCTGCGTGTGCCGGGCATATGTCACCACTTCAAGGCCCAGCGCGGTGGGCCGCATGCCGCGTGCGTGACGCTCGAAGATCGCAAATCCGAATGCCTGTTCGATATCGGCCAGCATCTTGGTGGCCGAGGGCTGGGTGACGTTGATCAGCGCGGCGGCCTGGTTCAGCGTGGGAGTGTCGGCCAGCGCACTCAGCAGTGCCCAGTGCTTGAGTTTCAGCCGGTTCACCAGGCGGCGTGTCAGTGACATGCGGTGTCTCCTTGGCGATTCCAGAATGGAATTGCTCGCTCTTATAAATTGATTGGAACGATATAGCCTGCCGGCTTACAGTGCAACGGACGCTTCTCACCCCATCACCATAAAGACAGGAGACAAGATGAAGCTGATTCGCTACGGCGCCGCCGGCCAGGAACGGCCCGGCCTGATCGATGCCCAGGGACGCTTGCGCGACCTCTCGGCCCACGTGCCCGACATCACCGGCGCCACCCTTTCCCCCGATACCCTGGCCCGGCTGGCCGCCCTGGACCCGGCATTGCTGCCGCTGGTGGAAGGCGCCCCACGCATCGGCGCCTGCGTGGGCGGCGTGGGCAAGATGATCTGCGTGGGCCTGAACTACTCCGACCACGCCGCCGAATCGGGCATGCCGATTCCCACCGAGCCGGTGCTGTTCATGAAGGCCACCAGCGCAATCGTGGGGCCGGACGACGACGTGGAGATTCCGCCGCGCGCCGAGAAGGTGGATTGGGAAGTGGAACTCGGCGTGGTGATCGGCAAGACCGCGCGCTATGTGTCGAAGGCCGATGCGCTGGACTATGTGGCCGGCTACTGCATCGTCAACGACGTCTCGGAACGTGCCTACCAGCTTGAGCGCGGCGGCCAGTGGGACAAGGGCAAGGGCTGCGACACGTTCGGCCCGATGGGCCCGTGGCTGGTCACGCGCGACGAGGTACCCGACGCCCAGGCCCTGGAGATGTGGCTGGAAGTGGATGGCAGGCGCTATCAGCACGGCAACACGCGCACGATGATCTTCGACGTGCCGACCGTGGTGTCCTATATCAGCCAGTTCATGAGCCTGCAGCCCGGCGACGTGATTTCGACGGGCACGCCCCCCGGCGTGGGCCTGGGGCAGAAGCCGCATCCGGTGTACCTGACGGTGGGGCAGACCATGCGCCTGGGCATTACCGGGCTGGGCGAACAGCAGCAGCGAACCGTGGCAGCCAACGTGGGAGACCAGCAATGAACCAGCTCGACCTGAAGGGCCGCGTGGCCGTGATTACCGGTGGCGCGCAGGGCATCGGCCATGCCGTGGCCGAACGGATGCTGCGTTCGGGCGCCGTGGTGTCGCTGTGGGACGTCAACGAGGCGCAGCTGGTCAAGGCCTGCGAGGCGCTGTCCAAGCTGGGGCAGGTCACCGGCGAGGTCGTGGAACTGACCGACGAGACCGCCGTCGACAAGGCCGCGCAAACGACGATCCAGAAGCTCGGCCATATCGATGCCCTGGTCAACAGCGCCGGCATTACCGGCGGCAACGCCACCACGTGGGAGCTGGACCCTGCCGTCTGGCGGCGCGTGATCGAGGTGAACCTGATTGGCAGCTACCTGACGTGCCGGTCCGTGGTGCCGCACATGATGGCGCGCAAGTTCGGGCGCATCGTCAATATCGCGTCGGTGGCCGGCAAGGAGGGCAACCCTAATGCGTCGCACTACAGCGCGTCGAAGGCGGGCGTGATCGGCCTGACCAAGTCGCTGGGCAAGGAACTGGCCCAGAGCGGCGTGCTGGTGAACGCCGTGACGCCGGCCGCTGCCCGCACACCGATCTTCGATTCGATGAGCGAGCAGCATATCGCCTTCATGCTGTCGAAGATCCCGATGGGCCGCTTCCTGGAAGTGGAAGAGGCCGCCTCGATGATCGCCTGGCTGACGACCGAGGACTGTGCCTTCAGCGCGGGCGCGGTGTTCGACCTGTCGGGCGGACGCGCCACGTACTAAGCGAAGTTCCTGCGGCACAGACCCCGGGGCAAGCATCCCGGGGCGGCTACCTCAACCCATGCGCACGGCCCGGCGTCTTGCTGATGGCCCGGCCCCGGCGCAGAGGAGACACTCGTCATGAATTCCACCCGTCCGGACCTGGCGTCCGTCACGGCCAAGGCCATCGCGCGCCTGGTGCCGTTCCTGCTGCTGATGTACGTGCTGGCATTCCTGGACCGCGCCAACATCGGCTTTGCCAAGAAGGCGTTCCAGCTCGATACCGGCATTTCCGACGCGATGTTCGCGCTCGGCGCCGGGGTGTTCTTTATCGGTTACGCACTGCTGGAGGTGCCCAGCAACCTGATCATGCATCGCGTGGGCGCGCGGATCTGGATGTGCCGCATCATGGTGACGTGGGGTGTGGTGTCGGCTGCGCTGATGCTCGTGCACAGCGAGACCGGCTTCTACGTGCTGCGTTTCCTGCTGGGCGTGGCCGAAGCAGGCTTCTTCCCGGGCGTGATCTACTACCTGACCAAGTGGTTCCCGGCCAGCTCGCGCACGCGGGTCATGGGGCTGTTCTACTTCGGCGCGCCGCTGGCCTTTATCTTCGGCAGCCCGCTGTCGGGCCTGCTGCTCGAATTCGACGGTGCGCTGGGCCTGAGAGGCTGGCAGTGGCTGTTCCTGGTGGAAGGGCTGCTGGCGAGCGCGGTGGGCGTGTGGGCCTACTGGTATCTCGACAACGATCCGCGCGATGCGCGCTGGCTCACCGCCGACGAGCGCGAGACGCTGGCCCAGGCCATCGAAAGCGAGGAGCAGTTCAAGGCCGCCCACGGCCCCAGCACGGTGCTGCATGCGCTGGGCAACGGACGGGTGTTGTTCCTGGCGCTGATCTACTTCCTGATCCAGGCCAGCGTGTACGGCGTGGTGTTCTACCTGCCGACCCAGGTGGCGGCGCTGCTGGGCAGGAAGGTGGGCTTCGAGGTGGGGCTGGTCACGGCCATCCCGTGGGTGTGCGCGCTGGCGGCGGCCTACGTGCTGCCGCGCCTGGCCGAGCGGCACGGCAACCATGCGCGGCTGGCGCTGGGCACGCTGGTGGTGTCGGCGGCGGGTATCGCGCTGTCCGTGCATACGTCGTCGTCGCTGCTGGCGCTGGTGGCGCTGGTGGCGCTGTGCTTCGCGGCGGCCGGCTTTATCGCCGTGCAGCCACTGTTCTGGACGTTTCCCACTGGCTACCTCGGTGGGGCGGCGGCGGCCGGCGGCATTGCGCTGATCAACTCGCTGGGCGCGCTGGGCGGCTTTGTCGCACCGAATATCAAGACGTGGGCCGAGCAGGCGTTTGCGTCGCACACGGCGGGCATGAACCTGCTGGCCGCGATTACCGTGGTGGGTGGGCTGCTGTTCCTGGGGCTGCGCGGCGCGCAGCCGGCGCAGGCGCAGGCAGGGGCGCAGGCGTCCACCCATCGCCAATTTTCCTGATCCCGATTCCTGGAGCACCGCAAGATGAGCATGCCTACCATCCGGCACGTCCGTGCCTTCACGCTGCGCGGCGCCGGCGCCGACTATCACGACCAGGGCGCCGGCCACTGGATCGACGACCACATTGCCACGCCGATGGCGAAGTACCCCGAATACCGCCGCAGCCGGCAGAGCTTCGGTATCAACGTGCTGGGTACGCTGGTGGTGGAGATCGAGGCCAGTGACGGCACGGTGGGGTTTGCCGTGACCACCGGTGGCGAGCTGGGCTGCTGGATCGTCGAGAAGCACCTGGCGCGGTTTATCGAGGGCCAGAAGGTCACCGATATCGAGAAGATCTGGGACCAGATGTTCAACGCCACGCTGTACTACGGCCGCAAGGGCATCGTGCTGAATACGATCTCGGGTGTCGACCTGGCGCTGTGGGACCTGCTGGCAAAGGTGCGCCGCGAGCCCGTGCATGCGTTGCTGGGCGGCCCGGTGCGCGACGAGCTGCAGTTCTACATGACCGGCGCGCGCCCCGATCTTGCGAAGAAGCAGGGCTTTATCGGCGGCAAGCTGCCGTTGCACCACGGCCCGGCCGAAGGCGAGGCGGGCCTGCGCCGGAACCTAAAACTGCTGGGCCAGATGCGCGAGGCGTGCGGCCCGGACTTCTGGCTCATGTATGACTGCTGGATGAGCCTCGACGTGGAATACGCCACGCGCCTGGCGCAAACGGCGTATCACGACTTCGGCCTGAAATGGATCGAGGAAGCGCTGCCGCCCGACGACTACTGGGGCTATGCCGAACTGCGCCGCAACGTGCCGCGCGGCATGCTGGTGACCACCGGCGAGCACGAGGCCACGCGCTGGGGCTTCAGGATGCTGCTGGAAATGGGCTGCTGCGACATCATCCAGCCCGACGTGGGCTGGTGCGGCGGCATCACCGAGCTGATCCGCATCTCGGCGCTGGCCGACGCCCACGGCAAGCTCGTGGTGCCGCACGGGTCGTCGGTCTACAGCTACCACTTCGTCATCACGCGCCATAACAGCCCGTTTGCCGAATTCCTGAACATGTCGCCGGGCGCCGACCAGATCGTGCCGATGTTCGATCCCCAACTGCTGGACGAGCCGGTGCCCGTGAACGGGCGGATGAAGGCATCGGCGCTGGATGCGCCGGGCTTTGGCGTGCGGCTGAATCCGGAGCTGCCCCTGCACCGGCCGTTTCCGCGGTAGCCCGGGGCGGATCGCTGGCGTCGCCTGCAACTGGCGCCGCGTGCCGACGCGCGGCGCCGGATTCCTGTCGATCCGCGCTTTTCCCGTGTCGGCCTTGCCGGGCCGGTGGTAATCTCGCGGCAACTCCACGCCCGCCCGGATTCCACCTTGCGTTCCGTCGATCCAGACCTCTGGCGTACCCCCGCCGACCAGCGCGCCTATCAGGACGCGCGCCGCCGCGTGCGGGCGCTGCGCTTCTTCTACATGCACGCAATGCTCTACGTGGGGGTCAACGCGCTGCTGATCGTCATCAACCTGGTGACGTCGCCCGAGCGGCCGTGGGTGCGCGCGCCGCTGATGGGCTGGGGCATGGGCCTGGCCGTGCACGGCATCATGACCTGGAGCCGGGTCGGCCTGCTGGGCCGGGGCTGGGAAGAGCGCAAGATTGCCGAGTTCATGGCGCGCGACCAGGTGCGCACGCTATCCACCGAAAAGCAGCTGGTGGAAGCCCAGATGCGGCTGCTGCAGGCCCAGATCGAGCCGCACTTCCTGTTCAACACGCTCGCCAACGTGGTGAGCCTGATCGAGCCCGCGCCGCAGAAAGCCACGCTGATGCTCGAACACTTCATCGCGTATTTGCGGGCATCGCTGGCGGCCAGCCGCGCCACTCAGGGCACCGTGGCGCAGGAGGCCATGCTGCTGCGCGACTACCTGGCGCTGATCAAGATCCGCATGGGCGAGCGCCTGCAGTACACGGTGGACGTCGATGCATCGCTGGACACCGTGCCGCTGTCGCCGATGCTGCTGCAGCCCGTGGTGGAGAACGCCGTCAAGCACGGGCTGGAGCCGAAGGTGGAGGGCGGCCGCCTGCTGGTGCGGCTGGAGCGGCGCGGGCCGCGCATGCTGGCGACGATCGAGGACGACGGCATGGGCTTCCGGCCGGGCGGCAACGCCGGGGTGGGGCTGTCCAACCTGCGCGAGCGGCTGACGGTGCTGTATGACGGCGACGCCCACGTCCGTATCGAAGACCGCTCGCCCGGCACCGCCGTGCTGATCGACATCCCGCTGCCACGCGCCTTCCGGAACGGAGACCCCGCATGAAGCCCACCGCGTTGATTGCCGACGACGAGGAACACCTGCGTGCGCACCTGCGCGGCAAGCTGGCCCGGCTGTGGCCCGAACTGGACATCGTGGCAGAGGCCGCCAACGGCCTGGAAGCGGCCGAGGCCATCGCCCGGCTGGCCCCGCCGTGGCCTTTCTCGATATCAAGATGCCGGGCCTGTCGGGGCTGGAAGTGGCGCAGGGCATCGAGACCGACACGCGCCTGGTGTTTGTCACCGCCTACGACGAGTTCGCGCTGGACGCATTCGAGCGTGCCGCCGTCGACTATCTGGTCAAGCCGGTTACCGACGAGCGGCTGGGCCGCACGATCGAAAGGCTGCGCAAGGCCTTTCGGGAGTCGACCCCGCTGCCCGAACTGGCGCAGCTGCTGGGCCAGCTGACACGGGGCCAGCCGCGCGCGGAAGGCGCCGGGCCGCTACGCTGGGTGCGCGCGAGCCGGGGCAACACTACCAGCCATGTGCCGATCCAGGACGTGCTGTATTTCCAGAGCGACGACAAGTACGTGGTGGTCCACACACAGGACGGCGAACACCTGATCCGCACGCCGCTGCAGGAACTGATCGACGGGCTGGACCCCGACGTCTTCTGGCAGGTGCACCGCTCGACCATCGTCAACATGGAACACGTGGCCGGCACGCGGCGCGACGATTCGGGGCGCCTGTTCGTGCGGATGCGCGGCAGCGACACCGAGCTGCCGGTATCGCGCGCCTACGTGCACAAGTTCAGGCAGATGTAGGCCCCGGGCCTGGGGCCCGCCGGTCACTGCTGCCGGTTCATGAATTCCTGGATCTTGCGCGTCTCCCAGTCGCGACCCCAGCGCGACAGGCGCGTCCAGACCAGGATGCCATGCACACCCAGTCCCAGCCCCCATGCCAGCGTGGTGGTCAGCGGCCACGGCCAGCCCGTGGTGGCGTAGTGCGACCACGACGGGGAGGGGAAATAGAAGAAGCGCAGCCAGAGCCAGCTGTTCACCACCACGTAGATCAGCAGGTGGATATACCAGCCACGCAGCGCCCGCACCATGCGGCGGGCACGCCAGTAGGCCCAGGCCTGGGCGTCGTCGGCGCTGGCGTTGGGGAAGGGGGGATGCATGTGTCGCATGGCTCTGTCCTCGTCTCGAATGTCGTTGCGATGTGACAGGTATAAGCCACGGCGGACGCACTTGCCAGGGGCAGGTGCCGAACCGACGGCAACCTGTCGCCAACGACGGCGAGGCGGCGCGAGTGACGGGGGGCTTGCGGCAGCCTATGCCTCCCGCGACACCTCCACCAGGCAGCTCATCGCGTTCGGCCCCTGGGTCAGGTCCGATGTGCCGATGTCCAGCGTCAGCGTGTTGGCGGCACCGGCGCGGTCCACGCCGCCGGCATCGGGGTCGTACCAGGCGCCGGTGGCGATCATCGCCACGCCGGGTGCCACGCCGTCGCTCACCGCCAGCCCTGCGGCAATCGCGCCACGCGCATTGTGCACGCGCACCCGCATGCCCGGATGCAGGCCGCGCGCGGCCGCATCGGCCGGATGCAGCGTGATCCGTTCCGCGCCGGCCACCTTGCCCGACTGGGCCAGCGGGGCTGCGTCAAGCTGGCTGTGGAGCCGGTCGGCCGGCTGCACCGATACCAGGTGCAGCGGGTGGCGCTGTGCCTCGGCCGCGCCCAGCCATTCGACGGGCGGCTGCCAGTTCGGATGGGTGCCGCAGTCGTCGGACAGCGCGCCGAGGGTGGGGCTGGCAAGCTCGATGCGTCCGCTCGGCGTGCGCAGCGGGTGGGCCTGCGGATCGTGCCGGAAATCGTCGAACAGCACGAAATCCTCGGTCGGCGCGGGCAGGGCCACATGGCCGCTGCGCCAGAACTGGTCGAACGGCGGCAGTTCGATACCCGCGCGTGCCTGGGCGTCGCGGCAGCGCGCGTAGATCGACGCGATCCAGCCACGTTCGTCGAGGCCTTCGGTGAAGGCCTCGCGATAGCCCAGACGGTCGGACAGGTCGCCGAAGATATCGAGATCGCTGCGGGCCTGATGCAATGGCGCGATGGCCTGGTGCATCGCCAGCACGTAGCGGTCGCGTGACGAGCCACCGATATCGTTGCGTTCGAGCGCGGTGGTCACCGGCAGCACGATATCGGCATGGCGCGCGGTGGCCGTCCAGCAGATGTCCTGCACGATCACCGTCTGCGGCCGCGCCCATGCCTGGCGCAGCCGCGCAAGCTGCTGATGGTGATGGAACGGATTGCCGCCTGCCCAGTGGACCAGCCTGATATCCGGATAGTGCCGCGTTTCGCCCTTGAACCGGTAGGCGGTGCCCGGATTCAGCAGCATGTCCGACAGCCGCGCGCAGGGGATGTCGAGGTTGGCGGGATTGCGGCCAACCGGCATTTCCGGCCCCGGCGTGGCAACGCGCGGGTTGCCCACGCCGTTCATCGATCCGTGCCCGAAGCCGAAGCCGCCGCCCGGCAGGCCGATCTGCCCCAGCATGGCAGCCAGTGCTATGGCCATCCAGTACGGCTGTTCGCCACGATGCTGGCGCTGCACCGCGAAGCTGCAGGTGATGTAGCTGCGCTTGCCCGCCAGCTGGGCGGCCAGTTGCACGATGCGCGCGGCCGGAATGCCGGTGATGGCAGCCGCCCAGGCGGGCGTCTTCGGCTCGCCGTCGGCGCTGCCCAGCAGGTAGGCTTCCAGTTCGGCCCAGCCGCTGCAGTGCGACTGCAGGAACGCGGCGTCATGCGAGCCGGTGCGGCGCAATTCGTAGGCCAGCGCCAGCATCAGTGCCACATCGGTGTTCGGCCGGATCGGAATCCATTCGGCACCGAGGAATTCGGGGCAATCGTCGCGCGTGGGGCTGATATTGATGACCGTGGCGCCGCTGGCCGCCAGCTTGCGCAGCCACTGTTCCTGCGTATGCTCGGCCGCGCCGCCCGACGACACCTGGCCGTTCTTCAGCGCCAGTCCGCCGAACGCGACAAAGACTTCGGTGTTGGCGATCAGGCTGGGCCAGACGGTGACACGGCCCGTCAGGGGCCGGTCGGTGCCGATCACGTGCGGCAGCAGGAACTGCGCGGTGCCCCAGCTGTAGTTGCCAACCTGGTCGACGCAGCCGCCGCCGGTGAAATGAAAGCGGCGGATCAGCGAGCGTGCGTGATGCAGCCGCCCGGCCGATGACCAGCCGTAGGAGCCGCCGAACACACCCGACGGGCCGTGTTCGGCACGCGCGCGCTGGATCTCGCCGGCCACCAGGTCGAGTGCCACGTCCCACGAAACCGCGACGAAATCGTCGCGGCCGCGCGCATGGCCGTCGCTGGCCTCGCGCTGCGCCAGCCAGCCGCGCCGCACCATCGGCGTGCGGATGCGCGTGGGCGAGTAGACCATCGGCACGATCGAATCGAGCAGCGGCGACGGGTTTGGATCGGCCGCGAACGGTTCGCAGCGGATCAGCCTGCCATCGTCGACGACGGCCGTGAAGGCGCCCCAGTGCGCCAGTTGCGGGTAGCGGCGGACGGTCACGGTATCAGTCGCCCTGGATGCCGGCCTTGCGGATCAGGTCGCCCCACTTGGCGCGTTCGCTATCGAGCAGTTTGGCGAACTGCTGCGGCGTGTCGGAGGTGGCATCCATGCCCGATACGGCCAGGCGATGGCGGATGTCCGGGTCGGCCATGACCTTGACCAGCGCCTTGTTCAGCTGCGTGACGACGTCGGTCGGGGTGCCGGCCGGCGCGACGAGGCCGTACCAGTTGGTGACGTCATAGCCCGGCACGCCGGCCTCGGCCACGGTCGGCACGCCGGGAAACTGCGGTGAGCGTTTGGCGGTGGTCACCGCCAGCACGCGGAGCTTGCCCGAGGCAATCAGCGGCTTGGCAGACGGATCGGAGAACGTGATCGGCACCACGCCGCCCATCACGTCGGTGAGCGCCGGGGTGGTGCCCTTGTACGGCACATGCTGCATCTGCACGCCGGCCAGCATCTTGAACTGCTCGGCCGCGATCTGGCCGATCGTGCCGTTGCCGCCCGACGCGTACGAGAACTTGCCGTTCGCGCTGCGCACGGCCGCCAGCAGGCCCTGCACGTCCTTGTACGGTGTGTCGGCACCCGTGACCAGCACGTTGGGCATGGTTACCAGCACGCTGACCGGCGCGAAGTCCTTCTGCGGGTCATAGGCGAGCTTGCGCAGGTTCGGCCAGATCGTGAACGATCCCGGGGTGGCGATGTAGAGCGTGTAGCCATCGGGCGCGGACTTGGCGACCAGGTCCGTGGCGATCAGGCCGCCCGCGCCGGGCCGGTTGTCGATGATGACGTTGGCCTTGAGCTGGTCCGACAGCGCCGGGGCAATGGCGCGCGCCAGCGCGTCGGCACCGCCCCCGGGCGGGAAGCCGACTACCACGCGGATCGGTTTCGATGAATCGGGCCAGGCCGCGTGGGCCAGGGGTGTGAGTAGGGCGAGGCTGAGAACGAGGGCGCGGCGGGCGAACATGGTGAGACTCCGATGGTCTTGCTTGAGGCTTGGTAAGGCGTTCTGGCGCTCGCCCTCTCTCCCGGCCCCTCTCCCGCAGGCGGGAGAGGGGAGCGAACCGGAAGCGGTCGAGTCGCCGTGGGTTTGCTCTCCTGTTCCGCGGGCGGAGAGGGGAGCGAACTGGAAGCAGTCGAGTCGCCGTGGCTTTGCTCTCCTCTCCCGCAGGCGGGAGATGGGAGCGAACCGGAAGCGGTCGAGTCGCCGTGGGTTTGCTCTCCTGTTCCGCGGGCGGGAAAGGGGAGCGAACCGGAAGCGGTCGAGTCGCCGTGGGTTTGCTCTCCTGTTCCGCAGGCGGGAGAGGGGAGCGAACCGGAAGCGGTCGAGTCGCCGTGGGTTTGCTCTCCTGTTCCGCGGGCGGGAGAGGGGCGCGAACTGGAGCATTCGCGCCCCTGGTTTTCTCCCCTCTCCCGTTCACGGGAGAGGGGCGGGGGAGAGGGCAGGCCGTTGTCATGCCGGATCGACAGGTTCAGATCGATACCGTGTCCCATTCCCACGCCACGAACGCCAGGCGTTCGCCGGTATGGACCACGGGGTCGCTGCGCAGGCCGATCAGCACGCCGTCGCGCGTGAGCGGCCTGACGGGCGTGAGCGAGGCGTCGAGCTTGAGCGTGTCGCCAATCGATGCGCCTTCGCCGACCTTGTCGCCAGCGCGTGCGGCGGGAATGAACAGGCCGCCGTCATCGGCGGTAATCCAGCCGCGCCGGGTCACGCGGCGCAGTGTGGTTGCGGCGGGCCTGGCCGGTGGGCCGTCGAGAATGCCCATCTGCACGGCCAGCGTGTGGAAGCCGGTCTCGGCCACGGCGATATTGTCGGCCTCGAAGCGGCTGCCGCTGCCCAGTTCGAGCATGAATGCGCAGACCCCGGCGGCCAGGCACTGATAGTCGAGCGCGCCGGCGATATTGCCGGGCAGCTCGCCCTTGCCGCCCACGTCCTGCTGGCAGGCCACGTGCGGGTGAAACGGTGCCATGGCGGCCAGCACATCGGCTTCGGTCACGCTGCTGCCTGGGTGGACCTTGTAGACCGTGTAGGGGCGCGCATCGAACAGCGGATTCATCGTATGCAGGTTGATGAGCACGTCGGCCACGCCGCGCACCTCGCTCATCAATGCATGGGCCAGCCGTTCGGATACCAGGCCGCCGGCATTGCCCGGATAGGTCTGGTCCAGGTCCAGTTCGTCATACGGATTGCGCTTGCGCCTTGCGTCGAGCGCCTGTGGATTGCCCGTGGGCGTCACCACCACGTTGCCGCGCATGGTGGCGGGGTCCAGGCTGCGCGCAAAGCGCAGGGCCGCCACCATGCCGTTGATCTCGTCGCCATGCACCTGGCCGTGCAGCCAGAGCGTGCGGCCTGGCTGCGCACCACGCACGGCCACGTAGGGCAGCGTGACGGACATGCCCGAGGCCATCGAGCCAACGGGCAACTGGCCGCTGGTGCGGGCGGGGCCGGATTGCTGGCGCAGCCAGTCACCGATGATGGGCATGGGAAGTGTCCTTTTCTGTCGAGTCGAGATGGGCAATGGCGGCGAACGCCTGGTCCAGGTCCGCCAGCAGGTCGGGCACGGCTTCCAGGCCGATATGCAGGCGGATCACGGTGCCGTGCCGCGACCAGTCCGTGATGCTGCGCGCGCGCCGCATGTCGGCCAGTACGGCCAGGCTTTCGAAGCCGCCCCACGAGGCGCCGATGCCGAACAGCTGCAGGCTGTCGACAAGGCGTTCGGGCGCAACCGGTGCCTGCGAGCGCAGCGTGAACGACAGCAGGCCGTTGGTGCCATGGCAGTCGCGCTGCCACAACGCGTGATTGGGATCGTGCGGCAGGGCGGGGCAGAAGACATCGGCCACCTCGGGGCGGTCGAGCAGCCACTGCGCCACGGCCAGCGCGCTGGCCTGGTGCTGCGCCAGGCGCGCACCGAGCGAGCGGATGCCGCGCTGCACCAGATAGGCATCGTCGGGGCTGACGGTCATGCCGAAGGCATCGGCCATGGTCGCCAGCGGCTGCCATGCGGCCTCGGTGGTGCAGACCGTGCCCATCATGACGTCGGAATGGCCGCCCAGGTACTTGGTGGCGGCCATCAGCGAGATATCGGCGCCAAGCGTCAGCGGGCGGTACAGCATGCCCGAGCCCCATGTGTTGTCCGCCGCCACGAGCGCGCCGTGCGCATGGGCGCGGGCGGCCAGTGCGGGCAGGTCGCACATTTCATAGGCCAGCGAGCCGGGCGCCTCCACATAGACCAGGCGCGTCTCGGGGCGCAGCTTCGCGTCCAGGTCGGAACCATCGGCAGCATAGAAGTCGGCCGCGATGCCGTGCTGGCGCAGGAACCCATTGGCGAGGTTGCGTACCGGCTCGTAGACGCAATCGGGCAGCAGCACGTGCTGGCCGGGGCGCACGTAGGCCAGGATCGTCATCGCGGCCGCGGCCAGGCCCGACGGAAACAGCCGCGTGCGATAGCCGCCTTCGAGCGTGGTCACCATGTCTTCGAGCGCGAAGTTGGTGGGATTGCCACGCGCGCCGTAGGTGAACAGCCGCTCGGTGTCGCGCCGGGCGCGCATCTCGCGCTGCTGCGCGACGGAGTCGAACAGCACGGTGCTGGCACGCACCACGGGCGGGTTGACCGGCTGTCCGCCGGGCACGGACGCGGTGCGTCCGGCATGGGCAAGGCGTGTGGGGAGCGCTTTCGTCATTGGCTGGCCTGTGGGTTGGCGCATGTTGTATGAGGGTGTCGCAAGGCGCGTGCCTGCTTCAGTCCACGTGCGCGCCGGACAGCTTGACGATCTGCGACCAGCGGGCGATGTCCTGCTTCATCTGGGCGGCAAATGCCTCGGAGCTGTTGGCGACCACGTCGCTGCCGCCTTCGTTGATGGTTTTCACCACATCAGGCATCTGCAGCACCTGCACCATGGCGCGGTTCAGCAGCGCAACGCGTTCCGGCGACGTGCCGGCCGGTACGAAGAAGCCGTACCAGTCCTCGAAGCGTGCATTGCGATAGCCCAGTTCTTCAAGCGTGGGCACCTTGGTGAATACCCCGAGACGGCGCGGGCTGGTGACGGCCAGCGCACGCATGCGGCCGGTCTGGATGAAACCGGACACCGACGACGTGGACGTGATCAGCACGTCGACCTGCCCGCCGAGCAGGTCGTTGATGGCCGGGCCCGCGCCCTTGTAGGGCACATGCTGAAGCGCCACATGGCTGTCCTTGTCGAGCACCACGCCCACCAGGTGTGACAGCGTGCCGTTGCCGGGTGTGGCAAACGTGATCTTGTTCGGCTGCGCCCTGGCCTGCGTGGCGAGTTCCTCGAACGTCTTCCACGGGGCGTTGGCCGATACCACGATCGCCAGCGGCGCCGCGTTGATCTGCGTGACCGGGATGAACTGCCTGACCGGATCGAAGCCGGGCGCGCGATACAGGGTCGGGTTGACCGCCATGATCGATACCTGCGAGGTCAGCACCGTATAGCCATCCGGCTTGGCCTCGGCCACGTAGCGCGTGCCGATGTTGCCGCCCGCGCCGCCGCGATTGTCGGTCACGGCGCTCTGGCCCAGCACCTGCGACAGGCGCGTGGCCACTACGCGGGTCACGGCATCGTTGCCGCCGCCGGCCGGGAACGGCGACACGATGCGCAGCGGCTGCGACGGAAATCCGTTGACGGGCGCCACGGGCTGTTGCGCCGGCGCGGCGGCGGACAGCGTGACGGTGGATGCGGCAACCAGGTACTGCGCAAGACGTGACGACAGGCGTGATGACATCGGACGGGACATGGGGGCGACCTCGTTCTTCTTTGGCAGGTGGATAGTGGGATGGCTGGGGGGTAATCAGCCGGCGGGCGGGAAGCGGAACGTGGCCAGTTCCTGCGCGTCGAGCTGGGCGATCAGGCCGGTTTCCCAGGCCAGGTACTGGCGCGCGGCGGCCTTGTTGCCGTCGTGGCGGTCATGCACGAAAAACAGATAGTCGATGCAGTGCGCGTCGGGCAGCGTGTCGGCGCCCTGGCGCACGGCATGGCCGGCATCGCGCCAGGCCGGGAAGCCGCCCTGCAACCGGCGCAGGGCGCGGTAGCCCAGCGCGCGCAGATCCGCGACGGCCAGTTCGGCGGGGTCGTCGCCATCGGCATCGCCGATCAGCACGAGCGTGGTGTCGTGCGGCACGCCGCGCAGGTCCTGCGCCAGGCGTGCCCGGGTGGACCAGCGCGCGCCGGCGACGTGCCCGGCCCGGTAGGCCATGCTGCCGCGCAGGTCCAGCGCCAGCATCGACTTCGCTTCCAGGCCGGCCACCAGTTGCGCGTCGGATACGGCCGGCAGTGCGGTCACTTCATGCGCCGGCCCCCGGGCCGCGCGCACGCCGGCAGCCAGACCGGCCTGCAGGCCGCCGTCCAGCACCACGGCGTCGTGGCCCATCTGGCGCAGCCAGCTGGCTACCACGGTGGCGCGCACGCCTTCGGCATCGAACAGCACCAGTCGCGCGCGGCGGATGCCGACATACTGGTCGGTGGCCTGCATCAGCTGGCCGCCGGGCGTGTGCTGCGCGCCGGGCAGCGTCTGGACGGCGAATTCCTCGGCGGTACGCACGTCGCACAGGAACGTGGTGCGTGCCGTGTCGGTCAGCCAGGCCCTGGCCTGTGCGGCGTCGATGTGCGGCACGTCGAAGCGCTGCGTCAGCGCCTGGGCGGCATTGCGGGCGGTGTCGATTTGCTGCGGCAGGCCGTTGTCCGGATAGCGCGCGGTGCCGCCGTGTTCGAGCGTGAAATCGTTCAGGTACCAGCCCTGCGTGCCGTTTTCGAGCGCGTAGACCGGGTTGGTGACGCCGAAGTTGATCAGCGACTGGGCCCCGATGATGCTGCGCGTGCGGCCCGCGCAGTTGATGACGATCGGGGTGGCGCTGTCGGGCACCAGGTCGCGCAGGCGATAGGCGAGTTCGCCGTTGGGGCAGCAGATCGCGCCCGGAATATTCATCTTGCGGAATTCGCTGGCGGGGCGTCCGTCGAGTACCACGGGCGCCTGCGGGCCGGCCTGCATTGCGGCCAGTTCCTGCGCGGTGACGCGCGGCGTGTGGTAGTGGTGCTCGGCCAGTTCGCCAAAGGTCTTCGACGGGACGTTCACGCCTGCAAACAGCGTGTAGCCGGCCTCGCGCCAGGCCGGCATGCCGCCGTCGAGCACGAACACGCTGGTATAGCCAAGCGATGCCAGCGCCGTGGCTGCGGCCTGCGCCACGCCGTCGCCGTCATCGGCCAGCACGATGCGCGCATCGGTGCGCGGGGCCAGGCGGCCGACATCGAGCTCCAGCCGGCTGTAGGGCATCGGCACGGCATAGAACGGATGGCCCTCGCCATACTGGCCGTGCTCGCGGACGTCGAACAGCGCGATTTCGTCGGCATCGTGCAGCCAGCCCTTCAGGGTGACGGCGTCGACGGCGGTGTAGGTGGGCTGGGTCATGAAATTTGGGCAAAAAGGGGGCCGTCCTCGCTGCAGCAGCGAGGAATCGGTCTGGATCTCGGGAGTCGATGGGGCGCGCAGCGGCCCCGGTCAGGCTGTGGTCTAGCGGCGGGTCTGTACGCCCACGTTCATGATCTGGCAGCGTCCGGTCTCGAGGTCGAACGTCAGCCGTTCCGTCAGTGTTTCCAGCGCGCGGCCGTACATGTGCAGGTGGCGGATGACGGCGTCGCCACGGATTTCCACGGAATGGATGTCGTCGGGCAGCAGGGCGATGCCGTTGCGCGGGCCCACTTCCACCGTGTGCGAATGTTCGAGCGTGCCCACGTCGGGCTGGCTGCCGTCGTCGGTGCGCACGTAGACGTCGTTGAATTCCACGCCGCTGACGCCGGCCACGCAGGCCCAGGTGGTGTGGTTATGCGGCGGAATGCGCTTGCCGGGCCGCATCACGTTCAGGTACAGCGCGTAGGTCTGGTTCGGATCTTCGGCGATCAGGTAGCGCGCCTGGCGCTCGTTGGCCTCGGGCGGCGGATAGTCGGCTTCATTCCACAGTTCGGACCGGGCCGCCAGTTCTTCCACGAGGGGTAGCACTTCGGCCAGGCTGGCGCGGGTAACGCCGCCCTTGTCTACAATGTTTCTAATGGATTCGATAGTGTCGCCAACGGCGGACTGGCGCTGTGCTGCGAGGGACATGGTGCGATCAATCCTTGCAATCTCTGTTTTTCGGGGGTAGAACGGTGCTTCGTGTTTCACTGTAATGAACACCTGTCCTGAAAACCACTTAATGCGCGACGAAAATCCATTAGCGCTGCTAATGAATGCGAAACCTTGACCTCGACCTGTTGCGCACGCTGGTCGCCATTGCCGATCACGACACGTTCGGGGCGGCGGCCGAGGCCGTGCAGCGCACGCAATCGGCCGTCACCCAGCAGATGCAGCGGCTGGAAGAGCAACTGGACCTGCCGCTGTTCGAGCGCCAGGGGCGCAGCAAGCAGTTCACGCGGCATGGCAAGAAGCTGCTCGAATACGCCCGGCAACTGCTCAGCACCAACGACGAGGCGCTGCGGGTGCTGCGCGAAGGCGACCTGACCGGCTCGCTGCGCATTGGTGCACCGCATGACGTGGCCGATACCATCCTGCCGGTGCTGCTGTCGCATATCGCGCGGTCGTCGCCGGCCTTGCGGCTCGAAATCCATGTCGGCCGCAGCCCGTTCCTGATGGAGTCGCTGCGGCGCGGCGAGATCGACCTGACGGTTTCCACGCGCGAGGACAGCGCGCTCGAAGGCATCGTGCTGCGCACCACGCCAACCATCTGGGTCTGTGCGGCCGACTTCGTCTACGAACGTGGGACGCCGGTGCCGCTGATCCTGGCCGACGAGCCGAGCCTGTTCCGCAAGCTGTCGCTGGAGGCGCTGACGCAGGCCGGCGTGCCATGGCGCATCGCCTATCTGGCCCCGAGCCTGATTGGTATCAAGGCAGCGTTGCGCGGTGGGCTGGGCATCACGGCTCGCAGCATCGATTTGTTGCAGGCCGACATGCGCATCCTGGGCGAAAGCGATGGCCTGCCACGGCTGCCCGATGTCACGTACTACCTGTGGGCGCGTCCCAATGCGGTCAATCCTGTGGCACGACATGTCTTCTCGATGCTCAAAACGGCGTTGCAGCGCGGGCTGGCCAGCGCCTGACGCCGGCGGCTGCCGCGAACATCCCAATCTTCCCGATCGGGCAAAGACGAAATCGTAGGGCGCGCGCGGCACGGCGCAAACGAAGAAGATCGCGTATGGATATGCGGGCGCACAGCGCGCCGCATCGCGAAAGGAAAATGAAAGCCATCGGAAAGCTGCCGGAAAGAAATGCGATCCATGGACATCCTGCCTCGCGTTCCGTTCGGCGGAACAGGTGGAATTCACTGTTGCGTGAAACGCGTATTGCGGCGCGTCAAATATCCCCTATCTTTGCACCACTGTCGTTCAGATTTTGACCAGGAGGTGCTGAGATGAACAACACGACCCTCGACGCAGGACTTCAGTCCTTCCGCACGCAGGCCAGCGACGACGCCGTCACGGCCATCCACCATCAGGACATCGTTGCCGCCTTCACGGCCCAGCCCGCTGCTTCGCCGGTCGCCGTGCTGCATATGCTCTATCCGCGTACCGATGCACGCACGCATCGCAGTCTCGATCACCTGGTCGGCGCACTGCGCAACCACGGTCTGCACGAGGTAGCCACGCTGATAGAACGCGAGGCGCATTACCTGGTTTTCAAGGATCCCGTGCAGGCATGGCGCGCGCTGCATGAAATCCGTCACGATTCGCTGGCGATCGGCGTCCACCTCTACTATCGCGGCGTGACCGGCGACGCGGCGGAGCGGGCGCTCGACAGCGACGCGCATCGCCTGCATTGAGGCGAACTGGCAGGAAATCCATGCAATGACAAAGCCCGCATCCGATGATGCGGGCTTTTTTCTTTGGCCGATGTTTCGGGCCGCTGCCTGCTAGCCGCCCAGCACGCGCCCGTTGCGGTTGTCGATCACTTCCATGGTGGTCGCCGTCGCGCCGGGCCCCGCCGTGTAGCGGACGTCGCGGAATGACAAGGGCTTGCCATCGGCGGATCGCACGACCAGGGTTTCGATGGGTTTGCCCGTGGCATCCTCCACCAGCGACACGGGCGGCTTGCCCGTGGCCGTTGCCCACCGGTCGCCCCACTGCATCAGCGCGACCAGCACCGGGTACAGGTCTTCGCCCTTCGTGGTCAGGCGATAGCCCTCGGTGTTGGCGCGGCCTTCCAGCGGAAAGCGTTCAAGGATGCCAAGCTCGGTCAGCCGTTCCAGGCGCGCGGTCAGCACATTGCGTGCAATGCCCAGCCCGCTCTGGAATTCGTCGAAGCGCGTCGAGCCCTGCATGCACTCCCGCACGATGAGCAGCGACCACCATTCGCCCACTTCTTCAAGCGAGCGCGCGATGGAGCAGTTCATGTCAGTGAAACGCTTGCGATACATGGCGAAAACTCCTGGCAATCCGATCTGTTCGGAAGGCTCCTTGTACCATACATTAGTTTTGTCACGCAACTAATGAGGGCGATCCACGCATGCGAGGGGTCATGCGGAAACGCGTACGCCGGCGCCGGCCGTCTGCGCCCGGGCAATGGCCGCAACGCGGTGCGTGGCCAGATACGAGACGATCAGCGCCAGCACCAGCAGGCCGCTGCCCACGTAGCCAAGGCTGTGTGCGCCGATGCTGGGGATGGCCGCCGCGCCGAGCAGGCCGGCAATTGACACGCCAACATAGGTGGCGGAGGTATTCAGGCCGACCAGCAGCGGCGCCATCGACGGCGACAGCGTCACAAGCCGGAACTGTTGCGGCACCAGCACGCCCCAGCAGCATGCGCCCCAGATGGTGACGGCGATGGCGGCGGTCCAGAGATGCGCGCCGGTCCAAGGCATCAGCACAAGGCTCAGCGTCACGGCGGTCAGCATGCCGACCACCACCCGGTTGGCGCCCATCTTGTCGAGGATGCGTCCGGTGAACAGATTGGACAGCGTGCCGGCCAATCCCCAGAGCACGAGCAATCCACCCAGCACGGCCGCACTGCCGCCAATGGCGCGATCGAATACGACCGAGAAGTACGTATAGACGATGAAGGTGCCGATCTGCGCCAGCAGCGTGGTGGCCAGGATCAGGCCAACGCGCGAGTCGCCCAGCGGCGCAAAGCGCTTGCGCAACGATACGGCCGGCGGCAGCGGCACCTCCGGCATCAATGCCCAGACGCCGGCAAAGGCCACCGCGCCAAGGGCCGCCACAAAGGCCAGCGTCCAGCGCCAATCCACCAGGCCGCCAATGACCGCGCCAATCGGGGTGCCCAGCGCGGTGGCGGTGGTCAGGCCCGCGACGATGATCGACAGCGCAAAGCCGCGCCGCTCGGGCTTGACCAGCATCGTGCCAACGCCGCTCGCAGTCGGCGAGAACAACGCGGCGCCGAAGCCGGCCACGACGCGCGTCAGCAACGCAAAGCCCAGGGTGGGTGCCAGCGCGGTTGCGATATTCGCCACCACGAACAGGCCCAGTCCGGCCAGCAGCACACGCTTGCGCGGCATGCTGGCGGCCAGCGCTGCCAGTACCGGTGCCAGCAGCGCATAGCTGATGGCATACACGGTAGTCATCTGCCCGGCTGCGCCGATGCTGACGTCGAAGTGCCGGGCGATCTCGGGAAGGATTCCCGCGAAAACAAAACTGTCGGTCCCCAGGGCAAACATGCCCAGGGCCAGGATAAGAAGTCGACGATCCAAGATGTTCTCCGTCAGGGTCGGCTACGGGCGGGGGATGGTGCCGCAGATAGTTGCGTGACGAAACTATAGGCAAGTTAGTTGCGTGACGCAACTGAAAATAAGTCTGCAGGTTTTGTGACGAATCAGGCGTGTGATGCCCGCGTGGCTGGCTGGCGGCAGGTCACCGGCATGCCTGTGGCTTGGGATACAGTAAGGGCCCGTTCAATCGTCCACCCAAGGTTTCATTCATGTCCGATTTCGTAGTCGACCGCGTGCTGCTGACCAATGACGATGGCATCGAGGCGCCAGGGCTTGCCGTGCTGGAGCAGGTAGCCGCCACGCTGGCCCGCGAGGTCTGGATCGTGGCCCCCGATCACGACCAGAGCGGCACGTCGCACTCGATCAGCCTGCATGCGCCGCTGCGCGTGGCCGAGCATGGGCCGCGCCGGTTTGGCATCAGCGGCACCCCGGGTGACTGCGTGGTGATGGCCGCGCGCCATCTCATGCGCGACGCGCCGCCCGACCTGGTGCTGTCCGGCATCAACCGGGGTGGCAACCTGGGGCTGGAAACGGTGTTCTCCGGCACGGTTGGGGCCGCCATGACCGGCATGTTGCTCGGTATCCGTTCCATCGCGCTCAGCCAGGTCTTCACCGACCGCAACGCGGTGAAGTGGCAAACCTCGCGGACGCTGGCGCCCGATGTGATCCGTCGCCTGCTGGCGGCCGGCTGGACCGACGGGGCCTGCCTGAACGTGAATTTTCCCGATATCGAGCCGGAGCAGGCCGGCCCGCTGGTGGTGTCGCGCCAGGGCATGGGGCTGGTCAAGGCCATCAATGTGCGCGCGCACGTGGACCCGCGCGGCATTCCCTACCACTGGCTGCAGTTCTCGCGCGGCCCGCGGCCCGACGTGGATGACGCAGAAGCCATGGTGGTGGGGCGTGGCGCGGTGTCGGTCACGCCGCTGCGCTTCGAGCGCACCGACGACGAGGCCGCCACGCAGCTGGTCACCCAGCTGGCGGCCGCGTTGAAGGGCTAGGCATCACCCGGCATATCACCGGCGCATCAGCAGCGCCACGGGCAGCGTGGCAAACACGTCCTTGGCGCGCAGCCATCCCGCGTGCGATGTCACGGCATGGCCGGTCAGCATGTCGACCCAGCCGCCATTGCCATGGCTGTCACCGTCGCCGGTATGCAGGCCGGTATCGTGCCAGCAATGCGGCGGAATGCGCGGTTCGGACGGATCCACATGGCGTGCCGCGAGCCGGGTCACGGCGACGACCGCTTCGGCCTGGCCGCACTGGCGCGAGAACGCCAGCACGGACCCGGCCAGATCGCCGCTGGCGGACACCGGCCGGTAGCTGCCCTGCGCAAATAGCGCGGGGTGCTCGCGCCGTACCATCAGCACACTGCGGATCAGCTGCTGCTTGATGCGGCCGTCGCGCCAGTGCGCGAGCCAGTGCGGCCAGCCTGCGCGGCATTCCAGTTGTGCCTGCAGCCGCGCGTAGTCGGGCGCGCGCCGGTTGTCGGGATCGACCAGGCTGAAATCCCAGGTTTCATTGCCCTGGTAGCGATCCGGCACCCCGGGCGCGGTCAGCTGCAGCAGCGTCTGCGCCAGGCTGTTCAGCGCCGCGGCCGTGCCGATGCGCGCGGCAAAGGCGCCGATGCTCTCCAGCACACTGTCGGCGCCACCGATGCCCATGGCGGGCAGGAACGCCTCGCAGGCATTTTCATATCCGGTATCGGGATGGGTCCAGCTGCCGTAGCGCTTGGCCTCGCGAATGGCCTTGCGTTGCCAGGCCAGGATCCGTTCGACAAATGCCCGCTGGCCGTCCTCGGACGCCAGCGTGCGCGGATCGGCCGGCCATGCGCCCACCAGCGTCTGGTACAGCATCAGCCGGTCGACGCCATCGGGGCCCCTGGGCGACGCCACCAGCAGCGGCGCCAGTTGCCGTTCCCAGCCGGCCACCGCCTCGGCCCATGCCTCGGGCAGCTCGCTCAGCACCGCCAGCCGCATGCGCGCATCCTCGCCGCGCTTGTGGTCGTGGGTGGACACCGCCAGCATCGCATGAGGCCACGCTTCGGCGCGCGCCTGCATCCGTTCATGAAAGCGTTCGGCTGCCATGGCAAGCGTGCCGGGGTCGCTGCCCACCTCGTTGCGGGACAGCAGCCGTCCATAGCGATAGAACGCCGTGTCCTCGGTGGATTTGGCGGCCAGCGCCGGCATCAACTGCTGGAGCTTCGTGCGAAGTTGCCCGGCCGGGCTGTCGAGCCGGTCATCGGCGCGCAAGGCCGACACGATGAAATCCAGCGCGGCCGATTCGTCGGGTGCCAGGTGGCGGCGCGCGGCATCGGCGGCGGCCGACACCATGTCGTTGTCAAAGGTGGCGTCCCGCCCATCGTCATCCGCCACGTAGTAGCTGCGGTACACGGGGATGGCCGTCATGAACGCCGTGAGCGCGTGGTGCAGCGCGTGCGGTGACAGGTCTCGCGTGGCGACGTCGCCGCGTGCCCGCGCAAGCAGCCGCGCGCAAAGCGCTTCGACCTCGGTGACCAGATGGCGGGCCAGCACGCGATGCCGTCCAGCATGTACCTGTTCGGCAAACGTGCGGTCGTCGCCGCTGATCTGCAGCCAGAGCATGTTCAGCCGGTCCGCGCCGTGCAGGTCGTGCAGCACGGCGCCCGCCTGGTCCATGAAGTCGTAGCCCGTGGTGCCGTCGACCTGCCAGTCGCGCGGCAGTGGCTCGTGTTCGCCCAGGATCTTCTCGATGACCAGCCATGGATGCGCGAGCGCCAGCGCGGCGGGCCGGCCCGGCCGCAGGGCGTCCAGCCGTTCGCGCACGCGGCGGCAATAGCCGGCCGGGTCGGCTAGGCCATCCACATGGTCGATGCGCAGGCCGTCGATCCATCCCTCGCGGTACAGCCGGAATGGCAGGGCGTGCGTGGCCTCGAATACGTCGTCGCATTCCTGCCGCACGCCCACCAGTTCCGTGATCTCGAAGAAGCGGCGCCAGTTCAGCATGGCGGCCCCGGTGCGCCACCACGCCAGCCGGTAATGCTGGTGTTCGAGCAGCGTGTGCAGTGCCTGCATATCGGTGGGCGTGGTGGGCGCGGTCGGCAGGGCTGCCCCGTGCGCCATGCCCGGCGGGAGATTCAGCGGCAACTCGTGGTCGCCATAGCGCAGCGTTGGCTGGCCGTCGCCGCCGCGCTGCACTGTGAGCGCGCCCGACTCCAGCGTTTGCCAGTAGGCGTCGCCCAGTATCGGCAGCAGCACCTTGCCGCGCAGCACGGGGTCGTGCGGTTGCCAGTCGATATCGAAGTAGTGCGCATACGCGCTGCGTTCGCCATGCGCCAGCACGTCGCGCCACCATGCGTTGTGCGTGGCATCGGCGGCCATGTGGTTGGGCACGATATCGAGCACGATGCCCAGGCCCGCGTCGCGCGCCTGGGTGGCAAGCGCCACGAGGCCGGGCTCGCCGCCCAGCGCCATGCCGACCTGCGTGCAATCGGTAACGTCGTAGCCGTGGGTAGACCCGGGGCGCGCTTCGGTGATCGGCGACAGATACAGGTGGCTGATACCGAGGCCGGCGTAATACGGTACCAGCGCGGCGGCGTCGGCAAAGGTAAAGCCGGCATGCAACTGCAGCCGCGCCGTGGCGCGGGGCACGCCGGCATGATCGAGGTCGGCGTGATTCACGTCGGCGGGTGGCGTCATGGCAGTGTCAGGCTGGATGCAGGCAGGCGACGCAGCAGCGTTCGGTAAGGATCCCGGCGTTGAGCGATGCAATGGCGCCGGACTGGCTGGCATGCAGCATCCGGCCGCCGGCGCAGTCTGCTTCCACGGGCTCGGCGCCAAGATTTAGCCAGATCGACAGCCGGCTGCCGTCGCCCAGGCGCCAGCGCGCCACCAGTGCGCGGTCGGCCAGCGGCGTGACGCCATCGGGCTGGCAATGGTGCAGCCTTGGCATGATCTCGTTGCGGCGGATCGACAGCAGTTCGCCGTAGTAGTGGTTCCACGCACGGCAATCGCCCTCGGTATCGTCGCAGACCGGGCGCGAGGCATGGAACGTCTCGGGCGCATTCGGATCGGCGATGCGCGCGGCATGGGCGTCGTCGCGAAAGGCCGACGATGCGGCGAATTCGCGCCGCCTGCCGTCGCGTACCGCCTGCGCCAGTTCGGGCGGATGATCGGTGAAGTAGAGGAAGGGCGTGCGCGCCCCATGCTCCTCGCCCATGAACACCAGCGGGATCTGCGGGCAGAGCAACTGCAGCGCCACCGCCGCGCGCAGCGCGTCGGGGTCGGCCAGCGTGGTCAGGCGTTCGCCGAATGCACGGTTGCCGGTCTGGTCGTGGTTCTGCAGGAACATGACGAAGGCCGTGGGCGGCAGCGCCGCGCTTGGCTGTCCGCGCCGCACCTCGCGGCCCTGCAGCGGGCCGTTTTCGTCGCCGCTGCGGTGCGGCGATACCTCGCCCTGCCACGCGAAGCCTTCGCCCAGCACCCGCGCCAGGTGATGCAGCGCGGGCGTGCCGATGGCATGCGGCGGCGTGGCGCCTGCGGGGCCGGGCACCTCCGCGTGATATTCGCGGTAGTACCCGTCGGCCTCGTCCGTCAGCAGCACGTGCAGCGCGTGGTGGGCGTCGTCATTCCACTGCGCGTCGTAGCCGGCCTGGATCAGCGCCACGTCGTTGTGGTCGTTTTCGAGCACCAGGTGCACATGCCGGTCGGGCAGGCATGCGCGCAGTTCGTGGGCCAGCTGGGGCAGCCACCCTTCGTCGTTGATGGCATGCACGGCGTCGAGCCGCAAGCCGTCGAAGCGGAACGATTCCAGCCAGTAGCGCGCGTTCTCGCCAAAGAAGCGGCGCACTTCCGCGCGGCGGAAGTCGATGGCCGGGCCCCACGGGGTTTGCCGGTCGGTGCGGAAGAAGGCGCTGGCGTAGTGATGGAGGCAGTTGCCCTCGGGCCCGAAGTGGTTGTAGACCACGTCGAGCAACACCATCATGCCCAGCCCGTGGGCGGCGTCGATCAGCGCGCGCAGTTCGTCCGGCGAACCGTAGCTGCGCTCGGGCGCGAACGGCAGCACGCCGTCGTAGCCCCAGTTGCGGGCGCCGGGAAACTCGGACAGCGGCATCAGTTCGATGGCCGTGAAGCCCAGCGCCGCCAGGCGGCGCAGTTCGGACATCACCCCCGTGTAGCCGCCGGACAGGCCCACATGAAGTTCGTAGATCACGGCTTCGTGCCAGGGCCGGCCGCGCCATTCCGTGTGCTGCCAGGTGTAGGCGGCGCCGTTTTCGGGCAGGCACAGCACGCTGGCGCCGTGCACGTCGTCGGCCTGCAGCCGCGAAGCCGGGTCGGGCACGATGGTGCCGTCGTCCAGCCGGAACCAGTAGCGCACGCCGTGGCAGCAGGGCACCACGGTCTCGAACCAGCCGTCCTTGCCTTCCATCATCACGACTGGCGCCATGCCGGCCACTTCGAGCCGTACCGCATGACCCTGCCCGGCGGCGTCGGGTGCCCACAGGCGAAAGCGCACGCGGCCGTCTGCCAGGCGAACCGGGCCGAACCATGATTTTTCGGCTTCGTCGCCGCAGGGCAGCAGGCGGGCATCGGCACCGAGCGTCTGCCAGTTCGGACGGATTGGCCGGCTGTCACCGGGCGGCAGGGCAGGCGAAGCAGTCATCATCGGAGGCTACCTTCGTGCAGGCAATCGCACATCCAGTCTGGCGGCAGGGGCGGCGCCGGTCAGGCGGGCGTCGCGGCCACGCCGGCATCGGCGGGCGACAGCGCCGGTGCTTCGGGGACCACTGCCGGGCGGCGGCCAGCGCGTGCCGGCTGTACCGCGGGCGCTACTGTCACAGGCTCGGCAGCCACCGCAGGCACGTGCGCCAGGGCCGGCGCCAGCGCGCCGTACAAGGCCAGGTACTGGCGCGCCGGGCCTTCCCAGCCAAAGTCGGTCTGCATGCCGGTACGCTGCAGGCTGCGCCAGTGGCGCTGGCGGCCATACCATCCTAGTCCACGGGCCATGGCGGCGCACATCGCCTCGGCGGATTCACCGTCGAAAACGATGCCGTTGGCGCGCGCGGCCGGCGCGTCGTCATTGCCCACATCGCGCACGGTGTCGGCCAGGCCACCCACGCGCGACACGATCGGCACGGTGCCATAGCGCATGGCATAGACCGGTGTCAGGCCAAACGGCTCGAAGCGGCTGCCGTGCAGCAGCATGTCGGCACCCGCATGCAGCAGGTGCGCATCTTCCTCCCGATAGCCGATCGCCACGCCCACGCGCTGCGGATGCCGCTGCGCCAGTGCGTTGTACGCGGCCTCCAGCGTCGGATCGCCGCAGCCCAGCACCACGAACTGCGCGTCGGCGTGCGTGGCAAGTGCGTGGGCGATGGCGTCGAGTGCCACGTCGGCCATCTTCTGGTGGGTCAGGCGGCTGCCCATGGCGATCACCGGACGGTCGGCGTCCACGGGCAGCCCATGGCGTGCCTGCAGCGCGGCCTTGCAGGCGCGCTTGCCGGTCAGGTTGCGGGCGTCGTAGCGCTGCGGCAGCAGGCGGTCGGTGCGGGGCGACCAGGCGTCGGTATCGACACCGTTCGGGATCGCGCCCAGCACGGCGGCCCGATGCACCAGCAGGCCGTCCAGCCCGTGACCGAAGTGCGGCGTCAGGATTTCGCGCGCATAGGTATGGCTGACCGTGGTGACGCGGTCGGCATAGCGGATGCCGGCCTTCAGGAAATTGATCTTGCCCCAGAACTCGATGCCGTCCGGCGTCAGCGATTGCGCGGGCAACCCCAGCGGCCCGGCCGCGGCCATCGGAAATACGCCCTGGAAGGCGAGGTTGTGAATCGTGCAGACGGTGGGGATGTCCAGGCCGCGCGCGCGCATCAGCAGCGGTGTCAGCGCGGTGTGCCAGTCGTGCGCATGCACCAGGCCTGGCACGGGCAGCGGCGTCTCGCCTGCCGCGATGGCCGTGGCCGCATGCGCCAGCGCGGCAAAGCGCTGGGCGTTGTCGCAGAAGTCACGGCCGGTGGCGTCAACGTACAGCGATCCCGGGCGGTCGTAGAGCGACGGACAGTCCAGGAAGACCACGCGCACGCCGCTGTCCGGCATCAGGCCTTGCAGCAGCCGCGCCGGGCTGTGGCCGGGCGGCAGGGCCATCGGCAAATGAATGGCGCCAAGGCTGCGCACATTGCGTGCGGCCGCCACGGCGCGCGGGTAACCGGGCATCAGGATCGTGACATCGGCGCCGCGCTGCAGCAGCGCCTGCGCCAGGCCGCCTACCACGTCGGCCAGCCCGCCTGTCTTGGCCAGGGGCTGGGCTTCTGCCGCCACAAACAAGGTGTTCGCGTTCAAGGAGAGACTCCCGCTGATTTGCCGTTCCGGTGGGATGTACTGGACTGTCCGTGTGGCGCCGCACATCGGGGCACCGCAGGGCGCAGAGGAACTGCAATGCGAACTTTGTG
This sequence comes from Cupriavidus sp. HE11, assembly GCF_056097175.1. Lineage (NCBI taxonomy): Bacteria > Pseudomonadati > Pseudomonadota > Betaproteobacteria > Burkholderiales > Burkholderiaceae > Cupriavidus > Cupriavidus sp. HE11. Next base: position 2,117,361 of record NZ_CP184465.1, read on the forward strand.
CCAGCCCGGGCAACGCGCGGCGCGCCGCGTGACGCCTGAGGCGGCTGCCCCTGCAGGGCATCGCGCTGGCAACGCCGATGTATAAGGTGCCGCTGCCGTTGTAGAAACTGCCGCGCGCGGGCCGGACATCCACCAATCTGCAAGCGATGGGCCTGGCCCGTTCGCCATGTGGCGGCAGCGCTACTGCCGGTGGACTACTGGCAGCGCTCGCTGAAGCCGCCGATGGCGTCGCCGGCCCGGCGCGGTCCCTGGATCTGGCCGCTCGACCGCCGCAGCAGGCACACGGGTACGGGGTCCACGTGCCAGACGCGCTCGCAGTATTCGCGGATGGCCCGATCCGACGAAAAGCGGCCCGAACGCGCGGTGGACAGCACCGACATGCGCTGCCAGCGGGCCTGGTCGGCATAGGCGGCCGAGACATCGCGCTGGCACTGCAGGTACGACGCGAAGTCGGCCATCAGCATGTATGGGTCGTGCTGCAGCAGCCCGTCGAACAGCGGGCGGAACACGGCCGCATCGCCCTTGGAAAAGAAGCCGTGCTGGATCAGGTCCACCACCGCGCGCAGTTCGGGGCTCGACTCGTAGTACGTGGACGGATGGTAGCCGGCCGCCCGCAACGCATAGACCTCGGACGCATTGAGTCCGAACGGGAAGAAGTTGTCCGCGCCGATGGCGTCGCGCAGTTCGATGTTGGCGCCGTCCATGGTGCCGATGGTGATGGCGCCGTTCATGACGAACTTCATGTTGCCGGTGCCCGAGGCCTCCTTGCCGGCCAGCGAGATCTGCTCGGACAGGTCGGCCGCCGGGTAGATCTTCTGGCCGTAGGTCACGTTGAAGTTCGGCAGGAAGACCACCTTGAGGCGGTCGCGCACGTGCGGGTCGCGGTTGACCACTTCCGCCACCGACGTGATGAAGCGGATCATCAGCTTGGCGTAGTGGTAGCCCGGCGCGGCCTTGCCCGCGAACAGGAAGGTGCGCGGCGGGATCTCGGCGCGCGAATCGGACTTGATCTGATGGTACAGCGCGATGATGTGCAGCACCGCCAGGTGCTGGCGCTTGTATTCGTGGATGCGCTTGACCATCACGTCGAACATCGACGCAGGGTCGACCACCACGCCCGTGGTGTCGCGGATCAGCTGCGCCAGGTCGCGCTTGTTGTCGCGCCGCACGGCCTGCCACTGGGCCCGGAAGCCGGCGTCGTCGGCATACGGCTCCAGCGCCTGCAGCTGGTCCAGGTCCTTGATCCAGCCATCGCCGATGGCGTTGCAGACAAGGCGGGTCAGGCGTGGGTTGGACAGCGCCAGCCAGCGCCGGGGCGTGACGCCATTGGTGATGCTGGTGAACTTCTCGGGCCACATGGCATGGAAGTCCTGCAGCACGTCCTCGCGCATCAGGCGCGAATGCAGATCGGCCACGCCGTTGATGGCATGGCTGCCCACGCAGGCCAGGCCGGCCATGCGCACGTAGCGCCCGCCTTGCTCGTTGACCAGCGACAGCCGCGCCAGCCGCGACTCGTCGCCGTAGAAACGGATCCGTACCTCGTCCAGAAAGCGCGCGTTGATCTCGTAGATGATCTCCAGGTGACGCGGCAGAACGCGCCGGAACAGTTCCAGCGGCCACTGTTCCAGTGCTTCGGGCAGCAGCGTGTGGTTGGTGTAGGCAAAGGCGTTGCGGGTGATGTGCCAGGCATCGTCCCAGTTCAGGTCGTGGTCGTCCACCAGCAGCCGCATCAGTTCGGCGATGCCCACGGCGGGATGCGTGTCGTTGAGCTGCACGGCAAACTTCTCGTGGAAGCGGGACACCGGGATGCCGTGCGACGCCAGCAGCCGCAGCATGTCCTGCAGCGAGCACGCCACGAAGAAATACTGCTGCTCCAGCCGCAGTTCCTTGCCTTGCTGGGTTTCGTCGTTCGGATACAGCACCTTGGTCAGGTTTTCGGAGGTCACCTTCTTGCTGACCGCGCCCAGGTAGTCGCCCCGGTTGAAGGTGTGGAAGTCGAACGCCTCGGTGGCCTCGGCACGCCACAGGCGCAGCGTGTTAACAGTGTTGACCCGGTAGCCCAGGATCGGCGAATCGAACGGCACGCCCACCACCGTCTTGTCGGGTACCCAGCGCACGCGGTAGCGGCCCCGGTCGTCGGTGTAGTGCTCGGTGTGGCCGCCCAGCCGCACCTGTACCGCCCACTCGGAGCGCTGGATCTCCCACGGGTTGCCGTGGCGCAGCCAGGTGTCGGTGGTTTCCACCTGCTGGCCGTCGATGATGTTCTGGTGGAAGATGCCATACTCGTAGCGGATGCCGTAGCCCAGCGCGGGAATTTCCAGCGTCGCCAGGGAATCCATGAAGCAGGCGGCCAGCCGGCCAAGGCCGCCGTTGCCCAGGCCCGGTTCCTCTTCATGCGACAGGATGTCGTCCAGGTCGAGGTCCAGCGTGGTCATGGCCGCGCGCACCTCGTCGACGATGCCCAGGTTGACGAGGTTGTTGCCCAGGTGCGGCCCCATCAGGAATTCGGCGGAAAGGTAGGCGACTGTGCGCGACGGCTGGGTCTGGTAGGTCTCGGCGGTGCTGATCCAGCGCTGTACCAGACGGTCGCGCACCGTGTGCGCCAGCGCCTGGTAGAGATCGTTGCCGCTGGCATGGCCGGGGAGCTTGCCCTGGGTGTAGAACACGTGGTCCAGAAACGCGCGCCGGATGGTAGCGCTGGACATGGCGGTACGTGTATCGTCGGCCTGCTCGGGGGCGCTGGTCGTGGCGGTCTGGGTGCCGCGGGTTGCATCGGCAGAGGCTGGCCGCAGCCGGGATGCATCGGTCATCACTTGACTCCTGGACAGATCATCATGAATAGAGACTTCGTGCTCGTTTCAGGCTAGAAAAGAAATCAGGCGGCACGCGGGAAGCACTAGTCCCGGTGCTGGTATGAAAACTGCTGCGCAGAGGGACTTCCCATCCTGCAAATCACTGCGAGACGCGCCATGGCTACCCATATCCCCCATGATCCCGTGCGCCGGCCGGACCGTCGGCCCGACCAGAGCCCCGATCACAACAAGGAAAAAGGGGACCAGCCCGCCCGCAACCTGCCGGACAAGCATCCGCCGCCGCCGTCGGGCGGCAGGTCGGCACGCGAACACGGCTAGCGCTTTCGGCATTCCGTTGTAGTTTTTGCAAACACCACTTCGTGGACATGTACCGGGCGTGGAGTGACAGGCCGCGCCTATGATGGAAACCGCGCATCCGCCCCGGCCATCGCGCCGGGCGTCCCGGGTGCCTTGACTGCCGCCAAGAAAGGCAGCTGCAACAAGAAAGGAGGGAGCGTAGCCATGGACATGCCGGGTGCCGCATTGCTCAATGCGCTCGATGCGGTCGACGACACCGCGATCTTCGTGCTGTCGGGGGATGGCCGTGTCAGTGCCTGGACCGAGGCCGCGCGGCGCGTGCTGCTGTATGCCGCCGACGAGGTGGATGGCTGCCCGCTGTCGCGTTTCCATCCCGCCGAGACCGACGACGGCGCGGCCACGGCCGCCCAGTTGCTGGCGACGGCGCGCATGCACGGGCGGGCCGAGGACAAGGGCTGGCGCGTGCGGCGCGACGGCAGCGTGTTCTACGCCAGCGTGGTGATCGTTGCGCTGCCCGGGCCCGACGGTAGCCGGGATGGCGGGCCCGGCGGCTTTGCCGTGGTGTATCGCGACATCACCATCCAGTACGCCGCCGAGGAGCACGCCAGGGTGGTCGAGGCGCGCTGGCGCGAACTGCTCGACACGCTCGACGACAGCGCCATCTGCGAACTTGGCGCCGAGGGGCAGATCCGCAGCTGGAACGCCGGCGCACAGGCGCTGTTCGGATACACGGCGCAAGAGGCGGTGGGGCAACCGCTGGAGCTGCTGCATCCCCGGCCCGATATGGCGCAGGACGCGGTTTCCGGCCTGGCGCCCGGCAATGGCCCGGTCGAGGCCCCTGGCTTGCTTGAGGCCGTGCGGGCCAGCGGCGCGTGGTCCGGCGAACAACGGCTGCAGCGTCATGACGGCACGCTGGTGCGATGCCACGTGCGGCAGGTGCTGCTGCGCGATGCCGACCAGGGCGTATCGGGCGTGCTGTGGATCGCCCGCGATGTCACCGACGCGGCCCGCCTGGCCGACCTGGAGGACGCGGGGCGGCGCGTGCAGTCGTTCCTGGCCATCCTGGCCCATGAACTGCGCAATCCGCTGGCCCCGATCCGCAATGCCGTGGATGTGATCCGGCTCACGCCGGTGGCCGACGTCCGCATCCGCCATTGCGCGGAGATCATCGGCCGGCAACTGCAGTTGCTGACGCGGCTGGTCACCGACCTGATGGATGTGGGCCGCGTGACATCCGGCAAGCTCAAGGTGCAGCCCGTGCCGATCCTCTACAACGAGGTGGTCACCACCGCCATCGAGGCGATGCGGCCCGCGCTGGACGGTGCCAGCCAGAAGTTCGAGGTGGCGCTGCCGGCCGACCCGGTCTTCGTCAACGGCGATGCGGCGCGGCTGGAACAGGTGCTGTCGAACCTGCTCAGCAACGCTACCAAGTACACGCCGCGAGGCGGCACGGTGACAGTACGCGTGCGCGCGGACGCCGGCAACGTGGTCACCACGATTGGCGATACCGGGCGCGGCATTGCACCGGAGGCGCTGGACCGCATCTTCAACCTGTTTGCGCAGGAGGGCGACGAGATTGCCCGTTCCGGGCTGGGCGTGGGCCTGGCCCTGGCAAGAGCCGTGATCGAGGCGCATGGCGGTGCCATCCAGGCCAGCAGCGCGGGCGAAGGCCACGGCAGCACTTTCACGATCATGCTGCCAGAGGTGCAGATGGACGGTGCCAGCGTGCCGCGTCCGGGCACGGCACAGTGCGCGGGCCAGCGCATCCTGATCGTCGACGACAGCGCCGATTCGGCGGACAGCATGGCCGAGTTGCTGACCGTGCTGGGCCACCATGCGCAGCCGGTCTATACGGGCATGCGCGCCGTGGAAGCGGTGCGCAGCTTCGCGCCGGACGTGGTGCTGCTGGATCTGGAGATGCCCGACATGAGCGGCTACGAGGTGCTCGACGCACTGCGCCAGACCGGCCTGGGCATTCGCGTCTTTGCGCTGACTGGACGCAGTTCGCCCGACGACCGGCGGCGCACCGAGGCGGCCGGCTTCGACGCGCACCTGGTCAAGCCGCTGACCGTGGAAGCGCTCTGCCGGGCGCTGGCGGATCTGCAGGCGCCCTGAAGCGTCACGCATCGCCATCTCCGTCGTCATCGTCGGACTGGTTCCCGCCATCGCGCAGGGCAGCGACCCGCCGCGCTACGTCGGGATGCGCGAACAGGTCGCGTGGATCGGCGTCCAGCCGGCGTTGCCAGTTCGGATGGCCGGAAATCGTGCCAGGCAGGTTCGGCTGCTCGTGCAGCGCCAGCAGGTCTTCCACGGGCACCAGCCGCAACGGGGTCGAGGCGCGGTGCAGCCAGCGCAGCACGGTTTCCACCGGTGCCGCGTCAGCCGCCGGCTCGGCACCGTGAGCGACCCCCCCTTCGTACATGGCTTGCCACAGTGCGCTGCGCTCGGCGGCACGCAGCGCCATCAATCCAGCCTCGGTTTCGTTGGCGCCCAGCTGATGCAGCCGCGCGCGCCAGGCAATGTCGCGGCCCGCCCACCAGCCCGCAATGGTCGGCAGGTCGTGCGTGGTCGTGGTGGCAACGGCCAGCGCCGGCCAGTGCTCGGGCGGCAGGAACGCGGCGCTGATTGGCTCGGCTGCCGTGGGCGTTTCGCTGGGTGCCTGCGCGGGTGGCAAGGCTGGCGTGCCGGCCCCAGGGGCGACGGCCACTTCATCGTCTTGCGCTTCCGCCTGCGCTCCCTGTTGCTCTTGCTCGCGCACGAACCACAGCACGTCGATGCCCAGCACACCGCGCGCGGCCAGCGCGGTATCGAGCGTTTCGGGCACCGTGCCGAGGTTTTCACCAATGATGATCGCGCGGTGCCGCCACGATTCGATCGCCACCAGGCGCAACAGGTCGTCGAGCGGATAGGTCAGGTAGGCGCCAGCGCTGGCTGGCGCCCCTTCGGGCACCAGCCACATGCGCGCCAGCCCCAGCACGTGGTCGATGCGCAGGCCGCCGGCATGGGCCAGGTTGGCACGAAGCATCTCGATAAAGGCGGTGTAGCCGTGGCGGCGCAGGCCGCGCGGCGAGAATACGGCCACGCCCCAGTCCTGTCCCCGCGGGTTGTACAGGTCGGGCGGCGCGCCCGCGTGGAAGCCGTTCAGGATCTCGGCCTGGCGCGTCCATGCGTGGCTGCCGCCGGGGTCGGTACCCACCGCAAGGTCGGCAATCACGCCAACGGCCATGCCGGCGGCACGGGCCCGCTGCTGGGCATCTTCCAGGCCGTCGGCCGCCAGCCATTGCAGGAATGCGTGATAGCCGATGGCATCGGCTGCGGTCGTCGCCATGCCCATGGCCGCCGCCCCATCGGGGCTGCGCAGTGTGTCGGGCCAGCGCCGCCAGTCGGCCGCATCGCGGGCGGCGTCGTTGTCGGTGGCGGCGGCCAGCCGCTCCGCCTGGATGGCTTCGAAGGTCGCATGCGCCAGCAGGGCCTTGCCGCCGCGCGCGCGGAACGCGGCGAACGCCTGTTTCTGCGCGGCCGGCAGCAGGGTGTCGTGATGCTGCCAGAGCCAGTGCAGCAGTTGCAGCCGCACGGTGGCGATGGCCGGCCAGTCGATCTCGGTGCGGCGCTCGGCTTCGGCCAGCGCCGTGCCAATGCCGAGCGTGGCCACGGCGTGGTCCACGGTGGCCTGGCCGAATATGCGCGCCGGGTCCGCATAGAGCGGGTTGAAGAAGATGCGGCTGGACGGCGAGTACGGGCTGAAGCGCTCTGGCAGCGCCGGAAACCCCGCGTGCAGCGGATTGATGGCGATGGCATCGGCGCCGGCATGTGCCGCCGCTTCCGCGGTCAGCGCCAGTGTGGTCAGGTCGCCCAGTCCCGTGTCGGCGCCGCGCCGCAGTCCGTACAACTGCACCGACAGCCCCCACGGCCTGCTTGCCAGTACCGGGCGCGGCGATGCCGCCAGCGCGTCGGCCACGCTGAAACAGCGTGGCGGCGCTACCGCGAGCGTGGTCTCCACATCGCCCAGCAGCAGATGGTGGTAGCCCCATTGCGATACCGGTCCGATTTCCATCGTGCCGTCGCCGGTACGCCGGGCGATGCCCTCTACAAGCGAACCGTCCTCGCATTCCAGGCGATAGGGGCGCTGGGCCAGCGCATGCGCCCATGGCACGACCACGGGCTTGCCCTGGTCGGCGGTGATCAGCGGCGGCAACGGGTGCGCGCCATCGTCGGCCGCGAGCCGGGCGCGCGATGCCTCGCACTCGCCGGACGTACCGCAGGACAGGTCCAGCGCAGTCAGCACCGTGCGCAGGGCGTCCGGGGAGAGCGTCCGCGGCTGGTTCCATGCATCGCGCCAGCGCACTTGCAGCCCTGCACTTGCGGCCAGCAACCGGAGCGGATGGTCTTCGCTCATCGCGACGGGTCCTCGTCCTTGGGTACCGCGGCGGCCAGCAAGGCCAGCCCGTGCGCGGCCACCTTGTACGCCGGGCGGCCCTCGTCATCGAGCGCCACGGGTTCGTCTTCCAGGTCAGGCGCGGTGCTGTCGAACAGGAGGTGCCAGTCCTCGCCCGGCGCCGGCATGCGGAAGACCACGTCCTCGTGGCCGGCGTTCAGGCACAGCACGATTACCTCCACTTCTTCCTGCGGACAGTGCGTGGCACGGCGCAGCGCCAGCGTACGGTCTTCGGGATTGCTCCACTGCTCGCTGGTCAGTTCGTTGCCGTCGGGCCCGAACCAGGCGATATCGGCCAGGCCCGGGGCCGGCTGCGAGCGGCCATGGACAAAGCGGTTCTCGGTCAGCACCGGCAACTGCTTGCGCAGCGCCAGCAGGCGGCTGACCACGCGGCGCATCGGCGCGTTGGAGGAATGCGCGGCATCGTCCCAGTTCAGCCATGACAGCTCGTTGTCCTGGCAATAGGCGTTGTTGTTGCCTTGCTGGCTGCGGCCCCATTCGTCGCCGGCGGTGATCATCGGCGTGCCTTGCGACAGCAGCAGCGTCGCCATCATGGCGCGTGCCACGCGGCAGCGCGTTTCCAGCACGGCCTCGTCGTCGGTCGGGCCTTCGACGCTGCCGTCCGGGCTCCAGTTGGCGCTGGCGTTGTCGTCGTTGCCGTCGCGGTTGTCTTCGTGATTGGCCTCGTTGTGCTTGTGCGCATAGCTGACCACATCGGCCAGCGTGAAGCCGTCGTGCGCGGTGATGAAGTTGACGCTGGCCCACGGCTTGCGATGGCGGTGGTCGAACAGGTCGGCCGAGCCGGTCAGCCGCGCGGCCAGTTCGCCACGCTGGCCGGCGTCGCCGCGCCAGAAGCGGCGCACGTTGTCGCGGAACTTGTCGTTCCATTCGGCAAATCCCGGCGGATGGTTGCCCACCTGGTAGCCGCCGGGGCCCAGGTCCCAGGGTTCGGAAATCAGCTTGACGCGCGACAGCACCGGGTCTTGCAGGATCGCGTCGAAAAAGCCCGATCCCGGGTCGAAGCCGTTGCTTTCGCGGCCCAGCGTGCTGCCAAGGTCGAAGCGGAACCCGTCGACATGGAACACCTCTACCCAGTAGCGCAGCGAGTCCATCACCATCTGCAGCACGCGCGGGTGCGACAGGTTCAGCGTGTTGCCGCAGCCGGTGTCGTTGATGTAGTGGCGCTCGTCGCCGGGCATCAGGCGGTAGTAGCTGGCGTTGTCCAGCCCGCGCCACGACATCGTGGGCCCCAGCTCGTTGCCTTCGCACGTGTGGTTGTAGACCACGTCCAGGATCACCTCGATGCCGGCCGCATGCAGGCGCCGGACCGCGATCTTCATCTCGTGGTGCTGGCGGCCGGACAGGTACAACGGCTCCGGGGCAAAGAACGCGAGCGTGTTGTAGCCCCAGTAGTTGCGCAGCCCGCGCTCCACCAGGAAGCGGTCCTGCAGGAACGCGTGGATGGGCAGCAGTTCGATCGCCGTGACGCCCATCTGGAGCAGATGCTCGACAAGGCGCGGGTCCGCCAGTGCGGCAAAGGTGCCCCGGTACTGCGGCAGCAGGTCTTCGCGCAACATCGATACTCCACGGACATGCACCTCGTAGATTGACGTTGTGGTCCATGGCTGGCGCGGCGGCCGGTCGTCGCCCCAGTTGAAGCTCTCGTCGATGACCACGGCCTTCGGCATGGTCGGCGCGCTGTCGCGGCGATCGGGCGTGAGGTCGGCGCGCGGGCTGTTGAGACGGTAGCCGAACAGCGCGTCGGACCAGCGCACGGGCCCGCTCAACGCACGGGCGTACGGGTCCAGCAGCAGCTTGTGCGGGTTGAAGCGGTGCCCGCGCGTGGGTTCGTACGGGCCGAATGCACGAAAGCCGTATTGCTGGCCGGGCTGGGCGTGCGGCAGGTAGCCATGCCAGATTTCATCGGTGCACTCGGGCAGCGCCAGCCGCTGCACCTCCTTGCGCCCGTTCGGCGAGAACAGGCACAGGTCGATGCGGCTGGCGTTCGCGGAAAACACCGCGAAGTTGACGCCGAGTCCGTCCCAGTGGGCGCCAAGCGGATACGGCTTGCCGGGCAGCAGGCGATCAACGGTAAGGCTCGCCATGCGTGAAGCTCCTCGTTGTTCTGGTTATGTGTGTCGTGATGGCGCGTCCTGCCGGCAGTGTCCCGGCTTCAGGCGTCAGGCAGCGTGCTCCGGTGCGTACCGCAGGATCAGCGTGGCAAGCGGCGGCAGGGTCAGCGAGAACGACGCGGGCTGGCCGTGCGATGGCGTCGCGTCGGCCTGCACGCCGCCGCAGTTGCCCATGTTGCTGCCGCCATAGATTTCGGCATCGGTATTCAGGCACTCTTTCCATGCCCCGGCGAACGGCACGCCCAGGCGGTAGCCGATGCGCGGCACCGGCGTCATGTTGACGACGGCCAGCACCACGTCCTGGCTATCGGGCCCGGCGCGCCGCAGGTACGCAAACACGCTGTTCTGGTGGTCGTCGCCAACGATCCACTGGAAGCCCTCGGGCCGGTGATCCATCGCGTGCAGCGCCGGCAGGTCGCGGTACAGGCGGTTCAGGTCGCGCACCAGCGAATGCACGCCCCGGTGGGCGGGCTGGTCGAGCAGCGCCCAGTCCAGTTCGTCGTCGTGGTTCCATTCGCGCCATTGCGCAAATTCGCCGCCCATGAACAGCAGCTTCTTGCCCGGATGCGTCCACATGAAGCCGTAGTACGCGCGCAGGTTGGCAAGGCGTTGCCAGTCGTCGCCGGGCGCCTTGGCGATCATCGATCCCTTGCCATGTACTACCTCGTCGTGCGACAGCGGCAGCACGAACGCCTCCGACCACGCGTAGACCATGCCGAATGTCATGTCGCCGTGGTGCCAGGGGCGGTGGATCGGCTCGTGGCCAAGATAGCGCAGGGTGTCGTGCATCCAGCCCATGTTCCATTTGAAGCTGAAGCCCAGTCCGCCCGACTCCACGCTGGCGGTGACGCCGGGCCAGGCCGTGGATTCCTCGGCGATGGTCAGCGCGCCCGGGCAGCGCTCGTGCACCACCGTGTTCATCTCGCGCAGGAATGCCACCGACTCCAGGTTCTCGCGGCCGCCAAAGCGGTTGGGCACCCACTGGCCCGCTTCGCGGCTGTAGTCGCGATAGAGCATCGACGCCACCGCGTCCACGCGCAGCGCGTCGGCATGGAAATGTTCGAGCCAGTGCACGGCATTGGCCAGCAGGAAGCCACGCACCTCGTTGCGGCCCAGGTTGTAGATCAGCGTGTTCCAGTCCTGGTGATAGCCCTCGCGCGGGTCCTGGTGTTCGTACAGCGCGGTGCCGTCGAACATCGCCAGTCCGTGTGGATCGGTCGGAAAGTGCGCGGGCACCCAGTCCAGGATCACGCCGATGCCGGCCTGGTGGCAGCGGTCGACAAACGATGCGAACTGTTCCGGCGACCCCAGCCGGGCCGTGGGAGCGAACAGCGACAACGGCTGGTAGCCCCACGATCCCCCGAACGGGTGTTCCGTGATGGGCAGCAGTTCGATATGCGTAAAGCCAAGGTCGCGGATATAGGGCACCAGCCGCTCGGCCAGGATGTCCCAGCCGCGCCCGCTGTCGTTGGCGGCGCGCTGCCAGGACATCACATGCAGTTCGTAGACCGACATCGGTGCGGCGTAGGGATCGGTCTTCGCGCGCTGCTCCATCCACGCGGCATCGTTCCAGCGGAACGGCGGCGCGGCATGCCCCGCGCAGGCCACCACCGACGCCGTGGCCGGCGGCAGCTCGGTGGCCTGCGCCACCGGATCGGCCTTGTCGGGCAGCGCCTCGCCATGCGGGCCTGTCATGTCGTACTTGTAGCGGCTGCCGGGCCCGACGCCCATGCCCTGCGGCACGAACAGTTCCCAGACGCCCGCGCCGTGGCGCAGCCGCATGGGGTGGCGTGCGGGGTTCCAGCCATTGAAATCGCCAATCACGGACACGCGGCGCGCGTTGGGCGCCCACACGGCAAACCGGACCCCCAGTTCACCGTCGATGGTCAGGCATTGCGCGCCCAGGCATTTGCCCAGTTCCAGGTGGCGGCCTTCGTTGAACAGGTGCAGGTCCAGTTCGCCCAGCAGCAGGCCGAACGCATACGGGTCGGCGGCGATCTGCTCGCTGCCGTCGGGCCAGCGGATGCGCAGGCGGTAGTCGGGGGCCGTGGGTTGCCGGTCTTCGAAGCCAGGCAGGCGCCCGGCAAACACGCCGTCGGCGTGCAGCCGCGTCATGTCGGCCAGAAACTCGCCATCGGCGCTGGTCAGCTGGATGGCAGCCGCGCCAGGCACGAGCGCACGCACCACGGCGCCGTGTTCGTCTCGCTGTGGGCCGAGTACGCCGAACGGATCGGCCAGACGGGCCTCGCGCAGTGCGTCGATGACCGGTCCTGGCAATGTCGGCGCGGGCGCATCAAGCGTGGCGGCATCATTCATGGACATCGTCGTCTCCCAGCAGCTTGCGGACCAGGCGTGCCAGGCCACTGGCCGGCAGGTCGATCCATGCCACGCGGTTGGCCGCCTCGTAGCCCACTTCATACGCCGCACGCTCCAGCAGGAACAGGTCAAGCAGCGGTTGCAACTGGCCGGCATCGGCCCAGGCCTGCGGCGCAGCCGTCATGGCCTGCTGATAGCAGTTCAGGAACGCGTCACCGGCCGTGGTGCGGAAGCGGTCCAGCAGCGCGGCGCGACGTTCGGCCTGGGCGGGCGGCAGCGTGGCGTGCGTGCGCTCCTGCCGGTCGGTGCCTACCGTGGCGGCGGCATAGTCGATCGATCGCAAAAGCCCGGCCACGTCGCGCAGTGGCGACGTCTTGCGCCGGCGGAAGGCCAGTGGCTGACGCGGCTCGCCTTCGAAGTCCACCAGGTAGGTGTCGTTCTGCGCGATCAGCACCTGGCCCAGGTGGAAGTCGCCGTGAATGCGCGTCTGCAGGCTGTCGGGTGCGGCAGCGGCCAGCCGTGCCACCAGATGCGGCAGCTTGTCACGCGCGGCCAGCAGCGTGTCGATGTCGCGTGCGAAGGCGCCCGAGGCATTGCCCCGGCGCGCTTCAAGCAGGCCCAGCGCTTCTTCGAGCGACCGCAGTGCCTCTTCGGCCCATTCCGTGGCCTGCGCCCCGGTGGCGGCTACCGGGGCAAACGCGTCCTCATCGGTCGGCTGCGCCAGTACCGCGTGCAGTTCGGCCAGGCGCCGGCCCAGCGTGCCGACCATCGTGGCGTAGCCGGCCATGGCTTCGCCGAACTCGTCCTCGTTGTCGGTCTCGGTGGCGGGCAGGGCGTCGTCGATCGACCGCCCCAGGTAATCGAGGGTCCAGTCCCAGCCATCGCCCTGGTTCAGGATGTAGCCCTGCAGCAGCATCAGCGTGTGCGGCGTGCCATCGGTGCCGGTGCGCACGACTTCGCCCAGCAGCGGTGCCGAATGCGTGTAGGCATGGCTGGTCAGGTAGCGCGTCATCTCGGCTTCGGGGTGGATGCCGCCGGCCACGCGCCGCACCAGTTTCAGCACGCCCGTGTTGCCGAAGGCGAGCGAACTGTTCGACTGTTCGGCCGACATCCACTGCACCGGCTCGTCTTCGAGCGGGGCTCCGGCCAGGCCGGGCTCGGCCAGGTAGCGGATGGTCCCGTGCGACGTCTCGGCGCTGACATCGTCGCGCAGCGACCGCACCACGGCGCGGGCATAGGACTCGACCACGAAGCCGTCGGTCGCCACGCCCACGCGGGAGCCGCGCCGGATGCGGGCCATCGACAGGCCAGTCATCAACTGCGACATGCCGTCGGTGCTTTCGCGGTCCCATAGCAGGGCCACCGGCAGCTGGTAGCACTCGGTGCGGCCGGGTAGCGATACCTCCACCTCGCAGTGCCAGACCTCCTCGCTGGTGCCCACGCGGGCCACGGGCCAGGCGTAGGCCACGGTCACGCGTTCGATGCGTTCGCCCTTGGAGGCAAACCAGCGGCGCCGCGCCAGGTAGTTGGGCAGGACTTCGGTGGTCAGTGCGCGGCGGGCGGAGTCGGTCAGCTCGGAGCGGCCGCCAATGTTCTGCAACACCAGCGTGACCTGGTCCACCATCTGCTCCGGCGCGTTGACGTGCCACGACGGCGGCTGCGCGTCCTCGCTGAGCACGAACCAGTAGAAGCCATACGGCGGCAGCGTCAGCAGGTACGTCAGCTGGCCGATGGCCGGGAACGGCGTGGCGCCGAGCATTTCCACGGGCACGCGGCCGTTGAACTGGGACAGGTCCAGTTCCACGGCCTGCGGCGCGCGTGACAGGTTGGCCACGCACAGGATGTGTTCGCCGTCGTACTCGCGCAGGTACGCCAGGATCTTGCGGTTCCCCGGAAACAGGAAACGCAGCGTGCCCCGGCCGAAGGCGCGGTGCTGACGGCGCAGCGCCAGCATGCGGCGCATCCAGTTCAGCAGCGAATGCGGGTCGCGCGTCTGTGCTTCGACGTTGACGGCCTCGAACCCGTACAGCGGGCCCTGCAACGGCGGCAGCACCAGCCGTTCCGGGTCGGCGTGCGAGAAACCGCCGTTGCGGTCGGGTGACCACTGCATCGGCGTGCGCACGCCGTCGCGGTCGCCCAGGTGGATGTTGTCGCCCATGCCGATTTCGTCGCCGTAGTAGATCACGGGCGTGCCCGGCATCGAGAACAGCAGGCTGTTCATCAGTTCGATGCGGCGGCGGTCGCGTTCCATCAGCGGGGCCAGCCGGCGGCGGATGCCGAGGTTGATGCGGGCGCGGCGATCCGATGCGTAGACTTCCCACAGGTAGTCGCGCTCGCTGCTGGTCACCATTTCCAGCGTCAGTTCGTCGTGGTTGCGCAGGAAGATCGCCCACTGGCAGTTCGGCGGCACCTCGGGGGTCTGCCGCATGATGTCGGTGATCGGGAAGCGGTCCTCGCGGGCGATGGCCATGTACATGCGCGGCATCAGCGGGAAGTGGAACGACATGTGGCATTCGTCGCCCTCGATGCCGCCGTCGGGGCTGGCCGCACCCGTGGTGTCGGCCGTGCCGCCGCCACTGGCGCCGCCAAAGTACTGCTGGGCGTCTTCGGGCCACATGTTGGCCTCGGCCAGCAGCATCCGGCCCGGATACCGTTCGTCCAGGTGGCGACGGATCTTGCGGATCACCTCATGCGTCTCGGGCAGGTTCTCGTTGCTGGTACCTTCGCGTTCCACCAGATAGGGCACGGCGTCGAGCCGCAGGCCATCGATACCGATGTCGAGCCAGAAGCGCATGACCGACAGCACTTCATTGAGCACCTGCGGATTGTCGAAGTTGAGGTCCGGCTGGTGCGAGTAGAAGCGGTGCCAGAAATACGCGCCGGCCTCGGCGTCCCAGCTCCAGTTGGATTTCTCCGTATCGCAGAAGATGACGCGGGTGCCGGTGTATTTCTGGTCGTTGTCGGACCATACGTAGTAGTTGCGGGCGGCGGACCCGGGCTTGGCGCGGCGCGCGCGCTGGAACCACGGGTGCTGGTCGGACGTATGGTTGATGACCAGTTCGGTGATCACGCGCAGGCCCCGGGCGTGTGCCGCCGACACGAAGCGCCTGGCCTCGGCCAGCGAGCCGTAGTCGGGATGGACATTGCGGTAGTCGGCAATGTCATAGCCGTCGTCGCGGCGTGGCGACGGGTAGAACGGCAGCAGCCAGACCGTGTCGACGCCCAGACTGACCAGATAGTCGAGCTTGGCGTGCAGGCCGGCGAAATCGCCCACACCGTCGCCGTTGGCGTCGTAGAACGACTTGATGTGCAGCTGGTAGATCACCGCGTCCTTGTACCAGAGCGGATCGGCGTTGAGCAGTGCGGCGTTGGCGCGCTCGGAGAGTCGCTTCATGCCGTGTCTCCAGGTTGTTGTTGGGGCCTGACATGCCAGAGCGAGAATGGCAGTTCGCGCGGGTTCAGGCGGATGCGCTGGCGCTTGCCGTGCCAGGTGAAGCGGGTGCCGAACATCTGGTCTTCGGCGTCCAGCGCGGCGTTGTCAGGCAGGCCCCATTCCCAGAGCGGCAGTTCGATCTCGGTCTCGCGCGGCGCGCGCGGGTCCAGGCTGATGGCGGCCAGCAGTACGTCGTCGCCAAACGCGCCGGCCTGCTCGGCCCCGGTGGGCACAAAGCGCGCGAAATACAGCACGGCGTCGTCGCTGGCGTGATAGAAGCGCAGGCCCAGGTGGCTCTGCAGCGCCGGGTGGTTCGCGCGGATCTGGTTCAACCGCGAGATCTCGGCCACGATGTTGCCCGGCGCATGCCAGTCGCGCACGCGCAGTTCATATTTCTCGGAGTCGAGGTATTCCTCGCGTTCCACGCCATTCAGGATCAGCGGCGCGCTTTCGCAGACCTCGAAACCGTTGTACATGCCCCAGAGGCCCGACAGCAGCGTCGCCAGCGCGGCGCGGATCAGGAACGCCGGGCGCCCGCCTTCGTGCAGGAAGAACGGGTTGATGTCCGGCGTGTTGACGAAGAAATGCGGGCGATAGAACTCGCGCAGCGGGCTCTGTGTCAGCTCGGTCATGTACTCGATCAGCTCGGCCTTGGTGTTGCGCCAGGTGAAGTACGTGTACGACTGCGAGAAGCCCAGCTTTGCCAGCCGCGCCATCATCTTGGGCCGGGTGAAGGCCTCGGCCAGGAACAGTGTGTCCGGATGCTTCGCGCGCACGTCCGCGATCATCCATTCCCAGAACGGCAGGGGCTTGGTATGCGGGTTGTCCACGCGGAAAATGCGTACGCCCTGGTCGGCCCAGAACATGACCACGTCGCGCAGCGCCTGCCAGAGCTGCTCGCCGCCCGGTGGCGCCGCGTAGAAGTCGACGTTGACGATATCCTCGTACTTCTTTGGCGGATTTTCGGCATAGCGCAGCGTGCCGTCCGGACGGTGCGAGAACCATTCGGGGTGCTCGCGCAGCCAGGGGTGGTCGGGCGAACACTGGATGGCGAAGTCCAGCGCCAGTTCGATCCCCATGTCGGCGGCGGCCCGGCGCAGGCGCTGGAAGTCCTCCAGCGTGCCCAGTTGCGGATGGATCGCGTCGTGCCCGCCCTCGGGGCTGCCGATGGCGTATGGGCTGCCCACGTCGCCGGGCTCGGCCTTCAGGCTGTTGTTCTTGCCCTTGCGGTGCGCCTGGCCGATGGGATGGATCGGCGGGAAGTACAGCACGTCGAAGCCCATCGCGCGAATGGCGGGCAGGCGGCGGATCACGTCATCGAAGGTACCGTGGCGGTTCGCATCGCCGCTCTCGGAGCGCGGGAACAGTTCGTACCAGCTGGCAAAGCGCCCGGCCAGGCGGTCTGCCTCGATTGGCATGGTGGTCGGATAGCGGCTCGCGAACGGGCGGCCGGCCGGCGTTTCCATGGCCGCGCGCATGGCCGTCTCGGTGCGCGGCGAAAGCAGGATTTCCAGGCGCAACGCGTCGTCGGCTGCGGCCGACAGATCGGCCAGGATCGCGCTGGTGTCGGCAATGGCCGCGCCGTCCGGCGTATCGAGCGTGGCTGCCACCAGTCGCGCGCCTTCCTCGATCTCCAGCTTGATGTCGACGCCGGCCTTGCGTTTCTTGCCCACCTCGTCCAGCCAGCTGGCGAACGTATCGCGCCAGGCCTCGACGGTGAATTCATGACGGCCCAGGGCCACGATCGGGAAACTGCCGCGCCAGCGGTCGTTGACGATATGGACCATCGGCGCGGCGTGCCACGCCTGCTCTCCGGGGCCGCGCCACAGGACGACGGCGGCCAGCTTGTCATGACCGTCCATCCAGATATCGGCGCTGACTTCCACGCGTTCGCCCACGGTGCGGCGCACCGCAAAGCGGCCGTTGTCGGTGCTGGGCGCGAGGTTCTCGATGGCTACCCGCGGTGCTTCCATGGCGGCGGCCAGCGCACGGTCGGCCGCGCGATCTGCCGCCTTGCGGGCATCCTTGCGCCCGGTGGTGGTGACGACGGGTGCCGGCACCGCTTCGAACAGGCGGATATCGGCCGGCGGCAGCGTGATGGTGCTGCAGGGGCTCAGGTTGTCGAGGCCGTCTTCGAGCGTGCCGCCCGGGCCGCCGTCCACGGGCGTCAGCGTGGCCGATGGCTGCGGCAGTCCGCTCAGCACCCGGTCGACGCCGAACGACGCCGGCTGCATGGGGCACGGGTTCAACACCACGGTCAGCGCCGGCTCGCCGGCCGCGCCGTTGGCAAGATGGCGCGGCACGCGTGCCAGCACGGTCAGCGGGGCATCCGGGCCGCTGACCTGGCGGACGGCCACGGCGGGCTCGTCGTCGCGGGCAGCCAGCCAGGCGTTGGCCTGCATCAGCTCATGGGTCAGGTCGTAAGGTGCGTCGACGATATCGTCTGGATGACCTTCGGGCTGCGCGCCGGGCGAGGTATCGGGCACGGCGCCATGCGCGGCGGCGGCGCCCGTCTCGTACCCCGCCGGCACCATCCAGCCATCGCCGATGGCGGCCGCCGTCCACAGCGCCCGCCGTGCGGCCAGCACGTCGACGCCGTCCGGTGCCAGCGCGGGCGCGGCCAGTACGCGGCCGAAGCGGCGCAGGCGGGCGATTTCCTCGGTCAGCCAGGCGCTGCGGTAGTCCCACCACGGCAGTGACGAGAAGGCGCCGTCGAACGGTGCGGTGGACAGGTCGTCGAGTTGCTGCGGCGTGGTGCCGGGCGTCCACGCCAGGAACAGCGGCCTGCCTGCGGGACCGGCGCCGCTATTGCGCTGCAGCGTCTCGATCAGCTCGGCCCAATGCCGTCCGGCCACGCGCGATGGTGCCCTGCAGCAAAAGCCTGCCGCGCCTGCGGCCAGGGCATCGCTCAACTGGGCCGCCCACCAGGCCAGCAACTGGCTTGCCGTGGCGTCGTCGAACCAGCGCACGCGTACGCCAGGCAGGTGGTTGTCGGTGGCGTCGGGGCTGCCGGCGGGCCGCGCGTGATCGACCCAGCCGTCGTGCATGGCTGCAGTGTCACTGGGCAGGCGGTCGAGCGCCAGGTCCAGCAGTGGTGCCAGACCGTGCTTGCGGCAGGCATCAAACGCTGCTTTCAGGGCGTCGGGCCGCGAGTGTGAGGCCGACCAGCCGGCCAGCAGGATATGGTCGAATCCGAGCCTGGCAGCGCGCACCAGCGCGTCGTTGTCCAGTGCCCGCGATTCCGTCAGGTTGATTTGGCAAATGCGCACGTCACACGTCCTCTGGCCGTGGGGCGCCCGTTGGGCAGGCGGGCGCGCGTCATGTCAATTCCATACGGACATGCAGACGGCATGCCAGCGCCGGCACGGGTCCGGGCATCGGGCCGGAAGTGCGGTGCAGCAAGGGATGTCGCGCAGGCCTGACCACGCGTCTGCCCAGTCAGCTATGTAAGAAATACAGGGTCAGAACGACGCAGGCGTAGGAATGCCCGCTGGTCGGAATGCATGCATTCAGGACACCCGAAAGGGGTTCGGGCGACTCGGGCGATGATGCGGGGAAGGATCTTGCCGGTGCTGCGCGGGTATGAGCGCGGCTGGGCGGGCCCGTTCAGCTGGCCCGATAGACGTCGAGGCGGTTGTACAGCGTCTTGAGGCTGATGCCGAGCGCCTTGGCGGCCTGGCGTTTGTCGCCGTCGTACTTCGCCAGCGTTGCCAGGATGATCTCGCGCTGCGTATCGGCCAGCGTGGTGCCCACGCGCACGCTGACCACGCCATCGACGGTGGTGGGGCGGGGCGGCTGGCTGGCAAGGCCCGGGTTGCCGATCTCCACCTGACGGTCGGCCAGGATGTAGGCGCGGTAGATGGAGTTCTTCAGCTCGCGCACGTTGCCGGGCCAGTCGTAGCGCACCAGCCGTTCGAGCGAGCCGGGCGAGAAAGACTTTTCGGTCTGTTCCATCGCGTTGAACTCGTCCAGGAAATGGCGCGCCAGCGGAATGATGTCTTCGGGGCGCTCGCGCAGCGGCGGGATATGCAGCGGGAAGACGGCCAGCCGGTACAGCAGGTCTTCGCGCAACTGGCCGCCGCGCACGGCATCCATCGGATCGCGGTTGGTGGCGGCCAGGATGCGGACATCGCTGATCATCGGGGCGTCGCCGCCTAGGCGATGGAAAGACCGGCTTTCCAGCACGCGCAGCAGCTTGATCTGCATCTCCAGCGGCATTTCCGTGACTTCGTCCAGGAACAGCGTGCCGCCCTGGGCCTGCTCGAAATAGCCGGCCTTCTGTTCCAGTGCGCCGGTGAAGCCGCCTTTCTCGTGGCCGAACAGCTCCGACTCGATCAGCGTGGGTGCGATGGCGCCGCAGTTGACCGCGACAAAGGGCCCGCTCCGGCGGCTGCTGCGCTCATGCACCGCGCGCGCCACCACTTCCTTGCCGCTGCCGCTTTCCCCCACGGCAAGCATGGTGACGTCAGTGGCCGCCACGCGGTTCAACTGGCCGAGCAGGCGCTGCATGGCGGGCGAAGTGCTTTCCCAGAGCAGCGAGACCTGCGCAGGTGCGGCGCGGCGTCCCGCGGGGCGCGGCGGCGCGGCGGGGCGTCCGGAAGGGAGCGTGGCAGTGGTTGACACGGGTGGCGATGGGGCCTGCTGTCCGGCGCGTTGACAGAAATCGGGGGCGGCCGGTACGCGCAGGCGCGTCGGAATGGTGGAAGATGTCTATCATGCTATCTGTTCAGGCGCCGGGTGGCTACAGCCTGAAACGCTGTCGCGGCATGGCCCTACAGGCGTGTCAGACGGACACCGGCATAACGGTCAGGGGACTGTCGTTACACTTCAGCCTATCCTCAGGCGTGTGCCGTCCGCATGCGCCCTGGCGAACCAGCCGCCACCTGCGGGCCCAGACAACCAGACGCCGGTCTTACGACGCCACCCGACTCTCCTATGCCACATATCCTGATCGTTGACGACGACGAAAACGCCTGCGCGGCGCTGGCGGAGATTGTCGCGATCGAAGGCTTTTCCTCGGCCAGCGCCAACAGCCTGCGCGAGGCGCGCCTGCAGATCGGCTGGCGCATGCCCGATGCCATCCTGGCCGACCTGCGGCTGCCGGACGGAAACGGCATGGAGCTGTTCGACGAGGTTGGCTCCGCCGGGGTCGAGGTGATCCTGACCACGGGCTATGCCAGCGTGGAATCGGCTGTCGAGGCACTGCGCCTGGGCGCCACCGACTACCTGGTCAAGCCGATCAATGTCACGCGGCTGCAGACCGTACTCAAGCGCATCGCCACTACCAGCGAACTGCGTGCCGAAGTGCATTCGCTGCGCGGTGAACTGCGCCGCTATGGACGCTTTGGCCGGCTGCTGGGCAGTTCGGAGGCCATGCAGGTCGTCTACGACCAGCTCAGCAAGGTGGGGCCCACCGAGGCCACCGTGCTGCTGATCGGTGAAAGCGGCACCGGCAAGGAACTGGCCGCACAGACCGTGCATGAACTGTCGGCGCGCCGTCGGCAGCCGTTCCTGGCCGTCAACTGCGGGGCGATTTCGCCCACGCTGATCGAGACCGAGATGTTCGGGCACGAACGTGGCAGCTTTACGGGTGCGGATCGCCAGCACAAGGGGTATTTCGAACGCGCCGACGGAGGCACGCTGTTCCTCGATGAAATCACCGAGATGCCGCTGGAATTGCAGGTGAAGCTGCTGCGCGTGCTGGAGACCGGCACGTTCATGCGCGTAGGGACCAACCGCGAGACCCATGCCGACGTGCGCGTGCTGGCCGCCACCAACCGCAACCCCGAGGAAGCCGTGGCCGAAGGCAAGCTGCGCGCCGACCTGTATCACCGGCTCAATGTGTTCCCGATCGAACTGCCGCCGCTGCGCGCGCGCGGTGACGACGTGGTGCAGATCGGCAATACGATGCTGGAGCAACTGAACGCCGAGCAGGGCACGCAGCGCCGGTTCTCGGCCGCCGTGCTGGAAAGCCTGCGCATGCATTCGTGGCCCGGCAACGTGCGCGAGTTGCGCAATTTCGTGCAGCGCGCGTACATCATGGCCGACCAGGACGTCATCACCGAAGTACAGATCCCGCTGCAGGTGGCCGCCGCGCCTAGCACCGGCACGGCCGTGGTGTCGGTGCCGGTGGGCATGTCGCTGGCCGAGGCCGACCGCCAGCTGATTTTTGCCACGCTGGAGCAATGCGCCGGTGTGAAGAAGCATGCAGCGGAAATTCTGGGTATCAGTTTGAAGACTTTGTACAACCGGCTGGAGGACTATGCAGCCAAGGGCGAACTGCCGGAGTGGCTGCGGGCATCACGTGGCGGCGACGCCAGCCCGCCTGCCGCCTGATGAGGGTGGCGGGCACGGGCTCCGAAGCATGCGGCGTGGCGCGCAAGACGGCCTGGCGATGCCAGTGCATGGTTCTTGCGTGGTGGAAACCAATGATGGCTTCCGAACAGATTGCCGATCCGATGGCTGAACATGACTGACGCTCCGCGCATTCCTCCCTCTGCCGTGCCGCCTTCTGCCGGTGGGGGTGCCCCAGACGACGCTCCGCTCGCCGTGCGCAGCATTGGCGAGGTTGGCGCGTTGATCGAGCAGGCCGCACATGACTTGCGGTCGTCGCTCAATGCCATCCAGAGCTGGAGTTATGTGCTGGACCGCTCGATCGATTCGCTGGCGGCGCCGGCGCAACGCGCGCTGGACGGCATGCGCTCGGGCATGCAGCAGCAACTGGCGCTGATCGAGGAAATGGAAGAAGGCGTGCGTCTGCTGGCCGACGAACGCGGCCCCTCGTGGGAAGAAACCGACCTGCGCGTGCTGGCCGGGGTGGCAATCGAGGACAAGCGGGCCGCCGCCGAAGCGCGCGGCGTTATCCTGGCAACCCTGGACATTCAGGACAACGCCGCCACCGGCTTCCAGGTGCCCGGCGATGCATTGCGCATCGGTCCATTGCTCAGGCATCTGCTGGTTCACTGCATCTGGCGCGCCGCAGCAGGCGGCTCGGTGCGGGTGTACCTGAGCGCCGAGCCCGACTATGTCAAGTTCCGCATTACCGAAAGCCCGCCTGTGGAGCGAACGCGAGGCGAGGGCCGGCTGGTCGCGCTGAGTGACTTCTTTGGCCGCCGGGTGCCTGCCAGTGGCGGCCATTCGCCGCGGCAGAGCACCGCGCTGCTGCTGACCCGCCGCATGGTGGAACTGCAAGGTGCCGCGCTGACAGCCGAGAACGAGAACTGCGGCGATACCGAGAACGTCACCGTCTGCATTGCCGTGCGCTTTCCACGCAAGAGTGCCGCACATCCCGCCTGAGCACTTTTTACCGCGTGGCGCACAATCTGCAGCGCCACCGCGAGCCCATCTCCCGGCTGTACCCGACATGACGCGCCGCTGCGCGCACCCTGCAGCGGTCTTGCGCGCGGTGTTGCCGTGCTGGCCCGGCGTTTGCATCGTTGACGAACGGAGCCCCGCATACAGGGGACCCGAACTCGATTCCGATCAGGAGAGACGCCATGTCACACGCTCATGCTTCGAAGGGTTCACACAAGCCATCGGCCAAGCCGTCGACTCACTCGGTGGACAAGACCAGCAAGGACAAGTCCGACAAGTCCGACAAGTCCGACAAGTCCGACAAGGCCGGCAAGACTTACCAGGCGGCGGTGGACGAATCGCTCGACATGACTTTCCCGGCCAGTGACCCAATCTCGCCGGGCGCCGCCGAGCATGCCGAGCGCCAGACCGCCACCCGCCGCGACGACGTGGACTGGAAGCTGAAGAAAGGCAGCGAACACCAGCCGGCTGGCGAAAAGGCCGCCGCCCATCGTACCGGCGTGAGCGACCGCAGCGACAAGAAGCGCTAGGGGCAGTTCCCCGGCCCGGCGACCGCAATGTGATCGCTTCCACACCAGTGCACTGCAACATGCCTTGAACGGAGCCTCAGGATGTCTACGATCATCGCAGGACGATTCGAAACGTTTGCCCGCGCCGAGACTGCTGCATCACGTTTGATGGCCCAGGGCGTCAGGCAGGACGATCTAACCATGTTCTATGTGAATCCGCCAGGCCAGCACGCCACTTTTCCGATAGGCGGCGACGAGGCCGTGGACCCCGGCGCGCGTAATGCGGGGCCCGGCGCCGGACGGGGCATCCTGATCGGCGCGGCGGCCGGATTTGCGGTCGGGGTTTGCCTGGTGGCCGCCGCGCGCGCCTGGGTTGCTGCCGCGTCGCTACAGCCGTGGGTGCTGGTGCTGGTGATGGCCTTTGCCACCGGGGTGGGCGCCTATGCCGGTTCGCTGATGGGCGCGCTGGCCGGCACTGCTCGTGGCACGGGGCCGATGCGGCATGCCGGCGTACTGCTGGCGGCGCATGTCAGCGATGCCAATACGGCGCTGGTCGCTACCGAACTGCGCCGTGGCGGTGCGCGCGATGTGGAACGTGCCGACGGCGAGTGGCGCGACGGCCGTTGGGAGGATTTCGATCCGCTGGCGCCGCCGGTGCCGGCGGGAAGATGATGTATCGACGAACTTCGGTCGCCAGGTTCGGCTACCTTTGACTTTGCAGTTCAACTTGTCACCCTTGGAGGAACCGCTCATGAAGCCCATGGACCCGCAGAGCCCGCCCGCCGGTACGCCGCCGCGCGGTGCATCAATCATTGGCGACGTCGACCAGACCACGGCCGGATGCGGGCCGTTCGTGATGGCGTCCGATACGCTGGAAGGCAACAAGGTGGTAGACCCGTCCGGCGAGGAGATCGGGACCATCGACCACATCATGCTCGACGTGCTGGGCGGCCGTATCGCCTATGCCGTACTGGCGATGGGTGGCTTCCTGGGTATTGGCGAGAAGCTGCATGCGCTGCCGTGGTCGGCCCTGACGCTGGACACGCGCCGCAAGTGCTTCGTGCTGGGGGTGGAAAAGGAACGCATCAAGGCCGCGCCCGGCTTCGACAAGGAGCAATGGCCCACCATGGCGAATTCGCAATGGGCCACCAGCATCCACGAGTACTACGGCATTTCGCCGTACTGGGAAAAGGATCGGTACGATCCCTGGGCCTGACGGGCTCGGCCCCGGCGTTTCACAGGCTTGCGCGGCCCCGCCCCTTTGCACGGGGCAGGGGCCGTATCCGTCGTTACACCTTGTGATTGATCTGGCCCGGCGGCTTTTCCGCCGGATCGGCGCGCATTCCGGTGGCCTGCGGCGGCTGGCCGGGGGCCTCGCGCGGCGGCGGAACGCGCGTGGTCAGCTGGTTGGACACGCCCAGAATGCCGGGCGGCGTCGAGGCGGCCTTTTCGATGCGCTGGGCGATATCGATGTCCTCCACCTGGCCCGTGATCGTCACGCGGCGCGCCACCACGTGCACTGCCACGCCGTCGGGCATGTCGCCACCGCAGAATTCCGCAATACAGGTGCCCACGCGCTCGCGCAGCAGTTCGTCTTCGTAATCGGGGCTGGTACGGCTTGGGGCTTCGCTATCCGTTTGCATCATGGCAGTCCTCGTCTGGTAAGTGATGGCGCGCGGCGGAAAAGCCGCGCCCGGAATGCCGGTGAGACGCAATCGCCATGCCCACCGGGCGCCCAGGGCTCCGGATCGTTGCTTGTAAAAACGACATGTCACGGTGCCGGATGACGTCCTTGTAGGACGCCACCGACTGAAACTGCATTAGGGCGCTCCCTACAATGTAGACAGTCCTGCTTGCCAGGGGAGCGATTCATGCAACGCCAGCCTACGTATCGCCGTCTTTTTCACCTGTTCGACCACTTTGCGGGCGCCGCGACGCGGCAGGCCGGCTCGCCGGTGGCCTTTGCCCTGGCCGTCTTTGTCGTGCTCGCCTGGGCCATCACCGGGCCGCTGTTCGGCTATTCGGAGACGTGGCAGCTAGTGATCAACACCGGCACCACCATCGTCACGTTCCTGATGGTGTTCCTGATCCAGCAAAGCCAGAACAAGGACGCCATGGCGGTTCACCTGAAGCTCAACGAACTGCTGGCGTCGCACAGGGAGGCCAGCAACCACCTGGTGTCGATCGAGGATCTCGACGAAGAAGAATTGCGCCAGCTTGTGACGTTCTACCGGCATCTGGCCGAGCTGGCGGACGAGGAAGGCGACGTCAAGTGCAGCCATTCGATAGACGAAGCCAACGAGAACCACGCCGAAAAGACCCGTGTGCAGCACGCGCGCCGCAAGCCGCGGGATGACCGTCAGGCGCCAGCCACGGCGTAGCCTCGACCATGACAGGCGACGACTGGACCTGACACGCTGAAACGACGCGGCCTGGCCGCAGAGGAGCCCGACTTGGCAACCCCAGTGACTCCCGATGCAGCAGCTACCGCGGTGGCCGTGGAAGCCGCCCCGGCCCCCGATCCGCGGCAACGCGATGTACGCGTGGTGGTATATGGCCGCGCCGATTGCGATGACCCGGACAGCCACCAGGGCGCCACGCTCAAGGGTATCGCCCAGCGCGTGGCGAAGCTGGCCGGCTTCACATTCGCCGGCAGCTACGACGCGGCCACGCACCGGCCGCAGGAAGGCCGGCTTTATTTCGTGCCGGCCGATACGCTGACCGGCGTCGACAGTGCGCGCCAGCTTGGCATCGCCGGGCTGGACGACCTGCTCGGCGGCGTGGTGTCGCACGCGTTTATCGCCACCAAGGCGATCTCGCACGGGCTGGTGACGCCTGATGCTGCAGCGCCTGACGGCTGGAGCGAGGCGTTTGCCGCGCGCATACTTGGGCATGTGCTGCCAGGCTATACCGCATTCTCGCTCGATGATGCCAGCCGCGCCGGCCGGGCGATGCTGCGCGGCGGCAAGGTACGGGTCAAGGAGCCATGCGGAATCGGCGGGCTCGGTCAGCAGGTGGTGGCAAACGACGCGGAGCTGGACCGGGCGCTGCAGGGGCTGGACGCAGCGCGCGTGAAACGCGAGGGGCTGGTGCTGGAGCGCAATCTCGACGACGTGGTTACCTTCAGCGTGGGGCAGATCCAAGTTGGCGACCTGTGCGCCAGCTATTGCGGCACGCAGGACCTGACGCCCGACAACACCGGCCGCAAGGTCTACGGCGGGTCCAAGCTGCGTGTGGTGCGTGGCACGCTGGAAGACCTGCTGGCGCATCCGCTGGAGGTGCACCTGCACGACGCGGTCACTGCGGCGATGGCCTATCACGCGGCGGCCATCGACTGTTTCCCGGGGGCCCTGATGTCGCGCTGCAACTACGACGTGGCGTTCGGCAGCGACAACGGCCTGCCACGGCTGGGCGTACTGGAGCAGTCGTGGCGCGTCGGTGGCGCCACGGGCGCGGAGCTGGCCGCACTGGCTGCATTTCGCGACGATCCGCATTGCGTGCGTGCCACGGCGAGCACGCGCGAGATCTATGGCGAGGACGCAACCGTTCCGGAGGATGCGGACGTCTATTTCCAGGGAGAAGACCGCAGTGTCGGCGCACTGACCAAATACGCAAGACTGGAGTCCGTTTCCGATGGCCACTCATGAAGAATCGATACAGATCCATACCGAAGGCGGGATGATCGCGGGCACCGTGATCTCGCCCGCCACCAAGCTGCCCGGCGTGCTGTTCGTGCATGGCTGGGGCGGCAGCCAGCAGCAGTACCTGGCCCGTGCCCGCGAAGTGGCGGGGCTGGGCGCGGTCTGCATGACCTTCGACCTGACCGGCCATGCTGGCACGTCGGCACAGTACGAGACCGTCAGCCGCATGCGCAACCTGGCCGACGTGCTGGCTGCCTACGACATGCTGGTGCGCCATCCCGAGGTGGACCGCAATGCCGTCGCGGTAGTGGGCAGCAGCTACGGTGGCTATCTGGCCGCCGTGCTGTGCGAACTCAGGCCCGTACGCTGGCTCGCGTTTCGCGCCCCGGCGCTGTACATGGACGAAGGCTGGGAATCGCCCAAGCGGCAACTGCACCGCGACCAGGACCTGGTGGCCTACCGCCGCAAGGTGGTGGCCGCCGATACCAATCGCGCACTGCGCGCCTGCACGAACTTCAAGGGCGATGTGCTTGTGGTGGAATCGCAGCACGACAATATCGTGCCGCACACGGCGGTGCTGAGCTACGTCGATGCCTGCATCCAGGCCAGTTCGATCACGTATCGGGTGCTCAAGGGCGCCGACCACGGGCTTGACAGCGAGGACAGCCAGCGCGCGTACACCAGGCTGCTGCTGGGCTGGCTGCGCGAGATGGTCACCGAGGCCCGTACGGGGCCCGCCGTGCCGGCCCGGCCGTCCAAGGCATCGACCGCGCCGAAGACGCCGCATCACGACGACGGGCTGGAGCCGGAACGCAAGGATAACGGCGGCGAGGACAAGGCGCGCGAGGCGGTGCTGGCCGACGGCGACGACGAGAACGATCCACAGGTCATTGCCGCGCGACCGCGCCCGGAGCGCGGGGCGGTGTAGTGCGTGGCTTGCCGATGTGGATCTGCGGCGCGCCGTCACGCGCCGATCCATCGCGCGGGCCAGCTTCAAACGCTCGCGCGGCGCCGACAGCATGCGGACGGCAAAGTCGCGCAATGGATACGAGGCGGATCGCGCAAGAAGCGTTCCCTCCAGGCGGCAGAATTTGCAACTAGCGCCTGCCGCCGCCGCTCTGAGCCGGTAAAAACTGCAAGCGCGCGAGGCGTCACCCCGTAATTGCCGGGCCGAAGCCGATGGCATGGCTCATGCGTACGCGCATGCACATGACCCAGAAAAACGCTGCCGACCCGGACATCCAGACCGCGAACCTAGACGCGGCCCTGCGCAAGGTGGGGCTGCATCATGTCGACGACAGCGAGCCCGGCATCGCCCGGCGCCGTGCCGGCAAGGGCTTTGCCTATTTCCGGCCCGACGGCAAGCGCGTCGATGCTGCCACGCAGGCCCGTATCGACGCCCTGGCGATTCCGCCCGCGTACGAGTCGGTCTGGATATGCCTGGATCCCGACGGCCACCTGCAGGCCACGGGCCGCGATGCGCGCGGCCGCAAGCAATACGTTTATCACGCCGACTGGGCCGCGCTTCGCGACGCCGACAAGTACGCGCGGCTGATGGCGTTCGGGCATGCGCTGCCGCATCTGCGGGGGCGCGTCACACGCGACCTGGCGCGCAATGGCATGCCGCGCGAGAAGGTCCTGGCCGCCGTGGTAACGCTGCTCGATGCCACGCTGGTGCGCGTGGGCACGCCGCGCTATGCGGAGCAAAACCGCACGTACGGGCTGACCACGCTGAAACGCAAGCACGTGGCGGTGCAGGGCAGCCGCCTGCGCTTCCAGTTCACCGGCAAGTCCGGCGTCACACATGATGTTTCGGTCAACGATGCACGGCTGGCGCGGGTAGTGCGCAATTGCGCAGACCTGCCTGGCCAGCAGTTGTTCAAGTACAAGGACAGCGACGGCGAGGTGCGCGAGATTGGCTCGGCCGACGTCAATGCCTACTTGCAGGAGGTGACGGGCGGCGAGTTCACGGCCAAGGACTTCCGCACATGGGCCGGCAGCGTGCATGCGCTGGCGCTGCTGCGAAAGACTCCCGCCGATACCGAGGCGGCACGCAAGCGGGCGATGGTCGACGTGATTCGCAGCGTGGCGCAACGGCTGCGCAACACCGTGGCTGTCTGCCGCAAGTGCTATGTGCATCCGGATGTGCTGGCCGCGTTCATGGCGGATGCATTGCAGGCTTTACCGGCACCGCGTGCAGGCATGCGCCTGCGTACCGACGAGGCACGGCTGCTGGCGCTGCTGGAAAGTACCGCCGCGCTGGCGCGGCCCGCGCGCAGGGCTGCCTGAGGTGTCAGGCAGGCATCAGGCAGCCGCAACATACCAACCGGCACGGCAATTGCATCGATGCTTGTACCAACAACAAGCAGAACACGCATAGCAATCGAGGTCCAAGGTGGAATACGCAGTTATCGGTTGGCTGGAGGCTGACAGCAGCAGCCCGGCAACCTTGCTTACGGAAGCGCATCAATCGCTCCCCACTGCTGGCAATCCCTCAACTTCCGAGATCGGAGACGATGGCGGCGACGGCGCAGCCAATGCTGCCCGGATAGCGCGGCTTGTATCGCCCGCACGGCTGGCCGCCAAGGCGCAGCATGGCAAGGGCGCCACGGCGCGTGCGCCGCGTGGCAGCGATCTGCGCCAGGCACGCGTGCTGATGCAGGCGCTGTGCGAGATGCGCCTGGCACTGAGCAAGCCGGACGAGGTGATGTCACCTGCTGCGCTGGACAGCCAGCATATGGCCACCATGGCCCTGTGGCAGAACCGTACCCGATCGCTGTACACGCAACCAGATGTGGAACGCGGCATCGAGGCCCGGCTGGATGCGGGCTTCCGCCACGCGCGCAGCGGCAGTGCGCGCGAGGCTGCCGGCGAGTTCAAGCGCGCCTATCTGCTGCTGTGCTGCGTGCTGACGCAGGCTCGCGACAATGCCCGGGCTGGCGCCCGGCGCAAGGCCGCCGCCTGATCCACGCTATCGATTTCGACGCGCGTCCTTGCACGGCCCGAGGTAGCCGGGCAGGTCGCGCGCCTTCGGGCTCATGGCAAGCTGCAGGCCCCTGGCCAGTGCGGCCGCGAAAGTGTGGTGCGTATCCAGCGGCCCCTTGATGTGCTTGCGGAAAAAGTCGGCCCAGCGAAAATCCGAGTATGCGGTCTTCACCTTGCGATACCCGCCGGCCAGTTGCACAAACGCCTCCAGGCTGCGGTAGGGGTCGTCGCGCATGCTGTGGACGTCCGCCGGCAATTCACTGATTGGCCGGCGCCGTCCGCGCTCGTCGTACGGATGGACCATATGTTCGTCGGTCATGCGCTTCCAGAACTTGCGTACCGACAGATGGCTGAAGTCGTTGCGAACCAGCGCCGGCACCATGTCGATGCCCATGTCTTGCCACGCCCGCACCCAGTGGTGATGATCGACGATATACATCGCTTGCTCGGGACCGATGACGATGTGCACGCGATGCTGGTCAAGAAATGCCGGAATGTCGGCATGGGCCAGCCGCCGCGTGACATGCATCTTCTGCGCGACGTGGTACGCGCCCACGGTGATCTGCGTGGGACGCAGGAGCCCGATGGGCACCATCAGTGCCGCGTCCTTGCCAAGCCGCCGCGCGCGCTTTGCCATGGGTGTCTGATCTCCAGGACAGCAATGGTCACGAAGGAGCAAGGTTTGTGCCGTGGCGTGGCTGCGCATGCCACCGGCCCGCTTCGGCAATCGTTGCCACCGCTTGTAACCGTTACGCATCTCCGGGGCGGGAAATGCCCGGCGCGCCGCAGGGCGCAAGGCAGCACAAGGGCAACCGCGCGGCACGGAATTTGCGCCCCACGTCTGCAATGACGATGCTATCGGAAGCGCAAATGTCCACCCAAGGCAAACTCCCGCCACAGCATCAGGACCGCCAGCCGGGCCTGGAAAGCGAAATGGAGCCGAAACCCGACAGCGGCGCCGAAGCCTATGTTGGCAGCGGCCGGCTGCGCGGCAAGGTGGCGCTGGTGACAGGCGGCGACAGCGGCATTGGCCGCGCGATTGCCGTGGCCTTTGCCCGGGAGGGCGCCGACGTTGCGTTCGCCTACCTGGATGAGCACGAAGACGCGCGGGAAACGGAAAGGCTGGTGTCCGAGGCGGGCCAGAAGGCGCTGGCGATTGCCGGTGACATTGCCGACGTAACCCACGCGGACAAGATCGTGGCCGATACGCTGAAATTGTTCGGCCGGCTCGACGTACTGGTGAACAATGCGGCAGAGCAGCATCCACAGGAGTCGCTCGAAGACGTCAGCGCCGCCCAGCTGGAGCGCACGTTCCAGACCAACGTTTTCGCGATGTTCCATGTGACACGCGCGGCCCTGCCGCATCTGGGGCAGGGCGGGGTGATCCTCAACACGACCTCGGTAACGGCCTATCGCGGCAGCGCGCATCTGCTGGACTACTCTGCTACCAAGGGGGCCGTCGTGGCGTTCACGCGGTCTCTGGCGCTGCAGGTGGTGGATCGCGGCATCCGCGTCAACGGCGTGGCGCCGGGCCCGATCTGGACGCCACTGATTCCGTCGACATTTACGGCCAGGGAAGTGGCCGAGTTTGGCAAAAAGACGCCAATGGGCCGCCCCGGGCAGCCTTTTGAAGTGGCTGCGGGCTACGTGTTCCTGGCGTCCGAGGCCGCAAGCTATATCACCGGTCAGATTCTCCATATCAACGGTGGCGAAGTGGTCAACGCCTGAACACAGGGAGAAACATCATGTCTTCGATTGTTGCCGGGCGCTTCGCGTCCATTCCCGAAGCAGAACACGCGGCGCAGAAGCTGTATGCGCGCGGGTTTTCCGTGTGGGATGTATCGATCATGTCGGTAGACCCGGGTGGGGCGCGGCCGCCGGGCGTCTTGCTTGCCGCGCGCGCCAAGGGCGAGCGCCGTGACGAGGTGCTGGACGTGCTGCGCGAAGGCGGTGCCTGCGATTGCGAAGAGGCCAAGGGCAAATGGGAAGGCGGGCAGTGGACCGATTTCGATCCCGCACACACGCCTGCCCTGGTCGATGCGGCCGAGGGCGAATGCTGGCCAATCCCCGGCCAGGGCACCGGCAAGGGTGACGAAGGCGCGGAAGGCACTGCGCGACCCGCGCATGCCGCACCGGTGGCGCAGGAAGCGGTGGCCGAGGACACTACCGGCAACGAGGATCCCGGCAGCGAACTCGAACACTATGTCGACCGCCAGGTCGCCGGCCATAACTGAAGACGGACGACGCGCCGATGGTCACGCATGCCACTGCCGAACTCGACACGCTTCGGCCCACCCAGATCACGCTGGGGATGTACCAGGTACACGAGAAGATGGACGTCTCTGCCAGACCGCGCAGCCGCGCAGCGCTGGAGCGGTTTCTCGAAGCTCACCGTATCCAGACCATCGCCGGGCCGGGCGGTGCGTTGTATATCGCCGATCATCATCACTGGGCCCGCGCCTGGCTGGAACTGGGCTGGCAGGAAGCACCGGTCGCCATCGTCGACGACCTGAGTCACCTGGCACCGGGCAAGTTCTGGAAGCGGATGCGCACGCTGGGTCATGTGCATCCGTATGACGAACACGGCGAGCACCTGTCGGAGCAGGACTTGCCGGCTACGGTCATGGGCAT
This sequence comes from Cupriavidus sp. HE11, assembly GCF_056097175.1. Taxonomy (NCBI): domain Bacteria; kingdom Pseudomonadati; phylum Pseudomonadota; class Betaproteobacteria; order Burkholderiales; family Burkholderiaceae; genus Cupriavidus; species Cupriavidus sp. HE11. The sequence goes on from NZ_CP184465.1 coordinate 2,149,867, forward strand.
GCGGGACGATCCCTACCGCAGCCTCGCCGCCTTTACCCGCAACTCGGGCGCTTATCGCAAGCCGGGCAACGCGTATGGGGACTTCCGCTGGGCGGCATTCTTCCGCCGGCACGTGGCGGAGGACATGGAGAGCATTCCCGGCTTTGCGCTGGCGATGACGCAGGCCATACAGCTTGCGCGCAGCAGCAAGGCGAAGCGCTTGCCGGGCTTCGTGGGCAAGTGCGAGCGGGAGGGAGGTGTCGGCTGAGAGAAGCGGAGGCGGAAGCGGAAGGGGGCTGCGCAGGACGCAGAAACGCCGCGAAACTGGCGCCATCGTCAATCTTCGATGGACCCCGCCCGCGGCGTATATCGCGAAAGCAATTGACAGGCGAATTACCGGGAGCTTCCTTGCTCCCTAGCTCTTCGACTTGTGCATGGGCTTGCCCTTCTGTTTGGTGCTGGCCATCTTCTTGAGTTCGCCTTCACTCATCGACCTGGCCATCGACTTCGATGCGCCCTTGAGCGAACTGGCGTTGCGCTCGCCGCGCTTCGCTGACAAGGCGGCTCCGGCCGCCATCTGCTGGGCCTTGGATTTGGCTGGCATGTCGATCTCCTTCGGTTCGCGATTCGGTTCGCGGTGAACGGCTCCGGATCGGTACTAGATCCGGCCCAACACAACCAGGAGCACGACAATGATGACGATCAGCCCCAGACCGCCGCTTGGCCCGTAGCCCCAGCCGGAACTGTACGGCCACGTTGGCAGTGCGCCAACCAGCAGCAGGATGAGGACGATCAGAAGAATGGTGCCGATACCCATGGTGCGCTCCTTTGTTGTGGTGCTGGCTGCGCGGCGACGATTGACGTTGCCGCGCGGCTGTCCCTGTTATTGCAGGTTAGGACAGCACCACTCCGACCTGAGGCGGGCAGGGGCTGATATCGGTGTAGGAATTAGACGACGCCAACGTAGACGACGCCAGGGCCCGGCGGCGCCGGGCATGCGTCATCAGAACGCGGCGCTGTAGACGGCGAAGGCGTCGGCCTCGGTGACCTCGCGCGGATTGTTGACGAGCAGGCGCGTCTGCAGCATTGCATCGCTGGCCAGCCGGCTCAGGTCCGGCTCCTTGACGCCCACGTCGCGCAGCGTGCGCGGAATGCCGGTGGCTTCGACCAGGCCCTCGATATGCGCGATCAGCGCGGCGGTCTTGGTCTCGTCGCTGCCGGTGGTGCCGGGCAGCACCACGTCACACAGCTCGGCGTACCGCTTGCAGGCGGCCGGCGCGTTGAACTTCATCACGTGCGGCAGCACCAGCGCGTTGGACAGGCCGTGCGCTACGTGGAAAATGCCGCCAATCGGATAGGCCAGCGCGTGCACCGCGGCCACCGGCGAGTTGGCGAACGACTGGCCCGCGAACATCGCGCCGAGCAGCATGGCCTCGCGTGCGGCCAGGTCGTGGCCGTTGTCGCACGCGCGCATCAGGTTCTGCGACAGCAGTTGCAGCGCCCGCACGGCCAGCATGTCGGACACCGGGTTCTTCAGATGCGCGCTGGTGTAGGCCTCGATGGCATGGACCATCGCATCGATACCGGTTGCGGCCGTGGCGCCACGCGGCAGGCCCAGTGTCAGTTCCGCGTCGAGGATGGCCAGGTCGGCAAACAGCTGCGGCGCCACCACGCCCATCTTGGTGGTCTCGCCCGTGGTCACGATCGATACGGCCGTGACTTCGGAGCCGGTGCCCGCCGTGGTGGGCATCTGCACCAGCGGCAGGCGCGTGCCGGTGACCTTCTTCACGCCGTACATGTCCTTGATGGACTGCGTGGCCGGCAGCAGCACGGCGATCAGCTTGGCAACATCCATCGACGATCCGCCGCCCAGGCCCAGCACGACTTCGGCATCGGCCTGGCGGGCGCGTTCGGTGGCTTCCAGCACGATATGCTCGGGCGGATCGGCCACGACATCGTCGATCACGGTCACCTGCCAGTCGTGCTTGCCCAGGTCTTCCAGCGCCGGTGCCAGCAGCCCGCTCTTTGCCAGGAAGCCATCGGTGACGACGCACAGGCGCCGCGCCTGCGGAAACGCTTCGCGCAGCAGCACGCCCAGGCGGCGCGCCGCGCCGGATTCGACGATGACCGTCGGCACGGTCTGGAAGCGGAACGGGTTCATGGTGTCTCCGGTATATGTGTCTTGTCAGGTGTTCCGCCCTCTCCCGCGCGGGGGAGAGGGGGCGTCAAGCCAGAAGCAATCCTACATCTGCAGGCAAAGATACTTGATCTCGAGGTATTCCTCGATGCCATGGCGCGAGCCTTCGCGGCCCACGCCAGATTGCTTGATGCCGCCGAACGGCGCCACCTCGTTCGAGATCAGGCCGGTGTTGAGGCCGACCATGCCGTATTCCAGCGCCTCGCCGGTACGCCACGCGCGGGCGATATCGCGGGTGTAGAGATAGGCGGCCAGGCCGAATTCGGTGTCGTTGGCGGCGGCCACGGCCTCTTCGTCGGTCTTGAAGCGGAACAACGGGGCCACCGGCCCGAAGATTTCCTCGCGCGCCACGCGCATCTCGGCCGTGGCGCCCGTGATCACGGTAGGCGTGTAGAACGTGCCGCCCAGCTTGTGCCTGCCGCCGCCGGTCAGTACGCGGGCACCCTTCGATGTGGCGTCGTCCATCAGCGACACCACCTTGTCGATGGCCGCGTCCTCGATCAGTGGCCCGATCACGACGCCATCTTCCAGGCCATTGCCCACGCGCAGCTGGCTGGTGCGTTCGGCGAACTTGGCGGCGAAGGCATCGTAGATGCCGTCCTGGATATAGAAGCGGTTGGCGCAGACGCAGGTCTGTCCGCCATTGCGGTACTTGGCCGCGATGGCGCCTTCCACGGCGGCATCCACGTCGGCGTCGTCAAAGACGATGAATGGCGCGTTGCCGCCCAGTTCCAGCGACAGGCGCTTCACCGTGGGCGCCGACTGCGCCATCAGGATGCGGCCCACTTCGGTCGATCCCGTGAACGACAGCTTGCGCACGATGGGGCTGCCCGTCAGCACGGCGCCAATGGTCCTGGCGTCGCCTGTCACCACCTGCAGCACGCCGGCCGGCACGCCGGCACGGTGGGCCAGTTCGGCCAGGGCGAACGCGGACAACGGCGTCAGTTCGGCGGGCTTGATGACGATGGCGCAGCCGGCGGCCAGTGCCGGCGCCACCTTGCGGGTAATCATCGCGGCCGGGAAGTTCCAGGGCGTGATGGCGGCGCAGACGCCCACCGGCTGGCGCAGCGTGACCAGGCGCTTGTCGGCGGCGGGGGTGGCTAGCACCTCGCCGTCCACGCGCTTGGCTTCCTCGGCGAACCATTCGATAAAGCTGGCCGCGTAGGCGATCTCGCCCTTGGCTTCGGCCAGCGGCTTGCCTTGCTCGCGGGTCATCAGATAGGCCAGATCGTCGGTATTGGCCACCATCAGGTCAAACCAGCGGCGCAGGATATTGGCGCGCGCCTTGCCGGTCAGTGCGGCCCAGCTTTTCTGGGCCACTTCGGCGGCGGCTACCGCACGCTCGGTCTCGGCCGCGCCCAGGTCGGCCACCCTGGCGATAACCTCGCCCGTGGCCGGGTCGGTCACGTCGAACGTGGCGCCCGAATCGGCGGACAACCATTGGCCATCCACATAAGCCTGTTGGCGAAACAGTGAAGCATCCTTGAGTTGCATGGCAAATTTCCCCGAAGTCACGAATACAGGCGCACCCATCAAAGGGCTTGCTTGTGTTCAATAGATTGAACTATATTCCGTATGTCGAACGATGTTCAGATCATACGCCCATGCCGGGGAGACCGCCAGTAGTGGCCGGTGTTCCGCTGGCGGTGGGCCGTACGGCTCAGGTTCGCGCCGTTTGCCTCGCCCGTCACAGTTGAAAACTGCCCATGCCGAAATCCGCCTACGCCACTTCTGCCGACCCCGACGCCCCCGGCAGTGCCGGGAACCGGCCCACGTCGCCCGCCGTGGTGCGGGCCGTGCAGGTGCTGGATGCCATCGCCGCGTCGCCCGATCCGCTGACGCTGGCCGACCTGACCCGGCTGACCGGGGCACCCAAGAGTTCGCTGCATGGCATGTGCGACACGCTTGTCCAGCTGCAGCTGGTCAAGCGGACGCCCGGCGGGGCGATGGCGCTCGGGCCGCACGTCATGACCTGGGCCAGCGCATTCCTGGCCCAGACACAGATCACCGAGGAATTTCGCGCGCTGTGGGACGAGACCGACGCGTTCCACGACGCCACGGTCACGTTGTCGATGCTCGAAGGTGACGAAGTGGTCTATCTGGCCTGCCAGAACGGCGACCGTCCGCTGGGCGTGACCTTCCGTATCGGCATGCGCCTGCCGGCGCCCTACACGGCCACGGGCAAGGCCATGCTCAGCACGATGGCTGCGGCCGATGTGCAGCGGCTGTTTGCCGATGGCCTGCCGCCGCCGCTCACGCGCGCGAGCGTGGCTTCGGCAGCGGCGCTGACCGACGAATTGCAGCAGGTGCGCGCGGTGGGCTATTCGGTCGACAACGGCCAGATGCGCGAAGGCATGACCTGCTTCGGCGCGCCTGTGTTCGATGCCCAGTCGGCCCGTGCGACCGGTGCCATTGCAGTCAGCTACCTGACCAGCGAGATCGACGCCGCCACTGGCGAGCGCATCGGCCAGCAGGTACGCGCGCTGGCCGACCGGCTGTCGGCCAGGCTGGGCGCGCCGGCATCGGCAACGCAGATTGCGTCGGCGGCGCGTTGATCCCTCTCAACGTTTGCGTAGGGTCAAAGGCCCATTCTCGTTGAATCGCTAGCATCCGGGAGTTCCCCTTCCCGGATCATCACGCGATGACACAATCTACGGCGAACCCCGTTCGCCGCCCCCAACTGGTAGCGCCGGCCGGATCGCTGGCGGCGCTGCGCATGGCGCTCCAGCATGGCGCCGACGCGGTCTACCTGGGCCTGCGCGATGCCACCAACGCACGCAACTTTGGTGGCCTGAACTTCAGCGAGGACGATATCCGCACCGGCGTGGCCGAAGCGCACGCGCGCGGCGCCGAGGTGCTGTTTGCCATCAACACGTTTGCCCAGATGGGCCATGTCGAGCGCTGGCACCACGCCGTGGATGCCGCTGCCGCCCTGGGTGCCGACGCGGTGATCATGGCCGATGCCGGGTTGATCGCCTACGCCGCCAGGCGGCACCCGTCGCTGCGCATCCATCTTTCCGTACAGGGTTCCGCCACGCATGCCGACGCCATCGAACTGATGCGCGAACAGTTCGGCATCCGCCGCGTGGTGCTGCCCCGGGTGCTGTCCGTGCCCCAGATCGCGCGGCTGGCCAAACAGACCGACGTCGAACTGGAGGTCTTCGGTTTTGGCAGCCTGTGTGTGATGGCCGAGGGCCGCTGCCTGCTGTCGTCGTACGCCACGGGCGATTCGCCCAATAACAAGGGCGTCTGCTCGCCGGCCCATGCCGTGCGTTGGGACGAGCAGGAGGGCACGATGCACGCGCGGCTGTCGGGCATCCTGATCGACAGCTATGCCCCGGGCGAGCCGGCCGGCTATCCCACGCTGTGCAAGGGCCGGTTCACGGTGGAGGACGAACGCGGCTACGTGCTGGAGGAGCCCACCAGCCTCAATGCGGTGTCGCTGCTGCCGTCGTTGATCGATATCGGCATCGCGGCCATCAAGATCGAAGGGCGCCAGCGCAGCCCGCGCTATGTGGCCGACGTGGTGGGCGTGCTGCGCGCCGCCATCGACGACGCCTGCCGCGACCCTAAACGGTTTGTCCCGCGCCAGGACTGGCAGGCCACGCTCGGCCGCCATGCCGAGGGCGACCAGGTGACGCAGGGCGCCTACGACCGTCCCTGGCGGTAATCCCTTGTTCCGGCGGACTGGCACCGCCTTTCCGCTCTCACCGAATACCTGCCCAATTCCAGTTCCAACATGGCAACAACTACCTCACTGAATCCCGGGCCGATCCGCATCGCGCTCGGTCCGCTGTTGTACTACTGGCCGCGCGCGACGGTGCTGGAGTTCTATGCATCGATCGCCGATACGGCGGTCGAGCGCGTCTATCTGGGCGAGGCCGTCTGCACACGCCGGCACGAGATGCGCCTGGCCGACTGGATCGAGGTGGCGCAGATGCTGCGCGATGCCGGCAAGCAGGTGGTGCTGTCCACGCCGGTGCTGGTCGAGTCGGACAGCGATATCGCGGTGATGCGCCGGGTCTGCGCACAGGAGGACTTTCTCGTGGAGGCCAACGACCTGGGCGCCGTGCATGGCATGGCCGGGCGCCCCTTTATCGGTGGCCCGCACCTGAATGTCTATCACGCCGACACGCTGGCCTGGCTGGCCGGACTGGGCGCGCAGGGCTGCGTGGTGCCGGTGGAGATGGATGGCACGACGATGGCGGCACTGGCTGCGGCCCGCCCGGCGGGGCTGGCGCTGGAGGCGATGGTCTGGGGGCGCATGCCGCTGGCGTTTTCGGCGCGCTGCTTTACGGCGCGGCATCACCGGCTGCGCAAGGACGCCTGCGAATTCCGCTGCATCGAGTATCCCGACGGCCTTGTGGCCACGACCGGCGAAGGCCAGGACTTCTTTACGCTCAACGGCATCCAGACGCAGTCGGCCACCTGCCTTGATCTGTGCGCGCAGGTGCCGCAGATGGCCGCGGCCGGCATCGAATACGCCCGTATCAGTCCGCATGCCACGGGTACGTTCGAAGTGATTGCCCATCTCGATGCGATCCGACGCGGAGAACGCGCGGCTTCGCCAGGTGCCGTGATGCCGGCTGGTGCGGCACCGAGCAATGGTTACTGGAGCGGCAAGCCGGGCATTCACTGGCTGTCGCAGGAAGGGGCTGCCGCATGACGATACTGAAATCGATGATGACGCGCGTGCATCGGCATATGCCCGCGCCGATGCGCGCCGCACCGCTGGTCGTGGCACTGGAGGCCATGCGTCGCGCAGGCTGGATGGAGCCGCCGGCCGCGCTGGATGGCCGCACGTTTTCGCTGACGGTTGACGATGTGGGGCTGGAGGTGCGCTTCCAGTGTGCCAATGGCCGCTTCCTGCCGGGCCCGTTCGATGGCCGGGAAACCGACCTGACGCTGCACGCGGCGGCGCTGAGCTATCTGCGGCTGATCAGCGGCGATGCCGACACCGATACGCTGTTTTTCCAGCGCCGTCTGTCGATTCGCGGCGACACGGCGCTGGGGCTTGAAGTCAAGTATTGGCTCGATGCAGCGCCGCGGCCCGAGTGGCTGGGCGCACTCGCGCAGCGGCTGTCGCTGCTGTTCCCCGAGCCGCGCGGCGCCTGAACCGAATCAGAACTCGGGCATGGCGCCCCCGAAGCGGGTGCCGCGCTGCTTGTAGCACTGGTTGGCCTGCAGCACCGCGCACGGCGCGTCGGCCAGCCCGCCCACGGAGTCGAAGCGCGCCAGCGTGTTGTGCAGTTCATTGGCGCTGCGGGCGTGGATCATCGCAAACAGGTTGTACTGCCACGCGGGTAGCCGGCGCGTGCGCCGGAAACACATGGTGACCTGCGGCACATGGGCGAGCCGCAGGCCGACCGCATCCACACGTGCATCGGGCACGTTCCAGACACACATCACATTGTGGGTATAGCCAAAGGGGCGATGCCGCAGGATGGCGCCAAAGCGGCGGATCACGCCCGCGCTGCGCCATCTTGCCAGCCGTGCCAGCGTTTCCGACAGTGCCAGTCCGGTACGCCGCGCCAGCGCGTGATACGGCTGCGGTGTCAGCGTCAGGCCGGACTCCAGCGCGGCGGCCAGCCGCCAGTCTGCTTCATCGAGATCGGGCCGTACCGGGGTATTCAACACCTGTAACGGCTGCAGCGGTGCGCGGCGCGCGCTGCGGGTCACGCCCAGCGGCAGGCCCAGGTCGGTGCGGTATTCGCGTTCCAGGGGCAGGTCGATGGGCCGCTGGCCGATATCGTTGGCAAGGCGGGCCAGCACGCCGTCGAGCGTGGGACGGTCTCGCGCGCCGGCCACGAACCAGAGGTTGTAGCGATGGCCCTCGCGTGCATGGCTCTGGCTGATATCGGGATCACCGTTGATGCGCTCGACCACGCGGTCGATGCGTGCCAGCGGTATCGACAACGCGGCCACGGTGCTGGCGCCGATGGTGTTGGGCGCAAAGACGGCGCCGATGCGGCTGATGCGCCCGTTGCCGACGTCGCGGGCCAGCAGGCTGAGCAGGGCGTGCTCCGAAAGATCGAAGGCTTCGCCAGCGGCCTGGTAGGGCCGCATGTGAAGCGGGAAGTCGTCCTGGATGCGGTTGTAGAGGTCGTTTTCGTCGAACATGGCGTCGTACATGGCGAGCGGGGTGTTTTGCTATCGGAACTGTGCGAAAGGGGTGCACAGGGTCGATGCGCAGGCGCCATGTATTGCGACGAACCGGAGCACGCCCGCAGCATGCGGGCATGATCGTGAAGTTCGGTCGCGACCTTGTTGACGGTTATCAAGCCGGATCGAGATGGTACGCCCCGGGTTTGCCCGATGCGCTGCGCTCCATGCGCACGGCCAGCAGGGCGATGCCCAGCGCCGCCAACGGGGCGATGGCCGCGATCCATGGCAGGGCCTGCAGGCCGGGCCCGTGGTCCACCACCGTGCCACCCAGCCATGCGCCGAGTCCGTTGCCCAGATTGAAGGCCGCGATGTTGAAGCTCGACGCCAGGTTCTGGCCCGCGCCCTGGGCGTGGCGCAGCACGCGCAACTGCAGCGGCGACACCGTCGAGAAGGCCGCGATGCCCAGCACGCCGACAAAGACCACGACTGCCGTATGGTTGTGCACCGACAGCGTCATGCTCGCCAGCACCACCGTCAGCGCCAGCAGCGCGCCAAGCAGGGCGCCGGTGGGCCGGCGGTCGGCCATGCGTCCGCCGAGGATATTGCCGATGATCATGCCGCCGCCAAACAGCAGCAGAATCGGCGATACCGCGCTTTCGGCAAAGCCCGTGACGCGCGTCAGCAGCGGCTGGATATAGGTGATGACGGCGAAAGTGCCAAGCGCCTGCAGCACGGTCATCAGCAGTCCCAGCAGGACCTGCGGGCGGCCGATGGTCTTCAGTTCGTCGACCAGCCGCACGGGTGCGGTGTCGTCACGGCTGGTCTTCACCAGCAGCGCGATCACCGTCAGCGACACCAGCCCGATTGCCGTCATGGCCCAGAACGTCGAACGCCAGCCGAACTGCAGGCCCAGCCACGCACCGGCCGGCATGCCGAGCAGCGTCGCCAGCGTCAGCCCCGAGAACATCACCGAAATGGCCGAAGCACGACGGTTGGCCGGCACCAGGCCCGTGGCGACCACGGCGCCGACGCCAAAGAACGTGCCGTGCGTGAGCGACGTCACCACGCGGGCAATCATCAGCGTGGTGTAGTCGGGCGCCAGCGCGCAGGCGGCATTGCCGACGGTGTAGATGATCATCAGCGCCATCAGTACCGCCTTGCGGGGCATGCGGCGGGTCAGCAGCGTCAGCACGGGCGCGCCGGCAAAGACGCCAAGCGCATAGCCCGACACCAGCATGCCGGCCGAGGCGATGGTCACGCCAAGGTCGGCCGACACCTGCAGCAGCAGACCCATGATGACGAATTCCGCGCAACCGATGCCGAAGGATCCGGCGGTCAGGGCATACAGGGCCGCGGGCATCCGCGTGCGCGGGCCGGCGTTGGGGGTGGAAGGGGGCGCAGCCATGGCAATTTCTCCAGTGGGAGCCGGCTCATGGCCGACGGTTGGATGGCGGGAAAGGCCGCAGTGTCGGCCTTTTCCATCTTCTGAAAAACGGGCAATATCCATAATCAGTTTCAAGACTTTGTTGAGAATCATGGATCGCATTGCAGACATCGGACTATTTCTGCGGGTGCTGGACCAAGGGTCGATCAGCGCGGCAGCGCGCAGCCTGGACATCTCGGTGGCGGTGGCCAGCCAGCGCCTGCAGCGGCTGGAGCGCGATCTGGGGGTCCGGTTGCTGCATCGCACCACGCGCCGCCTGCACGCTACGCCGGAAGGCGCAGTGCTGGCCGAGCAGGGGCGGGCGCTGGTGGAAGACCTGGAGGCGCTGTCGGGCTCGTTGCGGCAGTCCGGGTCCGGCATCACGGGCACGCTGCGCGTGACCACCTCGGCGTCGTTCGGGCGCCAGTACGTATCGCCGCTGCTGACGGAATTCCTGCGCCGCTATCCCGGGGTCAACGTCAGCGTCCACCTGACCGACCACGTGCTCGATCTGGTCAGCAGCGGCTTCGACCTCGCCATCCGCATCGGATCGCTCGAGGATTCCACGCTGGTGGCCCGCAAGCTGGCGGACAACCAGCGTCTGCTATGCGCGTCGCCCGGCTACCTGCGCGAGCACGGCTGGCCCACGACCCCGCAGGACCTGGCCCGGCATCAGTGCCTGGTCCTGGTCGGTGCGCAGGGGCGGTCGGATGTCTGGCGTTTCGACGATGGCAAGGGCGGCGAGATCGCGGTCCGGGTGCGCGGCAGGGTCGAGGCCAATACCGGCGAGCTGCTGGCCGATGCGGCGCTGGCGGGATTCGGGATCGCCATGCATTCCACCTGGCATGTCTGCGATGACCTGCGGGCGGGCCGGCTGGTGCAGGTACTGCCCGACCATCCCATTGCCGTCACGGGCATCTACGCGGTGATGCCGCAGCGCCGGCTGGTGCCGCCGCGTGTGCGGGCGTTCGTGGATTTCCTGGCCGAGCACTGGAGCGTGGCGCCGCCCGGCATGCCGGACTTGGGTTCGGCGCGAACCTGACCTAGAGTCCTTTGTTGCGGCCGTGTGTCAGGGAGCGGTTTGTGCGGCGGGGCGGTTGCCTAATTCTTGGGCAGTCCGGTGCGATGCCGCACAGACTGGGCCTCGGCGGGTTGGAATGGCAGGATATCCACAGAAACTGTGGATATCCCCAGCGTGGTCCAGCCCACGTCCGCGCGGCCGTTGAAAGGCTATGCTCTGGCACCAACCTCGGTTAACTGTCAGCTTCGCGTCCGCTATGTGCAGGATTCCGCTTGCCGCCGTGCCTGTTGCCGTCGCCCTGGCCTTGCCGCTGGGGGGCTGCGTGTCATATTACCGCGTTCCGTCAGGCGTGCCCTATGCCAGCGTACGCCTGATGACCAGCACCGACGACCGGACGACGTTCAACGTGCTGGACCCGGCGAAGTGTCCGTCGCCGCGTCCGCAGGTGCTGGCCGGCATGGGCAAGCAGCTGGCATCGATGGGGCGCGACTCGACGCTGGACATGGTCGGCATTCCGCCGGAGCCGCCGTCGCGCACGCGCGAGCGCAAGGTCCTGCCGGGCAAGCGAATCTATGTCGCGGTGACGTCGTACGCCGCGCCGCCGGCCGACGATGCGCGCTGTGCGGCAGGGGTGTCGTTCGTCCCGCAGGCCAGCGGGCAATATGAAATCCGGTATATGCGCGACGACGCCGCGACGCAATGCACGGCGCGCGTGCTGCGGCTGCAGCCGGATGCGGAAGGGGGTGCAACGGTGGTGCAGGAGCCCACGCAGCAGGGGTTCAGGGCGCTGAGGCCGGAATACCTGTGCGACGCCGGAGCAGGGGGAGTATCAAAGGCAGGGGTCGGGGCAGGAACGGGGACGCGCTAGGCGGCGCGCCCCGCGAATCGATCCGGGATCAGGCCTGTTCGATCAGGAAGCGCTCGGGGCGCTTGCCCAGCCATGCCGGTGCGCGGCCGCGGCCCGACCAGGTCTTGCCGGTCTTCGGGTCGCGATACTTGGGCGGCAGTGCCGCCGCCGCCGGCTTGCGTGCCGCGCCACTACCGGCCGGACGACCGCGACGGCGTTTCGGGGCGATATCTTCGACGGTCAGATCATAATCGGCCATCAGTTGGCGAATCTGCTCGACCACGCTGGCCACCTCATTGGCGCGCACTTCGCTGAGCTTTGCTTCCAGTGCTTCTTTTTCAGCCAGCAGTTGCTTGTAAGTTGGCATTTCTGGATCCCCGTTCAGATTGGCGGCGCGTTGCGTACGGCTGCAATGCGATCCGCATAACAAAAATATTACAAGAATTATCCGAAAAAGCACGATTCAAACGCGAATTCAAACGTGAAGCGCGACAAAATCGTGACCGGGTTGGCGCCATGTCAGCATGCCATCCCGCTTTTTATCGGATTGTTCCTGATTGCTTTGGCACCGGCTCGGTGTTTTGCCAGTGGCGCAGGTCCGCATCCTAACCAGAATCGGCAATCGGAAGCAACCTTGTGGCGCCGGATATTCGTAAATCCGCCGATATGCCGTCTTGAAAAATCGAAGGCGATTTTTACCTGGCGAAGACTGTGGCAACCGTTCCGAATTCGTGCGTGGCGCGGCCGGCAACTTTCATTGTTGTCAGCATTGATATTTTTGTCATGCTTTCGGGAGCCGGAATCGGGACCTTTCTGCCAAATGGGCCTGACCAAGTGGGGCCGACAACAGGAAAGCAAAACTCGATTCCCGAAATGCAGGCCGATTAACCGCAGCCTGGATTTGCGCGCCGATGGGACAGGCATGGCACGCGCGCCGCGCCATTAAAAAAAGCCCCCGGGGGAAAGTCCCGGGGGCCAGGAAATCCACCGGTTATCCCAGGTGGAGGAGACTTCGTTGCTGCCGTCGTGGCAATCGATGGCAATCGACCGTCGACGGCATGCTATCGGGTAATCGGCGCGTGGCCTTCTGTCAGATGGCCCAGCCTCCTGCATAGAAAGCGGCCAGCGCCACTGCAATGGCCACCGTGCCGACATTGAGCTTGCGCCATTCGCCCGCGACGATGCGGCCGATAACCAGCGTGCAGAAGCCGAGCATGATGCCGGTGACGATATTGCAGGTCAGCACGATGAACACGGCGCAGACCAGGCCGGACAGCGAGTCGACCATGTCATCCATGTGCAGGCGCGACACGCTGGACAGCATCAGCAGGCCCACGTACATCAGCGCGGGCGCCGTGGCATACGACGGCACCAGTCCGGCCAGCGGCGAGAAGAACATCACAGCCAGGAACAGCAGGCCGACGGTCACGGCAGCCAGGCCGGTGCGTGCGCCAGCGGCGACGCCAACGGTGGATTCGATATACGCCGCAGCCGGTGCGCCGCCAAAGAATGCCGAGAAGATCGAACTGACCGAGTCGGCGGTCAGTGCGCGGCCACCGTTGTGAATGCGACCCGTGGCGTCTAGCTGGTTGGCCTGGCCGGCCACGGCGCGGATCGTGCCGGTGGCGTCGAAGACCGCGGTCATCACCAGTGCCAGCACGCTGGGCAGCACGGCGGCCGACAGCGCGCCGCGAATGTCCATGGCGCCGATCAGCGACGCGTGGCCCGGTGCGGACAGCGACGGCAGCGCGAACACGCCGGTGTACTTCACGGCCGGGTCGAACAACAGGCCCAGTGCGGAGATCGCGACGATCACCAGCAGGATGCCGCCCGGCACGCGGCGGCGCTCCAGGCCGAAGATCGCGGCCAGGCCCAGCACGGACATCATCACCGGGAACGCCGTGATGTGGCCCAGCGCTACCGGCAGTCCGGGGCCAGGGTTCTTCACCACCAGGCCCACGTCATTGGATGCGATCAGCAGCAGGAACAGGCCGATGCCGATGCCCGCGCCGTGTGCCACGCCAGCGGGCAGGTTGCGCAGGATCCACGAGCGCACGCCGGTAACCGAGATGGCCGTGAACACCACGCCCATCAGGAATACCGCGCCAAGCGCCACCGCGGGCGACAGCTTCTGGCCCAGCACCAGGCCGAAGGCCATGAAGGCCGTCAGCGAAATGGCACAGCCGATGGCAATCGGCAGCTTGGCCCACAGACCCATCAGCAGCGAGCCGAATGCCGTGGTCAGGCAGACGGCCACGAACACGGCGCTGGTGTCGAAGCCGGCCTTGCCCAGCATGCCGGGCACGACAAACACGGCATAGACCATCGCCATGAAGGTGGTGACGCCAGCCAGCACCTCGCGGCGCTGCGTGCTGCCGCGTGAACTGATCTCGAAATACTGGTCGAGCTTGCCGCTGGCCTGCGGCGGCGCAGCGTCCACGTCCGTTACGGACGGATACGGCTGTTCGATCATGGTCTGTCTCCTTGCTGGGGCGCTGCGCGCGTCCGCGTACGGATCGGGCGTCAGCCTTGTCTCACGTGGTTCCGGGTGTGCGAGGGCGGAGTTCCCGTTGGCATCGGCAAGGGGTGCGGGTGTCTCGTTCCTCGGTGTCCGGCCACTCTGGCCGGGTGCCGGTCCGCTGCCTCTGACGGGCGGGATCCGGCGAGGCTCAAAGGTAGGCGAGCCATCCGCCATGTTCATCATTGGTGCGACATGCGGAACATGCCGGCGACCGAATAACCACGGCTGGCCGGTGCCTGGAACGGCTCAGGGATTTCCCTCAATGGCCTGCCGGCACACTGTATCGGCCCAAAAGTGCAGCCACGGAGGCCACCAATGCGTCACAACGGGCGCCGGTGGCGCATGTCGGGCTAAAGGTCACGGCAGGGGCGCCGATAGCCCCATGGCAACACCCATATCCACACATACCGAGCCGAAGCGGAGCCAGAGCATGACCAGCGCGATGAGAGACATCGACGAGCGCACCAACCTGACCAACAACAACCAGTTCGAGTTGCTGTTGTTCCGACTTGGCGATGCGACGCATAGCGGACAGTCCGAACTGTTCGGCATCAACGTTTTCAAGGTCCGGGAAATCCTGGTCATGCCGCCGGTCACCACGGTGGTGGGGGCCGAGCCATCGATCCTGGGCATGGCCGATATCCGCGGCCAGGTGATTCCGGTCATCGACCTGCCGCGCCTGCTGGAATGCTCGCCGAAGTCGGGCCTGAACATCATGCTGGTGACCGAGTATGCACGTTCGACCCAGGGCTTTGCGGTCGAGGCCGTCGAGGAGATCGTACGACTGGACTGGAGCCAGGTGATCTCGGCCGAGAACAGCGTCAAGGGCGGGCTGGTGACCAGCATCGCCAAGCTCGATGTCGGCGGCGACAACCCGCGCCTGGTGCAGGTGCTGGATGTCGAGCAGATCCTGCGCGACGTACTGCCGACCCGCCAGCCGGACGTCGACCCCGCCACGGTGGGCCCGCAACTGAACCTGCGTCCGGGCAGCAAGATCCTGTGTGCCGACGACTCGGCGCTGGCGCGCGGCCTGATCGAAAATGGCCTGAAGGCGATGGGCGTGCAGGTGGTGATGACCAAGACCGGGCAGGAAGCCTGGGAGATGCTGGGACAGATCGCCGAACTGACGGCCAGCCAGGGCCGGCCGATCCGCGACGAAGTGGCGCTGGTGCTGACCGACCTGGAAATGCCCGAGATGGACGGCTTCACGCTGACGCGCAAGATCAAGGCCGATGCACGGCTGAAGTCGCTGCCCGTGATCATCCACTCGTCGCTGTCGGGCGAGGCCAGCGAGGAACACGTCCGCAAGGTGGGCGCAGACGCCTACGTGTCGAAGTTCCTGGCAAAGGACCTGGCCGATACGATCCGCGGCGTGCTGGCGCGGCATCCGTAAGCACGCCGGCGCATGCTTGATTCTCCCCTCTCCCGCGAAACGGGAGAGGGGCCGGGGAAGCGGGCGCAGCAATTCGAATTGCAACAGGCCGCATCTTGAGCGGCCATCCCTTCTGCCCCAACCGCTCTCTCTCAAGTAGGAGAGGGGAGCCTCTTCTTCATGTCCTGCGGCGCCCTGCATAAATCGCCGCCGAAGGCAATAAATCCCCCGCAACGACGTTTGCCCAAAAAAAAGGCAGTCCAGCTCCCCTCAATGCTGGCGCGGGTTTGCGGGCTGTCAAGAGGGCGATTATCCACGCAACCTGTGGATAGTTCCACAGGCCAGATGGACTAACTCAAACAGGTATACCGCACCGGGTACTCATCCGGATGAGTTAGTCGGCGTGATTTACTTCGGTTGCGCCACCGTACGCAGATACGGCTTCAGCGTCTTGAATCCGTCCGGATATTTTTTCTTGGCATCTTCATCGGAAACCGAGGTGGGGATAATCACGTCGTCGCCGGGTTTCCAGTTCACGGGCGTGGCCACCGCGTGCCTGGCGTTGAGCTGCAGCGAATCGAGCAGGCGCAGTACCTCGTCGAAATTGCGGCCGGCGCTCATGGGATAGACCAGCATGGCCTTGATCTTCTTGTCAGGGCCGATCCAGAACACCGAGCGGATCGTGGCGTTGTCCACGGCGGTGCGCGGGCCGCTGCCGCTGGCCTCGGGGTGGATCATGTCGTAGAGCTTGGCTACCGCCAGGTCGTGGTCGCCGATCATCGGGTAGTTCACGGCGGTGCCCTGCGTTTCCTCGATGTCCTTGGCCCAGCGCGAATGGTCGCCCACGGGGTCGATCGACAGGCCGATGATCTTGGTATTGCGCTTGTCGAACTCGGGCTTCAGCTTGGCCATGTAGCCCAGTTCGGTGGTGCAGACCGGCGTGAAATCCTTCGGATGCGAGAACAGGATGGCCCAGCTGTCGCCGATCCATTCGTGGAAGTTGATCTTGCCCTCGGTGGTCTCTGCGGTGAAATCCGGGGCGGTCTCGCCAATGCGGATGGCCATGGTCTGGCTCCTTCAGGGTGGAATGCAGTGATGGATGGGAGGTCCGGCACGCGCGGTGGCCGTCGCGCCGGGGCTATCCAGTATAGGAACAGCCGGTGACGAATGCGCTCCTGCCGATGGCGGAAGGTGCCCGGTATCGCGTGCGTCACTCCCTAGTCCGGACGCTCAAGGTCGACGATGACCGCCCGCAGGAAGCGCGCCGCCTCGCCGCCAGTGACCACGCGGTGGTCGAACGTCAGCGACAGCGGCATCACGCGATGCACGGCGGGCTGGCCGCCGGCGGCCACCACTTCGTCACGGATGCGGCCGGCGCCCAGGATGGCTACCGTGGGCGGCACCACGATCGGTGCGGCATAGCGGCCGGCAATCATGCCGAAGTTAGACAGCGTGATGGTATTGCCGCGCATTTCCTCCGGGGCGATGGTGCGCGCCTTGATGTCGGCCCGCATGCGGTCCAGCCCGTTGCGCAAATCGGCGGCATCGCGCTTGCCCACGTTGCGCAGCACCGGCACGAACAGCCCTTCGGGCAGGTCCGCAGCAATGCCCACATCGATGCGTTCGAGCAGGTGGCGCCGGCCGGTGCGGCCTTCGTACCAGGCATTCAGCGCGGGCTCGGCCCGCACCCCGGCCACCAGTGCCCGCACCAGGCGGATCGTGATGTCATGCCCGCTGGCCGTGCTGCCCACGGTTTGCCAGGCGTGCAGGTCGGCGTCGTCCATGACCGTGGCCGCCGCAACCTCGCTTTGCGCCCGCGCCATGTTCTGGGCCATGGCACGCCGCACGCCGCGCACCACTTCGGCGGGGCCGATCTCGGCCAGCGTCGTGGCGACCCGCTGCACGTCGGTGGCGGTGATCACGCCGTCGCGGCCCGATGGCGTCACCATGGCAAGGTCCACCGACAGCTTGCGCGCCAGCGCGCGCACCGCGGGCGTGGCCTTGAGGCCATGGCCGCCCTGGATGCCGGTGGCCCCCACGCGCGTCTCGCCTTCGCGCACCACGTGGGTGCCCACCTTGACGTTGCCGACCACGGTGCCCGCATCGTCGGCCGCGCCGGCGCCCTCGAAGCCCACCAGCGGGGCGCCCAGGTGGACGATGTCGCCGGGCTGCGCGAACAGCTTCGCCACCTGCCCGCCGAACGGCGACGGGATTTCGACGATGGCCTTGGCGGTTTCCACCGACAGCAGCGGCTGGTCGGCCTGGATGGTATCGCCGGGTTTCACGTGCCACGTCACGATCTCGGCTTCCTGCAGGCCTTCGCCCAGGTCGGGCAGCTTGAAGATCCGCATCGTTGTCTCCTGGTTGGCTGTGCCTAGCCGGCGTCGAGCGCGCGCCGCGCCGCATCCACGATCTGCGCCACCGACGGCAGGTAGCTGTGCTCCAGCCGTGCCAGCGGCACCACGGTGTCGTAGCCGGTCACGCGCTGCACCGGCGCGCTGAGCGAATAGAGCCCGGCATCGGCCAGGTTCGCGGCGATCTCGGCCCCGACACCGGCCGTGCGCGGGGCCTCGTGCACGATCACGCAGCGGCCGCTCTGTGCCACCGATTCCAGGATGGTCTCCATGTCCAGTGGCTTGAGCGTGGCGACGTCGATCACGGCGGCAGAGATGCCATCGTCGGCCAGCTGGTCGGCGGCGGCCAGGGTTTCCTGCACCATGGCGCCCCAGCTGACCAATGTGATATCCGTGCCGTCGCGCAGCGTGAAGCAGGCATCGAGCGGCAGCGCCTCGCCGGTGTCCTCCACCTCCTGCCGGAACAGGCGATAGAGCCGGGTTGGCTCGAAGAAGATCACGGGATCGGGGTCGCGGATGGCGGCCAGCAGCAGGCCATAGGCGCGGGCCGGCGACGATGGCATGACCACGCGTAGCCCCGGGATATGCGCGAACAGCGCCTCGGGGCTTTCGGAATGGTGCTCGGGCGCGTGGATGCCGGCCCCGCTGGGCGCACGTACCACCAGCGGGCAGCTGAGCCGGCCGCGCGTGCGATGCCGCAGGTGCCCGGCGTGGTTCAGGATGTTGTCGATGGCCGGATAGATAAAGCCGGCGAACTGGATCTCGGCCACCGGCTTGAGCCCCATCGCCGCCATGCCGATGGCCGCGCCGACGATGCCGCCCTCGGCCAGTGGCGTGTCGATGACGCGCGCCTCGCCAAAGCGCTGCTGCAGGCCGACCGTCGAGCGGAACACGCCGCCGTTGACGCCGATGTCCTCGCCCAGCAGCACCACGTCGGGGTCGTGCTCCAGCGCATGGGCCAGCGCCAGGTTGACCGCCTCCACCATATGCAGTTCAGCCATGATCGGTCTCCCGGTGCAGTGCGGCGTAGCGTTGCGCGGTATCGAGCTGCTCGGCCATCGCGGCCGGCAGCGTCTCGTAGAGGCAATCGAACATCGCCGAGACATCGGGGTGGGGCAGCTGCAGGTAGGCCTCGACGGCGGCGCCCACGGCCTCCTGGCATTCGCGGATCAGCGCTTCCTCATGCCCGGCGTCCCAGGCGCCCACGCTTGCCAGGTAGTCGCGCAACCGTTTGACGGGCTCGTGCTGCCAGGCTTCCTTGACCGTGGTGTCGTCTCGATAGCGCGACGCATCGTCGGCCGTGGTGTGGTCGCCCAGCCGGTAGGTTACGGCCTCGATCAGCGCCGGGCCGGCGCCGTCGCGCGCACGTTCGATGGCGTCGCCCACGCGCTCGCGCACGGCAATCACGTCGTTGCCGTCCACCTGCTCGCCGGGAATGCCGGCGGCGACAGCCTTCTGCGCCAGCGTGGCGGCCGCCGTCTGCCTGGCACGTGGCATCGAGATGGCCCATTGGTTGTTGTTGATGACGATCACCAGCGGCGCCTGCCATGCGCCGGCCATGTTCATGCCTTCGTAGAACGCCCCGTTGGACGTGCCGCCGTCACCTATGATGCAGACCGCCACGCGCGGCTGCCGGCGCAGCTTGAATGCATAGGCCACGCCGGCCGCATGGCCGACCTGCGTGCCAATGGGCACGCAATTGCCGAAGTCGTGCGGCACTGCCGCAAATCCGCTGCCCCGTTCGTCGCCACCCCAGTACAGCAGGCTCTCCGTCATCGTGACGCCGCGCACAAACTGCGCGGCATGGTCGCGATAGGACGGTATCAGTACGTCGTCGGGCCGCATGGCCGTGGCAACCCCGACGCCGATGGCCTCCTGGCCCAGCGCCGATGCAAACGTGCCGATCTGGCCCGTACGCTGCATGGCGATGGCCTTGAGGTCGAACTGCCGGGTGAGCACCATGGCGCGATACAGCGGCAGCAGGGCGGCCGGGTCGCGGGCGAAGGCGGGAAGATCCGGGGCGGGCGTGCCCTCGGGGGAGAGGTAGCGGGTAAAGCCGATGTCAAAGCGCGCAACAGTGCCCATGTGGTGGTCCCCTTGTGGTTCGCTGTGTCCTGTGCGGCGCAGCATCTTGTGGACGCTGCTGCCTTCGACTATAGGGCACGGAACAGGGGATGGGGCGTGCGGTGGCGCACGGCGTCAAGCTTGACAGTTGTCTCGCCTCTCCGGCGGAGAGGGGAGAAACTTCACTCCATTTACGCCGGCTTCCACACCGGCGATGCGGCCACGGTGACCTTGCGCGGCAGGATGGCCTGGCTGGCGAACGCATCGGCGATGCGCTGCTGTTCGTCGAGCGCGGCGGCGTCCACGGGCTGTACCTGGTAGGTGCGGCGTGCGTTGGCGGCTTCGACAGTGGCCGCGTCAAGGCCGATCAGCGGCGCATGCCATGCGGCGGCCTCGGCGGGGTTGGCCTTGACCCATTCGCCCGCGCGCCGCAGTTCGCCATAGACCGTGGCCAGCACGTCGGGCCGGCGTTTGGCGTACGGGGTGGCGGCAAGATAGAAGCGCCGGTAGCTCGACAGCTTCGCACCGTCGCGCAGGATGCGCGCATTGGCCTGGCGCTGCACCGCTGCCAGGAACGGGTCCCAGATCACCCAGGCGGCCACGCTGCCGCGCTCGAACGCCGCACGGGCATCGGCCGGTGTCAGGTACGCGGGTTCGATGTCGCGCATCGACAGGCCCGCTTCATTCAATGCTTCCAGCAGCAGGTAGTGCGCACCGGCACCCTTCGAGAACGCCACGCGCTGGCCCTTGAGCTGCGCGACCGAGCGGATCGACGAAGCGTGCCGCACCACGATGGCCTGCGCGTTGGGCGATGGCGATTCGATGGCGTAGTACGTCATGCTGGCCCCGGCAGCCAGCGCGAACGGCGGCACGGCATCGGCCACGTCCGCGGTCAGGTCCAGGTTGCCGACATTGAGCGATTCCAGCAGCGGCAGCCCCGACGTGAATTCGTGCCATTGCACGCTGACCTTGCGCGACGCCAGTGCCTGCTCCAGTACCTGCCGCGACTTCAGCCAGATCATCAGCGTCGACGACTTCTGGTAGCCGATGCGCAGCGTCTCGGGCGTGTCGGCGGCCAGCGCTGCGGTTGACGTGATGGCAGGCGCGATGGCGGCGCCCAGGCTGGCCATGCCGCCCAGCACGATGCGCCGGCGGGTGGTGTTGGGGGATGACATTGCGGCTTCCTTCGAAATAACCAATCTGTCAGCGTAAGGAACGCGGCACGGCACGGGAACGAAGGAAAGTGCGCTTGCTTATGCGGAAGCTGCGCCACGGCACCCATATGCGCTGGCCGCATAACGGCGCGCGATTTGATTCGTTGTGTGCGGCATCGAGGCTCCCTAGAGTGCAAGGCTTGTGCTTCCCCCAAGGCCATGAATTGCCATGACGTTTGCCGCCGTAGATACCGCGCAGGATTTCGAGATCCGACCGCTGGATGCCGCACTCGGTGCGGAAGTGATCGGGCTCGATCTCGACCAGCCCCTGTCCGCCGAGGACTTCCAGCGCATCCATCGCGCTCACCTGGATCACCACGTGGTGGTGTTTCGCGACCAGCGCATCACACCGGCCCAGCAGATTGCGTTCAGCCGACGCTTTGGCCCGCTGCAGATCCACGTGCTGCACCAGTTCCAGCTGGCCGATCACCCTGAAATCCTGATCGTGTCCAACGTGCTGAAGGACGGCAAGCCGATCGGGCTTGGCGACGCGGGCCACTTCTGGCACTCGGACCTGTCGTACAAGGAAACGCCGAGCCTGGGGTCGCTGCTCCATGCCATCGAACTGCCGCCCGAAGGCGGCGACACGCTCTTTGCCAACATGCACGCCGCATACGATGGGCTGCCGGCGGCGTTGAAGCAGAAGATCGAAGGGCTGACCGCCGAGCACACCTACCTGGCACGCTACGCCGAACTGCAGAAGCGCAGCCCGTGGCGGCCGAACCTGACGCCGGAGCAGATCGCGCAGGTCAAGCCCGTGGTGCATCCGGTAGTGCGCACTCATCCTGAGACCGGTCGCCGCGCGCTGTTCGTCAGCGAGCATTTCACGACGAAGATTGTCGGCCTGCCCGACGACGAAAGCCGTGCGCTGCTCGACGCGCTGTTCGCGCACAGCGTGCAGCCCGAGTACGTCTATCGCCACCAGTGGCGCCAGCACGACCTGGTGTTCTGGGACAACCGCTCGCTGCTGCATCTGGCGGCAGGTACGCCCGACCACCTGCGCCGCGTGATGTTTCGCACCACGATCGAAGGCGATACGCCGTTCTAAGTCTGTTCCCAATTCAATTCCAGCGTCCCCGGAGTCTTTTGCATGTCAGTCCGCAAGTCAGTTCTATCGTTTGCCACCCCCTTTGCCCGCCGTGCCACGCTGGCCGTCCTGACCGCCGGTCTGGCTTTGACCGGCACCGCGCACGCGGAGGGAAAAATCCGCATTGCCGAGCAGTTTGGCGTGGTCTACCTGCTGTTGAATGTAGCGCGTGACCAGCAGCTGATCGAGAAACACGGCAAGCAGCAGGGCGTTGACGTCAAGGTGGAATGGACGCAGCTGTCGGGTGGGTCGGCGGTCAACGACGCGCTGCTGTCCGGTGCCATCGATATCGCCGGTGCCGGCGTGGGCCCGTTGCTGACGCTATGGGACCGCACGCACGGCCGCCAGAACGTGAAGGGCGTGGCATCGCTGGGCAACTTTCCGTACTACCTGGTCTCGAACAATCCCAAGGTGAAGTCGATTGCCGATTTCTCGGACAAGGACCGCATTGCGCTGCCGGCGGTGACCGTGTCGGTGCAGTCGCGCGTGCTGCAGTTTGCGGCGGCCAGGCAGTGGGGCGACAAGGAGTTCAACCGGCTCGACAAATGGACCGTGGCCGTGCCGCACCCCGACGCCGCCGCGGCGATCATCGCGGGCGGCACCGAGATCACTGGCCACTTTGGCAACCCGCCGTTCCAGGAACAGGAACTGGCCGGCAACCCGAATGCGCGCATCGTGCTGAACTCGTATGACGTGCTCGGCGGCCCAAGCTCGGCCACGGTGCTGTACGCCACCGAGAAATTCCGCAACGAGAACCCCAAGACCTATCGGGCGTTTGTCGATGCGCTGACCGAGGCCGCCGCGTTCGCGACCAGGGACCCCGAAGCCGCCGCCGACCTCTACATCCGCGTGAACAAGGCGAAAATCGATCGCGCGCTGCTGGTGAAGATCCTCAAGAACCCGCAGGTGCAGTTCAAGGTCACGCCGCAGAACACCTATCCGCTGGCCGATTTCATGCATCGCGTGGGCGCCATCAAGAACCGCCCGGCATCCTGGCAGGACTACTTCTTCCAGGACCCGGCCACCGCGCAGGGGAGCTGACATGGCTGACGGCAATCACGGCAATCCTCACCTGCGCGTGGTACCTCATCCGCAGCCGCTGCTGCAGGTGGATGGCGTATCGCTCGAATACCGTACGCCCACGCGCGTGGTGCGTGCCACGCACCGCGTGAGCTTCGACGTGCATGCGTCGGACCGTTTCGTGCTGCTGGGGCCGTCCGGCTGCGGCAAGTCGACGCTGCTCAAGGCGGTGGCCGGCTTTGTGCCGCCGGCCGAGGGCGAGATCCGGCTGGAAGGCCAGCGCGTGCAGGCGCCGGGCCCTGACCGCATCGTCGTGTTCCAGGAGTTCGACCAGCTGCCGCCGTGGAAGACCGTCAGGCAGAACGTGATGTTTCCGCTGCGCCAGGCACGTGGCCTGTCGAAGGCGGAGGCCAGCGACGTCGCCATGCATTTTCTGGACAAGGTTGGCCTGGCTGGCTTTGCCGATGCCTATCCGCATACGCTGTCCGGCGGCATGAAGCAGCGCGTGGCCATTGCCCGCGCGCTGGCAACCCGGCCCAAGGTGCTGCTGATGGACGAGCCGTTTGCCGCGCTGGACGCGCTCACCCGCCGGCGCATGCAGGAAGAACTGCTGGCGCTGTGGGACGAAGCCGCGTTCACGCTGCTGTTCGTGACCCATTCGATCGAAGAGGCGCTGGTCGTCGGCAGCCGCATCCTGCTGCTGTCGCCGCATCCGGGCCGCGTGCGCGCCGAGCTGAACAGCCACCAGTTCTCGCTTGCCAGCCAGGGCAGCTTGGAATTCCAGCAGGCGGCGCAGCGAATCCACGCCATGCTGTTCGATACACCGGCCGAGCCGGGCCCCACGCCGGGCCACGCCCGCCACGCTGCCACGCACTGAACGCCCCCATCGCCTGAACCATGTCGACGATCCTCCCGCCCCTGCGCCCCGAATACGAGCGCGTACTCGAACCCTTTACGGCCGTGCCGCTGTCCCGTGCGCTGCCGTGGTACCGGCAGCTGTGGCAGCAGGGCTGGCTGCGCAAGGCTGCCATCCTGCTGGTGCTGGCCGTGGCCTGGGAAGTTGTCGCCCGCGTGCAGGACAACGATCTGTTGCTGCCAACGTTCCTGTCCACCGCGCGCGCCTTCGTCGACGCCATTGCCAGTGGCGAACTGCCCGGCAAGGCCGTGGTGTCGCTGTCGATCCTGCTGCAGGGCTACGCGGCCGGCATCGTGCTGGCGTTTGTGCTGACCACGGTGGCGGTGTCGACGCGCATCGGGCGCGATCTGCTCGATACGCTGACGGCGATGTTCAACCCGCTGCCGGCCATCGCGCTGCTGCCGCTGGCCTTGCTGTGGTTTGGCCTGGGCACCGGAAGCCTGGTGTTCGTGCTGGTCCATTCGGTACTGTGGCCGCTGGCCCTGAACACCTATGCCGGGTTTCGTGGCGTGCCCGAAACGCTGCGCATGGCGGGCCGCAACTATGGGCTGCGAGGCTTGCGCTACGTGGTGCTGATCCTGGTGCCGGCGGCGCTGCCGGCCATCCTGTCGGGTCTCAAGATCGGCTGGGCGTTTGCCTGGCGCACGCTGATCGCGGCCGAACTCGTGTTTGGCGCGTCGTCGGGCAAGGGCGGACTGGGCTGGTACATTTTTCAGAACCGCAACGAGCTTTATACCGACCGTGTCTTCGCCGGCCTGGCGACGGTGATCCTGATCGGGCTGGCCGTAGAGGGGTTGGTGTTCACCACGCTGGAACGCCTGACGGTGCGCCGCTGGGGCCTGCAGCACTGATGCAACCCCCGGGGCCGGGGTGTGCGGCGGCAGGACTTGTCGATGTCACGCTGCCGGCGTATCGTGCGGGGTCATGACGACGATCCATCATGCTGCGGCCCAGGGCTTCTCGACCCAGGCCGATACCTACGCCCGCGGGCGTCCCGACTATCCTGCCGAACTCGGCACCTGGCTGCGCGACACGCTAGGGCTGGCGCCCGGCAAAACCGTGGTTGACCTGGGCGCCGGCACGGGCAAGTTCACGCGCCTGCTGCTGCCCACCGGTGCCAGCGTGATCGCCGTGGAGCCGGTCGACGCGATGCGCGCCCAGCTTTCGGCCAGGCTGCCGGAGGTGCGTGCCGTACAGGGCAGCGCGGAGTCGATGTCATTGCCCGATGCCAGCGTGGACGCCGTGGTCTGCGCGCAGGCGTTTCACTGGTTTGCCAATCCCGCCGCGATGCAGGAAATCGCCCGCGTGCTGAAACCGGGCGGGCGCCTTGGCTTGATCTGGAATGTGCGCGACGAATCGGTAGGCTGGGTTGCCAGGCTGACCGAGATCATGACGCCCTACGAGGGCGATGCGCCGCGCTTCTACAAGGGCGACTGGAAGAAGGTCTTCCCGGCCGATGGCTTCGGCCCGCTTGGCCTGACGCGCTTCCCCTATACGCATACCGGCTCGCCTGAGCAGGTGATTGTCGACCGCGTGATGTCGGTCAGCTTTATCGCGTCGTTGCCTCAGCCCGAGCAGGACGCTGTGCGTGCGCGCCTGCACGCGGTGATCGACGCCGATCCGGCGCTGCGGGGCCACGACGAGGTGTCGTTCCCCTACAGCACCGAGGCGTATTGCTGCGAACGGCTGTAATCAGGTGGCCGGCGCCAGCTGGTCGCGATACCGCGCGGCCAGCAGCTGGCTCAGTACCAGCGCCAGCACTGCGCTCACCGCGGCAAACAGGTAGACGGCCGGATAGTCGCCTTGCGCGGCGATAAAGCCGGCCACCGGGCCGGTCAGGCCCAGCGCGAAATCAAGGAACAGGGCGTAGGCGCCCAGCGCCGAGCCGCGGTTGGTGGCTGGCACGCGCTTGACCGCTTCCATGCCCAGCGCCGGAAACACCAGCGAGAAGCCAAAGCCGACCACGGCGGCACCCGCCAGGGCCTGCCACGGGGCGTGGGCCATCCAGATGATGCCCAGGCCGGCGGCTTCCACGGCAAACGACACCAGCGCCACGGCGTAGCCGCCAAACCGCGAGATGGCATCGGCCATCACCAGGCGCGTCAGCACGAAGCAGGTGCCCAGTGCCGTCAGCGCCAGCGCGGCGTGATCCCACCCCTTGCTGTTGTAGTAGAGCGTGATGAACGCCGTGATCACCCCAAAGCCGACCGAGCCCAGTGCCAGGCACAGGCCGAACGGCGTCATGGCGCGGAAGACGCTGCGGAACGGCAGGCGGTCGCCCTTGAGCACCGGCACCGGCGGGCGGCGGCGCGCCAGCAGCAGCGACGCGCCGGCAATCAGCGTGGTGACCACGCCGATCGTGCCCAGGCCGCCCCATTTGGCCAGCACCACGCCAACCGGCGCGCCCACGGCCAGTGCGCCGTAGGTGGTGATGCCATTCCACGAGATGACCTTGGCGGTATGCCGTGCTCCGGCGCTGCCGATGCCCCACGCGATGGTGCCCGTCGTGACCAGGCTTTCGCCTGCGCCCAGCATCAGGCGTCCCGCCAGCAGCCAGGCCAGGCCGATCCAGTCGCTGCCGGCGAACAGCGAGGCCACCAGCGTCAGCACGCCGCTGCCCGTGACCAGCGCCAGCCCGGTCAGCACCGAGCGCTTCGGGCCTTGCGTATCGCACAGCGTGCCGGCCCAGGGGCGGCTCATCAGGGTTGCCAGGTACTGGATGCTGACCGCCAGGCCGGCCAGCACGGCGCTGTAGCCCAGGTCGCCATGGACAAAGCCCGGCACCACGGCAATCGGCAGGCCCACCGCCAGATAGGCGATGAAGTTGAAGAAAACGACGGCAAGGATACGGCGGGTCACATTGTCGGTGGCGGATTCGCCATGCGAAGGTGTGACCGAGGAATGGCTCGGGGCGGACATGGGTGATTCAGGAGGCGCGGGTTGGCCGGGCCCCGGATCGCCTGGTACGACGACATAGGGAAAACCCGGAAGGCGCCATCATACCGGCATTGCCGCAATCGTGTCGGGCATTGGTGCGCGGCTGTGGTCGCATTGACAACACCGGGGGCGTTCTATACGGTGGACGCCCGTTCCAATTGGCCGTCCCGCCCGCCCGACCATGCCACGCAAAGCCGCCCAGCTCTCCGAAGCCGACAAGAACGCCGCCGATGGCGGTGCGATTGCCGTTGACCGGGCGCTGTTCGTGCTGTCGGTGTTCCGCGAGGGCGACACCTCGCTGGGCCTGGCAGAGCTGGCCCAGCGCAGTGGCCTGTACAAGAGCACGCTGCTGCGGCTGCTGGCTTCGCTGGAACACGCGCGGCTGATCCAGCGGCTGCCCGATGGCCGCTACGCGCTGGGCTCGGAAGTGGCCCGGCTTAACGCGGTCTATGCGGCGTCGTTCTCGCTGGAGCAGGTGGTGGTGCCGGCGCTGCGCGAACTGGTGCGCGTGACGCGGGAATCGGCCGCGTTCCACGTCGAGCAGGGCGAGCACCGCCTGTGCCTGTATCGCGTGGATTCGCCACAGCCGGTGCGCGACCATATCCGCGCCGGCGATCTGCTGCCGCGCAACCGTGGCTCGGGCGGACGCGTGCTGCGCGCCTTTGCCGGGGCACGCGGCGAGATCTACCAGCGGATTCGCGACGAAGGCGTGATTGCGATGGTGGGCGACCGCAGCCCCGATATCGCTGGCGTGTCGTCGCCGGTATTCGGCCCCGGTGGCGAACTGAAGGGGGCGCTGACGCTGACCTGCCCGACGCCGCGTTTCAGCGAGGCTTTCCGAGATCAGGTGCTGGATGCCGCCCGCGCGTTGACGCTGGCGATGGGCGGCACGTTCCCGGACGTCAGGCCGGCCAGCGCCGGATCGGTGACAGTCACCCCGCAGCCGGACGACTGAGCATTCCGCCTGGCGGTTTTCCGCGCTTTGCAAACCATTGCAAAAATGGGCCGAGTACCCGGCTTGCCGGGGGTGCGCCCCGGCCGGTGTGCGGGCTATGATGCGTCCTTTCGCCGCTTCGTATCCCGTCGCGGCGTTTCAATCCCCGTTCTTCACGTCGGGTCACCCAGCAAGGGTTAACGTGGATAACGGCAGCCGCCCCCGGTAGCTTTAAGAGGAAACCATTCCCGTGCACCTGGCTCAGCAGACCATTCTGGTCGTCATGATGGTGGTTTTCTCCAGCACGCTGGTCATGGCGGCAGGGCTGGTGCTCGCGCTGCGCGCCAGCGAGGCGGGGCGCCTGTGGGCCGTGGGGCATGTGGTGGCGTCCGGTGCCGGCCTGGTGGTGGCCGCCAGCACCGCTGGCGATTCGCTGCAGCTTTCCGCGCTGGGTGCTGGCGCCTACCTGATCGGCCGGCTGACCATCTATCGCGGCGTGCGCGTCTATTACGGCCTGGCTGACCGGGCGCTGCCGTTGCGCGTCATCGGACTGGTCACGCTGGTACTGCTGGTGCTGATGTCCGGTCTGTCCGACGGGCGGCTGCTGCTGCATGGCCTGGCGTACGGCATGCTCGCCATGATCTCGTTCAGCACCATTGTCACGATGCTGCGCAGCCGGCGCGGCCGCACCAGCATCGGCGGTCCGCTGGTGCTGGCATCCCATCTCGTTCTGCTTGGATCCCAGGTGGCGGCGCTGAGCTACGGCGCGGCGTTCAAGGGGCTGGCGATCACGCCGTTCTTCCTGCAGACCAGCGCGTCGGTCTGGCCGCTGGCGCCGATGGTAGCCGTGCTGCTGGGCCTGTTCGGTTTCAGCCTGATGGCGATGGAACAGATCATCGCCCGTAACGAAAGCGGCGCGCGCCTCGATGCGCTGACCGGCCTGCTGAACCGCGGGGCGCTGGACATGACCGCCATCGGCCTGGTGGCACGCTGGCAGCGCGACGGCGATCCGCTGTCGTGCCTGGTGATCGACGTCGACCATTTCAAGCGTGTCAACGACCGGCACGGCCACCATGCCGGCGACCAGGTGCTGCGCGACATCGCCGCCGCACTCGACAACTCGCGGCGAGCGTCGGATATTGCCGCGCGCTACGGCGGCGAGGAATTCTGCATCCTCTGTCCCCATACCGACGAACACCAGGCCACGGCGCTTGCCAACCGTATCCTGCGCAAGGTCAGGGCGATTGCCTTGCCCGATGGCGACGGCCCCGGTTGCGGGCATGCCAGCGTCAGCATCGGCGTGGCGCAGCTGCACGGCGGGCCGTCGAGCCGCGATGGCCTCTGGCGCAACCTGTTCGCCGAAGCGGATCGCGCGCTCTACATGGCAAAGACGCGCGGCCGCGACCAGTTCGTGCTGGGCTCGAGCATGCGGCCCGACGAAGACGCCGAGCCCGCCGTCCAGGCCGAGCAGGACTGCATCACTGCGGCCTGATCACCAGCTGACTACAGGCCCGGCCTTCCTTCGTCGAGCGGCTCCCGGGGCAAGGCACGCAAGCGCAAGCGCAAGCAATCGCCATTATCATCGCACCCAATACAAGAATCAGGAGACGTGCGTGACCGACTATCACTATGGCGTGGCGAGCCCGGCCGACATCGCAGGCATGACCGGCAAGGCCGTGCTGGAGGCCATCGTCGACGGGCGGCTGCCGCAGCCGCCGATCGGCCAGGCGCTGGGATTCTGGCTGGTGGAAGTGGGCGACGGGTTTGCCGCCTTCGAAGGCGAGCCAGGCCCGCACCTGTGCAATCCGATGGGCACCGTGCATGGCGGCTGGGCCCTGACGCTGATCGATAGCGCCACGGGATGCGCGGCCAACTCCGTGTTGCCGGCCGGTACGGGCTACACCACCGTGGAAACCAAGGGCAATTTCTCGCGTGCCATCAAGCCCGACACCGGGCGGGTGCGTGCCGAAGGCCGCGTGATCACGCAGGGCCGGCAGATCATCACCGCTGATTGCCGCGTGACCGACGCCTCGGGCCGCGTGCTGGCGCACGGCACGTCCACGCTGCTGGTGCTGCAGCCGCGCTAGCGGGGCAGGGGGGCGTTGCCGCTACAGCACGCGCCCGAACCACCACAGCGACAGCAGCCCCGCGCAGGTCGCCAGCAATGCCCCCAGCGCTGCAAAGAACGCGGTGACCTCGATCTGGTCGCGCTTGCCGTAGGCCAGCCTGGCGTTGATGGCGCGGTACACGGTCTTGAGCCGCGACGCGTCTTCCAGGCGGAAGTACTCGGCGCCGGTGGCATCGGCTACCTGCTTCAGCACCTGTTCGTCGAGCCTGACGCGGGCCGACATGCCGTCGGCCTTCAGCACCACGCCCTCGGTGGTGCCCACGCCCACGGTGTAGATGCGCACCCCGTGGTCGGCGGCAAGCTGGGCGGCCTGCAGGGCGGCGGGTCCGGCATTGCTCTCGCCGTCGGAGAACAGCACGATGGCCCCCGATGTATAGGAGCCCGGCGCCACGGTCTCATCGGTATCGCCCGGCATCGATTTCTGAAAGGTGGCGTCCTCGTTCATCAGTTGTGCCGCTTCCTCGGTCAGTTGCGGCATCAGTGTCGTCAGCGCAATCAGCAGGCCGTTGCCCAGCGCCGTGCCGCCCTGGGGCTGCAGCTTGTCGATGGCGGCGGCCACGTCGTCCTTGTGGCGGCTGGGTGCCTGCGCCACGGCCGCGGTACCGGCCATTGCCACAACCCCCGTGCTGACGCCGGCCGGCTGCGCGTCGAGCAGCACCTTGGCCGCGCCCTGCGCCGCGCGCAGGCGGCTGGGCTTGACGTCCTGCGCGCGCATGCTGCCCGACAGGTCGATCACCAGCACCACCGTTTCGATGCGCGACGGCAGCACCATCACCGCCTGGGGCCGCGCGATGGCTACGATCAGGGCGGTCAGCGCCAGCAGGGCCAGCACGGGCGCCACATGACGGCGCCAGTTCGCCACGGCCTTGCCCGTCGCACGCGCCCCGGCCACGCCGGCCACGCGCAAGGCGGGATAGTGCGCGGCGGCCCGGCGCCGGCGAACGTCAAGCCACATGTATCCCGCGCCAAGCAGCAGCACGAGCGCCAGCAGCCAGAGCATGGCGGGCCACAGGAAGCTCAGCACCGGGAGCCGGGTCAGGGCATCGATCATGCGATGCCCCTGGCAGGGTCGCGTACCGTGCCCAGGCGCCGGCTGCGCTGGCGTGCGAACTGCAGTAGCGCGAGATCCAGCCGGGTGTCGGTCGACAGGGTCAGGCAATCGACGCCGGCCCGCGTGAAGCCCAGTTGCAACTCGGCCTCGCGGGCCTCGGCAATGGCGGCAAAGCGCTTGCGGAAGCCCTTGTCGTGTGTATCGACCACCATCTGCTCGCCGGTTTCGGCGTCCTGCATCACCACCACGCCCATGTCGGGCAAGGCCAGCTCCAGCGGATCGACCAGCCGCACGGCCACCACTTCGTGGCGCCGCGCCAGCATCGCCATCGACGCCTGCCAGCCCGGTGCGCTGATGAAATCGGAGACGACGAACATTACCGAGCGGCGTTTCGCGACGGTCCGTGCGCGCTCCAGCAGGTCGCGCAGGCGCGTATCGCCCGGCGAGGCGGCCGGCGTGGCATGCATGCGGTCCAGCAGGTGCATCAGGTGGCGGCGGCCGGCGCGCGCCGGCACCACCAGGGCCGTGGCATCGGCGGCACCGCCGTACAACACGGTACCCACGCGATTGCCGTAGCGCGTCAGCAGCAGCGCCATCACCGTGACGAAATCGGCCAGCAGGTCGCGCTTGCGCACGGTGCCGGACCCGAAGTCGACCGACGCGCTGAGATCCAGCAGGAACCAGACCGCCACCTCGCGATCCTCCTGGTACTCGCGCACATGCGGCGTCTGCAGTCGCGCCGTCACATTCCAGTCGATATGGCGCACATCGTCGCCGGGGTGGTATTCGCGCAGGTCCGCCAGGTCCAGCCCGAAGCCGCGAAACAGCGTGCGGTAGTCGCCCTGCAGCAGGCCGTCGAGCCGCCGTACCACGGTCCATTCCAGCCGGCGCAGCAGCGCGTCGGTCTGGCTGGTGCCCACGCGCGCCACGCCGTCGCCGGGAACGACGGCTACCGGGCCGCCCTGGCGCCTAGCGCGCAGCCGCCCGAACATGGGATTCCATGGGCCGTTCCGGCACCGGTAGCGCCTGCAGGATGCGGGCAATCAGCTGGTCGGCGGTCACCGCATCGGAGATCGCCTCGTAAGACAGCACGATGCGATGGCGCAGCACGTCGGGCACCAGGTCGGTCACGTCCTCGGGCAGTGCGTAGTCGCGGCCGCGCAGGTAGGCCAGCGCACGCGCCCCTTCGATCAGGCCGATGGTGGCGCGCGGGCTGGCCCCGAACGACACGTAGCGCTCGAGGTCGTCCAGCCCGTGGCTGGCAGGCTTGCGCGTGGCCGCCACCACGCGCACCGCGTACTGGATCAGGCCCGGATCCACGTACACCTTGCGGCACTCCTCCTGCAGCCCGGCCAGATGCTCTGGCGTGGCGATCGGGCTCACGCTGATGCGCGGGCCGGTTACGCGGTTGACGATCACGACCTCTTCTTCCTCGCTGGGATAGCCCACCAGCACCTTCATCATGAAGCGGTCGACCTGAGCTTCCGGCAGCGGATAGGTGCCTTCGGTCTCGATCGGGTTCTGGGTGGCCATGACCAGGAAGGGTGTTGGCACCGGATGCGTCTCGCCGGCAATCGTCACCTGCTTCTCCTGCATCACTTCCAGCAGTGCGCTCTGCACCTTGGCCGGCGCGCGGTTGATCTCGTCGGCCAGCAACAGGTGGGCGAAGACCGGTCCGCGCACCGTGGAGAACTCACCGGTGCCCTGGTTGTACATGCGGGTGCCGATCAGGTCGGCGGGCAGCAGGTCGGGCGTGAACTGGATGCGCTTGAACGATCCGCTCATGGTCCGTGCCAGCGTGTTGACCGTGAGCGTCTTGGCCAGGCCGGGCACGCCTTCCACCAGCAGGTGCCCGCCGGCCAGCATGGCCACGAGCACCCGTTCGAGAAAGTGGTCCTGTCCCACCACCACGCGTTTCACCTCGTACAGCAGGCGTTCCATCAGGTTGGCGCTGTCGATGGCGCCGCGGGCTTGATCGTTCATGGGCCTCCGCGTCTAGAAGGGAGATGATCCAAGGGCCATGCCGGCACTTTCTATCGTGATGGCAAAGCCGATGCCGAGAAATGTGCCGCTCGGATTGGGGTTGAGGATGGCGGTGACGATGCCCACCACCTCGCCGTTCATGTTCACCAGCGGACCGCCCGAATTGCCAGGATTGGCCGCCGCATCGAACTGGATCAGCTTGTCGAGCTTCTGCTTGCGATCCGGCGACACGAACTGCCGGTCGAGCCCGGAAATCACCCCGGCCGACACCGATGGGCCGATGCCGAACGGAAAGCCCACCGCCACCACCTCCATGCCTGGCGCAAGGTTCTGGCTGGATCCGAGCGTGGCGGCCGGGAGATCGTCGGGGATCGATTTCGGCTGCACGATGGCAAGGTCTTTCTCGGGCATCGCCTGCAGCAGCGATGCTTCCGACGTCTGGCCGTTGTGGAACGTGACCTCCAGGCGGCTGGCGTCGGCCACCACGTGATAGTTCGTGATGATGGTGCCGGTTTCGGTCACCACCACGCCGGAGCCGATGTGGCGGGCTTCCGACCTGGCTTCGGGCTGCTCGCTGCGCCGGGGCGGATCGGTCGCGGCAGCTTCATCGCGCTGGGGGCTGGCGTTCGGTGCGGGCTTCTGTGCGGATTTTTGCGCGGACTTCGATCTTGCGTCCGGCGGATCGCGTTTGGCCTTGGCGGCGGGCGGAGGCTCGGGTGCCTTTTCCGGCGCGAAGCTGCGGATCTCGACCACCGATTCGCGGATGGACTCGGCGGCCCGCGCGGCCTGGGATGGCAGGGTCTTGGTCTGCAGCGTGTGCAGTACGGCGGCGTCGATGTCGGCCTGCGTGAGCTTGCGCGGCGGCGGCTGCGACAGCCACGAGACAGATGCGCCTGCCGCGAATACCAGGACGACGGCCACTGAAACCAACCCGTAGATCGTCACCCGTTTCATCGCAGCCCCCGGTTCCGTCACGCCTTAAAAAATACAGTACCATCCTCTTACTCACGCGCCAAGGAGCAGGGCATGCAGTTTCTCTGGCCGCAAATGCTCTGGCTGCTGCTTTTGCTCCCACTGCTGGCAGCTGCCTACGTGTATCTGATTGCACGGCGCAAGAAGGCAGCCCTGCTCTATGCCAGCCTTGCATTGCCGCGCGCCGCGCTGGGTCCCGGCCAGCGTCTGCGGCGCCACATTCCTCCTGCGCTGTTCCTGCTTGCATTGGGCGCCGCCTTGCTGGCCTGCGCGCGGCCCAGCGCCACCATCACGCTGCCTTCCGACACGATCACGCTGGTGCTGGCGATGGATGTCTCGCGCAGCATGGAGGCCACCGACGTTGCCCCCACGCGCATCGCTGCGGCCCAGCAGGCGGCACGCGACCTGGTGGTGGGCCTGCCGTCGAGCGTGCGGCTGGGCATCGTGTCGTTTGCCGCCACCGCTGCCGAAGTGCTGTCGCCGACAGATAACCGCCAGGACATGCTCGACGCGCTGGACCGCTTCCAGCTCCAGCGCGGCACCGCCACCGGCAGCGGCCTGATTCAAGCGTTGGCCGTATTGTTTCCCGATGACGGCATCGACCTCGAAGCCGTGCTGTTCAACGATGGCTCGCCGCTGATCGGGCGGCCGGCCACGTCACTGGACGAAGCCGCGGCGGCAGACGCCGCGCGCAAGCGCGCAAAGGAACGGCCGCCGGTGCAGCCGGGCTCGTACCGCCACGGGGCGGTGATCCTGCTCAGCGATGGGCGGCGCACCACCGGCCCAGACCCGCTCGATGCGGCGCGCATGGCGGCACAGCGTGGTGTGCGCGTCTATACGGTGGGCTTCGGATCGACGCAGGGCGGGGTGGCGGGCGAGCCGGTGCTGTCCTACTTCATGCAACTCGACGAACCGGCCCTGCGCGCCGTAGCCAATCTCACGGGCGGGGAATATTTCCAGGCGGGCTCGGCCGCCGACCTGAGCCGGGTCTACCGTCAACTGACCGCACGCTTTGCGCTGGAGCGCAGGGAGACCGAGATCGGCGCGCTGTTCGCGGCAATCGCGGGCCTGCTGTTGGTGGCGGCGGGTGCACTTTCCATACTCTGGTTCCGTCGCTGACCCCGAGTTATGTGTGCTAGCACACCAAATACACACTAATTGCAGCTTTTCGGACACTGCTGCGCTGCGGCAATGCTGTTAACGTTCCCTTAATGCTTCAAACGGCCGTGTCATGACACGTGCCGCCTGGTCCCATACCCAGAATTCCCTGCCAATGACCGCGCACCAGCGCGGCACTGGGAATGGCTTTTTTTCGTCTTTGTTGGGGGTGATATGGAGCAGTCCGATACGCTTGCACGTGCCTGGCCGGAACCCGCGGCGGCCGTCGACCCACCAGCGGCCAAGCCACTGCCGCTTCATGAAGAACGAGACCGCCGGGGCCACGATTACATGCAGCGCCTGCAGCCCTATCTGAAGGCGGGCGCCTCCGTGCAGGCCGGCTGGTTCCCCCGGGCCCCGATCTGCTACACGCGCGGCATGCGCGCCAATGCCCACTATTTCAGCCATCCCAAATGGATGGACGACTGGCTCGTCAGCGTCCATCGCTATGCCCAATGGCGCGAGCGATGGCACGCGGTCACGGGCCCTCTCGATGGAAAGGTGCTCGTGGATGTCGGCTGCGGCCCCGGCAACGTGCTGGCCACGCTGGGTGGCACGCCGCATGTGGCCATTGGTGTCGATGTCGCGGAAGGCAGCCTTCAGCGAGCGGTGACGGTGGGATATGTCCCGCTGCAGGCCGATGCGCACGACATGCCGCTGGCGTCGGGCATTGCCGATATCGTGGCCATCAACGGGTCGCTGCACCACTGCGACGACATGGCTGCCGTGCTGGCCGAAGCCGCGCGGCTGGTCAAGCCGGGCGGGGTGCTGGTCACCGACCATGATCCCCAGTTCACCGCCTGGAATTTCCGTGGCGTGGCCATGCTGATGTGGCGGCTGCGCGTGCCGATCTACCGCTGGCTCAAGCGCGGAGGCCATGCCGCCGCCGACAACGAGCAGTACTGGGCGCTGGCGACGGAATTGCATCACCGCCCCGGCGACGGCGTGACCGAGGCCTTTCTGCGTGGTGTGCTGGAGCCGCACGGATGGCAGGTGAGGGTGCTTCCACACAATCATTTCGTGGGAGCCGAAGTGTTCGAGGGGCAGATCGGCCGGGCGCCACTGAAAATGCGCATGGCGCAGCGTCTGTCGGGCATCAAGCCGGGCACCCCGCAGGCGGCGATGAGCCTGTTCTGCGTGGCCCGGGCGCCCGACCAGGCAGCCAATAAATAGCGCGGCGCCCGGCGGCGCTCGCCGCCACCGGGATTGGCGCCCCGGCGCGGCATGGCAGCGGAGGCGGTGCCGGTCAGGCCGCCACGCCCAGCACGGCCTTCGGCTCCAGGAACGCTTCGAGCCCGAACGTTCCGTACTCGCGGCCGATGCCCGACTGCTTGAAACCGCCGAACGGTGCGGCCGGATCGTGCGTGACGGTGTTCACCAGCACGCGGCCGGCTTCGATGCGCGATGCCACGTCGCGCGCCCGCGCCACATCGCCGGACATGACGTAGGCCTGCAGTCCGTAGGGCGTGTCGTTGGCGATCGCGATCGCTTCGTCGGTATCGCGGTAGGTCAGGATCGACAGCACCGGCCCGAAGATTTCCTCGCGGGCGATGGTCATGTCGTTGGTCACATCGCTGAACACGGTGGGCCGGACGAACCAGCCTGCCTCGATGCCCTCTGGACGGCCCGGCCCGCCGGCCAGTACGCGGGCACCTTCGTCGATACCGATGCCGATATAGCGTTGCACGCGATCCCACTGTTTCTGGCTGACCATCGGGCCGATGGTCGTGGCGGGGTCGTGCGGGTCGCCTGCGCGGATGCCGGCCATGGCCGACAGCATGCGGGCCTCGAATTCGGCCAGCCGTGCCTGTGGCACCAGGATGCGCGTGCCGGCGATGCAGGCCTGCCCGCTGTTCATGAAGCCCGCTTGCAGGGTCAGCGGAACGTCCTGGCCGAAGTCGGCATCGTCGAGCACGATCACCGGCGACTTGCCGCCCAGTTCCAGGGTGGTGCGCTTGAGCGATTCCGCCGCCGTGCGCAGGATCTGCTTGCCCACTGCCGTCGATCCGGTAAATGACAGCTTTGCCACGTCGGGATGGGTGCTGATAGCCGTGCCCACCGTGTCGCCCCGGCCGGTGACGATATTGAATACGCCCGGCGGCAATCCCGCCGCGTGCAGCGCTTCGGTCACTACGCGCGTCTGCAGCGCGCTCATCTCGCTGGGCTTGACCACAGCCGTGCAGCCGGCGGCCAGCGCCGCCGCCAGCTTGCCGGTGATAAAGCCGGCATCGTTGTTCCATGGCGTAATCAGCCCGGCTACGCCCAGCGGCTGCATGACCACCTCGGCGGTGCCCATGCGCCGCGTGAACGCATAGCGTTCCAGCACGCCGGCGGCATCGCGCAGTACTTCGCTGGCGTGCCGGGCCATCCAGCAGGCGCGCGACGCCGGCGCCCCGTATTCCTCGACGATAGCATCCAGCAGATCGTCTTCGCGCGCCAGCACGGCGGCGTGCATGCGCAGGAGCATGTCGATGCGCTCGCGCGCGGTGGTGCGCGAGAACGCCGGAAAGGCGCGTCTGGCGGCGGCCACGGCGTGGGCGGCATCCACCTCGTCGGCCAGCCGGACGTGGCCGATGACCGACCCGGTGGCCGGGTTGAACAGGGCGAACGGCTCGTCGCCGTGCGGCGTGACAAAGGCGCCGTCGATGTAGATCTGGTCGATGCGATGCATGGTGTATGAGAAAGCGGTTGGCGTTGTCATCAAGATAGAGGCCGCGCATTGCGTTGACTAGCCATACAATCGTTTATGTATCGTTAAACAGAATCGAACAATGAAGACTTCCGGGCTGGGCGAGCTTGAGGCCGTGCTGGCAGTGGCGCGGCATCGCGGATTCCGGGCGGCGGCCAACGAGATGGGGGTGTCGACGTCGGCACTGAGTCATGCCGTGGCGGGGCTGGAGGGCCGCATCGGCGTGCGGCTGTTCAACCGGACAACGCGCAGCGTGTCGCTATCCGAGGCCGGGGCCCAGTTTGTAGCTACCGTTGCGCCGGCCTTGTCCACCATCCGCGAGGCGATGGATCGGGCGGGCAGCTATGGCGATACCCCATCGGGCACGTTGCGCATCAATACGTCGGTGGGCGCGGCGCATCAGGTGATGGCCGTATTTGTGGCGTTCCTGGCGCGCTATCCGGAGATGAAGCTCGATATCGTGACGGAGGGCAAGCTCGTCGACATCGTGGTGGAGGGCTTCGACGCCGGTGTCCGCCTGGCCGGGACCGTGCCGCAGGACATGGTGGCCGTGCCGTTCGGCGACCGCCAGCGCTTTGCCGTGGTCGGCAGCCCTGCGTACTTCGCCAGCCATCGCAAGCCGCGCACGCCGGCCGATCTGAAGGCGCATTGCTGCATTCGCAGCCGCATGCCCAGCGGCACGATCTACCAGTGGGAATTCGAGCGGCAAGGCGAAGTGGCGCGCTTCGATGGACAGGGCGGCCTGACGCTCGACGACGGGAGCCTGATGCTGGCGGCGGCGCGCGCCGGCGTGGGCCTGGCTTACCTGACCGAATGGACGGTTGCCGCCGACCTGGAAGCCGGCAGCCTCGTGCGCGTGCTGGAAGACTGGACGCCGCCGCTCGACGGCCTATGCCTGTACTACCCCAGCCGCCGCCATGCGCCAGCCGGCCTGCGCGCGCTGGTCGACATGATCGGCGATAACGCGCAGGTGCAGCGGCAGGGTGCCCGGGGTGGCAGGCGGAAGCCGCATTCCTAGAGCGCCAGCACGATCTTCCCGCCGCGCGCCGCGCGCGAGCAGCACGACATCATGCGGTTGTTCGCGTCGCGCTCGGTGCGGGTGAGCACGACGTCGCGGTGGTCGATGTCGCCGGCCAGCACGCGCACTTCGCACGATCCGCACAGGCCTTCCTCGCAATCGCTCTGCACGTCGATGTTGGCGCAGCGCAGCGCGGTGAGCAGGGTCTGGTCGGCCGGCACATCGAGCGTGAGGCCCGAGTCCTTCAGCTCCACGGTGAAGGACTGCTCCTTCGATGGGTCCAGCGTGCCGAGCGTGGAGCTGAAATGCTCCACGCGCAGCGTGTCTTCGGGCCATCCGGCGGAGTTGGCTTCCAGTGCCTCGATCATTCTTGCCGGGCCGCAGGCGTAGACGTGCGTGCTGGTGTCCGGGCTGGCGAGCAGCCGGGCGAGGTCGGCGCGATTGCCCTCGTCGGCGGCGTGGATGTGCAGGCGGTTGCCATGCAGGGCAGCCAGTTCGTCGAGCAGGGCCATGGCCTGGCGCGAGCGGCCGCAGTAGTGAAAGACGTAGTCGATGCCGAGTTCTCGCGCACGCCGCGCCATGGCACTGACCGGCGTCACGCCGATGCCGCCCGCGACGAAGATGGCCTTGCGGCAGCTTTCGTCGAGCCGGAAGTGGTTGCGTGGGCCGCGCACCTTGATGCGGTCGCCGGCGCGCAGGTTGGCATGGATCCAGGCCGACCCGCCACGGCTTTCCGCCTCGCGCAGCACAGCAATCTCGAACGCCTTGGCATCGGCGGGGTCACCGCACAGCGAATACTGGCGCGATATGCCGGTGTTGCCGCATTCGATGTCGATATGCGCGCCCGGCGACCAGCGCGGCAAGGGGCGTCCGTCCTGCGACACCAGCCGGATACGCAGCACGTCCTGCGCGGCGGGTTCGACCGCATCGACCACCAGTGTCCGGCCGATATTGCCCGTGGGCTCGCCGATGCGCACCGCATCGCGCGGCGCCAGCACAGCCGGATCGGTGCGTTCGGCGTTCCGTGCAGGGTCCCATTCCACCCACAGGTGCTCGGGGCCACGGAACGACGTATTGGGTACGTAGGTGAAGTGCTGGTCGGCCAACCGCAGATGCGGCAGGCGGCTGGTCAGCTCTTCGAGGAAGATCTGCATTTCCATGCGCGCCAGGTTCTTGCCCATGCACTGGTGCGCGCCATAGCCGAAGGTGAGCTGGTCGCTGGCGTTGTCGCGGTGGATGTCGAACAGGTCGGCATCGGAAAAATGCCGCTCGTCATGGTTGGCCGACGATGTCACGATCAGCAGCTTGCTGCCCGCCGGCAGCCGCATGCCGCCCACTTCGGTGTCCTGGGTCACCACGCGGCGCCAGGCCGCCACCGACCCATTGTGCCGCAGGCATTCCTCCACCGCGTTGGGGATCAGCGCGGGGTCGGCGCAGATCTCGCGCCAGACGTCGGGATGTTGCAGCAGCAGCTTGATCGCATTGGCCGATGCATTGGCCGTGGTCTCGTGCGCGGCCACGATGCCGGCCATCATCATCGAGTGCAGGTACGAATCGGTGACAACCTCGGGCAGTTCCTTCTGCTTGCGGATGCCGTACTGCATCCAGCCCGGCCCCGACGGGTCTTCGCGCATCTTGTCGAGGATGCGGCCCGCCAGCTGCCAGAAATTGCCAACGGCGTGGGCCACGGCCACCTGTTCCTCGGGCCTGGGGCGGCCCCACGTGTTCACCGTGTGGGCGATCGAGTACTGGCGCAGCAGGTCCATGTCTTCCTCGGGCACGCCGAGGAAATGCAGGGCC
Source organism: Cupriavidus sp. HE11 (assembly GCF_056097175.1). NCBI lineage: Bacteria > Pseudomonadati > Pseudomonadota > Betaproteobacteria > Burkholderiales > Burkholderiaceae > Cupriavidus > Cupriavidus sp. HE11. Next base: position 2,190,657 of record NZ_CP184465.1, read on the forward strand.
ACGGTCAGCGGCACCTCCCAGAGCATCTGGTCCACCAGGTCGGCGCGGCCGTCGTCGATAAAGCGGTCGACGTACTCGCGCGCCAGCCGGCGCACCAGCGGCTCGTGGTGCACCAGTTCCGCCGGCGTGAACGGCTCCATCAGCGCGCGGCGGCGCGGCATGTGGGCCGGCTCGTCCTCGTTGACCAGCGTCCGGTTCATCGCATAGCCGTACGACGCCAGCACCGCGTTGGCCGCGTCGCCGGTGGGCGTGATCTTTTCCAGCGCGATGGCCGGGCTGAACGTGACGTTGTCGCGAAAGATCGCCTTGATGTCGTCGAAGCGCGTCACTACCCAGTAGCCCAGCTTCGGGCTGTAGAACACGGGCTCCTGTTCGCGCGACCAGCGCACATAGTCGGGCGGGTCCTGCTGGTAACCGTCTTCGAACGGATCGAAGGCGGCGGCGTTGTGGCTGACCGGGCAGCCGTCCGGTGCCAGTGCAGGCGCGCGCAGTGCGGCGTGGTCGATCGGGCAACCCGCGCCAGGCGCGGGCGAGGTGGGCTGGGTCATGCGGAACTCCAACTACGGGCGTTGCGTCAGTCGAGTGAAATCTTCAGGTCCTGGATCAGCCGGGTCCAGCGCGCGGTTTCGCTGCGCAGCAGGTCGGCGAACTGGGCCGGCGTATTGCCCACGGGCTCCACGCCGAAGTCGACCAGCTTCTTGTGGATGGCGGGGTCCTTCACGGACGCCACCACTTGCCTGTTGAGCGTGTTGATCACGTCGGGCGGCGTGGCCGCCGGCACAACCATGCCCACCAGTGCGGCGGCCTCAACGTTCTTGTAGCCGAGTTCGGCAAAGGTCGGCACATCGGGCAGTTGCGGCAGGCGCGTGGCGTTGGCCACGGCCAGCGGACGCACCTTGCCGCCCTTGATGAAGCCCGCGCCGGCCGCGTAGTCGACCATCATCGCGGGAATCTGGCCGGCGGCCACGTCGGACAGCGCCGGGGCCGCGCCGCGATACGGCGCGTGGGTCATCGTCAGGTGCGCTTCGGTCTTGAGCAGTTCCATCGCCAGGTGGTGCGGGCTGCCGGCGCCGGCCGAACCGTAGTTCACGCCGCCAGGCGTTGCCTTGACCTGCGCGATGAAGTCCTGCGCGGTCCTGGCCTGCGTGCCGGGGCCCACCACCAGGATCATCGGAAAGCGGCCCAGCAGCGTCACGGGCGCCAGGTCGCGCGTGGGGTTGTACGAAAGTGTCTTGTACAGCGCGGGATTGAAGACCAGCGTGCCGTTGTCGGCCGACAGCACCGTGTAGCCATCGGGCGCCGAGCGCGCGGTTTCCGAGGCGCCGATCGCGGTATTGCCGCCTGGCTTGTTGTCCACCACCACCGGCTGGCTCACGCGTGTCGACAACCCCTGTCCGATGGTCCGCGCCAGGAAGTCCGAGCCGCCGCCAGCCGGGTAGGGCACGATCCAGCGGATCGGCTTGGCAGGCCACATATCGGCGGCATGTGCGCCGGTGACCACTGCAAAGGACAGCGCAAGCAGCGCCAGGGGCTGGAAGCGGGGCATCGGGTTGTCTCCTTGGTATTCGGCCGGATAGTGGTTGGCCTATTTTGCGTAAATCATATACGCATTGCGTAATCTATGAATGAGGGTTAACCTCGGGCGCCATGACTACCGCTACCGATCACTCTCCAGAGTTCGCTTCGCGCCCCCGCGAACGCCGCCAGCGCGTGCAGGCCGCCGAAACCGGCATGGCCGTGCTCAAGACCCTGGCCCGATTGGGCGGGCGCGCCAGCCTGACCGCCATTGCCGGGCAGATCGGTGAAAGTCCGGCCAAGGTGCACCGCTATCTGGTGAGCCTGATGGAGGAGGGGTTTGTCGCGCAGGAAGCCAACACCCAGCAGTACCACCTGGGCATCGAGGCGCTGCAGATCGGGTTGGCCGCGATGCGCCAGGCCGACCCGATCCGGCTGTCGGAAGCCTCGCTGGTACGGCTGCGCGAGCGGCTTGAAGTCACGTGCTTTATCGCCGTGATGGGCAACAAGGGGCCCACCATCGTGCGGATCGAGGAGCCGGGCCTGCCGGTGACGGTGAATGTGCGGGTGGGGTCGGTGATGCCGCTGCTGTGGTCGGCCACGGGCCGGGTGTTCCTGGGGATGCTCGACGATTCGAACGTGCAGGCGCTGGCCCGCGCCGAACTCGATGCGCTGACGCCAGTGCAGCGGGCCGACCTGGATGCGAAGGACCCGCTGGGCGCCCTGCGCGAGCCCGTGCGCAAGCAGGGCTGCGCGGCGGTGCGCGATACCAACCTCAAGGGCATCAGCGCCGTGGCGGCGCCGGTGCGCGACTACACCGGCCGGGTCTGCGCGGTGCTGACCGCGCTGGGCGCCACCGGCGGCTTCGACCCGGCGATCGACGGGCCAACTGGCCGCGCGGTGCGCGAGGAAGCCGCCGCCATCAGCGCCTTGCTGGGCTTCGCGGGCTGACTGCCGCAGGGCCGCTTGTTGCGGCCCAGCCTTATTCCGGCCGCTTCGGAATATTGACCGCGCGCTGCACGGTGGGGCGTGCCACGAAGGCCGCCAGCACGCGCGACACTTCGGGGAAGTCCTGGATACCCACCAGGTCGCCGGCCTCGTAGAAGCCCAGCAGGTTGCGTATCCACGGGAACGTGGCGATGTCGGCGATCGTGTAGTCGTCGCCCATGATCCACTGGCGGCCCTTGAGCCGTTCGTTCAGCACGTTCAGCAGCCGCTTCGATTCGGCCACGTAGCGGTCACGCGGACGCTTGTCCTCGTAGTCCTTGCCCGCGAACTTGTGGAAGAAGCCTACCTGGCCGAACATCGGGCCGATTCCGCCCATCTGCCACATCACCCACTGCAGCGTCTCGTAGCGCAGCGCCGGATCGGCCGGCATGAACTTGCCGGTCTTGTCCGCCAGGTACACCAGGATGGCGCCCGATTCCCACAGCGCCAGCGGCTGTCCGCCGGGGCCGTTGGGATCGATGATCGCGGGAATCTTGTTGTTGGGGTTCAGCGACAGGAACTCGGGCGAGGTCTGGTCGTGCTTGTCAAAGCGCACCAGGTGCGGCTCGTAGGGCAGCCCGGTTTCCTCCAGCATCAGCGATACCTTGATGCCGTTGGGGGTATTCAGCGAATACAGCTGCAGGCGTTCGGGATGTTGCGCCGGCCATTTGCCGGTAATCGGGAAGTCGGACAGAACGGTCATCGTGATGAGCTTGTCGTTTTGTGGGCGAAAGCGGCCATGGTAATGGCTTTGGCGCAATTTCGCCTGGCGGCCGGCAAATACCCCTGATATCGACATTTGATCCAGGCCAAAACTACATGTAGTGCAGCGTGGAAGAATTTGCCCCATATCTTGTATGAATGAGGGCGGGCGCGATGTCGGAAATGGCCGTGGGCAGGACGACGGTGGATGTGGAATCGTCGATCAACGAATACCTGGACCGCCAGGACTGGCGTATCAACGCGAACGCCAACCAGGGCTATTCGCTCGGAGGGCTGATCCTGAACGTGGCTGGCAAGGTCACGGCCAACTACTGGCTGTCGCACGTGTATGCGCCCGAGGCCGGCGCGGCGCACCGCGAGGGCGACCTGCATATCCACGACCTGGACATGTTGTCCGGCTACTGCGCGGGCTGGTCGCTGCGCACGCTGCTGCACGAAGGGCTCAACGGCGTGCCGGGCAAGGTGGAAGCGCTGCCGCCCCGGCATATGTCCAGCGCGGTCGGGCAGATCGTGAATTTCCTGGGGACGATGCAGAACGAATGGGCCGGCGCGCAGGCGTTCTCGTCGTTCGATACCTATATGGCGCCGTTTATCCGCAAGGACGCGATGGCGTACCCCGAGGTGAAGCAGCATATCCAGGAGTTGATCTACAACCTCAACGTGCCGTCGCGCTGGGGCACGCAGACGCCGTTCACCAACCTGACCTTCGACTGGACCTGCCCCGATGACCTCAGGGATCAGGTGCCGGTGATCGGCGGCCAGGAGATGCCGTTCCGCTATGGCGACCTGCAGGCAGAGATGGACATGATCAACCGCGCGTACATCGAGGTGATGACGCAGGGCGATGCCAGGGGCCGCGTCTTCACGTTTCCGATCCCTACCTACAACATCACGCCCGACTTCCCGTGGGACAGCGACAACGCCGCGCGGCTGTTCGAGATGACCGCCCGGTACGGCCTGCCGTATTTCCAGAATTTCGTGAACTCGGACCTGACGCCGAACATGGTGCGGTCGATGTGCTGCCGCCTGCAGCTGGACCTGCGCGAACTGCTCAAGCGCGGCAACGGCCTGTTCGGCAGCGCCGAGCAGACCGGCTCGCTGGGCGTGGTGACCATCAACTGCGCGCGGCTGGGATACCTGCATCGCGGCGACGAAGCCGGCCTGCTGGCACGGCTCGACACGTTGCTCGATATCGGCCGCGACACGCTGGAGGCCAAGCGCGAGCGCATCCAGCAACTGATGGACCAGGGCTTGTTCCCATACACACGGCGCTACCTGGGCACGCTGCGCAACCACTTCTCCACGCTGGGCGTGAACGGTCTCAACGAGATGATCCGCAACTTCACCGGCGACGCGCACGACATCACGAGCGATGCCGGGCACGCCATGGCGGTACGGCTGCTCGACCACGTACGCGGCCGCATCGTCGAATACCAGGAAGCCACCGGCCATATGTACAACCTCGAAGCCACGCCGGCCGAAGGCACCACGTACCGGTTCGCGCGCGAAGACCGCAAGCGCTGGCCCGGCATCCTGCAGGCAGGCACGCCCACGCAGCCCTACTACACGAACTCGTCGCAACTGCCGGTGGGCTTCACCGACGATCCGTTCGAGGCGCTGGCGCGCCAGGAGACGCTGCAGTCGAAATACACGGGCGGCACCGTGCTGCATCTCTACATGGGCGAGCGCCTGTCCAGCGGCGACGCCTGCAAGCGCCTGGTGCGCCGGGCGCTGGAGTCATTCCGGCTGCCATACATCACGGTCACGCCCACGTTTTCCGTCTGTCCCACGCACGGCTACCTGGCCGGCGAACACCGCTTCTGCCCCAGATGCGACGAGGACATCCTCGCGCGCAAGCGGGCGCAGCAGGCAGCCTGAGTTGTTGCATCCGCCATTTCCTACCGACGTTTTCCAACCCGACGAGCCATGCCATGACCGATCTTTCCGTCTCCCAGCATTTCTCCGCCAACACGGCCGACACCGCCGACCTGCGCGACGATGAACGCCAGCCCTGCGAGGTCTGGACCCGCGTGATGGGCTACCACCGGCCCGTGGAGAGCTTCAATATCGGCAAGAAGGGCGAGCATGCCGAGCGCCGGTTCTTCCACGAGCAGCGTTGCCAGGGCTGAGCGCGCAATGACCGGCCCCTTGGCCGACAGCATGCGGATCGGCGGCCTCGTGCCGTTGACCAGCATCGACTTTCCGGGGCGGCTGGCGGCCGTGCTGTTCTGCCAGGGCTGCCCATGGCAATGCGGCTACTGCCACAACCCGCACCTGATTGCGCCGCAGGCGCCGCCAGCAATGGCCTGGCACGACTTCCTGTCGTTCCTGCAGCGCCGGCGCGGTCTGCTTGACGGGGTGGTGTTCTCGGGCGGCGAGCCCACGCTGCAGGCCGCATTGCCCGAAGCGATGCGCGCCGTGCGGCAGATGGACTTTCAGGTGGCGTTGCACACGGCCGGCATGTATCCGGACCGCCTGGCGAGCGTGTTGCCGCTGGTGGACTGGGTTGGCTTCGATATCAAGGGGCCGCCCCATTGTCACGACGCCATTACCGGCACGCCTGGCGGCGCGGCACGCGTGATGGCGTCGCTGGATCGCCTGCTGGCGAGCGGTGTGCCCTACGAATGCCGGACGACCTGGGACCCCGCGCTGTTCGATGAAGCGGCGCTGCTGGCGTTGGCCGAAACGCTGACGGCACGTGGTGTCCGGCACTGGTCGCTGCAGGTCTGCAACCGGGCCGGGCGACCAGTGCCGTGGCCACCCGGCGTGGCCGGGCGGCTGGCGTCGGCCTTTCCGCAACTGATGCTGCGCACGGCGTGAGCCGGGCTGCAGAGACGCTGCGGCACTATTGCTGCCGAGGGTCCGGCTCGCGCCCCATCGGCGAATAGGCGGGGGCCCACTCGTTGCCTTTCGGCAGCGCGATGTGCGGCATCCACGCCGGCCAGTCCGGCCAGTCGTTGCCGTGGGGCTCGCCCACGCGGAGGGTGCCGATATAGGCGATGCCGCCCGTAATGACGCGCGTGGCGTCGCCTGCCAATCGATCCTCGCGGCGCAGGTCCGCGATCTTCAGCTTGCTCATGATGGTCTCCTGAACGTGGTGGCGGGCACGGCGGGCACGGCGGTCGCGGTGCCCGCTGGGCGTTCAGCAGGGAACATGCCACCGGATGCCACGGCGCGAAAGCGCCGCGTGGGGCACGGGCGGGCATCACCGGCTGGCGCGCCAGTCGGGCGGCGACCAACACCGGCGTTGCGTGCCGCGCGATCTGTTGGCGATCGGCCAGCGGGCTCGGTGGCAACAATATCTGCGAAGACCTTTGCGCGGGCACGGAGCCGGCATCCGAACCCGTGCAGCCCCTGCAGCGGCACAGGCCCCTGCGCCGTGTACTGGCAGTACCACGCACGGGCGGCCGCGGTCCGACCGTTGCGCCTGCCCGACAGTCACTGGCATGGATCCGTCAGGGTGACTACTCTCCATTTGGCTGTTCAGTCATTTGGACGGTATCCGCCGCGCGCAAGCGGGCCATATCCTCTAGCTTCTTTCAAGGGAGGGCAGCATGAGGACCTTTACGGGACTCGTTGCCGGCTGCATGCTCGCCGCCGGCTGCACATCGACACCGAAAGCGCCACCGCCATCCGCCTTCAAGGCCGATGACCTCAGCGGCAAACCGAAGCGTGCGGCGCAGGGCTGGGTGGCTGCCGGCAAGGACTGGTCGGCGGACAAGGACCTGGGCGCCATCCTGGCACTGCCCGAGAACCGCGAGATCAAGGACCTGCTGGCCTCGCCTCCGTGTTCCGAGCCTTCCGCGAAATCTCCATCGGCGCCGTCGGGCCGGACGGCTGCGGCGGCTGGCTCCGCGGCCACGTCGTTCGTCGTTACCGGGACACGGCTCCATGCCGATCTCTACGCCGACAAGGAGCAGGGCAGTCCGGAACAACTCAAGCGCGAGGCAATCGACGCCAGCAATGTCGACGTGAGCTTTTCGGCGGCGGGGTTCCGTGGGGTGCGCTGCGCGGTGTTTGCGCGCTACGCGCAGGGCGACGCCCCGTCGCGCCCCGGCCTGTTCGCCGTACTCGCCATCGAGCAAAAGCTCCAGGATGGCAAGTTCACCGACTATTTCCGCTTTCGTCCGCTCTATATCCGCGCCGCGAACTCGATCGCGAAGACGGCCGCGGCCAGCGGCGGGCAGCCGGCCCAGATTGCGGTGTCATTCGCGCTGGTGGCCCGGCAGCTCGTGGTCAACGGCGAGGGGGCGGCAACGTTTGCCGAACTGGGCTCGGCAGCCACCACGATCGCGCGGGTGCCGCTGGGCGGCAACGGCTTGCCGTGCACGAGTGCGCAATGCAGTGGCATGTCACCGCCGGTGCCGGTGCCGGTGGGCCGGGGGACGGTGGTGATCTCGATGGGAGTCAGCGAGGCCGGAGACGTTGGTGCCGAGATCGACCAGCTTCGCGTGGAGCGCGAAGCGGTGGCGGCGGCGCGCGTGCCGGGTACCTCGACAGCCGTGGTGTCCCCGACGGCACCGCTGGCACACGGATCGGCCGACCGCCGTGCTACCCGGTAGCCAAGGCATCCCGCCAGCCTCCATCGGATCGATGCGACGGGCCGGCGGGCGCCGTCAGAACGGCAGGCTCAGGTAATAACGCCCCAGTTCCGACAGTTCGCCATCGGCGCCCAGCAGGCTCGTGTAGTGCGGATCGGGGTTCCAGCGGCCCGTGAACCACGCGTAGCGGAACACATCGGTGCGCTGCTCGCAGGTGGCGACCATTTCCCGCATCTGCGCCTTCTGCTTGTCCAGCGTGTCGACCTGGGCGCCGTCGGCGTTGTTATGCCAGTTGGCGAACTCGGTGACCCAGAACGGCTTTCCATATTTGGTCAGGCGGTCGAGCTGCCCGCCCAGGCCGTAGTCGTACCAATGGAAGGCCAGGTAGTCGATCTGGGGATTGCGGTTGCCGTTGGCGGCGCGATAGGCGATGTAGAACGCATCGAGCCACACCACGGGATCGCTGTAGCCCGGCATGGTGCCCCATGTGAGGGCCGGTCCCACGAGCTTGACGCCGGTGCGGGCGGCGATGGCCTCGAACTGCGGCCACGCGGCCGCGGCGGCGGCGGGCGACAGGTTGGCCTGGTCCGTCAGGTTCGGCTCGTTCATCAGCAACAGGTACTTGACCTCCGGATGGTCCTTCAGCCAGGTCTCCACGGTGGCGGCGTCGAATGCGTAGTCGTTCCAGAGCATCGGAACGAAGTCCATGCCATAGGTGGCGCGCGTGTCGGTAGGTGCCGTGGGGCTTGGTCTGGGCGACCAGTTGTACCACCACGATACCCCCGGGGCCAGCGCGGCGACGTCTGCCGTGGTTGCCAGGTCGTACGCGATGCCGCGTTTGGCGCTCTTGGTCACGCCCGGCGTGGCCGCAGGCGGCGTGGCGGGCGCGGCGGGCGTGCTGGGCGCATGGGTGTCGCCGGAACCGGCGGATCCACCGTTGCCGGTGGCGGTGCCGCCGTCGCCGCCGCCACCGCAGGCAGCAAGCGCGAAAGCCATGAGCAGCGGCGCAACGGCACGGCTGCGTAGGGTGTGCATCAGCATGTGAGTGTTCGTATGAAGCAGAGTCGGATTCTGGTTTCTTCCCTCTCCCGCGAGCGGGGGAGGGGAGCTTTGGCGTCAGCGCACGCTACAGCGACTGCAGGAACGCCGTGATCGCGTCGCGGTCGGCCTTTGGCAGCGCTTCGTAGCGCTTGCGGCTGTCCGTGGCCTCGCCGCCATGCCAGAGCACGGCTTCGGGGATGGTGCGGGCGCGGCCGTCGTGCAGCAGGCGCACGCTGGCATCGCCACCCTGCACGAAGCGCAGCGAGCCGATGCCCCATAGCGGCGCGGTGCGCCACTGGCTCGGATACGCGCGGCCTTCGGACAGCATGTCGGCCAGGTCGGGCCCCATGTCGTGCAGCAGCAGATCGGTGTACGGATGGATGGTCTGCTCGCGAAGCTCGGCAAACGGATGCGTGCTGCCGGTCTTCAAGGTCGGCGTATGGCAGGCCACGCAGCGTACCTGCGTGAACAGGTCGCCACCCCGCGCGATCTGTGCCGGGTCCACGTCATGCTCGGGCGATACGCGGATGCCGTCGGGGAAACCGCTGCGCAGCTTGCGCTGGGCCGGCACGGCGATCAGCGACAGGTAGTGCGTCATGCGCTGCAGTTCGTTTTCGCTGATCGACGTCGGTGTGGTGACCGCGTGGCAGTTCGCGGCGCCACGCTGGCAGCCGTAGTCGGGGAACATCGGCGACGTTACGCCCAGGTCCTTGATCAGCGCGTCGGCAACCTGCTGGCGGATGCTGCCCTTCGATGCCTTCCAGCCAAAGCGGCCCACGTGGGTCTTGCCCGTCTGTGGGTCCACCACGAGGTTGGCTACGCCACGAATGCCGTCGCCGTTGGCGTCGTCCGGGTCGGACATGCCCAGGATGGTGGCCTCGGGAATGGCTTCGAGCAGCCCCATGCCGATCACCTGCGCGGCCTGGCGTGCCGAGAAGCGGCCGGGGGCCGGGCCCTTGAACGCGAAGACGGGCTTGACCAGTTCCACCTTCTCGCCATCGGGCAGCGTGCGCACGGTGGTGTCGAACGACTGCACGGTGACGTCATAGGCGGCCGCCCTGGCATCCTGCGCGTGCTGCTGCACGTTGTGGCCGTAGACCGGATCGGGTCCGGTGCCGTCGCCGTTGGCGGTCAGGAACGACATCGTGTCCAGCTTCGCGCCCAGCGCCAGCGGCTTGCTGCGGCCGTTGTTGGTGTGGCACTCGATACAGCGCGGCTGGTTGTAGCGTGCGCCAAGCTGCCCGATATGGGCCGTGAACACGGGATTATCCCGATCGTGCTCGGAGTGCGTGCCGTCGGCGAACGATGTGTGGAACAGCCGGCGGCCTTCCACGAAGCGCTGCGTGTTGGTGATGCCGATGTTGTTGGCCATCTGCTGGAAGACCCGCATCGGTTCTTCCGAGTAGTTGTACGAGAGGCTCGCCTGGCCGCCCAGCAGGGCGTCGTCGGGCAGCGGCTCCGAATCGAGGTTCGGGGCGATGCCGTACCAGGGGCGCATGCCCACGCCGACGATGTAGAGCTGCTCGAACGAGTAGTAGCGGCTGCCGCCACCGTCCACCACCGGGTCGCGCTTGAGGCGCGGCGCCGGAGCCAGTTCGACCTTGTCGCCGATCTTCAGCGGACTGTGCGGGTCGGTGCGCCAGTTCGAATCGAACGTCATCATGCAGTCTTCGCGTGGCTGGTTCTCGCGGCAGATCGGCAGGCCACCCTCCTTCGGGTTGTTGAAGCCAAAGTTCAGCGACCAGCCATAGTCACGCACGGTGGGGTCGAGCACGTTGCGGAACAGGCTGAACGTGGTGCCGTCGAAGATGCCCTGGTTCACGCGCAGGTAGACCTCGATCAGCTGCTTGCCGGCCGGTACGTGATCGCGGATTTCCAGGCCGAACGTGCGGTTCTGGAAGTAGAAGGTGGGAAAGGTCAGGTAGCGGCCGGGCCCTGCATCGGGGGCGTCCCAGGCCTCGCCACGCTCGCGTGCGTGGCGCTCGGTCGGGCGCGAGCCCATCATCGTCACCAGCGTGCCGTCGGCCTCCCGGTACTGGATCTGTTCCATGACCGGCGTATCGGCGCTGTACAGCGGTTCGTAGAGCGATGGCGTGACAGCCGGAGGCGGCGCGCTGCCATCACCGCCTCCGCCGCCACCACACGCGGCGGCCATCAATACGGCGGCCAGCAGCAATGCCGGCCCACGATAGTGAGCGACTTTTTTCATGTATTGACCCTTCGTTTTTATCGGAACCGCACGGGGCTCCGTTTTTCGATTTGTTATTTCCGGCGCCGGCGTGCACTGCAGCCATGCATCGGAAAAAGGCCCATTCCCTGTAGCCGCGGCGATTATCGTGAGCCGCCTAAATAGATGTCAATTGTCATTATCTGGCGCCTGGGGTGACAAAAATTGCGCCGTGCGGTGACGAGGATCGTCACACCGTGACGGGGCGCCGGATGCAGCCCGGTCGATGTCATGTACATGACAAGAATCGGAGGATTCCGGCCAGGTCGGACGTTGGAATGTCTGCCTGGATTCAAACCGGATTGACGAATCTGGTGCAGATTTCGTTGCGCGAAAGCCGCAAACATTCCCGCCGCGACAAAATGAAAATGGCCACGTACCGGTGGATGGCTGCGGCCAGGATCAGGCGTTGAGGCCTCAAGTACGCTACGAGTCAACGCTCACGGAGATACAGCTGGCGCGCTGGTCCGGTGCAGCAACACCGGAATCGACTTGGATGTTGGTGTATTGCAGAGGTCGGCCACGCTGTCCAGCGGCACTAGCGGGTTGGTCTCGGGGTAGTAGGCGGCCACGCAACCGCGCGGAATATCGTAGGTCACGAGCCGGAACCCGTCGGCGCGCCGCTCGATATCGTCGTGCCAGACCGTGGTCAGGTCCACCCATTCGCCATCGCGCATGCCCAGCATTTCAAGGTCGTCCGGATGGACGAACACCACGCGGCGCTGGCCGAAGACGCCGCGATAGCGGTCGTCCAGCGCGTAGATCGTGGTGTTGTACTGGTCGTGGGAGCGCGTGGTCATCAGCGTCATCACCCGTTCGCCGTGGCGCGCACGGGCCTGGGCGATCGGCGTGTCGGGGTTCAGCCGGTTGACCAGGAACTCGGCCTTGCCGGACGGCGTATGCCATTGGCGCTCGCGTGCGGGCACGTACAGGTGAAAGCCGCCCGGCACCGCCACGCGGGCGTTGTAGTGCTCGAACCCGTCGATGACCTCGGCGATCTTGTCGCGTATGCGCGCGTAGTCCTGCGCGTACCACCGCCAGTCAACCGTGTCGCTGCCCAGCGTTGCATGGGCCAGGTTGGCGATGATCGCGGTCTCGGACATCAGGTCTGGCGACGCCGGCGTATTCATGCCGAACGAGATATGCACCTTCGACACCGAGTCTTCCACGGACACGCCCTGCGGCACGCCGCCCTGCAGGTCGATCTCGGTGCGGCCCAGCGTGGGCAGGATCAGCGCCTCCTTGCCGTGGACCAGATGGCTGCGGTTGAGCTTGGTGGCGATATGCACGGTCAGGTTGCACGCGCGCAGCGCGTCCCAGGTGCGTGGCGTGTCAGGGGTGGCCGCCGCGAAGTTGCCGCCCAGCGCCACGAAGACCCTCACGTCGCCACGCAGCATGGCCTCGATGCTCTCCACCACGTCGTAGCCGTGCGCGCGCGGCGGGGTGAAGCGGAAGGCCGCGCCTAGCTTGTCCAGGAAGGCCGCGCTCGGCTGCTCCTCGATGCCGACGGTCCGGTTTCCCTGCACGTTCGAGTGGCCGCGGACGGGGCACAGGCCCGCGCCGTCGCGTCCGATATTGCCGCGCAGCATCATCAGGTTGGTCAGCATCTGGATGGTCTGCACCGAGTGCTTGTGCTGGGTCAGCCCCATGCCCCACGTGCAGATCACGCGCTGGCCCCGGGCATAGATCGCGGCCAGGCCCTCGATTTCCTCGCGTGGCACGCCCGATTCCCGCTCGATGATGGTCCACGATTCGGCGCGCAGATCGGCCGAGAAGGCCTCGAACCCGTGTGTGTGCCCGGCGATGAACGCGGTGTCCAGCACGCGCGCCGCGCCATTGGCCTGCGCCTCGTCGTCCAGTTCCAGCACGCGCTTGGCTACGCCCTTGATCAGCGCGTAGTCGCCGCCCAGCGTGGGCCGCACGAATACCGAGCAGATCTTCGTGTCGGACATGGTCAGCATCTCGACCGGGCTCTGCGGGCTGGTAAAACGCTCCAGCCCGCGTTCGCGCAGCGGATTGATCGATACCAGCGTGGCGCCCCGCCTGGCGCAGTCGCGTAGTTCGGCCAGCATGCGGGGGTGATTGGTGGCGGGGTTCTGGCCGAACAGCAGGATCGTGTCGCAGGTCTCGAAATCGTCGAGCGTCACCGTGCCCTTGCCCACGCCCACTGTATGGGGCATGCCGCGGCTGGTGGCCTCGTGGCACATGTTCGAGCAGTCCGGGAAGTTGTTGGTGCCCACCATGCGCGCAAACAGCTGGTACAGGAACGCCGCCTCGTTGCTGGCCCGGCCCGATGTGTAGAAGGCCGCCTGGTTCGGATCGGGCAGGGCGCGCAGCCGGGTGCCGATCAGCGCGAAGGCGTCCTGCCACGAGATGGGCCGGTACGTGTCGGACAACCCGTCATAGATCACAGGCTCGGTCAGGCGGCCATGCTGCTCCAGTTCGTAGTCGGTCTGCTCCATCAGCCACGCCACGGTGTGGTGCTCGAGGAATGCCGCCGTGACGCGCTTGCCGGTGGATTCCGCCGCCACGGCCTTGACGCCGTTCTCGCAGAACTCGAACGTCGATGCGTGTTCGCGATCGGGCCACGCGCAGCCGGGGCAGTCGAAGCCATCGGCCTTGTTCTGCCGGAACAGCATCGCGTAGTCGCGTCCCGGCACCCGTTCCTTGATGAGGTTGATGGCCACGTACTTCAGCGCGCCCCATCCGGCGGCGGCGTGGGTATAGGGTTCGATGCGCGGCTTGGACTTGAAGGCCATGGCGGGGGCTCCTGCCTGAAAGGGACGATACGTTGCGATGGCCCAAGCGTATCGGGGGCAGGGGGGCGGGCATTGCGGCCGACGGCGCCGGTTTCGGTTTTGCACGTCAGTCGATGCGCCAGGCAAACCAAAGGATGATGCTGCCCTACAAATTGGCTACCGCGAGGCAACCCAGGTACGAATGCGCCGCACGGCGTGGCCGCCTACGATGGATTCACGGGCTTGCGATGCGGGCCCCGGCGGGAAAGCGGAAATTCTCTCCCGTCTGCAACGCAAGTCAACCAGGAGTCCATCATGCTTCGCAAGCACATCGTTCCCGTCCTCGTGGCATGCGGCGTGGCCGCCGTCAGCGCACTTGGCACCGGCATGGCAAATGCCGCCGAGACCGGCAAGCACGCCGCCACGCATTCGCACCCGCAGTACAACATCGACCAGCCGCGTGACGTCTATACGCAGGGCGCGCGCTTCAATGCGTCGCCTGCCGACCAGGGCCGCTTTATCCAGGTGGGGCAGGATCTGACCGGTGTGTCGGCGCCCCCGGGCAATGCGCCGGCATGAACGCCGGCATGATCTCCACTGGCAGAATCGACGGCCGGGCTGCCGGCGCGGCCGTCGGTGGCGTCAGGCTGGCGCTGGCATGGCTGGGCATCTGTGCCGCCAGTTGCGGCATGGCGCTGGTCACGGCGCTCTGGGCAGGCGCCTGAGGTGCCGCCCGGGCGCCGGTTTTCTTTCGATGGATCGAGGCGATTGGTTTCAGGTTGCCTTCAGGCCGGTATCAGGCCGCCGCTTCGGTTGCCTGCTCGCCGTCGGCCATCCGTTGCGGCAACCGCACGATCATCTTCGCACCGCCTTCCGGCGGCGATTCCGCCGCGATGCTGCCGCCGTGGGACTCGACGATATTCCGACAAATCGACAAGCCCATGCCCATGCCGTCCGGCTTGGTCGTGTAGAACGCGTTGAACAGGCGATCCATGTCCTTGTCGGGAATGCCTGGCCCGGTGTCGCCAACCACCAGCAGCACCGTGTGATCCGCCATGACACGGCTGGCCAGTGTGAGCCTGCGCCGCCCGGAGACATGGGACATGGCCTGCGCGGCATTCACCATCAGGTTCACCAGCACCTGCTGCAGTTGCGTCCAGTCGCCGTGAATCTGCACGTCGTCGGCATCGAGGTCCAGGTCCGCAGATACCTGGTGGTCCTGCAGCTCGCGCCGCACCAGTTCCAGCGACGCCGTCACCAGGTGGTCGACGCCGATATCCACGTACTTCGGCTCCGACTTCTGCGCCATGGCGCGAATCTGGCGGATGATGTCGTTCGCGCGGCTGGCATCGCGAATTACCTGTTCGATCGATTCGGTGGCCTCGGCGATTTCGGGCTCGTCGCGCTGCAGCCAGCGCAGTGCCGAACTGCCGCACGTGACGATGGCGGCCATCGGCTGTGTCACCTCGTGCGCAATCGACGCGGCCAGCTGACCGAGCGTGGTCACGCGAGACACATGCGCGAGTTCGGTCATGGTCCGATGCAGTACCTGCTGGGTCTCGGTGGCGTCGGTGGTATCCATCAGGGCACCCACGTACTCGTGCTGGCCGCTGGCCGTGGCGCTGCGGCGTGCCACCAGATGCACATGGCGGATCGCGCCGTCCGGCAGCAGCAGCCGGTGCCGCAAGTCCACGCTCTCCATGCCGCCGAGCATGGCCGCATGGACACGCTGCACTTCGGCCAGGTCGTCCGGATGCACGCGCGTGAGCACCATGCCGAAGTGCGGCGCCTCGCCGCGTGGGTAGCCCAGGATGCGGAACGCCTCCTCAGACCACGTCATCGTGTTGGCTGGCAGGCGCAGCGCGATACTGCCGGTCTTGCTGAGCCGCTGGGCCTCGGCCAGAAACGCTTCGCTGCGCGCCAGGGCGGCCTCGGTGCAGCGCCGGCGCGCCATGTCGGCAAGGTTGCGCAGCGCCAGCAGCGTGGTGGTGCCGATTGCCAGCAGGGCAAAGACGAAGCGGGCCAGCTGGCCGTGGTCGGGGTCCGGGTTCTGCGAGAAGGCAAAGGCCACCACGGTCAGCACCAGCGCAATGGCGGCGGTGACCCGCGTGGCGCGGATCGAGCCGGTCAGCGCCACCAGCAGGATAACCAGCACGTAGACCACAGCGATGGCGAAATCGAGTGGCGTGAAGGCGTCGATCGCGAATACGGACAGGCCCAGCAGGCCTGCCGCACCCATCAACAACCGGTTGGTGGTTGGGTTGTACATCCCTTTTTTGCCCGTCTCGCTGGTTATCGGTATGCCATGCCCGTGGCCGGCAGCATGGTCCGACGCTGATATTAGCCCTGAATGACTGGTCGAGAAATCATATGAAGGTATAGGAGATGTCCATGCATTCGTGGCCCATCCCGAACCTTGGGTGCATTTTCGCAACCGGTTGATCTGGGGACAATCCGCGCCATCGGCCCAGGCGCACAGTCGAGATGGGCACTCGCCCGCGCCGCAGGCGGCCGCGAGTGCACAGAATGGGGGCACATCGCCCCATCGCTAGCCCACTAATGGAGTCCATCATGACCAATATCCAGCTCGACGATCCCGGCCTGGCCGTCACCGAAATCTCCGATCATCTGAACCGGCTGCTGGCCGACGCCTTCGCGCTGTACCTGAAGACCAAGAACTTCCACTGGCACATGTCCGGCCCGCACTTCCGCGACTACCACCTGATGCTGGACGAGCAGTCGGCCCAGATTTTCGCCATTACCGACGACGTGGCCGAACGCGTGCGCAAGATCGGCGGCACGACGCTGCGCTCGATTGGCGCCATCGCCCGGCTGCAGCGCGTGCGCGACAACGACGCCGAGGATGTTTCGCCCAAGGCCATGCTGCGCGAGCTGCACGCCGACAACCTCATGCTCGTGGAAGCCATGCTCGACGCCCACGCCGTGTGTGACGACCATGCCGACGTCGCCACGGCCAGCCTGCTGGAAAACTGGATCGACGAGGCCCAGCGCCGCGCGTGGTTCCTGGCGGAATCGGTCAGGTAATCTGGCTGCCGCGCCCCGGCGCCCTCCGCCGGGACGCGGAATCTGGCTATCCTGCTGCCATCCGGCGGCGATGCCGGCCCAGGCCCCTGCTGCCCCGCGGACTGGGCCTAAGCCGGATGGTACGTACCTGCTGGAGCTGGAAAACGGCGTGCTGAACCACACCGCCGGCGTGCAGGCGCAGCAGGCCGACGCCAACGTCACGATGACGCGCGACACGCTGAACGGCATCATCCTCGGCCAGACCAGGATGGCCGACGCGGTGAAGAACGGCAGCGCCAAGGTCGGCGGCAACCAGGCCAAGCTGGACGAGCGGACGAGCGGACGAGCTGGTCAGCTACCTCGATACCTTCGCGTTCTGGTTCAATATCGTGACGCCGTAGTACGCCCGCGTACCCGCGGTGTAAAAGCCCTGCCGGCCGGAAGGCCCGCAGGGCTTTCTTGTGTCCGCACGGCATGGCGGCAGCGATTCAGGCGGCCACCTTGCCGCGAAACACATGGTACTGGTACAGGTTGTAGCCCAGCATCACCGGCAGCAGCACGCCGATGCCGATCAGCATGAAAACCAGCGTGCGGTCGTCGGACGCCGCGTCCAGCAGCGACAGGCGCCCCGGCACCACGTTCGGAAACAGGCTGATCGCCAGGCCGCAGAACGACACCAGGAACAGCAGCACGGTGGCGCGGAACGGCGCGCGGCGGCTGCCGGTCCAGGTGGATCCGGCAATCCAGGCCACCGCCAGTGCGGCCACTACTCCCAGTGCCAGCAGCACGGCCAGCACGCCATGCTGGTGCCAGCGCTCGGTGCCGATCAGGCTCAGCCGCAGCGTGGCGCCGGACAGCACCAGCGCGCTGAGCACGGTGACCGGCAGCGTCGCCAGCGTCCAGGTGCGGGCCGATGCCTCCACCGGATACGACGTCTTCTTGATCAGGTAGGTGGCGCCCAGCAGCGCATAGCCGGCGGCCACGCCCACGGCGGCAAACAGCGTGAACACGGCGTTCCACGTGCCCGGGGCGAGTCCGGTGATGATGCGGCCCAGGATCACCCCCTGTGCCACGGCCGCCAGCAGGCTGCCGACGCCGAACACGCGGTCCCAGAACGGGCCGCGATGCGTGGCGTGGCGAAACTCGATGGCGGCCCCGCGCATGATCAGCCCGGCAATCAGCGCCATCAGCGGCAGATACAGATGGGGCAGCAGCGTCGCATAGGCAACGGGAAAGGCGCCGAACAGGCCGCCGCCCAGTACCACGAGCCAAGTTTCATTGGCGTCCCAGACATGAACGATCGATTCGACCATCACGTCGCGCCGTGCGCGTTCGGGCTCGAACAGGCTCAGGATGCCGATGCCGAGATCGAAACCGTCCGTGACGACATAGGCGGCCAGCATCAGCCCCAGGATGCAGAACCAGAGCGACACCAGCAGGGTGTGGGCGGAAGTTTCCATGGCAAATGTCCGGTGGTCAGTAGGTGCTGCGCCCGCCGACGGCCGGCGCGGCTGCGGTGGAGGGTGCCGGCAGCGTCAGCGTCAGGTCCGGGCCCTGGCGTAGCCAGCGAGCGGCCAGCCAGATGAAGGTGACCAGCAGCACCGCGTAGAAGGCGCCGAACATCGCGATGCTGCCCGTCACGTCGGCGGCGGAGATGGCGGTGGAGACCCCTTGTGGCGTGCGTAGCAAGCCATAGACCAGCCACGGCTGGCGTCCCACCTCGCGTACGATCCAGCCGCACTCGACGGCCAGGTACGGCAGCGGGATGGCGACGATCCACGCCAGCAGCAGCGCGCGATGCTGGCTCAAGATGGCGGGCTGGTGCCGCGTGCGGCGCAGCACGCACGCCGTCCACAACGCCAGCACCACGAACAGCACGCCAACGCCGGCCATCACGCGGAATGCGTAGTAGAGCAGCGGCAGCATCGGCGGCTGATCGGTGCGCGGAATGTCTGCCAGGCCCGTGACGGTGCCATGCACCTTGTGCGTGGCGAGCAGGCTCAGCATGCCGGGTACCTCGATGGCCCAGTCGTTGCGCTGGGCATCCTGGTTCGGCCACGCCAGCAGCGACCACGATGCGGCGGTGCCCGGTGCATTGGTCTGCCAGTGGCCTTCGATGGCGGCACCCTTGGCGGGCTGCGTCTCGAAGACGTCCACGCCGCTGCCGTCGCCAAGCCATACCTGCAGCGGTGTCACGATCACCAGCAGCACCATGGCAAGCCGGAAAGACCGCGCAAAAAACTCCGGCTGGCGCCGCTTCAGCAGATACCAGGCCGAGATGCCGGCCACCACCACCAGCCCGGTTTCCAGCGCGGCCATCCACATGTGGCTGATGCCCCAGAGCGCGTCCGGATTGAAGATGGCGCGCAGGTAGTCGGTGACCACGATCCTGCCGTCAACCACGGCCACGCCGGCCGGTGTCTGCATCCACGAGTTGGCGACCATGATCCAGAAGGCCGACAGCGACGAGCCCAGCGCCACCATGCCGGTGGCAAACAGGTGTACGCCGCGCGGCACGCGCTCCCAGCCGAACATCATGATGCCGACAAAGCCGGCCTCGAGCATGAACGCCATGGCACCTTCGAAGCCGAGGATATTGCCGAAGAACTGCCCGGTGAATTGCGAGAAGGCGCTCCAGTTGGTGCCGAACTCGAATTCCATCGGGATGCCGCTGACCACGCCGACGGCAAAGTTCAACAGCAGCAGCCTGCTCCAGAAGCGCGCGTGGCGGTACCACGTCACGTCGTTGGTGCGTACCCAGAGCACTTCGACGATGAACAGGAAGGCCGACAGGCTGATGGTCAGGATCGGCCAGAGGATATGAAAGATCGCGGTGAAGGCGAACTGCAGCCGCGACAGGTCGGTGACGTCGTGCATGGCGTGTTACCTGGCATTGGATCGGTAGGCGATGGTGGGCTGCGTATCGTCCGGCGCGGGCGCAAGGGCCACGCCGGCGGCGTCCATGGCCGAGGCCAGGATCATCGCATCGGCGTTGAGCGCGGCCGGACGCGAACGCTGCGGGCGGAATACCAGGTCGCTCTTGTCGATGGGCTGGCCGGACAACGCACACACACCGGTGTGGCGCGCCGTGCCGACGGTCCAGACCTGCGCCCCGTAGCGGCAGTGCGTGGCATCGCGCCAGCTCACCACGGCCATGGCGGCGCTGAGCCGCTCGATGATGCTGACGATGGGCGCATGGGCACGCAGCGCGTTGTCCTCGGCCGTATAGGTCAGGGACGCCAGCCTCTGGCCTTTCGGATCCAGCAGCGCGACGGTGCGCAGCCAGGTGTCGCACGCGCTGTCGCGCAGGTCCGCCAGATCGCGGGTGTCGACGGATACGTGGTGCAGGGTTTCAGCCATGGGAGCTCCCGGGAGTAGAGGTGACCTTGACGCGCCAGCAGTGCGGCGTGTCGCCGACGAAACGCTTGAAGACGGTGGTGAAATGGGCCTGCGAGCGGAAGCCGCAGCGCATCGCCACTTCCAGCACGCTGCCCGCCCCGCCGCGCAGCAGGTCCTGCGCGTGTTCGATGCGGCGGCGTACCAGGTATTCGTGCGGGCGCATGCCCGTGGTCCGCCGGAACTGCGCGGCAAAGTACATGCGCGTCAGCCCGGTGCTGCGCGCGATATCGGCCAGCCCGATCGGGGTGGACAGGTTTGCATCGATGAACTCGATGGCGCGGCGCAGGCGCCATTGCGGCAGCATGGTCACGGCGCGCGTGCTCGACGCGATGCGCTGGAAGTGATTGGCGACCACGCGCGCCACGATGGCCAGCGCCACGCTATCGGCAAAGATGCGGCCCAGCCCCGGGTCCTGCGAGTGCGCCACGGCCAGCGCCTGGCCCAGCCGTTCCAGCGCCGGGTCGGCATGGAAGAACGGATCGTCCAGCCGCAGCTCGCCCTCGTGGACGTGGCCGAACTGGTCGGCATGGCAGGCCGCCAGCACCGATTGCGGAACGAACAGGTGAAGCACGTCGCTGGCCGACGCGTACACGGCGCTGGTGGCGGTGCCGGGCGCGGTGACGTGGACTGCGCCGGCGCCCAGGCGGCCATCGAACACGGGCATGCCGCCGCACAGGAAGCGGATCGAGCTGGATCGCAGGTTGATGGCGATGCAGTGCCGGGTGGGGTCGCCAGCGTGCGACACCATTTCAGGCGGTTCGCCGTTGCAGGTCCAGCGCGTCACCACGATGGCGTCGCGATGGCCTGGCGTGGCAACCGCTTCGGGCGCATGGCGCCAGCGGGTTTCGCGCTGGACGAACCCGGGCGCCTGCGCCGCGGCAACGCGCAGTTGCGGTGCGGCCCTGGCGGACCTGGTCTCGAGTGTGTCGGGGACGTCGGGGACCGTGGCGGTATGGATGTCCAGGACGGTGGTCGCTACTTCTTTCATGGCAATGCTCCCGGGATGCGGTATCGGTGCGGCGGCGCGCGTTCACTCGGCGTACTGCAGGAACGCGACGGCAATCAGGATCAGGTTCAGCACGGCGAGGGCGATCCAGCCGTACATCAGCAGCAGGCTTTCCTGTTCGGACATGACGGCCCTCACGGACGGTGGTGCGACAGCACGGCGTGCGTCGCGGTGCGGACGGGTTCGATGGCCTGTCGCCACATGCGGTACACCATGGCGCCGGCCACGCCGACCGTGGCGAAGGCGAGGGTGATGGCGATGATCGGCATCCAGAGCTTCTGGTGTGTCATGGTGCGGCTCCCGTGGAAGCAGTCGGTGGTTGACTGGAATGCTAGGAGCCGGGTGCGGATGCCCACAATTGCCGGGTAGGTGGTGCAGTGTTAAACGAAGGTATAGGCCGGGCCAACGCGATGCACCGGAACGGGGCAGATTGGGGCCAATTGGGGTGGTAGGGGCACACGGTAGTGCCATCCCGAAATAACGTGGCGTTCGCAATCACGGCCCGGCGGGCCAGCGGCCATCATTCCCGGCATCAACTTTCGGAGTAGGGCCGTGAAGCCTGCCGCTACCGGATGGCGGCACCTGCCCGTGGCCGCCGCCGTGCTGACTACCCTGGCGCTGACGGGCTGCGCCGCGTTCGACCACAGCCGCCCCACGCAAACGCTGGCACCGGTTGCCGCTACCGCGCAAAGCCTGCCGCCCCGGCATGGCCAATGGCCGTCGCAGGACTGGACCGACCGCTTTGGCGACCCGCAGCTTGGCGCGCTGGCCCGTGAGGCCGTTGCCGGCAGCCCCACGCTGCAGGCTGCGCAGGCGCGCGTGGAGGCCGCCCGCGCCGTGGCCGAGGGCACGCGCAGCGGCCTGTATCCCGATGTCGATATCCGCGGCGGCGTGTCGCGCCAGCGCATTTCGGAGACAGACCTGCTTGGCGCCACGCCGCTATCGGGGCGCTGGATCAACCAGGTGCAGCTGTCCAGCGGCCTGACGTATGACCTGGATTTCTGGGGGCGGCACCGCAGCGCGCTGCAGGCAGCGCTGTCCGGCGTGCGCGAGGCCGAGGCCGAAAGCCAGGCCGCGCAGTTGCTGCTGACCACGGGTGTGGCACGCGTCTACGCGCGGCTGGCTACGCTCTATGCGCTACGCGATATCACCGTGCAGACGATTGCCCAGCGCCGCGAACTGTCCGCGCTGGGCAAGGCCCGCCTGGTGGCCGGGCTCGATACCCAGGTGGGCATCGCGCTGCAGGACGCCGACCTTGCCAGCGCCGAGGCCGATCTGACCCATATCGACGACGATATCGCCCTGACACGCCACCAGATTGCGGCGCTGCTGGGCAAGGGGCCCGATCGCGGGCTGGCAATCGCCCGGCCCGTGCTGCTGGCAGGTTCTGCCAGCCAGCCGATGCCCGCGCTGCCCGATGACGCGCGGATTGGCCTGCTGTCGCGCCGCCCGGAGCTGGTGGCGGCACGGTGGCGCGTGGAGGCCGCCTCGAAAGATATCGAGGTGGCGCGCGCGGAGTTCCTGCCCGACGTCACGCTGTCGGCCATGGCCGGGCTGACCACGATCACGCCATCCGATTTCCTGCTTGGCGCGAGCCGGGCCTTTGCCTTTGGCCCGTCGCTGCGCCTGCCGGTGTTCGAGGGCGGCCGGCTGCGTGCGAACCTGCACGGGCGCTACGCCGACTACGACGCGGCTGTGGCCGACTACAACCAGACGCTGACCAGCGCCTTGCGCGAAACGGCCGATGTCGTGAGCAGCCTGCAGGCCGTGGCCGCCGAAACCGCGCAGCGGCAGCGGGCCCAGGCGCTGGCCGAGCATGCCTGGGCGCTGGCCTCGGGCCGCTGGCAGGCGGGTCTGGTCAACCAGCTGGCCGTACTGACGGCGCAGGACAGCGTGCTGGCGCAGCAGCGCCAGGTAGCGCAACTGCAGGGACAGCAGCTCGACCTGCAGTTCCAGCTGGTCTGGACGCTTGGCGGCGGCTACGTCGGGCAGTTGCCGGACGCCGCCGCCCAGGCCACCGCGACGCCTAATCCCATGACATCCACACCATGAACACACTCGTCACCCCCGCCGCGTCGGCGCCACCGGCCCCGCTGGCCGAGATGCGGCCCGTTCCGCGCCGCCGCCTGATTGCCGTGGGCGCGCTGGTTGCCATGGCCGGGATTGGCGCCGCCACCTACTGGTGGACCATCGGCCGGCACTACGCGTCCACCGACGACGCCTATGTGGCCGGCAATGTGGTGCAGGTCACGTCGCTGGTGCCCGGCACGGTCGTGTCGATTGCCGCCGACGATACGCAGCGCGTGACGATGGGCCAGCCGCTGGTGGGACTCGACCCCACCGATAGCGAGGTGGCGCTGCAGCAAGCCGCCGCGCAACTGGCCGAAGCGGTGCGCCAGGTGCGTACGCTCTTTGTCAACAACGGCACGCTGCAGGCGAATATCGCGCAGCGGCAGGCCAACGTGGAGAACGCCCGTGACGATCTGCGCAGGCGGATGTCGGTCGACGGCACCGGCGCCGTATCGAAGGAGGACGTCGACCATGCCCGATCCACGCTCAAGGAAGCGCAGGCGGCGCTGCGTGCCGCGCAGGAACAACTGGCTTCGAACCTGGCCCTGACCCACCACACCACCATCGCGCAGCATCCTGACGTGGCGCACGCCGCCGCCAGCTATCGGGCCGCCTACCTGGCCCACGCCCGCTCGACGCTACCGGCGCCGGTCACCGGCTTTGTGGCGCGCCGCGCCGTGCAGGTAGGCCAGCGCGTGGCGCCGGGCGTGCCGCTGATGGGTGTGGTGCCCCTGGACCAGGTCTGGGTGGACGCCAACTTCAAGGAAAACCAGATGCAGGACATGCGCGTGGGCCAGCGGGTGTCGCTGGTGGCGGACTTCTATGGCGCCCAGGTGCGGTACGACGGCAGGGTGGCGGGCTTTGCCGCTGGCACCGGCGCGGCATTCTCGGTCTTGCCGGCGCAAAACGCCACCGGCAACTGGATCAAGGTGGTGCAGCGGCTGCCGGTACGGATCACGCTCGATCCGGCACAACTGGCAGCCCATCCGCTGCGCATCGGCCTGTCGATGCGGGCGACGGTGGATGTTCACCAGCACGACGGCGCCAGCCTCGATACGCTGCCAGCCGTAACGCCGCTGTCGACGGACGTGTACGCATCAGTGGGCCGCGATGCCGATGCGAACATCGCCCGGATCATTGTGGCGAATGCTGGCTAGAAGGCTGCGGATTTGCTCGCCTCTTCCGTAAAGCGGGAGAGGGGAGAGCGCACTTGGCTAGTGCCAGAGCGCGCAGTGTTTGCTCCCCACTCTTGCGAGGCCGGAGGGTGGAGAACGCACGTGGCCAGTGCCGGAATGCGCAGTGTTTTGCTCCCCTCTCCCGCGAGGCGGGATAGGGGCTGGGGGAGAGGGCGGGCCTTTCAGGATGCGCGGGTCAGCTTTTGAACCGCCATGCCCTCTCCCCCGACCCCTCTCCCGTAAAACGGGAGAGGGGAGAACGCACGTGGCCAGTGCCGGAATGTGCAGTGTTTTGCTCCTCTCTCCCGCGAGGCGGGATAGGGGAGAGCCCACGTGGCCAGTGCCGGAATGCGCAGTGTTTTGCTCCCCTCTCCCGCAAGGCGGGAGAGGGGCTGGGGGAGAGGGCGGGCCTTTCAGGATGCGCGGGTCAGCTTTTGAACCACCATGCCCTCTCCCCCGACTGTAGTGGTCAAGTTTTTTCAGACAGGTATTAGGGTGGTCTGTTGGAACTTGTCCTCGTAGTCTGTTGGCGACGTGTAGCCCAGTGTCGAATGCAAGCGCACCGGGTTGTAGAAACCCACGATGTACTGCGTGATGTCGCGCCGGGCTTCGGCCCGGTCGACGTACCGCCTCTGCCAGACGCGCTCCATCTTCAGGTTCAGGAAGAAGCGTTCTGCTACAGCGTTATCCCAGCAATCGCCGGCCCGGCTCATGCTGCAAACCAGGCCGTGGCGCGCCAGCAATCCCTGGTACTCCTCGCTTGCATACTGGCTGCCCCGGTCCGAATGCACTATCAGTCCGGGCGCCGGATTGCGCTGCAGGATGGCCATCTTCAAGGCCGACGCCACCAGCGCGGCGGGCATGGCCGCTGCGCTGGCCCAGCCCACTACCTTGCGCGAATACAGGTCCAACACCACCGCCAGATACAACCAGCCTTCCCCCGTGCGCACATACGTGATGTCCGACACCCAGGCCCGGTTGGGCTGTGCGGGCCTGAACTGCCTGCTCAGCACGTTCGGCGCCACCGGCCTGCCATGCCGGCTGTCAGTCGTCGCCACGAACTTGCGCTTCCACACCGGGTGCAGATTCTCCTGGCGCATCAGCGTGCGGGCCCGATAGCGCCCGATCTTCACCCCCTGCCTGTCCAAATCCTGCGCCACGCGCCGGCTGCCGTAGGTACGTCCGCTGGCCTCGAACGCCGCCCGCACATACACCGCCTGCCGCAAGGCCTTCTCCTTGGTGGCAGGCTCTCGCCCGGCCGCGTAATACCCCGCCCGGCTCACGCCCAGCACCCGGCATGCCCGACTGATGGCGATCGCCTCCTTCTGCAATCCGCTAACCACTCGATAGATCACTTGAGTTCGCGGGCGAAGAAGGCCGATGCCTTTTTTAGGATCAGGTTGTCCTCCTTCAGGCGGCGGTTTTCCTCTTCGAGCTGGCGAATGCGCTGCTGCTCAGGCGTCAGCGGCTTGCCCACTCCCTTGCCGCCAGCCACTTCAAGGTCGTACTGGACCAGCCAGCGCCGTAAGGCGGTCTCGCCAATCGCCATCGTGTGGCAAACCTCGGCGACCGATAGGCCCTGATCCCGGATCATCCGGACTACCTCCAGCTTGAAGGCAGCGTCAAACTTGCGGCGTTGCTTTGTCATGTCGTCTTTCCTCGTCGATCGTGATTTTCCACCTATCGACCTGTCTGAGGAAATTGGACCACTACAGAGAACACACGTGGCCAGTGCCGGAATGTGCAGTGTTTTGCTCCTCTCTCCCGCGAGGCGGGATAGGGGAGAGCCCACGTGGCCAGTGCCGGAATGCGCAGTGTTTTGCTCCCCTCTCCCGCGAGGCGGGAGAGGGGCTGGGGGAGAGGGCGGGCCTTTCAGGATGCGCAGGTCAGCTTTTGAACCACCATGCCCTCTCCCCCGACCCCTCTCCCGTAAAAAACGGGAGAGGGGCGCCCTCAAATGGTCATTGGAAACCTACCGCAGCCATCGCTGCCACAGCGCGAACCCGGCCACCAGCAGGCAGCCCGGGGCCACGATGGCCAGCAGGTTGGCGCCGGCCAGTAGTACCGCCTGCTGGTCGATCTGCTGCGACAGGCTGATCAGTGCGGCGCCGTGGGGCAACGGTGCCATGCCGAACGGGTCCACGCGCGCCACCAGGTGGGTGCGTGCCAGCGCTTCGCCGTACTGCAGGCATTGGGCCGCGGCGCCCGTGCCGGCGGCCGAGGCCACCTGGCGTAC
Organism: Cupriavidus sp. HE11; assembly: GCF_056097175.1. Taxonomy (NCBI): domain Bacteria; kingdom Pseudomonadati; phylum Pseudomonadota; class Betaproteobacteria; order Burkholderiales; family Burkholderiaceae; genus Cupriavidus; species Cupriavidus sp. HE11. Next base: position 2,217,339 of record NZ_CP184465.1, read on the forward strand.
GATGTTCTTGAACTGGTATGTGTGCGAGAAATCGTCGAGCGGGGTGTCCAGGAACGTCAGCCTGGCGACGACGATCAGGCTGAACGGCAGCGCCAGGCTTTGCAGCAGCAGCGCGGGCACCACGCGCCCCAGCGACAGGTCCGTCGTCAGGCGCGTCGCCAGCATCCAGGCTGCGCCTGCCAGCATGACGTAGCCCAGCGCCAGCCAGCGGCGCGAGCCGGGCAGGCGCGCGCCCAGCAGCACGTACAGGATGCCGGCCACCACGCCGGCCGCGCCGGTCAGCGTTGTCACCATGCCGGTGGTCTCGAACGAGAAGCCCAGGCCCAGCTGCAGCACGATGGGGATCAGGTAGTTCCAGAGCCCTGCCACGAACGAGTACGTGGCATAGAAGCCCAGGCCGGTCAGGTAGCGCCTGCCGCCCAGCCGGTGCGTATTGAGCCACGGATCGGGATGGCGGTGCAGCCGCAGGAAGGCCAGGGCCATCAGCACGGCGCCCGCCAGCGGGCGGGCCACGACGATGGGCGTGCTGGCCGCCGTGTACAGCCGCAGGTCGGCCAGGCCATGCACCAGCACCAGCGCGCCCAGGCCGAGCAGCAGCACGGTGTACCAGTCCATTGCGGCGATGGTGTCGATGCCAGTGGAGCGGAGTGGACGAGGCGGGCGAGTTGGACGAGGGGGCATGATGCGGTGCGGGTAGGTGACCGATACCAGCAGCAGCGTGGCGGCGGCGGTGATGGCCTGCACGACGAAGATCAGGCGCCAGCTTGCATCGAGAATCAGCGTGGCCGTGAGCCATGGCGCGGCGGCCAGCATGCCGATGGCGCCCAGCACGAACGGCCACAGCAGGCGCGTGCGCTCCTGCGGGGCGGCGATCGTCTGGATCAGCGTGCGCGCGGTCGCGAACAGCCCGCCGGCACCCAGCCCCTGCACGGCCAGCGCCAGAGAGAGTTGCACGATGTTGTCCGACACCGCGCACAACAGCGCCCCGCCGATGGCAATCGTCAGGCCCAGCATCGTGAAGCCACGGTAGCTGATCAGGTCGGCCACGCGCCGCAGCATCAGGTTGGCGACGATGGCCGCGGCGGCATAGGACGTGAAGCACCAGAGGAAGTCGTCTGGCGTGGCGTAGATGCCGGCGCGGATCTGCACCGCGCCGGTAGCCAGCATCGAGGTCGCCACGAAATCGACGCCCGTGGCGCATCCCAGCGCCAGCCCCATCAGCAGCACGCCGCCGCGCGTGACGCGCGGCAGGGCGCCTAGCGCGACGGATGGCATGCCGCCTTGCTGCCGTGGCACCTGGCCGGAACGGGGGCCGGTGCCTTGGCCTCGGCCCTGGCGGCCGGCAGCACGCTGTAGTCGTAGCGGTCGGCGGCAAACGGGCTGGTGGCCGGGTCGGTGGCGTGGGCGGCCACGGCGCCGAGCAGGCAGGTGGCGGTCAGGACGGTGCGGATCAGGATCGAACGCATGGTGGTTCTCCAGTCGGACAGCGGTGGATCAGCGGTTCAGGAAGGCCAGCAGGTCGGCATTGACCTCGTCGGCCCGCGTCACGCACATGCCGTGCGGCGCGCCAGCGTAGACCTTGAGCGTGGCGCCGCTGACGATTCGTGCCGACAGGCGCCCGGCATCGTCGATCGGCACGATCTGGTCGTCGTCCCCATGCAGGATCAGCGTCGGCACGTCGATCTTCTTCAGGTCTTCGGTGTAGTCGACCTCGGAGAACTCCTTCACGCACAGGTACTGGCCCAGCACGCCGCCCGCCATGCCCTGCTGCCAGAAGTTGTCGACGGTGCCCTGCGCCACGTTGGCATCCGGGCGGTTGAAGCCGAAGAACGGCACCGCCAGGTCCTTGTAGAACTGCGAGCGGTTGCCCGCCACGCCCTGGCGGATGCCGTCGAACACTTCCATCGGCAGGCCGCCGGGATTGGCTTCGGTCTTGAGCATGATCGGCGGCACCGCACCGATCAGCACGGCCGCGGCCACCCGCTTCGAACCGTGGCGGCCGATGTAGTGCGCCACTTCGCCGCCGCCCGTGGAATGGCCCACCAGCGTGGCGCCCCGGATGTCGAGTGCGTCGAGCACGGCGGCCAGGTCGTCGGCGTAGGTATCCATGTCGTTGCCGTGCGCGGGCTGGTCCGAGCGGCCATGCCCGCGACGGTCGTGGGCGATCACGCGGAAGCCATGCTGGACCAGGAACAGCATCTGGGCGTCCCAGGCATCGGCATGCAGCGGCCAGCCGTGCGAGAAGACCACGGGACGGCCAGCGCCCCAGTCCTTGTAGAAGATGCGGGTGCCGTCCTGGGTGGTGATGTAGCTCATGTCTGTCTTCCTGAGGGGAGGGTGAGACTTGAGACTACGGCCGGCGCGTGGCGGGCCGTTCCGCGCGCCCGGCGGCGCTTTCGCATATGCACTTCGGGCGCCGGGCCAGGCGCCGGGGCGGGCCCTGCGCAGGCTTTCAACGGGCTTTCAGGGGTGCCTTCGGGGGGGCTTGCGGGGTGGCCCGCGCCGTGTCGCGGTGGACCGACGCCTATACGAAGGCATAGTGTTGGCGACCGATGCGGGCCGCTACCATGGCGCCATAAGATTGTTGTGAGGTACCGGCCTTGGCCAAGAAACTGGTTGTCGCCATCATCGACGACGACGAATCCATCCGCGCGGCGACTTCCCGGCTGGTCCGATCGCTGGGCTGGGAGGCGCACACCTTCGCATCGGCACAGGTCTTCCTGGACACCGGCGGCGCGGCGGGGGCGCATTGCATCCTGTCCGACGTCCAGATGCCCAAGATGAACGGGCTGGACATGCTGCGCACGCTGAACGCGCAGGGTAGCCAGGTTCCGGTAATATTCATCACCGCGTTCTGCACCGAGGCCATTCGCCGCGAAGCCTTGCGTGCAGGCGCGCACGCATGTCTGTGCAAACCTGTCGATGGCGCGGCCGTCCAGCGATTCCTGGAAGACGTGGCGTCGGGTACGCTTGCCCCGCGCCCAGAGTCCCCACCCGGAACGAAAGTGAATCCATGAATACAGCGATCCCGTCCGGAGAAGGGGTGTCGATGGTCTACGTGGTGGACGACGACGAGTCCATGCGCCGCGCGGTGTCGATGCTGCTGCGCTCGGTCGGCTACCAGGTCGAGACCTTTGCCTCGGCCACCGATTTCCTGGCGGCACCCCGGCCGGACCTGCCCAGCTGCCTGATCCTCGACGTGCGCCTGAAAGGCCAGAGCGGCCTGGCGGTGCAGGAACAGTTCGCGGCCAGCAAGATGCCGATCCCGATCATCTTCATGACCGCCCACGGCGACATCGCCATGTCGGTCAAGGCCATGAAGGCCGGCGCGATGGATTTCCTGGCAAAGCCGTTCCGCGACCAGGACATGCTCGACGCCGTGGAAAGCGCCCTGACCCGCGACGCCGCCCGCCGCCAGACCGACACGCGCGACGCCGACCTGCGCCAGCGCTACGAAGAGCTGACGCCGCGCGAGAAGGAAGTCATGGCCTACGTGGTGCGCGGGCTGCTCAACAAGCAGATTGCCGCCGAACTGACGCTCAGCGAAATCACCATCAAGATCCACCGCGCCCAGGCCATGAAGAAAATGGGCGCCCGCTCGCTGGCCGACTTCGTACTCAAGGCCGAGGCGCTGGGCATCATCGACGCTGCAAGAAACGGGGCATAGGCGGCACGGCGGGCCATGCGCGCTGCAATGCGCCCCACCGCCGCGCTTGCCGTCCGTGACTCACCCCTCGTTCGGCGCCTTCCCTGTCTTTCCGTCCTTCGCGTCCGTCCCTTCCCATCCCCCACCCAGCGCCCGGAACAGCGACACGCTGGCGGTCAGCTGGCGCCGGTGCACGGCTTCCAGTGCGCGGGCGTCGGTCAGGGCGGCGGCCTGCACGACGTTGACGTCGAGGTACGCGGCGGCGCCCTTGCGGTAGCGCTCGGTGGCCTGCTGCAGGGCGCGGCTGGATGCGGTCACGGCGGCTTGCTGGCTGGCGGCTTCGTGGTCGAGCAGCCGTAGCGCGGCATAGTTGTCTTCCACGTCCTGCACGGCCTTGAGCACGGTTTCCCGATAGTCGGCGGCGCTGGCGTCGAACTGGGCGCGGGCGCTGTCCACGCCGGCCTGCCGCTTGCCGCCGTCGAATATCGTCGCGGCCAGGGCCGGGCCTACGGCCCAGAAGCGGCTTGGGGCGGTCAGCCAGCCGGCCAGCCCGGAGCTTTCCAGGCCGCCGTTCAGGTTCAGCATCAGTGTCGGGAAGAAGGCCGCGCGCGCCACGCCGATTTGCGCATTGGCGGCGGCTACGCGGCGCTCCGCGGCCGAGATGTCGGGGCGGCGCTGCAGCAGCATGGCAGGCACGGCGGCGGGCGTGGCGGGCAGGGCGATGCCGGTGCCTGCGGTGCCGGCGGTATTGGTGGCAGCCACCGGCAGGGCAAACGTGCTGGCGGGTTCGCCCACCAGCGTCGCCAGCGCATGCTGCAGCTGGGTGCGGGCCAACTGCAGGTCGGCAACCTGCGCCCGCGTGCTTTCCAGCTGTGCCTGCGCCTGCGCGACATCGCCTTCGGCGGCAATGCCGCCCCGATAGCGGTTGGTCACCAGTTGCAGCACCGACGCGTACGCGTCCACGGTCTGCTGCAGCAGCGCGGCCTCGCGGTCGAGCGAGCGGATGCCGAAGTAGTCGATGGCGGCTTCGGCCTGCAGGCTCAGCCGGACGGCGGCCACGTCGTCGGCGCTGGCCTGGGCACGGGCCTGTGCGGCATCGACGTTGTTGCCGATCCGGCCGAACAGGTCCGGCTCCCAGCTGGCGCCGATCCCCAGCAGGTGGTCGGGCGTGGTTTTCCCGGCCAGGGAATGGCCCACCACGTTGGCCGACAGGTGCGTGCTCGTGACGCTGGCCGTGGCGCCGACGGTCGGGAAGTAAGCGGCGCGGGCAGCATCCACCTGGGCACGGGCGTCGCGGAGCAGTGCCATGGACTTCAGCAGGCTCTGGTTCGATACGTCGATGCGGGCCAGCAGGGCGTCGAGCGTGGCGTCGTCATACGCAAGCCACCAGTCCGGTGCGATGGTGTCGGGCTGCGCGCCCTGGGCTGCGCTGTCCTGGGCCTCCTGATAGGCGGCCGGCAGCGGCATGGCCGGGACGTGATAGGGCACGCTGGCGCAACCGGCCAGCCAGGCGCAGGCCAGCACAATCGCCGTGCGCCGAAGGGTGCGCTGCATGGTGGACTTCATGCCGGATCTCCCTTCGCCGGCGCGGCCACCCGCACCGTCATGCCAGCCACGATGCCGTCGCCGGGGTTGACCACGACGCGATCCGTATCCTGCACGCCCCCCAGCACTTCCACATGGGCGCCGAAGTCGCGCCCCAGCGCCACATGGCGGATCGTCAGTTTGTTGTCCTTGCCGACCACGGCCACGGTGGGGCCGCCCGCCGGGAACATCAGCGTATTGGCCGGAAGATCCAGGCCGGCGTGCGCGCTGCCGATCTCCAGATGCACCTGCGCGTAGGCGCCGGGCAAGATGCGGCCGTCCTGGCTGTCGACATCCAGCTCCACGCGCAGGCTGCGCGTGACGGGGTCGATGGCTCCGGCGGTGCGCGCCACGGTGGCGGGGTAGCGTTGCCCCGGCGCCTGCGGCAGCGTCAGCCACGCCTGCGTGCCGGGCCCCATTGCCGCGCTGACGGCCTGCGGCACCTGTGCAAAGACACGCAGCCGCGTGCCGGCCGAGATATGGAACAGCTCGCGCCCCTGGCCCGGCGCGCTGCCGGCATCGATCAGCGCACCGGTATCGACATTGCGCGCCGTAATCACGCCGTCGAACGGCGCGCGGATCTGCGTGTAGCTCGCCAGCTGGGCCAGGCGCGACGTATTCGAGCGCGCCGCGGCCAGCAGGGCGGACTTGGCGTTCATGTCGGCCACTTTCTGGTCGGTCTCCTGCTGCGCGACCGAATTGGTCGCCTGCAGGTCCTGCCAGCGTTTGGCCGTGCTGTTCGCCAGCTGGTAGTTGGCGGCGGCGGTGGCCTCGTCGGCACGCGCCTGACGCAACTGGTCGGCGACTTCGGGCGCGTCGATCTCCGCCAGCAGCTGGCCCGCCTTGACCGGCGTGCCGATATCGACGTACCAGCGGCGCAGATACCCACTGACGCGCGCATGGATGGCGGCGTCCTCGTAGGCGCGCACGTCGGCCGGTAGCGTGATGTCGTGCGCGGCTGCCGCGGCGCGTGGCTGCACCACGCTGACAGTAGGCGTTTGCGCCGCCTGCGCACGCTGCTGCAATTCGGCGTGGCCGTGCCAGCGCGGCACGATGCCGGCCGTCAGGGCCAGCGCCACGGCGGCGCCGGCCAGGGCCAGCATGGTCAGCCTGGGGTTGCGGTGCGGTGCGGACGGGGTCGGGTCGTGGTCGGTCGGGGTCATGCCAGGCCTTCGTGAGCGATTGCGTTGGAGGTGTTGTTGTCGGGACGTGCGCGCCGTGCCATCCAGCCATGCAGCACGGCGAAGAAGACTGGCACCAGCACCAGCGTGGCGACGGTGCCGAAAGCGAGGCCGCCGATCACGGTGCGGCCCAGCGGGGCGTTCTGTGCGCCGGCACCGCCCGAGCCCAGCGCCATCGGCACCATGCCGAACAGCATTGCCAGCGCGGTCATGGCCACCGGACGGAAGCGGCTGAAGCCGGCGTCCCAGGCGGCGTCGACGGGATTCCTGCCTGCCGCCAGGCCGTCGCGCGCATGGCTGATCACCAGGATGCTGTTGGCCGTGGCGATGCCTACGCAGATGATGGCGCCGGTCAGCGCCGGCACGCTGATCGTCGTGTCGGTGGCAAACAGCATCCATGCCATGCCGGCCAGCGCCATGGGCAGCGCGCCGACGATGGCCAGCGGATCGAGCCAGGACTGGAAGTTCACCACCATCAGCAGGTACACCAGCACGATGGCGGCGGCCAGGCCGGTGAGCAGCCCCGTGAACGACGCATGCATGGTCTGCACCTGGCCGCGCACGACGATGTCCGAGCCGGCCGGCAGTTGGGCGCGGGCCTGGTCGACGATGCGTTGCACGTCGCCGGCAACGGCGCCCAGGTCGCGGCCGCGCACCGAGCCGAACAGGTCGAGCACGGGCTGCACGTTGTAGTGCGATACCACGCCTTGCTGGCTGGCGCGCGCGATGGTGCCGAACTGGCCGAGCTGGCCGGCGCCGCCCTGTTGCGCGGTGCCGGCGCCCAGGCCCAGCGGGATGTTGGACAAACGCTGCAGCGAATCCATCGCGTACTGGGGCACCGATACGGCCAGCGGGTAGCTGACACCGTTCTTCGGGTTGAGCCAGAAGTTGGGTGCGGTCTGGCCGCTGCCGGACAGCGAGATCAGCAGGTTCTGCGCCACTTCGCGTTGCGACAGACCGGCCTGCAGCGCACGCGTGCGGTCCACGTCGACGGTCAGCGCGGGCTGGTCCGCCGGCTGCTGCAGGTGCAGGTCCGTCAGGCCCGGTACACCGGCCAGCTTGCGCAGCAGGTCGTCCGCCACCTTGCGGTTGCCGGCCAGGTCCTTGCCGACGATCTGGATGTCGATCGGGGCGGGCAGGCCGAAGTTGAGGATCTGGCTCACCATGTCGGCGGGCAGGAACGAGAAGCTGACGCCCGGAAAATCCTTCTGCAGCGCGGCGTCGAGCTGGTCGACCAATACGCCGGAACGCTCGGCATCGGGCTTCAGGGACACCAGGATCTCGGCGTCGCCGGTGCCGATCGGCAGCGACGAATCGTAGGTCAGGTTGATGCCGCTGACCGGCAGACCGATGTTGTCGACGATACCGGCCACGTGCTGCGGGCCCACCACGCGGCGGATATCGGCCTCGACCTGGTCGGTGATGCGCGCGGTTTCCTCGATGCGCGTGCCGGTGCGCACCCGCATGTGCAGGCGGATCTCGCCGCTATCCACGGCGGGGAAGAAGTCCTGGCCCAGGAACGGCACCAGCGTCATCGACCCTGCGCAGGCCAGTGCGAAGATCGTCATGGTGCGACGTGGCCTGGCCAGCGCGGCGGACAGCATGCGGGCATAGGCGGCGCGCACCCGTTCGAAGCCGGCCTCGAAGCGGCGGTGGGCCGCGCCGAACCAGCGGGTCAGGCCGGCCAGGCGCCCGGTGGCGGGGCACGGGGCCGCTTGCGCAACCGCTTCGCCGCGCAGCAGGTAGTGCGCCAGCGTGGGAATCAGCGTGCGGGACAGGAAGTACGAAGCCATCATCGCGAATACCACCGCCTCGGCCAGCGGCACGAACAGGTAGCGCGCCACGCCGCTGAGCAGGAACATCGGCAGGAACACGATGCAGATGCACATCGTCGACACCAGTGTGGGCAGGGCGATCTCGCCCGACCCGTCGAGAATGGCCTGCTCCAGTGGCTTGCCCGTTTCGCGATGGTGGGCAATGTTCTCGATTGCCACGGTGGCGTCGTCCACCAGCACGCCCACGGCCAGCGCCAGTCCGCCCAGCGTCATGATGTTCAGCGTCTGGCCCAGTGCCGCCAGCGCGATCAGCGCGGCCAAGACCGACAGCGGGATGGTGATGGCGATGATCAGCGTGGCGCGCCAGCTGCCCAGGAACAGCAGGATCATCATGGCCGTCAGGCAGGCGGCCACCAGCGCCTCGTGCAGCACGCCGTCGATGGCCGAAGTGACGAACACGGACTGGTCGGAAAGCGGCTGTACCTGCAGCGACTTCGGCAGCCCCGCCGTGATGTGCGGCAGCAGCGCACGGATCTGGGATACCACGGTCAGCGTCGATGCACTGCCGGTCTTCTCGATTTCCAGCAGCGCGGAGCGCTTGCCGTCGTGCCGCACCACGTTGGTCTGGGGGGCATAGCCGTCGTGTACCTGCGCCACATCGCGCACATAGACCGTGCCGTCCGGGCCGCTGCGCACCGGCAGGTCGTTCAGCGCCGCCACGCTCTGCGTGCTGCCGTTGAGGTCCACGCGGTATTCGAGTGCCCCGATCTTGGCGGTGCCCCCGGGCAGCACCAGGTTCTGGGCGTTGATGGCGTTGACCACGTCAAGCGGCGACAGTCCGCGCGCCTGCAGCGCGGGCACGTTCAGGTCCACCATCACCTGGCGCACCTTGCCGCCATAGGGCAGCGGCACCGACGCTCCCTGCACCGTGGCAAGCTGGGTGCGGATAAAGCTGTTGCCCAGGTCGTACAGCTCCTGCTCGGGCAGCTTGTCGCTGCCCAGCGCCAGCCGCAGGATCGGCACCGTCGATGCGTTGTAGCTCAGCACCAGCGGCGGCGTGGCGCCAGGCGGCATCTGCTTGAGGATCGATTGCGCGCCCGCCGTGGCTTGCGAAATCGCACGGTTGATATCGGCGCCGGGGTGGAAAAAGACCTTGATGACGGCCACGCCCGGCAGCGACTGCGACTCGATGTGCTCGATATTGTCGACATCGGTGGTCAGCGACCGCTCGTAGCCGGTGACGATGCGCTGGGCCATGTCCTGCGCGGACAGCCCGTTGTAGGTCCACACCACGCTGACCACCGGGATATCGATCGACGGGAAGATGTCGGTCGGCATGCGCAGGACGGCCACCGCGCCACCCAGCAACAGCAGGATGGCGAGGACGACGAAGGTATAGGGCCGGCGCAGGGCGAGCCTGACAATCCACATGCTTTCTCTCCCGGCGCCCGGTGGCGCGCGCAATCGTTCAAGGAATGGGGCCGATTCTAGGTATCGACCGCCCTGTGAATTCCGGTCAAAACGATTACAGTCTTGTCATCCAACCCGGCCGCGCCGCTCGCTACCATCCAGCAGGCAATGCGGCGGATTGGCGCCGCCGATGGCAGAGGACTGGAGCGATGAAGATCCTGGTGGTCGAAGACGAACCGAAAACGGGGGAATACCTGCGCAAGGGGCTGGCAGAGTCATCCTTCGTGGTGGATCTCGCGCGTACTGGCGCCGATGGCCTGCACCACGCGCTGGAGGACGACTACGACCTGATCATCCTCGACGTGATGCTGCCCGGCATGAATGGCTGGGATGTGCTGCGCCGGCTGCGTGAACGCAAGGACACCCCGGTGCTGTTCCTGACCGCGCGCGACGAGGTGGAAGACCGCGTGCGCGGGCTGGAGCTGGGTGGCGACGACTACCTGGCAAAGCCGTTCGCGTTCGTGGAACTGCTGGCGCGCGTGCGCACGCTGCTGCGGCGCGGCCCGGTGCGCGAGGCCGACCGCATCGAGGTGGGCAACCTGGAGATCGACCTGATCCGGCATCGCGTGACGCGCGCCGGCCAGCGCATCGACCTGACCCCGCGCGAATTTGCGCTGCTGCATTTCCTGGCGCGGCGCAGTGGCGAGGTGCTGAGCCGCACGCAGATTGCATCGCACGTCTGGGACATGAACTTCGACAGCGACACCAATGTGGTGGATGTGGCCGTCCGGCGCCTGCGCGCCAAGATGGACGACCATTTCGCGCCCAAGCTGATCCACAGCGTGCGCGGCATCGGCTACGTGCTGGAACTTCGCGCGTCGTGACGGCACGCCGGGTTGCCCGTCTGCTGCCCCGCTCGCTGACCGCGCGGCTGGCCGTGGCGTTTGCGCTGATCGCCGGTTGCGCCTTTGCGGGCGTGGGCCTGTACCTGTACCGGTCGCTGGCGACGCAGATCATCGAACGCGACGATTCCGAACTGCTGCGCAAGGCGGCGCGAACGCGTGCCGAACTGGCCGAATTGCCGGCCGGCGACGCCCAGGCCGGGCGCTGGCAGGAAATTCGCGGCATTGTCGCGGGCAACGAGGAATTCGGCCTGCGGCTGCTGGCACCTGATGGCGCGCTGCTGACGCAGGCGGGCGCACAGCCTGGCGCCATGCCGGCGCTGGCCGCGATTGGCCTCGATACGCCGCCATCGGCTGCGGCCATCCAGGCCTGGGAGACGCCCGGCGCCGTTCCGGCGCACGGCGTTGCCATGCTGGCACGGGCGGGCACGGGCGCCGGTGCGCAGACGGTGCGGGTCGAGATTCATCAGGTGGCCGCGTCGCGCGTGGTGCTGTTGCGCGACTATCGGCTGAAGCTGTCCATTGCCGTGTGTCTGGGTGCATTGGGCGCGGGTTTGCTCGGCTACGCGGCATTGCACGCGGGCATGTCACCGCTGCGCCGCATCGCCGCCGGGACGGCGTCGGTGACGTTTGCCAGCGGCGTGCTGCCGGTCGATCCGTCGCGGCTGCCGGCGGAACTCGACGAACTGGCCCGCTCGCTGCAGCGGATGATCGACCGCCTGCGCGAGCGCTACGAGCGCCTGTCGCAGTTCTCGGCCGACCTGGCCCATGATTTCCGCACCCCGATCGGCAACCTGCTGGGTCAGACGCAGGTGGCGCTGTCGAGCGAGCGGTCGGTGGACGAATACCAGGCGTTGCTGGCTTCGAATGTCGAGGAGTACGAGCGGCTGTCGCGCATGATCGAGAACATGCTGTTCCTGGCACGCGCCGACAATGCACAGGTGGCGATGCACCGCGCGGAGCTTGACCTGCGGACCGAACTGGCCCGCCAGGCCGACTATTTCGAGCTGCTGGCCGATGCGCGCGGCATTGCCATCCACGTGGAGGCGCAGGGCACGCTTTACGCCGATGCCACGCTGTTCCGGCGCGCGCTGGGCAACCTGCTGTCGAACGCCGTCCACTATTCGCCCGAATCGGCGGTGATTGCCCTCAGGAGCCGGCACGAGGCAGGCACGGTCGTGATCGAAGTGGTCAACCCTGGGCCCGGCATTGCGCCCGGGCACTTGCCACGGCTGTTCGACCGCTTTTTCCGTGGCGACCCGGCCCGCGCCAATTCCGGTGAATCGTCGGGTATCGGGCTGGCAATCGTGAAGACCATCATGGAACTGCACCAGGGTGCGGTGCAGGTGGAGTCGGTGCCCGATGGCCTGACCACGTTCCGGCTGGTGTTTCCCGGCCGCTGAGGGGGCGGGTTCCGGCTCCGGCCCCGGCCCCGCCTATGCGGCCGGCTGGCGCAAATGGGCCGGCATCCGCGCACTCATGGCCGACAGGTGTTCGCGCAGCGCCGCGTGCAGGTACCTGACCGCGGGCGAGAACTGCCTGCGATGCGGGCACACCAGGTTCAGCGGCACCGGCTCGCCGGGCTGGTCCGGCACCAGCAGTTCCAGCCGGCCGTGGGCGACGTCTTCGCAGACATCGAGCCATGACTTGTAGGCGATGCCGCGCCCGTCCAGCGCCCAGCGCCGGGCGATCTCGGCGTCGTCGCACAGCAGCGACCCCTTGACGGTGACCAGCCGCCGGGTGCCCGCCACCGGAAAGCTCCAGCGGTCGTGGACGCGGCCACCCAGCACGTAGGGCAGGCATTGATGCGCAGGCAGATCGTCGAGCGTGGCGGGCCGTCCGTGACGTTCGAGGTAGTCCGGCGATGCCACCAGCACGCGCCGATTGTCCGGTGCCAGCGGCAGGGCCACGTAGGTGGCGCCTTCGTTCAGGCCATAGCGGATGGCGATATCCACCGGATCGCGGAACACGTCGGTGATCTGGTCGGATAGCGACAGCTTCAGCACCAGCTTCGGATGGGATTCCCGGAACGCGGTCAGCAGCGGCAGCAGCACATTGCGGCCCAGGTCCGACGGCGCGGCGATCTTCAGCGTGCCTTGCAGCGCGCGCTGCTCGCCGTGCAGGCGCTCCCGGCCTTCGGCCAGCATGGCCAGCACCTCGTTGGCGCAGGGCAGGTACTGCTCGCCCTCGGCGGTGAGCCGCAGGCTGCGGGTGGACCGCGCAAACAGGCGGATATCGAGTTCCTTTTCCAGCCTCTGGATGGCCGCGCTGACCTGGCCGGGCAGCAGGTCGGCCTCGCGAGCCGCGTTCGAGAAACTGCCCAGGGCGGCGGTACGTACGAAGAGTTGCAGGTCGTCGAGTCTGATCATTTTCACTCTTGCAGTGAAAGTCCTGCCGGATTTTCCCAGTTTTTTGAAAATAACGCAGCGACGATAATGCGACGCATAGCCCATTTCCCAAACCACGAACCCGGAGCCCACCATGAATCTCACCGACGCCGTCCTGTCCCGCCATACCGTCAAGGCCTACGAAGGCGGCCAGACCCTGCCGCAGGAACAGATCGACATGCTGCTGGCGTGGCTGCACAACAGCCCCTCGTCGGTCAACTCGCAGCCGTGGCACTTCGTGGTGGCGTCGACGCCCGAGGGCCGCGAGACCATCGCCAGGGCGGCGACCGGCACGTTTTCGTATAACCACCCGAAGATTGTCGATGCGTCGCACGTGATCGCGCTGTGCATGCGCGCCGACCTGGACGAAGCCCACCTGCGCGCCGTGCTGGCCCAGGAGGAAAGCGACGGCCGCTTCAAGGTGGAGGGCGCCCGCGAAGGCCAGGACAAGAGCCGCCGCTCGTACGTGGACCTGCACCGCTATACGCTGCGCGATGTGCCGCAGTGGATGGAAAAGCAGGTCTACCTGGCGCTGGGCGGCCTGCTGCTGGGCGCGGCCATGCTTGGCATCGACGCCACGCCGATGGAAGGCTTCGACGCCGGCGCGCTGGACACCGCGCTGAACCTGCGTGAACGCGGCCTGACCAGCGTGGTGCTGGTGTCGCTGGGCCGCCGCAGCGAAAAGGACTTCAATGCCGGTCTGCCGAAGTCGCGCCTGCCGAAGGAGGCAGTGTTCACGCACATCTGACTCGAAGCCGGCGAGGCCGGCTGGAAAAAAATCAGGCCTGCGGATCGGCGGCCTGCCATTTGCCGGTAGACGGGCAGATCCAGACTCTCTGCCCGTCGCGCCGTACCTGTTCTTCCTGAACCTGTGCGGCGGCTGCCCGGTCATGGTCGAACGCCACGCGTAGCGCGCTGGCGACCCGGGCATCCTCCATGGGCAGTTCCCAGGTCAGGAACAACTGCGTGTCGTCCCGGCCGGCCGGGAAGTCAGCCGGATCGAAACGATGCGCGCCGCGCGGCACCACGCCATGCGGCTGGCAGGTATCGAACAGCAGCACCGTGCCGCGACGCAGCGGAATGTGCCGGTCCAGCGACGGAAAATACACGTCCTGCCCCTTGTCTTCGCTCAGGAACAGGTTGCAGAAGGCCGCACCGCCATACTGGTCGCCGTCATGGTGATACTGGGCACCACGGCACACCATCAGCGCGACATCGCTTTCGGCCAGCAGGCCGGGCAGCCCCAGTGCTGCCGTCCAGTCGGCCATGGCCTGCACGCAGCGCGCGTAGTCGGGCCAGCGCATCCGCGCACGCGCCAGCGGCATGACCTCGACGTCGCCCGGCTCCAGCGTCATCTGCAACGCAATTTCTCGTGCCCAGTCCGCCAAAAGCCGGCCCGGCGGGGCGGGGATGTCCACCACATCCGACAGGACCACCTCGCTCACGCGCCGGCTGCGCATGGCATCGCCGCTCCAGAAACAGGAGGTCAGGCTGGGCGAGGGAGATTGGTGGCGGTCGTCTGGCATGGCCGGCAGTGTAACGCCGGCCCACCCGGTGCCGCCACGCGGCGCGTCACGCCGCCTGCAATGCCCCGTGGAACGGATAGTCCGTGTAGCCGACTGCGGTGCCGCCGAAGAACGTGTCGCGGTCGTACGGATTCAGCGGCAGCCGCTGGCGCAGCCGTTCGGGCAGGTCAGGGTTGGCGATGAAGTGGCGGCCGAAGGCCACCAGGTCGGCGTCGCCGGCAGCGATGATGGCTTCGGCGCTGTCGCCGTGGAAGCCGCCCGCAGCGACGATCGGGCCCTTGAAGACCTTGCGCAGCAGCTTTGCGGCCACCGGCTGCTGATTGCGCGAGTCATCCTCGATATTGCCTGCGATGCGCGGCTCGATCAGATGCAGGTAGGCCAGGTCGAGCTTGTCGAGTTCGGTGGCAACGTAGGTGAACAGGCCTTCCGGATCGCTGTCTGACATGTCGCCCCACGAACCGCTCGGCCCCAGGCGCACGGCCACCTTGTGGCTGCCCCAGACCGAAATGACGGCGCGCGTGGCATCCAGCAGGAACCGCGCGCGGTTTTCGAACGAGCCGCCATAGCGGTCGGTGCGCTTGTTGCTGCCGTCCTGCAGGAACTGGTCGAACAGGTAGCCGTTGGCGGCATGCAATTCCACCCCGTCGAAGCCGGCATCCACTCCGCGCAGGGCGGCCTGGCGGAAGCTCTCGACCAGCGCTTCGATCTCGCCGATTTCCAGCGCACGATTGGGCGTATTGGGCACCCATCCCGACGCTGTATAAGCGACGCCGCCGTGCGGAATGGCCGACGGGCCCACCGGCTGGCTGCCGGCCGGTTGCACTTCGGCATTCGACTGGCGACCCGCGTGGTACAGCTGCAGGAAGATCTTGCCGCCCCTGGCGTGGACGGCATCGGTGACCAGGCGCCAGCCGGCGATCTGGCTGTCGTCGAACAGGCCCGGTGCGCCCAGGTAGCCGTTGCCATTGGCCGCAGCGATGGTGGCTTCGCCGATCAGCAGGGCGCCGGGCGAGGTGCGCTGGGCGTAGTACTCGGCCATCAGCTTGCCGGGGATGGCGCCGGGCTCCGCGCGCATGCGGGTCAGCGGGGCGAGCACCACGCGATGGGCGATGGCGTGGGGGCCGATCTGGATGGGGGTGAAGAGATTGGACATGGTGACTCCGTAGGGTTCGTTGCTGCCGCGGCTTCTTGCCATTCGCTGCCGCGTTGGCGGTGACAGAACTCTAGTCGGCCCGCACGTCCGGAAAAACAGGCCCCGCGTTGGCTCACTTCGGACAGGAACGTCCGCAATCGGCGCCGGGATCGCGCCTATATTCGAGCGGTCATCGATTTCGAAAGCCGTCACTCTCATGTCTTCTCTCAATCACACGCGCAATGGCGCGCCAATCCGCGTTGGCCTGGTCGGCATCGGCAACTGGGCACTCCACGGTCATGTGCGGGTGCTCAACCTGCTGCCCCAATACACGCTGCGCGCGCTATGGAGCACCCGCCCCGAGGCCGCACAGGCGGCGGCCCTGGCCCACGGCATCGAGGAAGTGATGCCGACGCTCGACGCCCTGATCCATCACCCCGAGGTGGATCTGGTGGTGGTGCTGAACACGGCGCCGCAGCACGCGGAGACCGTGCGCCGCGTGATTGCGGCCGGCAAGCACGTGTACTGCGAATGGCCGCTGACGGTGTCCACGGCGCAATCGCGCGAACTCGTGCGGCTGGCCGATCTCGCGGGTGTGCGTCACCTGGTGGGGCTGCAACGGCGGCTGGCGCCGCACAACCGTTACCTGCGCGACCTGCTGCAGGATGGCTACGTGGGCCGCATCCGATCGGTACGGATCCATGTCAGCATGAACGCGTTTGGCGCCGAGCGCTCTGGCGCGCTGCGCTGGACCGTGCCCGAGGAGAATTTTTCCAGCGCCATCGCCATCTATGCCGGGCACTTCCTGGACATGCTGTTCGCGGCCACGGGCTGGCCGGAACGCGTTTCCGCGCTGCTGCTGAACCAGATCCGGCAGGTGACGATTCGTGAAACGGGCGAGGTGCTGCCGTCCACGGCGCCGGACCAGCTCATGATGCTGGGCCGACTGGCGGGCGATGCGGTGGTGTCGGTGCATGTCGAAGCCGGCAAGCACAGCGGCCGTGGCGTGACCATCGACATCACCGGCGACCAGGGCGATCTGCGCATCACGAACCGCTCCGCGTTCGGCGGGGTGGGCGATGACTATGTCATCGAAGGCGCGCGCGGGCAGGACGTGCCGCTTCAGCCGATGGCAGTGCCGGTGGCCTACGACCGGCTGCCACCATCGGACCTGCCATCGGCCGTGCTGGAACTGGCCGAGCTGTACGTGGCTGCGGCGCGGGACCTGCGCGACGGCACGCACGAGGCGCCCACTTTCGACGACGCCGTGCGGCTGCACGAATTGCTCGATGCGGCGGCCGAATCAACCCGCGAAGGGCGCGAGGTGGCGCTCCGCTAGCCTGCCTCGGGCGCGCGATCCGCGCCGTCGGGAAACAGGTGGCGTGCCATGAAATCGACGAACACCCGGATCTTCGGAGACATGTGCCGGCCGGACGGCCACAGCGCGCGGAAGACCTTGCGGTCGGTGGCGTAGCCGGACAGCACGGCCACCAGCCGGCCGTCCGCCAACTGCTGCCGAACCAGGAAGTTCGGGATATAGGCCAGGCCGTGCCCCTGTTCGGCCATGGCGATCAGCGGCTCCACGGTATTGGCCGTCAGCCGCGCCGTCAGGTCCATCTCGCGCACGTCGTCGCCCTCGCGCAGCAGCCATCGATCCACCTTGCCGGTGGACGGGAACCGGTGCAGCAGGCATGCGTGGCGCAGCAGATCGTCGGGCGTGGCTGGCACGCCGTGGCGGGCCAGGTAGACCGGCGCCGCCACGATCTGCGGCGTGTAGTGGCCCAGCGCACGCGCCACCAGGCGCGAGTCAGCCGCTTCGCCGGTGCGCAGCACCACATCGAAACCCTCGTCGATGATGTTGACCATGCGGTCGGAGAAATCAAGTTCTAGCCGGATGTCGGGGTACTCGCGCACGAACGCGCTCAATACCGGTAGCACCAATGTGGCCACCAGCGGCAGGCTTACGCGCAACTGGCCCTTCGGCGACGCCGCCGCCGACAGCTCGGCCTCGGCGGCTTCAAGTTCCTCGACGATGCGCTGGCATCGGCTCAGGAACAGCTGCCCCTCGGGCGTCAGCGTGACGCTGCGTGTGCTGCGATGGAACAGCCGAACGCCCAGGCGTTCTTCAAGCCGCGAGATCGCCTTACCCACTGCAGAAGCGGAAATCCCGAGCTGCCGACCCGCTTCGCTGAAATTGCGGACTTCCGCGGCTTTGACGAATGCATCGACGGAACCGAGCTTGTCCATGGCGGCAGGGGGGAGAGAAGCGGGGTGCTTCAGGGATGGCGGCGACTATAGCACGCACCCCTGACGGCCGTGGCCTGCTGGCGAGGGCCTCGCCGCTGGCGTTTCGATTTCGGAAATTCCGTCCGCAGTGTTGCGCCCGCCGGCCCGTTGATGCGCGTGCGTTGGCTCCCTACATTGCCCACGTAGCCGGCGGCACGGTGCCGCCGCATGAAGCAGCAAGGGAAGGATTGCAGATGTCAGAGTCGACCATGGCGACGCCCGCGGGGCTCGCGCTCGAATCACAAGGAACGCTGGCCGGCGCCAGCGACATGCCGGCACCTCGCCGGCAATACTGGGCCGCCGTGCTGGCGGTTGCGTTCAGCGCGGCGGTGTTCTGCACCACCGAGTTCATGCCGGTGGGATTGCTGCGCTATATCGCGCAGGGCCTGTCGGTCAGCGAAGGCGCGGCGGGCTGGATGGTGTCCGCGCCGGGTTTGCTGGCGGCGCTGGCCGCGCCGCTGGTGACCGTGCTGGCGGGGCGGCTCGACCGCCGGCTGGTGTTGTGGGCCCTTGGCGTGCTGCTGGTGCTGGCGAACCTGACGGCAGCGCTGGCGCCGTCGTTCGCGGTGCTGGTGCTGGGCCGCGTGCTGTTCGGCGTCGGCCTGGGCGGATTCTGGGCCATCGGCGCCGGCATCGGTTCGCGGCTGGTTGAGCCGGATGCCGCGCCCAAGGCCACGTCGATCATTTTCGCGGGTGTGTCGGTGGGCATGCTGGTGGGCGGTGCTGCCGGGGCCTGGATTGGCGAGCACTGGGGCTGGCGAGCCGCGTTCGGCTATACCACGGTGCTGTCGGTAGCCGCGTTGCTGGCCACGCTGGCGTGCCTGCCGCCGCTGCGCGTCACGCAACGGGTAAAGGTGGCGGCCTTGTGGCGCATTGTGGCTACTCCCGCCGGACGTCTTGGGCTGCTGGTGATGATGTTTGCGCTGATCGGTCAATTCGCCGCCTACACCTACATCACCCCGTTCCTGGCCCGTCAGGTCAAGCTGGCCGGGACGCTGATCCCGCTGGTGCTGTTCGGCTACACGCTGGTGGGGACGGCGGGCAACTTCGTGGCGGGCGCCTTTGCGGGGCGCGCGGCCAGGGCAACGCTGATGGTGGCCATCGCGATGATTGCCTTGCCGTTGGGGGTCCTGCAGGCCGGGGCCATCCATCTTGTCCCTGTGTTGTTGCTGCTGGCCGTGTGGGGGCTGGGATATGGGGCCATGCCGGTGGCGCTGCAGGTGTGGATCGACAAGGTATCCCAGGGTGCAGGGGAAGCAGGCATGGCGCTGTTTGTGATGAACTTCCAGCTTTCGATTGCGCTGGGCGCCTGGGCCGGCGGCTGGCTGGTGGACAGCGCGGGAATCCCCGTCACGCTGCGAGTGGCCGGCGCGCTGGTACTGGCGGCGCTGATGCTGCTGTGGCGTCTGGCGGGGCGCCCCGCCGTAGAAGCCTAGCGCCTGGGCGAGCAATCGTACGGCGCGAACAGTTCGATCACCCAGTCCACGAACGCGCGCAGCCTTGCGCTCTGGTTCCTGGACGGGTGGAACACGATGTGCAGCGGATGCAGCGGCCGGCTCCATTCGGGCAGCACGCGGACCAGCGTGCCGGCATCGAGGTGTGGCCGGGCCATGAAGCCGAAGGTCTGGCCCACGCCCAGGCCGCTGACCAGGGCCGTCAGATGGGCCGTGCTCTCGTTGACGAACACGCCATGCCGGCTGCGCACGTCCACGTCGATGCGCTCGCCTTCGCGCTCGAACAGCAGCGGCATCACGCGGCCTGTGAGCGACGAGAAATAGCCCGCCACGTCGTGATCGGTCTGCAGCGCGGTCGGGTGCGCTGGCGTGCCTCGCGCGGCCACGTACTGTGCCGCAGCGTAGGTGCCCCAGTCCAGGCTGGCGATGTGCCGGGCAATCAGCGACGTATCGGTCAGGTCGCCGCCCCGGATCACGCAATCGACGGCGTCGCCGATCAGGTCGACATGGCGGTCGCCGACGCCCACTTCGAGCTGGATCTCGGGATACTTCGCGCGGAACGAAGGCAGGCCCGGCAGCAGGATCAGGTTGGCCAGAGACGACCCGACGTCCACGCGCAGGCGCCCGCGCGGCGCGCCACGCGCATCGGCAAACAGCGTATCCATTTCGTCCACATCGGCCAGCACCTTGACCGCGCGGTGGTAGTACGCCTGGCCTTCGTCGGTGACCACCACCTTGCGGGTGGACCGCTGGAACAGCTTGATGCGCAGGTGCGATTCCAGGTCCTGGATCAGCTTGGTGACGGTGGGGCGCGGAATGTTGAGCGTGTCGGCGGCCTTGCTGAAGCCGCCGGATTCGGCGATGCGGACAAATACGCGCAGGGCTTGCAGTTGATCCATGGAAAGGGAAGGCGAAAACGGGCAGGGCGAGGGCTCCGCATGCAGTATGCCTGATTATTCATCAGTATGAATAATGATTTAACTTTCGCGGTGTTTATTCGGAAAACACTAACGCCTACAGTTACGCCATCCACTGATCAACACGAAAGGAAAACATCATGAGCAAGCGACTGGAAGGCAAGATCGCCCTGGTAACCGGCGGCACGAGCGGCATCGGACTGGCCGCCGCCCAAGACCTGGCCCGCGAAGGCGCGAAGGTGTACGTGACGGGTCGCCGCACGGCGGAACTCGACAAGGCCGTGGAAGCCATCGGCCACGGCGCGGTGGGCGTGCAGGGCGATGTCACCCGCGAGGCAGACCTTGATGCGCTGGTCAAGACGATCCGCGAAGCCGACGGGCGCCTGGACGTGCTGTTCGCCAACGCGGGCGGCGGCACCATGGCTCCGCTGGGCGAGATCACCGCGCAGCATTTCGACGATACGTTCAATCGCAATGTCCGCGCCGTGGTGTTCACGGTGCAGAAGGCGCTGTCGCTGATGGGCGCGGGCGGCTCGATCATCCTGACCGGCTCGATTGCCGGATCGACGGGTACGCAGGCGTTCAGCATCTACAGCGCCTCGAAGGCGGCGGTGCGCGGTCTGGCGCGTAGCTGGGTGCTGGACCTGAAGGATCGCGGTATCCGCGTGAACGTGGTGAGCCCGGGTTCCACGCATACGGTGGGCCTGGCCGAACTGGGCGGCGAGACCAAGGCGGCGCAGGACGGCTTGCTGGGCTACCTGGCTTCGCTGGTGCCGATGGGCCGGCTGGGCGCACCGGAGGAAATTGCCCGCGTGGTGACGTTCCTGGCTTCCGACGATTCGAGCTTTATCAACGGCGCCGAGATTGCCGCCGACGGCGGGCAGGCGCAGGTCTGAACGGCCGGCATCGTTCGGACGATAATGTTCGGACGGTGTTGTCCGGGCAAAAAAAACAGCCACCCGAGGGTGGCTGTTTGCCTGGAACGCCAGGGTGCGTCGAGGTGGGGCGGCCCTCAGCCCTTCAGCACCTGGCCGATGGCATTCGCCACCACGCCGACATTGCGTTCGTTCAGGCCGGCCACGCACATGCGGCCCGAGCGCAGCACGTAGACGCCGTGTTCGTTTTTCAGGCGGTCCACCTGGTCGGCCGACAGGCCGGTGTACGTGAACATGCCGCGCTGCTTGACGTAACGCGACAGCTTCTCGCCGCTGACATGCTCGCGCAGCTGGTCGTGGATGGCCTGGCGCATGCGCGTGATGCGCTGGCACATGGCCGCCAGCTCCGTTTCCCAGCTCTGGCGCAGCGCCGGGGTGGTCAGCACGCGTGCCACCACGCGGGCGCCGTGGGTGGGCGGGTTGCTGTAGTTGGCGCGCACGGCGCCGGTCAGCTGGCCCAGCACGCGGCCGGCTTCGTCTGCGCTCTGGCAGATCACGCTCAGGCCACCGCAGCGCTCGCCATACAGCGAGAAATTCTTCGAGAACGAGTTCGCCACCAGTGCGGGCACGTTCTGGCGGGCCAGTTCGCGCACGGCAAAGGCGTCGTCGTCCAGGCCCGAGCCAAAGCCCTGGTAGGCCATGTCGACGAACGGCAGCAGCTTGCGGGCCTTCAGCACGCCGATCACCTGGCGCCACTGGTCTTCGTTCAGGTCCACGCCGGTCGGGTTGTGGCAGCAGGCGTGCAGAAGCACGATACCGCCCTGCGGAATGGCTTCGATCGCCGCCAGCATGGCGTCGAACTTCAGGCCACCGGTCTCGGCGTCGTAGTACGGATAGGTGTTGACCTTGAAACCGGCGCGCTCGAACACCACGCGGTGGTTTTCCCAGCTGGGATCGCTGATCCACATTTCCGCGGTCGGGAAGTAGCGCTTCAGGAAGTCGGCGCCCACGCGCAGCGCGCCGGAGCCGCCCAGCGTCTGCAGCGTGGCGATGCGGCCTTCGGCGCGGGCGGCGCAGTCTTCGCCGAATACCAGCGCCTGCACGGCCTGGCGGTAGGCGGCAATGCCGGCCATCGGCAGGTAGGGGCGCGGGCCCATGTCCGACAGCAGCGCGGCTTCGGCTTCGGCCACGGCCTGCATGACCGGCAGGCGGCCTTCGTCGTCAAAGTAGATGCCGATGCTCAGGTTCACCTTGTTGGTACGCGGGTCCTGCTGGAAATCCTCGTTGAGCGAGAGGATCGGGTCACCGGGGAAGGCTTCGATGTGTTCGAACATGGGATGCGTCTGTCGTGCGGGTTCAGGGGCGGCGGCCCGGGGTGCACACGGGCCGCACAGGCTGGTTACTGGACCTGGGCGCTCGCGGCGGGCAGGGCCGAGCCGGCGTTCTTTTGCCGGAGGCGATAGCTTACGCCAAGAATGACCAGCCAGACCGGAATCAGGTAGACCGAGATGCGCAGGCCGGGCGTCAGGAACATGACCACCAGGATGCCGGCCAGGAAGATCAGCGTCACGTAGTTGGTCAGCGGATAGCCCAGGCTCTGGAACACCGTGGTCTTGCCTTCGGCGCGCTTGGCGCGGCGGAACATCAGGTGAATGATGCTGATCATGGCCCAGTTGATGATCAGGGCCGACACCACCAGGCCCATCAGCAGTTCGAACGCTTCACCGGGCATGAAGTAGTTGACCAGCACGCAGAGGCCGGTAGCCAGGGCCGATACGCCCAGCGCGGTCAGCGGAATGCCGCGGCGGTTCACCTTCATCAGTGCGCGCGGGGCATTGCCCTGTTGCGCCAGGCCCAGCAGCATGCGGCTGTTGCAGTAGACGCCGCTGTTGTAGACCGACAGCGCCGCGGTCAGCACCACCACGTTCAGCACGGTTGCCACGATATCGCTGTTCATCGCATGGAAGATCAGCACGAACGGGCTGCCGCCGGTGACCACCTTCTGCCACGGGTACAGCGACAGCAGCACGGCCAGCGCGCCAACGTAGAAGATCAGGATGC
Source organism: Cupriavidus sp. HE11 (assembly GCF_056097175.1). Taxonomy (NCBI): domain Bacteria; kingdom Pseudomonadati; phylum Pseudomonadota; class Betaproteobacteria; order Burkholderiales; family Burkholderiaceae; genus Cupriavidus; species Cupriavidus sp. HE11. Next base: position 2,240,475 of record NZ_CP184465.1, read on the forward strand.
GGTAGATCACCTGGTTGGTGGCCTTGGGGATGCTCTTGCCCGGGTTGTCGGCTTCGGCGGCGGTAATGCCCACCAGTTCGAGGCCGCCGAACGAGAACATGATCACGGCCATCGCCATTACCAGTCCGCCCAGCCCGTTCGGGAAGAAGCCGCCGTGCTGCCACAGGTTGGCGACGCTGGCCTCGGGGCCTGCAGTGCCGGTGCCCAGCATGTAGCCGCCAAAGCCGATCATGCCGACGATGGCCGCGACCTTGATGATCGAGAACCAGAACTCCATCTCGCCGAACGACTTCACGCTGGCCAGGTTGATGGCGTTGATGACGACGAAGAAGCCCAGGGCGGAGACCCATGTCGGGATGCCGGGCCACCAGTACTGGACGTAGATGCCCACGGCCGACAGTTCGGCCATGCTGACCAGGATGTACAGCACCCAGTAGTTCCAGCCGGACATGAAGCCGGCAAAGTGGCCGCAATACTTGTTGGCAAAGTAGCTGAACGAGCCCGCCACCGGTTCGTCGACGACCATCTCGCCCAGCTGGCGCATGATGAAGAACGCGACGATGCCGGCCAGCGCGTAGCCCAGCAGCACGGAGGGCCCAGCCAGCTTGATGGTCTGGGCAATGCCCAGGAACAGGCCGGTGCCGATGGCGCCGCCCAGCGCAATCAGCTGGATATGGCGATTCTTCAGGCCACGCTTGAGCGTGCCTTGGCTGTCAGGAGCATGCATGGAGTTGTCTATCCTCTACCCATTCTTGTGGAATGGCGGCGCGCCTCTTTGGGGTTGGGCGCTTTGAAAAAAGCGCCGGCGCGGGTAACGCCGGACGCAGGGGTGCGCGCCGGCGAAAACCCGAGAGTTTACCGGCACACGCTTGGAAAAGCAGGGGAAATGGGCCAGCCCGGGTCAGTGCCGGGCCGGATGCGTCACACCTTCAGCGTGCCGCGTTCGATCTGGTCGCGTTCGAGTGACTCGAACAGCGCCTTGAAGTTGCCTTCGCCGAAGCCGTCGTCGCCGGAGCGCTGGATGTATTCGAAGAACACCGGGCCGAGCACCGTCTTGGAGAAGATCTGCAGCAGCAGGCGCGGGCGGCCGCCTTCGGTGGTGCCATCGAGCAGGATGCCGCGGGCCTTGAGCTGGTCCACCGGCTGGCCGTGGCCGGGCAGGCGCGTGTCCAGGGCCTGGTAGTAATAGTCGTTCGGTGCGGTCATCAGCTCGACGCCAGCCAGTTGCAGGCTGTCGATGACTTCGAGCAGGTTGTCCACCGAGAAGGCGATGTGCTGGATGCCTTCGCCGTTGAACGCCATCAGGAACTCCTCGATCTGGCCGGCGCCCTTCGACGATTCCTCGTTCAGCGGAATGCGGATCTTGCCGTCCGGCGCGGTCATCGCCTTCGAGGTCAGGCCCGTGTACTCGCCCTGGATGTCGAAGTAGCGGATTTCGCGGAAGTTGAACAGGCGTTCGTAGAAGTTAGCCCAGTAAGCCATGCGGCCACGGTAGACGTTGTGCGTCAGGTGGTCGATCAGCTTCAGGCCGTGCCCCGTCGGGTGGCGGTCCACGCCCTCGATGTATTCGAAATCGATGTCATAGATCGACTTGCCGTCCTCGAAGCGGTCGATCAGGTACAGCGGCGCGCCGCCGATGCCCTTGATGGCCGGCAGGCGCAGTTCCATCGGGCCCGTGGCGATCTCGATCGGCTGGGCGCCCAGCATCAGCGCGCGGTTGTACGCCTTGTGCGAATCCTTGACGCGGAAGGCCATGCCGCAGGCACTGGGGCCGTGCTCGGCGGCGAAATAGGCGGCTTCGCTGTGCGGCTCGTTGTTGACGATGAAATTGATGTCGCCCTGGCGGTACAGCACCACATCTTTCGAACGGTGACGGGCCACCAGCGTGAAGCCCATTTTTTCGAACAGCGGTTCCAGCACGTTGGGCGTGGGCGAGGCGAATTCAACGAACTCGAAGCCCATCAGTTGCATCGGGTTTTCAAACAGGTCGGCCATGATCGGAGCGCTCGGGGGCGAGAGGGGGATGGAAATAATATTTCGGTGAGGCAGCAGCGCGAGTGGCTTGGGGGACGCCTGGCGCGCTGCACAACGTGAGGAAATTGTAGAACCCGCCTCGCTAAATAGGATTTCGTAAGGCACGCAGGGAAACCCTGAAAGATGAGATAAAATTTCGTCGAACGGCCATCCAAGGAAACCGGAATGCAACAAACCGACCTCGACCGCATCGATCGCCGCTTGCTGGCGGAACTGCAGGAACACGGCCGCGCATCGAACCTGGAACTGTCCGAGGCGATCAACCTGTCGCCGGCCCAGACATTGCGGCGCCATCGCCGCCTGGAGGAAGGCGGCATCATCAAGCGCTACGAGGCGCGGCTGGACAGTACGGCGCTGGGGTTTGGCGTAACGGCCTTCATCCACGTGACGATGGAGCGCGGCCACATTCGCGATTTGTCCAAATTCAAGGGACTGGTGGCCGAACTGGCGCAGATCCAGGAGTGCTTTTCGGTCACCGGCGACATCGACTACGTGCTGAAGGTGGTGGCAAAGGACCTGAAGTCGCTGTCGGACTTCCTGCTCGACACCCTGATGCGTATCCCCGGGGTCAGCGGCGTGAAGTCGAGCGTGTGCCTGGACGAGATCAAGTGTACGAGCGCGATGCCGCTGGATTTGTGAGCGCCTGAGCTTCTCCCTCTCCCTCTCCCGCCGAACCTCGACGCGCTCTCCCTAAGCCCCTTTCCCAGTTCATGGGAGAGGGGGAGCCGATCAAGCTGGCCCCTACCGCACCTCCATCAAATCCTTCCCCACCACGATCCGTCCGTTGTAGTGCTTTCTGACGTCGGCGGCCCACATCTCGTCGGTGATGCGGTCGTCGTCGCCCGGTACGAAATGGCTGAGCACCAGCGTCTTTACGCCTGCCGCGGCGGCGATGCGGCCTACGTCCTCGGTCAGCGTGTGGCTTTCCAGGAAGTGTTTCTTGATGGTGGCGCCGTTGGCTACGCGTGAGACCAGGGCATCGATACCCGGGCCGTACATGGCCTCGTGCACCAGCACGTCAGCGCCCTTGGCGAATTCGGCCAGTTTCGGGTTGTAGGCGGTGTCGCTGGAAAACACGATGGTGCGGTCGGCCGTCTCGAACTTGTAGGCGAAGTTGTCCACGATGGGCGGGTGGGGCGTGCGGAATGCCGTGACCTTGACGTCGGCGTTTTGCAGAACCACGCCGTTGTCGGTGATATCGGTGGCCTCTACCAGCTTGCGGATGTCGGGCCGGCCTTCGTCGGCGATGCGCGTGTCGATGTCGAAGCGGTTCAGCGCCCAGTAGGTGCGCGTCATCTCGGCCGTGCCGCTGGGCCCGTAGGCATGCACGGTCTGGTTCAGGCCCGTGGCCCAGGCGTTGTAGATCAGGTTGCCGTATTCGAGGTCGTGGTCCGAATGATGGTGGCTGATGAACACATAGCGCAGCGCCGACAGCGGCACCCCGGCATTGACCATCTGGCGCGACACGCCGGTGCCGCAATCGATCACATAGGGCACGCCGTTGATCAGCAGCAGGTTGGCCGGGTTGGAACGCGACCCGCCCACGCGCGGGCCGCCCTTGGTGCCGAGCAGGATCAGGCGGGTGCCGCCAGACTTGGCGGCCGGTTGTGCAAACGGAATCTGGGGCAGCAGGGCGGCGCCGGCGGCGGCCACGCCCAGGCCAAGCACCTTGCGGCGTTGGGGCTGGAACACGCGTTGTCTCCTTGATGTTGTGATGGGCTGTCACGGCGAGGTCTTGCACTCGGAATACAGCCAGAAGGTCAGGCACAACCTTAGCGCCGCCCTTTGCACATCATCAAGGCACGAATGGAACGTTCAGTGGGACAAAGCGAACGCGAGGCGCGCGCTACGGGAAATCACTGGTCGATCTTCCGCATGGCCTCGGTAATGTCCCGGGTGTCGTTCGGGCGCACCAGGCGCGCCACTTCCTTCCCGTCGCGCAGGAACACCAGCGTGGGCCACAGCTTCACGCGGAACGAGCGGCCCAGCGGGCGGCCGCTGCCATCTTCCACCTTGATATGGTCGATGCCGGGGTGCTGGCCGAACGCCGATTCGATCAGCGGCTGGGCGCGCTGGCAGAAGCCGCACCAGGGCGTGCCGAACTCCAGTATGGTGGCGCCGCGCAGTGCGTCGATCTCGTCGCGCGACGGTTCTGTCGTGGCAAAGGTGTGGGTCATGCTCATCGGTCAGGGCTCCGTCGATACATGGTGGTCTTGTGATGGTCTGATGCCCTGGCACGCGATTTCCGCGCCGGCGGCGTAACCGTCATTCTGCCAGCGACAGCGCGCGCACGTGCGCCGGCGGCCCGGTAAGAATTTCCCACCATGCCGGCAAGAGCGCCTGCACTTCGGCGCGCGCATAACGGTCGTCGATCAGCCAGACCACGCCACGGTCCTGCTGGGTGCGGATCACGCGGCCGGCGGCCTGCACCACCTTGCGCAGGCCGGGATACAGGTAGGCGTAGTCGTAGCCCTTTCCGAAGACGGTCTCCATGCGCTCGCGCAGCTGTTCGTTCACCGGATTGATCTGCGGCAGGCCCAGCGTCGCCACGAAGGCACCGATCAGGCGGTCGCCAGGCAGATCCACGCCTTCGGAGAACACCCCGCCGAGCACCGCGAAGCCGATGCCCTTGCCGCCGGGCGCGAAGGCGTCCAGGAAAGCCGCCTGGCCCGCCTCGGTCATGCCGCGCGCCTGTGACCAGATTGGAATGTCGGGGTGTTGCGCGGCCAGCAGCGCGGCGGCCTGCTGCAGGTAGTCGTGGCTGCTGAAGAACGCCAGGTAGTTGCCGGGACGGCGTGCAAACTGGTCGGCCATCAGCTGCACGATGGCGGGCAGCGAGCGCTGGCGCTGGGCGTAGCGCGTGGAGATATGACGTGCCACGTGTACGTCGAGCTGCTCGGCGTGGAATGGCGACGGCACTTCCACCGACACCGCGCTGGCGGGCAACCCCAGCAGGTTGTGGTAGTAGTCGGCCGGCTGCAGCGTGGCCGAAAACAGCGTGGTCGAATGCGTGCCGGCAAAGCGCGGCGCCAGGTAGGGGGCCGGCAGCAGGTTGCGCACGCACAGGTCGGCATCGAAGCTGCCCCGCTTGCGCGGCGTGCGCGTGATGTCGAACAGCGAATGCTTGCCGCCGTACTCGGTCATCTGCTCGGCCAGCCGCAGGAAGTGCATGGCATCGAAGTAGAAGCGCTCCAGCGCGGCGTCGTGCCGCTGCGGATGCTCGCTCATGTCGTCGATGATGGCTGTGCAAAGCTGGACCAGCGCCTCGACGAAGGCGGCAGGCTCCTCGTCGCGCGTTTCGTACGCGGCATCGCCCGACTTTGCCAGCGCATTCCACTGGCGGTAGACGCGGTCCATCGGCCGCTTCAGCGCGCCGGGCGCAGCCAGCCGCACGCCACGGAATGCCGCGTGGTCGAGCGTGGACGTGTACATCGCGCGGCCCCTGTCCACCAGGTTGTGCGCCTCGTCCACCAGCACGCTGACACGCCACTCGTTCATCGCGGTCAGCATGTACAGCAGCGCGCTGCGATCGAAGTAATAGTTGTAGTCGCCCACCACCAGATCGCTCCAGCGGATCATTTCCTGGGCCAGGTAGTAGGGGCAGACCTGGTGCGCGCGGGCAATCTCGCGCGTGGTGGCGCGGTCCAGTAGCGGCGCGCGGCTGGCGGCATCGCGGGCAGCGGGCAGGCGGTCGTAGAAGCCTTGCGCCAGCGGGCAAGATTCTCCGTGGCAGGCCAGGTCGGGATGTTCGCAGGCCTTGTCACGTGCGGTCAGCTCCAGCACACGCAGCGGTGTCTCGTCGGCGTTCTGCCTGAGCTGCCGCGTGGCGTGCAGGGCCACGGCACGGCCCGTGGATCGCGCCGACAGGAAGAACACCTTGTCGATGCGCTGGGTCGGCATGGCCTTGAGCGCCGGAAACACCGTGCCGATCGACTTGCCGATGCCGGTTGGCGCCTGCGCCAGCAGCGTGCGCGCCAACGCGTTGGCCTTGTAGACCGATTCCGCCAGCAGGCGCTGGCCTTCGCGGAATGTGCCGTGCGGAAAGGCCAGCGCCGCCAGCCCTGCGTCGCGGCCGCTGCGATGAGCGGCCTCGCGCTCGGCCCAGTGCATGAAGCGGCGACAGCTTTCTTCGAAGAACTCGCGCAGCGCCTGCGCTTCGAATCGCTCCCTGAGCACGCGTTCCTGCTGGCTGACGATATCGAAGTAGACCAGCGCCACGTCGATCTGCTTCAGCTCGCGTGACTGGCACAGCAGCCAGCCATAGATCTTGGCCTGGGCCCAGTGCAACGCCTGGTGGTTCTGCGGAATCTCCACCTTCTGGCCGCGCACCGTCTTGATTTCCTCGACCCGGTTGGTCACCGGGTTGTAGCCATCGGCCCTGCCGCGCACGCGCAGGCCTTCGAAATCGCCCGACAGCGCCACCTCGGCCTCATAGCCCGGCCCGCGCCGGCTGGTCACCACGCCATGCCCGGCCACGCCCTCCTGCCCGGTGGGCGATGGCGTGAAGCGCAGGTCGAGGTCGCCCGCCTTGGCCGTGAACTCGCACAGGGTGCGCACGGCGACGGTATAGCGGGGCGGGTGGTCGGGTGTGGCGGACAAGGCGCAAATGGGGGTGGCAATCGCAGGACTGTATGAATATACAGTGATCGGCTGCCGACAGGAAATCCCGGCGCGGGAATCTAAGATGGAGAACGGCCCGAATGGAGAACGTTCCGATGCATCCGCTCAAGATCGCCACCTTCAATATCAATGGCGTGCGCACGCGCCTGCAGGCGTTGCTGGCCTGGCTCGAACGCGAGGCGCCCGATGTGGCCTGCCTGCAGGAGCTGAAGACGGTGGACGAGGGGTTCCCGATCGACGAGATTCGTGCCGCTGGATACGGGGCGATCTGGCACGGCCAGAAGTCGTGGAACGGCGTGGCCATCCTGGCCCGGGGCGCCGATCCCGTGGAGGTGCGGCGTGGCTTGCCGGGCGACGATGAAGACACGCAGAGCCGCTACCTGGAGGCCGCTGTCGAGGGTGTGCTGATTGCCTGCCTGTACCTGCCCAATGGGAATCCGCAGCCCGGCCCGAAATTCGACTACAAGCTGGCGTGGTTCGAGCGGCTGCTCGCGCATGCGCGGACGCTGCTGCAGAGCGGCCATCCGGTGGTGATTGCCGGCGACTACAACGTGGTGCCGACCGACGACGACATCTACAACACGCGCTCGTGGCTCAAGGATGCGCTGCTGCAGCCCGAAAGCCGCGAATGCTACCGGCGCCTGCTGGCGCAGGGCTGGACCGATGCGCTGCGCGCGCGGTTTCCCGACGGGAAGATCTACACGTTCTGGGATTACTTCCGGCAGCACTGGCAAACCAATTCCGGACTGCGGATCGACCATCTGCTGCTGAGTCCCGGCCTGCGCATGCGCGATGCGGGCGTCGACAAATGGGTGCGGGGCGAGGAGAAGGCCAGCGATCATGCGCCAGCGTGGGTGGTGATCGAAGCCGACGGGGATGCGCCGGCAGGGAAGAAGGTGGCGGCGAAGAAAGCCGCTACGAAGAAAGTGGCAGCAAAGAAGGTGGCCGCAAAGAAGGTGACTGCGGGCAAGAAGCCGGCAACCAGGGTGGCGGCAAGGAAAACCGCCGCGTAAACAAAAAAAATCGCCGGGGGACGATCCCGGCGTCGGAGAAACGGATGACGCCCGTCGTGAGAGCGGACGGCGGGCGTCGGGCGCCTGAACCGGGGCGCCCAGAAATTGTTCAGGCCATTCAGGCCATGGCCGGTTCGTGCTCGGTCACTGCGCACATCGAACCGCGCACGGCGCCCAGCAGCATGTCGGCGGCTGCGTCGAGCCGGTCGGTAGAACCCGACATCCGCGCCGTGATGATGCCGTTCTGGATCGCGCCATACAGCACCTTCGCCAGCAACTGCGGCGGCACCGGATACGGTTGGCCCCGTTCGGCTTCGGCGCGGTGCAGCAGGTTGGTGATCCAGGTTTCGTTCGCCTGGAAATGCGCCTGCAGGTAACTGCGGATCGAATCGGGCAGTGCCAGCACCTCGGCGGACAACATGCCGGCCAGGCAGATCTGGTTCAGCTCGATGTCGTTGCGCAGCGGGCCAACATATCGCTCGGCCTGCACGATCAGCGGCAGCGAGGTGTCGATGGCCGCCAGCCGTGCCTTCGAGCGCTCACGGTACAGGCGCACCACTTCCAGCACCAGGTCGTCCTTCGCCGGGAAGTAGTAGTGGATGCTCGATGTCTTCACGCCCACCAGCTCCGCGAGGTCGCGGTAGCTGAAACCGTTGTAGCCCCGTTGCCGGATCAGCACGGAGGCGTGCTCGAGCAATTGATCGCGTACGGTATGCGTTTTCATGTCTGCTGTCCGCGCCTTTGTGGCTGGGACCCTCCGGTTGTTCGCCCTTCTGTCTTCGCCAGGATGTCCTGGGTCAGACGGACAGCGACTGCGCAACCAGCGAGAGGACTGCGCCGCTGGTGAGGCAGAGCACCACCCAGCCGCCCAGGATCAGGGCTGTGTCACGCAAGGTCATGATGAAACTCCAGGTATCTGTTTCCGGCCGCGGCCCGGCTTGGCTACCGGGTCACGGCCGTTGCGGGAATCAGGCGAGTGCGCCGTCGGTGTACACGTCGAAGCTGCGCGACGGTTCAGCCGAGACACCCGTGCGATCCAGGCCGGCGACCGTGCGGGCACCGTCGGTGTACGGGTCGAACTTGCCGATCTTGGCGCCGTCGGTGAACGGGTCGGCCTTGCCGACGCGGGCACCATCGGTGTAGACGTCGCGGCTGCCGATGCTGGCAACCAGGCCGTCGCGGTTCGTCACGCGGGCACCGTCGGTGTAGACGTCACGGCGGCCGTTGATGCTGGCAACCAGGCCGTCACGGTTGGTCACGCGGGCACCGTCCGTGAAGGTGTCGCGGTTACCGATGCGGGCACCTTCGCTGAACGAATCGAACTTGCCCTGGCGGGCGCCGTCGGTGAAGGCATTACGCTGGTCCTGCACGCGGTAGCTGTAACCGTAGACTTCACCAGCCTTCTGGGCGGCGGGGGCGGCCTGGACGGCGCCAGTCACAAAAGCGGCGGCGAGGGCGGCGGCGGTAACGATGGTCTTGGCGTTCATGATGCTCTCCTTTGCAAGGCAGGCGATCTCGGTTCGTGTGTGGATCGCTGGCCGGTGTCTGTGCTGCGAATCAGCGTCTTTCTTGCTACTGCTATCTACTGCTAGATAGACACGCTGCGCTAAAAAAAAGACCGCTTCCGGTACTGACAAACTAACTTGTGTTGCTTGGATTCGGCTTCGCTGCTTTGCTTGTTTGCTGCGTTGCGTCGTCCATGGCTCGAATATTATCTACTACTAGATAGATAAGCAAGGAGAATTTGAAGAAATTCTGATGTGTCAGGTGGAGGGTTTGCTCTAGGCAAGGCCCGTTGACGCCGTAATTCACTGAATTTAAACGAAAAAAGCGGTGACGCCCCTTGCCGGGGCATCACCGCCTTGTGCAGCCGCAAGTGCAGGCTTAGCGCTTGCCGATCGTAAAAGCGATCTCGCCGACACCTTCCACGCCCGCCGTTACGGCGTCACCCGGGTTCAGGGCGCCCACGCCCGCCGGGGTGCCGGTGAAGATCAGGTCGCCGGGCTGCAGCGTCATGGCCTCGGAGATATAGGCGATGACATCGGCCACGGGCCAGATCAGCTCGGTCAGGTCGCCTTGCTGGCGCGTTTCGCCGTTGACCTTGAGCCAGATGGCGCCCTTGGCCGGATGGCCGATCGCCGACGCCGGCTGCAGCGGGCCGCACGGGCCCGACGCGTCGAACGACTTCGACCAGTCCCACGGACGGCTCATCTTCTTGGCAACGTCCTGCAGGTCGCGGCGCGTCATGTCGACGCCCACGCCATAGCCCCACACCAGGTCCAGCGCCTGTTCGGGCTTGACGTTGGCGCCAGCCTTGCCGATCGCCACGACAAGCTCGATCTCGTGATGCAGGTTTTCGGTCAGCGGCGGATACGGTACGGTGCCCTCGGCGGCCACCACGGCGTCAGCCGGCTTCGTGAAGAAGAACGGCGGCTCGCGGTCGGGGTCCTTGCCCATCTCGCGCGCATGCGCCGCGTAGTTGCGGCCCACGCAGAACACACGGCGGATCGGAAAACGGGCCTGGCTGCCGGCAACGGCTACGCTGGCCTGCGGCGCGGGTTGGATCACGAAATCGGTCATGTCTCGCTCTGTCTCTATATAGGTAGGGTGGATTGCTACGCGGGATTATTTCGCAAACACCTGGCTCAGGTCGCCAAACGCCTTGAATTCGAGCGCGTTGCCCGACGGGTCCAGGAAGAACATCGTGGCCTGCTCGCCCACCTGGCCCTTGAAGCGCACATGCGGCTCGATCACGAACTTCGTGCCGGCGCCGCGCAGCTTGTCGGCCAGGCGCTCCCATTCGGCCATCGGCAGGATCGCGCCGAAATGGCGCACCGGCACGTCGTCGCCGTCCACGGCGCTGGTGGCGCGGTGGCCGCATTCGTCCGGCGACAGATGCGCCACTACCTGGTGGCCGTAGAAGTTGAAATCGATCCAGGCGTCGGAACTGCGGCCTTCGGGGCAACCCAGCAGGTCGCCGTAGAACTGACGTGCGGCGGCAAGATCGTGAACCGGAAAGGCAAGGTGGAACAGGGGGATGGCGCTCATCGCTGTGACTCTTTGCAGGGGCGGTTGTGGGGTGTGTCGTTGATTGTAATCAGCAGAACTCGTAATATGAAACGAATCATTTTTTGACTAAGCATCGAAAATTTCGATGCTAGAACTGACCCTTGCTGCGCTATTTCAAGACCTTCCTGGTGGCCGCCGAAACCGGCTCGTTTTCCGCCGCCGGCACGCGGCTCGGCCTGACGCAGTCAGCCGTCAGCACCCAGATTCGCCGCCTGGAGGAGGATCTGGGCTGCACGCTGTTCGATCGCTCGGGCAAGTCGGTGGCGTTGAGTGACGAAGGCAGGCAGATGCTTGACGATGCCGCGCGTATCGTCGGCATTTACGAATCGATGAAAGGTGCGCGGGCGCAGCGCGACATGGCGCCGCTGGACTTGGGCGCCGTGTCCACCGTGCAATCGAGCCTGCTGCCGCAGGCGATGCAGCGCTTCCGGGTGGCGCATCCGGACACCCATGTGAACATCGTGCCGGGCATGTCGACCCAGCTGCTGACCCAGGTGGATGCCCGGGAGCTTGATATCGCCGTGCTGGTGAAGCCGCGCCTGGGCATTCCGCCCGAACTGAAATGGGTGCCGCTGATCCACGAGCGCTTTGTTGCCGTGGCGCCGGCCGGCGCGCCAGACAACCTGAAGGCATTGCTGGAAACCGTGCCGTTCATCCGCTACAACCGCCATTCCACGGGTGGGCAGTTGGTGGACCGCTACCTGCGGCGGCACCGGCTATGGGTGCGCGAGGGCATGGAGCTGGACGAGCCCGCCGTGATCCTGCAGATGGTGAGCGAGGGGCTGGGCTGCGCAATCATTCCGTCGGCGCTGGTGCCGCTGCGGGAGACCCCGCACATCAAGGAAGTGCCGATGCCGGGCCAGCCACTGTATCGCGAGATCGGGGTGCTGGTGCGGCAGTCGGCGCTCAAGCGGGCGTCGGCGGCCGCCTTGATCGATGCGTTCGTGGCGGCAAGCCGCGAACGCTGAAGGACAAGGGGCGCAGGGGGATGCCTCAGGCCCGCGCAGGCTGGGGCGTGGCTTCAGGCGCCTTGCGGCGCACCATCAGCGCCAGCAGGGCAGCCACCAGGCAGGCGCTGCCGGCAACGTAAAGCGCCGGCGAATACGTCAGCCACAGCGTGCGCGACAGCCCGGCGCCAAAGGCCGCCGTAGCCGCGCCGATCTGGTGCGCCGCGAAGATCCAGCCAAACACCATCGGCGCGCGCTCGCGGCCGAACGTGCTGCCGGCCAGCTTGATGGTGGGCGGTACCGTGGCGATCCAGTCCAGGCCATAGAACATCGCAAACACGGACAGGCCATAGAGCGTGAATTCCGAGTGCGGCAGCCAGAACAGCGACAGCCCACGCAGCGCGTAGTACCAGAACAGCAGCTTGCGGCTGTCGTACCGATCCGAGAGCCAGCCGGACATGATGGTGCCGACGAAGTCGAATGCGCCCATCATTGCCAACGCCGAGGCGGCTGGTACGGCGGACATGCCGAAGTCCGCGCATAGCGAGATGAAGTGCGTCTGGATCAGCCCGTTGGTCGACAGGCCGCAGATAAAGAACGTGCCGGCCAGGATCCAGAACGTCTGCGTGCGCGCGGCGTCGCGCAGCACCACGAATGGCCCGGCCCACGACAACGGCGCGGCAGGTGCCGGTGCCACGGCAACCGCCCCCGGCACTTCGCCATAAGGTGCCAGGCCCACGTCGGACGGCCGGCCGCGCATGAAGCCCAGCACCACCACCGCCAGCGCGCCACAGGCGGCCAGCACCGGCAGCACCGCCACGCGCCAGCCCATATGCTCGATCAGCCAGGCTGCAACGGGCAGGAAGGCCAGTTGCCCGGTGGCCGAACTGGCAGTCAGCACGCCGATCACCAGTCCGCGCCGCGCCGTGAACCAGCGGTTGGCGACCAGAGCGGCCAGCACCATGGCGGTCAGCCCCGAGCCGACGCCCAGCATCAGGCCCCAGGCCAGGAACAGTTGCCAGATCTGCGTGGATACCGTGGCGAGCGCCATGCCGCCCGCAATCAGCGCCAGCGCCGCGCAGACCACGTTACGCACGCCGAAACGCTCCATCAGGATGGCCGAGAACGGCGCCATCAGTCCGAACAATGCAAAGCGGAAGGCCAGGATCGACGACACCTGGTCGGTGCTCCAGCCCATCTCGGTGGTCAGCGGCTTCAGGAAGGCGCCGGGCAGGCCGAGTGCGGCGGAAGTGGTCAGCATCACGCAGAACGTGATGGCGGCGACGATCCACGCGTAGTGAATGCCGCGCCGGTCCAGCCGGCTCGATAGGGCTTGCGCAAACATGGGGCTCCGTTGGGGGCGATGAGGGAGGAAAAGGGGTGATACCGGGGCCGTCTCAGGCGGGCGCGACGTCTTTGGTGGTCAGCAGCCACGTGCGGGCCGCGTCAAGGATGTCGTCGGAAATGGCATCGCCGGCCGTGGCGCGTGCCAGCGTGATGGCGCCGACCAGCGTCGCCATTTCGAGCAGGGCGGTGCGGTTTCCGTCGCGTTCGTCCGGGGCGATTTGCTGCCAGGCACACAGCAACTGCTTGATGCCGTCCAGATAGGCGCCTCGCACGGGCTTGCCGGCGGGTTCGCGGGCCACGTCGCCAACCAGCGCCGATGCCGGGCAACCGTGTTCGGGTGTATCGCGATGCACTTCGCTCAGATAGTGCTCCACCAGGTCGCGACGGGCGGCCTGGCGATCGCCGCCTGCCTGGGCGATTCGCTGTTCCCAGCGCACCGCCGAATCGTTGAATGCCCGCGCGCAACCCACGGCGGCCAGTTCGTCTTTGGACGAAAAATGGCCATAGAAGCCGCCGTGCGTGAGCCCGGCGTCGGCCATGACCTGCGCAACGGACACCCCATGCAGGCCGTGCAACCGAAACAGGCGTGCCGACGCTTCCTCGATGGCTGTCCGGTGCTGATCGGCAACTGCCCGTGATGCGCGTGCCATGTCGATATCCCCTGTGTCGAATTTCCGGAAAAGCTGCTTGACCCGAGTTTAGATGATGTCCATACTTTATTAAATAAATGTTGGTCGTCATGCAAAAAGGCAGCGGACGGCCTGTGATCGAAGCGTTGCAACCTGTTCCTCATCCCATAGGAGAACCTGTCATGTTCAAACTGTTCGATATGTCTGGCCGCGTCGCGGTCGTCACCGGCTCCACCAAGGGCATGGGCCTGGAAATGGCGCGCGCACTGGGCCAGGCCGGAGCCCGCGTGGTGGTGTCGGGCCGCGATGCCGCGGTGTCCGACAAGGTCGCGGCCGGCTTGCGCGAGCAAGGCATCGACGCCACCGGCATTGCCTGCGACATCGTCAGCATCGACAGCGTGCGCGCCTTTGCCGATCAGGTGCTGACCAGATTCGGCCGCGTGGACGCACTGGTGCTGAACGCTGCGGGCAGCACGGCGGTGGGCTCGATGCTGGGGCAGGGGCCGGAGATGTTCGACGAGGTGATGGCCGGCAACGTGCGTGGCAACCTGGTGCTGGTGAATGCGCTGGCGCCGCAGATGATCGAGCGCAAGGACGGTTCGATCATCTTCATGTCGAGCATTGCCGCGCGGCGCGGCTCGGCCATGCTGGCGCTGTACAGCATCTCGAAGGGCGCCACCGACCTGGCCATGCGCAACCTGGCCCAGACGCTGGGCCAGTACAACATCAACGTCAACAGCATCAATCCGGGCCCGGTGCGCACCGATTTTTCGCGCGACGCGCTGTGGGGCGACCCGGAACGCGAAAAGGCGCTGTCGGCCAATATCCCGATGCGCCGTATTGCCGAGGCCAGCGACGTGGCCGGTCTGGCAGTGCTGCTGGCATCGCCGGCAGGCCGCTATATCTCGGGTCAGACCATTGGCCTGGACGGCGGTGCCACGGCGTAAGACCGCGAAGACCGCGTCCGTTCAGCGGCGCACCTGCGCGCGGCCGGCTGCATGAAATGTGCAGTTTGGCCGCGCGTTTTTTGTGCGCGCGGCACTGGCGTTGTGCGCCGATCGCACTGCATTTGTGCGATATCAAATAGTCAGCGAAATAGCGGGAAAAATGGCTTTATTCCTACGAATTGAAGCCGTTACAGCGGGCAATGAGACTCTCGAAACCAGGACGATCGTGACCGCACTCTTGACCCCCGCCACCCGGTTGATGTCCCGCCTGACCATCACGCGCAAGCTGGTGCTGCTGTCCGTACTGTTCCTGATCCCGCTGTGTGGGGCGCTGTTCGCGGTGCTGCACCAGTCTGTGCAGTCGATCCGCGACACGCAGGATGAACAGCGCGGTCTCAAGCTAGTGGGCATTGCGCTGGACTTCATGCGCGAAACGCAGGTACGCCGTGGCGCGGCCAATGGCGTGCTGCTCGGCAATGCCGGTTTCCGGCCGACCTTCGACGCGGCCGATGGCAAGGCCGCGCAGCATCTGGCAAGCCTGCTGGGCGAATCCGGCGCCATCGAATCGTTTGCCATCGTGCCCGACGTGCAGAAGCTGGACGAGTCGTGGCAGCAGATCCGCAAGCTCGGCCTGGAGACGCCTGCCGCGCCGCTGTTCGAGCGCCATACGGCGCTGGTCAAGCAGACCCGCCTGTTTATTGGCGACGTGGCCGACCATTCGTCGCTGGCCCTCGATCCGGAGGCCGGCTCCTACTACCTAATCAGCCTGACCGTGGGCCCGATGCCCAAGCTGGCCGAAGTCAGCGCGCTGGCGCGTGGCCGGGGCGCCGGCATCATCGCCCAGGGCGGCTATTCCGACGCCGCGCAGCAGGCCGACCTGGCTGCGCTGGCCGACCAGATCCTGGACGGGCTGGAATCCGCACGGCGTGACATGGCACGTGTGGAGCGCGCCGCGCCGCAGTATCAGGCCCGCGTGGACGCGGCGATGAAGCAACTGGCGGCCGTGGACAACTTCTATCGCACGCTCAAGGTCAGCATGCTGGGGTCGGCTGGGATCACGATCGATGCCAAGGCCTACTTTGCCGAGGGCACGGCGGCGATCGAGGCCGTGTCGGCGGCCAGCCGCGAGTTTACGGCCCTGTCGGGTGCCATGCTCGCGCAGCGCGTGGCCACCGAGCAGCGCAAGCTTGCGGTGCTGGTGGCCATTGCGCTGCTGACCGTGGGCGGTGCGCTATACCTGTTTGCCGGCTTCAGCCGTGGCATGCGCGACGACGTGCGCGATGTGGCCGACCTGGTGGCACGCATCAACGACGGCGACCTGGGCGTACATATCGAAGCGCGGGGCCGCGACGAGCTGAGCGACGTCAAGCGTCACCTGATGACGCTGGTGGAGGCATGGCGCGGCATCATCGGCGATACGCGTGACAGCGCGCAGAACGTGCTGGTGGCGGCCGGACAGATCGCGCAAGGCAATGCCGACCTGTCGCAGCGCACCGAGGCGCAGGCGTCGTCGCTGGAGCAGACCGCCGCCAGCATGGAGGAATTGACGTCGATCGTGCAGCAGAACGCCGGCAACGCCAGCCAGGCCAGCACGCTGGCAGCCGAAGCCGCCGGCATTGCCGTGGCGGGCGGCGAATCGGTGGGCCGCATGCGCCAGACCATGAGCGAGATCGAGGCCGACTCGCGCCGGATCGTCGACATTATTGCCGTGATCGACAGCATCGCGTTCCAGACCAATATCCTGGCGCTCAACGCGGCCGTGGAAGCGGCGCGCGCCGGCGAAGCCGGGCGCGGCTTTGCCGTGGTGGCAGGCGAGGTGCGTACGCTGGCCCAGCGCGCCGCCAATTCGGCCAAGGAGATCCGTGCGCTGATTTCGCAGTCGGCCGGCCGTGTGGCCGACGGCACGGCGCTGGCCGTCGACACCGCGACCACCATGAACGAGGTGGTGACGGCAGTGCAGCGCGTGACAACGATGATGGACGAGATCAGCCGCGCGTCGCACGAACAAAGCGGCGGCATTGCGCAGGTGAATCAGGCAGTCACCCAGATGGACCAGGTCACGCAGCAGAATGCCGCGCTGGTGGAAGAAGCCGCGGCGGCGGCCCGGGCCCTGCAGGAACAGGCCGAGCGCATGGAGCAGACCGTCAGCGTGTTCCGGCTGGCGGCGTAGGTTGCAAAAGGCGGCGAAGAGAAACGCCCGCTTCGCTGCGGGCGCTTTCCTGTGCGGTTGGGCCGGGCTGAATGCCGGCCCCTTCGAGCGGGTTACCAGCCGTTGATTCCGCCGGCCCCGCTGACGGCGGAATCCATATCCTGCCGTTGCACGCGGATATTGTTTTCCACCTCGGTCACGCCGAACGTGTTGTCGGCCAGATCCTCGATATCGTATTTCTGGCCGCGCGTGTGCACGGTGCCGCCAAGCGTGACCTTGCCCTTGTCGACCTCGACCGATACCTCGCGCACGTCGATGCCGGTGGCAAAGGTCAGCCGTTCGCAGATCTCGTCGCGGATGCGTTCGTCCGTGCGCGTGTAGCCGCGCGGGCCCGTGCGTTTTTCCACGGCGCCGGGGCCGAACCAGTCGCTCATCGCCTGGCCGATACGGTGGCCGAGGTTATAGAGCGCGCCATGGTCCTCTTCGCGGTTCTCGTCATGCTCGTGCCAATCGTCGCGCCAGCGTCCGCCCGACTCGCGCTGCCATGGCGAATAGCCCAATTCCTCGTCATAGCCGCTGGTGCCCGTGCTGCTGCCCATATAGTCGCGCCCGTAGCGCTGCGCGTGGTAGGGCGGGCGGCTTTCGCCCCATTCGTCGCGCGGCTCTGTCCAGTACCGCGTATCGCTGCGCAGATCGTTGAAGTAGGCCGTGTGGGCGCCGCGTTGCCCACTGCCCTGGCCTCGATACGCGGGGGCGCGCCGCTCCGCAGCGCGCAGCCAGGCCTGGTCGGCATTGCCGAAGCCGTGATCGTCCCGGCGTTCGCCCGCGCCCCGGTTGCCGCGGCCCTGCTGGCTGTGGCGCCAGTCATCGCGGCGGCCGTAGTCGCCCGATTCGCCCCGGTCGTCACGGTCGCTGAATCGGCCATAGTCGCCGCCGGAGCCGTATTGACCAGATTGGCCGTATTGCCCGAACTCGCCCTGCCGGCGCTGCACGCCGTAGTCGGCGCGGCGGTGCTCGTCGCCCAGATCGCCGTAGTCGCCATATTCGCTGGCGTATTGGCGGCTGCGGTATTGCTCGCGTTGGCGCCAGTCCTGGTCGTCGTCCGGGGATGTGCCATAGCCACCGTTCAGCCCGTACCGCAGATCGCTGCCCTGGTCGTCCCGGCCGCGATAGCCTGACGGCGCAGGCCCGCCCTCGCTCAACTGACCCGGGGTCAGCCGCTGGCGACGCCTTGCGTCGTCCCAGTTGTCGCCAAATGATTCGGGCTGCCAGTCCTGGTCCTGCCAGCGTGAGCCGCGCTCATCGTCCCAGGGGTCGCCAAGATCATCGTCGCGTGGGTTGTCGTCGGCTCGCCAGGGGGTATTCCGGCGATTGCGCTCGCTGTGGTAGTCGCCCATGTTGCGCTCCTGAAGGTTGCGGGATCGCCATGCGTGCGATGCGGCATGTCGCGTCGCACCGCCGGCCATATTTCAGGAATCTGGCAATTTTCGTACCGTCAGGCGGTGGCCTTGTCCAGACTGGCGCAGCGGGCGCCAGCATGGCCCGTGAGTCGTCCCATTCCCATGCAAGCCTTGCGAGGCTGCATGTAAAGACTGCACGCCGGCAGCGCGTGCGCGGCGAGTCACTGGGCGTTCACGCGGCGGATATTGCCGGCTGCTGGCGGCGCGACATTGGCGGCAGCCGGGGCCGGTGTCTGCGGAACCGGTGCCGGCTCGGCCGGCACCGCACGCGGCTCGCGAACCGGTGCAATGCCCTCTGCCGCATGGAACGGATGGCTGTTTGCGTAATCCGTGGCTACGGCTTCCAGGAAACTCGGCGCCGGGTGCGGTGCTGTTGGCGCGGGCAGCGCCTTGTCGGCATGGGCGGCGGTATGGAAGCAAAGCAGGATGACGCGCAGCAGCAGGATAAAGCCGCGAATCCGGTAGCGGATGATGCGGACTTGGCTTGGCCGAGGCGGCGCGACGACGCCCGGCCGCAACTGTGGCGGAATCAACATGGCAGTTCTCCGGGATGGAGCAATACGCTCCGGATCAGGGTCGAGTCGCGGCGCCGCGCTCGATGCGTCTGATTGCAGGGAACATGCCACCGGCAAACGCGGGCAGGGCGCACGGCGTGCGTCACATCCTGCAGTAAAAGCCGGAGAAACTGCGGTATCTTCCCAACACCTTGCGTCGGGAACCGTTGGGCAAATGCCAACTACCGCGGGTCAGATCCAGATATCGTTCTGCGCGGTGCGGTCGCCGCCCTGGTCTCCCGTGTTGACCACGCCGCGCGGCTCGATCAGCAGCATGCGGACTTCCGCCTCCGCCACCGGCCGGTGTTCGACACCCTTGGGCACCACGTACATTTCGCCAGCATTGACGATCACATGGCCGTCGCGAAACTCGATGCGCAGCCGGCCATCGAGCACGATAAACGTCTCATCGGTATCGGCATGCTGGTGCCAGATGAACTCGCCCTCGATCTTTACGATCTTGAACTGGTAGTCGTTCATCTCGGCAATGACGCGCGGCTGCCAGTGGTCGCTGAACAGGCTCAGTTTCTGGGCGAAATTGATGGCGCTGGCGGCGCGAGGGGTGGGTACGGCGACTGGCGATGGCTGCATGACAGGGTTCCTTGTGGTGCAATGGACAGGAGGCCAAGTCTGCGCCTGCGCCGACGAACGGTCTTGTACGTTCGTGCAGGCTTCAGGCCGCGCTGCCGCGCAAGGCGCGCAGCCAGCGGCCGGGTGATTGCCCGAACGCCCGCGTGAAATGTCGGGTCATGTGGCTCTGATCGGTGAACCCGGCGCATGCGGCGGCATCGGCCAGCGACTGCCCGGCTGCCGCGAGGCGCCTGACCATGCCCAGCCTGCGCATCACCAGATAGCGATGCGGACTGGTGCCATAGAGCACCCGGAAGTCGCGCGACAGGCTCCAGCGGTCGCGGCCGCTGGCGTGCTCCAGGTCATCGAGCGTGACAGGACGCTCCAGGTTGTCCAGCAGGCAAGCCCGGGCGAGTTCGGCGGCGTGGTAGTCCACTGCCTGGCGTCCGCGCGGCGCACCGGCAGCCGCAGCCAGTGCGTGCGCCAGGTCGAAGATCGCGTCGTCTTCTTCCAGCGGCTCCATGACGCTGTCCATGGCCCGCAGCAGCGTGCCGGCCGCCGCGAACAGCCTGGGATCGTCGGAGCGCCCGCCCGCCACGAACGGCAGCGGCCTGCCGCCCAGCGCGTGCTGGATCAGCGCGGGTTCGATGTAAAGCATCCGGTAGCGGAAGCCGGCATCGGTGCCGGCGTGGCCGTCATGCGGCTCGTCCGGATGCAGCACGATCGTGCCGCCCGGCTGGCTATGAACCATGTTCCGTCGATAGGAGAAGCTCTGGACACCAGACAGCGTACAGCCAATGGCATAGGTGTCATGGCGGTGCATGTCATAGCCATGGCCGCCGAAAAACGCCTCGATGCGCTCCATCTGGCGCGCCGACGTGTCGCGTTGCACCCAGTCGCGCGTGCCCGGCAGGGCGATGCCCGTGTCAGTGGACGCCGCCATGCGTGGTCGAATGGTCGTGTGCGTGGGGGTGGGCATGCGGAGTGCCGGCCGGGGGCAGCCCGATGTCGGCACTGCAGCTCGGGTTTTCGGCATCATGCTCGTGCGGCTCCAGTGCACCGGGCACACGGCGGCTTGACAGCCCGTCCGCGCGCAGCCAGGCCAGCGTGGCCGCTGCCGCGCGGTCGATCAGCTCGCCGCAACGGCTGTAGTCATATGGCGAAACATCGAGCGGACAGAGCGGCGGGACCACGGCAATGTGCGCATGTTCGCCCCAGCGCTCCAGGTCATGCACCAGCTGGCGCGCCACCAGCAGCGACAGCGCATTGAACGCGTGCTCGATCGCGCCCTTGGGCGGGCGCCGTTCCGCGCAGGCAAAGCCCGCCGGCAACACGATGATGCGGGTGGCGCCAAGCCGGATGGCCGTCGATACGGGCGTATTGTTGGCAACGCCGCCGTCGATCAGCTTCTGGCCGTTGATCTCCACGGGCGGGAACACGCCCGGGATGGCAGCGCTGGCCAGTACGGCCTGGACGATACTGCCCGACGACAGCACTACCTCGGCGCCGCTATGCATGTCGGTGGCGACGATGTGCAGCGGCAGGGCCGCCGTCTCCACGCGCGCGTCGCCCAGATGGCGCTTCAGCAGCCGTTTCAGCGCCATCGACTCCACCAGATGGCCCCGATTGCCCATGATCATGCCCAACATGCTGCGCCACGACCATGGCAGCACCTCGGCACGCGTGATGCTGCGCCACAGGCCTTCCAGCTTCGCAATGCCCTCCGGGTGTGGATTGCTGGCGAAGTAGGCACTATTGATGGCGCCGGCGGATGCGCCGATCACGAGGTCTGGTGTGATGCCCCAGTTCACCAGCTCGCGGAGCATGCCGACTTCGATGGCGCCCAAACTGCCACCGCCGGCGAACACGAATGCAGTCTTTTCCATGGTCGTTGTGGTCTGGGCGGCATCGCCCGTCGGGACTTGAACAGGTTGTAGTGTGGAGAGCATAGGCCACTTCCCGTCCGGCAAAAAGGGCCGGCAGGGTAGAAATGACCGGTCATGCGACCAGCGGCTCGAGTTGCTGCCGGATTTCCGGTACCAGGCGGGTCGCGCTGCGCGCCAGGTTCACCTGCATCGTGACTTCGGCAACGTCGATCAGCGCGGGGTCCAGGTCATAGCTGCCACGCTGGGCCAGCCAGCGCAGCACGTCCGCCAGGTGCCAGACCGAAGCGGACCCTTCATGTACCGGAAGCGGAAACGACGCGGGGTAGGTGGTCATCAGCTTGCGCATATTCTGCCGGGATACCCCGACGGCCTCTGCCACATCGGTCAGGCCGACGAAGTCGGGCGTAGCTTCGATCAGCCGCGCATCCGGAGCGGCGCGGCGGACATCGGCCAGCGCGCTGACGATGGCGCCGTGGGCCGTGTCGGCCTCCCGCGCGAACATTAGTGCAATACGCCCCGGAATGCCGATGCCGACCAGCGCATCGTCACAGCCGCTGGCGCCAAGGCGCTCCACCACGTCGTCGTGGTCGTTGTCCGAATCGGACAGCTGGTATTTGAGGGTGAAGTTGTATTCCATCTTGTCCTGTCAGTGCGAGACACCAGGGGGCGCTTTGCGGCTCTGATGGATGGCACAGTGGTCTACCACCCGCCGCAGGAACCGGGCATGCAGTTCCGAGTTGCGCGGCGTACTCCAGATCGACACGATGCAGAATTCCCCGCAGCGGCAGGTGGCGCAGTGATAGGGGCAATACAGCTTGCCCCAGGCATGTGCCCCGCCCAGCTTGCAGCGCCAGAATTCGCCTTCCGCGTACTGGACTGCGGCTTCGATTTCCTTTCTCGGATGTCTTTCCCGACCCATCAGGCCTCCCACGTTATGCGGCTGTCTGCGAGTTGTCAACTGACAATTCACGGAACGGTTGATGAATAGCACGACGGGGAAACGCTAACAGTCAGCGGCGGAAAAATGGCGGTTTGGACACAAAAGACACAAAGTCGCGCGAACATGTGTCGGCAACCGTTCGTGCACCGGGAGGGAAGTCAAACCGGCAAACGGTGGACACAAAATGGCAAACGCCGGCAGAACGGCGGCACGGCACCACTGGCGCAAGGGCGCCGTCCATGTGAGCATGCCGTCCATTGCCCGGACGAATCCGACCCATGCTTTCCACCCAGTTCGCCAGCCGCGTCACCCTGCTACGGGACAAGGTTCCCGATTTCGACCGCTATCCGTTTGGCCTGCCGGCGGTGCGTACGCTTGACCATATCGAACTGCACCCCCAGGTGACCTTCTTCGTGGGCGAGAACGGATCGGGCAAATCGACGTTGCTGGAAGCCATTGCGGTGGCGCTCGGTTTCAATGCCGAAGGGGGCAGCAAGAACTTCAGTTTCTCCACCCGAGCCTCGCATTCCGAACTTCACGATTACCTGCGCATCGCCAGGGGCGTGCGCCGGCCGCGCAGTGGCTATTTTCTGCGCGCGGAGAGCTTTTTCAACGTGGCGACGGAAATCGAGCGGCTTGATGCGGAGCCCGGGCCAGGCGCGCCGGTGATCGCATCCTACGGGGGCAAGTCGCTGCACGAGCAATCGCACGGCGAGGCATTCCTGACGTTGCTGACCGAGCGGTTCCAGGGACAGGGGCTTTATATTCTCGACGAACCCGAGGCGGCGCTGTCGCCGGCCCGGCAACTCGCGGTGATCTCGCGGCTGCATGATCTGGTGTGCGATGGGTCGCAGTTCCTGATCGCTACCCATTCGCCAATCCTGATGGCGTATCCGCAGGCGTGGATCTATCAGTGCTCGGCGAATGGCGTGGAGCGTATCGCCTATGAGGAAACCGAGCACTACCAGATTACGCGCGACTTCCTGGTGGACCCGCAACGCATGCTGCGGGTCCTGATGGAGGAATAGCGGAGGCCGATGCCGGTCAGGCCGCCAGTGGTTCGTTCGCCGGCTTGCCGGCTTGCGTCAGCATGGTGCCGTGGTCGCGGTAGTGTGTATGCCAGGCGAACGCTTCTTCCAGGACGTGAGGCGTCTGGCCGCCGCGCAGGCAGGCCCGGCGGTAGTAGTCGAGCAGGCCGTCGCGGTAAGCCGGGTCGGTGCAGTTGTTGATGACCTGCAGCGCCCGCTCGCGAGGTGCCAGGCCGCGCAGGTCGGCCAGGCCATGCTCGGTGACGAGGATATCCACGTCATGCTCGCTGTTGTCCACGTGCGTCACCATCGGCACGATGCTGGAGATCTTGCCTTCCTTCGCCACCGATTTCGTGACGAAGACCGACAGGTAGGCATTGCGCGCGAAATCGCCGGAGCCGCCAATACCGTTCATCATGTGCGTGCCACCCACGTGCGTGGAGTTGACGTTGCCGTAGATGTCGCATTCCAGTGCCGTGTTAATGGTGATCAGGCCCAGGCGACGCAGCACCTCGGGGTGGTTGCTGATCTCCTGCGGACGCAGCACGAGCTTGCTCTTGTAGTGCTCGATGTTGTCGAGCACGCGACGATACACCGGCGCGGACAGCGTCATCGACGCCGCCGAGGCAAAGCGCATCTTGCCGGCATCGATCAGCGCGATGGTGCTGTCCTGCAGCACCTCGGAATACATCGTCAGATCATGGAATGGCGAATCGGCCAGACCGTGCAATACGGCGTTGGCGATGGTGCCGATGCCGGCCTGCAGCGGCTGCAGCGTGGGCGACAGGCGGCCGGCGCGCACTTCGCGTTCCAGCAGCGCGTTCAGGTGGCCGGCAATCTGGTTTGTCTCGGCATCGGGCGGCAGCGCGTTCGACGGGCTGTCGTCGCGTTGCGTGATGACGATGGCCGCGATGCGCGACGGGTCCACGGGGATGTAGGGCAGGCCGATGCGTTGCTCCACTGCAATCAGCGGAATCGGCTGGCGATACGGCCGCTGCACCGGGAAGGCGATGTCGTGCAGGCCTTCCAGCCCGCTCGGCATGTTCAGGTTCAGCTCGATGATGACCTTCTTCGCCATCCTGGCGAAGCTGGCCGAGTTGCCGACCGAGGTGGTGGGCACGATGCCGCCCGTCTCGGTGATGGCAGTGGCCTCGATGACCGCAACGTCGACCGGGCCGATCTGGCCGCTGCCCAGCATCTCCGCGGTCTCGCCCAGATGCTGGTCGATGAACATGACCTCGCCGCCGTTGATCTTGCGGCGCAGCGTGGCATCCGACTGGAACGGCAGCCGGCGCGCCAACACATTGCTTTCGGCCAGGATCTTGTCGGTGTCGTGTCCCAGCGAGGCGCCGGTGATCAGCGTGATCTGGAGGGGATCGGTGGCGGCGCGGCGCGCCAGTGCGACGGGAACGGCCTTGCAGTCGCCGGCACGCGTGAATCCGCTCATGCCGACAGTCATGCCGTCCTGGATCAGGCTTGCGGCTTCGTCGGCCGACATGATCCTGTCCTGGAGGGCGGCCAGGCGAATGCGATCGCGGTACATCTAGTCTCCTTGCTGGGGGCTGTCTGGTCTGCCGCCAGGGGCCTCGTGGGTCCGTGACGGACGGTGCGTCTTGGAGGCGCGTAGCACAGTGTAGCCACCGCTTAATATTCTCACCATGATTTAAAGCTCTGGAAGTCAGTCGGATTTTTCATAGTCACGAAGATGGCACACCACTGTCGTAGCGTGCAGCGACAATGTTGCGGCGAGAACCATACATGCAGGCTCTCCGGCGCTTACTGATCCTGCGCAAGGGTGGTGCATGCCGGTGCTTCTGCGGCCGGCGGCAAACTCCGGATGTGTTTCGGCGCTGGCGGGACTACTATCTTTCCCAGCGCGGCCGGCAAGACCGGCCAGGCAGTCTTCGCAGTCTTCGCAGTCTTCGATCGATGCATTGCGCGCCGGCACCGCCGGCCGCTTCACAGCAACGGGGGAAAGCATGGAGATGACCCAGGCGACGTCGGAACTCGACGCCAATCCTGACACCGCTGACGCACAGGCCACGGAGCCGACGCTGACCGAACTCGAGGCGCCGTTCTCGAACCTGGAAACGCGTCGGCATCAGATGTTCCCCACCTTGACGCATGCGGAGATCGACCGCATCCGGCGCTTCGGGCAGGTACACACGTGGCAGGCCGGCGAGCTGATTTTCCAGGTTGGCGATGCGGGGCGCGGCATGCACGTGGTGCTGACCGGCCGCGTCCGGATCGATCGCCGCGACGGGTTTGGTCACCGTACCCCGATCACCGAGGAAGGGCCGGGGCAATTCCTGGCCGAAGTCGGACAGTTGACCGGCAAGCCCGCGCTGGTGGATGCCGTGGCACTGGAAGACGTGACGATCCTCGTAATTCCGCCGCCTGCGCTGCGGGCGCTGCTGGTGGCCGAGGCCGACCTGGGCGAACGCATCATGCGGGCGCTGATCCTGCGTCGGGTCGGCCTGATCGAGCAGGGGGGCGGGCCGGTGCTGGTTGGCAAGGGCACGGAGCCCTTGCTGCTGGCGTTGCAGGCATTCCTGCGCCGCAACGGCCATCCGCACCGGGTGATCGATATCGAGACCGACACCGATTCCACGTGCCTGCTCGATATCAGCAAGGCCCCGCAGAGCGATTTTCCGATGGTGATCTGCCCCGACGGCAGCGTGCTGCGCGCGCCTGACGAAGGCCAGCTTGCCAGTTGCCTGGGGCTGGTGCCCGAGTTCGATCCGGGCCATGTCTATGACGTGATCGTGGTCGGTGCCGGCCCGGCCGGGCTGGCAACGGCCGTCTATGCCGCGTCCGAAGGGCTGTCGGTGGCCGTGCTCGACTGCCGGTCGCCGGGCGGGCAGGCCGGCGCCAGTGCGCGCATCGAGAACTACCTTGGTTTTCCGACTGGCATCTCCGGCCAGGCGCTCGCCGGTCGCGCGTTCGTGCAGGCGCTCAAGTTTGGTGCCCACGTAGCCATTCCGCTAGAAGCCAAGGCGCTGCATTGTGGCGAAAATCCGATCGAACTCGAATTGCAGGACGGCCGCCGCATTCCCACGCGGACCGTGGTGATTGCCAGTGGCGCGCAATACCGGCGCGCCGAGATCGCATCGCTCGACCGGTACGAAGGGCGCGGCGTCTACTACTGGGCGTCGCCCGTGGAAGCCAAGCTGTGCAAGGACGAACACGCAATGCTGGTGGGCGGCGGCAATTCGGCGGGCCAGGCGGCGGTGTACCTGGCGTCGCACGCGGCCGAGGTGCATATGCTGGTGCGCGGCGAAGGGCTCGAGGCCACCATGTCGCGCTACCTGATCGACCGGCTCAGGGGCCTGTCGAATGTCCATCTGCACACCCATGCGCAGATCACGGCCATGGAGGGCGACGGCTGGCTGTCCACCGTCCGGTACAAGGAGCGCGCGCAGGGGGCGGAATGCGTGGCCGTGCCGATGCGCCACGTGTTCCTGTTCATCGGGGCCGCGCCCAACACCGAATGGCTGCGCTCTTGCCATGTCGAGACCGACAACAAGGGTTTCATCATGACCGGCTACGACGCGCATCACTCCTGCACCGAGCGGGCCGACTACACGCTCGAAACCAGCGTGCCCGGCGTGTTTGCGATTGGCGATGTCCGGTCGGGCTCCACCAAGCGCGTGGCGGCTGCGGTGGGCGAGGGCGCGGCCGTCGTGGCGCAGATTCATCACTATCTGGCCACGCTCGAACATGCCCGGGTCTGAGCGCCGACGATGATTGATTCGTGAGTTGAGGGCATCAATGTCGTTCTGAAGAGGATATCCCTGCGCTTTGTTTCATGGTTACACTGCCTGCGCCCTGTCCGGAAATCGTAAAAACGCTAGGACGCATTGGACGGGGCGATTCAGGTATTCGACCGGGCCCAAGCCCGGCGCACCAACCAGGAGACAAAACATGGGTATCCCCTTCGCCAGCCTGGCGAAGCGTGCGGGCATTGCCGTTGCGGCGATGGCTGCCACGCTTGCCGCCGTGCCTTCGCTTGCCGCAGACAGCTTTCCCAATCGTCCGATCCGCCTGATCGTGCCGTTCGCGCCCGGTGGCAGTGTCGATATTGCCGGCCGGCTGATTACCGACGCCTGGGGCAAGCAACTGGGCCAGTCCATGGTGGCGGACAATCGCGCCGGTGCGTCGGGCAATATCGGCATGGACCAGCTGGCCAAGGCGAAACCCGACGGCTACACGCTGGCCATCAACAACGTGGCGCTGGCGGTCAATCCGTCGCTATTCGCCAGACTGCCATTCGATACGGCCAAAGACTTTGCGTCGGTCGGCACCATGGGGACGTCGCAACACGTGCTGGTGGTCAACAACGCGCTGCCTGCGAAGAACGTCAAGGAACTGGTTGCCCTGGCCAAGGCGCAGCCGGGCAAGCTGAGCTTTGGCTCGGCGGGGGCGGGCAGCACGTTCCATATGGCGGCCGAACTGTTCAAGACCGAATCCGGTGTCGACATCCTGCATGTGCCGTACAAGGGCGGCGGCCCGGCCCTGGTCGATACGATTGCCGGCCAGGTGCAGATGAGCTTTCCGGTGCTGTCGGCGGCGCTGCCGCACGTGCAGGCCGGCAAGCTGCGCGCGCTGGCCGTGACCGGGCCGAAGCGTTCGCCGCTGATGCCTGACGTGCCCACCATGGCCGAAGCGGGCCTGCCGAACTACGCGTTCGAGACGTGGTTTATCGTCAGCGCGCCGGCAGGTACGCCCAAGGACGTGCTGGCAAGGCTGAACCAGACGCTCAACGCGACACTGGCCCAGCCCGAACTGAAGGCGCGACTGCTCAAGGAAGGCTTCGAGCCGCTGACGATGAGCCCGGCCCAGGCCGATGCCATGCTGCGCAAGGAAATGGTCCGCTGGGCGGCACAGATCAAGCAGGCCGGGATCACGCCCGAATAACACCCCGGGGTATGTCGACGGTCCGCCAGATAGCCAATTCTCCAGACTGGCGGGCCGTCGGCTGGCTCAGGCCGCCATTGCCGGCTGCGGCGCGCCGCTGGCGGGCACCGCGTACATCAGCGGCGCCGCGCCGGCCTGGATGCGCGCCCGTTGCGCCTCGGTGGTCATTTCCTCCAGCAGCTTGCAGAAGCGCGGTTCGAACATGCCCGTCACGATGTACGTCCAGCGGTACGCCTTGAGCACCACCGCCTCCACCTCGGGTGCATGCGGGGCATCCTGCGCGCCACGGATCACGCGCATGAAGTAGGCCGCATCGGCGTGGGCCTGGGCCTGGACGATGGCATCGAAGCCGCCCACGATCGCCAGCATGTCGTCGATGGCCGCGTCGCGCTCGGCGTCGCTCACGCGGGCGTTCTCGCGGATCCACTCCAGTTCGTCCAGGATTGCGTGCTGCGACTCTTCGCGCCAGTGGTACAGGAACACGTCCTTGAACAGTTCGGAAAGGTCCGGCGCCGTGCCGATGCTGGCGCGATAATGCGCCTGCGAGAACAGTTCCAGCTGGCAGATCACGGCCAGCACGGCCCAGGTGCGCTTGCCGAGCACGAATGCGGCCACGTCGTTGGGCTGGGCTTCGAAACGGTAGCCGTCGGGCATGTCGCGGGCGGCCAGCCGCTCGATGCGGCGAAACAGTTCCTGGTGCTTCAGTTCCTCGTCGGAAAAGCGGATCAGGGCCTCCAGCGCCACCTGGTCGCCCAGCGCATGTTGCCCGGTCAACTCCAGCACCTTGGCGCTGACAAAGCGTTCCACCAGCCCGAACATGTTGGCGTAGGTACGGCCTTGCACCTGGCTCAGGAAGCGCTGCTCCGAGGCGCTCAGGAAGGGCAGTTCGTCGACGAGCGACAGGCCGTCGGGC
Source organism: Cupriavidus sp. HE11 (assembly GCF_056097175.1). Lineage (NCBI taxonomy): Bacteria > Pseudomonadati > Pseudomonadota > Betaproteobacteria > Burkholderiales > Burkholderiaceae > Cupriavidus > Cupriavidus sp. HE11. The sequence goes on from NZ_CP184465.1 coordinate 2,269,498, forward strand.
ATGAACTTGTGCGAAAGGTCGAACGTGCGGTCGCGAATCACGTCCTGGTCGATGTCCCAGCGGATGCGGCGTGATGCGGCGATGCAGCGGGCGTAGCGTTGTGTGTCGGCGGAAAGGGATACAGCGTGCATTGCGAAACTCCTTGATACGTGAAATCCGTCCCATGGAGGACGTGGGGCGGATACTCGGACGTTTCGGGGGTGTCGCGCGTGAGGCCGGTGTCCCGGCTGCAATCGTTTTCATCGGATTCGGCACCGGAATGCGGGACATGTGTCCTTGGCGCGGGTTTACTCGGGGAATTACGATAGGTCTACCTGCAATGCCATGCTGGACGTGGCTTGCGGGCATCCACGTCGTGCCACTGGCCCGGTCCGTTTGCCTGCACGGGACCGAAGTCCCACGCATTGGCACCGGGTTTCCCCGCGATCCCCGCAAAAACCGGGACACCTGTCACATACACGGTCGCCGGCGATTTCCGACAATCACTCCACGGATCGGCCAACGGCATCCCGGCCAATGGTCATCCGTGCTTGTCTTCTGATTGGAGTTCAAGAGTTGGAGTCGTCGAAATGTGTACCAAAGTTGCAAAGACCCTGCTTGCCGTTTCAGCCGTTTCCGCAATGACCATTGGCATCGCCCAGACCGCCCACGCCGCGTGGAGCGAGGTATTCGTTCCGTCGAACGGAGCGACGCTGCACGCAAGCAAGTCAGTGTGCCTGCGTGGCACCTTCGATCCTTTTGCGGACGGCGCCCGCATGGGCCCGCGCGATGCATCCAGCGATGGCGGCAACCGCATCGGGCCGCGTGACGCGTACACGGACGGCGCGCGCAGCGTCGGCGCCCAGGGGGACTGCGCGATGCGCGCGGCCTGACGTGATGTAGCGCACCCGGTCCCGGCTTGCGGCAGACCACCTGCCGCAAGCCGGACCCTCCAGCTTCCGTCGCGAGACACCGCCCTTGGTGTACGTCATCCGGCGCACTACCTACGCACCGCGTCTGGCCTTCCGCACTTTGCGGGGCCGGCAGTCGGTGTTGATGTCGGCGCGCTGGGGATCGTTGTCTAAGATAGGTGAGTCGCCCGGCACGACCGGACGCGGTGAACCATCGCCGGCCATTGCGAGGCGGCGCACCGCGTCGCCCATATCCTGCCCCGTGCGCGACCCGCCCATGCCGATGCTCAAGCAGCAGATACGCCTATGCACCAGCCCTGACCGTGTACGCCTGGCGTATGCGGTCACGGGCAGCGGGCCGCCGCTGGTGAAGGCCGCCAACTGGATGAGCCACCTCGAGTTCGATGTCGGCAGTCCGGTCTGGAGCCACATGCTGTTCGCGCTGTCCGAACAGCACACGCTAATCCGCTACGACGAACGCGGTTGCGGCCTGTCCGACCGTCATGTCGAAGACCTGTCGTTCGATGCGTGGCTGCGCGACCTGGAAACCATCGTCGACGCGATGGCCGTGGAGCCCTTCGCACTGCTGGGCATCTCGCAGGGGGCATCGATTGCAGTGGCCTATGCCGTGGCGCACCCCGGGCGCGTCAGCCATCTGGTGCTGCATGGCGGTTACGCGCGGGGGCGGCTCAAACGCAACCAGGGCGACGCCATGCGCGAAGAGGCCGAACTGATGATCCGGCTGGCCGAGATCGGGTGGGGTCAGGAGAATCCGGCATTTCGCCAGTTCTTCACCACGCAGTTCATCCCGGGCGGCACCGCCGAGCAGCACCGCTGGTTCAACGAGCTTGAGCGGGTATCCACGTCGCCGGTCAATGCGGCGCGCTTCATGCGCATCTTCAACGAGATCGACGTGGTGGACCTGCTGCCGCTGGTCACCTGCCCGACCCTGGTGCTGCATGCGGAGCGCGACGCGCGCGTGCCATTCGACGAAGGGCGGCTGCTCGCCAGCATGATTCCCAATGCCCGCTTCGTGCCGCTGGACAGCGGCAACCACCTGCTGCTGGAAACCGAGCCGGCGTGGGAACGCTGGATCGAAGAGGTGCGCGCCTTCCTGCCTGCCCCGGCGCCGTCCGCCGATCCGGCCTTTGGCGCACTGACGCGGCGCGAACGCGACATCGTGGTGCTGATTGCGCAGGGTCGCGACAACGCGCAGATCGCCGCCCATCTGGGGCTGTGCGAGAAGACCGTGCGAAACCACATCACCAGCATTTTCTCGAAACTCGAGGTCGAGAATCGCTCGCAGGCTATCGTGCTGGCGCGCGAATCGGGGTTTGACCGGCAGCGCGTCTAGCGCCTGGGAAGCGGGAGCAATCCTCGTATTTCCGCGAATTTCCGCTTGACATACAGATCTGTCTACCCAACACTATGAGACGGGTCTGTCTACATATGGATCTGCGCGATTTGCCACCGAATTCCCATTCGATTTTCAGCTTTTTCCGATTTTCAAGGAGCCTGCCCATGTCGAGCCAACCCGAAGTTCGCCCGCCGCTGCCCCCATTCACCGCCGAGACCGCCGCCGCCAAGGTGCGCGCGGCCGAGGACGGCTGGAACACGCGCGATCCGCACCGCGTGGCGCTGGCCTATACGGTCGACAGCGCCTGGCGCAACCGCGCCGAATTTGTGAACGGACGCGACGAGATCGTGGCCTTCCTGAGCCGCAAATGGCAGAAGGAACTCGACTATCGGCTGATCAAGGAACTGTGGGCGCACGATGGCAACCGCATCGCGGTGCGCTTTGCGTACGAATGGCACGACGACTCGGGCAACTGGTTCCGGTCGTACGGTAACGAGAACTGGGAATTTGACGAGAACGGCCTGATGCAACGCCGTTTCGCATGCATCAACGACGCGCCAATCCGCGAGGCGGATCGCAAGTACCACTGGCCGCTGGGTCGCCGGCCCGATGACCATCCGGGCCTGAGCGATCTGGGGTTCTGAGGTATTGCTGCCGGCTATCGCCCCACTCCCGCGCGGCGGGAGCGGGGCGCTGCATCACCGGTCCATCACTGCATTTTCTGCAGGTTGCCCACGCGCACCAGCATCTCCGTGAACATCTGCATGTCCAGGTTCAGGTCGGAGACTTCCTTGTACTCCTTGGCGTTGTGCGCGGTGTACTTCTTGCCGGGCATGGCCGGGCCGAAGTTGATGGCGTTTGGCATCAGCTTGGCCGTGGTGCTGCCGGCCGTTGGCACGGGCTTGGCTTCGAGCCCGGTGGTGTCGCCGTAGATGTTCAGCAGCGTGGACAGCCACGCGCCCTTGGGGTCGCGGGCCATCCAGTCGCCCTGGTCGTGCTGGATCTCCAGCGTGGTATGGGTCTGCGCGGCCCAGGCCTGGATGCGCTCGGCAATCTTCGCGCGCAGTGTGTCGGGCGTGGACCCGCGCGGCATGCGCACGTTGGCAGTCACTTCAAGCTTGCCATTGCGCTCGCGGATCAACGTCGGCGAGATCGTCAGGGGGCCCATGAAGTCGTCGCGATAACCCACGTCCATCTTCTCGCCCAGGTAGCCCGTGCCGTACAGCCCGGTCAGGTAGCGCGAGGCCCGTGCGTACTGGTTGTCGGCGAACGGAACGCCCGATGCCTGTAGGAACATCGCCAGGCGCGGTACGGGGTTCACACCTTCCTCGGGGCGCGAGCCATGGGCCGACGAACCCGTGACCTTTACGTCGATGGCGTCGCCGTTGCGCGCGATATCGATGGCGAACTTGCCCTGCGCGGCGTGCTGGGCGATGAAGGCCGCGCGCGCCTGGTCCAGCGCCGTGGCCACGGCGTTGAGGTCGCCGCCGGCAATGCGCGCGGTGGCGGTCTGCGGAATGGCGTTCGCCGACGCCGCGCCTGCCATGGACACGATGGCGGCCTGCCTGCCATCGGCGGGCTGGTCCGGAAAGCGCACGGTCAGCGCGCCGGAGCCCTTTTCCGCCACCACGGCCGGGTACTTGCTGTCGAGCACGATGTTGTACTCGGGCAGGGCGGTCTTGTCGCGGTAGTACTTCATGCCGTCGCCGCCGGTTTCCTCGGTGGTCTCGATCATCAGGCGAATCGTGCGCGCCAGCGGCACGCCACTCTCGCGCACGGTCTTCATGGCGAAGAGCGCCGCCGCAATCGATCCCTTGTCGTCGATGGTGCCCCGGCCGTAGAGGTAATCGCCCACGCGCGTGACCTTGAACGGGTCGAGTTTCGTGCCGTCGTCGAGCACCCATTCGTCGGCCACCACGGGCACCACGTCGGCGTGCGTGAGGATGCCGAACGTCTCCTTGCCCTGGCCCGGCAGCGTCACTTCGAACACGCGGTTGTCGACGTTGCGGAACTGCAGCCCGAAGTCCTTTGCCATGCGCTCCACGAGCTTGCCGAACTCGACGATGGCCGGGTTCTCGTGCTGCGGCACCTTGTCATCGCGCACGGTGCGCAGCGCCACCATCTCGGTGATGCTGTCCAGCACCGCCTGCTGGTTATGCACGCGGTTGTAGACGCCCAGCAGGCGCCCGATATTGACCAGGTCGTCGCCCTTGAGCGGCCGCTTGGCGCGATAGGCACGCACCGAACCGGCGAGCTTTGGATCAGCCTTGACGGCGGCGTCCAGGAACGCGCTGAAGCTGGCGGGCGGAGTGGCTGTTGCGCTGGCCACCAGTTGGTCGAGTTCGGGCTTTGCCAGCGGGGCTGCCGTGGCGCTGGTGGCGCCGAGGGCGAACAGGGTGGCGGCCAGCAGGGTCGCGGCGGGTAGCCGGATGGGCAGGCGAGTCATGGAGCGGGAGTCCCTTCATGTTTTTTGTGTGCCCGCATGATAGCGATGCCGATGTGCAAGCGGAAGCATTCAAAACCCTGCCGGATAGCCAAAATCAATCGGATTTCTCCTATTGATAATAGAAAATTTCAATCGATTCGGTTGAGATAATGAATTTTACGGATCACATTCAGTCCGGGAGAATCCACTCCATCGCCACAACACGTGGCGCCAAACCAACCCAAGGAGTGATTCCGATGCTGCAATCCCGTGAAGGCCAACGCGTTCCCAATGTGACGTTCCGCGTACGTGAAAACAATGAATGGAAGGACGTCACCACGGCCGAACTGTTCAATGGCAAGACCGTGGCCGTGTTCTCGCTGCCGGGCGCCTTCACCCCGACGTGTTCGTCGACCCACCTGCCGCGCTACAACGAACTGGCACCGGCATTCCGGGCGGCTGGCGTGGACGCGATCCTGTGCGTGTCGGTCAACGACACCTTCGTGATGAACGAGTGGGCCAAGGACCAGGAGTCCGAGAACATCGTGATGATTCCGGACGGCAACGGCGAGTTCACCGACGGCATGGGCATGCTGGTGGACAAGGCCGACCTGGGCTTCGGCAAGCGCAGCTGGCGCTATTCGATGGTCGTGAAGAACGGCGTGGTGGACAAGATGTTCATCGAGCCGGAAGAGCCGGGCGACCCGTTCAAGGTGTCGGACGCCGACACGATGCTGAACTACATCGCCCCCAACGCCAGGCGTCCGGACCAGGTGGTGGTGTTCTCGAAGGTGGGCTGTTCGCACTGCGCGAAGGCCAAGCAACTGCTGCAGGACAAGGGCTACGAGTACATCGACGTGCCGCTGGACAACAAGATCCGCGGCAAGGTGCTGGGCGCCATGTCCGGTGAAATGACCGCGCCGCAGGTGTTCATCAACGGCAAGCTGGTGGGCGGTGCTGCCGCGCTGGAACAGTACCTGGCTGCTGCCTGATCCTCCCGCCCGGGCCCGGCTCCCCCGGCCGGTGTCCTGGGCACCTTTTCTTCCCCCGCACTCCCCCGCAACACGCCGCCGGCCACCGGCGGTGCGGGCCGGCAGTCGCCGGACCCGATGGCATCGCCCTGGCCGCGCCATGGCAGGACGGTGCCATCCCATCCGCCGATTGATGGCAACGCAGACTGACGAACAGGAAACGCACATGAAAACGATTCAGACCGACGTGGCAGTGATTGGCGCAGGAACCGCCGGGCTGGCAGCGTATCGCGCAGCCATTGCCGCCGGCAAGCGCGCCGTGGTCATCGAAGGCGGCGCCTACGGCACCACCTGCGCCCGTGTGGGCTGCATGCCGTCGAAGCTGCTGATCGCGGCAGCCGAGGCCGCCCACGAGGCGCGCCACACCGCCGCATTCGGCGTACACGTGGACGGGCCGGTTCGCATCGACGGCCGTCAGGTCATGGACCGCGTGCGCAGCGAGCGCGACCGCTTCGTGGGCTTTGTGGTGAGCGGCGTCGACAACATTCCCGAGGAAGACCGCTTGCGCGGCCATGCACAGTTCATCGACAACACGGTGCTGCAGGTGGGCGCCAATACCGTGGTGCGGGCCAGCCGCGTGGTGATTGCCACCGGCTCGCGCCCGGCCGTGCCGCCATCGTTCGCGGTGTTCGGCGACCGCCTGATCGTCAACGACGACGTGTTCTCGTGGCAGGACCTGCCGGCCAGCGTGGCCGTGTTCGGCCCTGGCGTGATCGGGCTGGAACTGGGCCAGGCGCTGTCCCGGCTGGGCGTGCGTGTGCGCGTGTTTGGCGTCGGGGGTGGCGTCGGCCCGCTGTCCGATCCGGAAATCCGCGCCTACGCGGCCCAAGCGTTCAATGCCGAGTTTTCGCTCCTGCCCGATGCCAGCGTGACCGATATGCGCCGCGAGGGCGACGAAGCGGTGATCACGTTCAAGGACGAAGCCGGCAAGCCGGTGACCGAGCGCTTTGCCTATGTGCTGGCCGCCACGGGGCGCCGCCCGAACGTCGACAACCTGGCGCTGGACAACACGGCGCTGGAACTCGATGCCCGCGGCGTGCCGGTGTTCGATCCGGTCACGCTGCAGTGCGGCGATGCGGCGGTGTTTATCGCCGGTGACGCCAACAACGTGCTGCCGCTGCTGCACGAGGCGGCCGACGAAGGCCGGATTGCCGGCGAGAATGCCGCGCACTGGCCCAACCTGCGTCCGCTGACGCGCCGCGCGCCGATTGCCGTCGTGTTCTCCGATCCGCAGATCGCCATGGTGGGCAAGCGCCATGCCGACCTGGTCCAGGGCCGCTTCGTGACCGGCGAGGTCAGTTTCGAGGACCAGGGCCGCAGCCGCGTGATGCGCAAGAACCGGGGGCTGATGCACGTCTACGCCGACCGGGCCACGGGCCGCTTCCTGGGCGCCGAATGGATCGGGCCGCGGGCCGAGAATATCGCACACCTGCTGGCGTGGGCGTACCAGCAGAACCTGACGATCTCGCAGATGCTGGCGATGCCGTTCTACCATCCGGTGGTGGAAGAGGGCTTGCGTACGGCCCTGCGCGATGCGCAAGCCAAGCTGACGCAGCTGAAGGTGGCGGCCTGACGATCAGGAATGGCCGATTGATGATGAGAAGGCAGGTGGCGCGGGCGCGCTGCCTGCCTTTTTTCATTGTTCATTGCCGCTGGACGCGCGGGCTCCGCACGCCGCGCAGCTCTGTCCAAAGCGCAGGCCTGGACGGCGCGCCAGCGGCCGTTGTGGTGATCTATCGGGCGCAATCCATGATGGAATCGAAGCCCGATCCCGGGCAGTCGATGTAGGAATTGCCACAGGATTCCGGCCCGGATTGCGCTGCGGCAGCATCCTGCCGGGCCACTTGCTATGCTGAAGTGAAGATCCCGCACCCACAGACTGGAGGAGGCATCATGTGCCGCTGGCTGGCCTATTCGGGCCGTTCCGTTCCGATGGAGGCTGTGCTGTTTCAGCCCGAGCATTCGCTGATCGACCAGAGTCTGAACGCGCGCCTGGGGCATACCACGACCAATGGCGACGGCTTTGGCGTCGGCTGGTACGGGCGGCATTCCGAACTGCCGTTCCGCTATCGGTGCCTGCATCCGGCCTGGAGCGATACCAACCTGCGCGAGGCGGCGCGGGCGGTGCGGGCGCCGCTCTTCGTGGCGCATATCCGCGCCGCCACGGGCACGCCGACCCAGGAAACCAATTGCCATCCGTTCCGGTTCGGGCGTTGGCTGTTTGCCCATAACGGGCTGATCCGCGACTATCCGCTGGTGCGGCGCGACCTGATGATGTCCGTGGCGCCGCATCTGTTCCGGTGGATCGAGGGCTCGACCGATTCCGAGGTGATGTTCTTCCTGGCGCTGACATTCGGGCTGGAGCGCGATCCGCAAGGGGCGCTGGAACAGATGGTCGGGCTGATCGAGTCGGTCGGGCATCGCCACGATATCGAGCACCCGATCAACATGACCGTCTGTGTGACCGACGGGCAGCAGATCGTGGCGGCGCGCTATTCGAGTGAACGCGATTCGCGCTCGCTATTCCACAGCACGTCGTTTCGCCAGTTACGGGCGCTCTATCCCGACGACCCGCGCATCATTGCCGCGGGCGACGACGCGTTCCTGGTGTTGTCCGAACCGCTGATCGACGTGCAGGGCGTCTGGGAGGAAATCCCGGAGGCCACCATGCTGGTAGCGCGGCGGGGCGATATCCAGCAGCGTTGCTTTACGCCACGGATGCCGGATCAGCATGGGGGACGCTGAATCCGGTGAGCCTTGATGGGTCCGGAGACAGATCTGTCTACTATAATGCGGCTGTTTCTCGCCGAAGTTCTCACATCCCCGCCATGGCCACCCCCTCCGCCCGCGACCGCATCCTCGACACCGCCGCACGCCTGTTCTATCGCGACGGTTATCGCGCCACCGGCATCGACAGGATCATCGCCGAGTCGGGGGTGGCGAAGATGTCGCTGTATCGGCACTTTTCATCGAAGAACGATCTGATCTTCGAATATTTGCAGCGGCGCCACGATTTCTGGATGAACTGGTTTGAAACGGGTGTGCGACGCCGCCTGGCGGCGCGCCCGAACCTGGACGTTGTGGCCGATACGCTGGGCGAGTGGTTTGGCACCGATGACTACCGCGGCTGCTCGTTCATCAACATGGTGGCCGAGTCCGGTGGCGGCGCTGGAGACGATCCCCGTTTGCTGGAGCAGGCGGTGTCGCACAAGGCGTCGCTGGAGGCCTTTGTGGGGGCAATGGCCCGTGAACTGGCCCTGTCGAATCCGGACGAGGTGGCGCAAGAGGCGATCGTGTGCATCGAGGGCATGATCGTGCGCGCGCAGACCACGCATGACGCGGCCGTCGTGGATGCCGGGCGCCGCACGCTGGCCCGCCTGCACGCCGCATACGCCACTTGAATGGCGCGCGGTGACATCACGTAACCTGCTGAAACACTGCCACACAGAGTAAACCCTGAGATCACGGTAAGATGCGCCCCGTGATTGCCGCGTGGCGCCCCCGAGCCGCAGGCAAGCCTTGGGATGTACGCCTGTGAACGCAGTGAACAACAATCAGCGGCGCACCGAGATCGACCTCATTCGCGGCATCGCGCTGCTCTTCATCGTGGTCGATCATGTCAACGGCAGTGTGTTGGCCGACTACACGATCCGAAATTTCCAGCTGTTCGACGCCGCCGAGGTGTTCGTCTTCCTGGCCGGCTGCTCGGCCGGCGCGGCCTATCTGGCGATGGAAGCGCGCGACGGTGCCAGCGCGGCGCGCAAGCGTCTGCGCCGACGCAGCTGGGAGATCTACAAGGCGTTCGTGCTGACCGGCGTGCTGATGCTGCTGTTCGGCTTCCTGCTGGCGATGTGCAAGATTCCTGCACCGGCGGTACGCGCCACCGAGGCCCTCGATTTCATGGCGCAGCCGGTGGCAACGCTGCTGCAGGTGTTAGCGCTGGCGCGCCAGCCGTTCGTTTCCGATGTTTTGCCGATGTACGCCGTGTTCATCGGCCTGGCCCCGCTGGCAATCCGCTGGGCCCGCGCACAGCCGCTGGCCTTTATCTGCGGCAGCGTGGCGCTCTGGATCATGTCGCCCGCGCTGCTGCCGCTGCTGCCCAGCAGCGAGCCGCGTGGCTGGAGCTTCAATCCGTTCGCCTGGCAGCTGATGTTCGCCATGGGTTTGCTGGCACGGCTGCGACCCGATTTCGTGCTGCCGCAGCAGACCATCGTGCGCCGTGCCTTTACGGGCGGGGCCGTGGTGGTGGCGCTGGTGTGCATGGCCGCCGCCTACCTGTGGATGCGTCCGCACCTGTATGAAGCCTGGCTGCCGGCATGGATTCCGGCGATGGCCTTCCCGCTGCCCAAGCAAAGCCTGGCCGCGCTGCGCGTGGTCAGCTTCCTGGGGCTGGCATGGCTGGTGTACCTGGCCGTGCGCGCCGGATGGGTCGAGCGGTTGGCCCGCTTCATGGGCCCGGTGGTGCAGATCGGCCGCCACAGCCTGTTCTGCTTTGTGCTGGGCGCCGTGGTGTCGGTGGGCATCGAAGGTCTGACCTATGGCTTTGCGGGCGGCCGCCCGACGCGGCCCGTGGCCCTGACGGGCGACATCATCGCCGTGGCCGTGCTGCTGGTGGTGGGCGGCTGGTATGGCCGCCGCAAGGAAGCCCGCAAGGTGGCAGCCCGGTCGAAGATGGTGTCGGCCTAAGGAGCGCGTGGACCTCGGCCGGGGTGTCACAGGCTCAGTCGGCCTTTGCCACAGGCCCCGGAGTCGCTATGCCCGGGCCTGGCTCTTCACCCAGGCGATGGCCCGCGCCAGGTGCGGCGATGTGTCGCCGGCACGGTAGCTCATGATCACGGGCGACATGAAGCCGGGCGCATCGATGGGCACGTAGCGTACGTCGTCGCGATGCAGCCGTTGCACCGACGATGGCACCAGCGTGATGCCCAGGCCCGCCGCCACCAGGCCCAGCGCCGTCTGCAGTTCATTGGCTTCCTGTACCACGCGCGGCTGCAGGCCCTGTGCGCGGAACAGTGACAGGACGTGGTCGGCATAACTCGGACGCGGCCGGGCGGGGTAGAGGATCAGCGGCTGGCGGGCCAGATCGCCTGCGTCGAACGGCCTGGCCGGGGGCGGGGCGGTGACAGGCATGGCCGCGACCAGTGTCTCGGCCATCACCACCTGCTGGACGATGGCCGCGTCATTGAACGTGAGCCGGCCGAATGCCAGGTCGATGCGGCCTGACTTGAGCGCTTCGAGCTGCTGGACCGTGATCATCTCCGTCAGGCCGACTTCCACCCCGCTGTCGTCGCCGCGCAATTCGCGGATCAGTTCCGGCAGCACCCCATAAAGCACCGAAGGCACGAAGCCGATGCCGAACCAGCGTTTTTCGTTGCGGCCAATGCGGCGCGTGCCTTCCAGCGTTTCTTCCAGCCGCTGCGTAAGCTGCAGCGATTGCTCCAGCAGGAAGCGGCCGGCCTCGGTCAGCTTCAACCCCCGGCCGACACGGTCGAACAGCGCCACGCCCACTTCTTCCTCGAACTGACGGATCTGACGCGACAGCGGCGGCTGGGCCATATGCAGCTTTTCTGCCGCACGCGTCACATTCAGTTCCTGGGCGACAGTCTGGAAATAGCGGAGGTGGCGGAGTTCCATGGCGGGAATATGGCATGTCGATGCATACCCAGCAGGTATGAATCGAGACATCTTCGGTCTTGGACGTCAGTCAAGTCAAGGTCCATACTCGGTTCAACGCGTGTTTTTGTATGGAAAAGGTATGACTGCGACAATTTCTTCGATCGAGGCCATCCTGGTCGACCTGCCGACCATCCGGGCTCATCAGCTGGCGATGGCGACGATGCAGCAGCAAACGCTGGTGATCGTGCGCCTGCGCTGCAGCGACGGCGTGGAGGGCATTGGCGAGGCCACCACCATCGGCGGCCTGTCTTATGGCGACGAGAGCCCCGAGGGCATCAAGCTGACCATCGACACCTACCTCGCGCCCGCGCTGGCCGGGCAGGACGCCACCAACGTACACGGCGCCATGGCGCGCCTGAACAAGGTGGCGCGCGGCAACCGGTTTGCCAAGTCGGCACTGGAATCGGCACTGCTCGACGCGCAGGGCAAGCGCCTGGGCGTGCCGCTGGTCACGCTGCTGGGCGGCGCCGTGCGCGACACCCTGCCGGTGCTCTGGACGCTTGCCAGCGGCGACACGGGTCGCGACATCGAGGAAGCCGAGCGCTTCCTGGAAGAGCGCCGCCACAACACGTTCAAGCTCAAGATCGGCCGCCGCAGCGTGCGCGACGACGTGGCGCACGTATCGGCCATCAAGCGCGCGCTGGGCGATCGTGCCCGCGTGACCGTGGACGTCAACCAGGCCTGGAACGAAGCCGAAGCCGCCACCGGCATCGCCATGCTTGAAGCGGCCGGCATCGACCTGATCGAGCAGCCCACCCCGCGCGAGCATCGCGCGGCGTTGGCGCGGCTGGCGGCGCGCTTCGTGGTGCCGATCATGGCCGACGAGGCCGTGACCGGGCCCGAAGATGCGATGGAACTGGCCCGCCTGGGCGCGGCCGACGTGTTCGCGCTCAAGATCGCCAAGTCGGGCGGTATCTTCGGCATGCTGCGCACGGCAGCCGTGGGCGACGCGGCCGGCATTGCGCTCTACGGCGGCACCATGCTCGAAGGCGCCGTGGGCACCATCGCCGCAGCACATGGCTTCTGCACGCTGCCGCAGCTGGCGTGGGGCACCGAACTGTTCGGCCCGCTGCTGGTGAAGGACGACATCGTGGTGGACCGCCCGGTGTTCAAGGACTTTGCGCTGCATCTGCCGCAGGGTCCGGGGCTGGGCCTGGCGATTGACGAAGACAAGCTGCGCCACTATCGCCGCAAGGCCGTCTGAGCCGATATTGCCGCCCGGCATCGCATCCAATACAACCCGGAGACACACCCATGTTGTTCCTCGTCAGGATGGACGTGCAGATCCCGCACGACCTGCCGGCCGCTACGGCCGACGAGATCAAGGCCCGCGAAAAGGCCTATTCGCAGGACCTGCAGCGCCAGGGCAAGTGGCAGGCGCTGTACCGCGTGGTGGGCGAGTACGCCAACTACAGCGTGTTCGATGTGGAGTCGAACGACGAACTGCACACGCTGCTGGCCGGCCTGCCGCTGTTCCCGTACATGAAGATCCACGTCACGCCGCTGGCAAAGCACCCGTCGTCGATCCGCTGATCGGCAACCAGAAAAGAAGGAACGGAGACAAATGAAGTCCTTGCTGCAAGGGTCGGCCCGCATGCCGGCCGCACTCGCCATTTCCGCATCGCTGCTGTTTGCCGCAGCCGCGCCGGCGCACGCCGCCTATCCCGACCATCCGATCCGCTGGGTGGTGCCGTTCCCCGCGGGCGGTGCGATGGACAACATCGCGCGCACGCTGGGCGAAGACATGTCGAAGTCGCTGGGCCAGGCCATCGTGGTCGAGAACCGCCCCGGCGCGGGCGGCAATATCGGTGCCGAGATGGTGGCGCGCTCGCCGGCCGACGGCTACACGATCATCATCGTCGCCAATGGCATGGCCGTGAACCCGGCCCTGTACGGCAAGCTCAGCTACGACCCGATCAAGGATTTCGCGCCGGTGTCGCTGCTGGCCGTGGTACCCAACGTGCTGGTCACCAACAAGGCGAAGAATCCGCAGAAGACGGTGGCCGAAGTCATCGCCAGCGCCAAGGCCAAGCCCGGCAAGTACACCTATGCATCGGCCGGCAACGGCACGTCGATCCACCTGGCCGGCGAGCTGTTCACGTCGATGGCGCACGTGGATCTGCTGCATATCCCGTACAAGGGATCGGGCCCGGCCATGACCGACTTGCTGGGCGGACAGGTGGACTACATGTTCGACAGCATCACTTCGGCCAAGCCCCATATCGACAGCGGCAAGCTGACGGCGATTGCGGTGACCACCAGCAAGCGGTCGTCGGCGCTGCCCAATGTGCCGACCGTGGCTGAAGCGGGCGTGCCGGGCTACGAGCTGTCGCCGTGGTTTGCCGCGTTCGTGCCGGCAAAGACGCCGCAGGCCGTCATCGATACGCTGAACAAGGCCATGCTCGAATCGCTGAAGAAGCCGGCCGTGCAGCAGCGCCTGGCGGGCATCGGCGCCGAGCCGATCGGCAGCACCCCGGCGCAGTTGAAGGACCACCTTGCCAAGGAAACGGTCAAGTGGGGCGCGCTGATCCGCGAGCGGGGCATCCATGCCGACTGAGCGGACGGCGGCGACGGAGCCAACCCGCCAGTTGCACTACGTCATCGAGGGCGGTGCGGACAAGCCCGTACTGGTGCTGTCGAACTCGCTTGGAACCACTTTGGAAATGTGGGACCCGCAGATGGCGGCCCTGACGCAGCACTACCGCGTGCTGCGCTATGACACGCGTGGCCACGGCCGTTCGGCGCTGCCGTCCGCTGCGTTCGGAATGGCTGACCTGGCCGGCGACGTGATCGCCATCCTGGATCATGCCGGCATCGAACGCGCGCACTTCTGCGGGTTGTCGATGGGCGGGATGACCGGGATGTACCTGGCGCGCCACCATGCGGCCCGCTTCGGGCGCTTTGTGCTGGCCAACACGGCGGCGCTGATCGGGCCGGAATCGGTCTGGAACACGCGCATCGCCACCGTACACCGCGATGGCATGGCCGCCATCGTCGACGGCGTGCTGTCGCGCTGGTTCACCGACCATTACCTGCTGACGCGCCGCGACGAGATGACGCCGGTGCGGCGCATGCTGGAGACCGCCAGCGCTGCCGGCTACACCGCCAATTGCGCGGCGGTGCGCGATGCCGACCTGCGGGGCCTGCTGGCCGGGATCGACGCGCCCGTGCTGGTGATTGCCGGGGAACAGGATCTGGCGACGACGGCGGTTCAGGGCCGCGAGGTGGCGCAAGCCATTGCAGGCGCGCGGTACGTCGCGCTGCCGGCCGCACATCTGTCCAACTGGGAACTGCCGGAGGCGTTCGGCAACGCGGTGATCGGCTTTATCGGCCAAGCGTAACGGCTGCAGCCGCGGCAACCGCCGCAACCCGCCGCACCTCACAAGCGGCCCGCTGGCACCCGCTCCGCGATTCCGGAGCGGGTGATGCCGGCCGATGCCTACGGCACGATCGTCAGGAACAGGTACGCCGCGAAGATCACCATGTGGACCACGCCCTGGAGGATGGTCGTGCGGCCCATGCCGAGCGTCAGCGACGCCACGATCATCGTCAGGAACAGCAGCACCATTTCCTTGGCGCTGAGCCCCAGTTCCAGCGGCTGCCCGATCGTGATGAAGACGATGGCGACTGTCGGAATGGTCAGGCCGATACTGGCCAGCGCCGAGCCCAGCGCCAGGTTCAGGCTGGTCTGGATGCGGTCCGAGCGCGCGGCGCGCAGGGCGGCAAGCCCTTCGGGCAGCAGCACCAGTGCCGCGATTACCACCCCGACCACCGCTGCCGGCAATCCGGCGTCCGCAACGGCCTTCTCCACCGATGGCGACAGCAGCTTCGCCAGCGCCACTACGGCCACCAGGCAGACGACCAGCAGCACGCTGCTGGTCACGGCCACGCGGGTGGGCGGCGGCGGCGCATGCACGTTCTCGTCGTTGCTGCCATCCACCAGAAAGTAGTCGCGATGCCGCACGGTCTGCACGAACACGAAGCAGCCGTAGAGCAGCAGCGACATCACGCCCGAAAACGCCAGCTGGGACGATGACAGGACCGGGCCCGGCGTGGTGCTGGTGAAGTTCGGCAGCACCATCGTGAGCCCCAGCAGGGTGACCAGGATGGCCATGGCGGCATTGGCACCGGGCGCCTGGAACGCCTGCTCGCGGTGGTGCAGCGCGCCCACGAACAGGCAGATGCCGACAATGCCGTTACAGATGATCATGACCGCCGCGAACACCGTGTCGCGCGCCAGGCCGGCTTTCTCGGGTCCGGACGACAGCATGACCGATACGATCAGCGCCACTTCGATCACCGTCACCGCAATCGCCAGCACCAGCGTGCCGAACGGTTCGCCGACCTTGTGCGCCACGACCTCGGCATGGTGGACGGCGGAAAACACCGCGCCGGCCAGGGCGACCGACATCAGTGCGATCAGCCAGGCCTGACCCGTCATTGCAAGGCCCAGGCCGAAGGCGGCCCAGGCGGCCAGCGGGGACCAGATGGTCCAGGCCGGCAATTTGTTGGAAGTTGCCATGTCTTGTTCCCTTTGTTCTTGTGGCTCACAGGCGCGAGCGTGCACGCCGCGTGGCGCGGGCGCAAGAGGTTCAGGCAACGATGGGGCGCTGCAGTTCCCGCGTGGTGTGCGAATCAGTCGAGCGGCGGACCGCCACGCGGCGCATTGGCGCCGTCTTCGCGGTGCGCCGGCGGTAGCGGATCGGTGTCCCGCAGGGCGGGGTGATTCCGGTAGATCCAGCGGGCGGCAATGATGATCACCGCCAGAAACGCCAGCGCGTATCCGACAAAAGAGACTGCAATCATGTTCTGACCCAGGTTGGTCCGGCTCTTCTGGCCGGTGGCCGGTCAGTATGGGTGCGGGCCGGTAAGGCGCACACCCTCTATCGGTGGGGCGGAGGAATCACCCAATTGCGGGGTGCGGCACTGAAAAATCGATGTTTCGAGCCAGTCCCTTGAGCGCTCAACTTCCGTCGGTTTTCGACAAAATGTCGTGTATGGGCAACACATTGTCCCAGCCGACATACATTAAGCGTTTCTTTTGGTAGTCGAACTACAAACGAGAACCGTTATCAATTACATTCGTGGCCTTTGTCAGTTTCTTGATACAAGGAAAGACCATGATTTCGAGCCGTCGCGGACTGCCATTTGCCGCGCCCCATCTTGCCCCGTGCGCCACTGCGCTGGCCGTTTCGATGCTGTGCCTGGCGCCGCAATGGGCGGCAGCCCAGGTCGCGGCAGGACCGGTGCAGGGCGGAGAGACGGAAAAGATGCTTGAAACGGTTCAGGTTTCCGGAAACTGGCTCGGCACGGGGCTTCAGAACAGCGTGAAGACGTTCGCCGGCGCACGCACGGTGGTCAGCGAGCAGCAGATCGAGCAGAGCGGGGCGCAGAGCATTGGCGACGTCATGCGCCGCATCCCGGGCGTGCAGGCGACCGACAACTCCGGCACGGCCGGCAGCGCCGTGTCGCTCAATATCGGCGTGCGGGGCCTGACAGGCCGCTACACGCCGCGCTCCACGGTGCTGCTCGACGGCATTCCGATGGCCGTGGCGCCATACGGCCAGCCGCAACTGTCGTTTGCGCCGGTCAGCCTGGGCAACATCGAGTCGATCGACGTGGTGCGCAGCGGCGGCGCCGTGCGCTACGGCCCGCAGAACGTGGGCGGCATTATCAACTTCAACACCAAGCCGATTCCGGGCGTGTTCAGCGGCGAAGCCTCGGTGCGCGAGAACATCTACACCGAAGGCGGCGGCAGCAACACCCAGTACAACGCGTTCGTGGGCACCACGCTGGACAGCGGCCTGGGCATCGCGCTGCTGTACTCGGGCATGACCGGCCGCGAATGGCGCCAGGGCAGCGACGACAACGTGAACGACCTGGCTGTGAAATTCGCGTACGACATCACACCGACGTCGCAGGTCTACGGCAAGGTGTCGTACTACGACGTCAAGTCGAAGACGCCGGGCGGCCTGAGCGTGGCGCAGTACAACGCCGATCCGTTCCAGAACACGCGCCCCGACGACTACTGGAGTGGCAACCGCTACGGTTTCGACCTGGGCTACGTGAACACGATTTCCGCGAACCAGGAATTCGAGATCCGCACGTTCTTCAACGAGAGCTACCGCCAGAGCACGCTGCAGCAGAGCGCCACCGTGATCGCGCACCAGCCGCGCAACTACACCACGTTCGGCATCGAGCCGCGCTACACGCAGCGCTTTGGCGTGGGCCCGACCACGCATGACGTGACGGTCGGCTACCGCTACATCCGCGAGCGCGGTGACGACAACCAGTTCAGCACGAACCGCCAGACCGGCGTGAACGGCCCGACCACCACGTTCGACAATGCCACCGATGCCCACGCCGTCTACATCGACGACCGCATCGCCTACGGCAATTGGCGCATCGTCCCGGGCGTGCGCTTCGAGCATATCGATACCACGCGCCAGCAGCGCAACACCGCGACGCAGTGGGACAGCATGAACAACAAGGCGCTGCCGTCGATCAACGTGTCATACCTGGTGAACAGCGCGTGGACGGTCTTTGCCGACTACAGCACGTCGTTCGGGCCGGTGCAGAACACGCAGCTCAATTCGCAGACGCCGAACAATCCGCTGCAGCCGGAAGTGGCGAAGACGTTCGAAGTGGGCACGCGCTGGACCGACAGCCACATCAAGGGTGAGCTGACCGCGTTCAAGATCAAGTTCGACAACCAGATCCTGCAGGTGCCGGGCCTGTTCCCGGCCACGTTCCAGAACATCGGCGCCACCGACCACGACGGCGTGGAAGCGGCCATCGACTACACGTTCGATCGCGCCAGCCTGCTGGGCGGCCTGAACCTGTACGCCAACTACACATACACGCGCGCCATCCAGAAATCGGGCACCACGGCCGGGCTGGACGTGCCGTTCTACTCGCGCACGACCGATACGATCGGTGCCCGCTACGACTGGCGCAGCTGGACGTTCAACGTCTCTACCACGCACCAGAGCAAGCAGTACGCCGATCTGGCGAACACGGTGGCCGAGAGCGCGGACGGCAGCAACGGCCTGATCCCGGGCTTCCGTACGTGGAACATCCAGGCGATGTTCAAGCTGCCGCAGCGCAAGAACACCGACATCACCGTGGGCATCAACAACCTGTTCGACAAGCGCTACTACACGCGTACGACCGACAGCAACGCCGGCCGCCTTGTTGGGGCGCCGCGCATGGTCTACATCCAGGCCCGCGCCGCGTTCTGAGCGCAGCCGGACCGGCTACTCGGAAGGTGGCGGAGGCCCCTTTGTCGTCCCGCGCGGCGGCAACGGGGCGGGCTCCGCCACCAGTTTTTCGGCAGGCAGCAGGCGCAGCAGCGTCCTGGCTATCTCGGGATCGCGGCATTTCAGCCATTCGTCCCAGTCTTCACGCGGCAGGATCACCACACCGCGCTTCTCGTCCCCGGGCTTGTGAAACCGCTGCAACAGCGGATGATGGTCGGCATTGACCGTCGGCATCGTGAACGACACGTCCCCCCCGGGCCAGGCCCGCCACAGCCCTGCAATGGCAAACGGCTCGCCACCTGGCAGCCCGATCCTCCACCGTACCGCCTTGCCGCTTTCATGGTTCGGCTCGTAGAACGCCGTCGCCGGGACCAGGGCCAGCTGGCAGGACTTCCAGAACCGCGCAAACGACGACAGCTTGCCGATGGTCTCCACGCGCGCATTGGCCGTGGGGTAGTAGCGCGTGCCGGGCGGGATGGTTGCCTTTGGCACCATGCTGAACGACGCCAGCACGCTTTCCCACGCCTCTGCACCGGTCTTCTGCCGCACGATGGGCGCGGCATAGTCGGGCCAGGTCTCCTCGGGATACAGCCCCGGCGGTGGCTCGACACCGAAGATCTCTCGCAGGATGCGTTTCTGGACTGGGGCGTAGTTGACGCACATGGGCGCCTCCCGGGGGCGTGGTTTTGCCGCCCATGGTCCGCGCGGCGGTGCTGGCCGTCAATACGTGACCGTCGCCGTCACCGTATCGGTGTACGTACCATTCTGTGGCGTGTTCTGCTGCGGCACGCGGCCATAGACGCTGATGGTCTGTGACGTCCCGGCGCCGGTCTGGTTGGCGGACCCCCCGGCCTCAGTCGTTGCCGGTGGCGCTGCCGTTGCCAGGCAGCGCGTGGCGAGACCGATGTGCCTGGCCGAGCCGGGTCCAGCGGGGGCAGCGGGTCGGGCGTAGCGATGGCTGCATCACCTGGCATCCGCTTTTACGATGTTCAGCAACACTTGACGAGCACGGCGAGTGACTTCAATGCCGCTGAATGCGTCCCGACTGCCCGAAACCCGCGCCGCTTCTGACTTTGCAGCCTATTGGCAGGGCCTTGCACGCACCTGCGGCCCGCACTGCCGGGCGGGCAACAGACGTTTGAAACAGCAGCGCGGGGCGTGGCCCGAAGCACGGAGACTTTGCCGGGGGTGCTTCCTATAATGCCTGTGTGGCGCGGCACCACGTGGGCAAAACGACCGCACCGCGCCACGCGTGCTTGCAGGCAGGGGCGCGCTTCCCACCCATCTCCACGTCAAATGGGGAGACACACATCATGCTGAGTAGCGAAGCGGTGCTGACGCAGGCGCGAGCCGCGTTGGCGCATGTGCCATATCAGGGCCACCAGATCCATCCCACCATTCACCTGCGACTTTCCGACGGGGCCCTGATCCTGGAGGGCGAAGTGGCCGACGTCATGGACAAGACGCGCGCCACGGCCCGGTTGCGCCGTCTGGATGGGGTTTCCACAGTGATCGATCATCTGCGCATCGCCCATGCCGGCCCGATGGTGGGCGATGGCGATGTGCGCGCCGCCGTTTGCGAACGGCTGCTCAATGCGATCGACTTTCGTAACTGCAAGATCTGCGCGAAGGTGAAAGGACAGCTGGAGCCCGTGCGCGAAGCCGTGGGCGAGCGCAGCGGCTGGATCGAGGTGGCCGTCCACGACGGCGCGGTGATGCTCAGCGGCCAGGTGATCAGCCTGTCGCATATGCGGCTGGCCGGGGTGCTGGCGTGGTGGTCGCGCGGCTGTCGCAACGTGATCAACGATATCGTGGTGGCGCCGGCCGAGGCCGACAGCGACGAGGAACTGAGCGAAGCGCTGCAGCTCGTGCTGGAAACCGACCCGTTCGTGGATGCCGCGCGCATTCGCGTGCGGACCGAAGGCCGGGTGGTGACGCTGGACGGCTACGCGTCCAGCGACGGTGCGCGCAAGCAGGTGGAGCGCGATGCCTGGTACGTGCAAGGCGTGGAGGAAGTCATCAACCATATCGCCCTGAGCAGTTGACCGCCTTGAACCGCTGACACCTAGTCGACGGTGCCGGCGTCGACGCGCGCCGCCTGGTCTTCCACACGCCAGTAGCGGCGCCGCGTGCGCAACGCAAAGCGCGAGCGGTATTCCGACATCGACATCTGCATGGTGCGCTGGAACAGGCGCCGGAACGCGGCGGCGTCGCTGTAGCCGCAGGCCTCGGCAATCGCCTGCGTGCCGTGCAGCGTCACCTCCAGCAGCATGCGGGCGCGCTCCACGCGCAGCCGGTGCAGGTAATCCAATGGCGTGCGCCCCGTCACCTGGCGGAAATGGCGCAGCAGCGTCCGTTCGCTGACCGCGGCGGCCCGCGCCACGGCGGCCAGCCGGTATGGCTCGCCCACATGCGCCTGCAGCCAGCCGATGGCGCGATACACCGGGCTATCGGCGGTCTTGCCGAGCCACCGCTGCGATACAAGCTCCGGCACCCACTGCTGCCGTTCGGGCTGGTAGAGCAGCAGGCGGGCCACCGTCTGGGCCAGGTCGGGGTCATGCAGGTGGCCCAGCACGCGCAACATGAATTCGGTCTGCAGGGCAGGTGCCACGCAATGGAACACGCGCCCGTGCAGCCCCATGGGTTCGTCCGATGACAGGTCGCACGCCGGAAAGCGTTGCGCGAACCAGCTCTGGAACATCCACGGCGCGCCGCAACGCGCGCCATCAAGCAGCCCCAGCATCAGCGGGAACGCCATGCCGGTGTAGATCGACGCCACCCAGCCGCCGGCATCCGCATGGCGCGCCAGCAGGCGCTGCGTGGCGCTATCGGCGGCGGCCAGTTCGCCCAGGTGGGGCGCGCTGGCAGCCATCAGTCCCGGCACCACGATCAGGGTCTGCGCCTGGCGCGGCGCGCCCCGGCGCGACGTGGAAAGGCCTGGCAGCGGGTCGGGCAGGGCGCGTCCGTTGGCGCCGATGATCTCCCAGGTCAGGCCCGCCGGCGCACCCGGCTGCTGCAATTGCGCCACGCCGGCCGCCGTGCGCAGTACGTCGAGCGCGCCGAACAGCGTGCCGGGCATGGCGTCGGGCAACCAGAGCAGCTTGACGTGAAGGGGCGCGGCTGGCGGGGGCATGGGGTGGCGTGGCGGGATTGGCATCGGGAATGGCGATATTGATCCTCCCGTCCAGATAGCGCAAGCGCTACATTGGAGCTCCCAACGAGAACAGAGAACAGGAGACACGCATGCCGCTTTCCCTTCGCCGCCTTGCCCGTGCCACGGCCGGCGCCACCGCGATTGCCCTGGCCGCCGCAATGGCCTGCGCCGCCGCGCAGGCCGCCGGCCCCGACCAGGCACTGCTCGACGCAGCGCGCGGCGCGCAACCCGCCGTGGTGCAATCGCTCAAGGACATGGTGACGATCGAATCCGGCAGCGCCAATATGCAGGGGCTGACGCGCATGGCCGACTACACGTCGCAACGGCTGCAGGCCATGGGCGCGAAGGTGGAGCGGCTGTCGATGACCACCAGCGCCGCGCCGATGGTCAAGGCCACGCTGACCGGCACGGGCAAGCGCCGGATCATGCTGATCGGCCATATGGACACCGTGTATCCGGCCGGCATCCTGGCCTCGCAGCCGATCCGCGAGGATGGCAACCGGCTCTATGGGCCCGGCATTGCCGACGACAAGGGCGGGCTGGCGGTGATCCTGCATTCGCTTGAAATCCTCAAGGCGCAGGGCTGGAAGGACTACGCGCAGATCACGGTGCTGCTCAATCCGGACGAGGAAATCGGCTCGCTGGGATCGGGCGAGACCATTGCCACGCTGGCCGCGCAGCATGACGTGGTGCTGTCGTGCGAACCCAACGTGGCCAAGGCCGTGGCGAAGTCCGAATCGCTGCTGCTGGCTGCCGCCGGTACCGCCACGGCGACGATGCAGGTCACGGGCCGGTCTTCCCACGCTGGCGCGGCACCCGAACTGGGCCGCAACGCGCTGCTGGAACTGGCCTACCAGATGCAGGAGACGCGTGACCTTGCCAAGACCGTGCCGGGCGCGCAGATGAACTGGACGCAGGCGAAGACCACCGGCCCGCTGAACCAGATCCCCGAGTCGGCCAGCGCCGTGGGCGACGTGCGCGTGACCGCCAGCGGCGCTGCGCAGAAGCTGCAGACGGCCCTGCAGCACAAGGTCGACGCGGGCCATCTGATCCCCGATACCAGGACCACCATCGCAATGGAAGAAGGCCGCCCGGCCTATGTGGCCGACACGCGCTCGAAGGAACTGGCGGCGCGGGCCCAGCAGATCTACGCGGAGATGGACGGCCGGTCGCTGATCCTGATCCCGGGCACGGGCGGCGGCACCGACGCGGGTTTTGCCGGGCGTTCGGGCAAGGCGGTGGTGCTGGAGAGCTTCGGCCTGTCGGGCTTCGGCTACCACGCGCGCGACGAGTATGTGGAACTGGATTCCATCGTGCCGCGCCTGTACCTGATGACGCGGATGCTGCAGGAGATCGGGAAGAACTGAGGCAGGGGGAGTCTTGCAGGAAGGACCCTCTCCCGCGAACGGGAGAGGGGCAGGACATCGGCGGGCGATCAGGCCTTCAGCAGGCCTTCAGCAGGCCAGCAGCCCGTCAGGCCGCCAGCTGCTGCGGCGCCGCGCCGAAGTGCGGATGCCGCGAGAAGATCTCGGCGGCCCAGTTCACGAACACGCGCACCTTGGCCGACAAATGCCGGTTCTGCGGATACATCGCGGAAATCGGCAGTTCGTCGGTCTTCCAGTCGGCCATGACCTCCACGAGCCGGCCGCTGTGGATATACGGCTCGGCCATGGCACGCGAGATGCGTGCAATGCCATGGCCTTCGACCGCGCAACCCAGGTACACGTCGGCATCGTTGGTCGAGATGACCGATGGCAGCAGTACTTCGGTGCTCTCGCTGCCACGGCTAAGCGTCCACGGCGTTTCGCGCCCGGTGCGGTTCGACAGGAAGTTGATGGCCTTGTGCTGCGCCAGCTCGGTCAGGTCGTGCGGTGTGCCAAAACGCCGCAGGTAGATCGGCGACGCATAGAACGCCAGCTTCACCTGACCAATGCGCCGCGCGACCATGGCCTCGTCGAGCGCACCCACGCGC
This sequence comes from Cupriavidus sp. HE11, assembly GCF_056097175.1. Classification (NCBI taxonomy): domain Bacteria; kingdom Pseudomonadati; phylum Pseudomonadota; class Betaproteobacteria; order Burkholderiales; family Burkholderiaceae; genus Cupriavidus; species Cupriavidus sp. HE11. The sequence goes on from NZ_CP184465.1 coordinate 2,293,262, forward strand.
AGCACCACATCCACGCCTTCCTTGAGCAGGTCGATGGGCTTGCCGTTGATGGTCAGTTCCAGCTTCAGTTCGGGGTAGGCATTGAAGAAGTCGTGAAGTTGAGGCATCAATACAAGCTGCGCCAGACCGCTGGTGGTATCCACGGCCAGTGTGCCGCGCGGCGAGTTGTTGTGGCGCGTCAGCGACTGTTCCGCTTCCTCCACATCCGCCAGGATGCGTACGCAGCGTTCGTAGTAGGCAGCGCCGTCGGTGGTCACGCTGATACGACGCGTGGTCCGGTGCAGCAGCTTGACGCCAAGGTGGGTTTCCAGATTTTGTATCAGGCGGGTGAGCGTGGCCTTGGGCAGGTCCAGCGACTCCGCCGCGCGCGCAAAGCTGCCGACATCCACCACCCGAGTGAAGGCCTGCATTGAGACAAGACGATCCATGATGTTGCTTTCGAAAGGAGTAAGACCTGGGCTACGTTCCGAAGGATGTCTGGCGGGATCGGGTCCGCTGCATGTCAAGTGCGCGGCCTGGATTTGCTGCCGGCGGTCCGCCAGTGGCGGCCGGAGCGGGGACGGGTGGAGGGTTGGGGCGCCGGCGTTTGCGCTGTTTCCCCAAGTGCGCAGATGCCGAAGGACCGGAGTGAATCACATTTCAGGTATCCATTTCAAGCCATGTGGGTTCACTTCGATGATTATTCCAACGCAGAAACAGTGCATTGGCAATAGCTCGCTTTATCCCATCGTTGTCAATCACCATAATTCGCTGCATCGCAATACAGTATCGGCGGCCTTTGCCAGCCGTGCCAGCCATGACCAAGACCACGACTCCCCGTAGTTCCGCCGTGCAACCGGCCGCAGAACAGGGCGAGGCCATCGTGATCCAGCACGTGGTAGCCAGCGGCGAGCGTGAAATGAACGTCTGCGTGTGTTACCCCGCAGGTTATTGGCCCGTGAGCGCCGGTGCGCCATTGTTGCCATGGATGCTCTACCTGCATGCCGGTGGTTTTGTCGACGGTGGGGTGGAAGCCGCGAAGGAACTGGTGCGGGATCTGGCGGAGTCGGTCCCGGCCGTGGTGGTGACGCCCGATTATTCGCTGGCGCCCCAGAATCCCTTCCCGGCAGCGCCCGAGGATGCCGTCAACACGGTGTCGTGGGTGCTCAAGCAGGCCCGCAAGCTCAAGGTCGACAAGCTGCGCTTTGCGCTGGTGGGCGAGGAAGCTGGTGGCAACCTGGCGATCGCCACGGCGCAGATGCTGCGTGACCGCGGCCTGCCGCAGCCGGCTGGGCAGTGGCTGATCCGGCCCGTGACCGATCCGTGCCTGCAGCACGCGTCGTCCGCCGGGCAGGTGCCAATGGAGATGCTGCGCAAGCTCGCGTGCAACTATCGCGATTACCTGCCGACCCCGGCCGCCAGCGTGCACCCATATGCGGCGCCGGCGCTGGCATCGCGGCTGGCGGGACTGCCGCCGACGCTGGTGCAGGTGGCGGAAAAAGACGCCCTGCGCGCGGAAGGCGAAGCCTTCGCCGCGAAATTGTCCAAGGCCGGCATTCCGGCCAGGGCCCTGATCATGCCCGGCGCCTGTGGCGACGGGGTGGAACAGTCCCATGAGATGTGTCAGGCATGGGTCAAAGAAGGTGCGCGGTTCCTGCGCGAAAGTTTCGCCAAGGCCGACGACGCCTCGTAATCCGGTCCGAACGCCGGCCGGCACCGCGAATGCTGTAACGGTGCCGGATTCTCCCGCCAGCGCCCTTTGAGGCTGGCACCCCTGTAGTGGCTTGCTTCTGTCCGATCCGGGACGGAGGACCCCTTGTTGTTCCCGTTTTTCCGGCCCCCTGGGCTGGCGGGCAGCGTTCGGCCTGAATTTTTGCTTTTCCAGTTGAAGAAACCCGACGAAAACACGGAGTGAAGAAAGATGAATCACAAGTCTCGACGCACGCTGATCGCCTTTGCCATCGTGGCAATCCTTGGGGCGGGCGTGGCAACCTCGGTACTGCGACCCTGGCACGGCGGGGAAGCGCAGGCCAATACGCCGCCCCCGGCGCCGGCAGTGGAAGTCTCTGCGGCGGTGGGCCAGACCATCACCGAATGGGATGAATTTTCGGGCCGCATCGAGGCCGTGGACCGCGTGGAAATCCGTCCGCGCGTTTCCGGCACCATCGAAACGGTGCATTTCCGCGAGGGCTCGATCGTGAAGAAGGGCGATCCGCTGTTCACGATCGATCCGCGCCCGTACGCCGCCGAAGTGGCACGCGCCGAAGCGGCGCTGGCCGCGGCGCAGGTACGTGCCTCGCATGCACAGACCGAGAAGGCCCGTGCACAGCGCCTGCTGGACGACAACGCGATCTCGCGCCGCGAGTTCGACGAGCGCATCAACGCCGCCAGCGAGATGTCGGCGGATGTGCGCGGCGCGCAGGCGGCGCTGGAAGTGGCGAAGCTGAACCTGAGCTACACGCGTATCGTTGCACCGGTCTCGGGCAAGGTGTCGCGTGCGGAAATCACCGTGGGCAACCTGGTGGCCGCGGGCGCCGCTTCGCCGCCGCTGACTTCGGTGGTGTCGGTCTCGCCGGTGTACGCCAGCTTCGATGTCGACGAGCAGAGCTACCTGCGCTACACGGCGCCGGGCGCCAGCGGCGGCAAGAACGACCTGCCGGTGTTCCTGGGCCTGGCCAACGAGGACGGCAACCCGCACAAGGGCAAGATCCACTCGATCGACAACCGGCTGGATACGCGCAGCGGCACCATCCGCGTGCGTGCCGTGTTCGACAACGAGGACGGCCGCCTGCTGCCGGGTCTCTACGCCAAGGTCAAGCTGGGTGGCGGCTCGCCGCACCCCGCCGTGCTGGTCAACGACCGTGCCATCGGTACCGACCAGGGCAAGAAGTTCGTGCTCGTGGTCGACAAGGCCAACAAGCTCGAGTATCGCGAAGTCGAGCCTGGGCCGACGTACGAAGGGCTGCGCGTGATCCGCAAGGGGCTGCAACCGGGCGAGAACATCGTCGTGAACGGCCTGATGCGCGTGCGCCCCGGCGACACCGTGGCACCGAAGGCCGTCGCCATGGCCTATCGCAGCGAGCTTGAGCCGCGCGGCAACACCCCCGACCGCAAGCAGGCCGCGGAAGAGGGCAAGGCCGACAAGGCCAAGGTGAGCTGAGCGCCCCCGCCCCAAGCACACCGAACTGAAATTTCCCCCCTGAAGTTGTAGATGGCGTCCGCTCCACGAGCGGACGGCCAGGGGGACTGCTTTCGCCGAGACCAAGATGAATCTCTCGAAATTCTTTATCGATCGCCCGATTTTCGCGGGCGTGCTGTCGGTGCTGATCTTCCTGATCGGCGCCATCTCGATGTTCAAGTTACCGATCTCGGAGTACCCGGAAGTGGTACCGCCGTCGGTGGTGGTGCGCGCGCAGTTCCCGGGCGCCAACCCGAAGGTGATTGCCGAGACCGTGGCCACGCCGCTGGAAGAACAGATCAACGGCGTCGAGGACATGCTCTACATGAACTCGCAGGCCAACAGCGACGGCAACCTGACGCTGACGGTGACCTTCAAGCTGGGCACCGACCCGGACAAGGCCCAGCAGCTGGTGCAGAACCGTGTCTCGCAGGCCGAGCCGCGGCTGCCGGAGGACGTGCGCCGGCTGGGCATCACCACGGTCAAGAGCTCGCCTGACCTGACCATGGTGGTCCACCTGGTGTCGCCGAACAACCGTTACGACATGACGTACCTGCGCAACTACGCGCTGATCAACGTGAAGGACCGCCTGGCGCGGATCCAGGGCGTGGGCCAGGTGCAGATGTTCGGCTCGGGCGACTACTCGATGCGTGTCTGGGTGAACCCGGAGAAGATCGCCGAGCGCGGCCTGGCCGCGTCCGACGTGGTGCGGGCCATCCGCGAGCAGAACGTGCAGGTGGCGGCCGGCGTGATCGGCCAGTCGCCCTCGCTGCCGGGCACCGACCTGCAGCTGTCGGTGAATGCGCAGGGCCGTCTGCAGACCGTGGAGGAGTTTGGCGACATCATCGTCAAGACTTCGCCCGATGGCGTGGTGACGTACCTGAAGGACATTGCGCGCATCGAACTGGGCGCATCGGAATACGCGCTGCGCTCGCTGCTGGACAACAAGTCCGCCGTGGCGCTGCCGATCTTCCAGTCGCCGGGCTCCAACGCGATCCAGATCTCGAACGATGTGCGCAAGACCATGGCCGAGCTGAAGGCCAACATGCCGGAAGGCGTGGACTACAGCATCGTCTATGACCCCACGCAGTTCGTGCGCCACTCGATCGAGGCCGTGGTCCACACGCTGTTCGAGGCCATCGCGCTGGTGGTGCTGGTGGTGATCCTGTTCCTGCAGACGTGGCGCGCTTCGATCATCCCGCTGCTGGCCGTGCCGGTGTCGATCGTCGGTACGTTCGGCCTGATGCATGCGTTCGGCTTCTCGATCAATGCGCTGAGCCTGTTCGGCCTGGTGCTGGCGATCGGTATCGTGGTGGACGATGCGATCGTGGTCGTGGAAAACGTCGAGCGGAACATCGAGGAAGGGTTGTCCCCGAAGGAAGCCACGTACAAGGCCATGCGCGAAGTGTCCGGCCCGATCATCGCCATCGCGCTGACGCTGATCGCCGTGTTCGTGCCGCTGGCGTTCATGACGGGCCTGACCGGCCAGTTCTACAAGCAGTTCGCACTGACGATCTCGATCTCGACGATCATCTCGGCGTTCAACTCGCTGACGCTGTCGCCGGCCCTGTCCGCGCTGCTGCTCAAGGGCCACGACGCGCCCAAGGACTGGCTGACGCGCGGCATGGACCGTGTCTTCGGCGGCTTCTTCGCCCGCTTCAACCGCTTCTTCGGCCGCAGCTCGGACAGCTATGGCCGTGGCGTGAAGGGTGTGATCCGGCGCAAGGGCTCGGTGTTCGGCGTCTATGCCGTGATGCTGGTGGCAACGTGGGGCGTGTTCCAGATGGTGCCGAAGGGCTTTGTGCCGGCCCAGGACAAGCAGTACCTGGTGAGCTTTGCCAAGCTGCCTGACGGCGCCACGCTGGACCGTACCGAGGACGTGATCCGCCGTATGTCGGACATCGCGCTCAAGCATCCGGGCGTGGAATCGGCCGTGGCCTTCCCGGGCCTGTCGATCAACGGCTTTACCAACAGCCCGAGCGCCGGCATCGTGTTCGTCACGCTGGATCCGTTCGACAAGCGCAAGAGCAAGGAGCTGTCGGGCAATGCGATTGCCGCCGACCTGAACAAGCAGTACGGGTCGATCCAGGATGCGTTCATCGCCGTGTTCCCGCCGCCGCCGGTACAGGGCCTGGGAACGATCGGCGGGTTCAAGATGATGATCGAGGACCGTGCCGCGCTGGGTTACGACGAACTGTTCAGCGCCACCAATGCGTTCATGACCAAGGCCCGCGCCACGCCCGAGCTGGCTGGCATCTTCAGCAACTACCAGGTGAACGTGCCGCAGCTGGACGTGCAGCTTGACCGTACCAAGGCCAAGCAGCTGGGCGTGCCCGTGACCGACGTGTTCGAGACGCTGCAGACCTATCTTGGCTCGTCGTACGTGAACGACTTCAACAAGTTCGGTCGTACGTACCAGGTCAAGGTGCAGGCCGATGCGCAGTTCCGCCAGCATGCCGAGGACATCCTGCAGCTGAAGGCGCGCAGCAGCTCTGGCGAAATGGTGCCGCTGTCGTCGCTGGTGAAGGTCAAGCAGGGCTTCGGCCCGGATAGCGTGACGCGCTACAACGGCTTCACCGGCGCCGACATGAACGGTGGTCCGGCCCCGGGCTTCTCGTCGGGCCAGGCCCAGGCTGCTGCCGAACGCATTGCTGCCGAAACGCTGCCCAAGGGCATCGGCTTCGAATGGACCGAGCTGACCTACCAGGACATCCTGGCTGGTAACGCGGGTGTGTGGATCTTCCCGCTGTGCGTGCTGCTGGTGTTCCTGGTGCTGGCTGCCCAGTACGAAAGCCTGACGCTGCCGCTGGCGGTGATCCTGATCGTGCCGATGAGCCTGCTGGCCGCCATGACCGGTGTCTGGCTGACGCGTGGCGACAACAACATCTTCACGCAGATCGGTTTCATCGTGCTGGTGGGGCTGTCCGCGAAGAACGCGATCCTGATCGTGGAGTTCGCCCGCGAACTGGAGCACCAGGGCCGTACGGTGGTGCAGGCCGCGATCGAGGCCAGCCGCCTGCGTCTGCGCCCGATCCTGATGACGTCGTTCGCGTTCATCATGGGTGTGGTCCCGCTGGTGATCTCGACCGGCGCCGGCGCGGAAATGCGCCATGCCATGGGCGTGGCCGTGTTCGCGGGGATGCTGGGCGTGACGTTCTTCGGCCTGTTCCTGACGCCGGTGTTCTACGTGGCACTGCGTCTGCTGGCGACGCGCAAGCAGCGTCGTGAAGCGGTTGCGACGGATGTGTCGGCTTCGCACGCCGTGCCGTCCGCAGAGTGATGGTGAAAGACATGAACAACATCGTGATGAAGCAGTACCTGCCCCGACTTGGCGCCCTGGCTGCCGCGCTGGTGCTGGCGGGCTGCTCGCTGGCACCGACCTACAAGGTGCCCGAGACGCCCACCGCCGCCACGTTCAAGGAAGCCGACGCCGCGGCCACGGAGGGCGCGCAATGGAAGACCGCTGCGCCGGCCGAAGGCCAGCAGCGCGGCGACTGGTGGAAGGTGTTCGGCGATGCCGAGCTTGACCGCCTGATCGACGCCGCCAACGCGCACAACCAGGACCTGGCCGCTGCGGCGGCCCGCCTGAAGCAGGCGCGGGCATTCACTGGCGCCACCGAGGCGGACATGTATCCGCAGTTGAGCGCGGGCTTCGATCCCACGCGCACGCAGTCGTCGGCCGCATCGCAGGGCCTGCCCGACGGCACGCGCGTGGCGCCGCAGACCGTGTACAAGGCACGCCTGTTTGCGAACTACGAGCTGGACCTGTTCGGCCGCGTGGCGAGCAGCGTGAATGCGGCCCGTGCCGAAGAGAAGGGCGCCGAGGACCTGTACCGCTCGGTGCAGCTTGCGCTGCAGGCCGATACGGCACAGGCCTACTTTGCACTGCGTACGCTGGACAGCGACCGCGAACTGCTGAACGCGACGATCAAGTTGCGCGAGGATTCGCTGTCGCTGCTGCGCAAGCGCTACGAAGCGGGCGAGACCACCGACCTGGACCCGGCCCGTGCCGAATCGGAACTGGGTACGGCGCGTGCCGACCTGGCGGGCATCGAACGCCGCCGCGCCAACCAGGAGCACGCGCTGGCGGTGCTGACTGGCGTGGCGCCGTCGCAGTTCGGGCTGGCCGCCCGACCGTTTGATACGGCGCCGGTGGCGGTGCCGGCGGGGCTGCCGTCGGAACTGCTGGAGCGCCGGCCCGATATCGCGGCGGCGGAACGCCAGATGGCGGCCGCCAACTCGCGGATCGGCATCGCCCGCGCAGCGTTTTTCCCGCGTATCTCGCTGACGGCGCTGTTCGGCTTCGAATCGTCGGACCTGTCGAACCTGTTCAAGTGGTCGTCGCGCACGTGGATGCTCGGGCCGCTTGTCGGCACGACGGTGGCGCAGACCATCTTCGATGGCGGCCGCAACAGCTCGAACCTGGCCGGCGCCCGCGCCGCCCACGAGGAAAGCGTGGCGCGTTACCAGCAGACCGTGCTGGTGGCCTTCCGCGAGGTAGAGGACAGCCTGGCCGATGTGCGCTGGCTCAGCCAGCAGGCCACGGCACTCGATGGCGCGCTGGCTGGCGCCAGGCGGGCCCAGCGCATTTCGCGCAGCCGCTACGACGCCGGCGCGGTGGACTACCTGACCGTGATCGACGCGGACCGTACGGTGCTGCAGTCGCAGCGCGATGCCAACGCCGTGGCCGGCCTGCGCGCGGCGGCGACGGTGTCGCTGGTGCGCAGCCTGGGCGGCGGCTGGGGTCCGTTGCCGGAGGCGGTGGCGCAGAACTGATCGCCGTCGATATGGGTACCCCGCTCCCATGAAATGGGAGCGGGGTAAACACAATCGGTCACAAACATGGCTGGCGCGATGTATCCGGGTCACTACACTGGATACATCGCGCCAGTTTTGTTTTGGGGAGGGCCGATATGCGCATCCTTAGCCGGATAGTCGGGGCGGCCATCATGCTCGGCACCTTGCTGCCTCTGGCCGGTGCCGCGCAGTCCGTCACCGGTTCCATCGCCGTGGGCGGCTCCGCCCGGGTGAAAGGGCCGGCCACGGTGAACGGCACCCTGAGCGTGGACGGTCATGTCTACGCCAACGGGCCGCTGACTGCGGCATGGTTCGCGTCACCGGGCGGCGGCTATCCGCCCCCGCCGGAGCGCTCGCTGCTCAAGGTCTTCCATGGACCGCTGACCGTGCAGGGATCGATGGTGGTGCACGGCGATCTCTACGTCGATGGTCCGCTCACGGTTAACGGGCCGCTTGAAGCGGGCGGCGGTATCGACGCCAACGGGCCGATGGTGGAGCGACACGCACGCTGATGTTGCACAATGGCGACTTCGCCGACTTCAACGATTTCGCCATGGCGCACGTCAGCCAAGCAGTGGGTCTCAAGAGCATCGCCCTGTTCGAAGCCGCCAAGGGGGCGCTGGTGATCCTGGCCGGGCTGGGCCTGGTGGCCTTGCTGCACGCCGACGCCCAGGCCCTGGCCGAAGCCATTGTCGGCCGCTTCCACCTGAATCCGGCCAGCCACTATCCCAAGGTGTTCCTGGCCCTGCTGTCCAACCCCAGCGACGGCCGCCTGTGGGCCATCGGCGGGTCGGCGGCCGTGTACGCGCTGATGCGCTTTGCGGAGGCCTACGGGCTCTGGCACGGGCGTGCCTGGGGCAACTGGCTTGGCGTCTGGTCGGGCGGGATCTACATTCCGGTGGAGTTGTACGAGGCCGTACGGCATCCGACCTGGATCCATATCGGGCTGGCGGCGGCCAATGCGCTGGTGGTGGTCTATCTGGTGCAAAGCCTGGCGCGCCACACGGTCAAGTAAGCCGGGCGGCGCAAATCTGCTAAGGTAGAACGCGATGCCGCGCGCCTGCCGTGCGGCCGCCCTTGCCACGCGGGGCTGTCAGACAGCCACCGATATCAACCGCCCTAGAGACCCATCATGATTCACGAAATTGCACAGATCACGATCAAGCCCGGCATGGAAGCCCAGTTCGAAGCCAACGTGGCCAAGGCCAAGCCGCTGTTCCTGCGGTCGAAGGGCTGCCACGGCCTGAACCTGCAGCGCTCGATCGAACAGCCGTCTCAGTACGCCCTGGTGGTGGCCTGGGAGACCGTGGAAGACCATATGGTCCACTTCCGTGAGTCGGACGAATTCCAGGAATGGCGCAACCTGGTCAGCGACTGCTTTGCCGCGCCGCCGGCCGTGCATCACGTCAATACCGTGCTTTGACCGGTTACTGAAGGAGCCTGCCGCATGTCCACCCCTCAGCAGCGCCCCCGGCATTTCTCGATGCTGCGCGACCTGCAGCTGGCGGATTTCTTCACGCTGGCGAACGCGGCGTGCGGCATGGGCTCGGTGTTCTACGCGATGTATTTCGTCGCCGACCCGTCGCTCAGGCATTTCTATATCGCGGCGGCGCTGGCGCCGGCCGCGTTCATCTTCGATGTGCTGGACGGACGCATCGCACGCTGGCGCCACGCCCATTCGGCGCTGGGCCGCGAACTCGATTCGCTGTCGGACATCATCTCGTTCGGCGTCGGTCCTGCCACGCTGGCCTTTGCGGCCGGCATGCGCGGCGGCTGGGACCTGGCCGCGCTGATCTACTTTGTCTGCTGCGGCGTCAGCCGCCTGGCGCGCTTCAATGTCACGGCCGAAACGCTGGCCGAGGGATCGGCCCAGGGCAAGGTGAAGTACTTCGAGGGCACGCCCATTCCCACCAGCGTGGTGCTCACCGGCATCCTGGCCTGGTGCGCTTCGCACGGCCTGATTGGCGATGCCCTGCCGGCCGGCGCGCTTGAGCTTGGCCCAGGCACGTTCCACCCGATGTCGCTGCTGTTCGTGCTGAGCGGCTCGCTGATGATCAGCAAGACGCTGCGAATTCCGAAGTTCTGAGCGCGTTTTTCGCGTCGAAATCTTTTAGATCGGCTGCGAAGACTTTGAATCGACGCCTTGAGGCGGCTGCGCTATGTTCGGCGCGTATCCGAACCCGCAAGGAGCCGTTTCCATGTCGAATTCCGTTGCCGCCAGGCTGGCTAGCCTGACGCTGCTTGCCGCCGGGCTTGCCGGCTGCGCGTCCCAGGCATCGTCTTCCTACAAGATGACCACGCCGATCCCGCCGGAGATCACCACGCCGGCATCGGTCGATACCCGCATTGGCAGGCTAGAGTTCTTCGATGGGGTGCCCACGGCCGCGACGGCCCGGAAGGTCTTTGACAATATCGATTTCGCACGCGGCGTGGAGGCGTTCCTGAACGGCGTGCCCGGCGCCTCGATGGTGGCGATCCGCACGGGCTTGCGCAGCGCGGGCGCGGTTGGCAGCACGGTGGGCGTGTACGAGCAGCTGATGGATTCGAAGTCGATCTACCTGACGCCGAACAGCGAGACCATCTACTTCTGGAACTGGATGGACCTCAAGGATGGCCCGGTGGTAGTGGAGACGCCGCCCAACATCCTCGGCGTGGTCGACGATTTCTGGTTCCGCTACGTCACGGACATGGGCAACGCCGGGCCGGACAAGGGCAAGGGCGGCAAATACCTGTTCGTGCCGCCTGGCTACACGGGCCAGTTGCCGTCCAGCGGCTACTTCATCGTCCAGAGTTCCACCTACGGCAACCTGCTTTTCGGTCGCGCATTCATGCAGCATGGCGACCCGCGACCCGGCGTGGCAAGCCTGAAGGCCGGGCTCAGGGTCTACCGGCTGGCTGACGCGGCAAGGCCACCGGAGACGACGTTCATCAACCTGTCGGGCAAGGTGATGAACACCGTCCACGCCAACAACTTCAAATTCTACGAAGAGGTCAACCAGATCATCCAGGAGGAGCCGGCCGGGGCATACGGGCCCGACATGACCGGCATCTTCACGGCCATCGGCATGCAGAAGGGCAAGCCGTTCGCGCCCGATGCGCGGATGAAGCAGATCCTGACCGACAGTGTGGCGGTGGGCAACGCAACGGCCCGCGCCATCGACTTTCGCAATCGCGACCCGCGTACACTGATTTTCCCGGACCGGCGCTGGACCACGCCGTTCATTGGTGGCAGCTACGAATGGCTCGACAACGGCGCGCGTAATTTCGATGCGCGCACGCTGTTCTTCTACGCCGCCACGATCGATACCCCGGCCATGGCGGTGGCAATGCCGGGCATCGGCTCGCAGTACGCGGCGTCGAACCTCGACGCCGCAGGCAACCCGCTGGATGGCGGCAAGACCTACCGGCTGCATGTGCCGGCCAACGTGCCGGTCAAGGATTTCTGGTCGGTGGTGGTGTATGACACCCAGACGCGGTCGATGCTGCAGACTGACCAGCAGTTCCCGAGCCTGTCGAGCGAGAAATCGCTGGTGAAGAATGCCGATGGCTCGGCCGACCTCTACTTCGGCCCGCAACCGCCGGCCGGCAAGCAGGCCAACTGGATCCAGACGATTCCGGGCAAGAGCTGGTTCACCATCTTCCGGCTCTACGGCCCGCTGCAGCCGTGGTTCGACAGGCAGTGGAAGCTTGACGACATCGTCGAGGCATCGTGAGCCCGGGGCGGAGCCAAGGGGATATTCCATGACGGGGGCAGGGTCAGTAAGGTTTGCGGGCGGCGACTACAATCGCCCGGGACGTTGCCCGCTCCCGCGCAGGGAGCCCCAGGACTCCAAGGAATCTCCCCATGTCTCATCTCTTCGATCCGTACCAGATCGGCAATCTCGCACTCTCCAATCGCATCGCCATTGCGCCCATGTGCCAGTACTCGGCCGAAGAGGGCTCGGCCACTGACTGGCACATGATCCACCTGGGCAGCCTGGCGCTGTCCGGCGCGGGGCTGATGATTGTCGAGGCCACGGCGGTGTCGCCGGAAGGCCGCATCTCGCCGGCCGATCTTGGCCTCTACAGCGATGCCAACGAAGCCGCACTGGGCCGCGTGCTCGATGCGGTGCGCCGGTATTCGCCGATTGCCGTGGCGGTGCAGCTGGGCCACGCGGGCCGCAAGGCGTCGAGCCAGTCCCCGTGGGAAGGTGGCGCGCAGATCCGCCCGGATGCGCCGGCCGGCTGGCAGACCGTTGCGCCATCGGCCGTACCCCATGCAGCCGACGAGGTGGCGCCCACGGCGCTCGATCGCGCTGGCATGCAGAAGATCCGCGATGATTTCGTGGCAGCAGCCCGGCGTGCGGCGCGCATCGGCGTCGACGGCATCGAGGTGCACGGCGCGCACGGCTACCTGCTGCACCAGTTCCTGTCGCCCATTGCCAACCATCGCACCGACGAGTACGGCGGCAGCCTCGAGAACCGCATGCGGTTTCCGCTGGAGGTGTTCGATGCCGTGCGCGAGGCCTTTCCGGCCGAGCGTCCGGTCTGGATGCGTGTATCGGCCACCGACTGGGTGCCGAACGGCTGGGATATCGAGGGCACGATTGCGTTGTCGCAGGCGCTGAAGGCGCGCGGCTGCGCGGCCGTGCACGTGAGCACCGGCGGTGTGTCGCCGCAGCAGGCCATCAAGCTCGGACCGGGCTACCAGGTGCCGTATGCCCAGCGCGTGAAGGCCGAAGTGGGCCTGCCGACGCTGGCTGTGGGCCTGATCACCGAGCCGGAGCAGGCCGAGGCGATCATCGCCAATAACGAAGCCGACATGATCTCGATCGCGCGCGCCATGCTGTACGACCCGCGCTGGCCGTGGCATGCGGCCGCCAAGCTTGGCGCGCAGGTCGATGCGCCCAGGCAGTACTGGCGCTCGCAGCCGCGCGGGCTGGAGCAGCTGTTCCGCAACGTGCATTTCGGTCAGCGCTAGACGCTGCGCGGAGACGAACATGTTCACTCCCTGTCCCTCGGAAAGAAGCCGCGATATCGCGGATCGCGTGGAACGCTTCGTGCGCGACGTGGTGGTGCCGTACGAGCAGGATCGGCGCTGCGAAGCCCACGGGCCGACCGCCGAACTGGTTGAGGAGCTGCGTGCCAGGGCACGGAGCTCAGGTGTGATGACGCCGCATATTCTTGCGGATGGCTCGCATCTGAGCCAGCTGGAAACGGCTGCGGTGCTGAAGCGATCCGGGTTGTCGCCGCTCGGCCCGGTTGCCGTCAACACCATGGCGCCCGACGAGGGCAACATGTTCCTGCTCGGCAAGGTGGCCACGCCTGCGCAGAAGGCACGGTTTCTGGACCCCCTGGTGCGTGGCGAGGCGCGTTCGGCATTTTTCATGACGGAGCCGGCCGAGGAGGGCGGTGCGGGCTCCGACCCGTCGATGCTGCAGACCCGGGCCGTGCGTGACGGCGACGCATGGGTCATCAACGGGCGCAAGAAGTTCATCACGGGCGCCGAGGGCGCCCGCGTGGGCATCGTGATGGCGCGTAGCGACGATGGCGGCGAACGCGCGCAGGCCACCATGTTCCTGGTCGATCTGCCGCACCCGGCGATCCGTACCGAGCGCGTGCTGGATACCATCGACAGCTCGATGCCGGGCGGCCACGCCCAGGTGCTGATCGACAATCTGCGGGTGCCGGCGGACCAGGTGCTTGGCGAAGTCAACGACGGCTTTCGCTACGCGCAGGTACGACTGTCTCCGGCACGGCTTTCGCATTGCATGCGCTGGTTCGGGACGGTGGCGCGCGCCGACGAGATTGCGCGTGGCTATGCCACGACGCGCAAGGCGTTTGGCAAGCTGCTGATCGACCATGAGGGCGTCGGGTTCATGCTGGCCGAAAACCTGATCGACCTGCAACAGGCGGCGCTGATGATCGACTGGTGCGCGGGCGTGCTCGATGCCGGGTCGCTGGCGACCACCGAAAGCTCGATGGCAAAGGTGGCCGTGTCCGAGGCGCTGTTTCGCGTGGCGGACCGATGCGTGCAGATACTGGGCGGCAACGGCGTATCGCGCGATACCATCGTCGAGCAGGCGTTCCGCGAATTGCGGGCCTTCCGCATCTACGACGGCCCGACCGAAGTGCACAAGTGGTCGCTGGCAAAGAAGATCAAGCGCGACATGCTGGCAACGCCGGGCAGCCATGGCTGAGGGATGACGTGCGGCACGGCCGCGCCCTTCCGTGTGGCATAGTGTGCCGTCATTTTCACAATCACGCAGGCCTGAATCACGATGAGCGAAGCAAGTTTCGACCCCCATGTTCCCGCACGCCGGCTGACCGCCGCATCCCGCGCCGGCGAGGCGTTGATCGAGCTGGCGGAGGCCGAGCGCCCCGCCACGCTGGCACAGGGTTACGCCGTCCAGGCGGCTTTTGTCGCGACACTTGGCGAGGGCGCAGTGGGCTGGAAGCTTGCCGGCGCCTCGCCGCGAGGGCTGCGCGGCGAACTGCCCAATCCGCCTGCGATCGGCACGCTGACGCCGGCCCGCGTATTTCAATCGAACGCCGTGGTGACGCTGCCGCCGGGCCGGCAGGCAACGCTCGAGGTGGAGGCGTCATTCACGTTTGCACGCGCGGCGTCGCCGGCCAACGAGACGTTCGACGCGGCATCGATGATCGAATGCGCGGCCGTGGCCGTGGAGGTCGTGTGCAGCCGGTTCGTGGATCGCAAGGCGGTGGGCCAGCCGAGCTTTATCGCCGACAACGTGGGCTTTCATGCGCTGATTCGTGGCGACCGGATCGACCACGCAGCCGATCCGCTGTTCGAAGCCGATGCGGGTATCTGGCGCGATGGCGAGCGTATCGCCGGTTCGCTGGGTGGTGACGACCGGACGAAGCCGTTCCTGTCGCTGGGCCATCTGTGGGACAGGCTTGCTGCAGAGGGGGCGACGATTCCCGCAGGCGCGGTGGTTACCACCGGCACGCTTTCTGTGCCCGTGGATGTGCCGGCGGGAGGCGATTTCGTGGCCCGCGTGGGCAATGCCGCCGTGGCCTTCTCGCTCGCCTGACCGGACGGCGGCTGGCGGCTGGGGCAGCGTGTCCCTTTTGCGAGTGTCGGAGCAGGAATCGCGACAGCCAACGGGTTCGGCATCGGGCAGACTACCCTGTCCAGAAGACCAATAAAGAACCTGGGGGAGACGCCCAATGAACACCGAGCTTTCGCCAACGCCGCCGGTTGAAAAAGCCACCGAGGCTCCGCAGGCCGCACGGCCTGCCACGGATAACCACCCGCTGCGGGTGGTCTTGCTGCTCAATGTCGGCCACGCGCTGGACCACCTGTTTCTGCTGATCTTCGCCACGGCGGTGGGCACCATCGCATCGGAGTTCGGATTCGCCCGCTGGGAAGACCTGATGCCCTATGGCGTGGGCGCATTTTTCCTGTTCGGGCTTGGCTCGGTGCCTTCGGGCCGCCTGGGCGACATGTGGGGCCGCCGCCAGATGATGCTGGTGTTCTTCTTCGGGCTTGGTGTCGCGGCATTGCTGACCGCGCTGTCGCAAGGCCCCTGGCAACTGGCGGGTGGGCTGGCCCTGATCGGCCTGTTTGCGTCGATCTATCACCCGGTGGGGATTCCGATGCTGGTCCAGCGCGCGAGCCGGCCGGGTTCGGCCATCGGGCTCAATGGCCTGGCGGGCAATCTTGGCGTGGCCGGCGCCGCGCTGCTGACGGGATTCCTTGTCCAGGCTTGGGGCTGGCGCGCGGCATTCGCCGTGCCCGGTGTCATCTCCATCGTCTGCGGCATTGCCTTTGCGTTGCTCTGCGCGCCCCAGGGCCCGGCGCCGGGGCGCAGCCGCAAGCCGCCGCAGGTGGTCTTGCCGCCCCGGCTGCTGGCCCGGGCGCTGGTCGTGATGACGGCGGCCGCCGTCACCGGGAGCCTGCTGTTCAACTTCACCACCAATGGCAACACCCAGTTCCTGACCGAGCGGTTCAATGGGCTGGTCGAGGATCCGGTCATGATCGGCCTGCTGCTGGCCGTGATCTATACGCTGGCGTCGTTCACGCAGGTGATTGTCGGAAAGCTGATCGACACGGTGCCGCTCAAGCGCCTGTACCTGTGCCTGGTGCTGGCGCAGATCCCCTGGCTGGTGCTTGCCGCGCATGCGCAGGGATGGTGGCTGTTCGTGGCGCTGCTGGGCGCCATGGTGTGCATCTTCGGCAGCATCCCGTTCACCGACGCGATGATCGTGCGATACGTCGACGACAGCGTAAGATCGCGCGTGGCCGGCATGCGGCTGGCCGTTTCCTTCGGCATCAGCTCGCTGGCGGTCTGGCTGCTGGGGCCGGTGGTCAAGGCGTCCAGCTTTGCCTCGCTGTTCCTGGCGATGGCCTGCATTGCCGCCTGTACCGCGATGGTGGTGCTGCTGCTGCCGTCCGATGCCGCCGCGGCGGGGCAGGCAGAGGCCCGCAGCTGACCCGGGCCTCGCGCTGCTCCGACACGCCGGCCGGTTACACCGATCCGCCTCGCCGATCCGCCTTCAAGGCAGCAGGTGCGTATCGTTCGGTGCCTGCGGCGGCAGCTTGATGGCCAGCGACCTGAACTCGCCGGTCGAGGCGATCGAGCCCGCGTGCGCGGCGCCCTTCGGGATGATGATCAGGTCGCCGGGCCCCACCTGGTGCTGTTCGTTGCCCAGCCAGAACGTGCCGGTGCCTGCAATCACATACTGGATCTCGTCGGCGCTGGTGTGATAGTGCTTGGGCACATTGCCCGACTGCACGGCAATCGTGCCGCTCGGTGTGTTCACCAGCCCCCTGGTGCGCAGCGTGCCCATGTTGGGCACCTGCGGGCCGATATCGTCGTTGCTCATCGCCGCCAGGTTCTTGATGATCAGCGGCGTCAGTGCGGCCGGCGGGGTCTGCGCATGGGCCAGCGGCAGGTCCACATGGGCCGCCAGGAAGCCGGCAGCGAACGTGGCGATGAAAGCGGCCGGGATTGCGACACGAACGGCAAGTCGATGCATTGTTATCTCCCTTTTTGTTGTACTGGCGGTCATGGCACTGCGGCAACACACCACGCCTGCCATGCCGCGCTGCATTGTCTCACCGGCATCGGCATCTGGCGCCAGCATGCGGGCATCGGGACTTTCCTCCTTGACTTCTGCAGCCGCGCAAGGCGGTACCGGTATCGTCCGGAATCCCGCGCTGCAGCATCATTCAAACGCCAATAACGAAGGGATTACCATGATTGCCGCGCCCCATTGATGGCGCGACCATCGGCGCAAATAGATTGCAGTGGGCAGTACCCGGGCGCCCCGAAAGCACGCCCGTCATCACAGAAGTAGTCGAAGAACGCACTCTGGGAGACACCAACCATGCAAGTCTATGACGGGCTCGTCTTTGCCTGCGCCATGATCCTTGTCTGCATGTACGCCTATCTGGGCGTGCAGTCGCAGAGCCTCGCGCTGAAATACGTATCGCCGGCCATCGTGGGCGTCCTGACGCTCATCTATGCGCTGCTGCCGATGCGCATGATTGGCTGACGCGCGACGCAAACAAAAACCCCGCCAGGCCATGGCGGGGTGTGCAGACCTGCGCCAGCCGCCACAGCGGCCAGCCTGATGGCCGAAGACGCCTAGCGCAGCGACAGCCAGATCGCCTTCGGTTCCGTAAAGTTCTCGATGGCGGCGTCGCCATGCTCGCGGCCCAGGCCGGAGTCGCCCGCGCCGCCCCATGGCAGGCGCACGTCGGTATAGCCATAGGTGTTGATCCAGACCGTGCCGGCGCGCAGTTCGCCGGCCACCTTGTGCACGCGCTGGATGTCCGCGCTCCACACGCCGGCGGCCAGGCTGAACGCCGTGCCATTGGCAATGCGCACCGCATCTTCCTCGTCGTCGAACGGGATCACGCTGGCTACCGGGCCGAAGATCTCCTCCTGCGAGATCCGCATCTCGTGCGCCACGTTGGCAAACACGGTGGGCTCGACGAAGAAGCCGCGCTCGCCCACGCGCACGCCGCCCGTGACGGCGCTGGCGCCTTCCTGCTTGCCGATGTCGACATAGTCCAGCACGGTCTTCATCTGTGCCGCCGAGACCACGGGACCCATGGTGGTGTCCGGCGCGGCCGGGTCGCCCACGCGGATGGCCCTGGCGCGCGCTGACAGCCGTTCCACCACTTCGTCATACACCTGCCGCTGCGCCAGGATGCGCGAGCCGGCCGAGCACACCTGGCCGGCATTGAAGAAGATGCCCGAGGCGGCCGCGCGCGTGGCGGCGTCCAGGTTGGCATCGGCAAAGATCACGTTGGCTGACTTGCCACCCAGTTCCAGCGTCACGCGCTTGAAGTTGGCCGCCGCCCCCTGCATGATGCCGCGCCCCACGCCGGGCGATCCGGTAAAGGTCACCTTGTCGATGCCCGGATGGGCCACCATGGCGTTGCCCACCACGCTGCCCTTGCCGGTCACCACGTTGAACACGCCCGGCGGGACGCCGGCCTCGAGCGCCAGTTCGGCCACACGCAGGGCGGTCAGGGGAGTGATCTCGGCCGGCTTCACGATCAGCGTGCAGCCGCAGGCCAGGGCCGGGGCGATCTTCCACATGCCGATCATGAGCGGGAAATTCCACGGCACGATGGCCGCCACCACGCCCACGGGTTCGCGCACCGTATAGGTCAGCGCGTCCGGACGGGCCGGGATCACGCTGCCGTGGATCTTGTCGCACCAGCCCGCGTAGTAGCGCACGGTGTCGATCACGGCCGGCATGTCCTGGCGCCGCACAGAGGCCAGCGGCTTGCCGGCGTCCTGGCTTTCCAGCGCCACCAGTTCCTCGGCGTGGGCTTCGAGCAGGTCGGCAAACCGGTACAGGATGCGTGCCCGATCCGCCGCGCGCATGCCGGCCCAGCCCTTCAGCGCCGTGCGCGCAGCCTTGACCGCGGTATCCACGTCGGCGGCGCTGCCTTGTGCCACCAGCGCAATGGGCGCTTCGGTGGCGGGGTTGATGTCGGTGGAGTATTCGCCGGTGCCAGGCGGCAGGCGCTTGCCGTCGATCAGCAGGTCGTGCTTGGGCAGATCGGAACGCAATGCGGTCATGGAAGGCTCCTCGCTTGGTTCATGGTTCTGGAATGACGTGCGCGGCGGCCGGAGAATCAGGCCCGCTTTTTTGGAGTGTGGGCGGGCCTCAGACCCAAGTCCAATTAATAGGAATGATTCATTCATACGATTAATGCATGAATGATGGCTTTGCTTATCGTGTGATCCCTTTCCATTCAGGCAGGCCACCCGGATGGCGGGGAACAGGCGCTTCAGGCGCAGGCGCTCAGCCAGCCTCGCGCAGCAGGGCGCCGATGGCGGCATGAAGCTCGCCAGGCACCACGGGCTTGTGCAGCAGGGCGGTACCCCCGGCGTGGACATTGCGCAGGCGGTCGGCGGCGGTATCGCCGGTAATGACGATGGCCGGCAGGTTGCGGCCGGTGCGTTCGCGGATAGCGGCAATCGCTTCCAGCCCGGTGCGGTGGCCGCGCAGGCGGTAGTCGGCCAGCACCAGGTCCGGCGTGAAGCCGGAAAGCAGCGCCAGCGCCTCTTCCTCGGTTTCGGCGGTCTGGTTCGGACAGTTCCAGACCGTCAGCAGGCCGGACATGGCCTCGCGGATGGCGGGGTCGTCGTCGATCACCAGCACGCGCAGCCCATCCAGGCGCGCGGCGGCGCCGGGCAGCACCGATTCCTCGGGCGCTGTCCATGCCAGCGGCAGGCGCAGGCGGAACACCGAACCCCGGTTCGGCGCCGATGCCAGCGTCACCGACGTCTGCATCGTCCGCGCCAGGCCGTCCACGATGGCCAGCCCCAGGCCCAGCCCCTTGCGCTGGTCGCGTTCGGGGTTGCCCAGTTGATGGAACTCGCGAAAGATCGCCCGGTGCTGGGTCACCGGGATGCCGATGCCGGTATCCCAGACTTCCACCGACACATGGAAGCGGCGCTTGCGGCAGGCTACCAGCACGCCGCCACTGCGCGTGTAGCGGATGGCGTTGGCGATCAGGTTGCGCAGGATAAGTTCGGTCAGCGTGGGGTCGCCAAAGGCCGTGGCCGTGGTGTCGCGAGTGCGATAGACCAGCCCGCGCGCATTGGCCTGCGGGGCAAACTCGTTTTCGAGCTTGTGCAGCAGCGGCTGCAGCCGGAAGGGACGCGGCCGCGACGTGACCACGCCGGCGTCGAGCTTGGAGAAATCGAGCAGCGTGTTCAGCATTTCGCGCGCCGCGCCGGACGATGCCTCGATGTGATCCAGCAACTGGCGCTGCCGTGCGTCCAGCGGCGTGCGGCCCAGCGATACCAGGAACAGCCCCAGCGCATGCAGCGGCTGGCGCAGGTCGTGGCTGGCCGATGCCAGGAACACCGACTTGGCCCGGTTGGCTTCCTCGGCCTCGCGCTGGGCGTGGCCGGCCCGTGCGGTCTGGTCGCGCAACTGCGAGATCAGTTCCACGTTCTCGAAACGCAGCGTCAGCGAATGCCGCGCCATGCGCGAATAGTTGCGCGCGAACACGATCAGTACGAACAGGTAGAGCGGGGTGCCCAGGAACATCGGCAGGTAGGCGATATCGTGCGTGACGATAAAGACCGCCCAGACCGGCACGATGGCCGGGATGAAGAAGCCCACCGCCACGGGCAGGCAGGCCGAGAACACGGCCAGCGCCGCCGCGCTCATGCCGGCGATCAGCGACAGCACGCAGATCACCACGGCCGGCGAGCGGATATCGAGATAGAGCCAGCCGGCCAGCCCCCACAGGCAGCCGATCAGGACCAGCATGGCGGTCATGCCCCGCGCGTACAGGCCCGAGCGGGCCTCGGTCAGCCGATCGGGCACGGCCAGCCGGCCGAAGTGGGCCATGGCACAGAGCACCGCCATTGCCGCCGCCCACGGCAGCGCGCCGGGATGGCCCTCGGTCAGCGACAGGCCCGTGCCCAGGATGATGGCGGCCAGCGCGCAGCCCAGCATGGCCATGCCGAAGCTCTGGTCGATCAGCTCCATCTGCGCGGACAGCAGCCGCGGCTCGTCGTAGTGCGGAAGGAAGGGCAACGCCATGGTCGCGCGGCGGGCGGGTTGGGTGGAGAGGCGCTCAGCGATGCGTCTGCACCAGCCCGCGGCGCTGCGCTTCGAGGATGGCTTCCACGCGGCTGACCACGCCCAGATGGTCGAGGATGGCCGCCACGTGCACGCGCACGGTGTTTTCGGACAGCCCCAGATGGTAGGCGATGACCTTGTTCGAACGCCCCAGGCTCAGTTGCGTCAGCACCTCCAGCTGGCGCGGCGTGAGCTGGCTGGGCTCGTAGGCAGGGGTAACGCCCGGGGCGCTGCCGTGCGCGCCGGGGCCGTACCCGTTGCCGTCCGCCGGGAAATGCGTGCCGCCCGACAGGCAGCTGGCGATGGCGCGCTCGATATCGACCGCATCGGCCGACTTCGGCAGGAACCCGGCAATTTCGCGCCGGGAATCGGCGGGGATGGCGTCGATATGCGATGTGCCCGAGACGATCACGATACGCGCCGCGGCAAAGTGCCGGCGCAGGACCTTGATGCCTTCGATGCCGTTCAGGCCCGGCATCTGGATGTCCAGCAGCAGGATGTCCACGGGCTGGCTGGCGTGGGCCTGCACGGCCTCCATGACCGACCCCGCCTCGATGATCGACGCCACGCTGGGGCTGTCTGCCAGCAGCAGCTTCAGCCCGGTGCGGAACAGGGTGTGGTCATCGATCAGCAGGAGTCGGGCACGCGACATGGGAACACGCACAAAGTGCAGGGAGCGACATTGGGATCGATTGGACTGGATTCGACGCAGGTTGTCCATCGCCAGCATTGGGGGCGCGCCGGGTTGCGCGGCGCCAGCCCATGTGATGGATAACGGCCTCTAGTCCGGAAAGATTATTGGCAGCGTAGTGGTGCGATGCCAGCATTTTCCCGTGGACGAATTCCGCGACTTGTCCATACCACTTCTCATACCCGCTCCTCCCGGCTGCGGGTATTTTTTTGTCCGGATGCAGGGCCGGTCAGACCGGAATCGACAGCGGCCCGGCGGTTACGTCCCAGGTTGTCGCATCGAGGAACCAGCGGGCGGCGTGCGGGCCGTTCAGCACGCATTGGTCGTCCGACACGCGCAGCCAGTTGCCCTCGGGCAGACCGAGCACCGGGGTATCCGGCGACAGCGTCGTGAATTCGGCCAGCCGCTGGTCGCGCGTCTCGCCACGGAAGCCTTCGATTTCCAGGTTGTAGTAGTGCGGGTTGATCTGGAAGGGCACCAGGTTCAGTGCGTCGAAACCGCCCGGGTCCACCACCGGCATGTCGTTGGTCGTGCGGATGGTCGGCGTGGCCAGGTTGGACCCGGCGCTCCAGCCGATATAGCGCGCGGCGCCGCTGCGCACGCGGGCGGCCATGGGCGCCAGCAGGCCCTGCTGGCGCAGCACCTGCAGCAGGCGGAACGTATTGCCGCCGCCCACCACGATCAGCGTGGCGGCGTTGACCGCAGCCAGCGTATCGGCCTGCTCGTGCAGCGACCGCACCGCGATGCCGTTCTGCGCGAAGGCCTCGCGCACCTGGGCGGCGTAGCTGTCCCAGTCGCGCGTCACGCCCGCGTAAGGCACGAACAGGGCGTCGGTACGGCCATCGGCCAGTTCGGCGATGGCTTGGGCAGCATGAACGAGGTAACCCTCGTCCGAAGTCGAATTGCTGAGGAGGAGCAGGTCCATGTCGGGGTGTCGCATAGTTCCGCCTAGCGGAACGTTGGTCCGTAAATCGAGAGAAGCCGACAATGGTACGCCAATGGCACCGGCACGCGCACGGCGCGTGTGCCGGTGCCGTCAGTCGATCAGCTTGCCGTTCGCGTCGAAGAACGGATGCCGCGCCCCGTGGTCGCCGATGGCCGCCAGGTGCGTGACCAGCCCGTGTTGCGGGTGCCACCAGTGCAGCAGGTAGCCCGGCGGCTCCATGCGGAAGCACGATGGCGCCTGCGGGTCCAGGTCCAGCGCCACCTGGTGCGCAGGGCCCGGCGCGGTCATGGCGATGGTGCCGCCAAAGCGGCGCGTGATCTGCCGGTGCAGATGGCCGCAGATCACGCGTTCCACCTGCGGGTGCCGGACGATCACCGCTTCCAGGCCGGCTGTGTTTTCCAGCCCCTGCACGTCCATGTGGCCGATGCCGGTATGGAACGGTGGGTGGTGCAGCATGACCAGCGTGGGCTGCTGCGGCGCGGCGGACAGCGCCGCATCGAGCCAGGCCAGCCCATCGGCATCGGCGCGGCCGCCGGGCTTGCCGGGCACGGTGCAGTCGAATCCCACCAGCCGCAGCGGGCCGGCATCGACGGCGTAGTGCATCGGCGCCTCGCCGTCGCCGTTGGCGAACAGGTAGTCGTGATCGTGAAACACGCTGCGCAGCGACGTGCGGTGGTCGTGATTGCCGGGCAGCAGCTTTACCGGCATCGGCAGGCGCTGCAGGATATCGCGCAGGAAGCGGTACTCGTGCGCGTCGCCGAAGTCGACCAGATCGCCGGTGACCACGACGATATCGGGCAGTTGCGGGGCGGCCAGCAGCGTGTCGATGGCCGTATGCAGCGCACCGGCCGTGTCCACCATGCGGTAGGACAGCTTGCCGCCGGCCTTGATATGCAGATCGGTCAGTTGCGCCACCAGGTAGGGCATGGGGTTTGCGTGGGTCATGCTGCTTGGCAAAGCGTGATCAGGTGTTGGGTATCGATGCGCAGGCCTACGCGGGTGCCGGCGGCCCATGCGTCGCGCCGCGCGGTGTCGACGATCAGCGGCGCGGTGGCGCCCACATCGACCAGCAGCCGCGTGTGGTTGCCCAGGAACAGCGCGGTGACGACCGTGCCTTCCACATGGGCGTCGCCGGCATGCACCAGCGCCACGTCCTCGGGCCGGAACATCAGGCGGGCGGTGGATGTGATTGGCGCATCGTCTGGCGGCCCCATCGGCACCGTGCCGCCCGGCACGCGCCAGCGGCCCGCTTCGGCCGTGCCCGGCAGGTGGTTCATGGTGCCGATGAAGTCGGCCACGAACGCGTTGGCCGGCGCGCGATAGATGTCCTGCGGCGTGCCGGCCTGGGCGATGCGGCCCTTGTCCATCACGATGACGCGGTCGCCCAGCGCCATGGCCTCGGCCTGGTCATGCGTGACGTACACGGCGGTGATATGCAGGCTGCGCAGCAGCTGGTTGATGTCGGCGCGCAGCGCATCGCGCAACTTGGCGTCGAGCGCGGTCAGCGGTTCGTCCAGCAGCAGCACGCGCGGCTGCACGGCAATGGCGCGTGCCAGCGCCACACGCTGGCGCTGGCCGCCCGAGAGCTGGTCGATGCGGCGGTCGGCAAACGGCTCCAGATGCATCATCGCCAGCATCTCGTCCACGCGGCGCTTGCGTGCGGCGCTGTCCACGCGGCGCACGCGCAGGCCATAGGCGATGTTCCCGGCCACGCTCATGTTTGGAAACAGCGCGTAGTTCTGGAACACCATGCCCACGCCGCGCTGCTCGATGGGCTGGTCGGTCACGCGTGTGTCGCCAAACCAGACCTCGCCACCGGCATCGGGCTGTTCCAGTCCGGCGATGATGCGCAGCGTGGTGGTCTTGCCGCAGCCCGACGGCCCCAGCAGCACCACGGTCTCGCCGGCGCCGATATCCAGGTCCAGCGGCTGCAGCGCCAGCGTGCCGTCTGCGAACGTCTTGGCGCACTGGCGCAGGCGGATGGGGGTG
Source organism: Cupriavidus sp. HE11 (assembly GCF_056097175.1). Lineage (NCBI taxonomy): Bacteria > Pseudomonadati > Pseudomonadota > Betaproteobacteria > Burkholderiales > Burkholderiaceae > Cupriavidus > Cupriavidus sp. HE11. The sequence continues at coordinate 2,317,910 of NZ_CP184465.1, forward strand.
GGTTCATGCATGGCGGCTTCCTGGAACGGTGGAGGCGTTGGGGACGGCGGGGACGGTCTGGGACAGGGCCGCAGGTGTGTCCGGGGCGGGTTCGGCAACCGGCGCGTGGCGGCGTGTGCGGGCCCCCAGTGCGCTGACGGCCTGCATGAACACGAGCATCGGAATGATCATGACGAAGAACACGATGGTGTAGGCAGACCCGATTTCGAGCCGCATCGACGCATAGCTGTCGGCCAGGCCCACGGGCAGCGTCTGCGTGGTGGGCGTGTGCAGCATCCAGGTCAGGTTGAATTCGCCCACCGACAGCGTCACCACCATCAGCGCGCCGGCCAGGATGCCCTGGCGGCAGTTTGGCAGCACCACCGTGAAAAAGCGTTGCAGGCGGGTGGCGCCCAGGCTCGCGGCGGCATCTTCGAGCGTGCGGATGTCGATGGCCGACAGGATCGCCAGCACCGCCCGCACCATGAACGGCAGCGTGAACACCACATGGCCGATCAGGATGAACACCCAGCTCGTGCGCAGGCCCTGCCAGCTGCCGTAGAGCAGGATCAGGCCCAGCGCCGTGGCCAGCCCGGGCAGCGCCACGGGCAGCATCAGCAGTTCCTCGATCAGCCGCGTCACGCGGTTGCGCCGCAGCGCCATGTAGTAGGCGGCGGGCACGCCAATCACCAGCGTGCAGGCCACGCAGGCCAGCGCGATGCCCAGCGACAGGAAGATGGTGTTGCGATAGAGCGACCAGACTTCTTCCAGCCAGCGCGTGGTCAGCCCGCTCGACAGGCCGACGAAGATGTTGTTGGTCAGGCCGGCCAGCACGGACAGCACCACGGGCACGGTCATGAAGGCGCAGACCAGCAGGGTCAGCGTCAGTTGCAGCCAGTAGCCGGCGCGGCGGGGTTGGGCGGTCATCGATAGTCCTTGGCAAGGATGGCCGTTCAGGCCGTCGCGGCGACCGTATCGCCGGAGTACCAGCGCGCCAGCGCCAGCAGGGCCCAGGTGACCACGCCAAGCAGGATCGACAGCGCGGCGGCCATGCCGAAGTTGGCGTAGTTGGTGAATTCGTTGTAGATCGTCAGCGGCAGCACGTCGAGCTGCGTGGCAAGCGTAAAGGCCGTGCCGAACGCCCCCATGCTGGTGGCAAAGCAGATTGCGCCGCTGGACAGCATGGCCGGCATCAGCGCGGGCAGCATCACGTCGCGCACCACGCGCCAGGGGCTGGCCCCGAGCGAGCGGGCGGCTTCCTCCAGAGAGGGGTCGAGCTTTTCCACGGCGGCCATCACGGTCAGGATCACGCGCGGAATCGAGAAATACAGATAGCCGACGAACAGCCCGGCCAGCCCGTAGGCAAAGGTCCAGCGCTCGCCGGCCAGCAGGTCGCCAATGCTTGCCAGCAGGCCATTGCGGCCGCCGAGCATGATGACCATGAAGCCGATCACCACGCCGGGGAACGCCAGCGGAAAGGTCAGCATTGCAACCAGCACGGGCTTGCCGGGCACCGGGTGGCGTTGCAGGAAGGTGCCGGCGATGCCGGCGATTACCAGCGTCGCCAGTGTGACCAGTGCCGACAGCACCACGGTCACCATCAGGCTGTGCAGGTAGCGGGCACTGGTGAGCACGGTCCAGTAGACCCCCGCGCCGTCCCCGCCGGTCAGGCTGACTTCGATCAGCCGGGCCATCGGCAGGCAGAAGAACGCCAGGAACACGAGCAGCGCGGGCAGCGCAAACAGGAACAGGGCGGGGGATCGCTGGGTCATGGTGCGGGGCGCGGGCCGGGGGCCTAGCGCACTTCCTTCAGGTACTGGTCGCTGAACGCCTTCTGCGACTGGGCCATCTTGCCAAAGTCCACCGGCTTGGCGCGCGCGTAGTCGGCGGCGGGCAGGAAGCGCGACTGCACTTCGGCCGGCATCGGCACGTTGCGCACCGGACGCAGGTAGGCGTTGGCCCACAGCGCCTGGCCCTGGTCGGACAGCACGAAGTCCAGCACCTTGCGGCCATCGGCAGCGTGCGGCGCGTTGTTCACCAGGCTCATCACGTACGGCACCACCAGCGTGCCTTCCTTCGGGATCACGAAGGCCACGTTGGCGCGGTCCTTGTACCGGGCGCGGTAGGCGTTGAAGTCGTAGTCGAGCAGGATGGGGATCTCGCCGGACAGCACGCGCGCATAGGCGGTCTGCTTCGGCACGATGGGCTGGTTCTTCTGCAGGTCGCGGAAGTACTTGAAGGCCGGCCCGAAGTTGTCCAGCGAACCGCCCATGGCCTGGTTCACGGCCACGGCGCCCACATAGCCGACAAAGGCGCTGGCCGGGTCGAGATAGCCCACCAGGCCCTTGTATTCGGGCTTGAGCAGGTCGGCCCACGACTGCGGCACGGGCTTGCCGCGCAGCGCGTCGACGTTGACCATGAAGCCCAGCGTGCCCGAGTGGATGGCAAACCAGTTGCCCTGCGGGTCCTTCAGGCCGTCGGGGATATCGTTCCAGTGGGCCGGCTTGTACGGCTGCGTCACGCCATCGGCCTTGGCCTGGATGCCGAAGGTCACGCCCAGGTAGGTCACGTCGGCCACCGGCGCGGCCTTTTCGGCCACCAGTTGCGCCAGCGACTGGCCCGAGTTCTTGTTGTCGAATGGCACGGTGACGCCGGTCTTTTCCTTGATCGCGCGGATCTGCGCGGCCCAGTCGGCCCATTCGGGCGGGCAGTTGTAGCAGATGGCGGTCTGTGCGGCGGCGCCCTGGCTGAAGGCGGCGAAGGTGGTGGCGACAGCGGCGGCGGTGGCCAGCCAGCGCAGCGGACGGCGCCAGAAGGATTGCGTCGACATGTAAGGCTCCCTGGTTAGGTCAGTCGGTCAGTCGGTGGTCGGTCGGATCAGGCAGGAACTGCGGGCGCGCTGACGGTGCCCTCGATACGTAGTGCGTGCGGCAGCAGCATGGCGTGGCCGTCGGCACCGGCCGAGCCAACATCCAGCCGGTGCAGCAACTGGGTGATGGCCTGCGTGCCGATGTCGGCGTTGGGCTGGATCACGGTGGCAAGCGGCGGTTCCACCAGCGCGCCCAGCGCGATACCGTCGTAACCCAGCACGGAGACATCGCGCGGCACGCGCAGGCCCAGGCGCTTGAGATCGGAAATCACGCCGATGGCGAGCAGGTCGTTGGTGCAGAAAAACGCGGTGGGGGCGTCGGCCAAGGCCATCAGTGCCTGGATCTGGGGCGCGTTGCTGGCGGTGTGGGACGGCAGGTTGACCGGGTCGCGTATCGGCAGGCCATGGGCGCGCATGGCATCGGCATAGCCGGCAAAGCGTTGCCGGGCACGGTCTGACGCGGTAAAGGCGCCCGAAATCACGGCGATGCGCCGGTGGCCGGCCGCGATCAGTGCGTTGACGCCCTCGCAGGCGCTGGTCTGGTTGTCCACCGACACCGAGTGCCGGCCGCGCTCGGCACTGTCGCGCGATACCTGGTTGTAGGCCAGCACATAAGGCACCGATTCCTGGTCGAGCTGGTCCAGCACGGTGCTGTCGCCGGCATCGGCCACGGTCAGCACCATGCCGTCGACGCGGTGGCGCAGCAGGTATTCGATGCGCTCCCTTTCGCGGGCCGGATCGTAGTTGCTGGTGACCAGCATCAGGGAGTAGCCTGCTGCCATGGCCGATTCTTCAATTCCGCGCCAGCATTCGGCAAACACCGCGTTGTCCAGCGTAGGCAGCATGACGCCAACGATGCGCGTGCGTTGCGCGCGCAGCTTGGCGCCCAGCAGGTTGGGGCGGAACGACAGCCGCCGCGCGGCCTCGTGCACGCGCTGGGCGGTGGCCTCGCGCACCAGTTGCGGATGGCTGAAGACGCGCGATGCGGTGGCCAGCGACACCTTGGCGGCCAGCGCGACATCGGCCAGCGTCACGCCTTGGCCAGGTTCGGCAGAAGCCAGGCGGGGCGGCAGGGCGGCGCGGCGGGATGTTGGCATGCATTCCTCGTCTGATGGCGCACTTCAGGATGAAAACGTTTTCATTGAAGTGCCGAAAAATCAGGCGTCAAGGAATATTTGCGCTGCGCTGCCGCAAAACCGGCTACGCAGGCTCCCGCGCCTGTCATCGTCGCGCATTGTCACGGGGCTCTGTGACGCGACGATGACAGGGCGGTGCCGATCCCGGCGGGGTGCTTACCTGGTCTTGGGGGCCGCGCTGAACGTCTTGTTGGCGATCTTCCACACGCCATCGATCTGCAGCAGGTTCATATAGTCGGTGAACGTCACCTCGGGGTAGTCCAGCACGATCTTGGCCGTGGCGGCGTTGCCCACCACGTCGAAGCTGGCGATATGGCGGCGGCGCTGGGCCTCGTCTGGCTGCGGCTGGCCCTGGAAGCGCTTCGAGAATTCGTCCACCGTCAGCGAATGCAGGGCGCCGTCGCGGAACGAAATGATGCGGGCATCGGCGTGGAACGCCTGGAAGATGTACTCGGCCTTGCCCGTGCGATGGGCTTCCAGATACTGCTCGAGCGGTGCCAGTGCGGGAATGTGCTGCGAGGTGGCGGCGTGTGCGGTCATGTCTGTCCTCCGTGATGATTCTGGTTGAGCCTGGCCCGGGGCGGTTCGCCCGGGCTGGTTGTGCCGTTCATTGTATCCGTAAATTGTATGCAAAATAGATTTGCGGATGTTCGTGCGGCCCGGCGGGAAAGTTTTGGTAACAGACTGTGGGGGCAGGGCGGTCAACCAAGCGGCGCGCCAGACGTCAAACCGGCATTCCGGCACGCGATGTGTACGCAAGACGCACGGCGCACGACAAAGGGGACATGGGCCTATGGAAGACCGACAGTTCGGCAGGTTGCGGCATTGGCGGGTGCCGGGTTTGCTGGCATGGCTGGCAGCGCTGGCGATGTCGGCGGCGCTGGCTGCCTGTGCGTCGACGGTGCCCAATGATGCGGTGCCGCATGGCAAGCTGTCGTCGGCAGACCTGCGCTGGCTCAACACCATCAGCTTTGGCGCCGACCAGGCCAGCGTGCAACGGCTGCAGGCCATCGGAAGGCGGCGCTATCTCGACGAACAGATCAGGATGCCGCTGGCGGATCCGCCGCCGCTGGCCCAGGCCATTGCTGCCCTGCCGGTCAGCCAGGGCGATGCGCTGCAGCGGACCCAGGCCCTGCGCGCCGAGCGCCAGCGCATCCAGGCGCTGACCGACGAGACCGAAAAGCAGCAGGCCCGCGAAGCGCTGAACCGCCAGGGGCGCGATCTTGTGATCGATACCGGCCGCCGCCACCTGCTGCGCGCGCTCTATTCGCCCGCGCAGTTGCGCGAGCAGATGACCTGGTTCTGGCTGAACCATTTCAACGTCTACTCGGGCAAGGGGCAGGTCCGCTACGCGCTGGCCGATTTCGAGGCGCGCGCGATCCGGCCGCATGCGCTGGGCAAGTTCCGCGACCTGCTGATGGCCACGGTGACGTCGCCGGCCATGCTCGAATACCTGGACAACGCCCAGAGCGCGGCCAATCGCATCAACGAGAACTACGCGCGCGAGCTGATGGAGCTGCATACGCTGGGCGTGTCGGGCGGCCCGAGCGGGTCGCGCTATACCCAGCAGGACGTGCAGGAGCTGGCGCGCGTGCTGACCGGGCTTGGCATCAACGTGCGCGGCGAGCCCCCCCGGCTGTCTGCCGAGCGCGCGGCGCTGTACCGTAGCGATGGCCTGTTCGAGTTCAATCCGAACCGCCACGACTTCGGGGCCAAGACGCTGCTGGGCCATGCCATCGATCCGCGCGGGTTTGCCGAGGTGGAACAGGCCGTGTCGATCCTGGCGCGCGAGCCGGCCACGGCGCGCTTTGTGTCGGCAAAGCTGGCTACCTACTTCGTCTCCGACAATCCGCCGCCGCAGCTCGTGGTGCAGATGGCCGCGACGTTCACGCGCACCGATGGCGATATCGGCGCGGTGCTGCACACGATGTTCCTGTCGCACTGGTTCGACCAGTCGGCCGCCGAAGGTGCGCGCAAGTTCAAGGACCCGATGGTCTTCGTGGTGTCGTCGATGCGGCTGGCCTACGACGGCCGGCCGGTGTCGAACCTGCGTCCGATGATCAACTGGCTGAACCAGCTTGGCGAGCCTCTCTACGGCCACGTGGCGCCCGATGGCTATCCGCTGAGCGAAAGCGCATGGGCCAGCTCGGGCCAGCTGGTCAAGCGTTTCGAGATCGCGCGCACCATCGGCAGCGGGCCGGCCGGACTGTTCTCGGACGAGAGCGGGCAGCCCGCCGCGCAGCGCGGCTTCCCGATGCCGAACAACCGCATGTTCTACGACACCATCGAGGGCACGCTGGGCACGGCCACGCGCCAGGCGCTGGGCCAGGCGGGTTCGCAGCAAGAATGGAATGCCGTGCTGCTCAGTTCGCCGGAATGGATGCAGCGATAGGGCAACCGCGATGGCAATCCAACAAGAGGGGCAATCATGAATCGACGCCACTGGCTCAGGGCGATGGGCGGCGCCGGCCTTGCGCTGACGCTGCCGACCGTGACATCGCGCGTGTTCGCGTTGCCGGCACAGGCCGATGCGCGCTTCCTGCTGGTATTCCTGCGCGGCGGCTATGACGCGGCCAATGTGCTGGTGCCGGCCGGGAGCGATTTCTACTACGCGTCGCGCCCCAATATCGCCATCCGGCCGCCGGTGGCGCAGGGCGCCACGCCTGACCCCGCAGCCGCCCTGGCGCTGGGGGCCGATGCCTGGGCGCTGCATCCGGCGCTGGGTGCGACGGTGTTGCCGATGTGGCAGCGCCAGCAGCTTGCGTTCGTGCCGTTTGCGGGCACCAGCGACATGTCGCGCAGTCACTTTGAAACCCAGGACGGCATCGAGGCGGGCCTGGCCGGCGACGGCCATGGCGAAGGCGCACCCAAAGGCAGCGGCTTCCTGAACCGCCTGACGCAGGCCATGGGCGGGCAGGCGGCACCGGTGGCGTTCACCGATGGCTTGCCGATGGTGTTGTCCGGTACGGCAAATGTGCCGAACGTCTCGCTCAAGGGCACCGGCCGCGCACCGTTCGATGCGCACCAGACGCAAACGCTGGCGCAGATGTACAAGGGCACGCGCTTCGAGTCACTGATCGCCGAAGGTTTCGACCTGCGCCAGACCGTGGCCGAGCAGGCCGAGGCCATGCGCAAGCACGAGGCGGCCATGCGCGCGGCCAGCGACGGCGCGGCGAGCGAAACCATGTCCGGTCGCATGCAGGAGATGCAGGCGGCCAACCGGCGGGCGCTGACGGCGCGCGGATTCGAGCAGGAGGCCCGCCGCATGGCCGGTCTGATGCGCGAGAAATTCAACCTTGGCTTTATCGACGTGGGCGGCTGGGACACGCACGTCAACCAGGGCGGCGCACAGGGTCAGCTGGCCAATCTGCTGGACAACCTGGGGCGTGGCATTGCCGGGTTTTCGGAGGAAATGGGGCCGGCGTGGCGCAATACCACCGTGGTGGCGATCTCCGAGTTCGGGCGCACCTTTCGCGAGAACGGCACGCGCGGCACCGACCACGGCCACGGCACGGTCTACTGGGTGGCGGGCGGCAACGTGCGGGGCGGGCGCATCGTGGGCGAACAGGTTGCCGTTGCCCAGTCAAGCCTGAACCAGAACCGCGACTATCCGGTGCTCAACGACTACCGGATGGTGCTGGGCGGGCTGTTCCGCAGGCTCTACGGGCTGGACGACAGCCGCCTGGCGCAGGTCTTTCCGGGCAGCCGGCCGCGCGATATCGGGCTGGTCTAGGCCGCGTTCAGGGCCGATACAGGGAGCTTTCAGGGGGATTTCGGGGTCTGTCAGGAAGGGGCGGGGGAGACACTTACCCTCCCAAAGCAGTACGTGCGATGTCTCAAGTCGGGCCGGGTCTTGCCGATAGTTCAGCAGTGGGAGTGGCATCGGCCCACTGCATGATTCGTACAAGAACGATTCCTAGCCAGTTTGAGTGCAAGCCTTGTCGCGACCCCTGACGCCATCCATAGCCGATTGCCTCGAACAACAACTGCTGCGGCCGGTTTTCCAGCCGATCGGCTCGCTCGTCACGGGCGATGTGTTTGGATACGAGGCACTGATCCGCGGCCCGATGGGAACGCCGCTGGAGAGCCCTGTCGCGCTGTTTGCCGAAGCGGCACGCGTAGGCAAGCACGTGGAACTCGAACGGCTGGCCGCGCGTATCTCGATCCGCGCGTTCATGGAATTCGACCTCCCCGGCAAGCTGTTCCTGAACTACAGCGCCGATTCGATCCGCGATATCGAGGACACCCGCGACGACGTACGCACGTTCCTGCAGGCGCAGGGGCTGCAGTCTGACCGCATCGTGCTGGAGTTGACCGAACAGGCGCCGCTGGGGCCGCTGGAAACGCTGGCCAAGGCCGTGTTCTCGATCCGCAGCCGTGGGGCGCAATTCGCGCTGGACGACTATGGCACGGGACACGCCAGCCTGGGGCAATGGATCGCCCTGCAGCCCGATTACGTGAAGATTGCGCGCGTCATCATCGACGGCGTGGCGTCGTCGCCGTTTCAGCGCGAGGCGCTGCAGGCGCTATGCAAGCTGGCTCGCACGGCCGGCACGCGGCTGATTGCCGAGGGGATCGAGCGCGAAGAGGATTTGCTGGTGTGCCGTGACCTGGGTATCGACCTGGCCCAGGGCTACCTGCTGGCCCGCCCGTCGCCGGAACCGCCGCTGTCGCTGTCCGATGCATCGCTGCGCGCGCTGCATCGCGGCCGGCTCAGGATCGCGAAGTAAATCAGGTCGGACGGATGCGCGCCCCCTGCCCGCACGCGGCAGGGGAGGCGCCTCAGAGCGGCGCGGGTGCCGAGGCGGCTGCGGGCGCCGAGGAGGGTGCCGGGAATGGCGTCAGGGGCAGTGCCGATGGCTCGCTCGATGCTTCCACCTCATGGCCGCCCGGCCCACCGGGTCCGCCTGTCGGCGAGGCCTCCACGACTTCACCGGGATCGAGCGCCATGCTGTTGTCCGCCGATGCAGTGGTTGCCGGCGCCGAAGCCGGCGGCATGGCGTCGGCGTCGGTGGCCGGCAGCGCTGGCCGGCGCGGTGCCGGGCGCGGCAGCGGCGCGCTGTCATCCTTCTTGTTCGAGGCGAACAGCTTCTGGTACCAGCCGCGCACCGTTTCGGTCAGCCCCGAATACCAGGTCTTCTCGTCGACTTCGGCAAACCGCGCGCGCGGATCGACGATGCGGGCGCGCAGGGCGTGCTGGAAGAAATCGCCCACCATGGGCAGGGCGCTGTGCGCACCCTGGCCCCAGTAGTCGCTGCGCAGCGTCACGCGGCTGTCGTTGAATCCCACCCACGCACCGGCGACCAGTTGCGGATGCATCAGGATGAACCAGCCGTCGGCGTTGTCCTGGGTCGTACCGGTCTTGCCGGCCACGTCGGCGCGAATGCCGTAGCGCGTGCGGATGGCCGTGCCGGTACCGCGATCGACCACGTCGCGCATCACGTCCAGCAGCGTGTCGTTGGCGGTGGCAGACAGTGCGCGCTCCGCCGATGCGGGACGGAAGCGGGCCAGTTCCTTGCCATCGCGGTCCGTGATGTGCGTGATCATCGATGGCGCGATGTACTGGCCGCCATTGGCGATCGTGCCATACGCGCTGACCATTTCCTTGAGCGTGACCGGGCTCGTGCCCAGCGCCAGAGATGGCACTTCCTCCAGTTTGCTGTCGCGCACGCCCATGGCACGGGCCAGCCGTGCCACGCGGTCTGCACCCAGGTTCTGCACCAGTTGCGCCGTGATGGTGTTCTTCGAGTAGACCAGGCCGTCGCGCAGGCTCATCGCGCGTCCGGTGGCAGCCGATTCGTCGGTCGGGCGCCAGATTTCGCCCCCGGCGAGCTTGATCTCCACGGGCTGGTCGATAAACGTTTCGTCGGGGCTCTGCCCGCGCGCGAACGCGGCGCCGTAGACAAAGGGCTTGAACGTGGAGCCGGGCTGGCGGCGCGCCTGGGCCACGTGGTCGAAGGCGTCCACGGTAAAGTCGCGGCTGCCCACCCAGGCACGGATCTCGCCGGTGGCGGGGTCCAGCGCCATGAAGCCGGCCTGCACGCGGGTCTTGTTCTGGCGCAGGGTCAGCATGAACGCGTTGTCGCGCATCAGGTGGTTCAGCGCGTCGGCATCGGTCTGGCCGCCGGCCACGGCGGCGCGGTACTCGGGCGTTTCGCGCACGAACTGCTGCACCAGGCCGCGGCTTTCGGCCCAGCCGGCGCGGGGCGCCCAGGCGGCATTGGCAATCGACTGCAGCTGGTTGCCCTGGCGCGCCAGCGCCTGGTTGGCCATGGCCTGCAGGCGCGCGTCGATGGTCGTATGAATGACCAGGCCGTCGGTGTACAGGTTGTAGTCGTTGCTGTCGGCCCACGAGATCAGCCACTTGCGCAGTTGCTGCGCAAAGTGGGCAGCCGGGCCCGGTTCCTCTACCTGGCGCTCGAAATCGATGCGCAGCGGACGCCTGGACAGCGTCTGGTAGCGGCCGGCGTCGAGCTTGCCGTACTTGACCATCTGCGCCAGCACGATGTTGCGGCGCTCCAGCGCGCGCTGCGGGTTCAGCACCGGGTTGTAGTAGCTGTTGCCCTTGAGCATGCCGATCAGCGTGGCGGCTTCCAGCACGTCAAGCTGGCGGGCGGACTTGTCGAAATACGTGCGCGCGGCCATCTCGATGCCGAACGCGTTGTACAGGAACGGCACCGTATTCAGGTACGTCTCGAGGATCTCGTCCTTGGAATAGAGCGCCTCGATCTTCAGCGCGGTGACGGCTTCCTTGAGCTTGCGCGTCAGCGTCGGGGCCCGGCCGATCTCGTCGGGATAGCGGTTGCGCGCCAGCTGCTGGGTGATGGTCGATCCGCCCTGGCGGTTGCCCGAGAACGTGTGCAGCGCCGCCGATGCGGTCCGGCGCCAGTCCAGCCCGAAGTGCTGGTAGAAGCGGTGATCCTCGGTGGCGATCAGCGCATTGACGACATTGGGCGAGATATCGGCCAGCTTGACCCAGTCGCGGTTGGCCCAGCGGTAGACGGCCAGTTCCTTGCCATCGGCCGACAGCACCTGGGCCGGCTGCTCGGACTTGGCCTTGCGGATGTCGCTGATGCCGGGCGTAAACGGGATCAGCAGCAGCAGGTACAGCAGGAACAGCGCCGGGGCGGCGGCCAGGGCCAGCAGTACCGTGCGGCGGGTGGGCCGGCGCAGGTGCTGCCTGAACTGGGCAAGCCGTGGGGCGATATAGGTCTTGTAGGAATCCAGGCGCATTGACGCAAGGCGAGGCAGGGCCGGTGCGCACCGTCACGGACCTGTCAAATGCCTTTCACGGAAAAGTGTGCATCCTACCAAAAGGCGGGTGGGGAAAACCCGCATTCTTCGCTGCCATCCGCCAAAACTCCCACTGAAGTAGGGGGTGCCAATCCGTTGCAGAGATGCAACAGACACATGGATTTCATATTCAGCTGAAACAATTCGCCTGCCCCCACAGGTCATCGTTTCGGAAAGCGGCAGTGCGATCTCGTAGCCCCGTTCTGGAATAGTGACGGGGAAGCATCTCAATGTCTTAACAAATACGAGAAACTCACAGTGAAGAAAGCACTATTTGCTCTGGCGGCAGCGGGTACCTGCGCTATTTCCGGCGTTGCATCGGCACAGTCCAACACCTCCGTGACGCTGTACGGCATCGTCGACGCCGGCATCGAGTTCGCCAACCACTCGGGCACGCCGCCGGCAGCCACGGGCAGCAAGGCGATGGTGAGCTCGGGCAACATGTCCGGTTCGCGCTGGGGCCTGCGTGGCGCCGAAGACCTCGGTGGCGGCCTGAAGGCCATCTTCACCCTGGAATCGGGCTTCGACGTCGACACCGGCACGTCGGGCCAGGGCAGCCGCCTGTTCGGCCGCCAGGCTTTCGTCGGCCTGCAAGGCAATTTCGGCGCCGTGACGCTGGGTCGTCAACAGAACTCGCTGTACGACCTGTTCGGTGCCTACGACCCGATGGGCGTTGGCCCGAAGTACTCGCTGAACTCGGTTGATTCGGCCTTCAACGGTCGCGCCGACAACGCCATCAAGTACACGGGCAAGTTCGGTGGCCTGACCGGTACCGCCTTCTACAGCACGGGTCGCGATTCGACCGTGTCGGGCAGCACGGAAGTGCCGGGCAACTACAAGGTTGGCCGCAACTTCGGCGCCGGCCTGGCCTACTCGGCAGGCGCGTTCTCGGTGGGCACCGCCTACGACCAGTACCAGGGCAACACCATTGCCACCGACGACCGCGCCGTCAAGCGCTGGGCCGTTGGCGGTTCGTACGACCTGGGCGTTGCCAAGCTGTTCGCCGGCTACCGCTGGATGCGTGATGACGGCACGTCGAGCGCAACGGCTGCCTCGTCGCGCAACAACGTGTACTGGCTGGGTGGTCTGTACCGCGTGACGCCGGCCCTGTCGCTGACGGGCGCTGCCTACTACCAGGACGCGCATAACAGCGGCAATGACCCGTGGATGTTCGTGCTGTCGGCCGACTACTCGTTCTCGAAGCGTACCGACGTCTACCTGAACGTCGCCTACACGAAGAACAAGGACTCGTCGGCACTGTCGATGAGCAGCTCGGCTCCGGTGACCCCGGGTGCCAACCAGACCGGCGCCGTGGTCGGTATCCGTCACCGCTTCTAAGGCAGGGAGACAACCGGCAGACGGGGCCTTTCCCCCCGCACCTGCCGGATAACAAACGCCCCTCACCCGGCTTGGCGGGAGGAGGGGCGTTCTGCGTTCTGCATTCTGCATTGGGGCGCGCGTTGGCGGGATGCCAGCGGAATTCCGTATGCTGGCGCGCCTTGCACACCGCTGCGCCCGCCTTGCATCGTCCTCAGGACAGCTTCAGGCTGCCGCGCTGTCCGCGGGGTGGCCTGCCGGGTTCGCCTTGCTGGCCTCGGCATCGACCGAACGCAGCCGTTCCAGCGCCCGGGTCAGCAATGCGCCTTCCTCGGCATCGGCCGTGGCGCGCAGGGTCTGCACGGCATGGTGCAGCCGGTCACGGTCGGGCGCCGTGAGCTTGTCGGTGTCCTCCATGGCCTCGATTTCCTTGTCCACGCGCTTGCATAGCTTGCGCACGAATTCGGGGTCGAGCTGGCCCTGGCTGGCGCCATGGGCAATGTGATAGATCAGGGCTGCAAGCCCCTCAGCCGTGGTCTCTGTTGATACGCCTGGATCACGTTTCATGTCGGCTCCCCGGTAAGGTCGGTTCATTCTACTGATCGGCCACTGCGCCGGAAGTTGCGCTTGTCTCGAGATTCATGCAATTGTGCTTTTGGCGGCTCACCAGCTTCTTATTTCCGAAATATTTCATCGCCAGAATGTCATCTCGCTGGCCCGGCTGAACACGTTGGGAATGCATATGTGACCGGAGGGGTCACCGCGGGCCGGCAGCCAACTTGTTCCGGCAGGCTTTCATGGCCGCCCGCAGAGGCGCCGGTTATGGAACAGTTGCGTTGCAACAAGTACGCGGGGATCCGAGCCGTCTTCAAGACGGCTCAATTTCTTTCTGGACGGCCCAAGTGGCTCTCCATTCTCTTCGGCGAATCCGTCAACAAGCCTGCCGCTTTTCCTCGGTGATCCCTTATCGATATTGAATTGATTATCGTCAATATCGCGCTGATATTTTTGGTGAATAACCCGCTGCGTCATCCCGAAATGGGAAGGCGCTGGCCGCTTTGCGCAGGCGCCGATTTACCCCGAACGCCAATATCTGCGCCACCAGTCGCGGGCGGCGCCAATAAAACCGGATAACGGCGACAGATTCCAATTGAGTTGGCTAATCAAGTCAATCGAAACAATTGAATTTTCGCGGTGGCTATGTCCACGTAGAGTGCAAAGCGCTTCCTTTCGACACCAGGCAGTTAGCTTCAACTACCAATTGGCTGGCAAACTGCGACAGCCGACCGGGGCATCAGGGTCCAGCCCCGTCGGCGATCCATTCAACACCGTCCAGTATGACGCCGGCAACAACGTCAGCCGCACTATCGACCGGAACGGGAATGACACGCGCTACAGCTACGACGCGCTCGGCCGTGAAACCCAGCGGGTCGAAGGCTACGGCACGGCCGACGCAAAAACTACTACCACCGAGTGGCATCCGACGTGGAATCTGCCGCTGAAGGTGGCTGCGCCCGGGCGGGTCGACTATTTCACCTACGACGGGATGGGTCAAATGACCGCCCATGGGTGGTTTCCCACAGCCGACGCCAACGGCAGCCAAGGGCTCAACGCAGCGCCATCGGGCGCGGTGTCCAGCAACAGCTATGGCTATGACACCAATGGGCTGATGACGGCGCTAACTGAGGTAGAGGACGGTGCGATCGCCAAACAATGGAGCCTGACTTACGATGCACAGGGAAATCTGCTGACGGCAACAGACGGCACGCGGACGGCGCGGGCACTGGCGTACGATCCATCCGGCCGTTTGCTTGAGGCGGTGAACATTGACGGAGACACGCTCAAGTATGTGTACGACTCCCGAGGTCGGGTGACGCAGTATGTATTCGGGGAGAACGTGACTGCGTACGTCTACGATGCGATAGGGCAAAAGATTCAGGTTACTAGTCCGCAAGGAGACGTGACAAACTACGTCTATGATGCGGCCCATCGCCTGATCGATGTTCTATATAACGGCGAGTCTCTGACTACACCGGAGGCGCCTGAGACGGCGGCCATGACGATGGCAAAGGCAGAATCCGGGGCCGACAATGCCGGTGCCAATCCCTTTGCGTCGTGGTTTGGCTGGATCGCCAAGCTATTCAAATGGTTGTTGCCGTCGGCACATGCACAAGGGGTACCGGCACCTTCACCGCCGATCTATGGAGGCGGTGGCTCGGCACCGGGCACATACACGCCCAATCCTCTGCAGGATCTGGTGCCCGGGCTCAGTGGAGAGAAGACGCCCGGCCAATGGCTGGCCATGGCGACCCAGCGTGCCATCGACTACTGTCGGTCAAAGGTGAAGGAGAATATCCATCGCGGAAAGATCCAGGCGCAAGGCGCTGGATATCGTGATCCGGGCGTGGGAGATGCCGAAACGTGGGGGCCCCAACTAAGCCCACCGACCGTGGAATGGGGTCTTCAAGCGCTGGAGCGAATCGAGGCGCGTATGAATAACAAGCAGCGTAGCACCAGAAGTCAGGCAATTAAGGATGCCAAGAAGTTCGTATTATCAACCGGGAAGGCGGGAGGTGTGGATGCGATGTATCAGCGCTCCTTTTACAACCCGGAAATACGGAAAGAAAACGAAGATGGTGGCAAGCGCGATGAGCGAGTTGACATTGACATCATGGGCGGTAAGGCGTTTGTACCTTGAGGAGGCAGCATGCCAAATAAATTCGAGCTTTGGGAATTCTTCAACGAGAACGGCGATTCCTATTCGGTGCTTCTGTGCGAAGAAGGAAAATTTGTGAATCTGGACCCTCCGGAATGGAAGAAGCCCAAGTTACTGAAGGTCTTTGAGGCGCGGGACGCTGACGAGGCGACTCAGATGCGGAATGACTATATGGGTTGGGGAAAGCATCACCCCACGAAGGAATAGGCGGTCCATCCATGCCATTACATTCTTTCCCGGGGCGCGGGGTCACGTGAGGCGGGTTATCCACAAGGGCGCACGCTGGCTCGATGGCCACCACTCGAGCCAGCGTCGGTTCATGTCTGCATGGCTGACGCTCGCCGACCAAAGTGCAATGGCCGCTCATGGCTGCGGATTCAACCGGTCAACGCAACAGCTTGATGGAATCGTTCAGCCGGTGTATCGAAGTTTAGTGTCTTGCGCGGGCGTTCGTTGAGCCGCCGGGCAATGGCATTGAGCTTGGCTTGCGAATAGACCGAGAGATCGGTTCCTTTCGGAAGGTACTGTCTCAAGAGCCCGTTCGTGTTTTCATTCGAACCGCGTTGCCAGGGATGCTGAGGGTCGCAGAAATAGACTTGAATATTTGTCGCCACAGTGAAGCGCTTGTGCCCGGCCATTTCTGTGCCCCGATCCCACGTCAGCGATTTGTAGAGCTCCTGCGGCAGCTTCCTGACGTGCTTGATCAGCGCGTTGACCACGGCCTCAGAATCCTTGCCAGCCGTCTTCACCAGCATCACGAACCGGCTCTGGCGTTCAACCAGCGTTGCGATTTGGCTGTTAGCGTCGCCGAATAGCAGGTCGCCCTCCCAGTGCCCTGGTATCGCACGATCTTCGGCCGTGGCAGGACGTTCACTGATCGAGACGGCGTCCGCGATGTTGGTGCGTCCCTCAGTCTTCATTGTGTACTGGCGCGACCGACGCATGACTCTCGAGCGCCGCAAATGCTCCAGCAACTCCTTCTTCAAAGCGCCACGCGCCTGAATGTAAAGGCTACGATAGATCGCCTCGTGTGACACCTGGTAGTCCTTGTTGACCGCATAGACATGCTTGAGCCAGCCCGCAATCTGCTCGGGAGACCACTGCAGCCTCAGCTTGCCGGCGACGACCCGCGCCAGCACCCGGTTCCTGACAAGCTTACAAAGCTTCGGGCGACGCGCTCGCTCCCAGGCCAGTGCGTCGGCCTGGCTCGCGCGATAGCTCTGCCGCCCCCCATTGCGCTCCAGCTCACGGCTAATGGTAGACGGAGCGCGATTCAGCCGCGATGCAATGGCCCGAATCGAAAGCCCTAACGCCAGCGAGCGCGATATCTCCTCACGCTCGGCAAACGTCAACGCTCGCGCGGCGCGATGGCGTTGTGCTGGTCGAATGCCTCCCGCGTCCGACAAGATCCTCTGGACTGAAGAGTGCCCGCGATCAAATAACCTGGCGATCTCATGAATCGTATCTCCCTTGCGCCAGCGATCCCACATGAGTGCCTTCTGCGTCTCGGAATAATAGATCCTCGGCCTCTGTTTCATTTGCAACACCTCCACTGCTCACACAGATTCTAGGTGTTGCATCGACCGGTTGAATCCGCAGCCGGAAAGAGCCACCGCAAGCATCTCGCTCGTCGTTCGCGGTACTGCATTTGCCTAGAGCGGATTGCTGTTCCGACGCATGAAAGTTCGGGGACTTGTAAGGGAAGCGTCCGGCAGCCGTCGCAGGGGCAGACCAACTGATTAGCCATCGTCCGCCTTCGTGTACCCATTAACTGTGAGACAGATCGCTCGATTTGCCCAGTTACCGTGAGAATCCGGCTCAATTAGTTTGAGACAGTCCTGTGTAACCTCTTGATTCTTCTGTCATTGGCTTCCCATTAACTATGAGACAGGACACCGAGTGATCCGCATCGTCGTGAGCGCCGGCAAAGACTTGCGGGGTTCAGATCAATGCAGCAGGAGATATTTCTCGATCCGCGAATCGGGGAAGAACCAGAATGCCGCCATTGCAATCAGCATGAGTGTTGCGGCGGTGGTGCTGAAAAAACTCACGCCAACTGTCAACGCATACACGACCAGCGACAGCTTGCCCTTCAGATCTTTGCCGATGGTGCCCGCTAGGGAAGAATCCTTTCCCTCCGTTGCGATGATGACGCGCTCCAGAATCCAATAGGCGATCGCGCACATGAACAGTACGAAGGCGTAGAGTGCCGTCGGAATCGCCGAGAAATCCGATTTGCCCGTCCAGGTGGTGGTGATCGGGATCATCGTCAGCCAGAACAACAGATGCAGATTCGCCCACATCACCTTGCCGTTGATGCCGCGCACCAGCTGGAACAGGTGGTGATGGTTATTCCAGTAAATGCCGACGTAAATGAAGCTCAGCACGTAGCCAAAGAAATGAGGGGCTTCCGAACGCAGCCCATTCCAGTTGAATTCCGTTGGAAACTGGATCTGATAGAGCATCAGCGTCAGGCTCACGCCAATCACACCATCACTGAACGATTCGAGCCGGCTTTTGTTGATAGTCATGAACGCGCTCACACGAACTGATTGCGGAAGGACAGGCTGGCCAGATACGCGATGATCACGACAAACGGCAGCACGCTCCAGAAACCGATCTGCATATAGAGCACGGCACCGAGGAAAGCACCCAGCACGAAGCCGAGCACGATGCTGCCGCTTTTCAGGACAGCCACCCGATGTTCGCGGGTCGGTGCGCGAAGGTAGCTCGACAGATCGATGCCGAATTGCGTCGTGTTGCCGGTCATCATTGTGCTGGGGCTGATGCTCTTGGTCAGCGTCTTGCTCGAGGTGTTGCGGATCGCCAGCGCCATCAGGCCCAGACCACCGGCCAACGCGAGCTCGACGGCATCCGGGTCGCTGAACGGATAGAAATACAGCCCCGCGCCCATAAATCCCAGCAGGAATATCGCCTCGGCCACGAACAGCCAGCCCAGCGTCTTGTGCGTCTGGCTGCAGCGATCGATCCAGATCTTGGCAACCATCACGGTGGCGATAAACAGCGGAATCGCGCCGAGCTTGATCCACAGCCCTGCGCCGCCCTTCACAAAGGCTGCGCCGGCGAGCACCAGGTTGCCGGTGACGTGGGCGGTAAAGAAGCCGAGCAGCGCGATAAAACCGATGGTGTCGATCGCACCGCCGACTATCGTCAACAGCACCGCGGCGCGACATTGCGCCCAGATGCTCGCGGCGGAAGTGTCGGGACATTGGGAATCGCTGATCGCCGGCATGTGTTCTTTCTCCAAAAGGCGCCAAGACGTCCGGCGCAATATAGTTCAGTTTGTTTGATATTCCGCCACCGTCATCCTTCTCGGTTCGGCGCCGTGTGTGCTGAACTATAAGCATTGGTGCCCGGACACAACCGCGCAACTCGCGCACGTGTTGTTCAATATTTTTCAACTAACCATCGTCGCGTTGGCGGGTCGTGTGCGCGGGGGTGATTGGACTGGGAGCACCGGGAGTACCCGGGATGGCGCTGGCACAGGCCGACGGGGCCACGCCGGAGCCGGCCGTCCCCGTGCAGGCGCAGGGCAACGCCGATGCGCAGCCGGAGCGCCGTGTCGACATCAATGAATATGTGGTGCGCGGCAATACCGTGCTGGACGTCCGCACGACCACTCGCCAAAGCACGGCAAGATTGGCCTCTAGGTCGACGGCGCGGAACGCCGCTTAGCGGTGCTGCACAGGCCAAGGCGGTGCCGCATGTCTGTGCGCTGACGTACGCCGAAACCCCCTTTCCAGTCGGGTAGCGGTGCGTTGCGGCGTCGCTAGAATCGGCTATCGGGGGAGCTTCCGTGGAGGTCATAACCGCCGAGGCGGCAGGTGGAGACGGACAGGTCCGGGTCTCGGCGTCGTGGGGCGTGCGAATGGGTTAGCTTTCGTGCCGCGAAAGGAAAAATGGTCGACGGAATACCTCCCCCGTCGGTCCCGTTACACCTAGGGCATCCCAGGAGTGCATTTGCGCGAATGGCGAGGCGCCTCGCATCCAATGGTCGCGTCTCGCAGGTCCTGGCCGAAATAGTTGCCCTCGCAATTTGTCTGTCGCGGCCGTGGATTCAACCTTGCCTTGGTGGGCCGGCTCAGTGCCCGCGGACATGGCTTCTTCCTGAGTAGCGGGCATCGTTCGCTTGTGGCGAGGCGCCCCGGCACGTTTCGGCGGCTTGTTCGCCCCGGGGGGGGGCATCGCGCCGGGCGTGTCCACACATTTCACGCTGGCCTTGGCGGTGAGCCACTATTCCTTGTAGATGTGGGTGGCGAAGTAGTCGATCAGCAGGCGCACGTTCGGCATCAACCCCCGGCGCGACGGAAATACCGCGTGGATGATGCCGCCTCTTGGCGCCCAGCCGGGCAGCACGTCGATCAGCGTGCCGTTGCGCAAGTCACCCTCCACCACCATGCAAGGCAACTGTACGATGCCGACGCCGGTCTGCGCCGCCTTGCGCAGCGCGCTCATGTCGTCGGTGACGTAACGGGGCTGGTGCCGGACTTCGGCCGATTGTCCTTCCGGGCCGATCAGTTGCCAGACGTGGCTGCGCGGCGGGCCCCAGTCGAGGCTGGGCATGCCTGCCAGCTCAGCGGGATTGCGTAGCGGTGCGCGGCCTTCCATCAGTGCGGGGCACGCCACCAGACGCTGGTGGCTCTCCGACAGCACGCGCATCACCAGGTCGCTGTTTTCCAATGGCGGAAAGCGCACGCGCAGCGCCAGGTCCAGGCGTTCGCCTATCACGTCCACGCGGCGGTTGGTGGCCTCCAGATGCACCTGTACCTTCGGATAGGCCAGCATGAACTGCGCCACCAGTCCGGCCACGCGGTATTCGAGCAACGTCGTCGGGCAGGTCATGCGCACAATGCCCTGCGGCTCGGAACGCTCGCGCTCCATGACCTCGCGCGCCGCTTCGGCCTCTACCAGCACGCCGATACAGCGTTCGTAGAATTCGCGCCCGGTCTCGGTGACCGAGAAGTGTCGCGTCGATCGCTGCAGCAGCCTGACGCCATACCGGGCCTCCAGCGCAGCGATGCGCCGGCTGAGCTTTGACTTGGGCGCCCCCAGCGCCAGACCCGCCTGGGTAAACCCGCCATGGTCGACCACCTTGACGAAGTAGTAGAGGTCGTTGAGGTCGTCCATGACTGTTCCTCCCATAGAACACAGACGGCATCTTACGGCACTACTGCGCCGGTTTCCGCGAACCTATGATGGCTCCACGTTCCGGTGCCGTCATCGCGATGACGCCGGAGCGGCCGACGCTTCCAACAACGCGTCTGCGAGACGCGTGACCCCATCCGTGCAAGGAGATAGCCATGACAACGTCCTACAAGCGCCTGGACAAGAATGACGCAGCCGTACTGCTGGTGGACCACCAGGCGGGTCTGCTTTCGCTGGTGCGCGATATCGACCCGGACAAGTTCAAGAATAATGTCCTGGCACTGGCCGACCTGGCCAAGTACTTCAAGCTGCCGACCATCCTGACCACCAGCTTCGAGACGGGCCCCAACGGCCCGCTTGTGCCCGAGCTGAAGGCCCAGTTTCCGGAAGCGCCATATATTCCGCGTCCCGGTCAGATCAACGCCTGGGACAACGAAGACTTCGTGAAGGCGGTCAAGGCCACCGGAAAGAAGCAATTGATCATCGCCGGCGTGGTCACCGAGGTCTGCGTTGCCTTTCCGGCGCTGTCGGCCCTGGCCGAAGGCTTCGACGTGTTCGTCGTAGGCGATGCATCGGGCACGTTCGATCCGATCACGCGCGACGCGGCGTGGCATCGCATGGCCCATGCGGGCGCCCAGATGATGACGTGGTTCGGCGTGGCCTGCGAGCTGCACCGCGACTGGCGCAACGACATCGAAGGGCTCGGCACGCTATTCGCCAACCATATCCCCGACTACCGCAACCTGATGACCAGCTTCAAGGTCATGTCGGCGAAGTAAATCGGCCGCAACATCCCGCACAAAACGCCCGCCGCACCGTTCGCTGGTGCGGCGTTAGCGCGCTGCGTGGAGAAACGACGATGCCGGCGCGCCCAGCGCCTTGCGGAACATCGTCGAAATGCGCTGGGGCTGTCATACCCGAGATCGAGCGCCACCTGGTTGACGGGCGTGCCGGAGGACAGCCGGGCTAAACAGCAATTAAAGATGATGCTGTCCAGGCTTTGCTCACTGTCGTACGGTCAGCCATTTCCAGAGTCGCGCGATCGTTCGAAAACCGGCACGGTGAGAGACGGGCTTCCGCTGACCGAAATGCAGGAAAGTTGCATAAAGATGAATCCACCGCATGCCGTCCAGGGCGAACAATCTGGCCGGGCTTACATCTACGGCCGTGACCGTCGCTAAGCGACCCTTCTGAGACGCTCAGCATTGCCGAACGCAATGTCGGTTAGCTGGCCGGCTTTGGCCATTGCTGAGGTCTGCGGAAGCGAAACTGGCATCGTTCGGCGGTCCTATCGGGCGCGCAATCGGTCGGCCGAGGTCGTGCGAAGCCGTCTCGATCCTGGACTGAACCCGGTAGAGCTGGTAACAGTGCGCTTGGAGGAAAGCCATACCGTGCGCAGCCTACCCGAGCCGAATGCCAGAGAGCGCCTGTCTCGGGAGGGCGCGTCGTCAGTCGGCCTTCGGTTGCCGTACTGCGAAGTCGGTGACAAATGCGACTGCCATGGCCACTGCGCCGCACATGAAGATCAGTCTGTAGTTCTCATGCGATTGCGCGAACAGATACGCATAGCCGTAGCCACCCAGCGCCTGACACAGCGCGAACGCCACGGTGGCGCGGCTCCATGCGGCGCGCTGGGCCGTCGCGTTGTGGGGCAACATCTCCTGCACTCGGCCCAAGACAAGCGGCACAATGCCTGGCGTGAAGGTGCCTAGGACGATGGTCGATAGCCACAGGGCTACCGTGTGGTGGGAGACGGCCAGCAACCCCACTGCCAGGCCTTGCAGCAACATCGCAAGCCGATAGGCGTTCCTGAATCCGAGCTTGCCACCGATGGCACCCGCAAGCAGCGGGCCTGCGATAGCTGCGACGCCATAGAGTACCCAGTACCCCGCGCCGGCCGATGCACCCTGGCCAAGACCGCGTGCGACGTAGTCGACCAACAGCACCATGGCTGGAACCAATCCCAGTGCGTTTGCGGCGTACTGGAAGTACAACACGCGCAATGCTGGATGGCTGGAACCCTGTGCATGGTCGGCAGGGCGGTGGCCTGCCGCAGTTGGTGCCGGCATGCCGGTTGGCACATCGGCTGAGGGCCACCCCTTCCAGCTGACAGCAGTCAGAAGCAATGACACGGCACCAAGTCCAAGCCACGTCTGTCCCAGCCCAAGCTTGAGCAACTCTGGTACCAGCGTGCCCGATGCTGCAATACCGAGTCCAAGCCCCAGGAAGATCATCCCGCTAACGAACGCCCGCCGGCCCGGCGGAATATGCGGCAGGATCGCAGTAGCCACGAGCACCATGATGGCGCCGCCCGTCAGGCCAGAAAGAAAGCGCCAGAGGAAGAACCAGCTTACCGACACGGGTACTGCGCACGCAAAGAATGCCGCGGTCGCCAGCACCATCAGTAGACGTAAAGCATGGCGGTTCGACAGCCGGGTCGCCAGTGGGCGGCCAATCACAGCGCCAGCGAGATATCCGGCGAAGTTTGCTGCGCCGAGTGCCACGGTGTCTGCGGCGCTGAACCAGTGGGCCTGGATCAACGAGGGAATCAGCGGCGTATAGGCGAAGCGGGCAAGACCTATGGCGACAAGGCTTGCGCAGAGTCCGGCCAGCGCCGCGTGGAGCGCACGCGCATCGAGCGCACGGTCCGTGGTGTCTGGCACTGGCGTGGTGACTGTGTTTTGTGACATGGGGTGATACCTCTGGGCGAGCGCCGCCCCACGCAGGCGGTAGCCGCGCGTAGAGACGAAGCGTTATTCAGGGAAAAGTCAGGTCGCGACGTGCGGCTTGCGTCTGAGCAGAGCCAGTACGGGTCTGACGGATGCCTCGAGCAGTGCGCGATCCGGCATGACGCGAGACATCACGCGCAGGCCGATCTGTACCGACAGCAGCGTGGCCGAAGCGTCCCTGGCAGCGAGTGTCGGGTCGATGCTCCCGTCGGCCTGGCCCGCGCGAATGGTGCGTTCGAAGAAGTGGCCGAGTGTGGTCAGTTCCTCTGCAACGATCGCCGCCAGTTCAGGGTCGTCAGCCGATGCGTCGAGCGCCGTATTGACCAGCATGCACCCACGATTCTGCGGGTCGGAGGCGCCACGTTCGATGCTTTCGGCAAAGAATGCTTCTAACGCCTGGGCCGGGGGAAGCGTGCTTTCCAGTCGCGCAATCCGTTCGCGGAGCGTGTGGTTCAGGTAGCCCTCAAGCGCCTGCAGGAACAGTGTGCGTTTGTCGCCAAAGGCGTTGTAGAGGCTAGGTTGCGTCAGTCCCATCGCCTGCGTCAGTTCGCGGGTCGAGGTGGCTTTGTAGCCCTTGGCCCAGAACGCGTCTTGCGCGGCGGAAAGTGCGGTTTGGGCGTCAAATTGGCGGGGTCGTGCCATGGCAGCAGAATTCTGTATCGAATGATATGGAACGTATTTTAGATTGATCGATACAGAATTCAAGGACGATCTTTCGTGTGGAGCTTGAGGAATGTGGAGAGGGTTCGATCAGTGATCTGCAAACGATATGTTGAGCCAGTTGGATCCCGGCTATGCAAGCCGAGCCCGGCGCAAGGCCAGCGGCGTCACACCCACATACCGACGGAAAACGCGGGTGAAGTGAGAGTCGTCAGTGAAGCCGCACCTGCGGCCAATGGCCGCCACCGTGAGGCGATTGAACGCCGGCGATGACAATTGGCGCACGGCGATATCGATGCGGGCCTTCATCAGCAGGAATCCAAAGGTCTCGTTCTGAGCGGCCAGTGCGCGATGCAGGGATCGCACCGAAATCCCCAGGTCTGCTGCCACCTGTGGCGCGATCAACGTGGACTCGGTGCATCGCGAACGAATGCAGTCGACGATTCTCTCGTTTAGCGGCTTCGAGATCTCGTGTTTATGCGTGGCGACCTGATCTGGTCCGCTCGACGCCAGAAGAATCAGCGCACCGAGCTGGTCAACGATCAGCCGGGGCGGGAGCGGCGCATTGAGGATTGTGGTCGGCTGCAATGCAGCGATAAATGTGTTCAGCGCCACTGCCCAGCGCGAGTCAGCGCCAAATTGCCTGCCGACCACTGCGCCTGTCTGAGGGACCCACTCGCTTAGCCACTGAGGATCGAAACCGATATTGACGAAGTCGTAGTCAAAAGCGATATCGAGGCTTAGCGCCTGTACGGAATCCGTGATGAATGAATCCATGGGGCGCATCGAAACTCTCGACTGGTAGCTCAGGTTCCAGGGAACGTTTCGGCTGAGCACCAGATTCAGGCAGCGTGCGCGTTGTCGTGAGATCTCGACGGCCGTGCTCCGCGCGATATGGGGGGAGCCTGCCACGTGCATCACGGTAACGGGACCGAGCGCCAGAGCCTCGATCTTCGCGCTCAGATCGGGCGAATAGGGCGTTTCGAACTGGAACGGAATGATGGCCGACTCGGTGGCGGCCTGGAAGTACTCACGTCTTTGCGTCGCTGGGACCAGATCGGTGCTCCAGCGTTGTAGTTGCCCAAGCTCGTTCCCCATCCTTTTCCCTCACTCATGGACCGTCGTCGGCGTGGCTGGCACGTAGCGTCCACGCATTCTGTGTTGCTGTCATGAATAGTCAATCCATCAAAGCATATCAAGGGCACTCTGCAATTGCCGATTGACGGGTGCCGAGCCGGCGCCCTTAGCCGGTTGCATCAGGGACTTCGCGCGAGATGTGCAGCATAAGCATCTTTCGATTTTGCCCTGCGGACCGTCTGGATCTGGCGCCAAACGAACATGGGCTTCGGAGGTGGCGATGCAGTATCTGAATGGCTTGGACGCGAAGGTTGGTGACGTGGTGATGCTCGGTGACCGTGAAACCGGCGTGGTCGTGTGCAGCTTCACCAATGCGGAATATAGCCCGGGATATGAGTCATTCATGAGGCGACATGCGTCCGAGGGAATCTTGATTGATTTCCCGACCTACGGGCTGATGCATTTCAAGTTCGCAGAGGTCGGACTCACGCTGCTGTCCCGGCGGACTGGCTAGGCAAGCGTCATCAGCTGACGCCTCGTTGCCTGGGTAGTGCCACGACGCGGGCTATCTGCCGGTCTCTTTGGGGACTTATGCCGCGCTCCCTCCTTAAACTACGACTCTGCAAGGTGCAGTAATTCTAGCGAGTCCGCGGCGACGATGCAAGGACGACGGTGATTCCCGCACGCACACCCCGGGCTTTCGAATTCTTCCTTGCTTTTAAAACTACGACTCATAGAATCGTAGTATTGCAGTTGACGCTTGTCATTGCTGAAGAGAGCGGGCGCGCGATGAAGGTGCGGCCGGATCACTCAAACCAGGGATTGATGCAGGAGTTTGCAAATGTCCAAACGCATTCTTGTGATTGGCGCCGGCTTCGCCGGCATGTGGAGCGCGCTGGCTTCGGCCCGGCTGCTCGATGAAGTCGGACGCACGGATATCGAGATCGTGTTGGTGGCGCCCGAGGCGGAGCTGCATGTACGGCCGCGCCTCTACGAGCAGAATCCAGGCGGAATGAAGGCGCCGCTGCAGGAGATATTCAAGGCTGTTGGCGTCCGGTTCGTACAGGGTTACGTTGAGCGGATCGATGTGGCGAATCAGCGGGTGGAGGTCAGAAGCGCAGCGGGGACATCACCCGTCGTGCTTGGTTTCGATCGACTGGTGCTGGCCGCCGGAAGCCGCCTGTTCAAGCCGCAGATCTCCGGGCTGGATGAACATGCATTCAACGTCGATCAGGTGGCTTCCGCCGCAACGCTGGAAGCCCACATCGAGAAGTTGGCAACCCGTCCGGCCAGCATCGCCAGAAACACGGTCGTGGTTGCAGGCGGAGGCTTCACTGGTATCGAGACGGCGGCGGAGATGCCAGCACGTTTGCGTGAGGTTCTGGGAGGCGACGCACAGGTCAATGTGATCATCGTTGAGCGAGCCAGCGAGATCGGTCCGGATCTGGGTGCCGGACCTCGACCAGTCATCATCCAGGCGCTGACGGAACTTGGCGTCAAGTGGAAGCTCGGGTCGGGTGTTGCGGCCGTGGATGCAGCCGGCGTGACGCTGGAGAGCGGTGAGCGTATCGAAGCCTCGACGGTCATCTGGACAGCTGGCGCGCGTGCGAGCAAGCTCACGGCTCAAGTCCCTGCCGAGCGCGACGACTTTGGCCGTCTGCACGTCGACAACTACCTGAAGGTCAGGGGGCTTGAGACGGTCTATGCGACGGGCGATGTCGCGTATGCAGCCGTTGACGATGCCGGCAACTACGCCATGATGTCATGCCAGCATGCAATGAACCTCGGGCGTTCCGCCGGACACAACGTGGCCGCGGACCTGGTTGGCGACGAACAAATCCCATACAGCCAGCCAAAGTATGTGACCTGCCTGGATCTGGGCCCCTGGGGCGCGGTGTACACAGAGGGCTGGGAGCGCGAGGTGAAACTGGTTGGTGCCGAGGCCAAGGCGCTGAAGACGAAGATCAACACCGAGTGGATCTATCCGCCAAGCGCGGATCGCGCCGAGGCACTGGCCTCGGCGGACCCGCGTCGAATCGTGGTGGCGTAACGGTCAAACGGGGCAAGACGAATCGTCTTGTCTCATTGTTCCTGAAGGAGTGGCGAAGACCGAGCAGCTCGGGCGCTCTCGCGGTCTTGCCGGGTCCGAATCGTTCGAAGCATTCGAGAAGACCTTCTTCGGACAAGCATGCCCGACGTCGCTCCTCAAGCGCTTCACTGCCCCTGAAGAGGTTGCGAACCTGGTTGTCTACGTCTGCTCGCAGCGTCTTCCGCGACAAATGACGCAGCACTACGTGCGGATGGCGGTGTGGTTCGTGCCGCTTTCTGAGCAGCCTGACAAATGAGAATCGCCCCCCATCTGGAGGGCGATTTTTTCATGCACGGTTGCGCGGTCGTACGGACTTGCGCGCGGGTGGCAACGATTCCTCTGACTTGTCGCCGCGGCGGTTGACGGAACGGGCCGTCAGCCATTGGACCACCTGCGTCCCGTAACTGTTGGGTGCCTTGTCGATGGCGCGATTGGCAATGTCGAATAGCGTGTGTTGCCTGAGTTCATGCCGCATCGCCTTCTCCGCTGATTGCATGACAGCATGGATCGAGCACACGCCGCGAGTGGCCCAGGCGGGTGGCGCGTCCTCGAACACCGCGCAACGGTCGCGGATCTCCAGACAGTCGAACAACGGCTTGTCGCCATCGATGGCGACGACGACGTCGTGCACCGTGATCTTGTCTGCCGGCCGCGCCAGGCTGAAGCCTCCTCGTATGCCTTCGGTAGCGACTACGAGGTTTGCCTTCGCCAGCTTGGTGAACAGCTTGGCCAGATAGTCAGCGGGGATACCCTGCAGTTCCGCGAGATCCCTCACGCTTGCGGTTTCCACCGACGCCTGTGAGCGCGACAGGTAAAGGAGGCAATGCAACCCGTATTCCACACCGGTGCTGATGAATGACATGACAACTAAGAGTTATTGAATCGTAGTTGTCAGGTTATACAGGTACGCGCTGATCCGCAAGCAAATGTACGTTTGGCAAGCACCTGCGATTCGTTCGGATGTACCCGGGATCGTACCGACGACACCTAGTGGGCAGCGGATGCCGCACCGGACGCCGCACCACGCGCTGGCTTGGTCAGCCAGATCAACGGAACGATGGCGACGAAGATGACGGCTGATATCCAGAAGATGTCGTTCAGGCCCAGCATGATCGCCTGGGTATTGAGCTGTCTTTCAAAGTAGGCGGTCGCCTGGCCAGGGGATAGGTGCATCACGGACTGGATGGCCTCCAGCGCGGCACTGTAGTTCGGATTACCAGGGTTTGCCTGTTCGACCAGTTGTGCGTGATGCAGGATGGCGCGGTCGTTCCACACAGTGGTCGCCAGCGACGTTCCCACCGCGCCGCAGAACACGCGGGCAAAGTTCGACAGTCCGGCCGCGGCGGGGATCTTCTCTGGTGGGAGACCGGAAAGAATGATGGCCGTCAACGGAACAAAGAACAATGCTGTTGGAATGCCCTGCAGCAGCGTTGGGAGAACCAACGTGAATGTGTCGACTCCCGTGGTGTAGTGGGAGCGCATGAAGAACACCGCGGCAAAGCCGAGAAACGAAAGGGTGGAGAGAATGCGCAACTCGGCTTTTGGCATCAGTTTGCCAAGGACCGGCGCAA
Source organism: Cupriavidus sp. HE11 (assembly GCF_056097175.1). Taxonomy (NCBI): domain Bacteria; kingdom Pseudomonadati; phylum Pseudomonadota; class Betaproteobacteria; order Burkholderiales; family Burkholderiaceae; genus Cupriavidus; species Cupriavidus sp. HE11. The sequence continues at coordinate 2,346,512 of NZ_CP184465.1, forward strand.
GCACCACCGCGAAGATGCCCAATGGCGCCGTGACAAGGCCGGCATTGACGGCTGGATAGGCGAGGTACTGCTGCATCCATTGCGGCAGCACGACCAGATTCGCGAAGAAGACCGCGTAGGCCACCGATATTGCGATGGTGCCGGCGAGGAAGTTGCGTCCCTTGAACAGCCTCAGATCGACGATCGGATTGGCTTCGGTCAGTTCCCAGATCACGAAGAACAGGAAGCCGAGCAGGGCGACAATGGCCAGGCTGATAATCACCGGCGAAGCGAACCAGTCGAGATCCTTGCCTTTGTCCAGCATGATCTGAAGGGCTGCCACCCAGGTGACAAGGGCCGCTAGTCCTATGGCGTCAATCGGCAGAATACGGGTCGTTGTCTCGCGACTACGATAGATCGCCCAGGTGACTGCGGCAGCAAATAGCCCAACGGGGATGTTGATATAGAAGATCCATGACCAGGAATAGCTGTCAGTCATCCATCCCCCCAAAGCCGGGCCGGCTATTGGTCCCACTGTAGCGGTCATCGCCCACAACGCGAGTGCCTGACCGCTTTTCTCCTTGGGATAGGACCCCAGGAGAATTGCTTGCGAGAGCGGAATCATCGGACCCGCGACGGCGCCCTGGAGGATTCGTGCCGCGAGAAGAAAAGTGAGATTGGGCGCGACGCCGCATAGCCACGACGACAGGACAAACAGCAGAATCGATCCCACGAACAGGCGGATCTGTCCCACGCGCTGGGTCAGCCATCCCGTCAGTGGAATGGCTACCGCATTGGCGGCCGCGAACAGCGTGATCACCCACGTGCCTTCATCCACGGAGACGCCGAGGTTGCCAGAGATGGTCGGGATGGCGACGTTGGCAATGGATGAATCCAGCACGTTCATGAATGTGGCCAGCGCGACGGCCAGACTGCCCATTGCCAGCTTGCCACCGGTCAGCGGCGGCGGTAAATCGCTTGTCATCGGATTTGCCATGATGCCCTCAGTTAGCGTTGGCGACTACGGTTTCACGAGGCCCTGGCGATTGCCGAAGGACTGGCCACCGGCCGTGCATTCCTGGTCGTTTCGTTTCGCGCGGCGAGGTCGCTGTTGCTGTTGCCGTTGCTGTTCCGGGCGATGATCCGATCGATCTCGCTGTCGGCTTCGGCACCGTAGCGCTCGAACACTTCGGTGCGATAGGCGGTGCGAATTGGTGTGCTAGCGCCCTTGGCGGGGGAAAGTTCTCCGCCGCGCTCCCTGGTCTCCACATCGACTTGCATAGACAGGCCAACCTGCAGTGGGTGCGCGCGCAGCTCCACCGGATCAAGTGCGATCCGCACCGGCAGCCGCTGGACGACCTTGATCCAGTTGCCGGTCGCGTTCTGCGCTGGTAGCGCGGAAAACGCGCTACCGGTGCCCGCGGAGAAGCCGACGACCTTGCCGTGATAGGTCACCTTGCCGCCGTACAGATCGGCGTGCAGTTCCACTGGCTGGCCAATTCGGATGTGCTTGAGCTGAACCTCCTTGAAGTTGGCATCTACCCAGACTCCATCGAGAGGCACGATGGCCATGAGTGGATTGCCAGGCGCAACACGCTGACCGACCTGCACGGATCGACGGGCGACGTAGCCGGTCACGGGCGCGGGCAGGGTGTTTCGCGCATTGGCGAGATAGGCATCCCGCACGCGTGTGGCGGCCGCTTGAACGCTGGGGTGATCGGCCACGCTTGCCTGGTCGGTCAACGCATGGTTCGAGGCGAGTTGTTGCTTTGCCGTTTCCAGCGCGGCTTCGGCAGCCTTCACGGTGTCCCTTGCGTGCGCGACGTCCTCCGCGGCAACCGCGCCACTTTCCGAGGCTTCGGTTCGACGCCGCAGATCATCTCGTGCCCGGGAAAGGTCCACCTGCCGCTGTTGAACGGTTGCAGCCAGCGTGTTGTTGTTGACATATAACGCACTCACCTGGCGAACGGTCTGCCCGAGCGCCGCCTCGGCGTTGGCCAGAGCGATGCGAGCGTCTGCGGGGTCGAGCGTGACGATCGCATCGCCCGCCCTGACGATCTCCGTGTCGTCGGCATTGACGGCGACCACCGTCCCGCTTACCTGAGGGGTGAGTTGCACCAGATTGCCGTTGACGTAGGCGTCGTCGGTGTCTTCGTGAAAGCGTGCCACGCTGTAGTAGTACGCGCCGTAGCCTGCCGCTGCCACCAGAGTGCCCAACCCAAGCAGGGCCAGCAGACGCTTGCGGGTTTTCGGCGCGCTGGACGCGGCCTTGGGATTGTCAGTGAGGTTCGGGTTGGTCGTGGTCATCATGTCACCTGTATCTGTGGCGTGGCGGCTCACCGGGTTGTGTCCGCACTTTGTGTGTCGTCGGCCGTGTACCCGCCGCCCAGGGCGGCTGCCAGCGCAATCTGGCGGTCGCGTCGTTGCATCCGGAGCGTTGTCACGGTCTGGCTGCTGGCCAATGCCGTGGTCTGCGCATTCAGCACCGTCAATTGCGTGGTCAGTCCGGCGCGGTATTGCGCCAGCGCCAGTTTCAAGGCGCGTTGCGCGGCCTCGTCGGTTCGGACAGCGTTGACGATCTGGGCATCGGTGGAGCGAATGTCCGACAGTTGCGTGGCGACATCGGTCAACGCCTGGATCAGGGTGTCGTTGTAATTCGCCACGGCAAAGTCGAAGTCGGCGTAGCGTCCTTTCAGTTGCGCGCGCAGGGCGCCACCGTCAAAGATGGGCAGGTGGATGGCAGGGCCGGCGGAGACGGTGCGGCTTGCCGCATGCAGAAAGCGACCCCACCCGAAAGCATCGAGGCCAATGGCAGCGCTCAGATTGACGTCTGGGTAGAACTCGGCTTTCGCCACCTTGATGTCGTGAGTGGTCGCCTCCACTCTCCAGCGCGCGGCGACGATATCGGGGCGGCGTGCCAGGAGGTCTGCGGGGAGGTTGTCAGGCAGATGAACGTCTTCGGCGCCACCGAGTGCCGGCTTGGCGATGGCGAGCCCGCGGTCCGGGCCTTTGCCGAGCAGCGCGCCAAGTTGGTAGCGGGTACGCTGGATACTTCCCTCAAGGGCAGAGACGGCAACTTGCGCAGCCGCGAGATTTGCTTCGGCAGTCTGTTGCTCCACGGCGGTATCCAGTCCCATCCGGACCCGACCGCGTGTGACCCGCAGGACTTGCTCGCGTTGCGTGACTTCATCGCGCGCAATATCCAGAAGCGCGTACAAGCGGGCGAGTTCGTTGTAACTGCGGGCGATGGCCTGACTCAGGGTCAATTTTACCTGCTCCGCTTCTGCCTCCGTCATGTGGACCATCGAGACCGCGGAGCGGAGGGCTTCGCGATTCTTGCCCCAAAGATCGAGCTCGTAGGACGCGCTGATGATCGCCTTATTTTCCGATTGCCACGTGCCGGCAAAGGCTGGCGGTATAAAGGTGCTTTCAGTCAGTCGCTGGCGAGTCCAGGAATACCCCGCGCCTACCTGAGGGAGGGTGTTCGCATTGGCGCTTTCGCTGAATGCCACGGCCGCAGCGATACGGGCACGTGCCTTGTCGATGGATGGGCTACCCGCCAAGGCTTCGTCGATCAGGGCCTTGAGTTGAGCATCGCCAAACTGCGATGCCCAGTCCGTGGCGGGCCAGTGCCCTCCGTCGGACGGCAGGCTTTGCGCAGTGGCAATCTGCGTCGGCAGTGCCATTTCCTTGTCGCTATGAATGCCCGCATAGTTCGCGCATCCAGCAAGTACTGCGGCCACTATCGTTGAGAGCGCGATCAGTGTGGCGCGCTGCTTCGCCTGGGGTGATTGCCAAACCATTTTCCGACTCATCAGTTGGTGTGGTGGATAAAGTGACTGGACGGGCATTCCAGAACTGATTTCGCCGTCCGCACATTTAACTGACTAGACAATAATTGCCTGGGCAAATAAATTCAAGGCGCGCTGCGATGGATTCTTTCAATCAGCTCAATTGCGAAAACCGATGCGCTGTATTGGCCTCGGCGGCCGATGAGCGAACGACAGAAACGATGACAGGGCGACGCGTCGCCCTGTCAATCTGGGGTGGATTCCAGGACGGGCGGCAGCGTCACGACATCAGGCCGAGCTGCCCAACGGCATGTCCGGGGTCCAGGTGCCTAGCGAGCGTCCAGCGGCAGCTTCACCGGCGTTTTGCCCTCCGCAATCCCGTAAACAAGTAACTTCGCAGGCTTGGTGGAACTGGCATTGCGGGACACGAGGTGCTTCGCGCCTGGCGGTTCATACCAGGCTTCTCCCGCCTTGTAGACGCGGGCGGGTTGGCCATCGAGCTGGGATTCCACTTCACCGTCGAGCACATAGGCGAAGATCGAACCCGGATGTCGATGTGGTTCAGAGGCTTGCCCCGGTTCGTAGGCCACCGTGATCATGAACACGTGACGTCCTTTGGCCTCGGGGATGTCCTGCTTCATCACCGGCGTTGTTGTCTCGTGTCCGGCTTCGTGCGCAAGTGCCGGCCTGGCGGCTGTCATGGTGCAGAGCAGCATGGCGGCAACCAGGGGCACCTGAAGCGCAGTGCGACGTATGGCGAGCGCTGTCATGGCGGACCTCACGCTGGTGTCTTGCGGAACGAAATCGCGAAACGGTTCCAGGTATTGATGGTCGAGATCAGAAGCGTCAGGTCCACGAGTTCCGCGTCGTCGAAGTGCGGCCGCACGGCGGTCCAGACTTCATCCGGCACATGATCCTGAGATACGAGCGTGACGGCCTCGGCCCAGGCCAGCGCCGCGCGTTCGCGATCTGTGAAGAAGGGTGTTTCGCGCCAGACGGACAGCGTGGCAAGTCGGCGATCGTCTTCTCCGCCCTTGCGCGCGTCCGCGGTATGAAGGTCGATGCAGTAGGCGCAGCCGTTGATCAGGGACGCGCGGAGCCGAATCAGCTCCACCAGGGACTTCTCGAGGCTGGATTCGCTGATGCGCTTTTCCAGACCAAGCAGCGCCTTGATGGCGTTCGGGTTGGCATTGTAGAAATCGAGACGTTGGGTCATGACTTTTTCCTTCGCTTGTTCATATGCGTGCCGGCTGGCACGCCTCAGACGCAAGCTTAGGCAAGGAAGTGGTGACCTTTTAGTACCGATTTATGGCTATTTTGAGGTGACCAATTTTTGGCGCACGCCGTCAGCGCCGGGTGGCGCGAAGTGTCTCGCCGAGTTGGGTCAGGCCACTCCGCATATCGTCTACACCGATGCCGCCGTAGCCAAACAGGATGCCTTGCCGCGAAGGCTGGGAATTGAACATCCTGGAAATGCCGTACAGGCCCACCGATGCCTGGTTGGCACGGGCAATGACGTCTGCTTCGTTTGTGTCGTCGGCCAGTATTGCGACCAGATGGATGCCGGCCACGGACGGTAGCGGCGTGAAGAAATCGGACAGGTCGCCCTGCAGGTACTCCAGCAGCGTCGCGCGTCGCCTGGCATATTCCCTGTGCATGTGGCGCAGATGCTTGGCGAAGTATCCGTCCAGCATGAACTTGCCCAATGCGGTCTGCATCAGGGTGCTGCTATGCCAGTCACTGACCTGCTTGGCCTTTCGAAGCGTGGCCGCCAGGGAGGACGGCGGAATCATGTAGCCAATCCGCAGTTCGGGAAAGATGGTCTTCGAGAACGTGCCGACGTACGCAACGACACCGGCGTTGTCGAGACTCTTCAATGATTCCATCGGTCGGCCCTCGAAGCGAAATTCGCCGTCATAGTCATCCTCGATCACGAGAGCGCCTCGCCGGTGTGCCCATTCGAGCAGGGCAAGGCGGCGCTCGAGCGTCATCGGCATGCCTAGCGGAAACTGGTGGGACGGCGTGACATAGACCATCCTCGCCTTCGACGGCAGGGCATCCACCCGCAGACCGTCCTTGTCGACCGGTACGTCGATCACCCTGGCGCCCGCCGCGGTGAAGACGCTTCGCGCGGGCGGATAGCCGGGATCTTCCACCGCGATCACATCGCCTGGCCGGATGACCGCGCGTGCCAGCAGTTCAATGGCCTGTTGCGCGCCATTGGTCACGATGACGTCCTGCCAGTTGCTGACCACCGCGCGGTTCGAAGCCAGATAACGCGAGATCGCCAGACGCAGTTCCTGATCGCCCGATGGGTCGTGATAGGAGCCGTTTCCGCGCGCCTGGATGCGCAGCGAGTGGCTAACGCATTTGCGCCATTTGTCGAACGGAAACAGGCGCTTGTCGGTGACGCCGCCTACGAAATCGAAGCGTGCCGGCATGTCTTTCCGGCTCGCGGGCAATGCCTCGGGTAGCGTTTCCCACACCGCTCCGGTGGCCTGCACGATCCGCTCGCGCGGCGGCGTAGGTGCCAGGCGCGTCATCTCTTCGGACACGAAGGTTCCGTCGCCGGTACGGGACCGCAGATAGCCTTCGCCGATCAACCGCTCGAACACATCGAGCGTCGTCTTTCTGGAGACGTCGAGCTCCGACGCCAGCGTGCGTGTGGAGGGTAGGCGTTCTCCTGGCGCGAGCCGTCCGTCGACGATGCTGGCGCGAATCTGTCGATAGATCTGACCAGCCAGGTCACGGCGGCCGCGGAGCTTGATGTGGGCGTTCATCTTGTAGGCGCAAATGGCGATTCCGCCGGATTCTAGGGCTAGTTGCGGCGTTGAAGAGGGGTACGCGCCCCGAAACCACACTGGCGATGTGGGGTCTCGGCTCGCTCGTTGTGTTTTGTATCGATCGATCTATAATGATATCGTAGCAATCGATACAAAATAGGCCGGGGCGAGGGCGCTCCGGCACGGAACCTGGATATGCCATGTCACACAAGACTTTCCTGATCACCGGTGCGAGCAAGGGAATCGGCCGGGCCTTGTCCCATCGCCTGGCGGCTGCCGGGAACAAAGTGATCGGCGTCGCGCGTAACGCCGACCCCGGTTTCCCCGGCATTCTGGTGCCCATCGATCTCACGGACCCGGTTGCCACTGAACATGCGCTGACGACACTGAGGTCCGAGCACGTGATCGACGGTGTCGTGAACAACGTGGGGTTCATCGAGCTTGCGCCACTTGGCAATATCGACCTGGACGCCATGGACGACATATTTCGGTCGAACCTGCGGCCAGCGGTTCAGCTTGTCCAGGCGCTATTGCCGGATATGAGGGAGCGGGGTTGGGGCCGTATCGTGAATCTGTCGAGCCTTGTCGTGCTGGGCGTTGCGAACCGCTCCGTCTATGCCGCGGCCAAAAGCGCCATGATGAGCTTCACACGAACGTGGGCACTCGAACTCGCTCCCACCGGGATCACGGTGAATGCGGTCGCGCCGGGGCCTGTTGAAACCGAAATGTTCCGTGCCAATACGCCACAGGGCAGCGATGCGGAGAAGCGATTTCTGTCCATGGTGCCGATGGGGCGTCTGGGCAAGCCGGATGAACTGGCCGCCGCGATCGAATTCCTGCTGTCCGAGCCTGCCGGCTTTATGACGGGGCAGACGCTGTTCGTGGATGGCGGCGCGTCGATTGGCAAGGCAGCGCTCTAGCGCCCGGGACAGTGCCCCGTAGTCCTGCGATGGAAGGGCATATCGCGGAGACGACCGGTGGCACCGCCGAAGGCCGGCGAGACACCTTGTGGCCTCGTTGGCCCTTTTGGCCCCTTTGGGCCGATTGGCACGCAGCGGCCAGACGATCGTGACATCTGGCACTTATATCCCGGTTGCGCTGGCCGCGCGCGGGCACACTGGCATCAAATCCCATGAGATGACCGCCGATACCAGACCGGTAGAGGCGGCCGTTCCGACCATGAGGTCTCGCCATGCGTGCCCAATCGCCCCTGTTGATCAGGAGCTGGTCCACCAGCGATGTTCCGCAAAGCCAGCGGTACGACTACTACGCCCATGCGTTGGCAACAGCGATTTTCCCGATCCAGTTGAGCGGGAGCGCGCCGAGTGCCTTTGGCGTGGACATGTCAGCGGCCGACCTGGGCGGCATGACAGTCATCCGCCAGCGCGGAACCCCGCACCGTTGCTTTGCCGACAGGGGCAATATCGCGAGAGCCGAGGGCCGAACGTTCCACTTGCTTACCAGCACGCGATCCGCATGGACACTGGAGCACTTGACGCGCGAACGTCTGGGGCTCGGCGACGTGATCATCTGCGACTCGTCTATTCCGTTCAATCTCGAAATCGGCAACGAGTTCAACATCGTTCACGTCGCGCTGTCGGAAGCCTGGATCCGGCAGTGGCTGCCCGCACCGTCCGTCCTGGTCGGCGCCAGGATAGACGCGAACGATAGCTGGGGCCGCGCGCTATCGGCATTCCTGCAGAGTCTGGAACCCGCACGGCTCGCCGACTATCCGCTGCCACGTTCATTCATTGGCGACCACATCGGATCGCTGCTGGCGTTCCTTGCGCAAAGCAGGAGCGCAGTTCCACCGAAGCCAGCCAAAACCGAGGGTGCTGCTGTGCTGGATCGCATTCGCGACTGCATGGCCGGACAGTCGCGCGAGGCGACCCTGTGCGCGGCCGACGTCGCTGCAGCGGTAAGCATTTCGGTTCGTAGTCTCCATCGCCACTTCGCAAAATCGTCCACGACGTTTGGAGCCGTACTGATGGCCATGCGATGCGCGGATGCGGTTCGGATGCTGGAATCATCGAGCTTCAGCAGGCTGACCGTCGCCGAGATTGGGCGGCGGGCGGGGTTTGCCGATGCCGCCCATTTTTCCCGGGTGATGCGTGCTCGCGTGGGACACACGCCAAACCAGCTCCGCCGCGCGCACGCTGGCCCCTCGACCCACGACGATCCGAAGGAGGAGTAAATCGTGAGCGCAATCGTGACCTGGTCGACCAACGCCGTTCCCCGAACGCAACGACTTGACTACTTCGCCGCGGCGTTGTCCTCGGCCCTTGTCCCAATGCAGGTGGAGGCCACACACACGGGTGCGCTCGCATCGCATATGTCGATGCTCGAAATCGATGGCGTAGACGTGCTGTCGCAATGCGGATCCGCGCATCGGTCATTGCGCGGTCGCGCGGAGCTTGCGCGGAGTGGTGCGCACACCTACCACCTCATCGTGAATCGGCGCGCAGCCTGGTACGTGGAACACGCGGGCGCCACGCGCGTGCGGGCGGGGCAGGCATTCCTGATCGACTCGGCAAGGGCCAATCTCATCGAAATGCCGTCAGCCTACGACGTCATCCACGTGAAGATGCCCGATTCATGGCTGCGCCGCTGGGTGCGGGAGCCGAGCCGGTTGGTTGGCCGGCCGCTCGGCGGCGAGGCCGGCCAGATGGATCATGCGTTGGCAGCGTTCGTGGCCGGAATGACGCCACACGCGCTGCGCGATGGACCGTTGCCGGCATCGATGATGATCGATCATCTCGGCGCCATGCTCGCCATGGCGAGCGGAACAACGGGAAGACCGATCGCGGCCTCGTCCGCCGCGCTTGCGCTCTACAACAGAGTTTTCGCCTGCATTGCCAACCGGAGCGCGGAGCCCCTGCTGTGCCCCGGTGACATTTCGAATTCGCTGGCGATTGCAGAGAGCGAATTGCACAGTGTGCTCGCGTCGTTCGGCGACACCTTTGCGAGCTTGCTTGTCACGCATCGTCTCGCCAATGCGCGTCGGATGTTGGCGTCTCGCGCGTTCGAGGCCTTTACTGTGCCCGAGATCGCGCTTCGCGCCGGCTTTTCTCGCGGCGCCGATTTGACGAATTTGCTTGATCCCGGCGACGCATCCGCCAGCGATACCCGCTAAGCGCAGGATCGGCCGAAACGTCGCCGACCCTCGTAGCGTTTGGCGCCGCTCCAATGGCTACCTGAAAATGCATCAAAAGTGGCTATGTGAAGTAACCGGAATTCGGCCGTAAGCTCCGGCACCAGCACGTTTAATCGTTCGCCTCGAACTCACCAGCGGATTCACGTCGGATACGCGTTGCCTGCGAGTCTTCATGAATACAGTCGCCATCCTGATTTCGGCGTTTCTGCTTTCAGTGTTTGCCCTCGGGGCATTCATCTGGAGTATGCGGAAGGGCCTGTTTGATACCTCGCCGGCCGCGGCACGCGTGATCTTCGCCGATGAGGAAGCTGGACACCCGGAAGACCCAGCTTCGGCGCGCCAGGGAATCGTCGACCGGTCGCGCGAAGAAGCCGACCGGTCATCCGCGCCAGTCGTATTCCTGTTCATCTGTTGCGCGATGGTATGGCTTCTGGTTGCTTCGGTCGCCGGCCTGACAGCGTCGATCAAGCTGCACGAACCCGATCTGCTGGCTTCGGTGCCGTGGCTGTCTTTTGGCCGGATACGCACGATTCATCTGAACGCGGTGGCCTATGGCTGGGCGCCAATGGCGGGGCTTGGCATCGCGATGTTCTTGCTGCCGCGCCTGCTGAAGACCGAGCTGATGGGCGGGCGCTGGGCGGTGCTGGGGGCCGCGCTCTGGAATGCCGGGTTGATTGCGGGTATCGGCAGTATCGCGGCGGGCATTTCCGATGGACTCGAATGGCTGGAGATTCCCTGGCAGGTCGACATCCTGTTTGTGATCGGCGGCGCTTTGGTCGGCTTTCCCCTTGTGTTGACGCTGGTGAATCGCAAGGTCGACCACCTCTATGTTTCCGTCTGGTACATGGGATGTGCGTTGTTCTGGTTCCCCGTGCTCTTTCTCGTTGCCAACATTCCGGGTCTCCATTTCGGCGTGGAGCAGGCCACCATGAACTGGTGGTTCGGACATAACGTGCTGGGTCTGTTCTACACACCGCTTGCGCTTGCCTCGATCTACTACTTCCTGCCGAAGATCATTGGACAGCCCGTCAGGTCTTACGGCTTGTCATTGCTTGGGTTCTGGGCGCTGGCTTTCTTCTACGGCCAAGTGGGCGGGCACCACTTGGTGGGCGGACCGGTACCGGGTTGGCTGATCACACTTTCGATCGTGCAGAGCATGATGATGCTGATTCCGGTCATCGCGTTCTCGATCAACCAGCACCAGACGCTACGGGGTCATTTTCGCCAGCTGATCGAATCCCCGACGCTTCGATTCGTGACTTTCGGCGGCATGATGTACACGCTGAGCTCGATTCAGGGTTCCTTCGAGGCGTTGCGAGCCGTCAATCGCGTCACCCACTTCACGCACTACACGGTCGCACACGCGCATCTTGGCCTCTATGCCTTCGTGAGCTTCGCGTTCTTTGGCGCGATTTACTTCATCGTGCCGCGTATCACCGGTCGCGAGTGGCCATACCGTTGGATGATCTATTGCCACTTCTGGCTGGCCGCCGGTGGGATCGGCGTTTACTTCCTCAGTCTGACCATTGGCGGCTGGTTGCAAGGCATGGCCATGCTTGATGCCGCTCGTCCGTTCATGGATTCGGTGCAGGTGACCATTCCTTATCTGAAGGCGCGATCGGTGGGCGGCACGATGATGCTGTCCGGTCACCTTTGTCTTGTTGCGAACTTCGTATGCGCGATCTTTGGGCTTGGTCCCAACCGCGATCGCCCTGCGCTATTTCACCAGGGCAGCAAGCCGGAGCAGGGAGTGGGAACATGAACAACGAAACCGCACTGCTTGCCGGTGGCATGACGATGCTGGCGATCGCCACCAGCGCATTGGTCGTGATCCCGTACCTGCAGTTGCACGACGTGAAGCCAACGCCAGGCCTGAAGCCGTACACCACTGCGGAGTTACGTGGGCGCGGCGTGTATATCGCCAATGGCTGCATCTACTGTCATTCGCAGCAACCACGTGACAGCAGTTTCGCGCCCGATGCCAAACGTGGCTGGGGGCGAGCCGCCGTTGCCGGCGACTACTACTACGACAGCCCCCATCTTCTCGGCACCATGCGAACGGGGCCGGATCTGATGAACATCGGGGTGCGCCAGCCCAGTGCAGACTGGCATCTCGGCCATCTGTACCAGCCCCGTGCCTATGTCAGCGGCAGCATCATGCCGAGCTATCCATACCTGTTCGATGCCAAGGACGCTCCCGATGCTGGCGAGAAGGCCATCACCTTGCCACCAGGCTACGCGCCAGTTGGCAAGGTAATTGTTCCCACTGCGGCAGCGCTGGATCTTGTGGCTTACCTGCAGTCTCTGAACCGGACCGGGCCTGTATTGCCACCGATCGATGGCGCCGCGGCGCGCTGAAGGCAGGAGACTGCAATGACCGATGTTCGGGAAACACGGCAGGCCGAGGCGGCGCGTGCGCGCGAGCACGAAGACCCGCATGAGAACCAGGCGCCCATTCCGCGCTATGTGCTGGCAATGGTTGCTGTCCTGGTGGCTTGGGGGGCGTGGTACATCGCTACGGCGCCAATCAATCAGGCGCCCGAACTGGGCGATCGTCGCACGCTGGCGGACCTGCGCGGCAGTTCGAAGGGTGCAGGAGCGAAGGTCGATGGTGCCGCAATCTTTCAGAGCCGCTGCGTGGCTTGCCATCAGGCCAATGGACAAGGCTTGCCCGGCGTCTTTCCGCCTTTGGCCGGATCGGAGTGGGCCAACGGTAACGAGTCTCGCGTCGCACGGATTGTATTGCGAGGCGTGACCGGCAAGCTGACTGTCAAGGGCGCGGTCTATAGCGGGGCGATGCCAGCATTTGCCGACCAGCTTACCGATGCCGAGATCGCGGCCGTACTGACGCATGTGCGCGTCCAGTGGGGAAATAGTGCTTCGGCAATTTCGGCGGAAACGGTTGCGGCATCGCGTGCCGACACCGCCGGGATGAAAGGACCCTTTGATGGCGACGCCGCGCTTGGCGGGCCCGGCGGCTAGGCCGTGGCTGGCGCTTGGTGCCGTACTGGCGGCGGGCATCGCCGGGCTGCACGCGCTGACCTACGGCCTGTCGGCCTGGACACTGGACGAGCGACGTGACCTGCGGATCGCGTCGCTGGATCTTCGAATGCCAGCGACTGCGGTACGGAACCAGCAAGGGCATGGTGCCGAACTGTTCTCCGGAAACGCGCCGTCGACGGTGTATATCGTGGATTTCATCTACACACGCTGCAATACTGTATGTAGCGCGCTGGGCGGCGAGTTCGCGCAGTTGTCTCGCCAGATCAAGGCCGATGGCTTGTCAGGTCGACTTGGTCTTGTATCGATATCACTCGATGCACGCGATACGGCAGGCGACTTGAAAGCGTACGCCACAACGTATCGGGCGAGCTTGCCGGAGTGGGAGGTGGTCACCGCAAACGATTTGCGCGAACTGAAGGCGTTGCTACGTCAGGCGGATGTGATAGCGATACCGGATGGGATGGGCGGCATCACGCATAACGGGGCACTCGACGTGGTTTCCGCGAATGGTGTGGTTTTAGCCACGTATCCAATGGAGCAGTTTCGGCAGGCGTACTTGTTTGCGCGAAGCCTCGTGCGTCAGGCGGCACGATGAGCAGGAAGTCATGGTATCTCGTTCTGCTGATTTGCCTGATTCCGGCGCTGCCCCCGCTCCGTGACGTCGTCGAGGCATCGATGTCTTTGCTGATGTTGTGTCTGCTGCCATGTTTGACCGTGGCAGGTTGGGCCTTCGCAGAGCTATATGTCATTAGACGCCGGAGCCTAATGGCCGCGATGCAGCCTTACGGACTCGCTCTCTGTACCCTGAGCACATTCGCGTACGGCGTCTGGATGGTGCCCATTGCCATTGACCTGTCCAGAATGTCGATGGCTGCGGGCATTGCGCGCGATGTTTCGGTGTGCGTGGCGGGATTCTCGATGGCGCTCGCAATCCGCATTTCGCCGTGGCCCGTTTTACTCTTCTTCACTGGCAACCTGGTCTGGATGGGCGTAACGGTTGGGTTGATCTTTGTTGACGAGCAGGTGCGACTCTGCGCGAACTATCTGCTTGGAGACCAGCATCAGGCCGGAGCGGGCATCGTTGCTTACTCGGCCGGTGCGGGACTTTGGTTGCTCGGATGGGTTTGTCACAAGGCGGGTCTTGCGGATCTGTCATCGGATATCTAGTTGGCTTAACTCCGCATTTTGAGGCTGAAGCTAGTGGCATATCGGACGTTCCTCGGGCTGGATGTGAAGGGCCGTTACTGGCTGCGGATTCAACCGGTCGATGCAACACCTAGAATCTGTGTGAGCAGTGGAGGTGTTGCAAATGAAACAGAGGCCGAGGATCTATTATTCCGAGACGCAGAAGGCACTCATGTGGGATCGCTGGCGCAAGGGAGATACGATTCATGAGATCGCCAGGTTATTTGATCGCGGGCACTCTTCAGTCCAGAGGATCTTGTCGGACGCGGGAGGCATTCGACCAGCACAACGCCATCGCGCCGCGCGAGCGTTGACGTTTGCCGAGCGTGAGGAGATATCGCGCTCGCTGGCGTTAGGGCTTTCGATTCGGGCCATTGCATCGCGGCTGAATCGCGCTCCGTCTACCATTAGCCGTGAGCTGGAGCGCAATGGGGGGCGGCAGAGCTATCGCGCGAGCCAGGCCGACGCACTGGCCTGGGAGCGAGCGCGTCGCCCGAAGCTTTGTAAGCTTGTCAGGAACCGGGTGCTGGCGCGGGTCGTCGCCGGCAAGCTGAGGCTGCAGTGGTCTCCCGAGCAGATTGCGGGCTGGCTCAAGCATGTCTATGCGGTCAACAAGGACTACCAGGTGTCACACGAGGCGATCTATCGTAGCCTTTACATTCAGGCGCGTGGCGCTTTGAAGAAGGAGTTGCTGGAGCATTTGCGGCGCTCGAGAGTCATGCGTCGGTCGCGCCAGTACACAATGAAGACTGAGGGACGCACCAACATCGCGGACGCCGTCTCGATCAGTGAACGTCCTGCCACGGCCGAAGATCGTGCGATACCAGGGCACTGGGAGGGCGACCTGCTATTCGGCGACGCTAACAGCCAAATCGCAACGCTGGTTGAACGCCAGAGCCGGTTCGTGATGCTGGTGAAGACGGCTGGCAAGGATTCTGAGGCCGTGGTCAACGCGCTGATCAAGCACGTCAGGAAGCTGCCGCAGGAGCTCTACAAATCGCTGACGTGGGATCGGGGCACAGAAATGGCCGGGCACAAGCGCTTCACTGTGGCGACAAATATTCAAGTCTATTTCTGCGACCCTCAGCATCCCTGGCAACGCGGTTCGAATGAAAACACGAACGGGCTCTTGAGACAGTACCTTCCGAAAGGAACCGATCTCTCGGTCTATTCGCAAGCCAAGCTCAATGCCATTGCCCGGCGGCTCAACGAACGCCCGCGCAAGACACTAAACTTCGATACACCGGCTGAACGATTCCATCAAGCTGTTGCGTTGACCGGTTGAATCCGCAGCCGGGACCGGTCGTCGGCCCACATTCGCAGGCAGGTGCGGCTCAATCGACGGCTCGCGACCCAAAGGGGGGCATTGCGGGCGGTAGTTGTTGACGGTCCTTAAGCAAACCAATTGCGGACATCCAGTAATGCCGGTGGGAGGCGTACGCATTGTCTGGCGGGCTCCCTGGCCCGCTACTATCCAACGCGTACGCGAATCTATGCTGCATTTGACAAGCTGGTCGAGAATCACGCCATTTTTTTACTCGTGCGCCATGGGCTCGAAATCGATGTAGTGGCGTTCGGTGCCGCCCCAGAAGGCACTGCGCTCATATTGCGTAAGACCTTGGTTGTTGCGCAATCGCTCGGGAAGGTCGGGGTTGGAGGAAAACCATCTTCCGAATGCCACAAGATCGGCATCCCCACGCATGAGGATGGCCTCTGCGCCGGCACGGTCGAAGCCGCCAGCAGCAATGATCGACCCGCCAAAGTGTTCCCTCAAGTGAGCGGATGCTATCGGCTCAGCACCCTCGGTGAGCGTTTCGGTTCCCATCACACGCGGCTCTATGACGTGTAGATACGCGAGGCCGAATTCGTTTAGACGTTTTGCGAAATAGCTGAACGTGTTTTGCGGGTTGCTATCCGAAATGCTGCCCCACGTGCCACTTGGTGACACGCGGACGCCGACGCGGTCTGCACCCCAGACCGAGGCGAGTGCCTCCACCAGTTCAAGCGAGAACCGGGCACGTTTTTCAATGCTGCCGCCATATGCATCGGTCCGCTTGTTGGTCCCGTCTTGCAGAAAGGTATCGGCGAGATATCCATTAGCGTTGTGCAACTCGATACCGTCGAAGCCCGCATCGCGCGCCCGGGTCGCGGCAACGCGGAAGGATTCGATGATCGCGGGTATCTCATCGGTGCCGACGGCTCGGTGAGGAGAGTTTGGAACCCAACCATTCCGCGTCAAGACAGTTGTCTCGAACGGCACGACAGACGGAGCAATCGGCAGGCTTCCGTGGCTTAGATCTACGTGGGACTGGCGACCGTCATGGGCGATCTGCATGAAAATGCGCGCTCGCCGTTGGTGAACGGCGGCGGTAACCTGGTCCCAGGCGGCAACGTGTGCGTCGGTGTAGATACCGGGCGCACCCTGGTATCCACGACTGTCGTACGACGGGTGTGCACTCTCGGTAATCAGCAAGCCGCCATCCGAAGAACGTTGCCGATAGTATTCGACCATCATTGCGCTTGGGCTGTCGTCTTCGTTGGCGCGCAGGCGAGTCATGGGGGCATGAACGACGCGGTGATTCAGCGTATGGGGCCCTACGGAAACCGGCGAGAATAGTTTCATGTCGAGAAATTTGAAAGGAAGTACGGTGGCCATCTTTCACTGGGGAGATGTGGATGGATTCCGCAAAGACGGCCACCTACAGATGCCGTCAGGCTGATGCACTTGCACGAGCTGAAACGGTGTCGTGCCACCGTTTCAGCGCGCCGTGACTCTCGGGAATCGGCATCGAAAATGCCTTCGTCGCAAAGTCCACCGTCACCAGCGCAGTGATGTCGGCTGCAGTGAAAGCGTCCCCTGCCACGAACGCGCTTCGACCCAGTTGAGCATCGAGATCGTTATAGAAGTTCACCACGCGCCGCTTGCTGCGCTCAACGAGTTCTGGAATCTGGTCGTAGCCGTGAGGTCCGGACAAAGCGCGTCCCTTGAGCCCAGGCGCGGTGTTACGAACACCTTCCATAACGGCAGCGAACCCTTCAATTTCCATGCGTCGCTCCCACATCGCGACGACTGCCTTTTTGGCCGCCGTCGTGCCGTAGAGCGAGCGCGTCGGATGTGCATCGTCCAGATAACGCATGATGGTGGGCGCCTCCCCAATTGCGGTGCCGTCGTCCAGGACTAGCGTCGGCACGACGCTTCGGGGATTGATGGCGCGATAGGCCTCGGAATTTTGCTCCCGCGTCCCCAGGTCTACTGGTACGAGTTCGACTTCGATGTCTCTCTCTGCGATCAGGATTCTCACTCGGCGCGCGTTGGGCGATCCATTTGCATGGTAAAGCTTCATGAATTGACTCCGATTAGAGTTTGGAACCGCCATCGACGCGCAGCGTCTCGCCCGTGATCCATCGGGCCTGGTCGGATGCAAGAAATTCGATGGCAGCGCCGATGTCGCCGGGATCAGCCATGCGCTTGAGTGCCTGCATGCCAAGCGTGAAGCTCTTGCCATCGTCGCTCTTGGCAAAGCTGGACATATCCGTTGGCACGACACCAGGGGCTACCGCATTGACGCGAATCCCGCGCTCGCCGAGTGCGGCGGCGAAGTGCTTGACCAGCGTGTCGATCGCGCCCTTGGTAGCCGCGTAAGCAGACAGCGTTCCCATGGCCGAATGCGCGGCAAGCGATGACAGCAGGACAACGCTGCTTCCCTTGCACATGGCGGGCAGCAACTGCTGCACCAGGAAGAAAGGCGCCCGTACGTTCACGGCGAAGAGATTGTCGAAGTCCTCCACTGTGGTGTCTTCGATAGGTGCGGCCAGCGCGATGCCGGCGTTGGCCACCAGGATGTCGAGGCGCGAACCGATGATGGCCCTGGCTTGCTGCGCGAGCTTGTGAGGACCATCGGGAGCACGCAGATCTGCGGCGATGGCCTCGGCCTTGCCGCCGAGCGCACGGATCTCGGCAACCACTGCCTCGGCTTCGGTCGCTGCACTGCTGTAGTGAACGAGCACCTGAGCACCCGCCTTTGCCAGCGCCAATGCGCTCGCGCGACCGATTCCCCGCGATGCACCCGTTACCAGTGCGGTCTTGCCTGTGAGAGTTTTCATGTTCGTCAATTCCTGTATTTAGATGCCTTGCCAGGCGGGGTAGTCGGTGTAGCCGCGCGAGTCGCCGCCGTAGAACGTGTTGCGGTCGTAGGGATTGAGCGGTTGACCGTCGCGGATTCGCGATGGAAGGTCCGGGTTGGCGATGAAAGACCGTCCGAACGCGACGGCATCGACGTGCCCGTGTCCGATCTCCAATTGCGCCTCGTCGCCGTTGAATCCGCCAGCGGCGATGACCGGGCCGTCGAAATGCGCGCGCAGATCGCGCGCCGCAACAGAGCGAAGGTCCTCGGCAACGTCTTCCGATCCAACGACGCGGGGTTCGACCACATGCAGATACGCCAGGCCCTTGCCTGAGAGCGCGCGGGCGATATAGCGAAAATCGGCTTTGGAATCGCTGTTCGACATGCCATTGAAGTGGCTGCTTGGCGTCAGCCGCACGCCTACACGTCCGTCGCCCCAGACTGCTCGCAGAGCGTCAACAATCTCGATCAGCAGGCGGGCGCGATTCTCTATCGGGCCGCCATACCGGTCTGTACGACGATTGCTGCCGTCCTGAAGGAACTGGTCGATCAGGTAGCCATTGGCAGCGTGGATCTCCGCGCCGTCGAATCCGGCTTGCAGCGCCCGCCTTGCAGCGCCGACGTACTCCGCGACGATTGCGGCAATCTCGGTGGTTTCGAGGGCCCGTGCCGGCGATGCAGGTACCCATCCTTCGCTAGTGAAGGCAACGCCCTCGTAAGGAACGACCGACGCCGTTACCGGCGCCGCACCAGCGAGCAGGCTGGAATGTGCAGTTCTGCCAACGTGCCAGAGCTGGGCGATCATGTGCGCGCCACGTGCATGCACGGCCGTCACGATCTTCTGCCAGGCGTCGCGCTGCGCATCGGTGTAGAGGCCGGGTGCGCCGAGGTAGCCGCGCCCAGTTGCCGACACCGTGGTGGCTTCGCTGATGATGAGGCCGCCCGCGGAAGCGCGTTGCGCGTAGTAGTCGCGCATCAGCGCATTTGGAGTGTCTCCGTCCTGATCGGCACGGAGGCGCGTGAGCGGTGCCATGACGACGCGGTGACCGAGCTGGATCTGGCCCAATTGCAGCGGGCTGAATAGTGTGTTGGACATTTGGTATCAGCCTGCGGTCTTGCCGCCGTCAACGGTGAGGATCTGCCCCGTCACAAACGTGGCGCCTTCGGATGCCAGGTAGAGCACTGCCGCGGCAATGTCTTCCGGCTTGCCGATGCGGGCAAGCGGTACGCCGCTGGCGAGTGCCGCTTTCCGTTCCGGCGTCCCGGTGAAGCGGTCGAGCATGCCGGTCTCCGTCGGCCCGGGCGCGACGGCATTGACGCGTACGCCCGTGCTTGCGACTTCAAGCGCCGCAGACTTCGTAATGCCTTCCACCGCATGCTTGCTGCCCGCATACACCGAGGCATAGGCAGCGCCTTCGTGGCCGTAGGTCGATGAAATATTGATGACGTTGCCCGAGCCCTGGGCGGTCATGACGCGCAATTCGTGCTTGAGGCTCAGCAACGTGCCAAGCACATTGATGTCGAACGTCGCCGCGTAGATTTCTGCGGTCTGCTCGGTCAAGGGGCCGGGCGTGCCTTCGGTGCCGGCGTTGTTGACTGCAACATCGAGGCGGCCGAAGCGTGTCACGGCCTGGTCGACCAGGTGCTTTACCTCTTCGTCATGGCGAACATCGGCCTGGACGAACACTGCGTCGGCGCCAAGTGCGCGCAACTCGGCTTCGAGTGCCGCACCTTCGGCCGGGCGACGGCCCGAGACAACGAGCCGTGCGCCGGAGCGGGCAAATGCAAGGGCGGTTGCACGACCGATGCCGGTCAGTGCGCCTGTGATGAGAACGACGGGACTATTCACGAGAAACTCCTGTAAGGTATCGCTGCGCCGCATGCCTAATGGCGTGTCTGCAACGGTATCGGTGACCACAGGAGCCAATTTATGGGCTATCGTCGCCAAGGAAAAAGACTTTGTAAGCTGAGGGGCATGCCTACAAGGCATGGGAAAGCGTGGAACTAAGGCATTTGCGATATTTCATCGCTGTGGCAGAGGCGGGCAGCCTGACCGAAGCAGCCGTTAATCGTCTGCACACGTCGCAGCCGTCCCTGAGTCGTCAGATCCGCGATCTGGAAGATCAGGTTGGCGCGGAACTGCTGCAGCGCACCGCCCATGGCGTCACGCTCACCCAGGCAGGCAAGGCATTCCTTGACCATGCGCGACTGGCCATGGCGCAGGTCGATGCCGCCGTGGAAGCCGCGCGGCGCGCGGCGCAGCCATCCAAGCAGCAGTTCAGGCTGGGTTTTCTTACCGGGCAGGAGATGACATGGCTATCGGACGCCATGCATCTGCTGCGTGCGGAACTGCCGAATATCGAGGTGACCGTATCGAGCGACTACTCGACGGAGTTGGCCGCAGCAGTGGCACATGGCAAGCTAGACCTTGCATTCATGCGCGCGGAGCCAGGATATGAACTCGAGTATGAAAAGGTTGGCCAGGAGCCATTGGTCGTACTGATGCCGAGTGATCATCCCTTGGCAGCACGAGACGCGGTGCGCCCGGAGGATCTTCGGCATCAACCGTTCATTGCCATGGCGGACAAAGCAAAAGTGCTACGGAAGGTTGTAGACGACTACCTGTTCAAATCAGGTGTGGAGGTGGAGATAGCGCAAAGCGTCGACAACCCTGCCATGGTGATGTCTCTGATCGCTTCGGTACGTGGCGTGACGCTCATTCCCGCTTACGTGCAGAACTTGATGCCGTGGTCAGTTGTCAGCAGGCCGCTGGTGGGGGAGGTGCCCACAATTGATCTAGTGGTTGTTGATTTGCACTGAGAACTGACCCACCTGACCCGGTAATTTGCATCGAATGTTGACCCACGTGTAGAACACTGTCCTGCTCGGCAACGGGCGGGAGTTCGGAGTGATCGACGTGGCCATTTTGAGCATCATTCGACGCTGGCACCTGCGCGACCAGATCCCGCTTCGCGAGATCGCCAGGCGCCTTGGTATTTCCCGCAACACCGTTAGGCGTTACCTGCGTGCAGACGTCACGGTGCCTGCCTATCCGACGCGACACAGCCCCAGCAAGCTCGACGGCTACGCCGCCAAGCTGTCGGCCTGGCTTAAGACCGAAGCCAACAAGCCGCGCAAGCAACGGCGTACTCTCAAGCAAATCCACGCTGACTTGTGTGCACTCGGATTCACCGGATCCTATGACCGCGTGGCGGCTTTCGCACGCCGCTGGCGCCAGGAGCTACAGCAGCAATCGAAGGCCGCGAGCAAAGGCACGTTCATTCCTTTGCGTTTTGCCGAGGGCGAAGCCTTTCAGTTCGACTGGAGCGAGGACTGGGCAGTCATTGCCGGCGAGCGTACAAAGCTGCAAGTCGCGCAATTCAAGCTCAGCCATAGCCGGGCATTTTTCCTACGCGCATATCTCCTGCAGACTCACGAGATGCTGTTCGATGCCCATCAGCACGCCTTTACTGCCTGGGGTGGCATCCCGCGGCGCGGCATCTACGACAACATGAAGACGGCGGTGGATCGGGTTCGGCGCGGCAAGCTGCGCGACGTGAACCTGCGCTTCAGCACCATGGTCAGCCATTACCTGTTCGATGCCGAGTTTTGCAATCCGGCCTCTGGCTGGGAGAAGGGGCAGATAGAGAAGAACGTCCAGGACAGCCGCCATCGCATCTGGCAGCGGATCCCGTCATTTGGCTCGCTCGACGCGCTCAACGACTGGTTGGCCGATCAGTGCGTGCTGCTTTGGCAACAGACCCGTCACCCCGAGCTCGACATGACGATATGGGAAGCGTGGTCTCAGGAACGCCCCCATCTCATGCCCGTAGGTCAGGCGTTTGATGGCTTCGTGGAGCACACCAAGCGCGTCTCGCCGACCTGCCTCGTACACTTTGATCGCAACCGTTACAGCGTGCCAGCCTCATATGCCAATCGGCCCATCAGCTTGCGTGTTTATGCCTCGCGCCTGGTGTTCGTTGCCGAAGGGCATGTCATTGCCGAGCACGTACGCTGCATCAGTCGAAGCCACGGCCATGGCAGCACGATCTATGACTGGCGTCACTATCTGGCCGTTCTGCAGCGCAAGCCCGGTGCACTACGCAACGGCGCGCCATTCGCCGAGCTTCCCGATGGATTCAAGCGTCTGCAGCGCATCTTGCTGAAGCGAACCGGTGGCGATCGCGAGATGGTGGAGGTGTTGGCGCTGGTCCTGTTGCACGATGAGCAGGCAGTGCTGATGGCCGTTGAGCTTGCGCTGGAGACCGGCGCGCCTTCCAAGCAGACAGTCCTCAATATTCTTAGCCGTCTGCTGCAGGGCGAGCCCATTTCGCCCATTACCGCCCCGCAGGCGCTGGCATTACGCGTCGAGCCCGAGGCCAATGTTGGCCGCTACGACACGCTGCGGGAGGTCAATC
>NZ_CP184466.1:0-707754 GCF_056097175.1 Cupriavidus sp. HE11
CGGATCTGCGGCAGCATCTGCTCGCCCTGGGCAGTCAGCTCGGCGCTTCGACCGCTGCGGTCGAACAGCGCTACGCCCAGCGACGCTTCCAGTTCGGCAATCCGCTTGGAGAGCGACGACACCGACAGGTGGACGCGCTCGGCCGCCACAGTGAAGTTGACGCAGGTTGCCGCCCAGTAGAAAGCCTCAAGTTGCTTGAGAGTCATGGCGTTTCAATCCTGTGAAAAGCGATAGTTTCCCAAAAGCGAAATTATATCTTCGTTATTTTTCGCTTTTATCGTTGCGTGCGGATTGCTAGATTGGCTCCAACCTTTCGCCACTGCTCCCATGTCAGCCGCTCCTACCGACGACACCGTCCCAACTGCTGCACCCCAATCCGGTGATGGGAAGGCGCAAATATCGTCCGTTTCCGCGCAAGACGAGAAAAAGGCGGCATGGCTCAAACAGCGTGTGCTGTCGCTGAAGGATTTCGAGCCGTTGGCACGCAAACGGCTGCCCAAGCCGCTCTACGCTTACGTGAGCGGTGCAGTCGAGGACAACATCACCCTGGCGCAGAACCGACAGTCATTCGAAGACCTGGCACTCCGGCCCCGTGTGCTGGTTGGCGTCTCGTCGCGCGACCTGAGCTTCAGCCTGTTTGGCCGCCATTACGCCGCACCATTCGGCCTGGCCCCGATGGGTATCTCTGCCCTGTTCGCCTATCGCGGAGACGTTGTGATGGCACAGGCGGCCTGCCAGGCATCCGTCCCGGCAATCATGAGCGGATCGTCGCTGATCCGGCTCGAAGAAGTCATGGAAGCTGCGCCTGGGACGTGGTTCCAGGCCTATCTGCCTGGCGACATGCGTCATATCGAAGGCCTGCTGGCGCGCGTGGAAGCCGCCAAAGTCGAGACGCTCGTCATCACCGTCGATACGCCCGTCGCCGGCAATCGAGAAAACAATATCCGTGCGGGGTTTTCCACGCCGCTGCGCCCCAGTGCAGCACTCGCCTGGCAAGGCGTCACGCATCCGCGCTGGCTGCTGGGCACCTTTGCACGGACCCTGGTACGCCACGGCGTGCCGCACTTCGAGAACGCCTACGCCCACCGCGGCACACCCATCGTCTCTCGCCATGTGGAGCGGGATTTCTCGGACCGTGCGCATTTCACATGGGACCACCTGGCCACGATTCGTCGCCGCTGGAAGGGCCAACTCGTGGTCAAGGGCATCCTGACTGCCGCAGACGCGCGCCTGGCGCATCAGCACGGCGTCGACGGCATCGTCGTCTCGAACCACGGTGGCCGTCAGCTGGACGGTGTCATTGCCGCGATGCGCGCCCTGCCCGACGTCGTCGAGGCCGTCCCGCAACTGCCCGTGATGCTCGACAGCGGCGTGCGCCGCGGCACTGACGTCATCAAGGCGCTGGCCCTGGGTGCCCGCTGTGTCTTCATCGGACGGCCGTTCGCCTACGCCGCAGCAGTGGGTTCCCGCCAGGGCGTCGCACACGGCATCAGCCTGATGCAAGCCGAGGTATCTCGTGACCTGGCCATGCTCGGCATCACCCGCGCGACGGATGTGGATGCGCAGTGCATTCACCGCCCGCCTCCGCATTGAGTACCCACCTTTACCGCATCCCAACAGAACCTTCACGGTCGATACAGGAGACAGCACAATGACCTCGCCGCACGGCTTTCGTATTCATCCGCGTCCCGCACACGTTGTCAGCGATTCGCTGATGGAGCGGTATCGCAATTTCCCGGTCGCCAATGTGAGCGATGCCATGAGCCGCACGACAGGAACCAGTCAGCTGAAGGCATTCCATCGTCGCGAGGGCAATCTGGTCGGACGCGCACTGACCGTTCGCACGCGCCCGGGCGACAACCTCATGGTCCACAAGGCCATCGATCTCTCGGGCCCCGGTGATGTCATCGTGGTCGACGCGGGTGGCGCTGGGCCCAATGCCATCATCGGCGAAATCATGCTGGCGCTCGCCATCTCACGCGGCGCTGCCGGTTTTGTCATCGACGGCCTGATTCGCGACAGCGACACGATTGGCAAGGAGCCCTTGCCTGTCTACGCGCGCGGCGTTTCGCACCGTGGCCCCTACAAGGATGGTCCGGGTGAACTCCACGTACCGGTCTCCATCGACGGCATGGTGGTCCGGCCTGGCGACCTGATCCTTGGCGATGGGGATGGCCTGCTGGTCGTTCCCGCCGAGGAAGCCGAAGCCATCGCAGTCCGCGTGGAAGAAGTCCAGCGCATGGAATCCGGCATCCTGGAATCGATTGCACAAGGTCGCGCAGACCGCACCTGGGTGGACCGCTCGCTGGCCGACAAGGGGATCCTGTGACCCAGTCACTCCCAGCAAAGCGCCAGGTGGTTCGTTTCGATTACTGGCTGGATGCGGCCTTCAACCGCATTGTCGGCGAAGCCCCAGACGTCAGCCTGCACACCTGCCAGCGCGAAGGCGCCGACGAGCAAGCATGGGCGCACCTTGCGCAGGCCCATGTATATCAAATCACCGCGGCCAAGGACGAACTTCCCCGCCGCTGGTTCGTGACGGCAGAGCTTCTTGCGCGTTGCCCGAACCTGCTCGCCGTATCCTCGAGCGGCTCGGGGTATGACACGATCGATGTCGATGCCTGCACGGCAGCGGGCGTGGCCGTGATGAACCAGGCCGGCGGCAACGCCGACTCCGTCGCAGAAATGGCGGTCGGCTTGATGCTTTCAGTATTGCGGCGCATCCCCGAATCGGACCGCCGCATGAAGTCCCACGCGACCGGAAGCCGCGAAGACCTGATGGGCCACGAACTCCGCGGACGTACGCTGGGTCTGGTCGGCGTCGGACATGCCGGGAGCCGCGCTGCGGCGCTTGGCCGTGCCTTCGGCATGCGCGTGATTGGCTATGACCCCTATCTCGACAATGCAGAGATGGCAAAGCGCGGCGCCGAGCTTGTATCGTTCGACGCGTTGCTGCGCAGCGCGGATATCGTCTCGCTGCACTGCCCGCGCGATGCCAGCACGCTGGGCTTGATGAACGCCGCCGCGTTTGCCGCAATGCGCCGTGGCAGCATCTTTGTCAGCACCGCCCGAGGCGGCATCCACGATGAAGCGGCCTTGTACGAAGCGCTGTCCAGCGGCCACCTCGCCGGCGCCGGCCTGGACGTCTGGGACCAGGAACCGCCTCCGCCAGGCCATCCGCTTCTGACGCTCGACAACGTTGTCGCTACCTTCCACACGGCAGGCGTGACACATGACGCCCGGCGCAGGAACGCTACGCTGGCCGCCACGCAAATCCTGGCGCTGCTCTCTACAGGAGAACAGCCCGAACGTCTGGTGAACCCCGACGTCTGGCCCAGGGTACGACAACGCATGGAGACAGCCTTGCGCGTTGCCGCGCGCTGACCACGCACTCAGTCATCACCACAATACGCCGGCCCCATGAGGGTCGGTGAGGAGACAAAACCATGCACAGCCATCCCGACTCCCGTCGTCGGCGCCTATCCCTTTGCCTTGCCGCGTGTTCGCTCGCCGGCATGGTCGGCGCGCTTGCGCCTGCGTCAGCCCAGGCGCAAGCCGCAGCGTGGCCGAATCGCCCCATCGAGATGATTGTGGCGTACGCGCCGGGCGGCGGCACGGACCTGGTCGCCCGCCTGCTCGCACGGCACCTGGAGAAAGAACTGGGTGCAACCATCGTCGTCCAGAACAAGCCGGGGGCCGGCGGCGCCATTGGCTTCGCCGAACTGGCACGCGCCACGCCGGATGGCTACACCATCGGCTTCATCAACACGCCGAACCTGCTGACGATCCCGATCGAGCGCAAGACCACGTTCACCTGGAAAAGCTACGACCTTATCGGCAATCTGGTGGACGACCCGGGCGCATTCACCGTCAACCAGTCCAGTAACATCGATTCGCTGGCGACGCTCGTGAA
Organism: Cupriavidus sp. HE11; assembly: GCF_056097175.1. Lineage (NCBI taxonomy): Bacteria > Pseudomonadati > Pseudomonadota > Betaproteobacteria > Burkholderiales > Burkholderiaceae > Cupriavidus > Cupriavidus sp. HE11. Next base: position 3,914 of record NZ_CP184466.1, read on the forward strand.
GTACGCCAAGGCAAACCCGGGCGCTGTCACCGTGGGCACCACCGGCGTGGGCTCGGACGACCACCTGGCGATGCTGCTGTTCGAGAAGGCGTCGGGCGTGAAGATGACGCACGTGGGCTACAAGGGCGCGGGCGAAGTCCGGGGCGCGCTGGCGGGTCAGCAGATTACGATTGGCGCCATCAACGTCGGTGAGGCGCTGGCTTACCAGAAAGGGGGTACACCGCTGAAGTTCCTGGGTCAGATGGGACTGTCGCGCGCGGTGCTTGCACCGAACGTTTCGACATTCCGCGAGCAGGGCTACAACATCGAACTCGCATCCCTGCGCGGCCTGGCCGCGCCCAAGGGCCTGCCGGAGCCGGTGAAGAAGAAGCTGGTCGATGCCATGGCGAAGGTAGCCGCGGACCCGCAGTTCAAGCAGCAGGCCGACGCCATGTTCGCGCCACTGCGCTACCTGGCCCCGGCCGCTTACGCCGCGGAGCTCGAGCGCGGCGAAGCGAGCTTCCGTCAACTGTGGAAGGAGATGCCATGGCAAGAAAAGTGAGCCGGCTTCTCCGGATCGCAGCGGGGTCTGCCGCGCTGGTCTGCTCGACATTCCTGTCGGCGCAGACGGCATTGCCGCCCGGCGCGATCACCATGGTCGTCGGCTGGCCTGCCGGTGGCCCCTCCGACTCCGTTGCGCGCCTGATATCCGCGCAGATGTCCAAGACCCTGGGCCAATCCATCGTCATCGACAACCGTGCAGGGGCAGGCGGCAACATCGGCTCGGATATCGCCGCCCGCGCGAAACCTGATGGCAGCACCATCATGCTGTCCACCGCGACCTCGCACGGGCTGAATTCCGCGCTGTACAGCCGGCTTAACTACGACCCGATCAAGGACTTTGCGCCGATTGGCCTGATTACCACCTCGCCCGGCGTGATGCTGGTCCCCAAGGACTCACCATATCGGTCGGTAGCTGACCTGGTCGCCAAGGCCCGCGCCCAGCCTGGCCAACTGAACTACGGTTCCGGCGGGGTAGGGTCGAGCCAGCATCTTGCCGGCGCGGTGTTCAGGAAGCTGGCCAACGTGGACGTGGCACATATCCCGTTCAAGGGTACAGCCCCTGCCATGACCGACCTGATGGCCGGGCGGGTCGACTTCATCATTACGACGGGCGCTCTGCCCTTTATCCGCTCCGGCAAGGTTCGTCCGCTTGCCGTGGCTGCGCATCAGCGTCTTCCAGCGCTGCCAGACGTGCCGACATTCGAAGAAGCCGGCGTGAAAGGCTTCTATACCGACTCCTGGTATGGCCTGGTGGCACCCGCGCACACGCCACGACCAGCGCTCGACAAGTTGAACGCCGCGCTGAACCAGGCCTTGCGCGACCCCGAGCTACAACAGCAGTTCGCCGAACAAGGCTCGCTGCCGATCAAGCCGATGGGCGTGGATGAGTACTGGGCCTTCGTGAAAAAGCAGATGCCCACTGCGGCAGAACAAGTTCGCATCTCGGGGGCAAAGGCAGACTAGGTGTAGGGTTGCAGCTGGCTCGTCCGCGCCGGAGAGGTACCCGCGAGCCATCAAGGACAGGAGCTGTTGCGTGCAATGGATATGCAACAGCTCCCCGTCTGATATCCCGTCACGTTGCTTGGCCAGTCACATTACGCATGGGCTGAAGCGTGCTGTTGAGTCATGAGCCTGTGCGGGTCCGCAGGCGCACTATCACAACTCTTTTTTGGCGAGGATGGCTCGGATCCCTGTTTCAGGGAATCGCGCACCCTGTCTTCAATCGTCGGCACCGTCCCGCCTTGCCCTTCCTCGTCGATGCTCTTTTGATCGCCGGCGGTCGCACCTGTTTGAGTCACTCCGGCAGCGTCATCCTCGTCGCGCGGGGCCCGGGATGGCGTATCAAATTGTGGCTCCGCCAGATCCTTGGGCCACTGGCCCATCAGATAGAAGTCGAGCAGCTTTCTTGCGATTGGCGCCGCAGCTTCCCCGCCCCATCCGCCATTCTCCACAATAAGCGCGAGTGCAATCTTCGGATGGTCCGCCGGGGCGAATGCCGTATAGAGTGCGTGGTCTCGTCTCGATTCGGCCACGGCATGACTCACATACTTCTGGTTGCGCTGAAGCGAGAATGTCTGCGCTGTGCCAGTTTTTCCACCGGATTCATATTGCGCGCCAGCGAATACCTTTGCCGCCGTGCCATCGTGAGTCACGGCGACCATGGCGCGTTTCACCACGTCGATATCTGCCTGGCGTAGCGGGATGCGATAGCTTTGGCCCGCTACAACCGGTTGGCGAAGGTGCGTGAACGGGTCTTCCATCGCCTTCACCAGATGGGGCTTCATCGCCACGCCATCGTTCGCCAGAATCGCTTCGGCATTGGCCAACTGAAGAATTGTGAAACTGTTGTATCCCTGTCCGATGCCCAGCGAGATGGTTTCCCCGTCGTACCATTTCTGCATCGACACCTTGCGATAAGCGCTGCGTTTCCAGGCAGTCGAAGGCAGAATCCCGCGACTTTCGCCATTGACATCGATACCTGTGAGCTGGCCGAAGCCGAACGGCTTCATGAAATCATGGATGGCGTCCACACCCAGGTCGTTCGCCAGCATGTAGTAGTAGGTATCGCATGAATGGACAATCGATGCTTGCATGTCAACCCAGCCATGTCCATTCGGATTGTCGTCACGGAACGTGTGGTTACCAAGCGTGAAGTGCCCTGGGTCCTGAAATCCCCAGGAGGGGGTGCGTTTGTGCAACGTCAGCGCGGCCAAGGCCATGAAGGGCTTATAGGTAGACCCCGGCGGATAGGTGCCATGCAACGGTCGGTCAAGCAGCGGCTTGTCAGGCGAGTTATTCAATTCATCCCAAGCGGTCGGGTCGATGCCTTCGACGAACAGATTCGGGTCGAAACCCGGCGCAGAGACAAACGCGAGAATGTCCCCCGTAGCAGGCTCTATTGCGACAAGCGCGCCACGATGCCCTGCAAACAGCGCCTCGGCAAGCTCCTGCAGCCGAATATCGAGCGACATGACGAGGTCCTCGCCGCGGCTGGCTGGCTTTGTGGCCAGGGTCCGGACTGGCCGACCGGACGCCGATACCTCCACCTCTTCATAGCCGGTGAGACCGTGGAGCTCGGTCTCATAGCTTTGCTCGACGCCGGTCTTGCCAATGAAGTCCGTCCCTTTGTAGTTCGATGCGTCCTTGCGTGGGTCGTAGGCTGAACCGTCATCACCGTTCTCCGCCGAGATGGCATCCAGCCTGTCTTCGTCCCGTTTTGAAACGCGCCCGATGTATCCGATGGCGTGGGCGGCCGCTGCGCCCAGCGGATATTGCCGATAGGACCGCGCCTGAATCTCGACACCCGGAAACCGGTATTGCTGGGCCGAGAATCGCGCAATTTCTTCGTCCGTCAGATGGGCGCGAATCGGGACGCTCTCGAAACGATGGGAGTCTTCAAGCAAACGTGCAAACCGTCTGCGGTCGCGAGGCTCGATGTCCACCAGCCTTGAAATGGCCGCAATGGTGTTGTCTAGCGTGTCCGTCAATTTTGACGGCGTAATCTCGAGCGAGAATGCGGAGTAGTTTCTGGCAAGGACGATGCCATTGCGGTCGGTAATGACGCCCCGCTCGGGCGGTATCGGAACCAGCGACACGCGGTTGTCTTCGGCCTTGGCGAGATACCTGTCGTGCTCGTGCCATTGAAGCCACCCGAAGCGGGCGAATAACAGACCGAAACAGAGGCAGACGAATGCGGAAGCACCGCGGATGCGGGTGTGGAATCGAGCAACTTCCTGCTCGACGTTGCGAACTTCAGTCATTTGAGATGACGAGGAAGGCAGAGCGCGCTGGCGTCAGCTCCCTCAAACTTCCGTATGGCGGTGTGGACGGGGGCAGTTGGACCCGCCTTCGTGGCGTTCGTTCACAAAAGGCGTGCTACCCCGATGCTCACAAGTCCCGACTCTCCGGATCCGTCCATTCGGCGCACTGGCTGCCTCTCCGGCCGCGGATGCAAAGCGTGCCCGGATGTAAAGCACGCGCGGCGTATACCTTGCGTATACGTTTACCTGGAGGGACTCATCATCTGACGTATTCGCACATGCACACGGAACACCGAGATATCCACAATTTCTGTGGATAACATCGCGCAATCTGGCTTTCCTGCCACTTCAGGCACCCAGTCCTTCGGACTGCCTAAAAAATTAGCATGCTGGCTACGAATCACAATGCACCGGCCTGGGCCTGAACGACCTCGCCGGTCCTGACGAAGCATCAGGTTGCCGCCGTCTGCACAAGTGCATCGACACCGGGATCCTCTTTCGGCCGGCTCAGCGGCGTTTTGTGGACGTAGCCTTCCGCTCCACTTGTGCGTGGCTCAACGCCCTGCATGCGTAGATGAGCAGCGACCGTCTCACACCAACTGAGCAACTGCTGCTTGTCCAGATCAGCGACTATGTCTTCACCGAAAAGATTCGAAAGTTCGAGGGCGACACCTGAAAACGAGGCGCCGTCATCCCGGATGGTCAGCACGCCGTCACCGTCGTGGTCGCACATCTCAATCCTTGTGGCCAACATACCTGTTACCTCCTGACGAATCGTAAACCATCACAAGCAACCTCCCGCCCGTGTTCGGCAAGTGGGTGTATCCATGCTAGTCGATCCGCTCTCATGCGACCAACGGGACAAGCAGGCGATACCGGTTTATTGCCGTGACGTTCCCCCGAAAATCGGGGCAGATATCTCGCGCATGAACGAACCCATGGGAGCATGTCACGGTTGCGACGTTACGGATGGAGACCAATAACGACCGCTCCCGCGTCAATAGAGGTGGTTCTATCGAATTAGCCTGAGGACGTCCCGGAACTGCGGATGGCTGCTGCTTCTCATCCACTCGAACGCAATCATCTCCACGGTGGCGAGTGTCGCGCCGGCTTTGGCAAGCCGCTCCATTGCCGTATTCAGATTCCGTTCCGTTCGGGAACCTATGGCATCGACGACGATGGTGACGGCGAGACCGCGACTCAGCAGTCCCATTGCGGTTTACAGAACGCAAACATGCGCTTCGCAACCTGCGACGATGACTGTTCGCCGGTCTTCCGCCAAGGCATCGGCCAGTCCGTCTTCGCAACCATCAAAGTGATGCTTGGCAAGCGTCCGTGCGCAGAGTTGCCTGATCTCGGGGAGGCTTTCGCCCAGGCCTTCTGGGTTCTGCTCGGTGCCGATAGTTGGCACCTGGAGTAACCGAGCAATACGGGCCAGCCGCAAGGCTTCCGCTACCACCCGCTCACCGCCAAGAATGCTTGGCATCAGGCGCTGCTGAAAGTCCACCAGGACCAAGGTCGATTCCGCTGCGCTGTGTAGCATGTCTCCTCCTTCTTTCTGCTGCGGTGACGCTCAATCGCGCGAACGCCGCCCACGCCGGACCGAATCCCGCAAAGCGTTTACGTGCGGACCGTGCCACCGGCGGGCCATCGAACGAATGTGTATTTGCCCCGAGGAGCGCTGCGCTCTTGTCCGTGCATCAGCTTGGCGTCTTCTCGTCTGCGCGGAGCGTCAAGACGCGAACGCCGTTTCGCGTCACCGCCACGGTGTGTTCAAACTGGGCAGACAGTTTTCCATCACGTGTGACGACGGTCCAGCCATCGTCTTCGGTATGGACCGCGTGCCGCCCCTGGTTGACCATCGGCTCGATGGTGAACACCATGCCCTCTCGCAGCGCCAAGCCCGTGTTCGGCCGCCCCCAATGCAGGACTTCCGGGGCCTCGTGCATTTCTCGACCAATGCCGTGTCCGCAGTATTCGCGCACGACAGCGTACCCATGGCGCCGAGCATGTCGCTCGATGGCATGTCCGATATCACCCAGTCTTGCGCCTGGACGAACCGCCTTGATGCCCTTCCACATCGCTTCATACGTTACCCGGACAAGCTGCCGGGCCAGCGGCGAGACATCGCCTACAAGGTAGGTCTTGCTGGAATCTGCGATATAGCCATTCTTCTCCAGCGTAATATCGAAGTTCACGATGTCCCCGTCCTGCAGCACGTCGGTCGTGGATGGAACGCCGTGGCAGACCACGTTATTGCGGGACGCATTGAGGGCGTAGGCATAGCCGTACTGGCCCTTGCTAGCCGGACGAGCGTGGAGCTCCTCCACAATAAAGCGATCGACGAGGTCGTTGACCTGCATGGTCGACATGCCAATCAGATTCAGCCGATCCAGGCAGGCAAACACATCCGCAAGCAGCCGGCCTGATTCGGCCATCAGGGCAATCTCCTCGGGCTGCTTGATCACTTCGAAGCCACCCTCAAACCCTCGGTAGCAACGCCTGCGGCCTTCAGCTCGCGCGAGACAATTTCATTGAAGCTCTGCGTAGGATTCATTTCGCAGAGCATGCCAATCTTCATCCAGAACGCTGCCTGAGCGTTGATAGACCGGCACGTAACGCCGCTCGCTTTGCGAAGCTGATCGTGCAGCTCGTCATCGATGTTTACGATACCCATGCTTTATTCATATACGAAACGTATATGAATCATATAGCAACAGTAGCGAACGATGCAACCCTTTGAGACGGCTCCGGCCCGCCTACTACAGCGCCCGCTGATTCCGCGCGCTGTAGTCTGCGTACGAAACAGACCACCATCACCTCGGCAGAACGCCCCAACAAAGCCGACGAAGCGGCGGTCGATCAGAGGTGCATGCCGCCCGATACCTCTACCCGTTCACCGGTCATCCAACCCATATCCGGCGACAGTAGTGCAACCACGGCGCCGCCAATATCGTCGGGCTGGCCAACGCGGCCCAGTGCGGTGACGCCTGCCACTGCGGCATTGACCTGCGGATTGTCGCGCACTGCGCCGTTTCCGAAGTCGGTTGCGATGGCCCCGGGAGCGAGGGTGTTCACCCGGATGCCACGTGGGGCCAGTTCGCTTGCCATGTATCGTGACAACACTTCAACGCCCCCTTTCATGGTCGCGTAAGTCGCCTTGCCGGGCGCGCAGAAGCGAGCCAGTCCGCTGGAGACATTGAGGATCCGCCCGCCGTCGGCGAGCAACGGGACCAGCGCCTGGGTCAGGAAGAACACGCCCTTCAGATGGATGTTCATCAGGTTGTCGAACTCCGCCTCAGTCGTCTCCATGAACGGTACGTTCGAGCCATTGCCGGCGTTGTTGACCAAAGCATGGAATCGATCACAGTCAAATTCGCGTGCCAACGTGGCCTGCAACGTCTGCGCAAACGCCCGAAAGGTATCGCTCCTGCCGGTATCGAGTTGCAGGGCGACGGCCTTGCGGCCAGCTTGCCGTACCGCTTCGACAGTCTCGCGAGCAGCATCCGCGCGTTCCGCGTAGGTAATAACCACATCCCAGCCGTTGGCGGCCAGGTGCAGGGCTGCCGACTTGCCGAGGCCACGACTGGCACCGGTGATCAGGGCGATGCGTTGGTTGGTAAAAGACGATGCGTTCATTTCTGGCTCCGGGATAGTTGGAAAATCGGTCGGGTCCAGCTACTCTACTGGTCGAATAACCTGAGATAAATCGTCAAATATCGACATATCTGGTCGATTTTTTCGACCAATACCATGCAGACTGCCCTTCCCTCCACCTCCGACCTGCGGGTGTTCGTGCTCGTCGCCCAGTTAGCCAGCTTCACACAGGCCGCCCTGCGGCTCCAGGTGCCCCGTTCCACGGTATCCACCTCGATCCTTCGGCTCGAACAGCAACTCGGCGCCCGATTGCTGCAGCGGACAACGCGGCGCGTGGTGCTGACACGGGAGGGAGAGGAACTGCTAGGACGCACCGAGCGGCTGCTGGGCGACTTTGAGGAGCTGGCCCAGCTGTTCAGCACTCACAACCAGCCGTTGCAGGGGCTGCTGCGTGTGGACATGCCCCTGGGCATGGCAACCGGCGTGGTCATGGCGACATTGCCGAAGTTTATGGAGCGCCATCCCGAATTGCGGATCGAGGTGTCGAGCACTGACCGGCGGGTCGATGTGGTTGCCGACGGGTTCGACTGCGTGGTGCGCGCAGGCAGCGTGGTGGACGAAACCCTGGCATGTCGGCCACTTGGGCGATTGCCCCTCGTCAACGTCGCCAGCCGCGAATACGTGCAGACCCATGGAACGCCCAAAAGCCTCGCCGATCTCGACGACCACTGGCTCGTCAACTACATGCCTAACCCGTCGAGCACGCCGGTTGGCTTTGAATACTGGGATGGTGTCGAAGTTGTCAGCGTGACCATGAAGCATCGGATGACGGTCAACAACAGCGCCGCGTACAGCGCCGCATGTCGGGCTGGTTTCGGGGTTGCGCAAATCCCCATGGCGACTGCCACGCCCGATCTGCGCTCCGGCTTGCTCGTCGAAGTGATGAAACAATATCCGCCTGCGCCGATGCCAATCAACCTGCTTTACCCCCATCGCCGCAACGTTCCGGCACGCGTGCGTAAATTCGGCGACTGGCTGGGTGAGGTATTGGGGGCGACTATCGCCTGATGTGCATATGGACGACTACGGCGTGCGCGCGGCTGGCCGCTCGTCGCGTACCGTGTTGGGCGCAGGATAGACTTCGTCGCCGCGAGTGAATGACTCACGCGGCGGGGGCGGCGTCGCGGTGGTATCCCGGGGAACGCCTTCGCATCCCGCCATCGCCGTGGCAAGCAGGCCAACGGCCAAGCCAGTCGCCATACCGCGAAACAACGCGCGGCCAGTGCTCGATCTCCGTGTGTCGGACATAAAGGGGTTCCCAGTGAGCTCGTTCAACCGGCCGCCGTGGCGGTACTGCAATGTCCCGCTTTCCGATGTTACTCCTTACAGCGCAGGCTGTCCCCAAACAAACTCATCCGGATACCTTCAGCGCCCTTCCTCTATATTGGGATCTTCCCAAGGCCGAGAAAATAGTTCGCAAAGGCAAGCACGCGCGGCAAGGCGCGCTTGATTCTCATCCTAATGGACGACCTGCGCCGCAATGCACTCCGGCGCAGGCGACCGTTCAGCGCGACGGATCCCTATTTCCGAGTGGTACCGGCTGCGTCAGTGTTTCAGGGCGAAGGATTCGGTCCAACTCCTCCTTCGATAACAAGCCCTTTTGCAGCACGATCTCATAGACGCTGCCGCCCGTGGCATGGGCTTCCTGCGCAACGGCGGTCGCATTGGCGTATCCGATGTATGGGTTCAGCGCTGTCACGATACCGATGGAATTCTCCACGATCGCGCGAAGCCTTTCTTCATTGGCGGTAATCCCATTGACGCAACGCTCTGCAAGCGTCAAGCAACCATTCCGAAGGTGACTTACGCTCTTGAAGAGGCTGTGGGCAATAATCGGCTCGAACGCATTGAGTTGTAGTTGACCTGCCTCTGCCGCGAAGGTCACGGTGACGTCGTTGCCAATCACCTCGAAGGCGATCTGATTGACGACCTCGGGGATGACCGGGTTTACCTTTCCCGGCATGATGCTGGACCCTGCTTGCATCGGGGGCAGGTTAATTTCGTTGAGCCCTGCCCGCGGCCCGCTCGACAGCAGCCGCAGGTCGTTACAAGTCTTCGATAGCTTCACCGCTACGCGCTTGAGCACCCCGGACAGTTGCACGAAGGCGCCGCAGTCCTGCGTTGCTTCGATTAGATTTGGGGCCGTCTGCAAAGGGATGTGTGTGATGTCCCGAAGCCGCTGCAATACCAACGGTGCGTATGACGGGTGCGCGGTGATGCCGGTACCGATCGCGGTGGCACCCAGGTTGATCTCGCAGATGAGCATTGACGCCTCACGCAAGCGCTGCTCATCCTCACCTAACATCACCGCATACGTGCTGAACTCCTGGCCCAGCGTCATCGGCACGGCGTCCTGCAGTTGGGTACGCCCCATCTTGATAATGTGCGCAAACTCTGTCGCCTTGGCTTCGAATGCGCTGCGCAGCGTGGCCATCGCCTCAATCAGTCCGGCGATACCAAACCAGGTCGCCACCTTGAGCGCACTTGGATAGACATCGTTGGTGCTCTGGCCAATGTTGACGTGCTCGTTCGGATGAAGATGAGCGTATTCGCCCTTATTGTGGCCCAACAGTTCCAAGGCACGATTGGCGATCACCTCGTTGGCATTCATGTTTGTCGAGGTGCCCGCACCGCCTTGAATCACGTCCACAACGAATTGGTCATGCAAATGACCAGCGATGATTTCCTTGCAGGCATCGACGATGGCATTGCATCGTGGTTCATCCAGGAGCCCCAACTCGTGGTTGGCAAGGGCTGCCGCCTGCTTGATTGCCGCCAGCGCCTTGATTAACTCTGGGTAGATGGAAATGGGCGTTCCGGTGATAGGAAAATTTTCAACCGCACGAAGGGTGTGGACGCCATAGTAGGCATCCGACGGTACTTTTCTGTCCCCGATGAGGTCGTGTTCGATGCGAAACGGTGTGTTGGCCATGACTTGTCTCCCTCAGCAACATGCGTAGTGTATGGAGCTGACATCCCCTGCGCGGGTGTCATGCAAAGAGAGTATTACGCTCACCACGATACTGCCGGTTATGCAACAAAAACATGGGGACGGCAGGCATCGAGGCTGGTCGGGGCGTCCAGGAGCACGGCGTGCCCGACGGACGGGACGGTTACCGCCCCGTCCGAGTCAGACGGGCGCTCAGTCCGCCCGCCAGCGACTTACCCGAACGAGACTCGATCACCCGGTCGCGCGGTGGAATCATCCTGGGCTGGCCATGCCGCATTCTTGTCCAACGGAAATACTGGTCGGGACACGTTGCGGAACGGGAATTTCTCGTAGCGGGAACTGGTCACGCCTTCGCCATCGCACTCCACAACTGCCTTGGCGATGGGGACGAAGACCGGTCGGCAGTACATGCGCGACTTCAGCAGCAGAAATCGGGCTGCGAGCGGGTCGATCCCGACATTCGTAAAGATGCCAAGATCCCAATGTTCCTGGGGCGTTTCGGTGATAACGACTTTCGCCGCCCCTGTATCGAGCAAGGCAGTACGCCCCATGCGGATCCTCTGGCCCGTATAGGTGGGGCCCGAGATGACGTACTCGCCGTCGCTGATTGCGGCAACAGTGCCGGAAAGCGTTCTGGATTGCGGGAACAGGTTGAGTTGGGGCATTGCCACCTTGTCGCCCACCTTGAGCGTGACGTTCGTTCCAACGCCCGCTGCGATGAGTTCTGCCACGGCTTCGGGATCACACACGGGCCCAACCGCAATGTCCTCCAGGCCTTGAGCCAAGGCTTCATGAAGGACCGCCATGTTGTCGCACGTTCCGCCCGACATGCAATTGTCGCCGTGATCCAGCAGCAGTACGGGACGATGTTCTGCAGTCGCATTGGCAGCCTGGGCAGCCGTGGCGACGGATACGGCGAGCGGATCGGACTCATAAGAAAAATCCGCCCGATCTTCCCAGATCTGCGCGGCGATGCTATCGGCTACAGCCTCCGCCGCTTTCTGATCGCCGTTGCCGACCACGATCACGCTCAGGCACGGTGCCGGAATGTCGGCCAAGCCAAAGCCGGCCAGCACGGAGACCGCCAGCATGCCGTCCCGCTCGGCTTCCTTCGCCCGGGATACTGCCCGCTCCATGGCCCCTTCGTCGGTTCGACTCCTCAGGGTATGCGTGATGAGCGGCGGCCGACGCCACGCCATGACCGGGCGTATCCGTTTTGCCACCATGTCCAGGAGCAGGCGGCCGGCATGCTCCCCGGTTTCGTACATATCGACGTGGGGATATGTCTTGAAACTGACTGCGATGTCTGCGTGATCGATCAGCGACTGGGTGATATTGCCGTGGAGATCCAGCGCCACGGCAAGCGGCGCGTCGGGCAAGACCTGGCGCAGACGCGCGAGCAACTCACCCTCGCCGTCATCGCTGTTCTCGGCCACCATCGCGCCGTGGAGATCCAGCATGACCGCGTCGCAGCCTGGGGCTGCCGCGACGATGGCATCCGTCAAGTGTGTATAGGCCGCGGCCGCCACGCGTCCGCTAGGATTTGCACCGGCAATCACCGGTACCACAATCTCCGCGCCCGCTGCCTCGGCAAGTTCAATGAACGCGCCGGCTGCGGTGCGGGTTCCTTTCGCAGCCCTGTAACCTTCGGTCCCGTAGCGCGGATGGAAGGACTCCAGCGGCGTGGCTACCGGTGAAAACGTGTTCGTTTCGTGGTTCAGCCTGGCAATCAGAATCTTCATGGGTTCCTCGGCTTATCGACGTGAGGTCGACGATGGCTGGTTTGCGACATCGAGCATGGCGTGCAGCAGCACATTGGCTCCCGCTTCCAGATGCTCGGGCTTCGCGTCTTCGATTTCGTTATGGCTGATGCCGTCCTTGCATGGCACGAAGATCATCGCAGTCGGTGCAACACGCGCGAGATAGACCGCGTCATGACCCGCGCCACTGATCACGTCCATCTCCGACAGACCCAATTCCGCGGCCCCCGTACGCACCGCTTTGACCAGGTCCGTATCGAACGGCTGTGGCGGGAAGTAGACGACCTGCCGGACATCGATGGAAACCCCATGGCGTGTTGCCAATTCCTGGGTCCGGGTCAAGAAGTCATCGTGCATGGCGGACAGGCGCCCGTCGTCCGACGCCCGGAGATCCACAGTCATGCTGACACGCCCGGGGATGACATTGCGCGAATCGGGGTGAACGCTCAGGCAGCCCACGGTGCCACGTCCATGTGGCGGATGGTCCAGCGCAATACGGTTGACGATGCCCACAAGCTCTGCGGCAGCAAGCAGCGCATCCTTGCGAAGCGCCATAGGTGTCGGCCCCGCGTGGGCCTCCATCCCCGTTACCGTGACGTCGTACCATCGTTGCCCAAGCGCGCCGGTAACCACGCCGATGGTGGTCTCGTTTGCTTCGAGCACCGGCCCTTGTTCGATATGGGCCTCGAAGTACGCTCGGGGCTTACCCTCACCCAGGGGTGCCGAACCCTCATACCCGATGGCCTTGAGTGCCTCTCCCACCGAGATGCCATCCCGATCGGTCTGCGCAAGCAGGCCCGCAAGCTCGAACTCGCCGATGTACGCGCCAGACCCCATCATGACGGGCACAAAGCGCGAGCCCTCTTCGTTCGTCCAGACGGCCACCTCCAGCGGCGCCTGCGTGACAATCCCATGATCATTGAGGGTTCGGAGGACTTCAATGCCAGCGAGCACGCCATAGTTCCCGTCAAACTTGCCGCCTGTCGGCTGCGTATCGATGTGGCTGCCCGTCATGACAGGTGGCAGGCTGTCGTTTCGCCCTGCCCTGCGCGCAAAGATGTTGCCGATGGCGTCAATGCGCACGGTGCACCCTGCCGCCTTGGCTTCCCGCACGAAGAAATCCCGGCCCTGCCGATCCAGTTCGGTCAGCGCGAGGCGACAGACGCCCCCTTTGGGCGTCGCGCCAATCTCGGCCAGACGCATCAACGAGTCCCACAACCGGCTCCCGTCGATGCGTAACGCTTCTCCCGCGCGCGCGGAGGTGTCGTCGCAGCGGCTTGCTTGCGTGTTGCCCATGCTGTCTCCAGTGCGATAACAGATCAAACCGCGAGACCGACGCCGAGGTACTTGTCCTTGACGGCATCGTCCTGGCGGAACGCTTCGTTGCTGCCGGTGTAGACCACCTTGCCCTGTTCGATGACGACATGACGATCGGCCAGTTGCATGCAGACTTCCAGGTTCTGCTCCACGAGGAGAATGGGAATCCCCGCAGCCTTGATGACCTTGAGTTGCGCGACGATCTCTTCGACGATGACCGGCGCCAGGCCTTCCACGGGCTCATCGAGCATGAGCAGGCGCGGGTGATTCATCAGGGCGCGTCCGATCGCCAGCATCTGCTGCTCTCCCCCGGAAAGCTGTGCGCCGCCATTGCTGCGTCGCTCGCGAAGACGGGGGAAGATCCGGTACACATCGTCAAGCTGCCAGGGAGACGCCTTCCTCGCCGCGAGCTTCAGGTTCTCCTCGACGGTCAGCAACTTGAAAATGCCGCGATGCTCCGGCACGAAACACAGGCCTTGCGACGCAATGCGAAATGGCGCCATGCCCGCCACGTCCTTGCCCCGAAACAGCACGCGCCCACCGCGCGGCGCCACGATCCCGGCAATGGCTTTCAGCGTCGTCGACTTACCGGCGCCATTCCGGCCCAGTAGCGTGACCAGTTCCCCATCGCCGATGGCCAGCGAGACGCCCTGCAGCACATGGCTCTTGCCGTAGTAGCCGTGAATATCCTGTACATCGAGCATCATGCCTTGCCCCCGGTGATCATATTGCCGAGATAGGCGGCGCGCACACGTGGGTCGCCGCGCACGTGGGCGGGCGCCCCTTCCATCAGGACCTTGCCCTGCTGCATCACGGTGATGGTGTCGGAGATGTCCATCACGATATCCATGTTGTGTTCAATGAGTACAACGGTATGGTCCTGCACCAGACCGCGAATCAGTCGCTTCATGGCGCCCAGGTCGTCCACGCCCATCCCGGAAGTGGGCTCATCGAGAAACACCGCACGCGGGCGTGCTGCCAGCGCCATGCCCACTTCCAGGCGACGTTGCTGACCATGCGAAAGCACGCCGGCAGCGGCATTTGCCACATGCGAAAGCTCGAGCCGGTCCAGCACCTGGACCACGACTTCGGTGCAGGCCAGTTCACCAGTCGGCAAGCGCCAGCCGCTCATGGCCTTCCTGGGCGACGTACCGAGCGCGGCCAGCCGCAGGTTTTCCCGGACGGACAGGTTGGGAAACAGACTCGTCACCTGGAAGGATCTCGCGATGCCGCGCTGCACCCGCTGATAATCGGACTCGGCCGTGACGTCCTTGCCCTCGAACACGATCCGTCCGGCACTGACCGGCCGGGTTCCGGTGAGCATGTGGAAGAGTGTTGTCTTGCCAGCGCCATTCGGGCCAATCACCGAATGGATGGTCCCTGGCATCACGCGAAGATCCACGCCGCCCAGCGCCATGAACTTCCCATACTGCTTGACGATACCCGTCGCCTCAAGGATCGGTGTAGTCATGCGCGCTCCTCCTGGGTGGCCGCCGCGCTCCGCACGCCTCGCAGGCGCGTAGCGACAGATGCGCCGAGACCCCACAGCCCGCGTTGCATGAACAGGCTGACGGCAATGAGAAGGAAGCCCAGCAACATCAGCCATCGTGGCCAGAGTGTCGACAGCCAGTCCGCTAGCAGCACATAGAACGCCGCGCCGAGGACAGAGGCGAAGATGTTGCTGGTCCCGCCGATCACCGTCATGATCAGGATCATTTCACTGGCGTGGTAGTCGATGTTTGCCAGCGGGGCAATCCCCGTCAGCATGGCGTGCAACGCACCGGCCAAACCCGTGACCGCGCCAGAGATCACGAACGCCAGCAACTTGAAGGCGCGGACGTTATAGCCCACGGCCAGTGCCCGCTCTTCGTTGTCGCGAATCGCCAGTAGCGTGCGCCCGAGGACAGACTCCGTGACGCGCAGGACAAGGGCGAAGACGATCAGGAACAGCACCGCCACGAAGCCGTAGAATCCCCAGGACGAGGTCAGGTCGATCAGCGCGTGCCCGCCAATGGCGATCGGTGGCCGGGGAATATCGAGCAGGCCGTTGTCACCACCGGTGAGGCCAGGCGCCGTATACGCGATGAAATAAAACATCTGCGCGAACGCCAGGGTCAGCATCACAAAGTAGGTGCCGCGCTGACGAATGGAGAACCATCCCACCAACCCCGCGGCCAGCGCACCGGTTACGGCAGCGCCCAGGATCGCAACGGGCATCGGCAGGCCGCCAAACCGCGTCAATGCTATGCCCGCCGCATAGCTGCCGAGCCCAAAGAAGATGCCCTGGCCAAACGACAGCAAGCCGGTGTATCCCAGCAGGAGATTGCAAGCCATGGCCGCCATGGCGTAGATGAGCACTTCGGTCGCGAGCGTCCCCGAACGCATCATCAGGGGGAGCAACACGGTGATACCGAGCGCGAGCCACCAGTAGCGGTAGCGGATTAGCCATTGTTTGCCAGACGCCATCATCATCCCCTCCCCAGCAGACCATGCGGGCGCAGCAGCAGTACCGCAGCCATCGCCACATAAATCATGAGCCGCGCACCTTCCGGCCAGAGCGTGCTCATCAGGCTCTGCACCACCCCGACCAGGAGCCCGCCCACCAGCGCACCAGCGAAACTGCCCATGCCGCCCACCACGACCACGATGAACGCCACCCCCAACGCCTCCACACCCATGAACGGCTCGGCACCGCGGATGGGCGCCGCCAGCACACCTGCAATGGCTGCGGTGCCGGCGCCGAGCGCGAACATCAGGCTGAACAGCCGGAACACGTTGATGCCCAACAGCGACACCATTTCTGTCGATTCGCTGCCGGCGCGAACGGCACTGCCGATGCGCGTGCCCTCAAGCAGCCACCAGAGGGCAATCGCCAGGAGCGCGGTGAATCCGATCACGAAGAGCCGGTACTTCGGGTAGACAAAGTCGCCCCACATCACGACGCCCTGCAGCACGTCTGGCGGCGGAACGTCCACGCCAAGCGGCCCCCATCCGACGATGATGAGTTCCTGGATGGCCAGCGCCAGTCCGACGGTAATGAGGATGTGAAATTCGTGGGGCTGCGCGTAGACGTAGCGCAGCATGACTTTCTCGGTGAGCCATGCCAGCGCGCCGATGAGCACCGGGGCCAGTACGAGCGCGGCCCAGAAGTTCAGGCCGAACTGGAGGGCCTGGAAGCAGAGATAAGCGCCCAGCGCATAGAAGGCACCATGGGCAAAGTTCACAAAGCGCAGAAGTCCAAAGACAATCGATAGCCCCACTGCCAGCAGGAAGTAGAGCATGCCGATTCCGACGCCATTGATCACCTGTAGCAGATAGACGTTCATAAACCGAGCGAATGAGTGCGGCCGCCAGACTGCGGCGGCGCAGCCTGGTGGCTCGTATTGAACTGGGGGGCTGCGGTCAGAACCGCCGCAGCTTCGCGCGGCTTATGCCATCTTGCACTGCGTCTGGTCGAGCGGCAGGAATGCTTTCCCAACGCTCACGACTTCGGCAAAGTCATCCTTGTCCTTCATGCGGGACTTGGCTTTGCCTTTCAGGAGGTAGTAGTTCTTGAGGACCTGGTGGTCGCCGGCACGAATTTCTTCGGGCCCGGTCAGGCCCTCGTATTTCAGCCCTTCCAGGGCGGCGACGACGGCCTTGGGATCGGCAGTGCCAGCCTTGATCATCCCATCGACCAGGATCTTCGTGCAGATATACGAACCTGCCATGCTGTAGTTTGGATTGGCCTTGAATTTATCGTTGGCGCGCTTCACCAGATCGCGGTTCAGGGGCGTATCCACACCATGCCAGTACTGCGCACCGAAGTAGACGCCTTCGCAGAGATCTGCGCCCAGCGACTCGAACTGCTCAAGCCCAGACGCCCATGCGACGAGGATCGTCGTGTTCTTCTTCATGCCGAAGCTCACGGCCTGCCGAAGCGTGTCCGAGGATTGCGAGCCAAAGTTAAGGATCAGCAGCACATCCGGCTTGGCGGCCAGCGCGTTGGTGAGATACCCGCTGAATTCCTTCTCGGTCAGCGCGTGATAGCTGTTGCCGACGTGCTCGATGCCCTTTTCCTTGAAGATGGCCTTTGCTGCAGAAAGGAGCCCTTCGCCAAACACGTACTGGGGCGTGATCGTGTACCAGCGTTTTGCCTTCGGCATCGCGTCGATCAGCGGACGCACGGTACGCTCGATCGCGCCATATGTGGGCACGGACCACCGGAAGGTCGAACGATTGCAGTCCTTGCCCGTAATCTCGTCGGCGCCTGCAGTCGTCACGAAGACCCCGCCGAGCTTCTCCGCTTCCTTGCCCATGGCAAGCGATTCGGAGGAAAGGATCCCACCGGCGAAATAGCGCGCCGATTTCTGCTGCGCCAATTCCTGGACCTTTCTGACGGCCGTGGCGGGCTTGCCTTCCGTGTCGAGGACGCTGTATTGCAACGGACGTCCAAGGACCTTGCCGTACTGCTCCACCGCAAGCTTCATCCCGAGATCCGCAAACTTGCCGTTTGCGGCAAACGGGCCGGACATCGGCACCGGGCACCCCAGCTCGATGGCTTCGCCTGCGGCAAGGGCGGTGCGTGAGTAGGTCACTACACCTGGGACTGCCGACAGCGCAGCCAACTTCAGCACATCACGACGGTTCACGGCTCACTCCTCGTAGATGGGGATTGTGCGGTGAAGCAGCCCTTTGAGTGGCTCAAGTGCCACCTGGACAGACTCCACATGTGCCGCCTCTTGGCGCCGACACAGCGAGAGGCAGGTCGATCTTGTTTATCCTATTTATGATGATAAATAGAATAGAATCATCTTAGGAAGGACAAGAACGGCTTGTCAATGAACCGGGGGTCAGGGTTTACGCAGCCTCGATTGCGCGGGCTGCCCATTTACGCCGCCCCGATTCGGACTATCGCCCCTTCGCCATGCGAACGCCTGGCGGCGCTGGTTAGAATGGCGCGCAGCAAACCCGGACACGCCAAACGCGTCCGGCACTCACCAAGGATTGGGCAATGTCGACGATGTTTCGCGAGGCCAAGGAAGGCGCCATCGGCATCCGCAAGCAAAAGCGCGCGGACCTGGTTGCCGAAGAGCTGAAGAGGCTGATTACCCAACGCAACCTCCGACCCGGTGACAAGCTGCCCCACGAGGTCAAGCTTCAACAGATGTTCTCGGTCAGCAAAAGCACGATTCGCGAGGCACTGAAGTCTCTGGAGGTGCAAGGCCTGATCAGTGTGTCCACAGGGCCTACCGGTGGCGGCACGATTGTCGAAGTCCCGCTGGATCGTACGTTCCAGCTCATGCAGAACTACCTGTTCTTCAAGGATGTGGGAATTTCGGACGTGTACACCATTCGCAGGCTTCTCGAGCCGGAGCTCGCAGCAGGCGCGATTCCCCATCTGACGGAAGACGATTTCCGGGCGCTCGAACGCACCATCGACCTATGCGATCCGGCCTCGAAGGCCGCAGCCGAATCGCAGATGCTCGACCAACGCCAGGAAGACCTGACGTTCCATGACATCCTCGCCGCAGCCAATCCAAACCCGATGCTGCGTTTTTGCTGCCAGCTGATCAACGAAATGCTGCGGCAACTCGTTGTTTTTGGAAACGAAACCCCAGCGTGCGAGCATGAGCGCTTTGGCGCAGCGAATGTTTCATTTCACCGCCGTATCCTGGAAGCGGCTCGTGCGCGAGATACCGACAAGGTACGTGCACTGATGTCGGCGCATATGGAAGAGTGCACGCATTTCGTCACCCGTATGAACGGTCGGGTGCATGGCCGGCTTGTACTGGATTCGGAGATGACGCGGCGTACGTGGTTGAAGCCACAGGACGCCCCAGAAAAACCCGAGTGAGTCATGGCGCATGCCAACCGTTCGAGACAGCCCTGATCTGCTCAACGAACATTGCCTGCATGCGCCCGAACGGATCCGTTCTTGTGCGTGCTCTCCCGGGCAATCGTCTCGAATCCCACGTCCATCGCTACCGAAGCGGTATCTCCTCGCATGCGCGCGAGCAGCGCCCGTGCCGCCTGGTTGCCAATCCTTGCGCCGTCGACGGCCAGGGTGGACAGCGCTGGCACGCCATCTGCCGCCAGAGCCTGGTTCCCGAAGCCCATCACACCCAGTTGCTCCGGTACCTTTAGTCCCACAGCATGCGCGTGAGCGAGCGCCCCAAGTGCCAGCGAATCCGAACTGCAGAAGACCGCATCGGTCTCAGGCGCGCGCTGGAGGAGGACCTTCATGACTTCCCTCCCACGTCCTGCCTGAGGATTCGTTTCCGGAAACACGATTTCCGCCGGCTCTGGCTCTCCGTCCTCTTGCGCCGCACGCTTGAAGCCCAGCGCCCGGCGCCCCGCACGACTGTCATCAGAGCGCAGTAGCGCCGGCCGTCGGTAGCCACACGCCTTCAGGTGTCGATATGCCGCCCGCCCTGCATCTTCCTGCGAGAACCCCACGACGACATCCATCGGATGCGGCGTGTAGTCCCATAGCTCGACGATAGGGATGCCTGCGTTGAGCAGCAGGCGCCGGCTCCTTGCAGTGTGTTCGATGCCGGTCAGCACAACGCCATCCGGGCGCCGGCTCAGCATCGTGGCAAGCCAGTTCTCCTCCCGCATCGGGTCATATCGCGAGATGCCCAGCGTCGTTTCATAACGTTCCGTCTCGAGCACGCCCACCAGTTCATCCAGCATGTCCGAGAACAGGGAGTGCCCGACAGACGGGACGATCGCCGCCACCAAACGCGTCTGACGCGACGTCAATCCACCCGCCAGCGAGTTAGAGACGTACCCGGTCTGTTCCACGGCCGCCTCGACACGACGCCTGGTCTCCTCAGCCACAAGGTCCGGCCGGTGCAAGGCGCGCGACGCCGTCATGGGAGAAACGCCTGCAAGGCGAGCGAGGTCTTTCAGCGTGGGCGCCACGCTCGGTTTCCTGGATGGCATCGGATGGTTGACCAATCAGGATGATTGCAATGTTACGGCAACCATGTTGCTAACACCAAATATCATTGAAAAACGCATTTCTATATGGATCTCACGATGCCAAGCGGGACTATGATTGCGCAATCATAAGAGGAGACAACAATGCACAATCACGTCCACATCGCATCCCGCCGTACCCTCCTGATTGGCCTGGCCGCCGCCCTCGTTGCTCCCATGGGCAGTGCCTTCGCTGACACCTACCCTTCGCGACCGGTATCACTGATCGTGCCGTTCCCGCCCGGCGGCCAGACCGACGTCGTTGGACGCCTGATCGCCAACCAGCTCAGCAAAACCCTTGGTCAGCCATTTGTCGTGGAGAACCGGCCTGGCGTGAATGGCTCCCTGGCGTCCGACACCGTCGCGCGTGCCACACCGGACGGCTACACCCTTGTGATTGGCGGTCCTGGCACCCACGCCATGAACCAGTTGGTCAATGCGAACGTCCGCTATGACGCCCGCAAGGATTTCACCCATATTGCGATGCTGAGCCGGGCACCCATGCTGCTGGTGGCCGCACCGCAGTTCAAGGCCAACACCGTGGCCGAACTCATCGACATTGCCAAAAGCAAACCAAACGCGCTCTACGTTGCACTGACCGGCATTGGCTCGTCGAGCCACATGACGACGGAGTTGTTCAAGCAGACCACCGGAATCTCCCTGAATGCCGTGCCCTACAAGGGCGACGTACCCGCCATGACCGACCTGATTGGCGGTCAGCTGGATCTGCTCTTCGTGCCTGCCACATCCGCCGTGACGTTTGTCCAGGGTGGCAAGCTGAAGGCCCTGGCCGTCGCCGGTACCAGCCGCCTGGAGCAGCTGCCCAACACGCCTACCATGGCCGAAGCGGGTCAGCCGCGCATCGTGAACTACTCGTGGACCAGCCTGGAAGGCCCGGCAGGCATGCCTGCGGACGTCGTGCAGCGACTGAACAAGGCCTGCCAGGACATCCTGAAGCAGCCGGAAGTCATTGCGCAGCTCGCCAAGATCAACAACACCGCGACCCCGGGAACGCCCGAGCAGGCGGCAACCTTCATCTCCACCGAAGTTGGCCGCTGGATTCCCGTGGTCAAGAGCGCCAACATTCGCACGAACTAAGTCATCCCTATGCTGCCGATCAATCATTTCAAGAAAGCCCTCAAGGAAGGCCGCGCCCAGATTGGCGTGTGGTCGACCATTCCGTCGCCCTACGTCTCGGAACTCATCGCCGGCGCCGGGTATGACTGGGTCCTGCTGGACACCGAGCACACGCCGACCGACGTCCCGCTGATGCTGAGCCAACTGCAGGCGACCGCCGCCGCGCAGCCGCCCCAAGGCATGCTGCCCACCCACGCCGTGGTGCGCCCCGCCTGGAATGACCCGGTCCTGATCAAGCGCTACCTGGACATTGGAGCGCAAACGCTGCTGCTGCCCTTCGTCCAGAACGCGGCCGAGGCAGAAGCTGCGGTCAAGGCAACGCGCTACCCCGCTGGCGGGATCCGAGGCATGGGCGGCTCTACCCGCGCCGCCAACTTCGGCCGCACGGCAGACTACGTGGCCCGCGCCGCCGAGGAACTCTGCGTGCTCGTCCAGGTGGAGACAGCTGAAGCGCTGGACCAGATTGAAGCCATCGCCGCCATCGAAGGGATTGACGGGATTTTCATTGGCCCGGCGGACCTGTCCGCCAGCCTTGGCTATCCCGGCCGCGCGAATCACCCGGAAGTCAGCAAAACCATCGATAACGCCATTCGTCGCATCCGCGCGGCCGGCAAAGCCCCCGGCATCCTGATGGTCGACGAGCCGCGCGCCCGGGAATGCCTGGAAGTCGGCGCGCAGTTCGTTGCCGTGGCTCTCGATACCGTCATGCTGCGCAATGGCCTGGATGGTGCAGCGGCGCGCTTCCGCAGCACGGGACACCCCAACGGCACGCCGGCCACCAGCAGCTATTGAGGATGACCATCGTGACGTTCGACGCTCAAGCCTGGCTGGCTGAGGCTCGCTCGCTCATCGGCGAAGCGAATGTCCTGACGGCAGATCGTGGGGAGGACCTCAGTGCTTTCGTGAAAGACTGGCGGGGCAAGTTTCAGGGTCCTGTCCTCGCCGTACTGCGGCCGGCAACGACCGCCGAAGTCCAGGGGCTGGTTCGCCTCGCTGCCCGTGCAGGGGTAGCGATCGTCCCGCAAGGTGGTAACACCGGCCTGTGCGGCGCTTCCGTCCCGACAGCTTCCGGCAAACAGGTCGTCCTGCAACTGGGCCGCATGAACAAGCTGCGCGAACTGGACGTACGCAATAACACCGTCACCGTCGAAGCGGGCTACATCCTGAAGCAGCTCCAGGAGCTTGCCGCTTCCGCCGGGCGGCTCTTCCCGCTCTCCCTGGGTGCCGAAGGGTCGTGCCAGATTGGCGGCAACCTTGCCACCAACGCCGGCGGCATGCAGGTGCTGCGCTACGGCAACATGCGGGAACTGGTGCTGGGCCTCGAGGTGGTGCTTCCCGATGGCGAGGTGCTGGACCTGCTGCGGGCGCTGCGCAAGGACAACACCGGCTATGACCTGAAACAGTTGTTTGTTGGTTCCGAAGGCACGCTTGGCATCGTGACCGCTGCCACCCTGAAGCTGTTCCCCCTGCCGACGGCCGAGGCGTCCGCGTTCGCAGGCGTAGCGTCTTTGGAAGACGCCGTCAGCGTCCTGGACGCCATGCGCGCGTCGATGGGCGACCGATTTACAGCGTTCGAACTCATCTCGCATCCCGCGCTCGAACTGGTTCGCAAGTATTTCCCCGATACCCCGCCCCTGCTTGAGCAGGATTGCGCCTGGTACCTGCTGATGAAGGCGGCCGATGGCGGCGACGGCAGCGCTTTGAATGATGCCATGCAGGCGGCCCTGATGGCCTGCATGGAACAGGGCTCCATCAAGGATGTGGCACTGGCTTCAAGTCTCGCGCAGACCCAGGTTCTGTGGGACCTCCGTGAGAACGTCACGCACGCCCAGCAGATGGATGGCGGCAATATCAAGCACGACGTCGCGCTGCCTATTTCGCGGATCCCGGCGTTTGTCGAGGGCATGCTTCCTGTACTGGAAACAGCGTTCCCCGGTGTGCGACCCATCATCTATGGCCATCTCGGCGACGGCAATCTGCATTTCAACGTCAGCGCTCCGGACGGTGTCGATGCAAAGGATTGGCAAACCCGGACCGACGCCGTCAACAAGATCATCCACGATGCCACGGTGGCATTACGCGGCAGCATCAGCGCAGAGCACGGCGTCGGCCAGCTCAAGCGTGACGAACTGCTGCACTACAAGACGGCCGTCGAGATGGACGTGATGCATCGCATCAAGAAGGCGCTGGATCCGCAGAACCTGATGAATCCCGGCAAGGTATTGAATACCTGAACCGCGCCAGCACAAAGGTCGCAGGATAGCGACAACATAAACCAGAGACCCATGCCATGAAGAAAGCAGAAGATTTGAGGAGCGCACGGTGGTTCGCCCCCGATAACCTCCGTGGTTTCGGCCATCGTTCCCGCATCATGCAGATGGGCTATGCGCCGGCTGACTGGGCCGGCAAGCCGATCATCGCCATCATCAATACCTGGTCGGACATCAATCCCTGCCACGCCCACTTCAAGACCCGTGTCGAGGACGTGAAACGTGGCGTGCTGCAGGCGGGCGGCTTCCCTCTGGAATTGCCCGCATTGTCATTGTCGGAAAACTTCGTCAAGCCGACGACGATGCTGTACCGGAACATGCTCGCCATGGAAACGGAAGAGCTCATCCGGTCGCATCCGGTCGACGGCGTCGTGTTGATGGGTGGTTGCGACAAGACCACCCCTGGCCTGCTGCTGGGCGCCATCAGCGCGGGACTGCCGGCCATCTACATTCCTGCCGGTCCGATGCTGCGTGGCAACTGGCATGGGAAGGTGCTCGGTTCCGGGTCTGACGCCTGGAAGTTCTGGGATGATCGCCGTGCAGGGGTCATCAGTGACCAGGATTGGCAGGGTGTCGAAGGTGGTATTGCCCGCAGCCATGGGCATTGCATGACGATGGGCACCGCCTCCACCATGACTGGCGTCGCCGAAGCGATTGGCATGACCTTGCCAGGCGCCTCGTCGATTCCCGCGCCGGACGCCAATCACATCCGCATGTGCTCGGCTTCTGGACGTCGCATTGTCGAGATGGTCTGGGAAGACCTGGTGCCGCGACAGATCCTGACGCGCGGTGCCTTCGACAATGCCGTGACGGTCGCGATGGCCATGGGTTGCTCGACCAACGCCGTCATCCACATGATCGCGATGGCGCGCCGCGCCGGCCACGATCTGACGCTGGACGACTTCGACCGTGCGAGCCGGAAGGTGCCGGTCATCGCAAACGTGCGGCCTACCGGCGACAAGTACCTGATGGAGGATTTCTTCTACGCGGGAGGCCTCCCTGCCCTGATGCGCAAGCTCGGCGGCCTGCTATCGCTGGACGAGCGCACGGTGAACGGCCGCACGCTCGGTGAGAACATCCAGGACGCGGCCTGCCACAACGATGATGTGATCCGGGATACGGACAATCCGATCTACCCGGAGGGTGCGCTTGCGGTCTTGAAGGGGAACCTGTCGACCGAAGGCTGCGTTATCAAGCCCTGTGCGATGGAAAGCCGTCTGATGAAACACACGGGTCGGGCCATCGTATTCGACGACTACCCTTCGCTCAAGGAAGTCATCGACAGCGACGACTTCGATGTCACCGCCGACGACATCCTGATCCTCCGGAACGCCGGCCCGCAAGGCGGCCCCGGCATGCCCGAATGGGGCATGCTTCCCATCCCGGGCAAACTGGTCAAGCAAGGCGTACGCGACATGCTGCGCATTTCGGATGCACGGATGAGCGGCACCAGCTACGGCGCCTGCATTCTCCACGTTTCACCGGAGGCATTCGTGGGTGGCACCCTCGCCTTCGTTCGGACCGGGGATCAGATCTCCGTGGACGTTGCCGAGCGGAAGCTTGACCTTCTGGTTAGCGCCGAGGAACTGGAACGCCGGCGAGAACAATGGACGCCGCCAGAGCGCAAGTTCGAGCGCGGCTATGGCTGGATGTTCGCCCAGCACATCCTTCAGGCGGACAAAGGCTGCGATTTCGACTATCTGGAGACGTCCTTCGGTCGGTCGCCCGGGGAACCCGCCATCTACTGACCTACAGGTCGCTCCGCGCAAAACCTCGTGAGGTTGCGTTACGCCCGCGCTGCCCCCGCTCGCGGGCTTTTTTTGTTCTACGACGGAGTTGCGGGAAAGCAGGACGCCTTGGGCTTACCTGCTAACATCGGGCGGATCGTCACCAGTCTTGCGTCCATCGCCATGCCCCTCCAGATACGCCCAGTAAGCATTGAAGATGCTCCACTCGTCAGCCAGTTGGTCGGAGCGTTGTTCAATGAGCTGCGGCAAACACCGGCCCAGGAGCATCGCGACCTGGACCTCGATATGGTTAAACGGGTACTGGCCGATACCGAGCGGGTATGCGGCTTCCTGCTTGAGGAAAACAACCAGCCGGTCGGCATCATCATGCTCACAGAAGTCAATGCCTTGTATGCCGATGGAAACTTCGGGGTTATCACCGAGCTATATGTCGTGCGAGAGCGACGGTCGGCGGGCTACGCCGAAGCGTTGTTGAATCGCGCGTTGCTGCACGCCGAAACGAAGCAATGGAGCATGCTGGAGGTCGGCGCACCATCGCAGCCAACATGGCATAGGTCCCTGGCGTTCTATCGGAATCATGGTTTCAAGGAGGTTGGGCCGCGCCTCCGTCGGCGGTTGCCGTCCTAGTTGCCGACACGGGTGGCTGTTCGAACATCGCGTCGACACCGTGTCACCCTGAGGCTTCGAGTCGCCAATGTCGATGGTCAAGCCTTGCAAGAGAGCCGCCATCGACTTGTGGAACATGCTCGTGAGTCCTTGCGGCGATTCAACCAAGAAGCCGAGAGGCCAGGCGAAATGCAGCGCACGACGTTGGCTTGTCAGATGAAGTGCCAGCGGCGCAATGGACCCAGCAGGTGCTCTGACTCCGCCATATCGTGGCCGCGCTGCCAACCGGCGAGCAGGCTCGGCTCATCCCGGAACATGATCGGCGGCTCATGGATACCTGCCGCAAAGTCCGCCCGCCCTTCGCCAGATGCTTCATCACTGACAAGCCCGAACATCGTTCCCTCTGCCTTGACCTGCTCGGTCAGGAGCAGGACCTTGGCGGTGGCGTATGCAGCCCTGATATCGAGTCCACGCATCGGTTTGCCCTCCCCACAAGACCGGGGCGCGCCTTTCCATGAAGCGGGCGACCCCTGGACACCATTAAAGGCGTGCCCGCGGGCTTTCGCATCATCAATCATGATGATGCCGAGAGCGCGTCGACGTGTCTGACTGAAGCGATCGCACACCTGAAAATGGAGTTTTCTGGTCCAGTCCGGGTGTTGAGTCCTTGATTCGTGCGAGACGTTCCTTGCACGTCCTGCGCTGGTCACCTTTACTTGCTCGCAGGGCACCTAGCGAACGGCCCGGAACAAGGGAGGAACATCATCATGCAGACACCCGCTGAAATCGTCAGGGCTTCGTACGTGGCATTCAACGCCGGCAACATGGAAGACCTGATGGCGCTGTTCGCCGACGAGGTCGAATGGGAATTCGTCGGGCCACAGTCCGAACTGCGCTATGCCGGCCCTCGCCGCACCAAGGCGGAGATACGCGAAGTCTTCCGGCAGATGGATGAGGACGAGGAGGTGCATAAGTTCGAATCCACGGAGGACATCATCGAATGCGGCGACCGGCTGGTGGTCGTCGGCGAGGTGAAAGGCAAGGTCAAATGCAGCGGGCAACACTGCGGCAGGGAATACGTGGCGCCGTGGGTCCACATCTTCACCGTGCGCGAAGGCAAGATCGTGCGCTGGCGCGGGTTCTACGACACCACCGCGCGGCTGCTATAGCTTTTCGGCACTCGCCGCGCGTTTGCCGAGGCCGAAGCGACGGGGGCGGCCGAGGTCGCGCGGATTGCGTTCGACGGCGCGACGGCCCATATCCTCGGCTCGGCCGTACGCCTGCGTTTCTTCCAGGCCGAACGGTTGCACTCCCAGTACGGAGCCATAGCCCGGCATGCTGCCGTCCCGATGCGGTAGCGGTTGCCCCGTCCCCCTTGATGCAGTGATGAAAGGATCATATTGCTGCAGTGCGGCTTAGCCGTTCTGTCGCAACGTTCCGGTGCCCGGTGTCTCCCATGCGCCGCATTTTCGCTGCACCCTTTTGACGTCGCGCACAAGAAAAACGCGCCTTCGCATCGAAAGCGCACCAACTGCGCGCGCCCTGCAGTTGCTTCGTTTGCGCCGATTTCACGAAATCGGCCGGATGCCAGAAATAATTCCCCAGTAAATCAATGGCTTCCCGCCGGATTTCCTATTGCGGGGTTGTCCCTACCTTGCCTGTGGCCTGCTCCTTGCATATAACTTTGCAATGTCAACTGTCGACAGCCGACAGAAAACCAGATGTCCCCGAGCGTCGTGCCTTCCAACCAGCAAGGATCATGAAACCCATGGGTAACACTGTCTCCGCAATCCCCCTCCATTCCATATCGTCCGCAGAACGGCAAGTCCGTGAAGACCTGGCCGCCGCGTATCGGCTGGTCGCGCTGTACGGCATGGACGACAGCATCTACACCCATATTTCAGCGCGCGTGCCGGGTACACACGACCGGTTCCTGATCAACCCGTTCGGCACGCTGTTCCGCGACATCACGGCATCTTCGCTGGTCTGTATCGATCTAGACGGCAACATCATCAGCGCGCCGCCCGGATGCGACGTCAATCCCGCCGGTTTCACCATCCACAGCGCCGTGCACGCTGCCCGCCATGACGCAGCCTGCGTGCTGCACACGCATACCGTGGCCGGCGTTGCGGTGTCGTCGCTGGCGTGCGGGCTGCAGCCGGCCAACCAGTGGGCGCTGCAGTTTCACGATCGCGTGGCCTATCACGACTTCGAAGGCATCGCGCTCGACCTCGAGGAACGCGAGCGGCTTGTGGCCGATCTGGGCCCGCAAAAGCGCGCGCTGATCCTGCGCAATCACGGCCTGCTCACGCTGGGCCGTAGCGTGGCCGAAGCCTTCATCCTGATGCATAACCTGGAGCGCGCTTGCCGCGTGCAGGTTGCCATCCAGTCAACCGGCCAACCCGAGTACGTCGTGCCCGCCGAGATCCGCGAACGCACGGCACGCCAATACGAAAGTGGCGATACCAATCGGCTGCCCGGTGCCCCCGAGCCGTACGC
Organism: Cupriavidus sp. HE11; assembly: GCF_056097175.1. NCBI lineage: Bacteria > Pseudomonadati > Pseudomonadota > Betaproteobacteria > Burkholderiales > Burkholderiaceae > Cupriavidus > Cupriavidus sp. HE11. The sequence continues at coordinate 32,624 of NZ_CP184466.1, forward strand.
ACGGGAATGGCGCGCCCTGCTGCAGCGCCTGGCGCCGCAGACGGAAGCCTCGTATCGCGCATAGCCGCACGGCGCCGCAAGACGCGCGGCGCCTGAATTCATCGATCGATTAAAACGCCGCGCCCGTCGCGCGGTGCGGGCCGCGTTCGCCCTGCCAATTCGCATCACCAGAAATTCTGCCCCCCAGGAGAGATTTGTCATGAATCGTCGCGAACTGATCAAGTTGGGTGCCGCCGCAGGTGGCTTGTCGCTGGCCGGAGTGCCATTCCACGTGCTCGCGCAAGGCAAGAAAGGCGGCGTGATCAACGCGCTGGTGCAGCCGGAGCCGTCCGGCCTGATGATCGGCATCACGCAGAACGGCCCCACGCAACTGATCTCCGGCAACATCTACGAAGGCCTGCTGCGCTACTCCGAAAAGATCGAGCCCCTTCCCTCGCTGGCCACGTCGTGGACCATCACCCCCGACGGCACGCTCTATACGTTCAAGCTCAAGCGCAACGTGACGTGGCATGACGGCAAGCCGTTCACATCGGCCGACGTGGTGTTCTCCGCCGATGTCTTCCTGCGCAAGACCCACGCCCGCCTGCGCGCCAACCTGGCCGCCGTGGAATCGATCCGCGCCGTGGATCCATACACGGTGGAGTTCAAGCTCAAGTATCCGTTTGGCCCGTTCCTCAATATCTTCGAGGTTGGGTCCATGCCGATGGTGCCAAAGCACATCTACGACGGTACGGACTTCCTGACCAACCCGGCCAATGCCCGGCCCATCGGCACCGGTCCGCTCAAGTTCAAGGAATGGGTGCGCGGCTCGTACATCCAGCTCGTGCGCAACGAGCAGTACCACGAGCCGGACGTGCCGCTGGTCGATGCGGTCTATTTCCACGTGATTCCCGATGCCGCAGCGCGGGCCGCCGCGTTTGAATCGGGCAAGGTCGACCTGGTGCCGGGCGGTACGGTCGAATATTTCGATGTGCCGCGCCTGGCCAAGCTGCCGGGCGTGCAGACCTCGACCAAAGGCTGGGAATTCTTCGCACCGCACTCCTGGCTGTGGGTCAACCATCGCAAGGGCGTGATGGGCAATGTGAAGTTCCGCCAGGCGATGGCGTTCGCGATCGACCGCGACGCCATCGCCAAGGTCGCGTGGCAAGGCTATGCGAAGACCGCCACCGGCCCCTTCAACAGCCACATCAAGTTCTACAGCACCGACGTCGCCAAATATCCGCGCGATCTCGCCAAAGCCAAACAGCTGCTGTCCGAATCCGGCTACAAGGGTGAAACGCTGCGCCTGCTGCCGCTGCCCTATGGCGAGACGTGGACGCGTTCGGCGGAAATCGTGCGACAGAACCTGCAGCAGGCCGGCATCAAGATCGAGATGACACCGACCGACGTAGCCGGCTGGATCGAACGGCTGAACAAGTGGGACTACGACCTGGCGTTCACGTACGTCTACCAGTATGGCGATCCGGCGCTGGGCGTCGCGCGCAACTACACGTCCGACAACATCGCCCAGGGTTCGCCGTTCAACAACGTCGAAGGCTATCGCAACCCGAAGGTGGACGAACTCTTCGCGGCGGGCTCGCGCGAACTCGATCCGGCCAAGCGCGCCGAGATCTACAAGGCCGTGCAGAAGATCCTGCTCGACGAAATGCCCGTGGTGTGGATGCACGAGCTGAACTTCCCGACACTGTTCCGCACGCGGCTGAACAACCCGATCAGCTCCGGCATCGGCCTCAACGACAGCCTTGGCCGTGCCTGGATGGCCTGATGGCGCCAGCCCCCGTATCTCGTTTGGAGTTCCGTCATGAGTCGTACCCAGCGCATGTTCAGCCGGCTTGTCCAGGGTGTGTTTGCCATCCTGGTCATAGCCACCGTCAACTTCCTGCTGATCCGGGCCGCCCCCGGTGATCCGGTCTCGGTGATGGCCGGCGAAGCCGGCGCCTCCGATCCCCAGTTCGTGGCCCAGCTGCGCGCGCAGTTCGGGCTCGATGACCCACTGCCGGTGCAGCTTGGCAATTATCTGTCCCACGTGGCGAAACTGGACCTCGGCTTCTCGTACCGGCAGCAGCAACCGGTGCTGGACCTGATCGTGCAACGCTTGCCGGCCACGCTGCTCCTGACAGGTACAGCGTTCGTACTGTCGGTGCTGTTCGGCGTGGCGCTGGGCGCGTGGGCCAGCCGGCGCGCCGGCAGCCTGACCGACAACGCCATCACCACGTTCGCGTTGCTGTTCTATGCCACCCCGTTGTACTGGCTGGCGATGATGGCGGTTCTGATGTTCTCGGTGCAGCTCGAATGGCTGCCCGGTTTCGGCTATTTCACCGTGGGCGCGGACTTGCATGGCATGGCGCGCGTGGCCGATATCGCGCAGCACCTGATCCTGCCATCGCTCACGCTGGCGCTGTTCTACATGGCGGTCTACGCCCGCATGACGCGCGCATCGATGCTGGAAGTGGCGCAGATGGATTTCGTGAAGACCGCTCGCGCCAAAGGGCTGCGTCCGGGCCGCATCCAGCGCGCCCACATTCTTCGCAATGCCCTGCTGCCAGTGGTGACGCTGGCTGGCATCCAGGCCGGCGGGATGATCGGTGGTGCGGTGCTGACCGAAACGGTGTTTGCGTGGCCCGGCATTGGCCGCCTGATGTTCGACGCCCTGCTGCAACGGGACTACAACCTGCTGCTCGGCTGCTTTCTGGTCACTGCCGCCATGGCCGTAGTGTTCAACCTGATCACGGACTTCGTCTACACCCTGGTCGATCCGCGTATCGAGATGCAATGACAACCATGAAAACCAACCAATCCTTCTGGCAGCGCTTCTGCCACAACAAGGCTGCGGTGCTGGGCCTGGCGGTCATGGCCGCGGTGGCGGTACTGGCGATCTTCGGGCCCCTGATGGCTGGCAACGACCCGTGGGACATGGTGCAGCAACCGTTCCTGCATCCGATGCAGGAGGCCGGCTTCGCGCTGGGCACCGACACCATGGGACGCGACATCCTGGCCGGTGTGATTCACGGCGCGCGGGTATCACTGCTGATCGGCCTGGTATCGACGCTCGTCTCGCTGCTGATTGGCGTGACGCTCGGCGCAGTGTCCGGCTACTTCGGCGGCTGGATCGATGCGGCGCTGATGCGCTTCACGGAGATCTTCCAGTCGGTGCCGAGCTTTGCCCTGGCGCTGGTGCTGGTGGCGATCTTCGAGCCCTCGATCCTGTCGATCGTCGTGGCTATTGCCATCGTGTCCTGGCCGCCCGTGGCCCGCCTGGTACGCAGCGAGTTCCTGACCCTGCGCCAGCGCGATTTCGTAGCAGCTGCGCAGTTGGCAGGACAGTCGACCCTGCGGATCATCGTGACGCAGATTCTGCCCAACGCCATGTCGCCGATCGTCGTGATGGCATCGCTGATGGTGGCAACGGCCATCCTGCTGGAATCGAGCCTGAGTTTCCTGGGCCTGGGCGACCCCAATCACATGAGCTGGGGCTACATGGTGGGCTCCGCGCGCACCGTGCTGCGCCAGGCGTGGTGGATGGCCGTGTTTCCCGGTGTGGCCATCCTGCTGACGGTGCTGGCGCTGAACATGGTCGGCGAAGGACTCAACGATGCGCTGAACACGCGCCTGCGCAGAAAGGGACGGTGAACCACATGACTGACAACGCCAAGCAAGACACCGCACCGGTGCTCGATATCCGTGGGCTCAGCATCCGCCTGCCGGAGGGCGGCGACCGCGCACTGGCCGTCACCGAAGCCTCGCTGACGCTGCACGCTGGCCAGACCCTGTGCGTGGTCGGCGAATCCGGCTCGGGCAAGTCGATGATCGCCAATGCCGTGATGGGGCTGCTGCCGCGCCCGCACGTCGAACCCGTGGCCGGCGAAATCCTGCTCGATGGGCAGAACCTGCTCACGCTCGGCGAGCCGGAACTGCGTCGCCTGCGCGGCCAGCAGATCGCCATGATCTTTCAGGAGCCGATGACAGCGCTGAATCCGGTCATGCGCATCGGCGAGCAACTGGCCGAAGTGTTCGACGCGCACCTGAACCTCGGTGCAGCGGAAAAGCGCCAGCGTATCGTGGCCGCGCTGGCCGACGTGGGCCTGCCCGAACCGGAACTGATCTACGACAGCTTTCCGTTCCGCCTGTCTGGCGGGCAGCGACAGCGCGTGATGATCGCCTGCGCGATGATCCTGCAACCCAGGTTGCTGATTGCCGACGAACCCACCACGGCATTGGACGTGACCACGCAGGCGCAGATCCTGGCGCTGATTCGCGACCTGCAGCGCAAGCGTGGCATGGCGGTGCTGTTTATCACGCATGACTTCGGCGTCGTCTCCGAGATTGCCGATCAGGTGGTGGTGATGCAAACCGGTCAGGTGGTGGAAGCCGGGCCGGCTGCCAGCGTGCTCGGCGCGCCGCAGCATCCCTACACGCGCAAGCTGCTGGCTGCCATCCCCGGCGGCGAGATTCGTCAACCGCAGGCCGATGCCGCCAATGCCGAATACCATCGCGTGCTCCAGGTGCAGGATCTGTGCAAGACCTACCGCACCGGCGGCAGCCTGTTCCGGCGCGGGCGCGAAGTACCAGCCGCGCGCAACATCAATCTCGAACTGATGCGCGGCCAGACGCTGGGACTGGTCGGCGAATCGGGTTCGGGCAAGTCGACGCTGGGCCGCTGCATCACGGGCCTGGCCCCATTCGACAGCGGGCGCATCGTGTTCAACGGCCGCAACCTGCCGCAGGGCGGCAGCCTGATGCAACGCTCCGGCGGCAAGATCCAAATGGTGTTCCAGGATCCGTATGCATCGCTGAATCCGCGTCACCGCATCGGCGCAGCCATTGCCTCCGGGCCGATTGCCCAGGGCGTGCCACGGGCCGAGGCCATGGCGCGAACGCTTTCGCTGCTGGCACTGGTTGGACTGGGACCGGAGGCAGCCGAACGGTATCCGCATGAGTTCTCGGGTGGCCAGCGCCAGCGCATCGGCATTGCCCGCGCGCTGGCCATGCAACCGGAGCTGCTGGTGGCAGACGAACCCGTCTCCGCCCTGGACGTGTCGGTGCAGGCGCAGGTGCTGGAATTGTTCGCCACGGTGCGCGAGGAGTTCAAGCTGGCGATGGTCTTCATCACTCACGACCTGCGCGTGGCCGCACAGATGTGTGACCAGATCGCGGTCATGCAACGTGGCGAAGTGGTGGAATATGGCGACACGGCACGTGTCCTCGGCGATCCACAACACGCTTACACACGCAAGCTGATCGACGCCATTCCAAAACTGTCGCGCGAAGCGCAGCCTGCGCAAACCGCACCGGATGCGGCTCATCAAGCCGAGCGTCATGGTGCGGTGTGGGCACCCGGCGCCGAGGCATACGCACCGCCCGCGCCAGCGATGGCGGCCCGCGCGGGAGGCTACGCATGAGCGCCCTTCCCGCCGTGACCGCATCGGAGAAGCGCCGGTGCGTGGCGCTGTTGAGCAGTGTGCTGGACATGTCGTACCTGGCGTCCGCCTTCCGTCAGGTCATGCCCGACGTGGACCTGCGCTTCGGTGCAGACCTCGGCGCGCTTGACGACGTGGACGCCGCCGTGTGCTGGTATCCCCCGCCACATGTACTGGCCAGCATGCCCCATCTCAAGCTCGTACAGTCGCTGGGGGCCGGCATCGATCATTTCCACACGGACCCGCATCTGCCGCAAACACCCGCGCTGTGCCGCATCGTGGACACCGACATGGCCGGCACCATGACCGCCTACGTGACATGGGCAGTCATCCACCGGCAACGGTCCATGGGCCACTATCTGGAAAGCGCAGCCGCCTCGCAGTGGCAAGAGCAGCCCATCGTGCCACCAGGTCGCCATTGCGTAGGCATTGCGGGGCTCGGCACGCTAGGCGTGGCGTGCGCCCAGGCATTGCGCGGCATCGGCTATCGCGTACGCGGCTGGAGCCGCTCCGCCAAGGCCGACCTGCCCGAGGGCGTTGAATCGTTCCACGGCCCCGAAGGGCTCGACGCCTTCCTGCAGGGTTGCGACACGCTCGTGTGCCTGCTGCCCCTGACGCCGCAGACGCAAGGCTTCCTGAATGCCGACCTGTTTCGACGCTTGCCAAAAGGCGCCCACCTCATCAACGTTGGGCGCGGCAGCCATCTGGTAGAGGCCGATCTGTTGCGCGCGCTGGAAGACGGCACGCTCAGTGCCGCCACGCTCGACGCGTTCGCCCAGGAGCCGTTGCCATCCGGCCATCCCTTCTGGCACCACCCGCGCATTGTCGTCACGCCGCATATCGCGGCGCGCACCGAAGCCATTGCGATTGCGCGGCAAACGCGTGACAACCTTGACGCGCTGGAACGCGGCGAACATCCCGCCGCCGTCGTCAACCCCAAACTTGGATATTGAGCCCCCACCCAACATGAACGCTGCCCTGCCTCCGCACATCGAACCCGGCGACCTGCCCACCGACCTGGCCAGCGAGGATATCGCGGCGCATCTGCATCCATTCACGAACCTGGCTGCGCACCCGGATGTGGGTCCGCTCGTCATCACGCGGGGTGACGGCATCCACGTCGAGGATGACCAGGGCCGCCGCTATGTCGAGGCCATGTCGGGCCTGTGGTGCGCATCGCTCGGTTTCAGCCATGCGCGCGTGATCGAAGCCGGTGTGGCCGCCCTGCGCGAACTGCCGTACTACCACACGTTCAATCATCGCTCGAACCCCAACGTTATCCGCCTGGCGGAGAAACTGCTGTCGCTGGCACCGGTGCCGATGTCGAAGGTGTTCTTCGCCAACTCCGGCTCCGAAGCCAACGACACCGCCGTGAAGCTGGTCTGGTATTACCACAATGCCATCGGCCAGCCGCTCAAGAAGAAGATCATCGCCCGCAGCAATGCCTACCACGGTGTGACGGTGGCCGCCGCCAGCCTGAGCGGTCTGTCCAGCAACCATCGGGACTTCGATCTGCCGATCGACCGCATCCTGCGCACCGCATGCCCGCACCACTATCGCGGTGCGCAGCCCGGGGAAAGCGAGCGCGATTATTCGCGCCGCCTGGCGCGCGAGCTCGAAGCGCAGATCGTGTCCGAGGGCCCGGAGACCGTCGCGGCGTTCATTGCGGAGCCTGTCATGGGCGCTGGGGGCGTCATCGTGCCACCCGAAGGCTACTTCGAGGAGATTCAGGCGGTGCTGCGACGGCACGATGTGCTGCTGATCGCCGACGAAGTGATCTGCGGCTTCTGCCGTACGGGCGAGATGTTCGGCTCCACGACATTTGGCATGCAGCCGGATATCCTGACCACGGCGAAGGCGCTTTCGTCCGGTTACATGCCGATCTCCGCAGTGATGGTATCGGAGACGATCCACGCCGCGATCGCTGCCAACAGCGGCAAGATCGGCACGTTCGGACATGGCTTCACTTACTCCGGGCATCCCGTGACCGCTGCCGTGGCATTGGAAACGCTACGCGTGTATGAGGACGACCGGATACTGGCACACGTGCAGGCCATTGCGCCGCATTTCCAGCAACGGCTGCGCGCGTTTGCCGGTCATCGCCATGTGGGCGAAGTGCGTGGCGTGGGGCTGCTGGGTGCAGTGGAACTGGCGCGCGAACCGGCCGAGCGCCAGTCGTTCGACCCGGCCTTCAAGGCGGGGCCGCGTGTGGCGCAGCTCGCACAACAGCACGGCCTGATCGTGCGTGCGATGGGCGACACGCTGGCGTTCTGCCCGCCCCTGATCATCACGCCGTCCCAGATCGATGACCTGTTCGAGCGGTTCGACCGCGCCATGGCCGACTTTACGCGCGAGATGGATGCATGAGCCAGTCGCCGGCTTCCGCCATCGCACTCACGCAAGCCGTCAACACCCGCCGGCAGGGCGTGGCGCTGTTCTTCTGCGCGCTGGTGTGCTTTGCGTGCTACGACGCGTTCTGCAAATGGATGCTGCAGGACGTGCCCGCGCCGCTGATGAACCTGACGCGCTATATCAGCGTCAGCACGATCGCCATGCTGTGGCTGCTGCAGGCCGGCGAGCTTCGCATATGGCGCACGCCATGCAAGGGGCGACTTCTGGTTCGCGGACTTGCGCTCGGCATTGTGGCGACGTGCTTCATGGCGGCGCTGGTGACGATGCCGCTGGCCGAAGCCACTGCGATCTACTTCACGGCGCCGCTGATGATGGTGGCATTGTCACCAGCGCTGCTCGGCGAGGCCGTGGGGCGCACGCAGTGGTGCGCGGTGCTGGCGGGCTTTGCCGGCATGCTCCTGATTGTGCGGCCTGGCGGCAACCTGCCGCTGGTGGGCACCGTGCTGATGGTGATCTCGGCGGTCTGCTACGCCCTGTTCCAGTTGCTGACGCGCCAGCTGGCGGGCAAGGTCTCAGGCGCGGTGATGTACGGCTGGACGGCACTGGTGTGTCTGTTGCTTACGGGCATTCCGGCGTTACTGATGCTGCCGCAAACGTTGCCGCCGTGGCCCACGCTGCTGTTGATATTGGCGGGCGGCGCTTGCAGCGGCGTGGCGCAACTGTTGCTATTGGCGGCATTCCGGCGTGTCACCGCGTCCACGCTGGCGCCACTAAACTATTTCCAGCTGCTGCTGGCAGTGCTGATCAGCACTTTTGTGTTCCACAGGCCGCCCGACGGTATCGCCCTGGCCGGCATCGGCATGATCATGCTCTCCGGCGGCTACCTGGCCCTGCGCAGCCAGCCGGCACCCCTTTCGAGGAAATCTCATGTCTAGCCTTTCCAACGCCATGTCTTCCAGTTCTCCGTTTGCGTCCATCGAGGCCGTCGACCTGGTTGCGGCCGTCGAGGCGCAGCTGACACAAGCGATTATCGAAGGCCGCCTGCCTCCAGGCAGCCGCATCGTCGAGGCCGACATCGCGCGGCGCATGAACGTAAGCCGCGCGCCCGTGCGCGAAGCCGCGCGACGCCTTGAGCGTCAGGGCGTGCTGGTGGCAAAGCCGCGCCACGGCTTTGCCGTACGCACCGTAACCGTCCGGGAAATCGACGATCTGTTCCAGGTACGGCTGAACATGGAGCTGATGGCCGCGTCACTGGCCTGCAAACAGGCCTCCGATGCGGGCCTGGACCAGCTGATCGCGATGGTCGACGACATGGTGCGCGACGCCGAATCGCTGCCGCAGATCGAGCGCGTAGCGCGCGACCTCGCGTTTCATACGGCCATCTGCGAGCTGTCCGGCAACGCGTACCTGCACCGGGTGTTCTCCCAGATGCTGACGGAGATCCGCATGGTCGTGGCAGTGATCGATAGCGTCTATCACGATCCCCGCGCGGTGGCCGAAACGCACCGGCCGATTGCCGTGGCGCTGCGCACCCGGGATGTCGACGCCGCCACCGCCGCCCTGCGATTTCATATCGAGGACGGCTGGAAGCACGTCCGCAATGTTTTCATGACCAAGCATGGTGCCAACCAGGCGCCCACCATGGAGTCTGTCCTGTGAAAGTCGTCTACAGCAACGAGCACATCGATCACGACCCCCGCGCGTTCATCGTGCGCGGCCGCATGAAGCGCAGCAACGAGCAGCCCGAGCGCGCCGAGCGGCTGCTGGCCGCCGTGCGGGCGGACGGCTACGACGTCATTGCGCCCGATGACCACGGCCCCGGCCCCCGTGCGGCCATCCACACGCCTGAGTATCTGCGCTTCCTGGAAACCGTTTACGACCGCTGGCAGTTGCTGCCCGACGCTTCCGAGGAGGTGCTGCCCAACATTCATCCGTTCCCGGGACAGCCCTGCACCTATCCCGATAGCGTGGTGGGCCAGGCTGGCTATCACATGGGCGACGCTGCGTGCTCGATTGGCCCGCACACGTGGCGGGCAGCGGTGGGCGCCGCGAACTCGGCCGTGCATGCTGCCGAACTGGTGTTGGGCGGCGAACGTGCCGCGTACGCGTTGTGCCGCCCGCCCGGCCATCATGCTTACGTGGATCGCGCCAATGGCTTCTGTTACCTCAACAACAGCGCGATTGCGGCACAGCACTTGCGGCGCGCGCATGACCGCGTGGCGATCCTCGATATCGACATGCACCACGGCAACGGCACCCAGGGCATCTTCTACCACCGCAGCGACGTGCTGACTATTTCACTGCACGGGGATCCGCATCTTTTCACGCCTTTCTTCACTGGGCATGCGCACGAGCGCGGCGATGGCGAAGGGCTGGGCTACAACATCAACGTCCCGCTTGCCAAGGGCACGGGCGATGAAGCCTACCTGGCGGCGCTGGCACGTGTGATGGACACTCTGCGCGCCTACGCGCCCGGTGCGCTGGTCGTCGCGCTCGGGCTGGACGCCCATGAACGCGACCCGTATCAGGCACTGGCGGTCACCACGCCGGGCTTTGCGCGCATTACCGCCGCCATCGCCAGGCTCGGACTTCCCACCGTCCTTGTGCAGGAAGGCGGTTATCTGTCCGAGGATCTCGGGCCAAACCTGTCCAGCGCGCTGCGCGGCTTCGTGAGTGCGGCATGAGCGCGGTCATCATGGCGCCCGCCGAGGGCGGTCACGCAAAAGCCCCGGCATCCGCGGTGCTGAATGCAACGTCGCCCGCCGCGCCGCTGGAATGGGCACACGCGTTGCTGGCGCGTCATTGGGGCATGTCGGGAGAATTGCGCGCACTGACAGGCGAACGCGACCGCAACTTCCTGCTGGCGCCGGGCGGCGGTGCGGCGCAGCCACGCTACATGCTCAAGATCTCCCACCCGGCCGAGGCCCCGCTCGTGGCGGACTTCCAGACGCAAGCACTGCTGCATATCGCGCGCAGCGACCCCACCCTTCCGGTGCAGCGCATCCTGCCGACGACCGTTGGCGAGGCTTCGGTGCTGGCCCAGGCCCCCGATGGCAGCATGCGAGTGACACGTCTGTTCAGCTATCTGGAAGGCGAGCCGCTGCCCAAGGCCCGACGCTCTGCCGCGCAGGCCAAGGCATTGGCGACCATGCTGGCGCGGCTGGATCTGGCGCTGCGCGATTTCCGTCATCCGGCCGGCGCGCTGGAATTGCCGTGGGACATCCAGCGTGCTGAAAGCATCGCCCCGCTGCTGGACAGCATCGTCGATCCGGCGCGGCACGCGCTGGCACAGCGGGCACTGGACCGATTCGTCACGCATGTGAAGCCCCGGCTGCATGCCTTGCGCACACAGCCCGTCCACAACGACTTCAACATCTTCAACCTGCTGGTGGATGCCCACGATCACGATCGCATCGCAGGCATTCTCGATTTTGGCGACATGGTGCACGCGCCGCTGATCAACGATCTTGCCGTAGCTGCGGCCTATCAGGTGGATGCCGATGGCGACACGCTCGATGCGCTGTCGCAATTTGTGGCCGCCTATCACGCAGTGTTGCCACTGGAACCACAGGAAGTGGAACTGCTGTTCGACCTGATACAGGCGCGCCTGTTGATGGTGGTGGCCATCAGCGGCTGGCGCGCGGCGCGCGAACCGGCCAATGCCGACTACCTGCTGCGCAACAACGCCATCTCGTGGGCACGGCTGGCCGCCTGCGATGCCATTGATCGCCAACACGCCATTGCGGCGCTCTTCGCGCAACTGTGCGCCTGACCCGAGGACTCCCGCATGTCCAACGATTCCCGCAACGAGACCCTGCAGGCGCGTCGAGCGCGACTGCTCGGCCCAGCCTATCGGCTTTTCTACGAAGAACCGCTGCATATCGTACGCGGTGAAGGGGCATGGCTGCATGACGCCGACGGGCGTCGCTATCTCGACGCCTACAACAACGTGGCCGCCGTAGGTCATTGCCATCCTCACGTGGTGGAGGCGATTGCGCGCCAGGCTGCTGTCCTCAATACGCATACGCGCTACCTGCACGGGGCCGTGCTCGACTACGCGGAGCGGCTGCTGGCCACGATGCCCGCCGATCTCGGGCACGCCATGTTCACCTGCACCGGCAGCGAAGCCAATGACCTGGCCATGCGCATTGCGCGCGCGTGCACCGGGAATGACGGACTCATCGTGACGCGCTTTGCCTATCATGGCGTGACCGAATCGATTGCGGTGGCATCGCCGTCGCTGGGTCAGTACATCACGCTCGGCCAGCATGTGCGTACCGTGCCGGCGCCCGACAGCTATCGCGTGGCACCCGACCAGCTCGGCTTGGCATTTGCAGACGGCGTGCGCGCCGCGATCGACGACTTGCGTGCGCACGGCATGCGTCCGGCGGCCTTGCTGGTCGACACCGTATTCTCCAGCGACGGCATCTACACCGATCCACCCGGGTTCCTGCGCGATGCAGTGGATGCCGTACGTGCGGCAGGAGGTCTGTTCATTGCCGACGAGGTGCAGCCCGGACTGGGTCGTACCGGCGATGCGTTCTGGGGATTCCAGCGGCACGGCGTGGTGCCTGACATCGTGACAATGGGCAAGCCCATGGGTAACGGTCATCCACTGGCCGGTCTGGCCGTGCGCCCCGATGTGCTGGCGCCGTTTGCACGCCAATGCCGCTACTTCAACACGTTCGGCGGCAATCCGGTATCCGTAGCGGCTGGCATGGCCGTGCTCGACGTCATCGAACGGGAGCAGCTCGGCGCCAACGTGCGCAAGGTGGGCGAACATCTGCGCATGCGTCTGCGTGAGCTTGCCGCGCGTCACGTGTGCATCGGCGACGTACGCGGTGCGGGCCTGTTCGTAGGTGTCGAGCTGGTGGACGATACGCGGAAGACGCCGGCTACGGCGCTTGCGCAGCGTGTGGTCAATACCATGCGGCGCGAAGGCGTGCTGCTGAACGCCACCGGCCCGCATGCCAACATCCTCAAGATCCGCCCGCCAATGGTCTTCAGCGAGGCGCAGGCCGACCTGCTGGCCGATACGCTGCGCAACGCGCTGGAAGTCGCAACCGCCACCACGCCCGGCTGAACGGACCGCACCGGCTCAGACGGCCTCACGCACGGCCTGACCGTACCAATGGACGTAGCGGGCGATGCCGTGCTCCAGATCGATCGATGGCGTCCAGCCAATACCGAGGGCGCGGCTGGTATCGGCCTGCAGGCTGGGTGGATCGCCGGGGCGGGCGCGCTGCGAGAAGCGCGGCACCGCGTTCACGCCGAGTTCGCGATACAGCAGGTGCAGCACGTCTCGCACCGTAGTGGGCACGCCACTGGCGCCGTTGAAGATCGGACATTCGGGTTCGGCATAAGGCGCCACGGCGGCCAGCAGGCGCGCGGCATCCTCCGCGTGCATCCAGTCGCGGCACTCGCCACCGGTGCCGCCGTAGACGTGATCCCCTCGCTCGATCTTCTGGCATGCGTCCCACAACAGCTGCTTGCGCAGGCCTTCGCCATAGATCGAGAAAAGCCGAACGATGGCGACCGACAAACCAAAATGGCGCGCATATGACAGGCAGAGCTGTTCGGCCATGAGCTTGTGCGTGCCATAGGGCGAACCGGGTGCGTGGATCGATACCGGCATGTCTTCATCCACCTGGTCGCCGGCGGCGTTGCCGTACACGGCCGCACTGGAGGGGTAGACGACTACGCACCCGGGACAACGCTGGCGCACGAATTCCAGTACCGCCGCCGTGGAATGCACCGTGTCGCGCAGGTCGCCCGCAGGGCCGCTGAACGACTGCGGCACCGAGCCGCTGCCCGCGCAATGCACGATCAGGTCGGGGCGCGCACCCAGCGACGTCAGCGTCTCAATGTTCACCTCGCCGGCGTGCCACGCCACATTGGACGGCAATGGCTCGGCAACGGCTGCCGCGTCGCGACCCAACCCGATGACGTCCCATCCTGCGCGCACGTAATGCCGCAGCACGAAACCACCAAGGAAACCGCGCGCGCCCGTCACCAGCACCATGTTTCTTGCCATTGTCGTCAACCGGATCAGGGTGGATACCGGCCAACGACCGATATGTATCAGGGGTCATGCATTCATAAGGTGACCTACATGTAGCACGACACGAGCTTTGGACTCTACGCACCCCGACACTACGGTTATGTGGGATATCCCACATAACATGCACTTTGGATCTTGTCCGTGGCCGGATTCATCCATCTGCAGGATGGCTTCCGCAGAGGCTTGCCCTGCACGCGCTTCAATGTTGCCGATCGCTGCAATAGAACCCGAAGGCCAACGAACTCCTCGGTGTTTTCCCTTCCCCCATGCACGTTTCTGCATCGCCTTTGGCCCCCTTTTGGTACTTCGCGCACTGAAGAAGTGCCCCGACAAAGAGAGCTTCGACGTTGGCGCATTTGGGATCATCAGCTGTCGCATCCTGGTTTGGGCCGCGCCATAGCCATACATAGACTCTGAATCTGGCGCGTCGATCCTGCAGCGCCCACTCCCGGAATTGAGCGGTGAAAGCCCGGAATAACCAGAATCTTCCAGCGCAAGTTTCCGTGGATCCCACATGCGTTTATTCATGACAAAACGCCGTGGTTGGGGTCGATGTCTATTTGGATATGTACGGCGAATTAGGGGAGACATGAAAACCAAGGAATACGAAGATCTGGATGGTCTCGCCCTGGCAGAATTGCTAGCGCGCGGCGATGTGACTTCTGCCGAGTTGATGGACTGCGCTATCGACTTGGCCGAGCAGCGCAACCCGGCTCTTAACGTCATTACGTATCCTCGTTATGAGGAGTCGCGCAGGATCGCTTCCGAATGGTCGCCGCGTGGACCGTTTCATGGCATTCCGTTCCTGCTGAAGGACTCCGGATTCGCCCACAGGCGCTTCCCGTCGAGCATTGGATCGCACCTCTTTAACGACACCACATATCAATTCGACGCAACGGTCGCGGGCCGATTCGAAGCGGCCGGCCTGATCCCGTTTGCGCGGACCACCGTTCCAGAGCTTTGCATGGCCGGGACGACTGAAGCATTGCGCAACGGTGGGCCAACCTTGAATCCCTGGGATACGACGCGCTCTGCAGGTGGCTCAAGCGGCGGTGCGGCCGCGGCTGTGGCCGCCCGCATCGTTCCGGTAGCGCATGGAAGCGATGGCGGGGGATCAATTCGCATTCCCGCCGCCTGCTGTGGTGTATTCGGATTGAAACCGTCGCGCGGCCGCGTACCCATGGGGCCGGCGCGTGGCGAGGGTTGGGCCGGCATGTCAACCGATGGCGTGCTGAGCATTACCGTGCGCGACTCCGCCGCAGCCCTTGACATGATTAGCGACTACGAGGCCGGCGCACCTTATGCCGCTCCGCCCAAACCACGTTCCTTCCTGGACGCAGTACGCGACCAGGAAGTTCGACCGCTTCGCGTTGGCATTCTGCGCACAGGCTGGAACGATATTGGCATTGCGCCCGAGTGCGATGCCGCCGTCAGTTTCACCGCATCTCTGATTGAAGAGCTGGGGCACGACGTATTCGAAGCCCGGCTGCCGGCCATCGACTATGACGGCTTTGTTCACGCACACGGAAGCATCCTCGCCAGCAACATCGTGGTCGCCGTGGAAACCCGACTCAAGGCCCTCGGTCGCACCTTGCAACAGGGTGATCTGGAGTCGGTGATTCTGGAC
Organism: Cupriavidus sp. HE11; assembly: GCF_056097175.1. Classification (NCBI taxonomy): domain Bacteria; kingdom Pseudomonadati; phylum Pseudomonadota; class Betaproteobacteria; order Burkholderiales; family Burkholderiaceae; genus Cupriavidus; species Cupriavidus sp. HE11. The sequence continues at coordinate 48,081 of NZ_CP184466.1, forward strand.
GGCTACCACGTTGGCAAGGAACTGGATGCCGCGTCGTACATCGATTCCGTAACGCGCCTGCATGCGGTGGGTCGAGCCTTCGCCGCCGCGATGGCCGGTCTTGATGTGCTGCTGACACCCACCCTCGCCCAGCTTCCCTGCAAGCTCGACTACCTTTCGCTGAATACCTCTGACAACCTGGACTTCCGCACCTACCGGAAGCGCGCATCCACATATTCGACCTTCCTTCCGGTGGTCAACGGCGCTGGCCTGCCTGCAGCAAGCTTGCCGCTCTCGTGGACGCCCGATGGTCTACCGGTTGCCACGCAATTGATTGGCCATTTCGGGCGCGAAGACACTCTTTTCGAGCTTTCGGCGCAACTCGAGCGCCTGGCTCCCTGGGCCGCGCGAAAGCCCATGTTCACTTGATCGTCGCCAATGGCGACGGTCTTACTCTTCTATCCGCGTTAGTCGCGCTTTCATCTGGAAGGTCCTGGTATGAGCAAAGCACTGTTCGGGCTCGCGCGCATTGTCGCGCCGGCCGCAATCGCCCCTGTCATCCTGTCTGCAGCCGCGCTCACTGGCGTGCTCGCTCCAATGACCTGCGCGCTGGCCGAGACGACCGCAAAAGTTGTGATGCAGGCGCCCTTGCGCGTCGTAGACCCCATTCTTACGAACGCCTACGTTACCCGCAACCATGGATACATGGTCTTCGATACGCTATTTGCGATGGATGCAAGCGGAAAACCGCAGCCGGAGATGGTAGAGAGTTGGAAAGAGACACCTGACAAGCTCACCGTCACGCTGACGCTGCGTAAGGGTCTGAAGTTCCACGACGGCACGCCTGTCACCGGCGAAGACGTCATCGCCTCGCTCAAGCGTTGGGCCGAGCGCGATGCTCTGGGCCAGCGCCTGATGATGGCTACCGCGAAGCTGGAAAGCCCCGATGCTTCGACTGTCGTATTCCGACTGAAAAAGCCTTTCGGGGTGTTGCTTGAGGCATTGGCAAAGCCGGGCTCGCCGGTGCCGTTCATCATGCCCAAGCGCATTGCCTCCACACCGGCCTCCCAGCCTATTGCCGAAGTCATTGGCTCTGGACCGTACAAGTTCGTCGCCGCAAGCTTCCAGCCCGGCGTCAAGGCCGCATACGTAAAGTTCACCGATTACGTGCCGCGCAAGGAGCCTGCCAGCGGGTTCGCGGGCGGAAAGGTCGCGCTAGTTGACCGCATCGAGGTGGTCAACATCTCGGACGCACAAACCGCCGTCAATGCGCTAAGCCGTGGAGAAATCGACTTCGTCGAGGATGTGCCGCCGGATCTGATCCCGCAACTCGAAGGTGTGAAAGCCGTCGCGCTCAAGCCGTATGGCAAGAGCACGAACATGTTCACGCTTCGCATGAACTGGCTCCAACCGCCGTTCAACAACGTCAAGGTACGCCGTGCGGCGCTCGCTGCCTTGTACCAGGTCGACTATCTGGATGCCCAGATCGGTGACAACCGGATGTATCAGGTTTGTGGTGCGGTCTTGAGCTGCATGTCGCCGTATGCATCCGAGGAAGGCGCCACCCAGACAAGGAAGCCGGACCTGGCACGTGCCAAGGCGCTTCTCAAGGAAAGCGGCTATGACGGCAGCAAGGTGGTGATTCTCCATCCGACGGACCTTCCCATTCTCGCCAGTCAGGCATCCGTGACCGCGCAGGCTTTGAAGACGATTGGGATGAACGTTGAGATTCAATCGATGGACTGGGCCACCCTGCTTTCGCGCTACTCGAAAAAGGACAGCGTGGCACAAGGCGGCTGGAGCATCTTTCAAACCGGTTTCAGCAGCCTTGACCTGATGAATCCCATCACGAATCCGAACCTGGACGGTCGCGGCGAAGCGGGCTACATCGGATGGTCGAAGAGCGAGGAAATGGAAAAGCTTCGAGACCAGTTTTCGGACGAAGTCGATGCCGGCAAGAAGAAGCAGATTGCTCTGGCCATCCAGAAACTCAGCTACGACCAGGTCTTCTTCATCCCGCTAGGCGCCTATTCGAAGGCCAAGGGGTACAACGTAGCAAAGCTGGGCAGCATGACAGACGCCCAGATTCCCCTTTTCTGGTCTGGAAAGAGGTAAAGGGACCGTCGTTTGGCCGCGGGCTTCAAAGTTGAAAGGAGAGAGGCGAACCCATGTTAGAACTTGTTCTTAAACGCCTACTGGCAGCAATTCCAGTCATGCTGATCGTCGCCACGGTGGTGTTCCTTCTGCTGCGGCTCGCTCCAGGCGATCCAGCACGAGTCATTGCCGGAGATATGGCGAGCGAGGAAGCCATCGCGCAGATCCGGTCAGATATGGGTCTTGACCAGTCTATCGGTACCCAATACGTGCGCTGGATGGCTGCGCTCGTGCAGGGCGATCTCGGCCATTCCATCCAGTCCAGGCAAAGCGTAACGTCGCTTATCAAGGCACGACTCGGCCCGACTTTCTCGCTGGCAGCATGGGCCATCCTGCTAACCATTGCGGCAGCTATCCCGCTTGGCGTACTGGCGGCGTGGCGGCATCGTGGCGTCGCTGATCGGGGCATCATGGCCGGCGCGGTGCTTGCGTTCTCCGTGCCAGCTTTCGTCGTCGGGTACTTGCTGATTCTGGTGTTCGCCGTGAAGCTGAACTGGCTGCCAGTGCAAGGGTACTCGCCCTTGGAGGACGGCGTTGGAGAATATGCCTCTCACCTGGTGCTCCCCACGGTTACGCTGGCGATGGTCTTCGTGGCCCTGATTACCCGAATCACCCGAGCGAGCATGCTGGATGTACTTGGTGAGGACTTCGTGCGGACGGCGCGCGCCAAGGGCGTAGCCGAACGCGTCGTGCTGTTCCGCCATGCCCTGCGAAATGCCGCCATTCCCATCGTGACGATCGTGGGCGTGGCCCTCACCACACTAATCAGCGGCGTCGTCGTCACAGAGACCATCTTCAACATCGCCGGTGTTGGCCGCCTGATTGTCGACTCGGTTCTGGCCCGTGACTACCCCGTAGTACAAGGAACGATCCTCTTCTTCTCGTTCATCTATGTCTTCATCAACTTGATGATCGACATGGCCTACGTCATTCTCGATCCGCGGATCCGGTATTGAAATACGCACGCCCCGGAGATATCTGATGTCATCGCCTTCCGTATCCCATACTTCAGTCGGCTTGCCGCCTTCCCGGCTGCGCCAGGCTGCTACCGCCGTGCTCAAAGATCCGGTGATGCTCGGCTCGCTATTGCTGCTGCTCCTGCTCATCGCAATCACGGTCGGTGCGCCACTGCTGGCCCAGCACGACCCGGGTGCGATCACACCGCGTGCCCGACTGAAACCCTCATCCGAGGTCTATTGGCTAGGCACCGACTCGCTTGGCCGAGACCTGCTTGCACGCGTGCTCTATGGCGGCCGCCTCTCGATCACGCTAGCCGCACTGGTTAGCGCCATCTCAGTGGCAGCGGGCCTGCTCGTCGGACTAACCGCTGGTTACGTTCGCCGCCTGGATGCCCCGGTCATGCGTCTCATGGACGGCATTATGGCGATTCCAGGACTGTTGCTGGCAGTGGCGATGGTCGCGTTGGGTGGGGCGAACATCGTGACGATGGTCACCGCCATCTCCATCCCCGAGATTCCGCGCATCGCTCGTCTCGTTCGCAGCGTAGTGCTCTCGGTACGTGAAGAGCCTTACGTGGAGGCATCGGTCGGCTCAGGCACACCCGCGTTAAGCGTCTTGTGGCGGCACATCATGCCAAGCACCATCAACCCGCTAGTAATCCAGGCAACGTTCGTCTGCGCTGCGGCCATTCTGACCGAAGCCGTGCTTGGCTTTCTTGGCCTCGGTTTCCCCCCCGAAATTCCTAGCTTGGGCAGCATCATCGCCGAGGGACGGCCGTTCTTCCAGCGCGCGCCGTGGATCGTGCTCTACCCGGGCGTGTTCCTCGCCCTGCTGATCCTCGCCGTCAATATGTTTGGCGACGCACTGCGCGACCGCCTCGATCCACGTCTGTCACGCAAGTCGAAGGGCTGAAGCCATGAACGAAGCATTCCGTTCCCAGTCTGTGGTAGAAAACGCTTCGGTCAGTGTTCCGGCCGCACCGATTCTCGACATCCGCAACCTCAAGGTTCGCCTCCCAGGTGGTGGCGATCGCCGGTATGCGGTGGACGACATCTCGCTCACAGTGCACGCCCGTGAGATTGTATGCATCGTGGGCGAATCCGGCTCGGGAAAATCGGTGACATCCAGCGCCGTCATGGGCCTTTTGCCCAAGGGGGTACTCACGTTGGAAAGCGGCCGGATTCTATTGGGCGGCCGCGATATCACTGACGCCGGACTGGATGAGTTGCAGCGGCTGCGCGGTGATCGCATGGCCATGATTTTCCAGGAACCGATGACCGCGCTCAATCCATTGATGCGCGTAGGTGACCAGATCGCCGAGGTGTTCGAGTTTCACGCGAAGGGTCTAAACCGCGATGCCGTGGCTAGCCGTGTACTGGAGCTGCTCACTGATGTCCGGCTTCCCTCCCCAGAAAAGCTCCAGCATGCCTATCCGCACCAGTTATCAGGCGGCCAGCGCCAACGCGTGATGATTGCGATGGCCCTGGCCATGGAGCCGGGACTAATTATTGCTGACGAGCCCACGACAGCGCTTGACGTCACGTCTCAGGCCCAGGTGCTACGCCTGCTCAACGACCTCCGTGGCCGCCACGATAACGGCGTACTTTTCATTACTCACGACTTTGATGTTGTCGCGGAGATAGCCGACCGCGTCGTAGTGATGCAATCCGGGCGGATCGTCGAACAGGGTACGGCTGCCGACGTGCTAAATCGTCCGCGTCATCCTTATACCCAACGCCTGCTCGATGCTCGTCCACGTGGCGACTTTCGTGCTTTGGCACTTAAGCCGAGCAACGCACCTATCCTCGAGGTGCAAGATCTGACATTGCGTTTCGAAACGAAGTCCATGTTCAAATCGAAGCGACGAAGCGTCGATGCGCTTGGCGGGGTTTCATTGAAATTGGCACGCGGCGAGACGCTCGGCATCGTCGGAGAATCCGGTTCGGGAAAAACCACGCTGGGACGTTGCCTGACGCGCTTCGCCACGCCCACCTCGGGCGCAATCCTGATCGACGGCCAACCAGTCTCCGCGCTACAGGCGGAGGATGCGCGCAGCTATTGCAAGCGCGTGCAAATGGTGTTCCAGGACCCTTTCCGCTCCTTCAATCCGCGTCGAACCGTGGGACGTACCCTCTCAGAAGGACCGATGAACTTTGGTGCCGATGCCCGGGTCGTTCATGAGCGCATGCTCAAGATGCTTGACCTTGTGAGCATGGACCCCAGCGCCCTGGATCGCTTTCCGCACGAGTTTTCCGGCGGTCAGCGGCAGCGGTTGTCCATTGCACGCGCGCTGATGATGGAGCCTGAGATCCTCATAGCCGACGAAGCCGTTTCTGCGCTGGATGTCTCCGTGCAGGCACAGATACTGGATCTGTTCGAATCGATACGCGAGCGCCTGGGAGTCAGCATGATCTTCATCACACATGACCTTCGGGTCGCTGCGCGACTATGCCACCGGATCGCGGTAATGCAGCGCGGCAAGGTGGTTGAAATCGGGACGGCCCCGGACGTGTTCTTGCGCCCTTCAAGTGACTACACTCGCAATCTCGTCGCGTCGATTCCAGGCCAGTCTGCAACAGGAGATGGCGGCGCTGCCAAGTCCTCCTTTGAAACTGAGCCACAGGTCGCGTAACCGCATCCAATCAATGAGCGAGTCTTCGCTTTGGCTGATACGACGTCCTGGTCAAGGCGTCCAACCTGTCGGGGGCGAAGGTCGCACAACGAAGTCGCTGAAGGGCGCGCGTTGCAGTTCGCAGTTAATGCGGAAGACGGGGAGCTTCGACTTCGAGCGCACCCTTGCATGCCGGCGTCCGCCAGGCTGAGGGCGGCCGCTTCGCGTCCGTCATTGACACGCCCGCAAGGCAGAGCCAGGCATCTCAGGAATTGGGGGGAAATGTGAGCCTGCGAATCGAGTTCGGCATACTCACAAGCTGGCGCGGCTAATCCTGGCCGCGCCAACTTGCATTACTGGCGGAATGAACTGTCGATACCGTCAAGGAGGCGAAGTAGCGCCGGCCAATCGTACAGCTCGCTGCCATCCGGCGTCTTGAATTGCCGAGCCACCTTTGCAGCAACGTCGGGCGAACATTCAAGGACCTCTGCACCGCCGGCTTGCGCCGCGATCTGTGCTTGGCAAGCACGCTCCAGGTAATACATCGCGTCGAAGGCTTCGCGAACCGTATGACCGGCCGTCAGCAATCCGTGATTCCGCAGAATCATCGTGTTGTGCTGCCCCAGATCGCGGACCAGTCTGGGCTGCTCGTCTTCATCCAGCGCGACACCCTCGTAGTCATGATATGCGACGCCATCGTAGAAGCGCATGGCATGCTGAGACAGCATCAATAGTCCTCGCTTCTGCGCAGCCACACCGATTCCCGCCGCCGTATGCGTGTGAATGACGCAGTTCAACTCCGGCCTGGCATGGTGAATGCAACTGTGGATGATGAAGCCGGCACGGTTGACGCCCATGCCAGTTTGGTCGTCCAGAACGTTCCCATCATGGTCGACCTTCACGAGGCTCGACGCCGTGATCTCGTGAAACATGAGTCCATAAGGATTGATAAGAAACGTATCCTTGGCGTCTGGCACACGCGCGGAAATGTGCGTGTAGATAAGATCGGTCATCCGGTAGTGGGCGAGCAGGCGATAGCAGGCGGCCAGCGCCACGCGTTGATTCCACTCCTGGTCGCTAACACTCTTCTCTACATGCGGATAGATGTGCGCCTCGTTCACCGGCACTCCCTTGATATCTACGGCCAATCGCTTTGGCCCTCTGCGTTACTGGATAGAGATACCCACCGATTTGACCAGACGCTCTGTCTTGCCTGCATCCGAGCGAATCAGATTGGAAAATTCCTGGGCATCAGCGTAGGTCACTTCAGTTCCCGTCTCGGTCATGCGTTTCCTTAGATCCGGATCCGCAAGGCTCTTTGCCAGTGTATTGCGCAGCTTTTCCTGAATGTCCTTCGGCGTCGCCTTGAGAACGGTCAGGCCGTACCATGGGTACATCTCATAGTTCGGGTATCCCTGCTCGGCAATGGTGGGCACCGAAGGAAGAACACCCGAACGTTTGGACGTGGTCACGGCAAGCACTCGCATCTTGCCGGTCTTGATATGAGGCAAGCTCGATACGATCGTATCGAAATAGACGGACACGGAACCGCCCAGTAGCGCGGGAATAGCCTCCGAAGCCCCCTTGAAAGGAACATGGACCATATCGATCCCCGCCATCTGCTTTAGCATCTCGGCGGCAAGATGCGAGGTTGTTCCCTGGCCAAACGACGCATAGTTCAACTTGCCTGGGTTGGCCTTCGCATACGCTACCAATTCGGCCAACGTTTTCACGGGCAAGGATGGATTGACAACCAGCACCAGGGGCTGAACGCCGATCAGCCCCAGCGGTTCGAAGCTCTCCGGGTTATAGGGCAGTTTTGTATACAGATACTTGTTGCTGACAAGCGTGCTGTTCGTCCCAAGAAAGACGGTATAGCCATCAGCCGGGGAACTTGCTGCGTTCTGCGCGCCAATGATTCCTCCGGCGCCGGGGCGGTTTTCCACCACCACGGAACCGTGCAGTTCCGCACCCATCTTCTCACCCAGAAAACGCGCAATACTATCGGTGCCGCCGCCCGCTGGAAACGAGACAACGAGGCGAATCGGGCGAGTCGGCCAATTCTCCGTAGGTTGCGCATGGACATTGGGAGCAAGCGCCAAAAGTAGAGCGCCGAGGAGGGAGATTGATTTGATCAGGCTTCGGGTCATACAAAACACCATTGGTTTTAGACTCGGTAACAGCTTGACTAGGGCACTCGTGCTCCCGTCAGAACGCCTCGCTGCCCCATCTCGACATCCAGCACATAGCTGGATCACCGCGGCTCCCCCGGTGAATCGGACCGACGCACCCAGGAAACGACACAGTCACCTCAATCAGCAACTTACATGCCAATGAAAATTGACATATTAGTTTTCATATTGGCGAACGTACAGTAGGTGTTTTCACTGCAATGATGCGGGCATGCACCAGAGCAGCAACCGGTGCGCCATGGCAGGGCGAACCATGCCAGAGCCATGCCAGAAGTCGCACGAAGGCCTCGACCAGGCGTGACGCCGTGGCAGCGCAAGATAGAAGTCACAAGGGGAAGGTGAGCCAGAGGGCCCGCGCAGCAGTTGCGGGCTGGCTTGGGGAGATTGCGGGGAAGGCTGCCAGGAACGTGGCGCCTTCGCATATCCAATGACGGCTAACAGAGAACCGTCAGTACGACGGTGGAGTGACTACCCAGACTAGCTCAGCATTCGTTGCTCCCGGGTTGCGATACCGGTGCGGCGTACCACTTGGAAAGCTAAAGCTGTCGCCCTCACCCAGAAGGTAATGCTGATCGCCCACCCAGAGTTCCAGTTCCCCCCGGATCAACACGCCTGCCTCATCGCCAGAGTGATGGTAGGCAGCGCCACTGTCAGCGCCCGGCTCCATCACCGACCAAATGAGTTCTAGCGGTCCGCTCAGATTCGGTGACATAAGAAAGTCCGCGATGCCTGAGGCGAAGGTGAGCTGGCGCCGCTGCGGCTTTCGCACAATCACCGTTCGCTCCATCGGATCTACAAACTCCCCCTGGGGGAAGAACCATCCGATCTGAACCCCCAGGACATGCGCGATTCCGTGCATGTCGCTGATGGATGGCACGCTGAGGCCCCGCTCGACCTGACTCAGAAAGCCGATGGATTTGCCGCAGCCTTTCGAAAGCTCCTGCAGGGACATGCCCTTGGCCTTGCGAAGGCTCTTGATTTCCTCGCCAATCCAGCTCAACGGCGGCTCGGGAGCCGGGCTATGTGCCGCACCGGCCGTGCGTATAGCCGGCGCCTTCGATGCGCCGTTTCCAGATTTCGGTTTGGTTTGCGCCGTTGGGGACGGCATCGGGCTTTTCTTGCCCTTTATGTCAACACGTTTCATCGGCCGCAGTTTGATCCATCGAGCGATGGGGTCTTCACAACAGTGAAGTGCAATTCTACCGCACCCCCCTTACGTGTCGCGGCCTGGCGGCCTCTTCTCCTCCGAACCGGGCGCGCCCTTAGTTCATGCATGTGAACATTAGCTTGTATTTTTTCACGTCGGTAGTAGAGTCATGTTGCGCGTTGGCTTCCGAGTCCAAAGCGGACCCCTACCTACCTTTGAAGAATCATGCTGAATAACGTGAATGCCACCGCCCTTGAAACCCGTCGTCGAGCTGCTTGCCCAGTGGGTGTCGCAGTGCAAACCGACCGTTTCGTCCAACGCGCAGAAAACGCCGAAATCTGGGACGTAGATGGTCGTCGTCTCGTCGACTTTGCTGGCGGCATCGCTGTCCTGGCAACCGGCCATCGGCACCCGAAGATCATTGAAGCGGTCAAGCAACAACTTGACCTGTTTCACCACACCTGTTTCCAGGTCACGCCGTACGAAAGCTACGTCACGCTCTGCGAGCGACTCAATGCGCTGACGCCTGGCGCGTTCGACAAGCGCACGGCATTGTTCACCACCGGTGCCGAGGCCGTCGAGAACGCAGTAAAGGTCGCTCGCGCGGCGACGGGGCGGTCCGCAATGATTGCGTTTTCCGGCGCATTTCACGGACGCACGATGATGGGCATGGCGCTGACCGGCAAGGTCAAGCCCTATAAAGCTGGCTTCGGGCCTGTCCCCAGCGAGGTCTGGCACGTGCCTTTTCCGGCCCCGACGCTTGGCGTAACAGTCGAGGACAGCATCAAAGCCCTGGAGCACCTCTTCAAGGCAGACGTTGATCCCCAACGCGTAGCCGGGATCATCATCGAACTGGTGCAGGGTGAGGGTGGATTCTATGTGGCGCCAAAGGAGTTGCTGGTACGACTGCGCAAGATCTGCGACGAACATGGAATTCTGCTGATTATCGACGAAGTCCAGACGGGCTTCGCCCGCACTGGTCGACTGTTTGCGCTTGAGCACTATCCGGTGGAGGCCGATCTCATGACCATGGCCAAGAGCCTGGCGGGTGGCTTTCCTCTTTCGGCGCTGACTGGCCGCGCGGCGTTGATGAACGCTGCGGCGCCGGGCGGCTTGGGCGGTACTTACGCTGGTAGCCCGCTTGCCGTCGCCGCCGCACTGGCCGTCATCGACGTGATTCAGGAAGAGCAGCTTGTGGACCGTGCCCAGGCGCTTGGAGAGACCATGGTGGCACGACTGCAACGCATGCAGAAGACCATTCCCCAGATCCAGGAGATTCGCTCCCTCGGCGCCATGGTCGCCATTGAATTCGCCGATCCCGAAACCGGAGAGCCTGCCGCGGATCTCGTGAAGCGTATCCAGCGGCGTGCTCTCGAGAAAGGCCTGCTTCTGCTGACCTGCGGCGTCAATGGCAACGTTATCCGCTTCCTCTTTCCGCTGACCGTGGCGGACACCCTATTCCAGGAAGGCCTGGCACTCCTGGAAGAATCGATGCACGAGACCTGCCAGGCAGCCTGAACGTCGAGAAGACCCGTACGACCCGAACCCATGTACAACATGTACAACATGTACCCCGATATCAAGCTGCTCATTAACGGCCAATGGCGAGACGGCCGTGGCGTCGCCCTGCCTGTGGTGAACCCTGCAACGGCGGAAACACTGGGAAGCGTCGCCCACGCACACGTCGCGGACCTCGCGGAAGCCATCACGGCGGCGGAAGCAGGCTTTCGTTTGTGGCGCGAGGTTTCCCCCCACGAGCGAGGGAAGATTCTGCGCAAGGCTGCCGCTCTCATACGTGAGCGGGCCCCGGAAATCGCCCGGCTTATGACGCTTGAGCAAGGCAAGCCACTCGCCGAAGCCCAGGCCGAAACGCTGGCCGCCGTGGACCTCATTGAGTGGTTCGCCGAGGAAGGCAAGCGCACCTACGGCCGGGTTATTCCATCGCGTTCACGCGATGTGACCCAACTCGTCGTCAGGGAGCCGGTAGGCGTGGTCGCCGCCTTTACGCCTTGGAATTTTCCTATCAATCAGGCCGTCCGCAAGGTATCCGCTGCGCTCGCATCCGGCTGCTCGGTCGTCCTCAAGGGCCCCGAGGAAACGCCGGCGAGCTGCGCCGAGCTCGTCCGCGCTTACGTCGATGCCGGCGTGCCAGCCGGCGTGCTCAACCTGGTCTTCGGCAATCCCGCAGAGATCTCGTCGTACCTGATCAGTCATCCTTCGGTCCGCAAGGTTACGTTCACCGGGTCCACGGAGGTCGGCAAGCTCCTGGCTTCGCAAGCCGGTACGCACATGAAGCGCGTCACGATGGAGTTGGGCGGCCATGCACCTGCCATCGTCTTCGCTGATGCGGATGTCGAGCGCGCAGCCAAATTGCTCTGCGCCTCGAAATTCCGGAACGCCGGCCAGGTTTGTGTTTCACCGACCCGGTTCCTGGTCCAGAACGAGAGCTTCGACAAGTTCGTGGAAGTGTTTGTGGCTGAAACGCACAAGATCAAAGTCGGCAATGGGCTGGAAAAAGGCACGACGATGGGGCCTCTGGCCAATACCCGTCGTGTAGCCGCCATGGAGCGGCTAGTGAACGATGCCGTATCAAAAGGCGCAAAGGTCGCTGTCGGAGGAAAACGTATTGCCAGAGACGGCAACTTCTTCGAGCCAACCGTGCTGATCGATGTGCCAGCGGACGCGGCCATCCTCCATGAAGAGCCCTTTGGTCCGATCGCTCCCATCGTACGGTTCGAAGATTTCGACGACGTCGTTGCAGAGGCGAATCGCTTGCCGTTCGGCCTTGCAGCGTATGCCTTTACCGGATCGGCAAAGATCGCCGGAGATCTGAGCGTGGCGTTGGAATGCGGCATGCTCTCCATCAACCATCACGGATTGGCACTGCCTGAAGTCCCCTTCGGCGGCGTGAAGGATTCCGGATATGGTTCCGAAGGCGGATCGGAAGCGATGGAGCCCTACATGAACACGAAGTTTGTCACCCAACTGCGCATCTAAAGTCGCGTCGCATATGACTACACGTACATCCACCAACGGCGCCAAGAGCCTCGTCAAAACGCTGCTCGCTTCCGGTGTCGATACCTGTTTCGCCAACCCAGGCACAAGCGAAATGCACTTTGTTGCCGCGTTGGACGAAACACCAGGAATGCAATGCGTGCTCGGCTTGCAGGAGAACGTCGTCACGGGCATGGCCGATGGCTATTTCCGGATCGCCCGGAAGCCAGCGTGTACCCTGCTCCACTGCGGCCCCGGTCTGGCGAACGGCCTGGGAAACCTGCACAATGCGCGTCGGGCTCGCAGCGGGATCGTCAATCTTGTCGGCGACCAGGCCACCTATCACCGTCAACATGACGCACCATTGACGAGCGATACAGACAGCCTGGCAAGGTCGGTATCGAGCTGGGTAAGGACTTCTGCCAACGCACAGAACGTTGCTCGCGATGGTGCCGCCGCGGTACAGGCCGCGAATGCCTACCCTGGCAACATCGCCACGTTGATTCTCCCCTCGGACACCTGCTGGGACGAGGGTGCGATGACCGCTGATCCTCTGCCCACAATCGCGCCGCCTCCGCTAGACCCCCATGCCGTTGAGAATGCTGCGCGCGTTCTCCGATCCAAGAAGAATGTTCTCATTCTGCTGGCAGGTAATGCAGTGTTGGGGGACGGCCAGACCCTTGCCTGGAGAATTGCCCAGGCGACTGGCGCGACGGTCCGAGCGGATTTCGTCACGTCGCATTTGCGTCGTGGGCGGGGGTGCATGCAACTTCAGCGCATTCCGTATAACACCGATCAAGCTGTCGAGTTCCTGAAGAATTTCGAGCACATCATCCTGGTATCGGCCAAACCGCCGGTGGCATTCTTTGCCTATCCCGGCAAGCCGTCGGTGCAATACGCTGCCAACACGCAGCTTCATGTGCTCTGCCGCCCGGATCAGGACGCGGTCACCGCTTTGGCGATGCTCGCCGAGGCAGTCAACGCACCGTTTCTTCCCGTACCGGACCCCGGAGAACGGCCGCAACCAGGCACCGGCGCGCCCACCTCCGAAGGACTGGCGCAGACGCTCGCGGCACTGATGCCGCCCGACAGCATCGTTTCCGACGAAAGCATCAGCTACGGTAGAAGCTTCTATCAGTTCACGCACGCAGCCCCCGCGCACGATTGGCTTCATCTGGCAGGCGGTGCCATTGGCGACGGTTTGCCGGTTGCAACGGGTGCGGCCATCGCGGCAGGCGGGAAGCGTCGCGTCATCAGCCTTCAGGCCGATGGGTCGGCGATGTACTCGCTGCAATCCCTGTGGACGCAAGCACGCGAAAAGCTCCCTTGCACAACTATTATTCTCAACAACAGCAAGTACAACATCCTGATCAACGAGTACAAGAGTGTCGGTGCCACGCCGGGAGAGACGGCTATGCGGATGCTGGATCTCTCTAACCCGCAACTTGACTGGGTCAAGCTCGCCGAAGGGATGGGCGTGGAGGCTGCAACGGCCACCTCTTTGGAACAGCTCGGCGTGCTTCTGACGGCGAGCTTCGCGCGTCCTGCTCCATTCCTCATTGACCTTCACATCTAGTCACTCATGAAGCCCCGTGCCGATTGGCATCGCCAGGAGGGCGACGCCAGTCAGCACGAGCAAGTGCCGCTTCAGCCCACCCCCAATCCCTCCTAGCTGCGCTGAGTTAGGGAATGCAAGGTCCAATGCATCCACGCGACCCCGGTACGCAAGTGATGACCGGCGCTTAGCGGTTCTTCAACCGCCTGCCAGCGCGTGTCAAAGGTCTACCAGATTCTTCGCCAGATAGTCGGCGAATGCGCGTGCCGACGGCTTGGCTGCGCGGCCGGCTGCGAATACCGCATTGACCTCCATCGGCTCGAGTGCCCACTCAGAGAGGACATGAACGAGAGACCCTCGCGATATTTCCTCCTGACACCCCCAGCGACCGAGACATGCAATGCCCAGTCCGGAGACTGCTGCCGTCGCCGCAGCTTCGTTGACATTGACCACCAGCCGGCCATCGAGGTCCACCGATGTTTCGCGGCCTTCGCGCTGGAAGGTCCATCCGGCCATCGCCGCCGGGCCGACGATGATGGAATGGGAAGGCAGTTCTGCTGGCGAGACCGGGACACCGGCACGTTTCAGGTAGGCAGGCGCAGCGACCAGAATCCGGTGAGAGGTGCCAATTCTCTTGGCGGTCGCCGAAGAATCCGGCAACGCCCCGAAGCGCAGGGCAATATCGACACCCTCCACCACCAGGTTTTGCCGCTGATCGGTCATCGTCATGTCGACGCGCAGTCCGGGATGCAGGTCCATGAAACCGGGCAGCCGCGGAATGATCTGTCGCATCGCCAGGCTCGCCGGCACGCCTACGCGCAGGATGCCGCGCAGTTCCCCAGTGCCTCGCGCGGCATGATCGGCTTCATCGAGGGCATCCAGGATGGGCTCGATGCGCGCCAGGTAGTCGGATCCCGCCTCGGTCAGCGAGACAGCCCGCGTCGTACGTGTCAATAATGCCGCGCCAACTTCGGCCTCCAGCCCAGAAATGATGCGGGACACGGAAGGTTGGGAGAGCTGCATCGCACGCCCTGCAACGGAAAAGCTGCCACCACGCGCCACGCGCACAAACAGGCGCAGGGCAAAAAGCCGGTCACTCATAGTGCCTCGCAGGTATCACGCATTCATCTAGATAATGGATATATCCTAGTTGAATCTGCCACCTACCGCATGGCCTGCAAATGAACGACAGTGTCTTCAACGAAGCGGCGCACATCGCCAGACGCTTCACCCCAAGACCTGGAGTCAATCATGTCCCTGCAAGCCAAACTCGATGCATTCAAAACCGCGCTGGAATCTGGCGCGCCGCCCTACAACGTCCCGCGCTTTGTCGTGGACGCCATTCACAAGCAAACCGATGAACTGATTGCAAGCGGCCAGGCCGGCCGTGCCCGCAAGGCTGGCGACCAAGCTCCCGTGTTCGCATTGAAAGACGCCAATGGCAACACCGTCGACCTGGCAGACTCGCTCGACAAGGGGCCTGTCGTCGTGACGTTCTATCGCGGTGTCTGGTGCCCGTACTGCAATATGGATCTGCAGGCGCTCGAGGCGGCTCGCCCGGAGATCGAGGCGCGCGGTGCAACAATGGTCGCAATCTCGATGCAATCGGCCGTCAACAGTCGAAAGGCCGTCACACAGAACAAATTGGGGTTTCCGATCCTCAACGACCCGCGTGGCGAGGTGGCCCACGCATTCGGCTTGCGATTCTCCCTGCCCGATTACCTCATCGACATCTACAAAAATGCCTTCAAGACCGACTTGGCCGTCATCAACGACGACCCATCGTGGACGCTGCCCATGCCTGCGCGATACATCATTGGTCAGGACGGCCTCATCGCTTACGCCGAGGTGAATCCCGACTACACGCAGCGCCCCGACCCAAGTGAACTGTTGCCCACGCTGGACCGCCTGCGCCAGGCTACGGCGTAACGCCACGGATGCGGTCACTGGTCCTGTGACTGGCGGGGATTTCCGGGCAATTGCGAGGGTTGCTCTCCCCGCCGGGCTTGCACCAGCTATAGGCAAGTGGAGTTGGAAACATCAAAAATGGAAATCCGAGAAGGGCCTCTCATTGTCGCTCTTGCGGCCACAGTGTGACTCCTTCAGCCACCTTTATCGCCCTACGTGCCGTTAGTAAAGTGGAACCGTGACACCGACACCAATCACCGATTAGCCGGCCACACCCAGTTACTCAACCCATAGGGACCCTCGCTATGAAACTCTATATCGCCCACGCCACTTGCTCGCTCGCCGTACAGGTCATTGCCAACGAACTGGGCCTGGAGCCCGAGCTAATTCACTACGACGTTTTCGGCAAGAGCACTTCCGCCAACGACGACTTCAGCCAGGTCAACCCGCTCTCCTACGTGCCGGTGCTTGTCCTTGATGATGAAGACAAGACACATCTCACCGAGACGACGATCATCACGTCGTACCTGGCTGACCAGCATCTGGCTGCTGGCCTGATCCCGCCGCATGGCACGCTGGAGCGCGTGAAGTTCGATCAGTTGCTGACGTTCCTGGCCACCGAAATTGCACAGAAGCACATCCCCCTGATGCGCAAGCTGCAAACGGAGTTTGGCACCCAGTGGACCCGTGACAAGCTGGTCGCCGCCTACTCAAGGCTCGACGCGCAACTGGCGGATGGCCGTGCCTACCTGACCGGCGACAAATTCACGGTTGCCGATGCCTACGTCTGGGCCACCCTCTGGCATGAGCGCTCGGGTGCACCGATCACGCATCTGAAGAACTTGTTCGACTACATCGGCCGTATCGAAGCGCGCGCTTCGGTGAAGAAGGCACTCAAGGACGAAGCCGATATGGTCGCCCAGCACGACGCCATCAAGGCAGCCGCCTGATCACTCCCTCGGCCGGCACCCCGGAGCCCTCGCTCCGGGAGCCAAACAGGCAGCGATAAGGCCGTGACAAAGGCAGCCATCATGTCAGCAAACCTCGCCTCCACACTGTCGCTGATCACGGGGCCCGCCCTGCTGACCAACGCCTCTACCGTGCTCCTGCTGGGCGCCACCAATCGACTCGGTATTGCCCTCGATCGGCAGCGCCGCAGTACGCAAGCATCTGGGCGCCGCACCGAGGATGATCCCGCCACGACGCGCCGGCGACTCCGCGCCGGGCGAAGAGTCGCATTGCTGCGAAGCGCCATGTTGCTGCTGCAGGCTGCGGCCGGCGGTTTTGGTCTTGGCACGCTGATCGCCCTGATCGGCCTGTGCGTCGAGCAAACCATCTCACCTGGCGTCGATATCCTCGCCGACCCGGCCGTACTGTTTGCGGCGACACTTGGCGGCGCCGCGCTCACTATTGGCGTGGTGACCTTGTTTATCGAAAGCTGGTTGTTTGGCCCGACGCCTTCCCATCCTCAGATCCCTTCGGCACGATCGCTCACGGGCTTCGCATCGCGCACGACTCCCGCACCTGCCCAATCGCACCAGACTTCGTCCCGAGCTTGCTCTCGCAACGTGGCGCGCGCGCTGATTGTGCGTCCAGACGGAAAACAGTTCCGCGACACGCTCGCTAGATCGAAGGAAAGAAAGTCGATATCGTGAGCATCACGCTCTGACAAGGGCTCGCCAGAGCTAATCCGGCAGCAGAACCTGCCGGTCCCCCCTTTGATTCGAAAGATCCACGCCATCCCACTTGCCAGAGTTGGCCTTGGCGAAGCGGTTGGAAATATCCTGCTGCGCCTCATCAAGCACGTTCACGGCGTATCGCGGCGCAGTGCAAAGGTCGTCCAGGCTCAGGCAGCGCCGGTCTACCGAGAACAGAACCAGTGGGGGGTCCAAGGACACGGCGTTGAACGACGCCACCGTGATGCCGACCGGCGCGCCTGCATCGCGCGGCGCGGTAATGACTGCCACGCCCGTGGCAAACATCCCGAGGGTGTTCCTGAATTGGCGCTGCGCGTCGACGTCAAGTTGAGCGCTGCCGTTGTGAGTCGCTGTTTCAGCCATCATGCCTCCTACGCACGTTGCATCCGTTCTTTGTTACTTAGTTATTTAGCTTTGTAACTTAGATAGTATTCAATGCCAACAAACAAAGTAATGCAAGGGAGTGAAAACCCTTGGGTACGGCGCACACAGGCAAAGGTGGATTTCCCGGAAACCGTTGATGGATAAGTGTTTCCGGATGATTTCGGCGCGCGGAAGGAGCTTGCGAAGCGCGTCAAAATAGATGCCGAACAACCCTATTGGTCGCATGGCACCTCGTTGAAATGGGCGGCGCCGGTGCTAGACTCGGCGCCAATCTCCATGGGAAAAGCACACGCTGTCCCATGGAGCGTCCCCAACGCCATATATAAAAGTAGCTATGCAATCTGAAGCGCGTGACGTCCCCATCTATATGGACTACAGCGCGACGACACCGGTGGATATCCGCGTCGTCGACAAGATGGTGCCCTTCCTGCATCAACATTTCGGCAACCCCGCCTCGCGTAGCCACAGTTTTGGATGGGATGCCGAGTCCGCCGTGGAAGCAGCGCGCGGACATGTGGCCGCGCTATTGAACGCAGACCCGCGGGAGATCGTCTGGACCTCGGGTGCGACAGAGGGTAACAACCTTGCAATCAAAGGTGCCGCGCATTTCTACTCAGGCAAGGGCAAGCACATCATCACCGTCAAGACAGAGCACAAGGCGGTGCTCGATACCTGCCGCGAGTTGGAGCGTCAGGGATTTGAGGTGACGTACCTGGATGTTCGCGAGGATGGGCTGGTCGATCTGGATGCGTTGCGTGCCGCGCTGCGGCCTGACACCATCCTGGTATCGGTGATGATGGTCAACAACGAAATTGGCGTCATTCAGCCTGTTGCGAAGATCGGCGAGCTCTGCCGCGCTTCGGGCATCGTGTTCCACTGCGACGCCGTGCAGGCGGCCGGGAAGATTGCCATCGATCTCGAATCGCTCAAGATCGATCTGCTGACAGTAACGGCACACAAGGTCTACGGGCCGAAGGGAATTGGCGCGCTCTACGTCCGGCGCAAGCCGCGCATCCGCCTGGAGGCGCAGATCCACGGTGGTGGGCACGAGCGTGGCATGCGCTCAGGCACATTGCCCACGCACCAGATTGTTGGCATGGGCGAGGCGTTTCGCCTGGCGAAGCTGGAACTCGCGGAAGAGGCGCGGCGCGTTGGTGCACTGCGCGACCGGCTGATGTCCGGCCTGAAGAAGATGGACGAGGTCTACGTGAATGGCAGCCTGGAACACCGGATTCCTCACAACCTGAACATCAGCTTCAACTTTGTGGAAGGCGAGTCGCTGATCATGGGCATGAAAGACATCGCCGTGTCCTCCGGCTCTGCGTGCACCTCTGCCTCGCTCGAGCCATCGTTCGTGCTACGCGCGCTTGGCCGCAGCGACGAGCTCGCACATAGCTCCGTCCGATTCACACTTGGCCGCTACACGACTGACACGGAGGTCGAAGAAGTGATCGAGATGGTAAGCCGCACCGTCGAGAAATTGCGGTCGATGAGTCCGCTGTGGGACATGCACAAGGAAGGCATCGACATCAGCACTGTCCAGTGGGCAGCACACTAGTGGAAATGGGCGCCCCCGGTCTCCGCGGGCCGGCGGCCTACTCCTTCTGCTGGCGAGCCTGGAGATGGGCCAGATCCAGAACGGCTCTATCGCCGTTATCGACCAGGCGATCCACAATGGAACACAGCACTTTGAACTCGGTTTTGGTGACGCCTTCGAACAGGACATCGTTGATGCGCTGCTGAACCGGCAGTAGTTCGCCTAGCAAACGCGTTCCTGCCGGCGACACCGTCAACAGCATCTTGCGTTTGTCGTCGGGGTGGGATTTCTTGTCGATCAGCCCGAGCTTCTTGAGCTTGTTGGTCTCAATGGTAACGAATGCGCCGCTAAGGTGGAGATGTTCCCCCAGTCGGTTCACTGTCACCTCGCCTTGCTGGGACAGGTGGGCGATCGATCGGATGAGCGAATACTGCACGCCGGTGAGTCCAATAAGACCGCCGAATCCGTCCCGCACGGACAAAAGCCGGGCGGCAAACGGCAGGAGCCCGTTGACCAGATGGCGAAATTCAACGTCGGAGCCGTCGACCAGGCATGCGGGATGCGTGATCGTGAGTGTTCTTGTCTTTGCCGCCGCTGTCTTTGCCATCGCCATGTCCTTTCCACACGTAGTTGCACCAAGCTTTGTTTGAAATCTTAACAACAAATGGATTCTTGGCGACAAATTGGGCCAGGAACCGCGGAGCAACCAACCTCTCACCCCGTCATGTCGAACATTTCAGTCGCTCAAGCCAAAGAACTACTCGAGAAGTATGTGGAAGCCAAGGACAACAATCGTCCGTTGCTGATTCATGAGGCTTTTTCTGCAGATTCGGTGCTGACCTTCTCGATCGCCACTGACTCCATCACTTTTCCCGCCAAGTCGGAGGGTCCGGACGAGATTGCCGCCACGCTGGTTTCCGAATTCGCAACGAAGTTCGAACGCTGCCGTACATACTACGTGGGTGAGCTCACAAGTCAGGGCGGCCTTCTGGTCGTTCCCTGGCTGGTGCTGATGCGGGAGACCGCCACAGGTGCGTTGCGCGCGGGCAAGGGATTTTATAGATGGGGATTCCGCGAGACGATCGACGGTGACTACGAGGTTTCCCAGTTCCATATCCATATCGAGCGAATGGACAGTCTCCCCGACGTCGAGGGCGCTGCACTCGCTGCACTACAAGCCCCCCTGCCTTACCCGTGGCTATCCGCTACGACAATGAAGCAGTCCATTGAAGCGTGCATCGCGATGCAACCGTCACTGGCTCCCTTAGAAGGCCTGGCACAACCGGCTGCCGTGCCCTGAGCAGTGGAGCGCAGTTCCCGAACTGGTTGACACCGGGAGTGGAAGCCAGACAAGCGTGTGGATCCGTAAGAATATAAAGAGGGCAACCAGGGTACAGCCTGATTGCCCTCTCACGCATCGCGGCCGCGCTCAGAATCCCAGCGGATATCCATCCTTCCGATAGTCCGATGCGGCAACATAGCCATGCTGAGCCTTCATCGCCATCTGGGCACCGCCATACTCAAGGCTATCGACTGGCGAGACCTCTACCTGATGCCCGAGCGACCTAAGCCCTTCCACCGTGGACGCAGGGCAATGCGCTTCCACCGCAACACCGACGTTGTCGTCCAGCACACGCCACCGAGGCGCATCGTTCGCAACTTGCGGATTCTGGTTGAAGTCAGCGATACGGCTCGTCATTTGCACGTGGCCCTGGGCCTGCATCGACCCGCCCATGACGCCAAACGATGCAAGCGGCGCATCGCCTCGCATCAGGAATCCCGGGATGATGGTATGGAACGGCCGCTTGCCGGGCGCCACCTGGTTTGGATGTCCAGGCTTCAGATTGAAGCCCCAGCCCCTATTGTGCAAGGCAATCCCGGTCCCCGGCACGACGACACCCGAGCCAAACCCCTTGAAGTTCGACTGTATGTACGAAACCATCATGCCATTACGGTCTGCTGCCGTAAGGTACACCGTGCCTCCGCTGTGAGGCTTTCCCGGCCCCGGGTACGACGCTCTGTCCGGGCGAATCGCCTTGGCACGGTCAGCGAGATACGCTGAATCAAGAAGATCCTCCGGACCAACACCTCCCGGTTGACGCATTGCATCGATGTCGCCCACGTAGGCATGCAAGTCCGCAAAGGCGAGTTTCATCGCTTCGATCTGCAGGTGCATCGTGCGGGCAGAATCCCGGCCAGAGTCCGCGATGTCCCAATGCTCGAGCATGCCAAGCGCCATCAGCGCCCCAATTCCCTGCCCATTCGGTCCGATTTCATAGAGCGTGAGATCCCGATACTTCATGCCAATCGGGTCCACCCAGTCCGCTTGATGCGCAGCAAGGTCGGCCTCATCCAGACGACCTCCAGTGACACGCGCATGCCCCGCGATCTTGCGGGCGAGTTCCCCGTGGTAGAAGTCGTCGCCACCTGTCCGCGCAATGCGCTCCAGCGTCTCGGCCTGACCCGGGCAAACAAACCGCTCGCCTGGCAACGGCGCGCGACCTCGCGGGGCAAAGGACTCGGTGAATCCTGGCTGGCCATTCAATACGGAGACCTGGGCTTGCCACTGTCGATGCACGGTGTGAGAGACAACAAACCCATTTCGCGCATATTCGATGGCGGGTTCAAAGAGGTCTTCAAACCGCAAGGACCCGAAACGCTCCCAGGTCGATCGCCAGCCGGAGACAGCACCAGGAACGGTGACGGCATCCCAGCCAATATTTGGCATCGAGTCGTACTTGGAGAACGACTCCGGGGTCCACGCGCGTGGGGCTCGCCCTGACGCGTTAAGCCCATGAAGCTTGCTGCCGTCCCAAATCAAGGCGAATGCGTCGCCGCCGATCCCATTCATGCAGGGCTCGACGACGGTAAGAGCGATAGCAGTGGCCAACGCGGCGTCTACTGCGTTACCGCCACGCGCCAACATCCGCAAGCCGGCGGCTGCGGCCAGCGGCTGCGACGTTGACACCACGTTGTCCGCCAATACCGGCACTCGCCGGGATGCGTAAGGGAAATCCCAGAACCCTTGCATCAGTCCACCTTGACGTTCGCGGCCTGTGCAACCTTCGCCCAGTCCCGCATTTCCTGCTGGACCAGCCGACCGAACTTGTCAGTCGGGGTAAAGACAATCTGTACCCCCTGAGCATCCATCGCCTCAACCAGTTCGGGCTGGGCCAGCACGGTCTTCGTTGCCGCCACAAGCTTTTCAATAACGGCTTGTGGCGTGCCCTTTGGCGCAACCAGTCCGAATAGGTTGTTGACGCGGAAGTCAGGAATACCCGCTTCCCCCAGCGTCTGCGCGTCGGGCAACGACTTCACACGGTGCTCCGATGCCACCGCCAGCAACCGCAGCTTCCCGGATTTCACATGAGGCAAGGCGGACGGGATGCTATCGAACATCATTGCAGAACGCCCGGCCATCAAGTCGGGCAGCGCGAAACTACTGCCCTTGTATGGAACATGGATAACATCGACGCCTGTTCGCAGGCGGAAGAGTTCGGACTCGAGATGCGACAGGGTGCCTGATCCCTGCGAAGCAAAGTTGTATTGGCCCGGGGCAGCCTTCAGATACTTCACCAGCTCCGGCACAGTCTTCACGGGCAGCGTTGCAGGCACCACGAGAATATGAGGAACGTTGGCAACGCCTGCGATAGGTACGAAATCCTTGGCCAGGTTTGCAGGCTGGTTTGAATAGGTAGCCGCCGCGATGGCCACATTGCTGACGGCAGCCATGTAGAGCGTATATCCATCGGGGGACGCCTTGGCTGCGTACCCCATTCCAATCGCACCGCCGGCACCCGGACGATTCTCCACCACGACGGGTTGCTTGAGCACCTGGGAGAGCCGCTGCCCAATGGCGCGCGCCAACACGTCAGTCGCGCCGGCTGGGGGAAACGACAGGACCATCTGAATGGGTCGTTCCGGGTATTCAGCAAGCGCCGCCGGCGAGACGAAGGTTGCAGACAGACCTACAGTAGCGACCAACACCGCAGGGAACGCACTACGCCACAGCGCCCGGCCTGAAATGGTGCGAACTTGCGCCGCTTTGGTGCGACTCGACTTTTTCAACATGTCGGGATGACTCCGAGATACTGCCATGGCGCGCCAGTGTCATCGCAGGACAACTCCGGACTCGGCAGGCATGGGTTGCGGAACATCGGACGCCCGCCGCTATATTGCGGCGCTTTTGCGTCCCGCCATGCTGGGCCACCATTTATCTGTAGTAGCGCTGATTGGGAAAGTGGAATCGATTCTAGGCATGGTCCGTGCAAGAGAAGATGCAAAATGGCCATGACGGTATACCGAAGTGGAATACCGATCCTGCTGTCGACGTCGATATGTCAGCGCAGGCCAGCCAATACCAAGGTCGCCGCATGCAGTTGAAATGGATTGAAGACTTGCTCGTGCTTGAGCAAACGCGCAGCTTTTCCAGGGCCGCTGAACTGCGTCACATTACGCAGTCAGCCTTGTCTCGCCGTATTCGCTCGTTAGAGGAGTGGGCCGGCGCCGACCTGGTCGACCGCAATATGTTTCCGTTGGCATTGACGCCAGCTGGAATCGGATTCTGCGAGATCGCTCGACAAGCCGCAGACCTTCTGGTTGAGGCTCGAACTGCATTGCGCAGGGAGGCCACCTTGCCGGACCGAACGATAGACATTGTTGCCGGCCATGCGCTTTCGCTCGCGTTCTTGCCGGCCTGGCTAAAGCAGTGTCGCCAACGATTCGGGCATTTTCACGCGCGTGTCGTCGCAGCAAATGTGCTCGATGCGGTCGTAGCACTGACAGAGGGGCGCTGCGATCTCATGATTGGGTTCAATCACCCGCGCGTCCCCGTGATGCTCGACGGGGATCGCTTCGCCAGCGTCACGGTCGGTACGGACACGCTGATCCCGGTATCGGCGCCCTCATCTCGAGGAACGCCTCTGTTTACTGTGCCAAGCGGCGGCATGTCAGTGCCATTCCTTTCGTACACACCCGACACCACGCTTGGAAGACTCCTCGATACCGTGCTCGAACAGCATGGTGCGCATCGGCAACTGGTGTGCTGCTACGAGGCGGACATGGCCATGTTGCTGCAAAAGATGGCGATTGAAGGTCACGGACTGACCTGGCTGCCGCTAAGCGCCACGACTGACGCCCTCGAAAGCGGGAAGCTAGTTCGCGCCGGAGATGCTTCCTGGGAAGCAGCCTTCGAGATCCGTGCATATCGACCAGTCAGTACGAGTAACGTGACGCTACTCGAGTTCTGGCAAATGCTCGAAGCGCCCGACGCCATCGACAAGACACACACGTCTTCGGGCCCAGTCACAACCGCGGCCGACCTTCGCCAGTTTGCCAAACGCTCGAGCAGACGCACGCTTAAGACACTGGACCGGGCATAGCGCTCCCAGACATCCGCGCAGGCTTTCACATGGTTGCCTAGCCTCGACCTACTCTACTGCGCGCAGGTACGATGACAGCGCGAATCCAGCGCATAAGCTCCGCCGCCCCTCGTTCCCACATTAGTGCCTTCTGAGTCTCGGTGTAGTAGATCTGGCGCCTTTGTTTCATTTGCAGCACCTCCACTGCTCACACAGATTCCAGGTGTTGCATCGATCGGTTGAATCCACAAGGCGTTGCGGCCAGTCGTCAGTGAATTCCCGCGCATCAGACGACCGAGATTAGATTAGATACTCCAGAGACCATCTGGACGCACCCAAACACACCTACCACGATGGCCGACATGCGCGAAAAGCCGCGCATCAACGAGACCGGCATCGCTTTGCGTAACGTGGCGGTCGCAGTACTCAAGCACAACCACTAGATGGCAGAGCCGGCGAATACCCCGCTGACCATAAGCGCTACCGTGGTCCATCCAGCGCCATCGTGCGAATCTGACAGTGGCCCGAGCGCTGCAAATATCCCGATGAATGACAGAATGGTCATGGGGCTGGACAGCGTAAGGGCAAATGTCGTGAGGAAATCGCGAGCGACAGTTGCGCGCGGTGCCCCTTTGGAAAGGCCAGGGGCCGCAGGCGCTTCACGAGCGATGCCGCAGGCGAGCCAGATCAGAAACATGCCACCACCAATTTTCAGGGCCATGCTTAGCACCGGCAGCGCCGCTGCTACACCAGCAATACCGAGCGCACCGAGCAATCCGTAAATGCCATCCGCGCTTGCTGCGCCGATGCCCGTTGCGAAGCCGGAGCGAAAACCACGGGTAAGACTGCGCTGGATGCACAACATGCCGATGGGGCCAACCGGCGCGGCAATGCAAAGACCTATCACCATTGACTTGACGAACAGCACGACCTTCTCCGACGAACAGCGTTGATATGGAGACGCATCGTAGGCGGCCTTTGCGCGTGCGCGAAGCTAGTTTTTAATAGAAGATAGCGATTTCTCCTTAAAAATTACGGCGCCATGGACGAACTGGATTGGAAAGTGCTTTCCTTGCTACAGCAGAACGGACGCATGAGCTATACCGATCTGGGCCGCCAGGTCCAGTTGTCGGTGCCGGCTGTAACGGAGCGCGTCAAACGCCTGGAAGAGTCCGGGGTCATCGAAGGCTACTCAGCACGGATCAGCCCCGTCGCGGCAGGCTATGCGGTGACGGCGCTGATCGGCATTACCGTGCCGCAACCCGCGAAGACGAAGTTCCTCAAGTTGCTTGACACGATTCCCGAGGTGCTCGAATGCCATCACGTAACTGGGGCAGACTCCTATGTCATGCGATTGGTGGCGGTCAGCTTGGCCGATCTGGAACGGCTCATTGAACGTATCAACCTGTATGGCGAAACTCGCACTTCAATTGTGATGTCGACCCCGCTGGTTGCCCGGGGTCTGCAACAGCCACCCGCCAAGCGCCGCAACTAAGCAAAGGCTTTACTTGAAAGTCTCCGATCGGGTAGAAATGCGCAAGCTCAAAGCGGGCGGCACGCAGCTCCGGGGATCAAGGTGATCAGTAAAGGTCTGAAGTACCGGCATCTCCCGGCTCCGGAAAGATTGCGGAGCGACCGCATGCACTTTCGCCAGCTGCACGGGCTCGGCCTCCCGCCGCCGCGCCATGAAGTGGCTTCCCCACTCCTGCCATCTTGTCGGCGAGCCGGGAATGCATCCGCCGAAGGTGGCAGTCGCAAGACCGCGCACCACATCGAGCGCGACGCCGATTGGGTTACGCCGCGCCCCTTACGCGAAGCATCGGCGCACTGGGCTGCGCCATACCACCAAGGTGAACTGGTAAATCAGGAATCACGATGAGGCATTTATTCTTGTCACCGCATCCGGATGATGCGTCGTTGAGCGCGGGCGGCCACATCGCTCTGCTGCGCAATCAGGGCGATGAGGTGTTGATCGAGACGTTCGTCACAGCGGACGCAAGCGCCGACGCGCCATGCAGCGATTTCACTCAAGCGATCCACAAGCACTGGGGTCTTGGAGACATGCCTTTTAAGGAAAGACGCAAGGAGGACATCGCGTCGTGCCGAGTTCTGGATGCACAGTATCGGCACGAAGAACTTCTCGATGCGATCTACCGCTTAGGCCCGGACGGCTCGTCGCTGTATCCATCCATCGCGGCCGTGTTTGGCGCCCATCCGGCCCCGCAGGATAGTTTCCCGAGTGATGTTCGGCGTCTTCTGGACGAGCAGCTTGAGAGTTTCCGTCCGGACCGCGTGTACGGTCCCATCGGCGTTGGCGGACACGTCGATCACGTAATCGTATCGACAGTTCTGAAAGCAGCCGCTGAGGTCAGTGGCGTTGAGGTGTGGCTATACGAAGACTTCCCCTATGTTCTAGGTCAGTATCCTCAGCACAATCCAGATAGCCTCGCCGCGGCAAAAAGTAGAAGCGCGTGCGACTTCGAGCGTGCCGTAGTCGTGCCCATCGATTTGCGAAAGAAGGTCGAGAGCATCCTCGCCTATGCTTCTCAGCTGGAGGAGATTTTCGTGGATGGCTCGGTCACGCGTGAAACGGTAGAACGTTATGCACGGGAAATTGGTGATGGCGAACCCGCCGAGCGGTACTGGGTAACTCGACGCAGTCATGCGTGATGAGAAAAATCTGCTCGATGGAGCGGCCAAGTTGCTGGGACCGCGCGCAAGCTGCCTCACTCCTCTGCATCTACCCGCGATTCACTTGGTCGCTGGTTCGACCTAAAATCCCCTTCACGTCCGGCGCAGTCAGGTCCAGACTTCGAAGATGTCGTCCTCATGCAATCCATGTTGACTCAATCGTACGCAGTGAAAAACGGCTGACTAGCACCCTCCAGGCCTTGAAGGTGCCGTTCTTCGACGATCACGCTCGGCCCCACCGCAGGCCGTGGGTCAGAGCTGCGCAGGTCAATGCCCTGCATGCCGAGCCACTCCAGCGGAGTGAACGTCAGCGAGAGTTCGGTCAGGGAGACGTCGGGAAGGGCTGCGCTCATGCTCAGGTTCGGATTTTTGGGGGCATCCCCACAGTCCGATACGCATGGGGAGCCCAAACTTTCAGGGCCAGTCAGGAAAAGGGTTGCGCCAGGTGGTCCACGCATCCGGCCCCTGGGCCATCTCGTCGTCCGTCAACAGGCAGGCGTCCAGACATCGCCGAAGTTCGGGTTCGTCCATATCCATGCCAATCATGACGATCTCCTGGCGGGCATCGCCGACGTTGTCATTCCATTTAGCGCGAATCAGGGCGACAGACTCAGGGTCTTCCGGCCAGCGTCCGGGCGGCACCGCAGCCCACCAGTAGCCCGCCGGGCCGTGTCTGGCTATGGCCCCAGCCTGAGACCACGTCCCCGCCAACGTCGGATGGCTCGCCAGCCAGAAGAAGCCCTTGGAGCGCACCACACCGGGCCACTCGGCGCCGACCAGTTCATGGAAGCGCTCAGGGTGAAACGGGCGGCGCGCGCTATAGACAAAGCTGCGAATGCCGAATTCCTCGGTCTCCGGGACGTGGGTGCCGCGCATTTCTTGCAGCCAGCCGGGGGCTTTCGAGGCTTCCTCGAAGTCGAACAGCCCAGTACCGAGCACCCGCTCCAGTGGCACGCGGCCGAACTCGGAGATCTCGATACGCGCCCTGGGATTGAGCGAGCGAAGAATTCCCAGGAGACGCTCACGATCCCCCTCGGCAATCAGGTCAATCTTGTTGAGCACAATGACGTCACAGAACTCGACCTGGTTGATCAGCAGATCCACGACCGTGCGGGCATCTTCGTCGCCCAGTGACTCGCCGCGCGCCTGCAGGCTGTCGCGCGAGCCGTAGTCCCGGAGGAAGTTGAAGCCATCGACCACCGTGACCATGGTGTCCAGGTGGGCCACCTCGTTGAGGCTACGACCGTCTTCACCTTCGAAGGTAAAGGTTTCCGCCACTGGTAGAGGCTCCGATATGCCCGTGGATTCGATGACCAGTTGATCGAAACGCCCTTCCTTGGCCAGCCGATCAACCTCCAGGAGCAGGTCTTCCCGCAGGGTGCAGCAGATGCATCCATTGCTCATCTCCACGAGCTTCTCTTCCGTCCGGGAGAGATTCGCACCCCTATCACGGACAAGCGCCGCGTCGATGTTCACGTCGGACATGTCATTGACAATGACCGCCACCCGACGACCCTCTCGGTTGTTGAGGATGTGATTCAGCAAGGTGGTCTTACCCGCGCCTAGGAAGCCCGAGAGCACGGTGACAGGGAGCTTGGTTGGGAGCATTTGAGGAGTCGGTTTTGCCTTCAATGAAGCGCCGAAAAGTGCCGGCGCAACTCTAATGCAACAATGTTGCAAAACATCTTAAATGCAACCGTGTTGCATTGCAACCTCATTTTCAGGCCGCGACCGGCATAGCCACTAATGCAACAACGTTGCATTTACACCCAAACGATGCGAAACCTTCGACCTCCCGTCCTCCGCTACTTCCTGGAGCATTGCACACGACTGAAGGTGCTCAAACTGGTGAAGACGCTGGGCGAAGAAAGCGGCTTCGCCTGGGGACAGAACCTGCAAGAGCATGTCCAACTGCGCGTGGAAGCTAAACAAGCGGCACTGGATGCCAGCACCACCCAAGCGCCATGAATAGCAACTACCTCGACACCGTCCGTATGCTGATCGATATTGCACCTTCCGTCTTTTGACACCGACAAGTTCGCGATGAATGGGGGCAAAGCGATCAACCCTTTCCTCCAGGATCTGCCCCGCCTGTCCGGTCGATATCGCCGTCGTGTTCACCGATCACACGATGCAGCGCGACGAGGGCGCATTTCACCAAGGTGGGCGCAAAGGGCAAGATCAAGGGGAATGACGCCAAGCTGACCGCGATCTCCGCCGGTTCGGCCGTCAAGGTCGAAGTCAACTATGTGTTGCGTGGCACCCGTCTGCGCCCCGAGATAAGCGACCTGTTACCTAAGGCGCAGGCCCTTTTGGTTTTCTGTCACGAGGCCATCTCCACCTTCAGGAAGGACTCCGCCGTTCGACCGGACCAGCGTGCGCAACCGCGCTCATACAGGTCGACGAATTCGACCGCGGATGCGGTAAGAAGATCCTGATCGCGGTACTGGAGGAAGACGTTCAGCTTGGGCATATCGTGCGGAAGTACCAGGCGAGTCATCGAGCCTTGCTCAAAATAGCGCTCGAAACTTGGACGCACCGCGTCCATCCAATGCATCACCGCGTTGATGCGAACCGCCAGCTGGATGTACAGCGTCACCGACGAACTTCGCACGATGCGCGACGGCGGCGTCAAGCCATAATGCGCGAAGAGCGTGGAGATACAGCTCTCGGCGTCGTCCTCGGGGTCCAGCGTCAACCATGGCTCGTCAATCAGCGCCTCAAGCGTCGTCTCGGGGTTCTCCCGCGGGCCAGAGACCAGCATTGTTTCGTGGCTCAGCATCTTCCTCCAGCACAGGTCGGTATCCGGCTCACCGTACTGACTGACAAGCCCGAGGTCCAGCGTGCCGTTGCGCAGGCCTTCCGCGATCTGTCCGCCGCGCATCTCTAGGACGGACACCTTCACCATCGGGCGCTTCCTGACAAATTCAGCGACGGCCTCAGCCAGTGCGAGCGTCGCGGCGGGTCCGGTGTGACCGATGGTCAGTCGTCCGCCAACCTCCCCCCGGTAGCTGCCGATTTCCTCCCACATCCGCCCCATTTCCTTTTCGATGGAACGGGACCGACGGATCATCATCAGCCCGCATTCGGTCAGCGTTGCACCCTTCGCGGACCTGACAAGCAGCTCGGTGCCAACTTCCCGTTCCAACTCCTTGATGGACTTGCTGAGGGCGGATTGCGTCAGGTGGAGCAGCCGAGCGGCCTCATGAATGCTGCCGGCGTCCGCAATCGCCAGCAATGCCTTGAGTTGATTGAATTTCATCGCCTGCCTTCTCTATGTCCCCAGCGATTCGCTCGAGAACCTTTGCATCAAAACTGTGCGGAATTCTGCCAACCGTGCACCAGCCTTGCACTCCGGGCCTACCCGGGTCTGCGTTGGCCAATTGACGAATGGCGTGAGCAAGTTCCAGGCCCACGCCCACATTCCATCAGGCAGTACACGTGATGAGCAAAAGTGATCGCTTTGAAAAAATGTCGCGGGCGCTATGCGAAGAAAATCCACACACTACGTCTCGCACAACACCGGACCAATCAGGCAACGAGTCCGGGAAGTCATCGAAGAAATGGCCCCAATCAGGTCGGCGGCGACGACCAAATCGCCTGCCTTCAACGTTTGATTCCTCCCCCTGAATCGATTCATGAGACATCTCATTCGGTTGTCGACTGCGGTTGCCGCGATAGCGGTATCCGTTCCGGTGCTGGCACAAGACAGTCAACTCGGCAGCATCTACGCATCAAATGGGACGGGCTTCGGTGCGCAAGCGCTAGGCATCGCGCCGGGCCGCAACATCGTGTCGCTCTACGGTACGGTGGACATGGCCATCAACTACATTCGCGCTGGATCGCAGTCCCAGATGCGCATGCAAAGCGGCAACGTCTGGACATCGAAGTTTGGCATCTATGGCCAGGAGGACCTTGGCCAGGGTTGGACAACGTTCTTCCGTCTGGAATCCGGTTTCGCCGCCGATACCGGGGCGGTCCAGGACTCCAAGTCGTTCTTCAATCGCGCGTCCTACATCGGCATGCACAGCCGAAGCTATGGGCAGCTTGTGCTGGGTCGCCAGTACACGTCCATCGGTTCTGCTGCCATTGGTGCGGACCCCTTTCTGGCGAACGGTCATGAATCGGTCTACACGTACCTGCTGACCACCTCTGGCCTGGGTGGCGCGGCCAACACCGATGCCGTGGCGCGCCTGAACCAGACCGTCCGCTACATCTCGCCACGCATCCTGAACGTCTCGATCGATGCCAGCCTTTCTTTCAAGGGAGATCGCAGCGCCGGCACGTCGATTCACGCCAAGACGGTGTCCGCCAACTACAGCGACGGGGCCACCATGGTCGGCGTTGGTTATGGTCAAAGCTATTGCGACCCCGCCATTACCGGGAGTTGCACCAGTACTGACGCGGCCGCACCGACCTTGCGCACGGACACCTGGATTGTCAGTGCACTCCATGACTTCGGCGCATTCGTCGGACAAGCGGCCTGGCTGCGTTTCGACCCCAAGGCCCCCGGCGCCCACACGGCCGACCTCTACACCGTCGGCGCGCAGCGCATGGTTGGCCGCAACTTCTTTCGCATTGGCCTGGCCTACCGGCACACCACGGCAGACCAGAACTATGCCTATGGCGGCACCGTCGGCGTCGATCACTTTCTGTCAAAGCGGACGGCCCTCTATGCCCGGATCAGTGTGCTGAAGAACGGCCCGAAGTCGAACCTGATCTACAACTACGACACGACAAACGTGCCCGTGGCCGCCGGCAACACGGTGTCCGACGCTTCCATCGGCATGTATCACAACTTCTAACGGCGTCCTGCCGCTCACTCTCAAACAGGAGGCACTAATGACAACATCCGAATCCACCCACTTTGTTGACGAGTTCATCGAGAATCACCGTGACCACTACGTCAGACTGTCCGACGCCATCTGGAACCAGGCGGAGCTTGGCTACCAGGAATGGCAATCGTCTGCCGCCCACATTGCCTATCTGAAGGAGGCTGGATTCACACTGCAGGAAGGCGTTTCCGGCATCCCTACTGCGTTCGTGGCGGAGGCCGGCAGCGGCGGCCCCGTCATCGGCATCCTGGGCGAATTCGATGCATTGTCTGGCCTGAGCCAGCAAAGCATGGCCACGTCGTGCCAACCATCGTCCGAGATCATCAACGGTAACGGACACGGTTGCGGCCACCATCTGCTTGGCACCAGCGCCCACTACGCGGCAGTGGCCGTCCACCAATACCTGAAGGCACATGGCCTGCCAGGCACGGTTCGGTTCTATGGATGCCCCGCGGAAGAAGGCGGCTACGGCAAGACGTACATGGCCCGGGCAGGACTCTTCGACGACCTGGACGCGGCACTGACCTGGCACCCTGGGGTCTTCAACGGTGTGATGAATCTCGAAGCCCTCGCCGTGAAACAGGCGTACTTCCGCTTTACCGGGGTGTCCGCACATGCAGGTGCCTCGCCGCATCTGGGCCGCAGCGCGCTCGATGCACTAGAGCTGATGAACGTGGGTGTGAATTTCCTGCGTGAACATATGCTTCCCGACGCGCGCGTCCACTACGCCATCACGGACGCAGGAGGGGTGGCGCCCAACGTCGTACAACCGCGCGCCGAAGCGCTCTACATGGTAAGAGCCCCCCACAATCACCAGGTGCAGGAACTCTACGAGCGCGTGTGTGCGATCGCAGAAGGTGCCGCGCTGATGACGGGATGCCAAGTAGAGGTCGAGGTGCATTCGGCCTGCTCCAACATCGTCCTGAACACAGTGCTGAACCAGTTGATGCACGCGAAGCTCAGTGAGTTGGGGGCGCCGCGCTATGAAGCAAACGAGCTCGACTTCGCCGCGTCGATTCACGAGACGCTGCGTAAGGACGAAATCGAGATGGCCGGACGCATGCTCACCGCTGCCTGGCGAAACCCGAAGCCGCTGTTCGACGGCGTTGAGCCTCTCGATTCGACCCGCCCCCAACGCATGCATGGCTCTACAGACGTTGGAGATGTCAGTTGGGTCACACCAACCGCTCAATGCATGACCGCCTGCTTCACGTTCGGTAGCTCGCCGCATTCGTGGCAATGGGTTTCCCAAGGCAAGAGTCCTATCGCACACAAGGGCATGCTGCTGGCTGCCAAGACGATCGCCGCCACGGCGTTGGAACTCTTCGCTCGCCCAGAACTGTTGGCCCAGGCGCGGGAAGAACTGGTCGAACGGATTGATGGCAAGTCTTACGAGTGTCCGATTCCGGCAGAAGTACAACCTCCAGTGGACAAGACTCCGGTGGCATTGGCGGCCTGACAGGGCCTACCCGACAAAGACACGGGGCGACCAGCGGTTTTCCTGGCGCCTCGTCTTTCGGCAATCCACGCGTTGACGTGCAATTCATCAAGCAATCGCAATCATGATGCCTACCACTGCAGTTCCCAGCCAGCGCGCCAACGAGGTGCGTGCCAAGCCAAGCCAGGCGCGACTCATTGTCGCCACCTCGATTGGCAACGGACTAGAAATCTTTGACTTTACGGTCTATAGCTTCTTTGCCGCCATGATTGGCGCCCAGTTCTTCCCGTCTGGCGACCCGATCACGTCGTTGTTGTTCTCCGTTGGTACGTTTGGCTTGGGCTTTCTTATGCGGCCGCTTGGTGCCGTGCTGCTGGGTGGCTATGCAGACCGCGTCGGGCGGCGCGCCGCAATGACCATGACCATCTGGCTGATGGCACTTGGCACGGCCCTGATTGGCCTGTGCCCGCCCTATGCATCGATCGGGGTGTTCGCACCTATCATTGTCCTGCTCGGACGCCTGCTTCAGGGATTTGCGGCTGGCGGAGAAGTTGGTGCTGCCACGACATACCTCATGGAATCGGGTCCCGCTTCGCGCCGCGGCTTCTACGTAAGCTGGCAAACGACCAGTCAGGCGGCCGCAGCACTGGTCGGCGCAGGATTCGGCATGATCCTGAGTCAATCCCTTGCGCAGGATGCGCTCTATAGCTGGGGCTGGCGCATCCCCTTCC
This sequence comes from Cupriavidus sp. HE11, assembly GCF_056097175.1. Taxonomy (NCBI): domain Bacteria; kingdom Pseudomonadati; phylum Pseudomonadota; class Betaproteobacteria; order Burkholderiales; family Burkholderiaceae; genus Cupriavidus; species Cupriavidus sp. HE11. Next base: position 82,254 of record NZ_CP184466.1, read on the forward strand.
TTGTGGGCCTACTCGTGGCGCCTGTTGGGATCTACATCCGTCGCGCACTGCACGACACGCACGTTGGGCAAACCCACTCTGGCACGCAGGAAGCATTGCCGGTCATTGCACTGCTTCGCGAGCAAGGCGCTGTCGTGGTGCTCGGTGCGTTGCTCATCATGGGCGGAACAGTCTCCCTTTACACCCTCGTCTACTACATGCCCAGCTATCTGACTCGCGTCATGCACATGCCGCCTCAGACGGGATTCATGTCGGCGACCGTATCGGCATTGGTATTGCTCATCGTCTCTCCGCTTTCCGGCGTTCTCGCCGACCGACTGAAGACCCGCAAGCCGCTGCTGCTGTGTACGTATGGCGCCATGACCGCACTTGTCATGCCGGTCTTTCTCATCGTCGTCCACGCGACGCCGGAAAGCGCGCTCCTGGTTGTCGCAGCCGTGGCGGCGTTCACGGCCGTCATGACCGTGGGCGGCGCAGCCATGGTCCTGATGCTGCTCGAGGCGTTCCCGCCTGCCATGCGCGCGACCGGAATGGCGCTTCCCTACGCCATCGCTGTGACGTTCTTCGGCGGCACTGCGCAGTTCGTGGTGACGTGGCTCATCGACCGGACCGGCAATCCGCTGTCGGCTGGCTGGTACGTTCAGGCCTGCTGCATCGCAAGTTTCGTCGCCCTGCTGGCCTTCCGCGAGCGCAAGGCCGCGAACTGATTGAAAACCCGTACGCCCCAAGACGTCACGAACGCCATGTATCTTAGTACTTTCGACCTATTCAAGGTTGGCATTGGACCATCGAGCTCCCATACGGTCGGGCCGATGTTGGCAGCGCTCACGTTTGCGCGAGAGCTTGCCGAACGAGGGCTTCTCCCGCTTACGCACAGGATTCAAGTTGATCTGCACGGATCACTGGGCGCCACCGGCCGGGGCCATGCCACGGACCGCGGCGTCATGCTCGGATTGATGGGGGAGCAGCCCGACACGATCGAGCCGGACTCCGTCACGGAAAAGCTGGAGATGTTGCGTCGCCACGGCACCCTTTCCCTGATGGGAAGCCATCCGGTGGCGTTCAACGCTGCGGAAGACATTCGCTATCTCCAAACACCTCTGCCCGACCACCCTAACGCACTGACACTGACGGCCCTGGATATCGACGGTGTATCGCTGTCCGCCCAGACCTTCTATTCGGTCGGCGGAGGATTCATCACGACCGATGTCACCACGGCGCCCTGCACCGATCGCGCAGCGCCGCCGTATCCCTTTGTCTCCGGCGAATCACTCCTGACCCAGTGCCGCCGGGCCGGCCTGAGTGTTCCAGAGCTTGTGCTGGCCAACGAGGTGACATGGGCCAATGAGGATTCGGTTCGGGCCCGGCTCCTCCACATTTGGAAGGTCATGGGGGACTGCGTGCGCCGAGGATGCATGGCAGACAACACGCCGCTCGCATCAGGCCTTCGCCGTCGGGCGCCCGGCCTGCTCCGGCGCTTGCAGGCCGATACGGCCAAGTCCGATGACTTCCTCACATCGATGGACTGGGTGAATCTGTTCGCCATGGCGGTCAATGAGGAAAACGCCGCGGGAGGGCGGGTGGTAACTGCCCCGACGAACGGCGCGGCCGGAATCGTGCCAGCGGTGCTTCATTACTATGTTCGTTTCGTCCCAGGCGCACATACGAATGGAATATGCGACTTTCTGCTGACCGCAGCCGCAATTGGCATGCTTTACAAGCTGAATGCGTCGATTTCTGGCGCGGAAGTAGGCTGTCAGGGAGAAGTCGGTGTCGCCTGCTCCATGGCCGCGGCCGCCTTGGCCGCGGTACTCGGAGGGACCCCGGAGCAAGTTGAACATGCGGCAGAGATCGGCATGGAGCATAACCTGGGGCTGACGTGCGATCCGGTCGGCGGACTTGTGCAGATACCCTGCATCGAGCGGAATGCGATCGCGTCGGTCAAGGCGATCAATGCAGCGCGCATGGCCGTGCGCAGTGACGGTGGACACAAAGTTTCACTGGATGCAGTCATTCGAACGATGCGCGCTACCGGCGCCGATATGGCAGCCAAGTACAAGGAGACGTCCCTGGGCGGCCTGGCTGTGAACGTCGTGCTTTGTTAGTTACTAACGAACGCCTATTCGGCTCTGGAGCTTGCCGGCGGACGCCCTCGTTCCAGAGACGGTTGCGCACCATTATTCTGACGAACGGTATTTCAACTGTCTCATCGCAGATTGGCGAGCGTATTCGGAGAATCCTCCCGCCCCTTTCCGGAATGGTGCGCCGTACTGGGACGTGGGTACAGCTACTCTATCAAGGTGTACTACGAAAGGTAGCCGCTGTTAGCTTGCAAGCTGCCTTTGCTGAAGCGCATGATCCATGCGACTGCAACGGGAAGTGACCTTCGCCGCCACTGCGTACAAGCTCCGGGCACCCGGTGCTGGGTGAACTGGGATCGCGGCGGCACTTTCGGCAAAGACACGAAGCTATCAGGGTGCCAGCAGCTTACGCACATCCTCGTATAACGCGCGTGGCACCGTCACGCCGCGCTCATCGCTGCGGGCGCGCGCGGCATAGCGCCGCTGCGATGGCAAGCGCGCCCCCTGGCCGGTGATCGCCCCGAACAGGGTCTCGGCACGTTCGAGGTATTCGCCGGCGCGCTCCCCGAGGAACGCCGCCGGATCGAAGGCCACCAGCAGCTCACCGTGGCACGGGGTAGCCCCGGCCCCGGCATCGAACGCCATGGACTCCGCACTGGTCAGGTCGCCTATCAGGGGGCCGGCCATCAACTCGATCATGGCGGACAATGCCGACCCCTTGTGGCCGCCAAACGTCAGCATTGCGCCTTTCAGGGCCGCAAGCGGATCGGTGGTCGGCTGCCCGTCGGCGTCGATGGCCCAGCCCGCTTCCAGCGCCTTGCCTTGCCGGCGATGGAGTTCGATGTCACCTCTGGCGATCGCGCTGGTCGCGAAATCGAACACAAAGGGCATCTGCCCGGGGCGTGGCCATGCGAACGCAAGCGGATTGGTGCCGAATACCGGCCGGGTGCCTCCCGCTGGCGCCACCCATGCATGACTGGGCGTCATGGCCAATGCGACCAGGCCTTCGCCCGCGAGCCGTTCCACTTCGGGCCACAGCGCTGAAAAGTGAAAGCAGTTGTTGATGGCCATGGCCGCCACGCCGCACTCCCGGGTCTTCCGGATGAAGTGCGGCAGGCCGGTCTCGAACGCCAACAGCGAATTGCCGAGGCGGGCATCCACCCGCACGATGGCTCGCGCCTGATCGACGATTTCCGGCACCGCGTGCCCATCGACCTTGCCGTGGCGAATGGTATGAACACACACCAGCAGCCGATACAACCCATGGGACTGGCATTCATCGCGCTGGCCCGCCACGATGACTTCGGCGATGGCATGGCTGTGGGCTTCCGAATACCCGTTCGTCTGCAGGACGGCGAGCGCCAGCTCGCGAACCTCGGCGAGCGAAAGTTGAACTGTGTCCGACATGGATGGGCGTTGCCTCCTTGCAAATGGATCTCGGGGTACTTCGCGGGGTACTTCGGTCACGCAGCCCGGAGCAGCCAGTCTGGCGCGTCCTGCAGCGCCACGGGGCGCAGAAAGCGATGCAATGCCGCAAACCCGACCGAGGTCGTCTTCGGATCGGTGGACGCCGGCCACGGGCCACCGTGCTGCTGCGCGTGCGTGACCGCCACGCCGGTCGGCACACCCCAAAACAGTACACGTCCACCAATGTCCTGCGCCACCCGCACGATGTCCCGATGCTCGCGGGTGTCCTCGTCCGCGCCCCAGATCGTCACGGTGAGGGTGCCCTTGATGGCGGCGAGTACCTGGGGAATGGCATCGACCGATGGCACCGTCACTAACACGGCGGCCGGCCCAAACATCTCCTCGTGGAGGTCCGGATCCGCGATGAACGCATCGTGGGTGGTTCTGAACAGGCGTGGGGCCGGCCCTGCGCCCGTTGCCTCCCCTTCGACCACCACCTTGACGTTGGCATTGACTCGCAGGCGCGCGACGGCGTCTTCGAAACCATTCCGAATGCCGACATTGAGCATCCGGTGCGTCGGCTGCCCCGCCAGCGCGTCGCCCAGCGCGGCCACGAATTCGCTGCCACGCAGATCCTCGACAACGATGACGACGCCGGGACTGGTACAGAATTGGCCGCAGCCTTGCAGCATCGACGCCGCGAGCGTGCGTGCCGGAGCCACCGGGTCAGTCTGTAGCGCGGTCGGCAGCACCACCACCGGATTGATCGAACCCAGTTCGCCAAAGAAGGGAACCGGCGTGTCCCGTTCATTGGCGGCGCGCCACAACGCCACGCCGCCCTGATAGGAACCGGTGAAGGCAACACCCGCCACGGCAGGATGCTGCACCAGATAGATATTGTCCTCACGCGACATCTCGCCATCGAGCATGGAGAAGACCCCCTCTTCCACTCCCTGGTGCCGCAGCACCTCGGCCGCGAGTTGCGCGACGGCGATGGACGTGCGGGGATGTCCGGCATGCGGCTTCACGATGACCGGGCAACCGGCCGCCAGCGCCGAGGCCGTATCGCCGCCAAGCACGGAAAACGCAAACGGAAAATTGCTGGCGGCAAACACGGCGATCGGCCCGAGCGGCACCAGCACTCGCGTCAGACGGGGCCGCCCCGCCGGCGGCGGCCCCGCCACCCCTTCATCGTCCACCCTGGCGTATGGCACGCCGGCAATGACTTCGTCCGCGAAGCCGCGCAGCTGGAACGACGTGCGCGCGATCTCGCCCGTCAGCCGAGCATTACCGAGGCCTGTTTCTTCATCAGCCAGCACGGCAAGCTCACCCGCGCGCGCATCGAGCGCGTCGGCCAGGGCGCGCAGCAGTGCGCTGCGGAACGTGGGACTCGAATGTGCCCAGGTAGCGCTGGCCTTGAGGGCCCGCGCCGCGTGCTGGTCGATGGTCGAAAAAGCGGGGTTCTGTTCGGAAGAATGCATGGAGAAGACTGGGAGGACGAGGAAGACTGGACAGTTGATCCGGACGGATCCGCTTGGGGCGGTGTCCTGCCAACGCAGGAAAAGGGATGTACCAGTAAACGCGCCCCTGGGCGACCAGGTCAGCCGCCCAGGGGTCCGACTGGAATCAGACAGAAGTCAGACAGGGTCAGGCATCGAGGCTTTCGGACCACGCGCGATACCAGTCGCAGAACAGCGCGTACTGCTTCTCGGCATAGTTGCGCTGCGCGTCGCTCAGCGCGTCGGTTTCATTGAAGTGCAGCGTGTATTCCTTGTCGCCATTCAGGACCATCAGGTGCTTGTAGAACAGGACCAGGTCCGTGCCTTCGTCGAAAGACGACAGGACATTCAGGGCGGCGTCCAGTTCGCGGGCCAGGCGGCGGGCCTTCACGTCGCCCTTGGCCGCCTGCTTGCTCAGCTTGACCAGTTGCAGCACTTCGCGCGGCAGTGCATTGCCGATGCCGGTGATGGCGCCCGTGGCACCGCAGTTCACGAAACCGTGGAACACCTGGGTGTCTACGCCGGCCATCAGGATCACGTTTTCGTCCTGCGACGTGATGTTCTCGGCCGCATAGCGCATGTCCGCCGCACCGCCAAACTCCTTGAAGCCGATCAGGTTCGGGAACTGGCGGCGCAGTTCGAAGAACAGGTCCGCGCGCGTAGCAAAGCCATAGTAGGGGCTGTTATAGATCACCGCCGGCAGGCCCGGGGCCGCTGCCAGGATTGCGGAGAAGTGGGCCTTCTGGGCAGCCGGCGAGCTGCCGCGCGACAGTACGCGCGGAATGACCATCAGGCCCTGTGCGCCAACCTTCGCGGCGTGCGCTGCGTGCGATACGGCTTCCTTCGAATTGACCGCACCCGTACCCACGATGGTGGGAATGCCCGCGGCGACCAGGCGGGCCACACCCTCCTGACGCTGCTGCTCGGTCAGCAGCGGCCAGTCGCCCATCGACCCGCAGTACACGACGGCGCTCATGCCGAGTTCAACAAGCTGCTGCCCCTTGGCAACGAGCGCGTCGAAGTCGGGCTTGCGCTCCGGCGTGCAAGGGGTCATGAGTGCGGGGATAGTACCCTCGAAGATCTTGGAAGACATCACACGGTCCTGGAAAGTCAGAATGGATTGAACAAGACGGCATCACCGGTCCGTTCGGGGCCGGCATCAGCCGTGCCGGCGAGTCGGTTCGATGAACGTCGCTTGTGCATATTGTATAAAATAAGGCCGAGCGAAGGCAAAAAGGAATTGGTCGGTGTTTACCCGCAATTCCCTTTGGCCTATCCGTCACCTCTACCCTCGCATCCAAGCATTCTAGCCGGTTTCCGTGCACCTGACGGGCGCACTCGTGGCATGCCTCGCGTCGCCCTCTTGCCGCCATGAAGGGTAAACCCCTCCTTCTCGCATATTGCATGTTGTATAAAATCCGTTCGCGAGCAACGCTGTGGGCGCGACGGGAATTCACCCGCTGGCCGACAGCTGATCAATAGGACGAGAGAACGATGGCAAACCAACTCAGCGAGGCAGTCCCCGTCAGCGCGGGACAGCACCGCGACACAAACACAAAGGACCTGCGCCGCGTGGTGGCGGCGGCAATGGTGGGCTCCGTAGCGGAGTGGTATGAGTTTTTCCTGTACGGCACGGCGTCAGCGCTGGTATTCGGCACGCACTTCTTCAAGAAGACCGGCAACCCGATCGATGGACTGTTGGCGGCCTTCGCGCTCTACGCCGTCGGCTTTGCCGCTCGTCCTATCGGTGGCATCGTCTTTGGCTACTACGGCGACAAATTCGGCCGCAAGTATCTGCTCCAGGTCAGCCTGGTGGCGGTGGGGATCACCACATTCCTCATGGGCTGCCTGCCCACGTTCGATGTCATCGGTTACTGGGCACCCATCCTGCTGGTGACGTTGCGCCTGATTCAGGGTTTCGCCTTTGGTGGCGAATGGGGTGGCGCAGTGCTGCTGGTCAGCGAACACAGTCCAGACAACCGGCGCGGCTACTGGGCCAGCTGGCCGCAGGCCGGCGTGCCCGCGGGCAATCTCGTCGCCACGTTGATCCTCCTGGCGCTCTCAAGCACGCTGTCGGAGCAAGATTTCCTGTCCTGGGGCTGGCGCGTGGCCTTCTGGTTCTCGGCTGTGGTGGTGCTTATCGGCTTCTGGATTCGCCGGAAGGTGGATGATGCGCCGATCTTCAAGGAGTCGCAGGAACGCCGGGAAAAGGAACATGCCACCCAGCAAGGCGTGCGCTACGTCCTGCGCTATCACTGGAAAGAAGTGCTGATTGGCATCGGCGCCCGCTTTGCCGAGAACATCCTGTACTACATGGTGGTGACGTTCTCCATCACCTACCTGAAGCTCGTGGTCGGGGCGGACACCACGCGGATTCTCAAGTTGATGTTCTTCGCGAACGCCCTGCACTTCATGATCATTCCGTTCATGGGGTACCTGTCGGACATCATCGGCCGCAAGCCGGTGTACCTGACGGGCGCGGTGCTCACGGCGTGCTGGGGCTTCGTCGGCTTCCCGATGATGGACACCGGCAATGACTGGATCATCATGGCGGCCATCGTGCTGGGCCTGGCGATCGAATCGATGACCTACTCGCCGTACTCCGCGCTGATGACCGAGATGTTCCCGACCAACGTCCGGTACACGGCCCTGTCGCTGTGCTATCAGATCGCTCCCCTGATGGCTGGCTCGCTGGCACCGCTCATCGCGCTGACGCTGCTGGAGAAGTACCACTCCTCCACGCCAATCGCGCTGTACCTGGTGGTTGCCGCCGTAATTTCGATCATCAGTGTGGCGGCGGCGAAAGAAACCCGTGGCAAGTCGCTGCGTGACGTCGACGCCGAAGCGAAGGCGCGCGTGACCGGCTGATCCGCGCTGTCTCCAGCAAACAGGGTCGCCCACTTCGGGCGGCCCTATTTGCTTGGGGGATCGGTTTTACCCCTGCGCGCCAAAACCGACGCTAGCCCATGCTGCGACGACGGGAGATCAGGAAGTTCTTCAGTTCTTCACCGGCATGCTCGATATGCCGCTTCAGGAGCGCGGCCGCGCCCCGTCCATCACCCTTGCGGCACAGGTCCACGAGTTGCCGATGCTCGGCTTCCGCAATGTCACGGCTAGCCGAAGACAACGAAAGCTGCAGGCGCGTGTAGCGGTCGGTCTGCTGGAGCAGCGAGATCACCATGCTGGCCGTCTTGGGCTGATCCGCCTTTGACAACAACACCTCGTGCAGCCGGGTATTCAGGTCGCCCCAGCGGTCCTGGGCCTGCGCCTTCAGTTCGCCGCTGAACTCGGCAAGAATCGCGTCAAGCTCCCGGAAGTCATCTACAGACAGCTTCTTCACCGAGCGGCGAATCAACGTGGGCTCCAGCAACGCGCGCAGTTCGAACAACTCGGTAAGCTCATCGATGGAGAGCTCCGTGACGACTGCGCCCTTGTGCGGAAGGATCTTCACCAGCCCTTCGCTCTCCAGTTGCACCAGCGCCTCGCGCAGCGGGATTCGGCTGATCCCAAGCTCTGTCGCCAGGGCGTCTTGCCGCAGCGGATGACCGTCCAGATACTGGCCCGAGAGGATCCGGCGTCGAATTTCATCAGCGGCGGCCTCGGCTCGCGTCAGATGGCGAAGACCAGGTTTTTTGACGATCATTGAGAGTGAAGAATGGTCGAGGATGGCGCTGTTCGCGCCATTTTGCATATTTTCTACATTCTACAACAGGCCTCGGCGCGGCTTATGGCCGGCGGCGCTCCTGAAGAAAGAGAATAAGTTCCTCGCCTGCATGTTCGATATGGCGCTTGAGCAAGGCGCCCGCCTCCCTGGCCTCGCCACGCCTGCAGAGCCTGACCAGCTCCTCGTGCTCCGCCTTGGCGCGCTGCACGGCCGCGTCGTTGATCGACAGTTGTACCCGCGTGTAGCGATCGGTCTGCCGCAGCAGCGATTCGACAAGTTCCTGGGTACGGGGACGGTTCGCACGCGCCAGCAGGATCTCGTGCAATTCCGTGTTGAGTTCGCCCCACCGATGCCGATTACCGGCGGCGAGTTCGATCGCATACTGCTCCAGGATCTCGTCGAGGCGCTCGAAATCGGACTTGGTGAGACGCGGGACGGAATGCCGGAGCAGGTGGGATTCCAGCAGCGCGCGCAACGAGAACAATTCCTCGATGTCCTTGGTCGACAATTCGGCGACTATGGCGCCCTTGTGCGGAACGATCTTCACCAGCCCTTCGTTCTCAAGCTGGACAAGCGCCTCCCGAACCGGGATGCGGCTGATGCCGAATTCCTCGGCGAGGAGATCCTGCTTGAGCTGAAAGCCCTCCACAAGCTCGCCTTCTAGGATCCGTCGCCTGAGTTCTTCGGTTGCCGCCTCGGCGCGGGTTGCCGCGCCAAGGGCTGACGTAGTTCTTCCGTTCATGGTTATCTGGAGATGCGCCGGCTCAATCGGGCGCGCCGGATGCGTGCGCCTAGGCTAGGTAACATTCTACCCCGGGCACTCCCCCAGTCTCCGTTCGGCTCGTGCTGCACGCCGCCAACAACCTCGCCGTGATCCCGCGACCGGTCACGACCGCAATGTTGCGCGCTGATCGCAGCGTTTGACGCGATCTGATCCGTCAACCTCACGGAAAGCAAGACCTGGTGATGAACTTGCCGGGACTCTCGTTGCTCAACACGCAGACGGCGAAATTCTGCGCCGATACAGATCAAGAAATTCCCACAACACAATGTCGTAGCACTAAAGGACCCCTGCACGCTCTCCGTAATAATCAACTGACGCCCCGGGGAATTCTTGGTGCAGCGATATTGAACTTGAAGGAATCAAAATGCTGAAAATTTGGTCGTTCTGGAAGCGAGGTTGGTGGGCATGGTTGATGGTGCTTTGTTTGAATGTTTCGGGCGCCGCAATCATGCTGATACCTTCCTTGCTCTTCCGCGACAACAAGGCTGCGCTGATATTTGGCTGCCTCTTGGCATGGTTTGTCATTGGGGCGCCGGCGTGGGGCTGGATTTTCGAGATGTTCGCGACTAAGTCGATGCGGCTTACGGACAAAGATCTTTAAGTCGCTTACTGGTCTCGTTCGACGCGTTTCTGGCGCCTACTGAAATTTCCAGGCTGGAATTCATGACGACTGTCATTTGCCCGGTAACGGGCCAGGATATGTCGCAGCGATGGTCCGCGGTGGACCCATGCGTTGGGACGGGCCCTGCGGGGATGAGGTCGCCGATCAGTGACAATCACCCAATGTAGGCGACGGCCCGGATCGGCGGTCAGGCGATTCTCGCCTCTGGCTCCGGGTTGATCATTTCAGCGCCCACCTCACCACGAAGCTTGGCCGCCGCGTACGCCGCGCGCCACGCCATGTCGACGGTTTCGTAGGGCCACTGACCGACGACGGTAATTCCGCGCTGTGTGCACATCCATTTGAATCCCGTTCCGAGCTTGATGGTGTCAAACCCAAGCTTTTGGAGTTCCGCGCGGTCAATCTCGTGCGGGGTTTCAAGAACTCGCGCGCGGTCAGCGGCAAATTTGGCCAACTGGATAGTTTGGCCCGTGGATCTTAGGAACGACTCCGCCAGCGCGAGCTTCGTCGCAACGTCCCAGCCGTTGATAGTTGCCAGTTGGTACCAGGGATCTGCGGACATACGGAGAACGTCTGGTTGTCAGGACATCCGAAATGTTACTCGCGTCCCGGCACTTGAGACCGGCAAAGATCACACTTTTGCGAATTCCCGAGAGACGTTTCGTGTCGAACGCCACAATTTAGCGCCTATAACATCACGTTTATGGCTGCCAGCTTGGTATGGCCAACGCCCTTAGGTGGGAGATCTCACGGTGAGCGTGCTGCAAGCGAACTGCGAATAAGAAGTGCATTCGCATCGGCCCGATCATCCAAAAGACGGATGGGCAGTCATGGGGAGGTATGGCAAAAAATACATACAGGCCGCAGCATAAGACGGCAAACATTTTTAACGGGCCAATGCAGAGATTTATTCCGGGGACAGAGCATGACAACAGCGCGTGCGACAACGAAAGGCGAGGCCATTCATCTTCTCGAAGCTGCCGAGGTTGGACTCATTCAGCTCGACTATGAGACGGGTTGGCAAGACACCTCCGAGCTCAAGCGCCTGGGCGAAGAGGCGGGAATCCGCGTGGAGTATCGCGGACACGAAAGCATTGCCGTCAAATCCCCTGAGGCGCTCGCAGCAGGCTTGAGGCGCCCCAAACTGACGGTTCGGCAGCGGAATCTCTTCTGTCAATTCGACTTTAAAACGTTACCCGTGCAGGAACTTGAGGTCCTGGAAGAGAAGGCCGCCAGGCTCGGGGACTACATCCTTGCCGGACATCTCCTGCAGGAGCTCGATTCGACTTGGGCCTGAGCCGGCGTACAGGTTGGCCGACCTGAAGAATTGGTCAACCCGATCCCCTGATGCATCGCCTAGGCTGGAGGCGTCACTTTCCGGAGGAGCCGTCACGAGCGAAATCACCTTGCTCGGCATTGATCTCGGCAAACATGTTGATGACTTGCATGCCCGGGATCGCGACGGGTATGAACTCTCGTGCAGGAAGCAGTACGAGGGGTAGGAATGTTGGTGTGCAGGCCTGTCGCCGGCCCGATGCCCGCTGCGCGGGCGCTCGGGGCGGCCAGAAACGCCGCGAGGGCGATAACGACCACAAGCCGCTGGTGGCGTTGCGTCCAATAATCTTCCCGGACTAGCTGACGCCTTGTTTCCATTCCCCGCGTGATCGGATCAATCCGATCGAGCGCATAGCCGAGGCTTCGGCAACAGAATTGCGTTCTCGTCAATGTTCATTCGTGCCATCATGAATGCTTGCATGCTAAATGTCCGCTTCGATCGCAGCGGCTGCTGGGAACTACGCCCAGCGCCACGCGAACCGGGCGTTCGCGGAACGTCGTTTTCACTAAGCAAGGGAGCGTGAAAATGGTCAAATCTAGACGTTGGAGTTGGGCAGGCAAGATGCTGGCCGGATTTGCCGTGCCGCTGGTGATGGCCGGCGCTACCCTCGCTACCGAGCAATCGCAGCAGCGTCAACAAGGCCGGGACGCAAACCAGGCTGCCAAACAGGAGGCACGCTCTGGCAAGGTCGACTGCAGGGCTGAAAACCAGAAGAGCAATGCCGAGTGCAGGCAGGACAAGCGCGACACAAAGCAAGAGGGGCGCCAGGAAAAGCGGGAAACCAAGTATTGAAAAGATCCAAGTTTTTCGAAACGACCCTTTGATCGGGTCTTTGCGAAGGCTATCCGACGGCTCGCGGGATGGTTCGTCCTAACTGATGTGCAGACGTAGCGTGACGCTACAGGCGAGGCGGGCCACCTCCCCTCCACGTCAGCTAACCCTACACAAAGTACGCGGCTCATGGGACATATTGGCGTTGCAGCCATCTCCTGCGCAAATGCAGCCCTCCAAGCCGCGGCCAGTCAAACGGTGCCACTGCGCAAAAAAACCATCGCTGCCGTGCAGACGGCTGTCCCGGCCGCCAAGAAGGATCGAGGACGCCACAATGAGGATTTGCATCTAGCCTCTCTTCGACAGATCTGGCGCGTGACGTCGTCGCTCCTGCCTGCCCCGTCGCCAGCTCCGATCTCTGCAGCGACGCCTGCATCACGCGTATCGCGGCTATGGATTACATCGCGTCGTCCTGTGCCGAAAGCAGTCCCTTAGATGCCCATGCCACGCAGGCAGGTGTTTCAGGCGCATTGAGCGAGGCGGCGCTCGCGCCCTGTCCATGGGAATGGGTGTCACCTACACTCAGTCATGCAGTCTGGCTGTACGAACCCGTGTGCGAAGAAGATTGGGATATATCGGTAGCAATTCCGACGCCGACCGCAAAAGCAAATGCCAGCCCGCGTCATTCAACACTTGTTCGTACGCGGGCTCGACTCAACCGGGGCAGTGAAACCTGACTGGAGGCAAAGTATGAAGCCAGAGCCATTTGCGGTCGTCCCTGCCGAGTACGCTCGTGCTCTCAACGTCGTAGGCGAGAGAATAACGGTCTTGGCTTCAAGTGCCACCACGCAGAGTTACGAAGTCTTCCTGCAGCAAGGTCAGGAAGGCAGCGGACCACCACCGCACTGCCACGATTGGGACGAATCGTTTTACGTCACCAAGGGCGTTGTAGAAATCGGATACGGTGACACAGCGATGACCGCCGGCGCTGGAACGTTTGTCCATGTACCGGCCGGGACAATTCACTACTTTCGGTTTGGCATAGGCGGCGGCGAAATGATTTCCGTGACCAGCCATGGCGGAAACGCATCGCGCCTGTTTGCTCGGATCGACGAGGCTATCCCCCCAGGCCCCCCGGACCTGCAGACGTTGTTAGGGGTGGCGGAAGAATGCGGCGTGACGATTCACCACTGATGGCGCGCCCGATTGCCATACCCTAGCTGCGCCCACACGTACCACCAGCCCTCGCGTGTTCATGCTCCGGGAAGCCTCGCAGGGTGTCCAACTCGCGCAGATATTCGCTGCGTTCCCCTGTTCGGTCCACGCTTCATAAACCGCTTCCAGGCGAACCTCAGCGGAGGAAGCGCGACTGCAATCTGAGTCGGAGTAAGCGAGGAGCGGTAAGCCAGACCCACGACACCGACGTTGTGCGTAGCGTAACGCATGCTACGTACCAGCCTGACTGAGATGCTCAATCAGGATGATGATTCCGACGACAACCAGCACCACACCGCCCGCCGCTGCGGATGATCGGTCCCACTTGCCGCGGGTGCCAAGCTCCAGCGTCCAGCCGTGCCGGGCCGCCAGCGGCTCCACTACCGTGGACGACCGCGACGGCGCTGGCCCTGGATTTCGTCACCGCTTACCTCAAGACATCGCTTGCTCAACCATCCGTCGAGACCGCCGGCGGGCGCTCAGCCGCAGGCGTGCGTGGCATATGTGAGGCACACGATTGGAGAAGTCGGAAAAGAAGGCAACAGCCACTACGTGGGTTTGACGGCGGGCGAACGAAAGTCCGCAGCGATCCAACACAGTTGAGCAGACCCGTTGGGTCGCTACGAACCTCAGACGCTCAACTCGTAGCCAGTTGCCAACTTTCCGTGCTGACTTGCGGCCAGGCACGCACACAAGATCGCTGGCACGCACTATGCGAATACCCTAGCGAGCAAGGACACAGCAACCGCTAGACCAAAGCTCACGAAGACGAACTGAACAAAGGAGCTTCATCATGACTATCCACATCAACGAACTGAAGATCGAGCGCGTCCTGTCCATGAAGGACATGGGCAAAGTTTTCGGAGGCGCTGGCGCCCGGAAAACGGTCAACGAGGCCATCGCCGACACACTCAAATTGCTGAAGAGCATCTCCGACGGCAATACGTCGATCTCAGACAGCGGCAAGGCTGTTGTCGTCGAAACCGGGCCGCTCTGAGCCGCTGACGGTGGCGCCTGCAAGGATGACTAGGACCTTGAGCGCGCCCACCAGTCCGTTCGCACATGAACAACAACGAAGCGAGGCCAACAATGTCTTCGACCTTACTGATTCGAGATCTCTCGGCTTGCGAGGTCCTTCCCGATGCGCAGATGGGCTCCATTCATGGTGGGTCCATTGGTGAAGCCATCGTGGAAGGAGCCATAGCAGGAATGGCTAATGCCGTGAGGGGAGCAGGGTCTCCAAAGGGCAACTCTCCATACTCGCCCCCAGATCTGAAGTCGATGGTGACCCCAACGCCCCAGCCGACAAACAACGTCGACATCTGAAGGACGGCACGATGGGCGCCCTCCACGCCGGGGAACCTGTTGCTCGGATAGAGGTACCAGCCGTCCAATGAGAAAGAGCCGCGTCAGCGGCTCTCGTGCTTGCGCTCCCCGCGTCTCACCTCGGCGCCGCGACCACGGCGTACTGGACCGCAGTGCCAACGTAGTGCGGCTGATACCAGGTGGCGCCGCTTATCAGGATATTCGCCCATAAGCGGCAGGATGCTGCCTCTTACGGGAAAGCAGTAAGGGCGACTCGTGGAGCGCCACTCAAACGGCCACTCGACCACTACTGGGTCGGAGGTACCGCTTCCGAGAGACGTGATCTGGCGTGGCATTTGGATACTTACTTGCCGCCGAGATACCTCATTTCGGCGCGCGCGGCAGTATCAGCGATAACGCGACCCGTCGTTTGACATTCCGGGACTTGTGTTTGATCGCTTGGGACACCATGGGCAAACCCCGTGTTGTACCGCACACCCGCCCCACTAAACGGGGGTTCGACGCTTACTGGGTTACACGTAGAGGTAACCGCAGAGCCCATGACGCCTTGTCACCGTCGGGTTTTCCCGAATCCAACTACGCCAGCACAGCGCGGCGGGCCCGTGCCGGATTGCTCGCTCCCCCGATGGGATTGCCAGATGCGGGAACCGCGCGGTCCCGACCCCAAGCCCTGATGGACTC
Source organism: Cupriavidus sp. HE11 (assembly GCF_056097175.1). Lineage (NCBI taxonomy): Bacteria > Pseudomonadati > Pseudomonadota > Betaproteobacteria > Burkholderiales > Burkholderiaceae > Cupriavidus > Cupriavidus sp. HE11. The sequence goes on from NZ_CP184466.1 coordinate 97,640, forward strand.
GATCTGCTCGGGGCTCGTTTTGGACAGCGGCACGACGTTCTGGAAACTACGGCGGAACAACTCGTTCGACACCGCCGCATCGCCGTTCAAATAAGCCTCCTTGACGACTTCGCGCACAGCCGATTCCAGATCCGAACCCGCAAAGCCTTCCGACAGGTCAACCAACTCGCTCATCAAATCGGTGTCCACGTCACGCTTCAGGCCTCGCTGGACGTAGATACTGATGATTTCGCGCCTTTCCTCCGGCGTGGGTAAATCCACGAAGAACAGTTCGTCGAATCGGCCGCGACGCAGCAACTCTGGAGGCAAACGGGACACGTCATTGGCGGTCGCCACCACAAATACGCGCGACCGTGCCTCCTGCAACCAGTACAGGAACTGGCCAACAAGCCGCGTAGAGGTCCCGCCGTCGCCTGCTCCCTGCATGGCACCCGCGAGGCCCTTCTCAATTTCGTCGATCCAGAGCACACATGGCGACACGTGGTCAGCCGTGCTCAACGCGTCCTTGAGCCGTCCTTCACTCTGGCCCAGGTACTGACCGTGAATGGTAGATAGATCCAGCCGGTACAGTGGCATCTTCCAATTGTGTGCAATGGCCTTTGCCGAAAGCGATTTCCCGCAGCCGGGAACGCCTACGAGCAGTACCCCTCGCGGGGGCCGGATGCCGCGCTCGCGAAGGTCCGCAGTCAATAGTGGACGCTCTTTGTCGAGCCATCGCTTCAGCCCACCCAGACCGCCCACGTCGAGCTCCGCGCCACGCACCTGGACCCGCTCGATACCGGAAATGTCGGCGAAGATCCGATCCTTGGCATGCGTCAATTGGGTCAGGTCGGACTTCACGATACTGCCATTGGCCAGTAGCGTGGCGATGATATTCTCGGCCTCGATCCGAGATACGCCGGTCAGGATAGCCGCGGCCTCCCGCTCGTCGGCCTCGTCCCATTCAATGTGATAGTCCGCACGATAGGCGCCGATCTGCTCCTGAATAATCTCGAGCATCTCGTCTTCGTTTGGCGCCGAAAGGACGAGCGACATACCGAGCCGTTGCAGTTGGCTCCAGACGGGCTTGGTGGTGATCACCGCAATGGCACCGCCATTTTCAGCCGCGAGCATCACGGCATCCTGCAATTGCCGCGCAAAGGCAGAATCCGCCTCAATGTCGTCGACTTCCGTCAGAACAAATGTCAGGTTCTGACGCTGTGCGATCTGCTGACTGGCGAAATCAAGCGCCCCATGCACGGAGCGGTCATCATTGGCCGACCGACTGCTCACGAGCTCCCGCATACCTTGTGAAAGCGTGTGCACATACATTGGCGCATTGCTCAGACCCTGGGAGATATCCTTGAGGATATCGAGCACGCGGGCCCGCTCGGCGCTACGAATGGAGATAAACGGGACACGGGCCTTCAGGTAGCGCGTCAGGGTGCTGCGGAATTCCTTGGTATCACTCATGGAGGGGCTGGCAAAGCAAAGCGTCAGGCGAGAATGGTTCTGCGTCGGCGGACGCCGGTAGAAACCAACGGGGAATTTTCCTGGCCAGCGACGGGGCTGGCCGAAGACGGCATGTTTGGCACCTGCTCGGCATAGCGCAGCAGGCTGTTGTTGCGGAGGATGTAACCTAGCTGACCACTCCGGTCCGTGCGCGCCGAGTCCTCCAGCGACTGCTGCGCCTGTTCCGCATAGTTGCGAACCAGCGTCTGCACCAATTCTGCCAACTCCTTCGGAAACGGAGCGCAAAGCGAGAACCGGTAAAGCACCGCGAGCTTGTTGCGCGCGTTGAGCAGCGCATTCGCCAGCAACCCGTGGTCCCCGGCAAATTTCAGGTCACGCGAGATGTCGTTGGCGATACGCGTCAAACGTTGGTTGACCACACCGCTCACCCGCTCCGCGAACAAGGGCGCCACGCCGCCAGTCCAGCTCAGCGAGCCGGCGTTCATCGCCTGCATCGCCGCTTCGTCCTGGTTTGCACCCTCGAACAGTTCGAGACAGGATGACCAGCTTGCGTAGGTATCCGGAGGCGTCATCGTTCCCTCTACCGAACGCGGCGCAAAAACGGCGTTGCGGGGAGAAGATCCCACTGTGGAAACGCGCCAGCCAGTACCTCGCTGGCCGGAATCGGCACGGGGTAGGCAACTTGCGCCGGGGGCGTTGCCCCGGCATCCACGTTGGGAACTTCGACGGAAGCGGCGTGCGTGGCGCTAGCGTCGGTCATCAAATTACGGGCCATGGGTGCGGGCTCCTATGCAGCTTGCGTCATCACGCGACGGGTATTTTCGTGTGTGCTCGACGTGTATTGTTCCGGGGAAATGCTGTCCAGCAGATGACCAACGTGGGCCGCGAAGGCATCGCGCGCCGCCACATCACGGCGCCACTCCACGACTTCCGCGAGTGCCGCCATGAGTGCCGCCGAGCACTGCTCCTTCTTCTTGGCAGCTTCCTCGATGATCTTCGCCTTCGCCTTGGCAATCTCTGATTTGGCCATGAAGAACCAGCCGATGGCCACAACGCCAACGAGCAGAGAGAACCAGCCAGCGCTGAGTGTCATCAGGATAGCAATCACACCCACGACCAGTGCGGCATAGTGCTTGAAGCCGAGCTTGAGTGCGGCCAGTGCACTGTCACGCTCGTTATCGAGATGCTGGCTGAGCGCGCTGAGCAAGGGGGCCTCGTTGTCGCCATTGCGGGTGATACCCTCCCAGCCTTCGATCGCAATCTGGATGTCTGTGGGCACCTGGTTGCGGAACGATGCGGTCAGGTCGTCATGCGCGTTTCGCACCCATGCGCGGGAAAGCGCGATGGCGTATCGCTGGGTCGCACGCGTGGCATGGCTAAGTTCCGGATTCATCGCCGCGTTCGTCAACAACTGCGTGAAGCTGACCGTCTCTTCGAGCGCTGCCGTCTCCAGCGCGTGCTTGCGCTCCGCCGCCGGCCGATCCCCGGAATGGTTAATGATGAGCTGGTTCAGATGGTCTTCGCGGCGCAGCGGAAGTTCTTCATCGTCGAATCGCGCCACCAGCTTGTCCAGAAGCCCATCCACTGCCGCTTCCACGCTGCGCGCCGTTTCCAGCGCGCCCTCGAAGATGCTCCGGAAATGCTCAAGGACGTCCTTGTGCAAGGCCGCTTCATTGAGCGACTGGTTCAGGCGCGGCCATGTCGGGCTGAAGCGCGAAAGATGCGAGTACTTGGCGGCATGATCCGTTTCCTTGAGCTTCACGCGCAAGCCCGTTTCCCATTGCGCGCGCTGCGTTTCAACGAAACCGACGGCCTCGCTCAATTCTTCGACCCATTGCTCGACCTGCCTGGTGCAATGCATCCGGATCTCGCCGCCGAACACCCCGCTTGCCAACGCGTCAACCAACACCACGGTCTGGCGATCTAGGCTTGCAGGGTTCTGCATGCCGAAATAACGCTCCAGCCATGCCCTGCATGCTTCGACACGACCGGCTCGGCGGCATACGAGTGCGAAGAGCAACGACGTCTTCTCGTCATCCCGCCTGAGTGCTTCGGCCAGGGCGCGACGCGCCAGGTCCTCCTGATCGTTGAGCCAGGCAGCCAGGGCCACCAACGCCGGCGCCAGCCAGTACCGAGGCGCCTGCAGCATCAACTCCTCGGTCGCGGATTTCATTGTCTCACCGCGTACCACGCTCAGGTCTGCCGCCTGCAGGATCCCTGTGGCCTGGCGACGCACGTCGGCGTAGTAGCCATAGGTCGTCTCCAGCGCCTGACGGACTTTCACCTGACGCGTTTCGGCGAGCGCCAACTCCTTCGCTTTCACGTCGGCTTCGACGAAGCGCATGAACGCCTCTTCCAAGCGGGCCAGTTCCGATCTCGTATCGCTTAACTCGTTGCCAACCGCGGAAACCTGTGTCGATACCGCCTCGATGTCACGATTGATGCTCTGCAGACCCCGAGTGATAAGCGTGAGATCAGCAACCTGAATAATTCTTTCGCCAGCACTCATGGTCAATCCCTGACAATGGATACGTCGCCGCTATCAGAGACGGCGATTACTTTATCGGTGTAGATCTCTACAAACGCGTACTTTCCGCTGGCAGCCAGCACCCTGCCACGACCGAGCAACGGTGGGAGCGATTCGAAACGCGTGTAGTGATGGACAATATTGCCGACCCGGTCGAGGGTATGGACCTCGTATGGCTCGCCCAGGAAACACTGGGAAACGATGCCAACCGGCAACTGGTCGATGGTGATATCTGGTAATTCATCACGGATGGCCGCCACAACGGCTTCCACTGCCTGGCGGTCATGCGTATGACCACCGGCATCAAGCGTGCGAATTGCCTCGATATACCCGGTTGACCGCCTCATACGCAGTCGCGCCTCAAGCTTCGCTCCGGATAACCCAACGCCGGGCGACGGGCGAGCCGATGCAAGCGTCGACACTGTTGGAGTCGGCGCCGCGCTCAATAACTTCCTTGCCATTCTCAGATAATCCGCTTCAGGGCCAACGGGTAAAAAGACTCGGGGAGCGGTAGCAACTCCCGCCCGCTACCGGGTTCGCATGATCACATGAATTTCGGCGTTTGCGTCACTTCTCATTACCCCACGAAGGTCGGGGCGGGCATACGCGCTGTCGCCACAGCGCCCGGCCGGTCCTACGACGGCGTTCCCGCGATATTCATTCGGATTACACTCTTCCCAGGGCGCGGTTGGTCGCGATCGAGCTCACTATGGTGTTTTCAAGGTGCGACAGCACCGTTTACATCGTTTTATTGCCCAGCTCCGTCTGGGCAACCAGAGAAAGCCAGGGTTCGCCCGAAGCCCTGGCGTAAACGCCGGCGGCCCGGACGGGCCGCCATTTCCTCAGGGCTACGGCGCGGCGATCGCGATGGCGGTATTGCCTTGACTCGAAGGGAAAGGGCTGCCGGGAAGCGCCGTCAGCCATCCAGTGCTGGCGTCGATGGCATAGCCGTTCAGCATGCCATCGAGCGTCGCTGCATAGAGAAAGCGTCCACTCGAATCGACGCGCATCTTCCCACCATTGCTTCCACTCGGCCACGTGACTGGCATCGGGCTAACGCTTGTAGTACCGGTTGACAGTTGGTAGCCGCCAATCAATCCGCTGTTTTTTCCTAGCACGTAAGCGAACTGCCCCGACGGGGTGGTGACGACATCGATGCCATCCAGCAATGCCCCAGGCAAAGGCGTCAAAAATGTGCCCGAAACCCGGCCATTGGCCGGATCAACATGCGCCACGCCGAGCGCATTGGCGGCATTCGTAAAGAGCAACATCCGTCCGTCAGGCGAGATCGCAAGCGCATTGGGGCCAGCGTAGGTCACCAGTTTCCCGATGGCAGTAAGAGAACCCATTGCGTCGTTGAAGCCGAACATACCGATGGTGCCATTACCCTTGTTGGCCGTGTACGCAAATTCGCCGCCCGGAGAAAACACGATGGCAGAATGATCCGCGCCGTCCCAGCCAGTACCGTACATAGGGTTCAAAGACGACGTGGTGCGGTCGATTTTGAAGTCGTACGCGTAGGTGTCAGTGCCCACGACGACATAGTTTCCATTCGGATGGACTGCAATGGACTTGGGTGCCACCCAACCCGCAAAATAAGCCGCACCAGGGACCCTGGATAGTGCGCCGGTGGTGGCATCGAGCCGGAAACCCACGATCGTGCGGCTATTTGCCGTCAGCGCGAATGCAACAAAGCCGTCAGGTTGGAACGCAAGTACGGCACGTCAGTGCTCCGCCGCTATTCCCCTGCTTTCTCTCTTCAAGCGGCCATCCGACGACCGGCTCTGCGGAGGGTGACCCACGACCCGTATGAACGCCCCGGCGCATACGCTCCGGATCAGAGAATCCAACCGAGTAGGCGACTTGCTCAATCGGCTCCATACCTCGTTCCACTCTTCGGCGCGTTAGCTCGACCCGCAACACCTCAACTGCTTTTGCAGGCGTTTTGCCGGTTATCGGCAGGAACGCGCGGGAGGCGGCAATGCATCTCTACACCGGGGATGCGAACTGGAAGGAAGTCGAACCACTGGCGCAATACTTGAACGCCCAGGCCAGCCTTCTAGCGCTGGATTCCGGCGCGTACTCGTTCGATGAGGCGCACAGCTACACCTGGTATCAGCTTCAGTCGGCGTTCGGCGAGAAATATCCGATTCCATCCGCCAGCATCGCTGTGACAGTGGAGCACCGAGGGCAACGCGATGTGTCCGACACGTATGCACGAAAGAGGCTGAGTAAAGCTGAGCGGCAATCGCACTCAGCGTACTGCGATCGACTCGTGTTGAGCCACCAGGATGGACCGTTGGCGCCGCGTGCGAGGCTACTCGCGCGCCGACGTTCTGCAAGAACGCAGCTCCTGGCTGCCCGCCCAAAAGACAGCGGGAAGCGAGGGCCGAACTGGCCATGGCGCTTGCAGCAAGGTGCGAGGTTGATTACCCTTGCCAAAAATCGCTCGCCTCGCCATCAATGTCACTAAATCCCCGCCAAATCGAAGCTTTTCGTAGTGTCATGGTGTCCGGCAGCATGACCGTTGCCGCCGAGCGGCTGAAAATCAGCCAGCCTGCGGTAAGCGCGCTCATCAGGGACCTTGAGAAGAGATTAGAGATTCGCCTCTTTCGTCGGGAAGGCAATCGCCTTATCCCCGGGGCGGAAGCCCTGCGCCTCTTCCGTGAAGTAGACCGGTTCTATCAGGGCATGGAGCAGATCGAGCGGGTGGCGCTGGACCTCAAATCCGCGCGCGTCGGCACCCTGCGAGTTGCGTCTATGCATACACTGGGGCTGAGTCTACTCAGCGAGGGAGTCAAGCAGTTCGCACTCTCCCGCCCCGAAGTCTCTATCTCATTGGACATTCGAAACTCCCTGGGCGTATTGGAGCTGGCCGCAGCACACCAAATCGATATTGGCTTCGTTCAGATGGCCGGAGACGAATACCCCGGCGTAGACGTCTTTCCGCTACCAAGCGTCGCGGCAGTCTGCGTGCTCCCTCGGGGCCATGCGTTGGCTCGCAAGAAGTCATTAAAAATATCGGATCTCCAAGACCAGCCGCTTATCTCGCTCAGCGCCAACAGTACGGTGAGGATGCGACTGGAGGCTGAACTTGCCGCCGCGGGAGTGACATGCAAGCGTTCGGTTGTCACCTCTCTCGGGCACGTGGCCTGCAGCCTTGTAGCAGGCGGGCTCGGTTTGACTGTAGTGGATCCGTTTACCGCGCGCAGAGCGTGTGATCCAGGTGTGGTTTGGCGCCCACTGTCCCCCCTCGTTCAGTTCCACTTCTCGATTGTCCTTCCTTCCCATCAACCGCGATCGAAGGTTGTTGAGGACTTCATAAAGGTGATCAAGTCTCTCTTCCTGGCCAGCGTGGCGCCGTAGGTTTCGATCCGACTCATTGCAAACGCGCTGCCGCCGGTGTGCAGCAGAAGATTTCCTTATGCGCGTCCAACCGCACCTGTAGTTGTGTCTTCCCCACCGTAAATTCATCATCCCGTCATGGAATTGGACTCGCAAGGCGACCGCACATGGTCTTCTGCGGAGATTCATTCCAGCCTTTCTCCCGGTGCGACTTGCTTCTACGCACCAGATGAGGGGTCGTCCGATTCGACTTTGCAGGGTCGAGTAGGGCCGCTACTGAGCAGGCCCGCTCCCCTCATTCAATACCATGACATCCTCGACTTCCCACGAAACGCTACTTGCCGAAGCGCGGCTAAGTTCGCCTCCGGCCTCACGCCTAACTAAGCACTACGCCCTGCCCGGGCTCGATCGCGAACGCAAACAGTTTCACGAGTTCGTCGCCGTGGATCTCGCACATACCACGATGCTTGTGGAAGAAGGCATTCTGTCGGCGGAAACCGGTCGTGCCATCCTCCAGCAGTTGCTGAAGATTCGAAATATCGAGCCATCGGACTTTCCTGTCGACGCACGCAAAGGAAGTTTCCTCCTGCAAATTGAGTCGTATCTTTTCTCGGCAATCGGGGAAGACGTCGGCGGCCAAATGCACACCGGCCGTAGTCGTATCGACCAGGGTTCCACCGTACGCCGGCTGTACAAGCGCAACCGGATTCTGGACGTAATGGACAGGTTGCTCGAATTCCAAGGCGCCATCGCGGATCAGGCGCGCCGTCACGCGGCCACAATCATGCCTGGCTACACCCATATGCAGCAGGCTCAACCTTGGGTTTTTGGGCACTATCTCCTCAGCTTCAGCTCCCGGCTACACGACAGCTTTGTGCGGCTAGCCCAAGCGTACGGTCGCGTCAACCGCAATCCACTTGGAACGGTGGGCCTTGCCGGCACATCGTGGCCGCTCAACCGAGCGCGCACGACGGAGTTGCTTGGATTCGATGGTCAAGTGGAAAATTCGAAACTCGGTCGCGAGGCGTTCGATGCGGCCGATGCCATTTGTGCGCTCTCTTTCATCATGGCTGATCTGAACGACCTGGCTACCGATCTTCACCTTTGGTCGAGCACGGAATTCGGGTTGGTGGAGTGCGATGACAGCTACTGTGGCACGAGCAGTATCTTCCCGCAGAAGAAGAACCCCGTTGCGTTGGAGACCATCAGGAAGGCAGCCGGGCCTGCAGTGAATTGGCTAAGCTCCGCACTGGCAACGTTCCGAGCAGAAGGGACAGGCGACCAGGCCATGCGTACCGTCTCTCATATCGACGACGCCCTCGCCACGACCGAGGGAATGCTCGATTTGTTCACGGGGGTCATTGAGACGCTCATCGTGCACAAAGACCACATGGCGGAATCACTCAAGGGAAGCTGGTGCACCGCAAGCAACTTGGCGGACGTCATCGTGCGCGACCGTGGCTTGTCATTCCGGCAGGTACACCACATTGTCGCCCGGGCAATCCGCAATTCCGTTGCTCAAGGATTGACGCCCGATCAACTTACCAGCGCTCGTCTCGACGAGGCAGCGGTCGAAACTACCGGTATCGCACTGAACTTGGGCGATGCTGCTGTCAGGGAAGCACTCGATCCGCTCCGCTTTGTGGAGACCCGAGTTACCGAGGGCAGTGTTGGACCACAACATGTCTCTCGGTTGCTGGAGCGTGCCGCAGAGGAGCGCGCTGCGGATCAACAATGGGCAAGTGAAGCGCGCAGCCGCTTGATTTGCGCACAGTTTGCTCTCAACGAAGCCGTTGCCAGACTGGTTGCCTAAAACCGGCTACCAAGGAGACACTAGTATGTTGAAGTCTATTGCATTACTCCTGTCCGCTACAGCATTGTCCGTAGGCGCGCATGCGGAGACCTACCCTACGAAGCCCATCATGCTGGTCGTGCCCTTTGCAGCTGGCGGCACCGTCAACCTAATGGGACGCATCGTTGCGGAGCATATAGGTGAACAATTGGGGCAGCCAGTCGTCGTCGACAACAAGGCAGGCGCAGGAGGCGCAATTGGCGCTGGGGTTGTTGCCAAAGCGGCCCCCGATGGCTATACCCTCTTGCTAGGCTCGATGGGGCAAGCTGTGCAGCCTCTGCTTACCAAGCGATTGTCTTACGATCCCAAACAGCTCATTCCAGTAGCGACCTTCGCGACCGTCTCTAACGTACTGGCCGTATCGAACAATGCGCCTGCCAAGAGCGTCTCGGAGCTCGTCAGCTACTCGAAAGCGAATCCTGGCAAGTTGAACATGGCCTCGGCCGGAATGGGCTCGATGAATCATCTCATCGGCGAATTGTTCATGTCCAAAACGGGCGCCGACTTTGTACACGTACCGTACAAGGGCGCCGGCCCCGCAGGAGTGGATTTGCTATCAGGCCAAGTGCAATTGATCTTTGCGAATCTCCCAAACGTGCTGCCTTATGCAAAGTCCGGGAAGGTCCGCATCTTGGCCGTCGCCAGCGAGAAGCGTGACCCAGCAATTCCCAACGTACCAACCTTCGCCGAGGCGGGGGTGAAGGATGCGGTTGTCGAGTCCTGGTACGGCCTCATGGCCCCTGCTGGGACGAAGCCTGAAATCGTGAAGAAACTTCAGGACGCCCTCCTTGTCGCGTCCAAAGACAAGCGCTTCATTACGCAACTGGCAGAGCAAGGCGCACGACCGTATCCAGGCTCCAGCGCGGATATGGCGCGGCTGATGGACAAGGAGAGCAAGCGCTGGAGTGAGGTCATCGACCACGGCAAGATTTCGCTGGACTGAACCGATATTTTTTCACGAAATGTACCGTCGCCTGACAAGCTGATGTCGAGCCCTCCCCTCCGGGAGGGCTTTTTAGCTCTTGAAAGAACAGATCCAAATGACAGATCGCGAACTGGTAATTCCCCCTTCGATGCAGCGCATCGTAGACCGCGCCGGCTATGTGCCCGCAGTGAGAGTCGGTGCCATCGTCTATTGCGCCGGACAGGTCGGACGCACTGCAGAACTCGAAGTTATCACTGACCCAGAAGCGCAATTCCTAGCCTGCTGGGAGAACTTGCGCCTGGTGCTCGAGGCGGCGGGATGTTCGTTCGACGACGTTGTTGATATGACGACGTATCACGTCGAGATGGTCAAGCACATGCCAGTATTCCGAGAAGTAAAGAATCGAGTCTTTCCCCGTGGCACGTGCGCATGGACGTCGATAGGCGTCTCCGAGCTTGCCCATCCCGGCCTGCTCGTCGAGATCAAATGCGTGGCGGTAAGACGAGGATGAGTCGAAGCCGTCGTTCGCCTGAGTTCCACTTGGTCTCGTGGGCGCTGGCAGTGGGATTGATGGAGACCGAGTACACCGCACGAGAAGTGCGACCACATGGGTCGCACATTTGAGCCAATGGGCCTGAAGGCCATACGGATTTCAGATGCGGGGCAGACTGGAGACTTCTCATCGCAACAAGCGCAGCCCGAGCCCTGTCTGGCTCCGTGGCACTCCTAGTTGAGCACTTGAGCAGGTCAACGGATTAGCCGCATTCCTATCACAGAGACTGTTCGGCCTCCCCTAGCGACAAGCCGCGTTCCGGCGCAATCTCGGCAAGGTGGTCCAGTTTCTCGAGCGCCAACGCGATTGCATCTAAGCTCCTCGCCTGGGCCTTGCCAGCGCGGAACGTCGTCTGAATGGTACCGACAAGGGTATGGTGGCGGACAAGAACGAAACCTTGGCTAGTGCCAGTGGAGGTGAGTTGGGTATATGCGCTCAAGTCGTAGTAGCCGACTTTCCGGTAAAGGTCTTGCTGGGTACTGGCGTCGAAACTTCCGGGCTCCGAGTCGCTGGGTGATTCCTGATTCACGGTAAGGCGCTTCTTCTTATATGGGGCCGGGAGGGTATCCGTCCACTATAGAAAGTCCAAACCGTAACGAAATGTGGCTAAAAATGGATAATCGTGAGCTAGGACACCTCGCGGGCCGGAAACCACGGCAGATTTGCGAAGTGCCAAGAGGACATGGATGTGCCATGCCCTCCTGGATGGGACGCGAATGTTGCCCTGAGGCCCGGCTCATTTACTTCCGCCGCTTCACCTTAGGCTGAGAGTCTTTTCGAGATTCCACTACAGCAAGCGGAGTTAGCTTGGCTCGGCGACGAAGAATGAGAAGAGCCCTGGGACGGCGCAATCGGAACAGCGCTTCGCAATGTGGTTGGAACGAAGCGTCTCGCCGGTATCACATACTGGACCGCGAACTCAAAGACAGCTTCAAGAACGAAGTCCAGCGGCATGTCGCTCACGAGCGATTCCACGAGTTGCTGGCAGCCACACCCAAAGATGCACCTAGCTCAGCCGAGGAAGCCACTTGAATATTGATTTGCACCGAATCCGCACCCCCGGTGGGTCAGGATTCGGCGCAAATCAGCAGTCAGCGAAACACCCGGCACCAGATGCAAGACCCCGCCATCAGCTAACGCGACTTTGGCCAATCGACCGGCGAGTTCGCGCGGGCCGGCCGTCCCTTGGCAATACGGCGCCTCTAGCCAACCTTGCGTGCTACCCACCATCCCGGCAGCAATGGCCGGAAGCTTTGCTTCAACCAGCCAGTCTGCGACTACCGAACGGTAGACTGCTTCAAAACCGCCCTCGACGATCTGCTGATCCCCAGTGGCGCAACGCGGGCGTCGAGCAAGGCGGTTTCCTCGCCAAGGGGCATCGCTCCTAGCGAGGATGTCCCCCAGTCCAGCGCAATAAGGCGCGCATCAGCTTTGGCACTGCAGTTCGCTTCGCTCGGGATAGCGAGTTCGTCGAGACATGCAAGGTCGTGCCCAAGAGACCTGAGTGTGGCGCCCAGAAACCGCGCATTAAAATAATTTACATTGCATTTATGTGTGCAAAAGTGACCTGCAGATTTTTGAAACAGTGCCTTTCTTAATAAAAACAATGACTTAAGTCGTTTACCTGATGTATGGCGTACGTCTTATCTTCTAAGTGCTTCTCAACATTACCGCTTCGACCCTCTCGGTCGCGAGAGTATCGGCCCGTTGGGTAGCGTAAGGGCTTTTCCACGCCTACGGATGCTACAGCCAACGACGGCAACGTCGAAGCACATTGCCAGCAAGCTGCTCCAGCTGTCTTCTTTAGAGGACCGGCGCATTGGGTCCAACAGCGATGTCCAATATTCCTCCGCAGCATCCCCCGTCGGTTACATGTTGTTACACATAAGCTGATCAAACAGACGCACTTCGGCTGCCAATGTTCATTGAGCGGATACCTCGATCGCTGATGGACGCATTGCCGAGGAATGCAGCGAGCATAGCTGTGGTCGCGGTATCCCTAGCACAACGCCTCCGCGCACGACAGCAAACCACGCGACGATCAGCGCCCTCGAGCGCTCGCCCAGACTGATGGTCAAGCTTCATGGCCTGGCCGACGGAGTCTCCTGCTCACCAACGCGCGACGTGCACATAGTCCTTCGCACTGAGTTTGTGGACTTACCGGTCAACTGACGCGAGGGTTCGGAAGTCCCCCCTAGAGAGGACGAGCCAATGCACTCCTAGGCGCGAGCGGACAACGCCTCAGATCATCCATACCTCCTTCTGAGTACGCAACAAGCTCGCCCACGTCGGCTCGGCTCCGTATCGCCCCTACGCGCCAGCGGCCCAGTTGGGTGAGGACCTAGAATGGGACGTCTACGCTCCACGCACGGGGCCGACGGCAAAGGCTTTCCTGCGAAAGCTTGTTCGGCGGTACTGCTCGCAACGTTCCACGCCAGATCCACCTTGATTGAGCCGTAGTCGTAATGTCTTCACCGTCTCTTCGTGTCGACACCAGCATCGCGGCCTTCCCATCCGCACCCAACAGGAAAAGTCCACAAAACCACCCGCCGCGAGCAACAATCCGCGCAGCGGAAGAATCCTGCGCTCCCACGGCGCCACACATCTCTTACCCAAGGCGTCCCCTTCCCCACCAAAGCCTGCGCCTCAGCCTTTCTCGCGCGGTTTGACCCAGCCTGCCTTCGCTCCACACGGATGCGTTCCTCCGCCTTGCGAGGAGACCGGAAGGCATCGATATCGTTGTTCCCAATCAGTGCTAGCTTCCAACGATCACCCTTCGTCGACGACCGTCGTAATTTCGGTCGACAAAGGATTGGATCTTCCTTCACAACAACTCTCACCGGTGTTGCTCTCGACGTCTGGCGGCGCGGGAGCTGATGGCGGGCACGCAAACACGCAGAAGACGCGCCCGACGCCAGGACCCAGACATGCAAGCTTTCACGCCCACCGGTTAGCGAGTAGCGCACCCACCGGATTGTCGGAAATGCTGGCGTAAGCCCCGCCGCCAAGAAACCGACATCCATCGCCTCGACTGGCTGGCCTGGCAGGCCAGCCTCCCCTGGGTTTCTCTAGCGACTTAACCATGTTGCTTTCCGCTGCCGATGCAAAGTGTGCGCATGGTCCAGGATGCATCCGCGGCCGCTGTGGATCGCAGGCAACGGCCGCCCAACTGGGTCAACAGGCGCTGTGTCGCGCTCACCCCAAGCCTCACCCCACATACTCAGGCATATGGACCTGGGATGACCGTAGAGGTACGGGAATGGATAGCATCCGCCCCTACGTCGTCTGACCGTGCCGTTGGCTCATCGCGACAAATTTGAACGGACCGCATGCGCAGTTCTTCCAGCCTAACCTTGAATGATCTCCGCACGTACGTTGGACTGCCCTACCCTTTTCCAAACGGGACGATCCGCCCTGACGCGTTTCCAAATCTCTGCCGCCCTGCTAGACGGTCAGAGTTCGGCGTCAACTCTTTGATTACCCGAACACCGTTCCTCCATCGCCACCCAGCAATGCGAACCCAAGGAGCAATCGGTTCGAAAGGGATAGCAATACTCGGACTTACGACGCCGCAAAGCTCGTTCACAGCACCGCGCACTTAGATCCATATCCCGGACCGCCAAACTGCCGCCCCAAGGCCCAGTCCTATCATTCCTGCGGCGACTCTTTCGACTCGCGAACACCCCAAACCCGAAGCACAACAAGCCACTTTCTAATAGAAATCCTTAAAAATCAAATACTTAGGAATTTCGAATGAGGATTTCACCAAATCACATTCCTGACGTCAAAAAACCGCTGGTTTCATAACCCATTGATTTCATTGGGTTTCTACTAGAAATCGGTCATTGAGGCTTTGGAGTCACCGCTTCCGCTGATTAGAGGCAATTCCTAGATGCGCAACGTCTCATTGACCTAATCACGAACGGAGCGCTTCGCATCGATGGGGCGCCCTGCCCTGTCGTCCCTCGCCATCCGGCAGGCACCCCCGCATCGCCCATTCGTTGACCACGCTGGACCGCCAAGTTTCGTAGTGAAGCATCAGCGCGGACTTCTCGCCGACGTAGCCTGAAACCGCAAGCAAAACACACTGGACGGAAGCGCACGCAGCTTTCCGCCCCCGCCTCCGGTATTCCTACCCGAGCGAATCCCGTGATAACCCGGACGTGACGCCTCCCCAGAGTCAAGCTTGGGCTACCCGCGGTGGCCGGACCTGTGGCGCAAGCTAGCCAAGCGAAGAGCGCCGAATGGTTACCTGCCCCCTCTGCACAGCCAGCGCGAAGCGCAGGTTCACTGGGAACGAGCCGCCCTGCCCCATGACGACCTGGGCATGCGCATCAATTCGTCCCAAGCTGGTCCCGTCACGCTTCACGACCGCCAACCCATGCGACTTCGCGAGAATCGAACTCAAGAGGTTCTTCGCACTCTGCACTTCGGTGGCGGCACGGATAGCTCCTTCCTTGCTCGAAGCGATCGCAGCAAAGTCCAGGTCTTTTCCGGCAAGCGATCGGATGTAAGCGTATGCCTCCCGGCTGGAAAGCGTCGACAGGCGTTCACGGAATGCCGTAGCAATGTCCTCCAGTCGCTTGCCATGACGTTTGGCGATGCCCATGAGCGAGAACACAGCACGGGCAGTCAATCCGAGCTTGAGTAACCAGATCAGCGGGAGCGGGACCTTGGAAGCTGAGCCCATATCTCCGGGCGGCTCGCTTGCGAATGAATTCTGTAAAGACTTCCGTCCGTTGGTATGTTCCTTATATTGGCCGTCTTCCACTGTGAGAGACGGTTCCTTGTGGATAACTTTTCGACGCTTATCTTCTCTTGATGACCGCCCGACGAGACCGAGAAGAATTTGCGCCTTTTCTGTGAGTCGAACCGGAGAGACGTGGAATCGCCCGGAGCGCGCAATGCGGATCTGTTCACGGACGACGTAACCATGCCGTTGCAAATCCGCCAGGCCGCGATAGAGGGACGACTCGCTGGTGAGCAAAGATTCAGCGCGTAGCAAATCCCGGCGGGGCCAGATGGACGACGAGGGGCGAGACAAATTGAAGAATCGCAGAATGCCAAAAAGGACCCGACGGGCGGTAGTCCCGAGGTCCAGGCAATTCAGCGGGTCGAATACGGCAGCTCGGGCTTCAATAAGCGCGAGTGGTAGAGGAGAAGGGCGAGCAATAGCCTCGCCCGGCGCGTAGCGTTGCGCAATAGTCATACTGACTCCGATTTTTAAGGACGAACGCCCTCCGGAGCTTGACTAGGCAAAATCTCTCGCTACACTGAACACTCGTTGCGACTCGTGTTCACGGTTCCCGCCGTAGATACGTGTAGGTTGAGCTTTGATCTGTTCAAACTCCACCAAATCGAGTTTCGGATTCCCGTCCGAATCTCAGCAGAGGCCTGGGTTCCCGCCCAGGCCTTTGTCTTTGTGGTGAGGGATGTGTCAAAAGCGCGCTTTAGTTCATTCGCTTCACTCTCTCGTGTGTTGTAAAAGGCAGAAATCCTGCTTTTTAGTTGTTCGTCTCGACGCTGGTCTCAATGAACTCCCGCACCAGCTTTTCCCAGGCTTGTGCGTCTTCGGCCTTCTTGAACTTCAGCGTGACCGTCCCATTACGAGTCGTCACCGCACACAGTTCACGCGTTCCCACTTTGATCCGATGCGTTTCCGCAGCCGCCGGCGCAGCAGCTTTTTGCCGCACGCGCGCGTGGAGGAGGGCGATGGCTTGCTTTTGCGTGACCTTCTCATCGCTCAGCAGCTTCTCCACGACCTCCGTGACCGCGGCTTCCTGGTCCGGGTGCTCCCCCAAAAACGTTGCCATCTCGTAAGCCGCGTTTACGCCCAAGCGACCGCGATCGCTTGCGGCTTCCACCACCGCGATGGCTTGTTCGGGTAAACGCGCATACGAGAACAGCTTGCTCAGGTGCCCGGCCGAAATGCCTGCGGCCGCCGCAATATCCTGCTGCGACTGCCCAGTGCGGTCGACGTGTTTCTGGAACCCCAGGTACTTCTCGAAGTCGGGCAGCGACGGGGAGAGCAGGTTCGAATAGAACGCCGCTTCCTCGATCTGCTCGACGTCCGCCAGATCGGCGAACACCGCCGGGATCGCGTCCCGGCCGAGTTCCTTGAAGACGTAAAACCGGTTGTGACCGGCTACGAGTTCCTTCTTGCCATCGCCTCGTACGACGAGCGTGATCGGGTGAACCAGCTTGTTATTGCGCAGGTTCTCCCGCAGCTCAGCGTACTGTTCCGGCGTGAGCTTGCGCCGACGCCCGGGGACTTCGGTAATCTCGTCGAGTGCGACTTCGACGGCCTTGCCAACGCTCGCTTCAAGCTCGGCAACCCGGCGCTCGGCCGCCGCGACGGCCGACTGCGCAGCCAGCATGCGGCCGGGCGATGTCTTGGGCTCGTTGGCTTCGGGTTTAGGCGTATTGGTTTTGACTGCGATGTTGGCGGTCTTCGCCAACAACTTGTCGCCGATTCTCATACTTCTTTCCTTTCTGTCCATGCCCTGACGAACTGGTCGTCCACATGCAGGGCGAGCTTGTCCAGCGGGTCGCGGAAGCGCTGATACGCTTCAACGCTGCCGTCAGGCTTGGAAAGGTCATAGACGGTCGCCAGCTGCGCCGAAGCGCCCTTGGGGACCGATGACTCGGGAATCTCGATGCTCAGTACACGATTGCCGTAGGCCTTGACCATCCACTCACGCACGACCCGCGACACCGCATCCTGCTTCACCTTGGTGAGCACGATGTTGATGAAGTCATAGCGCTTGGATTCGAGCACGCCAGGTAGCTTCTTCGCGATATCCGAGAAGAGGTGCCAGAACTGCGTCGAGCTGGCGAAGTCCAGCCCGTCGGGCGGGCAGGGCATCAGAATGCCATCCGAGGCAATTAGCGCATTGATCGTGATGTAGCTCAGCGCAGGCGGCGTGTCGATGACGATCACGTCGTACTGCTCGGACAGCGGCACCAGGCCCTTGCGCAGGATGTCCCAGAACTCGAAGCCCGACTCGGACAGCACCTTCGACGGAATCTCGAACTCCGCGTCGAACAGTGCCGACGAGGCCGGGATCAGATCCAGGTTATGCCAATAGGTCGTCTGGACGGCATAGTCCAGCGTCGTCTGGTCGCCATAGATCAGCGGCAGCAGCGTCTGCTCTTCGGCAATCTCGGCATCCGGGGCCCAGCCGCAAAGCTGGGTCGTTGTACCCTGCGGATCGCAGTCGACAATCAGGACGCGTCGGCCGAGCAGGGTCAAGGCCTGCGCCAAGCAGACCGCGGTCGTGGTCTTGGCCACACCGCCCTTGAAATTACCGACCGTGACGATCCGCCCGCGCTGGCCTTCCGGCCGCTTAGCCCGGCCGTTGGCGTGCTGCACCCACGTGATGGCATCTTCCAGGCTGAATACCTTGGCCCGGCCGTTGCCCTGCGAGGTGCCCGCCGGCAAGCCGCCTTTGGTGGCAAGATAATGGAAGCGCGCCTTGTCAACCCCGCACAGCGAGGCGATCTGGCTACTGGTAAACGTCGGCGGGATCTTGCGGGGGTAGGGTTCCAGCATGGCATCCCGAATCTGCCCAAAGACGTCATTAGCCTGCGCAGCAACGGCCGCGAGCCCGTCGATTGACAGGCCGTGGTCGTCTGAAAAGTCTGGGCGCGGGAGTTCTGCCTTGAGTAAGCTCGTGCGTGCCATAACAGTTGTAAATCCGTTGGAAAGGTCCCGAAGCGCTTGACTGACGACGAACCGAAAACTTAGACGCTTTCCGTCAATTAAATGGTTGGCCGTAGAATAGCGACCGTATACGTAAACCGCAAGAGGTTTACGTCACTCCGATGCGTATACGCGTCATTTTTGTGTCAGCCGGCGTTGATTTTCCATTGCAGGGGCGTGGCAGTCCTCGATTTAACCCCTGAAATCATCGTTGGTCGGTGGATTGGCGCGGGTGCGCATTTCGTGTCCGTGCTTCCCAAACGCCAATTGCATTTCACGAATGCGCGACGTGGGTCCGGCGCCCCGGATCCCAGTCACACCTTACGCAGAAGCCGCCGTATTTCGAGAAGACCAAGTGTCAGCAGATTTTCCTTGTATAAGCAGGGACGTATCCTGACCGGTCAAAGCGACCCGCCTGATCGCGGGCGCGGGCGCGTCGGCGGCAGACGACGCAGCACCTGGACTGCTGGTAAGAACATGGTATAGGCTGCAACATACAGAGAGTGACTGCTCACATAAAAAACGAGCAAGGGCGGCGGATTGGTCGTCGACGCCACGACACGCCGAAACCAAAGGGCTGCATACGTACGGTATGGCTTCCCCAATAATGTTCACCTATTTCCTAATGCGATCTGTTCTTTTGATCAAGCGCCGGAATAGCGCATTACACCGGCCATCGAAACATCGAAAGACCTATCTGGTTGCTGGAAAACGATATCTGCGGCGTGTAGCAGGAGCCGCGGCGAGAAAAGGTGAATAGTATTGCGGTGAAAGCCCCTGCGGTATTTGCAATTAGGTGAACACGAATGGGGAAAAGGCTTCCGTTGATTTCCAACAAGGTGAACACTATTGGGGAATTTCCAAATGCAGGATTAAGGTGAAAGGATTTCGGGCGAGGTGAAATCAGACGCGTCCCAGCGTGTCAGCAGCCCTCGCTGCTAGGCGGACGCACCGTTAGGTGAAAGGATTTGGGGAATATCGAGGGTGAACGAATTAGGGGGTGAGCATCGTTTAAGAACTGCTGGGGTGCCGCTTAGGTGCA
This sequence comes from Cupriavidus sp. HE11, assembly GCF_056097175.1. Taxonomy (NCBI): domain Bacteria; kingdom Pseudomonadati; phylum Pseudomonadota; class Betaproteobacteria; order Burkholderiales; family Burkholderiaceae; genus Cupriavidus; species Cupriavidus sp. HE11. Next base: position 117,038 of record NZ_CP184466.1, read on the forward strand.
CAGGTTTGGGGAAGGGTGCCACGCCGGATCCGATATGTAGAAGGGTGCGTGCACTCACTTACGCTCGATGCGCTAATCCGACCGCAGCCATGTTCGCGGGAAAGGTGAACCCTATTGGGGAGCTCGCACGCTCAGAACCGGGATGGCACGCCGCGGGTCGGCCATGGTCCACATCTGAGCGACACATTTCCCCAATGTCGTTCACCTTGAACCCAACGTTTACCCCAACGCCGTTACTCTTTGCGACCGCCGGACGGGCCTGAATGCGGGATGAGGCCGCAACAGTGAAGAAATTTGGGGATGGTGAGATTCGTAAAGGTGAAGAGAATTGGGGCGCCTCATCTGTCAGATCGGGCGCAGCGTGTCATTTGACTCGTTTCACCTGCCGGACCGACACGCCACGCGCGTCATCTTGATAGGTGAACGCGACCCGTCTAACATTTCACCCATCTACACATCGCAGGCACAACCGATGGCACGCGCGAAGGCACCCAAGGGCAGCCAGATCACCCTGTTTCAGCAGCCGGAGGTGGCGGAGCCCTTCAAGAAAGCGGTCCAGGCCATCCACGTTTCACCGGTCGGCGGCTCGCTCACGCTGCAGCAACGACGCCTGTTCAACGCGCTCATCAAGAATGCGATCGAACATCGCCTCGGGGAGGCCGGGACGGTTGAGACCTTCCAGATCTCGATCCCCGAGATGATGGCCAACCTTGCGCTTACCACCAAGGACACCACCTATATAAAGGAGACGGCCAAGTCGCTGATGCGTACGGTTGTCGACTGGGACCAACTTAACAGCGACGGGACAGCGACCTGGACGGGCTCAACCCTGCTGGCGGGGGCGCGGATCACGGGCTCCCTGCTGTCGTACTCCTTTGCACCCCAGATCCGTGAAGAACTGTTGAACCCTGAGCGCTACGCGATGATCGACATGCGGATCGCGAAGCTGTTCCGTCGGGCCCATTCGCTTGCGCTCTGGGAAAACACGGTGCGTTACGAACGCGCAGGGATCACGGCGCGTATACCGCTGGCCGTCTTCCGAAATCTGATCCTTGGGCGCGAGGAGAGCGAGACCAAGTACAAGGAATACAAGATCTTCAAGCGCGCGGTGCTCAACCCCTGTGTCGCGGAGATTTGCGACGTGTCCGATCACTACCTCGAGCTCATCGAGCACAAGGTCGGTCGCTCGGTCACCGAGCTGCAGTTCAAGATCACGCGAAAGGCGGGCGCGAGCAGTGCCGCTGCCGGCGAGGCTGATAACGATGAGGCCGCTCACGATAGCGCTACTCACGATGGAGCCGCTAACGATGGGGCCGCTAACGATGGGGCCGACTTCGGCGAGCTGATCCAGGCAATCATCGGGTTGGGCTTGCCGGCAAGTGAGGCGCGCAAGCTCGCCAAGCTGCACCCGCATGGGACCCTGAACGAAGCGATCACTCACGTCCGCACGCGTGCGTCCGCAAACGACGCCGCGGCGATCGACAATGTGCCCGCGTATTTCCGCAAGACGCTGGCCGACAGGTTGGCGCAAGGGATGGGTGACGGCGCGGGTGGCGGCAAGGATGGGGTCAAGGCCCACGCTAGAAAGGGAAGGGCCGCAGGGGCTGGGTCGGCAATGGGCACGACAGTGGGTGCGACAACGGGCGCGACCGAAGAACCGGTGGTCGCATCGCCACCGCCAGCGAAGTCCGCACAAGAGGCGATGGAGCGCTACATCGCCGCGCGCTTGCCCTTGGCACAGGCGTATTTTGTCGGCCTGGCCGCCGAGGAGCAGATGCCGCTCATCGGCCGGTATAACGATCAGTGTGCGACCGCGGACCTGCAACTTGTTACCCGAAAGCGGCCGACCAAGGTCGCCCAGACGAGCTTCTACAAATGGCTCGCCGATCAAACCTGGGGCATGCCCACGGCCGACGATGTGTTGTCCTTTGTGTTGACCGGCAACGTGGCGGCATAGGTCGCTACCGCTGCGAAACCGGAAGCGCCGCCGACCAGTGGCGCCGACCTGTGGCGCAACGACGGTGTTGCCGAGAGAAAAGGGGTCGCTGATGCGGCCCCTTCGTCATTGGGCCGCGGCGTGTCGCATGGGTACCGGACCAGCGACCGGTCGGCCCGTCAAAGACGGAAGAGCCAGAGAAAGAAATGCGGGGGAGGGTAGTGGTGAGTGAGTGGGGGCTTGCTGTGTCGTCCCACCTTGCAATGGCGTGCTCGCCGTCAAGGGCTGCGCACGATCGTGCTATCGCGCTTGCATCCTGCGGGCGGATTGTCCCCCTGACGGCTGCGCTTATCGACATGGGGCGTCGGTTCCGGGCAATCCCGCCCACGCAACCGGAGCACCGTCATGTCGCAGTATTTTTCACTCGATCACATCATCGTGGGTGGATGCAAGACGGGATCGTTTGCCGAGTGTTAGCGCCGATGTAAAACTGCCCCCCCTGCGCCGAAGTAAATCTGACCCACTTGGGTGACGATGGCGGCTTTTTCAGGGCTGCCGATGCTGACCCAGGAGCAAGCAGTGGAGATTCGAGTCATGGCCCGAAGGGGCGAGAGCGTCAGAGCGATCGCCAGGCAGTTGGAGTGTTCTCGCAACACGGTACGCCGGTACCTGCGAGATCAGACAGCACAACGGTATGGTCCGCGGGAGCCGCGCGCCTGCAAACTGGACGAATACAAGGCGTATCTGCAGGAGCGGATCGCGCAGGCACGGCCCCGATGGATTCCGGCAACAGTGCTGCTGCGTGAGATACGCGAGCGGGGATACGACGGTGGCATTAGCCAGCTCAAGGCATGGTTGGCACCCCTCAAGACGAGTGAACCCGAGCCGTTGATCCGGTTCGAGACGGCGCCGGGCAAGCAGATGCAGGCCGACTTCACATACGTTCGCCGGGGCCGCGACCCGCTGCTGGCGCTGGTCGCAACGATGGGCTACAGCCGAGCGAGCTTCGTCAAGTTCGTCGCCACGGCCGGCGAGGATGCGCGTACGCTGTGCGCCGGCTTGCGCGAGGCATTCGACTACTTCGGTGGCGTCCCGGAACACGTGCTTTTCGATAACACCAAGGCGGTGGTCATTGAGCGCGACGCATACGGCGAAGGCCTGCACCGATGGAACAGCGAACTGATGGAACTGGCCGAGGCCTGCGGCTTCACGCCCCGGCTCTGCAGGCCATATCGTGCCAAGACCAAGGGGAAGGTGGAGCGCTTTAACGCCTACCTCAAGGGCAGCTTCGTGGTGCCGTTGGCGGCGACGCTGGAAGCCAGCGGACTTCGCCTGGACGCGAACGTGGCCAATATGCACGTACGCCGCTGGCTCGACGAGGTCGCAAACGCCCGAATCCACGCCACCACGAGGGCTGTGCCGGCCGTGCGGCTTGCTGAGGAGAGAGCGGTCATGCTGGCGGCGCCAGCACTCAACGCACCTCTACAGAAGGCTCAGCGTGTGGCCATGCCCATAGAGAGCCTGCAGCACCCGCTAGCCGTGTACGACGCGTTGCTGGAGGTTGCGCAATGAGCCTGCAGCACGATCGTATCGTCGCGCTATGCGACCAGCTCAAGTTAGTCCGGTTGGCTAGCGATTGGCCGGCGCTGGCGCAGGACGCCGCGCGTCATGAGAAGAGCTTCGCGGACTTCCTCGAGGCCGTGCTGACCGGTGAGCACCAGGCCCGGGAGGAACGCAAGCGCACGACTTTGGGCCGGCTGGCGACGATGCCTACCATCAAGACGCTGGAGCAGTTCGACTGGGCTCAGGCCGCCGGCGCACCCAAAGCGCAGATTGTGGAGTTGGGCCATCTGACCTTCGTCGAGCGTGCGGAGAACGTGGTGTTGTTAGGTCCTAGCGGCGTGGGCAAGACGCATATTGCGCTGGCGCTGTGCCAGCGTGCGGTGATGGCCGGCCACAAGGCCCGCTTCATCACCGCAGCCGACCTGATGATGCAGTTGGCAGCAGCCAAGTCGCAGGGCCGACTCAAGGAATACTTTAACCGGGCGGTGCTGGGTCCGAAGCTGCTGGTGATCGACGAAATCGGCTACCTGCCGTTTGGGCGGGACGAGGCCAATCTGTTCTTCAACGTCGTCGCCAAGCGCTATGAGCGCGGGTCGATGGTCCTCACGAGCAACCTGCCGTTCACACAGTGGGCAGGCGCGTTCGCTGACGATCAAACGCTGACTGCGGCGATGCTGGATCGCCTGCTGCATCACGCCCACATCGTACAGATCATGGGCGAGAGCTTCCGGCTCAAGGACAAACGCAAGGCCGGCCAGGCGGTCAGGAAGGCGATGCAGGTGTAATTGACGGGGTCGCACCACCAGATATTGGCGTGCGGCCAGAGAGGCCCGGGTGGGTCAGATTTACTTCGGCGATCACGCCAAAAGTGGGTCAGTTTTAAATCGGCGTTGACAGCCGAGCGCGGGTTGCTGTGAACGCTCGGGGCTTTGGCCCCTTTTTCATTCGGCGTCAGTGGGAGCCAATGCGCTCAGCCTTCCTGTTCAGACAGGCCTGCGCGTCTGGGTGGTGTGCGATCGGGTCAAGCTTGATACTGCCCACGGGAACGGTTTCGGACGCGGCTCTGGCAAGCGATTCCTCACGATGGTTCTACGCTGGCTGCCCCCCGCGCTTCTACCGTGACTGAGGGCTGAGCCGTCCCATGCACGGGCCGCCGCGCTATTCCTCCTGGAAGGCTTCCTCACGCTTGGCCTTAATCGAGGGCAGGGCCACCACCGCCACTAGCACGGCTGCGGCAATCAGCAACCCGAGCGACAGCGGACGGGTCAAGAAGACGCTGAATTCGCCTCGTGACAGCAATAGCGCCCGGCGGAAGTTCTCTTCCATCATCGGCCCCAGCACGAAGCCCAGCAGCAGCGGCGCCGGTTCGCACTTGAACTTGATGAACAGATAGCCGACCACACCGAAGCCAGCCGCGGTAAAGACGTCGAACGTCTGGTTATTGACCGAGTACACGCCGATGCAGCAAAACACCAGGATGGCTGGGTACAGAAAGCGGTAGGGCACCTGCAGCAGCTTGACCCAGATCCCGATCAGCGGAAGGTTCAGGATGATCAGCATCAGGTTGCCGATCCACATCGAGGCGATCAGGCCCCAGAAAAGCGACGGGTTGCTGGTCATCACCTGCGGGCCGGGCTGGATGTTGTGGATGGTCATCGCGCCCACCATTAGCGCCATCACGGCGTTGGGCGGAATGCCCAGCGTCAGCAACGGGATGAATGAGGTCTGCGCCGCAGCATTGTTCGCCGACTCGGGGCCCGCCACGCCTTCGATGGCGCCCTTGCCGAATTCACTGGAGTACTTGGATGTCTTCTTTTCCAGCGAGTAAGCGGCAAAGGAAGCGAGCGCCGCACCGCCGCCGGGCAGAATGCCCAGCACCGAGCCCAGGCAGGTGCCCCGCAGCACGGCGGGAATCATGCGCTTGAAGTCTGCCTTGGTCGGCCACAAGTTGGTGACGTGGTCGGTGAACGTTTCGCGGGATTCCTTCTGCTCCAGGTTGGAGATGATTTCCGCGAAGCCGAACATGCCCATGGCCAGCGCGACGAAATCGACGCCATCGGTCAATTCCGGTACATCGAATGAGAAGCGTGCGGCACCCGAGTTCACGTCGGTACCCACCAGGCCCAGCAGCAGGCCCAGCACGATCATAGCTACCGCCTTGGCCAGCGAGCCCGAGGCCAGCACCACGGCGCCGATCAGGCCCAGACACATCAGCGAGAAGTACTCAGCAGGACCGAACTTGAAGGCCAGTTCGGACAGCGGCGTGGCAAACGCAGCCAGGATCAGCGTGGACACGCAGCCGGCGAAGAAGGAGCCCAGCCCGGCCGTGGCCAGCGCCACCCCGGCACGACCGCGCCGCGCCATCTGGTAGCCGTCGATGGTGGTCACCACTGACGACGACTCGCCCGGCAGGTTCACCAGGATGGCGGTGGTCGATCCCCCGTACTGGGCGCCATAGTAGATGCCGGCCAGCATGATAAGCGCGGCCACCGGCGGCAGGGTGTAGGTCACTGGCAGCAGCATGGCGATGGTGGCCAGCGGGCCGATGCCCGGTAGCACGCCGATCAGGGTACCCAGCACGCAGCCCAGGAAAGCGTAGACAAGGTTTTGCAGCGACAGCGCTGTGGCAAAACCGAGCCCGAGGTGTTGAATCAGTTCCATCTTGCGGCTCCCTCAACTGGCAATGAATGCCTGCCACGCTCACATTTGCGGGTTGATGCCTTAGACGAAGGCGCCCAGGCTGATAACAGCCCACGCCGCCTTCAGATCCCAGTGCGCGAGATGGTCCCCCGTCTTTGCCCGACAACGAACCAATCAGCACCAGAACACTCGCAACTGGGCCAGTCGCGGGCACGCGGATGGCAACTCGATAGAATTGATCTAGAGGCTGGATCTTTCAGTCACCTTTCAGGTGTCTCTGTTTACGGGTATTTGCCGACACATGAGTCGTATGAGCCGGCCCCTTTCGGGCGAATGAAGCAAAAACCATCAAACGCCCGCCGGATGCGACTTCCCGTCAGGGGCAATGCGTTCCGCCAACGGCCCGACCGCAATCGCGATTTTTCCCTGTAGGCCGTTGTTGGCACTCTCAAGTTTGGCGTGAGCCAAGGGGATGTCGGCGAGGGAGTAGACAGCGCCTACGTGCGGCCGCAGTTGGCCGCGCTCGACCAACGCGCTCAGTTCATCCAGCTTGCCGCGGTTCTGCCGTGTGAACACAAAGTGGTAGCTCGCGTTCTTGCCCCATGCCTGTATCACGTTCTGCGGCTGCGCGGTATCGACGATCGTGACCACGCGGCCCAGTTGGGCGAGGGCGTCGGGGCTGCGGGACAGCGTATTGCCGCCGATGGTGTCCAACACAACATCCACGCCACGGCCGCCTGTTTCGCGCAGGATCGCGTCAACGTAGTCCTCTTTCCGGTAGTCGATGGCCACGTCGGCGCCCATGCGTCTTGCGAACGCAAAGTTGGCGTCGCGTACGGTCGTGAACACTCTGGCTCCCATCGCTTTCGCGACCTGGATCGCAATATGGCCGACGCCGCCCGCGCCGCCGTGGATCAGGATGCTTTCTCCCGCGCGTAGCGCCGCACGTGCGACCAGCGCTTCCCACACCGTTCCGCCCGCGAGGCTCAAGCTTGCCGCTTCGACGTGGCTCAGGGACGCGGGCTTCTTCGCTACGATGTGCTCGGATGCAACGTGGTATTCGGCATAGCTTCCTGGGCCGTCGAAGATCTGCGGGGTGTACCAGACTTCGTCGCCTGGGTGGAAGGCCGTCACGCCAGGGCCGATTGCTTCGACGACGCCAGAGACGTCATGGCCGGTGATGGCGGGCAGTGGCACCAGGTCAGCGTAGTCGCCGCGCCGGACCTGATAGTCCAGAGGATTGATCGACGTGGCCTCGACCCGGACCAGGACTTGTCCCGCCTGAGGCGCGGGTTTCGGTACGTCGCAAAGTTCGAACGCGTCGGGGCCGCCGAATGTTTTCAGTACCAGTGCTTTCATTGCGAACTATCTCCAGTTCGTTTCGGTAAAACGGGATATCGAGAAATATCGATATATCCGGACAAAAAATTACAGCTCCTTCCCAATCAACTGGGCGAGGGCATTGATGGCGGCTTCGTTTCGCTTGTAGTAGGTCCACTGCCCAATGCGCTGGACGTCGACCAGCCCCGCGCGTTGGAGGGTCGCAAGGTAATCCGACACCGTCGATTGCGACAGGCCGACACCTTCCTGAATGCTGCTCACGCAAACGCCCACCGTGTGAACGTCGCCCTCATCCTGGGGCGGGAAGTTCTTCACGGGATCTTTCAAGCCGCGCAAAATCTCGAGGCGAGTGCGGTTCGAGAGCGCTTTGAAAATTTCGAGCAAGTCCATGCGGGCAGTATATCGGCATTTCCCGATATGTCAATGTGAGGTGCCGTTTCGATGAGTAACGCGGGGCTGACGCCCCGCCTTTGATCTATTCAGCCCTGCTTTAGACAGACCTGTCCTCCAGGCCGTCTGCGCCAGTCGGTGCTGACTGCTGTCGAACAGCCTGCTGCTTTCGATTGACGTCGTAGACCGTCAGCACGCCATGGGCCACCATGTCCAGCGCTGGACGGGCATCGCCGTTCTTGTCAGTCCAAACCTTCGGTGTGAGCGTGCCAGACAGGGCAACGGAATCGCCGTCATCCAGCGCGAGCAGTGCTGCCCGCACTTCGTCGCTAAACGCAATGACGTTGACGAACAGCGATTCGCCGTCGCCAGTGGGGGCGAGCACCTTAGCTGTGACATACGTCGTGCCGCCTTGCCCTTGGCGCTCCGCGGACTTTCCGTAGACCTTGCCGCCAATCAGACCATCAATCATTCTTTACCTCGCTATCCCAGGCGACTATCGCCCAGGCTCAAATTTCGCGGCAGCCTACCACGCTCAACGAATCTTCCGGTCCTCTGCCTGTCGTTTGGGCAAAGACGCTCCCTGCCGAAAGTCAGGCCTATGCTTGTTGCGCTTGACGCTCATGGAGGTCGGACTCTCTCAGTTCTGTCACGGCGGTTTGATGCGACGTCCGATTTCGACTGAAACGGCGTTGCTGCCGAATCGAATCCGAGTGGCATCGGAACCGGAAGGCCTCGGTATCTGGCCGCAATCCATACCCCACCAAAGTTGGGTTGAGGATGTCATTGGAACAGCCGTTCTGCAAGCGGCAGTGCCAAATCTTGCTCGTCAACGACGCGGCAGGGCAGACAAAAACCAAACAGGACCTATCGCCGAGGCCGTAGGGAACATGGGGACACGAATGACGTTCATCGGCAACATGAAGATTGGCAAGCGGCTGGCTCTTGGCTTCGCCCTGATTCTGGCATTTTCCATTGCAATTACCGCTATCGCCATCTGGCGGCTCGACAACGTCGCAGCCGCGACGCGCGAGATGATGAATGTGCCGCTCCTCAAGGAGAGACTGATTGGTGACTGGTATGCCAATCTGGCATCGGGCATACGACGCACTAGCGCAATCGCGAAGAGTAGTGATCCTGCGCTGGGCCCTTATTTTGCTGAAGAGGCAGCGGCGTCGTCCAAGAGTTCAGGCGAACTTCAGAAAAAAGTGGAAGCCCTGATTTCCTCTGAAGAAGAAAGGGCGCTATTCGGAAAGATCGGCGAATCACGGAAGGCCTACCTGAGTTCTCGCGATGAGATCAACAAGGCCAAGGCGGCTGGTAATGTCGATGAAGCCACGCGTATTCTGGACAAGGTGTTCACGCCGGCGGCGAACGCCTATCAAGGCACCATGCGCGAGCTGGTTGAAGTACAGCGACGCACCATTGACGATACCGCCAAGGTGATTGATGGCGTTGCCGCCAAGAGCCGCGCGCTATTGCTCGTGCTCGAAGGACTCATTCTGCTGCTCGGGATCATCTGTGCGTACTTCCTGACTCGCAGCATCAGCCGTCCGCTGGCGCTGGCTGTCAGCGTGTCGCGTCGTGTGGCCGATGGTGACTTGTCCAGCGAGATAGTGGTGGCATCCCGTGACGAGACTGGTGAGCTGCTGCAAGCGCTGAAGGACATGAATGACAAGCTCGGAGGCACGGTCGGAAATATCCGATCGGCCAGTGTGGCGGTCGCCAGCGCCGCCGGGCAAATTGCATCCGGCAATCTGGATCTGTCTTCTCGCACCGAAGAGCAGGCTGCTTCGATTGAGCAGACTGCGGCCAGTATGGTCGAGCTGACGGAAACGGTGAATCAGAATGCCGACCATGCGCGTCAGGCGACTTCCCTTGCCGGAAGTGCCAGAGAGATGACGGAGTCCGGGCGTTCCGATGTGGCCGCGATGGTGCAGACGGTTGGTGAGGTGAACGCCGAGTCGAAGAAGATCGCGGAGATCACCGGCATGATTGAAGGCATCGCATTTCAGACGAATATCCTGGCGCTGAATGCTGCAGTGGAGGCGGCACGTGCTGGTGAGCAAGGTCGAGGCTTCGCCGTGGTCGCCGGCGAGGTACGATCGCTGGCGCAAAGGGCGTCTGGCGCAGCCAAGGAAATCAAGGAGCTGATTGAGGCGTCAACCGTGAAGGTGCAAGTTGGTGCTCAGCAGGCCGAGGGCGTCAGTGCCGCGATGGAACGGATTAGCACGGCAATCGAGCGCGTCTCGGACATCATCGGTGAGATTTCCGCGGCGTCCGACGAGCAGAGCAAGAATCTTGAACAGGTGAGTGTTGCCATTGCCCAGATTGACCAGGCGACTCAGCAAAATGCAGCGCTGGTCGAGGAGTCCTCCGCAGCAGCACAGGCTCTGCGCGAGCAGGCCGTCGGTATGAAGGACGAGGTGATGTATTTCAAGACCGCAGGCCAATTCGCGTAAGGGCGAAGCGGGCTGAACTGCCTGGGTTTGCGCCAGGCTCCAATCCTTGAGAGAACGGAGCCCATGCGCAAACCACTTTTCTTCCGCGCTCCGTCACTGCGGTAAGAGAATTCCGGTCGAACGGATGCCGACCAAGCTTGGCTAAAAGAATCCCAAGCACATCATGGAACTGTTCGTGACCAACACCTTCCCGGGGGCTGTTGGGCAGACCAAGGTTACAACTGGTTTGGAGGTTCCTGCCCCTTTTTGTCAGCAAGTCCAGCGGTGTGCCACGCTATCGATAGCGATCTAGCCGGACGTGCTTCGCGCGCAAATCTTGCCTCCTTATGGCACTGTCGAGACCAGTCAACATTGTCACGCCTTGGCCGCCCGTACGCACCAGGTCGTCGTCAGAAGCCCGCGACGACCTGGAAGTGCACGCGCTGGTGCCGCTGCAGGTCGGCGCGGTCATTGAAGCCGTATCCATAGGCCAGCCGTGCCGTCAGATACTTGCCATAGTTAAGGTCGAAGCCAAGACCGGCGCTGGTCAGGCTGGTGAGGCCGCCGTCGGTGCCCGGCGGCGCGTATGCCTTCACCGCGCCATGATCGACGAACACGAACGCGCTGAGGCCCAGCGAGCGACTGTCCGGCGCGGTGCTGCCATACAGCCTGCGGTGCAGTTCGGCCGACAGCGTGTAGCCGTTGTAGCCGCCCAGCGCGGCGCTGTCGTAGCCGCGCACCGATCCGTCGCCGCCGATGAAGAACTGTTCGCTGCTGGGCAGCAACTGGTCGCGCGTCCATTGGAAGCTGCCGCCCACCTGCAGCGAGAGTGCCGCCCCGAGGTCGTGCCAGTGGCGCGCATAGCCACGCACCAGCCGGAAATCCTGCCAGTCGGTGCTGGCATTGCGGCCTTCGCCGGTGGCAAGGCTCAGTTGCGCGAAGGTGAAGTTGCCGTCGGTGCCGGCGCGCATGTCGACCCCCACGGCGGTGGTGTTGGTCTGGTTGTGCGATAGCTCGATCGGATCGATGCGGCTGTCCGAATCCTGCCGCTTGTGCGAGACGGTCAGGTCGAGTTGCACCGCCTGCACGAACAGCAGCGGCTGGCGCAGGCCGAACAGGTTGGTGCGCGAGGTGCCCTCGATGCCCAGCGACGCGAACGGGCCATTCCTGATCTTGGTCTCGTCGTGGAAATAGCCATAGGACAGGCGCGTGCCCCAAGGGGTGACCGGTACGCTGTAGTTCACGGAGCCGCCGCGATAGCCTTCGGCGGCCGCGCCACTCAGCGTGAGCTCATCGCGCCATCCGAGCAGGCTGCGGTTGGTGTAGATGGCGCCAAAACGCGTTTCGCCGGTATAGCGGCTGCCGCCGTTGTCCGTATACGCGCGCACGCTCTGTCGCTCGGGCTCGGTGGCGACCAGGACGATGTCCGTGGCTCCGGTGTCCTGTCCCGGCTCCAGTTGGGCGCGCAACTGCATCTCATTGGTGCGATTGAAGCGCTCCAGGTCGGCCTCCAGCGTAGGCAGGTCCACCAGCGTGCCTGGAGCCTGACCCGCGCGCCAGCGGATATAGCGGTCGGCGGTCGACGCATTGCCTTCGATGCGCACCGCGCCCACGCGACCCTCCACCAGGCGAATTTGCACCACGCCCGTGGTGACCTCCTGCGGCGGAATCACCGCCATGGCCGTGGCGATGTTGCGCGCTCTGTATTGCGCGTTGATGGCGGCCACCAGTTCGCGCAGTTCGGCCAGCGACACCTCGCGGCCCTCGTATGGCGCAGCCAGTTCGCGCAGCAGCGATTCGGGCAGGATGGCCGATGGCGTGAACGCAATCTGCCTGACCTGGAAGCGGATCGTGGCGTCCTGGCCCAAAACGTCAGGCGCCGGCTTCTGCTCGATCAGCTTGTCTGGCGCGGGCACATCAGGCTCGGTGCGTCGACGAATGCGCTGCTCGTTCTCGATGGCCTGCCGCTGGATCACGGCTGGGTCGGCAGCCGGTGGTACGGGCACGGGCGGCACCTGTGCGCCGGCCTGCCGCACGGGCAGCGCACCGAGTGCAGCGGCCAGCGCCACCGGTGCCAGCGTGAAGGTCGGCGCGGCGCGGCACGACAGGATCCTGTTGAGCATGCTTGAAAAGTCAGGGATACGGAACGAGGGGATGCGCGTCATTCGGCCACGCATGTGGTGTCATCGGGGCGGCAGGGCGCCAGCAGCATGCGCTCGATGGTCCAGCTTCCGGATGCCGATGCCGGGGCGCCGGGCGACGCCGCGCGCGCGGTCCACGATGCCGAGGCCAGGTCGCCCAGGCCAACCGGGATGCCGGTCATCGCGATCAGTTGCGCCGGCTGCGCTGCCGCCGGACGCGGGCTGCCGTCCGGGTCCGGACGTGGCACGGCATTGGCGCGCGCGGACATTTCCGCGCCCGCGTCGCGCAGGCTGACGTTCTCGCCGGCCGGCGTACGGGTGCGGAAGGCTGGCTCCCGCAGCACCACGAAGGCATCGGTTGTCACGAGGTTGCCGTTCATATTGAGTGTGAAGCGGGTAGACGGCGCGTAAAGCTGCACGTCGTATGGCCGTGGCTGCACGCTGCGGTTGTCCATCAGCACGCGCATGGCCTCGTTGCTGAAGACGAACTGGTCGAGCACACGCCCCCTGGCAATATCGAGCGCGCCGCCACGCATGGCCAACTGGCCGCCCGCCGTCCACAGCCTGCCGAAGTTGGCGCCTGCGGTGCTGTCGATCGTCAGGTCGATCCGCTCGGCGAGCGCGCCGCTGTCGGTATCCACCGCAGTGGCGGCAAGGCCGTTCGTACCGGTGGCTGCCAGTGTCAGCGGCGTGGCGGGGTCCGTGGCGCGCACGTTGGCGACGATGGTGCGCGCGCCAAACGCGGCATGCTGTTGGGCGCGGGCCTCGTCGACGCGCAGCGCGTTGCCTGCCGACAGCGTCATCGTGTTGGCCTGCACCGCATTGGCGTGCAGGTCGTGCCCGGCAGCGGCCAGCACCTCGCTCGTGGCGGACAGCCTGCCGACGTTGAGATCGCCACCGGCGGCAAGCTGCGCGCTGCCCGCCGTGATCCGCGTGGCCGTCAGCATATCGGCTGCCTGCAGGACAAGGGCGTCGGCCGATGCGTCATCCACTCGCAGATTTCCGCCGCCCGTGACGCGGGCGGGGCCGCTGCTCGCCAACTGGCCGATCACCACATCGCCGCCGATATCGGCGGACAGCGCCCCTGCCTGCAGGTTCGCGGCAGTCAGCGTGCCGCCGATACGCATCCCGGCGTTATCCGCCACCGTCAACTGATGCAGCGCAGCGTTGCCGGTGACGACCAGTTCGGCGGAGCCGCTGGCGAGGCGGCCGCCCGCGAGCGAACCGGCGATATCGAGTGCCGCATGGCCGGTAGCTGTGACGGACATCGTATCCAGGTTGCCCAGCGCGGCGAGGGCGAGGTTGCGGCCGCTACGTGCATCGAGTGACGACGTGACGATCTCCAGCGCGTCGCTCGCACCGATGCTGCCTTCCGCCGCCAGCACGATGCCGGCGCCCGGTGCGCGCGTCGCCAGGTTGATGCCGTCACCATTGGCGTCAGTGATATTGCGGCCAGCGGTAAGGCGGATGGCGTCCGCCGCGGTGGCTGCGGCTGTCAGCTGGCCGAGGGCCATGTCGCCATTGGCAACCGCGTCGATACGCCCGGCCGCCTCGGCGGCGGCGCCATCCGCCATCGTCACGGATTCGCCTTGCAGGAACAGTCCGCCGGCCGCGCGGACGTTGCTGCTTGCCGCGAAGACCAGCCCGCGCGCGCTGCTCAGCGCCACCTCGGTGCCGACGACCGTGCCGTACAGCGTCAGGTCGCCGCCCGTCGCCGCGATGCCGACCTCGCCGCCTGCGACAATGTCGCCCAGTGCCAGCGCACGCTGGTCGCTACCGAGGAAGATCCCTTGCAACGCCGTGGCCGTTACATTGCCATCGGCGAGCACCGTCAGCGCGAGCGGGTTGACGCTGCTGCCAATCGCTCCGGCCGCCTGCAACGCCAGCGATCCGGCCTGGATCGCCTGCAGCCGGTCCGGGCCCCGCGCGTCGACGATGTTGCCCGCACGGGCCGACAGCGACACTGCGCCGGGCGAGTAGATTTCCGCCACGTTCAGATCGCCGGCAAGCTGCGCGACGTGTACGCCGAGCGCGCCACGCGCGGTCAGCGTGCCGCCATCTGCAATCTGCGTGGTCAGCGGATTGGCGGCAGTGCCCACACCGCCGTCGGCGGCTTCCAGCACCACGCTGCCGCCTTCGAGATTCGGACGCGCCGGATCGGTCGTGACGCTGTAGATACCGCCTGCACCCTTGACGCGGATCGTGTCGCCGGCCTTCACCGCATCGATATTGAGGTCGGTCTCGGACCCGAGGTAGATGTGCTTGTCCGCCGTGATCGAGATGGCACCGGTACTGGCCACGTCGACGTCGTCGCGCTGGAGGATGCGCAACTGCCCGTTGGCCAGCACGGCCACGTCATCGGCCTCGGCCGTGGCCAGCGCCTCGCGCTGCGCCTGCGTCAGCGTGGCGCCAGCCGTGGAGGCATCGATCAGGACCTCGCCCTTCAGCGTGCCGACGCCGCCATTGCGCGCCACCAGCGAGACATTGCGGGCCTCGATATTGGGCTGCTCGATCTGCGTTTCGGTATCGGTGGTGGTCTTGTTGTAGACCGCGCGGCCGATGCCGTACTTGAGTTCATTGGCCGTCCACGTAGCGCCGGTAGTCACCGATGCCTTGTCCTCGGCGGTGACGTAGCCGGCGTAGCTAAAGCCAGCCTGGTACTGCTGCGTCAGGTCGCTGGCCGTGCCGTCGGCAGTGGTCAGATGGCTGAAGCCGGCATGTAGCGCCTGCAGTTCGGGCGAGGCCGTGGCCGGATCGTAGGCGTCGGCCACCAGCATCGGGTTGCCGTCCGGCCCCACCACCTGGCGCAGGTTGCGCAGGTTCCAGTAGGTCTGGTACTCGCGGTCGCGCAGGCCGACCAGGCTGCGCAGCGCCTGGTCGGCGCTGGCCTGGGCACCTTCTCCCAGCAACTGCATGTCGCTCCACAGCGATTCGAGCTGCGCCAGCGTGCGGGTGTCTCGCGTGCTGTTGTCGTTGGCGTCGATGAAGCTGCCGTTGTCGAGCACAATGCTGACGTCGCGCCCGTGCGACACCACGCGGTTCAGACGCAGGTCGCCGTCGCGCTGGGTGAGGAAGATGTCGCTATTGGCCTGCGCATCGAGCTTGCCATTGACGCCGTCCGTCTGGATCTCCAGCGCCCGGGCCGCCGTGCCCAGCGTGCCACCGCGTGCGATCAGGTTCAGCGAGGTACCGCGAATGTCGGGCTGACCACCAGCCGCAGGCCGGCCTGCCAGGATCGACGCGTCGGCGTCGAGCGTGACGGTGCCGGCCCCCGTGCCGACGCGGCCAATCAGCATGTCGCCGCTGCGCTCGCGCACCGACACGTCGCCCGCGACAGTGCTCGCGTTCAGCAGGCCGCCGTCCTGCACGTCCACCGAGATGGCATTGCCGTTGTTGCCAATGCCGGTGGCGGCCGACAGGTTTACGTCCTGACCCACCACGACGGTGCGGTCCGCGGCGTTGATGCTGCCGGCAGTGGAGGTGATCGAGGCCGTGCCGTTGCCGGCGTTGACCGTGCTGCCGATGACCACGTTGCCCTTGCCGGTCACATTGACGCTGCCGGTGTCATGGCCAACGAACGAGATGCCGATGGCGTAGTCGGCCTTGACCGAGTGCTTGTGGAAGTCCTGCTTCTCGTACTGGTAGACGAAGATCTCGCTGTCGCACCAGTAGACGCCGCAGCCATACTTGCCGGTGTCGTAGGTCGACACATGCGTGGTGTCCTTGACCGTCCGGGTCTGGAACTCGTAGAGATAGGCGTCGTTCTCGTGCGCAAGATCGCGGGTGACGAAGCCGGTACGGTCATAGATCTGCTTGCCGCTCTCCAACGCATACCAGCCCGTGCGCCAGGAGTCGCTGGAGTCGTCGCTGGCGCACCCGTCGCCGCCGGCGCCATAGCAGCCCTTGGTGGTGTAGTTGACCAGCTCGCGCTGGAACGTCTGCTTCTGGCCTGAGGTCCAGCCGTACCGCAGGCCGGACAGTGGCGTGTAGGCGGCGGTGCGGCCTTCGCCCAGATTCGCCGTGGAGACCACCGCGCCGTCGCGCACGGTCTCCTGGGTGATCTGGTTGCCGATGCGCCGGTAGATCGTCGAGGAGAGCGGCTGGCCGTCGAACAGCATCGCCGACGTGTCGGTGATCTTGATCGTGCCCTCGATGTTGCTGCCGACGTCGAGCGTGTTCAGGCGCACCGTGTAGTTGGTGTCGTTTTGCACGTTGATGCGGCCGTAGCCGTCCATCACGCGCAGTTCGCCGCCGCCGGTGTTCAGGATCTGGCCGGTCAGCTCCATGTAGCCGCCTTGCACGCGGACGTTGTCCAGCACGATTTCCTGCGAGACCACGTCGTAGACTGCGTGGATCAGGCTGTCCGTGCCGGTCATCCGCACGCCCGATAGCTCGTAGCGGGTCTTGATGTCGCCCGGCTTGACGCCGGCCTTCAGCTGCTGAGCGTAGTCGGCGGCCGCATTGGCGATCTGTGCCGCGATGCTGGTGCCGCCGGCGCGTTCCGCGTCGAGCACGATCGACCAGTCCGGCAGGCCGGCCTGCACCAGCCCGTTGATATTGAGCACCCGCGCGTTCAGGAACACGTTGTTGCCGGCAATGATGCCAACGCCGCTGGCCAGCGGAATCGCCCCCGGATTGGCGGTCTCGATTGTGCCGCTCGGGTTGGGCCAGTTGGCGGGGTCGGTGCCATAGCGCAGGGAGTAGTCGCGGTACTTCGCTTCGAGCGCCTGCGCCACGGCGTCCCAGGTGGCCGACGGATCGCCCGCCACGTGGAAATAGCCGTCCGTCGGGGACATCACGAAGTCGCGGCCCGCCGTGATGCTGACGGTCTGGCCCAGGATGCGGCTGCCCGCCATCGTGCCGTTTCCTTGCTGGCCATTCTTGACCAGCACACTGCCTTCCTTGCTCTCGATGGAGATGTTGCCGCCCAGGTTCAGCACGTCGCCGGTGATCAGCAGGTCTGGAGATTGGGCATTCGCGTCGCCGGTGTTCAACGCCTGGTAGCGTTGCGTCACGTTGATCGCCGGCTTGCCGCTGGCTGTCCCGGTAACCAGCGTGCCGCTACCCGCGTTTTCCTGGCCCAGGTTGCGCTGGGTGATGTCGGCAAGTGTGGTGACCGATGCGTTGTTGAAGGTCACGTGTCCGCCCTGGTCCTCGGGGATCTCCAGCTTGGAGACCTGAAGGTAGCGGTTGCTCGACGAGTCGATGTTGATCAGCGCATCGCCGGGCGCGTTGACCTTGCCGGTTGCCGCCACGGTCAGCACGTCGGCCTTGACGTTGACGTCGCCGCCGCTGGCGTAGACCGGGTCCACCGCGATCACCTTGACGGTCTTGGACGAGACGCCGCCAAACGCCGCCAGTTCCTGCTGCAGGCGCGAAATCTCGGCGTCGATCTGCGCCACGAACGCGTCGCCGGCCGCCGCGTACTGCTGGCGCGCCCGCGTGTAGGCATCGATCTCCGCCTGCAGGTTCGCCACGAGGTCCATTGTGGTCTCGCGGAAGGTGATGCCTTCTGACTGCTCGAGCACCTTCAGCGAACCATCGGCGGCGTCTTCCACGCGCAGGATCTGCTTGTTCTGGATGCCTGCCTGCACATTACCGGCGATGTCCACGCGGTTCGCCACATCGGTCTTGCTGGAGCCACCTTCGATGTCCAGCGAGATGTCGCCGCCGCCAAACAGGTTCGAGAAGAAGCTGCCCACCGCGGCCGCCGCCTCGCGCCATAGGTCCTTGCCCACGCCCTTGCCGTCGGCCAGCAGGTTGCCGCGCTCGGCATAGAGGTTGACGTCTTTGACGCTGCGCACGGCGGCACCGTCGGCCACGTCGATGCGGCCCTGGATGTCGATCGCGGCGTCGGCATTCGGGTCGGTCTGCACCGGCACGATCGACTTGTTGAACAGGTCGGTGCGGGCCACCGCGCGTACGGCGTTGGCATTGCCGTCCGCATCGGAACCCACCAGCAGGTTGACGTTGCCGTCGGCGCGAATCGCCGCACCGCTGGCAATATTGACGGCCAGCGTGCCGGTGACGGTTGCGGCCGAATTGCCCTGCGCCGCACTCGAAAGTCCATAGGTCTTGGCATTGGCGCTGGTCTCGATATCGCTGGCCACGCGCGCTGCGAAGCTGGCGTCGCCCACGGTATCGATGTTGGCGCCCTGGGCGATGACGACGGCCGTGTCGAAATGGTCATGGACCAGCGATTCGGCGCGGGCGATATCGAGCACGCCGCCCGAGTCCAGGCGGGTCTTGTCGCGCGCCTGGACGTCGCTGTACGCGGTGAAGCGCGTGCGGCCCGGATCGTCGCGATCACCCGTGATGCGCACCGAGGCGTTCTGGCCGACAAGCGTGCGGGTGACGGTATCGATGTCGCTTTCGCTGACCACGGCCGAGCCGTTCAGGAAGCCGCCCGAGCCCGCCTCGGCGTTGTACTCGCCATCGTCGAGCCATGGCTTGCGCACGAGGTTCGCCGCCGTGGCCTCGATGCCATGGCTGACGAGGTTGGCGCCGTCGCTGATGGCCGCAGTCACGCTGGCGTCGACGTCATGGCGCGTCAGGGCGCCACTGGCGCCCACCAGCGCGGCGTTGACCGAATCTACCTCGCCGTTGAAGCGTGCGGTGTGAAGGGCATCGACGACGATCTTCCCGTAACCGCCCGCGCCAGTCGCCAGCAGCGCCTGGCTGCTGGTGCCGCCGCCCAGCGCTGCCGTGGTGCGCGACTGGTTGCGCGTGTCGGCGACGGCCGCCGCGCCGGAGATCAGCCCGCCGCTGCCCGACATGGCCTGCGCGGTGGTCTCGTCGGTACCGATGGCCTGCACGGTCAGCGTGGTGCCGGCCTGGCCGGTCACCCCGTTTTCGATGGTCGCCGTGGTGGCGGTATCGGCATCGGCCTGCGCGATGTTGGCGCCGACGGCCAGCACGCCGCCCACGGTGATGCCGTTGGCATTGGCGTGCGTGCCGGTGTCGGAACTGGCACTGACACGCGTGGCGTTGCTCACCAGCAGGACCGTGTTGCCGCCGATCGTCGCGCGGCTTGTGGTCTGCGTCAGGGCGTCGGCGTCGGTGGCATTGGCGCCCACAAGCCCGGCGCCGCCCGTGGCGCGGGCGAAGGCGTCGGCATTCTGGCTGCCCGCGGTGCGCATCGTGGCGGCGCGCACCTCCACGCCGCCGGCGACGATGCTGCTGCCCATGATCGTGGCGCCCGCGGTGGTGGCGGCGGTCGCCTTGGCCACCGAGGCGCCGATGGCTGCGTATACCGCGCCGTTGTAGCCTTCCGCGCGGGCCTGTGTCTGGGGTGCGGCCGCCGCCACCACGCTTGCCGTGCCGCCGGCCTGCACCGTGGCATTGGCGATGCTGGCGGTGACGATGCCGTCGTCGGTGGCCGTGGCACCGGAACCCGTGGCTGCGCCGGCGCCGCCGGACCCGGCACGCGCCAGGCTGCCAACCCGGCCGTTGCGTTGTGCGCCGAGTGTGACGTCGCCTTGCGCGGCCACGTTGGTGCGCAGGCCACTGTCATCGCCGATGGCGGCGAGCGTCTGGCCAGACTTGTCGGCCGTCGCCACGGCGGCGCCCGCCGCCACCAGTCCAATCTGATAGCCCTGGGCTTCGGCGTTGGCATCGGTCGCGTCTTCGGCCGTCACGGCAACGTCGTCTCCCGCTTGCGCGGAGGCGCCGCCTGCAATTCGCGCCGACACCTGGTTGGCGATGTCGACCGTCGCCACCGCCGCACCGATCGCAGCCACGCCCCCTGAGCCCTGGTACGCCAGTACCTGGGCGGCCGGCGCGTTCGTGCCGAGCGCGCCGGTGCCGGCGCTAAGGCGGATGGCACCGCCAGCCGTCAGCGTGGAGGCGCCGTCGACCAGCGCATCGACGTTGTGGCGGATCTGCATGACACCTACCGCCGCGCCGACGCCGGCGAACCCGCCAGCGGCAGCGCCCACCAGGATGTCGTTGTGGTCGCTTTCGCTGGCGTCCAGGCGCACGTCGCCGCCGGCCACAACGGTAGAGCCCGAGATCACCGCCGCCGTGCGCGCGTCGAGGTCAGACGCGTTGATGCCCGATTTCACGGAGACCCCGGTGCGCTGGTTGAGCGCCGCCCGGGTGTCGTTGTCCAGGGCATTGCCGAACCCGCTGGCGCCGACCTTGGCCTGCTGGCCGAGTGCCTCGACCTTGCTCAGCGTGCCGTCGCCGTTGTGATCGAGCTGCTGCGCGGCGTCGCCGCCCAGGCCCTGACCGACCAGCGTGACGGCCACCGAACCGGCCAGGCCCGCGCCGGTGAAGCCCACGCCGGCCGATATCGCCTGGGCCGACAGGTCGCGCTCTGCACGCGCCTGGAGCGTCACGTCGCCCTGGGTCTTCACATCGCTACGGTCGATCCAGGCAGTGACCGTGTTGTCCACGCGTGTGACTACCGCCGCCGCACCGACGCCAGCACCGCCGCTCAGCCCGGCGCCGCCGGCGAGATTGTCGACGGTCGTGCGGTCGGTGGCGCTGACCGTGAGCGAGCCGGCGCCTGCGATGGCCTGCTGCGGTGCCGCGCCAACCAGCGTGGCGATCACCGTACCGTTGGGGTCGTACAGCACGCCGTCGCGCAGTTCGCCTTCAAACGGGGCGAGGGCGCCGCTGGCATCGCGCAACGAACCCGTGACCAGCGTGGTCTTTCGGCCTTTCGTGTCGGTTTCGGTCCAGACCTTGGCATCGGA
This sequence comes from Cupriavidus sp. HE11, assembly GCF_056097175.1. NCBI lineage: Bacteria > Pseudomonadati > Pseudomonadota > Betaproteobacteria > Burkholderiales > Burkholderiaceae > Cupriavidus > Cupriavidus sp. HE11. The sequence continues at coordinate 138,189 of NZ_CP184466.1, forward strand.
CAGCGTCGCGCCGTTCGTGCCCTGCAGCGTGCCGCCCATCGCCTGGCCGCCGGCATCAGTGCCCACCAGCCGGTTGTTGTCGATGGTGGCGGACTGGATGGTGCCGGTGAGCGTCACGTCGTTGCCGATCGTCGAGCCGGCGATCTGGCTGTTGGCCACCCAGGCCTGTGTCGCGCCTTCCGTCAGGACGACAGCGGCCGAGCCGGCCCCGGCGCCGAAGCCGCCGCCCGCGCCAGAGACACTCCAGTTGTCGATCTCGGTGCGGCTGTCCGCCGTGGCCGATACACCGCGCGTGGCGCGAATCCCGGCACCATCGATCGTCGCAGTGGTCTGGCTCTGGTCCAGCCCCACGCCGAAGCTGCCAGACACCGCCACGCCGCCGCCCGACAGCGCACCGGCACCCAGCGCCATGCGGCTGAGGTGATCGGCATCGACCGAGAGGGCACCGGCCTCCGTGGTGCCGCCGCTGAGCGCGGCCTGGGTTGTGCTGGTGAACTTGGCTAGCGAACCGGTGCCAGCCACGCCCGCGAGGCCGGCCGCGCCGCCGGCCGCGACCGACGCCGCGCTCTGGCTCGACTGCGCGACGATGCTGGCCGTGCCGCGCGCCTGCACGTTGCTGTCCACGATCTGCGCGCGCGTGGTGCCGTCGAACACATGGGTGTCCGCCGCAGCGGCCACGCCAACTGCGCCGCCGCCCAGCGCGCCGACAAAGCTGTTCGCATAGGCGTGGTCGGCGGCGCGCACGTCCAGCCCCTGGGCCAGACCGGCGCCGTCCAGCAGGTTGACGCTGGCGTCGCGCACCTCGGCCACGGTCCGGCCGCCCACCACGTCGACCTGCGTGGTCACGCCCACTCCGGCATAGGTGCCACCGCCCACCGTCGCCGCCAGGCTTTCTACCGAATGCGTGGCTGTGGCGTTGACCGCCACGCCGGACACCGCCAGCGTTTCGCGCATGCCGGCCAGGTCGCTGCGAGCGTAATGGCCGAGGTCGGTGCCGTCGGCGAGATTGGCCAGGCCGGCGAGCGCGCCACTCTGGACGTTCAGCTTCGCGGCCGGGTCGAGCGCCAGCGCATTGACCTGTGTGCCGTTCCCGACGATGCCCGCGTACGTGGCGGCGTCCATCACATTGACGACGGCGGCTGCGCCAACGCCGGTCACACCGACGCCGATGCCTACGCCGCCGGCAGCAACCGTCACGCGGTCGTCACGTCGGGCCAGCACGCCCACGTTCTGCCAGGCCCGCACCGTGGCCCCGTTGTCGATCACCGCCGACGTGCTGCCGCCGAGCAGGCTGGTGGCGAACGAACCGGCCACGGCCACCGAGCCGCTGCCAGCGCCGCTGGCAGCGAGCGTGTCGATGGCCGCATCGGTAGTGGCCGCCACCGTGACGTTGCCGGCCTCGACGTCGCCGCCGTGAATGCCGGCCGACGTCACGCTGTCGATCTGGTTGACTGTGGCGGCGGCGCCGAATGCGGCACTGCCGCTGCCGGCGGCCGAGCCGGACAGCGAACGGATCAGCGCGCTGTCCGTGGCAAGCACGAACAGCTGCTGGGCATCGCCCACGACCGTGGCATCGACCAGTTGTGCCGACGTGGTGTTGGCGATGGTCGCGGTGGCCGCGGAACCATTGACCGCGAAGCTGGGCGCGCCGCCCGCCGAGGCAGCGAGCGTGTCGATCCGGGACGTGTTGTCGGCGCGAATCGTGTTCGCGTCCCCGATGTGCAAGGCGGCATCGGTCACGCTGGCTTCGACCGTATTGCCGATCTCGTTGACGCTGACGGCCGCGCCCACTGCGCCCGTCCCCAGGCTGGCGTTGATCTGGCCGGCCACCGCGCTGATGTGCGAGGCATCGCTGGCGGCCACCTGCAAGGCGCCGGCGGTTATCGCGGCCTTGTCGCCGCCGATGCGTGCGGTGACGGTGTTGCCAATCTCGTTGATCACCACGGAGCCGCCACCGGAGAACTGTCCGGTGCCCACGCCCACGCCGGCCGCATAGCCGAAGATGGTGGCGCCGCTGTGCGCCGTGACGTCCACGCCGGCGGCCGCCGTGACGGTCGATTGGTCGATCTCGGCCGTGAAGCGGTTGCCGATCGTGTTGAACAGCATCGACGCCCCGACGTTGTTGCCGCCTACCTGGACGTTGCCGGCCACGGCGACGATGCTGGCGCCATCGGTGTCGGTATTGCCCGCGCCGGCGCCAGTGTAGTCGTAACCCGAGGCACTGCCGGCGCCATCGTGCTGGTCGATCACGGCGTCCAGCCCGTCGATGCGGGCCGTATCGCTGGCCCGTACCGCCACGTTGCCCGCGTCGATACGCGAGCCGTTGCGGATGCTGGCCTGCACGACGTTGCCGATGTCGTTGAAGACGAATGCGCCGCCCAGCGTGACGTTGTTGCTCGAGCCGGTAGCCGCGACCATGGCGCCGCCGGCGCCGATCAGGCTCGCGGTCAGCGCCTGCACCTGCACGTCGCCGGCACCGGTGATCGCCGTGTTGTCCACGATGGCCGCCGACGTATTGCCGATATCGCTGTACGTGACGGCGGCACCCACGCCGCCCCGGCCACCGCCGAGCAAGGCACCGCCCCCGGTGCCAAGCGTGGTGCGGTCATAGGCCAGCACATCGATGTCGGTGCGGTGGGCCTGGCCCGTGATCGTGCTGTCGTCCACCGTGGCCCGCACGGCATTGCGCGCGGTGCTGACCGAGACCGAGCCGGCCGCCGAAGCCGCCTTGCTCTGGTCGGCCGAGGCATTGACGGCCAGGCCTAGCGCCACGGAAAGCTGCTCGCCGCCCGACAGCGCCATCACGTCGACCCGTGTGGCATCGGTAACGCTCGCGTTGTGCAGCGTGGCTTCGGTGGTGTTGGCCAGGTCGTTGAGCGCCAGGGCGCCGGCAATGGCCGCGCTGCCCTGGCTGCTCTGCGCGTTGGCCCGTGTCAGGGCCGCGGCGCCGCTGAAAGCACCGATGTCCGTGTTGTTGACCGCCGTGACCGCCAGGTCGCCTTCGTCCAGCGTCAGGTTCGCGTTGCTGACGCCGGCGCTGGTCTTCATCGACACGAGGTTGATTGCCGAAGAGCCCGAGACGCCGAGCCCGAACTTTGGCGTGGTCTGCGGGGCTTGGTCGTCGCCAAGGAGGGTGTATTTCAGCGCGGTGCCCAGCGTGGAGAGCTTGCCGCCGAGCTTGTCGAAGAAGCCCGGGTCGGACGGTTCCTTCTTGGGCTTGGGTTCCTTGGGCTTTTCGGGGGCCGCCTGCGTGGTGATGGCGCCCGCCACGGCAATGCTCTCGACGCGACCGTCGGTACGTGCGCCGACATCGACGTTCGATGCCAGGAGGGTGACCGCGTCGGCGCCGGCCTGATCGCTGCCGATGCGGGCCTCGGTGTCGGTGGCAACCTCGATCAGTGCATTGCCCAGCCCCACGCTAGCGCTTTCGGATTTGTTGATGCCGCCGGACACGGACCAGATCACGGTGTCGTCCTGGGCGGCCACGCGCACCTTGTTGGCCATTACCTGCGCACCGGCATCGATGACGGCTGTCGTCGCATGGGCGGTGTTGGCGTATGCGAACGTGCCGTTCAGGCCGAAGCCGCCGCCCCGGCCCGCGCTGGGGGTCAGTACGAACAGGCGCTCCGTGGCGTCCGCCGTGACGGCCACGTCGACGCGTGCGCCGGCCGTGCCATCGGCGTTCACGACGTTCCCGCCGATCACCGCGCCGCGACCGACGCGGGCCTCCACGCCGTTATCGAAGTTGACCTGGTTGTAGGCTCCGCCGACCGATGCGGAATCGCCGCTGCCACCGCTGCCGTTGCCAGTCAGGCCGAGGTTGCCCGCCGAGAAAGCGCCCTCGGTCTCCATCGTCGCCTTGACGTGCACGGCCGCATCGAAATCGGCGCGCGTGCCGTTGCCGAGGTCCGCGCCCCAGGTGCCGTTGGCGGACGGCTTGACGGTGACCGACGCGCCATCGCCTACTGTGGCGCGGCTGCGGTTGGTGAAGTCGAGGTAGCTGACCGCGCCCCCCACGCCGAGGTCGCCATCGTGCGCGCTCGTCGAGGCGTTGGCGTAGCCCGTGAGCTGGTCGGAGAGCCCTAGCGTTGCCGTGGCCTTGGCGATCAGCGCATCGAGGTTGTCGAACTTGCCCCAGGTGAACGCGTAGGGCAGCGAGACGTCCGAGAGCAGCCCGAACTGACCGGCCGTGATGGTCGCCCCGTCGCCCACGCGGGCATTGGCCTCGTGACGGTAGAAGCCGAGCGTCACCGCGCCGCTGACCGAGGCTTCCGAGGTGCTGTTCTGGTTGCCGCTGGAGGTGTCCTGCTCGGCCGAGCTGGCGCTCATGGCGTGGATCTGCGCATCGCTCACGGTGGCGGCCACCACCACGTTGCCGGTAGCGTCGATGTGCACGCCATTCGCCACCTCGGCGTTGGCGCCGCTGGAGAAGTCGGTGTATGACAGCGCGCCGGACAGCTTGAACGGCGATCCATCGGAATCGGCGCGGTCGTCGACCTTGGGCGTCCCGTTCTTGCTGTTCAGCAAGTATTTCTGGACCATCTCGGCGCCGCGCGTGCCGATGCCGGAGACGCGTTGCAGCAGGTGGATGCCGCCCACCGTGGACGACGCATTGGTGCGGTTCTTCAGCGTGTCGTCCTGCGCGGCGAGCGTGACGTCGCGCGCGCCGACCAGGTCGGTGCCGAGCCGTACCGTGGCCGCCGTCTGCCCGTCGAAGATCGCGGCCGCGCCGCCGGCCACACCGTCGTCGTTTGCGGTCTGGCTCATTGATGTGTTGAAGCTGTTGGTATTGCTGGCGGCCAGCCGCACGTCGCCGGTGACGTTGACGCCCGCGCCGGCAGCAACGTCCACGTTGGCGTTGGCGCGCGCACTGGTCAGCGCCACGCCTACGGCGACGTTGTCCTCGGTGGAAATCGAGGTGACCGAAACGTCGAGCGTGGCTTTGTTGACAGCCTCGGCCACCAGCGTGTTTGCGCGCAGGGCGGCGCCGGCTTGCACCGATACCGAGGCCGCCGAATCGACGTCGGCCTTCAGGAAATCGACACTGAACGGCACCAGCATGTTCCACAGCGACATCTGGCTGAACGTGGTCTCGGCGGTGGATTCTGCCTTCATCGCCAGCGTGCCGCTTGCCTGGATATTGGCGCCGGCACCGATATTGACGCTGGCGCGGCTGCGGGTCTGCATGGCACCGAGCGTGACGTCACCGATCAGGTCCGCCAGCCCGAGCGAACCGCTGGTGACGACGGGCACATCGGCGAGCGAGGTGATGTTCTTCTTGTAGATGGCCTGGCTACGGGCGTCGATCGAGATATCGCCGCTGGTTAGCGTGGCGTCGGCGATGTTGACGGAAGCCTCGGATGTCACGGACGAGACCAGATCGGTGCCGGCCGTATTGATGGACTCCGCCAGCAGCTTGATGCTGCCGTCCTTGATGGCGTCGCCGGTGCCGGCCCCGCTGCGGGTGTTCAGTATGGCGCCGCCATGCACGTCGAGCCGGCCGCCCGAGGTGACGTCGATCTGCCCACCGTTGTCGGGCGTGGCCGCCGCGTCGAGCCGGCCGCTGATGTCGACATCGCCGGTGGCCGCGAGGAAGATGCGCCCCTGTACCGCCACCACCTGGCCGGCTTGCGTGATGCCTGCGGTGTTCACCATCTGGTCGAACTCGGCCTGCGGCACGCCGGCACGCAACTGGGCGGTGTTGCCGACGACGATCCTTCCGGCGCGCAGGTCGATGGTGTCGGCCGCGTTCAGGCGGCCCCGCACCTCGATCAGGCTGTGTGGCTCGATGGGCTGCTGGCCCTGCATCAGCTGGTCGACGGCGTCGCTATTCGGCTGGTCCTTGCCGAGGAAGAAGCTGTCCATGAAGCCGCGCGACGGCGCTGACAGGTGCAGCGAGCCGGCATTCATCACCCCCGAGCTGGAAATCAGGAAGCCGTCGGGGTTGGCGAAGAACACGTTGCCGCCGATCCGGCCGTCCTTGAGCGCGTTGACGGTGCCGTCGATCCGGCTGCGGCCGCCGCCGATCAGGTTGATCAGCGCGCTGGTGCCGGCTGGCAGGTTCAGGTTGACCGTGTGACCGTCGCTGACGTTGAACGCGGAAAAGTCGTTGAAGGCCGTGGCCCCGACCTTGCTGGTGGTGTCCACACGCGTGACGGTGGCGCCCGGGGTGACCGTCGTACCGGTCTTGCCCGAGGCGACGACCTGTGCCGCCGCTTCGCCGAGCACCCCAGCCGTGCCGATCAGGGTGGCGATGGCAATGGACAGTTTGCGCGCGACAAGACGTTCGCGGCGCAGCCGCGTGGCGTGGTTCTTCATGGCGATTTCCCCCGGCGCCCGCGCGGCATGGCACGGAGCGACAACCCGTTGATGTGTTGAACTGAAAACCCGTGCGTGCCGGCGATGGGCGGCCAGTTACCGCGCGCCCGCGAGGCTGGCCCCGGGGCGCGTCAAGATGTCATGTCAGCGACGCAGTCAGGCTTCGATGGCGTCGGCGTCGGTGGCGGCAACGGCTTCTGGTGCCGGATCGCTGCTGTCGGACGTCGCCGGTAGGCGTTCCCGCAGCCGTTGGGCGAGCTGTGGCAGACGGTCGAGTGAGAGCCGATGGGCCATCACCGCCTTCATCGTGCCGTCCGTGAGCCAGCGCTGCAGCACCTCGGCGGGCAGGGCGGCGAGCCGCGCCTCGTCGACGGCCAGCAGGCCTGACAGCGAGAACCGGCCGGCCTCGCCCACGTCGGCCACGGCGTGTACCTCGGTCAGCAGGTCGTGCGCGGCCAGTTCGGCGGCGAAGGCCACGGCACGTTCGAACGTACGCTGGAACGCTTCGAGGAAGTCGATGCTGCCGCGCAGCGCCGGCAGCGGCTCGTTGTCGTCGCCGAACAGCGGCGTGCCCAGTTCACTGGCGGCGTCGTCGACGAAGCCGGGATAGGCGCGGTCGATGCAGACGTTCCATTGCCCGCCGTCGTCGGCCAGCACGAACGGATACCGGCGCACGAAGGCCGGCACATACGGGGCATCCCAGCGTCCGTCCGCGTCGACGAACAGGTTCTCGTCGCTGCGCACGCCAAGCAGCACCACCGGCACAGGCTTGCCGGTGGCATCGCCCGCAAAGAGGATCGGGTAGACGCGGCTGGCGATGCCGAACTCGGCCAGCGTCAGTACGGTGGAATTGGTGTGCCGTGCGAAACCGTACGCGTTGTCCACCGGCAGCATGCGCAGATGGCGATGGCGGTAGCGGTTCAGCATCTCCGGCTGCCGATAGAAGAGCAGTTGTGCCATGGATGTCCCGTCAACCCTTGGAGGCACGACTGGCGCCGCGCTTCCGATATTTATTGTGTGTTTATGTGGTGCTTCGCCGCGTGGCTTGCGAGGCGAGCGGGCGAAATATACCGGGCAGGGCGGGCGGGGAAAATACGGCACCCGTCGTATTTCGGGGTGGTGGCGCGGTGGAAACTGGCGTGGCGGAGCGGATGGAGCCCTGTTGGCAGAGGGGATCGGGGCTATACGGTGCGCAAACCCACCCGGACCGCATGGGCCACCAGTTCCGCCGTGTTGTGCAGCGACAGCTTGCGCATCAGGTTCTCGCGATGCTTGCGGACGGTGAGCGGGCTGATGCTCAGTTCTGCCGCGATCTCGCTGGCCGTGGCGCCGCGCGCGATCAGTGCCAGGATCTGGCATTCGCGGCGGGTCAGTACGTCGTCGGCATCTGGCACCGTCGCGGCGGCGTGGGCAGGCGGGCGCTGGCCAACATGAGCGCCGTGGCGGATTCCCGCGCCGATGTAGGGCTGGCCCAGGCGTAGCGCCTCGATGGCGGGCAGCAGTTCGCTGACATCGCTGCGCTTGACGAGGAAGCCATGCGCGCCCGCCGCCATGGTGACGGACATCGCCTGCGCATCGCCATCGCCGGTCAGCACCAGCACGCGCATCGCCGGAAAGCGGGTCCGCGCCTCGCCCAGGAACAGTCGCACGTCCAGCGCCGGCATATGCAGGTCCAGCACCAGCAGGTCCACCGGTTGCGTGGCCAGCAGCGTACGCAGCGCGGCGCCGTCCACGGCGGTGCCCACCACCGTCACGCCGTCCACCGCCGACAGCAGCAGCTTCAATCCTTCGAGCACGATGGCGTGATCGTCGGCGAGCGCAATGCGGGTGGGCGAGGGCGAAGCGGTCATGGGGTTGGGGCGTGGAGGATCGCGGACATAGCAGACATTGGTGCGCCACGGGAAAAAGGCCCTTTGTCTGTTCGCCAGCAAACGGATAATATCAGGCGCCGACGCCACTTACTCCCGCTTTTTTTGAGCCAGCTGCCCCTCCGATGACGCAAAAAGAACTGCCTGGCGCAACGGGCGCCGATCCGACCGACGTCGAATTGGTGCGCCTGCTGTACCGGCAGTCGAACGCGGTGCTGGCGGCGAATTTCGTCATCCCGTTGCCCGTCATCGCGATCCTGCGCGACAGTGTGCCGATGGCTGTCCTGCTGGTCTGGAGCGGTGCGATCTACGTCCTGACCGCGCTGCGGATCGTGCATTCGATCCATTTCTTCCGCCAGCGAGGCCCGATCGTGCCGGCCCGCTGGGCGCGCAGCTTCATGGTGATGTCGTGGTTGTCTGCACTGATGTGGGGCCTGGTGGGGTCCTCCTGGCTGTTGCCCGAACAGCCGGCGTTGGTGGCGTTTGCGTGCGTCGTGCTGGCCGGCATGTCGGGCGGGGCCGTGCCGTCGCTATCGGCCCATCGGCCCACGGCCATCGGCACCATCGTGGCCATGCTGGCGCCGTTTGCGCTGTACTGCTTCGTCCACGACGGCACGGTCTACAGGATCTACCTGCTGTTCACGCTGTGCTTGCTGGCGGTGAACCTGTACTACAGCCGTAACACGCACCGCACGCTACGCGAAAGCGTGCGGCTTCGCTTCGAGAACCTGGCCCTGATCGGCGAACTCAAGCACGAGCGCGACCGCGCGACCGAGGCCGATCTGGCGAAGACACGCTTTCTGGCCGCCGCAAGCCACGACCTGCGCCAACCGGTTTACGCGCTGGGCCTGCTGACCGCCACGCTCGCTGGCCTGGCGCGCCGCACGGATGTGCCCGCCGCGCAGGCTGCCCATATCGCTGGCCGACTGGACGGCACGCTCGACAAGATCGGCACCATGCTCGACGGCCTGCTCGATGCGTCGCGGCTCGATGCCGGGCTGATGCCGGTGCGTCGCCAGCCGCTGTGGCTCGGCACCTGGCTGGTCGAAATGGGCGACGAGTACGCGCAGCTGGCCCGGGAGCAGGGCGGCCAGCTACGGGTGCACGGCGCCGATGTCTGGATCGACACGGACCCCGCGCTGCTGCATCGCATCATCGACAACCTGCTGTCGAATGCGCTGCGCTATGCGCCGGGTGCCCGTGTGCTGGTGGGTTGCCGGCGTCGGACGGGCGCGGTGGAAATCCAGGTCATCGACCAGGGGCCGGGCATTCCCGAGGCGGAGCAGGCGCGCATATTCGACGAGTTCACCCAGTTGCCCGATGCACGCCGTCCCGACGGACAGGGCCTAGGGCTGGGACTGGCGATCGTGCGCCGGCTTGCCGCGCTGCTGGGCCATCGGGTGGCGCTGCGTTCCATTCCGGGCCGGGGCACCATGTTCGCCGTGACGGCGCCGCTGGCGGTCAGGCCGACGCAGCGGCCGGGTGTGGTGGCGGGCGCGGTGGCGGGTGACGACGACGTCATCGCCATGTCTGCCGACGCGCAGGCCCAGACCCAGGCAATCGGCATCGTGCTGATCGATGACGACGCGGGCATTCGCTCGGCACTGGGCGGACTACTCGCGCTGTGGGGCCATCCGGTCTACGCCGGGGCCACCGTCGACGACGTGCTGGTCGTCCACGCGGCGGCGGCCACTGATGCGCAGGCGCCGATCGGGCTGATCCTTGCCGACTATCGGTTGGGCAACGGAGTGACCGGCATCGACGCGGTGGCCGCGTTGCGCCGGGCGCTGGGTACCGACGCACCAGCGGTGCTGGTGACCGGCGATACGGCGCCCGATCGCCTGCGCGCGCTGCACGCCAGCGGCTTGCGCGTGCTGCACAAGCCCATCGCGGCCGAGCGCCTGCGCGAACTGATCGCGGAAGTGGGCGGCATGGTCGATAGGCGCCCCTCGACCGAACGCGCGCTCGCCTGAGCGCGTTGCGTGTCTGTTTGCTTCCGCCCCGTGTTCTTTCTGATCCGCTGTGACATGCGTGACGGAGATGGATTCGACCAGGACTGTGGCGGGGAATGGCAATCGACGAAGTGAATTCACGCACCAGGATGGCCAGGGAAACCCGAAACGCGATTGATTGTGAGAATATCCGCACCAGAATCAGTTTTGATTTTTCAACCAACTGGGGTCGGAAATGCGAAAGATTTTTTCTTTTCTGCTGTTGATTGCCTCGCTTCAAATCTTCCCGGTCGCTGCCGCTGTGCTTTCATTTCCGGCCGATTTCAAGAAGCAGACCATTACCACCAACGGCGTGAACATGTACGTGCGTGTCGGCGGCCACGGGCCCGCTGTGGTGTTGCTGCACGGGTTCGGCGAGACCGGCGACATGTGGGCACCGCTCGCCGCGAAGCTGGCGGTGAACCATACCGTGGTTGTCCCGGATCTGCGCGGAATGGGGCTGTCGAACCATCCGGCAACGGGTTATGAAAAGAGAAACCAGGCGCGTGATATTGCCGGGGTGCTGGACGCCCTCCAAATTGGAAAAGTCGATGTGGTCGCCCACGACATCGGAAACATGGTTGCCTATGCTTTCGCGGCCGAGCAGCCGGAGCGGGTGAGCAGGCTCGTGCTGATGGACGCGCCGATTCCCGGCGTCGGCCCCTGGGAAGAGATTCTTAAAAGCCCTCTGCTCTGGCATTTCCGTTTTGGAGGCCCGGACATGGAACGGCTGGTAAAAGGGCGCGAACGCATTTATCTGGACCGTTTCTGGAACGAGTTCTCGGCAAACCCCAGAAACTTTGATGAAGCATCGCGCCAACACTACGCGAAGGTCTACGCATTGCCCGGCGCGATGCATTCCGGCTTCGAGCAGTTTCACGCTTTTGACCAGGATGTCATCGACAACAAGGTCAACCTTGCGAAAGGAGCGTTGCCGATGCCAGTACTTGCCATTGGTGGTGAAAAGTCTTTCGGTGTCATGATGGAAACCGTCGCCCGGGCTGCAGCCAGCAACGTGCAGGGGGTTGTGATTCCGAACTCCGGGCATTGGCTAATGGAAGAGCAACCGCAGGCAACCATTTCGGCCATCAGCGGGTTTCTTCAGTGAACGTAATGAGGCGACCGATTGGAAGATGAGTAAGGGAGCCAACGCATTGATGAAGCTGGCGATCATAGGTTGGACACGAAAGTCCGGTGCCGGCAGGTTCCCTGCGGCCACGGCCTTCCGCTTCCGACCCTTCGCCGCCGTTCGTGGCTCGTGCTTTAAATGACCGGTTCACGGACAGCAGCAGACTGTTGGCTGAGAGTCGGCATTGAAGCGTGGGGTTACGCGGGCTGGGCCTGTACGGACTTGACCTCCCGTATGGTCAGCAGCATCAGGATAGCCGCGGCGCCAAGGCCGGACGACAACCAAAGCGACTTGGCGCCGACAATATCGAGCAACATGCCAAACAGCCACGGAGCCGACGCCTGCGCGATGCGGGCCGGCACCATCAGGATGCCTTGCCGCCTGCCGTAGCCACCCGGACCGAAGATGACAAGGGGCAGCGTGCCCTGGCGATAGTGAGGATACCGTTGCCCGCGCCATGCAGCACGCCGAACAGGACGGCGGCCGGCGCGCCAAGCAGACCGAGCGCCAGGGCGCCGGCTGGATGCGAAGCGGAGGCGATGCGCGCCGACAGTAGCGGATGGACCTTGCGCGGGAGGCCGAACTCCAGAATCCGGGCGCCAACCAGGGCGGGACCGATCAATGCGCCGACCATCACCGCAGTGGCCAGCGACGCGCCGCCCGCCTGCAGCAGTCGTGGCAAGTGCGCTGCCATGGCCGTGCTGATGAACCGCGTAGCGGCGAAAACGAAGGCAAGGGCGTAGGAGGCAAGCCGTCGTGAATGCTCATCAGATGGTTGGGGCAGGCCGCCTGCCGACGATATCGCCTGAGCCAAGGTAGCGGCGGCAGACGAGACACGCGGCATGCTCAGATTCAGCGCAAGCCCGAGTGTGAGATGCAGCGCCGCCCAAGACAGGCAGGCGCCGCGCCATCCGATGTGTGACTCCATGAACCTCGACAGTGGCCAGCCGACGGTACTGGCGAAGCCCGCGATGAGGGTGATGCCGGTGATCGCGCCGCGCGAGCGATTGCCGTACAGCGCAATGAGCGTGGCGAACGCAGCTTCATAAAGGCCCGCGCCCATCCCGACACCGAGAATGAGCCAGGCAGCGAAGAGTCCGACGACGCCTTGGGCGACGCCAAGCCCCGCCAGACCGACAGCAAAAACGAGGCTGGTAGCGGCCAACACCCAGCGCCCGCCAGTCCGGTCGATCATCCTGCCTGCGGTCGGGCCGATCAACGCCGACACAATGAGCGCCGCGCTGAACGGGGCGTAGATCGTGGGCGGTGATACCCCAAGATCCCGGGCCATGGGTGTGGCCAGCATGGCCGGCAGGGTAGTACGTTGAACCCCATGCCAACGTCTGGGCGAGGCCCAGTCTGGCGATCACACTACGCGTTGGCGCCATGGCCATCCCGTTGCCCGTTATTCGACTTCGCCGCTGTCGGTGTCGCCGACCTGCGCTTCGTGCTCATGGTGCATGGCCGCCGCGGCGAGCGCGGCGGCGTTCGCCGGGATTGCTTCCTTGCGCTCGCTATACCGATCCGTGAGGTGGACGCTGCGATCCCGGACCAGCAGCGTGAATTTGTGGAGTTCCTCCACGACGTCGACCACGCGGTCATAGTAGGAAGATGGCTGCATGCGCTGCTTACTGTGTGTTTCTGGCAATGATCACCTCGTCGCGAGACTCGGAGATCCGTCCTACTTGAACCGGAAAGAGCGGCTGGGTAAGCCGTGGGATACCCCGGAGCTCCAGGCGATGCTCGACGACATGCTGCTTCCACCGAGCGTCGCCGACGACCGCCAGAGCGATCGCCAGGTTGAGCCGTCAGCCGCTGCGGCGCGCGCCACGGCATTTGTTGATCAGGCCATGGAACCCATTGAAGCTTACGAAGAATAGTATGCGGCGATGGAAGGCATGAAGGGGGGGGGGCGCTAACCCACGCGCAAGCAAGGCTTTTCGCGTGTCGCCATGACGCGACGGGCATCCATTCGCTTCACCACGTTGAAATCGCCTTGATGGTGGCCAGCGGCATGCCAATGCCGGCGGTATCGTCCGTCAAGGCCTGAATTTCAATGAAGGGCCGTTTGGGCTCGACCTTGCCGAAGATCGCGGCAAAGGGGATATCCGCGGCATCCCGCCCTGTGCCGATGCGCAACAGCCCGGTCGGGATGGATACTCCCGAGGGGTCGAACAGATACCAATGACCCGACAGGTATACCTCGACCACCGCATGAAAATCTGGCTGCCCTAGCGCGGGATCGGCACCGTAATCCAGGCTGCTGGACATGCGGGCCGGAACGCTCAGCGCACGGCAGATCGCAATCATCAGATGCGCAAAGTCACGGCATACCCCCGTTCGCTCCACGACCGTGTCTGTCGCTGACGTGCGTTCATTCGTCGAGCGGGAAAGAAAGCGCACGTGGTTACGCACCCACTCGCGGATCGCAAACACGCGGAAATAGCCAGGCTCCATGCCGCCGAACTCCCGCATCGCAAATTCCATGAGCCGGTCAGATTCACAATAACGGCTCGGGGCGAGATACGGCAGCACATCGAAGGGAATCTCCGCGACCGGTATCTCCGACAGGAACGCCACGTCGTCCTGCCGATGGTCGATGTCCACGACGGCCTCATAGCTCAGCGAAAGGCTGCCCTTTGGCGCGCGTATTCTTAGCAGCCGGTTGCACAGCGTCGCGTCCGTATATCGGCTGACGGCGACCGACGGTGGCAGCGTCAATTGCTCGTCGACAACATGCTGTCGCGATGTCCTGGCGGCCTCGATATTCAGGATAAAGTCCGCGGTGGCGTCCTCGATGTCATAGGAAAGCCGCAGCACGTATCTTAGACGGTTCATCTTGATCCCTCCGTCCACATCGAAGATAGAAATGCGCCAGTCTGGGTGAGCTGGTGCGGCTGTCAGTGTAGCGCGACTGACTGACGCAGGTGGGCAGCGCCGTGATGTCCGGGATATACGCTGGCTGGATTGCCGTCTCCGTGTTGTAAGGATTCTGGTATTGGTAAGTGCCAGCTTCTAGACTGGTAGATGCAACGACATCCCTGCATGTGCGTTTGCGCCTGGTTGCCAGTCACTTCGACCCATCCCTCCGTCAACGTACCTGAGCTTTGCGTCATGAGATCGCCCATCTGGCGAGGGAATTCTCGTGACAGCGGGTCAGGCATGCCTGTTTGCCGCGGTATCACGCAGTATCGTTCGGTATCGGCGGTACAGCACCTGCGGCACCATCCTGAACATCCTTCTGCGGGCAATTGGTAGCGGTCGCCTGTACGAGTGAGGTAGCCCAATGCGTACTTTTCTTTACTTCATATTGAATGATGTGGCCACTGCGAGGTTGGCGCTGTCTAGACTCGCTAACCTGTTCGACGGATCAGCCCTTCATGACGGACCGTGGTTCGCTCAACGCGACGATCAACCGGTCGAGGGCTTGCCCCGGGCGGAGATTGGCCAGACCACGTATCGCGAGCAGGCCGCCATCGGTGGATTTGTCATCGGCGCCCTGGCAGTCGTGACCGTCCTGCTCACCCACGGGACATTCCATGGTCCGGCTGCAAGCGCGGTTGCCCTGGTCGGCGGCATCATGCTTGGCGGCATGATTGGCTGGTGGATTGGCGGGTTGCTTGGTGTACGGGTCCGGCGCCTCAGCCTGACTGCCCGCAACCTTCCAGTGGTGCCCGGACAGATCTTGATGATCGCCAATTGCGATGCGAAGTCCCGGGACTTGCTCAGGCGGACGGTCCATGATCTGGGTGGCGTCAGCGTGGATGAGCACAGTGACGTCTTTCCGAATTTCAGATGGTTGTGAGGGTCTCTGTGAATGGCTCGATCCGTTGGGAAAGATGAGGAGCGCAAGGAGATGCATCGGCTGACGGAGTACCGAGGTTATGCGATTCATGTTGATCTCGTGAGTACCTCCAAGGACATGTTCGATACCTGGTTTCAGGTCGAGTGGGCGGATGGATCTCGCGGGGTGGTGCCTTTTGGCGAGCGAATGAAGGTCATGGGTTCCCCATTTTCGCGACGGTGGGCACATCTCGTGGGAGAGATTGCGGGTCGCGATGCCGTCGACCTGATGATCGAGGATGACTAGTATGGCTATCGTTATCGCGATGCGGGGCAGAGGCAGAGCCTACGGAACGGACAGGGATGCGGCGGGACGACCTTGCCAAGTTTGGCGGCAAATGGAATGTCGGCAGCATCCTGGCCCGTGCCAATGCGCGGCAGGCCAGTCGGAATGGACAATCCTGAGGGTCGAGCAGGTACTAGCCGCCCGACAAGTACACCTCAAACCAACGCATGAAAGTCTGGCGCTCCCAGTGCGAGATCCGCGCCAAGGTCCACGCTGGTTGACATACGGGCGGGAATACTCAGGGCGCGGCAGAACGCGATCATCAGGTGGGAAAAGTCCCGACTTACGCCGGTGCGCTGAACGAGCGTATCGATTGCCGAGGTGCGCTCATTGGTAGATCGCGAGAGAAAGCGTATATGGATTTCTCCGCCGAGAACCCCCTGCAATGCAGGTGACGCACCATTGTGCGGGATGTGAAGCAGCCCAATTGTTCAGGCAGGTAAGCTGAAGTTCTCACCAAATGGTTTGGCTTTTTCCCCCGATGAGAAGCGGCTCTACGGCATGCCAAGTCGTGCAACGCCCTATCGCAATATCGTGGTTTAAGACGTGGTTGTCGGAGAGATCAAGGGCGGGCGGGGCGTCGCATGGGACAAAAGCGGGACGTTCACTTCGACCTATCCATGACTTCGTATTTCCAGGCGTGAGCGTCCCTGTCGCTGGCATTTCGACTGAGCTACTCCGCCTCGCTCCCGAGCGCCCAGTGCTGCCGCGAGCGATACGTAGCCTAATTTCCCGTGGTTGCAAGAGGGGCCCGCCCCCAATTTTCCGATGCCACTGTGTCAACCAGCACCTTCCGTGTCACGTTTCTCGCTGTCCTACGGCGGAAGGCACACATCTGTCCAAGCGCGTGTCAGTGAGATCGGGTGTGCGCACAGCAGAGCGTCCAAGGAACGGACTTCCACGTGCGCACGTAATTCCCCGTGACGAAGATTAAGCGCGTATGCTGAGGCTGCCAACCGGCAAGCAATGCAACAGGAGTTTCTATGGCAAAAAGCCAACTACGCGGCAACCGTGAAGCGAAAAAGCCAAAGCAACCCAAGAAACCTTCCGTACCGGCAACCCCATTCAGCACGGTTCAGTCGCGGGTTCGGAGCGACGGTCTTGCCAAGAGGAAGTCGTAAGCCGAGCAAGTGCTCGGAACCTGCGGCTGCCGCGGAACGTGCGGCATCGTTCGTTGACGACGCCATGGAACCGATTGCGGCATACGAGGATTGGAATGCCACCATGGAAGTTGAGGGGATGAAAGGCGAAGCGCGCTAATGCCGACTGCCAGGTTGAGATGGTGATTGTCGTTGCGAGCGGCAGGTCGATCCCGGCAGCCGGGCCGGATACTGGCTGGCTTTCGATAAAGGGCCGCTTCGACTCGACCTTGCCGAATATGAGACGGGTTCGACCGCGAGAACGGTTCTATCATTGAAATCTAGTGTAGCGCCAGAAGCGGGCGAGCTGTCCGTGCTACCGGACACCACAGGTGCGTGGTGTACCGCCTGCCTGAGCAATTGTAAGCGGGTTAGGATGGGGTGCATCACCCCCCTATACTTCGAAGTGCAGCGTTTCAGAAGCGAAGTGCTTCTGCTCCGTCTATCACTCGTTTCCGGGCCTTCCCCCTCGATGACGTCTTAGGGCTGGTGACTCCTTAAGTCACTCAAGGGGATTCCTGGAAAATTCATGCACGCTGCCTCGCAGCGACCGCCGTTCGCACGATCCCCCAGTAGCCCCGCAAGCAGGCCTCTCGCAAGTATCTGACGCGATAGATGTCCTAGCGACCCTTAACGATGCGATATGGGTGGAAACGACTTCCCTTTGATATGGGCTTCCTTCTGCAAGGCAGAGTATGGCTATGGATCGCGTGACTGAGTACCGCGGGTTCGATATCCATGTCGATCTCAGAATGACCTCCAAGGACATGTTCGACGTCTGGTTCCAGGTTGAAGGGCCCATGAGTCCGGCCAGCGTCGCCGCGATGGGTAAGCGAATCAAGGTCTTTGGCGGGCCGTATTCCAAACGTTGGGCTTACCTCGTGGCGGAGCTGGCAGGGCGCGCCGCCGTGGACGTTATTGTTGGGCCGGATGAATGAACAGCTTTCGCCTCTAGCACTCTCGTCGAGGAATACCTACCGCGGCTCGTAGGCTCCCCCGCTGCCAATTGCCATGGGTGCTTTTGCCTACGGTATGGACTTGTAGATGCCGCGGTGCGTCCACGCTTTCTTGGCAATCTAAGGAGATGGCTCTCATGGAATTGCTATCCAATCTCGGACTGGGCTTCTCCACCGCCCTGTCGTTCCAGAACATCGCCTACGCGTTCCTAGGCTGCGTGCTTGGTACGCTGATCGGCGTGCTGCCGGGCCTCGGCCCGCTGGCCACCATCGCGATGCTGCTGCCCGTAACCTACACACTTTCCCCGGTGGCCGCACTGATCATGCTGGCCGGTATCTACTACGGTGCCCAGTACGGTGGCTCCACTACTGCCATTCTGGTGAACCTGCCGGGCGAATCGTCGTCGGTGGTGACCACCATCGACGGCTACCAGATGGCACGGCGCGGCCGGGCTGGCGTGGCGCTTGCCACGGCCGGTATCGGTTCGTTCTTCGCCGGCTGCGTGGCCACGCTGATCCTTGCCGCGTTTGCCGCCCCGCTGTCGGAACTGGCGTTCAAGTTCGGTCCCGCCGAATACTTCTCGCTGATGATCCTGGGCCTGATCGGTGCCGTGGTGCTGGCGTCGGGCTCACTCGTGAAGGCCATTTCGATGATCGTGCTGGGCCTGTTGCTGGGTCTGGTAGGTACCGACGTGAACTCCGGTGCGGCGCGCTTCTCGTTCGACGTGCCCGAGCTTACCGACGGCCTGAACTTCGTTTCGGTGGCCATGGGTGTGTTCGGCTTCGCGGAAATCATCGCGAACCTGGAACAGAAGGAAGCCCGCGAGACCTTCACCGACCACGTGACGAACCTGTTTCCAACCAAGGCGGACTTCAAGCGTATGATCCCTGCCGTGCTGCGCGGAACGTTGCTGGGTTCGGCACTGGGTATCCTGCCAGGCGGTGGCGCGGCGTTGGCGTCGTTTGCAGCTTACTCTCTGGAGAAGAAGACCTCGAAGTACGCACATGAGTTCGGAAAGGGCGCCATCGAAGGTGTGGCTGGCCCGGAATCGGCTAACAACGCCGCGGCACAGACGTCGTTCATCCCGTTGCTGACGCTGGGTATTCCGCCAAACGCCGTGATGGCGCTGATGGTCGGTGCGATGACCATCCACAACATCCAGCCCGGCCCGCAGGTGATGACCAGCAACCCGGCGCTGTTCTGGGGCCTGATTGCCTCGATGTGGATAGGCAACTTGATGCTCATTGTGCTGAACCTGCCGCTGATCGGTATTTGGGTGAAGCTGCTGAAGGTGCCCTACCGATACCTCTATCCGGCCATTCTGGTGTTTTGCTGCATCGGCGTGTACTCGGTCCAGAACACCACGTTTGACGTGTTCCAGACCGCGGCATTCGGTCTAATTGGCTACCTATTCATCAAGCTGAAGTGCGAACCAGCACCGCTGCTGCTGGGCTTTGTGCTGGGGCCGATGATGGAAGAAAACTTCCGCCGCTCGCTGCTGCTGTCGCGTGGTGACTTCACCGTGTTCGTGACGCGTCCGCTGTCGCTGGGCCTGCTGGTCGCGGCTGCGATACTAGTAATGATTGTGGCCATGCCATCAATCAAAGCCAAGAGAGAGGTGGCCTTTCAGGAGGAGTAGCAGAGCTTTTTTTGGGCTCGCACCGCATCGCTATAGGGCACAGTAGGCGGCGCTGCGCGAACGGGCCGATTCCGGCAACCTTGAGGCGTTGCGCAAGTACCAACGCCCATGGCGGCCGAACGCGAGACCGCGAACGATGGCCCGACATCGTGCTGGGCGCGGATTCCCGGCGACGGCGGAAAACACGGTGCTGGTCAAGCATGGGCTGACGGTCACGGCCATGGCGTTGCTGGAGCCAGCATCGAAGGTGTAAAGCCCCCGTCCGGTCCCCTTGATCCAAAGGCGGCGCCGACACGTGGCAATACGTTGAAGATGGCAACGTCAGGGCTTTCTTCGCTGCTCGCGAGCAGACGGAGTATTGCCCCAATAATTTTCCTTGGGACCACAGGGCTTTTCGAAGACGACGTCGAGCAACTCGGGATGGCGACGTCCTAGTCCGGCTTGTGCTGCGGTCAAAAGAAATTAAGGGAATGTCCGCGCTGGGGATCCGTTTGGGTTGTCTACATTCGTTCACACAGCAAATCTTAGCCGCCCCGAGTATTAATAATACTGCTGTTCGGTTATGCAGTAATTAATATTCCTATATGAAAAAACTATCTGTTTATATGGCTAGCTAAGTTGCAGTGCACAAACTATATTTAAGGGAATTTTTACAGATAAATTTTTGTAACCACCTGAAAAGGAGGTGGAATAATGCTGAAGGAACTCTTACTGCTCGCTATAACGGGTGCGGCACTCGGTGCGGGAGTCAGTTATGCCGCTAACGGGACGCGCGATGTTTATACGGATGGTGCTAGCGCGATGGGGCCGCGAGACCCATATGTCGATGGAAGCAAAACAACGGATAAACGGGATGTATTCACCGACGGCGCGAGAGTTACGGACCGGAGGGATGTATTTACCGATGGCGCTTAAGTTATGAAGCGCGCTCGGTACGTAGAAGAAGGCGTGCGAAAGGGGCACCAACCGGACTGGAGAGGTATGCCGAGGTAATTGAAGAGCCCCCTGTTTAGGGGCTCTTCGTTCTTCGGGCTTCCGGCTAGCAGGCGCAAAAAATCAGGGCACGGGCTCACCGCATGAGGCCACCCATTATGATTCAAACATTGCTGAGTCTTGCGCTAGTTGTCCCGGTGACAGTCTTTGCCCAGCGTGCCCTGCGCAGTCTGTCAAAAACACGCCACTACTTCGGTCGAGCAGCCAGCAGAATTCCACACCAGCAGATGTCACGAAAGCAGATGTTACACAAGCAGATTCTGACAAAAGAAATAGCGGGTCTGAAAGGAAGCCCGATGGTGAAAGAAGCCCTGCGACCAGTATACCGCGCGGCGGGATAGCGGCTCCAGTACTCGAAGGTTCCAAGCGATATCTGGCGCCGGAAAACAAATAGGACAGGACAGCTTTCCCACTCGCTGGCCTCCAAAGCCGGCACGTAAATATGCCCCAGGCCATGTCGCCGCGTCACGCACGCTGGTCCAGTACCCAGTAGCCTTATTCCTCATTACAGCGACTGCACCGACCATCACAAACGCCAGTGACAGGTCCCAAGTTCCGGCGTGCGCCAAATCTGCCAGCTTCTCTTGGCGTTCTTGGAGGAAGCCTTCTACTGCGTACTTCGTGAAGGACGGCGCGTCGGCCAGGTCAACATATGGCTGGTCACAGTAGATGACATCGTCTGGTACCGCTAGCTTGAACGCATCCGTAAATTCGCCGTGCACGATGACCGCCTTGCTTCGCGCGCGCTCACTGAACGCTCGAATGTTTTTTTCTGGCAGCGCGGGCGCCTGGGCGGAGCGACCCCAAGGCACGTTGAAGTTGCCCTTTACCGAATATCGCGACAGCCCGTTGAAGCAAAATTTGTTCACGTAGAGGAAGTAGGCCGCACGGACGTCCACAGGGGCAGCTCGGTTGAATGCCTCGGACATGAGAGTAGATGTCCTAGTTCGCCGCATACTGAGAAAACAGGGGGCGCGCCAGTTCAATGATGCGCTCGGGACGCTGGACCATCTGTTTATATATGCCGATGAGGTCCACGTGTGCGTCGAGTAGCAGGTAGCTCGGGAAATCCGTTCTCAGGAACACGCTCGCGCCTCCTAAGAATGGCTCGATGAGGCGATTTCCTGCGGGCAGCAGCTTCCTGAAGGTAGGTAAGAGCTGCGTCTTCCGGCCAGGCCATTGCAAAATCGGCCCAGCCGAAGCGGGATATTGGAGAGGCCGGCATGCCGACCCTGGAGGCGTACAAGGCCAAGACCATCATCGTGAACAAGCGCTCGATGGCTTCCGGCTACGCAGGCCTGGACAACACGCTGTTCTACATGGACGAGACCATGATGGTATTTGGCGATGCCAAGAAGGTGGTGGAGGACATGTTCAAGGCTACGGAGTGATTCACAGACTGCAACGATATGCTGAACAGCGCGAACCTGTCGTTTGCGCTGTGCCCGCGGCTGGTCGACGGCGCCATCAAGACGCCGCCGACAGCCGGGAAGCCTGCGACAGGATTGAATGGCTGGTACCGGAGCCTGATCGGCCAGAGATAATCTTGCGGCGACTGTCGCAAACTGGCCGTTCCGGGACATCCACCCTTCTGCGTCGCGGATGGAGTGGGGCAGCGGGTCCCTACAATTTACTCTCGCTATCGAATAAAAAAGCCGACGTACCCGGCAAGGTACGTCGGCTTTTGTTCGTGCTGCTAGCGTATCAGGGCTGGTCGAACACCCAAACGGAGCCGTCGTTGTAAACGGCGCCAATTTTGGCCTTGGGGACGCCATTCACCATCGAATGCGACGAGGAGAATCGCGTGGCGGACGTGGCGGTAGCGGAAGGCGGCTTGCCAGCGTCGTAGGTGACCATCGGTCCCGCCGAGAAGGAGAAGGTGTCTCCCGCGAGGCTATGCAACGAAAAAACGATTGTGTCGTCAGCCTGGATTTCCTTGGCAGGCATGGGGTTAAACTGCGGGAAACTCGGCGTGAATAGTGTTGAGCCTTGCCAGGCAAAGAGGGTAGGCTCCGGTCGGGAGGCAAGGAACCTTGCGGTGATTGCGGTCGGATTGCTTGCGGAAGGCATGACTGCCCCCGCGAAACGGCCGGGCGCGTTTGCACCGTCGAAAGTCTCCATGCCTACGGCTTGCAACACCTGTCCGGTGACGCTGCCTTCGGCTGTCGCAAGTGCGTACGTTCCATCTGGGAAGACCCTCGCCCCAATGATGGAGTCGGAGAGGTTCGGCAAAGTCCTCCGAAAAATGCCAGGTCCCATGCTAGTCTGGTAGTTATTGGCAATCGGGTCACCCGGGCACCACGAGACGCCGGCGAGGTTGTTGTCGCTCGTTTTCGCATACGAGCGACGAGCGTCCCCGTTATTGCAAGCCATATCAGAGAAACTCAACAGGCCTTGGGATCCGTCGACGGGGATGTGTCCCAGGAATCCGTTATTGAATTCGAGTACAAGCCTGGACTTCTCCTCCGTCAAAATGAGGTTGAAAGCATCGGGACCTATGCCGGAATAGAACATGCGCTCGAGCGCGCCACGGGGGGTAAGCTGTCGTTCGACGTATGCACCTGAGGAGTCAGTCGTGAGGAGAAAGCTCTTGTCGCCATCGACGACAATCGCGCGTGCGGACCTGCCTGCGCCCACGCTGATCTGGCTCCAAGGGCCCGACGAGGAGACGGGAAGCGACGTGCTAACGTAGCGGCCGTCAGGGTAGGTCACCGTGAGCCTCAGCGACCCTGTCCATACATTCAATGCGCTTGCGCTTGCGGAGATGCCACCGCTGCCCGGGTTGGCGCCGATCACCGTGGTGGCCAGGTTACTGTCATCGAATGACCATGTGTAAGTCGCATACGATGCCAGCGAAGCGGTCTGGCCGGGCTGATCCGTCAGAGTTGCCTGCACGTAGGCAGTCCGCCCCGGCTTGACGTCGAGCGAAGCCTTGTCAAAGGTTACCGTCGGCAGCGGCAGTTGCAGGCGAGAAAGCGAGGCATTCGCGCAGAGATGGTCGCCGGCGGGCGTATCCGCGCAGGCCGTCAGCTTGCCTGTTGCGGCGACCGGCGTAGCGCCAGGTGCCGACTCGATCGTCGAAGAAAGGCCATCAGATGCAACAACAGCCTTGAAGTTCGTCGTGTCGTCTACCTTCCAGGTCCAGTTCGTCAGATCGGAGACACCGTTCGCGCCGTCGGAGCGGGCAACGACGGCCGTAGCGTTCTGGGCGGCAGCGCCGGCGGCAAGCGTGAAACCGCTCGGCGAGATCGAGAGCGTGTAGGTCTTCGGCGGGGTCGGCGTTGTCGGTTTCGGGATGGCCGAGATAACGAGCGTCTGCTTAAAGATGGACCCATCGGCCCGAGACAGGGATGCAGTCAGCGTGGCCGAGCCTCCTGCATCGCTGATCACTACGGTCGCGTAGTAGCCGACAGGCGCCGGCGCCCCAACAACCGAGGCCGATGGTGCGAGATTCGATGCGGAGAGGACCTTCGCCACGTCCGAATTGCTCGACTCCCAGGACACGTCGTAGCCCTTCAGTTCGTTACCGTCTGCGCCGAGGATCTTGGCATATACGACGACGGTGTCGCCGCCAGTCGGTGCGATCGAGTCTTTGTCGAGTACGAGCTTGGCGCCGGCAGGCGCGCCGCTTGTCTGCGGCGAAGCGGTGATGGGGTCTCCGTTGCCGCCACACGCGGAGAGCAGCAGGGCGGAACAAATGGCGAGCGCCGTCAGGTGACGGGCGGCCTTGATCTTGTATTGGGTCATGGATCTATGTAGAGGGTCGGACGCGCAAGGCGCGACGTTCACGACAATGAACCGTCGCAGATCATACGACGTGTAACGAATATGTTACATGTGTAGATGTGCCAAAAATGGTAAATGTCGCGCAGATCCGACGAGCCCCACCATAGTGGGGGCATAAGTAGCCGACCCTGAATCTAGTGAACGATCGGCTCGCCCATCGCGGTGGGACCCGCCGTGCCCCGGTCTTGGATGCTGGCGAGCGAGTCTAGCAAGCGGGGAAGATCCGCGCGTCCCCTATTGTGGGGACAAGTCCGGGTCAGGATGCGGCTCTGATTTGGGCAATCGGGGCGCGGGGGGCACCCCGAGGCTTGATACCCGGTGTCAGCAAGAAGCGGCCCCATGAGTGTCTAGTGTTGCTTCGGCCCGTTGAATCTACAACCCGAAGCGGACGTTCGCAAGCGGCTGCTGGAGGCCGGCCCCCCCTATAGCGGGTGCGGGCTACTTGGACTTTAAGTGCGCGACTTGGCGTTCGTACATGGCTTGCGAATATGGGAGTAGGTCATCATCGTGCTGAGGGGTGTATTTGCCATAGCCGATGAATTCAAAGTAAATACTCATCGCCTTCGCATGTGATGATGCCCAGAACGTCCAGACCCATTCACTCCCTGGCTCGTTCAGGGAGCGAGCTGCATCGCCGTCGGGTCCATGGTGAATACACGCTGGAAGATGGCTTCCTTGGCCATCCGGGCAGAGCCAGATTTCGTGAAGATAGCCCCGTGGTCCCGTCATTTTCCCTCCCGCCTGTATCATCTGGCAGCAATTTTCCAGAATTTATCGTCTGTCCGCAAATGGCCGGATTCGGAGCCCGGCCAGCCATGGCGAGGTGGCCGTAGACCCCACTGTCGCAGTCGCCCGCAACCTGGTCAGCCACTAGGCATCGAAGGCCGGGCGCTGTGCAGCAGGAGGCACCTATTCGTGGATGTATCAGTGCGGTACCGCAGCTACGCCAACGGACTGATGTGGAGTCGACAACTGCGGTGCAGCGACTCAAGATGCAGCTTGAGGGCGGTGCAAAGGCGGATTAGATAACGTGAGTAATTAATAAGGCATGTTAGTCTTGGGGCGGGGCGAACCGAGAGCGCTACGCGCATAAGTTGGGCGCCAGGACAATCCCGACGCACGCCGCGGGCCGTATCAGGGGAGGTGTTCTCTCCATCTGTGGGAGCAAGGAGCCGTCGATGGGACTCTTGGTCAATGGCCAGTGGCAGGACAGGTGGTATGACACGAGCGCGACCGGCGGGCGTTTCGTGCGCGGTGACGCGGCTTTCCGGAGCTGGGTGACGCCTGATGGCGTGCCTGGCCCGTCAGGGAGCGGCGGCTTCGAGGCGCAGGCCGGACGTTACCACCTCTATGTCAGCCTGGCTTGCCCCTGGGCGCATCGCACGTTGATCATGCGCGAAC
The DNA here is from genome assembly GCF_056097175.1 of Cupriavidus sp. HE11. NCBI lineage: Bacteria > Pseudomonadati > Pseudomonadota > Betaproteobacteria > Burkholderiales > Burkholderiaceae > Cupriavidus > Cupriavidus sp. HE11. The sequence continues at coordinate 163,539 of NZ_CP184466.1, forward strand.
TCAAGGGCTTGAAGGACATCGTCAGCATCTCGATCGTGCACTGGTTGATGCGCGAAGAAGGCTGGACCTTCGCCAATGGCCCGGGCGTCATCCCTGACGTCGTCAACGGCGCGCGCGTCCTGCACCAAATCTACACGCTGGCAAATCCGCAGTACACAGGACGCGTCACGGTACCGGTTCTATGGGACAAGCAGCGGGCCACCATCGTCAGCAACGAATCATCGGAGATCATCCGCATGATGAACAGCGCCTTTGATGCGCTGGGCGCGGAGCCAGGGGACTACTACCCGCCGGCATTGCGTGCGCAGATCGATGCCGTCAACACGCGGGTGTACAAGACCGTCAATAACGGCGTGTACAAGGCCGGGTTTGCCACGACTCAGCATGCCTATGAAGAGGGTGTGCGACCGCTGTTCGAGACGCTCGACTGGCTGGAGTCCATCCTGTCAGGGCAACGCTGGTTGGTGGGTAATCGTTTCACCGAAGCCGATATCCGGCTCTTTACGACCCTGATTCGCTTCGACGCTGTTTATGTGGGGCATTTCAAATGCAATCGGCGCCGGATTGTCGACTACCCGGGATTGTCTGGCTATCTGCGGGACATCTACCAGCGCGCTGGCATGGCCGGTACGGTGGACTTTCAGCACATCAAGGGTCACTACTATGAAAGTCACCTAACGTTGAATCCGGCGGGTATCGTGCCGGTGGGGCCGGTGCTTGACCTGGCTGCACCGCATGGGCGCGACCGGCTAGGCTGAGCCCCCTCCGTTTGCCCGCACGCTTGGTACCGCGGACGATCGCAGGCACGCCATCGTGCCGCCGTTATCCTGCCCGATTCAGTACGGCTTCTCCCGAACCTCCGCCGGAAGCAGCGGGCGTGGTCCATCGCAACTCGTCCCCAGAGAGAACCTTGCAGGGGCGGAACATGGCGGATACGAAGATAGAGATCGAGGTCATCGCTTATCGAGCATGACTTGGTCTCCATGGCTCATGCCTGGATGGTGCTGAACCTTGCTGGATGGCGCCGGATCCTCGCCCGTCAAGATTCGACGTGGGCATCCGGCGCACTGCCCGGTGGCCGGATGCCGTCCCGTCCCGCGATTCCGCTATTCCACCTTGATATTGGCGGTCTTGACGATCTCGCCGTACCGCTTCAGATCAGCTTGAATTTGTTTGCCGAACGCCTCCGGCGAATTGCCGACTGGCACGATCCCAAGGGTGGCGAGGCGCTCGCGGGTGTCAGGCTGGTTGACGACCGCATTCAACTCCCGCGATAGCCGGTCGACGATCTCCTTCGGGGTCTTGGCGGGGGCCAGCAAGCCCACCCAGGAGTCGCTCACCAGACCCGACACCCCAGACTCTTCCAAGGTGGGGACGTCCGGCAGTGCCGGCACGCGGCTCGCACCGGAGACGGCAATCGCATTGGCCTTGCCGGACTTCACGTATTGCTGGGCGCCCGCCACGGCTGTGTAGAGCACGGGGAGCGTGCCACCCACCAGATCGCCCATGGCCTGGCCACCGCCCTTGTAGGGGACGTGCACCATCTTCAGGCCCGTGCGGGCCTTGAGTAGTTCGCCGGCCAGGTGCGGGGTGCTCCCGGTGCCGGCGCTGCCATACGACAGGCCGTCCGGCCGGGTTTGCGAATACGCAACGAGCTCCTTCAGGTTCTTCGCCGGGACTGACGGATGGGTGATCAGGATCAGGGCCGCATCGCCAATTTTTCCGATGGGCAAGAAGTCCTTTATGGGATCGAAGGGTACCTTCGGGAACACATGCGGGTTGATGACCATCGTGCCATCGAACCCGAGCAGCAACGTGTAGCCGTCGGGCGCCGACTGGGCCACCATCGCGGTGCCGATATTGCCCGACGCGCCGGGCTTGTTGTCGACGACGACCTGTTGCCCAAGTCGCTGACTGAGTTTGTCTGCGATCACGCGGGCGCTGGTGTCAGAGACACCGCCAGGGGCGAAGGGCACGATCAGCCGAATCGGGCGTGTTGGATAGTCCTGCGCGAAGGCACCGGCGCCGAAAGCGGCGAACGTGCCGAAAGCAATGGCGCTGAGCGCCCGTAGTAGGGTACGACGCTGCATATTGTCTCCTCCTGTTTTGACAGCGAGTGTGTTGGCGTGATCGCCTTTTTTTGGAACAGCTTGGTGACCGGTAAAGCGTGGTAAGGACCTGGAAAGCCGGTAAAGACCGATACAGCGCGGAAGCGATCAGACGACCAGGGGCGTGGTCGCGCCATCGATCGACAGGATCGCGCCGGAGATATAGGTCGCGCGTGCCGACGCAAGGAACAGCACCGCGTCAGCGATTTCCTCAGGCGCGGCGAGTCGTCCGAGCCCGGTGCGTGCGCTGGCGTAGCGCAGCGCCTCGTCAACGGTCGTGCCCGCAAGCTTGGCTTCGGCCTCCAGACCTTGCTGAAGGCGCTCGGTATGGGTCGCCGACGGGTTCACGGCATTCACCCGCACGCCGGACCGACCATAGGCGCTGGCCAGCCCCGCGGTTGCCAGCATCAACGCCGCGTTGGCGGCGCCCCCTGGCAAGTGGGTGGGGCTCGCTACCTTGCCGCCCATGCCGACCACATTGACGATCGCGCCGCTGCCGGCCAGGGCCATCCGCTTGATGACAGGATCGATGATGTGCAGATAGCTGAAATACTTGGCGTCCATGGCATCGCGCCACGCTTGCGGTGTGAGTTCCGCAGGTGGGGTGCGGCGCGCGGCGCCTGCCGATGTGACCAGGATGTCGATGTCGCCCATCGCGGATGCGGCCGCGTCGACCGCGCGCGCGGCTTGCGCCGCATCGGTCAGGTCGGCCGCAATGGTATGGGGGGCGCCGCCGCCGTGGGTGCCGGCTCCACCGGGTGTACCGACCGTCCCGGCCGTCCCAACCGAGGCCGCCAGGGATATCACCGCTGCGGCGAGATTTGCCTCGCTACGCCCAATGAGGGTGACGCGCGCGCCTTCGCGCAGGAATGCGCGGGCGCACGCCAGGCCGATGCCACGACTGCCACCGGTAATCAGGACACGCTTGCCATTGAGTTCAAGATCCATATCGGGGTGTGTTCAATATATCGGACTGTGTGCAGCTCAGGATGGATGTGTGGCACCGACACGATGCGCAACGCCGCGTGCCTATTCGGGTTGGATGCCACCGCGCTTGGCCACATCTGCCCATTTCTGTGTTTCCTTGCCGAGGAACGCCCGAAATTCTGCGGGTGGGGTCAGAACGATGATGGCCCCCTGATCCTTCATCTGCTTGGCCAGCGCGGGATCCTGCGTGACGGCCTGCAGGTCCCGGTGGATCTGCTCCACGGTGGCGGTCTGCATGCCGGCAGGGCCGAAGAGACCGTACCAGTTCAGCGATTCCACGCCGTCGAGCCCCGCCTCCTTGAACGTCATCGCGTCCGGGAAGAGGGGCATGCGCTGGTCTGCCGCCACGCCGATCACACGCAGATTGCCGCTTTGCACATGGGGCAGTGCCGTGAGCACGCTGGTAAAGCCAGCACCGACATGGCCGCCGATCACATCGACCATGATCTGTGCGCCACCCTTGTAGGACACCGGAATGGTCTTGAGATTGCCCGCCTGGCGCATCAGCTCGCCCGTCAACCGTGTCTGGCCTTCGGAGTAGCCGATGCCAAGCGGCTGGCTACGGGCCGCACCGACCAAGTCGGTCAGTGACTTGGCGGGGTTGGACTTTGACACGACGAGCACCATCGGCGAGATGGCGAGCCGGGTGATCGGAGAAAAGCCACGTACGGTGTCATACGGCAGGTTCTTCATGAGCACAGGATTGATCGCGTGCGAGCCCACCACCATCAGCAGCGTGTAGCCGTCCGGGGCGGCTTTCTGGACGTGACTAGAGCCGATCACGCCGTTGGCACCGGGGCGGTTCTCAACGATGACCGACTGCCCCCAGCGCTCGGACAATTTCTGTGCGACCAGCCGGCTCACGATGTCCGTGCCACCACCAGGGGCATAGGGGACTACCAGCGTGACGGCTTTTTCGGGCCACTTGGCCAGGGCGTGGCCCGAGGCCAGCGCCACTGCGGTACAGGCCATGGCGCTTAGCGCGCCACGCATCCAACGAGCGTTCCACATCGTATGTCTCCTCCATTTATGGTTCTGTACTGAAAGCCTCTGGGCTTCCAGGCCGGCATTGCGTGCCGCTTTCCTGCCAGTGCATTGCTACGACGGTCGTTCTCGGCCATCTCCCTACGGTCTTGTTATCGTCGCGACCGTGCGCGATGACTGTCGCCAGGTCAGGCTGCGACCCGCTGTCGCTCACGTTGTCGGCGCAGCCATGCGCTGGAGCGGCCGCCCAGCGCGCGCCCGAGCAACGATTCGGCGAACGCCACGGCATCGAGCAGGCCATCAAGTGAGATCCCGGTACTGAGCCCGCATTGCTCGGCCATCAGCACCAAATCCTCGGTCGCCAGGTTCCCTGCGGCGCCCGGGGCGAAGGGGCAGCCACCAATGCCACCGACGCTCGCGTCGAAGCGCCGTACCCCGGCTTCGAGCGCGGCCCACGCGTTGGCGACCCCCAGGCCCCGGGTGTCATGCAGATGCACGGCCAGCGTGTCCGGGTCCAACGCTTGCGCGAGAGCGGACATACGGGACTTGACGGCGGCGGGTGCGGCCGCGCCGATGGTGTCGGCGATCACGATTTCTCCGGCACCGGCGTCCCGCATCCGGCACGACAGGCGTAGCACGGTATCGAGGTCGACTGCGCCTTCGAACGGGCAGTCGAATGCCACCGCCACATAGGCGCGGGTGCGCAGGCCGAGCGCGCGGGCCTGTAACAGGGTCTGCTCGCTGACCTCGGTGGCTGCATCCAGCCCCATATTGATGTTGCGCTGGTTCATCGTCTCGGTCGCTGACAGTACGACCGCGATCTCGGAGGCCCCGGCCGCGTGCGCGCGCTCGAGCCCCTTGAGATTCGGTACCAGCGTGGAGATCCGCAGGTCCGGCGATTGGACGGAGGCGCGCCGGACCACGTCGGCGGCGTCAGCCATCTGCGGCACGGCCTTCGGCGACACAAAGCTGGTGGCTTCGACGCTGCGTAATCCCGCACGCGAGAGCAAGCCGATCAGTTCGACCTTGGCGTCGGTGGAGATGGCGACGGCCTGGTTCTGCAGTCCGTCGCGCGGTGCGACGTCGGTGATCGTGAGGGCGGGCACGGCGCTCATGCCACTGCTCCCGCCTCGTGCAGTCGTGCAACCTGTTCCGCGTCGTAGCCCAGCAGGTCACGCAGCACTGCCACCGTGTGCTCACCCAGGGCGGGTGGGCACGTATAAGCCGGCGTGGTTGCCCCGGAGAGCTTTACCGGGTTGCCCGGCATGCGCACGGTCTCGCCGGTCTTCAGGGGGACTTCGACAATCATGTCGCGGGCTTCGACCTGGGGTTCACGCAATGCGTGTGCGAAATCGTTGACCGGGCCGCAGGGAATGCGGGCCTGCCGCAAGCGCGCCAGCCAGTAGGCGGACGATTCACCCTGCAGCTCATTGGCGATGATGGCATCGATGCGCGCCTTGTCCGCGTAGCGCCCGGGTTGCTTCGTATAGCCTGGTGCCCGCAGATCGGGATGGTCGATCACGCTCAGGAAGCGCTCGAAGAACGCGTCGCCGATGCAGGCAATGATGATGTGGCCGTCACGGGTCGGGTAGGTGTTGTACGGCACATGCACGAAATGGCTGTTGCCGATGCGCTCTGGCACCAGGCCCGACATCAGATGCATCGTCGCCATGTAGTTCAGCAGCGAGATCTGGGCGTCCAGCATGGAGATATCGACGTGCTGGCCGACCCCGGATTGCTCGCGTGCAGCGAGTGCTGTCAGCACGCCGATGGCACCGAAAACTCCCCCGCCCAGGTCGCCGACCGGAATGCCGCTGCGCATCGGCGGGCCGTCGGTCATGCCGGTAATGGACATGCCACCACCCATGGCCTGCACGACCTGGTCGAAGGCTGGCTGCTGCCGATCTGGCCCCGTCTGGCCGAAGCCGGTGACCGAACAGGTAATGATGCGCGGATTGACCTTGGCGAGCGACGCATGGTCGATGCCCAAGCGCTCAGTTACGCTCGCGCTGAAGTTGTCAAAGACCACGTCGGCATGGCGCACGAGATCCAGAAACACGGCTCTGCCTGCCTCGGATTTGAGGTCCACGCACACGCTTTCCTTGTTGCGGTTCAGCGTGAGAAAGTACGCCCCCATGCCGTCGCGGGCGAAGTCCTCGCTCTCCGCGAGCAGTTTGCGCGTGCCCTCGCCGGTACCCGGCGGCTCCACCTTGATCGTGCGTGCGCCCAGGTCGGCCAGCAGCATGGTGCCGTACGGGCCCGAGAGCATATGGGTCAGGTCCAGCACGGTGATATGTCCGAGCGCCTGCATGGGTTCCTCCGTTGTTCGTATGGGGGGACCAGCGCAATCGGTGTGCCAGCGATTGGCTTGCAGCTAAGTGACTGATTTATATAAGACGCCGCGTGAGTAGATGACGGGCTGGCGGTTTCATGAAACACTGATGAAACATTCATGCAACAGCTGTGAAACGCCCGTGCAACGTCACGAGAAACGTTCGATAGGGTCCGGCCGCCAATGGCGTAGGGGCTTTCGACTTGGGCGATCAGGGCAGACCAAAGCTGACTAAAGCCGATGAGGAGACACATGCGCGGTTCCACCCCCGAGCGCGGCAGCCTGCCGCGCATTTGCTTCATCAGTTACAAGCACTTGAGCCGCTTCGCCATGACGGTACTGGACGAGTTCGCCGACCGTGCGACTATCGAGGTGGTCAATGGCTCGTTCGAGGCTGCGCTCGACGCGGCGCACGATCGTCTGCGTAATGGGGCGGCCGACGTCTTTGTGAGCGCCGGGGCAAACGCCACGATCCTGCGCAGTGCGCTTGATGCGCCCGTTGCGACGATCAAGCTCAGCGGCTTCGACATCCTGCTGGCGCTATACCATGCGCGGCGCATTTCGAGCCGGGTCGGGGTGGTGATGTATGGCGAGTGCATTCCCGAGTTGGACGCCATCCGGGAGCTACTCAATATCGAAGTCGCCCAGTACGCGTACCACACGCCTGACGAAGCGAGGCAGTGTTTCGAGCGCCTCGTGCAGGACGGCTACGAGGTGGTCGTCGGGTCCAGTATCGTCATGGAGCTGGCCGAGCAGTACGGGATCCAGGGGCGCCTGGCCTATTCGATCAATGCGGTTCGGCAAGGGGTTGAAGACGCCATCGAACTGGCACGCGTAGCTCGCCTGGAAGCGAGTCGCTATGACCAGCTCAACGGCGTGCTGCACAACCTGCAGGAGGCCGTGCTGGCCGTGGATCGTGACAATCGGGTAATCGCCGTCAATCCGCCTATGGAAGTCCTGCTGGGACGTGTCAAGTCGAAGATGATCGGCCAGCATCTCGAAGACGTCGAGCCGGCGCTGTCGCTGCAATCCACGCTGGCTACCGGCATGCAGGAGCGCGGTAGCGTGTTTCGCTTCGCGCAGCGCGATTGGATCGTGAATCGCACGCCGATCCGGGAACATGGGGATACGGTAGGCGCCGCCATCACGCTGTATGACGCCCGCAATATCCAGGATGCCGACGCCAGCCTGCGTAGCCAGCAGCGCCGGCATCCCCGCAATGCGCGCAACCGTTTCGACAACCTGATTGGTGCGAGTCCGGCGTTTGCGCGCGCCTGCGCGACGGCGCGGCGCTTTGCCAGGACCGACCTCACGGTGCTGCTGTGCGGTGAGAGCGGGGTGGGCAAGGAGCAGTTTGCCCAGGCCATTCACAACGAAAGCAAGCGTGCGGCCAAGCCCTTTGTGGCAATCAACTGCGCCGCATTTCCGGAGGCGCTGCTGGAAAGCGAGCTATTTGGCTACGACGAAGGCGCCTTTACCGGGTCGCGCCGGGGTGGCAAGCGCGGACTGTTCGAGTCAGCACACACCGGGACACTGTTTCTCGATGAGATTGGCGACATGCCCGTCTCGCTGCAGACGCGCCTGCTGCGTGTGCTGCAAGAGCGAGAAATCCTGCGTCTGGGCGGCGCGATACCGATTCCGGTCGACGTCCGGATTATCGCCGCGACACATCAGCCGCTGCCGCAGCTAATCGCATCGAAGCAGTTCCGGCAGGACCTCTACTACCGGATCAACACCCTGCAACTGGCGTTGCCAACGCTGCGCGAGCGTAGCGAGGACATCGAGCTTCTTGCGACATTCTTGTTGCGTCGCTCGCTGGGTCGACTGGACTCGCACCTCGATGCCCCGGCCCTGGTCGCGCGCGTGCTGCCGTGGCTCCAGGCCTACGCCTGGCCGGGCAACATTCGAGAACTGGAAAACATCTGTGAGCGCATGGCAGTGTTTTTCTCTCAATGGAGTGATCTGGGTCACATCGCATTCGAGGAGTTGCATCACGATTGCCCGGAATTGCTCGGGCTGCCGGCGAGCGGTGTCGGGGTGCTCGGTCCCACGGCACTGCAAACATCTGAGGTTGCCGAACCGCCAGCCGTGGCAGCGCGCGACCGAGTGCTGGAGGTGCTGGCCAATTGTGGGGGCAATCGTCAGCAGGCGGCACTGCAATTGGGCATCAGTCGCGCGACGTTGTGGCGCTGGGAAAAGGCAGCTACAGGGTTGCGGATTCAATCTGTTGCATCGACCGGTTGAATCCGAACATAAGGGCGGTCACTGCAGAATCGCGCCTCCAAGTCTTCGGCGCGCGTGCAGCGGGGCGCCTTCCAGGCCTGCCCTCTATTGAACTGAGATGTTATGGTCTTTGATCACTTTGGACCAAACGGTAGTCTCACGCTTGAGAAGGGAGCGCAGCGCATTCGCATCGCCGCTTTGCGGTTCAGCGCCCATGCCTGTGAGCTTTTCTTTTATCTCGGTGGTTTCCATGGCAGATCGGACCGCGCTCTTCAATGCGGCGATGACCTCCGGTGGCGTCTTGCCCGTCGCGAAAACGCCAAACCAGCCCATTGCCTGGAAATCGGGAATGCCGGAGGCCGCTACAGTCGGCAAATCGGGAAGCAACGTCGTCCGCGACGGGCCGGTGACGGCAATCCCGCGCAGTTGTCCGCTCTTAATGTAGGGGGTCAGGATAGCAACGTTATCGATTCCTGCCTGAAGCCGTCCGGCAAGTAAGTCGGGCATTAGTGCACCCGTACCCTTGTAAGGCACATACTGCATGTCGACTCCCGCCTGGCTCTTGATCAGTTCCCAACCGAGGTGCTGCGCCGTACCTGGCGTTGATCCTGCGTACGAGATCTTGCCGGGGTTTGCCTTCGCATAGGCTAGTAGTTCGGGCAGACTCTTCACAGGTAGCGAGGGGTGTACGACCATCACATACGGAGAAGTTGCGATGATGCCAAGCGGTTCGAGGTCCTTCTCCGGATCCAATTTCGTTGTTGCGAAAAGCGCTCGGTACGTTGCCAGTTGCGACGAGGCCATTAACAAGGTGTATCCGTCCGCGGGCGCCTTTGCCACGCTTTCGGCAGCAATGAGTCCGCTTGCCCCGGTGCGGTTTTCCACCACGACGCTTTGACCTAGCGACTGGCTCATCCTGGCCGCAATTAAGCGGGCGATAACGTCGGTCGTCCCGCCTGCAGGTGTACCTACAAGCATGCGGATCGGTGCCGCCGGATACTTTGGCTGCGCCCAGCCGGTCGCTGCCACCATTGCCATCAATATCGTTGCTGTGCATCGCACTACGGCTCGCATTGTGCGCATCGTGTCTCCTTTGCGTTTGTTTATGTGGTTTTAGGTACTTCCAGCGCTTCATTGGCCGCCAAACGACAATGACAACGTTATCATTTTTGGGCGACCTATGCCATCTTGAGCAGTTGAGAGCGCTTAGATGGCTAGATTTTCCCTCCCATCAGCTCGCTGGAAATGATAACGTTGTCACCCGAGTAGTCAATCGGAGATTACCCAATAGACGCCATCCGCATCGCGGTGCCGAACGCACCGGGCTTCGGCACCTGGCCTCGCCCGAAGAAATTGCCGATGCCATGCTGTGCCTCGCATCGGCGCGGGCGGCATATTCTCTGGCGCGCACCTGTCCCGTCGATGGCGTTACCACGCCCATCGTCGTTTGAACGTGCCGAGGCCATCTTCGCGGCGCTTGAGCGGTCCGGTATCGTCACGCGACGGACACCAGTGATCTAGTGATGTCTGCCCTCGACGATTCTAAGAAAGTCTGGCCGATACGGGGGACATCAAATGCACAATAGATTCTATCTATTTGGGCGTGACGGTTAGCACCATCCGGAAATTGACATCGCCACGCTTCAGCCTTGCATAGGCTTCTGACGCCCGCTCCAGCGGCATCGTCTCGAAACGGGGGCGGGCGTCGACCAGCAGGCTGAAATGCAGCGCTTGCTCGCATTCGCATGGCGTCCCCGTCAACGAGCCAACGACGTGCCGCTCTCCGCCCACCAGCAGCTTCGTCGGTACGGACAACGCTTCGTTGCCCGCACCCAGCACCACGAGGCAACCCTGGGACGCCAGCGCTGGAAACAGCGCGGACACCATTCCAGCATCGCCGATCGTGGAGATGATGGCCTGCGCGCCGCCCAACCTCTGTAGTTCGCTCGCGACATTCTCGCGTGCGGTATTCAGATACGCATGGGCACCAAGCGCGGTCGCTTCGGCCGCAATACCGTCGCCCCGGCCGATGGCGATGACCCGGAATCCCATCCTCTTCGCATACTGCAGCGCCATGTGCCCGAGGCCGCCAATGCCCAGAATGGCCACCGTATCGCCCGGTTGCGCGCCGGATCGCCGAAGGGCATTGAATGTTGCGATGCCAGCGCAGAGAATGGGCGCGGCTTCTTCTGAGCTGAGTGCGTCGGGAATCGACACAAGGCCTGTTGCGCGGGCCAGTACCATTTCCGCATAGCCGCCATCGCACGTTGCGCCGACAAAGGACTGGTTCCGGCAAAGCTGGAATTCACCGCGCCAGCATTGCGCGCAGGCGTTGCAATGGCCGCCGAGACGGCCAACCCCAACACGCTGGCCAATCTCCCAGATGTCCGGCACGCCTGCACCAAGCGCCGCGATGCGCCCCACGATCTCGTGGCCGGGGACGCGTGGTGGCTGCAGCGTGGGATTGGCCTGCTCGATATCGCCGATATCGGCGCCGCACATGCCGCAGGCCTCCACTGCGATCAGCACCTTTCCGGCGCCGGGTGTCGGCGTTGCGCGCTCGACCAGTTCCAGATTGCCGGGGCGGCTGATCTGCATGGCGCGATAGGTTGGCGGGATAGTCATGATTCGGTGGACGACAGGTTGGGAGGCAGGCCCAGTGCGGATACGATGCCTTGCGTCGCGGCGTCAATGGCGCCCGCGACGTATCCAGGGAAGTTGAGTGACCACTCGCTGGCGATGCCGGTCATGCGGCCCTTCCATGGATGGGCGGAAGCGATGGCTGCAGGCGACATGGCGTGGTGTTGCAATCCGGCATCCAGATCTGCGGCGGTTGCAGTCAGGGGATCGGTCGCCCAGTCTTTGATGAAATCCTGTCGGGGCGCAGCGGCCTGCGGCCCGAACAGCCGGGCAAGCTGAGCCCGGCAGTGGGTGCGAAGGGTCTCGTGAGAGATGCCTTGGCGCACGCGCGCCGGCACGCCGAAGAAGCCGAATAGCGCGGCGATGCCGCCCGGTGTGCCCGCATCGTGAATTTCGGCCAGGGGCCCCGTCGCGCTGCGCGCTTCGCCAGACAGCCCTTCGGTCCGCCAGAATGGTGTGTCGTAGACCGCGACGTACTTCGCATGGTCGGCCATCCACGTGGGCGTGGCTTGCCATTGCTGTTGAAGTTTGGGTGGCAATGCCGGCGAGAAGTCGATCGACTCGCTGGCCAGGCGGGGTGGCACGGCCAGCAGCAGGTGCTGGCCCCTGGTGATGGCGGGATTGCCCGATGCGTCGACACTTTCTACTTCGATGCCGTCGTCGAAACCCCGAACCTGACGCACGCGTTCGCCAGTCATGAGTCGCGACGCGTCGATGCGGTGGCGTAGCGCGTCGATCAGCGCGACCATCCCGCCCGTCAGCCGCATCGCCTTGGGGGAATCGGGAAAGCCTCGCATACGCGCCGGCGGCATGTTGGGCGCACGTTCTGCCATCATGGCCCCCGCGTCATGCTGTGCGAAGCGGTCGAGTTGCAGTGCAGCGATGAGCCTGTCGAGTTCGCGATGATAGGCCGGCCAGAACCACGTCGGGCCGAGGTCGATGCGGTCCGTTGCACCGGCCGGCACCGGCGACAGGATGCGGCCCCCGAACGCGTCGCGTGCCTCGATCAGCAGGTAATCGCTCACGCCATGCTGTTCCAGCAACGCGGCGGCATGGAGGCCGCTCAGGCCGCCGCCGACGATGATGAATCGTGCGTTACGCATGGCGTGTCCGTTCGCTTTTCATGTAGAGCGTTGCGCCGTCCGCGCCGGCTGTGACCGTGCCATGGTCATCCGGCGGGAAGCGCATCCAGGTGCCGCGAGGGTGAGCGGCACCTTCAAACATGGCGTCGCCCTCCGACACCAGCAGCTCGACCTTGCCGTCAATGCCGAGCATGCATCCCGGCTTCAGGCGCTGCAGCCAGACCCGCTCCATGCCGTTGTCGTATAGCTGACAGATGTCGCCATCGGTATGAGATTGCCATTGATGCGGATCGTATGTATTGATGCGTACCGTCTGACGGTCATGCGGAGCCATCTGGCGAAGCTTCACGAACAGGGTGGCGCCGTCCGGGCTTGCCGGCGCGTGCGAGGAGCCAGGTGGGTTGCGTAGATACCAACCGGCCGGATAGTGGTCATGGCCCTCGGAGAACGTACCGGAAAGCACCAGGATTTCCTCGCCGTCCGGATGCAGATGGCGAGGAAAGTGCGTGCGCGGCGCATACCTCACGATGCTGGTCGCACGCGCATCTTCGCTGCCCAACCGGTCCAGCATGACGCGGTCGACCCCGCCTTGGGGTGAGGCGACCCACTGATACTGATGCGGCATGATGATGGCGCGCCGCGAGAAATCCGCGTTGACGAGCATGTGAGTTCCTTCAGGTATGGCGGGTCAGGCGTTCTGCAACTGGGCGTGCGTTTCGAGGACGCGTGCCGAATACGTCAGCGCGGCCCCGGCGTTGAGGGCGATGGCCACGCCCAGTGCCTCGGAAATCTCCACCAGCGTCGCGCCGTGCTCGACGGCCTTCTTGGTATGTACGGCGATGCAGCCGTCGCAGCGCGTGGTCACTGCCACGGCCAGGGCGATCAGCTCATGGATCTTCGGCGCCAGGTTGCCAGTCCTGGCCGCGGCGCCATCGATCACGTTGAGGCCTCGCATCACGTCGGGGCTTTGTTTGGCGTAGTCGCCGACGCGGGCCAGCAGTGAATCGCGATAGGTATTCCAGTCTTGCATCATGTTCGGTTTCCCAGGGTGGGGAGGGGGTGTTCGCGATCAGTTGCGGCCGGCCATGACGCCCCCGTCGACGTCCCAGATGGCACCAGTAACCCAGCTCGCTTTGTCGGACAGCAGGAACGTGACCGCTTCGGCCACATCCTCCGGCGTGCCGACGCGGCCGATCGGATGGAAGCTGTTGAAGCCCTGCAGCGCGCCGGCCACTTCAGCCTTGGGAATGAATGCTTCGTAGATCGGCGTCTGCACCACGGCCGGTGACACGGCGTTGACGCGGATGTGCCTCGGCGCCAGCTCCATGGCCAGGTGCTGGGTCAGCGAGTGCAGACCCGCCTTGGCCATGGAATAGGCCGACGACGGCGTGGCGGCGATGGCCTGCCTGGCCCACATCGAGCCGATGTTGACGATGGCGCCTGGGCGGCCGGCCTTGACCAGATGGGCAGCGACGCGTTGCGTGACGAAGAACTGCGCCTTGTTCAGTGACATGTACTGGTCGTAGTCCGATTCCTGATGTTCCAGGAAAGGCTTCGGGAAGAAGACGCCGGCAGCGTTGACCAACAGATCGATGTCCGCATGCTGCGCGTCGATGGCTTGGAGCAGGCCGCCAAGTCCGTCGCTGGTGGACAGGTCCGCGACCAGTGCCGCGGCGTGGCCCAGCGCCGCCAGATCCTTGCGGGCCTGCTCGGCCTTGTCGGCACGATTGCCTACGATGACCACGCTGCCGCCCTGGGACAGTACGTTGCGGGCGATCTGGTGGCCCATGCCGCTGGTGCCGCCTACGACCAGTAGTTTCCGGCCTGCGAATTGGTTGTTCATGATTGACTCCGTTGTTGACGGGAGGGAGAAGATCGATAGATAAACTATGAAATCAGCGTCGCCAACCGGCCCGTCGATGTGATTGCCGCTCGCGAAATGCCAGTGCTTTGAACGGAATTTTTGGATATCTGCACCTGGCTGACAAACGAGATAAACTCTTTCTGTTTGAAAGAAAATATTTAGTGATGAAGACGCCGGTCCACCTCAATGCGCTGCGCGCGTTCGAAGCCAGTGCCCGCCACCAGAGCTTTTCGGCCGCAGCAGCCGAATTGCACGTCACGCCTGCCGCCGTCGGTCAGCTTGTCCGGACGCTGGAGGATTGGCTCGGCGCGCCACTGTTCCACCGGGCGTCAAGCGGACGTGTCCGGCTGATCCCGACCGAAGCGGCCGAACGGGCATTGCCCGACATCCGAGCGGGCTTTGACAGGCTTGTGCTGGGGGTGGAGCGTCTGCAGGAGGGCGCCACCAGCGGCGTGCTGACCGTGACCGTCAGCCCCGCTTTTGCCGCGAAATGGCTGTTGCCGCGTGTCGACCGGTTCCAGGCGGCGTGGCCGGACATGGACGTGCGGCTGGAAACGAGCCTCAAGCCCGTTGACTTCGTCGCACAGGGCATCGATATCGGAGTGCGATACGGCACGGGGACGTGGCCTGGACTGACGGCAGAGAAGCTGATGGACGAGGAGGTCTATCCGGTGTGCTCGCCTGGACTGCTACGACGGCATGCGGTGAAGCGGCCTGCGGACCTGGCGAAAGAGATCCTGATTCACGACCTGTCGATGGAGGGCCATGCCGGTTTTCCGGTATGGGAGGCATGGCTGCGCAGGGTAAACATCACGAACGTTGCAATCACGCGAGGCATGAAGATCAACAATTCTGCCGCGGTCTTGCAGGCAGCCGTAGAAGGGCAAGGCATTGCGCTCGCGCGAAGCGTCATGGCACGAGACGACGTTGCCAGCGGACGCCTCGTGCGCTTGTTCCCGGAAATCAGCTTCGCGTCGCCACTTGGGTATTTCATCGTGTACAGGTCCGAGTGTGCGACCCTGCCCAGATTGGTAGCGTTTCGGGACTGGTTGCTCGACGAAGCGGCCAGGGCACTTCCTGCCACCCTATCGGACGAGAAAAGTTGAAGAGCGGCCGCAGATGACGCCAAAGCGATTTCAATAACTGGCTGGACTCGACCGTCTCTGACTGACTGGCCCCAACCCTCTGGATCTATCGGGGCGGGGACTTGTCGGTGCCAGCCGCGCGACTTCCGTGCCCATTGCGGACCGCCGACTTCCCACAGGTTCGGAGGCGCGCCCATACGCCGTCTGCCGTTGTTGCAGGGCTAACACCCGGCTCTGTCCTGGATGCTATTCTGCAGGGCCACGCAGTCCGCAGTGAAGGCGTCCACGACCAGACCGCGGGGCAACCAAACCAGGACATGAGATGAAAGCACGCTTCCTTATCCTCGCAGTTTCGGCTCTTGCTGCATGCACAAGCCCCGCCCAACGGATGGCCAATTGCCAGGCACAGGGCATCAGTCGGGAAACTTGCTATCAGACCGAGCAGAACCGGCAGAGCGCCATCAACGCTGCGGCGGAAAAGCAGGCACTTGAAAACGCGCAACAAGTCAACGGACTAAAAAGCAAATAGTAGCCACACCGCACAGAACGGTGGGGGAGCAGGTCACCCAAGGGGATACGTCCAGCCTTGACGGGGCCGGAGACTAAGGTTTCGCAACCGCCAGTCGTCGGGCTACCCCCATCTCTTTGCCGTCGCCCCACGTGCGGGTGCGGCAGTGGCCTCATACGATCGGAAGAGATCCGACGGCCTGTTTAGTCGTATCGCCTGCTGGACCGGACGACGGCATAGGACCTTGCAACGCTCGGGCGTACCGGAATGGACCGTTACCCGAGCGACAGCATGACGGCAACTGCCAAGCATCGGTCGGAGGCCAGCGGGCACAGACATCGGCGGACGTCTCGAGTCGAGCGCTATCGGCCACCCGACTGCTCGTCTGCACTTAGATGCTCTTGGAAATCTCTGAAAGGCGAACCTCTTCAAGTGAACTTAGCCACGCCGCCTCCGCGGAGGCCATCGCATTGTCGAGAATTCGATTGACTGCCGATTCGACAGGGCAAGACAAGTTGTCTTCAGCGAGGCCGATCGCAAACAATCCCCTGTGCTCGATGGCGATGTAGATGTCTCGAGCTGTGAGCTGATCAAGCTCACACGAGAGGGCCCACCCCCCTCCAGGCCCCGGTACCGAATGGACATAGCCGGCCTGACGAAGTGCTGCCATTGTGCGTCGAACAAGGACCGGATTGGTATGCAACATCAACGCAATCGTCTCCGACGTCGTAGTGCCGCCTCGAAGGTGCATGTGAATCAACACGTGAAGAAGCCGGGCTAGCCTGATGTCGCGTTGCACGCCGTAAATCTCCCTTAACCGTAACATCTATAGTTACGATATTATACGCGCGTTCGTACATCTGTCAGGGACCCTATGATCGCCGCCACCCAGCACTTCATTGACGCCAATGGAATCCGCCTTCATGCCGTCGAATGCGGCAAAGGACCGCTTGTGCTGCTTCTCCACGGTTTTCCGGAAACCTCGCATGTCTGGAGGTACCAACTGACGGCACTTTCCGAAGCAGGCTTCCGCGCGATCGCGCCCGACCTGCGCGGCTTCGGCTTCAGCGATTGCCCGGCGAAGATGGAGCAATACACCACGATCGACGTCATCGGCGACTTGGTTGGTCTTCTGGATTCATTGGGAGAGCGGCACGCGGTGGTCGTGGGGAACGACTGGGGAGCCACCGTTGCATGGCAAGCCGCAACGCTACGGCCGGATCGTTTCCGTGCAGTCATCGCGCTGGGGGTGCCGCTGATGAACCGGGCGCCGATGGCACCGAGCCGGCTTTTTCCTCAAACAGATCAGGCGTGGTTCTACACACACTTTTTTTCGCAGCTCGGACTTGCCGAAACCGAGTTCGAGCGCGATGTTGCAACTACCCTGCGCAAGATCTACTTCTCGGCATCGGGTGACGTTGGCCCCAGAGATGAGAGGAGTCCAAATCCCTTTGGGCTTGTGAAGCGACAACGCGGCTATCTCGATGAACTGCGCGACTTCTCGTCGCTACCGGCCTGGCTTGCCCCCACTGACTTGGACGCTCTGGTACAAGCATTCCTACGCTCGGGGTTTCGAGGGGGATTGAATTACTACCGCAACCTCGATCGAAACTGGGAACTGCAGGCGGCGTTCGAGGGGCGGACATTGGAAGTCCCGTCGCTTTATCTTGTCGGCGAGCGTGACACCGGGTTGTCGATGCCGGGCATGATGGACATCATTGACGCCATACCCAAGTTGGCGCCACATCATCGTGACTCGCACGTTGTGCCGCACGCGGGGCATTGGCTCCAACAGGAGGCGCCGGCTCCTGTCAATGCTCTTCTGATTGACTTCCTTCGTCGCCTCTAACTAGGTGATTCGATGCCGCACTAGCCGTTGCCACTGTCCTTTTGCTCACGGCGGATCCCAGTCCCAGTTGGCCGCTACCTGGCTAGCATTTTTTATCGGTCGGATGGGGACGGCCACCTCAAATGACTCTTCCTGTCTGTGGATTCAATGAGTCGATGCAACACTAGACGCTGGCCGCCATCGAGCCAATGATGGGCGGGCGCGAAGTAAGCCTCACTTTGGCATAACCATGCGGTTGCCGGAAGGTCTTCGTTCGTTCCGTAGAAAGTTCCTGACATCGGCGTCCGCAGCGATGCAGGCTATCTCCAGCCGCGACGTCACGAGGATGCGCTCGGCAACCGCCTCCCTGTCCGGCGAATTCACTTCTGCCGGCAGGGACGGCGGGTTATTGATGCATGGAAGCGCGGTTCGTCACGTGAGATATCACCCCGGCGTAGTTCAAGGGATCGCATATCGTCGCAGCAGGGGGCTATTCCGCCTCCGAATAACTCAATTTAGCTATAGGTTTCGTGGCATATCTTCGTCATCCTTACGCCCCCGATCCGGCCCACCTTTTCACGCCACATGAAGCAGATTGACTTGCTATTGCAGCCGCAATCCATGGCAAGTGCGATGTTCGCTACGATTGAAATCATCAGCCTTGCCAATAGGATGGCTCGAAATCTCTCTGGAGATATCGAGACTTCTCCATTTGGATGGAGAACCGTAGATGCGCTTGGCAAGCCGTTTACGTTAGTCGATCCCGTTTTAGGCGAGGGTCGATACAGTGCTTACGACGCTGAATGCGATGAAAGAACCGATGTTGCGGGCAAGGAGACCGCCGGTGTCGCCTTGGTAATTCCGCCTGTCCGCGCCAGCAATCTCGCTATGCTCAGCGATGCGATTGGTTCAATGAATGATGCAAAGGCCCTCATCCGTCGACGCTACGACGAAGGGGCAATCATCGTGGCAAGTGGATCGAGTGTTTGCCTGGCGGCAGCCGCCGGCATCATGGATAACAAGCGCGCGGTTGTCCCCCTGCACCTCTACGCCTGGTTTGCGGAGTCGTTTCCCAAAGTCATCGTTGACTGCGACGAAAATTTTAGTCTTGACGGACGAGTCCTGTGCGGGCGGGTACCTACTTATCAGACTTCGCTGACGCTCAACTTGCTAACAGAGCTCGGCGCGGCTGAGTTGGCGAAGCGCGTTGCGAAAATCGCCGTGCCAGACGTTGGTATGCTTCACACTATGGCAGATATAGTGGACAGCGGAATTACCGTCGATCTGACCGATAGCATCGTTCACAAAGCATCTCAATGGATGCGCGAGAACTTGCATCAACGAGTTACGCTGGATGACATCGCACATGCAACTTCCACAACTCGACGTACACTGCTGCGGCATTTCGAGCGATATGCGAAGATAACGCCACACGAGCATCTCATGATGCTGCGTATTGAACGTGCCAAACTCCTGCTCATCACTTCCCACCAAGGCATGCTGGAGATCGCCAATGTTTGCGGATACAGCGACCTCCGAGCATTTCGCCGGGCCTTTCGCGCGTACGCCGAAGTAAGCCCGTCTGACTACCGAAGCTCACAGCGGCTGCGCCCTGAAGCGCGCCGATGGCGTGCCAACGAGCTTTCACGGCGTACGGGCTGACACTAGTCTGTGTTCGTGGACAGGAATGCAACGGTTCGGAAGCTGGAGCTCCACCGCCGACCGCGGGGCGACGAGGTTTGGAGCTCCGAAGTGGTCACTGAGATGCGAGCGGGAGAGTGCGATTCTCAGGATGGCTTATGTCCTTGAGGGGTACGAGCCAGTGCGCATTGTCCTCATCCATGATCATGATTGCGATGTTTCCGTCGTCGTCCTTCATGGGTTCGGTTCGATACCATCCCGTCCACGCTTCGTTATGACGAGCGGGTTCAGAAATAATGACCCTGCAAAGTCCCTTGTCATGACACTCGTCGGTAAGGGCAAGATGCAGCGGCGGACGCTGGACCATTGCAACGACCTCCGCGGTCGCCGGGACCGTGTGACAAACCAAAGCCGCGACCCCAACGGCAAACGGGGCGAAGTACCTCTTCATTGCTTTTCTCATCCATTTTTCATGTTGAATTTCTCGCCAGATTCTGGTTGATAGCGGGCGAGCACGTGTATGACGCTGTGGCCTAAATTTAACTATGTCCGCGTGAAGGCGCATAGCGCATATTAGGGACATTAGGAGGACACTTGTGGCCATCAGTTGGCATTTATGACATCGGAATTCGCCTGGCAGAATCTGGAGCACCGGGCGCGTACTCGCAAGCCGAATTGATCGCACCGTTTTTATACGGGAGACAAAATCTTGAAAATCGCCTAAAGGCAAACGATATGCAATGATCACTACGGCACAAGAGATCAATTGCAGGGCATATTCGATACGCTTGAAGTCAGTCGCATTTTTTGACAACAAGGAAAATCGGGTCGATGGCGCGGAGATTCCGATATACGCCCAAAACGAAACGACCATATATCCAGATACTGTCGGCGACCAGATCGCGCAGGCCGTCTGCGCGCGGTCGGATGGCGATTCGGCCGCCAATGCGCAGCGTCGCTCCGAGCTCGCCCGCTTGCAGGCGCTGGCGAATGGTGTTGCGCCGGGCCAGCACGGTGGCATGGAATCGCTCGGCTACTCGGATCGTGTACGTCGCCGCGTAGCAGCCAACCTCCTTTTCGACGGGGCTTTGGCAGGCAATCCGGGCACCATGGCATCCACGCCGTTGGGGCAGGACGGCACGCTGCTGTCGCTACGACTAACGAAGTCGAGTGGGAATGCTGTCGGGGACAAAGCCGTGATAGGCGCAATCGAGCGATCTGTTCCGCTGCCGCGCGACGAGAGCGGCAGGATGCCGGAAAATCTCATGATGACATTCAGTCCCAAGGATTGATCTGCGCTGGCCGGCCGGCTCTGACCGACCCTTCTGAGTCGTTCAAGCATTGCAGAGCGGGCGAGGGTTCGGCGCCTGAGCGACTTTCCCACGTAGTTTTGAATCCCTATGCGTAAAGCGATCTAGAGTTGGGCGCATATGGTCGCCAACACGCTCGTCCGCGTCCAGCATAAAGCCATGGAAAACCAAAAGCTGCCTATCGCGAAATGGATGGCGGCCTGTCCGTGTTGTTGCTTTTCTCGGAAAGCACGCTGCATTCAGGGTGAGTCATGGGACGTCTTGCCATCTCTTTCGGCGAGCCTTGATGATAGGTTCGCGCAGACGGACAGCGGGCCATTGTCGTTGATCTCGGCTGTATTCGGCCAGACGAAATAAAGCGGCCACTGGCCGCTTTTTCTTGAGTCGCGTCAGTCTTACTTGCCTGCCAGCGATGGGAAGCCCGGGTTCGTGACGACCTGCTTCAGCAGTTCCTGAACGGCAGGGCCGAACGCGTCGGCGACGTTCTTGCACGCGCCGCGGGCTGTCCAGCTCGTTTCGAACGGATACTTGACCGACACGGTGTAACCCTTGTCAGTCGCTGACTTGACAGCCATTTTGATCTGCCAGTATGCCGGCGACACCGAGCTGAAGCTCAGTTCTTCGATGCGGCCTTCGATCGCAGCACCCTTGATGTCATATGCTTGAGCCATCAGGAGTTCTTCCTGGAAGGCGTCCTTGATGTACTGGGACGGCGACTTGCCCGGGGCGACCTTCACGGGACCATTCAAGCGGCACAGCGGGCTTTCATCTACGCCGTTCGCCAAGCCGACATCAGCCACGCTGACCTTCTTGGGCTGCAGGTTCGTCTGAATCGCGATTACGTTCGATGCGGACGCCTTATAGGGGATGCTATTGGTTGTTTCGCAGCCTGCGAGGAGAACAGCGGCGCCGAAGAGGATTGCAGCAGTCAGGGCGGTCTTGCTTTGCTTCATTTTAGTCCTTGGATGTGGGTTGATGGCCAAAACGGAGGAGGCCCAATCGGGATATCGACCACTCGCCGCGGGCGCATAATCCCACCAAGGAGGGGGGCGCGAAACTAAGGGTTCTTCGCTGTTCCAGGAGACGGTTAGCGTTTCCCACAGATCAAGGCTGTAACCTACGAAATCTCGCAAGTATTGCTAGACCGTCGCTTTAGGCCGAATCGAAATCGATATGTGGGTAGTGCCGCTCTAGAACGCTCATTAATGGCCCCAGAAGCTGCCTTTCGTGTCCCGATCGTCGAAGGGCGGTTACTGGCCGGACACGGCCCCTGCGAGAAAGCGCTGCCCTTATTGTCCGTGGCACTTCTTGAACTTCTTGCCGCTGCCGCAAGGGCACGGGTCGTTGCGGCCGGGCTGGTCGCCCTTCACCACGGCCTCCACGCGCGGGCCCAGGCTCTTCCAGATCTGGCGCAGGTCGTAGACAGCCCAGATTGCCTCGCCGAAGGTTTCCAAGCGCGCCTGGCTGGTGCTGGGCGGGCCATCTTCGCTGTACATACAAACCTCGGGCTGACCGGTGTCGTTCTCTGTCAGGGCGACGATGCTATCGAGTGCGTCGTCCAGCCACTGGGCGGCCTCCTTGTCGCGCGGGGCGGCCCATTCCTCGGGCCAGTTCTCGACCGCGAACATGAAGCCCAGCGCCCACACCTGGCCAAACGACGGAATTTCCCGCCCGTCTATCTCGGCGCGATCTTCCTCGGGCAGGCTCAAGATGGCGCCGCGCATGTCCATGGCCTCGGGATAGAAGGCGTGTTCGTCCTCCAGCGTCTCCACGGGCTGGTCGAGCTGGTGTTCCACCTCGTTCCATCTGCGCTGCCACAGGTCCATGAAGCGGGTCTGCTGGGCCGCTTCATGGAACGCGGGCAGCAACGGCAGCGGGCTGCCCTCGGCCACGTCGATCGCCGCGCCGTCGCCCAGCAGCATGGGCAGGTAGTCAGCAGCGGGGATGCGGCGGCGCGTGCAGACCAGGGCCGTGAGAAAGCCGTCGCAGAACTCCCATTGCGGGATTTCCTCAGCGCGCTGGCGCAGGTCGTCCAGCAGATCGTCAAGCTCCTGGAGTTCGTCGGGCGTCAGGGCGGTGGCTTCGGTCATAGGGCAGGTTCTCGCGTTGAGGGGTGGGGATGCGCTGGACGCATCGCCGCGAAGTATAGCGGTTCGCTCACCCACGCCGACGTCGTTGTTCGGGACGCGCCGTCGTGCGGGGACTGCGTAAAGGAGCGGGAGATCCCGAACAGTTTGGTCGCCATCAACCACCGTTTTTTGGCTCGTGGGATACCTATCCGGCGTGGCGGGCGCCACGGACGTCGATCTTCTACGTGGAAACGACAACGAATCCCTGTCCCTCTGGGTCGACAACTATTGCCGGGCCCACTCGCTCGATACCGCGATGCACGCGGCCGACGCGCTGGCCCTCGAACTTGGCAGACGAGTAGCGCCTCCGCCGTGAACGCAACCGTCATCGGGTGGTTTTCCTTTCAATCCACTAGAAGAAGCAACAACATGATCAGAGTCCTATTGATGGCCGGCCTCATCTGCATGTCGGGATTTTGAGGATCATGTCTCGCGCGTTCTCGCTGTTCAGGGCGAAATTCGCCGGCGGGCAGTACGCGATGCCGGTGCGGCCCTTCGGGGCCATGGCGAAGCTCACTGTACTCATCCCTCCAACAGGCCTGAAAGATGTGCATCGAGCTGCATGCGTGCCTCTGGCAGTGTCTTTGCCTGCTCGACCAGGTCGCGGAACTGCCCACCGGTCCCGTCCGCCGCCCGTCATTCAATGCACGGGAATCGTCGCATTGAAGATCAGCACCATAATCAGTCCCACGACTGCAACGATTGACTGGACCACCGAGATGGTCTTGGTCGCTTCGCTCATGGTCATGCCGAACGATTCCTTGACCATCCAGAACCCCGCGTGATTGGCGTAGTTGAAGAACAGTGATCCGCAGCCGATCGACAATGCCAGCAACGGCAGGTTGAGGCTCGGATCGCTGCCGGCCAGCGGTGCCAGCAGGCCCGCCGCGCCGACGATGCCCACGGTGGCCGACCCCGTCGAGACCGATAGCAGCATCGCGATCAGCCAGCCCAGGACCAGCGGCGGAAACGCGAGTTGCTGCGTCAGATGCACGATGGCATCGCCCACCTTGGCGCTGGTGAGCATTTGCTGGAACGCGCCGCCGCCCGCGATGATCATGATGATCGAGGCAATGGGCTTGAGGCTGTTGCCCAGCGCGCTCCGCAGTTTCTCCGCATCGCCGCCGCGAGAGATCACCAGCGCCACGATCGCGAACAGCACGCCTACCAACATGGCGATCAACGGATTGCCGAGGAAACTTGCCACGTGCAGCGCGGCACTCCCCTTGGGCAGCACCGTCTCGGCAATGGCATGCAAGAGCATCAGGATCGCGGGCAGCAATGCTGCGAGCACGCCGGTCCCAACGCCGGGCTGCGGGCCAGCCTCCGCTTTCTCCGTGAGGGTGAACTGGTCCAGCAGGGCTTGATCGGGCCGAGTGCTCATGCGTGGTGACATGAAGGCGCCGTAGAGTGGGCCGCCCAGAACCATGGCGGGAATCGCCGCGAGAAAGCCGTACAACATCGTGGGGCCCACGGACGTCTTCAGACTGGCAATGGCCGTCAGCGGACCCGGGTGGGGCGGCACCATGCCATGCATCGCGGCCAGCGCGGAAATGACCGGGACGCCCACATAGACGTAGGCCGAACCCTTGAAGCGGCCCTTGTCCTCGAGTTTGCGGGCAACACTGAAGATCAGCGGTAGCATCACCACCAGCCCGACCTCGAAGAACATCGGAATCCCGACCACAAAGGCCACCAACGTCATCGCCCACGGGATCATCCGATCGGAGGCACGCTTCAGAATCGCATCGGCAATCTGCTCGGTGGTCCCCGCATCGGCAAGGATTTTGCCGAGCATCGCACCGAGCGCAATCACGACACCCACCGCGCCGAGCGTTTTGCCTGCGCCATCTACCAGATGCCTGGCGATGCTTTCCGGGGCCATGCCCGTCGCGAAACCAACGCCAACGGAAACGATGAGCAGCGCCAATAGCGGGTGCATCTTGATCCGTGACACGATAAGGGCGACGAGCGCGAGCACGCTGACCAGGGCGGTCAGCAACAGTTGTAGATCCAGGGGCGTCATGAGGTTTTAAGGCGAGACAGCAAAGGTATCTATTATCGTTCCATTGTCATTCGCGTGGAACGTTCGCCTCATAGGACTCCCAGACAAGCCGCCTTTCAGGTGGATGCCACCATGCACGGAAGAGTTCATGGCGCCCCACGACACGTTTTTGAGGTGCGACAGCATTCGGTGATTCGGCCAGTCTACTGCGAATGGAGGCTGTGTCGCCCCGAATTCACTCGGCTGAGAGCGAAGCGTGCCTCGTCAGTGACGGCACGCCGGCCCGCCAGTCCAAAACCGGAGCCACGCGGGAGCGGCCGCCGCTCCGGCGAACGGCCGCAGGGATGCCCTGGCTTGGCGCGCGGTACCGAACGTCACGGTCTGGCAAGTCACACGGCGGCGCGCCTGCAGAGGGCGGCGGAGCCATACCTTTCCATTGCGTAGCGAGCTGAACGCCCGCGCCTGGCCGCTGAGAGAACGACTTCCGTCCGGCGATTGCGCTGAGAAGGGCCTTGGATTCCTCGTCGATCGGGAAGGCCGCGTCAGATAGTTTGCGACGGCGCTCAGCAACCCCTTGATCTGTATAGGTTGGGCTTCCCATTAACTTTGAGATGGGGCACTTGTGCGCCTAGTATCCGGGCCTTGGGATTTCCAGCCCCAACCGTCTGTCGTTGCCGAAGTGAACGTGCTGGCAGAACGCGTTGAAGCTCGACGGATTGTGGAGTGCATCTTCCGCCGACAACTGGTCGTAGTAGGTGACGGTGACCATGGTGTGATCGGGCCGCTCTACCTGCAGGGGCGCTTGCCCTGTCACGTACCATTCCGGGCTGTCGTGTTCGATATCAGCGCCTGCGTCGAGGTAGTGAATCGATTCGTGAATCAGGACCGCTGCCGCCACGAACTCGTCGGGGCACATGCGGAAGAAGCGCGATGTGAGGCAGATTTGACCGCCCAAGCTTGAGTAGGCCCGGAATTTTGGACTGCCATCGGCCTCCACGTAGCCCGGATTGTTGTCCCGGACTTCCCCGTCATCGTGGAAGACGACGTGCTGATCCAGATGGGCCAGTGTGGCAGCGACCTCGCCGATGCGGCTTGCAATCCGCGCGATATTGGCGAGGCGCGCCGCCATCGGCATCGATGGCGGGATATGAAAATGGGTCGCGAGCGCTGTTTCCATCAACGCGGTATTGAAGGGCGAGGGAATGTCCGTCCGGAGCTGCGACACATAGGCGGCAGGCTGGTTGGCCGTGTCGCCGATCCAGGCAAGCGCCACCACTTTGGCCTGCGCTGCCAGCAGCAGTTCCAGGACGCCGGGCCAGTTCTGCCAAACCGGCAGCGGCCCGTTATCAACCTTTACCTGGTTCCAGTTGAAGCGGCAGTAGCGGTCGCCGGTGAACAGATAGCCGTAGTCGGCAAAGCCGCCATCGCCGTCGATTGCCGCATCGACGCCGCCCCAGAACTCGTTGGGCATATTGGCGAGGCTAGAGATCGGCTTGGGGTAGTCGGCGTCGGCCCGGTCGGCGATCCATGAGTAGCGGGAATAGGACGCGTTCTTAAAGAAGTACGCGTAGCCCGTTCGCGACAACTTGCCGTTCATCGCGCCATGCACGCCTGTGTCGAAGGTTGCGCCAAGATTCCAGGACGCCACCGTGCCTGTCGATCCGGGCATGCGTACGGCCGCGTCATCGTAAGCGTACCTGGCGTAGCGATTGTTCTTGAACAGGTACATCTGTCCGACGGCATAGCCGGGCGCGCCGCCGGGCGGACTACTCAGGCAGGCGTCGAACGAAGAGGAAAAGCCCGCCAGCTGCATGTCGAGCGTCAGGCTCCACGTATCGGCCACCGGGTATGGGCCACCGACGGCTCGCCCATTGAAAGTCGATCCGGCGCTGAAGGTCGGTCGCGTCCAGTCGAAGGCGACGAAGTGATCGCCAGTGAAAAAATAGGCGGCCCCCGAGCCGAGGCGGCCGTTGAGGGCACTTTGCAGGATGGACATCGTTCAGTCTCCCTTCCAGGCAAGTCACGCCGCCGAAGCGGCAGACACAAGATCATTCAGGCGCATCGATGAGCACGATCGTGCTGGCGCGTCCCAGTGGGTCGACATAAGCAAGGCGCACGCAGAGCACGGCACCTGCGGCAAGGTCGCCAGGTGTCGCCACGGACACTGTCACCTCGCCGTCCTCGATACTGGGCCAGCCGCCTTTCAGGTCTTCGCCGTTGGCCCTTTGCACGATCTCGATATCGCGGCCCGTTCCGTTTCCTGCCATTGGACCTTGGGCTAATCCCTTCGAAAGTACTCACTGTTTGCTTTTCGGGCCTCCAATAATGAGATTCAGGAAGGCCCCGAAGGGGCGTATCCGAGATATGACTTGCCCGAGATTTCGGACAGGTTCTCCAGCGCGATTCGTGAGCTCTGGATCGGCTTGTTGGTTTGAACTGGAAGGAGGGAATCAAATATGGCCTCGTCGACCGCGCTGACACCCCCCTTTGTTTCCACTGGCAACCTGCCCGGGCACGACGCGGTCCGGTCGCTGGTCGAAGCGGCGTACGAGCGCTTCCGCGATGAAGCCGGTGGCAAGCTGGCCGACTACATCCCGGCGCTGGCCGAGGCGGATGCCTCCGCCTTCGGCGTCTGCGTTGCCAACACGCGGGGGGACACGTTCATGATCGGCGACGCGGCACAGCCGTTTTCGATCCAGAGCGTGTCCAAGCCTTTCGTATTCGCACTGGTATGCGACGCACTTGGCGCCGACGAGGCCGCGGCGCGGCTTGGCGTAGATGCTACCGGCCTGCCCTTCAACTCCATCATGGCGATGGAACTGCGCGCCGATGGCACCAGTAATCCCCTTGTCAACGCCGGAGCGATTGCCGCGACAAGCCTGGTGCCAGGCACTGACGCCGAGGAGCGCTGGGATCAGGTTCGCCAGGGGTTGTCTCGCTTCGCTGGGCGGGAACTGGAATGCGATGAGCGCGTTTACGCCTCTGAAGCAGCCACCAACCAACGCAACGCGGGCTTGGCGCACCTCCTGCGCGGGCATGGCCGACTATATTGTGATCCGGATGAGGCTGTGGACATCTACACGCGGCAATGTGCGCTGCTGGTCAGTGCGCGTGACCTTGCGCTGATGGGTGCTACCCTGGCCAGCGGGGGCGTCCATCCGGTGACGGGCGAGCAGGTCGTCAGGGCCTCGACATGTCAGCGTGCACTGGCGGTCATGGCGACAGCGGGTCTGTACGAGCGCTCCGGGAGCTGGCTGTACGATGTGGGCCTGCCAGGCAAGAGCGGCGTCAGTGGGGGCATCCTGACGATCGCACCCGGCAAAGGCGCAGTGGCGACATATTCACCCCCACTGGATGCCGCCGGCAACAGTGTGCGTGGTCAGCTTGTCATGCGGTTCCTGTCCGAGCACTTGGGTCTGAACTTGTTCATTTCCGAGCCTGCGGCGCGCTGATAGTACTGCTGGGCGAGTCAACATTTGGCGGTCGCTTGGCGACTCTTCTCGGCCATCGGAGCTGGAATATGGGATGGCTGTGCTGGATCCAAGCGCTGCCTGAGAAATGAAACGTAAGAGCGCGGCTGATGATGGTTTGCTTGTAATCCGCACGCATATGCGACGAATCCCATATCGACTCATCGCTTTCGGACGCGGACTGCTTTGGATCGCCTGCCAGCGGGACTCCCGACGCTTATCTTTTAAGCCGGCCACTATAAATCTGACCTGATCGGCGTCACGAGATGCATGCTGCACATTAGGTGGTAAAAGTCGACCTGCAATGCTGCGACGGGACAAGCGGATCAAGCCTTCAGCGGCGCGTCGATGAGGTCCGTCAGGACATTGGTTGGATATGATCCGATGCACAAGATTGGTGATATATTACATATCACCAAAACAATGATGCGTCGCCTCCGTCATGTTCGATCCTTCTCTGCTAGGCCGGATGACTTTTACGCACGCCGAGCCGTCACAACCCCCGTTGCCGCCGGGCCGTCACCCGCTTGGAATTGCCGATGAGCGCGATGCTGTCCTGTACGTACCAGCAGGGCTTGGCCCGACGCCGGTGCCATTGCTGGTCATGTTTCACGGCGCCGGCGGCTTTCCGGAAAAGGTGTTGCCCTTCATCGAGCCGCACGCGGACGCGCATGGCTTCCTGGTGCTGGCGCCGCATTCGACCTTTCCCACCTGGGACATTGTCATTGGCGGTAGCGGGCCTGACCTGCAGCGATTGCAGCAGGCGCTTGTCGCGGTTTCGGATCGTTATCGGATTCGCCATGATCGACTGGCGTTCGCGGGCTTTTCGGACGGTGCGAGCTACGCGCTGTCGATCGGTATCACCAACGGCGATATTGCCAGCCACGTCATCGCTTTCTCCGGTGGGTTCATGTCCGTATTCACGCAGGAGGGCTCGCCAAAGGTCTTCATCGCGCATGGGCTGGCTGACGAGCAATTGCCCGTGCAGACTAGCGGCCGCACCAACGCCGCCAAGCTAAAGGCTGCCGGCTACGACGTCGAGTATGTCGAATTCAACGGCATGCATGCGGTACAGCCGCCAATTGTGACCGAGGCCATCCGCTTTTTCCTGGCATAGCGCTCCGTTGTGTGAGCCCTGGGATTCGCCGCTAACGGAGTGCAACCCATGAATCTCGAGATTCCGCAGTCCCTGATCCACCCGCTACTTGCAATGGTCCAGGCCGAGTCTGCGCTGGCCCGGCAGCTCAAGGCGCACGGCATCTGTCATGGCAGCATGTCAGTGTCAGTCAGCCTGTTTGACGCCCAGTCGCTGAATTCGCTCTACACGCTGAGCAAGGCGCAGAACGAGCGCGAACTTCTCTTCCAGATGCTTGCGCTGGATAACATCTACAACGCGCCGCAGGCGCGCACCATTCCCAGCCTGGATTTGCTGGTGGCAGGGCTTGTCGCCTACCTGTCGCGCGACGTCATGGACGGCTGGCTGTATCAGCGCAGCCGCGATGGCATCCTGCTGCCGTGGTTGGTCCAGCGCATTCGTCACGTAGAGCCCGAGCAGGGCATGCCCTACGTTGCCATCGACCTGTTGGCGAACACGATGCTGTCGGCCAATTCGGAGCTGACCGATTCCGCACGGCGCAGGGCGGGCATGACGACTTCGATCATCGTTACGCGTGACGAGATCGTTGACCGGACCATCCCACAGCTTCTCGCCGACTTCGGCTTCTTCAAGGAGTGCGCCGAATTCCGGCAGGAATACGAACGGCATGCGCAACGCTTTGTGCGCTACCAGCGCAGCTTCGGCGCACAGTACATCGCCACGGGGGCCGCCTTCACCGTCGAAGGGAAGGGTACCGTAGCGCTGGCGCGTCTTGGCGACGGCGTGGCGGCTCGCTGCATCAACGATGAGGAACGGCTCGAGCGCCGTTTCGAAGTGACATGCGACGCCGAGTTCTGGCGCAGAGCCGGCGTTGCCACCGGCTTTGAAAAGCTGCCGCTACACGGCTACGTACACTTGTTCCATCTGGAATGGCACCGGAACATCTGGGTGCATGTGCAACACCTGAGCGAATACCGGTACCGGCCGGAACTGCGCGACAAGCTGGTGCTGCCGGACCACCACCGCGACCTGATCGACATTCTGACCTCGCACATGAACGTCCTGGTCCAGGATGTCGTTCCGGGCAAATCGGGCGGCACGACCATCCTCTGCCAGGGGGCGCCCGGACTTGGCAAGACGTTGACTGCGGAGGTGTATGCAGAAATCGTCGGCAAGCCGCTTTATCGCGTGCATTCCGGACAGTTGGGTACGACCGCCGCATCGGTCGGCGCGAGCCTCATGGAGATACTGCGTCGGGCGATGCGCTGGAATGCGGTGCTGCTGCTGGATGAGGCCGATGTCTACATTCGCCGCCGTGGCAACGATCTGGAGCATAACGCTATCGTTGCCGAGTTCCTGCGCACGCTGGAGTATTTCAGCGGGCTGTTGTTCATGACCACTAACCGAACCGGCGACGTCGACGATGCAATCCTGTCGCGCTGCATTGCCACCATCCAGTACGAGACGCCGGGCAGGGAAGATGCGGCGCGCCTGTGGCGCCTGCAGGCCGACCAGTGCGGTGCGGAACTGGACGACAAACTGGTAGACGTATTGACCGCAGCCTACCCAAAAGCGAGCGGGCGCGACATCAAGGAGCTGATGAAACTCGCCACCCGCTATGGCAAGGCGAAGCAGACGGCGCTATCCGAAGATGTGTTCAGGCTGTGCGCTCAGTTCCGCGCGATTGGCTCAATCGGATGACGCGGGAGTTTCACCGACGACAACTGTTGACGCAGCTTCGCCAGCACATCAGGCGGCACGTTGCGTGGCGCGGTGATAAAGAAGGCGCCCGCCAGCGAGTCTTCACGGCCCTTGACGCCCGCATCGCGGATGCTGGGGACGTTGGGCAGAGCCGGCGAACGTGCGCCGCCAAAGTAGGTCCACGTGGCCGGCCACCACGTCGGCCACGGCAGGGGCACTGCCTTTGCAGGACACGTGGCGAATGTCGATATTGGCCAGCCGTTTGAGCAATTCGCCAGCCAGGTGCCCCGGCGTGCCGTTGCCCGAACTGGCGAAGATGAGCTTCCCCGAGCGTGCCGCCTGCGCCGGCCTGGTATTCGGCGGAGTCATGGCGATTCAACTCAATGGAAGTCACTCCGCGCCGCCGAGGAGGCGAGACGATCGAAGGCTTCCGGTCTCACATCACGGATATCGGTTCGCTGGCCTCCGACTGCTCGTCTCGTGAAAATCTTCTATTAATGCGGCTGCTCGTCCCGACAGCGGTTTTGAGCGGCTCGATTTTCCATACAGACAAAAGCGCGTCGAATTCGTCCTCCGTAGGCGACAAGCCACGCAGAAACGCTTCAGGCGGACCGCCTAGTACATGTATGGACAGCGTATATCCAGATTTATGGACATGCTGAAGCATTCCTGCCCCGGCTAGTACTTTTCGGGCTCTTCCAAAATCGTGGTTGGATAGCAAGTTTCTTTCAACGATTTCCTTGCGGGTGAAGCATTCTCCGCCTTTGAGCAAGGCATACAACGTTTCTGCGCACTCTTGATCAGATTTGGTGGACCGCAAGGCGACTCCTTGGCAGGTATGACGAATCAGTACAATCAGGATTGTGGAAGTCGGAAAAACCGCGCTTCGGTAGAAAGACGCGCCGAAGAATGGGGAGTGTTCCCCAACGCGTAACAGAGAAGACGTGCCCGTCAATTTATTGAACCAACCTCCAGGATGCTCCGGGCACTCGCATTCCGACCTGTTGCAGGTGGAATGTATGTCATCCCCAGCTTATCGGCGCAACGCACAAGTTCTGCGAGCGAGTCGATTTCCAGCTTGTCCATGATGTGGGCGCGATGGACCTTCACGGTTTTCTCGACGATACCGAGGAAGTTGGCGACCTCCTTATTTCGAAGTCCGGTCGTGACCATCGCCATCACCTCTCGCTCGCGATTTGTCAGCCGTTGCACCTTTGCATCGAGTGCCGCCTTGATGGTCCACTCCATACCGCGTCGGGTGGCCAACTCCAGCGCACGAATTACCGCCGCGATGAGGCGGTCCTCGGCCACTGGCTTTTCAAGAAGGTCGATGGCGCCGGCCGCCATCGTCTCAACCGTTTGCCTCACATCTGCACAGGCCGTCAACATAATGAAGGGCACGTGCGATGGCAATAGCTTCAGCAACTCGTGACCACTGATGCCTGGCAGGATCAGTTCGGCGATTACGCAGGTTGGGCCGCGGATGCCTTCAAGGGCAACCCGACACTCTTCGGCCGAGCCGAAAGTCTTCGATGCGAATCCTTTTGCAAGCAGCAGCCGCCCTAAGGCCTTGCGGATGCTTTCATCGTCGTCCACAACAATCACAGTCCCGGTCATTGCGCGTACCCTCTTGGAAATTGAGGTTGACTCTTCGCCACATTACCGAGCGCTGCCTACGTCCACAAGCGGTCATTAGGTGGAACGAAAAGTTTCAACACGACTTGTGAAATGCCTTTCGACGAGCAGACGTTGGGGCATCTACTTTCCTTCGTGGTTCGTCTCTCCCTGGCGCCATCCGCTGGATCAGATCGCCGAGTGCAGCGTCATAGTCCGCAAAGGCCCGTGCAAAGGTCCTGGAGGCTTGCGCCCATTGGCCTTTGAGGGTTGCGTAATGCGCGATTGCGGAACTACCCACGCAATAGCCCTCAGGCCGCAGCGCGAATCGTCGCCCTGATGCTGATCGCGGATGGAAACATATCTTCCGCCGAAGACGACATCCTCGAGAACACCGAAATCGCATACGAGTTGGGACTCGCACCGATGGAGTTCCGCGGTATCGTGCAGACCCTTTGCGAGGACTATGTGCTGGGCTCATTGCAGGCCGGGCACGCATGGACACCGGTGCCCGAATCCGTCTATGCCGCGCTCATGGCCGAGATTGACGACGTACGGCTGCAGCACCTACTGCTGCGCGTCCGTCGAGACGTGGTGAACGCTGATGATCACTGGGCCGACGGCGAAATGGCAATGCTGGGCGCCGTTATGACGCACTGGCCTCTGGCGGCGCGGGATCGCATCTCCAGTCCGACTGCCCGGCTCAGCTACGCGCTGCCGACAGCAGTAGTTGAACCAGCGAATGATGCTGGCACATCGCGTCCACCCGCACAGGTCATGGCGAAATTCCAGGCTCGCCTGGAGCTCGCCTGGTATCGGGGGATCCCCCCGGAATTGCCGCGTCGATAGAAAATTCTCGCTCGAAGACCTGTGACCGGCCAGCAGGTCGGCCCGGTCTCGCGCGGCGGATGCCAGCCTGATTACTCCAGCTTGACCCCCGCGCCGGTCACCACTTTGTTCCAGCGGACGAGTTCTGCCTCGATGTGGGCGCCGAGCGCCGACGGCGTCGAACCCACGGGCTCATAGCCATTGGCTGCGATCTGTGCGCGCAGATCGGGCTGGGCCAGCACGGCGGCAATCTCGCCGCTGAGCTTGTCGACGATGTCGCGCGGCGTGCCGGCCGGCGCCAGGATGGCGTACCACCCGTTGATATCAAAGCCGGGAACGCCGGCTTCGGCCAGGGTGGGCACGTCCGGTGCCATGGCCGCACGTTTGGCGCTGGTCACGGCCAGCGCGCGCATCTTGCCCGCGCGGATCTGCGGCATCGACGTGGAAATACTGTCGAACGTCAGCTGGATATCGCCCGCCAGCATGGCATTGACCACTTGCGCGCTGCCCTTGTAAGGCACGTGCGTCATCTTCACACCGGTCATGGAATCGAACAGTTCACCGGCCAGGTGTCCCGTATTGCCATTGCCGGCAGAGCCGAACGTGATCTTGCCTGGCGTGGCCTTGGCCTGCGCAATCAATTCGGCCACGTTGCGTGCCTGCAATGACTGGCTGCTGGCCAGGATCAGCGGGAGGTTGGCTACCAGAGAAACCGGTGCGAAATCCTTGCGTGTGTCGTACGGCAGCTTCGGATACAGGCTGGGATTGATGGCGTGGGCGGCGAGCACCATGATCAGCGTATAGCCGTCCGGTTTGCTCCGTGCCAAGGTTTGTGAGGCAATCGTGCCGCCGGCCCCGGGACGGTAGTCGAGCACGATCGGTTGCCCCAACCGTTCTTGCAGCTTCGCGCCCAGCGGGCGCGCCAGCAGGTCGGCACTGCCGCCGGGGGGATAGGGAATCAGTAGCTGGATCGGCTTGGCCGGCCATGCGTCGGCGGCGTGTGCGATGTGCGGCGCGGCCACCGCCGCCGCCAGCAGTGCGCCGAGCATGATGGCTGCCGTGGCGCGCGGCTTGCCAATGGTTCTTGTTGTCATGGTGTCTCCCCTCGGTGAGTGGCTGCGTCGGCGGCCGTGTCAGCGGCCTGTCCGCAGCACGCGATGATCACTGGCCAGCGTCAATGGCGCCGCGGACAAGGCCTGGACAGTCTCGAACGAAACGCCCTCGACCAGTCCGGTCACCATCAAGCCGCGACCGGGCTGCACGTCGATCACGGCCAGGTCCGTGTAGATGCGATCCACCACGCCCAGGCCGGTCAGCGGATAGCTGCAGTCCGCCACGATCTTCGGCTGTCCGTCACGAGTCACGTGTTCCATCATTACGTACAGCTTCGCGGCACCCACGACGAGGTCCATCGCGCCGCCCACGGCGGGAATGGCATCGGGCCCGCCGGTCGACCAGTTGGCAAGGTCGCCGCCGGCCGATACCTGGAAGCCTCCCAGTACCGTGATGTCGATATGGCCGCCGCGCATCATCGCGAACGACATCGCGTGGTCGGAGATCGAGGCGCCGGCCAGCAGGCCGATGGGCTCTTTGCTGGCGTTGATCAGATCGGGGTCGGTTGTGCCATCGCGAATGACCGGGCCCATGCCGAGGATGCCGTTCTCGCTGTGCAGCACGATCTCGCGGCCGGTGGGCAACTGGTCAGACACCAGCGTGGGCATGCCGATACCAAGGTTGACCACGCTGCCGTCGGGGATGTCGTGCGCAACGATACGGGCGATCTGCATGCGCGACAGGCGCGGCAGCGCGCCGGCACGGATGAAGGCGTCATGCGGCATGCTGAACTCCCGGGTTGGCCAGCACCACGGCCTGGACGAAGATGCCCGGCGTCATCACGTGCTGCGGCGGCATTTCCCCCAACGGCACGATATCGTCCACCTGGACGATGGTGTGGCGCGCGGTCGAGCACATCACCGGCCCGAAATTACGGCCCGCGTAGCGATAGGTCAGGTTGCCCCACCGATCGGCGCGGTGCGCCTTGACCAGCGCGAAGTCGCCATGCAGCGGTTGTTCCAGCACGTAGCCGGTGCCGTCGATCACGCGGGTCTCCTTGCCCTCGGCCAGCGCCGTGCCGTAGGCGGTGGGCGTGAAGAAGGGGCCCAGCCCGGCGCCAGCGGCGCGCATGCGTTCCACCAGCGTGCCCTGCGGCACGCATTCCAGCGCCACCTTGCCCGCGCGATACGCTTCGATAAAGGCTTCCGCATTGTTCGACCGCGGGTGCGAGCAGATGACCTTGCGCACGCGGCCCGCGCGAATCAGCGCGGCAATGCCAGTGTCGCCGTTGCCGGCGTTGTTGTTGACGATGGTGAGATCGCGCGCGCCGTGCGCGAGCAGGGCGTCGAGCAGGGCGCCGGGAATGCCCGAGCCACCGAAGCCGCTGACCAGCACCGTGGCGCCATCGCCAATGCCTGTCACCGCCGCTTCCAGCGACGGGACGATCTTGTCGATCATGAAATCTCCTGAGGCTGCCGTTGACGGCTTATTGCTGCGGAATGCCGGTGTCCTTGACCACGCGCGCCCAGCGCTGGCGTTCCTGGTCGATGAACTGGCCAAAGTGTTCGGGCGTGTCGCCACCCGCCTGACCGCCCAGCTCGGCCAGCCGCGACTTGACCTGCGGCTCGGCCAGCGCCGTCGCGGCGGCCTTGTGCAACTGGGCAATCACCGCCGGCGGCGTGCCGGCACGGGCGACCAGCCCAAACCATGCGGTGACCTGGAAGTCGTCGAAGCCCGCTTCCTTCATGGTGGGCACGTCGGGCAGTTCGGCCACGCGCGCGGCGCTGGTCACGGCCAGTGCACGCAGCTTGCCGGCCTGGATATGCGGCAGCGAGCTGGGCAGGTTATCGACCATCATGGTCACCTGGCCCGCCACCAGATCCGCCACGGCGGGTGCCGCGCCTTTATAGGGTACGTGGATAATGTCGATACCGGCGCGCTTCCGGAATAGCTCCCCAGACAGGTGCACGGACTGGCCCGTACCGGATGAACCGAACGACAACTGGCCGGGCTGTGATTTGGCCAGCGCTACCAGTTCCGCCACGTTGTGCGCGGGCACCTTGGCGTTGACCACCAGCACATTGGGGACCGACACCACCAAGGTGATTGGCGCGAAATCCTGCGGATTGTATGGCAGTTGCCGGTAGAGGGCGTAGTTGATGGCGTTCGGGCCGATATTGCCCATCATGATGGTGTAGCCGTCGGCGGGCGCCTGCAGCAGCGCCTGCGATCCGATGATGCCGGCGCCACCGGCGCGATTGTCCACCACAATGGGCTGGCCCAGAATCTCGCTCATACGCTTGCCCACGAGCCGCGCCGCGATATCGGTGGTGCCGCCCGGCGCGGTGGGCACGATCAGCCGGATGGGCCGGTCGGGCCAGGCCGCCTGCGCGCTGCCCGCCATGCCGATCGAGAAAGCCGTGGCCGCCACCCATGCGGCCGCCAGACGGGGGATCCCCATCGTCTTGGTCATTCATGTCTCCTTGTGCGGCGCTGGCCTGCCTGGCTGCGGCGGTGCTTGCCGTCGGTTTTTCTGACATTGTGATGCGCGATCTACGATAGGCCCGTGCCCCGGACAAGGGAATTCATGATTCACAAAACTGGGCTTCGGGTTCGTGGAAGGCGGCGCGCAATGCAGGTCAGGGACGATCGGAGCCGGACTTCATGGTCTTGAAGCCGTCCAGATACAGGTCCTGCTCCTGGGGGAGTGCAACGAGCAGGGCGGTCGGCACCATGTGCGCGGGCGCAGGGCGCCGCTCTGCCGTGATGTCGCTGCCATGGCGATGATGATCGTGGTGTTCGAAGCCTTCGCACGTCTCGCCGGTCAGCACCGGACTGGCTTCCCTTAAGCCTTGGCGCGTCCTTCTTACTGCATCCGCGCCAGCACGAGCAACACCACCGTGACCGAGACGGCGCCGCCAATGCGGGTTGCGATCTGCGCAAAAGGCATCAGCGTCATCCGGTTGGCCGCGGTAAGAATCGCCACGTCCCCTGTTCCTCCCTGGCCGCTGTGGCAGGCAGCTACGATGGCGGTGTCGATCGGGTACATCTTCATCCAGGTGCCCACCACGGCCCCAACGGCCATCAGCGTTGCCACGGTGGCGACGATGGTGATGATCGTCGGCAGGTTGAATGCGGCGATCAGCTTGTCCCAAGGCGTTAACGACACGCCGATCGCGAACAGCAACGGGTAGGTGACCGCCGTCGAGAAGAACTTGTATACAACGAATGCACCTTCCTGCAGTGGCGGCGACACGGCCTGCGTCAGCTTGAGCAGTACCGCGATGAAGAGCATCGCCACCGGCGCCGGCAGACCGAAGAGGCGATAGCACATGATCCCGACCACATAGAGCGTCAGCGCCGTTACGCCTGCCGCAGCGATGTGGTCCACATCAACGTGCCCGGTGATTTCCTTCTGGTTCGCGTCCAACTCGTCATGCTCGCCGGGTTGCAGGCGGCCCTCGCCGGTATAGGTGGGGTAGCGCTTGCCGAGGTAGTTCAGCGCGCCGGACAAGATGATGGCGGTCAGACTGCCAAGCATCACCGGCGGCAGCACCGTCGCGAACAACAGACCCTGATCCTGGTGAAGGATCTCGCTGTACCCAATGGAGAGCGGAATCGCCCCCTCGCCGACGCCGCCGGCCATGATGGGTACGACGATATAGAAGAAGGTGTGCGAGGTACCGAGGCCGAGTGCGGTGCCGACAAGCGTGCCGACCGCGCCTGCCGCGACGGAACCCGCGGCCAGCGGCACGAATATTTTCAGGAAGCCCTTGATCAGCACATGGCGATCCATGCCAAGAATGCTGCCGACGATGATGCAGGCGATGAACAGGTACAGAAAATTCGTTGCCTTGGTAAAGTCGGCTGTGACTTTGATCACCTGGTCAGGCAAGAGCTTGTAGTACACCAGCGCAGACGGCACGAATGTGGCGAAGATGGCTGCCGCGCCGATGGCGCGGATGAGAGGGATGCGCTTGCCAATCTCAGCCAGCGTAAAGCCGCAAAATGCAAACAGGACTATGACCAGCGAGATCTCGTTGGCGAGCTTGTGGATGGAGATCAGTACAGCGAGCAGCGCGGCGGCCAGGATATAGACCGGCAGCGGAAAGATGCCGATGCGAATTTCCATCAGGCGCCACCAGCCATGAGGCCAGAATCTCTCGTTCCGAGGTGCTTCGTTGGCTTGCGTGACGACCGGTTCGGCTTCCATGGCTGACGTTCTCCGGGGACGAGGGACCGGCGCAGCGCAGGCAGGTAGCTCAGGCCGCCTGTTGGAGTCGACAGCAACCGGCTTGCTGTCCATCTTGGTAGCCAATGTGATCAAAGTCAAACCGTCCTGCCGGACGGGACCACAGTTGTGGTCGCGACAGTGTCTATTCCGGGTCGGCGGGCCGCCCGTCGTCATAATGCGGCGTATCGGGCGCTTCATGCCCCGGTGGATCCAACGGTTATGGCTATCTTGTCAGCGGCGTCCGGGAGGCGCGTGAATCGAGAGTCGCGTCAGCAAACTCGAAAACGCCGCCGCCGCCCGGGGGAGGACAGCCGGGACGCCAATGGTGGGCTCGTATCGGTCCCGGGCAATCCGATTGCAGCGTTTGAGCATCGAACGCGCCTGGATTCGAAGTGCACCAGCAGTTCGTCGTCCTGCGTGAGGAAGCGAGCGTACACGGTAGCGAGTGCCCGGCCTCTAGCCGCGCATCTTGGCCATCGCGGCCGGCGCACCGAGCAGGAACATGTCAACCTTCTGCCGGATCACGGTGTCCATGTCCGTCGGCACTTTCAGGCCATAGACCCATTTGCGCACACCGATATAGAAGATGGCGGCATGCAGGCTCCAGATCATTTCAATCTCTGCGTCGGTTTCGGCGGTGCTGCGCGGTGCAGGAATGTCGAAGGCTTCCCTGACTTCGGCAAGCACCGGCAGAAACACCTTGGTGCGCAGCTTGCTCAGGTACTTGTTGTTGATGCCCTCGTGGGTCAGGCCGGCGAAGATGAACAGCCGGATCCATTCCTCGCGCAGGATCACCGACGAATAGTCCAGGTAGAAGGCGTGCAGCCGTTCGGTCAGCGGCAGTGACCGGTCCGTGATCTGGCGGTCCCAGTCAGGCCGCCACTGGAAGACTTCGTTGTAGACACGCTCGATCAGCGCGTCCTTGCTGGCGAAATACCGATAGAGCAAGGGCTGCGTCACGCCAATCTGCTTGGCGAGTTCACGCGTGCTGCCGCCGAAGCCATTGCGGGTGAAATGCTCGATGGCCTTTTCGACGATCTGCTGCTCCCGCTCCTCGGGCAACAGGCGCCGAGTGGATTTTGCGGCGGCGTCTTCGGTGGCGCGTGGCTCCATGACTGTCTCTCTCGGTCGTACTGTTCGGATAATGGCCCGATTCTACCAATCGCCCGATCAATAAGAAAAGGCGGCACCACATGTCGCTGGCTGCCGCCTCGAAGCTACGTCGACCGCCAGTGTGTCAGTGGCCGGACTTGGCCGTAATGCCCAGCTCGCAGTCCACGCGCTGGTTCTGGTAGGCATTGCGTTCCCACGCGCCGCGCGCCGAGCGGTCGGTCACCGAGAACACGTAGATGCCCGCGAACGCCACCAGCATCGAGAACAGAGCCGGATACTCGTACGGGTAGATGGCCGTGGCGTGCCCCAGCACCTGCACCCATACAGTCGGGCTAAGGATCGTCAGTACCACGGCCGTAATCAGTCCCATCATGCCGCCCATGACCGCGCCGCGCGTGGTCAGCCCGCGCCAGTAGATCGACAGCAGCAGCACCGGGAAGTTGGAGCTGGCGGCGATCGAGAACGTCAGGCTGACGATGAATGCAATGGTCTGCTTCTCGAACAGGATGCCCAGCAGGATCGACAACACGCCCAGCACCAGCGTGGTGATGCGCGACACGCGCATCTCGTCCTTGTCCGACGCACGACCCTTGCAGATCACCGTGGCGTACAGATCGTGCGAGATGGCCGAAGATCCGGCCAGCGTCAGGCCCGCCACCACGGCCAGGATCGTCGAGAATGCTACCGCGCAGATGAACCCCAGGAAGACGCTACCGCCCACGGCGTGGGCCAGGTGCACGGCCACCATGTTGACGCCACCAAGCACCGCACCCGAAGTGGTGTGGTAAAGCGGATCCCTGGTGACCAGCGCAATCGTGCCGAAGCCAATGATGATGATCATCGCGTAGCCCATGCCGACGATGCCGGTGGCGTACAGGACGCTTTTACGCGCGGCCTGGACGTTGCTGACCGTAAAGAAGCGCATCAGGATATGCGGCAGGCCTGCTGTGCCGAAGATCAGCGCCAGGCCGAGCGATACCGCCGAGACCGGGTCGGAGACCAGTCCACCCGGACGCATGATCGCCTCC
Organism: Cupriavidus sp. HE11; assembly: GCF_056097175.1. Classification (NCBI taxonomy): domain Bacteria; kingdom Pseudomonadati; phylum Pseudomonadota; class Betaproteobacteria; order Burkholderiales; family Burkholderiaceae; genus Cupriavidus; species Cupriavidus sp. HE11. The sequence goes on from NZ_CP184466.1 coordinate 204,402, forward strand.
TGCTTGGCGTGCGCGGCGATGGCATGGTCGAACAGGCTGTTCAGGCTGAAGCCGAAGCGGCTCATCACCATGAACGCCATGAACGCACAGCCGGCCAGCAGCATCACGGCCTTGATGATCTGGATCCACGTGGTGGCAAGCATGCCGCCGAAGAACACATAGACCACCATCAGTACGCCAACCAGCACCACGGCCGAGGTGTAGTTGAAACCGAACAGCAGTTCCACGAGCTTGCCGGCACCGACCATCTGCGACACCAGGTACAGCAGCACGATCACGATGGAACTCGACGCCGAGAATGCACGGATCGGCCGTTGTCGCAGCCGGTACGACAGCACGTCGGCCAACGTGTAGCGCCCCAGGTTGCGCAAGGGCTCGGCAATCAGGAACAGGATGATGGGCCAGCTTGCCAGGAAACCGATCGAGTAGATCAGGCCGTCATAGCCGCTGGTGAACACTAGTGCCGAAATGCCCAGCAGCGACGCGGCGGACATGTAGTCGCCGGCAATCGCCCAGCCGTTCTGCATGGCGGTGATCTTGCCGCCGGCGGCGTAGTGGTCGGCCACGCTGTTATTGCGGCGGGCCGCCCAGCGGGTGATGGCCAGCGTGGCCACCACGAAGACGACGAACATGCCGATGGCGATGCCATTGAGGCCCTGGCCCACCGGCGGGGTGGCGGCCAGGGCGGGAGTCGCCGCCGCAAGTGCGGCAACAAAGGCAAGCATGCGATTCATGACGGTTCTCCGTTGCGGATGTCCGCGATCATCCGGTCATAGACCGTGTTGGTGCGATACACATAAATGGCGACAAGCGCGAAGGTGAACGCGAACATGCCGAAGCCGATGGGAATGCCGATACTCATGGGCTGGTCTGCTGCCAGTCGCATGGCGAGCAAGTCGGGACGGAAGGCCAGCGTCAGGATGAATCCGAAATACACCAGAAGCATGGCGGCAGTCAGTGACCATGAGAAGCGCCGGCGTGCGCTGTGCAGGCGCTCGAAGTCTCGGCGACCCAACATGGGGTTTGGTGCGAGTGGCGCGTCGAGAGTCTCTGGACCCTCGTATGTGTTGTACGGTGTGGTCTGGGGGGCGGCTTGAGGCATGGTTGTCTCCTTGTGTTGTTGTCCTTGGCGGTCAGAACTGGCGCGAGACTGCGGTTTCCCGCATGACCGCTTCGGGCGTCCGATAGCGTTCGGCCATCGCGCGGTCTTCGTCGCTCTTCAGTTGCGCCTGCATATAGGCACCCAGATGGCGGGCGTGCTCGACGATTGCCTGGCCCACTTGCACACGTTCGCTGCTGTAGGCTTCGAGGCCGATTTCGATCGTCGGCGCATCCGAGAGGGCGCGCACCAGTGCCATGGCATCGCCAGCGGCCTTGGTGACACCCATGCCGCAATGCGGTCGGGCCACAAAGGCAGCGTCGCCCAGCAGCGCGACCCGGCCAAACGCCATCTGCGGGACGGTCAGGTCATAGATCGGTTGGAAGAGCGGGTGTCCAGTCCGGGCCACGACTTCGGCAAACTGGGGCGCAAGCAGGTCAGAGGCAGCGCTTTCCATCTCGGCGAGGACGTCGGGACGGATCAATCCCGGCGGAATGCCGGTGGACCAATATTTGCCGTTGGCATCGGTAAGCAGATCGGCCAGTTCGCTTTCGCCAGTGGCGCGATACCAGACGAAATTGAATCGACGCCTGCCCGGCGCGGTACTGTTGTGCTCGCCAGCGACCGGGTAGCCGAGGATCTGTTCGTGTGGCGGCAGGCAGAATGCGAATTTGTCGAAGATCGCCGCATGCGTGGCTGGCGTCAGACCGGCCTCGTCGACCAGACCGCGCCAGGCGATATAGCCTGCGTACTCGAGCTGTGAGGACGGCAGCACTTGTTCTCGGACCGCGGATCGAAAACCGTCGGCGGCGATCACCATATCGGCGCGGTGCATCGAGCCATCCTGCAGCGTGACCGTTGCATAGTCGGCATGCGAAGCCACCGCCGTCACATGCGCGCCAGTGCGATAGATTCCCGGGAAGGCCTTGCCGAGTACCTCGTACATCTTGCCCCAGGCGGTGAGCGTCTGCGGCAGTTCGCGGTTGGACACCGCGCTGCCGTCGCGCGCCAGCGTCACGCGGGTATTGACGGATACGCCAATACTGTCATCGACGGTCACACCGGCAGCCGCCAGCGCGTCGAACAGCTCCGGGTGCGTGACAATGCCGGCGCCACGGCCCGTCAGGGCTTCGGGCGTGCGCTCGAAAACCTCCACCTCCCAGCCGCTGCGCGACAGAAGATTGGCGGCGAATAGCCCACCGACGGAGCCGCCGATGATGATGGCCTTGCGTGGCGATGATTGGGTTGCGGTCATGCCGTGGCTCCTGCTTCGGCTTGCGAGTGTTGCGGCGGGGTCAGGCCTGCCACTTCGTCTGCGGGGTAGTTGAGTTCGATGGTGACGCCGGACGGGTCTTCAATGAACACCTGGTGCAGGCCCAGACTGGGGACAGTGCGGTCGCGCCAGGCGATGCCTTCGGCACGCAGCGTTTCCCACATGGCAGCGACACCCGTCGCCACAAAGGCGATATGGTCGACGGTGCCGGTACCCGTTTCCGGCAGCGCCTTGTCGCCCAGATAGGCCGTCAGGTCGGCGGGATTGTTCGGGTCGATGCCAATGATGTGGACCGTGCCGAATTCCCGTTCGTCGTCGCCCATGTAGAGCCACGCGCCGGGGAAATCGAAGGGTGGCCGGTACCCGCGCCGGAACCCCAGGATGCGTTCATAGAATGCGCACGACCGTTCGAGGTCCGTTGTCCGGATTGAATAGTGTGCGAGCTTGGTGATCGCCATGGCTGCCTCCATTAAATTATCAGTCGATCAGTGATCGGTTGATAAATGGTAGTGTCGGAAGAAGCGTTAGCCAAGTGTCAGGAGGCTAGGTATTTACCCTAGAGGGTGGTATCGGCAGATGCGTCGCAAAGGGGGGCGGCACGCTTTACGCGGTTAAACGTGCTGAAAGCGGCGGACGTTGCAGCAGTGTTAAGGGCCTCCGATGTGATGGCCGTTGGCAGCGCCAGTGGCCCCGGAGCAGGCGACGCTCTCTTGAGATGGACGTGACTGTCGCGATGAGCGGGCGGTTTGGCCAGGGCGTTCTGCCTGCGACCGCCGGGCTGCCTGAGTGCGGGAAAACCATTATTTGACTGGGTATCAAAAAATCCGTACCTTTAATTGTGTGTATGTCAATTAACGCGGCGCCGTAGTGCATGCCCCCATGCCCGCCGCGCAAGGGCAGCACCTCGCAGGCTGATTCAGGCCGCGATCGAAGACAAATTACGGAGGAGCAATGAAACGAAGCCTGGCCATCGCCGGTGCGCTGCTAGCGACCGGTGCGACCGCGCACGCCCAATCGTCTGTCACGCTGTACGGTGTTGCAGACGCTGGTATCGAATATCTGAATCACGTACCGAACGCCGCCAAGCAGTCGTCGAGCCTCGTGCGCATGACGTCCGGCAACATCGCCGGGAGCCGTTGGGGCTTGCGTGGTGTGGAAGACCTCGGCGGTGGGTTGAAGGGCGTGTTTCTGCTCGAAGGCGGCATGGTGCTCGATTCCGGCATGGCCGCACAAGGCGGGAGATTGTTCGGTCGCCGCGCCTATGTCGGCCTGGACACGCCGTATGGGCAGGTCACGATGGGACGTCACCACAATCTGACGTTCGACCTGATCATCGGCTTCGATCCGATGTACTTTGCGCCCAAGTATTCGTCGTATTCGCATGACACCTGGCTGGCAGGACGTACCGACAACGCGGTGAAGTACACCGGAAAGTTCGGTGCGCTGACGGCTTCCGCGCTCTACAGCCTCGGCGTGGACTCGACGATTGCAAATGGCAGCGAAGTCCCTGGCAACAGCCGCGTGGGCCGTGAAATGAGCGCGGGCTTTTCCTATGACATGGGCAAGTTCCGGCTTGCCGGTGTCTTTGACCAGCTCAATGGCACCTCTGCTGCCACGGCGGGGCGGACCGAACGTCGCTACGTGGCGTCGGCTGCGGCCGACTTTGGGCCAGTGTCGGCCTATTTTGGTTATCGGCGGCTGGTTAGCCAGATCCTGACATCGATGACGCGCACGGACCTGTTCTGGGCGGGCGCCACCTACAACTTCAACCAGGCGTTTGCGTTGACTGGCGCGGTGTACAAGACCAATGACCGGACCTCGGCGAAGGACCCGATGTCGTTGGTGATGTCTGCCGATTACCGGTTCTCGAAACGCACGGACGCTTACCTGACGGCCTCGTACACCATGAACAAGGGCGGCTCGGCGTTGGGTGCCAATGGGTATGACGGCACCGTGATCGCCGGTGCCAATCAGTTTGGCGCCGTTGTTGGCCTGCGGCACAACTTCTGATCGTTGTCGACTGGACGCGCCGGCTGGGTCGCGTCTTGCGGGTGTGCCGCCTTCGCGGCACACCTTTTTTTCCAGGGATGCGCAGCTCGGATTGGTGCCCGGAATTATTTGACAGCATGTCAAATAAACACTAGATTATTGAGACGGTCGCATTTACGAAGGAGACAGCGTGAGCGAACAAGACAAGCCGCAAGTGACGGCAGGAATGCGGGGTGCCTCTTGGGACGCCCGGCTGATGGATCGCCCGTATCAGATGGTGCCCTATGCGCTGGGCACGGCCGATGGACAGCGCACGCTCGGCTTCCTGTTCAGCGTCACCGGCAAGGAGAAGACGGTTGTATCCCTGATGCACCCGCGCGAAATGGCGATCACCCACTACCTGCTGCCATTTGTGCTCGATGCCGGATGTGCCTGCTGGGTGCAGGGGCCGCGCTCGATCGGCAACGACCTGCGCCTGGAGCACGAGATCGCGTTGTTCGATGTCGCGGCCGGCATGACGCACCTGCGCGATCTTGGCTATGAAAAGATCGTGCTACTCGGCAATTCGGGTGGCGCGGGCTTGTACACCTTCTATAACCAGCAGTCGCTGACGCCGCGTGAAATGCGCATCGCCCGGACACCGGGTGGCCGCCCGACGAACCTGGGCGAACTACATATGCCGGAAGTCGATGCGTTCATTCTGGTGTCGCCGCACCCGGGGCAGGGCAAGCTCCTGATGAGCGGCATTGACCCGTCGGTCACGGACGAAGACGACCCCATGCAGACGGATCCGACGCTCGATCCGTTCTCGAAGGTCAACGGGTTCGATGCGGAGTCCGGCAAGGGCCGATACGCGCCCGAGTTCATCGAGCGATATCGTGTCGGCCAGACCGAGCGCGTTGCGCGCATCGACGCTCGGGCCAGGGCGATGCTACGGGCCAAGCAGGAGGCGCGGCAGCAGGTGAAGGCTGGTTCGGCGACCGATGCAGACCGTCGGCTGGCTGCCCATGCCCCGATCTTCGAGGTCTGGCGTACCGATGCCGACCTGCGTTCATGGGACATCTCCCTGGACCCGTCCGACCGGAAAACCGGCTCGCTCTGGGGCAAGGATCCCTTTGTGTCCAACTGGGGCAGTGTGGGTTTCGGGCGCGTCGTCACGCCGGAATCCTGGCTCTCTACCTGGTCGGGGCTGTCATCCAACGCGGCGCTGGACAAGACGATCGGCACGTTGCATCAGCCCACGCTGCTGCTCGAATACACCGGCGATCAATGCACGTTCCCGGCGGATATCCAGGCCATCTACGACCAGGTCCCGGCGGCGCACAAGCAGCATGTTCGCGTGCGCGGCAACCACCACGGCATGGCGTTGAGCCGCGAGGAGGAGCCCGGGCAGCGCGTTGCCGGCCGTCATATCGTCGAATGGCTGCGGGAATCGATGGTCTGAGCGGCACCGCGGACCATTCCCATAAAAATACAGAGGTAGACAAAGATGCTGCAACCCACCCACGTACGCCCGACCGTATTGCTAGACGGCGTGCGCTATCCCGATGAAGACCGCCTCCGCCGATATGTGGGCGAGGGCTACCTGACAGGCGAAACGTTGGTCGGTGCCTTCCGGCAATCGTTCCGCGACCACCATGACCGGCTGGCGCTGGTGGGGCCGGAGGGCGAGTTCACCTATCAGGAATTGGACGAACAGACCGACCGCCTCGGGGCGGCGCTGCTGGCGCTGGGCCTGCGGCCGCTCGACCGTGCGGTCTTTCAATGCGGGAACAGTAACGAGTTGCTGTTCGCATTTCTCGGCTGCCTGAAGGCCGGCATCATCCCGTTGTGTTCGCTTCAGGCATTCCGCAAGCTGGAAGTGGGTTACCTGGGCAACTTGTGCGAGGCGCGCCTGCATTTCGTGCAAGGAGACGACCCGAAGTTCGATGACGTTGCGTTTGCCGAGGAGATGCAGGCGGAAGTGCCGAGCCTTCAGTTCATCCTTCAGGCACGTGGTGAGCGTCGCGGACGAGCCGTACTGCTGGCGGACCTGATCCGCGACATGCCGCTGGCGCGTGCCCAGACGCTGTTGGCAGAAGTCAACCACGAGCCGTTTCAGGCGGCGGTGTTCCAGTTGTCAGGTGGCACCACCGGTGTGCCGAAGATCATCCCGCGCTTTCAGAACGAGTATCTGTACAACATGCGCGCAGTGGCCGCATGCAACGGATACACCGCGGACGATGTGTTGTTCTTCCCGACGCCGTACATGCATAACCTCAACATGGGCTGCTTCTTCGGTCCGTTCCTGTTGAGTGGCGCGAAGGTGACGGTGGCTCCGGATATCGGCGAGGACACGCTGCAGTCCCTGGTTCGCAACTACGAACCGACCTGGTTCGGCGTCGCCGGACCGATCCTGAATCGCATCGCGCCGGAACTGCTGCGCGGCACCGCCTCGGACAAGGCGCGGCGCAACTTCATTGCACCGAAGAACGCCGCCAACCTGACACGCCTGACCGGCTCGCCGACCCATCATATCTTTGGCATGACCGAAGGCGTGATCATGTTTACGCGCCCGGAAGACCCCGCGGAGATTTGTGACCAATCGATCGGATACCCGGTATCCGATGCCGACGAAGTGCGTATCGTCTATCCCGGCACCGAAGACGCCGTGGCTGATGGCGAGGTTGGTGAAGCATTGTTCCGCGGGCCGTACACCATCCGCGGCTATTACAAGTCCGAGAAGGAAGATGTCACGCGCTTTACGCCCGACGGCTTCTACCGCTCCGGCGATCTGATGTCCGTCCAGGTGGTCGACGGCAAGCGCTACTACTTCTTCCGCGGACGGATCAAGGATGTTGTCGACCGGGGCGGTGAAAAGATCAATGCCGAAGAGCTGGAAAACGTCATCAACCAGCACCCCGCGATTCTGGCATCAGCGGTTGTTGGCATGCCCGACAAGGTCTACGGCGAGCGTGTCTGCGCGTTCGTGCTGCTCAAGCCGGCAGCGGCGGCCTCGGGCCTGACGCTGCCCGGGCTTACCCAATACCTTCAGGAAGCCGGCCTCGCCAAGTTCAAGTGGCCTGAGCGGCTGGAGATCATCCCCGAGTTCCCGCTGACGGCATCGGGAAAGCTCAGCAAGGTTCTGCTGCGCGACCGCATCGTCCAGATGCTGCGCACCGAAGCGGACAAAGACACTGTTCACCAAGCAAAGTGAAGAAGGAAGAGACATGAACCAATCCACGCAAGGCGCCCACGCCAATGTGCCTGTCGTCGAATTGCACGGCGTTCATCACACTGCCCGGCCCACCTGGAAACTTGCAGAAACGGTGCATTTCTATCGAGACCTGCTTGGCCTGCCGCTCGTTCATGCGATATCGGCGAAAGGCTGGGGGCCCGACAATCACGCGGACTTCCTGCATTTCTTCTTCGATAGCGGCAACGGCAGCACCATCGCCTTCTTCTATTACATCGGAACCGAGCGGCCAGACTGGCTGACCGTGCGCGAGCACTACCAGGACCGCGCCACGCACACCGCGTGGCGCGTGCGCGACGAAGGCGAGTTGCTGCAATGGCGCCAGCGCGTGGAGGCGGTGGGTATTCCGCTGCGTTACCAGATTCGCCACGAGGTCATCGAGTCGATCTACTTCAACGATCCGAATGGCTATCCGATCGAAATCACCTGGCAGGTGCGCCCGTTCAGCGAAGCCGACAGGCAGGACGCGGCGTTCACGATCGATTCCGCCATTGAGCTGGAACGTGCGCGCGAGAAGGGTGCAGCCTTTGTATCGATCGAACCCGTCTGGCAGCGCAAGGCCGAGCGAATCGAGCGAGTCGTGCCGAACGGCGAGAAGGCATCGGTCTACGTACTGGATGTGCCCGAGTTCGCACCTCTGATCGACGTGGCGCGCAAGACCGATGGCTATCAGACCACGGCACTCGGCAATGGTTACGTGCGCATCGACGGAAACCCGACCTTGCAGTTCCGACGCAAGGAGCTCGGCTTCAAGCCTGCGGTCTGGTATGGGGCCTTGACGGGCGGGTTGGCCGGTAGCATCCGTCAGTTCGACATGGATGCGTTGGTGGTGGCTCCGGGAGATGCGCAATGAAGGTGGCAATCATTGGCGGTGGCCCGTCGGGGTTGTTCCTGTCGATCCTGCTGAAGGAGCGGATGACGCAGGTCGACATCGATGTATTCGAGCAGAATCCGGAGGATGCGACGTTCGGATTCGGCGTGGTCCTGGCCGATACCGGTCTGTCGAATCTCCGGTCGGCCTCACCGGTTGTGGTGGGCCGACTGGCGAAGGTCATGCGTTTCAACGATCAGCATTCGATCGTCAGCCATGAGCACCCCATCGTCATGAAGAAGCCGGGTGCTGGCGGCGGTGCCATACCGCGCATCAGCCTGCTGTCTGTGCTGCAGGAGCGCGCCAAGGAGCTGGGCGTACGGGTGACCTACAACAAGCGTATTGCCAATTTCGATGCGCTCGATGCCGACCTGGTTGTCGGGGCGGACGGCATCGGCTCCCAATTGCGTACTGCCAACGAGGCTGCCTTCGGCACGACGCGCCGCACGCTGACGAATCATTTCGCCTGGTTCGGTGTGGCAAAGCCTTTTGCGAGTCCGGCTCTGGTGTTTCGCAAGTACGAGGGTGGCTACTTTGTGGCCCATTACTACCCTTACTCGGATTCCATGAGCACGTTCGTGGCGGAGTGCGACCATCAGACCTGGGTCGACTTCGGCATGGAGGAGATGAGCGCGGAAGCGCGACAAGGCCTCTTTGAGACGGTGTTTGCGCCGGAGTTGGCCGGCCACGGACTGGTCTCGAATAACTCGATATGGCGGCAGTTCCCGGTCATCCTCAATGCGAACTGGCATGTCGGCAAGCAGGTGCTGATCGGCGATGCATTGACCAGCGCGCATTTCTCGATCGGATCGGGCACCCGGATTGCCATGGAGGATGCCATGGCCCTGGCAGACGCCATCGTGGCCCACCCGTCCGACGTGCCGGCCGCGCTGGAGCAGTACGAAGCCGTGCGCAAGCCGGAGAAAGCCAAGCTGATCAGCGCTTCAGAGGCTTCGTACAACTGGTATGAGCGCATCCGCGAGTGGATGGAGCTTCCCACCCCGCACGAGTTCGTGTTTCGCTTCATGACGCGTACCGGTCGCGTTGACGCGGAACGTCTGCGCGCGCAGTTCCCGGCGCTGATGGCCGAGCTGGCCGCAGGCGGCGTGACTGCCGTGGCCGCTGAAGGCCAGCCATGATTTGCGCCACGGAGTACGTGCTCAGCGACAGCCCGTTCGTGGTGCGGCGGACCACGCGATGGGGCGATTGTGATCCGGCTGGTGTGGTCTATACCGGCCGCTTCACCGATTACCTGCTCGGCGCGGTCGGCCTCTACACCGCGCACATGGCGGGCGGCGAGGGCAGGCTGGGCGAGGTCCACGGCGTCGGGACGCCATGCAAGGCCATGAGTTTCGAGTTCATCGGCACGCTTTGGCCGGGCGACGTGATCGATATCACATGCAGCGTCGAAGCCATCCGAACCAAGTCGTTCGATATCCGTTGCGTGGCGCGCCGACCTGACGGCGCCCTGGTCTTCGACGCCATGTTTTCGCCGATCTGCGTGCGCCTGGACCGGCGCGAAGGCACCCCAATTCCCGACTCGCTGCGCGCGGTGCTCAATCGCTTCCTGTCGCCAGCGCCCTGAATCGTTTCCTGGAAATATCAATGTCGAAGTATCGAATCGGACAAATCGTGCCCAGCTCCAACATCACGATGGAGCGTGAAGTCCCTGCCATCTTCAATGCGCGCATGCAGGTGCTGCCCGAGCAATTCAGTTTTCATGCGAGCCGCGTGCGCATGCATCGGGTGGTGGCCGAGGAACTGGAGAGGATGAACCGGGATATGGGGCGTTGTGCACTGGAGCTGGCCGATGCACGCGTGGATGTCATGAGCACCGCTTGCCTGGTGGCCACCATGTGCATGGGCAATGGATATCACCGGCAGGTCATCGAAGAACTCGGTGCGGCCATCGGTGAGGCCCCGTATCGCCCGCAGATCATGACGTCGGCCGGTGCGCTGGTCGAGGAACTGAAGGACTTTGGCGCCCGCCGCATTTCGCTCATGGCGCCCTACAGCGACGCCCTGACGAAAACCGTTGTCGAGTACATCGAGCACGAAGGTATCGAAGTGAAGGATGTGATCAATTTCTCGATCCTGGACAATCTCGAGGTCGGCGAGCGGGATCCGCTGCAACTGATCGAAGACGTAAAGCGTCTGGACACCAAGGGTGTCGACACCGTGGTGCTGTCCGCCTGCGTGCAGATGCCGTCGTTGGCTGCGCTCGAACCAGCGCAGCAGGCCCTGGGCATTCCGGTGACGTCGACGGCCGCCTGTACCGTGCGGCAGATGCTGCGCAGGCTTGGGCTGGAAGCCAAGGCCCCGGGCGCCGGCGCTTACCTGGGCAGCCAGACCGGACTGCGCTGAGCAGCCGCTCATCCACAAGGCGACCGCCCACGGAAGGCGGCGCCACGATCACGGAGACCCTGATATGCAAGACGCCCCCCAAGTATTGCCCCGTGCTGCTGGCTGGATCTACGTCAGCGTAATCCTCGGTGCTGCCCTCGGCATGCTGGCCGGATACGCCCCCTTGTTCAATGCGACGGCTGGCGTCTTCGTGAGGCCGCTGGCTGCGGAGTTCGGCTGGGGCCGGTCGCAGGCGTCACTGTCGTACGCGGCGTCGATGTTCGGGCTGGCCGTTGTCAGCCCCATCGTCGGCGCCATGATGGACCGGTTCGGCATTCGTCGGGTCATCGTGTGTTCGGCGATTGTCTTCGGCCTGGCCACGGCCGCGATGTCACTGCAGAACGGCAGCATGCTGATGTGGGTGGCGCTTTCGGTCGTTGTTGGCGTGTCCGGTGCGGCCACCTCGGTGCTGGGCTACCTTGCCGTGCTGCCCCAGTGGTTCGATCGTCGGCTGGGGCTCGCGCTGGGCATGGCAATGTGTGGCCTGGGGGCTGGCACCGTCATTCTGCCGATGACGGCGCAGTTTCTTGTCACGACGTTTGGGTGGCGTACAGCCTACGTCGGCCTGGGTGCCGGGTCCGTTGTGCTGTCGCTGGCAGCCTGCGGGCTGCTACGGGAGCGGTTCTCCGGTGCGCGTCGGGCAAAGCACGCGCCCGAAGGTCTGGCGCTGGGTGTAGCACTGCGTAGCTATCGGCTCTGGACGATCTGGCTGGTGTTCGTACTGAGTTCAGCGGCCACGTTGTCCCTGGGGCCGCATCTGCCATCGCTGTTCGCGGATCGTGGCTTCGATGCCGCCATGGCCGCGCGGAGCGCCTCGATGGTCGGAGTGGGGCTCCTTGTCGGGCGGCTGCTCACCGGGTTGCTGATCGACAAGATCCATGCGCCGCTGGTGGCAAGCGTCTTTTTCGTCGGCGGCGCCATCGGAGTATTCCTGTTGCGCGGAACGCATGACTACACTGCGCTGCTGGTGGCGACGACCCTTATCGGCCTGACCATCGGAGCGGAAGGCGACCTGATTTCCTACCTGGTGCGCTCATACTTCGGCCTCGCATCGTTCGGTTCACTGTTCGGCATTGCTTTTTCTGGCTACGGACTCGGTGCGGTCATTGGCCCGATCGGGCTGGGCGCGTGGTTCGACCGGCATGGCAGCTACGACGTCCCGCTGCTGGTCCTGCCGTGCATGCTGCTGGCCGCCGCAGCGCTGGTCCTGTCGCTCGGGCGCTACAGGGCGGCCTCTGAAGGGAAGGGTGTGGCCGCGGCGGCTTCGGCATAGGGATATGCGGAAGATGGCATCCCGGCCGATCGGGGATAGAATTGGCATACCACCAATTTTCAGTCGGTCTGATCGTCCATCGCCCATGCCTGCCGCCCGCAAGTCGCCTGCTGCAAAGGTTGCCGCACAGCCTACGCCCAATCCCGCGCCGCGCCGCCGCGGCCGGCCGCCGAAAACGGAGTCTCCGATTGGCGCCGAGCCCATGCTCAGCCGCACGACGATCCTGCAGCATGCGATCAAGCTGACGAAGTCCGTGCCGCTGGACCAGATCTCGATGGTTCAGCTTGCCAAGGATTTTGGCGTGGCACCGGGGCTGATCCACTACTATCTGGGCGGCCGCGATCAACTGGTGTCAGGTGTGCTGAACGATTACTATCGCCAGCGCACCCTGCGGATCCCCCCGCTGACTGGCGACTGGCGCGCGGACGTCGAGCGCATCGCACGGCTCAGTTTCCAGGTGGCAGTGGAAAACCCTGGCGTCAGCAACTATGTGGCGTCGCACAACCGGTACCGCCTGTTTCAGGATGTGCAGCCGGGTGAAACCGACTATGGCCTGGAGTTCTTCAACCGGATGACGTCGGCCATCATGCAGGGCGGGTTTGCTGCCGAGCAGGTTGCCTTGGGCTACCACTTGCTGGCGCAGTACCTCGTCGCGGCGAGCATGGCCGAAGCCTCACGCCAACTGCCTGCCTATCACCAGGCCTTTATACAGAACAAGCTGGATTCGGTTTCGGCCGAGCAGTATCCCGGTGCCCGCTTTGTCAGCCAGTCGTTCTCCCAACTGTCCTCCGATACTGCCTTCGAGGAAGGCCTGCGCATCACGCTCGATGGCATCGAGGCCTGGCAGCGTGACGTAAGGCCCGTGAAGAAGAAAAGCGCGCGTTCTGCGTAAGCCGGCAGGGCGGGGTTATCTCCGTCCGATGTCTCCTCGCTAGTGGTATCTACTTATTTGAGATGCAGTCAATAAAACTACAATCATTATTTGACTATATATCAAATAAGTGCCGCGACGATGGGGTCGCCGGTACGCCAGACGTGGAGACATCATGAAACGCCCCTTCCTCGCACTGACGCTGTTCGCCATGGCCGTCCCGGCCTTTGCCGGCACGTATCCAGACAAGATGGTTCGGATTCTCGTGCCATCGATCGCGGGCAGTGCGCCGGATATCATCGCCCGGCAGGTTGCCGAGCGGCTTACCAATACCTGGAAGCAGCAGGTGATCGTGGAGAACAAGCCTGGCGGTAACGGCATCGTCGCGATGAGTGCCCTCAAGCAGGCGCCGGCCGATGGGTACACCCTTGTCCTGTTTCACGCAGCGGCGGCCGTCACGACGCCCGTGATGTACAAGGAAGCAAAATTCGACATCCAGCGTGATACCGAAGTGGCTGCGACGCTGGCGTACACGCCGATGATGTTCGTGGCAGGTCCCGCGACGTCCTACAAGAATCTCGGCGACGTCATCAAGGACGCCAGGGCACGTCCTGATGACGTCGTGATCGGGAGTCCTACCCGTGGCTCCGTTCCTCATCTCACGGCCGAAATGATGGGGCAGATGCAGGCGGCGAAGTTTCGGCAAGTGAGCTTCAGCGGAACGACGCAAGCCATCCAGGCCGTGGTGAAAGGTGATATCCCGATCTATGTCGACGGCATCGCACCGCTCGTGCCCCTGGTGCGTGGCGGTCGCCTGAAGGCGCTTGCCGTAACGTCGGACGTGAATCTTCCCGGCCTGGAGGGTATTCCGCTGGCCAAGGACGTGGCGCCTGGTCTTGTCGCCAAGGGCTGGTTCACGATCTTCGCGCCCAAGGGTACGCCAGTGCCGGTGCTGGACCGCGTCAATGCTGCCGTCAACCAGTCGTTGACGCAGCAGCCATTTGTCGACCGTCTCAAAGACCTGGGTACTTATCCGATGCCCATGTCGCGGCCGGAAGGCGCACGGTTCATCGAGGTCGAGAAGCTCCGTTGGGAGAAGGTGATTTCGGACGCCGGCGTGAAGCCGGAATAGTGCCGGCCCAGTCCTGACCTTCCTTTGGAGCATACATGCGCAACATTCTTTCCCGGGCAAAGGCTGGCCCGATCAATGGTTTCCGCCTGCTTTGTGCGGGAGCATGTGCGGCGCTCGCCGTCCTGGCTTCGGCCTCTCATGCAGACCCGATCGGGCAGGCGCGCCGTCCCTCGGTGGCGCAATCCGGGCCTAGCCTCGTGCTGCTGGGTACGGCCGGCGGCCGGACTTCATGGCGAGGTTCGCAGTCTGCGGGAATTGCCTCCGCGGTAGTGGTCAACGGCCAGGTCTACCTCGTCGATTTCGGTGCGGGCTGGCTGCGGCGCTACTTCCAGGCGGGATTGGGCGCGCCGCCACCCGGACGAGGTCTTGAAACACTACGCGCGGCGTTCATCACCCATATGCACGCGGACCACATCGTCGATTATCCGTCGCTAGTCCTGTTTGGCGCGTCGGACGGCTTGGCCGAACGGCGCCAAAAACTCAAGGTGATCGGCCCTGGCTCACGCGGAAAACTCCCACCCGCGAGCGGAGGTAACGATGGGGTGGCGGACGTCGTGGCCCCCGAGCAGCCAATGCCTGGCACTGTGGCCATGACCGAAGCGTTGTACCGTGCGTTCGCGGCGGACATCAATGACAACATCCTGGATAGCCGCAAGCCGAATCCCCATAGCCGCGTGGATGTCATGGATATCACACTGCCGGCTGGCCTTGACGTCGATCCCGATCGCGACCCCGCGCCGCCGATCGCACCGTTCGAGATCTACCGTGACGAGAACGTCAGGGTGACAGCAACGCTGGTCAACCATGCTCCCGTCTATCCGGCATTCGCATATCGGTTCGACACCTCGAATGGATCCGTTGTCTTCTCAGGCGATACCAGCCCCGACCGGAATCTGATTCGGTTGGCGCAAGGCGCTGATGTGTTGGTGCACGAGGTGATCGACACCGCCTGGGTGGATTCACTGTACCCGAAGCCCCGGAGCGCGGCGCAGGAAGCCAAGGCGCACCATCTTGTGCACGCGCACACCGCCGCAACGGATGTCGGTGCCGTCGCCGAAGCGGCTCATGTCAAAACCCTCGTCCTGTCGCATCTGGCCCCCGCCGACAGTGACCCGCACCGTTGGGCAGCAGCCAGTCAAGGCTTTTCGGGGCAGGTGATCGTTGGTCGCGATCTCCAGTGGATTCCTCTTGTGTCCCCTGCGCCCGAGTCAAAAGCGCGCGCGGGTACGACGCCTTAACTTCCCTAATTCCTTTCCATGGCATATGCACGCCCAAGGCGTGCGGCCCGCGCTCGTCCTGACGGCGAGGCTGACGATTCCTGCAAGCCAGATGTATCACGACAAAAAAGGAGACGGTGGTGAAATTGAATCGTTTTGCAGCAGTTGCCCTGGCCGCGTGCTCAGGGTCTGCATCGGCCCAGTCGAGCGTCACGCTCTACGGGGTGGTCGACGCAAGCATCGAGTACGTGAACCACGTGGGCGCGGTGCCAACAGCGGCCAATGGATTTAATCCAGGGCCTGGTCATGATGTCGTTCGCATGAACTCGGGCGGGTTATCCGGTTCCCGTTGGGGCATCCGCGGCGTTGAGGACCTCGGCGCGGGGACACAAGCTGTATTTGTGCTCGAAAATGGATTCAACGGCGACACCGGCACGATGCAACAGTCGAACCGACTATTCGGTCGGCAAGCTTTCGTAGGGATAAAGAACGCGACCTATGGCCAGATTAGCCTTGGGCGTCAGTACACCTCATTGTTCGACAGCATTGTCAACTTTGTGCCGGCGTACTTTGCCACGCAGTACGAGCCAATCACGCTCTTCACCGGTGCGAACTTCCGAGAGGACAATACGATCAAGTACACCTTGAATGCGGGCCAATTTACCGGCGTGGCGCACTATTCGTTCGGCACTGGCGTGGCGTTGCCGCAGACCGTGCAGTCGGGCCTGGCGATCGGCGGCAATGGCGAAGTGCCAGGCCAGGCGCGAAGAGACAGCGCCTATGGCGCTTCCCTGTCCTACACCGGCGGGGCCCTGTGGGCAGCTATCGGGTATGACCAGTTCAATCCCTCCATTGGCACGACGACCAGCGCAAGCAGCGGCAGCTTCCGGAAAGCCACGGCCGCGCTGAGCTACAGCCTGCCTTGGGGGCGAGTGATGGGAGGCTATCGTTGGGGGCAAAACAAGACGCCGGCGGGCGCAACGATCGGACGCGATGATTTCTTCTGGGTCGGCGGCATCTATCAGGTCACGCCGGCGTTCAGTCTCACGCTCGAGTACGACTATGACAAGGTCCGCAACGCATTCGGCAACACTAGCGTCGCCAATCCCTGGCAGGTGAACCTGATTGCGGATTACAACTTTTCGAAGCGAACGGATGTGTACCTGTCCGCCGCCTACGCCAAGAACGCGGGGTTGATGTTCGACTCGGCGCTGATTGCCTATGCAAATAGCCTGGCGCTTGGCAACAGCTACGTACTTGGCAACGGCAACTCGTCAATGCTGGGCGTGTCGATTGGCGTTCGGCACAAATTCTGAGATAGCGCATACCGTCCGGTCTCACGCTGCCAATTGTTGGCAGGTGAATCGGGCGGTATGGCAGCCGCACCTCGCGGCTGCCCCGAATCGGGCGAGCGGTGTCGGGCACTATCTCGGACACGCATCAAAGCCGCTCAGCGCTTCTCTCCCGTGAATCCCACCTGCGACAGCTCGCGCGCCATCATTGCGCCGAGTTCGTCGCGCCGGCCTGCCGTCATTCTGCTGCTGATCGCGCCGAAACTGATGGCGGCGAAAGCCCCAAACGGCAACGCAAACGCGCAACCCACGCCCGATACCCCTTCAGTGATGGTGTCGACGATTTCGGCATACTGTTTGCGTCGCGTGCGCGTTACAGCCGCCATCAAGCGCGTGATCGGCATATCTGCCTGGGCATACAACGCACTGCGGCGTTTGTGAATCTCACGAATGGCGGCATCGGGCATTGCGGACATGAGTGCGAGGCCACCCGCGCCAATCCCCATCAACCTGCGTTGCCCCGGGACTGTCGTGAAGACGCGCACGGGAAAAGACCCTTCCTCACGGTGCAGGCAGACAGTGAAGTCGCCCTGCTGCACAACCAGGAAAACCGTGTCGCCCGATACCCGCGCAAGCTTCTTCATGATCGGCAGCACAAAATCGACGATGGGCGCCTTCTCCGACGCCGCGGCGCCGAGCTGCATGGCATCGATACCCAGCCGATATCGCTTGCTTTCAGCGTTGCGCTCGACAAAGCGCTCTTCCTCCAGCGAGCACAACAGTCGATAGGCCGTGGGCCGCTCAAGGCCGGTCGCGATGACAAGTTCGGCCAGCGTCGCGCCTTCCTCCTGATGCTGAGCCAGTAGCCGAAGGATTTCCAGTCCTCGCCGCAGCGTCTGGGCGCCGGCTGTCTGCCGCCCCGGAAGCTTGTCGTCGGAACTATCGGTGGGTGTCCTGGCGGTACGTCGGGTTTTCGCTACGTCCATATAGTGGTCATTCAGCGGGTATGTGTTTGTATTGTAGAAATACCTCCTTCTACACTCGAACGCAACCTGAATGATCAGAACCGGAGACGCAATGCCTTACACCACCATCGAAATCGAACAACGCGACGCCGTACGCCGCATATGGCTGGCTCGCGAGGGTGCCCGCAACGCCCAGAGCCAGTTGATGCTGGATGAACTGGATCACGCGCTTGCGGATGCTGCGCAAGACGATTCGGTACGTGTCGTGGTAATCGGTGGTCGGGGTGCGCATTTCTCGGCCGGGCACGATCTCAAGGAGGCGCAGGAAAAGCGCGCCGATTTCACGGTCGAGGAGCGCTGGGCGTACGAAAGCCGGCGCTACTTTGACTACTGCATGCGCATCTGGGACTTTCCCAAGCCCACGATTGCCCAGGTACAGGGCGCTTGCGTATCCGGCGGCTTCATGATTGCCAACATGTGCGATATGGTCGTGGCATCCGAATCGGCCTACTTCTCCGACCCGGTGGGGCATTCGCTCGGGGCGGCCGCCACCGAGGTGCTGATTCATCCGTGGGTGATGGGCGTGAGGAAAGCCAAAGAGATGCTGTTCACGGGGGGACGCATTGACGCGGAAGAAGCGCTGCGTATTGGCATGGTCAACCGCGTAGTGGCCGATGATGAGCTACTGGCGCAGACGGACGCGCTCGCCGCGCGCATCGCGCAGGCACCACCGTTCGGACTACATCTGATCAAGCGCTCGCTGAATCGATCGCTCGATGCGCAGGGTTTGCGCACGGCGTTGTCGGCGCACTTCGATACGCACCAGCTTTCCCATCTTGGCGAAGGTTTCCAGCGCGCACGCGATGCCGGTCTCGCCAAGGCGATCATAAAGAACGCCGCCAGCACCGCGGTCGACACGGGGACAAAGGGAGGCCGCGATCATGGCGCACAAGCTTGAGCCGTTGCTGAACCCGTCGTCGATTGCCATCGTTGGGGCAAGCGACAAGCCCGGCCGGATCGGCGGCATGCCGATCGACCTGCTGGTGCAATTCGGCTATGCGGGCGACATCTACCCCGTCAATCCCAAGTACGAGAGCGTGTTTGGCCGACGGTGCCTCGATTGCGTAGAGGACCTTCCTTACGGTATCGATCTGGCGGTGCTGGCGATTGCCGCCGAGGATGTGACGGCGATGCTGGAGCGCTGCCACGCCCGCGGCATTCGCGCAGCCATCGTCTATGCTGCCGGATTTGCCGAGGCTGGTGAAATGGGCGCCGCGCTGCAGCGCACCGTGGAGGCCTTCGCACGCGAAAGCGGGATGCTCGTGGCGGGGCCGAACTGCATGGGATTCGCCAATTTGAACACCCATGCGTACACCGCATTCGCCTCTGTGTTCAAGACCGCGCCACGGCAGGAGGAGTGTGGGCGCGTGAGCCTGCTGACGCAAAGCGGGAACGTATGCGCAGCCGTCTTCGCCATCGCCCGCGAACTTGGCGTGCCGTTCAGCCAGTTTATCAACACCGGCAATGAGGCTTGCATCGACTTCTCGGCGTATCTCGACTATCTGGCAGAGGATGCGCAGACGGACGCCGTGATCGGCTATATCGAGGAGCTTCGTGACGGCCCAGGATTCATTCGCGCGGCGTCGGCATGCGCGGAGGCCGGAAAGCCGCTGATTGTCTACAAGGCCGGAGAAACCGACAAGGGCCGTGAGGCGGTGCGCTCGCATACCTCGGCCTTGGCAGGAAACCAGGCAATCTATCGTGCCGCATTCGCGCAGCTGAATATCATCGAGTGCCAGGACTTCGCGCAGATGGCCCACATCGCGGAGCTGTCGCGCTATCGGGATCGATCGGCCGGACGGCGTGTGGCGATTGTCAGCATCTCCGGCGCGGTTGGCGCGATCCTGGCTGACAAGTGCATTGGTGCGGGGCTGGAAGTGCCGACGCTCCCCAGCGAACTGCAGGAAACGCTGCGCGCCGGGATCCCGGACTACGGCATGGTGTCGAATCCGATCGATGTCACCGGAAATGTGGTCAATGACCCAGGTTTCGTCCGTACGGCGCTAGGCGCGCTGGCAACGGCCGAGACCATCGATACGATCATCGTGTACGCCCCCGGCTATCTGCTCGATCGGATGGCGGATGACCTGGCTGGCGTGTCGGCGCAACACCGTCGGCTTATCGTGGCTGTCGATACGGGGCGCGCGACCCGGCGTGACGATCTGCGCGACGCCGGAATTCCCGTGATGACGGATATCGGCATGACGATGCAGGCCTTGGCCCCCTTCCTGCACTGGCAGGAGCGACGTGCGCACAAACCGTGGCGTGCGCTTGCCCAGGCATGCACATTGCCATCAGGGCCGGACCGGCTGGCGCGCAACGAGCATGAAGCGCGGGCCTGGTTTGTTTCGCAGGGTGTGCCGACAATCGCCGAACGGATTGCTACGACGGCAGAGGAAGCCGTCGCCGCCGCAACCGCACTCGGATACCCCGTTGCGCTGAAAGTGCTCAGCGCCGACGTGCCGCACAAGACGGAAGCAGGCGGTGTGCAGTTGCATCTTGCAACGTCCGGGGCAGTGCGCGAAGCTTTTGACGTGATTTTGACCAACGTGGGCCAGCATGTGCCAGACGCCCGGATAGAAGGCGTGGTCGTGCAGAAGATGGCGCCGCCCGCCGTGGAGTTGATCGTGGGTGCGGTACGCGATCCGGTCTTTGGTGCCGCGCTGACGGTCGGACTAGGCGGTACGCTCACGGAACTGTACCGCGATGTCAGCCATCGGCTGCTGCCCGTGAATGCGCAGGACGCACGCGTGATGCTGGGCCAGTTGAAGGCATTTCCCTTGCTCGACGGGTACCGGAATGCGCCGCTACGCGATGTCGACGCGACATGCGAAGCCATTGCGGCATTTTCCCGCGCGTTCCTGGCGCTCGGCAACGGCGCGGCGGAAGCGGAAATCAATCCGTTGGCGGTGTATGAGCGTGGGCATGGCGTAGCGATGCTCGATGCCCTGATCCTGCCCGCGCAGCACTAGGCTGTATTGCCGGTCAACGGACGCCGGACGTTCGATAACGAAAACATAGGAGACTGCCATGATCAAACGCCTGCTCGCCGGGGCCATTGCGATGTATGCCGTGTCGCTGGGTGCGCCTGCGGCCGCTGCCGATACCTATCCCTCCAAGCCGGTCCGCATCATCGTGCCGTTCACCCCTGGCGGCGCGGCGGACATCATGACGCGCGCACTGGGCGAACGCTTGCGCAAGCAAATCGGGCAACCCATCGTCATCGAGAACAAACCTGGTGCCGGTACGGTGATCGCATCGGATTATGTTGCCAAGCAGGCCCCCGATGGCTATACGCTGCTGATGGCTGCCTCGTCGCTGGGAATCGCACCGAGTATCTACAAGAATGTCAGCTATGACCCGGTCAAGGACTTTGCCCCCATTACGCTGGTGGCATCGGTCGTGCATGTGCTGGAAGTCAACGCATCGTTGCCCGTCCACAATGTCAAGGAACTGATCGCGTACATGAAGAACAGCCCCAAGCCATTGAGTTATAGCTCGGCCGGAACGGGTACGTCCACGCATCTGGAGGCCGAGTTGCTGAAATCCATGGCGGGCGTCGACATGACGCATATTCCATACAAAGGTAGCGCGCCGGCATTGACCGATCTGGTGGGAGGGAACGTTCAGGTAATGGTGGACGCGTACGCGTCGTCGGCGCCGTTCATCAAGGCGGGCAGCGTGCGCGCGCTGGCGGTAACCACGGCCAAGCGTTCCGCGACGTTGCCCAACCTGCCCACAGTGGCCGAATCCGGGCTGCCGGGCTACGAGGCGATGCCGTGGCTTGGACTGCTGGCGCCGGCCGGCACGCCTCCAGAAGTGGTGCAGCGTGTCTACGCTGCGGTACAGGAATCGTTGAAGGATCCGTCGTTGGTGCAGCAGTTTCAGGATCTGGGCCTCGACATCATCGGCAACACGCCTGTGCAGTTTGCCGCGTTCGTCAAGCAGGATGCCGTGAAATGGGCCAAGGTCGCCAAGACTTCCGGCGCCCAGGCGGACTGACGCCATGCGCCTGACGTTGACGGAAACGCAGACGCTGCTGGAGTCGAGCGCGCTGCATTGGCTGGCCGGCAATGCTGACGCCATGCGCGACGGTGACGATGCCGATGAATGCTGGTCCAGGTTCGCGGAGATGGGATGGCTGGCGCTGCCGCATGCGGAAGCCGATGGTGGCTTTGGCGGTGGGCCAATCGAGGTGGGTTTGCTGATGCGCGCTTTCGGGCGGAATCGGACGGGTGCGGCGCAGTATCGAAACGGGGTCCTCATGGCGGCTCGTCTGCTGGACGAGCTAGGCACGCGCGTGCAGCGCGACACATGGCTAGCCGCCCTGACGGAGGGCGAACGGCGTCTGGCAATGGCGCATGCAGAGCCGGGGCAGGAGAACCCTTGGGCGTTACCGTCCACCGTTGCAACATGGAATGCGGATACGCGGCAGTGGATGCTGCGTGGCAAGAAGTCAATGGTCGTTGGCGGTAAGAGCGCCGGCGCAATCATCGTGAGTGCCACCGTCCATGCTGAACAATCCCGGCTTGGCCTGTTCATGTTGCCAGTGGATGCCGCGGGTCTGGCGTCGCGGCCCTGCAAAAAGGTGGATGGCAGTGCCGCGATCGACATCGTGCTGAATGACGTGACAGTTGACGAAGCGGCGCAGCTCGGCACAGAGAGGCCCGCCGCTGAAGTTACGGAGACGTTCTTCGCCCTTGTTGCCGAAGCACTGATTGCCTCATGCTGGGAGGCAACCGGAGCGATGCGAGCGGCGCTGGAAGCGACGGTTTCGTATGTCACGCAGCGTGAGCAATTCGGTCGGACGCTTGCGTCATTCCAGTCGGTCCAGCACAGGCTTGCAGAGATGGCGGTGTGTTGCGAGGAAGCTGCGGCGGCCTGCGAGCTGGCGGCGCTGCGCGTCGCCGCCAATCGCAGATGGGCATGCAACGCGGCTTCAATGGCGAGGTCTTGTACTTGCCGCGCCGCACGCTTTGTCGCGGCGAACGCCGTGCAGCTGCATGGTGGGATGGGTGTGTCGGAGGAATTGCAGGTGGCCGGCCTGTTCCGGTTGCTGACGCGATTCCAGCTTGAGGACGGTCATGCCGATTGGCATTCCGCCCGGCTTGGCGCTGCCATGAGCGTTGGCGACTGGCGCCAAAGCCAGACGCTGCTGGACCCCATGAGATCGATCGAATCCCCCGTTCACAAAGAGGAGACGCGTGAATGGATCTGCAACTGACGCCGGAACTGATTGCGTTCCGGGATTCCGTACGGCAGTTCCTGGCTGACCAACTGACGCCCGAGCTGCGTCGAGGTCAGCAGCTAACGTCGGCGATGTACCCGGAACCCGAGGTATCGGGCCCCTGGCAGGCGCGACTGCGCGAACGTGGCTGGCTGGTACCTCTCTGGCCTCGCGAATGGGGTGGCACCGGATGGAGCGCCGCCGAGCGCTTCATCTTCGAGACCGAATGTTCGCTGGCGGGTGCGCCGCTCGTGCATCCGATGGGCGCGAGACTTGTGGGTCCGGTAATTCTGCAGTATGGGACGGACGCGCAGAAGGCCGAACATCTACCCCGGATCCTGTCTGGCGAAGACTATTGGTGCCAGGGTTTTTCCGAGCCGGGTGCGGGTTCGGACCTCGCCTCTGTCCGCACGCGGGCGACGCGCGACGGCGACGACTATATCGTTAACGGTAGCAAACTGTGGACCACACACGCGCATCATGCGAACCGCATGTTCGCGCTGGTACGGACAAGCAATGAGGGGCGGCGCCAGGAGGGTATCAGCTTTCTGCTGATCGACATGGCGACCCCGGGTGTCTCGGTGCGTCCTGTTCCGACAATTGGAGGAGACCACGACGTCAATGAAGTGTTCCTTGACAATGTGCGCGTGCCGATTGCCAACAGGATCGGTACCGAGAATCAGGGTTGGGAGTGCGCGCGCTATCTGCTTGAGTTCGAGCGTGGCGCCGGGATCTTCAGTCCACGATTGCGAGGACAGTTGAAACGCATCGGTGACGTGCTGGCCTCCGCGCCCCGGTGCGAGGACGATATCACCGGGCAATCATTGCGCTCGCTCCGGTTTGGCACGGTGTCCGCCGATCTCGATGCATTTGAAATGCTGGAGCTGAAGACAATGTGCTCGGTGCCACCTGGCGAGCGGCCTGGCCCCGTGGCATCCATCCTGAAGCTGCGCGCCAGCCGGCTACGGCAGGCCATCAGCGAAATGGGGCTGTCGTTGTTGGGGGAGGAATGCTTGCGATGGCGCGCGGCCGACGACCTTGATGATCCCGAGACCCCGGACGACGCATTGCGCGACTGTCTGCTTCCCGACTTTCTAAACGCCCGTGCTTACACGATTTTCGGCGGAGCTGCCGAAATCCAGCTTGGAATCATCGCGAAATCGTGCCTCGGGATCTGACGTCGCAGATTATTCGTTGCGCAACTGAGTGATCGTCGAGAAAGGCTATGTGGTCGCCCTTACCGTATCCGGTCAGATTTTAGGGTGCTACGGGTACATCGCGTGCCGATATCCCTTGCAGGAATGGCCGTCAGGGCACGCGACCGTGCGTGACGGCCCGTGATGCCGTGTCTTGTCTCGTGCCCTGTCTGCTGTCAGGCCATTTCGCTAACAGCTTCGTCAGCCAGCGCGACTTCCGCCTTGTCGGGCACATTGCTTTCCGCCACTGCGCTGTCGACCTCGGCAACCATGTCGCCCAGGCCGATGACGACCGTGATATTCGGCGTCCAGTCCTTGCGGTCGGTGCTGACCTCGGCAAATGTGGTCACCGTTGCGGTGTAGCCCTGCGCTCTGAGGTCGTCGGCCAGCCGTTGCGCGCGCGGCTCCAGCGCTGCTTGCGGATTTTCTTCGCTGATGTCGAGTACCAGCCTGGTCTCGAATTCATCCTTGCCCCTCTGTATTGCCATTTGCATTGCCTTGAGCTGCTTGTTTGCGAGCGCGACGAGCTTGCTGTACCTGGATTCTTCCTGGCTGGCGCGCAGTGCCTTGGCGGCGTTGATGATTTCGGTGCGGTCCACGAACATGATTGCCTTTGGAGATGAGGAGAGAAAGCGCGGGCGCCGCACGGGCTTGACTTCAGCGGCCCGCTTTTTCGGGGTGCGACGACAACTGTATAAATATACAGTGTTCTTCGGCTGGCCGGCAAGGTGTTGGGGCGTTTTTTAGTGCTTCTTCAAGCCGATTCTCACCAACTCTCCGAAAAACACGCGCTTGTGGACGTCGTGATCAGGCCTGCGGTGCCGGCGGCATTCGCGCGAATAACTTCTTTCGCGTTGCGGTTGTACAGGCGTGGGCAGGCAATTGCGGACGCACTCCACGATCCAGCGCTGCCCTTGCGCCGCCGGCCGGCGGCTTGCTGCATGACTTCTGATGGAGTCTCATCATGATTTCCAGTTTTCCAAGATCGACAAAGGGGCTGCCACGCCTGTGCCTCGTTGGCCCGCTTCTGATGCTGGCCATAGTTGCATTGGCCGGCTGTGCCAGCGCGAAATGGCAATCCGTGATGCCAGGCACCAGCGAGGCCGAGCTTCGGGCCACGCTCGGCGCGCCGAGCGAGATCTACCAACTTCCTGATGGCTCCCGGCGCTGGCTCTATCCCGCGCCTGGGCAGACCAGATGGGCCGCCGACCTCGACCACAGCGGGTTGGTTGTCAGCGTCCGGCAGATGCTAAGCGCGGAGGAGTTTGGCCGGGCCAGGATCGGTGAATGGACCACACGCGATGTCCTGACTCGATTTGGGACGCCTGCCGGGACGAGCCGCTTTCCGCTCATGCACCGCGAGGTCTGGAGCTACCGGTTCGCGCAAGACAGCATCGCGTTTGCGACGATGAACTTCTACTTTGATCCTGCAGGCATCCTGCGGCTCACGCAGGTCATGCCCGACTTTCTGATGGACTCGTAGGCGACTCTCACAGGCGGTATGCGCTCCTTGTCGCGTTGTAGTGAACCCCGTATACCGTCTGATGTCGCGTTTTATTCCCGGGCCTGCGGACGCGGCAGGCGTTCGCAGGCCCGGGAATAAATATCGGTGCCAACCGGTTCTACACAGGCCAGGAACAGGAGAGCACCGTGATCGCAACCGACAAGTCCAGCCGCTTCGCGGAGGTGGCGTTGCCGCATATTGATGCAGCCTACAATCTGGCGCGCTGGCTTAGTGGTAGCGCAAGCGATGCGGACGATATCGTGCAGGACGCCTATCTGCGCGCATTTCGCTTTTTTGACAGCTTCAGCGGTGATAGTGCGCGCGCATGGCTGCTGGCCATTGTCAGGAACACCTGGTTCACGGAATGGCGCAGGCGACGCGACGCCGCCGATGGCACCCCTTACGACGACACGCTGCACGGCGATGAACGACTGCCGGGTTGGATCGACGATATCGGTTGCAATCCGGAAATGCTCGCCATGCGCAATGACGATGTGCAACTCGTTCACCGCGCGCTCGAGCGCTTGCCACCCTTCTATCGCGAAGTGCTCGTCCTGCGCGAGCTTGAAGACATGAGCTATCGCGATATAGGTGTCGTTGTCGACATTCCGATTGGTACCGTGATGTCGCGTCTGGCGCGCGCGCGTCACCTGCTCTGTGCTGCGGTAGGCGACGAGCAGGCCAGGGTGCGTAACAGCGCCAACGACAATGCGCCTCGCCATATGTCGGTGCAGGAGCGTTCGATGGGAGCACATCATGAATGACGGTGCCATGGAAAAATCGTTGCATGACATGCTGCACGACGGCTCGCTCTATCATCGCGCGCCGGCGCATCTGATTGCGCGCGTGCGGATCGGATTACCTCGCGAACCGCAGCCCCGCAGGGCCCGGTTTACCTGGCCCGCATTTTCGTCGGGTGGTGCGCTCGCGTGGGCAGGGGGCGGTTTCGCCGGGATGGCGATCTCGGCTCTGGTCTTCGGCGCGTTCACCCTGGTGCGGCCGCCGCAGAGTGACCCCTTGGAGCAAGCAATCGTATCGAGCCACGTTCGCGCGCTGTTGTCGCAGCACCCGGTCGATGTGGTGTCGACCGACCAGCACACAGTCAAGCCTTGGTTCAACGGGCGGCTCGACTATGCGCCCCCGGTCACCGACCTCGAGGCAAAGGGTTATCCGCTGGCGGGCGGACGAGTGGACTATATCGACCACCGCGTCGTTGGCGTACTGATCTACCGCTACCAGAAACACCCAATCGATCTCTATATCCTGCCGACGACGAACGGCGCACCGGCGCCGGCAGACTACGCCACCAATGGCTACGCGATTGCCCGTTGGCACCAGGACGGCATGGAATTCTGGGCCATCACTGATGCGGAGCCTGCGCACCTGCATGACTTTGTACAAGCACTCCGGGCTTCGCAAGGCGAGCGGGAATAAACCACACGCCGCCAGCGTTTTACTGGTGCACGGCACGCTGTTTCAACACTGAGGCTGCGAGTCGGGCGGTGCCAAGGCCCAATCTCTGCAGCAACACGCTCTGTGCCTGGGAACCTCAACTTACCTCATCTGGAGATTGTCATGAAATTCCTGATTCCATTGGCGGCCTTCTCCCTTGCCGCATTCTCAGCGCAGTCCCATGCCTTCGCGGGTCGCACCGAAACGACCTGCGCCGACTGCTATACCCACGTTGCTGCGGCCCGCGATCCGTTCACCGACGGTGCGAGGACCGGCAAGTTCGATGTCTTCACGGACGGCGAGAAGATCACCGATCCGCGCGATCCGTACACGGATGGTGCTCACGCCTGAAATCCTGCTGCTGGCATGCTGCCGCGCAGTAGCCGCTATCGCGGATGTCTGTGCGGCGTGCCTGTGCTCCAACACCGCTGGTCGCCAGGAAGAAGAGGCCTGCCGGTCTCTGCCCCAGGGCGCATCCTGGTCCGCAGCATTGCTGCTGTCAGGGGAGGCTACCGACCAACTATCAGCGGATTTTTCCGAATCCACTATCCGCCCATCGCGTCGCGCTGTCCCGCGTCAGCCGAAAATCCGCTTGAACATGGATGGCGGCGAGAACATCCCCGGTTTGACCCATAGCCGTCAGCGTGCCGAAGGGTTCGAATTCGTCCGGGGTGATCGCAAGCTTGACGTTCACGATCTGCGATGCCGTCTCAATGGTTATTTCCCGGTTCAGTTGTGCATGCAATTGCTGCTCGTGTCGTCGGATCACCTCTGAGGCCGTCTTCACCAGGGTCTGATGGGCGGTGGCATCGAGCGGTTTGGGATCGACCTTGTTTCTGCCCATGGTCCACGGGCCGACGAGCGCAGGCTCGGCGCTGCCGTCGCGCGTCATTTCCACGGCCCAACCGTCGCCGTCCTCGTTCTTGATGACCTTTGCCGTCCAACCTTTGTCTCGCCAAAGGCGCGGTTCATAAATCTGGGAGGATTCGTCTTCCGAAACAGCGGTGTCGTCGTGGGACATAGCGAATGGCGTCGAGCGGTTGAATAGGGAGGCCACGGAGCGTGGCTTGTCTGACTACTGTATAAATATACAGTATATGGCTGACAAGTCGCAAGTGACGGTCATGACCGCCCAGTGCGTACGTTTTCGCGCCGCATGTTTTCCCGAAACCGATGACCGCGATGGGTCGGCCTGACAGCCTTGCGCCTTGCCGCGCTACCTGCCTTTCAACGCGCTCCTGCTTTGTCTGCCGCGATTGGCCCTGCGTCAGGGCGCCTTGCCGGGCGGGGCATGACGGGCCAGAAACCGGTCCAGTTGACCCGCAAAGGTCTTGCTGTCCTGCTGCGCATATGGTGCCGGCCCACCAGTGTCTATGCCGGAGGCCCGCAGTTGGTCCATGACGTCCCGCATTGTCAATCGCTCCTGGATATTCTCGCGGCTGAACCAGTTTCCGCGGGGATCCAGCACCTGGGCGCCCTTGTCCAGGGCAGCTGAGGCCAGCGGGATGTCGGCGGTAATCACGAGGTCGCCGGCGCTGACCAGTTCCACGATACGGTCGTCGGCGCTGTCGAATCCCGCCGGTACCTGCACGAACTTGATGTACCGGGAGGGCGGGGTGCGCAGATACTGATTTGCCACCAGCGTCACGCATACGCCGACGCGCTGTGCGGCCCGATACAACATGTCCTTGACAACAACGGGGCAGGCATCGGCATCAACCAGTATTTGCATGTGAGATTTCCAATTGCCAGAGGGCGGGGAGGGTAGGGCGCCCATGATACTGCCTGCCTGCGCCAAGTTGGCTACGCTGGTGACTCCATCGACGGCAGGTGCGCGAGAATGCCCGCAAATGTTCAGTGTGCGGGACGATGTCGAGCGGCTTCACCACCGGGCATGCGGATGCGAACCGGTCAGGGTGCTGGCGGGCCGTGCCGATATGCCATAAATCCGCCTTCTCGTCCCATCAGACAGGATTTTCAGACTATGCTGAACTGTCGCAGGCATTCGAACAAGACAGCCAGGCCTGGCACAGCGCCGAGGCGGAGGTTCCATGAAACGCTCGCAGCCGTTTGCATGGTTGTTACTTGCGCTACTGCTCCTGCTTGGCGGCTGCGCCAGCCGCCCGGTCAATCCGCCGATCGCCAAGGCAGACCCCAATAGCGGTTATCGATTCTTTACACGTCCCCAATATTCGAGTGACAACGAAAATCTGCTGATTCTCGCCTTCTCTGGTGGCGGAACGCGGGCCGCAGCATTCTCGTACGGCGTCCTCGAGTTTCTACGGAATACCGAAGTCGTTGGACCGAAGGGTAACAAGTCGCGCTTGCTCGACCACGTCAGCGTCATCACAGGGGTGTCGGGCGGCAGCTTCACGGCGCTGGCGTATGGCCTGTATGGCGACAAGCTCTTTGACGACTACGAACAGCGCTTCCTCAAGCGCGATGTGCAAGGCACGATTACCTGGCGCACGATCAATCCCGTCTATTGGCCCTCGCTGTGGTCGACCAACTGGGGGCGCTCGGAACTTGCCGCCGACCTGTACGACGAGATTCTCTTCGATGGCGCGACGTTCGGCGACCTCAACAAGGGCAACGGGCCGCTGATCATTGCATCGGCTACGGATATCTCCACAGGGGCGCGCTTCCCCTTCACGCAAGCCACGTTCGACGTGCTGTGCTCGGATCTGAGCGCCGTGCGGCTGTCCCGCGCGGCGGCTGCGTCGTCGGCCGTGCCCGTGGTATTGACACCCGTTACCTTCAACAACTACGGTGGGACATGCGACTTCGCGCTACCGCCCTGGTTCCAGCCCTTTCTCGAAGGTGGCGATCCGCCCCGGCCTGCCGCGCGCGCGACACGCCATCTGCGTGAGGAGGCCGAAATCGGGGATGGCGTGAACCGGCCCTTCATTCACGTCGTGGACGGAGGCGTGTCGGACAACCTCGGGATGCGCAGCGTGCTGGACTCGCTCGAGGTCATGGAATCACTGCACCTGATTGGCCTTCCGTCGCCTGTCGACCATACGCGCAGAATTGTCGTCTTCGTCGTCAATTCGCTGTCCGTACCCAAGACCGAGTGGGACAAGTCGGAATCGCCGCCGGGCACCGTGCAGGTGCTGCTCAAAGCCACGGGCGTACCGATTGACCACTACTCCTACGAGGCAACGGAACTGCTCAAGGATATGCAGGCGCGGTGGCGTGCCATGCGCAAGGTCCGCGCATCTGCCGCATTTGCCGCGAACAAGGACGCGTCGGTAGCGACAGCATTGCGCACGCCAGATGCGACGATCTATGCCGTCGACGTGTCGTTCGACCAATTGGCGGACAAGGCGGAACGGGCGTATCTGAACGAGTTGCCCACGTCGTTTTCCCTTCCTCCCGAGGCGGTGGATCGCCTTCGCGCTGCCGCGGGCAAGATCATCCTGGCGTCCCCCGAATTTCAGCAACTGTTGCGGGATGTCGGCGCCAGAATCGTGGTGGACCCGGAGCGGACGGGAACGACGCCGATAACCCCCGCCGAAGGGAAGTAGTTCCACCTTTGCACTCGCGTCTTCTGTACGTCAGGCCCCAATCATTCCGCTAACAGTCGGCACTCGACGTCTATATGGAATCCCGGCCGCTCTGGCTCCAATTTGTGAATATCTATTCACTTTTTATGGCTTCGTTCGATACTTGCTGACAGCCAGGCCTGGCGGCCTCCGTCCCTGCTAGCCCCTGCGGAGACAGCCCATGCGCAGGCTTTGGTCGTCTTGCTTTTGTGCTGCCATTGCCCTTTCGCCCAATGGCAGACGCGTCAATTCGCGCCTAGAACAGCCTTGCGGGCCTTTTTTCTATATTCGACGCCTGTCGCTGTGTGTGACAGGGCTGCGTGGGAGATCATGATGAACCGACGTCAATTTGTGGGCAGGCTGACTGGATCCGGGCTGCTGGTTGCCACCGCCTTTGCTGCGGGATGTACAACCACGGGAACGGGGGCATCGACTGACAACGCGGCGAAACGACGCGAGATCGATTCGGGTGTCGACGGCGCGCTCAACCGATTGTTTACCTCCGTCAACGGCTCGCGCGAGCTGGCGCAGCGTGCGTATGGCGTGCTGGTTTTCCCCCGCGTGCTCGCCGGCGGCTTTATCGTCGGCGGGGAGTATGGAGAGGGAGCGCTGCGCGCGCACGGTGCCACGGTGGGCTACTACAGCACGGCGCATGCATCTTTCGGGCTCACGGCTGGTGGCCAGTCGAAGGCCGAGATCATCATGTTCATGACGCCTGATGCCTACAACAAGTTCATCAATAGCAGCGGATGGACTGCCGGTGCCGATGCGAATGTCGCCATCGCAAAGGTGGGCGCGAATGGGCAGCTTGACACCCTTACCAGCCAGCAACCGGTAGTCGGCTTCGTTCAGGCCAATGCTGGTCTGATGGTGGATGTCTCGATGAACGGTGCGAAGATCAGCAAGCTCAATAT
This sequence comes from Cupriavidus sp. HE11, assembly GCF_056097175.1. Lineage (NCBI taxonomy): Bacteria > Pseudomonadati > Pseudomonadota > Betaproteobacteria > Burkholderiales > Burkholderiaceae > Cupriavidus > Cupriavidus sp. HE11. The sequence continues at coordinate 235,920 of NZ_CP184466.1, forward strand.
TTGACTTCGTGTCGCCTGCACGCAGCGCCCGGTTGGAGCGGGAAGGCGAAGCCCGCTCCTGGACGGCGCGCATCTGAACGACCCTGACCATCCCTCCGCAGGGCGATAAGGTTCCAGTTCACATCAGTGCGGCCAGCTCGCCGGCAACCGCTGGACGCAGCGCCGACATATCGGCGCTGCGTCGCACGGATAGGTAGAGGTAGACAGCCGATCCCCCAAGGGCCCACAGTGACAGGATGGTCAGGCTTTGGCAGCAGTCATCGAGCCGTCAACCGGAGCCGGACCCACACCTGGGCGAACTTGCAGCATGGCAAACACCCCGATCGCCGTAGCGACGGCCGTCGCCACAAACATGGAAGAGTAACCGTAGCGGGCGGACAGGATGCCCGCGAGGGTGGGCGCGAGCACCGAGGCAATGTTGGCCAGGAAATGCATGATGCCGCTGAAGGTGCCGACCCGGGACGGCGCGGGTGCCGTATCGATGACGACCGCCCAGTACACCGAATTCGGCAGGGCATTCAGGGCGTTACCGAGGGTCATCAGGGCAATCACGGCCCCTACGGTATGGACCTGCGACACCATGATGAAGCACAGCGTCGTCAGCACGAGCGACCCGGCGGCGAAATAGCTGCGAGCGATCTTGAGGTTGCCCGTCCGCTTGAACAGCCAGTCCGAGATGCGTCCACCGAGCAGTACGGTAATGCAGGCGCCCGTCCATGGGATCATGCCGACATACCAAAGGGATGACAGCGTGAAGTGGAACTCGTCGCTCAGGTACTTCGGCGTCCATGTCAGCAGCATGAAGTTGACATAGACGAACGAGAAGTAGCCGATCGAGTTGAACACCAGCGTGCGGCTTTTGAAGAAGCTCCACCAGGGATAGGCACCAGACAGGTCTTCCGCCTTCTGTGCGGGCGGGCGTCCAGCCTGAATCAAGGCCCGTTCGGCAGCGTTGACCCTGGGGTGCTCTTCCGGCTTGTTGGTGTACATCCACGCGAACAGGGCGATCAGGACGAAACCAAGCACGCCGAGGATGACATACATCGTGCGCCAGCTATCGGTCAGCATGAGCAGGCCGACAGCGACCGGGGCGGTGAGCAGGGCCCCAAGCGGCGTGCTCAACAGTCCGATGGACACAGCGAAGCCGCGCTCCGAAGGGGCCGCCCACGTCGACATCGTCTTGTTGATGATCGAATAGGCAGGGCCTTCAGCGAAACCAAACAGGATACGGATGGTGGCGAAGCCGGCAAGCGCCGAACCACCCATCACCGCAATGCCCAGGTCACCGGCCCAGATCATTGCAATGGCGAACACCGACCACGCCACACCGGCGATGATCCAGACGCGTTTGGCGCCCAGGCGGTCCGAGAGCGCGCCACCGATAAGGGCGCGCCGAACATATATCCGTAGCCAAAATAGCCGAGCACCGCGCCCCATCCGGCCTTGTCAAAGCCGTATTCGCCAATGATCTGGGTTGCCGAATAGGCAATCGCACCGCGATCAATGTAGTTGATCAGGGCGATCAGCACGCTCAGTCCGAAGATCGCGAAGCGATATCGGGTAGGCCTTCCTGTATCCGTCATGAATGTCTCCTAATCGGCGCATCAAACGTGCGTCCTGCGACGATTATATATTATATATACTTGCACTTCACAACCCGGAGAACCCTACATGAACAAGCCACGTGTTGCGATCGGCTCCCTTGGGGGCACCATCAGCATGACTCCGCCTGACGCAGGTGGGGGGGCGGTACCGACCCTCGGTGCGGAGCAACTGGCCGCTTCCGTGCCGGGACTTGCCGAGGTCGCGGCATTGACCGCCGAGTCGCTGCTCCAGCTGCCGAGTGCGTCGCTCACCACGGAGCATCTCGCGCATTGCCTGCATTGGGCCAACGCACAAGTCGATGCCGGTGCTACCGGGGTGGTCCTGACCCAGGGCACCGACACCATCGAAGAGAGTGCGTACTACCTGGATCTCTACTGGAAGCGAGACGAGCCATTGGTTGTCACGGGCGCGATGCGTACCCCCCGGGTTGCGGGCGCTGACGGTCCGGCAAACGTCCTGGCGGCCGTCCGTACGGTGATCGACCCGAATAGCCGGTCACGCGGTGTGCTCGTCGTCATGAATGACACCATCCACAGCGCGCGTTGGGTACGCAAGTCTGATGCGCTGTCAGTGGAGACCTTTGTCTCCGGCGACATCGGGGTACAAGGTCGCGTCGTGGAAGGGGTGCCGAACTACTTCCAGATGCCACCGGCCCGACTGCTTGCCCAGGCCGCGACACGGCCCTTTCCGAAGATTGCGCTGCTGGCCGCGGCGATGGGGGACGATGGGGAACTGGCAGATGCCGCCGTAGCGGCCGGCTACGAAGGGATTGTGGTGTCCGCGTTTGGGGCGGGTCACGTTTCGGCGGCGTTCGCGGACCGGATCGAGCGGCTTTCCAAGCAGATTCCCGTGTTGATTGCCACCCGCACGGGCGGTGGACGCACCGCGACAAGCACCTACGGCTTCGCCGGTTCGGAGATCGACCTGGTGCGTCGTGGCGCTTTGCTGTGCGAGTGGCTATCGCCGGTCAAGGCACGGCTCCTGCTTGGATCATTGTTGGCCTCGGATTGCGCGCGAGCGGATTTGGCAGACCGGATCGCCAGGTGGGGTAAAGTTTGCGTCTGAACTTCATTCCATAGAACAACGTGACGACAACGGGAACCACTGAACCTGAAAGTGGAGTCGCGCAAGCTCGCAAAAGGCAGCGCCCGCTCACCGCCTATCAATTCGCCGTGCAGACTCTCCGCGAGGAGATTCTTCAGGGGCGACTCAAGGCTGGCGAGCGGCTGCGCCAGGATGTGCTTGCCGAGCGGATCGGCGTCAGCACGACGCCCATTCGAGAAGCCCTGCGCACGCTTGTGTCAGAAGGGCTGGCTTCGTTCGATACCCACCGCGGGGCAGTGGTGCGCGGGCTGACGCTCGAAGACGTGCGTGAGATCTACAGGCTGCGCATGATCCTTGAGCCAATGCTTGCGGAAAGCGCCATCCTCCAGACGCCACCGGAGGTGCTTCAGCGCGCGGAGGAATTGCACGCCATGATGCTGGAAACGGCTGACGTTGCGGCGTGGACGGAACTCAACCGGCAGTTCCACGCCGTGCTGTTTGCGTCCCAGGAACATACGCGGCTCGCCCATTTCGTGAAGACGTTGCGCGACGCTGCAACCCCGTACATCGCGCTTTCGCTGTTCATGCGCCCCGATCACATAGCCGCCAGCAATATCGAACACGCAGAGATCCTGGATCACTACCGCCAACGCGACGTCGAGCGGGCGAAGCAGCATGAAGTCAGGCATCTGGGCGCGACGCTCAAGATCATCGTCGAGGCGATCGAAAAGGCCGACGAAGGCGGCACGCCTGCTGACTCGGCATGACGACGAGGTGTGGATCTGCGGGGGCGGTTACCACCGCGCCAGCTTCTCCAGGATCGAAGCACGAATATTGTCGATGTGTTCGGCCGTCTGGCGCGCGGCTTCCTGGCTGTCTCCGCGCTCGAGCGCGTCGATCATCGCGATGTGCTCATGGCAGACGGGCCCGAGACGCCTTTCCAGCCGTTTGAGCGAGAACATGCGTGTCTTGCGCCGCACCTCTGCGATGATGCCGGCCAGCATCTCGTTGTCGCAGTACTTGCAGATGACGCCGTGCAGATCGGCGTCCAGCACCTGATGCTCGGGGTTTCCGGGCTCATTGCGCGCCAGTAGCTCTTCGACTCGCTGACGCAGTCGCAGCAGTTCGGATCGCGGAATCTGCCCGGCCGCGCGGGCCGCTGCGTCAGGCTCGAGCAGGCGCCGAACGTGCAACGCTTCCAGGATCTCCTGGACGGTGACCTGCCTCACGAACAACCGACTGTTCGCGCCACGCTCCAGCAGCCGTTCGCCTTCGAGCCGATGCAAGGCTTCGCGCAACGGCGTACGCGAAAAGCCAAGTTGAGTAGCGAGGGCACGTTCCTGGATCGGGTCGCCAGGATGCAGCCCACCCGATACCAGCAAATCCAGCACCGCCTCATAGGCGACGTTTCCCAGGGCGCGTTCCTTGGGTAGTTCGTCAGCCATCAGCTCGGCGTCCGGATCGGTCTCCACGGCGGTCGCCGCGGCAGTCTCCGAATAGGCAAGGGCAGTTTTTTTCGTCATGTCGCGAAGTATGGCACGGGGTTTGCTTGAATGCCAGTGGTATACCAATGGCATTCGCAGTGAATGCCGACTCCGACATTACGCGATTTTCATGCCGACCTCTTCTGCCGTCCCCCGTCTTTCCCAGCGTCTCGCCATGGCGCGCCCGTCCGCCACCGGTGCCATGTCAGAAGCCGCCAGGCGCCTTGCCGACGCGGGCAAGCCAGTCATCAGCCTGTCCGAAGGGGAACTGGATTTCGATACGCCGGCCCATATCCAGCTGGCCGCCGTCCGCGCGATGACGGCCGGGGAAACGCGCTACACGAGCGTGGCCGGGACGCCCCAACTTAAGGCAGCAATTGCACGAAAACTGGTGCGCGACAACGGTGTGCACTACGACGATGCAGAAATCATCGCTGGCACCGGCGCCAAGCAGATGTTGTTCAACGCGCTGCTGGCCACGATAGACGCGGGTGACGAGGTCATCGTGACGGCCCCTTATTGGGTCTCGTACAGCGACATGGTGCATATCGCGGGCGGCACGCCAATACAGGTCACCGCCACGCCCGCCGACGATTTCAAGCTGACACCCGCCGCACTGCGTGCGGCGCTGACGCCACGCACGCGCTGGCTCATGCTGAATTCACCCTGCAACCCATCGGGCGCGCTCTATTCGGTCGATGAACTGTGTGCGTTGGCCGACGAGCTGCGCGCCTACCCGAATGTGCTGGTGCTGTCGGACGAGATCTACGAAGAGATCGTGTTCGAGGGTGAGTTCGTGTCGTTCGCGCAAGCCGCGCCGGACATGCGCGACCGTACGTTGACCGTCAACGGCGTGTCCAAGGCCTACGCAATGACGGGCTGGCGCCTGGGATACGCTGCGGGCCCCGCCTGGCTTGTCAAGGCCATGGCGCTGCTGCAGTCCCAGAGCACCAGCAATCCGAGCGCGATCAGCCAAGCCGGCGCGGTGGCGGCGCTTGACGGTCCGCAGGATTTTCTGGAAGGCTGGCGTGCCCGCCTGCGCGTGCGCCGTGATCTGGCGCTCTCGGTGCTGGCGGATGCGGCACCAGTCCTGACCATGCGTCGGCCGCCAGCTGCCTTCTATCTCTATGCGGATTGCAGCGCGGCGATCGGCATGCGTACCCCGGATGGCGCGCGCATCGAAACCGATACCGATTTCGCGATGTATCTGCTCCACGCGGCGAACGTGGCCGTGGTGCCGGGTTCGGCATTCGGCCTTGCGCCGTATGTCCGGCTGGCCTATGCCCTGGCCGATGACCGGCTGCGCACCGCGTGCGAGCGCATCGTCCTGGCCTGCGCGGCGCTGGAGCGTGCGTAATGGCAATCGCACAGCCGGACGTCGAGTTCCTGGCCCTGATCGACTGGCGCATCGAGCCCGTTGGCGACCGCTGTCTGCAGATCCGTCTCGGCGATCAGGTGAGCGTGGCCGTCAGCCAGACCGTGCATGCCGTGACCGAGTGGCTGCTACAGCAGCGTTGGGAAGGGGTGCGCGACGTGGTGCCGGCATTTACCACCGTTGCGGTGCATTTTCGTCCCGAGATGTTTGCACGGGATAAGGGCACGGCCTTCGCGCAACTGTCCGCGCGGATCCAGGACATATTGGTCGACGGCGTTCCGGCCGTGATCCATGCGGGGCGGGAAGTGGAGGTGCCCGCCTGCTATGGCGGCGAGTATGGTCCGGATCTCGAAGACGTGGCGCGCGCGTGCGATATCGACACGGCCGAAGTGATCCGGCTGCATTGCGCCACCCCACTGGTGCTCTACACCTTCTTCTTCTCGCCGGGCAATCCGTTTGCCGGGCCGCTGCACCCACGCCTTGCCGTACCGCGCCGCGCCACGCCGCGCACGCTGGTACCGGCCGGCTCGGTGGCGATTGCCAATGGCATCTCGTCGATCTATCAGGACGCGTCGCCCGGTGGCTGGAACGTGATCGCCCGCACACCCTGGAACCTCTTTCATGTCGACCGCACCCCGCCCACGCGTCTGCAGTTGGGTGACCGGCTGCGCTTCGTGCCGATTTCGCCGGCCGAGTACGACGCCATGCTGGAGCCGCGGCCATGAACTCGATGCGCGTAGACCGCCCCGGCATGCTGTCGGTACTGCAGGACGGTGGCCGCTATGGCTATCAACGCTTTGGCGTGCCCGTCAACGGCGCCATGGATGAGTGGTCGCACCGTCTGGGCAACGTGCTGGTGGGCAACTCAGCCGACACCGCGGCGCTCGAAATCACGCTCAATGGGCCGACTGTGCGTTTTGCGCAGGACACGCTGATTGCCGTGACGGGCGCCGACATCGTCGTGACGGCCGACGGCGTCCCATTGCCCACGCATTGCGCGGTGATGGTGCGCCATGACGTGCGGATCGCATTTGGTCATTGCCATCGTGGCGCCAGGGCGTATCTGGCGGTGCGTGGCGGCTTTGCCCCCGACACGGTGCTGGGCAGCCGCAGTACAAACCTGCGTGCGGCGTTTGGGGGCTTCGACGGCCGGGCGCTGCGCGCCGGCGACCGCGTGGCTGTGGCTTCACCGTACCGCGAGATGTTGCCTTTGGCTCGCATGATGGTGCAAAGCGCTATGGCGTCCGTAGCCGCGGCAAGGCCAGCCGGCGTCAACAGCCCGACACCGTGCGACGCCATTCGCTTCTTGCCCGGGCCTCAATGGGAGCACTTCGAACCCGTGGCGCGCCAGGCGTTCGAGCGGGAGACGTTCACGGTGTCAAGCCAGTCGGACCGCATGGGTTATCGCCTCGAAGGTCCCGCGCTGGCGTTGTCGTCCCCGCTCGAAATGATCTCGGAAGCTGTCAGCTTCGGCACCGTGCAGGTGCCTCCCGGTGGTGCGCCCATCGTGCTGATGGCCGACCGGCAGAGCGTGGGTGGCTATCCCAAGATTGCCTATGTCATCAGCGCCGACCTGCCGTCACTGGCCCAGGCCATGCCTGGCACTGCGCTGCGATTCCGTGCCGTGACACCCGATACCGCCCAGCGCGAGCTGCTGGCGATGGAAGGCCGCCTGGACGCCATTGCCGCCGAAGCGGCACGGCTGATCGGCCTTCCGCACCACTAACACCCGAGGAAACACGAGGAAATTCTCCATGCCAACTCTCGATATCAACTGCGACATGGGCGAAAGCTTTGGCGCGTGGCGGATGGGCGATGATGAAGCGATCCTGCGCCACGTCACATCCGCGAATATTGCATGCGGCTTCCATGCCGGGGATCCCGATGTGATGCTGGCAACAGTGCGTGCGGCTGCCAACGCCGGCGTCGCCGTTGGCGCCCATCCCGGCCTGCCCGACCTTCAGGGGTTTGGCCGTCGCGCCATGGCCATGACGGCGGCCGAGATCTACGCGCTCACCGTGTACCAGGTGGGCGCCATGCTTGGCGTGACGCGCGCCGTCGGCGTGGCGCTGCATCACGTCAAGACGCACGGTGCGCTCTACAACATGACCGCGCGCGATGCGGTGCTGGCGACGGCCGTGGCCGACGCGGTGCGTGCCGTGGCGCCCGATGTGCTCATCTACGTTGCCAACGCGAACATGGCGGCAGCCGCCAGCGCCGCCGGGCTGCGCGTCGCCAGCGAAGTGTACGCCGACCGCTCATACCAGGACGACGCCACGCTTACTCCGCGCTCGATGCCGCACGCCATGATCGAAGACGTGGAGGCGTCCATTACCCAGGTGCGTCGCATGGTGCTCGATGGCAGCGTGCAAGCGCTGTCGGGCAAGTCCGTGCCCATCGTGGCCGACACGCTTTGCATCCATGGCGACCAGCCCGGCGCTGTCCTTTTCGCCGAACGTATCCGTAGTGCCCTGTCGGCCGACGGCGTTGCCGTGCAACCGCTCTGACCTCGTCCCTTGATCTCCTCGATAACCAGGTAACTCCATGTCCATCAAGCTGCCCCTGCCTACCGCCCGCCTGCTCAAGATCGCGGCGTGCTCGATTGCCCTGACAGTCGGTGTCGCCACCGGTGTTCACGCCCAGACCCATGGCGGCACGCTGCGCGCCATCGCCCAGCCCGAGCCCCCAACCCTGATGCTGGGCCTGAACCAGCAGACGCCCACCCAGTACGTGGCCGGCAAGATCTACGAAAGCCTGCTGACCTGGTCGCCCGACATGCGGCCCCAGCCGAGCCTGGCCAAATCTTGGACGATCTCGCCCGACGGCAAGGTCTACACGTTCGAGCTGCAGCAGAACGTCAAGTGGCATGACGGCAAGCCGTTCTCGTCCGACGACGTGGTGTTCTCGGTCGACAAGTTCCTGCGTGCGGTGCATCCGCGCGCCCGCGTGGTGATCGATCAGTTCGTGCAGTCGGTCAAGGCGCAGGGGCCCAACAAGGTGGTCATCACGCTCAAGGAACCGTTCGCGCCGTTCCTGAAGTCGTTCGTGAGCGACAACATGCCGATGGTGCCAAAGCACATCTATGACGGTACCGACTACGCGAAGAACCCCGCCAACCAGACGCCGATTGGCACCGGGCCCTTCATGTTCAAGGAATGGAAGAAGGGCGCCTACATCGTCCTGACCCGGAATCCGAACTACTGGCAGAAAGGCAAGCCCTACCTGGACGAGATTGTTTTCAACGTGATTCCGGATGCCGCTTCGCGTGCCGTGGCATTCGAGCGCGGCGATGTGCAGGTGGTCAGCGCCGGCGACGTCGACAACGTGGAAATCAAGCGCCTGCGTGCGCTGCCCAACGTGGAGTACACGACCAAGGGCTGGGAGATGTTCTCCAAGCTTGCCTATATCCAGATGAACCAGCGCAAGGCACCGTTCAACAATGTGAAGGTGCGCCAGGCCATCATGGAGGCCGTGAACCGCAAGTTCGTGGTGAACAACATCTTCTTTGGCCTGGGCAAGGTCGCGACCGGGCCGATCTCTTCGACGACGCCGTTCTATGACAGCAACGTGCCGGCCTATGGCTTCGACATCAAGAAGGCCCGTGCACTGATCAAGGAGTCGGGCGTGGATCCGTCGAAGACCACCATCCGCATCCTGTCCTACCCGTACGGCGCGACCTGGGACCGCCTTGGCGAGTACACGCGCCAATGCCTGGAGCAGCTCGGCTTCAAGGTGGAGATCGAATCCGCCGATGCCGGTACGTGGGCCAAGCGCGTGTCCGACTTCGACTTTGATCTGACCTTCAGCTTCACGTCCCAGTATGGCGACCCCGCGCTGGGTGTCTCGCGGCTGTACCTGGCGCGCAACCAGGTCAAGGGCTCGGCGTTCGTGAACAACCAGGGCTATGTGAATCCGGGCGTGGACGCGATGTGGGACAAGGCCGCATCGGCCACGTCGGATGCCGAGCGCCAGCAACTTTATTCGAACATCCAGAAGACGCTGGTCCAGGAAGTGGCCAACGGCTATCTGTTCGAAATGGAGCTGCCGACGCTGTACAGCGGCAAGGTGCACAACCTCGTCCAGACCGCCATCGGCCTGAACGATACGTTCGCCGACGTCTATATCAGCAAGTAACGCAGCTGCAGGCCGATGCACCGCGCTGGTGGTGCATCGGATGTTCCAGTCTCAAGAAGGATCCGATCACGTGGAAAAGGCACTCTCCATCCTGATCGCCAGGCTAGGCAAGGCGTTGTTCGTCGTGCTTGGCGTGGTCATCATCAATTTCATGCTCGTGCGCATGGCGCCGGGCGATCCCGCTGCCGTGCTGGCCGGCGAGTCCGGCTCGTCCGACCCGGCCTATGTGGAAGAACTGCGCAAGGAGTTCGGACTCGACCAGCCGATGCCGGTCCAGCTAGGCCGCTATCTCTGGGGCGTGGCCCATCTCGATCTCGGGTACTCGTATCGGGAACGCCTGCCTGTACTCGACCTGATTCTCGACCGGCTGCCGGCCACACTGTTGCTGATGTCGTGTGCCTTCGTGTTCGCGCTCGGGTTTGGCGTGCTGTTTGGCGTGATCGCGTCACGCGCCCGCTATGCCGGGCGGCGGACCTGGCTCGACAGCGTATTGATGACCGGCTCGCTGCTGATTTACGCGACGCCACAGTTCTGGCTGGCATTGCTGGCAATCCTTTTCTTCTCGCTCCATCTTGGCTGGCTGCCGCCTTACGGCATGGAACAGGTGGGCGGAAATCTCTCGGGCTGGGCGCGCGTGAGTGATATCGCCCATCACCTGGTGCTGCCTACCGTGTCGCTGGGCTGCTTCTTCATGGCCGTCTACGCCCGCCTCACCCGCGCATCGATGCTCGAAGTGCTGGGCATGGACTTCATCAAGACCGCACGCGCCAAGGGCGTGCCGCTTGGCGAGACCATCCGCCGCCACGCCTTGCGCAACGCGTTGCTGCCAGTGGTGACGTTCGCTGGCATCCAGCTCGGCCAGATGGCCGGTGGCGCGGTGCTCACGGAGACCGTGTTCGGCTGGCCGGGTATCGGCCGTCTGATGTTCGACGCCCTGATCCAGCGCGATTATCAGTTGCTGCTTGGCGTGTTCCTGGTCACTTCGACGATGGTCGTCGTATTCAACCTGCTGACCGATCTGGTGTACCGCCTGATCGACCCACGTATCGGCCGGACCTGAGGAGCCGCAAGATGTCCTTCCTGAAACGCTTTGGCGCCAACCGTGGTGCCGCCATCGGCCTGGTGCTGCTGCTGGTGGTGATCCTGACAGCGGCACTGGCTTCCACATTCTATGAAGATCCCCCCTGGATGATGGTGGCGGATCCGTTGCTGGCACCGTTCCACGACAGCGCCTATCCGCTGGGCACCGACATGCTCGGACGGGACATCGCCGCCGGCATTGCCTATGGCGCGCGCGTATCCCTGATGATCGGTGTGATCTCGACGCTGGTAGCTGTGCTGATCGGCATCGTGGTCGGTGCACTGGCCGGCTACTACGGTGGCCGGATCGACGACGCACTGATGCGCGGCACCGAGTTCTTCCAGACCATTCCGCAGCTTGCAATGGCGCTGGTGCTGGTGGCGATCTTCAAACCGTCGTTGTATTCGATCGTGGGTGCCATCGCAATCGTATCGTGGCCGCCGGTGGCCCGGCTGGTGCGCTCCGAGTTCATGACGCTGAAGGAGCGGGAGTTCGTGCAGGCGGCCGTGGTGATCGGGCAGTCGCCGGCACGCATCATCTTCACGCAGATCCTGCCCAATGCGGCGTCGCCGGTGATCGTCACGGCGTCGCTCATGACTGCCACGGCCATCCTGACAGAGTCGGCGCTGTCGTTCCTGGGCCTGGGCGACCGCAACCTGATGAGTTGGGGCTTCATGATTGGCGCGGCGCGCACGATGCTGCGCGAGGCACCTTGGATGAGCTTGTGGCCGGGCGTAGCCATCATGCTGACAGTGCTCGCGATCAACCTGATTGGCGAGGGCCTCAACGATGCCCTGAACCCGCAACTGCGCAAACGAGGGAGCTGAACGATGAACGACCCCCGCAATCCCGCGCCCCATATGCCCCAGGCATCTGACAAGCCTGTCACGCCGCTGCTGTCCATTCGCAACCTCAGCATTGCGCTGCCGAAGGGCGGCGACCGGCCGTATGCCGTGCGCGATATCAACTTCGACATCGGCGCCGGAGAACTGGTCTGCATCGTTGGCGAATCGGGCTCCGGCAAGTCGATGAGCGCGAACGCCATCATGGGCCTGCTGCCTGGGTACCTGAAGCCTGAATCGGGACAGATCCTGTTCCAGGGGCGCGATCTGCTGACCCAGGATGAAGCGGCGCTACGCGGCATGCGCGGCAAGGACATGGCGATGATTTTCCAGGAGCCCTTGTCCGCCCTGAACCCGCTGCACCGTGTGGGGGACCAGATTGCCGAAGTGATGCGCGTGCATGACGCATTCGATCCGGCATCGCGCCGCGCCCGGGTGCTCGAACTGCTGGCGTTTGTCGGCCTGCCCGATCCGCCATCGCTGTACCACGCCTATCCATTTGCCCTGTCTGGCGGTCAGCGCCAGCGGGTGATGATCGCCATGGCCCTGGCGCTGGAGCCGGCATTCCTGATTGCCGACGAACCTACCACGGCGTTGGACGTCACCACCCAGGCGCAGATCCTGGCGCTGATTGCGCGCATCCAGAAGGAAAAAGGGATGGGCGTGATGTTCGTTACCCACGATTTTGGCGTGGTGGCCGAGATCGCCGATCGCGTGATCGTGATGGAAAAGGGCTGCATTGTCGAACAAGGGCCAGCGGAACAAGTGCTGAATCGTCCCGTACACCCTTACACGCGCCGGCTGATCGGCAGCGTGCCGTCGCACCGGCCAGGCGACGGTGCGGATGGGGCGGAATCCGAAGGCTACCCGGTACTGCGCGTCGAGGGCCTGCGCAAGACCTATACGACACCGGGCGGCCTTTTCCAGCGCAAGCGCGTGGTGGAAGCTGTCAAGGGCGTCAGCTTTGAAATCCGCGCAGGCGAGACGCTTGGCATCGTTGGGGAGTCGGGTTCCGGCAAGTCGACCATCGGCAAATGCCTGCTGAAGCTCACCACGAACGATGGCGGCATGATGGCTTTTGAAGGGCGGGACATCGCGCCGCTCAGTGAACAAGCCTTTCGTCCGCTGCGCCGTCACATCCAGATGATCTTCCAGGATCCGTTCGCATCGCTGAATCCGCGCCACACGGTGGGCAGGATTCTTTGCGACGGTCCCATGGCAAGCGGCGTGCCCCGGGCGCAGGCCGAAGCGAGGGCACGCGAATTGCTCAAGCTGGTGGAGCTGGAGCCCAGCGCCTTTGACCGCTATCCGAGTCAATTCTCGGGCGGGCAGCGTCAGCGGATCGGTATTGCGCGCGCCCTTGCCATGGAGCCGCGGCTGATCGTGGCCGACGAGTCGGTATCGGCGCTCGATGTTTCGGTACAGGCGCAGGTGCTCAAACTCCTCGCCGACGTGCAGAAGCGGCTCGGTATCGCCCTGATCTTTATTACGCATGACCTGCGCGTGGCGGCGCAGATCTGTGACAAGGTACTGGTGATGCACCGTGGCAGCGTGGTGGAGCAGGGCAGTCCCGCCGAGATCTTCGAAGCCCCGCGCGATGCGTACACGCGGCGGCTGATTGACGCGATGCCGGGCAAGGCGTGGGATCCACAGGCCGTGCGGATGTCGGACATGCCCACTACCGAAGTGGCGGAGGCGGTATGACGCTGCACGCGGAACCCGATCATGCACTGGCGGCCTTGCTGTTCGAGCAACTGGCAGCGCAAAGCCACGACGGGGTGGGCATTACCCGAGACAGTTACGGCGAGGGCGAGAACGCCGCGCACGCACTGTTCGGCGCCACTGCCGAGCGATACGGGCTGGAAGTCCGCCGCGACGCGGCCTGCAATCTGTATCTGACCCTGCCGGGCCGGGATCGCGCGGCGCCTGCGGTGATGACGGGATCGCACCTCGATTCCGTGCCACGTGGTGGCAACTTCGATGGCGCCGCTGGCGTGGTCGCCGGACTCGCCATCCTGGCGGGATGGCGCCGCGCCGGGATGGTGCCGGACCGTGACGTGACCGTCATGGGCATCCGCGCGGAGGAAAGCGCATGGTTTCCGGTGTCCTATGTCGGCAGCAAGGCGGCCTTCGGGCTGCTCGACGGTGCTGCGCTGGACCTGCGCCGCGCCGACACCAATCGCACGCTGGCCGACCATTTGCGGGCCGCTGGCGGAGACCCCGGTGCGGTGGCGGCCGGCGTGCCTGCCCTGACGGCAGCCGGCATCGACTGCTTTGTCGAGCTTCATATCGAGCAGGGTCCCGTGCTGGATGAAGGTGGCGACGTGCTCGGCGTGGTGACTGGCATCTGCGGCAGCCAACGCTACCGGCACGCGACTATTCGCGGTCAGTACGCGCACTCGGGTGCCACGCCACGCAGCCACCGGCGCGATGCCGTGGTGGCTGCGGCGGCATTGGTCACGGCATTGCAGGGTGCCTGGGCGGCGCTGGAGGGTTCGGGTCACGAACTGACCGTGACAGTCGGCCAATGCGCCACCGATGCGGCACAGGCCGATTTCAGCAAGGTGTCGGGACGTGTCGACTTCAGCATCGACATGCGTTCGCGAAGCCGGGCGACGCTCGATGCGATGGATGCCGCCGTCCAGTCCATCCGGAACGACATCATGCAGTCCTACCGGGTCGAGATTGACCTTGGCCCGGTCACGGCGAGCGCGGCGGGGATCATGGACCGCGCCTTGCAGGCCATGCTGGCCGCTGCGGCCGCCGATGCCGGCGTAGCCGCGCGGCCCATGCCCAGCGGTGCCGGTCACGATGCGGCACTGTTCGCCGGCCAAGGCGTGCCCGCCGCGATGCTGTTCGTGCGCAATGCGCACGGCAGCCATAACCCCGAGGAGTCGATGCGGCTCGACGATTTCGCGCAGGCGACGCGCGTGCTTGCCAGTGTGCTTGGCGCGCGGGCCGGTGTTTCCTTTTCCACTGTGACATTGAATTCATGCCAGTCTGTCTGATTACCCAGCCGATTCATCCCATCGGCGCCGAACGCATGCGTGCCGCCGGCATCGAGGTGCGCCACAGCACCGCTACGAACGAAGCCGAGCGCATTGCCGAAGTCCGCGAGATCGACGCGGTGATCGTCCGCGAAGGCCTGTCGGCCGCCGCCATCGATGCGGCGCCCCACCTGGCGGTCATCAGCAATCACGGTACGGGTACCGACAAGATCGCGGTCGCGCATGCCCACGCCTGTGGTATCCCCGTGGTGTCCACGCCGGGCGCCAACGTTCGCGCCGTAGCCGAACACACGATGATGCTGATGCTGGCCGTGGCACGCGGTGCGGTGTTGGCCGACGCGGCAACACGCCGGTCCGACTGGCAGCACCGCTATACCGTGCCGACGCATTCGCTGTCCGGCAAGACGCTGGGGATTGTCGGCTTTGGCCGCACGGGTCAGATCGTGGCGCAGATGGCGCGCGCTGGCTTCGGCATGCAGGTGATCGTTTGGTCGCCGCGTGTGGACGAGAGCGAAGTGGTGGCACAAGGCGCCCGGCGCGTCGACACCTTGCAGGCGCTGCTGGCGATGTCGGATGTCGTGTCGCTGCATCGTCCGTTGCGGCCCGATACGCGCCATACCATCGACGCCGCTGCCCTGGCGGCGATGAAGCCAGGGGCCATCCTGCTCAATACTTCGCGCGGCGGCCTGATCGACGAACCAGCACTGGTCGATGCCTTGCGTGCCGGCAAACTGTTTGGCGCCGGGCTCGATGTCTTCGAACGCGAGCCGTTGCCCGTGGCATCGCCGCTGGCAGCGTTGCCAAATGTCGTTCTGAGCCCGCATCAGGCGGGCTCGACGCAGGAAGCCCTGGCAGACACCGCCAGCCAATGTGCCGCGCAGATCATCGACGCGCTTGCCGGCCGCCCGCCCGAAAATATGCTGGATCCATCGGTCTGGTCGCGCCGGCGGCACGGCGCGGTGGACCGCGCGATGGAGGTACAGGCATGAGCGCGCCGATCTGCAAGGTGACCCAGGGCAGCATTCCGCTCGTCATCTCGATCCCGCACGGTGGCGAACTGCTGCCCGACTGGCTGGTGCCACGGCTCACCCCCGTGGCCCGTGAGCGCGCCGACACCGATTGGCATATGCGCCGGCTATATGCCTTTGCGGCCGAACAGGGGGCGTCGGTGGTCGAGGCCAACTATTCGCGCTATGTCATCGACGTCAATCGGCCGGGCGACGGCAGCAGCCTGTATCCGGGCCAGACCACGACCACCCTCTGTCCGGTGGAGACGTTCCGCGGCGATCCGTTGTATCTGCTGGCCG
The DNA here is from genome assembly GCF_056097175.1 of Cupriavidus sp. HE11. NCBI lineage: Bacteria > Pseudomonadati > Pseudomonadota > Betaproteobacteria > Burkholderiales > Burkholderiaceae > Cupriavidus > Cupriavidus sp. HE11. Next base: position 251,800 of record NZ_CP184466.1, read on the forward strand.
ATGGTCTGTCGGCCGAGGAGATTGAACAGCGCAAACGCGAATACTGGCAGCCCTATCACGATGCGCTCGCAGCCGAGATTGCCCGCCTGCGCGATCAGCATGCCCATGTGCTGGTCTGGGAAGCGCATTCGATCGCCGGCGTGCTGCCGCGGCTGTTTGACGGGAAACTGCCCGAGTTGAACATCGGCACCAACAGCGGCGTCAGCTGCGCGCCTACGATGCGCGATGCGGTGATCGGGGCGGCCGCAGACAGCCCGTTCACGTGGGTGGTTGACGGTCGTTTCAAGGGCGGGCATATCACCCGTCACTACGGTCAGCCTGCGCAGGGCGTGCATACCATCCAGCTGGAAATGGTGCAGGCCGTCTACATGGACGAGCGGGCCCCGTTCCCGTATCTGCCGGACGCGGCGGCGCGCGTGCAACCGGTATTGCGGAACATGCTGGACGGCGCGCTGGCGGCCATGGCCGCCCTGTAGGGGTTGACAAGCGGTGGCGTGGATCTTGCGTCCGCTGAAGGCTTCCGAGCCGTAAGCTTGCCTCCACGTTCGCCCCCCATGCCACCTTCCCCACCGCCGAGCCGGCAACCCGTGACGCCGCTCAATCTGCGTCAGATCGAGGTGTTCCACGCCATCATGGTGGCCGGCTCGCTTAGCGAAGCCGGCCGCATGCTGTGCGTGTCGCAGCCAGCCATCAGCCGAGTGCTGGCGACCATCGAGGCGCGCATGCGCTTTGCGCTGTTCGATCGCGAGCGCGGTCGGCTGCATCCGACGCCCGAAGCGCATCGCTTGTTTGCCGAAGTGCGGCCGATCCTGGATGGCGTGAGCCGATTCAATGCGGTGGCTGCCAGCCTGGCCGAACACGGGGATGGCAAGCTGTCGATCGTGTCGAGCCCCAGCTACAGCGAATGGCTGATGCCGCGCGCCATCCAGCGCTTTCGGCATCGGCATCCATCTGTCCGTGTTCACTACCGACCGTTGCCGTTCGATGCGCTGCTGCCCTATGTGGCACAGGGACATGCAGATCTCTGCATTGCGTCGATGGCGCCGCCGGATGGCTCGGAGTTGCGGGCGCGTGTGATTGGCGAAGGCAACATCATGTGCGCGCTGCCGCGCGGCCACGCTTTGGCCGAATCCGACGAGCTGACGGTGGACGATCTCCGAGGTTCGACGTTTATCGGCTACGGCGGTGACACCCCGTTTGGGAGGCTGTCCGCCCAGTTCCTGACCTCGGAGCGCGGCACGCTCGCCCCCGATATCGAGATCCGCTCCACACCCGAGGCCATGGCACTGGTGCGTGAAGGCGTGGGCGTGGCCCTGATGGAGTCGTTCGGCTATACCCCGGACGGCGCTGGTGACATCGTGCTCAAGCCGATTCGACCCGCGCTGGCTCACAAGATCTACCTGGTCCACGCGCGGCAGCAGGCCATGTCCACGCTGGCGAAGGGTTTTGTCGCGACACTGACCCATCTGCTGGAACGGCAGCCGACGTGAGTGTGGCGGCGTCGCGACGCGCGTGGCCGGCACGGCATCAATGTTTGTCTGGAGACCATAACGTGCGGTTATGGACTGCACGCCGCCGGGACGCCCAGCGCGCTCCACTTTCCCTTGCAAATCAACGGTATGACGCGCTGGATTTGCGTTGGGGATCGGCTGCGCGGCGCGCGGGTTGTCCGCTTCTGGCACGGCAGCATGCTGCCTACACTGACCTTGCCTTCAACGCCTGATGCTCCAAGCATTCCCGATTCATGACCAGACTCATCACCGTAGCCGCCGCCCAACTCGGCCCGATCCAGAAACATGAAGGCCGCGATGTCGCGGTTGGCCGCATGGTGCGGTTGCTCGAACGCGCGCACCAGCGTGGGGCGCAGGTTGTCGTGTTCCCCGAACTGGCGCTGACCACCTTCTTCCCGCGCTGGTATCACGAAGACCTGAATGAAGCCGACGGCTGGTACGAAACCGAACTGCCGTCGCCGGCCACGCAGCCGCTGTTCGATGCGATCCGGCGCTACGCGCTCACCGTCTACCTGGGCTATGCCGAGATTGCGTTCGAGCCGGACGAGACGGGCGTGGTGCGCAAGCGCCGGTTCAATACATCGGTGGTCATCGCCCCTTCCGGCGAGATCGTACTCAAGTACCGCAAGGTCCATCTGCCGGGCCATGCCGAGTACGCGGCGCACCGCAAGGTGCAACACCTGGAGAAGCGCTATTTCGAGATCGGCAACCTCGGTTTCCCGGTCAAGCGTGCGCCAATTGGCGACGCCGCCGTGAATCTGGGGATGATGATCTGCAACGATCGCCGCTGGCCGGAGTCCTGGCGCGTGCTCGGCCTGCAGCAAGTCGAACTGGTCATGCTGGGCTACAACACGCCCAGCATGAACCAGGAGAACCGTGGGTTCGAGGCTCATCATCTGCGCGTGTTCCACTCGCAACTCTCGATCCAGGCCGGCTGCTACCAGAACGCAACATTCGCGGTGGCGGTTGCCAAGGCCGGGACCGAGGATGGTCACGAAATGTTCGGCCATTCGATCATCGTCAACCCGCAAGGCGAGATCATGGCGCAAGCCACCACGTGGGACGACGAACTGGTGGTGGCTGACTGCAACCTCGACCTTTGCGAACTGGGCCGTTCCACGGTTTTCAACTTCGGACTCCATCGTCGCGTGGAAGCCTATGGGCGGATCACCGCACAGACCGCCAGTGAGGCGCCGCAGGTCTGGACGCCCGCGTCGGCTTGAAGGGGCGGGCCATGCAGATGATCGAAGCCAACAAAGCGAAGGAAGTGAAGCCCAGGCCGGCGCTGCCGACCGAAATCCACCACGAAATGCTGGGCGCGATGCGCGTGCCGGTGTTTGCCGACGTGGAACGCGCGGCCCAGGCGCTGGCGCCGCATATTGTCAGGACGCCGCTGTTGCGCAGCGCCCGGCTCGACGCGCTGGCTGGCGCGCCGGTCTGGATCAAGCCCGAGTGCCTGCAGGTCACCGGGTCGTTCAAGGTGCGCGGTGCGCTCAATGCATTGCTGGCGATGGACGAAGCCACTCGCGCGCGTGGCGTCGTTGCCTATTCCACGGGCAATCACGGCCAGGCCATCGCGTGGGCCGCAAGGCAACTCGGCGTGGACGCCACCATCGTGATGCCGGTCGACGCGCCGCGCAACAAGGTGGAACGGGCGCTGGCGCAGGGTGCGCACGTGGTGCATTACGACCGCCGCCACGAAAGCCGCGAGATCATCGGCATGCGACTGCTGGCCGAAACCGGCGGCACGCTTGTGCCGCCCGGCGACCATCCCGACGTACTGGCGGCGCAAGGCACCTTGGCGCTGGAGGCCCTGCAAGACCTGCCGCAGGCGGCGCGCGAGAACCTTGGCACGTTTGCCGCGCCGTGTGGGGGCGGCGGCATGCTGGCCGGCTGCGGACTGGCGATCGAAGCGTTGAGTGCAGCCACAAGGCTTGTTGCGGCAGAGCCGGCCGCGTTCGACGACACCGTGCGTTCGTTGCGCAGCGGTCAGCGTGAGACCAATGCTCCGGGGTCGACGTCGCTTTGCGACGCGCTGCAGGCGGTCACGCCGGCCGAACTGCCATTCTCGATCAATGGCCGCTACCTCGACGCCGCCGTGTCGGTCAGCGATGACGAGGTGATTGCTGCCATCCGTTTCGCGCTCGAAGAGTTGCGGCTACTCGTGGAGCCGGGTGGTGCCGTAGCGCTTGCGGCGCTGCTGGCGGGCCGGATCGACCTGGCCGGGCGTGATGCCGTGTTCGTGCTATCTGGCGGCAACATCGACCTGCCGCTCCTACAAACGATGCTGCAGCCCACTGCAGCCGCCCCGCACGGGACTTGAGACGACCGTGCCCATGCCGGCGCGCGTATCAGGCGTGCCGGATTACTGCCATCCCCCGCTGATTCAGGAATTTCGCCATGTCTCTCAAGTTCACCCCGTTGCGCGCGTTGGCGCGCGTGGCCCTGGTGGCCGCCTCGGTGCTGCTCTCCACCCAGGCATTTGCGGCCTATCCGGACCGCCCGATCACATTGATCGTGCCATTCAATGCCGGGACTACGCCGGATATCGTTTCGCGGTTGCTGGCCGATGCGGTGGGCCGCGACATCGGCCAGCAGATCGTGGTCATGAACCGCGTGGGTGCGTCCGGCATCATCGGCACGCAAGCCATTGTCAATGCGCCTGCCGATGGCTATACGATCGGCTTTGCCAATGTGGCCACGCTGGCGATCAACCAGTCTCTCTACAAGAAGCTGCCATATGACGCCGACAAGCAACTTGCGCCTGTGGCCTTGACCGGCTTCGTGCAGAATGTGCTTGCCGTGCGCAAGGACCTCGGCGTGAAGACCGTGGCCGAACTGGTGACCAAGGCCAAGGCAGCGCCCGGCAAGCTGGCCGTGGCCTCCGGTGGCAACGGGACTACCGGACACCTGAGCGCCGAGATGTTCAAGTCGATGGCAGGCGTGCAGATCACGCACGTCCCGTACAAGGGCGGGCCGGAGGCCGATCTGGCCGTGCTGCGCGGCGAGGTGGATCTGGTGTTCGAGAACATCACGTCGATTTCGCCGTACCTGAAGAATGGCAGCGTCGTGCCGCTGGCGGTGACGGGCAAGCAGCGCGACAGCCGCCTGCCGCAACTGCCGACGATGGCCGAGAGCGGGCTCAAGGATTATCAGGCTGTGGCGTGGACCGGCTACGTGGCGCCCGCCGCAACCGATCCGCAGATCCTGGACCTGCTGAACCGTGCGTTCAACAAGGCGGCCAACTCCGATGCCATCAAGGCACGCCTGGCGGACATGGCCTACGAGGTCACCACCGGACCGCGCAGTGCGCTGTTCGACCTGGCCCGCAAGGAGCGTCCGATCTGGGCAGGGGTGATCCGCACCTCGGGTGCCACGCTGGATTGATGTTCATGGCCGATTTCGACGTAGTGCTGCGCGGCGGGACGGTGATCGATGGTACCGGGACGCCACGTTTCGATGCCGATGTCGCCATCGAAGGTCGACGGATTGCGGCGATCGGTGACTTGTCAGGTGCGCGCGGGCAATACGAACTCGACGTGCGGGACCACATCGTGGCGCCTGGTTTCATCGACGCGCATACGCACGACGACCGATACCTGATGCAAGACCCGCTGATGCCCGCCAAGCTGAGCCAGGGGGTGACGACGGTTGTCACCGGCAATTGCGGCATCAGCCTGGCGCCATGGTGCGCGTCGCCGGGACAGTCCGTGCCACCGCCGCTGGATCTGCTCGGCGACGACCCGTCGGTGTTCCGTTATACCGTCTTCGGGGACTACCTCGATGCGCTGGAGCGTGCGGCGCCGGCTGTCAATGCGGCCTGTCTGGTCGGGCATACCACCTTGCGTGTGGCCGTGATGGATCGGCTGGACCGCGCGGCGACCGCCACCGAGGTCGCTGCCATGCAGGCGCTGTTGCGCGATGCGATGAGCAGCGGCGCTTGCGGCATGTCGACCGGGGCCGCCTATCCGGCGGCCGCGTCGGCGCCGACCGATGAGATGGCGCAGGTCGCCACCGCGCTCCGGGGCTTTCGTGGCGTACATGCCAGTCACATCCGTGACGAAGGCGATCGCGTGTGCGAGGCCATTGATGAAGCTGTCGCCATCGGCGTGGCGGGCGATGCCGGGACCGTGGTATCGCATCACAAGCTGATCGGCCCAAAGAACCATGGGCGTTCGGAGGAAACGCTCGGCCACTTCACACAGGCGATGCGCCATCGTTGCGTGGGACTGGACTGCTATCCATACCAGGCCGGTTCCACGATCCTGCGCAAGGATCGTCTGGCGGTGTCGAGCCGCGTCATCGTCACGCGCTCGCAGCCGCATCCCGAGTATGCCGGACAGGATCTGGACGTGATTGCGCGCCAGATGGGCCTGTCACCCGAGGCGGCCGTGGACGCGTTGCAGCCGGCGGGCGCGATCTACTTTCTGATGGACGAGGCCGACGTCCGGCGCATCCTCGCATTCCCGCAGACGATGATCGGCTCCGACGGACTCCCTCACGATCCCGTGCCGCATCCTCGGCTGTGGGGAACATTTCCGCGCGTGCTGGGGCACTACAGCCGCGATGTGGGGCTGTTCCCGCTGGAGACGGCCGTCCACAAGATGAGTGGCCTGACGGCGCAGCACTTCGGCCTGACTGGTCGCGGCATTCTGGCCGAGGGTAACTTTGCTGACATCACGGTCTTCGACGCTGCGCGGATCGTCGATACAGCCACGTTTGAAAAACCGGTGGCGCAAGCCGCGGGTATTACCTATGTGTTCGTCAATGGAGAGATGGCATGGCGCGATGGGACGGCAACCGGCTCGCGTGCCGGTTCCGTCATCCGGCACGGACTTCGCGCATAATTTCCTCTATCCGCCATCTGGCTCCGCTAACCCAGCAACCTCAATCCTTATGACGCAGTCCGTTTTTCACCTGGCCTTCAATATCACCGACCTTGACGAGGCGCGCCGTTTCTACGGCGATGTACTGGGGTGCAAGGAAGGCCGTAGTACAGAAACCTGGGTCGATTTCGACTTCTTTGGTCACCAGATCTCGCTGCACCTCGGCAAACCGTTCGAGACGGCGCGCACCGGGCGAGTGGGCAATGCACTGGTGCCGATGCCGCATTTCGGCATCATCCTGTTGCTCCCGGAGTGGCGTACGCTGGCAGATCGTCTGACGGCAGCCGGCACGGACTTCGTACTGAAGCCGCAGGTCCGATTCGAAGGCGAGCCCGGAGAACAGTGGACGATGTTCTTCATGGACCCGTTTGGAAATCCGATCGAAGTCAAGGGATTCAAGACCTGGGAGGCGGTGTACGCGCACTAGTGCGCAGCCCGTTACCTGTGTGGGCGGATGGTTGCTGCTGCAAGGCCCGCCCCCGCAAATGCGCAAAAGGCGCAGACCAGTGCGACTGCGTGCAGCGCGTAAGCAATGGCTTCAGCCTCGGCCCGTGCGACCGGTTGCGGCTGCGGCGACGGGCTGCGGGTAGCACCGGCTGGCGCGAGGGGGGCGAACGACCCTCCTGTGCCGCGTGCTTCCCTGGGAACCTGTAGCGCGTCGAGGCGTGCCGACAGCGCCGCCTGGTGCGACCACACGAACACAATACCTAGCACCGCAATGGCCAACAGGCCTGCGACGCGTGCCACTGCGTTGTTGATCCCGGATGCCGCGCCGACATGCATGCGTGGCACCGCTCCCATCACGGTTGCCGTGAGAGGGGAAACTGTGATCGTCATGCCGATGCCGAGCACGACCAGCGCGGGGAAGAACGCGATCCAATAGTCTCCACCCAGGAATGGAAGCGCCAGCATCGCGAAGCCAATGCCGGCTACGAAAGGGCCGGCGCTCAACAGGACTCGCGCACCGAACCGGTTCGTCAGGCCACCAGTGAAGCGAGAGAACAAGCCAATGATGACCGGTACCGGCAGCAGCGCTGCGCCGGCCTCTGTCGCCGTATAGGCATGCGCACGTATGAGCGTGAACGGCAGGAAGAACAGAGCGCCGCCCAGACCGAAGTAGAGTAGCAACGTGACGAGGTTGGCGCCAACGAAGTCCCGCGAGCGAAAGACGTCCAGCGGCATCATGGGGTGGCGGCTGTTCGCTTCGATGTTCAAGAATGCGGCCAGCACCAGCACGCCGGCGCCTGTCATGCTCAGCACGCGCCAATCCGCGAGACCGCGTGCTGAAGCCTCGGTCAGGCCATAGGCCAGGGCACCGAGACCTGCTGTAGCGGTGAGTGCCCCGGGCCAGTCGAGCCCGTGCGGCGCATCGATCTTGTGGCTGTTCGGCACGGACGCTGTCGCCAGCGCGATGGTTGCCACCGCAAGAGGCACGTTCAGGAAGAATATCGCGCGCCACGACAACGCATCGACAAGCCAGCCACCCGCCACCGGGCCCACCGCAGACGTGATTGCCCCGAAGGCGGACCATGTGCCGATTGCCCGTCCGCGTGCTTCGCCTTCGTATATGGCACCTATGATCGCAAGGCTGCTGGGTACGAAGAGCGCCGCGCCAATGCCCTGCCAGACGCGCGCTGCGATCAGCCAGCCTGCATTTGGCGCGAGTCCGCAAGCGATGGAGGCGAGGGTGAAGATACCAATGCCCGAGATGAAGACCGTGCGGCGGCCGAGCGTGTCGCCCATCGAGCCACCGACCAGCACGAGTGACCCGAGGAAGAGCAGATAGGCGTTGACGATCCACTGCATCTCGGCAATGCTCGCGCCGAGTTCGCGCTGGATGGTGGGTAGCGCGACATTGACGACGGAGCCGTCGATGAACGCCATGCTCGAGCCGAGGATAGTGGCTGTGAGCGCCAGACGCTTGCGCCGGCACGGGCGGTCAATCGCGGTGGGCTGCGTGCGGATGACCAGTTCGTCGCACGGGCTTGCCTGTGCAGCCATCAGACGAGCAGTTTTTGCGGATGCAAGGTCGCTATCGAGTAAATCCGGGTTAGCCACGTTCGCTCCCACAGGCTGCTATCGGTCCAGGGGCTGGCGCCAAGTCTGCCCGGCAGGCATCGACGAGCCGCCTGGCCAGATTTTCACGTTCGGCGGCGTCGGTTGCCATGGCCTGCTGCATCCCTTCAGCCAACGCTTCTATCGTGACGACGGCGGGCAGTTCTGCCGTGCGCCAGGTCGACCAGAAGGCGGCTTGCTTGGAATTCTGCGGTAGTTGCCCCGGCCGCAGTAGTCCCAGGCAGGGGAGGGCATAGGCGGCGGCGACAATGCTGCCGTGCAGGCTGCTGCCAACAAAGCCGCGACTACGGGCGATGACCGCACAGATGTCCCACAGGTTCAGCGAAGTAAACACCGTCACGGTCGCGCCGGTCCCCATCGCGACTAGCCTGCGGTAGCACGACAGATCGTCGTGCCACGGCGCCGCCCCGGCCCGGAAGAGCACCACGCCGAGGCCGGTGGACCGTGTGATGCGCTGGGTCTCCGATGCCAGTAGCGTGAGTGTCCGGTCGTCACCGAAATCTGCGGCGAACTGCATCGCGAGATAGCCATCCGGAAATCCGGACAGCAGCGCGGCCAGTTTGCCGCGATGGCATCGAGCGTCAATCCGCGCACCGAACAGCTCGGCGACCATCACGGCCGGGTCTGGGGCCAGATGACATGCCAGGCCCCAAGCGGACAATGTCGTGCGCGTCTTTTGGTCTCGGACACCGATGCGCGTGGCGGATCCGAGCTTCGCGACGACTTCGTCGCGCATCGCCGGATCGCTGCGGTCGAGATCGAAGCCGCCCACGGCCTGGTAGGTGATATGCCTGAGATTGGGAAACAGCTGCTCGGGCAGCAGATAGGGCGCCAGATCGGTGAGCCCCAGCATCGTCTGTGCCCAGGCCATCCGCGCTTGCGGGTGTGCATCGAGCTGGGTGACGACCGATCGCGCCGGTTCGGTCGGCAGAAGCATCACAGCCGCCTCCCATGTACTGCAGGTCAGGATTTCGCCGCCCACGTGGACGATATCGACAACGCCGTCGCCTACGGTTGAGGCAAGGCGTGTGATGGCCTCCACCCGATGGCCACCATGGCCGCGCATGTCGCATTGGACCAGGCCGGCATACATCAGCCGGCGGGGTGCGAGCATACGGGCCATTACGTGTGGCAGCAGGAGGTCGCCAAAGTTGTGGCGATCGAAGGCCCCAAACAGAATGGTGGGGCAGTCGACGGGCATTGGGATGCTATGAACGATCGGTATCCCTATTTATAGACGACGCCATGCTGACGCGGCCGATGCGGCGTTCCAGGTGGACGAAGCCAACATCCGGATTTGCCCTGCGCAGCACCACGCAAGGCCAGTGTATGTGATCTATGAGGCTTATTCAGGGACGGCTATCACAAGCGCCCGGCGGGCGGTCGTCTTGCGTGGGAATCCGCATATTCCTCGCTGACCTATCAGAAGCGTTGATAGATTCCATCAAAATTATGCGTTTACCTTTTTGCCCGCCTTCCATCAAAGTCTCGGCAAAGGAATAACTCCATGAATGCACGAGCGCCCCTCACTACCCTGGCCCTGGCCGGAGCCTGGCCACAACCGTCTTTTGCTTACACTGCCGCCGGCACCTCAGTGCCCTATCTGGAAACGGGGAGCGGCGAGCCAATGGTTTTCGTGCATGGGTCGTTGTGCGACTACCGTTATTGGGAGCCGCAACTTGCTACGCTGTCGAAGCGCTTCCATTGCTTCGCCCCCAGCCTGAGTCACTACTGGCCGGCAACCGGCGCATCTGGACATGGCGATTTCAGTTGGCGGGCGCATGTCGTTGAAATGGCGGCGTTCATCGAGTCGCTGGGTCGGGGGGGCGGTCCATCTGGTCGGCCACTCGCGTGGTGGTTGCGTTGCATTTCATTTGGCGCGCGAGTACCCGCATCTGGTGAAGACGCTGACGCTTGCGGATCCGGGCGGGCCCTTGCAGGCAACGCCGCAGGCAGCGGTTGCAAGCTTGCCGCCGGCGGTCCATGCGTTGAGGGCGAGGGCGGCCGAACTGATCGATCAAGGTGAATTCGACGGCGGTCTGACGCTGTTTGTCGACTCGGTCACCATGCCTGGCTTCTGGAACAAGAGTTCACAGAGCTTCCGCGGCATGGCGCTTGATAATGCCCTTACTCTTCCAAAGCAACTGCGCGACCTGCTGCCCGCCTATACGCGCGAAGGCGCTTGCGACATTCAATGCCGAACGTTGCTGATCGATGGGCAAAAGAGCCCGCGCATGTTCCGAAGCACCGTCGAGAAGCTTCAGGAGTGGATCGGGGGTGCTGAACGGCAGACAATCGTGGGAGCCTCTCACGGTATGAATATCGCCAACCCCGGCGCGTTCAATCGCGCGGTTGCGGAATTTGCGAACCAGTGAGCCCTGGGGACAGGGCGGGTTTCGCGTTTAACGCGTGAAAGGCACCTCGCGCCTATTGGCTTTCGACCCACTGGATGGCAAAGCGCATCAGCTCCTTGCCACTGCGGATATCGAGCTTTTCCTTGATATTGGCCTGGTGGGCTTCGACGGTCTTGATGCTGCGATTCATTTTCTCGGCAATCTGGCGCGTACTGAAGCCCAGTCCGATCAGATGCAGGATCTCGAATTCGCGCTCTGACAGGTTGGCGATGGCGCTTGTGGCCGTCTTTGTTGGTGTCGTCAGCGTCCGCGCGAGCTTTTCATGCATCGCTGCGCTCAAGTAGACATTCCCGGCGAGTACCTCCCGGATGGCATTCAGGATATGCTCGGTAGCCCCGAGTTTCATCAGGTACCCATTTGCGCCTGCCCGCAACGCACGTTCGGCGAACAAGGCTTCGTCATGCATGCTGAGAACAAGGATCGCCAGCATTGGATAGTGCTGCCGGAAGTTCTTGACAAGATCCAGGCCTGAGTTCGACTGCAGGCTGAGATCCACGATGGCGAGGTCAGGCTTGCAGGTGACCGCAGTCACCGCTTCTTCGACACTGCCTGCGACGCAGCAGACGTGCAGGTTTTCATGTGAATGCAGCAAATGCGTCAGCCCTTCCCGAATGATGGGATGGTCATCCACGATAAGGATCTGGACCGCCCGGCCCGGACTACATGGTGTTCCGTGCATGGTCCGGACTCTCCGGTATCGGGAAGCTGATTGCAACCGTGGTGCCACCCCAGCTATTGCAGGACACTGTGCACGCCCCGCCCAACAGACTCGCCCGATGACGGAGGTTGTGTAATCCCAGTCCTGTGGCACGCGCCATCTGGTCCTCGGCCACGCCCACGCCGTCATCGCTGATCGAGAGTCGCTGCAGCCCGCTGGCGCGATCCAGTTCGATCCATATGTGGCGGCCATGGCTGTATTTGAGCGCATTATTGACCGCTTCCTGTGCCGCACGATAAAGATGGATTTGCATGGGCGGAGCCAGGAAGTCCACCTCTGACCTGATCTGGAGCGCGCAGTCGATGCCGTTGACCGATCGTGTCGTCATGACCAGGCCTTGCAACGCGGCTGACAGACCACCAGCCTCGATGGCGACAGGATCCAGGCCGTGCGCGACCTTACGCGTCATCAAGGCGGCCTGCCTGACCAGTTCGACGATCTTGGCGGCGCTCGTGGCGGCGGGGTGCCGATGCTTCTGCAGGTCCTCGCTCAGCGCCATGCAATAGAAGCTCAGGCTGGTGAGATGCTGGCCAAGGCCGTCATGCAACTCCTGGCCGATAAGCCGCTGCTGCTGATCGCCACTTCGAATCAGTTCCGCCTCCAGCAGACGACGTCGCGCGATCTCGTCCCTCAGTTCCTGGTTCGCGCGTTCGAGGTCGTGGGTTCGTTCTTGCACGCGTGCTTCCAGCATGACGTGGGACGCAAGCAGGAGCCACTGGATTCGTTTTTCCTGTGCATGTGCCGCCACCAGGAGCAGTCCGGTAACGGCGACGACGTTGGCAAATGCGCACCATCTGACCAGGCTATCCACCGGTGTTTCGCCTGCAAAGGGACCAGTTCCGTTTGTGGTGCCCCAGATGGCGATGATCGAAACCAGCAGGGTTGAAAGGCAGGTACCCCAGTGATCGAAGCGTAGTGCGGCCCAGATGGTGAACGGAATGACTGCCAGGGCAGCAGGATAGTATCCGTGCCCTGCGAGCTCGCTTGAGCCGAAGATGAGATAACTGATCCATGCGGTCGCGAGCGTAAGCGCACACGCTTCCAACGCCAGCCTGGCGGAGTGAACCGGGTTCGGATACGACATCACTGTCAGTAGCGCAGGGGTCACGACCAGCACACCCATCATGTCCCCGAGCCACCATTGGAGAAGGGCGGTGGTGTATTCGCCGGGACGCGCGAGGCCCGCTGCAACAAGCGCGCTCGCGCCGGTGAGCGCGCTCACCGCCGTACTGGCCGTGGCACCCAGGATGATGAAGGCGATCACGTCCTTGCTGCGATCCATGGTGCTTCGGAATCGCACGAACTGCTTCAATGAGAGCCACGCCAGCAGGGATGCGGTCATCGCACCAAGCCCGATGACCAGTGCCACTGGAGGCGGCATGCCCACCGACATGTTGGCCGCGATCGAGCCAAGCGCGATCCCGGGAGCCACCTGGATACCCAGGACAAGCAAGGCAGCCAGGGCGATGCCGCTGGAGGGCCACACAAGCGACACGGCACCTCCCACCACCGCATAAGCTAGCCCCAGCTTTGCGCCGGCGAAGTAGGCCAGCGCGACCAGTGCAGTGTTGACAATGAGGCGGAGCCGCGCAGGTTGCGTGTTGTTCTGCATTGCTAGCTTCCGATCATGGGGCAGACCTTCGAACACCAGGCTTTTGTTGGCCACAATGACGATGCTTGTGCGCGCGGTATTGCGTCTCTTCCAGGCACGCTGGGAACGACGCAGCGTAAGAGTATTTAGAATTTATGCCAGATTTCCGCGCGCGGTAAGGAAGGATTCCATGCGCCAGGCAGGTTTGGCTGCTGCTTCCGGGTGCCATGGCGAGTTTTGCCGTCCAGAGGCCGGACTCGATACCCGTTCGCAACCGAGGTGGACGCAGGATCCTCGAATAGGGCGTTCCCCTATGCGTTTTTCGGACCAACCCCTGACCCATGTACCTGCCGTTGCGGCATACATTCACGAGTACGAAGTTGCGGCGCACAAACTGAAGCTTCGGGGGTTCTTCCAACCACGTCAAATTGGGGGTGAAAAAATGGCAAGAACAATCTTGTTGCTCGCTGTGGCGAGTGCGGCGCTCAGCGCTGGCGTGGCCTATGGCGGGGTGGGGACGCGGGACGTCTACACCGACGGCGCCAGCACGATGGGGCCGCGGGATCCTTATACCGATGGTGGTCTGACATCAAAGTTCGACGTCTTTTCCGATGGCGCGCGCGTCACGGACAAGCGAGACATGTTCCTTGATGGTGCTCGTGTGACGGACAGGCGTGACGCGTTCACCGATGGTGCGTAATTCCAGAGTGCAATGAATCACCAGACGGCCGTTACGGGCCGTCCATAGTCAGCATCTCCCTCGAGTGTCCTCGAGGGATTTTTTTTAGCTCTGCCGCATGGAATGCAGTTGCCGATGTCACGAGCCGCGTTGTTGAGCGCGCAACGACAGGCTCGGCTCTGTTTCCGTCACGCCGCTGGCCAACTGGCTGTCGATCACCGAGGCCGATCGCTTGTGGTCGATCAGGAGCACAGCCAGCACCGCGATGACAGCAGGCACTGCCATGGCGACGAAATTCTGCTGGAGCGGTAACGACAGGCTTACCAGCACGCCAATCACAATGGGCGCAAGGATGGCGCCGCTTCTGCCGACACCGGAGGCCCAGCCAATGCCCGTGCCGCGAACCGTGGCCGGGTAGAACTGCCCGGCATAGGCATACGTGACGATCTGCGTGCCGATGGTGGACGCGCCCGCGAGCGCGACCACGAGGAACAAGGCTTCGGTTGGCATCCTGAAGCCAAGCAGCGTGATCGACACTGCGGCAAGTGCGTACATGCCGACCAGGACGTGTTTGATGTTGAACTTGTCTGCCAACCAGCCGCCGCCGATAGCACCGGTCATCGCGCCCAAGTTCAGCACCAGAACGAACGTCAATGCCGATCCGAGGCTGTAGCCTGCGCCCGCCATGAGTTTCGTGAGCCAGGAACTCAACGCATAGACCATGAAGAGGCACATGAAGAAGGCGATCCACAACATCACCGTACTGAAGCCCCGGCCATCGCGGAACAACGTGCTGAGCGGCGCACCGGTGCCTTTCTCTGCCTGCGGCAACGCGAAATGGTCAGTCGCCTGGGCACGGTAGGACGGCTCCATCTTTTGGAGCACGGCCCGAAGTGTGTCAAGGCGATTGCGCTGAATCAGGAACGGCAGCGATTCCGGCATCAACCTCAACACGGCGGGGATGATCAGCACGGGAACGCTGGCGGCCAGGAATACCGATTGCCAGCCATACGTCTCGATCAGCGATTTGCCCATCAATGCCGCGAGCATGCCGCCTACGGAGTACCCGCTGAACATGAGCGTGACCATCGTTCCGCGGATCCTGCGCGGCGAGAACTCCGTCATCTGCGCGACGACGTTGGGCATCACACCGCCAATTCCCAGTCCGGCAAGAAAGCGCGTGACGCTGAATGTAATGGGATCCTGCGCCATGCCGGCCGCAGCGGTAAAGGCGCTGAACAATGCGATGCAGATCGCAATGGCTCTGGGACGGCCAATACGATCGGCAATGCTCCCCATGATGACCGCGCCGAACATCATGCCGAACAGCGCGGAGCTGACCATAAATCCGGCACCTGTTGCGGTAACGCCCATGCCTTTCATGATCGACGGCAGAGCGATGCCTACGACGGCGAGGTCGTAGCCGTCGAAGATAATGATGATCGCGCACCAGAACAGTAGTCCGGCATGAAACCGGTTGAAGCGGGCTTCGTCTGCAAGCTTGTGAACGTCGATGTGACGCATGATTTTGTCTCCTCCGTTTGTTTGGAATGGCCCGCGGCATCCCTGCTGGCTATGAAGCCTGAGGGGAGTAGCGGTTGCCCTGGCCTGAAACGTTGAATCTGCCGGTCGCTGTCTGGTGCAGCGTTGGCGGGGGTGCGATGGCGTACGGGTACTGGTCGTGAGCGAGGCGATCCTTGACGAAGGCGCTACATCGTTGCTTTGTGTCGACGCAACCGACGAGGTCATTGCGAATGGCGTGCGAGTTGACCGTCGAGTCGCATCCACCCTATGCGTGAAGCGAGCCTCGGCAGGCGTTAGCCGTTGTCGCCGCCGGCCACCGGTAACACGGCGCCAGTGATGTAGCCCGCATCGTCAGAGGCGAGGAACAGAATCGGTGCGATCTGCTCGTCGAGCGTGCCGTATCGCTTGAAGAATGTCGACCCGGTCACCTGCGTGACTGCCTCGCGCATCCAGGCCTGCTCTTGTTCGTTATCCCCGGCCGCGTTGCGTGGTACGCGGCGCGGAGGCGCTTCGGTTCCGCCGGGGGCAGCCGCGACCACACGAATGTTGTGCTCGCCGTACTCCATTGCCAGCGATTGCGTCATCGCGTTGACGCCGCCTTTTGCAGCCGAATACGGGACGCGACGGATTCCGCGCGTGGCGTTCGATGAAACGTTCACGATGGTCCCGCCACCTTGCGCGAGCATGTGCGGCAGGACCGCATGGCAGGTGTACAGGGTAGGCATGAGCGAGCGGCGAATCTCGGCATCGATCTGGGCCGGTTCGAACTCGGCATAGGGCCGCATTCTGATGGCGCCACCCACACCGTTTACCAGGATGTCGATACGACCAAAGAGCTTGATCGCGAAATCCATCGTGGAGGCGGCGCCTTCATAGGTCTCCAGGTCGGCCATGAACGCGGCGGCGTCTGCCCCAGTTGCTTCGGCAGCGACTTCGGCAACAAAGTCGGCCCGGTCGACAAACAGCACCTTTGCGCCCTCGGCTGCTGCGCGAAGTGCCACGCCACGACCGATACCCTGTGCCGCGCCGGTGACCACCATCACCTTGCCTACGAATCGACGGGCATTCATGCGGTCACCGGGGCCACGTTGGGCGTGAACTTCTCGTAGTGGAAGCTGTTGGGCTTTACGCCGTTGTCGTCGAAGTGCTTGCGCACGGCGTCGACCATCGGCGGCGGTCCGCACAGGTACACGTCGACGTCGCCATCGTTCAGGTATTCCGCCGGCATATGCTGGGTGACCCAGCCCTTGCGAGGGTGGCTCGATTCTTCTGCCGCGACCACGGTGCTGAACGTGAAGTTGGGCAGCTTCGCGACGTACGCCTCGATCGCCTCAACCTGGACCAGATCGAGATCTCGTGTCACGCCGTAAATCATATGCACCTTCTGCTGCGAGTTTGCACGCACCAACACTTCGAGCATCGACAGGAACGGCGCCAGGCCTGTGCCGCCAGCCAGGAACAGCAGCGGACGTTCCACTGCCCGAAGATAGAAGCTGCCAAGAGGGCCGGTCAGTTGCACGGTGTGGCCGGGCTGGGCTGATTCCAGCCAGGTGCTCATCACGCCGCCAGGAATCTTCTTGATCAGGAAGCTGATCTTCGATGCGCCGGGTGCGGACGAGAACGAATAGGAGCGGTGCTGCCCGCTGCCGGGTACGTCGATGTTGACGTACTGGCCCGCCAGAAAGACTGGCGGAATGCTGTCGACATCAAGCTCGAGCACTACCGCCGCGTCATTGTGCTGTTCGACTTTGGTGACCGTCGCCGCGAACCTGCTTTGCTCGGTCTTGCAAACGGTCGACGACGCGGGCACGGCGATGACACAGTCGCTCTGCGGCACCATCTGGCACGTGAGTACGAGACCGTTATCCTTCTCGTCCTCGCTCAGTGCGTCCTCGATATAGTCGTCGCCCAGGTCGTAGCGGCCGCTCTCGGCGCGGCACTTGCAAGTGCCACACACGCCGTCGGAGCAATCCATCGGCAGGTTGATCTTGGCGCGGAACGCGGCATCGAGAACCTTTTCGCCGGCTTTGCATTCGACGAAACGGGTCACGCCGTCTTCAAAATTCAGTGCGATGTTGTAGCTGGACATATTGCCTCCTGCGTCCTGTCTTGCGCCAACCGGTGCCATCAGACGTGATAGACGTCGAGCACCTGGCGGATATAGTCATTCTTGAGCGCGATCTTCTTGCTCGAAATCAGCAAGCGATCTTCAACCTTGCGCAAGGTGAGATAGACGGTGCCGAAGAACTGGTCCGTCACCTTGTAGCGGTGGCTCAACGTGTTGAAGTTGTAGCGAACGTCGATTTCGTGAGCGCGCGCTGCCAGCACCTCGACGTTGGTCACGTTGTGGCTGGTGCGCGGTTCCGGCATCGAAGCGCTGCTGCGCTCGGTCCGGATGCGAAACACCCGGTCTTCAAGGCCACCGCGGTCCGCGTAGTACATCAGAGAGATTTCGGTCTGCGGGTCTTCGGTGAGCTTGTCGTCGTCGTCCCAGGCCGGCATCCAGTAGGTCACGTCTGCCGTGTAGCAGGCCAGCCATTCGTCCCACTGGCGGTCATCCAGAAAGCGCGCCTCCTGATAAAGCGTCTGACAGATTGCTTGATAGTCGATGGTCATACAGCCGCCTCTGCGTGTTCCTTGCGCAGGGCTTCGCGCATCACCTGCATCCAGTATTCGTGTTGCACGACGAAGAGACCTTCGTCTTCACTGCGTTCACCGGAGATCAGCGGGTTCAGCCCCATGCCCCTGGCGTTCGCGTCGGGGCCGTGGACCCACAACGGTGCGCCGCGGGACATATCGTTCCACATCGACGTCGTGCTGGCGTACCCCGCCTGGCACGCCCGGAACTCCTCGAGGTCGTCGCTGGTGCCCATGCCGGAGACGTTGAAGAAGTCCTCGTACTGGCGAATGCGGATGGCGCGGTTTTCAGCGCTTTCGCCTTTCGGGGCGAAGCAGAAGATGCTGACTTCGGTCTTGTCGACACTGACCGGGCGGACCACGCGAATCTGGGTGCTGAACTGGTCCATCAGAAAGACGTTCGGATACAGACAGAGATTGCGTGTCTGATTCACGATGTAGTTCGCCTTGTCTTCGCCGACACGCGCGGCGATCTCTTCACGGTGCTGATAGACCGGGCGCACTTCCGGGTTCATCGTGTTGGTCCAGAGCAGGATATGGCCATGCTCGAAGCCGTACACGCCTGCGATCGACTTGCTCCAGCCATTGGCATCGACGGCCTTGGTGCCTTCCACCTTGCGGCGGCCCATCGTGGCGGCATAGTTCCAGTGCACGGTGCTGACGTGATAGCCGTCGCAGCCGTTCTCCATCTGCATCTTCCAGTTGCCGTCGTAGATGTAGGACGAATTCCCGCGCAGCACTTCAAGACCTTCTGGCGCCTGTGCGACGATCTGGTCGATGATGACCTTCGTTTCGCCCAGATAGTCCTCGAGCGGCATCACGTCTTCGCTCAGGCTGCCGAACAGAAAGCCACGGTAGTTCTGGAAGCGGGCGACCTTCTTCAGGTCGTGCGAGCCTTGCTTGTTGAACTGCACCGGGTATTCGGTGGTCTTCTCGTCCTTTACCTTCAGCAGCTTGCCCGCGTTCGAGAACGTCCAGCCGTGGAATGGGCAGGTAAAACTGCCCTTGTTGCCGTGCTTGCGGCGGCAGAGCATCGCCCCCTTGTGGGCGCACGCATTGATCACCGCGTGCAGTTCGCCGGTCTTGTCACGCGTGATGACGATGGGCTGGCGACCAATCCACGTGGTGTAGTAGTCGTTGTTGTTGGGCACCTGGCTTTCGTGCGCCAGATAGACCCAGTTGCTCTCGAAGATGTGCTTCATCTCGAGTTCGTACAGGTCGGCGTTCGTGAAGATGTCGCGGCGGCAGCGGAAGGCGCCATTTTCCTTGTCATCCTGGACGGCGTTGCTCAACAGATCGTCCAGTTGGCGGGTTTTATCGATAGTTGCGGACATGAGTCGTCTCCCCAGGCGGGCCTGACGGGCAGGCCCGCACGGTTCAGAAGGTTCGTGCGGAGGAGTTGGCGGCCGGGCGACGCCGGCCGCCGTGTGGGGGCGTTACGCTGCGGCGGAGACGCGCGGACGATTGACCAGCTGGTTGTCCTTGCCTTGCACCAGCGGGGTCAGCTCGATGTTGAATTCGATTTCCTTGTACGCATCGGCCTTGAGCCCCAGCGCCGTGCCACCCGTTTTCGCGACGACGTGGGGGACGAGTTCTTCGCGCGTGGCATAGGCGAAGTCATCCCAGATCAGCGGGTCGCCTTCGATGTTGATCTGCGTGGTGAGCTTGCGCGTCTTGTCGCTCGTCACGAAGAAGTGCACGTGCGCCGGACGATTGCCGTGGCGGGCCAGCGCGTCAAGCAGCTGTTGCGTCGCGCCTTGCGGCGGGCAACCGTAGCCGACCGGCATCAGCGTGCGGAATTCGTACTTGCCGTCAGCGCCAGTCTTCACCGCGCCACGCAGGTTGAAGTCGTCCTGGGCACCGGTGGGGTCGAAGTGCGAATAGAAGCCCTTCGAGTTGGCATGCCAGCATTCCACGACGGCGTTGGCCACCGGCTTGCCGCCCGGGCCGCTGACGGTGCCGCGAATGACGAGGGGGCCGGCGTCTTCGTCGGCATTGATGTCGATCCTGGACACGCCGTCACGCACGGGAGCGCCGGCGACATACAGGGGGCCCTCGATCGTGCGTGGCGTGCCGCCGTGAATGTCGGCGTCGCGGTCTGCGGCGTCCATGCGGATGTCGAGATACTTTTCGAGACCCAGGCCGGCGGCCAGAAGTGCGGCCTCGCCGTCCTTGCCGAGCTTGTTGAAGTAGTTCACACCGGCCCAGATCTCGTCGGGTGTCATGTCGAGGTCGTCAATGGCCTTGAAGAGGTCGCTCAGCAGACGATGCGTGATCTGCTTGGCGCGCGCATTGCCCGCTTGGCTGCCCAGATTGGTGGCGGCTTTCAGCAGGTCCTGCACTTCCTTGGTGTCGAATACTTTGGCACTCATGTCTGCTCCTAAGTCTCTGTATTTTTGGTGGGGTTAACCCTCATTTCACGTCGGTCGAAAGCTACTCGGAAGGTATAATCGGCCGCTGAAACAGAGCGTAAAAGCAGAATAGGGGCGCAAAACGGGCCAGTCCAACACCGTTTTAGTATCAGGCTATATCTGGGAGGTATTGTATGGAGCTGCGACACCTGCGCTACTTTGTAGCGGTTGCGGAAGAGCGCAACTTCACGCGTGCAGCACAACGGCTCCATATTGCGCAGCCGCCGCTCAGCCGGCAAATCCAGCAGCTTGAAGAGATCCTCGGGGTGCAGCTGTTCGAACGGAACTCCCGTCCGCTCAAGCTCACGGAGACCGGCAAGTTCTTCTATTCGCACGCGGTGCAACTCATTGCCCAGACGAATGATCTGGAGTCGATGACGCGGCGCGTGGGCAACATCGAGCGCAGCCTGTCCGTCGGCTTTGTCGGTTCCACGCTGTACGGCATGCTACCCAAGATCATTCGGCGATTCCGGGACGAGAACAAGTCGGTCGAGCTCAGCCTGCACGAGATGTCGACGATGGACCAGCTTCGCGCGCTCAAGGACGGCCGCATCGATATCGGGTTCGGTCGTATTCGACACGAGGACGCGAACATCCGCCGCGTGATTCTCCGCGAGGAGAAGATGATTGTCGCGCTCCCGGTAGGTCATCCGCTCTCCGTGTCGAAGCCGGTGCTATCGCTTCGCGACCTCATCTACGAAACCCTCATCGTCTTCCCGAAGGCCCCGAGGCCCAGCTATGCGGACCAGGTTCTTTCGGCTTTTCAGGAGCGCGCGCTGACGCCGCGACGCATCTATGAGGTCCGCGAACTGCAGATCGCATTGGGACTCGTCGCGGCCGGAGAGGGGATTTCCGTCGTGCCGAGCAGTGTCTATGGCCTCAAGCGCGATGACGTCAGCTATATGGAGCTGGATGATCCGACCCTCACGTCACCCATCATCATGAGTATGCGTGCCATGGACGAGTCGCGTGACATCAAGGAGATGCTCGAGCTGATCTATCGGCTTTACGAGGAAGAGCGTATTCCCTACGCGGCGCGCACAGACAAGGCGGACTAATACATACACCGGGGGTATGGCCTCAGACGTCGACGGTCTTGGACAGACGCGGGCTGCCGACGCCATACTGCACCCCCAAATTGTCCCGGTTGGCGGCCTCCCGCTCGTAGGAAGCGCGTCACTGCAGGAGCAGACATGCTGTATCTCATCGGAACCCATCCAACCCTGACGGTGCGTGTCATGCCGCTCGCACGTCGTTCTTCGTCGAGGTTGACGATTACGGCAACGCCATGAACCGGGGCGCGAACGATACGTTGGATACCGGGACTGCCAAAGGCGCCTGGTCCGTGTCAGCCGTTACGGCCGGGCTGCTTGCCGTCATCATTTCCTATGCCGGCCCACTTGCCATCTTCTTTCAGGCGGCGCATGCCGCCAATGTCGGCAATGACGTGGTGGCCTCGTGGGTGTGGTCGATCTCGATTGGTGCCGCGGTGTCCGGACTGGCACTTAGCTGGCTGCTCAGGCAACCCATTATCACGGCCTGGTCGGCCCCGGGCACGGCGCTGCTTGTGACGCTTTTTCCAGGAATGCCCGTCAGTGACGCGATCGGGGCCTATATCGTGGCCGGTGCCTGTATCCTCGCGATCGGTCTGACGGGGGTGTTCGACCAGATTACGAAGCGCATTCCGCCAGGGATTGCATTCGGGATGATGGCGGGCATTCTTTTCCAGTTCGGCACCAATATCTTCAAGTCGGTCAGCATTCATCCGTGGCTTGCGTTCGGGATGCTCGGCAGCTACCTTGTGTTTCGGCGTTGGGCAGCGCGCTACTGTCTGGTCCTGGTGCTGGCCTTTGGTTGCGCGCTTGCCATGGCGCTCGGCCTGACGCATTTCGATACCGTCAGCCTGCGTGTCACGCACCCCGTCTTCACGATGCCGACGTGGAACTGGCAATCAACCATCAGCCTGGCCGTTCCGCTGGTCATCGTCAGCCTGACAGGCCAGTTTCTTCCTGGCTTCGCGATCTTGCGCGTGTCGGGGTACGAGACGCCGAGCCGGCCCGTCCTGGTTGGCACCGGCATCGCGTCAATCCTGGTGGCCTTTACCGGGGGGATCACCATCGTTATTGCCGCCATTACGGCGGCGCTCTGCACGGGTCCGGATTCTCATCAAGACCCTCGGCGTCGATACGTTGCAGGTATCGCCAACGGAGTGTTCTACCTGATTGGCGGGACGTTCGCCGGTACGGTGGTGATGCTGTTCGCCGCGCTGCCTAACGCTTTTGTGGCGGTGCTCGCCGGGCTGGCCCTGTTAGGGGCCATCGCGACAAATATCGTGGGACTGGTTCAAGACGAGGACCATCGGGAGGCGGCGTTCATTACATTCATCGCCACCGCCTCGAACATGAGCTTCCTGGGCCTGGGTTCCGCGTTCTGGGGAATTGTCCTGGGATCGGTTGCGCACCTCGTGCTCCGGAGAAGGAACGGATAGGGGCTGGCAGCCATCGGTCTGCCGCCGTAGCCTCGCGGACCAGACGACCTGGTCGGCTTTGGGAGAGTGGCTTCCGTTGGCGGCAGCGCCGAAAGCTATAGAATTCACGTTCTTTTTTGCCGAGACGCATGCCTGCCGCTCCGACAGTGAGCTGGCTGGCATGGCATTGGCAGTGACAAGCTGACATGGTAGGGGAAGCAATGGCAAGCAACGAATTTCTGGAACGGACGGCGTTGTTCCAC
This sequence comes from Cupriavidus sp. HE11, assembly GCF_056097175.1. Classification (NCBI taxonomy): domain Bacteria; kingdom Pseudomonadati; phylum Pseudomonadota; class Betaproteobacteria; order Burkholderiales; family Burkholderiaceae; genus Cupriavidus; species Cupriavidus sp. HE11. Next base: position 274,977 of record NZ_CP184466.1, read on the forward strand.
AAAGCCGCAGTCACTTGCATTGCGTCGGTGCAACCCGAGGATGGTAAGCGTTCGGTTGCGGCATACCAGTGCGCATTGATGTCCATCGAGCATGCATCGGGAATGCTGGCGTTGCTGTCCATGGGACTGCCCAATGCGGCGCTTGCGCTCCTGCGACCGCAGTTCGAGACGCTGGTGCGGGGGGTCTGGTTGCTGAATGCAGCGGACGAGAAATGGGTACGGCAGTTTCACGAACCGCTGACGGCGACGACGGAATCGGCAGACCGGCTGCCCGGCGTGACGGACATGTTTAATCAGCTGGCGCCGGTCGAGTCACCGGACGCGCAAGCCGTGGTGAGCAATCTCGACCAGTACCGCAGCTTGAACTGGTATGCCCTGAACAGCTTTACGCATGGCGGCAGGCACCCGATGTCTCGATCGGCACCGGGCTACTCCGAGGACCTGGCCACAAATGTCGTGCGCAATGCGAATGGCCTGGTGTGCCTGGCCACCCAACTCACGGCCACCCTGAGCGGTGATCCAGGCGGCATGGAGACGGTGCGCAAACTCCACGACGAATACCGGGACTGCTTGCCGCTGGCGTAGAGGGCAGCAAACCATGCGCCACGGACGCTGCCCTGGCAGACGGCTGAAGCGACTGTGAACGGCCTGCTACCCCTGCCGTACGGGGGAGTCCTCGCCGACATCAGGTATCCTCCGCGGTGCGTTTTTTGTTGCTTTGAGAGGATGTTGTGTCGCGCAGCAGTTGGGCCGTGGCGGTTGGGCCACTTTTAGGTTTGTTCATTGTCAGTTTGGGAAGCGGCTTCATGTCTTCCCTCACGTCTCTCCGGCTCGACGCCGCTGGCGTTTCGGCAACGATGATCGGTGCCATTTCGTCAGCGTACTTCGTCGGGCTGACACTTGGCGCGGTGACCAGCGACCGGTTGATTTCCCGGATCGGTCACATTCGCTCGTACAGCAGCTTTGCATCCCTTGTCGCGATTACATATCTGCTTCAGGGCTTGTTCGCTGATCCCTGGATCTGGCTCCTGCTGCGTCTCGTGAACGGCTGGGCCATGGTAGGCATCTACCTGGTCGTGGAAAGCTGGTTGCTGCTTGTCGGGGACACGAAGTCCAGGGGGCGGTTGCTGGCGATCTATATGATCGGCCTCTATGGCTCGATCATGCTCGCGCAGATGAGTCTGGGCGCCATTGGCTCTGTGGCGGAGAGCGTGCCGTTCATGGTGGCCGGGGTGCTGGGGTCCATGGCGGTGTTGCCCATGGCTGTTCTGCCGAAGACCGCACCGGACGTAGGCCATGCAGAACCCCTGATGCCACAGGATCTCGTGCGCATGACGCCCGCAGGCGCCATCGGCAGCTTCGGTTCTGGCGTGGGCATCGCGGCGGTCTACACGCTACTGCCGATCTACCTGCAACGAGAAGGCATGAGCGTTGCCCAGGTAGGCCAATTGATGGCCAGTGCCATTTGCGGTGCGATGGCGTTGCAATACCCGGTAGGCCGGTGGTCCGACAGGCGGGACAGGCAGACCGTTCTGCTTGCGCTGAGTGTGGGATGCGCAGCGGTCTCGCTGGCTGTCCTGATCCTTCCGAGTTACCCGCCTTTGCTGATGGTGCTGATGTTCCTGATCGGGGGCGGTATCTTCGCCATCTATCCGGTGGCGGTGAGTCACTCGGCGGATCGGGCAGAGGCCGGTGAACTGGTACGCGTCATTCAGGGCATGCTCCTGATCAACTCGGTGGGCTCGGCGATCAGTCCCTTGATCATCTCGCCGCTCATGAATCGACTAGGGGCCAGCGGGCTGTTCTGGGCGTTTCTGATCTTGCACGCCGGTCTGGCGTCCTTTTTCCTGTGGCGACGAAATAGCCATCCATCGCCGACGTCGGCAGCACCATTTGCCGCGACGGCGCAAATGACCCCTATCGGGGCGGAAATCCGTGTCACCGAGGAACTGGCGCAAGCCATCTCGGATCTGCGAACGGAGGAGGCTGTCTCGTGATCTTTTTGCCTGCACGGGTGTTCCCCCCGGAACCTTATGAGCGGGATGGACGTCTCAGGCAACGTCGCCTTTGCGCCGGCCATCAGTGCCACCGAAACGGCGACGTGCGCATGGTAGTAACAGTCTTCAATCAGCATAAGAACATGACCGAGATAAATCTACCGCCCATGGGCGTCGCCGGGGAAGTCAGGGCCTTCTCCCGCGAGACGTTGTGCAAGTTCGCCGCGAAGTGCCAGCAGCTGGCCAGGCGGTTTCCGATATGAATAGCAAGCAGCGACGCAAGGCCTACCGAAAGAGCCCCTACCAGATCGAAACGACATGGATGTTTCGGGGAGCGCCGGTGACCATCACCCGCATTGCAAGCCCCACCGCTGTCATTGTCGAATTCGAGGGGGCTGGCGCGCGTACCCACGTTCCTACACGAGCGCTGCAGCCACGCGGACCCCGTAACGTGGACACGCCTCGCGCCACCGGAGCGTGGCACGGCACGCATGGGTGACATGCCACGGTCTACGCCGGTTTATTCCAATCAGCGATAAATCTATGAATACAATTCGCTTGTTGTGATGAGTCGTCGGGCTGAAGATGGGGGTATCAAACAAGGAGACACCCATGAAAGCCCTGATTGCCGCCCTGGTGACTGCGACGATCATCGCCCCAAATGCCTTCGCGCAGGGCGATGCCTACCCGAGCCGCCCGATCAAGCTCGTCGTCCCGTTCACCGCAGGAAGCGCGTCGGACACCGCCGCCCGGATCATTGCCGAGGAGGTGCGCGCATCGCTGGGGACGATCGTCGTAGACAACCGTCCCGGCGCGAACGGCATCATCGGCTCCAGCTACGTGGCGAAGTCGCCTGCCGACGGGTACACGCTGCTGTTGACCAGCAGCTCCACCCATTCCGGTATCGAAGCGCTGTTCAAGCGTCCCGGATACGATCCGATCAAGGACTTCGTCCATATTTCCCGCATCGCCACCATTCCGATGGTGCTGGTGACGCGTCCTGACGCGCCGTACAGGTCCACGGGGGAAATGGCGGCATACGCGCAGAAGAATCACCTGCGCTACGGTTACGGCAGCGGCTCCGCGCAGATTGCCGCCGCCACGTATTCCCAGATGGCAAACGTGCCGGCCGACGCCATTCCGTACAAGAGCCAGCCGCCGGCTGTGACGGACCTGCTCGGTAGCCAGATCGACTTCATGGTGGCGGACACTTCCGTCGTCATGAGTTTCCTCCACGGCGGCAAGCTCAATGGCCTGGCCATTACCAGCCCCAGGCGACTGCCGGAACTGCCGAACGTGCCGACGATGGCCGAAGCGGGCTACAAGAACTTCGACCTCGTTGTCTGGGTTGGGCTGGCGGCCCCGGCAGGCACCCCGGCGGCGATTGCCGAGCGGTGGAACAAGGCGGTGAACGAGGCGGTCGCGCGCCCGGCGGTCGTGGAAAAGCTTGCCAAGCTGGGTATGGTGGCCGCGCCGGCCAGCACACGCGACTTCGCGTCGTTCACCGTGGCGCAGCGTGGCATCTGGACTTCCCGTGCCGCCAAGGCGGGTGTGGAGCAGCAATGATCGATCCGCTAGCCCAACACGCCGGACCATTGGCCGGCGTCCGGGTGCTCGACCTGACGTCCGTGATCATGGGGCCCGTCTGCACGCAGATCCTGGCCGACTACGGTGCTACCGTCGTGAAGGTCGAACCCCCGGAGGGCGACGTCATGCGCCATGCAGGTGCCAAGCGCGTCGCCGGAATGGGCGCGATGTTCCTGCATGCCAATCAGGGCAAGGTGTCTGTCGTGCTTGACCTCAAGTCCGAGGCCGATATCGCCAGGCTCCGGGAGATGCTGCCGACGTTCGACGTGCTGGTCCACAACGTGCGCCCGCAAGCCATGCGCCGCCTCGGACTCGACGACGAATCGGTTCGGCAGATCAATCCCGGCCTCGTGTATGTGGAACTCACCGGCTATGCCGATGGCGGCCCGATGCACGGCCGTGCGGCCTATGACGATGTGATCCAGGCGCAGACCGGTCTGGCGGACCTGTTTGCCCGCCAGACCGGCGGCGCACCCCAGTATGTGCCGACACTGATAGCCGACCGCGTGACGGGCCTCACGGCCGCGCATGCCACCATCGCCGCGCTGTTTGGCCGCCAGCATACGGGGCAGGGCGACACCATTCGCGTGTCGATGTTCGAGACGATCGCCGCGTTCGTGCTGGGGGACCATCTGGGTGGGGCATCGTTCGATCCGCCCGCCGGCCCCATGGGCTACAGCCGGCTGCTCACGCCGCATCGCAAGCCATACCGGACGCGCGACGGCTATATCGCGGCCGTGGTCTACAACGACAAGCACTGGCGCGCCTTTTTCGAGGCGATCGGCGAGCTGGCCACCTTCGAGGCCAATGCGAAGTTTCAGACCGCGGCCGCCCGCGCAGAGAACTACGACACGATCTACGGGTACCTTTCCGAAGTCATGGCGACCCGTACGACGGACGAATGGATCGCGCTGCTGGAGCGTGCCGACATTCCGCACGCGCGTGTCAACCGCATGGAAGACCTGATCGATGACGCCCAGCTCCGGGCAGTCGGTTTCTTTGACGAGCGGGATTGCGGGGATGCCGGACAGCGCCGGATCGCCGCGCGGTTCCGTTCGCCTGCCGCGGCCCATGACTTGCCGGCGCCCGCGCCGAAGCTGGACGAACCAACACAAGGACAATGACCATGACCACGGAAGACCTGAAGCACTTGGCCCTGCAGGTGTCGGACCAGGGCGTGGCGACGCTGCAGATTGCCAACGGGACCAGTCTCAATATTCTGGACTCGGACACCATCGTCGAGCTTACCCTGACGCTGCGACGCCTGGCGAGGCGTCCGGACGTGCGCGTGCTTGTATTGCGCGGCACCGGTGACAAGGCCTTTATCGGCGGCGCCAATATCAAGGAACTGGCTCGGCTCGATCCCGAGACGGCCGTTGCGTTTATCACCCGCCTGCACGATCTGTGCGAGGCAGTGCGTGACTTCCCGGTGCCCACCATCGCGCGCCTGTCGGGCTGGTGCATGGGTGGCGGGATGGAGTTTGCAGCTGCTTGCGACATCCGTGTTGCGGATGAACACGCAAACTTCGCGATGCCGGAAGTCCGGATCGGGATTCCCTCGGTCATCCACGCAAACATCCTGCCGCGTCTCATTGGCGAGGGCAATACGCGCTGGATGCTGCTGACGGGTGCGTCGATCAACGCCGAGCGGTCGCTTCAGTGGGGCTTCGTGCATGAAGTCGTGCCCAACAACGGCCTCGATGCCGCGGTGGCGCATACGGTCTCGGAGATTCTGGAGTGCGGCCCCCAGGCAGTGCGTGCCCAGAAAGCCCTGCTGCGTGCCTGGGAGGATCCGGCCATCGAGCGTGGGCTGAAGCACAGCATCGCGGTGTTCGGCGAATGCTACGCGGGGACGGAGCCCGATGCGTACATGACCCGGTTCCTTGAGCGGAAGAAACAGCGGTGACCGGTTGGTGGAGCGGTCCTGTATGATCGATCGCTCTGCCAGATCCGTTTGTCCCATGAACTTCACGCTCCGTGAGTTTCGCGTTTTCCGCGTTGTCTATGAGCTTCGCAGCTTCAGCGCCGCTTCGCAGGCCATCCACATGACGCAGTCCGCGGTCAGCAAGGTATGCCAGGAGATGGAGTCGAAGGTCGGGCAGCGACTGTTCGAGCGCACTACCCGGAAAGTCATTCCCACGCTGCTGGCCAATCAGCTTTATGCCCATGTCTGCGAGGTGCTGGGCACGATGGACGCGGCCGAGCGCAGTATGCGCAGCCTGCTGAACATGGAGGCCGGGGAGGTCAGCGTTGCCTCCTCCCCGATGCTGTGCGTAGGGATTCTGCGCAAGGCGGTGGCCGCGTTTCACGAGGCGCATCCCGCCATCCGCATCGGCCTGCATGAGCTTTCCACCGACGAAACGATCGACTATGTCGTCAACGGGAAAGCCGACTTTGGCCTGACTTCGATCGAAGGGGCGCACCCCAAGCTAGCGATCGAACCGCTCTACAACGAAAGGATGTTTGTGGTCTGCGCAGCCGACCACATGCTGGCTCGCAAGCGTGTGGTGAGCTGGGAACAACTGGCGACGCACCCACAGATTTCCTTGCACCCGACGTTCAGCACTCGCAGAACGATCGACCGCGTCTTCGCTGCCCGGCATCTGGCCTATACCAGTGCGATGGAAGTCGGCACCGTGTTGTCAGCCATCAGCTTTGCCAAGGCTGGCGTTGGCGTGGCGGTGTTGCCGGGGTATGTCACCGAGCTGGTCGGTGAACTGGGCCTCGTCGCCAAGCCATTGCCGGCCGAGGGTGTCGAACATCCCATCTCGATCATCACCCGGTACAACGCGATGTTGTCGGCACCAGCCGCGACTTTACTGGAAGGTTTGCGGCGATCCGTGGATTGAGCCCGCCGGTCTGCTGGGTGCTGAAGCTGACCCGAGGCGCCCTGATGCCGGCGCCAACGCTGGAAATGGCCGGAGGCGAGGGATCAACCTCCGGACCCAGCAGTACGCTTTTACTCGAGCTTGGCGCCCGACCGTTCCACGATGGGCTTCCAGGCCTTGTATTCCGATGTCACGAGATCGGAGAATTGCTGGGAAGTCAGGAGCTTGGGCTCGGCGCCTTGCTCGTGGATGGCACGGATGACGTCGGGCCTGGCGAGAACCTTGTTGACCTCGGTACCAATGCGCTCGACAACATCCGCCGGCGTCTTGGCCGGCGCGAAGATGCCGTACCAGGTACTGACATCCACGTTCTTGTAGCCGCTTTCCGCAACAGTCGGCACGTTGGGCAGCGACGTGCTGCGGGTGGCCGACGTTACCGCCAACGCGCGCAGCTTGCCGGCCTTGACCTGGGCCAGCGCGGAGGGCACGGACGCCACCATCAGGTCGACGTTGCCTGCCATGGCGTCCATCATTGCGGCATTGGACCCCTTGTATGGAACGTGCAGCAACTTGATGCCGGCGGCCTGGCTAAAGATCTCGGCGGCCAGGTGGATGGTCGTGCCATTTCCGGGCGACCCATACTTGATGGATTCCGGATGCGCCTTCGCGGCGGCTACCACGTCGGCCAGCGTCTTGAAGCGCGAATTGGCTGACGTGACGATGGCGATGGGCGTGTAGGCGACGTGGCTGATCGCAACGAGGTCGCGACCCGGCACATAGGACACCGACTTGTACAGCCAGGGGGCGACCACCAGATTGTCTTTCTGTCCCATGACCAGGTCGTACCCGGTTGGCGCGGCGCGGACGATTTCCGCGATGCCCAGCGTGCCGCCAGCCCCCGGCTTGTTGTCGGGGACAAAGGTCCATTTGGTGTCCTGCGACACCTGGTTGGCCACCAGGCGGGCCAGAATATCGGTGCCGCCGCCCGGCGGGAACGGAATCACCAGCCGGATGGGCTTGGCTGGCCACGGGTTGTGAGCGGATTGGGCTTGTACGGGCGTGGTGGTGAGACCACAGGCCACCAGCACGGTGGCCAGCATTGCCTTCAGCATTGCAAGGATCCTTGTGAAGCGAATCCTGAGCCGAACGTTCGCCATCTTTTGGCGCGGGCTGGTGGGGGGTAGGTGATGACGCCGCTGCTCACGCGTTCATCGCGCGCTGCGGGTGGCACAGGCGCGCAGAATCGAGACATCACTTCAGACAACAGGAATTCGGGTAATAGATGCGGCCCGAATTATACCGGCTGCGATCCCCGGCCGCCGGAAAGGGCAGCCGGGGACCGCAGCCGGAGAGGCGACCGGCCTGCGGCCTCGGCGCGTCAGCGCTGTCCGTCGGCGCCGACCACGTTCTCCTTGAGCAGCCCGCCCAGCCGCGAATGCACGCGGCCACCGGTGCCCATCACCAGTGCAAACAGGATTTCATCCGGACGTGGGGAATCCTGGATGCCGATCTCGATGCTGTTGAAGTGGCTGCGCACGTACGACGCGTGGACGTAGTGCACCGGCACCATCATGCGGTAACCCGCCGAGGCCACGGCCTTGACCGCCGGCACCATTGCCTTCGGCTCGCCCAGCACGGTGCGCATGGCCCAGCCGCCCGCTTCGTGCCAGACCGCACCATGCTCCATTTCGCCGTTGATACCGACGATGGCGGCCTTGCTGTAGACCTCGATCTTGTCCTTGCCGCCCAGTGTTTCCACCAGCTCCGTGGCCAGCAGCGAGCCAAGGGTGCGCAGTTCCGCCATGAACGGCATCAGGTCCGGCTCATATCGGCCGGCATACGGGTTGCGGATGACAGCGGCGGCCGCGGCCAGCTTCAGCGGCTGTGCAACCGGCGGGCCGCCTTCGTGATAGGTCGTTTCAACGATCAGATGGCGTTTGCGGATTTCGATCAGGGACACAGGGTTGCTCCGGGAGGATGGGGTAAGGGGGCAGAGGGCGCGCTGCAAGGGCGATGGCACTTATTCCGGCGTAATGCCGACTTCCTTGACGATCGTGGCCCATTTGCCGATTTCGGACTTGACGAACGGGCCGAACTGCGCGGCCGGCTGCCGTTTCGGGGTCAGCCCCTGCTGGGCAAAGCGACGGATCAGGTCTTCATTGGCAAGCGCCTTGTCCAGTGACGCCGAGAGCTTGCGCGCGACATCGTCGGGCAGGCCACTCGGTGCCATCAGGCCGAACCAGACCGTCAGGTCAAAACCCGGGGCGCCGGATTCATTCAGCGTCGGGATGTCGGCGGCCAGCGGGAAGCGATCCCGCGTGCTGACGCCGTAGATCTTTACCTTGCCGGCACGCGCCTGCTGCAAGCCATTGGCGAAGTCGGTAAATGTCAGCGTGACAATGCCGCCCATCACGTCGGTCAGGGCCTGCGGACCGCCCTTGTATGGCACCTGGACGATTTCGGACTTGCCCATATGTGCAAGCTTGGCGCCGAATACCTGCGCGCTGCCCGAACCGTAGCCGTAGGTCAGCTTGCCCGGGTTCTGACGTGCGTATTGAAAGACATCGCCCACGTTCTTGCCCGGCGCGGCCGGTGCGCCGACCAGCAGGTACGGCGTTTCCGCAACGCCGCCCAGGGGCTGGAGATCCTTGACCGGGTCATAAGGCAGCTTCTTGAACAGGCTGACGTTGCTGGCCGCCGTCGTGACGCCGACGATCACGATCGTGTAGCCGTCGGGCTTGCTCTGGGCCGCCTGCTGCGTGCCGATGATGCCGTTGGCACCGGGTTTGTTGTCGATGACAAAGGGTTGCCCCAGATCGTGCGACATGGGCTCGGCCAGGGCGCGCGCCACCACGTCGGTAATACTGCCCGCCGGGAAGGGCACGACCATGCGGATCGGCCGGTCGGGATAGCCCGCTGCCAGGGAGGCGGCGCTCACGGTGAAGGCCACCGCCGCGGCCATGCCACGGTACAGGTTGATCATGTTGTCTCCAGAATCGTATTTTTTATCCGGCGCCATGCCGGTGGATACCGCGCTTTGGGGGCGCGCCATCAATGTTGCCCGCGTCGCCGTCAGGACGCGACAGTGCCCGCCTGCATGCTTTCCAGGTACCGGATGATCTCGGTATTGTCGGCACGTGCGTCAAGCGTATCGGTGGCCTGCTTCCAGAGCGACGCGCAGAGCGTCAGCTGGGGCGCATCGACATCGGCCAAGGCCTGCAAGCCGGCGGCGGTGGCCAGGTCCTTGGCCTGCAGGCGCAGCGCGAAGCCGGCGTTGAACGTGCGCGGGATGATGAACTGGGCGAGCTTGGTCTCGGTGGCGACGTTGCGTCCGCTCGATGCGTTCAGGACGCGCGCGAAGACGTCGGCGTTCAGGTCCATGCGTTGCGCAATCAGCATCGCCTCGGAAGCGGCCAGCAACCCCGCTGCATAGACATAGTTGTTGAGCGCCTTCATCGCATGCGCAGAGCCCACCGCGCCGGTTTCGATCAGGGTCTCGCCCATGTACTCGAGCAGGGGGCGTGCCACTGCCACGTGTGCGGGATCGCCCCCTGCCATGATCGCCAGCGTGCCCGCGCGTGCCTTGGCGACGGCGCCGGATACGGGCGCGTCGACCAGGGCAATCTGCCGTGCCGCAAGCGTGTCAGCCAGCTTGCGCGTGTCGCCCGGATTCGACGACCCCATGTCGATGATGGTGGCGCCGGCCGACAGTATGTCCACGAGTCCGCGCTGCTCGCTGTTGCCCGCAACGACCTGGTTGGTGATGGGGCTGTTGGGCAGCATCGTGATAACGATACTGCACTCTGCCAGTTGTGACAGCGACGTCGCACGGTGCAGCGTATCCCCCCACGCGGGCAGGCCGGCCAGAGCGGTAAACGGCGCGTCCGCGGTGTCGAATGCCTGAATGTCGAGATCCGGGGCAGTTGCCAGGTTTTCCAGCATCGGCAACCCCATCATCCCCAAGCCTACAAAGCCAATTTTGCGACGCATGCATCTCCTCCAGAGTATGTCTCTTTTGTATCCGGGATGGCCCGTTCCATGGGGAAGATGCTATGGGTTTTTATCTGCTTTGTCGTATGCTCGGGTGATTGCGGGTTATAACATTCGGTTATCGATGAGGGTGCGCTGGAGGCGCGATGAGATTCAAGCTGCGGCAGATGGAAGTGTTTCGGGCTGTGATGCTGACGGGATCGATGAACGGTGCGGCCAGCCTGCTCTGCATCTCGCAGCCGGCCGTCAGCAGGTTGGTCGCCTATACCGAGCAGAGCCTCGGGCTGAAGCTGTTCGAACGGGTGAAAGGCAAGCTGCATCCCACCGCCGAAGCCCAGATGCTGTACGAGGAAGTCGGGTCGCTGTTCGAGGAAGCTTCCCGGATCGATGAGTTTGCCCGGGATCTGGCTACCAATCCGCAAGGCACGCTCAAGCTGTGCTCCAGCCCAAGCCTTGCCCTCAATTTCCTGCCGCCGGTCGTGGCCACATTCCTGGAGGCGCATCCGCAAATCCGGCTGACAATGCGCACCACCTTGCTGGCCGACATGGCGCTCGAACTGCTGGGCCGCAAGGCGGAGCTGGCGGTGTCTGTGCTGCCGATCGAGCATCCCAACCTTGTGGTCGAGCCATTCGCGCAAGGCCGCATGGTCTGCATCATGCCGGAGGGCCATCCGCTGACCGCACACGCTGCCGTCTCGCTCACGCAGGCGGCGGCCTATCCGTTGGTCCTGTATGCACGCCATATCCCGTTTGGGCAGCTGCTATCGGCGGCCTTCGAGCAGGCGGGCGTGGAATGGCGGGCCAAGGCGGATATCGAGCGGGCAGAACTGGCTTGTGCGCTGGTACGGGCAGGTACAGGCATCGCCATCGTCGATGAATTCTCGGTGGGTCGTGCAGGGTGGCCCGGCACGGTAGTGCGACCGCTACGCGAACATATTCCACTGACGCTCAGCCTGGTCCGCTCGCGCTTCGACATGCCAACCCGTCAGGCCCAGGCGTTTGTCGGCCTGCTGAAGTTGCATGCCGCCAACTATGTCGGGGTGGACATCGTCGACTGATTTTGCGCGGCGTGCGAAGCGGATCTTTCCTGCGGGCCGTGCCGCTCCGCTGTCAGCCGTACCACGCCTGGCCCCGGCCCTTGCCAATGTGTGTGCGAAGGCACATACCCTCACCGGATCTCAAGAGAGCATTCGCTAAAGGGATGTAATGCCGCCACACGAAGCGCATTAGCTAAAAGGGAGGGGGGATGCCAAAATTGGCGCAGCTTTTCTCGGGGAATCTCAAAACATCAGGAAGCAGCGTTCAGAGTCAAAGGGTCGATCACAGCGCAAGACAATCGATAGCACACCGGTACCTGGCCGGTTGGGGCGTAACGGCAATAATCATTGGCATTGATTGGGCATGGATGTCGTTACGGGGGTATGCCGTTCCGAATGAGTTCGTTTTCGGCATCGGCCATTGTGCGCTCGCGCTTCTATTCCTGGCGGCCGTTCTCACCATTTTCAGCAAGATTTCGCGCTACGCGTTGATGACGGGACGGTTCCGCTTTCGCGAAGTCTCTGACACCTTGAGTTGGGTCGCGCTTCTTGCCTGTTTTTTTGCGGCCTGCAATCTGCTGCAGTATCTATGCACCACCGTTGGCGCACCGCTGGTCGATGGGATACTGGTACAGATTGACTGTGCGTTCGGATTCGAGTGGGTAGAGCTCTATCGCTGGGTCCGTGCGCGCCCAGCCGTGCAGCATGTCTTCAAGCTTGCTTACGTGAGCTTTTTCCTGCAATTGCTGCTGGTCCCTGTCGTGCTGGGTCTGTCGCGTCGTCGAGCGGCGCTATCGGAGTTCGTCACGCTACTGATGATCTCCCAGATCCTGCTGCTTTTCCTGTCCACGGCTTTGCCGGCTTCGAGCGCTTTCGTTCATTTTGGTATCTCTGACCCTGGAACATCGGAAACGGTGTCGGATTTCAGCCTGCTTCGAAATGGAGTGCTGACGCTGATGAACCCAGTGCAAGGGCTTGTGTCGATGCCGTCCTTTCACACAATGGTAGCGATTGTCTGCACCTATTCATTGCGAGGCATGCCCGTCGCATTTGCAGGGGCGGCGGCGTTGAATACCTTGATGATAGCTTCCACCCCAACGCAAGGCGGTCACTATCTGGTCGATGTGCTGGCGGGAATACTGTGTGCGATCGGCACGATCTGGAGCGTCCGCAGGCTGTTCGCGCGCCGCAGTACCCTCACGATGTCCGCAATCGTCATGGCGCCGGCATCGGCTTCGGAGGCTGTCTAGGCGTCGAGGCGCTGTTGTCGATCTCCATCACTCAGGATGCGTTGTCCTCACGTGACTTGTGCTGCGAGGCCATCTGGTCCTGCTGGGTTGGCGGCACGGGCTCGTAGTGGCTGAATTGCATCGCGTAGTGACCGTGTCCCCCAGTGATGCTGTTCACCCGCGACTGGTAGTCGTTGAGTTCGGATAGCGGTACCTGTCCCACGACGATGACGTTGTTGCCGGCCGCGCTCCGTGTGCCGCGGACCTGGCCGCGTTTGGACGAGAGGTCGCTGATGATGTCGCCCATTGCAGCCTCGGGCATCGTCACTTCGATATCCACGATCGGCTCGAGTACGCTCGGCCGGGCCTTGAGCACGGCGTCGACAAAGGCCTTGCGCCCTGCCACGGCGAAGGCCACTTCCTTCGAGTCGACGGAATGGCTCTTGCCATCGAAGACGATGACGCGCACGTCCTGCATGGGAAAGCCGGCCAGCGGGCCGCTGTCTAGAACCTGGCGGATGCCCTTCTCGACAGCGGGAATGAACTGGCCCGGAATGGCGCCCCCCTTGACCGCATCAACGAACTCGAAGCCCGCGCCACGGGGGAGCGGCTCGACGCGAAGAAACACCTCGCCGAACTGACCGGCGCCCCCGGTTTGCTTTTTGTGGCGGTGATGTCCTTCAGCCTTGCCGTCGATGGTTTCCCGATAGGCGATCTTGGGCGGCCGCGTCACGACCTCCAGCTTGTAATGATCGGTCAGGCGCTCCAGCGCACAGCGTAGCTGGAACTCGCCCAGGCCAAGTATGACGGTTTCATTGGTGCCGGCTGGATGTTCGATATGCAGGCAGGGGTCGCCGGCTGTGAGCTTCTGTAGTAGCTCGGACAGGCGCTGCTCGTTACCCCGGCGCGCCGGCTCAATCGCCAAGCCGTAGATCGGCGTGGGGAAATCGAGCGGTGCCAGGTGGATGTTGCCGTCCTCACTGGCGTCATGCAGCACGGCGTCGAAGTTGATCTCGTCGATCTTTGCCACGGCGCAGATGTCGCCCGGACCCGCCTGTGGCACCTCGACGCGCTCCTTTCCCTGCAGCATCAATAGATGCGCGACCTTGAACGGCTGGCGACCCTCGCCGATATAGAGCTGGCTGTCGCGCGTGATCGTGCCTTGGTGGATGCGGAACACCGCCATTTTGCCAAGGTACGGATCGATCGTGATCTTGAAGACATGCGCAAGCACATGTTTGTCGGGCACGGGTTCGGCCCGAACAGTTACCTGGTGCTGACCCGCGTCACGGGAAAACAGCGGGGGATTTCCCTCGGTCGGGTTTGGCAGCAGCCGCACGAATACGTCGAGCAGTTCGGCGACGCCGGTGCCATTGGTTGCCGAGGTGAAGCAGATCGGCACCAGATGGCCCTCGCGCAGTGCCCGCTCGAATGGTGCGTGCAACTGTTCAGGTGCGATTTGCTGGCCTTGTTCGAGATACCGTTCCATCAATTCGGCGTCCATCTCGACGACCTGATCGACGAGAGCCTCATGAGCCGATGCCACGGACAGGAAATCGGCGTCACCCGCCGGGTTGAAGAAGCAATCTACGACCTGGGTGGCGCCCCGGGCTGGGAGATTGATCGGCAGGCACTCCTTGCCGAACGCCTCTTGAATGTCAGCTAGCAGCGACGGCAGATCCACCTTCTCTTTGTCAATGCCATTGACGATGATCATCCGGCATAACTTGCGTGCCTGCGCCCACGCCATCATGCGACGCGTCGCCATATCCACGCCAGTCTGGGCGTTGATGACGATGGCAGCGGTTTCAACCGCCGCCATGGCGCTCATCGACAGGCCAGAGAAGTCGGGATAGCCCGGCGTGTCGAGCAGGTAGATGCGGGTGTCGTGATAGTGGAGGTGGGCGACCGCGCTGGTGAGCGAATGGCGGTATTTGTGCTCAAGCGGATCGAAATCGCAGGTTGTCGTGCCGCGCTCGACACTGCCAGGGCTGTGCAGCGCACCACCCTTGTGGAGCAACGCTTCGACCAGGGAGGTCTTGCCGCCCCCCGTGTGCCCCAACAGGGCGATCGTGCGAATTGCGTCGGGACTATAAAGCATGGGTCGCCCCCCGTCCGGCCATGGCTGTTCGACCATTATTGGCGATATAGGCCGCAAACACCATATCCGGCGATACCCGTGCACGCGGTCGCATCCCGTGCCCGGCGCGCTGACTGAGTATCGGCGTTAAAGTGCCTCATGGGGCGCTCAATGCAAGGGCGTAATCTCGCAGCCCCTGAGCCCGGCGAGGCGCGCCCAGGGTTGAGTACAACATCGCGATCAGAGCTTGTAGCCGAAGTGCCGCAGCAATGCCTTGCGTTCGGCGATATCTGCCTCGGTCTCGAGGCCGACCGGTGAGGCACCGTCTACCACTCCCAGGATGCTTCTGCCCAGTTCCGTCTGGCCAACGATGACCTGCGCAGGGTTGGCCGTGGCGCAGTAAATGCGGCACACCTCAGGTACCGCACGCACGGCGCCCATTACGTTCACGGGGAAGAAACCGTCACCCAGAAAGATCAGGAATGTGTGACCGGCGGCGATGGCCATGGCATTCTGGCAGGCCAGATCGATCATGGCATCGTCGGTGCCCGACCACCGCACCAGGCGTTTGCCTGAGGCTTCGCAGAACGCGAGACCGAAGTGAATACCCGGAACGGTCCCCACAAGTGCCTCGTGCAGATCCTCGACAGTCTTGATGAAGTGCGACTGACCAAGAATGAAGTTGCAGGTCTCTGGTTTCGAAACCTGCACGACGCTGAGTTCCATGGCCGCTCTCCGACTTGATAGACGGCTCTATGGTAGGTGTCGAGGGCCCTATTGCAAGCGATCCAGCCTTGACCGCAGATGAGGACCCATGGCCGCCCCAATCTGCGCGCGGCAGTGCAGTTGCAAGACTTACGGATTGTCACGACTTCCGGGTCAACTCTCGCAGAGCAGCCGCCGTTTCTTCCGGTAAGCACGACACGGTCGTCGATGCTGAAAAAATCTCCCAGGAGTTCCCGCCATGAAGAAGCTGTTCGCTGCTCTCGCCTCCGCCGCCCTCGTTGGTACCGTTTTCGCGCAGACTGGCGTGCCAGCTTCCGCGACGCCATCGCAAGGCGCAGCAACCCACGACAAGGTAACGGCCACCAAGGGCAAGGCCGATGTCAGCACCACCCACCACAAGTCGACCGCCAAGGCGAGCCATCACAAGACAGGCAAGACTGGCGAGGCGGCGGCGGCCAAGCCCGCAGCGGGAGCGCCGACGGCTGACGCAAAGACCGACGCCAATAAGACAAAGGCAGGTGCCACGGCGTCGGTTGCGCCGACCTCGCCGGCCGCGCATCCTGCGACCGCCAAGGCGGTATCCGTAGACAAGACGAAGACTCAGTAACCGCGCCGACCGTGCGCCCCGGGGAGTGCCAGCGATCGCGTGCGCGATCGCTGGCACTGTACGGCTCGTGAAGCGTTGCGGAGAGTGCGAGCCAGTCAGCCGGACTCGCCTCTCCTTATTTTTGTCGAAGCATTCTAGTCATGTGTCGGCACGAACGATCGCGTTTGCCGATCCCGGCGCCAGGAGTGTGACAGGGTAGGCTCTCTTCCCTGTGCGCTCGTGCTTTGGAAGGCGAACGTTGCCTCCTGACGAGCGAGAACCGCGGCGGCTATCGGCATCCAGTCGCTTTCCGGACACCCAAACCGGTTCTGGTAGATTACGTTCAGTACTCGACCAGGAAACCACGACGATGGCTCAGGAAAGCCTGCAGATTTTCGGCAATCACTACGTACTGTGCCTTCGCACCGAGGCTGGCCAGACCAGTTTCGTCGAGATTGAGTCCGATGGAGATGCGCCCAACGAGACCATCCTTGTCCCGTCCATCGATGAGCACGGCTTGCCCAGCGTGGAAGGGCATCCTCCCGATATGGAAGACTTGCGCAGCCTGGCCGAACTTCACGGGCGCTACTGTCTCACGCTGCTCCTGCTGGCACGTGGCGACGCTTTAGACGAACTGGGCGACCGATACGGCTATGCCCAACTTTCCGATGGGGGTACCTTCGACGCGCTTCGCGTACTGAAGCGTGCCGACGAAGACGGTGTCCTCGCCGACCTTGTTGCGTCCCTGTGCCACTGAAGGAAGGGACGATTGCCTCGGCACTGGCCGACGGCAGAGTCTTGGGCGCCATCAACCGAATCATGGCCCTCGTTCCGCGACTCCAACCGGCAGGAATTGTGTACTCTTTAAATTGACCCTGGGCGGCACTACGCGAATAGATCGACGCGGAGTCCGCTGTAGCGGTGCGGCAACTCAAGATCCGACTCGAAACCGGTGCGGGCATAAAGCGCGACTAGTTTGCGCGGTTCACCAGGTGGTCTGAAGCGCAAGAAGACCAGCCGGCGATCTTTCGGCATTCGGGGAAGTGGTAGGGGGAATAAAGCCTGGTGGCGGGGTGTTTACTCAGCGCAGGCATTGTTCTTCCGCCGAGGAGGCGCCGTGCGCGATTCGCCACCCTGGTTCCGTGCCACCCGCGGGCACGCGATCGTAGAACTTGCGTTTGCGACTGTTATATCGCTGACGACTGCGGTCGGTCACGCACAGCTCAGCGAGACGGAGGGGCGGTCTGACCGATATGTCCTGCAGCATTCCAGCGTTACGCTTGACGTCGATGCGTTCTCAAACTCTCGGATCAAGATGCAATTTCAACGCGTGAATGCGCAGCTTGAGGGAGCGGAGGGTGGACTTGAGGCAGGCCGTGTCACGGTGACGATCGATGCGTCGAGCGTCGAGGCGCGTCCGCGCTTCCTGTCACCAATCATCCGGAGCAGCGGTATGCTCGACGTGGATCGCTATCCTGAGATCAGTTTCGTCAGCACGCGCTTTGTCTTGACCGGTGAGGGTACTGGCTGGCTATTGGGCAACCTCACGATCCGCGGCATTACCCACCCGGTCCGGCTGGCAGTGGCACCGAGTGATCTGGGCGTGAGTCTGCAGCGCGATAACGCAATCGCCTTCTCCGCGACCGGAGAAGTCAGCCGTCGCGAATTTGGCTTCTCTACCTGGTTCCCGACCGTGGCGGACGCGGTTCGCATGAACATCCGGGTGGAGTTTGTGCGAGGCCCTTGAATTCCCTGCCTGGTGCAGAGTGGTCCGCTTTCCGCCGATGGAGGGTTGATGTTCCGGCGCAGGAGCGCTAGCCCATGCCTGCAAGACGATCGGGCGCCCTATAGTCATCTTTTGAAAATTGCTTGCAAGCGCGACGTGGAAGCATTAATATTCGCTCCCCGCTGCTGCAGGTGAACGCATCAAGGCGGCGGGGGAGAATAACTGAAGGTTTTTTGCGCCGGGCAACGCAGGCGGAAGAAAAAAAGAAATTCTCCGAAACGCTTGACGAATCAGGGAATACCCTTGATAATCTCGTTTCTCCGCTGCAACGAAAACGACGCAGCGACAGCGAACGGCAAAGCCGGCGCTGAAGTTCTTTAACAACCAAACAACCGATAAGTGTGGGCGCTTGATGGCGAACGCCACGGAGACCTCGGTCTGCGTGATGCTTCAAAAGTTATCAGTGCTCGCACAGTAAAACATGTTGGTTTGCGTCGCGAGACGTGAGCCAGTCAGTTTTCTGAGAGTGAGCGACCGCTCGAAAGAGCGAGGTGCTTCGGCACCACACAGAGATTGAACTGAAGAGTTTGATCCTGGCTCAGATTGAACGCTGGCGGCATGCCTTACACATGCAAGTCGAACGGCAGCGCGGACTTCGGTCTGGCGGCGAGTGGCGAACGGGTGAGTAATACATCGGAACGTACCCTGTTGTGGGGGATAACTAGTCGAAAGATTAGCTAATACCGCATACGACCTGAGGGTGAAAGCGGGGGACCGAAAGGCCTCGCGCAGCAGGAGCGGCCGATGTCTGATTAGCTAGTTGGTGGGGTAAAGGCCCACCAAGGCGACGATCAGTAGCTGGTCTGAGAGGACGATCAGCCACACTGGGACTGAGACACGGCCCAGACTCCTACGGGAGGCAGCAGTGGGGAATTTTGGACAATGGGGGCAACCCTGATCCAGCAATGCCGCGTGTGTGAAGAAGGCCTTCGGGTTGTAAAGCACTTTTGTCCGGAAAGAAAACGCTCTGGTTAATACCTGGGGCGGATGACGGTACCGGAAGAATAAGCACCGGCTAACTACGTGCCAGCAGCCGCGGTAATACGTAGGGTGCGAGCGTTAATCGGAATTACTGGGCGTAAAGCGTGCGCAGGCGGTTTTGTAAGACAGGCGTGAAATCCCCGAGCTCAACTTGGGAATTGCGCTTGTGACTGCAAGGCTAGAGTATGTCAGAGGGGGGTAGAATTCCACGTGTAGCAGTGAAATGCGTAGAGATGTGGAGGAATACCGATGGCGAAGGCAGCCCCCTGGGACGTCACTGACGCTCATGCACGAAAGCGTGGGGAGCAAACAGGATTAGATACCCTGGTAGTCCACGCCCTAAACGATGTCAACTAGTTGTTGGGGATTCATTTCTTCAGTAACGTAGCTAACGCGTGAAGTTGACCGCCTGGGGAGTACGGTCGCAAGATTAAAACTCAAAGGAATTGACGGGGACCCGCACAAGCGGTGGATGATGTGGATTAATTCGATGCAACGCGAAAAACCTTACCTACCCTTGACATGCCACTAACGAAGCAGAGATGCATTAGGTGCTCGAAAGAGAAAGTGGACACAGGTGCTGCATGGCTGTCGTCAGCTCGTGTCGTGAGATGTTGGGTTAAGTCCCGCAACGAGCGCAACCCTTATCTTTAGTTGCTACGCAAGGGCACTCTAGAGAGACTGCCGGTGACAAACCGGAGGAAGGTGGGGATGACGTCAAGTCCTCATGGCCCTTATGGGTAGGGCTTCACACGTCATACAATGGTGCGTACAGAGGGTTGCCAACCCGCGAGGGGGAGCTAATCCCAGAAAACGCATCGTAGTCCGGATCGTAGTCTGCAACTCGACTACGTGAAGCTGGAATCGCTAGTAATCGCGGATCAGCATGCCGCGGTGAATACGTTCCCGGGTCTTGTACACACCGCCCGTCACACCATGGGAGTGGGTTTTGCCAGAAGTAGTTAGCCTAACCGCAAGGAGGGCGATTACCACGGCAGGGTTCATGACTGGGGTGAAGTCGTAACAAGGTAGCCGTATCGGAAGGTGCGGCTGGATCACCTCCTTTCCAGAGGCTTGTGTTCACAAGTCAAGCGTTCACACTTATCGGTTGTTTGCTGTTACAGCCAAGGGTCTGTAGCTCAGGTGGTTAGAGCACCGTCTTGATAAGGCGGGGGTCGTAGGTTCAAGTCCTACCAGACCCACCAAGTTATCACGCGGGGGATTAGCTCAGCTGGGAGAGCACCTGCTTTGCAAGCAGGGGGTCGTCGGTTCGATCCCGTCATCCTCCACCACTTACCTGGATCAAGGATCGGGGTAACGAGATTACTTGGTTGGTAGCCAAATGAAAGCATTCAATGCTGAGTGCTTTCATTTGGCATTGCCAAGCGACGCAAGTCGGCTGTTCTTTAACAATATGGGATGTAGTAAAGGTGTCGCGAAGCGTTGATGAGACGCTGCAGTACAAACGCGATACCGGGTTGTGATTGTATCAACCAAAATGTATTTAAGTGATCGAAAGATGACTTGGAATACGGCACAAACGCGAGAACTCAGACCTGTAGCCAGCGTGGATAACGGAAGCGTTAGACACACTCGTTATAGGGTCAAGCGAACAAGTGCATGTGGTGGATGCCTTGGCGATCACAGGCGATGAAGGACGCGGTAGCCTGCGAAAAGCTTCGGGGAGCTGGCAAACAAGCTTTGATCCGGAGATGTCCGAATGGGGAAACCCGGCCCGAATGGGTCATCCCTGACTGAATACATAGGTCAGGGAAGCGAACGCGGCGAACTGAAACATCTAAGTAGCTGCAGGAACAGAAATCAACCGAGATTCCCAGAGTAGTGGCGAACGAAATGGGAAGAGCCTTGCACTCTTTAGCAGAACTGTTAGCAAAACGGGATGGAAAGCCCGGCCATAGCAGGTGATAGCCCTGTATGCGAAAACAGATTTGTGGAACTAGGTGTGCGACAAGTAGGGCGGGACACGTGAAATCCTGTCTGAAGATGGGGGGACCATCCTCCAAGGCTAAATACTCGTGATCGACCGATAGTGAACCAGTACCGTGAGGGAAAGGCGAAAAGAACCCCGGGAGGGGAGTGAAATAGATCCTGAAACCGCATGCATACAAACAGTCGGAGCCTGGAAACGGGTGACGGCGTACCTTTTGTATAATGGGTCAGCGACTTACATTCAGTGGCAAGCTTAACCGATTAGGGAAGGCGTAGCGAAAGCGAGTCCGAACAGGGCGTTGAGTCGCTGGGTGTAGACCCGAAACCAGATGATCTATCCATGGCCAGGTTGAAGGTGCGGTAACACGTACTGGAGGACCGAACCCACTAACGTTGAAAAGTTAGGGGATGAGCTGTGGATAGGGGTGAAAGGCTAAACAAATCTGGAAATAGCTGGTTCTCTCCGAAAACTATTTAGGTAGTGCCTCGTGTCTCACCTTCGGGGGTAGAGCACTGTCATGGTTGGGGGGTCTATTGCTGATTACCCCGCCATAGCAAACTCCGAATACCGAAGAGTGCAATCACGGGAGACAGACATCGGGTGCTAACGTCCGGTGTCAAGAGGGAAACAACCCAGACCGCCAGCTAAGGTCCCCAAATATAGCTAAGTGGGAAACGAAGTGGGAAGGCTAAAACAGTCAGGAGGTTGGCTTAGAAGCAGCCACCCTTTAAAGAAAGCGTAATAGCTCACTGATCGAGTCGTCCTGCGCGGAAGATGTAACGGGGCTAAGCTATATACCGAAGCTGCGGACGCGCGTAAGCGCGTGGTAGGAGAGCGTTCTGTAAGCCTGTGAAGGTGTCTTGTAAAGGATGCTGGAGGTATCAGAAGTGCGAATGCTGACATGAGTAGCGATAAAGGGGGTGAAAGGCCCCCTCGCCGTAAGCCCAAGGTTTCCTACGCAACGTTCATCGGCGTAGGGTGAGTCGGCCCCTAAGGCGAGGCAGAGATGCGTAGCTGATGGGAAGCAGGTTAATATTCCTGCACCGTCGTATGATGCGATGGGGGGACGGATCGCGGAAGGTTGTCCGGGTGTTGGAAGTCCCGGTCCCTGCATTGGAGAAGGCGCTTAGGCAAATCCGGGCGCGGAATTCAAGGATGTGGGGCGAGCGGCTTTATGCTGCGAAGCAATCGGAAGTGGTTCCAAGAAAAGCCTCTAAGCTTCAGTCATACGAGACCGTACCGCAAACCGACACAGGTGGGCGAGATGAGTATTCTAAGGCGCTTGAGAGAACTCGGGAGAAGGAACTCGGCAAATTGGTACCGTAACTTCGGGATAAGGTACGCCCTGGTAGCTTGACTGGCCTGCGCCAGAAGGGTGAAGGGGTTGCAATAAAATGGTGGCTGCGACTGTTTAATAAAAACACAGCACTCTGCAAACACGAAAGTGGACGTATAGGGTGTGACGCCTGCCCGGTGCCGGAAGATTAAATGATGGGGTGCAAGCTCTTGATTGAAGTCCCGGTAAACGGCGGCCGTAACTATAACGGTCCTAAGGTAGCGAAATTCCTTGTCGGGTAAGTTCCGACCTGCACGAATGGCGTAACGATGGCCACACTGTCTCCTCCCGAGACTCAGCGAAGTTGAAGTGTTTGTGATGATGCAATCTCCCCGCGGCTAGACGGAAAGACCCCATGAACCTTTACTGTAGCTTTGCATTGGACTTTGAACCGATCTGTGTAGGATAGGTGGGAGGCTTTGAAGCGTGGACGCTAGTTCACGTGGAGCCGTCCTTGAAATACCACCCTGGTTTGTTTGAGGTTCTAACCTTGGCCCGTGAATCCGGGTCGGGGACAGTGCATGGTAGGCAGTTTGACTGGGGCGGTCTCCTCCCAAAGTGTAACGGAGGAGTTCGAAGGTACGCTTGGTACGGTCGGACATCGTACCTAAAGTGCAATGGCAAAAGCGTGCTTAACTGCGAGACCGACAAGTCGAGCAGGTGCGAAAGCAGGACATAGTGATCCGGTGGTTCTGAATGGAAGGGCCATCGCTCAACGGATAAAAGGTACTCTGGGGATAACAGGCTGATACCGCCCAAGAGTTCATATCGACGGCGGTGTTTGGCACCTCGATGTCGGCTCATCTCATCCTGGGGCTGTAGCCGGTCCCAAGGGTATGGCTGTTCGCCATTTAAAGAGGTACGTGAGCTGGGTTTAAAACGTCGTGAGACAGTTTGGTCCCTATCTGCCGTGGGCGTTGGAATCTTGACGGGGGCTGCTCCTAGTACGAGAGGACCGGAGTGGACGTACCGCTGGTGTACCTGTTGTCTCGCCAGAGGCATCGCAGGGTAGCTATGTACGGAAGAGATAACCGCTGAAAGCATCTAAGCGGGAAACTTGCCTGAAGATGAGGATTCCCTGGAGGCTTGACCTCCTTGAAGGGTCGTTCGAGACCAGGACGTTGATAGGCTGGGTGTGGAAGCGCAGTAATGCGTTAAGCTAACCAGTACTAATTGCCCGTAAGGCTTGATCCTATAACCAGTGTGTTTGACCTGGTTGGACGAGAGTCCGCGTGTGCCGAAGGCATACAAACACAACCTCTTTACTACACCCAGATTCGCTGCGCTGACCTCGGTCAGTGCGGCAACCAGTCATGCCTGGTGACCATAGCGAGTTGGAACCACCCCTTCCCATCCCGAACAGGACCGTGAAACGACTTTGCGCCGATGATAGTGCGGACTACCCGTGTGAAAGTAGGTCATCGCCAGGCTCTTATACCCAGAACCCCCAAGCCCAAAAGCTTGGGGGTTTTGCTTTTGCGCGAAACAAACGCGAAGGCGCCCGTTGACGGCAAAATGCCCGTCCCCGTTTCTGTCCCCTTTACCTTCCCGCCCCGGTGCAAATGCCCGGCCGCGCGCGCCCCGTCCATCGAACAAGTTCGAAAAAGCACGGCCCGATGATTTGGCCGATGAGGCGGGCCTTCGGAAAGGTTCGCCTCACCGTGTAGATGTCGCGCGGAAATCCGCGCGTGATTCTGTCTACGACAGCGAAAAGCCGGGTCAGAACTTGTGGCGGATGCCCATCGTGGCGCCAAACTGATTGGCGCCGTTCTGGACGAAGGCGCTGTCCGTCGGGCTGTTGGTGTTAAAGCCGTTCACGCCAAGATTCGAGTTGTTCTTGTTCTTCACGTACGACACGGAGAGGTAGACGTCCGTGCGCTTGGAAAACGCGTAGTCGGCCGTGGCGACGAAGTCCCACGGATCGGCGCCGGAATTCCGGAAGTCCTGGTAATACGCGGCGCCAATCACCGAAAATGCCGGCGTGAACTGATAGCCGAGTCCCGCCCAGTACAGATTGGAACCACCATTCGCGAACTGGCCGCCCGGCAGCGTGGCGCCATTGAATGCCTTGGCCCAACGATAGCCCGCATACGCCTTGGCCGCACCAAACGAATACGATCCCGCAGCCGACGCGCGGCGGATAAGTTGTGCGCTCGCATCCCCCACGTTGTTTGCCTGGTCGTAGATCGCACCGATGGACAGCGGGCCCGTGGCATAGGTGGCCGAGAAGCTGTATTCCCGGCCGTTGGTAAAGTTGCCGGGAATCTCCGTGCCGTTGTTTGTGAGGCTGTACAGGGCGGACACCGTCAGGCCGCCGAAGGTGCCGATGTACTTGCCGCTGTTGTCCGCACGCGAGCCGAATTCCGGCGCGATGGACGTGATGCCATAGCGCGTGGAGATCGCCATCGGATCGTAGAGCAGGCCGAAGTCGAAGTAAGGCGTGGTGTGGCGGCCGAGCGAGAACGTGCCGTACGGACCTTGCAGGCCGACATAGGCGTTACGACCGAACAGGCGGCCGCCCTGGCCCGACGTACCGGTGTCGAAGTTGACGCCGCTTTCCAACACAAACAGGGTCTTGAGGCCACCACCCAGATCCTCCACGCCGCGCATGCCCCAGCGCGATCCGGATTGGTTGCCGGACGTGACGCGCATTGCGCTGCCACCGCTGGTGCCGGCGGCCGTGGGCGCGGACTTGTTCGTGTACTCGATACCGGCGTCAGCTACGCCGTACAGCGTCACGCTGGATTGTGCGCTGGCGGCGCTTGCTGCCAGCAGGCTCAATGCTGCAACTTGCCATTTCAGTGTCATCGTGGATTCTCCTCGTTGTTTTTGCATCGTTTTGCGTTGGAATTGGGGAAAGCGGGAAAGCGGGAAAGCGGGAAAGCGGGAAAGCGGGAAAGCGGGAAAGCGCAGACGGCATGCGCCCGGGCCGCGAACGCGGATGCGTTCGGGCCGCAGCGGGCACTGCCGGTACTTCGGAAGTCGTGCAGAAAGCGGACTTTGACTGACCGTGGGGTCAGGAATGGGCCGGTGTCGACTGCATGCCGGGGTTCGGTGCGGCGGGCGCCACGCGTTCGCGTGCCATCACGAACACGACGGCTGCCGCCACCAGGTCGAACACGGCCAACACCACGAACAGCGGGCTGTAGCCGATATGCGTGACGGCCAAGCCGAACACCAGGGTGAACAGCGTGGCGCCCAGATAGCCGGTCATGCCCGCCAGACCCGTGGCGGTGGCCACCTCGTTCTTACCGAACACGTCGGACGTGATCGAATACAGCGCGCCGGAAAGCGTCTGGTGGGCGAAACCGCCGACGCACAGCAGCGCGATGGCCGCATAAGGGCTATCGACCAGCCCGACGCATGCGGGGCCGATCATGGACAGGCAGCCGACCAGCATTACGAGCTTGCGCGACGTGAACAGCGATACCTTCAGATGCTTGTGGAACCACGGGCTCAGGTAGCCGCCCAGCACGCAACCGATGTCTGCGGCCAGGAACGGCAGCCACGCGAACATCGCAATTTCCTTGATGTTCATATGGCGTTCGGTGGCCATGTACAGCGGAATCCAGGCGTTGAACGTCTGCCATGCGGGTTCCGACAGGAAACGGGGAATCGCGATCGACCAGAAGTTGCGGCCACGCACGATTTGCAGCCAGCTTGCCTTGGGCGCGCCGCTGTCCTTGTGCAGCGACTCCTGTCCGGCCAGGATGTACTCGCGCTCTTCGTCGGACAGACGCTTCTGTTGCTTCGGATGCTTGTAGAACAGTGCCCATAGCGCGGTCCATGCCACGCCAAGCACGCCAACCACCACGAACGACAACTGCCAGCCGCCATGCAGGATCGTCCAGACCACGAGCGGCGGGGCGCAAAGCGCGCCAATCGACGAACCGATGTTGAACCAGCCGATGGCGACCGATCTTTCCTTGGCCGGAAACCACTCGGTGGTGGCCTTCACGCCTCCCGGAATACCGGCCGCCTCGGTAAGCCCGAGCAGGCCGCGGAAGAACGCCATGCCCTGCCAGCCGGTGGCCAGCGCCGCCGCCGCGCATGCCAGCGACCAGGCCAGGGCAAAAATGCCAAAACCAATCTTGGTGCCGATGGCGTCGAGCACCAGGCCCGCCACCGGTTGCATCAGCGCATAACAGACCTGCCATGCCACCACCACGTAGGAGTACTGCTGCGTGGTCATGTTCAGCTCGGTCATCATGGTCGGCGCGGCTACCGACAGCGTATTTCGCGCCAGATAGTTGACGATCAGGCCCATCGTGACCAGGCTGACCATCCACCAGCGCATGCCCTTGATACGTTTCATCGTTTGTCTCCTCGGTTACTGTCTTGTCTGTCGCGGCGCGCGTCGCCGCGTCTTGTTCTTTGGCGTTGGCGGAAGACGAGGCGTGATCAGCGCCCCGGGCGATCCTCCGGCGCCGTGTAGTCGATGCTGGCGAAGCTGCCGCCCTGGTGCCGGCGTGCAACGGCGTCGAGCGGATCAGGGCGTGACAGGATGTCGTCGGCAAAATCCTCGGCGTTCTGTGTCGGCAGGTATTGCAGGCGGGCTGCAGCCTCGCGGTTATCCCAGTAGCTGCGCGTGTTGGCCGATACGCCCCACACCACGGCGAAGCCCACATCGGCTGCCTTGATGCTCCGGTCGACGAGATGCACGAAATCGTCATGGCCAAGCCATGTGCTCAGGTGACGGGGCTCGGTCGGGCGCTCCACGCAACTGCCAATGCGAATGCAAACGGTCTCGATGCCGTGCTTGTCCCAGTAAAGGCGCGCCATGCCTTCGCCCCACATCTTGCTCAGCCCGTAGAAGCCGTCGGGCCGGAATTCGCAGTCCGTGCCCAAGGTCTCGGTCACCGGGTACATGCCGATGGCATGGTTGGAACTGGCAAAAATCACGCGGCGCACACGCTGGCGGCGTGCGCCTTCGTAGATTTCGTAGAGCGACCGTAGGTTGTTGTCGATGATTTCCGGCAGCGGGCGCTCTACGCTGGTGCCGGCCATGTGAATGAGTACGTCTACATCTTGCAGTAGCCGATCCACGACGGCGGGGTCGCGCAAATCGCCGTGCATCACGTCCTCACCTTCGGTCAGCGGGGCGAGTGGGGTGATGTGCCCCGATGCCCGCAACTGATAGCCGCGCGTGGGCAATACTGCGCGGAGCAATTTGCCCAGCTGGCCGCCCGCGCCGCTCAATGCAATCCTGGTCACGATAAAACTCCGGGAGATGTTCTCGATCGATCTGCCGGTATTTATGCGACGTCGTACAACGTAATGCGCATGATTAGTCCGACAACTTCATGTTTAAGTCCGGCAACTTTCGTGGGAATCGACGATGAAGTCAACGTGGAAAGTGAGGGTCAGGGGTATACCCGGTCACCAAAGTGCCGTATTCGGCGAATTTTGTGACGTACGATGACCACACTGCAGTGGCTTCAAATAGTCAGGCGCGGTATGGTAGTGTGACAACTTCGGACTAGTTGCCGGACCACCGGCACACGGCTTCAATTTCAATGGGAAGAGCGCTTGGAAGACATCGTATTGACGGCCAGCGACAGCACAAGCCGTTCTGAGCAGGTCTGCAAGCTGATCATTGCTGCCATCCTCCGTGGCGAGTTCGCCGCGGACCAGAAACTGCCGACGGAAGTGGATCTGGCAAATCGGTACGCGGTATCGCGCACCACGGTGCGCGAGGCGCTGTCGCGCTTGCGCTCGGAAGGCATTGTGGTATCACGCCGCGGCTCGGGCAGCTTTGTGCAGCGCATGCCCGTGCGCAGCCAGGCAAGCGCCAGCCCGCAGATCCAGAGCATTGCCGATATCCAGCACTACTATGCGTTTCGCCTTTGCGTGGAAGTCGGCGCGGCCGAGATTGCCGCCCAGATGCGCACCGCCGCCGACCTTGACACCATCCGCGCTGCGTACGGCGCACTGGACCGCACGCAGGAAAGCGGGGCGATGGGCGTCGAAGAAGACCTGCAGTTGCACCTGGCCATTGCGCGTGCATCGCACAACCCGTTCTTCGTCTCGACCATCGAGCATGCCCTTGGACCCATCCGCCAGTGCATGGAACTGGCGCGTAACCTCGGGCAGGCGCGCGTGGCGGCCCGATTCGACGTAGTCCAGGCCGAGCACCGCGCCATCATCGACGCCATCGCCGAGCGATCGCCGATACAGGCGTCGGAGGCAATGCGGCGTCACATCGACAATGCGCAGAGACGGATCTTTCTTGGGGACTGACTGATGCGGTTGGCAAGTCCGGATGCCGATGCCAGGAAAGCAGGTGAACCGGTGCTTGTGCGCCTCAGCGTTGCCAGACGACCGGCACCTTTGCCGAACATTCCGTGATTTTCCCGAGCCAGTTTCTGCTGGTATTCAGCTGGACGCGACTGTCGTCCATTGGCGCGACCTTGCGGTTCCATCGGTCTGCGAGACTGGCGGCCACACTGCTGGCGGCCGTTTTGCACTCGGCCGCAGCGGTGCTGCGCAGCATCGTGAATTGCTGATAGCGGTGGTGGACCAGCAACGTGAACCCGTCCGGGGAGTATTCGGTGGCGTACTCCGTCGACATATCGTACGTAGACAGCTGGCGGCCGGAATGGGTGGGCGCTGGTGTCGTGCAAGCTGTCAACAGCCAGCACGCCATCACCGCAGGAATCGTTAGAAATCTCACAGCGAAATTGCCGGTCTTGCCCATAGTGCCGCGTTCCTCCGGTATGCGCGCTTGTTTTGGGGCTGGATGGTACCAAAAACCAGGGCGCCCCGATTCGGGTGCTGGCTCCCGAATCTCCTGGGCGACAAAAAGATCCCTGGCGACGCAGCAGGCAGGGTTCATTCACCTTGCATGGCTGGCTCTGGGGTGTATAGCCTGAAGTGAGGCAAGGGCGACCGACACGTGGGCACTACCGTGAGGGCCATGCCGCATGCGCGACGGTGCGATGCACCGATGTGCTCCCGCCTGGTCGTGTGGCTGGAAGTGCCCCCTTGAGTGTCCCCTTGCGCATCGGTAATGGTGTCGAACATTCGCGTCAGGCGCGTTGCCCCGGCATTCAAATGTTGAGCGCCGGGGTGCCGGGACAGGGCAGCAACGACATGAATCGGGTTCCCGCATTGACACTGGTGTGTGGCCTGATCGGCGGCCTGATGGGCGGCTGTGTCTCGACGGGGGTGGAGGTCAGGCCGGAGCAACTTGAGGACTTCCTGCCCGGATTTTCCACGCAGGAGGATGTCGTCAACCTGATTGGCGGGCCGACTTCCCAGGCGACGCTAAGCAATGGAACGACAATCCTGATCTATTCGTTTGCGAGTTCCCAGACGCACCCGGAGAGCTTTATCCCGATCGTTGGCCCCCTGTTTGCCGGCGGCAAGATCCGGTCGTCGACGGTGCTGTTCGAGTTCGATGCCAACGGTGTTCTCAGGAGCGTGCGCAGGGCGACCTCCAGCGGAGCGTCGGGCTTGAGCGTACTGCCGCCCTGAAAGAGGCGGGGAATAACGCCCCGGGGCGGTTTTGGACCCGCCAGGGGCGCTATAGGGCGGAGACGGAGCGTCGACTCCGCCCCGGGTTCAACGATCGAGAAACGGCTTGAGCTTGTCGGCCCGGCTGGGATGCTTGAGCTTGCGCATCGCCTTGGCTTCGATCTGGCGGATCCGCTCGCGGGTGACGTCGAATTGCTTGCCGACTTCTTCCAGCGTGTGCTCGGTGCTCATATCCAGGCCAAAACGCATCCGCAGGACCTTCGCCTCGCGCGGCGAAAGTTCGTCGAGGGCCGATTCGATCTGGGCGCGCAGGCCGGACATGATGGCGGCTTCTGCCGGCGAACTGGCCGCATCATCCTCGATCATGTCGCCCAGCGTTGCGTCGCCGTCATCGCCCACCGGCGTCTCAAGCGAAATCGGCTGCCGCGCGATCTTGAGCATCCCGCGTACCTTTTCCTCGGACATCTCCATGCGCTCGGCCAACACTGCCGGATCGGGTTCTTGCCCGGTCTGCTGCAGAATCTCCCGCGAAATGCGATTGAGCTTGTTGATGGATTCGATCATGTGGACCGGCACACGAATCGTCCGCGCCTGGTCGGCCAGCGCCCGCGTCACGGCCTGCCGGACCCACCAGGTGGCGTAGGTCGAGAATTTCCAGCCGCGCCGGTATTCGAACTTGTCCACGGCCTTCATGAGGCCGATATTGCCCTCCTGGATGAGGTCCAGGAACATCATCCCCCGGTTCACGTATTTCTTGGCGATGGAAATGACGAGCCGCAGGTTGGCTTCGATCATCTCGCGCTTGGCCTGCCGCATTTTCAGCTCGGCAGCACTCATCTGGCGGTTGATCTGCTTGAGCTGCTGCAGCGGCAGCGCAACCTTTGTTTCGATGTCGATGAGTTTCTGCTGACCGGCCTGGATGGCCGGCAGGTGCCGTTCGAGTGCCGGGCCAAAGTCTCGCGACGTGGCCGCGGTGCGGCGCGTCCATTCCAGGTCGGTTTCGTTGCCAGGGAAGGATGCGATAAAGGCCTCGCGCGGCATGCCGCAACGTTCGACCGCAATTTCCAGAATGCTGCGTTCGATGGTCCGCACGGCAGCCACCTGGTCGTGCACGCTCGCACACAGGCTGTCGATCATCTTGGCCGTAAAGCGGATCGGCGCCAGCTCGCGCTGGATGTCCTCGCGCACGCGCGCAATGGCGGCCGAGCGCGCCTGGCCCGTCACCGGACCCTCGGGCACCTGTTCGAACAGCGCACGCACGCGCGCAAAAATTACCAGGCTGTCGGCCGTGAGCTGTTCCAGGCGGGCGGCGTTCGCCTTTTCGGAATCCCCGCCGCCAGCGTCGTCGTCGTCATCGTCCGATGCGTCGTCGGCGTCATCCGAGGTGTCAGCGTCGGCATCGTCTGAAGCGGCCGCCGCGTCATCAGACATCTCACCATCGTCGGCGGCAGCGCTGTCCACGGGGTCGCTGATGCCGTCGACCAGTTCGTCGATGCGCAGTTCGCCGGCGACGATACGGTCCACATCGGCCAGGATCATCGACACCACCGACGGACACGCGGCGATGGCCTGGATCATGTCCTGGAGGCCACTTTCGATGCGTTTGGCGACGCCGATTTCGCCGGCGCGGGTCAGCAGTTCGCTGGAGCCCATTTCGCGCATGTACAGCCGGACGGGATCCGTGGTACGGCCAAATTCCGAATCGACGGTGGAGAGTGCCGCTTCCGCTTCTTCGTCCGCCTGATCGTCGGAGGCGGTGGACGGGGCGTCGTTCAGCAGGAGCGTCTCGGCATCCGGCGCCTGTTCGTACACGGACACACCCATGTCGCTGAACGTGCTGACGATGGTGTCCATCGCCGCCGGCGTCACGTTATCCGGCAGGTGGTCGTTGATATCCGCGTGGGTGAGATAGCCGCGTTCCCGGCCAAGCGTGATCAGCGCGCGCATCTGGCCCTGACGCTCTGCGTCCTGGCGGGCGATGGACGCCTTGTCCGACAGCGTGCCCGTGGCCGGGGTCTTGCCCGTGGGCCGACGGCGGTTGGGCTTGGCGCTGACCGGAATCAAGCTGGAGGGTTCAAGGTCGCGATCCGGATGAGTCAATACGTGCTCCTGGGCAGGTGGCCGCCGATTGCCGCGGCCATGAAACTGGCATTGTGCCTGCGGGGGGATGCGGACAAATCGTGGATGGCGCACAGGCCGGCGCCTGGGCTGTCGAGGCCAGCATGCCCTCCCGCAGCCACCAGTGTGCGCAAAATTTTCGAATCGCGCATGATACTGGCCGCGCTGTTGCGGTGCAATATGCTCGGACCGCGATGCCGTGGTCGCCACATGGTCATGATGAAGCCAGCAGGCGGCGCATCTTCACTACACTTTCAGGATAGTGGCCATCGGGGGCAATGGCCGGCGCGGCAGGCATATGTGCGGTACAGCAGCCAAAACGCACAACAAATACGCGGCCAGAAAGGGGCGGTGGCACGCCGCCCGGGCGGGAGGGGCAGCGATGGACGGCAAGAACGGGAAGCCTGTGGCCCTGGCGTTGCAGGGCGGCGGCATGCATGGCGCCTTCACCTGGGGCGTCCTGGATCAACTGCTTGAGGACGGCAGGCTTGCCATCGAGGGCGTGAGCGCCACGAGCGCCGGCGCCATGAATGCCGTCGTGCTCGCCAATGGGCTGCGGCGCGGTGGCGCGGCGGGCGCGCGCGAGGCGCTGCATACGTTCTGGCTGGCCATCGCGGAATCGGCGCAGCGTTATAGCCCCCTGCGATGGATCCCATGGCTCAAGGGCAGCCATAGCTTTGGATTGAACTACTCGCCGTTGTATGCCGTGGCCGATATGGCGCTGCGGGTACTGTCCCCTTACCAGTTCAATCCCTACAACATGAACCCGTTGCGCGATGTGCTGGAGCAGCAGGTGGATTTCGAGGGGTTGCGCCAGCAGTGCCCGATCCGCTTGTTCCTGTGTGCGACCAACGTCGAGACCGGGCGGATTCGCCTCTTCTCCGGCGCGGATGTGTGCGTCGAGGCGGTGCTGGCATCCGCCTGTCTGCCAACACTTTTCCAGGCGGTGACCATCGAAGGGCAGTACTACTGGGATGGCGGCTACGTTGGAAACCCGGCGATCTTTCCGCTGATTTATGAATGCGAGACGCGGGACGTGGTGATTGTGCACATCAATCCGATCATTCGCCGGGGCGTGCCCACCACGGCCGCCGACATCCTCAACCGGCTCAATGAAATCAGCTTCAATTCGTCGCTGATGCGCGAAATGCGCGCGATTGCCTTTGTGACTGCCTTGATCCAGCAGGGCCGG
Organism: Cupriavidus sp. HE11; assembly: GCF_056097175.1. Lineage (NCBI taxonomy): Bacteria > Pseudomonadati > Pseudomonadota > Betaproteobacteria > Burkholderiales > Burkholderiaceae > Cupriavidus > Cupriavidus sp. HE11. The sequence continues at coordinate 307,877 of NZ_CP184466.1, forward strand.
GTGGACGGGGACGACATGAAGGAAATGCTGATCCACTCGATCCGATCCGACGAGACCATGGCCGCGCTGCATGTGTCGAGCAAGTACAACGGGGATTGGTCGTTCCTGTGCCAGCTGCGCGACCAGGGCCGCGCGCAGGCCGAGGCATGGCTTGCGCAGAACTACGAGAGCATCGGCCAGTGCTCGAGTATCGACATCAAGGCAGAGTTCCTCTGAGCGGCGATCACGGGCCCGGGGGGGACGGCTGGTCCAGGCGCCATGCCAGATTGCGGCGGGCGCGGGCTTCATAGCGGTCGTGAAACGGCTCGGTCAGATAGATGCGCGGTCGGGCCAGCAGCGAACTGAGAAACGCCCGTTCGCGGCGGTCATAGGTCACCGTATCGAGATCGGGACGCTCCGCACGCAAACGCACGGCGTCGCCGCAGAACCATCTGCGCGGATAGCCGAGCACCGCCAGGTCGATGTCGACCACAAAGCAGCCGGCGGCGTCCGCTGGCGTGTGGGTATGCGACGTGTCGAGAATCAGGTGTGCGACACGTTCGATCCCGGCAATGCCATTCCCGACGCCTGGTTCACCTTCAGCCCCAGCCCCAGCCCCTTCTCTGGATAATTGCCGGAGCCATTCTGCACTGCGGTCTTCGTTGTCGGTGGCGCCAGGGGTGTAGACCACGTCGTGACACCAGAGCGCCAGTTCCACGGCCTCGGCATCGCCGTCGGCGATTGCGCTGCGTGCCCAGTCCAGGTCGCGCAGGCACCGCCGTACATGCTGCAGCGTGTGATAGTGCCGCGCAGGCTCCGCATAGCGGCCGGCGAGCGCCGCATAGACCGCCTCGGCCTGGCTGCCGCCAGCGCGTGACCACAACGCCACGAACCGGCTGCGCATCGCATTTGCTGCTCGGGGTGGCATTACAGGGGCGGGGGCGAGGGAGGGTGGCATGTGGCTAGGCGTGGGACAGATCGAGCAGGGCCTTGGCTTGCTGCCAGTCGGCCAGGTCGAAGCCTTCGGTAACGCTGCTGTAGAGCGGGGCCAGGACCTCCCGCGCCGCATCCAGCCTGCCTTGTTGCTGCCGCACCTCGGCCAGGCGTACAGCGGCCTGCAGCGCCAGGGCCTTGGCGCCCTGGTCCCGCGCCACCGCCATGGCCTGCAGGAAACATTCCTCGGCATCTGCCTCATGGTTAGGCAACTGGCGCATCAGTTCACCCCTCAGGCGGTGCAACATGGCTTCGTCGATGCGTTCCCCGGTCTCCCGGACGAAATCCAGGGCCTCGGCGAGCGTTGCGAGACCCGCCTCGGGCGCGCCGGCCCTGCCGCAGGCTTCGGCCAGCATTGCCAGCAGATTCGGGCGCCCGAGCGACGCGCCGGTGGCGGCGTAGGCTGCCAGGCCCTGGCGGATTTGCGCGACGCCATCCTGCGGATCGCCAAGCACAGCCATCTCCCAGCCTTGCAGCACCGTCGCCCAGGCCAGGTAAATGGGAAATCCTTGTTCACACGCCACGGCAATCGCCGCCTTCGCGTAGTCGCGGGTTTGTTGCGCCTCGCCGCAGCGCCGGTGCACTTCCGCGGCAAATATCAGGCAGAGCGCCAGATTGACGGTGTCGGGGCGCTGGCGTGCCATCGCGAGCGCCTCGTGGCAGCGCGCGCGTGCCTGGTCCGGCAGGCCAAGGTGCCAGAGGATCCAGCCCAGCGTGCTCGTGGCATGGACTGCCGGATCCCGCCCATACCCCATCATGTAGTCAAACTGGGGGGGCTCCGGGCGTTGCAGTGCCAGCACCTGTTCCATGTGCGAGCGCGCTTGTTCAAGGTGTCCGAGCCGGAACGCCGTGGCGCCGACCACGCGATGGCCCTCTGCCAGCTGATTGGGATTTTGTGACCGTAACGCCATACCAACGAGGCGCTTTGCCAGCGGCGAAGAGACGTTGTATTGCGCCCGGAGTTGATAGAAGGCCCACAACCCGAGTTGCGCGGAAAAGTAGTACGCGCTTTGCTCGCCTTGCTCGCACAAGGCCAGCGCACGCCGGTAGGTAGCTTCCACCTCTGGGGAGGCCTGACCGCGGATGCCCATGAGGGTGGACCCAAGCGTCAGCAACAGCGTGAGCTCCTGGCGGGCGCGTTCGGGGGTATCGGGCAGGCGTTTGATCAAATCGAGCGCCGTGTCGAGATGACGGATCGCTTCGGGTTGTGCGGACCGTTGCAGCGCTTGCTGGGCGGCGGCGTGCAGGTACTCGATCGCCTTGGGGACATTGCCGCTGAGACTGTAGTGGTGGGCCAGCTCGCCGCAGTGGTCTTTCAGTTGGTCCGGGAACAGGGTCTCGATTGCCTGGGCCGTCCGCTCGTGCAATGCGCTGCGCCGTTCGATCAGCAGCGAGTTGGCGGCAACTTCCTGCGTGAGTGCGTGCTTGAAGGCGTACTCGACCTCGGGAAAAGCGGGGCGCTCGTGGATGAAGTCCGCCGCCTGCAGGTCGGCAAGGAGCGGGCGCAACTGGCGCTCATCGGCGGCGCTGACCAGCCGGACAAGGCCCAGCGGGAACTCCTTGCCGATGATGGCGAGCGTTTGCAGCAGCGCCTTCTGCGCGAGGGGGAGCCGGTCGATCCGGGCGGCGAGCACGCCCTGCACCGTGGTCGGCATATGTAGCAGCGCCGGGGCCTGCGCGATGCGGTAGCCGCCCGGCTGCCCAAGCAGCGCGCCTTCCTCGACGAGCGTCTGGACCACTTCTTCCATGAAAAACGGGTTGCCTTCGGTCTTTTCCAGCACCAGACGCTTGAGCGGCGCCAGACTGCGGTCATCGCCAAGTAGCGCGGTGAGCAGGCCCTCGGCTTCGGCGGGGCCCAGCGGTTCCAGATCCAGTTGGGTGTAGCAGGGACTGGCGCCCCAGTCATGCACGTACTCGGGGCGATAATTGACCAGAAGCAGAATCTGGGCTGCGGGCACGTGATCGATGAGCAGATTGAGAAACGTCTCGGTTTCGCTATCCAGCCACTGAAGATCCTCGAAAAGCACCAGCAATGGCGCATCGAGGCTTTCCCGGACCAGCAGATGCGCAATGGCATCGAAGGTACGCTGGCGGCGCAGGACCGGATCCATGGTGGCCAGCGCCGCGTCCGGATCGCTGGCGCCGAGCAGGTAGAGCAGGTAGGGGAGGTGCCCTTCCAGCGATCGGTCCAGCGTGAGCAGCCTGCCCGTGACCTTTTCACGGCAGCTGCGCTCGCTGTCCTGCGGCGTCATCTGGAAGTAGTTCTTCAGGAGTTCGATCAACGGGAGATAGGCGAACGCCTTGCCGTGCGAGACCGAAAACGTCTCCAGCACCCGGCAGCCTTGTTGCGAGCGAGCCTTGAACTCATGGAACAGACGCGACTTGCCCACACCGGCCTCGCCGCGCACGCCGGCAATCTGCCCATGCCCGGCTCGGGCCCGCGCCAGGGCGCCTTGCAGCTGCTGCATTTCATCCTCGCGGCCGACAAACCGTGCCAGGCCGCGGTGCGCCGCGATCTGCAGCCGCGTACGCATGGCGCCGAGCCCCTGGACTTCGTAGACGCCAAGCGGGTCTCGCACGCCTTTGACTTGCGTGGTACCGAGGGCCTTGAACTGGAAATACCCTTCGGCGAGCTTGTGTGTCGAAGGGCTGACCAGGATCGACGCGGGTGTGGCGATCCCTTCCATCCGGGACGCGATGTGGATCGTATGTCCCACCGGATCGTAATCAGTGTGGAGATTGTCCTTGCGGATCGAGCGCACCACCACCTCGCCGGTGTGAATGCCCACCCGAATCTGCAGCGGGACGCCTTGCTCGAGGCGGACCCGGTCGCTGTGGCGGCGCATTGCCTCCTGCATCCTGAGCGCCGCGTACAAGGCTCGCAGCGCGTGGTCTTCGTGGGCGATCGGGGCGCCAAACAGTGCCAGGATGCCGTCGCCAAGAAACTTGGCGACGTAGCCCTCGTAGTGATGCACGGCTTCCATCATCAGCGTCACCACCGGGTCAATCAGCCGTCGCGCCTCTTCCGGGTCAAGATCCTGGATCAACGCCGTGGAACCTGCCATGTCCGCAAAGAGCGCCGTGATCGTCTTGCGCTCGCCGCCGATGCCGCCCCGGGCTTCCATGGCCGCCTGCTCGGCAAGGATGCGCTGTGCCAGATGGGGTGGCGTGTAGTGAACCGGGGCCAGCTCGTTGGCATGCCCGGTGCCGTCGAGGTGGACGGTTGTATCGGCTTCGGCGACTGCGGCGGCTGCGGCAACTGTGTCGGCGGAATCGTTGGCACGGGCGGCGGTGGTCTGCGCGCCAGTCAGTGGCGTACCACAGGCCCGGCAGAACTTCGCGGTGGCGCTGGCGCTTTCGCCACAGTGCGGGCATCGCCGTCCAAGCGGCGTCCCGCATACCTCGCAAAACTTCGCGCCCGCAAGGTTATCGAAGTCGCATTCGGCGCAGTGCATATCCGTCTCCCACCTGCATGCTCCGCATCCATTCATTAGACGCGGGATCCATGCCGCGAGCAAGGCGGGGCGTGCGTTTTCGGGTTGAGCTACCGGGGTCACGGTGCCAGAATTCCTGTGCAGACTCGCACGGGTTGGCGCGGCCCCCCTTGCAGCGCGCACAGGAGGGCTCGGCACGGATGCCGGGCGATGTGGACCAGGACGAGATCCGGCATGGACCAGGCTGGGGTGGATCAACAAGCGCTAGGCGACGCCTCGTTGGGGTCGGTGATGTTTGCCGATGTCAGCGGGAGTACGCGGCTGTATGAACTGGCGGGCGACGCGGCGGCCCTGGCGGCCATCGGCCGCTGCATGCGGGTGATGACGTCCTGTGCCGGCGCCTGGCAGGGACAGGTCATCAAGACTATCGGCGATGAGCTCATGGTCATGTTTCCTTCGGCGGACAAGGCGCTGCTGGCAGCCATTGACATGCAACTGGCCGTCTCGGAACTGGCGCCGGTGGCCGGGGTCGTGATGTCGGTCCATATCGGGCTGCACCATGGGCCGCTCCTGCGCGAGGCGTCGGGCGACGTGTTCGGCGATACCGTAAATCTGGCGGCCCGGCTCACCACCCTGGCGTCACGCGGGCAGGTCATTACCAGCAAGGAGACGGTGGGGCACCTGTCGGCCAGTGTGCAGCAGCGCACACGTAGTCTGTATCCGATCCGGGTGCGCGGGCGGGATCAGCCCGTGGAACTGTTCGAGGCGATCTGGCAAGAGGGGACCGACCTCACCCTGGTCGCCGAGCCGAGTCAGCACGCCGTCGCATATGGCTTTCTCACGCTGCGTTATCGCGAAACGCTGGTGGAAATGACCGCGGAGTCAGCACCGGTAACCCTCGGGCGCGATGGCAGCATGACTATCGTCGTCGCGGATCGGCGTGCCTCGCGCTTCCAGGCAGTCGTCGAGCCGCGCGCGGGGCGGTATGTGCTGGTCGACAGAAGCTCGAACGGCACCCATGTCAGCGTCGACGGTGAGGCGCCCTTCGTCCTGCGCCGTGACGAGATCGCGCTGCGTCGCCACGGATGGCTGACTTTCGGCGAGGCAGCCGGCCCAAGCGACGAGCGCGTCGAGTTTTTCCTGCAAACCGATCTGGATTGAGGGCTGACGGGCTGGCGATGGCTCATGCCATCCCGCGCACCGCATGCCGGCTTTGCGTCTGTCGACGATCAGTTATAGCCCAGGATGGCAATGGCCGAGATATCGGGCCGATCATTGGAATTGTCGATCAGTACCTCGGTCGGCGTCCGTTGCCTTCTCGGCAGCGGTGACAAATGGGCGGATCCGGGCAGGCTCGGGCGAAAGCCGGATGTCAGCGGGCGCAATGCGAAAGGGACCGCACCGGCGAGAAGGTTGGGGCTGGCGGACTGGGCAGTGAGCATGATTTCAGGTGAGCTGAAACGTCAGGGAGATTAGAGAACCTGGGTAGGGGCTGGCTGGATTGCCGCTGACGGGGCGGCGTCGATGGTATGGGGCGGGCGGGGCCGGTGGGCATGCCGGGCCCGGCTGCGCTTGGTAATGAAGAAAACGGCCAGGACCACCGGCGCGATCAGCAGGCCCTCTGCCAGTTCGGGCTCGATGGGCAGATGCATGACGTGCAGCGCCTTGAACCCAGCCGCCGCGAGCGACAGGACATAGTAGGAGATGGCCGCCACGGACAGGCCTTCGACAGCGTGCTGGAGATGCAGCTGATTGCGCGAGGTCTGATCCAGTCCGGCGAGCAATCGGGTGACGTCGCGCTCCTGGGTCAGGTTGACCCGGGTGCGCAGCAGGTCCACGGCGCGGGCAATGCGCGCGGCAAGCTGCTCATGCCGCATCCAGACGCTCTTGCACGTCTCCATGGCCGGCGCGAAGCGTCGCTCCATGAATTCGGAGATCATCGGCATGCCTTCGATGCGTTGCTCCCGCAATTCCTGAATGCGCGCGAGTACGAGCCGCTCATAGGCCCACGACGCGCTGAAACGCCCGCCATGCTCCGCGAGCGACTCCACCCGGGCGGCCAAATCCGTCAATTGCACCAGCAGTTCCGCGTCGTTTTCCCCTGCACGTTGCGTGTTCATGTTGCGCATGAGCGTCTGGAGCGCGGCGTGGATCTCGTCGAGGTCGCCGCCCATGCTCCGCGCAACCGGCAGGGCAAGCAGCGCCATCATCCGATACGTCTCGATCTCGTAGAGCCGTTGCAGGAGCCTGCCGCCTTGCTCCTCCCTGAAATCGTCGTCGATGGCAAGGATGCGCATATGACCGTCCGTACCAATACTCCAGTCGCTGAACACCTTGCCGCCGTCCAGCACGTGGCTGCCGACGAGCGTAGGGCCGGCCAGCCAGTCGCGAAGGTGGGCGCAGACGGCCTCGCCTGCACCGGCCGACAGCAGCTCCATGCGCAACGCATGAAAGCGCATGCCTCCCAGCATCTCGATCCATTGCGGCGGCACGCCCCGGATGGCGAGATCGTCAAAGTACGCCCGGTCGCTGCGCGGCGCCACAAACGTAAATGTCGAGAATTCGGTGTGTCGCTCCCACTTCAGATGCCACCCGAAGGCCGATTGCGCAGCGTAGTGCCGGGCGCCCGACGGCGGCGAGGCCATGCCGGTCTCCGTGCATAGCGCGCGCAGCAGGCGCTCATGCACTGCCGGGTCGCTCTCGGTGTAGATGGCGTAGTGCGTGACCGACGCGCTGCCAGTCAGGCGCAGAAACGGACGGGCGTGCAGTTCCGCGGCCAGCGAGGCACGCAGGGGATGATCGAGTAGGGTGGCGGGTTTGCCAGAGGTATCCATGCAGGGGCGCTTGATGTTGGGCGAAAGCAGCGGGGGCGATGAAGAGAAGAGACTGGGTCGCGTCTTCACATCCGTCTATCAATCCCCCGTGCAAGCAATATCGCATGGGCATTGCGACAATAAAAACGCATAATATTGATCATTACGTTCAGTTTTCCTGATACCTATGAAGACCCTGGATCATGATGTGCTCGCGACCGTGGTCGCCATTGCAGAGACCGGCAACATGAGCCGTGCTGCGGAGGCGGTCAACCGGTCGCAGTCGGCAGTCAGCATGCAGATCAAGGCCCTTGAGGAATCGCTTGGCCGGCAGCTTTTCGTGAGGCGCGCACGCAGTGTCGCGTTGACGCACGAGGGCGAGGTCCTGCTGGGGTTTGCCAGGCGCATGTTGTCGCTGCGCGACGAAGCCTGGGCGGCGGTGGTGCGCCCGGAGGTGACCGGCAAGGTCGTCATCGGCGTCCCTGACGACTATGCGTCGTCGCTGCTGCCCTCGGTGCTCAAGAAGTTCTCGGCTTCCTACCCGAAAGTAGAAATCCAGGTCATGGGATTGCCCAGCAGTGCCTTGGGGCCGCTGGTCAAGGACGGAACGGTCGACCTGGCCTGCGGCACACGGGTCAAGGGGCTATCTGGCGATTTCCTGCGACACGAGCCAATGGCCTGGGCGGCCAAGGCGAACGGTCCAAGGATCTGGGAAGACAGGCCATTGCCGATTGCTGTGTTCATGCCGGGAAGCGTCGCGCGGGAGAACACCATCCGCAGTCTGGATCGCGCCAGGATTCCCCATCGGACATCGTACGAAAGCCCGAGCCTGCTGGGGTTGCTGAGCATGGTGGATGCGGGCCTGGCGATTGCCGCGCTCGCCAAATGCGCGATTCCCCCGCATCTGACGCTCCTCGGGCGGTCGCACGGATTGCCGGACTTGCCACCCCTGGAACTGATTCTGGCCCGGAGTTCGAAGTCGAGGCGCCCCCCGTGTGATTTCCTTGCCGAGCAGATTTTCGAGGATCTTCAGTCCGGCGGGTGAACGGCGGATTGCCCGACACCTTCCCGAGTGAGCCGCTAACATCGTCATCGCGATCCGTTCACGGACGACAACTTTCAAACGAACGATCTGATGCCTGCACGCAAGCCCGTCCCATCTTCATCGGCCATGCCGGCAACCGCCGCGCTGCTGGTGAAGCGCCTTCGTGCACTGGCGAACGCCGAGGTCGCGGCATCAATGCGAGCCTACCTGCGTGACCAGTTTGTCTTTCTGGGGCTGCCCGCGCCGGTCCGGCGCGCTTCCGCGCGAGACCTGATTCTGAGCCACCCTCGTGAAGCGAAAGCCCTGATCGAGACGGCCGCTGCGCTGTGGGACCAGCCAGAGCGGGAACTGCGATATACGGCCATCGACCTGCTTCGACACCATCACAAGGCCCTCGATGTCTCTCATCTCGACACGCTTCAGGGCTGGATGTTGCGGGATGCGTGGTGGGAAACGGTAGACAGCCTCGCTGCCGTTATCGGCAAGATCGTCCTGATCGACCGAAAACAGGGCGGAGGCGCCCAGCATTCGATGGACCAATGGCTCGAGCATCCCGATTTCTGGGTCCGGCGCGCGGCGATGCTGCACCAGCTTGGCTGGCGGGCGGACACAGACCTGGACCGCTTGCGCCGATACGCGCTTCGGCTCGCCCCCGAACCTGAGTTCTTCATCAGGAAGGCGATCGGCTGGGCGCTGCGCGACTACGCGCGGCAAGACCCGGCCTGGGTCGCAGCGTTCGTGAAACAACACGCGCGAACACTGTCACCGCTGACGCAACGGGAGGCTTGCCGACGTATCGAGGTGTCGTCCGGCGAGTAAAAGCCGGTGCCTGGCTATTGGCGATGATCAGCCTGGATCGTTAGCGCCAGTGGCGAGTCCAGACAAGGCGAAGCGGTCTCTGCTGCCCGCGCCTGCTAGCGGGGCCGGAGCCGGCGGAGGATTTCAACCCCCGCCAGGACGCTCCGTGCTTCGATTTGTGCGACTGCAGGTGAGTCAAACGGGTCGGCGTGATCACGCCGACAGTCGGTCAGAACAGGCGATTCAACCAGCCGTGCGGGTCCGCTGCACGACCTTGCTGCAAGTCGACCAGCGCTGCCTTCAGACGTGTCGTTGTCGCGCCCGCCGTGCCGTCGCCAATGGTGAAGTTGTACTCGCGGCCCTTCACCTTGCCAATCGGCGTCACCACTGCTGCGGTGCCGCAAGCGAACGCTTCGCGCAGCCGACCGCTCTGGGCATCGGCCTGCCACTGGTCGATCGCGTACGGTTCTTCACGCACGGTCAGGCCGAGGTCGCGGGCCAGCGTGATGAGCGAATCGCGCGTGATGCCGGGCAGGATCGTGCCGGTGAGCGGCGGCGTCTGCAGGGTGCCATCGTCGAAGACGAAGAAGACGTTCATGCCGCCCAGCTCCTCGATCCAGCGCCGCTCCACGGCGTCGAGGAATACCACCTGGTCGCAGCCTTCGCGCGTGGCTTCGGCCTGGGCGAGCAGGCTGGCCGCGTAGTTGCCGCCGCATTTGGCCTCACCCGTGCCGCCGGGCGCGGCGCGCGTGTAGGCGTCGGACACCCACAGCGTGACGGCCGCCGAGGCGCCGCCCTTGAAATACGCACCCACCGGGCACGCGACCACGCAATACAGGTACTCCGCAGAAGGCTTCACGCCGAGCACCACTTCCGTGGCGATCATGAACGGGCGCAGGTAGAGCGCCGAGCCCTGGCCTGACGGAATCCAGGCGCGATCCAGCTTGACCAGCTCGCGCACGGACTCCAGGAACAGTTCCTCCGGGAGAGCAGGCATGGCCAGGCGCCGGGCGGAGTTCTGGAAGCGGCGCGCATTGGCGTCCGGGCGGAACAGTGCGCCGCCGCCGTCCGGCAGACGGTATGCCTTTAGCCCCTCGAAAATCTCCTGCGCGTAATGGAACACCAGCGTAGACGGATCGTATTGGATGGGGCCGTGGGGGCCGATCTTGGCATCGTGCCAACCCTTGCCCTCGGTGTAGCGGATGGTTGCCATGTGATCGGTGAACACGCGGCCAAACGCCGGGTTCTCGAGCAAGCGTTCACGCTCGGTCGAGGATACGGGATTCGCACTCTGCTCAATGGACAGAGTGGCTTGGACAACGGTGTTCATAGGGATCTCCATGAGGGCAGTGTGTGCATTGCACGCTAAGACCCGTATTTTGCGCCAACCGCGGAGCTTTTGGGGGGGCGGAGTCGGCCATGCCGATCTTTTTCATGCGTCCATGGTGGCGGACTGAGCCGACGCCCCCGGCGGTGCCGGGGCGGGGGCGCCCCATGCCAGGCGGTGACCGGACTCGGCGCCGCGGTCTTCCGGGGCCGGTGGCCCGCAGACGGCCGATGTCCCAAATTAGCAAATGAATGTCCCAGATAAGCAAGCCGGTCGGCCGGACGCTGCAGATACTGGATGCACAGAACACGATGAACCAACCCGCGGATTCACCGGACTGTGCAGGAGACATGACAATGAAAATCAGGCAAATCACCCCGACCATCGGGGCGGAGATTTCTGGGGTCCATCTGGGCGAGGCGTCACGCGATCCGTCGCTGTTCGCGGCGATCAAGGCGGCGCTCCTCGCGCACAAGGTGCTCTTCTTTCGCCGCCAGGACATCACGCGCGCCGAGCACGTGGCGTTTGCCGGACGCTTTGGCAAGCTGGAAGACCACCCGGTAGCGGGGAGCGACCCCGAGCATCCGGGCCTTGTGCGCATCTACCGGAGCGACAACCCGCACAGCTACGAGAACAATTATCACTGCGATGGCCTGTGGCGCCCCAATCCGGCCATGGGTGCGGTACTGCGCTGCATCGAATGCCCCGAGATTGGCGGCGACACCATCTGGGTGAACATGGTCAAGGCCTACGAGGAACTGTCCGAGGACATCCGGCAGAAGATCATTGGCCTGCGTGCCAGGGCGAGCATCGAGCACAGCTTTGGCGCGGTCATGACCGCCGAGGCGCGGGCGAAACTGGCACTGGAGCATCCTTCGGTCGAGCACCCGGTGGTGCGCACCCATCCCGAGACCGGCGAGAAGATCCTGTTTGTCGGGGCGGGCTTCAGCACGCATTTCACCAACTACAGCACACCGGCCAACGTGCGTCATGGCATCGACAAGGCGCCGGGCGCTTCCTTGCTGCTCAACTACCTGATCAGCCGCGCCACCATTCCCGAGTATCAGGTGCGCTGGTCCTGGCAGCAGGGCGATGTCGCCGTATGGGACAACCGCTGCACGCAGCACTATGCCCTGAACGACTACTGGCCCGCACCGCGCAAGATGGAACGCGCCGGCATCGTAGGCGACATCCCCTACTGATCCGACCGAGCGCTGACTCTTTTACCCGGATTGCCTGGATTACCTGGACTACCTGGAGCATCGACATGCATTTTCTCGACGGTCACCTCTTTCCCGAAAACCAGCCGCCCCTGATCATCACTGCCGCGCCTTACGCCCCTGGCTGGGTGCCCTCCGACTTTCCCGAGGACATCCCGCTGACGATGGACGAACAGATCCAGAAAGCCGTCGATTGCTATCAAGCCGGCGCGACGGTGCTGCACTTGCATGTGCGAGAGCTCGACGGCAAGGGCAGCAAGCGGTTGTCCAAATTCAACGAACTGATTGCCGGCGTACGCGAGGCGGTGCCAGAGATGATCATCCAGGTGGGTGGTTCGATCTCGTTCGCCCCAGAAGACGAAGGGCAGGCCGCCAAATGGCTGTCGGACGATACCCGCCACATGCTCGCCGACCTGGACCCCAGGCCGGATCAAGTGACGGTGACCGTCAACACTGCGCAGATGAACGTCACCGACCACGCCGAGGATGCCGACTTCCGGGGCACCTCGCGCGAGGACATGGCGCTGTTCAATGCCTACAAGAACATGACCGTGCCCGCCAATCCCGGGTGGGTGGAGGAACACGTGCGGCGCCTGACCGCCGCCGGGATTCAGAGCCAGTTCCAGTGCTACAACATCAACAGCTTCGAATCGGTCGAGCGATTGATGCGCCGGGGCTTCTACAAGGGTCCGCTGGTCCTGAACTGGGTTGCCATCGGTGGGGGGATGGATACGCCTAGCATCTACAGCCTTGCCAACTTCATGCGCGCCGTGCCGGATGGCGCGGTGGTCACGGTCGAGAGCAACGTGCGAAACGTGCTGCCGGTCAATGTGATGGGGATTGCGATGGGGCTGCACGTGCGGTGTGGCACCGAGGACGTTCTCTGGAACCCGACGCGCACCGCCAGGCAAGGCACTGTCAGCCAGATCGAGCAATTGGTGCGTATTGCGCGCGAGATGGGCCGGGAGATCGCGACGGCCAGGCAGGCGCGCGAGATCTGCCAGATTGGCGTGTTCCATGACTCCGTCGAGGAATCCTTGCGGGCCAATGGCTTCGCCCCGAACCGCAACGGGGGCAACCAGGGCTTCCTGCACAAGACGCAGTGACAACATGCAGCCGATGACAAGGAGACCGTCATGCAACACTGGATCATCCATGCACGCCGCGCGCTCGGGCGGGCGGCCGTGCTCGGCGCGGCGCTGTTTGCCGCTAGCGCTGCCCATGCCGCCGACTGGCCAACGAAGCCGGTGCGGATTCTGGTGGGCGCGCCACCCGGAGGAACCGCAGACATCATCGCCCGCCTGCTTGCCCACGCATTGCAGCGCCCCCTCGGGCAACCGGTGATCGTCGACTACAAGTCGGGGGCCGCCGGCACCATCGCGGTCCAGACCATGCTGTCGGCGCCGCGCGATGGCTACACCTTCCTGCTTATCCAGAAGGGCATTGCCTCGGAAGTCCCACTGGCCATCAAGGTGTCCTACGACCCGTTCCGGGATATCGTGCCCATCGCGCAGCTCACGCGGCAGGGGCTGATACTGGTCGGCAATCCTGCGCTGCCTGCCCGGAACCTGGCCGAGCTGGTCAGGCATATCAAGGCCAACCCGGGAAAGCTGGACTACGCGAACTTTGGCATCGGCCTGCGTGGCCAGACGATTGGCGTCCAGTTCAACCAGCTGGCGGGTCTGGATACTGGCGCCGTGAGCTACAAGGGATCGCCCCCAGCGCTGCAGGACGTCATGGGAGGGCAGGTTCCGCTGATGTTCGACGGTCCGGCAACCTCGTTGCCGTTCATCAAGGCGGGAAAGCTGCGTGCCTACGCGGTCGCCTTTCCAAACCGTATCTCGGCGCTCCCCAATGTGCCGACCTTCTCCGAACTCGGCTATCCCGAACTTAATGAGGTGGGATGGATGGGGCTATGGTCCGCACCGGGCGTGCCACCCGCGGTGATTGCCAGGATGCGTGATGCGACGCTCAGCGCGCTGCAGTCGCCGGAGCTGCGACGCCAGATCCAGGATCTTGGCATGGAGGTTGGCACCGCCGCGACCCCCGACGAGCTCGCCGCGGATGTCCGGGCATCCCATGAGCGCCAGAGCAAGCTGTTGCGCGCCATGCATTTCACGGCGCAATGATGGTGGAGCAGGAGGACAACGAATGAAAGCAGCACGTGTATTTGCGGGCGCCGATGGTGGCCGGCTGGCCATCCAGGACATCGCCATGCCCGTCCCGGGCCCTCATGAAGTGTTGATTCGCGTTCGCGCGTCGGGCATCAATCTTGGGGAGATCAAGTACCTGCGCGAACACCGGACGGGCGACCCGATGACGGCGGGCGTCGAATTTGCCGGTGAAGTGGTGGAGGTTGGCGATCAGGTTGACGGCTGGCGGGCAGGGGACCGCGTGATGGGGCATGGCCGTGGCTGCCATGCCCAGTACGTCGTGGCATCCTCGCTCGCGCTCATGCCAGTGCCGGACGATGTGTCATGGGTCGATGCGGCGGCGTTCCCCAACGTGTTCATTACCGCCCACGATGCGCTGGTAAGCAACGGTGAGCTGAAACCGGGCGAAACAGTGTTCATCAATGGTGCGTCGGGCGGCGTGGGCATGGCGGCGACGATGACAGCCAAGGCGTTGGGCGCCGGGCGCGTGATCGTTTCGTCGCGCTCGGCGCAGAAGCTCGAACGCTTGGCCGCGTTTGGCGCCGACGTGGGCATCGACGCTTCGCGCGACGTCCAGCGCGAGTCCATCATGGCGGCCACGGACGGGCGCGGCGTGGATGTCATCATCGACACCATCGGCGGCACGGTGTTCGAAGAGAACGTCAGCTGCCTCGCGGTGAAAGGGCGGCTGGTCAACCTTGCGCGGCTGGGCGGCGGCCAGTTCGGGCGCACCGATATCAACCTGCTTTGGCTGAATCGACTCAAGCTGATAGGGGCCACGTTTCGTACACGTACGGAGTCCGAACGCCTCGCCTGCATTCAGGCGTGCGCGCGGGATCTGATGTCGCACTTCCGCGCGGGCCGCCTCCGGTTGCCTATCGACAGGACGTTCCGGCTGGATGCCATCGCGGATGCGTACGCGTATCTGGCGCGCAGCCAGCATATGGGAAAGATTGTCCTTACGGCCGACTGATGGCGGGAGCGGAGCGGCGGCGAGGGCCGGTGTGGCCGGCTGGGCCGGTCGGCGCCTGCGCTTGCCCCTGCCGGCGCCATTGCGTAACGCTGCAGCCAAATTCGGCGCGGAACCAATGGCTGAAGCTACTCTGGTTCGAGAAGCCCAGCAGGCTGGCGATTTCGCCAATCGGCTGGTCGCTCTCGGCCAGATGGCGCATCACGAGTTCCGAACGCACTTCATCGAGCAGCTCCGAAAACGTTTGTCCATCGGCACCCAGATACCGATGCAGCGTGCGGCGATCTACGCGCAGGTGGCGCGCAACCTGTTGCGCGGTGCAACGCCCGCCCGGGAGCAGCGCCATGATCAGTTCCCGGCAGGATTCGCGCGTGCCGCCACTGCGGTTCCGTAGTGCGGCTTCCAGATAATCGCGCGCGAGTTGCGTGGCACCCGAATGGTCTGGGGTGCGGGGTTTCTGCAGGTCGGCGGTTGCGCACACCAGGCCATTGAACGGCTGATTGAACATCGGCTTGCGGCCAAAGAACGCCTGGTGTGCGGTCAGGCTGGCCGGGGCGCGATGGGTAAAGCAAACCTGCAACGGGCGCCACTGCGGGCCGATCAGTTCGCGCAGGATGCGAAACATCATGCCAACGGCCAATTCCATGGCCTGGCGTGTCGCATAACCGGGACTTGGCAGCAAATCCTCGCGAATGATCACCGTCTGGCCCACGTCCTCCACATGCGTGACAAGCGACGTGCTCAGCAGCTTCAGATACCGGCAGAGCGTGTCGAGCCCCTGGCGCGGGGAGGGCGCCTCCTTCAACACGAGGCTGATCGGCCCCAGGTTGGAGAACGTGCGGCGTGCAGCCATCTGCAACGCAAAGTCCTCCATGCCGGTCGCGATCACGGTGGCTTCCAGCAATTCGCGCAGGGCGCTACTCGGTATCAGGGTCTCGGGATCCTTCAGCAGCCGTGCCGAGAGGCCGGCCCCGCGCAGCAGGGCCGCTGGATCACGGCCGAGCGACTCCACCAGCTCGACGTAGCCGTTGAGCGTGGCGCTGCGGACGAGCCGCCCTACGTTTGACATGGCGTGACCCCCACATGGTCGGACGGGCAAGAGTATGCATCAACTCGTGATCCGGCTCACGCGGGTGGTACAAGCCCATCGCCTGGGGAGGGTGGTGGGCGGAGGCGCCAATCAATGTGTGGATGGCGCGGTCGGCGCGGGCGCTGCTGACGGCAGCCCGGGAGCGGCCATGCCGGCGCCAGCCTGCTGTTTTGCAGCAAGCTTGATCAAGGATTGCTGCAGCGAGTTGGGGTAGTTCTCGTCATTGACATCGAACCCGACGGATTTCAGTGCCTGCAGTTCCTGCATAAGTGCGGCATGCGTGACAGGTGGGGAACCGTCTCCGGGCATGGACTGGGCATTGGCATATCCGCACATGGCGCCAGCGGAACAGATCAGCGCGCCTATCCGGGTCATCGTGCAAAGAGATCGCGTATGCATGGTATTGCCTCCGCTCGCGTCGCAACGTATGCACTCCATGGTAGGTCTTGTTGCGCAGGATGTCGTGCTACGACGTCGCCAACCCAATGGCGTCGGGCGCACGCGCAGCGTGGTGCGTCTAGCCGCGTTCGACGCTGTCAGCCAGGGCGCGCAACAAGGCTGCGCCGTCGCCCTGCCACGCACTGCCATGCATGCAGGCCAGCGTTGTAGGTGCCAGCGCCGCAAGGCGCTCAAGCATCATCCGGGCATGCCTGGTGTGCGAAAAATAATCCATCTCGCGACGAAAAGCCTCGCTGGGTGCGAGGATATCGTGCGCGGTCAGAGCGGGATGATGCGATCCGGGTTGGGTGAATAAATCGCCACACAGCAAGGTGGCCGAGGTGGTTTCCATGAGGAAGCCACATTCCCACGCGTGGGGCAGATGCGGCGTGTCGAGCCAGCGTACGCTGTGGTGGCCGAGCGAGACGGTAGCGCCGTCCTCCAGCGCACGCGGCGCGCGGTCGGCAAAGTCATTCACCGACACCATGGCCGCGACCTGGCCGCACAATGGCTCTGCGCGTGGTGCCGCGGCGAGCAATAGATTAAGCGCACCGCATTCGTCGGCTTCGAAGTGCGAGAAACCAATGTAGCGCAGACGATCGATGGGCATGACCCGCTCGATGGCCTCCCGGACGACGGGAAATAGCTGGCGCAAGCCGGTATGGAACAGCAGCGGCTCGTCATCGTCGATCAAGTACTGGTTGAAGGAGAACCCCCCACCATCGGGGAGCGCAACGGGAGTCGCGATGCGATAGATCCGGCTTGCAATCTCATCGATCGTCGTGCCGCTGGACAGCGTCAGGGTCGCCATGCTGTGCGCTCCATTTTTGTTCACACCTGCTCCCCACTTTAGGCGACCGCCATGTCGGCCGCACGTTCAACAGATGGGGTACCGCTCGGCATTCCGCATGGCGAGGGCGCCGGCGAGTCTGGACTGGCATGGGCGCTTGTGGCCAGAGGAACAACGACGCGATGCGGAATTGTGCGGGATCCGGATCGCGTCGTACGTGCGCACGGCCTGCCGCGGGTCAGAATTCCTGTTGCGTCGGGCGGAGCACGATTTCGTTGATGTCGACGTCCGCCGGCTGCTCGATGGCATAGGCAATGGCGCGCGCCACGGCGTCGGACGGGATCGCGATCTTGTAGAAGTCCTTGACGAACGCCGCGCTGGCTTCATGGCTGCTGCCCAGCTTCAGTTCGGAATCCACCGCGCCCGGCTCGATGGTCGTCGTGCGGATCGCGCCGCCGACTTCGTGGCGCAGCCCCTCGGAGATCGCACGTACGGCGAACTTTGTGCCGCTATAGACCGTGCCGTCTGGGCTGAACACCTTGATGCCGGCCACCGAAGCAATGTTGATGAAGTGCCCGCTGCCCTGTTGCTGGAAGACCGGAAGGGCCGCGGCGATTCCGTACAGCACGCCTTTGATGTTGATATCGATCATCCGGTCCCACTCGTCGACCTTCGTCTCGCTCATGGGGGCGATGGACATCAGTCCGGCATTGTTCACCAGGACGTCCACTTTCCCGAACGTGCGCACGGTGGTTTCGATCAATGCGCGGACGTCGTCCTGGCGTGTGACATCGGTCTGAACCACCTCGGCCTTGCCCCCGGCGGCACGAATCTCTGCGGCGATCGTGTTCAGTCGCTCCACACGGCGAGCTGCCAGTACTACTGCGGCCCCGCGGGCAGCCAGATGGCGGGCGGTGGTTTCTCCCAGACCGCTGCTCGCGCCGGTGATGACAACGACCTTGCCTTCGATATTTGCGCTCATGACCATCTCCTTTGTGATGAAAACTGATGCGATGGGGCAAGTATGGGAGGTCAGAGAATTTCAGAAAATGGAAATGTTAAGATTTCACAATTCCATATTTAGGAATCATTGTCATGCTCAACCGCCTGGAAATGTTGCGCATCTTCCTCGCCGCGGCCGATACCGGCAGCTTCAAGGAAGCGGCGGTCCGCCAGGGCGTTTCGCCGCAGGCGGTGACACGGGCCGTGCAGGAACTCGAACGCATCCAGGGAGACTTGCTGTTTCATCGAAACACGCGCCAGGTGCGCATCACGGGGTTTGGCGAGGAGTTGGCCGAACGCGCGCGCGAGCGCCTCTCGCAGATCGACGCCCTGTTTGCGCCGCGCGAAGGTCTGCCGAGCGAAGAGTTTCGGGGCATCGTTCGTCTCACCGCGCCCAAGGCGCTCGGCCGGGTTGGGATTCTGCCGTTGCTTGCCGAGCTGGCAATCGCACATCCGGGGCTACGCATCGACTTGAGCCTGAGCGATACGCCCGCCGATGTGGTGGACGAACGGATCGATATCGGTGTTCGCTTCGGCGCCATTCGCGACAGTCGGTTCATTGCACGCAAAGTGGCGACCTACGCGTTCCATGTCGTCGGTACGCCGGCGCTGATCGCCCGCGTCGGACAGCCGAAGCAGATTCAGGATCTGGAGGCGCTCCCCACGACGGTCATGAACGACGCGACCACGGGCCGGCCATGGCCATGGTGGTTCACGCAGGGCCAATACACGCCGTCGGCGCCAACCTTTTCCAGTAACGATTCGGAGGCTGAGCGCGATGCCGTGCTGACGGGACTCGCCTTTGGTCAGATTGCAGGCTTTCTCGCTGACGAGCACATCGCAGCAGGCAGCCTCGTACCCGTGCTTGAGACATTTGCACCAGACCCGTGGGACCTCTACGTGTACCGCCCGCAACGAGGCCCGGTCGCACCGCGTGTGCGACTGGTGTTCGACGAACTCCTGGGTGTGCTCGGCCGGCGCTGACAGAGACCGCCGCGTCCAGCGTCATTGCCCATGTCGAACGTTCACTTTCCTGGACGGCGTCGGGCATCTATCGAGCATGAAAAATGCGATTAACCGCCAGGCATATCAATCGCCGACGTGCGGTTCCCGGTAAAACCCGCCTGCAGGAACGGGTTGCGATGGAGTGAAACGTGTCGGTAGCGGCCAGCGGTGCGCCGGAGGTTACGGACTGGCGCAAACAAAAAATAAGGGCGGCAGATGCCGCCCTTATTCTGGACCGTGAGCAGCGTTTAAGCCGATGCGACCACGGTTTCAACTGCCGGTGCCTGCACCGTGGCGGCGGGCTTCACGCTCGCTGCCTTTGCGCGGCGGGCCTTTGCTGTCGGCTTCGCGGCGGCCTTTGCAACCTTGGGAGCTGCAGCCTTCGGAGCTGCCTTCGGGGCTGCCTTCGGAGCGGCTTTCGGTGCTGCCTTCGGGGCGGCCTTCACAACCTTGGCCGGCTTCGCGACCTTTACGGCCTTCGTCGGCTTGGCAGCGGCTTGCGGCTTGCTCGCTTTCTTCGAGGCCGCGGCCTTCACCGCCGGCTTTGCCTTCGCTTTTGCCTTGGCTGCTGCTGCCTTTTCCTTGGCCGCTGCAATCTTTTCCTTGGCTGCGAGCTTTTCTGCAGCATGCGCAGCGCGTGCCGATTCCTTCAGCTTCTTCAGATCAGCCGCCGCCTTCACGATGGCCTTCTTGCCGGCAGCAACCTGTTTTGCCAGATCGGCGCGAAGCTTGTCGAGTTGCTTCTGGGCAGCCTTCACTTCGCGATCAAAGGCGCTTGCCTTCTTGGCGGGTGCTGCGGCGACTTTCTTCGGTGCACGTTTGGCTGCGGTTGCTGCGACTTTCTTGATGGCCATGCTGGTAAAACTCCGTAGATTGGTTTTCGACGGAGGCGGAGTGTATCAGCGAACAGTTGAGGCGACTATGTGTGCATGGCAAATTTGTTGCGCCAGGCGCAGAAACTTGCCGTGAATCGGATGCCTTGGAAATGGTAGGCTGTCAGCACGGGGCCGGCTCAAGCCGTGATGATGACCGGCCGAAACCGGGGCGACCCAAGGGAGAATCGACATGGCCAGGAAAACAGACGAACAGGTTGCCGCAGAAATCGCAGCCTTGAAAGAACTCCAGCCATTGCTGCCGCAGAGGGCTCGCCAGGCCATCGATGCGGCTCTGAAGGTCCTCGAGGGTGACCTGTCGCACGACAGCGTCTACGAAATGTTCGAGGAAGGTAGCGAGGAGTTCGAAGACGCCTTTGCGGCGCGCATGTGGCGTGACGGTGCCTCTGGCAGCGAGGCGCTATCGGTACTTTATCGAGAGCTGATCTAGCGAGCGGACGAGCGGACAGTCGCGCCAGGTACGTACGGCAGCGCAACCGCCCCCCTCGCTTTCGGCCCGCCTTACTTGAGCCCGGCCTGTGCCTTTGGCCTGACCGAATCAGCCGTTTCCTGGATAAACGCCTTGATTTTCTCGACGTCCTCGGGGGTCAGCTTGCCGGTGAAATCCGGCATGCCGCGCGCCATGAATGGCCCCTTGAAAACGATCTTGTCGAGGTTTTCGATCATGCCCGCACTGACGAAACCAAGGTTCGGGATGTTGCCGCCGCGGTCCACGCCTGGCACGCCGTGGCACATGACGCAGCTGCTGACATAGAGTCCAGCCCCGTCGTTGACCTTGGCCGGGTCGTACTTCACCCCTTGCAGGAGACCGTCGCTACGGTATTGGACGAAGTCAGGCAGCTTCGCCTTGGCGCCAAGCGCGAACGTGTAGACAGTGCCAGGGCCCTGGCGATCGGTGGCGCGCTGGGCCAGCCCATACACGCCGCCCCAGCCTACGGCAATCGAGATGTATTGCTTGCCGTCCACCTCGTAGCTGACCGGCGCCGCGATCACGCCAGTACCGGTCGGGGTCTCCCAGAGTTTGTCGCCGGTCTTCGCGTCGTAGGCCGCAAAACGCCCATCGGCCGATCCCTGAAAGACCAGATTGCCCGCCGTGGTCAACGTCCCGCCATTCCACGGAGACACCTGCTCCTGCGACCAGACCACCTTTTGCTGGACCGGATCCCATGCCAGCAGCCGGCCAAACGGCTTGCTCCTGGGCGGCTCGGCGTTGAGGAACTTGGCCGTGTTCCAGCCCGTGTTGCCGCCCGGCTGCATCGGTTGTGCGCCATTGAAGGTCCACGCCTTGTCGTCCATCAGGTTGATCGGCACATGCTGGGCCGGCAGGTAGACCAGGCCTGTCACCGGGTTGAACGACATGGGGTGCCAGTTGTGGGCCCCGTATGGCCCCGGAATGGCGTCGTAGGGCTTGTCGGTCGAGCGGGACTCGGCGATCTCTATCGGCCGTCCGTTCTTGTCGTAACCGCTGGCCCAGTTCACATCGACAAAGTTCCTGGCGGAGATAAACTGGCCGTTGGTGCGGTCAATCACGAAGAAGAAGCCGTTCTTCGGTGCGTGGAGGATGACCTTGCGCGGCTGGCCATCGATGGTCAGGTCCGCCAGGATCATGGGTTGCGTCGAGGTGTAGTCCCAGTTGTCGCCCGGCGTTTCCTGATAGTGCCATTGATATTTACCAGTGTCCGGATCGAGCGCCACGATCGACGCCAGGTACAGGTTGTCGCCACCGGCCGGACTACGCTTGCTGCGCGACCAGGGCGAGCCGTTGCCCGTGCCGATATACATGAGGTTCAGTTCCGGGTCGAAGGTCATGGAATCCCAGGCCGTGCCACCACCACCGGCCTGCCACCATTTGCCTGCCGGGTCCCAGGTCTTTGCGGCCCGTTCCATCGATTCGTCCTCGAACGGTTTCGAGGGATCGCCCGGCACGGTGAACCAGCGCCATTTCTGTTGCCCCGTGTTGGCATCGTAGGCCGTGACGTAACCACGCACGCCATACTCGGCGCCGCCATTGCCAATGATGACCTTGCCCTTGAACACACGTGGTGCCCCGGTGATGGTGTACGAGAACTTGCGGTCAATGATGGTGTCCTTCTCCCAGAGCTTGCGCCCGGTGGCGGCATCCAGTGCAATCAACCGGCCGTCGTAGGCGGCCACGAAGACCTTGCCCTGATAGAGCGCGACGCCGCGGTTGACCACATCGCAGCATCCGCGATAGCCCAGCGCGCGGTTCACCTTGGGGTCGAATGACCACAACCTCTTGCCGGTACGCACGTCTACCGCGTGGACCACGCTCCAGGATGCCGTCACGTACATCACACCGTCGACGACCAGCGGCGTCGATTCCACGCCGCGCGTCGACTCGAGGTCATACGACCAGACGAGGCCCAGATCCTTGACGTTCTGGCGATCGATCTGACTCAGGCGACTGAACCGTGTTTCCGCATAATCCAGGCCGTAGCTGGGCCAGTCGGGGGTCTTGCTGGCATTGGCCTGGATGAAGTTGCCGTCGACCTTGGCGGTTGCCGTGCGGATCCGCGCCACCGGCGTAGCGGTTGCGCTGCGAGCTGAGCGCGCCGTTGGTGCATTTGGTGCATTTGGTGTGGGTGGGGCAGGGGTGGCGTAAGCCACAGATGTGGCCAGCATGCTCGCCGTTAGCATAATGGCGCAGAAATGCAAACGGGGCCGCTTCGCGCGTTGCGTCATCTTGTCTCTCTCCTCAAGGTTCTTCTTGTGCTGCGTTTCTTGTTGTTTCGCGGGAGGCTGGCCCAGCCGCCGCCCCCCGCGTGCTGCCATGCTCTCAGTACGCCATGCAAACCGACTTCAGTTCCGTATAGGCCTCGATGGCCGAGCGGCCGTGTTCGCGGCCGACACCTGACGCCTTGTAGCCACCAAACGGCATGTTCGGGTCGACCACGTTGTGGCAATTCACCCAGACCGTGCCAGCCTCGATCCCATCGACCAGCCGCTGCACGGCGCCAAGGTTGTTGCTCCAGACGCTGGCGCCCAGTCCGTATTCGGAGCGGTTGGCCGCCGCCAGCACGGCATCGAGATCGTCAAACGGCATGGCCACGACCACGGGGCCGAAGACCTCCTCACGCACGATTTCAAGGTCACGGCTTGCACTATTGGCGACGACAGTGGGTCGCACGAAGTAGCCATCGCGCTCGACACCGGCGCCGCCCGCCACGATTTCTGCCCCTTCCTGCCGGCTGGTGGCAATCATGCCCACCACCTTGTCGCGATGGCGTGCGGAGACAAGCGGTCCCATCTGACTGGCCGGGTCGAGGCCAGAGCCCAGCACCATGGCGTCGGCCACCTTCGCCATGCCTTCCACGACGTGGTCGTAGTGGCGGCGCGACACATACAGCCGCGAGCCGGCCGTGCAGACTTGCCCCTGGTTGAAGAAGATCGCCGCCGACGCACCCTGGATGGCCGTGGCGGGGTCGCAATCGTCGAGGACGATGACCGGGCTCTTGCCGCCCAACTCAAGCGAGACGCGTCGGATATCCTGACCGCAGCGCGCGCCGATCAGGCGTCCAACCTCGGTGGATCCGGTGAAGGTCACCTTGTTCACGTCCGGATGGGCGACCAGTGCCGCCCCGGCAACACCGTCGCCGGTCAGGATATTGAGGACACCAGGCGGGAAGCCCGCTTCCAGCGCCAGTTCACCAAGCCGGATAGCGGTCAGCGGCGTCTCCTCGGCGGGCTTGAGCACCACCGTGCAGCCGCAAGCGAGGGCAGGGGCGATCTTCCAGACGGCCATCAGCAGCGGGAAGTTCCACGGCACGATCGCGGCGACCACCCCGACGGGCGCGCGCCGCGTGGAAGCGTTGTAGCGGGTGCCAGGCGGGAAGGGCATGGAAATCTGGAATGTCTGGCCGTCGATCTTGGTGGCCCAGCCGGCCATGTATCGCAACCATTGGGCGCTGCCGCCCACGTCGAGGCCATGCGCGAAAGCCAGCAGCTTGCCGTTGTTCAGCGTCTCCAGCCGAGCCAGTTCGTCAGCGTGCTGTTCGATCAGGTCGGCCAGTTTGAGCAGCAGTCGTTCGCGTTGCGCCGGGATCATGTCGCGCCAGGCAGCGCTGCAAAACGCCTGGCGGGCACTTGCGACGGCGGCATCGACGTCGGCGGCGGCGCCGGTCGGTACATGGGCGATCTCCTGGCCGGTGGCAGGATCGAATACCGCGAATGTCTCGCCTGAGGCGGCTTGCCGCCATTGACCATCGATCAGCATCGCGCTGCGGATTTCGGCGCGCGCCTCGTGCGGTGCGTTCATGCTTGTCTCCTGTCGTCGTGAGGATCGACAGAAGTTAGCAACGGCCCGGTCATGCATCTTGTCTGTGCGTGCATACTGCTTGTCGCGCAGTGCACGTGCGCGTGGCTAAGGATGCTGCAGTGCAGTATTTCCGGCGCTCTTGCGCAGGCGCCATTGCGACGGGGTTACGCCAAACCGTTCATGAAACACGCGACTGAAATGGGCCGCATCGGCAAAGCCCAGACCGAAGGCGATTTGCGTAATGCTGCCGCTTGCCTCGCCCGGGTCGGATAGGCGTTGCGCCGCGCGGTCCAGTCGACGTGACTGAATATAGGCGTGTGGTGTCTGCCCGAAATCCCGGAATACGTTGTAGAGCGTGCGGCGCGACACGTGGAAGACTGCGGCAAGACGCAGTGCGGACAGTTCGGGATCGTGCAATTGCGCATCGATATATTCGACCATGGACCGCACGCGGCTTTTGCCTACACGCTGATGCGCGGCAGCCCCGTCCGGCTCCATGGCCCCATGCAGTGCCGACTCCACCAGCGCCACCATCGAATCTTCCAATACGGCCTGGGCACGGTGGTCAAGTTGATGTCCGGCGACGGCATCGTGCAGCAAGCCGCTGAGTGCAGAGGCGGCGATTCGTGCGGTACCAATGCCGGGGAGGGCGCTGCCGCATAGTTCACGCGTTGCGGCCTGCCAGCCAAAACCACGTGTTTGCGGCACGAGTAGTACCAGCGCGCGGCAGCCTTCGTCCATGTCAACGCTGTAGGGCTGTGTGGTGTCGTAAACGGACCAGTTTCCGGCGAGCAACGCCGCCTCGCGGCCGCGCTGGGCAATCACGCTGCGGCCGCTCAATTGCCAGAATATCTTGAAGTATCCGGCGTCAGACGCCTCGGCATGTCCGCGCCGACGGGTAACGCGATGGGCGCCCACCTCGATGTCACCCACCACGCTTTCCGCGAAATGGGCCAGGTTCGCGCGGCCGTAAAAATGGCCGCCCGCCGGGCGAGAACAATCCAGGGGCAGGAAATTGGTGCTGATCGCTTCGCCCCATTCGGCGAAGCTCGCCGCGGTCAGGGACACTGGAGACTGCAATGGGCTTTGCACTGCGCGCATCCTGGGCTCCTCCACGAAAAAAGCGGGTCAACCTGGCGACGCTAGAGCCTAATGCAAAGGCATCTTGCAGACAATGGGAACATTACCCGAGACGCATTGGTGCGTTGCAGCGCAGATTTTGAGGGCGGTCGCGGTCGATACCGTTTTCCATGGCGACGCAGGCAATGAAGGGCCTGGCAGTCTCTGGGAAAAAGGCACCAGAGAGGGTCGATTTGCCGCAAGGAGGTCGATTTATAATTGACCCTTCGCGCGCGAAAATGGACCGGTATGCCATTGGCGTGATCTAGAGCGCGTCAAGCGCCAAACTTCGCGGGGCAGCAAGGTGAACGGGCAGGTCGCTCGCAACGCGTTCATCAATCGAAAAGAAGAACAACAATGTTTGCATTTCCACTGTCCCGCCTGGCGGGAGCCGTCCTTGTGGCCTTCACACTTGTTGCGTGTGCGATCAAGCCTCCCGCTCCCGTTCAGAATTCGACAGTTGCCAATATCGGCGCGACGTTTCTCGCCGAACGTCTGCGCTCGGATCTCGCCCGCGAGTACTGGCGCAACCCTGAAACGCGGTGGGCGATCGATTGCGTGACCGAATGGACGGCTCAGGGCATGGGAGCTCGGCTTGTGCCGATGCTGCGCTCAGAACTGAGCGAGGAAGAGTTGCGAGAGGTCGGTGAATTCCTCAGGAGCCCCACCGGGATCGGCTATACAGAACGGGCCACGTATCGGGTGCCTCGCGGTACCCTCCCGGAAAGCCAGAACGGAGTTTTAAGGCAGTTCTTCAATTCACTTGCCGGGAAGAAGCTGGTAGACCCCGATTTTGTTGCCAGGGCTGCGAACGCGCTGAAATCGGCGTCTGCCGAGGCAATCACCGCCTGCCGGGCGCGATACGACGCTGCACCGAAGACGGTGGAAAAATCCGAAACCGTTGTAATGAAGCCGAGCGAGAACCCTTGCACAGTGCCGCAGGTGAGTTACCCGACTGCGGCGCGCCGCGCAGGCCATGAAGGGACCGTCGTTGTGCGTTTGTGGCTCAACGAAACTGGGCTGACTTATCTCACCTTGGTTGCGCGCTCCTCGGGCGACCAAGCTCTGGACGATGCCGCAGAACAGGCTGTTCGCACCATACGCTGCCGCCCCTTCGTCGAAAACGGAAAAGCCATGAGGGCTGTTGGACAACAACCGATCGCATTCAAACTGCAATAGTTCATTCCTTGCGGGATTGCTGGAGGCGAGAAGCGTCTTTGCCTTGATACCTGCACAGCGTCTGGCGCGTACTCAGCCTCAGTCGTTTAACCGCCGGCGCCTGCGGGCGCCAGAGGCAGCTATCGGACCCTAAGCGGTCTTTGAATTTTCACATTCGGATGGCGGGTCTGGTACCGGATGCTGCCTTTGATACACGCTGAATGCGGCTTAGGTTCGAAGAATTGAAAACGGAAGCCGTCGTGGCGTGACAGAAGCCCGAACCGTCATTGAAAAACACAGGTGATTGGCGTCCGGACCTGGCATTGCTCACACGGGAACGCCTGATGGCACGGTGCGTCGACGCGCCTGTCACGCTTCTGTCGACGCATTTCCCATCGCCGACGGCTGGCAAGCCTATCTCACGGCATCTGGATCGAGGACGCGAGTGGACATACGCCGGGTCATATATCGGTGCATATTAAGGGTGGTGGCAACGAAGCCGTCATGACCGGCGACGTCTTCCACCATCCCATTGTGTTCAACGTGCAACATGTCTGGAATGCCCGCGGAACGCATGAACGCCAGCATTGCGGCATGGCCAGTGGTACCGATACCCCAAGTCGAATAGCTTACTGTCCTCTTCTTGCACAGCTCGATGAACTCGTGCAAGTTGTTCACCGGCAGGTTCCGATTCACGGCAAGAGCGAATGGTACGAAGGCCAGCGTCGCGATCGGCACGTGTTTCTCCGGCCTGAACTTCGGATTGTTGAAGAAATGCGGATAGATTGTGTGGGTATCGCTGCTGGCTGTCAGCAGCGTCTGCCCGTCTGGTGTGGCGTTGGAGAGCAGATAGGACCCGATGACCCCGGACGCGCCTGGGCGGCTATCGACGACGATGCGCTCGCCAGTCGCTTTTGGCATTGGCAGGCGTGTGGAGGCTCGTCAGAACCGTCGCAGCAGATGCCTGCATCAAAAGGCGCCTTTTCTGATCCATGGGATGCTGTCTCCATCCAGTCTTGTATTTTTTAAGGCGCGCCCCTTTGAGGCACGCCTGTACCGCCAAGGGGCGTGAACATTCAGTCGCGGGAGAACGTGGCGCCGCCGTTTGGCCGGATATAGCGTGGCGTTGGCAGGCCCATGGCCTTGGCGGCATTGAGGATGCCGTCCTCGATGGCGCCGGCGTCACGCACCGCCTGGTATTCGCCGTCCTTGAAAATCACGTTGGCGCCATAGACCACCATGAATCCCTCTGCGGGCTCTTTGGCGTCGGCCGGCACCGAGAAAGTGTGAATGGAGCCGCCCGGCTCGTACAGGTAACTACCGGCTGTTTGCCTGTCCTCCGGGTACTCGACATAGTTCCATTCGCCCTTTGTGGTGAAGAAGTGGACGGTTCCAGTGTGGAAGTGGGGCGGCAGTGTCGTGCCTGGCTCGAATTTTCCGTACAGGACCCAGACACCGTTCTCGCGATCGAGGAAGAGGGGAGTGATGGTGGAGCCGGATTCCGATCCTGGGAACTCCACAGCATCGTGAATGTTGACGGTCAGCAATCGATCCTGATGGGTAAAGACCTTGGGCAATGCCATGATGTAAATCTCCTGAGGCGACGAGTCGAATCGCGCTGCTGCCGATATGTCTCGCCGCTGGTATGTTGAAGGTGTGCGGAAGTCCGCGATGGCTCAGAGGTACAGACCGCCATCGACTGCGATCTCCGTGCCGGTGATGTAGCGGGCCTCGTCGCTTGCGAGGAACAGCGACGCATAGGCGATGTCCCAAGGGGTGCCTTGGCGGCCCATCGGGCAGCGCTGGTTTCGCGCGTCGCGTGCAGCCTGTACTGCAGCAGCGTCACCCTTGGTCAGGTGTGCGGCGTGTGGTGTGTCGATCAATCCGGGGATCACGACGTTTGCGCGAACGTGATCAGCGGCGTATCGGCGCGCGAGGACCCGCGTCATATGGTTGAGCGCTGCCTTCGACGCGTTGTAAGCGAGAAACGGCATCGGGCTCCATTTGCGGCTGGCGATCGATGAAATGTTCACGATCGAACCGCCCCCTTGTTGGACCATGCGAGGGATGATCTGCTGGCAGGCCAGCATGACGCCTTTGAGATTGATCTCGAAGACGCGGTCCCAATCTTCCTCACGGATCTCCTCGAGCTCGGCCACGATCTCGATTCCCACATTGTTATGCAGGATATCGATGCGTCCGTACTCGGATGCGCAATAGCTGGCCATGGCCGAAAGCTGGGCCTTGCTGCTCACGTCGGCCTCAAAGGGCAGTGCATCGCCGCCGGCTTCGCAGATTTGCTCGGCAACGCGTTGTGCGGCTTTTGTGTCGCGGTCTACGCAGAGCACGCGCGCACCTTCCCGCGCATAGACAATGGCGGCAGCGGAACCATTGCTGACATCCGCGCCACTGGAACCAGCACCGACGACGATCGCGACCTTACCGGCCAGCCGGGCATGTCCGTTAGCAGTTGAAAGAGCTGGATTGTCCATGCCCTCGGCCCTCAGAGCAGGCCGAGCGCGCGCAGCTTGGCGTCGGGCGCCGAGTACGGGCGCTCGCAGACGATCTTGTCCGAGCCCGGCGCGAACTCGAACGTGGCCGCTATGCGCACGCGGAAGGTCCGTCCCGTTGGCGCGAAGGTCTTGCCGTTGGCTTGCAGTGGCCCGAGGTGTGTGCCCTGCAACCAGAACTCTACGAGCACCGTGTCGTCGGCAGCCGCAATGGCGATGATTTCGTTCTTGAGATCGGGAAAGGGAATCCGCGACGAATCAAAGTAGCCGCGTACCTCCGTTTCGCCGTCAAAGACAACGCCGCTGCCATGCATTTCGTAGCGAGGGTGAGCAAATGTATCGATCACGGCGTCCCAGTCATGGACACATTCCAGGGCCATGTGGTCACGTACAGTCTTGATGCGTGCGGCGTCGAGGGTAGTAGACATAAAAAATCTCCTCTGAGGGACAATAAAAATTCGAATGTTGATCGGGCGCTGTGGGCAAGGCCTGTCGCTTAGTCCAGCTTGATGTTGGCTTGGGTGGCGATGGCCTTCCACATGGGAATATCACGCGCGTTGTTGGCCTGTTGCTCCGGTCCTGGCACGTACTTGGCCGTGATACCCAGCGACGCAAGCTTGTTTAAGACTTCGGGTTCCTTCAGCGTCGTTTCCAGAACGCGGGACAGTTTGTCCACGATGGGCTTGGGCGTTTTGGCAGGTACATACATGGCCCATGTCAGCTCACGGTCAAAGTCCACACCCTGCTCCTTGTAGCTTGCGACGTTTGGCAAGCTGGGCGAACGTCGCGTGCACACTGCGAGCGCTTTGACCTTGCCTTCCTTCACGAAAGGTGTGGCGGTGACCATGTCGACGAAGCCGACCGAAATATGGTTGCCGAGGATATCGGTCACAATCTGGGACGTGCCCTTGTATGGCACATGCTGCATTGGGATGCCCGCTTTCTGGCTCAATATCTCGCCGCAGAAGTGACCGGTTGAGCCCGCCCCCCAGCTTGCGTACTGGATCGGCGTCTTGTCCTTTCTCGACAGCGCAATCACTTCCTTGAGGTTGTTAGCCGGGTACTGATTGGCAGCGATCATCACAATTGACGAGTTGCCGATTGCTCCGAGGCTCTGGAAATCGCGCAGGGGGTCGTAGGGCAACTTCGTGTACGTGGCCGGTGCAAGCTGGTGGGTCGACATGCCGCCGATCATGATTGTGTAGCCATCCGGCGCTGCCGTGGCCACGGCGTGAGTGCCGATGGTGCCAGCCGCGCCGGGCTTGTTCTCGACCACTACCGGCTGCTTGAGTTGCGCCGCGAAGCGCTCGGCGAGCAGGCGCCCGAGAATGTCGCCACCGCCACCGGCGGAGAAGGGCAGCAGCATGCGTACAGGGCGATCGGGATAAGTGGCGACATCGCTGGCCTGGGCGGTGGTGGCGGTGGTGGCAAGAGCGAGCAGGGCGCCGGCGAGAAATCTATTCATGTCTGTCTCCGTGGGGTATCCGTCCGTTCTGCAATGCAGACGTCGTCAATGGCGTTCCAGTCAAAGTGGAAACGTTTCCAGCAGAATTTGGTAGACGAGACGGGCCACGACAATCATGGTTAACGCTATGCTTTGTCTAAACTCGATACGGGCTAAACTCCGGAAGTGGAAACGTTTCCAATATGAACGGAGAGAGGCAATGAGTTTGCTGTTTGGTGGCGTCTGCCAGATTGGCTATGTCGTGCGCGACATCGAGAAGGCCATGCGGCACTGGAGCGACGTGCTGGGCGTCGGCCCCTGGTTCTACAAGGAGGCCGTTGGTACCACGGAGTTCCGTTACTACGGCAAGACATCGGCGCTGCCCGACCTTTCTATCGCCCTTGCCAATTCAGGGGGTGTCCAGATCGAGCTGATCCAGCAACGCAACGATGCGCCGTCGCTGTATCTGGATTCCCTGAAGCAGGCGGGAGAAGGTATGCAGCATATCGCCTACTGGACGGACGATCGGTTCGACGAGTACGCGCAAGCCTTGCGTGCGCGCGGCTATGTGGAGGGACACGGCGGCCGCATGGGCTTGCGCGGTCGATTTGCCTACTACGTGCATACGGACTTGCCGGGCAACATCGTGGAGATCTCGGAAATGGCGGGTGGCAAGGGCGAATATTTCGCGTCGATTGCCGCCGCCGCCAAAGGCTGGGACGGTGCGGATCCGATCCGCCGGATTGGAGTGCCGCAATGACCGTAGACGAAAGCAAGGAACCGCAGCGCCGCGTCGCGGTGGTGACGGGCGCCGCGCGCGGCATTGGATTGGCGATTGGCTCCCGTCTGGCCGCGGAGGGTTTTTCCGTAGCATTGTGGGATCGCGATGCCGGGCAACTCGACGAGGCCGTGCAATTGCTGCGTGCAAGTGGCGCCAACGCGATGTCTGTCGCGGTCGACATTACGGATAGCGCTCAGGTCGGCCGCGCGCTGGCACAGGCAATGGAGGCGCTGGGAGCGCCGACGGCGCTGGTCAACAATGCTGCAATACTGGGGCGCAGCGGTCCTACGATTGAGGCCTCGTTGGAGGAGTGGAAACGTGTCTTCGACGTGAATGTCTTTGGCGCGTTGCAGTGCGCGCAGGCTGTGGTGCCGATCATGGTGAGCCATGGTTATGGCCGCGTGGTCAATGTAGCGTCGATTGCCGGGAAGGAGGGTAACCCCTTCGCCGGCGCCTACGCTGCGTCGAAGGCCGCGCTGATATCGATGACCAAGAGCCTAGGCAAGGAGTTGGCCGAATCCGGTGTGCTGGTCAATTGCATCACGCCCAGTGCGGCAGATACCGACATCTTCGGCGTCTACGACGATAGTCAGCGTGCGCAATTGCAGGCACGACTCTTGGAGCGTGTGCCGATGAAACGCTTCGTCCGCGTCGAGGAGGTCGCCGAGATGGCGGCTTGGCTGTGCTCCTCGCGCTGCAGCTTCAGCACCGGGGCGGTTTTCGACATCAGTGGCGGCCGTGCGATGTACTAGGTGGTGCGGCAAGGAGCGGGGCCGATTTCGGCGATAATCGCGGGCGAAACCGGCGGCACTGCCGCCATCCGCAATCCGCCAGCAAGCCTCAGGATCAAGAATGAGCAGCCGAACGCGTCCCCCTAGTCCCGATACGCCCGCCCGCGTCACGATCCGTGACGTGGCGCGCGCGGCCGGCGTGTCGTTGGGCACGGCCTCGCGGGCATTAAATCGTAGCGGTCCTGTCAGCGAAGCGGCTCTCCAGGCCGTCGAACGCGCAGCGAAGGCGCTAGCGTATGCGCCCGATCCGATCGCGCAGAGCATGCGCACGGGTACCTCTGGCGTGGTGGGACTGCTGGTTTCCGATCTGGCCAACCCGCTATACGCCCGCATCATCACGGCGGTGGAGATCCGTCTGCAGCGCGAAGGCTATGCCATGGTGGTCGGAAACACCCACAACAGCAAGGCGCAGGAAGAGTTGATGGTGGACCTGTTCCGCCGGCGGCGCGTCGATGGACTGATTCTCGGGCCCTGTGAGGTCGAGCGCGCCGACTACCTTGAACAGATCTCGCGGGATCTGGCAGTGGTTGCCATGGACCGTGACTTCGGCGAGTGGGGATCGGGCGTTCACGTCGACCATTTTCGCGGCGCTTACGAAGCCTGCCGGTATCTGCTCGACCTGGGTCATACGCGCATCGCGCTGATGACATCCGACGGTGCGTTGCGACCCGGCCGCGAGCGTATCGATGGATATCGCGCGGCGATGTCCGAGCGCGGCCTGACGGTGGACGAAACGCTCGTCCGGGCAAGCCGCTCGGCCATGGATTTGTCATTCAGCGATGCGTTGGCCCTGCTTTCCGCAAAGTCCCGACCGACGGCATTCATTTGCCTGGGCACGCGCATCCTGTCCGGCGTACTGCAGGCGACGCGGCAAACCGGCCATCGGGTTCCACACGATGTTAGCCTGATCTGCGTCGGCGACGGGGATCTGCCCCAACTGTATTCGCCCGCGATCACCGCGATCAGTTGGGACCTCGAGGCCGTGGGTACGGCGGTCGCTGAAATTCTACTGCGGGCGATTGGCGGCGCCGCGGACCGCGCACAGGCGAAGGAGCAGGGGGGGCAGGAAGTACGGCTGACCACACAGGTCGTCATGCGCGAGTCCTGTGCGCCGCCTCCCGCCGCCAAGGCCTGAACGCGCCATCGTACGGGGGGCGCTCAGCGTAACTCGATGGAGCCCTCGACGACCGCACCCGTATTGCTTGGCCGGAACCACGTGACCAGAATGACCGCCGCCAGTACCAGCGCCAGGCTCAGCAGGTAGAGGCTGAGCGTGAAGCTGCCGGTTGCCGCCTTGATCGCGCCGACCGCCGCGGGCGCTACCATGCCCGCACTGCCGCCTATGGTGCTGATGATGGCGATCCCGGCCGCCGCACTCTGGCCGGTCAGGATGCCGCCGGGCATCGACCACAGTACGGTGAAGGCGCTCGACGTGCCAATGCTGACCAGGGTCAGGCACAGGATGGCGGGCAGGGGATCCTTTGGGAACAGCGTTGTCAACATCAGCCCGGTCGCGGCGAGCAGCGCGGGCCCGGCGAAGTGCCAACGACGCTCGCCGGTCCTGTCCGAGTGACGGCCGATCAGTACGGAGGCGACCACGCCACAGGTAGCGGGGATCGTTGCCAGCAAGCCCACCTGCATGATGGACAGGCCCATGCCCTTGAGCAGCGTCGGTTTCCAGAACGCGAGCGCGTAAATGCCGAGGATCACCAGGAACGATACGAAGCCAAGCACCCAGACGCGGGCATCTCGCATTGCCGCGCGCACGCCGCCACCGTGATGGGGTGCCGCAGGGGCGTCGGCACGGAGCAGGTGGGCGATCCTGTCACGCTCGGCATCGTCCAGCCATGCCGCCAGCGCGGGTCGATCTGGCAGCGTGGCAAAGGCCACGCTGCCCAGCAGCACGCATGGAATGCCTTCGAGCACGAACAGCCATTGCCAGCCGCGCATGCCGTGCGCGCCATCGAGCCATGTCATGATGGCACCGGCCGTTGGGCCTGCCACAATCGGTGCCAGGCTAAAGGCCATGAAAAACAGTGCGGTGGCCTGGGCGAGCCGGCGGCGCGGAAACCACAGCGTCAGGTAGTACAGCACGCCCGGCGCGAAGCCGGCTTCGAAAACGCCCACCAGGAACCGCAGGATGTAGAACTGGGTGGGCGTGGCGACAAACATCATCGCGGCCGAGGCCACGCCCCATAGACCCATGATGCGCAACAGCGTGGCGCGCACGCCGATGCGCGCCAGCAGCATGTTGCTCGGTACTTCAAAGAGTGCATAGCCCACAAAAAAAATGCTGGCACCGAGACCGAAGACGGCATCGCTGAACGCGAGATGCTCCTTCATCTGCAATTGCGCATAGCCAACGTTGGTACGGTCCAGGTAGTTGAAGACGTAACAGAGGCACAGCACAGGCAAGAGTCGCCAACTGATCTTGCGGAACAGCAGATCGTCGGCGTTGCCGGTGGTCGTCAAAGTGGGGGCCATCGATGTCATGCGTCTCCTCTCGTTATCGTGCGCCGTGACTGCCGGAGCGTTGGCGCCAATTATCGGGAGTGGGCGATGCTCGAGACTGTGTAGTGGTCAAGTTTTTTCAGACAGGTATTAGGGTGGTCTGTTGGAACTTGTCCTCGTAGTCTGTTGGCGACGTGTAGCCCAGTGTCGAATGCAAGCGCACCGGGTTGTAGAAGCCCACGATGTACTGCGTGATGTCGCGCCGGGCTTCGGCCCGGTCGACGTACCGCCTCTGCCGGACGCGCTCCATCTTCAGGTTCAGGAAGAAGCGTTCTGCTACAGCGTTATCCCAGCAATCGCCGGCCCGGCTCATGCTGCAAACCAGGCCGTGGCGCGCCAGCAATCCCTGGTACTCCTCGCTTGCATACTGGCTGCCCCGGTCCGAATGCACTATCAGTCCGGGCGCCGGATTGCGCTGCAGGATGGCCATCTTCAAGGCCGACGCCACCAGCGCGGCGGGCATGGCCGCTGCGCTGGCCCAGCCCACTACCTTGCGCGAATACAGGTCCAACACCACCGCCAGATACAACCAGCCTTCCCCCGTGCGCACATACGTGATGTCCGACACCCAGGCCCGGTTGGGCTGTGCGGGCCTGAACTGCCTGCTCAGCACGTTCGGCGCCACCGGCCTGCCATGCCGGCTGTCAGTCGTCGCCACGAACTTGCGCTTCCACACCGGGTGCAGATTCTCCTGGCGCATCAGCGTGCGGGCCCGATAGCGCCCGATCTTCACCCCCTGCCTGTCCAAATCCTGCGCCACGCGCCGGCTGCCGTAGGTACGTCCGCTGGCCTCGAACGCCGCCCGCACATACACCGCCTGCCGCAAGGCCTTCTCCTTGGTGGCAGGCTCTCGCCCGGCCGCGTAATACCCCGCCCGGCTCACGCCCAGCACCCGGCATGCCCGACTGATGGCGATCGCCTCCTTCTGCAATCCGCTAACCACTCGATAGATCACTTGAGTTCGCGGGCGAAGAAGGCCGATGCCTTTTTTAGGATCAGGTTGTCCTCCTTCAGGCGGCGGTTTTCCTCTTCGAGCTGGCGAATGCGCTGCTGCTCAGGCGTCAGCGGCTTGCCCACTCCCTTGCCGCCAGCCACTTCAAGGTCGTACTGGACCAGCCAGCGCCGTAAGGCGGTCTCGCCAATCGCCATCGTGTGGCAAACCTCGGCGACCGATAGGCCCTGATCCCGGATCATCCGGACTACCTCCAGCTTGAAGGCAGCGTCAAACTTGCGGCGTTGCTTTGTCATGTCGTCTTTCCTCGTCGATCGTGATTTTCCACCTATCGACCTGTCTGAGGAAATTGGACCACTACACTGTCGCCTTTTGGCAGTCGAGGGTGGGGGATAACCCTTGCCATGTGAAGTGACCGATAGCAATGCGAACTTGCTATGCTCTGCTGGCCCCTGCCTAGCCAATGCTTCTCGATGCCATACAACGCGCAAGAACCCGCCGCCGCCCCGGAACTGCTGTCACCCGGACTTGAACAATTGCTGCGTACCCGTTCCACACGCAGGCGCTTGGCCAAGGGGGAGGTACTGTTCACCTACGGCTCCTCGCCCGATGCGCTGTTCTGCGTGGATCGAGGCATGATCCGCGTCAGTGTTACGGCATCAAACGGCCGCGAGGCCGTGGTCAGCATGCTGGAGCCGGGGCAATGGTTTGGCGAGGTGTCTCTCTTCATTGACGCGCCGCGCGTCTATGACACGCGCGCCATCGTCGATAGCGAGCTGCTTGTGGTGTCTGCACAGGCATTTCACGAGATTGTCGATGGGCGGCCGGACTTCCTGATGGAGTTCATCCGTCTGATTTGCAGGCGCTATCGCTGGGCGCTGGAATGGATCGACGAGACCATTCTGCAGCCGCTACCCGTGCGGCTTGCCCGCCGGCTGCTGTCAGCTCAGCATGCTCATCTGTTGTCCGCGCCGGATAATGTCTGCTCGGCCTTGCGCCTTTCGCAGGAAGACCTTGGGCAGATGCTTGGCGTGTCACGGCAGAGCATCAACCGGCAACTGAAGGACTGGGAGTCGCAAGGGCTGCTGCGACTGGAGTATGGGCGCGTGACAGTATTGGACCAGGACGCCTTCCGGCGCCTGGTGTAAAGGAACTTCGCTTCAAATTCCCGGAGCCGAGAATGCAGCACCGCCATTGGGCCGAATGTAGCGCGGCATGGGAATCAGACCGGCAGCCACTGCACCCAGGATCGACGCTTCGATGGCGCCGGCGTCCATGATGCTTTGATAGTCGTCGCCGACGAAATTGATGTTGGCACCGTTCACCACCATGAAGCCTTCTGCAGCGTCGCTTGCGTCGGCCGGCACCGTGAACGTATGAATTGAGCCGCCAGGCTCGTAAAGATAACTCCCGGCGGTCTGTGGATCGTCAGGGTACTCTGCGTATTGCCACATGCCCCGGGTCGTGTAGAAATGCACGGTGCCGGTGTGGAAGTGTTTTGGCAGAACGGTTCCGGGCTCGAACCGGCCATAAAGCACCCAGATTCCGTTCTCACGATCAAGAAAGAGCGGCGTGATAGTGACGCCAGGCATCTCGGTGGGTAAGCGAGGCGCCGTTTCTATGTTGAGGGTGAGAAGGCGGTCCTGAGGAGTCGTGACGGTGGGAACGGACATAATGGTTTTGTCTCCACTTTTCTCAGGCTGTCGCCGGCAGCGCGGCGTCTTTTTGTGAGAGCATTGCCCGCAACGCCAGCGTCTGCAACTCTGCGGGGGCGCCAGCGAGCAACTGCCGCATCATCGACAGCGAATCAAAGTAGATGCGCTCACATGTCAGCGTCTCGCCTTCGAACAGGAAGAGGGCGATCATCCGACAGCGAAACGCATTGCCGGTGGCGGGCAGGCCGTTGAGCGTGCCGCGATGGGTGCCATGCAGCCAAAACTCGACGATCACTGCATCTTCGGTATGGCGGAGCTGGATAATTTCTCCGCGCTGGTCGGGAAAGGCCTCCCGACTCTGTGTGTAGTATTGGCGGACCTCCTCGTCCCCGTCAAAGACCATCCCGCCTGCAATGAGTTCATAGTGCGGGTGGGGGAAGGTCGACAAGACTGCATCGAAGTCTTGCCTGACTTCGTCGGAAAAATGATCGCGGACAATTTTTTCACGGCGGTCCTGCAACCGTGTTGGGCTCGGCGGCGTGGTCATGCATGTCTCCATCATCAGATTGGCTGAGTGGCTCCATCGCTCTGTCGCGGACGGTCGCCAGGTGCCATTCTCAGTGGTGGATCTCGCCAAGACTGTCAGTAATTGGCAGTTCTAGGTTGGGAGTAACCCGGACCCAAGTCGCGAAGTAATTTGAATGATCGCGTGTCGCTTCCAACGCCAACTCCTGCCGTTCAGTGGGACAGTTGCGAACGACGTCTACTGGCCGGACTCGGCCTCCGCTGGGCAAGTCGACGTACCCCCCGTGCCCACCAGCGCGTTCGAATTTCTCTGCCTCAGCCGTCCGTTGTGACCGCAACGCTGCGCTACCCGTCATCGTTTTCCGCTGCAGGATCTCGGGAGGAGGCCGTACAGCATCTGACAACGCAGGAAAAGCCGTGACGGCCGGCACTGTCAATCGAAAGTTATCCGGTTTATTCTTCTTTATCTCCGATATGGCGGACAGAAAGGGGCGGGAATGGAAACTACGATACGCATTTCTCTATTCCTGCTTGCGTCGGCGGCTTCTGCCGGTTGCTCGACTACCCCTACCTCATCCGGAAACGCTGTGGCTGCGCCGATCGAGAGGCTAAGCGCGTTACAAGATCCACCCGCAGGAGAGTATGCGACGTTAGTCGTTACACGCGATCAAGGGTTTTGGGGCAGCGCTTGCGACACTGTTTTGTCCGTGGATGGGCGAGAAGTGGGGCGAATCAGGGCGGGTGAGGTGGCACGGTTCTATGTCAAGCCAGGGGCGATCATTCTTGCCGCGCAAGCTACATCTCTTTGCCCAGGAGGGTTGAAGGAACGGGAGGTGAAACTTGATCCCGCCTCGTTAGTTCGCTATCGCATTTCCATCGATGCCAGCGGAGTCATGGACTTGTCCCCGACAGCCTTCTGATCTTCAGCACAATCGTGGCAAGTGTATGGAAACTCGACTGCGACTACCTGGTAGGAGCAAAGCATGGCAGCGAAGATTTGGCTCCGCATGGTGACCGGCATTGGTATCGCTGCATGCCTCTGTGCATCCACCGCGGCTCAGACGGGTAAGAGCCAATCAACGAGCATCCCAGACCTCAGCGACTACGACAGCCAGACGCGAATGACAATGGAACTAGCGTGTGGTTCTGAAAGGTCGAAAGGGTCCGTGTCCTACGGCTCGTGTCTAAATAGGCAGATCGCATTGCTGAAAAGCTCGCCAGGCATCCCGCCAGACGCGGCACGCCGCGCTCTAGGAGGTCACGACCTCCCGCACGGAGGTGCGAGGACTTCTGAAGCTCAATGTGACCGGGGCAGTGATGGTTGACATCCCGCAGCCGTTGATCGACCGTTTCCTGACTCACCATCCGGGCGTGCGAGTCGAGATCATGGTCAACGATCGTCTGGTCGATATTATCGAGGCCGGTTGCGATGCCGGCATACGATACCGGGCGCATCTTGCGCAAGACATCATCGCGGTGCCGGACCGCCTTTCCAGCAACTGGCGTTGGCGGCGTCGCCGTCTGACTTGCGCGCGCCCCTTCCTGATTTGTCGGCTCGCCGGTCCCGATAGGCGGATTAACTGAGCGTAGCGAAGGCGTCGGGCGTGAAGTCCGCAATTGCATCGATTTTGTTGTCGCGGACCTTTTGCAGCCACGCGGCGTCCTGAAGCAGTGGCCGCCCCACAGCGACGAGATCGAAATCACCTCGCTCCAGCCGCCTAAGGAGGCCGTCGAGTGACGTCGCTTGCGCGCGCTTCCCTGCAAACGATTCATAGACGTCGCCGGTCAGTCCAACGGAACCGACGGTAATCGCCGGGACGCCCGTGAGTTTCTTCGCCCAGCCCGCGAGATTCAATTCGGCATCGAACTCCGGAAAGGCTGGCTGCCAGAACTTCTGCTGGGAGAGATGGAAAGCGTCGGTACCGGCGTCGACGAGCGCGCTCAGCCAATGCTCCAGGACCTGAGGCGTCGCTGCGAGCCGCGCGTTGAAGTCTTTTGGCTTCCATTGCGACAGACGCAGGATCACGGGGAAGCCGGGGCTCACCACTGCGCGGATCGACTTGAGGATCTCGATCGCAAAACGCGAGCGATCGAGAAGCGTGGACCCGCCATAACGGTCGGCGCGCAAATTCAGATCCTCGGAGAAAAACTGGTTGATCAGGTAGTTGTGAGCGCCATGCAATTCCACGCCGTCGAATCCCAATCGCTCGGCATCGGCAGCCGCGCGGGCGAAGGCGTCAATGGTCTCCGCCACGTCGGCGTCGCTCATGGGCGTGCCCGCTGGCTGGCCGGACAGAGAAAGCCCGGATGGGCTTTCGTAGGGGGCGGGCGGTGTCCAGTTCGGCGCCGCGTTCGAGCGCTTCTGTCCCACATGCATCAGTTGCGGCACGATACGCCCCCCGGCTGCGTGAACTTCGTCCACAACGGTTTTCCAGTTCGTGAGCGCCTCGACGCCATGAAACAGGGGAATATCCGGCTCGTTGAGCGCCGCCGGGCGGAGGATGCCAGTGGCTTCCGTGACGATGAGGCCGACGCCATGCTCAGCGCGACGGCGATAATAAGCGGCCATCTCGGTGGTGGGCACGCCTCCTGGCGACAACGAGCGCGTCATGGGCGCCATGACCACGCGGTTCGGCAACTCCAGCGTATTCAAACGATAGGGGCTAAATAGAACGTCGAGGTTTGACATACGAATTCTCGCGATGACAAAAGGTAATCCGGCAATCGATTAAAGTGAATCGATCCATGAGGCCACGGCGGCGTTCACGTCGTCCTTGCGGTCCAGCATGATCCAATGGCCCGCGTCGGACCATGCTTGCACTTTCGACTTTGAGTGCGTGAGCCACGGTCCCATGCGCTCGGCTTGTGCAGGGTCGACGCACAGGTGATAGAAGGGCACTTGCAGGCTCGCGCAAAAGCTCGCGCTCGCATTTCCGATGCCGACTTGATCGGCGCCGAAGAACAAAGGCGCGAAGGATTCGCGAATGACATGCAGCGGCAATACCTGAAGATTATTCAGGTGCCGGCGCTTGTGGGCGGCATCGGTCTCGGGACCATAGACTTGTTCGAACAACGCCGTGACCACAGCGCGAGGATCATCGGCATTCAGCGCCTGTGCGGTCTTCTCGAAGACTTCAGCGGCATCGCTCGAAAATCCGAGTGAGCCGTCAACGGAAACGACGGCATTGACAAGGTCTGGGCGACGAGCTGCCAGGCGGGCTGCGATCTGGCCGCCCATCGAATGTCCCACGATAATGAATGGCTCGCTTGCGTAGTGTGTTGCAATTAACGCTTCGATGTCGGCGACGTAGTCTTCCGGTGAATACGCGCCGGACGGCATGACCTCAGAATCGCCGTGCCCACGGAGGTCGACTGACACGACGTGATACTTGCTCTCGAAGAAAGGGAGTTGTCCACCCCAGTCCCGCGAGTCGCAGGTCCAGCCGTGTAGGAGCATCACTTTCTTTCCTGTGCCAACCTCTCGTGTAGCAAGTCGCGCTACGGGCGTGGTTGCTGCGGTGGGGAGGTCGGCTAAATCAAGCGTCGATGAATCATTTTGGTGTGCTGCCATTCTCTATTCTCCGTGGTGATCGAACCTGCCAGCGTCACGCGATGCGGGTTTCAGGCTCGAAGCAATTGGCGTGATACCTATGGTATACGTTGGGTATCTACGGTCAATTACGCACCACGAAGTGCGTAGATATACAGGAGGATATTTGCATGGCATGCGAAGTGGACTCGGTGTTCTTTGCGGATTGCGCCGCCCGATCATTCTTCGATCAGGTCGCGAATAAGTGGTCGGTCATGATCCTCACGCTGCTCGCTGAGAATCCAACACGTTTCAACGAAATCAAGCGCCGGTTGGAGGGCATCACGCACAAGGCGCTGACGCAGGCGCTTCGGCGTCTGGAACGAAATGGCCTGATTGCGCGAGCGGTGATCAATTCTTCGCCTGTAGCGGTTGAATATTCGATTACCGAATTGGGTCACACGCTGCAGGTACCGTTTGGCGCGGTGTATGAATGGTCGATCCGGCATCTGGAGGAAATCGAGCTCGCTCAGGACGCTTACGACAAAAGGGAAACGCGGTGACGCAGCGGCGTGCGCGCGAGGTGCCCCGATACTAGCCGCTCAGGAAGCGATGGAGCTCGGAATGGATTCATCTGACGAGTCCTCAGGAAGCAGATGACCGCCAGGCAAAGCCTTGTCGGCTACGGTTGTTGCCCAACGCGACCACGTTTCGGCAGGTCCGGCACGATGACCGTATGCGTTTGCGCGAGCGTCGGCGCAATCAACCGCCAGGCAATATGAGATTGCGGATAGCCGTGCAGCAGAAGAACTGGCGAACCGCTTCCGCCAATCCTGCCGCGAAACGCGACATCTTCGGTTTCGATGTCGAGACGGGCAAAGCCCGGAAAGAAGTCGTGTTCAGCGGATGGGATTGCTTCAGACGGCATGTTTGCCTCCTCGTAGAATGAGACCTCATTGCCTGGAGGCGGATCCGACGAACTCGGCGAGATCATGATTGAAACGATCGGGCTCCTCGATGAACGGCGCATGTCCGGACTCGGCGTACACTTTGCTGACCATGCGTGGATTCAACGCCCTCGCGCGTGCCAGCGTTGCCGGTGTGTGGACCAGCGCATCGCGTCCCCCATAGATGAAAAGCATTGGTACGTGTGCCTTGCGGAGTCCTTCGGCCGCGAATACCGTCATCGTCGGGAT
Organism: Cupriavidus sp. HE11; assembly: GCF_056097175.1. NCBI lineage: Bacteria > Pseudomonadati > Pseudomonadota > Betaproteobacteria > Burkholderiales > Burkholderiaceae > Cupriavidus > Cupriavidus sp. HE11. Next base: position 350,274 of record NZ_CP184466.1, read on the forward strand.
TTCACTTTGCATGTCCCATGACGCCATCGCGGCATTGGCGAGCAGACGGGCGAATGTCTCCGAATCCGGTTGCTTGTTGAAGCACAGACCGACAAACGTGCGCTCGCCGTCCAAATGGGTTTTCAAATCGGGGGAGGTCATATCCCGATAGACATCAGGATGACTAACTATCTGTTCCGGCGTGAGTTCGACCACGCCGTCGACGTAGACCGCGCCCGCGATGTTGTGATCGCCATACATTGCAAGGTAGTTCGATATCACTACGCCGCCAAGCGACCAGCCGACAAGGATGGGTTTTCGGGCGTGCGAGCCTTCGATGACCGCCGCTAGGTCGTCGGCCCAACGACGCCCGTCGTGATACGGTTCGGCACCCGACGGTTTGTCCGATAACCCGTGTCCGCGCAGGTCATAGGTGATGAGGCGGTATTGGCGCAGTTCATTGCTCTGTACCTGAGCGTCCCAGTTCAGCCGGCTGCCGAGCGGACCATGAATCAAAATAACCGGAGCGCCGTTAGGGTTACCGCTCTCCTGAACCGCGAGCTTTACGCCGTCTTTTGAGCTAACCATATAGCTGGCGGGGGCGGCGAGCGCGTCGGGCGCGGAGGCAAACAGCGTCACCGCAGGAATCGCGATGAGCAGCAACTGCGTGAACAGGCGGGTAAACAAGCGGGTGAACATAGCGCATTCCTCGAAAGTGAGTAGTCCACCCAGTCTCAACCCTCACGCCAGTGTGAGAGTCAAGCAGATTGTGCTATTCTGGGTTTCATGAACACGATGCCCGCGGAAAAATTGCTGACGATCGGCGAACTTTCGAAACGTACGAGTGCGAGCGTGCGATCGATCCGGCATTACGACGACCACGGTTTGCTCGCCACGGTGCGTGCGAGCAATGGCTATCGCATGTTCCCCGTTAAAGTGGTCACCCAGATTAAGCAAATACAGCGCATGATCGCTACGGGCTTCACTATCGAGGATATTCGCGGCTTTCCGGACTGCATGCTACTGATCGAAGGCGCACGTTCATGCGACCAGATCACCGAGGTCCAGCGGCAACGCTTGGAAGTAATTGATCGTCAAATCGCAGACCTCGAAATGCGTCGCCTGAGGCTCATCAAGACCTTATCAGAAGGCATGTTTCCGCCCGTCGATTGAAACGAATGGACGTCCTTGGGACGGCGTGGCGCCGGGTGGCCTGGTGTTGGCATAGGCGGTGTTACGGGCGTTTTTGTGACCGCTGGCGCGCTGATGTTGCCCGCTGCGTTGCTCATCGGTTGGCGGGTCAAAGTCGCGGCACCGCGGCATGGCGCTGAATCCGCTGCGGGCTTTCACATCTAGGCGGGGTGCTTCGAACCGTGAACGGCGATCATGCAGCGGGAGGGTAGTTCGAGTCAGCAACTTCGCGATCGCTGCATCAGGCGGCCAAAATCATTTCATGTGCCACCGCGGATGGGGCGAGGAGGCGCGTGCCAACCCGTCGCGGACGATCCAGATAAGAGGGCGAATGTCCCTTACTGGCGAAAATCCGGTCGCTTGTGACCTCGGCCGTGAACGACTGTCGCGACGCGGGGCGCGCGCATTGCGCGGCCATTCAATCGAGCGCCATGCTAAGATTCAAGCTCGCTTGGAGCTCCCATCGCGGCTCCTTTAAGCGGCCTTCGCAGCGGCCTATCGCCACCCCCCCCCCCGCTGCTCTTGAGCGTTACCGCGCCTCCCTTCACGCTCCACGAAAAGCATCTGTGCACTGAATCGCATGGAGCTTTGTCGCGGCTGACCACGTCTGATGCACTGATAGGGTATCGGCGACGAAGGATTTTGATTGCGCGCCATGCCGACATCATCGCTCTCGAACCGCCCGGATCAATCTTTGCGTCGGGTGTTTTCAATCCTGGCGATTATTGCCGGGACGGCCATTGCAAATATCTACTACAACCAACCGTTGCTTGAGAGCATTCAGAGGTCCTTTCCCGGTTACGCTTCGTGGACAGGTGCCGTGCCTGCCGCGACCCAGATCGGTTTCGCAACTGGGATGCTGCTATTCGCTCCGTTGGGCGACAAAATCGATCGACGCCGCTTAATCGAGTGGCAGACAGTGGGAGTTTGCATCTCACTGCTTATCGCCGCCTTAGCCCCGACGTTGTTGATTCTGATCGGTGCGAGTTTCCTACTGGGTGTCTTTGCCACGTTGGCACAGCAGGCGGGGCCCTTTGCTGTAGAAGTTGCACATCCATCCCGCCGTGGGCAGGCCGTTGGCACTGTAATGAGTGGACTGCTGATAGGCATTTTGCTCGCGCGTACAGTGTCAGGCTCTATCGGCCAGTATCTTGGCTGGAGAGCTGTGTTTGGGGCTGCGATCGCAGCGATGGCCGCGTTAGCGATCTTGGTCCGCCATGCGCTACCCGCAAGCCAGCCAACCGCCGCGTTGCCGTATGGCAAGCTGCTGGTTTCGCTTTGGGATCTTGCCGTGGAATCGCGTGGCTTGAGAGAAGCGGCTCTGGTCGGAGCGAGCCTGTTCGCGGCATTCAGCCTGTTCTGGTCTACGCTCGCGCTGCTCCTGGCCGACGCACCCTTTCGTCTCGGTCCCCAGAGTGCGGGGTTGTTTGGCATTGTCGGTCTGGTCGGTGCACTTGCTGCCCCGTGGGCTGGAAAGCTCGCTGATCGGCGCGGGCCGCGTACGGCCATATGGCTCGCCATTCTTCTCATAGCGACTTCGTTGTTGATTCTGCTGGCGTCTGGGTCAAGTCTGACTGGATTGGCGATTGGGGTGATCGTACTTGACGCCGGCCTTCAGATGATGCAAACGCCGAATCAATCGCGTGTCTTTGCGTTAAAACCTGAAGCGCGGAGTCGCCTCAATACCGTGTACATGGTCTGCTACTTCAGCGGCGGAGCGCTGGGTTCAGCGGTCGGCGCGTATGTATGGCCTCGATTTCATTGGGTCGGAGTGTGTGTGGCGGGGATAGCATTCACGGCGTTTGCTGCAGTCGTCCATATTCGCTCCGGTAGTCGGGACGGTTCCACGAAGAAGGACGCCATCACGACTCCATAAGCTGGGCCGAATGCCAAAACCCGGACGTCGAAATTCCGAAGTGCTTCTTGAAGGCGCGGCGTGGGCGCTTTAGCTTTCATATCTGCCGCTCAGATCAACCTACGTGATCGGCGCACCTTGGAGAACCAGCGTGATGGACCACATCAGACGCATCTTCTGACGCCATCATCCGAATGTCCGCGTAAAACACTAAACTTCGATACACCCGCAGAACGATTCCATCAGACCGTTGCATCGACCGGTTGAATCCACAGCCGACAAGGGACCCAGGAGATCGGCGGCTGGCTCGACTGCCAGTTCTCCTCCCCCGCTAGTTCTGTGTACCCCTTTACTGTGAGACAGATCGCGATTTTTTCTCACTTACTGTGGGATTTTGGCCCAGGTAGTTTGCGACAAGGCTCCGTAAGTTCTTGATTTTTCGACGGCAGGTTTCCCTTTAACTGTGGGATGGGACAGCGATCCGCATCGTCGTGAGCGCCGGCAACGACTTGCAGGGTTCAGATCAATGCAATAGGAGATATTTCTCGATCCGCGAATCGGGGAAGAACCAGAATGCCGCCATTGCAATCAGCATCAGTGTTGCGGCGGTGGTGCTGAAAAAACTCACGCCAACTGTCAACGCATACACAACCAGCGACAGCCTGCCCTTCAGATCTTTGCCGATGGTGCCCGCGAGGGAAGAATCCTTTCCCTCCGTTGCGATGATGACGCGCTCCAGAATCCAATAGGCGATCGCGCACATGAACAGTACGAAGGCGTAGAGTGCCGTCGGAATCGCCGAGAAATCCGATTTTCCCGTCCAGGTGGTGGTGATCGGGATCATCGTCAGCCAGAACAACAGATGCAGATTCGCCCACATCACCTTGCCGTTGATGCCGCGCACCAGTTGGAACAGGTGGTGATGGTTGTTCCAGTAAATGCCGACGTAAATGAAGCTCAGCACGTAGCCAAAGAAATGCGGGGCTTCCGAACGCAGCCCATTCCAGTTGAATTCCGTTGGAAACTGGATCTGATAGAGCATCAGCGTCAGGCTCACGCCAATCACACCATCACTGAACGATTCGAGCCGGCTTTTGTTGATAGTCATGAATGCGCTCACACGAACTGATTGCGGAAGGACAGCCTGGCTAGATACGCGATGATCACGATAAACGGCAGCACGCTCCAGAAACCTATTTGCATATAGAGCACGGCACCGAGGAAAGTACCCAGCACGAAGCCGAGCACGATGCTGCCGCTTTTCAGGACAGCCACCCGATGTTCGCGGGTCGGTGCGCGAAGGTAGCTCGACAGATCGATGCCGAATTGCGTCGTGTTGCCAGTCATCATTGTGCTGGGGCTGATGCTCTTGGTCAGCGTCTTGCTCGAGGTATTGCGGATCGCCAGCGCCATCAGGCCCAGACCACCGGCCAACGCGAGCTCGACGGCATTCGGGTCGCTGAAAGGATAGAAATACAGCCCCACGCCCATAAATCCCAGCAGGAACATCGCCTCAGCCACGAACAGCCAGCCCAGCGTCTTGTGCGTCTGGCTGCAGCGATCGATCCAGATCTTGGCAACCACCACGGTGGCGATAAACAGCGGAATCGCGCCTAGCTTGATCCACAGCCCTGCGCCGCCCTTCACAAAGGCTGCGCCGGCGAGCACCAGGTTGCCGGTGACGTGGGCGGTAAAGAAGCCGAGCAGCGCGATAAAACCGATGGTGTCGATCGCACCGCCGACTATCGTCAACAGCACCGCGGCGCGACATTGCGCCCAGATGCTGGCGGCGGAAGTGTCGGGACGTTGGGAATCGCTGATCGCCGGCATGTGTACTTTTCTCCAAAAGGCGCCAGGACGTCCAGCGCAACATAGTTCAGTTTGTTTGATATTCCTCGCCACCGTCATCCTTCTCGGTTCGGTGCCGTGTGTGCTGAACTATAAGCATTGGCGCCCGGACAAAACCGCGCAACTCGCGCACGTGTTGTTCAATATTTTTCAACTATGGGCGCGATTGCAATGCACTCGACCGCGGGGTGCGGAATCAGCCCATTCCGGGTGGTCAACAATTGCCTCTGGCGTTGTCAGTGCCCTGTCTGCCGTGGGCTTACCCAAATGGGGCTGCCAACTCCGCGACGGACGTCTATGCCCTACTTTGGCGGGGAGTCTGGCCGTTGAGGCAGCACCGATGTGCCGAACGTGGTTCCCATCCGATGCTCGGTTGCTGCACGGTTATAGAGCCCTAGCTGATTCGACGGCCGATTGACGATCGCCTCGGATTCCAGTTGCGCAGGGCGCGCGCTGTCCGCGCGTCTTGTCGGACTCAGTTGTTGGGTCAGGCAATCGTAGGCGGGTGCCCGTTCCCCGTTGACCTCCACGTCTACGCACGACGTGCGACCCGTTGGCGGTTCCCCGGCGTCAGCCCATGCTGGGCTACCGCAGATCGCGATGAACCATGTCGCGGTCGTCGCCAATTTCATCCTGTTTGTCTTCCCACTTCGCATGGCATCTCCCGCTCACGCGCCTTTGGCGCTTGCAGCGAGTGTCGTGCTGCCGGCCGTTTCTATACGTGAAGTTTTCGTGACAAACGACATACCTGCCGAGGACTGACCGTCTAGGCATCTGTGCGTAACGCTGACATGAGAGATCGCGATCATGTCCCGCGGCGTGATGCCCCCAATCGTGTCGTCCTCGGTCAGGACCGTGACACGCGGGGCTGGCAATCGATACAAGAAGAAGGTCGAGTCAACTCATGCGAGTCAGGAAGAAGAAGGGTGCATCGTCGCGTTGGCGTGTCGTGTGCGCGGCGGTGATTGGACTGGGAGCACCGGGAGTACCAGGGGTGGCGCTGGCACAGGCCGACGGGGGCACGCCGGAACCGGCCGTCCCCGTGCAGGCGCCGGGCAACGCCGATGCGCAGCCGGAGCGCCGGGTCGACATCAATGAATATGTGGTGCGCGGCAATACCGTGCTGGACGTCCGCACGATCGAGCGTTCGGTCACGCCGTACCTCGGGCCTTCACGCACGCTGAAGGATATCGAGGCCGCGCGTGACGCGTTGCTGGCGGCCTACCAGGCCAAGGGTTACCAGTCGGTCTATGTCGACCTGCCCGAGCAGCAGGTCACGGGCGGGATCGTCTACCTGCAGGTGAGCGAAACGCGCGTGGGTCGCGTACGCGTGGTGGGCGCCGAGTACCAGTCGCCGCGCGAGGTCCGTGAACAGGTGCCGGCGCTCGCCGAGGGCGCCGTGCCCGACTTCACGCAAGCCCAGGCGCAGCTCACCGAACTGAACAAGACGGGCAAGCGTCAGGTGATGCCGTTGGTCAAGCAGGGCGCGCTCCCTGGCACGATGGATGTGGACCTCAAGGTCGAGGACAGTAGCCCCTGGAGAGCGAGCCTGGGCGTCAATAACGACTACAGCGCGGACACGAAGGAGTTGCGCGCCATTGCCTCCGTCGGGAACGACAACCTCTGGCAGCTCGGACATAGCGCGTCGCTCAGCTTCTTCGGCTCGCCGCAGGACCTGAACCAGACGCAGGTGTGGTCGGGCTCGTATATGGCGCCGATCCGCGGGACCAACTGGGGTGTCGAGGTCTCGGGCTACATGTCCGACAGCAACGTCGCAACCGTGGGCGGCACCAATGTACTGGGCAAGGGCCATTCGATCGGCGTGCGTGGCACCTACACCGTGCCGAACGCGGGCGCCTGGTATCACGCGCTGAGTCTGGGTGTCGATTTCAAGGACAACAAGGAAGAAACGCGATTGGGGACCGCCGGTGACACCGTGCCGCTCAAATACGCGCCCATCACGCTCTCGTACGCCGGCTTCACGCAGACCACCCGGGGCCAGTACGGACTGAACGTGGCGATGGTGGCCGGTACGCGCAGTTTCCTTGGCTACGGCAGCGACTGGAAGGAATTCGACTACAAGCGCTACAAGGCGTCGCCAAGCTTTCTGCTCCTCAAGGGCGATACCAACGGCACGTACAACTTCGCTGGGAACGCGCAACTGGCGTGGCGGCTGGCCGGACAGATCACCGATTCGCCCCTGGTGTCGAGCGAACAGATCGCCGCGGGCGGCATGAATTCCGTGCGTGGCTACCTGTCGGCCGAGAGTACGGGCGACTACGGCGTGGTGGGCTCGGTCGAAGTCCGTACGCCGCCGCTCGACTTCTTTGGCAGCACGGTGGAGGACTGGCGTGTCTACGCGTTCGCCGATGCGGGCCAGCTACGCCTGCGCGATCCGTTGCCCGAGCAGGAAAGCCGCTTCTCGCTGGTGTCGGTCGGGCTTGGCACCAGTTTCCGGCTCGCGCGCTATGTCAACGGCCGACTCGACCTGGGCATCCCGCTCAAGGATGGCCAGCGGACCGAGCGCTTCGACCCGCGCCTGAACTTCAGCGTGATTGCCACCTATTGATCACCGGGGCGCCAACAGACGACGCCCCGCACCCCTACTGCATTCCAAAGAACGCACCGGAGAACTCTTGTCATGCGACGTTCCCTCTTTCTGCTGCTTGCCCTGGCGAGCACGCTCCTGCCGAGTCTGGCCCACGCATGGTGGCAGCCAGACTGGGCCTATCGCAAGCCCATCACGATCGACGCCGGGCCGCAAGGCGGCAATATCGGCGGTAGCGCTGGCCGCACGCCCGTCCTGCTGCGGCTGCATACCGGCAACTTCAGTTTCGAGGGGGTGAGCGACACGGGCGCGGACCTGCGTTTCGTCGCCGCTGATGACAAGACGGTGCTGAACCACCAGATCGAGCAGTTCGATCCGTTGCTGGGTATCGCGCTGGTCTGGGTGGACATGCCCGCCGTGTCGGCCGAAGGCAAGCAGCAGTTCTGGATGTACTACGGCAACCCGAAGGCGCCGGCCTCCGGCAATGGGCAACGCGTGTTCGATCCCGATTTCACGCTGGTCTATCACTTTGCCGAGGGCAACGTGCCGGCACGCGACAGCACCGCCTATGGCAACAACAGCCAGACGGCCGTGGTCGGTGTCGAAGGCACCGTCATCGGCAAGGGCGCGCAGCTCGGCGCGACCGCGCTGGCGCTGCCGGCCTCGCCGTCGCTGGCGGTCCAGGCGGGCGGCGCCTTCGCCTTCTCCGCATGGGTGCGCCCTGACCAGCTGGGCCCGCAGCAACTGATATACGCCCGTCGCGACGGCGCAGGCGAGCTCCTCGTCGGTGTCGACCAAGGCGTGCCGTTCGTGCAGGTCAACGGCCAGCGCAGCAACCCGGGCCAGCCGATCCAGGCCGCCCAGTGGTCGCACCTGGCGGTCAACGCCGATGGCAAGACCGTCACGCTGTTCGTGGGCGGCCGCTCCGCCGCGAGTTTGCAGGCCGGGCTGCCTGCGCTGAACTCGCACGCCTTCATTGGGGCCGACAGCGAGGGCAAGGGCGCATTCCCCGGCGCCATCGACGAAGTCCGTGTGTCGAAGGTGGCCCGCCCGGTCGCGCTGCTGCTGGCCGATGCGGTGTCGCAGGGGGCCGACTCGCGCCTGGTGGCGTTCGGTCCGGACGAGCAGCAGGCCGGCAAGAGCCACTTCGGGTACATCTTGGCGGCGATGCCGCTCGACGCCTGGGTCGTGGTGGGCGTACTGGGCCTGATGATGGCAGCGTCGTGGACCATCATGATCTCCAAGGGCCGCGCCTTCGGTGCCAATGCCCGCGCCAATGTCGCCTTTATGGCGCAGTTTCGGGAAGCCTCGAGCGTGTCGCTCGATCACCTGGCCAAGACCGGCCGCGTGACCGCCGACGTGAAGCAGCATTCCTCCCTCTGGCGTCTGTACGAAATTGCGGTGGACGAACTGCACCGCCGCCATCAGATGGGCTACGACACCAACGCGGTGGGCGCCGCCACGATTGGCGCCATCCGCGCCTCGATGGATGGCGTGATGGTGCGCGAGAGCGAGCGCATGGCCAGCCGCATGAACTGGTTGTCGACCACCATCGAAGGCGCCCCGTACGTGGGCCTGTTCGGGACCGTGATCGGCATCATGCTGGTGTTTGTTGTGGCCGCGATGGCGGGGGCGGTGGATATCAACTCGGTGGCGCCGGGGATGGCCGCGGCACTGCTGTGTACGGCGGCAGGCCTTGGCGTCGCGATTCCGGCGCTGTTCGGCTACAACTGGCTCGCCTCGCGCTCCGACGCCATCGCCGCCGACATGGCGGTGTTCGTGGACGAGTTCGCCACGCGCCTGGCTGAAGAGCAGGGCGAGGGGCGCCACGCGCCCGTCCTGCAACGCGCCTGAAGCGGAGCCGCGATCATGGCAAATGCAAACAGGTTCGGCGTGCGCAAGCGTAGCGGCGGCATCAACATCACGCCGTTCGTCGACGTGCTGCTCGTGGTGCTGGTGATCTTCATCTTGACCAGCAACGCCAGCATTCCGGGCATCAAGGTGGATCTCCCGAAGGCCAGCGCTTCGGTGGCGCTGGAAAGGCCCAAGACGAAGGCCATCACGGTCGATAACGCGGGCCAGGTCTTCCTGGACGCCTACCCAGTGTCGCTACCCGAGTTGGAAGAGCGGTTGCGCACCGAGAAGGCACTCACGCCGGATTTTCCGGTGATCGTGCGCGGCGACGCGTCGGTGCAGTACGCCAAGGTGGTGGAAGTGCTCGACTTGCTGCGCCGGATCGATCTCAACCAGATCGGTCTGGTGACCGGCAAGCCGGCCTGAGGGAGCGACGAGCGTGAACCGTCACGAATCCTCGCTGGCACCTCCTGGCCGCGCCGCGCTGTGGTGGCGGCGTTGGGGCGGTATTGGCGTTGGCGCACTGGCGCTGGCCGCGGCGGGGCTGTTGCTCTGGCACTTGCTGTCGGATACCGCCGCGACACGGCGAGAGGCCCCCAGCACGCCAATGCTGGTACTGCCCCCACCCCCACCACCGCCTCCCGAGCCGGAAAAGCTTCCCGAGCCCGAACCCGTCAAGCCTGAGGTGGTGGAGCCGGAGCCGAAGCCGGCCGAACCGACCGAAGCGCCGCGGGACGATGCGCCGCCCAGCCCTTCGCAGGACCTGGGCCAGGCCGTCACGATAGATGGCGCCGCCCAGGCTGGCAACGATGCCTTTGGCATCCAGGCCGGCGGTGGCGGCGGCATGACGGGCAGCGGCGGGGGCCTGGGCAGCCGATCGTATTCGGCCTACGTCTCAAGCGCGCTGCAACAGGCATTCGCGCGCGACAAGCGCACGCGCCAACTGGCCTTCGACGATATCCGTATCGACATCTGGCTCGACGCCGAGGGACGCGTCGCCCGTGCGCAGTTGGTGGGCGGCTCGGGCAGTGCCGAGGCCGACGACGCTGTGCTGGCCATGGTCCGTGATTTCCGTGCCGACGAGAAGCCGCCTGCATCGCTGCGCTTCCCGATGCGGCTCTCCATCAAGGGGCGGCGGCCGTAAGCGCATGTCTGCCTTCATCCCAACAGCATTTCGAAATAGTACGATGAAACCATTCGCTCATCCCCCGCGCCATGCGGTGCGCGCCAACGTCCTGACGGCAGCCGTTGCCCTGGCGTGCCTGGCTACCGTCAGCACGGCCCATGCGCAAGACGGCGCACCGCAGGAAAGCGCCATGATCAAGCTGATTCGCGGGCTGATCCAGAGCGGCGCACTGGACAAGAACACGGGCGAGGCGCTCCTGGCCCAGGCGCAGACCGAAGCCATGGCCGCGCAGATGGCACAACGTACTGGGCCCGGTGCGGGTGCCGGGACCGTTGCGACGGTTGCGGCGGTCGGCGCAGCCGGTGGAGCCGCCGGCGCCGCTGCCGGCACTGGGGCCGCCGCAGCCGTCCCCGGAGAGGTGCGCGTGCCTTATATCCCCGAGACCGTGCGCGACCAGATCCGCGACGAGGTCAAGGTCGAGGTCATGGCTCAGGCCAAGGCCGAGGGCTGGGCCGCCCCGAACGAGACGCCGGAGTGGACCAAGCGCATCCGCGTGGAGGGCGACGTGCGCCTGCGCAACGAGTCGCGTTTCTACTCGGGCGGCAACAGCGATATTCAAATCGATTGGGCAGCCATCAATGCAGGCAGTGGCTTCGACGTGAACCCGAACACCAACCTGTCGCTGCCGCCGCTGCTCAATACGCGGCAGAACCGCCCCAATCAGTGGCGTGCCCGCGCCAGACTGGGCGTGCTGGCCGACGTGACGGAAACCGTCAAGGCTGGCGTACGCCTGGCCACGGGTAATGACAATAGCCCCGTGTCCACCAACCAGACGTTGGGCGGTGGCCTGGCCAAGAAGGACGTATGGCTGGATCAAGCCTGGGCGTCGTACCAGCCGTTCGAATGGATGAAAATCACGGGCGGGCGCTTTGGCAACCCGTTCGTCTCCACCGATACGCTCTATTCGTATGACCTGAACTTCGACGGGCTGGCCGCGCAGTTCGAGAAAGCGCTTCCCAACCGCGACGTGACGATGTTCGGCACGCTTGGCTTCATCCCGCTGGAATATTCGAAGGACAACGCGCCGTCGAGCAGCCAGGAGAAGATGAAGAGCGAGATGAAATACCTGATGGGGGCACAGATCGGCGCCGACTGGAAGGTGAACAGCGAGAACCGCCTGCGTGGCGCGCTGGCCTACTACGACTTCCACAATGTCACGGGCCGCGTCTCCGAGCCCTGCGCGCTCTACGCGGGTGCGGATGGCTGCAGCACGGACTGGACCCGCCCGGCCTTCATGCAAAAGGGCAACACGCTGATGTTGTTGCGCAATATCGCGCTCAATCCGCTTGACCCGGCCAACACGCCGCAGCCGCAGTACGTGGGTCTGGCCTCGAAGTTCCAGCTGATGGACGTGAACCTGCGCTGGGACACCAAGGTGGCCGGCTACGGCCTGCGGCTGGACGGCAACTACATCCGCAACCTCGCGTATGACGCCGACGAGATGTGGAATCGCGCCAATGGCGGCATTGTCAATAATTTTGGCGGCAGTGGCGGCACCAGCCGCGAGGACTTCAAGAGCGGCGGCAATGCCTATATGTTCCAGGCCACCTTCGGCAAGCCCACGCCTGCGGCGCGTGGCGACTGGAATGTGCTGGCCGGCTACAAGCGCATCGAGCCAGATGCGATGCCTGACGGCTACAACGACTCGACGTTCCACGGTGGCGGCACCAACGCGCGTGGCTACTACCTGGGTGGCTCGTATGCCCTGGACAAGAATGCGTGGGTGACCGGCCGCTGGATTTCCACCAAGGAAGTGTTCGGCCCGCCGCTGTCCATCGATACGCTGCAGTTCGAATTCAACGCCCGCTTCTAAAGGAGGATGACGTGTTCATGAACCGGTTGTCGCGTCGCTCGTCCCGTAGCTCGTCCCGTATCCAGAGCCCAGCGCTGCTCGTTACGCTGCTCGCCACGCTGGTGGCAGGCAATGCCTACGCGCAACAGGCGCCGAGCATGGAAGAGCGCCTGCGCAACCAGCTGCGTATCACCACCACGCAGTTACAGCGGGCGCAAAACGAACTCGCGGCGCTGAAGGCCGGCCAACAACCTGCCGCCGGCACGGCCGGGGGTGGCGACGTCAACGCCAACCCCAACGCGCTGCGCAAGGAACTCGATGCCGCCCGCGCCGAGCTGGCCGCCGAACGCGGTGCGCGCGAGCAACTCGTCCACGCCGCGCGCCAGGCACAACTGCAGACACAGGGCGTGGCGGAGAAGGCCGCCACCCAGATCGCGCAGTATCGCAAGTCCTACGACGAGTTGCTGCGTATGGCACGTACGCTTGACGCCGAACGCCGCAATCTGGCGGCCGAGGCTGGGGCGCGCCAGGCCGCGCTGAAGCGCTGCGAGAGCGCCAATACCCAGCTCTACAGCGTGGGGCTGGACATCCTGCGTGCCTACGAAACCGTGGACGTTGCCACGGTGCTGGCTGCGCGCCAGCCGTTCGCGGCCCAGAGCCGCGTGCGCTACGAGCAGATCGCGCAGGACTATGGCGACAAGCTCTATGAGGGGCGCTTCGATGTGCGTGCCGTGGAGTCTGCGCCCGCAGCCTCCGGCAAAACGTCCACGGAGAGCGCGGCCCAGCCAACGTCGGCTGCCGCATCCACTGCATCCACTGTCTCTACCGACACTGCGCCGAAACCGCAATGACCCGACGCAGCCATCCCGATTCTCAGACCCTGATTCACGAACAAGGAATATCCATGACCGAAGCCACCACGCTCGACGCTGCACTGGAACAGACGACCGCACCGGCGACCCCTGAAACCGCGCCGGAACCCGCAACCGATAGCGCAACGCCCGCACTGCTGACCCATGTCACCGCCGATCAGGTGGCCGATGCCATCCGCAACGCGGGTTGCGCCGTGAACCTGGCGCAGGAAGATGGCAACGCGCGCCTGCACAGCGCCAGCCACGGTGTGGGTTTCCAAGTGCTGTGGGGAAATCGGGTTAGCGATGGGCAGTTTCTCGATTTCACGCTGAGCTGCCCGCTGCGCGTCGAAGGCGGCCAGTTTCCCGATGCGTTGCTCAACGAGTGGCACCGCAGCCGCCGGTTTGCACGCATCGCGTCGCATGGTGATTTTCTCGTGCTGGAGATGGATGTCATGGTCACGGGCGGCGTGACCGAGGCCTACCTGTCGGTGGCCATGCAGGTCTGGATCCAGATGATGGGCCAATTCTTCCTGCATCTGCGCAACTACCGACCCGCAGTGCCAGAAAACTTGCCGCAAGACATGCCGGAAAACACCCCAGAGGGCATGCCGGCCAGCGAAGACACCTCAACCATCGCCTGACGTCGACCTTCGTCACTTTGAGACGGCACGCCGGCCATCCCCGACGGCGTGCCGTTCTCCTTTTGTCACGGTAACGTCACTTTATCTTCATACGATCCGGGACGGTGTTGCGCTGGCAGGGCCGGCTGCATCGACAGGATCTGACCGGACACCAAACGCGCTCCTGACCGGCACACTCCCTATGCACAGGCCGTTCGATCTCCATGGCACGTCTGCCCGCTGCCGTCCCTGCGCACACCGCTTATGGGTGCATCGCAACCCTTGCCCTCGCAGCCAGCCTGGTATGGCCCTGCGTGGCCAGTGGCGAGACCGACATGGCCTTTGACTTGCCGGCGCAGCCGCTCAAATCGGCGCTCGCCCGTTATGACACGCAGACCAATGTGTCGGTGTTCTACCCGTCCGAGTTGGCTGAAGGCCGCTGGTCGCATGCGGTACAGGGCGCGATGCCGCCCGCGCAGGCGTTGCATCGCCTGCTGGAGGGCACGGGGCTCGTAGCGCGTGCTACGGCAGTCGATACCTTCGTCTTGGCTCCGACCGGGGAAATGCCCGCCACGGCAGATGCGCAGGGGGTGGCTGCGGCACGCCCCTATGACGCGCTGGTGCAATCGCGCGTGCGCCAGGCGCTGTGCGCACGGCCCGCGCTAGCACTAGGGTCCTACCGGCTCGCGCTCTCGGTGCGGATCGACCGCGCCGGACGCGTTCAGCACGCGCGCCTGCTCGATACCACCGGTGACAGCGGCCGCGACGCAGCCATCGTCGCGGCACTGCGAGGCGCCGAGATTGGTCGCGCGCCGGCGCATCCGGAGCAGCCCTTTGTGCTGCTGGTGCGTCCAGTGCCATGCCCGCCCGGTGAGCACTGCGTCATGCCGTGCGACGCGCCACGGAGCCTGCAATGAGCGAGGCCGTGCGCGCCAGCCTGCGTGCGTTGCTCACGCAGCGCTATGACGATCTCAAGCGGCGCCTGACGTGGCGGCTGGGGTCGGCCGAACTGGCGAGCGATGCGTTGCACGATACGTGGGTGCACCTGGAAGATCGCAATGATGCCAATGGCCCGGTCGCCAGTCCCGCGGCCTACCTGATGCGCATGGCGACCAACCTGGCGTTGGACCGCCTGCAGCGTGACCGGCGCTTCATGAGTGCCGAAGAACTGGATTCGCTGATGCTGGAGATCGCCGATCCCGCCCCGGGGCCGGCGCAGACGGTGGCCGCGCGCGGGGAGGTAGAGGCGCTGGCGAAGCTGATCGACAAGATGCCGCCACGCCGGCGTGCCATCTTCCTGGCCGTCCGGGTCGATGAACTGTCGAACCAGGAGGCGGCGGTGCGTTTCGGCGTGTCGCCGCGGCTGATCGGGCTCGAACTGAAACGGGCGCACGAGTACTGTGTGGCGCACATGGACAAGCATGACTGAACAAAGCGTGCCGATCCGGCCTTCCAGAATCGTCTTGTTGTCATGCGACCTTGCTCGGCGCGCTTGCCAGACGCCATGACTGCCACCATGAATCCCTTGCTCAATCGCCCACGCGGCCTTACCAGGATCGAACGCCAGGCCATGCGCTGGGTGCGAAAGATCGGCGCCGGCCAGATGACGCATCGCGATGGCGATGCGTTGCGTCAGTGGTGCCAGGCCAACCCCCTGCATGCCACCGCGTTGGCGGATGCGCAGCGCCAGTGGCAACTACTGGCGATGGGGGGTGAGCGCTTGCTGGCAGACAGGCCGCTCGCCTCGCGCCCTGAGGTGAAGCCGGCGCCCGTGCATTGGCAGCGCCGGGCGTTCCTGGGCGGCGCGGTGGGCACCGTCGCGGCGACCACCACCGCCATCCTGTTTCCGTCGCTGGGGCTGTGGCCCTCGGCGCGCGAGATGCGCGCCGACTATCGCACGGTGGCCGGCGAGCAACGGCGCCTCGCGCTCGGCGGCAATGTCGACGTGGAATTGAATACACGCACGAGCATTGCGGTGCGCCAGCAGGGCCGTGTTGGCGGGATTGATTTGATTGCCGGCGAGACAGCGATCGATATGACGGACGCGCCGCGGCCGTTCGCCGTCACGGCAGGCGCCGGGCGTGCCGTGGGCGCGCGTGCGCGCTTCGAGGTACGCCATCTTGGCGAGCAGGTCTGCGTCACGTGCGTCCAGGGGTTGGTCCAAGTCGCGCACCCGAACGGGGCGGTGACGCTGACCTCGCGCCAGCAGGTCTCCTATGACGACCGCAAGCTCGCGCGTGTGGTGAGTCTCGATGCTGCGCGCATGCCTGCCTGGCGCGAGGGCTTCCTGCGTTTTGCCGATACGCCGTTGGGAGACGTGGTCAGCGAGATCAATCGCTACCGCAGCGGCAAGCTCGTCCTGATGGCAAACCAGTTGGCCACCCGGCCGGTGACGGGCCGCTTCCAGATCAGCGCGCTCGACAAAGCAATCGCACAGATCCAGCATTCGTTCGGCCTCACCGCGCGCCATCTGCCTGGCGGCGTGGTGCTGCTGTCTTGATTCCGTCGCGGAGTTGTCACCAAATCTTCAAGGAAATCCTTGCCGATTCGCGCACGCCAAAGGGTCTAGTTCCCAGGAACATCGGTGGCAAGGGCTGCCGATGGCAATGACGACAGGGCCAGGCCGCGTTGGATGAACGACGTGCACAGGGCCCGCAACCTTGCTTGACGGGATCAGGGCACCATGCAGATGCGCGTTTACCAGAAGACCTTGCTGGCGCAAGACAAAGGCAGGATCACGATGACGGCCCAGGTGCCGACAGTCCGGCCGCTGGCCCGCACCGTGGCCTTGCTCGTGGCAGCCGGTGGGCTCTGGGGCAACGCGCAGGCCAACCCCGCCTTCAGTCGCGCGTGGATGGCGCAGAAGAACATGATGCAGGACACGGCAGCCGCTACCGGCCGGCTGCCGAACGGCACCCCGGCCGCGGCGCTGACGAACCCGAACGCGCAGCAGCAACGTGCCAACGAGCAGTTGCAGCGCTCGATTCAGAATCTTGGCCAGGCCGCGCAGAGCATCGCGGCGATGCAGGCGGCACAAGCCGCGGCGCGCCAGGCGGCCGCGCAGGAATCGTCCGTACCCGATGGACTTACCGAAGGCGGGCTCAAGGTCGACACCAATAGCCTCACCGCGGGCTGGATCAATGCCAAGAGCGCGGCGCAGAAGGTGGTGGATGGCCGCACGCACGTCTCGATCGAACAGACCGCCGACAAGGCCATCCTGAACTGGGAAACGTTCAACGTGGGCCGCAATACCACGGTGGAATTCCAGCAGCGTCAAGACTGGGCCGTGCTGAACCGCGTGAACGATCCGCAGGCACGCCCGAGCAAGATCCAGGGGCAAATCAAGGCCGATGGCACGGTCATGATCGTGAACCGCAATGGCATCGTGTTCACGGGCACGAGTCAGGTGGACACGCGTAACCTGGTGGCCGCGGCCGCCGGCATGACCAACGCGCAGTTCGACAAGGGGCTGTTCAGCGAAGCGCGCGGCACGGGCTACGTGCCGACTTTCGCCAATGACCTCGCGGTGAGCACGACGGCGGTGACGCATGGTGCGGCCACGGGCGATGTGGTGGTCGAGGCGGGCGCGCGCATCAGCACGCGCCAACCTGAAACGGTCACGCAGGGCGGCGGCTATGTGTTGCTGCTGGGCCGCGAGGCGCACAATCGCGGCGCCATCGTCACGCCGGGCGGCCAGACCGCGCTGGCTGCCGGCGACAGCTTTGTCATCCGCCGCGGCCAGGGCACCGACGGCAACCCCAACGCGAGCACCCGCGGCAACGAGATCGATGTGCTGCGGCTGGCCAATAGCGCAGCGGGCCTTGTCACCAACAGCGGCCTGATCCAGGCGACGACGGGCGACATCACGCTCAAGGGCCATACGGTCGAGCAATCGGGCGTGCTGGTGTCGTCCACCTCAGTCAATACGCGCGGCACGATCCACCTGCGCGCCGAGGGCGACGACAAGAGCCGCGTCACCTTCGCGCCGGGCAGCGTCAGCGCCATCCTGCTGGATGACAGTGGCGGCACGGCACTCGACGTGCAGCGCGATGCGCTCCTGCGTGACTCCGGCACCGCGAGCGAATCTGGCTTCAACCGCCGCGACCAGTCGCTGGTACAGGTGATTTCCTCGGGTGACGTCTTGTTCGACGGCGATTCACTGACGCTGGCCACGGGCGGCCAGATCAGTGTCAATGCTGTACGCCGTGCGCTGCTGGCCGACCGCTCCATCCTTGATGTGGCGGGTGCCGTGGGTGTCAACGTGGCGATGGAAGCCAACAACGTCGAGATCAGCACGCAGGGCAACGAACAGCGCGATTCGCCCGGCAACCGCGACTCGGGCAAGCTCAACAACACGACGATGTGGGTGGACCGCCGTTATCTGGTGCGCGTGCCGGCCGGCACCAACGGCTACACCACGGATCGCTGGTACACCGGCGGCGGCCTGCTGGAAGTCAGCGGGTACCTGAACACCAGCGGCCACGGTATCGGCGAATGGGCCGCGCTGGGTGGCACCGTCACGTTCGATGGCGGCCAACTTGTTACGCAGGCCGGCTCGTCGGTCAACGTCTCGGGCGGCTCGCTGAACGTGCAGACCGGCATGATCCGGCAGAGCTGGCTGCGCGGCGAGGATGGCCGCCTGTACAGCCTCGACAAGGCTCCGGCCGATGTGCTCTACAGCGGCCTGTATCGCGGCTACGAAACCCAGCACCAACGCTGGGGCAAGACGTCCACCGAACAGTTCAACAGCCCGTTGATCGCGCCGGACCGCCGCCTTGAAAACGGCTACACGGTAGGCCGCGATGCAGGCCGCATGGTGGTGAGCACGGGCTCCGCGGTGCTGGAAGGCGCCATCGAATCGGCGGTCTACCAGGGACCGCGCCAGAGCCAGACGCGCGATGCCACGCTGGATGGCTATCGCCAGTCGCAAATCGCGGCACCGCTGGCCGGCGAACTCGTGATCGGGTCGATCCGTCCGGTGTTCGACACGGCTTCGGGCATGCTGCGCGACAGCCCGACGGCCGTGGTGAAGCAGGTAGATATCGGCACCGCCGAGCAGATCGGGCAGGGGCTCGGCCTCGACGGCACCATGCCCGAGGCACTGGCCGGGCGGATCACGCTCGATGCCGGCTGGGTCAACGCACAGAAGCTGGGCCGCCTCAAGGTCTACGCGCAGGATGGCATCGAGGTAGATGCACCGATCGCCGTGGCTAACGGCGGCGGCATCGCGCTGCACGCGGGCAAGGTGAACGTCAACGCCGATCTGACCGCACGTGGCGGCCAGGTCGTGCTGGGCAACATGGTCGAGCGGTTGGCGTCATTGGCGAGCACTGAATGGCTGGGCGCCCCGATTTCCTCGACGTCGGCCGCGATGGCGGGCGTCAACGTAGGGCCCGGCGTCACGCTCGATACGCGCGGCCTCTGGACCAACCTGCGCACGGACGCGGGTGACATCGCGGGGCTGCCGTATAGCAACGGCGGCGATATCCGCATCAGCACTACGGGCGATATCGTGCTGGACACCGGCAGTGTGCTCGATGTCTCGTCGGGCGCGGCGCTGAAGGCCACCGGCAAGCTCGACGGTGGGCGCGGCGGCAATATCTCGTTGCTGTCGAACCAGCTGGACACCACCGGCAAGAACGCCGCCACGCTGCGCATGGATGGCGAACTGCGCGGCTACGGCGTGCGCGGCGGCGGCAAGCTGACCATCGATTCCGGCACGGGCGTCGTCGTCGGCAGCAGTCCGCTGGCCGAGAACGGCGTGCTGCAGGCGGGGAAGTCGGCGGCGGTCCAGTTGATGCTGACGCAGGACCTGACGATGCCGGCGGGCACGGTCCTGCCGACCGACTACACGTACACCACCGACCGCATCCAGCCGGGCGCCATCACGCGAGGTAGTCTGCTGGCCACCTTGGACAAGCCCGTGACGCTGGCGGGCAACTGGCAGGTGCCGGCTGGCGAGGGCGGTGGCGCGTACACCGTCTACGACAGCTACGGCAACTTCTACCAGACCGGCATGACAGTGCCGGCCGGTGCCAGGCTGACCAGAACGGTCGGAAACATGGTGGCCGGGTACGTGGTGCCCGCGGGTGTGTTTGCCGATGGCATGCCGGTGGCGCCGTTCGACACCACGATCAAGGCCGGCACTCCGTTCACGCAGGCGGTGACGCTGCACGCGGGCGACCGGCTTGCACCGGGCACCGCACTGGGGGCCGATGTGACGGTCAAGCCGTTGCTGGTGCTCGACAGCAAGGTGTTCCAGACGGGGTTCGGCCAATACGAGGTGATCGGGCAGCAGGGCGTGGCGGTGGCGCCGGGCGCGATCATCGACGTCAACATGCCCGTGCTGCGCCACGACACCGTGCTCGCACACGCGGCACCCACCGGCACGGCGCCGGCGGATGCGATGCAGCGCTGGCTGCCGCCAGTCTGGCAGGAAGATCCGGAAGACGGCGTGCTGACGCAACGTCGCGGTGCCGACCTGGTACTGACAGGCGGAAGTGTCTACGGGAAAGCGCCCGTGGCGGTCGGCATGGGCAGCGTGGTATCGGTCGATCCGGGCCACCATATCACGTTGCAGGGCAACGGCCAGATCACGATCGACGGCACGCTGAACGCGTGGGGCGGCAAGATTTCCGTGCTCGAAACGGCGCTGGGCCTCGGTCCCGCCGATACGCCGAGTGGTCATGCGGACAGCCGTTCGATCTGGATCGGCAACAACGCGGTGCTCGATGCGGCGGGCCGTTCGGCGACTGCACGCGACTACGCCGGACGCGTCTACGGCCACGCGGCCGCTGGCGGCACCATCGAGATCGGCGCGCCGTACGTTGCGGGTGCGCGTCAGGTGGATGCGGCGGATGCGTTCATCGTGGTGCGTCCGGGTGCCCGGCTCGACGCATCGGGCGACGCTGCCACGATCGATGTGCCGGGCCAGGGTGCCGTGGCACTGCCGGGCAGCGGCGGCGTCATTGCGCTGAGCTCCATGCGCGGGCTGTTCGTCGATGGCGCGCTGCGCGCGGCGTCGGCTGGCCCCGGCGCGGCGGGCGGCATGCTGGCGCTTTCGCTGGAAACGCCGGCCTATATTGGTGTGGCGAACAATACGCTGCAAGGCGTTGGCGTGGAGGATGGCGTGCGTGCGCCGCGCGAGCTGATTCTCGCGCAAGTGCAGGGCGCCAGCGCGCTGTCCGACGATCTGGCCCCGGGCGCCAATCTCGCAAATGGCGAGACGCTGGCCTTCGGTTATGGGCGCATTGGCGTGGACCGCATCGCGGCAGGCGGCTTCGGCAACCTGGCGCTGCTGGCCAACGGTCTGATCAGCTTCGAGGGCGATGTCGACCTGAAGATGGACCAGAGCCTGCGGCTGGTAGCCAGTTCGATGGGCCTGGCCGCGCAGGCGGCCCCGTCCACCCATGTCACGCTGGCGGCACCGTATGTGCAGCTCGCAGGCAGCACGCGCCGCGCCGTGGACAACTCGATCATGCCCAATCCGGTGGTCGGTTCGCGCAACCTGCTCAACTCGGGCGGCGGGACGCTGGGCGTGCCGTTGGTGGCTGACGCCGCAGGCCTGACGGTGGATGCCGGCTTCCTCGATATCGCCGGACAGATGCTGATGGGCACGCGTGGCGATATCGTGATGAACAGCGGCACCCCGCTGAAAGTGGAGCGTGACGCGTTTGGGTCGATCAACTTGCGCAGCGCGGCCGATATCCGCCTGTCCGGTGCTGCCGAGTTCTATTCGTCCGGCAACCTGACGCTGGCCGCGTCGCAGATTTATCCGGCCACGCTGGACAGCGGCAAGATCGTCGTTGGCCTGGAAAACTACGTGGACGAGTGGGGCACCACGAAGACCCGCATGGTCCCCACGCGCGTACTGAACGTCGAGCGATCCGGTTACCCTGGCGTGGCGGACCCGGCGCTGCCGTACTCGGTTTTCGGCACCATCCAGCTGGCCGGCCCCACGGTCAACCAGCGCGGTGTCGTGCGGGCGCCGATGGGCAGCGTGACCATCGGCTCCAGCCAGAACGGCCAGGAAGCCGGCATCGTCAATCTGCTGCCGGGTAGCGTCACGTCCGTGAGCGCGAAGGGCCTCACCATGCCGTTCGGCGGATCGCTGGATGGCCTCAGCTATATGTACAACGGTGCCGATGTCGCGTTCGACAAGGCTGGCGCCGGCCCTGCCGTGACATTGGCTGGGCATGCGATCGACGTGCAGGAGGGCGCCGTGCTGGACCTGAGCGGGGGCGGCGACCTGAAGGGCGCTGCCTTCCTGTCCGGCCGTGGCGGTTCCACCGATGCGCGGATGAACCCGCTGGTCCAGGTGGACCCGAAGGGCAGTTTCACGCTGCCGGGGCTTTCCACCAACCCGGTCTACGCGATCGTGCCGGGGGCGCAGGCCGGTTACGCGCCCATCGTGGCGGAGAAGGGCGCGGGCGACCCTGCCATCGGGCGCCAGATCACCATCGGCACTGGCGTGCCGGGCTTGCCGGCGGGCACGTACACGCTGCTGCCGTCCACCTATGCGCTGCTGCCGGGCGCCTTCCGCGTGGAGTTGAACGGCGCGCCATCAGCCGCTGCAACTCGGCAGGATGCACTGGCGATGCGCAATGGCTCGTACGCCACCAGCGCGCAGTTGAGCACGGTGGGCACCGGCGTTCGCGACGCACTGCCCACGCAGGCCATCGTCACATCCGCGGACGTGCTGCGCCGCTATTCACAATACAACGAGACGAGCTACAGCGACTACGCAATCGCCGCGGCCCGGCGCAACGGCATGCCCCGGACGATGATCGAGCGCGACGCCAAGACGCTCGAGCTGAATTTCCTTTCCACCAACGCCAACGGCAAGATCGGCAACACGGAATCGCTGCACTTCGGTGGACGCGCACTGTACGACACGCCGGAAGGCGGTTGGGGCGGCAGCGCGCTGGTCACCGGAGGCGGCAGCTACGAGATCCTGGCGGCCGGCGCGACGCCTGGGGCACCGGGCACGATGCTGTTCCCGGTGTCATTGCATGACGACGACCTGAACGCCATCGGCGCCACCCGGCTTGCCATCGGCGCATTGCCGAAGGTCGGTGGCGTGGGCAGCAACGCCGCGCGTGGCAACGTGGCGACGTTCGAAGCCGCCGCTACCAACATCGTATTGCGTGAAGGCGCTGTGCTGAAGGCGCCCGAGGTATTCCTCGTGACCAGCAGCCCGACGGGTGGCATTACCATCGAGCAGGGCGCAGGCATCAACACGCTGGGGCTAGGCAAGGCCGCGTGGGATTCGACCAACGGCTTTGTCTTCGAGCCGGGCCAGCGCGGGGTGGTGGCGCTGTCCAACGGGTGGCTGGACATGCTGGCACCCGCCGCAAACAGCTCCAGCTTCGGCGGCGGTTTCATCGATATCGGTGCCTGCGCAGCGGGCAAAACCTGCCAGGGCAATGCGCAACTGTATTCGGAAGGCACCATCGCGGCTGCCACCGACAACACGTTCGAACTGCGCGACGCGGTGCGCTACGGCACGCGCAATCTTTCGCTGTCGGTGGGCGCCGTCAACGTGGGCACCGAGGCCGCGCTGGCTGCGGCGGCCTCGCGCGGGGCGCTGACGCCGGGCCTGCGGCTCTCGCAGGATGTGCTGAACCGTCTGATCAACGGCGACACCAGCACCGGCGCGCCGGCGCTGGAAAACCTGATCCTGACCGCACGCGACGCGGTCAACTTCCACGACTCGATCACGCTCTCGACGCTCGACCCAGTCAACGGGAAGTCCGCACTCGATCATCTGGTGCTGACCACGCCAGCCATCTATGGCGCGGGCGATGCCAATGCCGATGCGCGCATCCAGACCGATGTGCTGGTGTGGAACGGCGCCACCACGCCGGCAGGCCAGGTGGCTGCAGGCGGCGCCGGCACGGGCTCCGGCAAGTTCACGATCGATGCGCGCGAAATCGAATTCGGCTTCGCACCATCCGTGCGCGTGGATACCGTGCACGACATGGACCGGCTGGCGCTTGGTTTCGGCGAGGTCACCCTGAAGGCCAGCGAGCGCATCACGGCCAATCGCAAGGGCGCGCTGGCGGTCTACCAGTCGCGCGGCGCGTGGGACGACGCCACCGGCAAATTCACTTACAGCGGGGGCAACCTGCATATCGAGACACCGCTGCTGACGGGCCACGCCGGCTCCGTCAACACGCTGCGCGCCGGTGGCGACATCAACGTGGCCGCTCCGGCTGGCACCACGGCGCCGGTACTGACAAACGCGGCACTGGTGGCGGCGCTCGGCGCGGAAATCGCCCTGGAAGGGCGCAACGTCTCGCTGGATACCGCCGTGGCGCTGCCGAGCGGCAAGCTCACCGTTACCGCGCAGGGCGACATCGCACTGGGCGATCGCGCCGACCTCGACCTCGCCGGGCGCAAGCTCGACTTCTTCGATGCCAGCAAGTACAGCTGGGGTGGCGATGTGGTGTTGGACAGCAAGGCGGGCAGTATCCGCCAGGCAACGGGTTCACACGTGGATCTCTCCGCAGTCGAGAACCGCGCGGGCAAGTTCACGGCCATCGCGCTGGGCGCTGGTGCCGGGGTTGTTGATCTACAAGGCACGTTCGCAGGCGGCAGCACCGGCCACTACGATGCGGGCGGCACCTATGTGCCGTATGCCGCGGGCGGCGCCGATATTCGTGGCCAGCAGATTGCCGACTTCACGGGTCTGAACCAGCGGCTCAACGAGGGCAAGGTCAGCGGCAGCCGTAGCTTCCAGGTCAGGCAGGGCGACCTGGCGATTGGTGACGAGCTGAAGGCGCGCGAGATCAGCGTCTCGGTCGATGGTGGCCGGCTGATGGTCAACGGCACGGTGGATGCCAGCGGCGAGCAGGTGGGCAGCATCCGCCTGGCTGCGCGCGATGGCGTGACTATCGGCGGCCATGCATTGCTTGATGCGCACAGCCGCGTGCTGCGTGTGGACAGCTACGGCAAGATCATCGAGGCGCCGAACCGCGCCATGATCGAAATCCAGAGCGGCAACGGGACGCTGGTGCTGGCCGACGGCGCGCGCATGGATGTGCGCGCCGGCACCGATGGCACGGCGCAGCCGCTAGGCACGGTGGAACTGAGCGCGCGGCGTATCGGCGGCGCACGCGGTACGGACGTGGATATCGACGCGTCGGGCACCGTGCGGATCGACGGCGCGCGCGGCATCTACGTCAACGCGTTCCAGCGCTATGACAACGCGCCGCTGATCACCGGCGGCACTGTGGATGGCCGCGACTATCAGTCGATCACGCAGGGCTACCTGAAGGACTTGCACGACGACAGCGTGGTGTTCATGACCAACGCGCTGGGCAATGGCGACCTGATGAACCGCAAGCTGGCAGGCCTGCGTGGCTACACCGACGCGTTCCACCTGCGTCCCGGCGTCGAGATCGTCAGCGCCACGCCCGAGGGCGACCTTCATGTCGATGGCGACATCGACCTGTCCGGCTTCCGCTACGCCAGCGTCAACCCGCATTCGCAGACGACCGGTGTCTATGGTTCGGGCGAGGCGGGCGCGCTGGTGCTGCGCGCGGGTGGCAACCTGAAGGTCTACGGCAGCCTGACGGACGGTTTCGATACCTCGGTACTGCAGCCTACGCTCGACGACAAGGGCTGGATTCTAGTGAAAGGCCGCGTACCCTGGGGCGGCGATGTCATCATCCCGACCGACGGCCTTGTGACACTGGCCGAAGGTACGTTCTTCTATTCGGGCCGCGCGCTGAACTATGCGTTGTCAATGCAGGCGATGTCGCTGCGCGCAGGCACCGAACTGGCCACGCGCGCCACGC
The DNA here is from genome assembly GCF_056097175.1 of Cupriavidus sp. HE11. Taxonomy (NCBI): domain Bacteria; kingdom Pseudomonadati; phylum Pseudomonadota; class Betaproteobacteria; order Burkholderiales; family Burkholderiaceae; genus Cupriavidus; species Cupriavidus sp. HE11. Next base: position 375,802 of record NZ_CP184466.1, read on the forward strand.
TGACGGCGGACCTGATGCTGCCGGCCGGCACGGTGCTGGGCGGCGCGGTGCGTGATGACAATGGCAACGTGATCTATGCCGCTGGCGCAGTACTGTCGCAGTCGGTGACCCTGTCCAGTGGCATGCAGCTCGACGCGGGAAACCGTCTGCCGTCCGCCGCGAAGGTGGGGCCGATGGTGTGGCCGGCCGGTGTGCCGCTGCCTTTCCCCGATGGCGCCGTTGTCGATGTCGGATCGTCCTGGGCGGCCGTGAACGGTGTGCAACTGGCGGGTTCGCTGACGCTGCGCAAGGGCGCGATGGTGCCCGCCGAAACCGTGGTCAGGTTGCCGGGCGACGCCGAGAGCGTGCAGATGCGTCCGGCCGATGCTGATGGCAACCAGGGCCGCAACCTCGCGCTGGCGCCCATGCTGGCGCCAGGATCGCAATCGTGGTCGGTGCGGCTCGTGGGCGGCGCGGATCTCGATGCGGCGGACACGCGCGCGCTGATGCCGCACAGTGCAAACGGCCACGTGCTCCTGGCCGATACGCACTATGGGCTGGTGTTTCAGAAGAACGTCCTTGTTCCGGGTACCGGTATGCCGGCGAAGTTCGTATGGGGGCCGGATGCCGCGTTCCTTGGCTATGAACCGGGTTCGCCGATCGAGGATATGGATTCGTGGGGCGGTGAAGCGGGCCTGGAGGAATTGAACAACTGGGGTCTCGGTGTCATGACGATCAAAACGGCCGATGGAACTCCGCCCGTGTATGAAGACCGCGCGACGCCGGGACGCCAGCAACTCTACAGCGTGCTGCGTACTGGCACGGGTGATCTGGAAGTACTGTCGGCCGGTGATTTCACGATGTCATCGCCGTTCGGCGTCTACACGGCGGGCACGCAGTCGTTTGGCGTGGATACGGCGTACAACCAGCCACGCTCGATAGGCGCGGACGGCACCATCCTGGGCACGCGGGGTGCCGACTGGGTACCCTACGTCAACGGCGGCACGCAGAGTCTCTACCAGGCGTGGTATCCCGAGCACGGTGGTAACGTGCTGGTGCGCGCTCAAGGCACCGTGCGCGGGGACACCATCGGCCAGTCGTTGGGCACCATCCGCAACGACGATGCGCTCGGCATCATGCGGCAGCATATCGACACCTCCGCCGTGGGCGGCTGGCTGTGGCGCCAGGGCACCGGCAGCGCCGCGCAGCCCGGCGAAAGCGTGCCAACCGCGTGGTGGGTCAACTTCGGTACCTACGTGCCCGCTGCGATGGGTACCACCAACGCACTGCATGACGGCACGCCGTTCCTGGTGGGCTTCACGGGCATTGGCACGATGGGTGGCGGCAATCTCGTGCTCGAAGCCGGCGCGGACGCCGGCATGATGGAGTCGCGCATGGGGCAGGCCGCCAACGTGCTGTCGCGCAGCCAAGGCCTGAACCTGGCGGTGGCCAGCACAGGCCGTGTCTCGGCCGATGGCAGCACGTTGACGCTGACTGGTGGCGGCGATCTCGACATCCGCATCGGCGGCGGACTCAACCCGGTGGCGGAGGTGCGTGCAACGCCGAATCCGGGCAGCGGCGCGAATGGCAGCATCCTGCGCTACGACAACATGCAGATCCCGCTCAACAGCACGTTCACGAACCTGCGCGGCGCACTGCGGCTGGCGGCCGGATCGGTGGGCGGTGTTGAGTTGCGCTATGACCTGTCGGATCGCATGGAGACGCGTGCGTACCAGCCCAACGTGGCGACGTCGTCGATTGCAGCCGGTGGGCCGGTGCTGGTGCCGGGCGATGCCACCATCAGCATCGATGCGCGCGGCGATCTCGCCGTGGGCGGCGTGGCCGATCCGGGGCGCGTGCCGCAGTACCACAACGGCACGCCGTTCACACTCAACGGCACCGCGCAGGACGGCGAGGGCTGGAGCTGGTTCTCGCTCTGGACCCCGGCCACGGCAGTGAACCTGCTGGCGGCGGGGGGCAACCTGACGCCGTCGATGGCGTGGATGGATAATCGTGGTGGCCAGAATCACAGCGCCACCGATGGCCGCTTCATGATGCCCGCGATCCTGCGTGCGGCGGCACCCAATGGCAGCATCTACTATGGCGGGTCGAGCCAGGGCAAGCGGGACGGCGAGGGCAAGCCAGTCCAGTCGCCGTATGGACTGATGTTGGCCCCGTCGCCAGTGGGGCAGCAGTTCGCGACCCCTGGCACCGGCGCGCTGGAGTTGCTGGCAGGCGATTCGATCTACGCCGGCGGCTACGCGGTGACGCAGTCCGGCGCCGATGGCTCGGCGCTGCCCACGCCGTTCAACCCCGGCTTTGCCGGCGTGGTGGGGCAGGTCTGGTACGGCCAGTGGATTGTCGGCAATGTCAGCCAGCAGGGGCTGGCGCCGACCGTGATGTTCGGGATCGGCCTGGGCAGCGAGCAACTGTATCCGCTGTTCAGCCTGACTTCGCCGAGTGCCTCGGGCCAGGCGCATGCGGGCCAGCCGCCCGCGCGTTTCTATGCCAATGCGGGCGATATCGTGGGGCTGCGCACGGGCGGCATCATCACGCGTGGTAACGCCATCGGCGCGAGCGGGCTGCAGGCGACGTGGTACGAAGGCGGCGGCCCGGTGGCGATCCGCGCGGGGCGCGACATCGTCAACGCAGGCACCGAACTCGGCGCTACCGAGACGGTGCCCAATGCCGCGCTCGGCTGGTTCGGGCAGTACTACAGTTCGCAGCCCAATGCGCCGCTGCGTCCGCAGCGGATCGATACGGGCGGCCTGCGCGGCAACCTGATCGTCCACAACAGCGCGGACGATATCTCGGTGATTTCGGCCGGGCGCGACATCCTGGGCGGCACTTTCTATGTGGCGGGTCCGGGCCTGATGGAAGTGACCGCTGGCCGCGATCTCTACCTCGCCGACAAGGGCGAGCTCAAGAGTATCGGACAAGTGGTCAACGCACGGGCGGGTGACCGCGCCAGCGGGGCCGGCATTGCTGTAGCCGCAGGCGTGGGTGCGCGTGGTCTCGACGGCCTGGGCTTCCAGGCGTTTGCGGCACGTTACCTCGATCCGGCCAACCTGGCCGATCCGGGCCGTCCGCTGGCCGACCAGCCGGGCAAGGCGGTGACCACGTATGGCGGCAAGCTGACGCTGGGCGATTGGCTGCGCGCAGAGTTCGACTACAAGGGCAACGAGGCTGACGCGCCTGCCTTCCTTGCTGCCAAACAGGGCGAACTGGACCGTGCCCGCGATCAGAAGCAGGCTGGCGGCACAGCAGCCACCAGCCGCGACCTGCAGCGCGAGTTCGGGCTTGTGAGCCAACTGCACCTCGTGAACTGGCTCTCGGACCGCTTCGGCGGCGCCAACGGCCTGGGCCTGCATTTTGATGCAGCCACCGGCGATGCACGCGCGTTCTTCGCCGCGCTGCCGGCCGAGCAGCAGCGCGCCTACCTGCGCAATGTCTACTACGCGGAACTGAAGGCATCGGGGCGGGAGTACAACGCCGTGGGCGGCCCGCGTGCCGGCAGCTACCTGCGGGGCAGGGAGGCCATCGCCACGTTGCTGCCGAATGGCGCGAACCTGGGCGGCGACGGCGGCGATGGCGGCGACCTGACCATGTTCAGCAGCGCGAAATACTACATGGACTCGGCCAATCCGACGTTCACCACCCGTCCCCGATCTGGCGTGAAGTACCTGACCAAGGCCGAGTGGGTGGCTGCGGGAACGCCGGGCAATATGCCGTACTTCGACGTGCTCGATTCCGGCATCCATACGGACTTCGGCGGCGACATCAGCATCCTCACTCCGGGTGGTCGCACGCTGGTGGGCGTGGATGGCGGCTTCGTGCCGGGCGAGGGTTCGGGCGTGCTGACGCAGGGATCGGGCGAGATCCAGATGTATGCCCGTGACAGCATCCTGCTTGGCCAGAGCCGTATTTTCACCACGTTCGGCGGCAACATCCTGGGCTGGTCGGCGGAAGGCGACATCAACGCGGGCCGGGGTTCCAAGTCCACGGTGGTCTACACGCCGCAGCGGCGCACCTACGACGACTACGGCCGGGTGACGCTGTCGCCGACCACGCCGAATACCGGCGCCGGTATCGCCACGCTGAACCCGATCGCCGAAGTCGCGCCGGGCGACATCGACCTGATCGCACCGCTTGGCACCATTGACGCAGGCGAAGCCGGTATCCGCGTGTCGGGCAACGTCAACCTGGCTGCGCTGCGCGTGGTGAACGCCGAGAACATCCAGGTGCAGGGCAAGGCAACCGGCATTCCGGTGGTGGCGTCAGTCAACGTGGGGGCGCTGTCGAACGCCAGCGCGGCGGCGTCGCAGGCGGCCAATGCGGCGCAGGAGGCCGTGCAGCGCGAACGCACGGCGTCCCGTCAGGCCATGCCGTCGGTGTTCACGGTGCGCGTGCTCTCCACAGGCGGCGAGCCGGCGGAAGGCGCAGCCAAGCCAGGGCAGGGCGCCAGCGTCCAGCCCTCGCCCTATGACTACAAGGCGGCAGTGCAGGTGCTGGGCCAAATGAACCTTGGCGATGCGGCGCTGAGTCAACTGACGCCGAACGAACGTAGAAGCCTGCAGCAGCACTGATAACCCGAAGTGGAAGCAGCACGTCGGGGGCGCCTTTCGAGGCACCTCTTTTTTGAGTTCCCTGCGCGGCGTTCACCGTCGGCATGGTGAGCGACAAGGCACCTTCGGGGAAGGTCGTCATAGACCCGCTATCGCGAACGGCTTGCCCGCCGGCAGACCGATTTTCCATCTGACCGCCTTGCTGATAGCGGCCAGCGCGCAATGCCTAGGGAATCCGGTTGGACGTGTGCGAACCGGCAGAAGTTGACACCAGACCGGTCACTAAAGGGCCCTCATTCATATGACGGGTGTTGGCTGTGGATTCAGCCGGCCGACCGCCGCAAAGGTCAGTGCCGTCTCTGAACGCCCGATTGATATATCCATGTGCCTCGACGCCAATGGCAGTTATTGGGTGAACTTCTGCCGTTGGCAAGATGCTAACGATGTCCCTTCGTGGGCAGGTGCCTGCGGCGCTGCCATCGCTGCCCTATGCCAGCAAACCCAGTAAGGAACTGATTTCCTTGGAACACGCCTGCGTAGCGATGGACTCGATTTGTCGATACAGCCGGATTACGGATTCACCTTCTTCAGTGAGCTTTGTACCCCCTCGGCCCTCACCGCCATGCTCGGACAACACCGCAGGCAAGCGCATTGCGCCATTTAGTTCCTGCACCAGTAGCCAGGCGCGGCGGTAGGACATTTGCATGCTCCGAGCTGCTGCGGAAATGGAGCCGTGCTCGCGAATAGCCTCCAGTAGAGAAATTTTTCCGGGGCCAATGGCAACGACGTCGGCTACGGTCACGCGCATGCGAAATTTCACGTGCGCTGGTGAGGATTTGGAGCGCCCGCGAGCGGTGCTGGAGGCTGTTCGTATCGGTGCCATGAGAAGGTGAACGGAGATCGAACTCGGCTTTTGGAGAGGACTGCGCCTGGTAATCGCTCAATTGTACCGTTTGGCTCGGTCCCCAACTGTAGTAGCTGTCTCCGATATATCCAGTAGTATATTTCGGAGCATCCACATCCTCGCGCTAGCGCACCTGTCGGCGTGTCGCTCCTGTCCGGGCCAGAAGTTCGCGTGCCACGGCCGCGACAATGCCGCGAAGCCAGCGCGAACCCATGTCCTTGTGACTGCGCGCGTGCCAGAGCTGGTAGTAATGCAACGCACCGACCGGTACCGGAAATGGTTCGATACGCAGCGGCAGAAGGCTAGCGTAATGGCTCGCGAAGGCGCGCGCCGTCGTGAACACCAGGTTGCTGCGCACCAGGACATAGGGCGCCATGCAGAAGTAGGGAATCTGCGTGGTCACCTTGCGTGACAGGCCGGCGCGCGCCAGCTCGATGTCGATCGTGTCCTGGCCGGGCAGATTACGCGTAGCCACCGTCAAGTGTTGGGCTGCGCCATACGCCTGCGCCGTCATGGCGCCGGCGCGAATCGAATGGTCGTCGCGCAGCATGCAGACCAACTCGTCCGCACACAGCGGATGCAGATGCAAGTTATCGGGGGGTGTCCGCCAGTTGCCGATGACCTGGTCGAGGTGGCCGTCCTCGAGCCCTTGCTCGTAGCCGCCCTCTGCCATCAGGTGATGGACTTCCAGCGTGGCGTTCGGTGCCTCGGCGTGAAACCGTTCTATCACCGAGGGGACGAAGAAGACATCTAGGTAGTCCGGCGAGCCGATCCGGAACACGCGTGTGGTGCGCGCCGGATCGAAGGCGGTGGCCGGCTCCAGGATCCTGCCTATCCCGGTTGGTGCCAGTTCTGCCGCACCGACGAGCGCCAACCCGTGTTCCGTCGGCACCATCCGGTTGCCACTGCGCACCAGCAACGGGTCTCCCGTCAATGCCCGCAAGCGGCGTAATGCCACGCTGATGGAGGGCTGCGTCTGGCCCAGAAGGTGGGCTGTGCGCGAGACGCTTCGCTGGGTCAGAAGCAGGTGCAGGACGCGGATCAGATGGGAGTCGACTGGTTCTCTGGGCATGGCAAAACGGCGGCAAACGCCGCGGGCACAACGACTGCGCCGTTATATCCTTAGCCAACGGCACCACATCCAGGACCGCGCTGGCGGCTACTTCCAGGACCACGACGGGGGCCTGGAAGACCGCAAGGGACGCCTGCCGGCCATGATCGCCTCGGCGGACATGGTGGTCTTCCCGGTCGACTGTGTCGATCACGACTCAGTCAATATGCTCAAGCGTGTCTGCCAGCATCAGGGGATTTCCTACTACCCGTTGCGTAGTGCGAGCGTGGCGAGCTTCGTCGAGTTGATGGAACGTCTGACCGTCAACCAGGGGTAGCTGCGGCGCGCGGGGGGCGTGGCACCCTGGACCCTCTCACGCTTTGTCCCCCAAGATCCCGAAGCGGTCCTTTCCCACCGAATAGATGAACCCGGCTGCTGGTCTCCCGCAAGCAATCGCCTCGCCCTGATAAGCGCCGCCGATCAAGACATCGAATCAAACGATTGGTAGTCCCTTGTGGGTATGTCCCAAGATGGTTGTGCGCAGTCGTGGACTGCGCCTCCCGCAGCCGCCAACAGCGCGGCGTCGATCATCTGGACTCCTGCAAGGATACGAGAATGGCCAAGATTGTTTGTGTTCTCTACGATGACCCCGTCAAGGGCTATCCCAAAAGCTATGCGCGGGACGATCTGCCGCAGCTCGAGCGCTACCCCGACGGTCAGACTCTCCCGACGCCGCACGCCATCGACTTCACGCCCGGGACGTTGTTGGGCAGCGTCTCGGGAGAGCTTGGATTGCGCAAGTATCTGGAATCCAATGGCCACGAACTCGTCGTGACGTCGAGCAAGGACGGTGCCAATAGCGTGCTCGACCGCGAATTGCATGACGCCGAGATCGTGATCTCGCAGCCGTTCTGGCCGGCGTACATGACCGCCGAACGCATCGCCCGCGCGCCCAAGCTGAAAATGATCGTGACGGCAGGCATCGGGTCGGATCATACGGATCTCCAGGCAGCGATGGACCGCGGGATCACCGTCGCCGAGGTCACCTACTGCAACAGCAACAGCGTGGCCGAGCACGTGGTGATGATGACGCTGGGCCTTGTTCGCAACTACATCCCGTCCTACAACTGGGTGACCAAGGGCGGTTGGAACATCGCCGACTGCGTCGCGCGATCCTACGACGTCGAAGGCATGCACGTTGGCACGGTGGCCGCAGGGCGTATCGGTCTGCGTGTGCTGCGCCTGCTCAAGCCGTTCGATATGAAGCTTCACTACATGGATCGCCATCGCCTGCCGGAAGCGGTCGAGCGGGAACTGAACCTGACGCATCACACCAGCCTGGAGAGCCTGACCCGCGTTTGCGATGTCGTAACGCTGAACTGCCCACTGCATCCTGAAACCGAGCACATGATCAATGCCGACTCCCTGCGGCAGTTCAAGCGCGGTGCTTACCTGATCAACACGGCCCGAGGCAAGCTCTGCGACACCAATGCCGTCGTGGCGGCGCTGGAAAGCGGACAGCTCGCTGGCTACGCCGGTGATGTGTGGTTCCCGCAACCTGCGCCCGCCGACCACCCGTGGCGTTCGATGCCGCACCATGGCATGACGCCACACATTTCCGGCACCAGTCTTTCGGCACAGACCCGCTATGCGGCAGGTACGCGAGAAATTCTCGAATGCTATTTCGAGGGGCGTCCTATCCGCAACGAGTACTTGATTGTGCAGGGTGGTAGCCTGGCTGGTGTCGGTGCGCACTCGTACAGCGCGGGCAATGCCACGAAGGGATCGGAAGAGGCAGCCCGGTTCAAGCACAAGTAGAAGCCGCGATGCCTTCGTCCACGGCATTGCCAACGGCTGCCGCCGCTGAATCGTGGCGCGGCAGAGCCGGCCGCATTCTTCTGGCAGGACTGGGGGCGCTGGTGGGGCTCGGCACGCTGGGCGCCCTCGTCAACTTCACGGGGAATCCCTGGCTTCTTGGATCGCTCGGGGCATCCTGCGTGCTGCTGTTCGGCTTCCCGGAAGCGGGGTTTTCCCGGCCGAAGAACGTGGTGGGCGGCCACGTGCTGTCTTCCTTGATTGGCCTAGCATGCTTGCACTGGCTTGGCGCCGGCTGGTGGGCCATGGCGGCGGCCGGTGCGTGCGCCGCGATGGTGATGATGGCGACGGATACTGTCCATCCGCCGGCGGGGAGCAATCCGGTCATCATCTACCTGTTGCATCCCGGCTGGGACTTCCTGCTGCTGCCGACCCTGGCGGGCGCGCTCATGCTCCTGCTGATCAGCAAACTCTACTGGCGGTTGATCCGCCCGGTTCGATAGCGCCGTGACGCCTGGCGCCCGGCAACGCAATGACAGTGTCGGGCGCAGCGGGCAATCTAGCCGGCAAGCAAGGCGTCGATACGGCCCTGCATGTCGAGCTCACGAAAGCCGCGCAGGGCGGCGCTCATCACCGGCCCAACCGGTTGCTGGTCGCGGTAGACGAGCCCGATCTGGCGTTCCAGCCGCGGAGTCATCGGGATTGAATGCAGGCGTTCCGACGTTTCCGTGAGACAGAGAACACTGTGCGGCAGGATGCTGAATAGCCCCGCGCGCTTGACGTGAGCGTACAGCGCGGTCATGGAATCCGTTTCGACGACAGGGGCGGCGAAGGCGCCGGCTGCGGCGAATGCGGCGTCGATGCCGCGCCGGCACTGCAAGTTGGCGCTGAACAGGCAGAGCGGCAAGCTGGCCGCGCGCTCCCACGATGCTGTCTCTGCCCCGTCGAACATGTCGGCTTCAGCGGCCACCAGCACGTAGCGCTCGCAAAAAATTGGCAGGGTACAAAAGCTGCCGAGTCGTTCGTTGTCGAGATAGCTCACGCCGACGTCGAGTTCGAACTCACCGATCTTGCGAAGAATTTCGGTGGCGGAAAGGGTGTAGACCTGATGCCGCATACGGGGGTAGCGTTCCAGACAATACTGGGTGAGCGTCGGTACGAGTGGTAGCGAAGCCGGGATCACGCCCATGCGAAGCACCCCCGCGGGGTCTTCCCGGCTTGCTCTTGCATCCTGACGCAGGTGTTCGCAATCGGCCAGGACACGTCGAGCCCACGCCAGCACGCGCTCGCCGTCTTCGGTGAAGCCTTCAAAACGGCGGCCCCGCTGGACGATGACGACACCCAACTCGTCTTCGATGCCTCGGATAGCGCCCGATAACGCCGGCTGGGACACGTTGCAAACGGCCGCGGCGCGCCCGAAATGGCGTTCCTTCGCCAATGCCACTACGTAGCTCAGTTGCCGGATGAACATGCGCGTCTCCTGGGCTGTCTGCGCCGCAGCAGTGGGGCGCCAATCCGTTATATTCACATAAATATATCGTATATCACCGATGGACGGATAGTTCGACGCATCGCGAGCCGTTGTGCGAAGCAGCATGGAATTAACGGCGGACGTGGCGTGCGAAGCGTAATATCCTTTCGGATATAACGGAAGACGAAAGTAGAGCCCGTGGCTTCCGTCGGCCCAGGCGGAACCATTGGCGCCTCGACAATGTTTCCGACGCCGTTGACAGGTGTGGCCGACTTTGCGCTTACGCCTTCCGGGCAATTTGGCTATGCACTGGAATATCTCGGCGACAGGATTGCCCGGCACCTAATGGAGCCGGCCACGGGCTCTTCTGCCACCGCGATCGATGTGACCACCGTCGGGATGAATGGCCGACGCCTGCGTATCGAGTCCCAGGGGCGGTACCTGTACGCTCCATTCGCCAATGGCACGCTGTACGCCTTTGCTAACGACGGCACATCCGGCGCGCTGACGGCAGTACCGGGCAGCCCATTCGCGACGGGCAACAGCAACGTCGCCCTTGCCATTGTCGAACCGAAACCGCGAAGAAAAGCGGGCCCACTGGCCCGCTTCCATTACAGGTGGCTCACCCCGAGGCGCACAGCATATTCCTCGTCGGTGAGCTTTTCCATTTCGAGGGCGCGTTGTGCTGCTTTACGCCAATCGAAAATTGCACAGTTGTGGCGCCTCTGTTTCATTTGCAACGCCTCCACTGCTCACGCAGCGTCTGGTGTGTTGCATCGACCGGTTGAATCCACAACCTGTAACGGACGTTAGATGTGAAGCTCATGGACGGCCGCTCGGGGCTGGAACCGGTCGTCGAACCTACGGCGCCTAGTCGCTTCGGTCGGAGAGCACCGTTCCCAGTAATCGATCTGCAGGTGAGCCTGCACCGCTACGACATTCACACTGAAGGGACATACTGGCGTGATATTAGCGATTTTTTTGGCGTGATAAGTGATTTCATGACTCGGCGCTTTAGCGTCTACGGCGCGGCATACTGCCGGATAATCTCCAGCATGTGAAAATCTCGACATGGGACACTCATGAAGACATCGCTTATCGCTCATTCCGCTATCGCCATGTCACTCACCGGCTTCGGCATGGCGCATGCGCAGACCGCGTCGGTTGAAGGTAAGCCGCTCACTGTTACGGTCAACAATTTTGTCCGTGCCGAATCGGATATGTACATCGCCAATCTGGCTAAACGGGAAGGGTTGGGGAAGCTGTTTCACCGGCGAGAGCCGGCGTCGATCGACAACCAGACTGTGATCCGATTGAATCGGGACACACTCTATTCTTCCGCTGTCTTTGATCTCGATGCCGGACCCGTGACCGTCACCATGCCGGACCCCGGCAAACGGTTCATGTCGCTGCAGATCATCAACGAGGATCACTACGTGCCCAACGTGTTCTACGGCGCCGGCAAGCATGTACTGACGCGGGAGAACGTTGGCACGCGGTATGTACTGGTGAATATCCGTACGCTGGTCGATCCTGCCGATCCGGAGGACCTGAAGCAGGTCCATACCCTGCAGGATGCCATTCAGGTTAGCCAGAAGGGCCAGGGCAAGTTGGAACTGCCCAATTGGGATCCCGTGAGCCAGAAGAAGCTGCGCGACGCACTGCTGGCGGTCCAGGCGACGACGCCCGACTTCAAGGGGGCTTTCGGCAAGAAGGGCGAAGTCGATCCCGTAAAGCATCTGCTTGGCACCGCCGCGGGCTGGGGTGGCAACCCCGACAAGGACGCCACTTACTTCAGCTTCACACCTGCAAAAAACGACGGTAAGACGGTCTACCGCCTCACGGCAAAGGAAGTACCGGTCGACGGCTTCTGGTCTATCAGCGTCTACAACGGCGACGGCTATTTCCAGAAGAATGCAGCCAATGCTTATGCGCTGAACAACCTGACCGCCAAGCGCGGCGCGGACGACGCCATCACGATCCAGTTCGGCGGCTGCGACGCTGGCGTGGTGAATTGCTTGCCGATCGTGGAGGGCTGGAATTACACCCTGCGCCTGTACCGGCCGCGGGCGGAAGTGCTGCGTGGCACTTATACCTTCCCGGACGCACGGCCGGTAAATTGATCCACGGCACTATCCATGGCGGCGGGATCGAGGCGCTGTCCCACGCCCGAGGCTGCGGGGACTTGGAGCGCGATTTACCTCACTTCCTTGAAGTCGCCAGGTTTCCAGCTTTGATCGAACCAGGCTTGCAGCGGTGCATAGAGTCGCAGGATCACCATCCAGTGCTTACCCGGCATGGTTTGTACCCAGTTGCCTTCCTGGCCGGCCGGCGCTTTTGGCCCGAACCAAACCATGCGCCCTCAGCCCTGCGTATGCGCAAACTGCTGACGATAGTCTTGCAGGGACGCGCTAAAGGCTTTCACGAAGGCGCGGCGCATGCGTTCGTCAACTCCAAACCCAGTCCGATGCGTGGAGCCGGAATGCCATCAAGTGCCGATTCCAGAAGACGCCTGGCTGCTTCCGTTTGATCTTCCCGACAGCACGTGCAGGGCTCCCCCATTGCGCGTTGATAGACGCAGTTGAAGTTACGCGGACTCTTCCGGGCTGCCTCGGCTAGCGCCGTTACAGACAAATCGGCTTCAACATTGGGGCGAATCCACGCTCACAAACCGTCGCGTCGGCCGCAAGCGCGGCGACCGTACTCGCCCGTAGACTCATTTTGTCAGCGCTTCTTTGGAGGGCCGAGCTTTGCGCTGCCTGGCGGGAGACAGGCCTCTTTGCAGCGAGTGTCTGATTCTTCGAATGATCGGAAACCTCATTATGCTCGAGCGGGCATTTTCCAGGAGCCATCTTTTGAGCAGAATGGACAGGATGTGGGGCGCGCTGCATTGGCTGCTGTCAAGCGAGAGGAGATCCGTCGAAGGGAAGATCTCGTACTCAGAATGGCTGCCAAATCCAAGGTAGGTCTTGAGGTCCTCTGATAGGTTCCCCACGAAGTTTGGATTTATTATGATGGGCTCACTGTTTGTGATTTCGCTGTCTACTTGGAAAAATACGCTCTTTCTGATGAATTTCCTATCTAAGACTGGCTTTGCTCTATGAATCCCGTAGGTGTTGTATATTATTAGAGAGCCGCGCGGATATTTAAAAGAAACAATCTTGTCGGCGTAGTTCTTGCTAATGAAGTCTTCGGAGTAGTCGGAATATGCCTTTTCTCCGGACCAGTTGTGAGAGCCCTCGATATACTGGAATTCTCCATCGGCGACGTCAGATACGTAGAAAATGAAGATGAGACCAGGTATCTGAGCAAAGCCTTTGTCGGTCTTGTTGTCCGTGTGCCATTGCATGCTATAGCCGCCAAGTGTTTCGTAGTACCTTAATGCTTTCAGTCTGAAGAAGTTGCCTAGATAATTTCTGCAAACATCAAAAACAAAATCCGACGTGCAGAAATCGTAAAATACTTTCGACTTCGCTAGCAAGTTGACGAAGTAATACTGTCTTCCTGCGTAGACCCCAGTCACGTCATTATGGTTGAGTCCGAATCTTTTGGCTGTTGCGGATTTTTCGATGGCGGCCAAGGCCTGTTCCGTGATTGCCGACTCGAAACTGAAATACCCCTTTTCTTTGAGTTCCGAGCAAATCACGAAGGGGTCGACATCCAAGAACCTCTGATTGAAGATTTCGAGGCCGTCGGTATCAATCTGGTACCTTTCCGAAATTTGATTCATTTATTCTCTCCCTTGAGTTTGCAATCTGATGGGGTGATTGATCTGAGGATCGATATTGTTCGTTATGAGTGATTCGGGGCGCGCTATAGATACTATTCTGGATAAACCGACGCATGATATGAGAGGGATCCGCTAGGTGAGTCAGTCCTGCCGGCACGCCAGGTCGCGATGCTGGAAACCAGTTGAAACGGTCCATTTGTAGTCGCCGGCTTGACTGCATGTCCGCGTGATTGTCGGACAGGACGGCTGGAAGCCGACGGCGCTGCCAGGCAGGCAAGCAAGCACATTGGCGTTCTGCAGCGCATTAATGGCGAGCCGCGCAGAACAGCCAGCGAGCGTCCCGGGTGGTGGACTAACTCCATCGTGTGCACAGCCGTTTGGTGCCTCAGTAAATCAAATGGATGCCCCTGGGCTTGGCTCCCCGGCCTACCTATCCTAGATCCTTCGACACGAAATGGCTGACGAATGCCAAGCCGTTGTGTTAGGGGCACCACTAAGCGTGGCCCAGCCGTACTTGCATCCTTTTCGTTCTGCCATCCGGCACTTGATGCTGCGCGGTGTTCCTAATGCCTGTTCGGATGATGCGAAATCATGGGCGCTGGCATGGACGCTGATATCTCGCAGCATCGGATGAACGGACCGTATTCGTCTACTTTCCCTCTATCGGGGGGGTACTCGTTCGCCGGTTCAAGGATCTGGACGTTGCTGCCGACAGTCCGCTCCTAGCCGGTCTCAGTCGTCGGTCTACCTAGGCGGGGACTGGCGGGGGCCAGAGACGATTACCAATCCTTCTGCGACGCTCAAGGTTGCTTGCGTAGATGGCAGGCAGCAATTCGACTGCGGTCGTTCGATGCAAGGAATTCAACTTGGAAACGCAACATGCGACGACTCAACTCGATTGTGGAGCGTCGGACCTTTTGCGCTAGGATTTTCTGCCTGGAACAATAGCTGAATGGTTCGGTAACGCTAAAACTACCGGCGTCGCGGGCGCCCGACCCCGGGCCTATTCATGGCCGCCCGTGGACTCACTCCGTCAAGTGTTCATCGCAGCACACATGCGGTTGGTCTTCCGAACCTTGTCCTCGGCTATGTATTAGCGGTTGCCGCGGGACGCAACTCCACGTCTTTTCTCATTCGCGCAGCCGCCCTATCCGAGCTGGATGTGTCATCGGTATCGATGATGCACAAAATTTGCTCGTCTCCTTTACTAGCTATTTCGAGTCACAACGCGGGTGACGTGGCCGATGTCCATCCGCCGTCAAGCCCCAATAACAGTTTCACGTTCGTGAAACCTGCCTTCGGGCGTCTCCGGCAGTGGTCGCGCGCGAGTCGCTTGGGCGGAAGGTGGTTCTATGAAGGAAGCTCTCGGATTTACCGTGATGTGCTGGCTGTCCGGTGCCGTCCTCCTCTGCATAGATTCCGCTGCGGCCACCGCATTGAGCGGCGTCCTTGCCATGGCGGCGCTAGACATCTTCACGCCTTGAGAGTTGGCTGCCATCTGGGGATCTGCCATGGATCGACGCCTCTTTCTCTCAACGCTAGGATCGGCCGCACTGGCGACCAGTTTGCCGGCCGCTTCCCAGGGCGATGGGCACCTGACGCGTAGGGGCTTTACCGTTCGTGTGTTGTTTGCGGCACACGCAGCCTCCCGATCACAGAGCGCGCCATGGACTACACGACCAGCCAAGCATTTGCGGACCCAATTTCCAGTGATCTTGGAGAGCACGTTGCCTTGCGCGGGTTCAACCCTGACGTCTGGTTTAACAATGTCGAAACTGTCGCAGCGGAAAAGATCGGTACGGGGACGACGACCTACGTCCGGAATATCTATAAGTACTACGTGTCTTACCGACTGCTCAAGGATGCCCAGACCCGGCGGGCGCGCGCGTGCAGCAGGTCAATCACTGCACTGAAGCAGCCGGTCGCGGGGGACTTCCCTAGGTCCAAAGTCCCATGGAGTCAATTTTGACATTGTCTAATCTTGTGAAGGCTGGCTGATCCGTTATTGCGTTCCGAAAAGAGGAAAGGGCCGAGCACGGCTCAGGGTTCGACAGCCGTCTAGGCGGCTGAGAGCCTAGTCCAATAATGGTCCTCGGTCGCCTCATCCCCAACAAGAGGAGGGCAAGGGAGGGGTATCTTGAGACATTGTCTGTTGATCTCCTGCATCGGGGTCATGGCCAAGGTTCGTCGTGGTTCATCAGAAGACAAACAACTTGGAGCCGCAAATCATGGAACACGGTTTAATCGCATGGATTGTGATAGGGGCAATTGCAGGATGGCTGGCGGGAGTCGTTGTGAAGGGAGGCGGCTTTGGCTTGCTTGTTGACATTATCGTAGGCATTGCGGGCGCCTTCATCGGCGGTTGGCTGGCGGGCGTGCTTGGGATTGCAACCGGCGGAGGATGGATCCCCTCGATCATCACGGCGTTGATCGGTGCAGTTATTCTCTTGTTTATTATCCGGATGATCAAACGCGCGTAAGCGCAACACCAGCGCGGAGAATGTCCGCGCTAGACACCAAACTTCGATACACCGGCTGAACGACTCCATCGAGCTGTTGCGTTGACCGGTTGAATCCACAGTCGAAGCACGACGGTGAGGACGAGGCAATTTGGCAGCCTGCGTCCTCGGTGCCGGACCGACAATGGCTGCTGATTAGCCGATAGACGGATCAACCTTGTCTACGTCCAGGCCATAGCGGCGAATGGCTTGGGCGACGACACTGAGCGGCACGGTGCCGTCATCGGCCAGCGCCTTGAGCGCAGCCAGGGCAATGAAGTGTCGGTCCACTTCAAAGAAGCGTCGCAGCGACTCGCGCGTGTCGGAGCGGCCAAATCCGTCAGTTCCCAGTGCCACCATGCGACGTGAGCCGATGAACGGACGGATCTGGTCAGCCACGATCTTCATGTAGTCGGTGGCCACCACGAGCGGTCCCTCCCGATCGGCCAGGCATTGCTGGAGGTAGGGCAGGCGCGGCGTGGCGTCCGGATGGAGCAGGTTCCAGCGTTCGGTCGCCAGGCCCTCGCGGCGCAGTTCGGTCAGGCTCGTGGCACTCCAGATGTCGCTGGCAATGCCGAAATCCGATGCCAGCAGTTCCGCCGCCGCAATGACTTCGTTGAGGATGGCGCCGCTACCAGCCAGTTGTACCCGGCCAAAGGACTTCTCGGTTGGCGCAGCGCAGCGCAGCGGATACCACCCGCGCAGGATACCTTCTTCAACGCCTTCCGGCAGCGCGGGGTGCGTGTAGTTTTCGTTCAGTAGTGTGATGTAGTAAAAGATGTCCTCTTGATCCACATACATGCGGCGAATACCGTCATGGACGATCACCGCCAGTTCGTAGGCGAAGGTTGGGTCGTATGAGACGCAGCAGGGAATCACTGACGACAGCACGTGGCTGTGGCCATCGTCGTGCTGCAGCCCTTCGCCCATGAGCGTGGTCCGTCCCGAGGTGGCGCCGAGCAGGAAGCCGCGCGCGCGGGCATCGCCGGCGGCCCAGGCCAAGTCGCCCACCCGCTGGAAGCCGAACATCGAATAGTAGATGTAGAACGGCAGCGTGTTGACGCCATGAGTGCTGTACGCGGTGGCCGCGGCTATCCATGCCGACATCGCGCCGGACTCATTGAGCCCTTCCTGCAGAATTTGTCCGTCGCGCGACTCGCGATAGTAGCTGAGCTGATCGGCGTCTTGTGGCGTGTAGAGTTGGCCGACGTGGGAATAGATCCCGACCTGGCGAAACATGCCCTCCATGCCGAAAGTCCGTGATTCGTCGGGAACAATCGGTACCACGTTCTGGCCCAGCGCCTTGTCCTTGAGCAGCGTGCCAAGCATACGCACGAAGGCCATGGTCGTGGAGTAGCCGCGGGTGCCGGAGTCGTTCAATTGCGTATCGAAGATCGACAGCGGAGGTAGCGCCATGGGACCCGTTCCGGCATGCCGGGCCGGAATGTGTCCGCCCAGGGCCGCCCGCCGGCTGTGCAGGTAGTGAGCCTCCACGCTATCGGGGCCAGGCTTCAGGTAAGGGATCTCCTCCAGCTGCTCATCGCTGACCGGCAACTCGAAGCGGTCGCGAAACGCGCGAACGGCGTCCGCGTTGAGCTTCTTCAACTGATGGTTGATGTTCTGGCCTTCACCGGCTTCACCCATGCCGAATCCCTTGACGGTCTTGACCAGGACGACGGTAGGCTGGCCCACATGCTTTGTGGCGGCAGCGTAGGCGTTGAAGACCTTGACAGGATCGTGCCCGCCCCGGGTCAGTGCCCAGATATCGGCATCGCTCATGTCGGCCACGAGTTCGCGCAGGGCGGGATACTTGCCGAAGAAATGTTCGCGTACATAGGCTCCGTCCTGCGACTTGAACGTCTGATATTCGCCATCGACGCACTCCATCATGCGCTGGCGCAGCAAGCCGGTGGTGTCGCGTGCGAGCAGCCGGTCCCACCCGCTGCCCCAGATCACCTTGATCACGTTCCAGCCAGCCGCCCGGTAAAGGCCCTCGAACTCCTGGATGATCTTGGCATTGCCCCGGACGGGACCGTCGAGGCGCTGGAGATTGCAGTTGACGACGAAAATCAGGTTGTGAAGCCGTTCGCGTCCGGCCATGGCTACGGCTGCAAGCGATTCGGGCTGATCCATTTCGCCGTCGCCAAGGAATGCCCAGACCTTGCGTTCCTGGCTGGGGGCGAGCTGCCGGTCCTCCAGGTAGCGCATGAAACGTGCCTGGTACGCCGCTGTGATTGGTCCAAGCCCCATCGAGACAGTCGGGAACTGCCAGAAATCCGGCATCAGCCGCGGATGGGGATACGACGACACGCCATTGCGCCCAGCCTCTCGACGAAAATTGTCGAGTTGCGCCTCGTCGATGCGACCTTCCAGGAAGGCTCGCGCATAAATTCCTGGCGAAGCATGGCCCTGCAGGTAGACCAGATCGCCAGCGAAGCCTTCTGTACGGCCCCTGAAAAAATGCTGGAAGCCCACTTCGTACAACACGGCGGCCGATGCATACGTGGCGATATGCCCGCCGACGTTGGAATGCTTGCCCGCCCGCAGCACCATCGCCATGGCATTCCAGCGCGCCATGGCGGCCAGCCGGCGTTCGATCTGCATGTCGCCGGGATAAGGC
Source organism: Cupriavidus sp. HE11 (assembly GCF_056097175.1). Lineage (NCBI taxonomy): Bacteria > Pseudomonadati > Pseudomonadota > Betaproteobacteria > Burkholderiales > Burkholderiaceae > Cupriavidus > Cupriavidus sp. HE11. The sequence continues at coordinate 394,435 of NZ_CP184466.1, forward strand.
TGCTCGCGCGATTCTGAGATGGTGTTGACGTAGGGCGTCGTGATTGCGCCATGAAAATCCCCGTGTCGGGCCGCGTCCGATTCATGCAGGCGGTCCATCAGGTAGTGGGCGCGTTCGCGGCCTTCCACTTCGGTCACGGCGGCCAGGGCCTCGATCCATTCCTGCGTTTCCTGCGGGTCCACATCCAGCGGCAATACGTGCAGCGGCAACACCGGGGCATTCATGTCTGTCTCCATGGGATTGACGGGGTTTCGGTTCGCATCAGGCCCTGCCGGGTAGACGGGGTCATCGCGTTCCAAGTGAATTGCAAATGCAATCGTTCGGGCATTGTGGGCGCTCTGAGGCATAATTGCAACTGCAACTATTGGAGATGCCATGTCGACTGGGAAACCGGATTTGTGGTTTTCGTTCGTACGCTCGCACCGGGCCTTGATACGCGAGGTGGACCGGCGTCTGGCCGAGGCTGGACTGCCTGTCTACGCTTGGTACGACGTGCTGTGGGGGATTGAAAGCGGGCCGGAGGAAGGCAGGCGAATGCATGAGCTGGCCGATGTACTTGCCATCGAGCGCTACAACCTGACTCGCCTGATTGACCGGCTGGAGCGTGAAGAACTGGTGACCCGTATCCGTTCAGAGGAAGACGGCCGTGCCGCGTTCGTGTCCGTCACACGGCACGGCAAGGCCTTGCGCAAGAAGATGTGGGGCATCTACGAGGCAGCGGTCAATGAGTTGTTTGTGGCCCAGTTCCGGCCAGAAGACATCGAGCGGTTTTCTCGTGCGCTGGATGCGGCGGCAGCCAAAGCGGGACGGCCGAAATAGGTTCGACTCCTTTTTCGTCAGAATCGAGCCTGGAACGGACGGAAAAGCGGAGAAACGAGGGTCGGGCGCCGCCATGCGCATGGCTTTGAGGTGCCCGGTGTTCAACCCGGAGGGGCCATTCGAGGGCGAGTTGCAACAGTGCGCTCATGGCCGATACCAGGCGTCCGGGCCTCGTCAGACTCCATCCGGTGCCTTCAACGATCCGAGCGCTCGACGACGACCTCGCTGACCTGGACCACTGGCGCGATGTCGGTGTAGTTGGCGATGTCGCCCAGGATCTCGACGCCGTGCTGCTGCATGGCGGCCTGGTAGCCTTCGATCGAATCACAGATGAACGCGCACATCGCCACGAAGGCGGGTGGTGCACCTGGCGCTCTGCCGGCGAGGCCTTTTTCGACGGTGTAGTACGCGCAGGCACCGCCCAGCCTCGCCTTCACCATCGGCATGTGCCGGTCGCGGTAGTAGGCATGGTCGAAGCGTGCGCCTTCGGTGTACGGATACAATACGCTGACCTTGATCATGGGGTTCTCCTTACTTTGCACTGACCAAGGTTTCGGGCGGTAGAACGCCGTTCACGCATGGCGCGCGGTTCAATGGCTGCCTTGACCGGAATCTTCCGGCGTATCGCCCCTTCTATTGTCGCGATGGCGGCAGATTCAATGCAGTCTACGCTCGACCAGCGCGGATACTGTCTCCACTCGTCGCGGCACGCCCATCGCGATCGTCGCAACCGCGATGGCCAGCACGATGGCGGCCCCGACGAACACACCAGTGGCGCCGTTTGCATCGAATACGACGCCACCCGCCGCCGCACCGGTCGCGATCGCGAGCTGCACGGCCGCGACGATCAGGCCGCCTGCGCTCTCGGCTTCATCGGGTACGGTGCGGGTGACCCATGTCGACCATGCGACCGGCACGCCGCCGAACGCCATCCCCCAAAGCGCGACGAGCACCGCATCGATCATCGGCGCGCGGCCGAGCACTACGAGCCCGATGCCGAGCACGACCATGAGCGCAGGCATTGCGATGAGCATCGGCCGCAGCCGGTGTTCAAGCACGCGGCCGGCGAGCGACGTGCCGACGAAGTTCGCGACCCCGTAGCCAAGCAGAATCGCTGACAGTTCGTTTACTCCAACGCCCGCGACCTGTTCGAGGAACGGCCGCAGGTACGTGAAGAATGCAAAATGCCCGGTGAACACGAGCGTCGTCGCGAACATTCCAAGGCCGACAGTCGGCCGGCGCAGCACGTCGATCAACGTGCGCAGGCGGGTCGTTCCGCTCGGTGGCATCGACGGCAGCGTCACGACCTGCGATAGCAACGCGACGCCGCCAAGCGCGGCTGCTAACAGGAACACGTTGCGCCAGCCAATCAGGTGGCCGAAGTAGCTGCCGAGCGGGGCAGCGGCGATCGTCGCGACGGCCACGCCGCTGAAGATGATCGACAGCGCGCGCGGCACCATCGCCGCAGGCACGAGCCGCATCGCGGTGGCCGCTGCCATCGTCCAGAAGCCTCCGAGCGCGATGCCGAGCACAACGCGGCCGATCAGAATCGACGTGAGGTTGGTCGCAAACGCAACCGCGAGATTCGACGCGACTAATAGCATCGAGAACGCCAGCAGCACGCGCCGCCGGTCGATCGTACGCGTCGCGGCGGCGGTCAGCAGGCTTGCGACGAGCGCAACCATTGCGGTGGCCGTCACCGTCTGCCCGGCGACACCTTCGGTCACGCCGAGGCTGTCGGCCATCGGTGTGAGCAGGCTCGCGGGCAGGAATTCGGCCGTGACGAGGCCGAACACCCCTAGCGCCATTGCGAAGACCGCGCCCCAGGCGGGTTCGCTGGGGGCCGCTTGCGGAGCGGCTTCGGAAATTCCGGGATTCATGCGTCGTTCCATGTCAGGAAAAATCGGGAAAAGTGCCAATGACGGCATATGGTAAGCAGCGGCGGCAGGACGGTATATGACATACAATCCGCAATCATTGATTAATCGTCCGGATCCAATGTCCGTTTCCCTTCCTGCTCATGTTCCCGACGTGCGCGACCTCGTCAGCGAACTGCTGCTGGGGATGCGCCTGAGCGGCGTGCAGTATCGCCGCATCCAGGTCCCGCGACCGTTCGGATTGAGCTTCGGCCACGTCGCGGGACGCGCGCAGTTCCATTTCGTCGGGCGCGGGCCTGTGCTGCTGCGCGACGCGGCGGGCGCAACGACGAGGCTTGAAACCGGTGACGCGATCCTGTTGCCGCACGGCAGCATGCACGCACTTGTGTCCGATCCAGACGCCCCGTGTCGTCCCATCGGTGCCTTCGAGACCGCGACGATCTGCGACTCGGTTGCGTCGGTCGGTACGCCAGCGACCTGCGCGAGAACCGATCCGACGGTCGGCGAAGCGCTGATCTTCAGCGCGTGCATGGAGTTTGATCTTGGCGGCATGCAGCCGCTTGTCGGCACGATGCCGGAGTTCATGCACGTCGGCACGCTGCTCGCGCGCTACCCCGAAATCCGCCCGATGCTCGATGCGATGGAGCGCGAAGCCTGCTCGGAGCGCGCAGGCTTCGCGGGCATCCTCGCGCGGCTCGCAGACGTAGTCGCCTCGTTCATCGTGCGCGGCTGGGTCGAGTGCGGCTGCGGCGATGCGACGGGCTGGGTGCAAGCGTTGCTCGATCCGAAACTCGGCCGCGCGATCGTCGCGCTGCACCGCGATCCTGGCCGCAACTGGAGCGTCGCGGAATTGGCCGCCGAAGCGGGCGTGTCGCGCTCGGTGTTCGCCGAGCGATTTCTCGCCGCGACTGGGATGACGCCAGTGCGCTACGTGACCGAGCTGAGGATGCGGCTCGCCGCGCAATGGATCGCACGCGACCGCGAGGCGATCGAATCCGTTGCGTATCGGCTCGGCTACGGGTCGCTCGCCGCGTTCAGCCGCGCATTCAAGCGGGTGGTCGGGCGACCACCGGGGGCGGTGCGTGCGGATGTTGACGCGGCATACTCCACGCGTGCCGTCCCATAGACTGGTCGGGCAGCCGTGCTACAACAGCACCCGGCGAATACAAATGACGACTACCCCCCCGGGCTCAGTGCCTGGTTTCGAACCTGGAACGGCCTTGATTAAGCGCCAATGGCTGTCGGATACCGGCCGGACCCGGTCGTCGGCCCACATTCTTGGGCCGGTCCGGCTCAGTCGACGGCTCACGACCCCTGTATAGATACTCCGTCTCGCTTTCATCGATACTGGTAGGACTGGCAGCTCGACTGCATTGATAAATGGTTGTGCCGTTCAGCTTCCCTCGGCGGATCGGAGTTTCGGGCCGGATGTGGAAATTGCTCGCCTCCTAGGATCGGTCCTCGGTGAAGCTCTCGCGCGGAGGATAGACGCCAGCCAGGCGGGCGATCAGGATCGCGACGAACAAGCTGCCCGTAATCTGTTCGACCATGCACATCCCGCGCGCTGGCCGGGTCAGTGGCACGATGTCACCGAAGCCGGTACTTGTGAGGACGGTGATGCTGAAGTAAAGAGCGTCGGCATAAACGAGCCGATCCGGCTGCCCCACGACCAGATACGACTGGGGATAGAAGTACCCGATGCTCGCGTAGATGTACGCCCAGAGCACGCCGATTAGCAGATATGCCGCAGCGGCGCCAAAAAGCTTGTCGGGCGTCATGATCCTTGGCTGGAAGACGTATCGGAGAAGATAGGCGACCGTAATGAAGTAGATCTGCCCGAGTCTTCAGTCTTCTAGCGACAGCTTGGCAATGACCTTGATCTCAAAGTCGAAGCCGTAGAGCCATGTCACGCCGACTGCTGTGAGTGCTGGGTGTGGCGCTTCACCCCAGAACTCCGGAACGATTTGCCACACGCGTTCGAACGTCGACTGTGGATCGACCATGAACACCGTGACGTCCACCACATCGTCGAACGTACATCCCGCCTCGCTCAGAATCGCATTCAGGTTTCGAAATGCGAGTCGTACCTGCTCCTGCAGGTCCGGTTCGGGGGTTCCGTCCTCGCGGCTGCCGACCTGGCCCGACACGAACAACAAGCCATTTGCCCGTACAGCGGGGGAATAACGATTACGCTCGTAAAGAGCCCGACGTCCCGGTGGGAATACCACATCGCGCTTGGCCACGCTTGCCTCCTTTGAAAAGTCATGATGCTGATACGGGGCACTCTACCGGCCGGTTCCCGTCCGATAAACGACAAAACCTGGCCATGACTGTTTGTAAAATGCAAACAATTCACACACCGGGCAAGACTCATGGATCGGTTCGACGCGATGCGCGCTTTCGTTCGGGTGGTCGAGGCAGGCAGCTTTACCAGGGCGGCCGAGACCCTTCACATGAGCAAGACCACCGTGACACATTTGGTACAGCAACTCGAAGCGCGCTTGCGCGTTCGGCTGCTGAACAGAACGACACGCAAGCTCAACGTCACGCCCGACGGCATGGCTTACTACGAGCGCGTGACGCGGCTGCTTGCCGATATGGACGATGCTGAGACGAGCCTGTCGAGCGCCGCGACTGCACCGCGAGGCCGCCTTCGCGTAGATGTGCCAAGTCCCCTTGCACGCCTGCTCCTTATCCCGGCGCTGCCCGGGTTTCTTGCTAGCTACCCCGACATCCAGATCGACATGGGCGTGAGCGACCGCACTGTCGACATCATTGGTGAGAATGTGGATTGCGTCGTCCGCGGAGGGGAGCCGAACGATCAATCCATGATCGCCCGACGGGTGGCGGAGCTTCCGCTAGGTGTCTTCGCCTCGCCCGAGTACCTCGCTATGGCAGGTGTGCCTTCACATCCTGCGGAACTCGAAGCCTCGCATCACCGCATCATCGGGTTCTCGTGGGGGCGCGCAGGCCATCTTTATCCCCTTGCCATGCATCGCCGAGGCGAAAGGGCAGAGGCGAAAGGCCGTTATGCGCTCGCCGTAGATGACGGTAACGCCTATCTTGCGGCAGGGTTGGCAGGCCTTGGCATCCTGTGGCTCCCACGTTATATGGCAAAAGCACATCTGAAGCAGGGGGAACTCGTCGCACTGTTCGAGGATTGGCAACTGGATCCGATGCCGCTTTACATTGCGTATCCACCGAATCGCCACGTCAGCGCAAAACTGCGTGCGTTCATTGACTGGGTCGTCGCAGTGACAAATGAACGTCTTCGCGAGGTGTCTTGACCCACCGGCCATTGGTGCAGGAGTCGTCGCGGAAACGAGACGCTCGTCAGGTCATTTGCATCGCAACGGGCCAGGCGGCGGCCTCACCGCGAAAAGCCTGACGTGGCCGATACGGTCATTGGAGCCTGCCCGTGCAGCCCAGGACGCGCGAAAATATTCTACATAAATAATGGTCGGTAGCATTGCATGCTACGCATCCCCCTGTCGGGGATGGATTTTGGAAGCAACTTTCAGTGCGCTCGTCGTAGCATTTCTACCCTTCTGAAGGATGAATGATGAGCACGGACACTCTGCGGTACTTCGATTACGCTGCAACCACACCGGCTGACCCTCGTGTCATGGACGCGATGTTCGGCTGCCTGGGGGCCGCCGGCGTCTTCGGAAACCCTGCATCGAATTCCCACGCTGCCGGGCTGAAGGCAAAGGAACTGGTCGAGCAGGCTCGCGCCCAGGTCGCAGCGCTGATTGGTGCAGAGCCATCCGAGATTGTCTGGACGTCCGGTGCGACCGAGTCGAACAATCTGGCTCTCAAGGGCTTTTTCGACCGCGAGTCGGCGCGGCGCCATCTGGTTACCAGCAAGCTTGAGCACAAGGCAATTCTGGACACCGCGTCGTACCTTGAGCAACGCGACGTTTCCGTTTCCTATCTCTTGCCGGATCCGTCCGGCGAGATTTCGCCGGCCGCTGTGGAAGCGGCCTGCAACCATCACACGGGCCTCGTTTCGTTGATGATGGTGAACAACGAGATCGGCACCCTTACCAACATCGCCGAGATCTCGCGGGTCGTCCACGCGGCTGGCGCCCTGCTTCACGTGGACGCGGCGCAGGCGGCCGGCAAGACCGCGATTGACGTAAAGGCGATGGGCATTGACCTGCTGTCGATGTCGGCACACAAGCTCTATGGTCCGAAGGGCATCGGTGCGCTCTATGTGAGCCGCGAAGTGGCATCGCGCATCGCATGCCAGATGCATGGTGGAGGACACGAGCAGGGACTACGGTCTGGCACCCTCCCCACGCACCAGATTGTGGGCATGGGAACGGCTTGCGAACTGGCACGCACGGAAATGGCGTCGGACAACGCGCGTATCGCGCAACTGAGCGAGCGCTTGCTGAACGGTGTGCGCGCCACAGGCGCCGTCACGCAGAACGTCAGCGCCGCGGTCCGCATTCCGCACACACTCAGTCTGACGGTGGAGTTGCCCAATTTCTTCCCGTTCATGCTGGCTGATGACCTGGCCATCTCCTCAACATCTGCCTGCAATTCGGCGGCTGGCAAACCGTCTCACGTGCTGACTTGCGTCGGTATGGGTGAGGATGCGGCGGAACGCACAGTTCGTTTGAGCCTCGGGCGCTTCACAACGGAGGCAGACGTGGATTTTGCGATCGATTGCTTCCGCCGGGCCATAGAGCGCTGTCTGGAAGTGGGGACGGACCGACAGGACATGCAGATCAGGCAGCTCTCGAACGACGTGAGCGTGGCGCCACAGTTAAGCGGAGCCGACGTACGGGCGGCGCATGCGATCGGGTTCCGTTCCATCGTCTGCAACCGGCACGATGGAGAGGCGGCCGGCCAGACCCAGTTCGCGAAAATCGCGGAGGTTGCCAGTTCGCTGGGCATGGCCGCGCACTACCTGCCCGTGGCATCGGGTGATGTCACAGTCGAAGCTGCTGCAGCCTTCGGTTTGCTCATGGCGGACCTGCCGAAGCCCGTACTCGCGTACTGCCGTACGGGAACCCGTTCGGCTACGCTGTGGAATTTGGCCAGCAGCGGGCAAGGCTGACGGGGCGGTTGGCACAAGAAAGCTGGGCGATGACGGCAAAACAGGGCTCGCGGCCACGACCGGTGGCTTTGTCGATAACGCACAGGCTGACAGCCGCGTCATAGATAAGAGCGAGCACGAGGTCCAGTTCACTGTGAACTCAGAACGCGCGGACGGAGCGGCGGCGCGCTTGCTCGACTGGACGAGGCGGCGCGCCACGAGGTGCCTTGTAGCGGTTGTAGCTCCACAGGTACTGTTCGGGAAACCGCCGGATCAGCGTTTCCATCGCACCGTTGAGCAGAGCGGCCTGAGTTGCGGGTTCATCCGGCATCTCTCCGGGCATCCGCATCAGGTGCAGGCGCCATCCGCGCCCGCGTGGCAGGCGCTCGCCCGACGCGAGGATCACCGCCACTTTGGCCTGCGCGGCCAGTTTGCCAGGCAGTGTCATGGTGAATGCCTGCCGGCCAAAGAAGGGTACCCACACTCCCTCGCCAAGGCTCGGTGCCTGGTCGGGCAGCAAGCCCACCGCACCGCCTTGGCGCAGCGCCCGCATGAAGGCGCGTACGCCCTGGGGAGAGGCCGGCACCGCGGTCAGATCAGAGGTGGAGCGAGCGCTGCCCATCAGCGCACGCAGATATTCCTTGCGGGGCGTACGGAACATCACAGTGAGCGGCATCCGCCTGGCGGCGTAGCGTGCCGTGATCTCGAAGCTACCCAGGTGTGGGGTCAGGAACAAGATGCCTTTGCCCTCGGCGCGGGCGGTGTCGACCACGTCCCAGTCGTCGCAGATCGCGCGCGCGATGCTGCCGTCATTACGAAACCAGATGCGACAGGTCTCGAGGATCATGGCGCCGGCTTCTGCGGCTGAGCGGCGCGCGAAGCTGGCATCCGGATAGCCGGCCTGCGCGGCATTCTCCCGCAGACGCTGCCGATATCGGCCGGGCAAGGCGTAGACCAGACGGCCTAGCGCACGGCCGGCGGCGTGCAGCACGGGTAGCGGTAGCACTGCCAGCGTGCGGCAAAGTGCTGGCAGCCAGTGAGAGCGAGTTTTGAAGTCCAAGGCCGGGGCGAAACTGGGGTCGTCTTTTGCGAGTACGGGACGATGGTTTTACCGCAGCCGGCCGCGCGGATAAACCTCCAGGTTGGAAAAGACTGTTGCGCAGTTTGGATATTGTGAGCATGCCGGAAACATGGCGCGAGGGACGAGGTGCGCGGCGCAACGCTGAAGGGCGAGGGCGAGCCATGTTGAAGGTCGCCTTGTGCGACGAGGAGCGACGCGGCAATGCTGTCATGGCTTGGTGGGACGGAGACGGGGCAGCACGGGTACTCGCTCATTGCGGGCTGTCCGTCGCACGTCGCCGCAAGAAGGCAACTGCGCGCGGTCAAGATGGGTCCGGCTTCTGGCACCAGGCGCCAACGGCGGATGTAGTCATTGAGCATGAAAGCATGGTAACCGCGTCGTTGCCTGGGGGTGTCTAGTCCGGCTTGATCCCGGCGCGCGCCACGATCGGCTTCCAGCGTTGCTGTTCTGCCGCGATAAAGCGAGAGAACTCCTCTGGCGTGCTGCCCGATACGAGCGCCGCATCCGCACTGAGCCGTTCGACCGAAGTGGGACTTTTCACGGCCTTGATGGTGGCGTCGCCAAGCTTGGCGGCTGCAGGCTGGGGGAGTGACGCCGGGGCTAGCAGCCCGTACCACTGCGTCATCTCGAAGCCTGGGTAGCCTTGCTCCGCCACTGTCGGCACATCGGGCAACTGCGGGATACGCTGCGCGGTGCCTGTAGCGATGCAACGCACCTTGCCCGTCTTGATGAACTGCAGGATAGCCGGCGCGCCGATGGCCGCTGCATCAAGCCGTCCGGACAGCAGGTCGGTAATCTGCGGGCCGCTACCGCGATAGGGCACATGGGTGATAAAGGTGCCCGTGGTTGCCTTCAGGTATTCGAAGGCCAGGTGGCCAGCGCTGCCATTGCCGGCCGAGCCATAGTTGAGCTTGCCCGGCTTGCTCTTGGCCAGCGCTACGAATTCCTTGAGGTTCTTAGCTGGCACGTCGGGATGTACGACATATAGGCTCGGTACCTTGGAAAGCAGCGAAATTGCCCGGAAGTCCTTGTTCGGATCGTATGGCAGCTTCGGAAAAATGTACGGATTGACTGCCAGCGTGCCGATATGGCCGAGGATCAGCGTGTGATTGTCGTCGGCCCGTGCCACCTCGCCCATGGCGATATTGCCCGCACCGCCCGGCTTATTCTCGACGAAGACCGATACGCCTAGTAGCTTGGTCAGCTCCGCAGCGGTGGATCGCGCGACGATTTCCGAGCTACCTCCCGGCGCGAACGGCACCACCAGCCGGATGGTCTTGGACGGCCAGGCCTGCGCGCGCGCCAGGGTGGGGACAAGTGCCCCGGCGCCCAGTGCTGCCACCAGGCCAAGCAAGTGCCGACGATTGGCGTCATGGGTGTGATCTATGGACATGGGTCTCCTTATGTTCGAATGTTCTGCGCGCCTGGCGCAGGGGAGTGGGCGCGAATTGCGGCGTTTATTCCGGTTTGACGTTGCCGTCCTTGATCACCTTGGACCAGAGTCGCGTCTGGGTGTCGATGAAGCGTGAGGCATCGGCCGGCGGGCCTCCCACCACCTCGCCGCCCAGTTCCGCCACGCGCTGACGGATCTCCGTGCTGGCCATCACTTTCTGTAGCGCGTCCGACAGCCGGGTCACCACAGCGTCCGGCGTGGCGGCGGGCAGGAATGCGGCGTTCCATTCGTAGACCTCGTAGCCCGCCACGCCCGCTTCCTGCATGGTCGGCACATTAGGCAGGGCCGAGGTGCGGTTGTGGCTGGTCACCGCCAGCGGCCGCAGCTTGCCCGCCTTGATGTGCTGAAGACTCGAAGCCACGTTGGCGAAGAACAGCGGCACCTGCCCGGCGATAACATCGGTCATCGCCGGACCACCGCCCTTGTAGGGCACATGAAGCAGGTCAACACCGGCGCGCTGCTCGAACAGCACGCCGGACAGGTGCTGCGCCGACCCGTTGCCCGACGATGCGAATGCCACCGTGCCCGGTTTCTGCCGAGCCAGCGCCAGCACATCCTTGACATTGACCGCAGGGAAGGCGGGATTGGCCACCAGCACATTGGGATAGCGTGCCAGTACGCCCACCGCGCGGAATGCCTTGGCGGGGTCGTAGGGCAGGCGCGGATAGAGGCTCGGGTTCACCGCATAGGACGATGCATCGACCATCAGCGTGTAGCCATCGGGCGCCGCCTTGGCCACGTACGACGCGCCGATCTGCCCGCCCGCACCGGGCCGGTTCTCCACGATCACTGTCTGGCCGAGTTCCCGCCCCAGGCCGGGCGCGATCAGCCGCGCCATCAGGTCCGCGCCGCCGCCGGGCGGATAGGTGACGACGATGGTCACCGGGCGCGTAGGCCACGGCTGTGCGGAATCGGCAGCGTACAGCACGGGTGACTGCAGGACCATGCTGGCCAGCGAGAGGGAAATCAGGTAACGCATGAGGGGTCTCCGTCAAATTCTGGTTTGGTGCTCGAGATCAGCGGATCTCTGCCGTGTAGCGGAAGGCATAGGCATCGCCCCTGGTCATCCGGTATTCGACGCATTGGCCCTGGATATCGAACGCCTGGCGCGTGACTAGCGCGCAGGGGTGGGACGCCGACAGCGCGAGCAGGTCGGCTTCGTCGGCATCGAGCAGCCGGAAGGTCACCTCGTCCATCGCCCGGTGCACGGTGATGCCGCAACGCTGGCTCAGCAACGGGTAAAGCAGTTCGCCCCATTCGGCTACGTGGGTGTCCTGCAGCGGCGCGCAGCGCGGCAACGGCAGCCAGATGGATTCGAGCAGCCCCGGGGTGTCCGCCACCCAGCGCCGACGTGCAATGGCCAGGCCCCGCGCGCCAGCGTCGAGCCCGAAGCGCCCGGCCATTGCCTTGTCCAGGCGCACGCTGCGGCAGGACAGGATCTCGGAGCGTGGCACTGCCGTGGGGGCTGCCTCGGCATCGGCCTCCGAGCGGAAGCGGAAAAAGCGCATCATGCTGGCGCCGGAAAGCCCCGTGCGCACGAACGTGCCCTTGCCTTGCACCCGCTCCAGCAGTCCCTGCTTGACCAGAACCGCAATCGCCTGCCGGATCGTACCCAGCGCAATGCCGAACTCGCTTGCCAGCGCACTCTCGGCCGGAATGGCGCTGCCCGGCGCCCATTTGCCTGTGAGAATGTTGTTCTGCAATTGCGCAGCAATCTGCCCGTAGCGGCTCATGCCTGCCGAGGCGGTGGCCAGTTGGGAGATGGCATTGTCTGGCATCTGGTGTCCGTGTTAGATTTAGCTCCTATAGAGGACTAGAGTATCCGGGCTGGCCTACACCGCCATATCGGGGCTAATCCGTACACAGGAGAATCGTGACCATGATGACTAGTCACACGCTGGTGGATTGCCATTTCCATGTCTTCGATGCCGGCGTAGGCACGGCATCGGCGCGTTATCTCCCGCCTTACGCAGCGCCGCTCACGGACTGGCTCTCCTTGGCCGGCTCGGTGGGCGGGGCGGAGTCGAGTGTTTACGGGGTGGTGGTACAGACCAGTTTCCTCGGCACCGACAACTCAGCGATGCTGGCCGCATTGCGCCGCATGCCGGCGCGACTTCGCGGCGTGGCGGTGATCGATCCATCCGTGGCCGACGCCGAACTGGCCGAGCTTGATGCGGCCGGGGTACGCGGCATCCGTCTGAACCTGTATGGCGACGATGGCTGGCGCCGCATCGACACGGCGCCGTGGCGCACGCTGTTCCAGCGCATCGCGGCATTGCACTGGCACATCGAAATCCATACCAATAACGGAGACGGCGCGACCGTGCTGTCCACGCTCGATGCTGCGCTCGGCAGCACGCCGGTGCCCGTTGTGCTTGATCACTTCGGTCGGCCCGGTCCGTTGGGCGTCGATGATCCGATCTTCGACGCGGCCCGTGCCGTGCGTGCGCGACGTCCGCTCTGGGTCAAGATCAGCGCGCCATACCGGCTGTTGAGTCCGGACCTGTGGTCAACACTGACGGCACGATGGACGGAGGTTGCCGGACCGGATCGTCTGCTATGGGGTAGCGACTGGCCCTGGACCAACTACGAAGCCCTGGCGCGTGCCGACGAATGCCGCGCAACGATGGCATGGCTCGCGAAACGGCCGGACCTTGAGGAAGGACTGCGCTGGCGCAATGCCGCCGCGCTATACGGCTTTGCGGTGACGGCCTGATGCAGCAGGTAGAGACAGACATTCGCGGTACCAGTCCGCCGTGACCATCCTCCAGCAGCCGCAAAACCAGCCGCCTGACGTGCCTGGCACTGATGCCCAGACGTCGGCAGCGCGCAGACTCATGGTGATCCATCCTTGATCCTTCATGGCGCGCTCCAGTACGGCTTCAGGCGCTACCAGTATAGGTATTGGCCGAGGACATCCTGATCTGGCTGGAAGCGGACATTCTGATTTGGCCCCTACATTTTGTGCAGGCAATAATATTTGTTATGTCAAATCACGGTTCCGACGGGTCGACCTTTACGGGCTTTCTGAAGTCCTCTAACGTAAAGTTACCCAGAAACTCAATGTAAAGTTACCAAGAAATGCGCCATCGAGCGCATTCTATCTTGTCATGGCAACTTTACGTTTATCCTCTATCCACATTGCCCCGTCCTGGAGGCGCCCGCTTTTTGGCCATGGACATCGGGCGCGTATCTGCCTATCTGCTGGACGCTTCCGCTTTTCCGTGGACGGACGACTAGCTGCCTGATGTAGCGGCGTCCAATCCAGGCCAAAACGGGCAATGAGCGCCTCGAAGCGATTTCATAGTGGCTGGCCGAGCCCAGGCTCGGAGACCGGTTTGCAAGGCGCTTTGTGAAACAGTCCACGACTTAAAAGCGTGGAAAGCTTTTTTCTTCAGACTTGGGCTCACTTGCCCAATTGCAGACGTGCACCAGGCGGGATGATTTGAATGTCGATCAACCCTTGGGACAACGGGTCGACCAAGACAACGATCTCCGGTCGAACGAGTTTCCCATCATTATCCAGAATCTCGATATCCAGGGTAGTTTTGTCAAACTCCACCACCCTGTTGTTGGCCTCATTGTTACCGTTTCCCATTATTGCCCCCTTCGAGGTTCGCTTTGGTGCCTCATTTGGTACCGCGTGGGCAGGCTCACGGACCCGAAGCCTGGAGCCAGGTAGTAACTCATGCAATCCGCTTCGAAAAACAGACCCTTTCGCCTTCAATAAAGCCATTCAAAGCCTTAAAGCGCGACGACGCAAGCTGCTTTTGGGAGTGCCGCGGGGTGTTTTCTGTGGTGTCGTTATGGAGCGGCTTACATCGATATGATATGTGATCTTAAAAGCACATAACGTTCATTATGTTAAATATCTACGACAGTGACCTAGAGCGGCGAAGCATCCTAAACGAACTGCAAATTTCGCCCTGGGAGCCGCCGGCGAGGCGCCTGGAACTGGTCATCCGCGCGGCTGAGAGCGACGAACGGGAGGCGGTACTTGGTACATTCAGTATGGTGCCGAAAGGGAAAATCGCGCCTGGGGTGCGCCACTTTTCTACGACCAATGCACGCTCCGAGATCTCGGGTCCACCACCGTCTCTACCGCGTCCACGCACCGATTTTCTAATGCCCAATGCGGGGATCTGCATGATGCGGCGCGATGCACGCATCAGGTCTGAGACTGTCAGTCTCTCTGTTGCGCATCGGTGCAGGCGACCCCGCAGCGACGTTGCGCTGCGGGACGGAATCGCGTTACTCCTCCGTGATCAGAAATCGGTTGGGGTTATTTCCGAGTCAAGCAGGAGCACGGCCACGTCCCCGACCAGATTCGGCCAGCTTTGGGATCGCGACACTGCGGCGGCAATTGCTCGTTGACGGCCTTGGCCACGGTCAATGGGCCGGCTGCAACGGCGACTTCCGATGCTGTCAATGTCGAGATGACCGCACTCTTCCGTCAGCGCCCGGACCTTTTCGATGACGGCAGACACTTCAGTCGAGCGAGCCTCTCCGAACTGGGCTTCCAGTACGTCCTTCTGTGCCGACAAGCTGTTTGGCTCAGTCTTCCCAGTTGTACCTCGCGGACCGATCTGAAGCGATGGAAGCAATCATTCGCCCAAGAGTAATGCGGCAACTTTCCGGCAGGCGCGCAAGGTCCGCCGCCACGCGGGCGAGGTACGCCTCGCCACCATACGCCTTCGCTGTTCTGCGCATGATTCGCGCAGGGTCGGGACAACGGCACGCTATATGTGCAAGATCGCCTGGCGGCCAAGATGATGACATAAAGGCAAAAACCAACTCTTGTCGCGCAGCTTTACACCTGTCCCAATCGAAGAAAGGCACAAACCTTAGAACGTCGGGAACCTCATTCTTCTTCGCCAACTCTCCGTAGACCAATGGGAACGTCGCGACGATTAGGGGTGATACGGGCTTATTTCTCTGCCGCATCAGCATCGGCAGCAACTGGCCCGCGGCAGTAAGCGCGGAGGTCGGTGCCACTTCTTCCGCCTCGAGCATGAGCTCAGCACATGCCTGCACCGCAGAGTCATCCAAATCGAACTGTCGTCGTTGCTGGAGATGCTGCGCCAAGTCTACGATCCGTATTACCAGACGACGCCGTGCAGGCTGCGACGTACGGCGAAAGGCCACCAGATTGCGGCTTGCCAGGGATGCGGGAAGCTCCCCAGCTAGGCCTAGTCGGGCAACCCACGCGCCGTCCAAACGCTCACCAACACCGTCAAGTATTGAGGCGATAAAAGAGAGCTCATCGCCACCGAAATGTTGCCGAAGGCAGCGCTGAAGCGCACGCTTGCCGATCGTCGCTTTGTCGGCAACATCAGCTCCAGGGAAGACACTTTCGACGATGCCAACGAAATTATCGAGCGGCACACCATCGACGAAGATCGCTCGCCTTGCGAGATCAGGGGCGATCAGTGCGACGCTAGTAGCATCCAAGCCGACTCGATCATCGCCGAGTATCTGTTCGAATTTCAGATCATCCGCACGTCGAAGTAGTGCGGTCACCAATCCGTTGGCGTCGTCTCTTGTCAGTCCCGATTGCTGAAGCAGCCACGCCAAGTCTTCTGCTGTGGGCTCCAAGGCGCGAGCGAGTAATGCATTGCGACGCTCCGAAACCGGCAAGCTGCAAATGACGGATAAGAGCTCGTGCCTTGCTCCAACTTCACGAGCACGCTGGAAACACAAATCTGCAATCTTCGACGCTGCGAAGTCGTTGACAACTCCAAGATGCCTTATCTCGGCTGCGAGTTCCCCGTCATCAAGATTTTGCAGAATTGGCCGGGCAGCTGGAGCCTGCCAATCATGTACAAGATATGGAAGCAGTGTGTGGCCAACGGCCCCTGCGAGGCGGGCATCGAGCTCAGGAAAGATCTCACTAAAGCGTGCAATAAGTGGCACGCTTTCCGCCGCCTTGGCAGCTAACTTGCTGCTTTTGGCAACCAAGTTGCCGAGCACCTCGGGTGGGGCAGCCAAAAGCGCCTGCTCCGTTCGATCCGAGAAATTGGACCCTATCCCATTTGCGATTGCGGGGACCAGTTCATATACGACGCCCCGATCATCCGGCTGGGAAAGCAGCGCCATTGCACCTTCAGGTGCACGGCTGGCGAGCTCCGCTACCGCGTGCCTTACGGCATCAACGCCGCGTGGAATCGAACGCCCATGCAATTTGCGCGACATTGCGGCAAGGAAGCTCCAGGCGTCCTGCTGGGACAATACTGACGGTGCACGACGAATGGCGTTTGCGAGGGAAGGCTCAAGCGTTGTCAACGCGTAGCGCTGGCGCGCCGCCTTGCCAGAGTTTGCGATATCGAGCAGCCCAAGGGCCGCTGTTGGCGTCGAGTCCAGCTTACCTAGCAGTTCGTCCCAGAGCAACGCGACGCGTAGCGAAGCCGCTTGATCACCTGCCTCACCGTCCTCCGCGAGGATACCTTCGTCTTCTCGAGGGATTAGCCGAGGATGTGCAGATTCAAAAACACGACTGACAATGGTCTCGGTCCATCGATGACGCGCCTTCGGCGACGTGCGCCCGTCGATCCGCCTGCCATTCCAATCCGAAAACTTGGACCGCGCGTCCTTCGGCGCAAAAACGAGATTGAAATCTCGACCACCAACCTTCCGCGGAGATAATGCAAAAGTGGATACTGCAAACTGCCGACGCATGGAAGGCCATAGCGACGTGAGCAGCCGCATCGCGACCAGATCTGGCGAGACGGCATCAAACACTACGACTGGTCGAGCATCCTCGAGAAATAGCGCCTCGAGAAGTTCTTCGCCCTTGAACTCAAAGGCAGGCGGCAGCACGCTCCCCGCGTCCCCCGACAACCTCATGCTCTTAGCGTCACCATCTGCTGGCAGATGATCGAGAGCGAGCAAATCCAGAAACGGGGCAAGAGATTCCGCCGCCGCCCAGGCCGAAGTTGGAATGATAAGGCTGAGGGTTCGCACACAGCCGGCGCGAGTTACCGTGAGGTCTTGCCAGGTTCTGGCCAACACATAGTGGCTACCACTTGGCAGCGGATAGCCCGTCAGATACGGATCGAATTGCTCGCGCGGACGTAAAGGACCCGCGACGTCCGACAGGCGATCGATGGTCGCCTGGTCCTCCCTCGACAATTGCACGGACCCGGCAAGCAGTTGATGCCCTTGCCGATATCCATGAATTTGACAATCGATTGCTGTCACAGTCACGAACCGATCACCCAGGCGATGGGCAGGGTCAAATCTTCATTCCGAATCCACGCCCCTTCGGAATCCTGTACGGTTACCCACCCGCATCCTTCCAGCCCCCCCTCTTGTACCGCGTCACGGCAGACGACGTCGGTCTTCAAATCCCCGCCCACAACGCTCATGCCAAAAACTCTAACGTCGAGTCGCTCGACATCATTGAGCCGGCCGGCCAGCAACGGGTACTCGTGCTCCAGCCATGCCTTCGGACCTTGCGCAAACTTCTGGTGATCAACGAGATCCCACGCGCTTACGACGATGGAGACACGCGGGCGTCCGCCATCGGGACGGTCAATCAACGAGATTTCCAGGAATCGAAACAGTTCACACAACATCACCTGGGTGGGCAGGCCCGGATCTTTCGGCATGCGTACTTTGGACATCATGCGCTTCGACGTTACCCAATCCAAGGGCCTAATATCCTGCTCGGAGCCGACTCGGACGAACAGTAGTGCTCCGTGGGATCGGCGAAGCTCGTCCATCCAATCCGTCGAAATTTCGTAGTGCTCGACCGCATTGAGCCATAGCTCCCCGGAGATATCAGGGATAACAATCGCCGTCTCCGTGCCGCCCGGCCCCTCTGAGACAACTACTTCGAAATCGCGCCGCTCATCAGCAAGGTCGGTCCGAGGCGCGAAACTGCCAGAGTTGAGGTGATCTGAGACGTCCAGTACGAACGCGATGTCTTCAGGCTGCTGGGCAATCTGAAGGCTCCCTTTTTTGGAGTCCAGTGCGTGCCACACCCTTCCGATGTAGTTGGTCTTTCCGGAATCGGGCCCACCGAGCAAGACAACGGAATGGCTCATCCATTCCTCCTGTATTTCATGAATAGACGCTCGCTCTCGCAAGGAGCGCTATCAGGCCAAAACTCTGGTGCGGATCGTCCCGATTCTACCGTTGCGTCGATAAGGTCAGGAATGCCAAAGCCCGCCCGGATTTCGTCCTTTCCGGAAAAGGGAGCCACTTGAACGATCGTTCCCTCGACGTCCTTTCTTTGTAACTCCGCCACCAAGCGCGACGATACCGCTTCTGGAAGTTCGCCTTCATCCCGGCGAGTGACCACCACGATTACGCGAGGCATGCGATCGCCGAACATGGTCTTTAGCCGTCCGCCCAACTGCCCGACCCGGGAGATCACGCCCTGGCGTCGCTCCTTGTCCGCCAGCGCACGACCGTCCAGAACGATCCAAATGGCATCGGCCGCCTTCATGAATTCAAGCCGATCCGACTGAGCACTCGTCACCAGCTTGGTAGTCCATTCCCCCGGGAGGTCCGGTAGCGCTAGGTCCACTCGCCTGCCGTCCGTCTGGGACACCAGCCGAAGGTGCAGGAAGCCCGCGCGACGCTCATCTTGCATCTCCGTATGCATGGTCATCTGGTCTGGAGGCGCCCCCTCGTTCCAGTCGCGCGCGCCCCGTGCGATCTCTTCGAAGCCCATCAGGCTCTTGCTGTCCGCAAAAGCCCAGTTCTTGAGCATGGCATTGGCGACGAGCAAATAGGTGCTTACGAGGCACGCCGTTTTCCCGGAGTCAGGATCTCCTAGAATGCCGACGACAGTAAGGTAGCGGGACGCCATCATGCGAGACACCGCATCCGGTCCGAGTGTGTGACTGGAAGGAAAAGTCGCGGTCTCGGAGGGCGGGGGGAGCACCGGCGACCCAGCGATATCCGACTCCCCATCGCCGACAGGCCGTTCGGGGGGGCTGAGTGCGTCTTCCGCAGCGGATTTGATGCGGTGCTCACAGACTGTGGGATCGCGTTCGAGTGCACAAGTCTGGGTCACACCGAAGGTGCACCCCTCGAAGCTGCAGGCTGCGCTCATTTGCCGGGCATCCCCGAGGCCACCATTTTCGATAGCGCACCTTCTACGAGTGCGCGCCCCCCCCAACTGCAGGCGGTACGCTTTTCCTTTGCGCCATGGCATTCCGCCACCCCGGTAACGATTGCATTCAGCAGCGGAAAGACGGTCGGGCACTTGGTGATGGTCTCCGCATGGATACCGTTGGTAAGCGCAGTCCGGTCCTCGCCAATCTCCGCAAGTAGTTCGGCCAAGTCAAGGTGCGGATCCGCGTCAACCGTGCGCAGCACGAGGTCGCGGTGCACTTCCGCAGGGAATCGGCGCAGATGGCTGGATGCCTCGATACCCGATGCGACCAGGCGAGTACCTTCGGAGATCTTCATGAATGGACGATTGACGAGCTTGCTACGACTCAATTGCGACCACCAGAGGAAGTCAATCTCTTCGCGGTCCAAAATTGCGTTCTGGCGGAGCGCTTCTATCGCTTCCAGGGCCGCCTTTTTGAAGTTCGTCGTGACTTTGCTTTCTTCCCCTATCGTCACGACGAGGTCCGTATGCTCCACTGACTTGCGCACTCGCGCCTTCTCGGCGCTTTCCATGCTTCGGCGCTGCGCGCGGTCCAATACTTCGCGTCGAAGGTTCTCTCGTTTCGAGTCGTTGAGAGCTGGCTGGAACGCTAGCGCAGACCACAGCGCGTTCGAGTAAACGTCCTGAATCTGCCAGCCCGTGCTCCCCGGCTCGGACTTCATCATCGACAATGCAGCCATGCCGGCGCATACCCCAACCTCAAGGGGGCTTTCCGTGTACAGGAAAGCGGAAGCCTTTTTCTGCACGGCGCTTTGAACCTCGGCACCCAAGTCCTCCGCTGGCATTCCGTCGCCGGTCAACGAGTCGGCGATAGCTGCCGCCTTTCCAACAATCTTGCCCGTGTCGCTTATTTTTCCCCAAGCGGTCGCCAGCGTGGATACTGCCGCGCGACGGGAATCCACATCATCATTGCTAGGCACCAGCCCCGTGATCCGCAGGTGCATTGGAAAATTGTCAGTCACGCGTCCCCCTCCTTCCGGTTCAATATCATTTCTTCCGTTTGTGCCACGACGTCTGGCAGCTTGCCCTCCTCCACCAACGAATCGAACAGCAAGCGCTCCACTCCCTGTGTCATCCGCTCGTCAAAGTCTGAGGGGATCGCATCCAGCGCGACCAGGATTCGTAGCCGCTCGCTTTCGACGAGGTCCCGGAAGAACCGTAACAGTGCTAGTTCGTAACCTTCAACAGTCGGTGGGGTAGATGGCACGTCTCCCTCCTCAGTCGTAGCAGTCTCCGCAGGAACCTCTTCGAACACAGGTTCAGATAGCGGACTGGTCTGGCTTGCAGCGGCCTGTTCAGGCTGCTGCTCGGCCCTGCCGCACTTCCGAAAATTGGGCGATCCCAATGAAAAACGCGGACTCTCCCCCCCCAGGCGCTTGTCGTCGGCTTCGAAACAAAGTTCGACGGGGTTCCACGCACGGGGATACATTGTCACCGCCAACGCGTCGTTCGCCTCGTCCCAATCAAACTCGATGATGTTGTAGGTATAGGTATAGGTCTCGCTCGATCTGAACGGCACCGCCGCACCTGCCGCTAGCATCAGGACGTCAGTCCCTTCAACGACCGGCTGAACGTGGACTTTGGGGTTATGTTCATGACCCGAAATAAAGACCCGGGCCCGTCCTTGGACATATCGACGGACTTCATCCGAATCCTTGTACCAATGCAGCGGATGATGAACGAGGACCACATTCTCCTCGCCCGGCTTTTTCGGGATCGTGAACTGCCGCGAACCGATCATCAGCTCTGGATTTTCCTCGCGCTCGTCGCCCGTGCACAACAGCGCTGAGTTGAGCCGGACAAACCTGATCCAGCGGCCCGGACCGATTTCAATGCGCAGATTCGAAGCAAACTTTGCTTCCTCGTCGAGGCCACATCGATAACCAATGCTAAAGCGGTCGTAGTCTTCAAACCGGGCAAGCAACGTCGCGCGGTCATAGGGGTTCGAGAAAACCTTCTCGTACTCCTCCGCGCCTCCCGCACGAATGAAGTCCAATAGCTGAGCCCCCCCGGTCGAGAGCTTCTTTCTGTCGAGATCGTGGTTACCGGGCACCATCTGTACTCGATGGATGGGGCACTTGATACGGGCAGCCAGCTCATCTAGCCAGCGCCCAGCCTTTTCATATTGTTCCCATGTACCGGACTGCGTGATGTCGCCCGTCACCAAGATGCCTTGCGCGGCCTTGCCCGGGAGGACGGCAACGATCTCCGCTGCGTCCTCGATCAGCTGCTCCTTGACATCGTCGTGAACGTGGAGGAAGTGATCCCGTTCCTGCCCAAAGTGGATATCTGAAACATGGATAAAAATCGCCGACATTTTGGTTCTTTTAGGTGTAGATACCGAGCGTGTAGCGAGAGTATAGCGACAGTGCCATGTGACTGGGGCGGTCACTGCAACGGCCGCCAAGCCATCGGCAAGCAATGTTCCGGCGAGCAGATTGCCCCTCAGCCCCCACGTTGACGGGCTAGGCTCCTTTTTTCTCCGGTGGCCATCGCTGAAACGTCCCGTGTCATGGGCGGCCCAAGTTGTCTGTGGCGCTTGGGGGACCGACTCATCCTGCATGGCGCCGGTTTTCCAAGGTCTGGATACAGCCATCCCGGCGCGTCGCGATCCTCCCCCATTCCCTGCCCTCGCTGTAGTGAAGCGACTCCCACTAATGTAGCCGGCCGGGCAGTACGCCTGGCCCTCCCTCCTGCCTCAAGTTGCGAATCGCGGGAGGTTGTCCCGCACCGATGCCGGAAAGCGGCTTGCGCGCGATGCGACCCCCGCTCATGGCCCTGGGCGTGGTAAGAGCAGCGGGGCACGTCGGCTCCGGCGGTTAGTACATGCCAGCCTGGTCGAGCTCCCGCGCGCGCCGCGCGTCCTCGGCATGGACGTAGACCGAAGTCGTGGCCAGCGACGCGTGGCCGAGCTGGTGCTGGACCACATCGAGCGCGACGCCGCGTGCAATCGCGTGCGAGCCGAAAGTGTGCCGCAGCCAGTGGGCGCTGGCCTGCGCCAGGCGCCCCGCACCGGCGGCATCCTCCACGGCGAGCACGTCGGCCGCCTGGGCAAAGAACCCCTTCCAGATCGCGTCGAGTTGCGCCACCGACAGCTTGCCGGCCTGGCCGTCGGTCTTGACGCGGCCGATCAGCGGCGTCTCCGGGTGGAGGCGTTCGAACGCCCGGCCCAGGCCCCGCACCGCCAGATAGTCGCGCAGCGCCTCGATGACCGGGGCGGGCACGTGCACCTCGCGAGCCCGGGTGCCCTTCCCCACGAACGACAACGTCCACATCCCGCGCTGGTCGGGCGCCAGATCCTGCTGCCGCAGGTCGCCAACGGTGACCTGGGCCTGCTCCGAGATCCGCAGACCGGTGGCATAGGCGAAACGCAGCAGAAACTGCATCCGTGCCGTGCGGGCATCGTCAGATGGCAGGCCCGCGGCGAAGCTGCGCAGGAATTGCCATTGCGCGTCGGTAAAGCTGCGCGCGACCTTGATGCGACCCTGCCCCGCCGCCTTGGGCTTGGGGAGCAGCACGAACGGGTTGTAGCGCAGGTATTGGGCGCTGACCAGCCACGCGCACAGGCTTTTCACGATGGTGAAGGCCTGCCGCACGCTGCCCGGCGACAAGGGTCCCTCGAACGGGCGCCAGTCGAAGCGGTAGCGCGGCGTGCCGCGCGCGCCCACCCACTGCGCGGCGGGCTGCGGATCGGCCAGGAAGGCCAGGTAGGCGCTGCAGTCCTCGACGGTCAGGTCGGACAGCGCCTTGCCGCGGGCGAAGACCGCCCACAGCAGGAAGCGTTCGGCCTGGGTGCGATACGCGCGCCAGGTGTGGCCGCCCAACGGCGGATGCACGCCGAGCCAGGCGTGGATCGCCATCAGGTCGGTCTGGGCGGCGATGCGCTGCTCGCCGCCGACGGCCGCGCGGTTGTGGCCCTGCCGGCCATCGAGGGCCGGCGGCAACAGCAGTGACTCCAGCGGCGCCACCATCGCCGCGGCCGGGCGCAGGCTCGCGAGCTCGGCCGCACTGGCGCGGCGCCGCGGCACCAGCGCCGCCGCCGGAATCGGGCCCAACTCGGTCGCGAACTCGGCCAGCCACGCCTCGATGCGCCGGGCGGTGTGTTCGCCAATGCGGGCGACCTGCCGGTACCAGCGCGCCCCGCCCTGGGCGATGCCAGCCTGCAGCTTGGCCAGGGTGGTCCAGCCCACGGTCTCCAGGCGCTGCGCGATGGCGGGCGTGAACCAGCCGCCGACGGCGTCGTCGGCCGCCGGCCGCGCCGCAAGCAGCGGCTGGAGTTGATCGAGCGCACGCTGCTGGCGATGGCGCCGGGTCTGGCGGGCCGTGGCGCTCTCGCCGGCCGGTGGGTGAAACAACGCGTGCCAGGTCGCCTCGCTCCAGCGGCGCGGCGGCAATGGCGTTCCCGATCCGCGTACCGTGCTCGCGTTTTCGGCCGCCCCACCCTGCCCGGATTCCCCATGCTGTGCGGTGGCGCGGGCCGGCCGGGTGGCCAGGCGGCGCACGCCGCGGGCCAGCTCGTCGGCGATCCAGTCGACGGTCGCGCGCGCCACGCGCAGATCGCGTCCCGTATCGAGATAGCGGTCCGCCAGGCGGGCCAGATCAACCCCTTCGAGCACGCCGCGGTAGAACGCGAAGTGGTGCGGGCCCAGCAGGCGCGCCGGCGCGACGGCCGCACGCTGGCGTCGGCGCACGGGTGCGCGGCGGCCGGCCCCGTCGCCAAGCGTGGCGCTCGGCGCGTCGCTCGGGGCGTCGGCATCAGCTGGGCGGACGGGATCGGACACGGCAAATGGGCGAATTCTGGAAGGCTCCATCGTACCGCAGCGGGTGGTCTTTGCGGGCTTAAAGTCGCTATCGAGATAATGGTAATTATCAAGGTATGTGAATTTCTATGACGTCGCGAAAAGCGCCTATTAAGTAATTTGATTCTGCGCCGATACGTGGAGATATCGACTGGGAACGCGGGCGCCGCGGCCCCGTGCGTCAAGCCCCTCTCCGTGCTGATGTGCGGAAAAAGACCTTTCCTCTATGCTAGGAACCCTACGCGTTGCCGCAGGGTGATGCCCCTTTCGGACTGCTCCTCATGGACCTCATTTACCGAGTCGTCGTGGACGACCGCGCGCTCGAGATTGCGCCCCGGCGCGACGTGTTCGCCGACTTCTTTGACTTCGACTCCTGCCACATTCTGTTGGGGCGCAACGGCGCTGGTAAGACCCGGCTGCTGGCGCGCATCGCCGAAATGATGGTGCAATCACGCGGTGAAATTGAGATGCTGATCGGTCGCGATGACAGCAGCGAAGCCAGGTGGATGACGGCCGCCGATCGGCGCGTGCGTGGCGTTGTCTTCTTCACAGCCTTGCCCTACCGACGCCGGCTGCCGCGGCGTGCGCGCGTGGTGGACGCTTCGCCGCGCGAACAGGAGCGCGGCAAGATCGGCGACGTCGCCATTTTCCAGCAAATTTGTGGCTACCTGGGCGTCGAGACGTCGTTACGCGCCACCGTTGCATTCACGCGCGAGATCTTTACCGATGTATTGTTGCCCGCGCTGCTTGCCGCGGCCCAGAACGGGGCCGGTCGGTCGATTCACACGTCGATCGACCATCGCGTGAACAAACTCCTCTACGATTTCCAGGAGCTATCGCGCGGCACGCAACTCGATAATTTCGACGAACTTGACCTGAAGCGGCGTCAAGCCCGGAATGAGCTGATCCACGATCTGCGTCTCAAACTGTTTGACGAAAACGGCGGCGAACACGACCCGATTATCAAGCTCGCGACGCTGCAGAAATTGGCTTCAACGGTGCGCGACAAAGTGCATCTGGGGACGTGCTTTCTGCACTGGGAGGGCGAGTTACACGGATCGCCTCCCGACGGCATCGACATGCTACGCGATCGGTTTGAAACATTGTTGATCCAGACCCAGCGTTACGTGAGTGCACAAAGGATTATGGTAGTGAGCAAAGATAGCCTCCATTTTCCGATCGATTCCGACGCCGATGCCGCCGAGCTAGGTCAGTCCGATTCGGCCATTCAAGTCGGATGGGACCAGCTCAGTTCCGGCATGCAGGCGTTGGTTGAGCAGTTTTCGCGCATCCGCGGCGGTATCCAGCAGTTGCACCAACGCGGCATCCGCAACGTACTGCTGCTTATCGATGAGGGCGATGCGTTCCTGCATCTCGACTGGCAGCGGCGCTACGTTGAGCTGCTCGATCGCTTTCTTACCGCGATGAAAGGCGATTTTGAGCTCGTCACGCTTCAAGTCATCCTCAGTACGCACTCCCCCGTCATTGCGACCGATTTCCCGAGTGCCATGGTCACCAACCTGGACGAGAAGGTGACGCCGCGCCGGACCTTTGCGGCGGCGCTGGACGAGATCGCCCTCACCTCCTTCGGCAGCCAGACGCTTGGCTCGTTCGCGGCGGAGAAAATCAACGCACTGCACGCCAGCCTGCTCAACGGCTGCGCAAGCGCGGCCGAGGCAGCCCTCCTCGAGGAAATCGGCGACCCCATGATCCGCAATGCCCTGCGGCGTATCGGCACGGACGATCGATCATGATTATCGATATGCCGGATGTGTGGCAGGACGCTGTCCTCGACCACCAGCGCTTCCTGCGACCGCTGTTGCAGACCTCCATCGCCACCCTGAACGCCGCCGCCGGTCAGATGGACAAGCGGGTGGCCAGCTTTCTTGAGCACAATCTCGAAGGCTTGTGTTCGAACCGTAGTGCGGATTTGCTACCCGTGGTGCAGCATTTCGAGGTCACATTTCTCACCCAAAAGGACCGCACTGCTGCCAAGAAGCTGATCAAGCAGTATCTCAATTACGATGATTTTTCCAAAAAGAAAGATTGGGAGCAACGCCCGTGGTCGGCCTATCGGCTTTGCAGCCTGGGGCGCTACAAATATTGTCCCTACTGTCAGCTTGTCTCTATCAAGACGGAACTGCCAAAAGGCGGTAAGAAGGGCTTACGCCCAGATCTCGATCATTTCTACGCGAAGGCCCAGTATCCGTACCTGGCCCTGACGCTGGCGAACCTGATACCCTGTTGCGAAAAGTGCAACGGCCCGCAGTGCAAGCGCGCCACCGACTTCGTGGCGATCCCTCACCTTCACCCGCTGAGCGATCCCGAATCGATTCGATTTTCGCTGGTCGAACAGGCCGCGCTACGGGGACTCCTGCTTGGCACGCGTACCCGTCAAGCTGAACCGTCTGACTTCGAGATACAGATTGAGCCCGTCGCAGGGCCTCATGCTGACAAGGCACGCGCCTCCCTCGAAACATTTGGTCTTCATGCCCGCTATGAGGACCTAGCGGAAGAAATGTTCTACTTGCGCCGGCGACTGATGAGTCTGCCGTCCCGGCACCAAATGGTGGCGGCGCTGCTGCCACAACTGCACGCGGACAAATCCGCCGCCGTCGGCTTCGACTTGAACGGGAACAAATACAAGAACGCCATCATGGGCAAGCTCAGACTGGATATCTACGCGGCGACCGAAGCGGAGTTGGCGCCGTAGTCGCCTTACAACGCCGGAGAACGGCTGTCGGGTCGGCTAGGCCCGCTTGCCGAACCTGTGAAAGGCAGAGCAGAGCAATGCTTGCCCAAATATGCGGGGTAACGCGTCTACCAAAGCACTCGCCTTATCTGGCAAGAGTGCCGGACTGCGGGCATGCGCCGTTAGCATGCGAGCAATTGGGAGCGTCGAACATCATGAAACACTGGGAGCCTTCTCACTGGGGCAGACTGCTAACGCGAGGCGAGCCGTGGCGGCTCGAGGCCATGGAGAACGGTCTGGCATTGGTGAGGGCTGGACGGCGGCAGGCGGTCCCCATCCAGCAAGCGTCGCCGGTGGGACTACGCCGCGGCCTGATCTGGACGACCCTGACTTTGCACGTTGGGGCATCCCAGCTTGTGTCCCTCAAGGGATTACCCCACCAGCGTGCCGCCGAAATCGAGACATTTGTTGCCGGCGTGTTGGCGACCCAACGCCTGTTGGCGCGACAGAGCACATTCGATTTGGCAATCAGCCAAATCCGCGGCTGGCTCGATCTCGTGGCCCGGCACACCCAACTGTCTCGCAACGAGCGCCGCTGGATTACCCATGAACAGCAGCAGGTGTTGTTGGCCAAACGTCCTGCGCTGGCGATCACCGACCAGCATTTGCGCGAGCTGCTGAACGATCCGGAGATCCAGGCTGGGCCCACCCAGAACCGGGCAAAAAATCGACAGGACATCAGCGATTGGCACGCGAACTGGACGACGGCCTGGGCGAGCGAGAACGAAGCGCATCTGCAACGGGAACTACGCGATCAAAAGGACCTGCTCGACGCCGTGGAAAGCCAGCCCCTGACCGACGAGCAGGCGCGGGCCGTGATCTGCTTCGACAACCGTGTGCTCGTGATTGCGTCAGCGGGGTCCGGCAAGACCTCCACGATGGTCGCCAAGGCGGCCTACGCCGTCCGCCGTGGCCTGGTCCCGCCCGCGCGTATCCTGCTGCTCGCCTTCAATACCAAGGCCGCCGAGGAACTGGCCGAGCGCTCGACGGGGGCGTTCAGTCGGATTGGCATGGCGGGCACGGCGGTGGACGCCCGGACCTTCCATGCCCTGGGGCGCCGTATCATCGGCAAGGCAACGGGCCGCATGCCGGACGTGCCCATCTGGGCCATCGAGACGGCCGAGGGGCTACGGCAGCTCGCCAGCATCGTCGACCGGCTGAAGGATAGCTCGCAGCAGTTCTGCACGGCCTGGGATCTCTTCCGCCTCGTCTTCGGCCGGGACTTGCCAAGCTTCGGCGCGGAAACGCCTGCCGAGGAGTGGGACCGGGACGGCGTCGGCTACGTACGCACCTTACAAGGCGAACGGGTACGCAGCCGCGAGGAGTGCGTGATTGCGGACTGGTTGTTTTATAACGGCGTCAACTATCAGTACGAACCGCCCTACGAATTCGATACGACCACCGACGAATACCGCCAGTATCGGCCCGACTTCTACTATCCCGACATCCAGCTCTATCACGAGCACCTCGCGCTGAATAGCCAGGGCGAACCGCCCCCCCATTTCGAGCGCTACCTGGAAAGTCTTGCCTGGAAACGTCAGGAGCATCAACGGCGCGGCACCGCGCTGGTCGAAACGACCTCGCACCAACTGCGTTCGGGCGAGCTTTTTGCGCATTTGTCCCACGCGCTCACCGCGCGTGGGGTCGTGCTCGATCCCAATCCCGACCGGCCGATTCCGATGCAGGGGCAACCGCCGATGGCCGCCGCAGACCTGATCGCGCTGGTACGTACCTTCATCTGCCACGCCAAGAGCAACTGCCTGACGCCCAAACACCTGCTTGAGCGCTTGGATCACATGCCTGACGATCACTTCCGCTTTCGTCACCGCATGTTCCTGGCCATTGCCGCGCCCATCATGGAAGCCTGGGACGCGGCGCTGGCGGCCGAGGATGGCATCGACTTCGAAGACATGCTCAATCAGGCCGCCGAACACCTTGAATCCGGAAGATACGTACCTGAGTACGATCTCGTCATGGCAGACGAGTTCCAGGACGCGTCACGCGCCCGCGCACGACTCTGCCGAGCGCTGGTCAGGCAACCGGGTCGGCATTTCTTTGCCGTGGGCGATGACTGGCAATCGATCAATCGGTTTGCCGGCGCCGATCTGTCGGTGATGACCGGTTTTCGGAACTGGTTCGGGCCCTGCGAAGTCCTCAAGCTCGAACAGACGTTTCGTTGCCCTCAGGCGCTTTGCGACGTATCGAGTCGCTTTATCACCCGCAATCCGGAACAGCTCCCCAAGGGCGTACGTTCCGTCACTGCGGCTCATGGTCCGGTCCTCGAAGCCTTCCAGGTGTCCCAGAAGGACGAGACCCAAGGCGCGATCGACGCGCATCTCTCGCGGCTGTTCAACGGCTTGCAAGACGGCACCATCCCGGCGGGGCGCAATGGCAGGGTCTCGGTCTACATTCTTGGCCGCTATAACGCCGATCGCGCCTTTGTGCCGCCCCAATGGCGTGCCCGCTACGGGGCGCGGATCGACCTGGAGTTTCTGACGGTCCATCGCTCCAAGGGGGCGGAGGCCGACTACATTGTCCTGCCGGCCATGGTCCGGCGTGGATTTCCCAACCTGAAGGCAGACGACCCGGTCATGGCACTGGCTATGCCGGCGGGGGATACCTATCCCCTCAGCGAGGAACGCCGCCTGTTCTATGTCGCCCTCACGCGCGCACGCCGCAGCGTGGCCCTGTTCACGGTCCGCGGACAGGCGTCGAGCTTCCTGGAAGAACTGCTGCAGGACCAGGTCGTGACGATGACCAATACCGAAGGCGAGTCGATTCAGGAACTGCGTTGCCCGGTCTGCAAGGTCGGCGTCATCATCACCCGACTGGGGCGATACGGGGAGTTCCAGGCCTGCTCGGCCTTTCCACGGTGCGATTACAAACCGCCTCGGGCAGGCTCCGTCCATGGAAAAAGATCGTCGATGCGCGCCCGACCGCGCTCGCGGTAGTACGAAACAAGATCCCGGTCGGCACTGACCGTGCGGGGAGCATTGGCGCACGGTTTTTCCCGACCTGGGAGCGCGCTGGCAATGGACGCTAGAATCTGCCTTGCGTACGGGTAAGCGGTGGTAGCCGCCGTCGGACGCCCTTTCATGATTCCGCCGTTCTCCCGCATTTTTCCCGCATGCCCCCAGTTCTGTCTCCCGACCCTGATACCCAGCGCCTGCGCGAGCGCGCCGACACCGTCCTGTGGATCAGGACCCAGATGGCGAAATTTGGTCTGCACCTCGCCGACTTACAGGCGGCGGGCTGTTTTGCCGAGCGGCCGGCTGTCATTCAATCCGGACCGGTCCGGTTTCGCGACGCCCAGGGCCATGCCTGGGACGGGCATGGGGCGTTGCCAGAGTGGCTACAGCGTGCCGTCAATGCCGGCCAGTCGATCGAACATTTTCAGGTCGAGCACTAGGCAGCCGGAAAACTGTCCCCCGAATACGTGTTATCGCGTAGTGGCTCGCCGGAGGCCCCGTCGATATCGACCGTCTCAGTTGGCTGAGATCGCGGCGCATAAAGCGGCGCCGATCCGCCGGCGATCATGGGCCGTTTCCGGCCAGGAACTGTCGTTTCGCAACCATGCCAGCTATGTCCGCTTCGGAGTCAAACCCGATCGGTCAAACCGACAGAACAGTGCGCCTACCTTTCCTGCCCCATCGAACGCTGAAATTTCGCGCATCGCCCCGTTGTGCAGTGCTTACCGGCCTGCAAAGACCTTTCTCAGAGTCTGCGCCAGCTCTTCGGCTGTGTAGGGCTTAGTGAGAAGCACAACGCCTTCATCCAAGCGCCCCTCGTGAAAAATGACATCCCGCGTGTATCCCGATGCGAAGATCACCTTTGCATTGTAAGGTGGCCTGCTCGCAATCCTGGCCAGCTCGCTGCTGCGCACCGTTCCCGGCATTACTACATCGGTGAAGAGGAGGTCGATCTTCCTTGAACCATGCAGCACGGAAAGGGCTGCATCACCATCCTTGGCGGAGAGGACCTTGTGTCCAAGTTGAGCAAACATATCGATCGCGGCCAGCCTCACATCGGCATTGTCCTCAACGACAAGGACGGTTAGCTCGTGAGTCAGGTCACCAGCCGTTTCCCGCTCTTCTTCGGATATCTCGTCGCGATGTGTACGCGGAAAATAGAGCGACACAGTCGTGCCTTGGTTCAGAGCCGTCTGCACATCAATATGACCGTGGCTCTGCTTGACGAACCCAAACACCATACTGAGGCCCAGACCGGTTCCCTGTCCTTCCGGTTTGGTGGAGTAAAACGGCTCGAACGCGCGCGCTTTGACCTCCTCGGACATCCCGCTTCCCTGGTCGACCACCGAGAGCCTGACGTACTCGCCCTGTGGAAGATCGATTGCATTGGCGCGAGCATCCTCCTCGCTGTTCACGTTGGCGACCTCGACGTGAATCAATCCAGTGCCCTTCAGTGCATCGCGCGCGTTGATCACTAGATTCAACAGCGCGCTCTCCAATTGCGTGGCATCGGCAAAGAGATTCCACGCATTCCGCGGCACAAGCACATCCAGGTGAATGCTTTCGGGTACCGCCCTGCGCAGTAGCTCTTCGATGGCGTCAAGTAACCGGCCCGGATGGATGACGCGAGGATTGAGGGGCTGTCTACGCGCGAACGCCAAGAGTTGCTGCGCAAGCTTGGCGCCACGCGCCACGGCGGCGTTCGCTGCATCAATACGCGCCTGCAGCCTTGCATCGTTGGCGACGGCAAAGCTCAAAAGCTGCAGGTTCGACGAAATGACCTGCAACACGTTGTTGAAGTCATGCGCGACACCACCCGTCAGCCCACCGACGGCTTCGAGCTTCTGCACCTGCCGTAGGCGATCCTCGGCACTGGCGCGCGCCCGCACCTCGTGCGCCACTCGCTCTTCCAGCGTTCGCGTCAGGGCAAGGAGCGCCGCCTCGGCCTTGCTTCGTTCGGACTCCGCCTCGTTGCGCCGCCGCTCGGCCAACACGCGCTCGGTGATTTCAAAGACGATGGCAATCACACCCGCCGGCGCACCGGCGTCGTCCACGACCGGGCTGTAATGGAGGTCCAGCCAGACCTCCTCAGGTCGCCCATGGCGATGCAGTATCAGCGGCTTGTCTTTATAGGACAGCGTGCCACCGGCCAATACGGTGTCCACAATGTTGCGATTGAAATCCGCGACTTCGGGCCATCCCTCTTCCACTGGCTTGCCCAACAGGAACGGATGTCGTCCGCCGGCAAAGCGGGCATAGGCGTCGTTGTAGACCATCGTGCCCGCCTTTCCCCACAACATCACCAGCGGCATCGGGCAGCCGAGCAGAAGCTGAATGCTCGCGTTCAGACTACGCGACCATGTCTCGCGCGGACCCAGTTCGGTATCGCGCCAGTCGTATGCAGCAATACGGTGCGCCATCTCACCGTTCCATCCCTCGCACTCGCTTTGAGGAGACGGCCAGCTAGGAAAAGCGTTCATAACGCGTCACTCAGAAAGCGGCGTGAGTATCGACTTTACCCCATGTTGACCGTGACTGACGGTGCGCCCCGACTGCAGGCTTCGGATCGACAATCGAACGAATGACGCATCCAGAGTGAAGCCCGCCTCAGCATTCGATCTGAGTCGAGTGGCCGCTAAGGAGCGGCCCAAACCCGGCTGGCCGCAGGCACGGCCGATCTGACGGCCCAGTTTTACGCCGCATATCTCCAATATCGTCACAGCACGGAATGACTGATTCGGCCGCAATCTCGGTCGTCTCCTAAACGCGGCTCGACGGACCGAGTTGGGTTGCGGATTCAACCGGTCAACGCAACCGCTTGTTGGAATCGCTCAGCCGGCGTAGCGAAGTTTAGTGTCTTAGTCGCCACCGCCATCTGAGCCGCCGGAGTGTTCATTTTTCCCGGTGGTCGGATACATCCACCAAGCCATGCCCAGAAAAACGGCAAAAAACAGCAGTATCTTCATGAAGCCAATGGTAGCTGCAGACATGCATGTCCAGCATCGGGCAGTCGCGTCTGTGACGTTCTCCTGACACCTCTCTCTCTAAGCTTGGTTTGATTGCCAATTCGACGATGGCACCCATGCTGCAGGCGGGCTCGGATTCCTGGTCGATGCGACTGGCAGGCGGGGCGGATGAGTGGCGGACCCGGAAATCGTTTGAGCATGGTAGTCTCCCGCCGAAATCGGGTGCACACACCGGTGAGGGTGTGATGATCAACAACTGTCCCATGCACCGGCGGGCGCGGTTAAGGTTCAATGGAAGCCTGGGCGGCAGCCGCCCGGGATAGCGAGGTAACGAATGATTGATGGTCTGATTGGTGGCAAAGTCTACGGAAAGTCCGTAGAGCGCCAAGGGCAAGGCGGCAAGGCCTATGTCACAACGAAGGTGCTCGCCCCCGCTGGCGACGGCGAATCGCTGTTCGTCAACGTCATCGCGTTTAGGGACGAAGCGCGGGCAGCACTGCTCGCGCTGGATGACGGAGATTCAGTTGCCCTGTCTGGCACGCTCACACCGAAGGTATGGACTGACAAGAACGGCGACACACGCCCAGCGCTGGACATGGTGGCCCACGCAGTGCTGACGCCCTACCACACCAGCCGAAAGCGGGAAGCCTTCGAACAGCAGTCAGCACCGACCTGCGAGGACGGCCTCGATGACAGGTCCGTCTAAAGCAGGGACGAGTCGATAATCGGTAGGGCGTCAGGCCGTCTTAAAGCTCAAGCCAGCCAGCGATGTCCGCTGGGAGGCACGCAATCTCTTCGGACTCGCACACACGACGACTGCTTCTATCGACGCCACCTGAAGCCACCAACCACCCGCTCCGCCTTCCTCGAATTTGGTGGCAAGCCGCGACATGGTTAGGCATGCGACTTACGCAAGTCCGAGAGCATTGGGTCGGTCAGAACAGGCGCAGCTTCACGCGCCGTTCCTCGAAGCGGGACACACCTTTCCGTCACACAAGCCGGCCAATGGTGGCCAGCATCGCAGTGACGGTCAAGTAGCCTGCAGCACCGCCAATGCCGCTTCGTGCAACTCTTGCGTGGAAGCGGCTACGATCTGGCCCGTGAACCCAGAGTCGATAGGCCTGCCATGCCAGTCAGACACAAAGCCGCCCGCATTCTCGATAACCGGAATGAGCGCCATGACATCGTAGGGTTTTAGGCCGGATTCGATGACCAGGTCGCAATGGCCGGAGGCAAGCAGGCCATAGGCGTAACAATCCGTGCCGAAGCGCCTGAGTCCGGTCGACTCGCTGATGCGCGCGAAGGCCGCGGCATATTCACCGACGAACATGTCCGGCGACGTGGCAAAAAGCCTGGCTTCCCGCAGTGAGGTACAGCGGCTGACGCATGACTGCGCACCGTTGAATACGGTGCTTCCCGCAGCCCCCACCCACCTTTCGCCCAACGCGGGCATCTCAAGCACACCCACTACGGGCCGGCGGTTCTCCAGAAAGGCGATCAACGAACCAAACAGCGGGACGCCACAGATAAAGCTTTTGGTTCCATCAATCGGATCCACCACCCAGGTTGGCCCGTCCAGCATGGCGCCCCCGCTCTCCTCGCCGAAAAACGCGTGATGCGGATAGCGCGCGCGGATCGCCTCGCGGATCTGGCGTTCGATCTCCTCATCCGCATCGGTGACCGGTGACCGGTCCGCCTTGATTGACACCTGCAGCCCGCCTCGAAAGTACCGCCGGGCCGTTTCCCTGGCGATGTCTGCAAGCTGCTCGGCAAATCCACGCACATCGTCGAGTTCTGATTGGTCCATTCTGGGCGTCATAAGTAAACACTATGAAAAACATAATATATGGGCCATTGTCTGATGGATAGCCCAACTTTAATCTCCGTCGTACCGCTCGCCGCCCATCCTCTTTTCCCCTGACGAGCCTCGAGGAGATCCCATGGAATACAAACTCAAGTCCCCAGCCGTCCAGGCGAATGCTGCAGAAGCCTCTTCACCGCAAGTCCGGCAGGTTGTCGAAGACGCCTTGCGCGACATTCGCTTGCGCGGCGACGCTGCCGTGCGCGATCTGTCGAACAAGTTTGATAAATGGTCACCGAACGCCTTCAAGCTTTCGCGCGAGCAGATCGAAGCGGCCATCGCACACCTGCCGGCCCAGACCATCGCCGATATCCGGACCGCCCAGGCCAACGTGCAACGGTTTGCGCAATTGCAGCGTGCGTCGATCACCGATTTCGAATCCGAAGTGCAACCGGGCGTCTTCCTGGGCCAGAAAAACATCCCGATCAATTCTGTGGGTGCTTATATTCCGGGTGGCCGCTATCCGCTGCTGGCATCGGCGCACATGATCATTACGACGGCTAAGGTCGCGGGCGTCAAGCGCGTGATTGCCTGCACCCCTCCGAATCGTGGTGAGATCCCTTACGCTTCGGTGGCGGCCGCGCATTTTGCCGGCGCGGATGAAATCTATCTGCTGGGCGGCGTGCAGGCGGTGGGCGCCATGGCGATTGGCACGGAAACCATGCCACGCGTCGACATGCTTGCGGGACCCGGCAACGCCTACGTGGCCGAAGCCAAGCGCCAACTGTTTGGTGAGGTGGGCATCGACCTGTTTGCAGGTCCGACTGAAGTGCTGATCATTGCCGACGAGTCGGCCGATCCGTTCGTGGTGGCCACTGACATCATCAGCCAGGCCGAGCATGGCCCGGATTCCCCTGCCGTGCTGGTGACCACATCGCGCGCACTCGGCGAGGCCGTACTCAAAGAAATCGATAGCCAGTTGTCCAACCTGGTGACGCGTGAAGTGGCCGAAGCGGCATGGCGGGATTTCGGGGAAATCATCGTGACGGACACCATGGAAGAGGCCTTCGCCGTCTCGGACCGGTATGGCAGCGAGCACGTCCAGGTGCTGACGAAGAACCCACGCTATGCACTGGAACAACTCACTACCTATGGCGCGCTGTTCATGGGCGAGAACACCTGCGTATCGTTCGGCGACAAGGTCATCGGCACCAACCACGTGCTGCCGACGCGCAATGCCGCGCGCTACACGGGCGGCCTGTGGGTCGGCAAGTTCCTCAAAACCGTGACCTATCAGGAAATCACCTCGCTCGCCGCAAGTGGCGCGATAGGCGAGCTGTGCGCCCGTGCCTCGCGCGCGGAAAACTTCGAGGGTCACGCCCGCTCGGGCGATGTCCGCGCGGCGCGGGCCAAGGGCTGCAAGCCGGATTGGGCGGTTGAACTGGTGGAATAAGGCTCGCTATCGTCTTCTAGTACTGCGGTCTTCCAGGACCGTGGCCTGGCAAGCCCTTGGGGGTGCCAGGCCATTTTTCCTTTATGGGGATATCTCGGGCGGTGTGTTTCGGCGACAATGCACACACCCTTGTACGACCCATAAGGTTTACTTGTGACACTTGTGCAGCTTGAGGCATTTGTACGCGCCGCGCGACTCGGAACGTTCAGCGCGGCCGCCGTCGAAATGGGCATCAGCCAACCCGGCGTATCCGATTTGATTGGTCGGCTGGAGGCGGAACTCAGCACAAAGTTATTCCACCGCGCGAACAAGCAGTTGGTGTTGACGTTCGCGGGCGAGCAACTGTTGCCGTTCGCGGAGCAATCCACCGCGTCCGCCGAACAAGGCGCGCGCGTCGTCAAGGCCATGATGGCGCTTGGCGGCGGGACGGCGACATTTGGCTTGCTGCGCAATGCCGACTTCTACCTTGGCGCTAACCTGGCCAAGCAGTTCCATACGTTGTATCCCAACGTCCGTATGCGACTGCTCGGCCAAAACAGCGCCGAAACGGCGTCCAGCGTTGCGTCCGGCAACCTTGAAGCCGGCCTTGTCACGTTGCCTGTGGACGATGCCGACCTCGATGTCGTACCGCTTGTGCGCGACGAGGTGTGTTTTGTCAGTGCCGTCGCGCAACGGTGTGCGACGCCCATGACCATTCGGATGTTCAGCGAGTCGCCGTTGGTGCTCTACGACGCGCATTACGCAGATGCCGATCCAGCGCGCCGCCAGCTTGCAGGGCGCGCACGCATTGCGGGTGTCCGGATCTCGCCGCTGATCGAAGTGGAGTATCTGACCTCGGCGCTGGCGTTGGTATCCGAGGGGATCGGCGACACGATCGCCTGCCGCGCCGCCATGGCTAGCGACATCTTCCCCGCTGACTTGCACCACACGTCGTTTGAAGAGCCACTCTTCGATACGCTTGCGCTGGTCAAACGTCGAGGCCAGCTACTCTCGCCCGCTACCCGTGAGATGGCGCGCCTGGCCCATTCGGCGCTGATGACTTATCAACGCTCACCGCGGGGCACGGCCGAGATTCTGCCTACCGCGGGGGATACCGACGCCTTTTTCTTCTAGGCCACCCTGGTGCCGGCCAGCGCCTCGCTGGCCGGTAACTGGCGCTAGCCGCAGTGCTCTCCCCGCCCCTATTCGTCGCCCTCTCCAGCCGTAGCGCTTTCCAGCGGCTGTGCGTCGCGCGCAACGCCCGCCTTAGTGCACGCTAGCCTCCTGATGGTGCATCTCAGCACCGACGACTGCGCTCATCGCCGTTCGTAGGCCCTCTCCCCATGTTATCGCCACGAAGGTGCTGCGCACCGTGTCGGCGCACGGCCGCCTAAACGGGTAAACACCCATAAGAAGATCTTTGACTCCTCCGTCTGACATGTCTACGATAACTGTGACATGTCAGAGCGCGTTTGTGAAAAACATTTGAACCACGGAGTCGTTATGGTCGCCCCTGTCGAAATTCCCCCTGCCGTCAATTCGTCGCGTCGTCGTGCACTGCGCAACCTGGCACTTGGCACTACTGCCCTCGCGTTCCCTTTCATCAACAAGGGTTCGCTTGCCGCGGATCGACGCATCATCGTTCGGGACCCGGGCGGCCCATACTCCGCTGCGTTCGCCGAAGCGTTCTACCAACCGTTCAAGGCTGCGACGGGCATTGAGATCGTGCCGGTCGTTGCGCAGTCCGACCCCACCGCCATGGTCAAGGGCATGGTCGACGCGAAGAACTACGCTTGGGACATGGTGCTGTTGAATCGCCAGTCGCAGGAAGTTTTGACCGACCCATCCACCGGGGTCTTCCTCGAAGAAGTCCGCGTAAAGGCGCCGGAGATTCCGGAGAAGTACAACAGTCAGTACATGATCGCCACGCTCGTGCTGCAGACCGTTCTGGCCGTGCGCACCGACAAGTTCAAGGACCGTCCGATGCCGGCGTCCTGGGCGGATTTCTGGGACGTGCAGAAGTTTCCGGGCCGTCGCGCCCTGCGCCGCGCCCCTCAGGACACCCTCGAGGAAGCATTCCTCGGTGGCGGCGGTGCGGCCGGTTCCCTTTACCCGCTCGACGCCAAGGCCGCTTTTGCCAACCTGGACCGCATCAAGAAGAACGTCAATGTGTGGTGGACCGGCGGCGCGCAAACCTCGCAGCTGCTCAAAAGCGGCGAGGTGGATATGTGCCCGACGTGGAACGCGCGCGCCCAGGCAGCCATCGACGAAGGCGCACCCGTAAAGATCATCTGGAATCAGGGCCTGTGGAGCACCGAAGGCTTCTGCATTCTGAAGGGCACCCCAAAGGCGGACCTCTGCCGCGAGTTCATCAAGTTCACGTGCGACGCCAAGCGTCAGGCTATCTACACGAAGGGATTGTCATACGGCCCTTCCAACCCGGACGCCTACAAGTTCATTGATCCCGTCCGAGCCAAGTCGCTGCCCACGCATCCCGACAATATCGCCAAGGCCGTCCAGATCGACGCGAAGTACTGGGGCAAGAACAAGGACAAGCTGACCGAGACCTTCAACACCTGGTTGCTGGCCTAAAAGCGTCACGGAAAGAGACATGAAGATGGAAGCCTTGAATCAAACTTCGCTCGGTCGCTTTGACACGCCGAGTACGCCGAGTACGCCGGGCACGCAGGACGCAAGCACGATGTCCGGACAGCACGCCACGGCCGGACTGAGCAACGAAAAGCTCCGCATCGCTGGCCTCTCCAAGCGTTATGGCGACACCTATGCGCTGACCGCAACGGACCTTGTGGTGAAACAGGGCGAATTCGTGACGCTCCTCGGCCCGTCCGGCTCGGGCAAGACCACGCTGCTGATGATGATTGCCGGTTTGACGCAACCCACCAGCGGCCAGATCTGGATCGAACGCAAGGACGCCACACTAGCGCCGCCGCACCGCCGCGATATCGGCATGATGTTCCAGAGCTACGCGCTGTTTCCCCATATGACGGTGGCCGAGAATATTGGCTTCCCGTTACGGATGCGAGGCATGGGCGCCGCACAGATCAAGCGCGAAGTGGACGCCATCCTTGCCTTGATCAAGCTGCCCGGCATCCAGCACCGGTTTCCGACGCAGCTATCCGGCGGCCAGCAACAACGCGTGGCGCTGGCACGCGCCATTGTTCACAAGCCTTCGATCGTGTTGATGGACGAGCCGCTGGCCGCCCTGGACAAGGCGCTGCGTACGCACATGCAGGCCGAAATCAGGCAATTGCAGAAGGCGCTTGGCATCACCGTCGTGTATGTCACCCACGACCAGGAAGAGGCCATGACGATGTCCGACCGCATTTGCTTGATGAACAATGCGGCCATCGAGCAAGTCGGCCCGCCCGAAGACCTTTACTTCTCCCCGCGCACGCTGTTCGCAGGCCAGTTCCTGGGCGAATCGAATTGCCTTCGCGGCACGCTGCAGAGCATGGATGCCGGCTCCGGCATCGGCACGCTGCAACTGGCATCCGGCACCACCTTGAAAGGCCGTGTCGCGGCCTCTGCAAAGGTGGGATCGAAGGCGGTATTGCTCGTTCGTCCAGAATCAGTTCGCGTGCTTGCAACGCCCTCAACAGCAGGCAATCAGCTTGACTGCACTGTGGACGAGTGCACGGTCATGGGCTCTTTGTCCCGCACCCGCATGACACTCGTTGAAGGTGCCGGCATGGTCTCGGTCGCACTCACACAGGCGGTCAAGCCGGCCACAGGGGGCGCCGCGTTTGCCACGTTCGAAGCCAACGACGCGATTATCTTTGGAGACGGTCATGTCTAACGTGTCGGTACTCCGTGGACGCTGGACCGGACCCGCGCTGGTCGCCCCTACCCTGGCATTTCTGATGGCCACGGTGTTCGTCCCCGTCGTGATGCTGCTCGGTGCCTCGCTGTTCAACAGCACAGGCTTTTCCTATTCCTCATTCACACGCCTGGTGAGCACGCCGGTCTACACGCAAGTGTTGATCCAGAGTCTCTACCTGTCAGCGGCAGCCGCCACGCTTGCGGTGCTCGCTGGATTCCCGGTAGCCGCCGCCATCGCGCGGGCTACGCCGGGATGGCGCCAGTGGCTTTGGCTCGGCGTGCTGCTGCCGTTCTGGACCAGCTTCCTCGTTCGCACCATCGCGTGGATCGTCATTCTCGGCCGCACCGGCGTCGTCAACAGTTCGCTGCTTGGCGCAGGCATGATCAGCGAACCAATGGAGTTGCTCTATACCAACTTCAGCGTGGTGGTAGGTCTGGTTCACGTGCTGCTGCCATTGGCCATCCTCACCATGCTGCCCGTGTTTGAGTCCATCGACCGGCGGCTTTTTGCGGCGGCCCATACGCTAGGCGCGCGCCCCGGCGTCACGTTCTTCACGGTGTTCTTGCCGCTTAGCGCGCCGGGCGTGACCGCAGCATGGCTTTCGACGTTTATTTCGGCACTCGGCTTCTTCATCACGCCGGCACTGCTGGGATCCCCCAAGCAAACGATGATGGCGCAGCTCATCATCCAGCAGGTCCAGGAGATGCTCGATTGGGGCCTGGCGGCTGCGCTGGCCGTCGTGACGCTCGTTGCCACTTTCATCATCTACTGGATCTATGACCGTCTCGTCGGTCTGTCCACGATGACGGGCGACACGTCGAGCATCAAAGCGGGCGACAAGGCCAGCACGGGCATGATCCGCAACCTGGCGTTCAACGTCTGCTGGGCAGCGGGCAAAGCCATCGACAAGGTCGTGGGGCTGGTGTTCGCAGGTGGCCCTGCCACCGAGAACGCGAAAGGCCTCGCCAGGCCAGTTGCCGTGGTCATCATCGTCGCGCTGAGCCTGCCCGTGTTGCTGTTGATCCCCGAATCCTTCACGACCAGTGCGTTCATCGACTGGCCACCCCAGGGGTTCACCTTGCACTGGTATGAGGAGATCTTTGCGTCGCCGCTCTGGATGACGGCCATTCAGCGATCCCTGGGCGTCGCGGTGGGCACCGCTATCCTGGCCAGCGCCATTGGCATACCGGCGGCATTCGCGTTCGCACACCAGACGTTGCCGCTCCGCTCGTTGGTACTGGGCGCCATTCTGGCACCGATGATCCTGCCGCGGATTATTGTGGCCCTTGGCCTCTTCTATGTGCTGTCGCGCCTTGGCTGGCTAGGCTCTTCCCTGGCGCTGATCATCGGTCATACCGCGCTTGCCGTGCCCTATGTCGTCATCACGGTCTCGGCGGCACTGCGTTCGTACGACCGTCGGCTGGACAACGCCGCAAGTATCTCCGGCGCCAATACCGTGACACGCCTGCGCCTGATTACGTTGCCGATCATTGCCCCGGGCATTCTGTCGGCGTTCATCTTCGCGTTTGTCACCTCGTTCGATGACCTCACCCTCGCGCTCTTTGTCAGCGGCGGCATGTTTACGACGCTGCCCAAGCAGATGTGGGACGACGCGCTGCTGAAGGTCAGCCCGACGCTCGCTGCCGTCTCGGTGCTCCTGTTCCTTGCGGTGCTCCTGATGATCGCCGTGTCCTATCTTCTCCGCCGCCGTTCGGCAAAACTCGCAGGTGCCGCAGCATGATGACGAATCCAACCATCGACGACGTGGTCGTCATCGGGGCCGGCATTATCGGTGCGACTGCGGCATTCAACCTTGTGCAGCAAGGCCGGCGGGTCACCATCATCGATCGCCAGCCGCCTGGCTTCGGCTGTTCCTTTGGCAATGCGGGCGGCCTGAGCCCCGGCATCAGCTTCCCGCTCGCGATGCCGGGGATCTATAAACACCTGCCCGAATGGCTTGTGAATCCCGCAAGCCCCGTCACAGTGCTGTGGCGCCGTTTGCCCGCCGCCCTGCCCTGGCTGCTGAAGTTCCTGTATGAAGCCACGCCCGGCCGCTCGAGCCTCGCCGCCGAAGGCGTGCGCAAGATGATGCGCAACGCCCTGGAGGACTACGCACCGATCATCCAGTTTGCCGGTGCGGAAGACCTCGTCCATCGCGTGGGTCAGCTCTACCTGTACAGCACCGACCAGGGCTTTGCCGACGAACAGGCGGGTTTGCGCGCGCGGGCCGAACTGGGCGTCGAGCAAGCCGTACTGAATGCCGCCGAGCTGAGAGACTATGAGCCCGCCTTGTCGGATATCTTCAAGCACGCGATCTATTTCCCCGGCCATGGCCACTGCTCGAATCCACAGCAATTCGTGGAGCGCATTGTGCGGGCTTGCGTCGAAAAGGGCGGCGCCCAACTCGTGCAGCAGGATGTGACCGCCATCGCGCCGTCGCGAGACCACGTCGTGATCAAGACCGCGGGTGGCGAACGGGTTGCCAAACAGGTTGTCGTGGCCGCCGGCATCCATTCCAAAACCCTGATGCAAGGCCTGGGATGGCGGGTACCGCTGGAGAGCCACCGCGGGTACCACCTTCAGGTGAGCGATACCGGTGTCCATGCCCATCGCAACGTCATGTGGGCCGAACGCAAGACGCTGGTCACCCCAATTGCCGGCGGGCTCAGGGTCGCCGGGACCGCTGAAATCGGCGGTCTGGACGCAGCGCCGACAACCCGCCGCTTCGAGCAGCTCCTGCGGACCCTGAAAGAGGTGTATCCCGCTGCCCAAACCGACAATCGCAAGGAATGGATGGGACATCGACCCTGTACACCCGATTCCCTGCCCGTGATCGGGCCGCTACCCGGCAATGACCGTATCATTTGCGCGTTTGGACATGGACATATTGGCCTGACGGCGGCCTCGTTCACCGGGCGCGCCGTCGCGCTTGCCGCGCAGAGTGCTTCCATGGCCGAAACCTGGCGCGAGTTCTCGATCTCGCGTTTCGCGTAAGGACAAATCAATGAATGCCATAGACCCGATAGCGCTCGCCGAAGCCGGCGACAGCCGACCACTCCAGCGCCAGATCTTTGACGACATCAAGCGGCGCGTCATCACGTGCGACCTGCTGCCCGGCGTGGAAGTCACCGAGAAGGCGTTGGCCGAGGAGTACGGCGTCACGAAGGCACCAATTCGTAGCGCGTTGACCCGCCTGACGGAAGCCGGCTGGCTCGTCAGCGCCCCACGGAAGGGACACGTCGTATCGCCGCTTCGGCTCAACGATGTCGTCGAGATCTTCGATGCGCGAGAGCTTATCGAGCCAGAGACTGCGCGCTTGTGCGCCGGGCGCGTATCCAAGGACATGCTGGTGCAACTCAACAATGCGTGCACCAAGGAGTATGACCTCGACGACAAGGAAGCCAAGCGTACGTTCCTCCTGGCGAATGCCGCATTTCATGTCGCCATCGGTCGTGCCTGCGGCAACAGCCGCCTGGCGCTCATGCTCGAGCAACTTCACGAGCAAAGCCTGCGCGTGCTTTACCTGAGCATCAGTGCCAGCGATCGCTCTGCCACATGGCGGCACGGCCACGAAGGCATGATCGACGTACTAGTGTCTGGTGATGCGCAGGAGGCCGCGAGCCGGACGCTCGCCGGGATCAAGCGCAGCCGGCAGGCCGTGCTCGACATCGTCAAGCAGCGTAACG
The DNA here is from genome assembly GCF_056097175.1 of Cupriavidus sp. HE11. Classification (NCBI taxonomy): domain Bacteria; kingdom Pseudomonadati; phylum Pseudomonadota; class Betaproteobacteria; order Burkholderiales; family Burkholderiaceae; genus Cupriavidus; species Cupriavidus sp. HE11. The sequence continues at coordinate 438,082 of NZ_CP184466.1, forward strand.
GCTCCCTCTTTGTCTAACCCAACCCTTCAACAAAGGAATCCCGTGAGCAATATCCAACGTCTCAACACCGGTGTTCGACTGTCGGACGCATCCATCTACAACGGCACCGTCTATCTGGCGGGCCAGGTTCCCCGCCAGACGACCGAGCAAGGTATCGAGGCACAAACGGCGGAAGTGCTGGCCTCCATCGACAAGCTGCTGGCCGAGAGCGGCTCGAGCAAGGAGCGGATTCTGTCCTGCCAGATCTTCCTGAGGGACATTAGCGACCTCGCCGGCATGAACAGCGTCTGGGACGAATGGGTCGCGAAAGGTCAGTGCCCAAGCCGGGCGACCGTGCAGGCGACGCTGAATAATCCTGCATGGCGTATCGAAATCGTTACCGTCGCCGCACAGAACTGACCGCGACTGATCCGCCCCGCATGCCAATGCGGGGTGCCCAGTTTCCGGGGCTCGGCGTCATCCTGCGCGCTTTCAGCTTCATAGCGCGTGCATCGCAGTCACCCGCATCGACGTCTAGCGCCCCGGTGAGCGGCAGGTACGCCCAGATGACTACCATGGCGTCCAACGCTGAGCGCCTTGGAAGATGGCCCAATGATCTCTTTGACGAATCCACGCCATGCCTCTTGACTCTCCTACCGGCTCGCCGTTTTCGCTGGCTGACCGCGATCAGACCGCTGCACAGGCGCTGTTCGACTCACCCATGGCACAAGACCTTCGCAGGCAACTGGCGCTCGCGCTACGTGCAGCCGCGCGCTACGGGCTCAGTGAAGGCGTCTGCAATCACTTCAGTGTTGCGATCCCTGGCGAGTCCGACACGTTCCTGCTGAATCCCAGGGGGCTGATGTGGCAGGAGGTTGGAGAATCCGACATCGTCCTGGTCGACAGTCATGGCAAGAAGCTGGCGGGCGTGCACGAAGTCGAGCCCTCGGCGATGTTTATTCACGCCGCCATGCATCGCCTTCTCAAGAAAAACGTCGTACTGCACTGTCACGCCCCGCACGCAACGGCGCTGTCGCTGACGCAACAGTGCGCCCTGGACACTACGCTGTCGCAGAACGCGATGCGATTCCATGGCAGGGTGGCGTCTGACAGGCACTACAACGGTTTGGCCCTGGACCACGCGGAAGGCGATCGCATTGCCAACGCGGCAGCCGGTGCAGACATCGTGTTCCTGGCAAACCACGGCGTCATCGTATGCGGGGAGCGTCTGGATCATGCGTATGACGACCTGTACTACCTCGAGCGCGCCTGCCAGGCTGAAATACTCGCCCGGTCGAGCGGACTCTCACTGCAACGCGTGCCCGCAGATCTTGCTGCTGTCACTGGTCTGCAAATCCAGGGAGAGCGGGTCCAGTCGGAACTGTTTTTTCGGGCGTTGGAGCGGACGACTTCCTGAAGAATGAGGGCCGCTTGCTCGCGCGCGATGTCAAGGTATGCGGCGATTGCTGCTGCGTTCGCTCCATCATCCTGCAGCATTGAGATAGCGATGGGCAGGTACCCGTAATAGTCGTTGCGTGCGGGGCTGTTTGTGACGCCAATCGGGTCTCAAACATAGAACAGAACTTCGTCCGCTCGCCGATACAGCGCCAACTCATCATCGGCCAATTCGTGTTCCATCAGCTTTTCCTCATCTCGAGACGAGACAGGAACTTGTCCACGATCTAGGCGTCGAGGTCGACGTGACCGCCCGTGGCCGGGAAGAGCGCGATCGAGTTGGCAACTGACCCGCGGGCGGCGATGGGCTCTAGTCGATCCTTCGCGGTTTTTCCGGGATCGATCCCGAAACCCGACCATCCCAGGAACTTGCAGGCAAGCAAGTACCCAATGAACACTACGGCCGTACCTACTAATAGCCAGTAGACTGCCTTCTCTGGCTTGGTCATCCGGCGCCATTGCTCGGGCGACGGCCCACCACCGACTGCTGGCATTTCGCCTCCAATTTTTCGATACCACGCGGGAGCCAATGCACCATTCTCGCCGGCATCGATCGGCATGTCGATGACCTCAATGGCGACGTCGACTGTCTGCTCATGGCCGATAACGGACTACGGCGGGAGTACCAGCCACCGCGCCCTACGGCCGCAGTTCGATGTCTCAGAGCGGCCATAAACGGACAGCCACATTCCAGCACCACAGACACTGGAATGCCGGCTGCGCAGTCCATAGCGGTCGTTGACATCACCAATCACCTCCGTTGAATGTCGCTCGCGGTCGGGATGCAACGGCAAAGAAGCGTGGCGTTCCAACTTCATTGGAGCGGCATCAGTCTCGCGACGCTGGCGGCTCAGGACACGCGAGAAGATCATTGAGGGCCAATTGCGGGAGAGAACACTAGTAATGTCTGCGTTCTCGAACGTGTTAGCTGTCTGGCGCTAGCAGCGCTACGATGCCAGACTGGCGTCTGCTCGATCGTGGCCGCTCCACGTCAGGCGCCACGCCATATTTGGGGTTTTTTCCACCAGTCCATGGTCCTGCAGGAGCAGGAGATGATGGGCCAGTCTAGAAGGATCGACATTGCCAATAGCTTTGCCAAGCTGAAGATCGGTCATCGATGCCTGTATCTCGGCCCGCAGCGCCAAGAGGATTCTATCCAACAAAGATTTGTCTCGCTGCATTTGCACCTCGGACCTTATTGGCTTACGCCGTGCATTGTTTCTTGCTTCGTGGATTGGAATGTTATGTGGATCCAAAGTTAAATTCTCGCCCGAACCTGGACGAAGATGGCCTATTCCAAGATGGCGTCAACAATGATCGCTGTTTCAGGGAACGCGGAAACACCGCATTCCCTGAAAGCTCGTGACGAAAATTGATGCATGCACTTCCTCGATGTTGCCGCTTTCATCGTTGCCACAATGCTCCATCGGACTAGAGCTCTATTGCGACGAGGACCGAGCATATGCAGATATGCCGGAATGTGTCCGATTTACTTTCGCGACAATGTAGCAACATCATCGCGAGCATTTGCCTCTCCATAGTCAAGCGCCGCATCGACGCTACGAAAGTAGTTGGCGCCGTCGACGAGATCGTAGGAATGTGCGCTGTGAAGATCGCCTCTGACGGGCTCGCAATCTGTACAAGCAATCGAGTAGCGCACGACGTAGCCAACCGTTCCGGCCAACTGAATGGGACCGTGGTGTTGCTCCGCTTCGATCAACACTTCATATTCACCAACCGTGGCGCGTCTTTGCATATCTGACCTCCGCTCACGACCTCCGCTCATTCATCCGGCCCAAGAATAACGTCCACCGCGGCCCGTCCTCCCAGCTCCGCCACCAGGTAAGCCCAACGCCTGGAGTACGGCCCGCCAAAGACTTTGATTCGCTTGCCAATCGCCGCAACGCCTGGCGGACTCATGGGCCCCTCAACCTGGAACCAGACGTCGAACATGTCCCCGGATGCCAGATTGAGATCAACATGGATATCGAAACCACGGTGCTCCGTCACGCGATCCATAGCCATCTTCAACCTTCCATTAAGTTTCTCGAAGTAATACACGACCAGTAGGGATTGAAGTTGATGTGAGTCAGGAGCAGTAGGATCCACCATCGGCACGTAGGGATTCGGACGCCATATAGTGCAAGGCGACCGATCTTGCCGCCGAGCAATCCGCAGAACCATCCGATCACCGCGTCAAGCATGACGGCACCAACATACGCACCAGCCGTGGCGCCGGCGGCGGCAAGCGCGCCGACGAAAATTCCAGTGATCGCAACCTCTTCGCGGTACGCTATCTGACTGACGTCCATGGTCGGCAATCCGTCGACGGGCTGATTGTGGCGCTGGACACCACGGTCCCGCGACGAGTGCCGGGCGCCGGCCAAATCGCCGGATCGCGCTTGTGCCAGTCGCGCCGTGGCAGTGTCTCTCAGACTGAAATATGGCAACGTACGCGTGGACCATTTTTTCAGCACTGCCGTCGCTAGGCCAGCCTGGCCGTCGTGGGCACCGAGCTTCCATTGCCAGCAGGTAATCATTTCCACCACTATCGCATTGCTCAGAATTGTTACGGCACCTTCATCACGATGAGTGCACGGCTCCGCCCGCCTGAAGCGTGGAAGAGCAGCAACGATTGCAGAGACCAGCTTTGCGATTGGTCTTGCGGGCAAGAGTCCTCCACGCCAGACGTCGACGCCATCGATCCTGGAGAAATACTTGCTTGCTTTACTACTCGGGGACTGAGCGAACGGCGGTCGCCGCGTGGCATCTTGCATGAATTTTTCCGGGATCCCCATGAGTGACTTCAGGAGTCACCAGTCCTAAGAACCTGTTTCAAAAAGAGTTTCTGGGTACTGTTAACTTCAGAGCGAATCTGTTAACCTCATCCGTTGTGACAACAGGACGGAGGGATGGGCAAGCCAATCATTGACGACGAGTTGTGGGCACTGATCGAACCGCTTCTTCCCCCGGCCAAGCCGCGACGATTCCGGTATCCGGGTCGCATGCCGGTGTCGGACCGGGCTGCACTGACCGGCATCTTGTTTGTGCTGAGAAGCGGTATCCGTTGGAACGAGTTACCCTCCGAGATGGGTTGCGGCTCCGGTGTCAGTTGTTGGCGTCGGCTACGCGACTGGCAAAGTGCCGACGTATGGGATCGGTTGCATGAGATCCTGCTAGCGAAGCTACGGGCGGCCGATCGCATCGACTTCTCTCGCGTCGTCATCGATTCCTCTTCAGTTCGAGCGATTGGGGCGGGCCAAAAACAGGGCCGAACCCCACCGATCGCGCGCGACCAGGTTCCAAGCACCACGTCGCCACTGATGCGAACGGCACGCCGATCGCGGTCATCCTGACCGGCGCAAACCGTAACGACATCACCCAACTTCTGCCTCTGATCGAAGTAATTCCGGCTATCGGAGGATGCCCAGGCCGACCCTCGCGCAAACCTGGCCGCATCTACGCTGATCGCGCGTACGACCACGACAAATATCGCAGGCCGCTTCACGCTGCCGGCATCCCAACTTCTATCGCCCGGCGCGGCGAACCTCACGGCAGCGGCCTGGGTAAGGTTCGCTGGGTGGTAGAGCGTACTCATGCGTGGCTGCACGCATTTCGGCGGCTGCGCACTCGCTTCGAGCGTCGTGCGGACATCCATGAAGGCTTCCTCAAGTTGGCCTGCTGCCTCATTTGCTGGCGCATCCTTCAGCGTGATGAGTCTTCATTTTGAAATGAGTTCTAAGACGTCATCGAGGGGGAAGGCCCGGAAACGAAGATAGGCGGACCAGAAGCACTTAGCTTCTGAAACACTTCACCTAGCAGTATAGGGGTGCGATGCACCACGTCCTAACCCCCTTACAAATTGGGCACGCAGGCGGTACACCACGCAACTCTGCGGTGCCCGCTATCACGGACCGCTCACTCACTTCTGGCGCTACACTAAATTGGATGGGTCAGAGCCGTTCTAAGAGGCAGACATCGTCTCTACCTCCATGTCGCATAAGCTCAGAAATGAACCGCCTTCAGTACTCAGTGAACTTGTCTTATGAGATCCTGGATCCCACAGGAGACTTTCTGTTGATTATCGAAGCTGCAAAGACCGCAAGACAGACTGTTGTCTCCGAGCGTCTGGCGCTCACACCACCGGTTGACGTCGCTCGCTACACGGATCCGCTCTGCAACCGCCTGCTCAGGCTACGTGCGAACAAGGGCCCGCTGGCCATCCACTATGAAACTGTAGTAGACATCGATCACCGTCTGGACGACTGCATGTCGCTAACGGAGGTACCCGCCTCCAAACTCCCCTTCGATGTACTTTCGTACCTGGCGCCGAGCCGGTATTGCGAATCCGACCGCATGATGGAGTTCGCCATGCGCGAGTTTGGCCGCATGCGCCCGGGTTATTCGCGCGTGTATGCGATTCGGGAGTGGGTGCGCAACCATGTGCGCTTTCTTTCGCGATCCACTAATGAGCGGACCTCGGCGATCGATACGATTGTCGAGCGCACCGGCGTATGCCGCGACTTTTCCCATCTGATGATCGCAATCTGCCGGGCACTGAGTATTCCGGCCCGTATGTCCAGCAGCGTGGACTATGGCGCCGATCCTGCGTTGGGCGCGCCGGACTTTCACGCGGTGGTCGAGGTGTTCCTTTCAGGCGGGTGGTACCTCCTCGATCCTTCGGGGGTGTCCATTCCCACTGGCCTGCTGCGCATTGGCACCGGACGGGATGCTGCCGACATTCCGTTTGCCGCCATATTCGGCAAGGTCGAATCGAAGCGGCCCTTTATCGCGATCCAACCTATATCTGACCCGGCTGCCGGGATCGACCTGCCGCTCGCAACGACAAGCGCCATCTCCACCTGGTAACCGGCATTAGCGCGCTTCGCCTTTCATCCCCTCAATTTCCATGGCGGCATTCCAATCCTCGTATGACGCAGTCAGAGGTTCGCCGACCGTCGTCGCCCTTCGTCGGACTCGACGGCCGTAGAGGCTCCAGGAGCAATAGCGAAGCCCAGTTGGCCGATACAATTTTCCGACATTACACCGCAAGAACGAGGCCGCCTCAGCGCGCCGTCTCGCGGGATTTTTGACTGTTCGACCAGTACCCCAGTAGATTCGCCACATCACGTCGGCGCTAGCTTCCTTGTCCGACGAAACATCCATTCATGAAACTACAAGGCGAATTTCAATCCGTATTGAGCTACTGTGGTAGAAGGCTAATGCTACGCAGGTGCTTGCCACCCGTTGATCGTCCTCGCTTCCTCGAACCTGGCCTGGCCTTGGTTACCTTGCTTGTGCAGATCGCTGTCAGATCAGGGGGAAGTAATGAGAATTGCACAGATTGCTCCGCTGGCGGAGTGGTGCCCACCGAGTCTATACGGTGGCACTGAGCGCATCGTTTCCTATTTAACGGAAGAACTGGTGCGCCAGGGTCACAATGTGACGTTGTTCGCTAGCGGCGACTCAGTGACTACAGCCAGGTGCGGATTCAACCGGTCGATGCAACGTACTGGTGAAACCTTTCAGCCGGCGTATCGAAGTTCAACGTCTTGCGAGGGCGCTCGTTTAGTCGCCGGGCTACGGCGTTGAGTTTCGCTTGCGAATATGCTGAGAGGTTGGTGCCCTTCGGAAAATACTGCCTCAGCAGTCCATTCATGTTTTCATTCGAACCGCGTTGCCAGGGATGCTGAGGGTCGCAGAAATAGACTTGAATATTTGTCGCCACAGTGAAGCGCTTGTGCCCGGGCCATTTCTGTGCCCCGATCCCAGGTCAGCGATTTGTAGAGCTCCTGCGGCAGCTTCCTGACGTGCTTGATCAGCGCATTGACCACGGCCTCAGAATCCTTGCCAGCCGTCTTCACCAGCATCACGAACCGGCTCTGGCGTTCAACCAGCGTTGCGATTTGGCTGTTAGCGTCGCCGAATAGCAGGTCGCCCTCCCAGTGCCCTGGTATCGCACGATCTTCGGCCGTGGCAGGACGTTCACTGATCGAGATGGCGTCCGCGATGTTGGTGCGTCCCTCAGTCTTCATTGTGTACTGGCGCGACCGACGCATGACTCTCGAGCGCCGCAAATGCTCCAGCAACTCCTTCTTCAAAGCGCCACGCGCCTGAATGTAAAGGCTACGATAGATCGCCTCGTGTGACACCTGGTAGTCCTTGTTGACCGCATAGACATGCTTGAGCCAGCCCGCAATCTGCTCGGGAGACCACTGCAGCCTCAGCTTGCCGGCGACGACCCGCGCCAGCACCCGGTTCCTGACAAGCTTACAAAGCTTCGGGCGACGCGCTCGCTCCCAGGCCAGTGCGTCGGCCTGGCTCGCGCGATAGCTCTGCCGCCCCCCATTGCGCTCCAGCTCACGGCTAATGGTAGACGGAGCGCGATTCAGCCGCGATGCAATGGCCCGAATCGAAAGCCCTAACGCCAGCGAGCGCGATATCTCCTCACGCTCGGCAAACGTCAACGCTCGCGCGGCGCGATGGCGTTGTGCTGGTCGAATGCCTCCCGCGTCCGACAAGATCCTCTGGACTGAAGAGTGCCCGCGATCAAATAGCCTGGCGATCTCATGGATCGTGTCACCCTTGCGCCAGCGATCCCACATGAGTGCCTTCTGCGTCTCGGAATAATAGATCCTCGGCCTCTGCTTCATTTGCAACACCTCCACTGCTCACACAGATTCTAGGTGTTGCATCGACCGGTTGAATCCGCCGGCTGATTCCGAGTTGCGAAGTCGCTTTGCGTCTCGGCGCGCAGATGCGCGACCCGTTGCCCTATTACATGCTGATGCTCGACGACGTACTGGTACGGGCGTGCGAGTTCGATGTGCTGTATTTTCATATTGACATGTTGCATTATCCGTCGTTGCGGCATCTGCTACCCCGCGTTATCACGACATTGCATGGACGACTGGACCTCGCGGATCTTCTTCCGTTCTACACGCGCTTCGCGCAATTTCCCCTTGTGTCTGTCTCGACCGCTCAGCGAGCCCCCATGCCTGCCGTCAATTGGGCCGGCACGGTCCTGCACGGTTTGCCTGCCGGGTTGCTGGCCTACCGCGCGAAGTCTGTCGGCGGTTATCTCGCATTCCTCGGGCGCATTTCGCCAGAGAAGCGCCCGGATCATGCCATCAACATTGCCGTACGAACAGGACTTCCACTTAGGCTTGCCGCCAAGATTGATGAGGTCGACCGGGCCTACTGGGAGGGTATTGTGCAGCCACTGCTGGCGCAAAGTCCCGGATGCGAGTACATCGGCGAGATCGGTGAGGATGAGAAATCCGAGTTCCTGGGCAACGCTACGGCCCTCCTGTTCCCCATAGCGTGGCCGGAGCCGTTCGGCCTGGTCATGATCGAGGCCATGGCGTGCGGCACCCCGGTAGTCGCATTCCGGTGCGGATCGGTATGCGAGGTCATTGACCCCGGCGTGAGCGGCTACGTCGTCGAAACCGTCGATGACGCCGTCGCCGCCGTGCAGCGGATTACCGAGTTGCCACGTGCGGGCGTACGCGCCGCATTCGATGCGCGCTTTACCGTGGAACGCATGGCGCGCGACTACGTGTGGATCTACCAAAATCTGGCTCGCCGCCACACGCGCGCCGTCCCACGCGACGAGCCCGACGAGCTCGAGTTTGCCTAACCGGGGGTGCCATGCCGCTCGATCCGTTTCCTCCAAGCGGAGATGCGATGCTGGTCGTAGGCTCACCTCATGTCACCCAGTTCTATATTGCTACCAACTCCTCCCTGCAGGAGCGTCGGCCGCGAACACTCAAGCATGGCGACACCTTCGGTTTGTTCGATCACAATGGCGATGCTATTGGCTCGGCCGGAAGCCCGGAGGGGCTTTACCACCTCGACACCCGCCATCTCTCGTTTCTGCAATTGAGCATCGATGGCGCTCGTCCTATGCTGTTGTCTTCCACACTGAGCGACGACAATTCTGCGTTGACGTGCGATCTGACCAATCCGGACTTGTCGGACCACGACGGCAATTTGCGGATGGAACGCGATCTGATCCACATACGACGCACCAGGTTCTTGTGGAATGGTACGTGCTACGAACGACTGGTAGTACACAGCTTCGACGAATCCCCCGGCGACTGCGCATCGACATTAGTTTTGCGGCCGACTTCGCCGACCTATTCGAGGTGCGCGGTGCCACGCGCGCGCGCCGTGGTACCTTGGAGGATACCATCGTGTCATCAGACGCCGTTGCCTTGAGCTATATGGTTGCCCACCAATGCCGCTATCGATGGCGGGCGCATGAAGCTGATATACTTCAAACTCCTTGGTACTCGCAGGCAACCGTCAACGATCCAAGTGCGAGCCGCAAAGACATCACAATACACATCGCGGCCTTCCGGGTGTACACCCGAATCTTCTTGGGCGACACCGCTCACCACCTTCCGACCGGCGGCACGTCCGCTCCGCATCTGTAGCGCATGTACGAGGCGCCAGATTTGCGCAAGCACGGTCCCATCCGCTCCTCTAATGCTCACCCGTCTAGATACGCGGTGCCAGCATTGACATCTAACACCAAGAATCCGGCATCAGGTTTGCAACCTACATGATCTCGGAATACCGGCACGGTACTGAGCGGGTCGTGGCGAACTTGCCGATGGGCCACGCAACCCACGGCTCCGAAGCCAACGCAAAGCAAGCTGAGCGCACGATGCCGGCGAAAGTGCCGTCTCGGGAAAAACGCGTAGCTCATCCTCGCGCTTACGCACGCAATCAACGAAGAAAAAGGAGAGTTTTTGGCCAAGGAAGAACTAATAGAGTTTGGCGGCAGAGTATCGGAAGTCTTGCCGGACAATCGCTTTCGCGTAACTCTGGAGAACGGCGTGGAGATCTGGGCGTATGCGTCGGGACGCCTCAAAAAGAACCGCATACGTGTGCTTGCCGGTGATCGCGTCACACTCGAAATGTCGCCATACGACCTTACAAAGGGGCGCATTAACTATCGACACAAGAATTGACAGCTCGGGCCAGACCAGCATTGTGCGGCCGCACCTATACCGCAATACGCCACCCGCTGCGCGCCAAGGAACAGTCTCCATTGAGACTGTTCCTTGGCGAAAAAATGCTCTCCACGCTACGAGTCTACGGTCGGACCTTTGCTCTCAAGAACCTTGACAACGCGGAGGCGTCCAGACTTATGCAGTGTCTCTCCTCCTGTAGAACGACGGCTACTGGAGACAGCCCCCAGTCTGCGCGTGATACTTGACTAGAAGCGCTTACGATCAAAAACGACCGACCAGACTGCAGCAAAGAGACTGAAAGAGTTTCATTGACTGTGGCTGCGTCGTCCCATATAACTAACTTCCCATATAACTAACACAGCAGGATCTTCAAGTAGCCACGACACTTGGAATCGTCCGTCAATATTTTCCACGGGCCGCTCCTCTTCAACGCAGTCTCCTTGATCTTCTCGCTGCGCCACACTTTGCAAGGCACAGGTTGCTGTAAGACAGCGAGGAGACAAGCACACCCCTGGTCGCATGCGAGTTCCATACCTGCGTATCGAATGCGAGGTGTGGAAATTCACTTGCCGACGATCCAATCCTAGCTTCTGCCTATTTCGTTCCTGCGCCAGCATGGCTGACTAGCCTACTGCAGCGGGTCTGCCGTTCAATCTCGGGGAAAAGGTGTGGTAGCAATTTACTCCTGCAGCGTTATTTTTCTTGTCCTCTCGCACTTCTTTGAATGGTGCCAACGACGAAGCGGGTCACCAGGCAGGAGGATTTTTTGGCTTCGTGCTATCAGCTATTCCACATCCTTGCTGGTAATCGTCTGTGCGGTTACGGTAAAAATATTGACCCAAGATATGCGATGACAATAAGCGTCCACTATGCACGAACGAATCCATTGGTGTTGCCATGCGTATCGAGGAATGTTCATACATACTTTGACATTCTAGGCATCATGCGTGCCCTCCCGAGAAAGTGCTCCGGGACCGAAATGGAGCTACATGATGGCCATCCGATATACAGCGAAAAGGGATGATCGAATGTTTGGTGAATCCTTTGACGAACACGACGACTACTACACCTGTACAGCAGCGGAGCAGACGGCCTTGCACTATGGCAAGTTCGCTGTCGACGTTATTCATGGGCTGGCTTAACCCAAAGATCGTAAAGATGCGCCATCGCACGCAAGGGGGTTACTTGTCGCAATGCCGGCAAACAAGTTATCGCCAGCGACAGCGAACAAATCAACGACGACCGGGCGGCAGCGATTGCTAATGGACTTTGACACGTATTGAGCGCACTACGATCGGAGGGGCCAGGCCATTTAGCGCTTGTACGCCGCCGTGAGTGCGTCGAACTCACTCAGGAAAGTGGGATGTGCCGCAGACACCAGGCAGTCATGACGTTCAACGAGTACATATATCAGTTGCCGTACGATACTCATTGACGATCACGAGTTATGCCTGTACAAGAGATAGTGCAGGATCTTCAAGCGTAATCTCGAAGCGTTAAGTGCTCGCCCCGGCAATGCCACTTTCTCTCCAGTTTTCTCCTTGATCGTCATGCCTCGCCAGCATTTCTGGCTCGGTGAGAACTTTAAGGAGTCCGTACATGGAAACCGGTACTGTAAAGTGGTTCAACGATTCAAAGGGTTTTGGCTTCATTACGCCTGACGCAGGTGGAGACGATTTGTTCGCACACTTCTCAGAAGTTCAAGGGAACGGCTTCAAATCGCTCCAGGAGGGCCAAAAGGTTCGTTACGTCGCCGGTGTTGGCCAAAAGGGCCCTGCTGCAACGAAGATTGAACCAATCTGATCTACACCTCAAAGCCTGAGAAACCCCGCCAAGAAGAGAGGTGGGGTTTTTTGTTGCTACGGAAATCAATTGTCGTACATGGTGCTGAAAGTGCCGAGCCGACACGCGCTTTGACACATGCATCGACACGATAGCGCATTGCAGGCGCAGCAGCCCGCCTCACAGGCCGACGATGGACCCGCCCGTGATCCGCCCTTCGATGATGTCTTCCCCGTACTGAACGGCGGCGCGCTTGGCCGACCCGAGGTCTGCCCACTGCGCATCCGGTACCTGGAACACGCGCCCGCTCTGCGCCGACGGCGCTATCCCCTCGCGGCAAATCACGACCGAGGCGCTGTAGCTGCGGTCCGGACGTCGCTCATGCCATTCGCGCGGCGGATCGTACTTGTAGACGAGCGGGTACAGGTCAAAACCCTTGCTGTTTGCTGCTGGATAATTGTCCATGACACGCTCCCGTTGGGTAGGGTACCCACTCTACGCTGATTCTCCGTCGGCGCCTGCTTTTATTTGCGCATGCATGTCCCGCGCAAAAAATAAACATGCGTGGTATAGGACAACGGCTGACATCCCTGCTTTTCTTTCGGGCGCAGGCTGAAGTTGCCTCGCCACCTCCGGCGCCGCCGGCCAGCCGCCGCTTCGGCCAAAATTTCCGGAGAGGCAAGTGAACGATGCAATCAATACGACCATGCAGACCTATCGCGGTCTCGTGATGCGCGTGCGCGTTTTTATCGAGGGCACTGAGGCGACGCCATCGGCCGGCCCTTGGGGCTATGAAGTCAGTATCCACGCCGGGTCAGGCGACACACGCCTCTCGGGACTACTGCACCATGTCAGTCCCTACGGTTCGCGTGAAGCGGCCGAGCGCGCCGGGGTACAACGGGGTCAGTTGACCATCGACCTATTGCGCGGTCCACTCGCCTGAGGTGCACTCGACCTGAGCCAGCAGTCTCCCTGGCGCCTCCCATACGCCTGCGCAAAGCGGTCGTCCATCGGTCGCATGAGGACTTCACCGCAAAACGGGAGTTGTCAGCATCGAAATCAAGGAAGACATTACCGGCGACGGGTAGCGGCTCAACTGGAAGAAAGCTTGTCCGGAGATCCAGTAGCTGGGCGACTAGGCCACGACCCGACCTTGAAGTATCCGGGTCGGCCGAGAAGAGGGACGAATGTCAGCTTACAAACCGCCTGTCGGGCGCAGTCAGCGGCCTTCGCTTGCCGATGCCCCTTTCAAGAGCGACCAGCCTTGTTGATCATTGTCTTTCGCTTCGCGATAACGCCAGATCGCGCCGCAGTGCGAACAGCGGAACGTACTAATGGTGACGGTAACGGATCGAGGGATCCTACGCCGCTGGGTATCCACAATGCCCAGGTCAACATGACCAGGCGCTCCGGGCGTATCACGCGTCAATGTGAGACAGTTTGCGCAGAGCGACATGCCCGCTGGCCTATTGCCCTTCAGGCATTGTGACGATAGTTGATCCAACCCTTCGTAAGGTCGTATGGCGACATTTCAAGCGTGACGCGGTCATCAGTGAGGATGCGAATGCGATTCTTCTTGAGCCGCCCCGACGAGTAAGCCCAGACCTCGAAGCTATTTTCGAGGATCACTCGGAAGCGATTGCCCGGAGGGACTTCGGACATTCGGCCCCCGAATTCCACAAGTTCTTCTTTAGCCACGGGAGCTCCTGTCTGCGGCAGGGCCCTTTACGCCGCAGGCTGCGTCGCCAGCCCGCCGCTGCGCAGCCTGTTGCAGGCGCATGCGTGTGGCGACGATTTCACCCGCGCGGTGGGCGGCTTGCTTGGCCTTGGTCTCGGAGTGGTGCGTAGCGTGGCGCATTGAGACGTTTGCAACGATGCATTCTGCACCGTCCCTGTACTCGGAGATCATGTAGTTTGCAAACCATACGCCAGGCTCTTGTTGGATGGGGTACACGGATACGGTGAACGAAGTGATGTCGTGTTTCAAATATTTTCCTAATCGGAAGCGCGTGTGATCCCAAGGGAGCCTCCAACACCCACCCGTATGGGCTGTGCGCACTTGCCTGGTAATCGCTCGTCGTTGCAGAAGTCAGTGTCACGGCCTGCGCATCAGCGCAGCGGAGGAACTGGCGTGAGATGGACCGTGCTTGCGCAAGCTGTGCGCCTAGTACATGCGCGAGAGTTGCGGAGCGGGCGTGCCGCCGGTCGGATGGTTGTGGGCGACTGTCGCCCTATACGAATCGGGTGTACACCCGACAGGCCGCTGATGCTTTTCTATTGATGATCTTTTGCGGCCGGCGCATGTGACGTCGAACGGTGTCGACTAGCGCAATCGAACTTGGATCATACCACTATCTGGCGATGCGCTGCTGGCGCGCATCGCCGGCGCCATTTGCGGTGGTGATTCAGCAGAGAACCCAGCGGCCGGTGCAGTTCGAGATCCTTGGCATCGAGGTAGACGACGCGCGCGAAATGGCGGAGCAAACCGAAGTCTGATGGGTTCCTGGCTGGCGATCGGGTGCATCCCGGCCAACAACCGCCATTGCGGGCGCATTTTCGAAAGGCTGCTCTTACGGTTTTGAGCCGTTGCGAGATCACGCTGAGGGTCGCTACCTTTACGCAGGACACGTTGCTCGCTGTCTCACGTACCTCGCTAACTAGACGCCGTATATGGGACCGGCTGAGCCGCCTGCTGAGGCCGACCGTCACAACAGTACGCTTGCAACGCTCTTATGATTCGACTATAGTCGAATCATGGAAACCGATAACGCCCTGGAAGCGCTTGCCGCGCTCGCCCACGCCGTCCGCCTGGCTGTGTTCCGCCTGCTCGTGCAGGCCGGCCCCGAAGGCCTGCCGGCTGGCCGCATTGCCGAACTGATGGAGATGCCGGCGTCCTCGCTGTCGTTCCATCTCAAGGAATTACACCGCGCCGGTCTGCTGGCCAGCCGCCAGGAGGGCCGCTCGATCATCTACATGGCGCGCTTCGAGACCATGAATGCCCTGCTGGGCTATCTCACGGAGAACTGCTGTGGCGGCAATCCGTGTTCGCCGGTGTCCTCCTGTTCCGTCGCCACGGAGTCCTGAACCATGAAGCGCTTCCACGTCCATGTCAGCGTGGCCGATCTGCGGGCCAGCATCCGCTACTACTCGGCCCTGTTCGCTGCCGAACCCATCGTCGTCCGCGACGACTACGCCAAGTGGGCTCTGGACGACCCGCGCGTGAACTTCGCGATCTCCAATCGCACGGAGAAGCTGGGGGTGGACCATCTGGGCATCCAGGTGGAGACCGACGCGGAGCTTGCCGAGATGCAGGCGCGCCTCGCCAGCGCCGACCTGCCCATGCAGTCCCAGTCCGAGACGAACTGCTGCTACGCAACCTCGAACAAGCATTGGTCGGTCGACCCGACGGGGATCGCCTGGGAGTCGTTCCACACGCTCGGCGGTGCGCCGACGTATGGCGAATCGCGTGACCGTACCCCCGAAGCCGCCGCGTGCTGTGTACCAATCCCGGTGACCGTCACGCCGAAGCCATCCGCCAAGACCGCCTGCTGCACGCCGGAATCCGGCTGCTGCTGAGTACTCGCTAACCCGCCTCCCCCATCGAGCCTCATACGAGGAGGCACCCGCTCGCCCGAACGTCGCCCAATCACCCAACGACCAACATGTCCGACAAGACTTTCAACGTACTGGTGCTGTGCACCGGCAACTCCGCCCGCAGCGTCATGGCCGAAGCGCTGTTCAATGTCCTCGGCAAGGGACGCTTTCACGCCTACAGCGCCGGCAGCCAGCCCTCCGGCACGGTCAATCCCTTTGCCATCGAGCGCTGCCAGTCGATCGGCTACGACACGTCCGGGCTGCGCAGCAAGAGCTGGGACGAGTTCGCCCTGCCCGATGCCCCCAGGATGGATTTCGTCATCACCGTATGCGACCAGGCCGCAGGCGAGGTCTGCCCGATCTGGCCGGGCACGCCCATCACCGCACATTGGGGCTTTATGGACCCCGCCGCCATCCAGGGCTCGGACGAAGAGAAGCGCAAGGTGTTCGATCAGGTCTTCCGTCAGATCCTGACCCGCGTCAGCCAGTTCGTGAACCTGCCGTTGCACGTACTGGACCATCACGCCATCCATAAGAAGATGCGCGCCATCGGCGAGCAACCTGTGGAGGCCGGGCAATGAGCACGGCGCAGAGGGCCGCGGGGGCCGTGCAGCCCAGCGCGATTGGCTTCTTCGAGCGCTACCTGACCGTCTGGGTGGCGCTCTGCATCGTGGCGGGCATCCTGCTCGGCCAATGGCTGCCACCGGTCTTTCAGGCCATTGGCGCCATGGAGGTCGCACAGGTGAACTTGCCGGTCGGCGTGCTGATCTGGATCATGATCATCCCGATGCTGATCAAGATCGATTTCGGTGCCATGGGCCAGGTCGCGGGACACTGGCGCGGCATCGGCGTGACGCTGTTCGTGAACTGGCTGGTCAAGCCGTTCTCGATGGCGTTGCTGGGCTGGATCTTCGTGCGCCATCTATTCGCTGGCTGGCTGCCCGCCGAGCAGCTCGACAGCTACATCGCCGGCCTGATCCTGCTGGCGGCGGCACCCTGCACGGCGATGGTGTTTGTCTGGTCCCAGCTCTGCAAGGGCGATCCGTACTTCACGCTGTCGCAGGTGGCACTCAACGACGCGATCATGGTCGTGGCCTTCGCGCCCGTCGTCGCGCTGCTGCTGGGTCTATCGTCGATTACGGTGCCGTGGGACACGCTCATCACGTCGGTCGCGCTCTACATTGTGGTGCCGGTGCTGATCGCGCAGGTCATCCGCAGGGCATTGCTGGCGCGGGGCGACGGCACCTACAGGCGCGTCGTTGGCGCGCTCGCCCCCTACTCGATCGTCTCCCTGCTTGCGACGCTGGTGCTGCTGTTCGGCTTTCAGGGCAATGCCATCGTCGAGAAGCCGCTGATCATCCTGCTGCTTGCCGTGCCGATCCTGATTCAGGTCTTGCTGAACTCCGGCCTGGCCTACCTGCTCAATCGCAAGCTCGGCGTCGCCCACTGCGTGGCGGGCCCATCGGCGCTGATCGGCGCAAGCAACTTCTTCGAGCTGGCCGTGGCCACGGCCATCAGCCTGTTCGGTTTCCAGTCGGGCGCGGCGCTCGCCACCGTCGTCGGCGTGCTGATCGAGGTCCCCGTGATGCTGTTCGTCGTCGGCGTGGTCAACCGTTCGCAGCACTGGTACGAATCGCACTGAGATACCCCATGACCGTCACCATCTATCACAGCCCCGCCTGCGGCACATCGCGCAACACGCTCGCCATGATCCGCAACGCGGGCATCGAGCCGACCGTCATCGAGTACCTGAGCACGCCGCCCGACCGGCAGACCTTGCAGGCAATGATCCGCGACGCCGGGCTCACTGTGCGCGAAGCCATCCGCGAGAAGGGCACGCCCTATGCCGAGCTGGGTCTCGCCGACCCGTCGCTGACCGATGGCCAATTGCTGGACGCGATGCTGGCCCATCCGCTCCTGATCAACCGGCCCTTCGTCGTCACCGATTTGGGCGTGCGCCTGTGCCGGCCGTCGGAGCTGGTGCTGGACATCCTGCCGGCGCCGCAGCAAGGCGCCTTCACCAAGGAAGACGGCGAGCCTGTCATCGACGCGCAAGGGCGGAGAATCCAATGACCGCGGATCTTCCCAATATCGTCCCTGCGTTGCTCGATACGCCTGACCTCTATAAGCTGGAACCGCCACGCGTCAGCACCCACCCGCCGCGCATCCTGCTGCTCTACGGTTCGCTGCGCGAGACTTCCTATAGCCGGCTGCTGGTGCAGGAAGCCGAACGGATTCTCCAGCACTTCGGGGCGGAGACCCGCGTGTTCGACCCGCGCGACCTGCCGATGGCGGACAGCGTGCCCGCTGATCACCCCAAGGTGGTCGAACTGCGCAAGCTCTCCGAGTGGTCGGAAGGCCAGGTCTGGTGTAGCCCCGAGCGCCATGGCACGCTGACGGCCGTCTTCAAGAACCAGATCGACTGGCTGCCGCTGGAGTTCGGCGGCATTCGCCCGACCCAAGGCCGCACGCTGGCCGTCATGCAGGTGTGCGGCGGCTCGCAGTCGTTCAACGCCGTCAATACGCTGCGCGTGCTGGGCCGCTGGATGCGCATGGTGACCATCCCGAACCAGTCGTCGGTGGCCAAGGCGTACCAGGAGTTCGACGGCAACGGCCGCATGAAGCCGTCGTCTTACTACGACCGCGTGGTCGACGTCATGGAAGAGCTCGTCAAGTTCACGCTGCTGGTGCGTGACCGCAGCGACTACCTGACGGACCGCTACAGCGAGCGCAAGGAAGCCGCGCCCGCCAACGCGACGACGCTGGCAGCGGCGGCCATGCAGCACGAGAACGAGGCCCAGACCGGCGACACCGACAGCAGCGAAGTGGAATAACCAGGAACGGGATGGCCATGGAGCCGAGCAGTAGCGTGATCGCCAGGCTGGGGATTGCCCAGACGCTGGCCTGGGGTTCGACCTACTACCTGCCCGCCATGCTCGCAACGCCCATGGCCAAGGATCTTGGTGTCTCCACGCCGACGATCTTTGCTGCCTTCAGCGTCGCACTGGTGGTGTCCGCATTGCTGGGGCCCGCTGCTGGCCGCATGATCGATCGCACGGGTGGACGATCGGTGCTCGTGGCCACAAGCCTTGTGTTTGCTATCGGACTCGCCGGGCTTAGCCTGGCACAGGGCGCCGTGGGCCTCTTCGCCGCCTGGGTGATCCTGGGTATCGGCATGGGCGCCGGGCTCTACGAAGCGGCGTTCGCCACGCTGGTAGCGCTGTACGGCCACCGTTCGCGCGGCGCGATCACCGGCATCACACTACTCGCCGGCTTCGCCAGCACGGTCGGCTGGCCGCTCTCGACCTACATGGAGGCGCACATCGGGTGGCGCGGTGCCTGCCTGTCCTGGTCGGCGCTGCATCTCACGCTTGGGCTGGCCCTGAACCTGAGCATGCCGCGGATGGCAGCCGGAGCGAATGCGCCCAGCGAAGCCGTGCCATCAACGCGTAGTGATCGGCCGCACCCGGGTGACGAGCGTTCGCAGCGGACGGCTTCCTATGCGCTGACCTTCGTTTTCGCGGCGACCTGGTTGATCAGCACAGCGATGGCCGCACACCTTCCGCGGCTGCTGCAGGCGGGTGGGGCGTCGTTGGCCATGGCCGTGATGATGGGCGCGCTGATCGGACCGGCGCAAGTCGGTGCCCGGATCCTGGAGTTCGGCCTGCTGCGCAAGGTCCACCCCTTGCTGTCGGCGCGGATCGCGGCGGCGCTGCATCCCATTGGCGCATTGGCGTTCGGTGTGGCCGGGGCGCCCGCGGCGGCCCTGTTTGGCGTCCTACACGGGGCGGGCAACGGCATTCTCACGATTGCCAAGGGCACGCTGCCGCTGGTTATTTTCGGGCCGGGCGGGTATGGCCACCGTCAGGGCTTGTTAATGGTGCCGGCCCGCGTCGCCCAAGCAATGGCGCCGTAGCTCTTCGGCATGCTGCTCGATTCCTTGGGCGCTAGGGCGCTCTGGGTGTCGTCGGCTCTTGGATTCGCCTCGATCCTCACGCTATTTCTTCTGCACGGACAGAGGCGCACGGCAGCCGCCGCTGCATAAGCCACGGTTCGCTTGCTTTCGAACGACCGCTCTGCGGCGGTGTCCTGCCTCTGGGAGCGCAGTTGCTGGCTGGCGGGAATAGGCGGTCACCGCCGACTCATCAAGACCCACCTCTGTCCCGGACAGAAGCTCGGCGATTGAATCTCGGCAATCAGTGAATCGGCAAGATCCGAAACTGCCCCCGCACGAAAATGTTGGTCCTATGCTTGCGCTCTTCGGAGCCTGCTGTGCCCTCGCGCGCATCCTGAGAAAGATTGGCAACTCGCTGATCCATGGAGATCTCCGGCCGTCACATGCTGTAATCCCCTTTTCTGCCATGGAGATACGCGATGGATGACCATACCCAAATTCTCGTCTGCAAATGCGGCGTCACCGTCCGGATCCGCGAACTGCACTTCGAGATTGGAGGCAACCAGGCCTTGGACTGGGCGCCATGTCCACTGTGCTATCGGAAGCTCTACCAGATGAGCGTCGAAGGCGTCGTGTCAGCGGAGTTGGTTTCGGAAGCGGAGTGGGACTAGCGCCCGCCACTTGAGAGGTTCCGGCACAGGCGCAGAATGGGCTCCCATCCACTCCAGGAGTGAGTCATGACTACCTCCCAACCATCTGTAAGCCGCCGTGCCCCGTGGAACAAGGGAAGACTAACGGGGCAAAAGCCTCCTCTGAAGCTGTCCGAGATTTGGGCAATCCGTACGCGCCTTCAGCTCACCGCTAGCACGAGAGACTTGGCGTTGTTCAACCTCGCCATCGACAGCAAGCTGCGCGCTTGCGATTTGATTCGTCTCCGCGTACAAGATGTCAGCGTAGG
Organism: Cupriavidus sp. HE11; assembly: GCF_056097175.1. NCBI lineage: Bacteria > Pseudomonadati > Pseudomonadota > Betaproteobacteria > Burkholderiales > Burkholderiaceae > Cupriavidus > Cupriavidus sp. HE11. Next base: position 458,726 of record NZ_CP184466.1, read on the forward strand.
AAGCCAAGTTGGCATGCGTGCGACGGTCATGCAACAGAAGACGCATCGACCCGTGCAATTTGAGATTACTGGACAGACTCGGGAATGCCTCCAGGCCTGGATACGCGCACGGGGATTGAGCTGTGGCGACTTCTTGTTCCCCAGTCGTTTGCGCTCGTCGCCCCATCTGTCGACCCGACAATATGCCCGGTTGGTCCATCGCTGGATAGCGTCAATCGGCCTTGACACTTCCGCTTATGGGACGCATTCAATCCGGCGAACCAAGGTCTCGCTAATCTATAGACGGACCAGAAACCTGAGAGCTGTCCAACTGCTCCTCGGGCATACAAAGCTCGAGAGTACCGTCCGGTATCTGGGAATTGAGGTAGATGACGCCTTGGAGATTGCTGAGCAAACTGAAGTCTAACCATACTTCTGGCCGGCAGGCGGGCGCTTGCCGGCCATAAAGGGACCTTCGTTTGACGCACCACGTGGACATTCGTGCGGCAGTTCCACTCAACAAGCAGCCATTCAAACCGACGTCACCGGCGAACACGGTTTCGCCGGGAAGAACCGCCCTAGCTAGCGCCAAGCGCTGCCAACCTGGATGTAAAAGGCGTTCTGATCCTTGCTGTGGGCCACGTCGATCCCGACCGCCACGCCCAGCTTGCGGGCGACCAAGTACCGAAAGCCGGCGCCAACGCTGACCACGTTCTGGGCGTCGCTGAAACTGTTCCAGTGGCCGTATGCCTTGCCCACCCCGCTGAAGCCCAGCACGCTCCAGCGCGGAGTGACGTTCCAGCGCAGTTCGGCCTCTGCCACCAGCGCATTGCGGTCCTGGTAGCGGCCTTTTTGCACGCCGCGAAGATCGACATAGGGCTGTGCGTAGAACGGCGTCTGGCCGCTCGACATGCGGCTGTCCCCCCTCAGGCCTAGCACGAACGTGTTGCCGATCGGCATCCAGTGGTAGCCGCGCAGGTTGTACAGGTCGAAGCTGTCTGAACTGCCGAGGCCGGGCCGGGCGAACTGGAGTTCGAGTTCGGCGTACGTCCCGCGACTCGCGTAAAAGATGTTGTCGCGTGAGTCGTAGTCGATCACGATCGCGCCCATGCCGATGCGCTGACCACGCGAAATGTCGCCTAGCTCGGGCGCGCTGCTCCCATGCCGGAACGTCGTGGTGGCATCGAAGTAGACGTAGCGGGGGCCAACATACCAGCGGCTGTCGCCTATGCGTGCGAGAAACTGCTGGACAGTCCCCGCGCCGCTCAGCTCGTAAGCGCGCGGCTGGTTGAGGACGCCGAAGTAGTCCAATTGGGCGTCGACCTTGGCGAGCCCGCCGAGGTAGCGGTACCGATCACCATCCCATGTATGGAAGTGTCCGAGGAAGGCGCCCCACGTGCCATTCTGCGTAAGGAGGCTGCCGACGAACGTGATGTTGGGCGGCGCCGGGCCGTTTTCGTTGGATCGTGCCTCCTCCAACGACTCCGAGAAAAACAGCAACCCGAGTCCCGCCCCATAGCCAACGGCCGGCTCCGTGATGACGATCGGCACCGGTAGCGCGCCCTTGTGCTTGAGCAGGTAGTCGCTGGCGTCGAATTGGCCATCCTCCGGATCGATGAACGACAGCGGCGCCGATGCCGCGCTGGTGGCGACGCACAATACGGCCATGGTGCACAGGCCGCGCAGGCCAAAGGCGTTTCGACGCTGCACGGACGTATGTGATGGCGGAGCCATGGGCGAGCGGGGCCGTAGATGATCATTGAAGCCAATATGGCAGCGTAGTCCACACTGGACGCCGGCGCCAATTCCCTTTGTCTGCGCTATCTAGGATCCGCCAATGGCTGAGAGCGTGCGTTCCGACTGGTCCGTCGTGGCACGGTCATTGAGATAGTCGCGGCGTTGTACGCGGATATGGTTTTCGACGTCTTGCACGCCGAAGACGGCATCCGCCATATCCTCGATCAGGCGCTTCTGGTAGCGGTCCTCGACCGTGCCGGACAGCGTCACGATGCCAGCTTCCACCTCAACCGAGACCTCGGACACGTCGATGCCATCGTGCAGCGTTAGCCGCTCGCAGATATCGTCCCGAATGCGGTCGTCGGCGCGTTGATAGTCCTAAGGGCCAGGATAGCCGCCTGTGCCGATGCGGGCGGAGTTCACGGGCTGCGTGGGATGGGCGCGATATCCGGGGTCGCCCAGATACAGGCGCTGGGCGCCATTGAACGATTGGCCGCCGCTGTCGCTGCTGCCGAAGTAGCCGGCGCCGCCATAGCCCGGCTCGTTCTGCCGCTGCTTGCGGTCTCGTACGCACCCCTTGCAGGGGTGGATATGGAGATCATGATCGGATGCCAGCAGGCTCGGGTCGAGCGTATCGACCGTCATGCCCAGCGCCTCCAGGCGCGCCCGGGCGATGCCCGCTAGGCGCCAGGACTTCGACATTTCCCCCGGACAGGTGTAATCGTTGCGGGCCCCGCCGACCACCAGCAGCACGCGCGACGGCCTGTCGAGATCGTCATGCTCCCGAAACCGCTGGCGGAATACGTCGCGAGGCATCTGTTCGATAACCTGCCCTCCGCGGACGTCCTGCGCAGCGTCGGCTCCTTTGCTGTCATCCTTGTCGGTGTCTGGTCGCGTCATGTCTGGTCTGCCCCGGCGCTACTGCGGCGGCTGGCCGTTCGATGCGCTCAGGCCCCCATCCACCGGCAGGTTCACGCCCGTGACGAAGCGTGCGTCATCGCTGGCCAGGAAGGCAATCGCCCCGGCGATATCGTCAGGCTCCGCAGTGCGTCCCAGTGCAATACGGTCGCGAAACTTGTCGAGCAGCGCCTCATCCTTGAACATGTCCGTGGTCAGATCCGTGCGCGTCAGCGTCGGGCATACCGAGTTGATGCGCACGCCGTCGCGACCATAGTCCAGTGCCAGCGCACGCGTCAGGTTCACCACGCCGCCCTTGGCGGCGTTATAAAAGCATAGCTTCCAGTCCGCGCCGAGTCCCGACACCGAGGCGGTATTGACGATGCAGCCCTTGGTGCGAATCAGGTGCGGCAACGCCGCCCGTGCGCCGAAGAAGACGCCGTCCAGATCCGTCGCCATGACCGCGTGCCAATCGTCGACACTGGCCTCGGTCGCGCGGCCTTCCGACGCCACACCGGCGTTGTTGACCATCACGTCGAGCTTGCCGAAGCGATCCACCGCGGCCTGCACCAGCGCCTCGACTTGGTCGAGCTGGCTCACATCAGTCACGTGAACGAGGGTGCGGTCCTGAGGCAGATCGGTGGCCACGCGGTCGAGCTTGGTGCGGGTACGGCCCGCCAGCACGACTGCCGCCCCCTCCGCCGAGAACCTGCGCGCGGCCCCGGCCCCGATGCCGGAGCCCGCGCCGGTCACGATCACCACCTTGTCCTGAAACCGGTTCATGATTGCGTTCTCCATGACGCGTTATCGAGCGCCACCACCGGCCGTACCGCCGCCCATGGTACCGGTTCCGCCAGTCCCCGTCGTGCCGCTGCCTGATGTGCTACCCGGCATGCGTCCGCCCGGAGTCATGCCCGTTCCCGGCGGCATGCCGGTCGGCACATCGGCACGACCGTCACCGGGATTCATGCCCGACGTGCCGGGCATTCCCGGCGTTCCAGGGACTACCGGTGTCGTCGTTCCAGGCATGCCCGGCGTTGGCGTCGCACTGCCATAGTTGCTGCCGTACGTGGGGCCAGTGCCTGGCCGCGCGGTCGTGGTTCCCGACGAATTCGTGCGGCCCCGCTGGCCGGCCCGATTGCCGGTCGAGCCGGAACCCGTGCCGCCGGGCATCGTGCTCGCGCCGGGCGACGTGGAACTGTCCATGGTACTGGTGCCGCCTGCGGTCCCGGTCCCGCCAACGCCTGTTCCCGTCTGTGCATACGCGGCGCCAATCCAGAGCGCGGCCGCACTCAACGCCATCAGCTTACTGGATCTCATGCCTGGCCTCCCAATATGGGTGTATGAAGGATCTGCACATTGCTCGCAACGGCCGTGCCCGGTGAGTATAAGCACGCCGAGGGTCTGCCCCGATGCCGCGCGGGGCGCCACTGCAAGTAGTTTCTGGGCAGCCTCGTGCACGCGTCACGCCCGTTACCTGCGGGGCCGGAGCCGTACCGGGCAGTAAAAATCTCCTTGCCATCGTCAGATGTACGCGCGACGGCTGCATCCCGCCCGTTGACCCTTCAGCACCTTGCGTGAGGAGCACGACGCCCCACCGGCACGCGCGAAAGCGGCAGACCAGGATCGGTCCGACGCCGGCCAGCCGCTGACAAATCGCCGCTATGGCGGCCGCAGCGGCGTCTGCAACGATCACCAGAAGGCTTCAGTACGAACAGGCGATGCCGGCCCATCAAGACAATTCCCCTGAGCCGCCCCATTCACCGTACGGCGCGACGGAGCCCGCCATCCAATTTGAATAGTCGAGGTCTCGTCCGCCCTCGCTCAACGACCAGTGTCCGGCGAACGCATTGCCAGTGGCGCTGCCTCAGCCCGGCCATGAGCGGACAGTAATGCCGTGGATCTGGACGAATCAAGCCGTGAGGCCACTCGCACGGTTTGGTGGGCGCCCCCACTTCCCGTGGTACGCTGGAGCGCGGCATATCTCTTAAGTTGAGACTGCGCGCCCATTCGTGGCGCCCCAACGAGGGTGCTGGTCGACCGGTTAGCGCCCCTCGACCCGGGTGGATCTTTTTCAGCGCAACTCACGTCGCCGCGCGAGCGGCGAAGGAGCCGATCATGCGGGTGTTCTCCTGGATTCTCGCGGTGACGGCACTCTCAGGACCGGTATTTGCTGAGCCGCCGAAGGATGACACGGAAGCCACCCGCAGCTTTGTCGAGCGCTTCAGCGCCGCCGACAAGAACCATAATGGCAAACTGGACCGCGCCGAAGCTCGGGCCGGCATGCCTAACGTATTCAAGTACTTCGACGAAATCGACCACGGCATGGCGGGCGAGGTGACCCAGCGGCAGATCCTGGAGTACTTTGAGAATAGGGCCAAGCAGCGTTAGTAGGCCGGCAACGCCGTAGGGCCGTGATTTGCGGCCGCTGGGCGGACAACCATAACCGGGCTGCCGGCATGCCGCCCTAGATTGCATTCGTAGAGCTGCGAGCAATATCGCCAACGCCGCACCAGCCATCTTCTTCGCCGGATCGAGGACGGCAAGTGTTAGGGGCCGCTCCAGGGACTGGTGAGGCGCGCAAGGCGCAAGCCGGGTCCCAACCTGCTTTCGAAGCGTACGCATAGGCAGCACATTTTCAACGGGCGGAACAGGACGCACACCGTCTCGGGAGAGCCGCGCACACGCATTTACTCACCGCTGCGAGCGCGGCATGACCGAGACGCCCTGAGGCGCCTACAGTCGATTCGGATTGACTAGGTGCCCATGGTCTGTTTCAAGGCAGCGCGTAGTGCAGCGTTGCCGAGAATTGTAACGGCCTCATCATTTAGCTTCGCAGGCTGTGCTGGTAGCTCCACGGTACATTCTGTCGGGTAAAGATTCGGTAGCAGGTCATCCATCGCAGCTTGTGAGTCAAATGGCCCAAGCTGAAGGACTTCGCCTCCATTGATCTCGGCGATATACCATTCCTCAGGGGGAACAGAATAGACCACAACTAGGGGCCTGATTGACGTATTCATAATTCACTCCCACATCTCGGCTATGTGTCCTAAGCACAACATGATGATGTCGGTAATTTAGTAAATGGCGCAAGCTAAACCACCTCTGTCCCATTCACTTCAGCGCTATACCATTCCGTTGGGGAGACGGAATAGATCACAACCGACGGACTGGCTAAGTGCGTGCCTGAGCGCTGCGAACTCTGTCGTACTGAGTGCTGGCTGCCTTGCGACGCAAGATGGTGCGCTGTTGTTGCAAAGAGGCCACTGTCTGGCGCAAGGCGCGCAGCAATGCTTCGGCGGGCCGCGTGCCAATTCCCTCCAGGCGTAGTTGCCTGATAAAGCGAATCTGCCGGCGGATGTTATTTCGGCCTTCGGTGATATGCGCGGTCCCAATCCGTCAGTAGGATGTTCGAGAGCAATGGCGACAGCGGCCCACCTTGCGGCGTGCCCTGCCCCCTTGCCTCAACCACCCCGCCGCGCATCAGCCCCGCTTCCAGATACCGCCGGATCAGCTTGAGCACCCGGGGGTCCTTCACTTGCCGCGCCACCCGCGACATCAGGATGTCGTGGTTGACCCGGTCGAAGAACTTCTCCAAGTCGATGTCCACCACCCAGCGCCGGCCCTCCTGCACGTACCGCTGTGCCTGCAAGACCGCCTGCTGAGCGCTGCGCCCCGGCCTGAAGCCGTAGCTCGACTCGGAGAACCCCGGTTCGTAGATCGGTTGGAGAACTTGCAGCAGCGCCTGCTGGATCAGCCGGTCCACCACCGTCGGGTGCCCAGTGTCCTCACCCCGCCCGCAGGCTTGGGGATGTCCACCGCACGCACCGCCTGCGGGATGTACTGACCGGCCAGCAACGCCGCCCTGACGCTCGGCCAGCTCTCCTTCAGCCAGCCCCGCAACGCCGTCACCTCCAGGGCATCCACCCCGGCCGCGCCGCCGTTGCTGACCACCCTCCGGTACGCCAGCCACATGTTGCTTCTCTCGACCACCGCTTCCATCAGCGATGGCGCCTGCGCTTTCGTTTGCCCGACAGCCGCCGTACCAGCCTCCGCACCCCCATCGGCCCCAGGCAGGTTCCGCCCGCCTTCCTCCGCTGTGGGCTGCACTCGTTCGTGCATTTGGGCTTCGTCGGTAAGTATCGAGGTCTGTCGTCCTAATCACGCTCGTTCGTGTTCGGCCCTTCAATGGCAAACCGCCCACCTACTATGGCCTTTGCTGACTTCTGCACCGCCATCCCTACACCTCTCGATGTCGGTAGCACTCATGGCAGCGATGCAGATCTCCCCGGGTATGACGCACCCACCTTCACGCTTATGCCTGTCGGATATACGCCGCATCATTCCGTGCAAGTACTGGGCTTTGGCCTTTTTGGCTGCCTTACCCCAATGCGTCGCCTCATATCCGCTTCCTGTTCGTCAGGCCAGCGCTTTGCCTCGAGCTTCCTTCAGACCCCCAGTCACCCGGGGAACCCTTGCCTCTGGCTAACACTTCCCCTTGCCGGGTGTGTAAGGGACTTTCACCCTCGAGTGGGTGCGCCCTGCCGGGCGCACCAAAAAAATGCCGCAGCGCAGGGGCGCCGCGGCAAACGATTTAGGATTAAAGGTGCTGTTTCCAGCGTGGCAATGCTGCTCGATTTCGGCTAGGCCTGGGAGCACCCTTTCGGGGTAGGTGTCTGTCCTACACCCGATACTCAGGTAGTCGATGCGCCTGCCTCAACTCTGTCACGCAATGATGGAATTGTGACGTTCCATGCGCTGTTCATCTCGCGTATCGCGTTGATTGACTGATCGCGCTCCGTTCGCAATGCTGCCAGCGCTTGCCGCATGCTTTTTAGATCAACGCGCGCGCGGGAAGCGTCCCCTCCGCGTGATTCCAGCTTCGCTATGTAGTGCCTCTGCCGTTCCGCTTCTCGCGACACATCCAGGACGTACCGCTCCGTCGCGAGCAAGTGCTGAAAAATGTCCGGGGCCAACTTCTATCTCCCTCCTATTTTTTGCAGCGTAGCCACTTGGATAAGCGAGCGGTGTAGGAAAAGATCTGATTTCACCGACCGCCGATTGCGCTGCGCATGCCAGCCGCCCTCCTGAAAAGTCCCGCAGATTGGATCAGTAATAACCCTAGTTCGCAGAACTGCCGCCTCGATATTATTTTGAAAAAATCCATGCTATTTGGAGGAATTGTATGGACGCGAAAATTACTTTTCGGTCACTTGTGATCGCTGATCGATACATTCGTGAGGTCTCGGCCAAGATCGTTCTTCAGCGCCAACTCGTCGCCCAATTGGAAGAGGAAGGGGGAGCTGCGGCGCTGGCGCGACGCAGCTTGGAGTCTATGATTGGCGCGTTGGAGGCGTTGAAAGTTCGCCGGGACAATGTGCGTTTGTCCCTTGCGCTTCGGGATCGAACGGGCGAATCAGACACTCGCCTTGCACTTGGATCGTATGTAGTGGGCTGCGCAAATCATGCCTCAGCATGCCAAGCAACAGATTGCGAGCCTGCTCGACCTGCTCATCAAAAAAAGCCTATCGACTCCACGATGGCCTGGTCAATTGCCTCGTTGAAGCGGATCACATCCTCCAGATCCGAAGCCATCAGCGCACAGTCGCGCCATCCATAATCGCAGCACGCTCGCGCGCAGCGCCCAGTACTCGGCAACGATCTGATTGATGTTAAAGCCGCTATGCCCCCGCAACAGTGCATGCGTTTGCGCAGCGGTCTCTGGCGCACCGATGGGTTTCGGGGCCCACGCCAGGGACTTTTCGCGTTGGGCGTCGCTGGTTTGCCGCGTCGAGAGATCCTTGGCCACCGCTTGCAGGATCTCCTGTGCGTCGTTGCGCAAGGCCATCGAGTCCATGCGCCGGGCGGCCGGCAACAGCGTCGCGGCGAACGCCTCCCACTCCGCCAAAATGCGCGCCATGTCCCGCAAGATGAAGTCAGCCAGTAGCATCTCTTCCCCCCGCCGAATCTGCGAAAGTAAGAAGTTCCTTCACCCCATCTTACGCCAGTTGGCAGCGATGCCAATTCGTAAGCCGACCAACTAGGATGACTGCCTCGCTACATGCCATGCGCGTAAGTGACCTCTAAGCGATTTCAATCGCTAGCATGCCCACTTGTTGTCAAGCCGACACGCTTGTGCGAAGCCCGGTAAAGATTGCACATTCCGTCGCAATTGGCAGTAAGTCCACAGCACAGTGGAACGTTCCTCTACTGCTAGTGCCAGGCGCACGGCGAGTGTATTGTCGTTTCGCTAGGCAAGGAACTTGCTGAGCACGGAAATGCGAGTACTGTCCCATGACATCCCGAAATTCTCCCTCGACGCGATCATCGCTCAGCACGTCGGTCATCACCCCATTCCATTGCCAGGCTGTGGAAGCACGATCGCCCGTTGGCGATTGTTCGAAAAGATCGCTGCCGCCCAGGGTGCAGTCGCCATCAAGCTGTTTGAAGCGCATGCTGACGCCCTGGCCATTCTCGCTGAGCTCGCCGATGCGACGCCCGAGCCAGATACCCGCTGGGCGGTTTGGGCCGCCGAATCGCCCGATGCACGCGTGGACGCGCAGCAGGCTAAGGACGCCGACGTCCTTAGCCTGCGGGCGAGGACGGGCCTCGCGGATGCGCCTCCCTTGCTACTGACTGGTCGCAAAGCCTGGTGTTCCGGTGCGGATGGCGTGTCCCACGCGCTAGTCACCTGCGTTGACGAAAACGACCATAGAATCCTCGCCGTCGTCGACACGCAAGGGCCCTGCGTCACGATCACGGGTGACGGATGGCATGCGGTGGGCATGCGCGACACCTACAGCATCGACGTGCAGATGTTAGATTGCCCTGCGCTACAAGTCGGCGCACCACGCGCGTATCTAGATCGCCCGGGATTCTGGCACGGCGGCGCGGGCATCGCGGCATGCTGGTACGGCACGGTGTTGCCTTTCTACTGGGCCGTCCGGGATGTCGTGTGCAGGCGTGACGATCCGCATGCCACGGCTCATCTTGGCGCGATGGGCTGCGAGTTGCAGGCCTGTGCGGCACTGTTGCGCGAGACAGCAGCGTGGATCGATGCGAATCCCACAGCCGACGCCTTCGTCTCCGCCATGCGGGTGCGCCTGGAAGTGGAATCCGTCGCGCAACGTGTCATGCGGCGCGCCGGCAACGTGCTTGGCGCTGGGCCGCTCTGTAAGGACCCCGCACTTGCGGCGCGTTTTGCCGACTTGCCAGTGTTCCTGAGGCAAAGCCATGCGGAGCGCGATCTTGCGGCGCTGGGTAGCGCGCTCAGCCAAAGCGAAGTGCGCCGTGATAGCACGCTATGACGGCCGCTGACTTTGCTCCGATCTTCCAGCAGGTGGACCCGTGGGGATTCGACACCCTGTGGTACGAAGCGCGCAAGCGCGACATTCTGATGGCTGCGCTGCCAGAGTCTCGCTACGCCTGCGCGTTGGAAGCCGGCTGCGCCACCGGTGCACTGACCGAACGCCTTGCGACGCGATGCGATACGCTGCTGGCCGTCGACCTCGTGCCACGGGCTGTCGAGCGAACCCGGGAACGGTTGGTGCACCAATCCCATGTCGAGGCACATGTTGTCCATCTGCCCGGCGAGTGGCCACCAGGCACCTTCGACTTGGTTGTCCTCAGTGAGCTTGGCTATTACTTTATGCCGGAAGACTGGCGGCGGACTGCAATGCTGGCGGCAAACTCCCTTACACCGGCTGGCACCATCGTCGCCTGCCACTGGCTGCGTCCATTCCCGGCACGCACGATGTCCACGCGCCACGTTCACGCCGCAATTGCCGGTCTGCGCGGAATCCACCGCCATGTCCGGCATATCGAACCCGACTTCCTCCTCGAAATCTGGTCACGCAACGCGCAACCGCTGCGCGAGCGGGAGTGCATACAATGATTGGTGTCGTGGTCCCGGTGCATAACGAGGAGGCGTGTCTGGAAGCCTGTCTGCTCGCCTTGCGCATGGCTGCACTGCATCCGGGACTCAATCAGGAAGAGGTCGTGGTGGCCGTCGTACTGGACGATTGCAGCGACAACTCCCTGGCCATCGCGCGGTCCCATGCCGTGTCGGCACACATCATCTGCCTGCCGATCGGCGCGCGCAACGTGGGCATGGCTCGTCATACGGGCGCCACGCATTTGCTGGCCTGCGATGCCCGCTGGCTGGCCTTCACCGACGCCGACAGTCGCGTGGCACCAGACTGGCTCGTGGCCCAATTGTCGTTGCGCGCCGACGCCGTATGCGGGTTGATAACGGTGGAAGACTGGAGCGACCAACCACCACATGTCGCAGCAACGTTCGCGTCACGCTACCAGCGCACGGAGGGCCACCGACATATACATGGGGCCAACTTCGGTGTTTGTTCGATCGCGTATCAACGCGCCGGCGGCTTTCCACCTGATGCGAGCAGCGAAGATGTCGCCTTGGTGGAGCGCCTGCTCGCGCTTGATGCTCAGATTGCATGGAGTACCCGTCCACACGTGGTAACTAGCGCCCGTGCGCATGGCCGGGCCCCCGCCGGCTTCTCCGACCACCTCGCAATGCTCGCCATGCATTGCGACATTCCGTCGCCGGAGTAGTCCCCGCAAACTGCGTCGCAGGCCGCAGGCGCCCATCCTTTGACGTCATCAGAGATCTCGATGTGTATCCACCAGCTTCCAGAACCGTTGACTGTCATCTCTCCGCATCTTGATGATGCCGTATTCAGTTGCGGGGCACTCATTGCGGCCTCCAAGGGCACCGTGGTCGTAACTGTTCTCGCTGGAATGCCGGAATTCCAAACGGCGTTGACTGACTGGGATCGTGCGGCCGGATTTTCGAGCGGAACGCAGGCCGTGGCAAACCGGCGTGGCGAGGACGTTCGTAGCCTTCAACTGCTGGGGGCGCAGCCAGAATGGTTGGAATTTCTGGACGGGCAATACGGCGAGCGCCGTAGCGCGATAGACATCATGACCGGGCTCTCCGCGTCGTCACCCCTTAAGCGTGGTGGCACCGTGCTGGCACCGATGGGGCTGTTCCACAGCGACCATGTACTCGTCGGTCACGCCTGTATGTTGCTGCGCGCCACGCTCATGCGCCTGAACACCCCAAGCACCGTCGGCGCCCCTGATGAGGACGCTGCGCCCACACCGCCGGTCCACTGGCTGTTCTATGAGGATGCCATCCACCGTAGAGTGCCAGGCGTCCTGCAGAGTCGTCTGTTGAGTTGGTTGCAAGCCGGGCTGATTGCCGAACCGGTTCACCTTCCGGTGGCCTGTTGGCAAGCCAAAAAGATGGCCGCGGTGGAAGCTTACGAGAGCCAACTGCCGCTGTTCGACGCGGCGCAGCTTTCCGACATCGGTGCGCCAGAGCGTTACTGGACCCTAGAACTCTGCCCAAGACGTGGCTATTAAGGCTGGAATTCTGCAAGTGCAGCATAGACAGGCAAGCAACTTGCGTACGTTATCGGAACCTGACGCGCAGACGTATATGCAATGAAGACTGGATGATGCACGGTGCCATCTATATTCCACCCTCGCAAGATTTCCCTCACCTCGTTGTGATTTTGGCCGACGAAGGAATGGTTGCAAATGTCTCGACCGCGCGAACAATAGACGAGGGGAGAAAGATACTTGCGGAGATTCTTGACGCCCTCGACGAGGCGGGTCGCGGCCTCATTTAGCTCCGTGGTTTCTTGGCCTCGATTGAGAAGGGGAACCCTCAGCCGGGCTGACGCAGCACCTCCATCAATGCATCGATGTCAATCGGCTTAACGATATGACCGTGGAATCCCGCTTCTGTGGTGTGTTGCTTGATGCCAGCCTGTCCGAACCCTGTCAACGCGTAGTAGCGTGTTTCCTGCAGCTTTCCATACTCGCGCAGCTCTTTGATGAGTTCGAAGCCGTCCATGTCAGGCATAGCCAGATCGATAAGTGCCACATCCGGAACGAAGTTGGCGATGCTGCGTAGCGCCGCTACGCCATCGTAGGCTACGACAACGGCATGCCCGGTCATTTGCAGTAATAGCCCCAAGCTGTCGGCAGCGTCCCGGTTGTCGTCGACCAAAAGTATACGAAGCGACTCGCCAGGAGCCGACTGAGGCAGCGCATTCAGGTGTTCGCCTTCTGTCACAATAGGTAACCTAATGGTGAACGTGCTGCCCAACCCCGGGCCCGGGCTTGCTGCACTGATTGAACCAGAATGCAACTCGATGATCGAGCGGCAAAGCGATAGCCCGATACCCAATCCTCCGCTCCCTGCATGGCCCGGTGGGGCCGCCTGGACAAACAACTGGAAAATGTCATCCAGAGATTCTGCTGGAATGCCACATCCCTGATCAGCAATCTCTATTTGTCCAATGTGGCCACTAATCGAACACCGCAACGCAATCGTCGCCCCCTCTTCGGAAAACTTCGAGGCGTTAATAAGTACGTTTTGCAGCACCTGAGCAAGTCTAGTGAGGTCCCCCGTTACCAAGAAGTCGGGATCGGCAAGACTGCACTGAAGCCGTTGGGATTTTCCCTCGATGATCGGGCGGCTCCCTTCGATGGCAGCCGCAACGATCTCTCTGGCCGGGATCACCATTCTGCGCAGTTCCAGCTTTCCTGCCGCAATGCGGCCAACGTCCAGCAAATCGTCCACGAGACGTGCTAGATGGCGAAGTTGGCGACCCACTACCCCCAGGTTTGCACGAACCAACGGCGTATCCTCAGGCGCGAGGTCCATGATGGAGGTCGCACTGAACATCGGAGCCAGCGGATTTCTTAGCTCGTGTGCAAGCGTTGCGAGAAACTCGTTCATTCGCCTGGCTGACGCCTCGACTTCTTCCAGGCGTTTGCGCTCGCTCATGTCCCTCGTGATCTTTGCGAATCCTCGCAATTGGCGGTGATCATCGTAGATGGCAGTCAACGTCACGCTCGCCCAAAACATTGAGCCATCCTTGCGGACGCGCCACCCTTCCTCCTGAACCCGCCCCTTCGCGCGGGCGATCTCAAGTAGCTGCGACGGCTTGTCGGCGGCGATATCCTCGGGGAGGTAGAACCTGGAAAAATGTTGGCCAACGATTTCCCCGCTCATGTAGCCCTTGATGCGAGCGGCACCGGCATTCCAGCTTACAACGAGGCCGCGCGGATCCAGCATGAAGATCGCATAGTCATATACGTTCTGCACCAGCAGTCTGAATGTCTCTTCTCGCTCTCGAAGTTTCTCGGCAACCTGCATTCTCTCCGTCATGTCGCGCGTGACCTTGGCAAATCCAATGACCGCGCCCGCCTCGTCACGCAAAGGCGTAATCACGACGTTGGCCCAGAACTGCGTCCCGTCCTTTCGGACCCGCCAGCCTTCATCCTCCAGCCGTCCATGCCGGATCGCCAGCTCTAGCTCTTTCTGCGGCCAGCCTCGAGCGACCGCTTCTTCGGTGTAGAACCGCGAAAAATGAGAACCAATGATCTCGGAGGCTTCGTATCCCTTGATCCGCTGCGCGCCGCGATTCCAACTTCTGACAATGCCATCAGGGTCCAACAGGAAAATCGCGTAGTCGGAGACTGTTTCGACTAACGTGCGAAAGATATCGTGGCGCTCCGCCAAGGGATGCGGCCCAGAAGACCGTTGAGACGAAGACATGGAAGTGGCAATGATTACGGATCTGACGGAATAGTGATCCAAAGTTATTGACAACGCTGTCGGACAGACTCCTACAAGTAGAGCCAGACCGGTAGCTGAATTTCGTCACGAGGTTTGGAAAATGTCACACCGCTTCGTGGAGGGGACCAAGCGCGGAGGATGTTCCAGCCGGCTTTTCTATAGCGACAGGACGGCCATCACCATCAACGAGACCCACATCATTGCCGTAGCGAGCCACGACATGACATGAACCAAAATCGGGGTGCGAAAGATGCCAACAACGGCCTTGCTTCGAGACATCAACTGAAGCACGATCATTGCTGGCGCAGCGGCGACGCCGTTGAATACGGCGCTCCACACGAGCAGCTTTGCCGGTTCAATGGGCAACCAGCATAGCGCCGTACCGATCGCCATGGTGACGCCGATCACCGCGTAGAACCGTCGTGCGGAAAGTGGCTTCTCTTCGAGGCTACGTCTCCAACGCATCGCTTCCGCTGCCGCATAGCCGACGGACCCAGCCAGGACCGGAACCGCCAGCAAACCTGTCCCGATTACCCCCAGACTAAAAAGCAGCATAGCCCATTTCCCCGCCACTGGCTCAAGTGCCTTGGCCGCTGCGGCCGAACTGTCGATATCCAGAACGCCCATGGTGTGCAACGCATACGACGCGGTCAGCATGATGCAAAGCGCGATGATCGCCGATACCGCCATGCCTGTGACGGTATCCACATTGATGCGTCGGAGCTGCGCCCGCGCTTGTCGGGGGGCCTCTTCCAGCGGCAACGCCTTCCGGTCCGCCTCCATCTCCTCCACTTCGGAAGCGGCTTGCCATACGAACAAGTAGGGACTGATGGTCGTGCCGAGGACCGCGACAACCATAAGCACATAGCTGCTGGAGAATTCGAAACGCGGCGAAACGATTGCCACGGCGGCCACGCGCCAATCTATTTTGAGCATGAACATCGCGGCAACGTAGACGAGCAACGACAGGCTCAGCCACCTCAGATAACGCGAATACTGCCGGTAGGGCACGAAAAGTTGCAGTACCAGTGAAGCTACGGCAAACACCAGCGTGTACACCCAGCGCGGCCCACCGACAACCAATGCCAGACCATCGCCCATTGCGGCCAAGTCCGCGCCGACATTGATCGTGTTGGCTATCACCAGCAGCACTACGAAGGCATATGCGAGCGGGCGTGACTGGTGGCGCCGGATGTTGGCCACAATACCTCTACCCGTGATCCGTCCAAGCCTCGCGCAGACGAGTTGGATGGCGATCATCAGCGGCAGCGTCAGGATGACACTCCACAGCAGAGCGTTGCCAAACTGCGCGCCGGCCTGCGCATAGGTGACGATTCCACTGGGATCATCGTCGGCCGCCCCTGTCACGAGGCCAGGTCCCATGAGCCGGTACCACGGCTCCTTCTCCTCCGGGCTAACACTGTCGAGTGCTTCGATTTGCTCCATGGTGGCCTCCTGGATGGCCGCAATCAAAACTGAGCGTGCACCCGCACGCCGTAAAACCGTGCCGGACCCCGGTCGCGGTTGTACCCCAGGTGCCGGATGTACTGGAAGTCTGGGCTGATAAAAAGGTGTCGCTGTACCGCCATGCTGTAGAACACCTCGCAAACCTGTTCGGGGCCATACCGAAGCGCGCCGTCGCCAAGAAAGCCACCCAGGCCACCGCGCGCGAGGTATTCCTGATGCTGCTTGGAAAGGCCATTGATGGCTACGGCGACGCCGAGGCTGTCCATGGCTCGATGCCAATAACCACCCTTCAAGATCGCCCCAGCCGAAGCGCTGCGCCCGACCTCAGTAAATGCGTAGCTTTCGGTCTTGTCATCGGCCCAATCGGCTCTGACATAGAGCCCCAGCGAGTCGCCCGCCTTCTGTTCCAGGCTAACCCCCACACCCACCTTCGCGTGCTCCCGCCGTACCTGCCCTACGTCGGGAGCGCTGCCGGTGCGGGATGCCAGGTCCAGAGCCTCGGAGAAGGCCCCCATATGGGCATGGTTGCGCCAGAGCAGCAGGCGAGCCTTCCCCGCATTGCCGAATAGCATGTACCCATGCTCGAGCTCGAACATGTCGCCGTAGTGATCGAAGATTCTGGTGTCGAGCTGCAGCCCGTTCGGCTCCAGCGGCTGTAGGAAGCGGCCCATCCGCACCGCCCAATCGCCATCGATGTACTCGACTGCCGCCCCCCATGTATAGCCGCGCGCGTCGGCCGGGAAGTCAAAGGAGGCATGGGAGGCAAACGCGGTGTTGAGGTACTCGCTGCGAGGATCGTGCGCGTATTCGAGGCTATTGAAGACATCCAGCACCGAAAGATTGCCGGCCGTGATCACAACGCGGCGCTTGGCCTGCTGGCCTGCTAGCTGATGAAAGCCGGACTCTGCCGATGCCATTTCAGTGCCCAGCGCGATCTCTTGCCGCACGAAGAGACGCGCCCTGTAGATGGTCGGGTTGGCGACGGCGGCCTTTGCCAATTCGCCGTTGGCCAGGCCGCCCAGTCCCTGCGAATCGGAGAAAGCAACACCCTGGATCAACTCGGGATCCAGAAAGACAGAGGCGCCATGCCAGAGACGAAGTCCGACGCTCAACGTCGCCGACCACGAATAGCCATGCTCCGCTGAAGGCAGCAGACTTTTCGGACCGGTGTAGGTGGCGGGGAATGATGGCTTGTACTGCCAGATGTATGTCGACTGCCCGTGGACAGAGACTGACTCCTCCGGCTTCGATATCTCGCTGCCGCTCGCAGCGGCCACTTCTTCAAGGCTGCTGGTGGGATCCTGATCGGCCGCTGTACAGGGCAACGGTAGGCCCAAGGCGAGAGAGAGCAGAACAAGCGTTGGCAGACCAGCGCGATAAACGTCACTGAACATGATCGCGAGGTCCTGAGCCGCCGTCGTTTGTTTGAGGCTAATCTAGCAACAACCGTAGTGTTTCGATGTCAGACAGATAGCAAATCGTGACTTCCGTGCGACCGACAAGACCGACGATGAACAGCCATTGCCCCGTCAGGTGGCTGGCTCATGTCATCTGATCGCCACGCCTGAATACCCGGGGGGAACCATGCCGGGCTCGTGCGCTGACTCAGTGAGAAATGGGCAACGATGCCGTAAAACGCGTTCCCGTCTCTTGTGTGGAATGAACCTGTAGCTTGCCGCCGTGCGCCTTGACGATCTCATTGCAAATGTACAACCCAAGGCCGAGACCCCCGACGGTGCTCTGCGTCGCGGGGCGCCAGTATGGCTCGAAGATTCGCTCGACATCTTCCGGGGCAATAGGCGACCCGGCATTGGCGACGGACAGCACCAGTTGTTCGTCCCGAGTGTATGCATTCACAACCACCGGAGCGTCTGATGCACCGTAAGCAATGGCATTGGCGACCAGGTTTGACGTCAACTGCTGCAGGCGGCCGATATCGCACAATATTGGCACGTCAATCCGGATGTCATCATGTATGGTCCGGCCCGGGTGCGTTTCCGCGAGCTCGTGCACGACTGCATTCAAAGATGACGCAAGGTCAGTTTGGAGAACTGCCTCAACGGGTAGTCCGCCACCGAGTCGTCCCCGGGCGAAATCCATGACGTCCGCAATGAGCTTTGACATGCGCTGCACGGCTGATTGGATTTTCTGACCCGTCTTCACGAGCGCTGGATCTTCCTTGCGTAGCACCAACCCCTGTGCGGCGTAGCTGATGGCTGAAAGGGGGTTTCGAAGATCATGACCGAGCACCGCAATGAATTGCTCGCGCAGATTGGCGGTCTCACGCTCCTGGGACAATGCTGCGTGGATACCCTGTGTCACCATGTCGTTGGCAAGCTGCGTCGCGATAAGGCTCGCAAAGCTTTCGAACATCGCCAGCGTGCGCGAGTTAGCCACGGATGCCGGCTTGGCGTCGATCGCACAGAGATTGCCAAAATACGTGCCGTCGGCAAGCACGATGGGCACGGAAATGTAGCTTCTCAACCCATAAATCTGGGGCGTATGGTGGCCCCGATAAACGGGATGCGTATCAAAGTCGTCCACCACGATGGGCTGCCGGGCCGCTCGGGACTCAAAACACAGCGTTGTGCGCAGATCGAGATGGTCGCCTGAACGCAATCCAAACGACACTCGGTCATGTACGGCGCAGGCCGTCCATGACTCGTCGGTGACCCGGGCTACGGCGGAGAAGCCCATACCGGTGGCGTCACAAACCAATTGCAGAATGGTTGGAACCGACTCAATGCGGTTCACCGATGCGATGTCGTCGAGAATCACGTCGGTGGACGGCCGCGCGGCAGGCAAGTTTTCCATAGTCGCCAGGGCAAAAGTGTGGGGAAAGATTGATGGTTGGCGCAATTGTAAGGCCACTCGTGCGTGGTTCCGGTACGCCCGACGGGAAACCTTCTTTCCCCCGGACAAGATCAGGTCCTCCCTTCGAATCTCACTTCTGCCGGACGGGCGGGACATTGCGGTCAGGCGCTTCAAGTTTTCCCGCCCGGCGAAGACAAACCGCTTCCGCCATTGCGCCGGCTACGCTTTCCACCTCGCGTTGCACGGCCTGATCGTGATCGAGCTCGGCATGGCTGGTGGCGTACGGGCGCCAGTAACCGATATATCGATCGAGCTTGGCCAAATGCCCTGCGTCGATGAACCCCATCCAGTCCAGCCAGTCGCATAGCGCGCGACGCACGCCGTCAATGCCAGCGACGTCGCCATGCACCGCGACACCGTAGACACGCCCGGCCAGGTGTTTGGGATAGCCCCAGCCCTGCAACTCCAGCGCCTTGGCTTCCTCAGGTTGCTTGCCATGCGTGCTGCTCGGGTCAGGGTTGCCTCCATCCGCGCACACGAGCCGGTCCATCATCAGTTTGAGCGGGCCAGTGGCTTGGTACCAGTAAACTGGCGAGACAATCATCACGCCATGGGCACGCACCCAGCGAGGATACAGTGCGTTCATCCAGTCGTTGACCTGACCGAGAGAATGATTGGGATAACAACTGCAGGGCCAGTGACAGAGGGGCATGGCTGTCGACACGCAGCCCTTGCACGGATGAATCTGGAGGTCAGGATCGGAGGTCAATCTGCTCAGATCCAGCAAATCGACCTGCATCCCTTCTCGTAGTAGCCGGTTCCGCGCCAGGGTCGCCAGGCGCCATGACTTCGAAACTTCGCCAGGACACGTGAAATCATTGCGCGATGACGCTATTACCAGAAGTACTCGAGATGCAGATGCAGGGTCGTCGTGTTCACGTTGCGCGGCCTCGATCGCCGTCTTTGCTTCGCGCCATTCGACCGACAACTCATAATCAGGGTCCGCATGGCCGGGACCGGCTTTCACCGTAACTGGCGCCTTGCGACCTGCTTGATACGCCTCCCAGGCAATCGATTCGAGCCGCTCGATCGCGGCGTCCTCCTTGCGGTACGCTGGGTCATAGAATCGGGAGCGGAACCGGTCACGGAATGTTGCACGATCGACGTGCCCGCTGATCTGTCCTTTGCGCACGGCGTTCGATGCAGCAGATGTCGATTCCTCTGGAGCTGGCTTCGTCGTAGCTATTTTGTCTTTCGGTACGGTCACGGGGCGCTCCTGAGGCGAAACAATTACATCGACAACGATCTGCCGCCGTGTAATTTTTTCTGTACGAGATTGGCAGGGTTATCTGACGGTACCCACTAGCGCAGATGGAAGCTGCTACGCACAAGCTATACCAACTTGGCATGGAAGATGCCCTTTCCACCGCAAGTGTCGACGCTTCAGGAAGTTTCATCATGCAACTCATGTTTTCCATATTTGGCGAGGGCGATCACCTCGCCTGGTGGCAGATGAGTGCGCGCGCTATCCTCATCTTTGTTGCCGCGTGGGCGCTGCTGCGACTAGCCGGCAGTCGTGCGTTCTCACAGCAGACATCATTCGACCTCTGCATCATGCTGTTACTTGGTGCCGTCCTGTCACGTGCCGTGGTCGGTGCCAGCCCAGTGATCGGTACGCTGGCAGCATCCGGCGCTCTCGTCGTCTTGCATCGCCTCGTCGGCGTCCTGTCAAGCCGCTTTCCGGCATTCGACCGGTTCGTCGGGGGCAGTCCGATCGATCTTATGCGACAAGGAAAGCTCGACCGCGCCGGCATGGCCCGCGCCATGTTGAGCGACGAAGACCTGCGGGCCAATCTGCGCGCGAGCTTCCACGCAGAGACGCTGCACGAAATTGAACGTGTGGTGCTTGAACGTAGTGGGCGTTTGACGTTCGTGCGCGTACAGGAACGGCAACGTGCTGTACCGACCGGACAAGCGCGAGAGCGGATGCCATGACCCGTTCCGCCAATGTAGCGACATTCATGCGCTGGAACGCACTGTGCCTTGCCCACCGCGGGAGTGTGCACGGCGGGATGATGGCTTTTCGGATCGCTGATGTGCCAGGATGAGGCAGCGTGTTGCGCTGCGCAATCGTGGCATAGGCACCCGACCATGACTTCCATTCTGGATGTCGAAGCCACCTTAATCCGGCGCTATGGGCTCACCGGCGAACCTTTTGCACTTTCCATGGCGCGGGGCGTGCTGACACCTACTCCCGCAGATCTTGCCATCGCCAACAAGTTGGCCGACGAGGCGTCAGCCAGACTGAACTATTTCCGACGACCCAGCACGGGGCGGCGAGCCAATATGCTCAGGCACATCTAGTGCGCAGTATCCATGGACCGTGATGTCGTACAGGACTGCCGATGGGCTGAGGCCCAACGTTGGCGTCTTGTCATCGAGTTCTGCGTCGGCTGACGTCTCGATGGTGCCGAGCCACTGTAGCGCATCGCGAGGAATTTCAGTAAGAGGCGTGCCAGCACGGACGAACAATGCGCGGGCCCCGTTTCGGTGCAGTGTGATGAACATGGCGACCTCAGCACAGGAAACATTGAATAGCTTTGCCGGTGAGCTCGTCTGAGCAGAATAAATATACGTCTGAGATGAGCCGGAATTCAAGAAGGCGGATATATAGCCACGTCCTGTAAAAGTCGGTGGCTTCACACTTTGCGCTTTCTCCCTACCGCGGATGGTACGGTTGAAATGCCGCATCGGTACCATCCGGCAGACTCGACACACACACTTGCACGGTACGTAATTCACGGTACGTAATTGATCAAGTTACGCCCTGGTGGACCACCTGGGGTGCGAATGCGCCGCAGCACGCGTCTTGCCGTCCGAGTAATGGAGACTCACGCTACGCGCGGCGGCGCGCAGTCCTTCGCGCGCGGAAAGGGATCACGCGTTTCGCCCCGCTCAAAAAGCGGGAGCGGCTGTACTAAGGTCATTTTCGAGGCGTTTCGCAATCGGCGCCTCGGTTATTGGCCGCCCGACGCTCCCAGACGCGGGCGGGCTCTTTCCCTAACCGGGCGGCTCGGGAACCCAGGCGCGACAGTCCGCTTTTGCAGTCATCATGAACATCGTCGTGTTGCGGCACGGCAATAGGGCTCTGCTCTTGCCGGCTGGCCGTTCTCTCCTCGACTGTCCCGTCGTCGTCCGTCTCTGGTTCGGACCACCCCAGACAGAGATCACCACGCAACTCACCCTGGATACACCGATGCCCGGTATCCATCCGCCGCTTGTGCTGCAAGAGATTCAGCAACACGGTTTCTGCGCGCTGGACGAGTGCGGCGTGGTGCGGGCGTTTTCGCCCTCGCCGCTGACCAGCGTCCGAATGGTCGGGAACTAGATCTGAGTGCTACGGAATAGCTGTGAGCGCAAAGCCCGTCGCCTGGAATCCCGCATGGTAAGCCAGAGTGAGGCTCACTTCGCGCCGGTCCATCATTGGCCGGATTGTGGCCCGCTGCAGTCATTCGATTCAACGCAACTGAATGGCTCCCTTGGGTCGCGAACCGCCGATTGAGCTGGGCCCGGCTCGTGAATGAGTGTCGACGACCGGGTCCGGCCAATAGCCGCCTCTTTTCCGAGGCTACACATGGTCATTAGAGAGTACGTTCCTGCACCTCATGAATAGATCAGTTCGGGCGTATTGTCGGCCGCACCCGCATCAAGCTGTGTACCGCTTTCGTCCTGGCCCCCGCACCGGGACAGGCGCAACGCCTGGCCGCCAGGCTTGCTCGGCCCGCGGGAGGTCGCTCGCATCAGTTATGCGGAGAATGGAACGAGCTGGAGATCCTGGATCGCGGAGTGGAGCGCGCCAATCAATGCCATAAATGCGCTATTTCTCCGTTGCCGTGACGCGCGGCAAAGCAAATCCGGGCGGTGCCTTAGCCCACGGGTAGCCCTTCAATGCCATCTTATAGGCGGTGTCGTAGAGTGCACGCATATATTCGGTATCAAACTCTTCTTTATGAGGAGCGTTGAAGCTTGCCGGGATGAAGGCAAGATTGAAGTCAACGGCATCGCGATTGGCAGTCGCGTAGATGCGGTAAAGATCGCCGATGCCTTGGCTTTGAATCATCGATGCGACCGCGCGAGAGGCTATGCTCATCGTAGAGCGTTCCACCTGCACCCAGTCCGCGTCGAGTCGAGCGTTGCGAATAATGTAAAGCTGGCGGTCGCGGCGGACGCCGACCGAAGCCGCCTCCTCTTGTACACGGAGTGTCGCGGGGTAGGCGAATACCTGTGCCACGACACCACCATCAACGTGCATTTCCTGGTAGCGGGTTCCATTGACTTCCACGTCAATCATCATTGGGGGAAAGGCGCCTGGAATTGAAGTGGAAGCGACCAAGACCTTTATGAACAGGTCCAGTGCTTTGGGACCGCCATAGGTCGCGATCTTTCCCATGTCCCAAATGATTCCTCGACGCGCATCAAGGTCGGTCGTCGCGACTAATAGCATGCGGCCTTTGGCGTACTCGGCTGCGATCTCCTTGAGCAGATCCTCAGTCATGAATTTTCGGGTCAGCGTCAGTAGCGGTCGGTTATCAGCCATCGCGTCACTTAGCACGCCCCCGAGAAAACTACGCTGTTCCAGGACGTCCTTCGGGGAGATAGTCGTGTAGACCTGCTTCAGCGTCGCGTCGTACTTCGCTCCGAGAAAAGCGAAAGGCGCGATCAGCGCACCTGTGCTGATGCCGGTGACCAGCTTGAACTCTGGCCTTGTTCCTGTCTCCGTCCATGCATTCAGCAAGCCCGCAGCAAATGCGCCGTTGTCACCGCCACCCGAAATCGCGAGATATACCGCCGGTGGCATCGGGCCAGTCTGCCCCTGTCGGGCGAGATAATCCCTTTCCCTCTTCAGTGCGTCAAAAGCCGCTTCAGTCAGGCCGGGGGCATCCGCACCCGCAGCGTAGCGCACACCAGGCATACCTGGAATCTCAGCATTACTTGTTACTTCGCGTGGGACTGCTGGCAATCGTCCGGGCGTAGTTGAGCACCCTTGCAGTGCAAGTGTGAGAGCAATGGATAGGCCGACAAAAACGGACTCGATGTTCAGCCTGTTAGCGACAAAAACCTTGAACGACACTACGAAGAGTTTGCTCATGATTTCGCCCTCCTCGAGGGAATTCAGCTTTCGGTTGCTTGCCGGCCAGTTTAAATCGCTCTGCGGAACGGCCTCGGATCAGATTCGGCCCACGACCTTGGCGCCCTCACAATCTAGTGAAACAGTTCTGTGTAGGACAAGATGCCGCGTCCAATTCCGCCCGCTACCAGGACCCTGCCGTCTGCGAGCAACGTTGCTGTGTGTTGCTCACGCATTTGCTCAAGACTGCCGACTTGGGACCAGCTTCCAGTCGTGGGGTCGTACATCTCGCTCACGAACAAGTCGCTCCCGGCTGTACCGCCAGCCACCAGCACTCGCCCGTTGGCCAGGAGCGTGGCAGTGTGGAAGTCACGTGCCTGTTGCAAGCTGCCTGTCGCTGACCACGTACCCGTCGTGGGATCGTAAAGTTCAGCGGTTGCGAGTGCCTGGGTGCCATTGAATCCCCCGGCTGCGAGCACCCTGCCGTCGGTGAGTTTCGCGGCGGCATAGGCGTTGCGGGCCTGGCTCATGCTGCCAGTCGACGACCACGTGCCCGTGGCGGGGTCATATAGCTCGGCCGAGGCCAGTGCGCCGCCGCTGGCATCTTCGCCGCCGGCTACCAGGACCCTGCCATCGGGCAGCAACGTGGCGGTGTGCTGCTTGCGCGCCTGACCAAGATTGCCGGTCGGTGACCAGGTGCCCGCGGCTGGATCGTAGAGTTCGGCCGACGCCAGGGCGCCCGTACTGCCTCCCTGACCCTCGCCGCCTGCCACCAGCACGCGGCCATCG
The DNA here is from genome assembly GCF_056097175.1 of Cupriavidus sp. HE11. Taxonomy (NCBI): domain Bacteria; kingdom Pseudomonadati; phylum Pseudomonadota; class Betaproteobacteria; order Burkholderiales; family Burkholderiaceae; genus Cupriavidus; species Cupriavidus sp. HE11. Next base: position 483,157 of record NZ_CP184466.1, read on the forward strand.
GGCAACAGCGTGGCGGTGTGGCTGTCACGCTGCTGGCCCAGGCTGCCGGTCTGCGACCAACCGCCGGTGGCGGGGTCGTAGAGTTCGGCCGAGTTGAGCGCGTTCCCTCCACCGGTGCCGAATCCCCCCGCCACCAGGACTCGCCCGTCGGGTAGAAGCGTGGCGGAGTGCGCTTGCCGGCTCCGCGCAAGGCTGCCAGTTCGTGTCCAGCCGTTCGTGGACGGATCAAACAACTCGGTAGAGGAGGTCGCCTGCTTCCTGTTCCCTGCCGCCACCAGGACTCGACCGTCGGGCAACAGTGTGGCCGTATGCCGGAAGCGCCCTAGATTCATGGCATCGGCGGGTTGCCACCGACCGACCTGGGCTGCGGCCACAGTAAGGGAGATCCGCGCGGTAACGCTGCCGGCGCTATTGCTGGCGGTAACGAAGAACGTCGTCTGAGCCAGTTCGGCAGCGGGCGTGCCGCTAATGACCCCGCTCTGCGTGTTGATGCTCAATCCTGCCGGCAACGCAGGGGATACCGAAAACTGGGTGACTTCGCCGCCGGAATAGGCAGGCTCGTTGTACGTGATCGGCGCGCCAACAATATATTCGGGAAGTGGATCCACATAGACGAGGCCAACCGGCGGCACGGCCGCCGCAGCCACTTCGATCGTCAGCAGGGCCTGGACACTGTCCACGCTGTTGGTGCCCGTCACCGTATAGACCGCTGATGCGGTCACTGCTGTGGGGGTGCCAGTGATAATGCCGGTCTGAGGGTCCATGGCAAGGCCCGCCGGCAAAGCCGGCGAAACGCTGTACTGTGTGATTTCGCCCCCCGTGCTGAGCGGCGTGTTGGGTGTGATGGGGGCATTGGTCGGGTAAATGACCGACCGGTCCAGGTAGTCCAGTCCGTCTGGTGCAATGGGAACGTCCTTGACTTCGATTTCGACCCGGGTGGTCGTACTGCCCGCAGCGTTAGTCGCCGTGATCGTATAAACCGTCGCGTGGCTACTGCCAGTAGGCGTGCCGCTGATCGTGCAATCCTGGGGATTGAGGCTCAGGCCTGGCGGCAACGGCGGAGAGACCGTACATTGCGAAATAGCACCCCCGCTGTTGCTCACCGTTTCCGGGACAATTGGAACACCCACTGCGTAGATCGGCGATTCGTCGCGCTCGACCAGACCGGCCGGTGGTGTCAGGGCATTGGTCGTACTGTCCCCACTATCGCTGCCGCCATTACCACACCCTGCCAAGACGATTGCCAGCGTCGTGAGCAAAATTGCCAGCCAGCGCAGTTTTACCATTTTCAACTCCGGCCGCTTCCTCGATGGGATTAGCATAGATCACTGTCAGCGGAGCGAAAAAATGAATGTGCAGCGGACTCTTGTACCGACGTCGGGGGGCGGCCTCTCGCACCCGAGGGGCCGTAGCACAGCGACTTGCCACCGCAAACTCGACCGTGGAGTGAAGTGCACAACGAGATGCATTGGATTGGCCGCTTCTGCGAGCAATGCAGGGCACACGTGGGGCCTGCTTAATCGTTGGGCATTGCCCGCAAACCTCGGCCAGAAAAGGGCCGTCGCGCGTTTTCCACAGCTTTATCACCATTCGATGGGGACAACTCCTTGATCGGGGATCTGAATGTATTCGTCGCCGTCACGCTGGTGAATCAGTCGGAGGCTGTCATCAAGGGCTTCGAGAAGGAAATTGTTGTCGCACCGGAGGTTATGAGTTGCTTCACCATGACCGACGACGCCGACTTCATCCTGCGCGTGGTCGTCCCAGACATGGGCTCGTACCAGAACTTTCTGACGCGGACACTGACGCGCATTCCTGGCGTCGAACATATTCGCTCGAGCTTTGTACTCAAGACCGTACTAATTCGAAACTCCCCGATGGTCTGACGAGGAAAGCTCATGACTGGTCATTGCCGCCATGGATTCGCGAGGGTCTCAAACCGACTGCGGATTCAACCGGTCGATGCAACGTACTGGTGAAACCTTTCAGCCGGCGTATCGAAGTTCAACGTCTTGCGAGGGCGCTCGTTTAGTCGCCGGGCTACGGCGTTGAGTTTCGCTTGCGAATATGCTGAGAGGTTGGTGCCCTTCGGAAAATACTGCCTCAGCAGTCCATTCATGTTTTCATTCGAACCGCGTTGCCAGGGATGCTGAGGGTCGCAGAAATAGACTTGAATATTTGTCGCCACAGTGAAGCGCTTGTGCCCGGCCATTTCTGTGCCCCGATCCCAGGTCAGCGATTTGTAGAGCTCCTGCGGCAGCTTCCTGACGTGCTTGATCAGCGCATTGACCACGGCCTCAGAATCCTTGCCAGCCGTCTTCACCAGCATCACGAACCGGCTCTGGCGTTCAACCAGCGTTGCGATTTGGCTGTTAGCGTCGCCGAATAGCAGGTCGCCCTCCCAGTGCCCTGGTATCGCACGATCTTCGGCCGTGGCAGGACGTTCACTGATCGAGATGGCGTCCGCGATGTTGGTGCGTCCCTCAGTCTTCATTGTGTACTGGCGCGACCGACGCATGACTCTCGAGCGCCGCAAATGCTCCAGCAACTCCTTCTTCAAAGCGCCACGCGCCTGAATGTAAAGGCTACGATAGATCGCCTCGTGTGACACCTGGTAGTCCTTGTTGACCGCATAGACATGCTTGAGCCAGCCCGCAATCTGCTCGGGGGACCACTGCAGCCTCAGCTTGCCGGCGACGACCCGCGCCAGCACCCGGTTCCTGACAAGCTTACAAAGCTTCGGACGACGCGCTCGCTCCCAGGCCAGTGCGTCGGCCTGGCTCGCGCGATAGCTCTGCCGCCCGCCATTGCGCTCGAGCTCACGGCTAATGGTAGACGGAGCGCGATTCAGCCGCGATGCAATGGCCCGAATCGAAAGCCCTAACGCCAGCGAGCGCGATATCTCCTCACGCTCGGCAAACGTCAACGCTCGCGCGGCGCGATGGCGTTGTGCTGGTCGAATGCCTCCCGCGTCCGACAAGATCCTCTGGACTGAAGAGTGCCCGCGATCAAATAGCCTGGCGATCTCATGGATCGTGTCACCCTTGCGCCAGCGATCCCACATGAGTGCCTTCTGCGTCTCGGAATAATAGATCCTCGGCCTCTGCTTCATTTGCAACACCTCCACTGCTCACACAGATTCTAGGTGTTGCATCGACCGGTTGAATCCGCAACCCTTCACCGCCATTCCCGAACAGTAGAGGAACGACCGTTCGCGGCCGGAGATCAGTCACCTAGCCGCCGATCACCTCAAAGTCCGGCAATTTGAAGGTCTTGTTGTTCAAGGCTTCCGTTGCGCCATAGAGGCGCATTGTCGGCATGGGTCGTTTGCCTTCGGTCGGTATCCAGTTCGACTCTAGTCCGGCCGGTGCCTTCGGGCCAACGTAGAGGGTCACACCGCCATCGGAATTTCGCTTCATCTTGTCCAGATCGTATGAGGACAAGGTCGTGCGATTGGAGTCACTGTAGATGAACGAGAATGTGGCGCGATCGTAGACGGTCAGCGCCCAGAACTGCTTGACGGGCATATTGGGCGGGACGTCCAGCTTGTACAGTTTTGCGGCCTCGAGCAATTTGCCGTTCTTGTCCGAAAGCGCGATCAGATACTGAGTTGCCGGCGCATCGGTGAGCACCTTGGGCATATAGGTGCACCAGAAGTACTCGGCGGCCCGTTCAATCAGGTCGATGCGGTCGTCGTAGGTGAAGGTGAACTTTCGGTTGGCATCGCTCTGCAGCAAGGAGACATAGTGGCGCTCGGGCCAGTAGACACGCTTGACCATCTCGGTATCGAACCAGTGCTGCAAGAAGAACCAGGCGTCGATAGCGGCCTGGCGCATCGCGCGCTTTGCCGTATCGTCCGGCGTGAACGGCTTGCCCTTCGCGATGCCCAGTGACGTCAGCATGCCCATCATCACCTTATCCTGCTCTTTCACCGGCTCGACGCTCATGATCTCGTGCATGTCTTCGAAATGCCGCTCGTCGTAGAAAGGTAGCGTGGCGTAGCGGCGGTCCGCGGGATCGACGAATCGCTGGCGCGGCGGACTCGTGGCCTCGGAGAGGTAGTACAGGCGCAGCTTCTGCGCGTAATGGTAGGCGTCTTCGATCGACTTGCCCGGGGCCCGTACCGATCGGAATGCCAAAGCGATGCGGTAGTTCGGTGAGGCAACGTGGATGTAGCCTTTCGGGATGGAACCCTTGTAGCCAGGTGGGGTAAAGAGATACTTACCACCTTTGCCCTTGTCGAGACCGGACGGCCCGACATCGGCAATCGTGAATTGCCACGCGTCAACGACCTGACCGTACAAGCTGCCCTCCGCACTGGCCACTGGCACTTCCAGCACCGCCGGCCCCTTGCGTAGATCCGTGTAGGCGGCGATGTAGGGTGTCGAACTGTTGGCGGTAAGTGCCTCTAGCTTCGGCGTTGCCGGCGCAGAATAGGCAATGATGTCGTTGTCCTTGAGGCCGAGGTCCGTGAACGCCGCTCGCCGGAAGGAATAGATTGCGATGGCCGGCATGTTCCAAAGCACCGCTTCAAAGGCGCGGTGGTACTTGATCTGGTAGTCGAAATCCTTGATCGATGGGGCCGCCCCCTGGGGTGGCTGTCCCCCCAGCGGCTCGCGCGCGCCACGGTCATTGGCTGGAGCAGCCGGCTGTGCTCCGGCCGGTACGGCAGCGGTGGTTGCAAGGGCTCCGGCTGCCGTCGAGATGAGAAACTCGCGTCGATCCATAGATTGCTCGCTACAAGGGGTGGTTGAAGTCCGGGAGCGCGGGTAATGGAAACCGTCGACGCCACTGGATGCCTTATGGTGCATCGCCATGAACGGCGCGCGAATTCAATCTTTTCGCGCGCGATCTGAAAAGGTTACGTAGCCGGTGGATGCCGTCGTGGCACAGCCGCAAACAGGCAACCAGCTAGACATGAATGGCCGGCACTTGGCTGAGAGCGGTCTTTCGGTGCGTGTTGGTGGACGGCGGCTTCTGGCCGGCTTCAGCAGACCGGCTGGCTGCGGTCATGGCGGGCAGTCTCTGGTCGACCCATCGCAGCCATCCGCGTGCCGAGTCTCATCCGACGGGAATGGGGTGTACAACGGACGTTGGGAGGAAGCGTTCGAGGGCTATCGTCGATGAAGGTGGATCGCGTTGACGCCGTGATACCTTTACCGATCGTCCGCTTTTCTGCTGCCCCACATGGAACGCTTCACTATCTCCCTCGATGACTCGCTCGCAGAGGAGTTCGACCGCCTGATCACCGAGCACGGCTATGACAACCGATCCGAAGCGGTGCGCGACATTCTGCGCCGGCATCTGGACCGTTGGCGCGAATCCAACGACAGCGAGGGTCCATGCGTGGCCACGCTGTCCTACGTCTACAACCATCACGAGCGCGACCTGGTCGAGCGACTGGCGGTAATCCAGCACGAGCGGCACGACCTGACGGTCTCGACCATGCATGCCCACCTTGACCACGAGCGTTGCATCGAAACCGTGATCCTCAAGGGGCCGGCCAGCGCGGTGCGCAAGCTGGCCAACGCGATCAGCAGCGAGCGCGGTGTCCATCAGGGGCAACTGAATCTGGTCATGACCGAGGCGGATGCGATGCGGCATGAGTCGCATGGACATCCGCACAGTCACCCGCATCATTCCCACGACTGACCGCTAAACACGACTGAACTCGACGAGGGCGAACGCGCTCCAGGATAGGGCTGGCGGATTGGTATGAGGTTTGCTTAAATCCTCATACGATTTCATAAAACAAAAAATGAGCCAATCGCTTTTATCCCGCTCGGCGCCGGGCCGGCGCCGTTTTGCCACTGCATCCACCCTCCTCGCCGCCTCCGCAATGACTGCACCATCATTGGGCAGGGCGGGCGGCATTCAGGAATTACCCCCCGTTGAGGTGCAAGCCAAAGCGGGCGAGATCACCACCACCGATACCGGTGTATCCGCCAATCAGGGCTTCGTTACCCGCGAGCAACTGCAGAACCGTCCGTTGCTGCGGCCGGGTGAACTGCTCGAATCGGTGCCGGGGCTGATCGTCACGCAGCATAGCGGCGACGGCAAGGCGAACCAGTATTTCCTGCGCGGCTTCAACCTCGATCACGGTACGGACCTCTCCACGACGGTGGCGGGGATGCCGGTGAACATGCGGACCAACGCGCATGGGCAGGGCTATACCGACCTCAACTTCGTGATCCCGGAACTGGTCAACGGTATTGTCTACAAGAAGGGCACGTACTACGCCGAGGAGGGCGACTTCTCGGCGGCGGGTGCGGTCAGTATGGACTACGTGTACCAACTGCCGGCCGGCATCGCGCAGATCGAGGTGGGGCAGCACGACTACCGCCGTGGCGTACTGGCTAACTCGCATGAGGTCGGGCCGGGCACCATGCTCTATGGCTTCGAATGGATGGGGAACAATGGCCCGTGGGCCTTGCCGGAGGGCGTGCACAAGCTGAACGGCGTGCTGCGCTATACGATGCCGCTGGGCGGCGGCGAGCGTATCGGCGTGACCGCGATGGCCTATCGCAATAGCTGGGATGCCACCGATCAGGTGCCGCAGCGCGCGATCAGCGAAGGACTGATCTCCCGCTACGGTTATATCGATCCGAGCGATGGTGGCTATGCGTCGCGCTACAGCCTGTCGGCGGACTGGCTGCGGCCGCTGGACTCGGGCCTGTTCAAGGCCAACGCTTACGTCATCAAGAGCCGGCTGCAGTTGTTCTCCAACTTCACGTATGCGCTGAACAATCCGGAGCGCGGCGATCAGTTCCAGCAGTTCGAGAATCGCGTGACCGCGGGTGTCAACGCATCGCGCTTGTGGTTCGGCAAGCTGGGGCAGCGCGATACGGAAACCGAAGTGGGCGTGCAGGTGCGCTACGACCGCCTGGATCCGATCACGCTCGCCAATTCGGAATCGCGCCAGATCTACGAGATGGTGCGCACGGACAAGGTCAACGAGACCAGCGCGGCGCTCTATATCCGCAATACCACCGAATGGCTGCCCTGGCTGCGCACCGTCGCCGGCCTGCGTGCCGACCAGTTTTGGTATGACGTGGCGAGCAACAACCCCGCCAACTCGGGCAATGGCAGCGATCATATCCTCGGCCCCAAGTTCAGCGTGATCATGTCTCCGGCGGATCGCACCGAAGTGTTCCTGAACTATGGGCGCGGCTTCCATAGCAACGATGTGCGCGGCGCGACCACCACCATCGATCCCGCGACAGGCGAAGCCGCGCAGAAGGTGAGCGTCCTGGTGCCCGCCACAGGCTACGAGGTGGGTGTGCGCACCCAGCGCTTTGCGCCGGGGCTGCAGTTGTCGGCATCGCTGTGGCAGCTCGATATCGGTTCCGAGCTCGTGTACTCCGGCGATGCCGGTACCACGGAGCCAAGCCGTCCGAGCCGGCGCCGCGGAGTGGAGCTGGCCGCGTACTACGCGCCGCCCGAGGGTCCGCTGGCCGGCCTGATCGTCGATGCCGACGCTGCCTTCTCGCGCGCGCGCTTCCGCGATCATGAAGATATTGGCGACTACATTCCCGAGTCGATCCAGACCACGGCATCGATGGGCGTCTCGTACAACTGGGGGCGCTGGTCGGTGGGCGCGCGCGGCCGCTACTTCGGTCCGCGGCCGCTGATCGAGGACAACAGCGTCCGCTCGACGTCATCGTTCCTGGTCAACCTCAAGCTCGGCTACCGCGTGTTGAAGGACGTGCGGGTCTTTGCCGAAGTGTTGAACCTGTTCGGCAAGCGCGTGAACGACATGGACTACTACTACGCGTCGCTATTGAAGGGCGAAACCTCGCCGCTCAATGCGGATGGCGTGGCCACCGGCATCAACGACCACCATATCCATCCGGCCGAGCCGCGTACGGTGCGGGTTGGTGTGCTGTGGAATTTCTGAGATATTCATCCACGGGCTCACGGCTGACGCAAGGTTCGCGCGTAGCGGTCATTCGCATTCACAGCGCTGATGACCGCTGTTGGCCGGCAAGAGTCGATCGCATCCCAGATTCATTGTGGAGGTGGCTCGTTGCCTGAGTTGAAGAACGCATCTTGCTCTGCGCTGTTCGGCATGTCCACGAGTCTGAAATGGGCATTTGCAGAATTCTGATCCGTCGGCGAGAATTTTGTATCTGGGCCAAAATTTCTCCATCGGGGCTGAGATCCTTGGCATGGCTCGGGCCAGGACTTCTACTCGGAATGGCGCTCCGGCTATGGGTTTCCGGTCGATAGACCAAGAATCTCGCAAGCCTTGCAGAACTCTCTTCCGGTACGACACCACTGTGACTGAACAATAAAGTCCGAGAAATCGTGACAATAAAGTCTGAGAACGCTTGGCCTGGAAAGCTTGGTTTGCGTCTGGCTTGGTTCTCAGACTTTTTTGTCACTACACGCATCACTTTACGTTTCGGGTAGCTGAGACTTGGCCAGCACCGTATAGGTGTCCTCAAAGATACTAGAAACCGCAGGCGTAGGCATTTGCCCGGGCGTCATGCAGCGCGTGATGTTCGCCGCCGTTCTTTCGAAAATATGCCGCCCGGCGTGCTGCGTTGAGTCGCCCGCTGATACTCTCGAACGCCCAATGATGGGGCAACTGACCATCAAGTAGAAATTGCAGCATGACAAGGTCCACGGCATGGTCGTAGCAGATCACCGGCTTGAATATGGAAGGGATGGCTGCGACCCACTCACGCAGTTCCTGTCTTAGGCTGTCCAGAACCATCGCCCTGCCGTCGATTTGACCGAATTGCGGGACCACAACCGCTCGAACGAAGTCACTACAGCGCTCCGGATTGAAATCCGTGCGCTCACCGTAGAACTCAATCCCGGTCTCCCCAACGAGAGCGATGCTGAGCAATTCAGGGGCCTGAAAGTCGCTGAACTCTGTGTCAATAAAGTAGCGGTTGCCCCACCCATAGTGGTTCTCGGGCGACATTGACCAGTGCATTGCATCATGAAATCGCGTATCAGTCATCGCATTCGCGCACTAGGTTTGCGGGGCCTGCCAGACGCGCCGACCCCGCGCATAGCGCGTTGCAAAGCCGTGCGGCACTGAAAATTCCCGGCCGGCCGTTGTCGTGAAATAGGTGGCGGTTAAGAATGCTTCGTGGGTTTCGCTGTATTCACTTACCCCGACTCGTATCTCACGCAACGGATCCAAATACCAGTTCTCACTCTGACGGGCCCCACCGGTGCTTACCACTGCGGCGCCGCGCAACACCTCTGTGCCATCGAGGAACTGTTGTAGGGAGACGGCGCCGCGGTTGAGATCCATCCAAACGATTCGTGGTACGCCCCGAGCTCGTTTCTCCGACACTCGGAGAACCAGTAAGTCGCCGGGGGTCCATTGCTCCATTACTGCCCACACACCTGCACCGTCGCCGGCCAGCGCCGACAGAAGCGGCAACCGATTTTCGTCCTGAATCAGAAACATATGCCTTAAAACGAATAGGCCACTTTTCTTGAAGGGCGCTCCTTAGAGCGCCCTCGGCAAAGTAGTCGTCATTCCGTGACCATCACGTATTGAACACTATAGATTGTAGCCCTATAGTGTTCATCGAGGCGAGATTGTGGGATTTGCGCTGCTCTTCCCATGACGCTGAGAGAGAATTTTGGTAGTGCGCTGCGCACTGTGAGGCGATTCCGTAGAGTTCCGCAAGAGGCGCTGGACGTGGTCTCCAGTCGGACGTATGTCAGCAGCCTGGAGCGGGGATTGAAAAGTCCGACGCTCGACAAGATCGACTCCATCGCCGACGCTCTCAACGTACATCCGCTTACGTTGGTAGCGCTTGCCTATTTGAGAACTCGTTCGCAGTCTGAGCAACAGAGCATCCTTGCGAGCGTTGAATCCCAACTCCGGGAACTCTGGGAGTTTGAAAGCCAGACGCAAGATTGAACTCTGTCTACACGTACAGCGCATGAGTTTTACGGCAATGCGGCTTTCGGCTGATAACTCTTCAGCCTATGGATGCACATTCCACAGGCGTCACGGTATGAAGTGCGGCCCGTACTTCAGTTCTCCCTTAGACCGTTACCGTGCTACATCAGACAGCGATCTCACGCCAGCAACGAGAACGCATGATCGCAAGTTTGCTCGAGCCACGTTCCCTCAGCGCACCGACGCCGATCACCCCAAGGCCGTATGGCGCACCAACGCTACGCAGACGTACATGACGGCCACGGCAATGATCCCTCCCGCCAGGCAAAGGTAGTACCGCGCACCATGACATGGCAGCTCGGTATGGAAATGGTGAATTACCCGTTTCATTGGCTTCTCCCCAGTGCCTGATCGCGTTCTGTCATGGCCTGACAGTTGATAAGGCAGACAAGAGCAAACAGCGTGCCTTAGCGACTAGCGATCGCATACGAGAAAGACGTCGCTCACGATCCGGCGCGTGGCCGGACTCACGCCGAGCTGCCCGAGATCATGCCGAGACACCCAGTCACAGTACGCGATCTCGTTGAGGGGCCGGGGTGCCGCCGCCTTGGCAAGGTTGGCTACGAACACATGGTGGACCGTGGTGGCGCCCACAACCTGGAACAGGAAGGACAGGCCGCGTGCCTGCAAGTCGGTCTCCTCCTCGAGCTCGCGAAGCGCCGCGTCGGCCAATGTCTCGCCCTTGCCCGGCCGTCCGCCCGGAAGCACCCATCGCTGCCCATCCTTGGAAACAAGCAAGACCCGCTCGCCCCGAATGCAGACGACGGAAGCTCGCATTTTTACTTTCATGATTCTGCGCTATGTGTGAATCCGCAACACCAGCGATGTTACATCGGCCACGCTCGCCGTGACCGCGGTTGCGCCATAGCAAGCGGGCGTCGCGCCCGCCGCCCGGCCATTGCCTCACCGTCTGCGGCCTGCTCTTGCGCCGCTGGTTCGACCCTCGCTGGAACAGACAGTCGCCGCCCAAGGCCCGCGGTGTCCCGTTCCAGCAGTCCCACTGAAATGTGCGTGCTGGCCGAGATTTTGCAGAACGGGTTCTGCGCCCTCGATGTGTAGGCACCAGCCCAACTTTTCACCCACTTGGCAGCCTCGCCCTCCAAGACTAGATCTGAAGATGCTTTCGAAATGGAAACGTTTGAGATCGATCATTGCGTGAATGCAATGAGGGGTGCCGACCGATCAACTGCGCCACGGCATCATTTCGGCCATCGCCATGTTGGATCGCTGAGATGCGCGGCGAAATAATCGGACAGCGCCGCGACTTTCGCGGGTCGCGCGCGCGCCGACGGCGTGACGAAATAAAGCCCGCCCTTTGTCAGCGACCAGTCAGTGAGGATCGCTTCAAGACGGCCATCGGTGAGATATTCCCCCGCGATGAACTCAGGCAGTTCTGCGATGGCAAGGCCCTCGAGCAGCGTAGGCAAGAGCGCATCGGAGTTCGTCACGCGCAGCGGTCCCGTCGGCATCACCGGTTCCTCCTCGCCTGCGTCGTTCGTGAAGCGCCATACATCGCTGCGCGCGCGATACGCATACGAGAGGCATGGCCTGTCTATCAGGTCGCGCGGATGCATGGGCCGTCCTTCACGCCTCAGATACTCTGGCGACGCCACCACGAATTGCGTCACCGCGCACAACCGCCGCGCCACCAGTGAGGAATCCGGCAGCGCAGCAATACGCAGTGCAGCGTCAAAGCCATCGGCCACCAGATCGACCGACGCATCGGATAGATGGAGGTCGATCGACACCTCCGGATACATGCGGAAGAAGCCCGGCAACAGCGGCGCGACCCAGCGCAGCCCGAACGACATCGGAGCAGCGAGGCGCACGAGTCCGCGGGGCTGCACCGACATCTCGCGCGCGGCGCTTTCTGCCTCCTCGGCCTGGCGATAGATCTCACCGGCCTTGTCGCAGATCGTCCGGCCAAATTCGGTGAGCGACAGTTGGCGCGACGTGCGGTTGAAAAGCCGCGCACCCAGCCGGTCTTCCAGGCGGGCCACGGCACGCGAGACCGTCGCCACCGATACACCCATGGCACGCCCCGCAGCCGCGAACGATCCCTCCTCGGCCACCTTCGCGAACATCGCGAGTCCCTCGAAATCAGGCAGCTTCGCCATTTGCTCTCATCTTTTCATTTTTGCAACGATGGATTGCAATCAATTCTATTTCGAAAAGGTCAGGCCGTCGATATTCTCCTCACATCGCAGCACGCAACACCCACGCAAACACCCACTGACTGAACGCAAGGAGCAACACCATGGCACGCAAACTCGACAACAAGATCGCCCTCATCACCGGCGCAACCAGCGGCATCGGCCTCGCCACCGCTCAGCGCTTTGCCGCCGAAGGCGCACACGTCTATCTCACGGGTCGCCGTCAAGCCGAGCTCGATGCCGCCGTGAAAAGCATTCAAGAAGCGGGCGGCAAGGCGACCGGCGTGCGCGTCGATTCGACGAAGCTGAGAGACCTAGACGCGCTGTATGCGCAAATCCAGGAAGAACAGGGCCGTCTGGACGTGCTGTTCGCGAACGCCGGCGGCGGTTCGATGCTGTCGTTCGGCAGCATTACCGAGGACCATTTCGACGATACCTTCAATCGCAACGTGAAGGGTGTGCTGTTCACGGTGCAAAAGGCGCTACCGCTGCTCGCCAAGGGTGCATCGGTGATTCTCACGGGATCGACGGCAGGTAGCGCGGGCACGGCGGCATTCAGCGTGTATGCGGCTTCGAAGGCTGCGGTGCGCGCTTTCGCACGCAATTGGATCCTGGATCTCAAGGACCGTCAAATCCGCGTGAACACGATCAGCCCGGGAGCGACCCGCACCCCTGGCCTGCTGGATCTTGCCGGTGACGATACTGCCCAGCGCCAGGGGCTCGCCGACTACCTGGCAGCCCAGATCCCGATGGGGCGCCTCGGCGAGCCTGGCGAGATCGCAAGCGCGGCTCTGTTCCTGGCCTCGGACGACGCAAGCTTCGTGAACGGCGTTGAATTGTTTGTTGATGGCGGCCAACAGCAGATCTGAGCGTAGCGAGGGTCCGTGGGTTGCGGTGGAGGCGGCCTCTGCCGCTCGCAAAGCCGCACCCTGCGTACCCGAACCGAACGCCGTCATGACTGAACATCGACCTTTTCTTTCCCTTGGCGCCATCCCACGCGATGATGTCCACACGCGCCAGCATTTCAGCGTGGACGAATCCGGACGCGACGACCATACGCAACTCGGTCCGCTCCACGTATGGAACGACGTTGAATTCGCGCCCCACGCGAACCTCGGCCTACATGCGCACCGCGACGTCGAGATCGTGACGTGGGTGCGTTCAGGCGCCATCACGTACGAAGACGACGCGGGCAATCGCGCGCGTCTGGTCGCAAATTCCATCCATGTAATAAGTGCCGGAGCCGCAATCCATCACGCCGAGCGCAACCAGGAAAATCTACCCGCCAGGCAGTTCCAGATCTGGCTACGTCCGCGCACACTGGCCGGTACGCCGCGCTGCTCGACGCGAGTGTGTTCGCTCGGGTGTCGCGAGGGCCGATTCGTGACGCTGGCGAGCGGCGATCCGGAGGATGTCCGCGCCGGCGCCCTGGCTATTCACGCCGATGCGCGGGTGCGTATCGCGACGCTGCGTGAAGGCACGGTGATGCAGCACGGTTTGCCGATGTCCGGTTCTGCTTATTTGGTCGCAGATCATGGGCGACTGGACGTAGGGCCGATCAGGCTGGCGCGACGCGATGGCATTGCCATTAGGGGTGAAAGGTGGCTCACGTTGAGAGCGCTAGACGACACAGATGTCGTGATGGTGGAACTCTTACGCTAGATCAAGCGCGCCAGTGAGAGTCGACAAGGGCCTGCTTAGGCCAGCATCAAAGTCGGGGCGGAGGCTCTTCTGAAATGTCGGCACGGGCGTGCGCTTTGTGCAGGAGCGGGGGCCTTCCTGATGGGGATGCTGCGGGCGGTGGCGCTGACCGCCGGACACAGAGGAGCCAGGCACAGGGTGAGGCGCGCGACCGCGCTGTAAGGCGCCTTCCGGCTTCAAGGATAGCTGACAGCTACTAGCGAATACAGAGAATCGTGGAGGCCGAGGCCGCCGCGCATACGTGAGTGGCTCAGAACGACTGTCAAGTCGCCACTGGCACCGGCGGGCCCAGCCCCAAATAGGCCAGGAGCCGCCACTCGCCTGGGCGAGTATGAAGGTCCAATTCAACCGGACACGGCCGACTGCTACTCCTCCCGCAAGAGACGCGCTTCCAGAGGATCTGCCTGCTTATAAAGCATGGTGCCCCAGAGTCCGGCAAGTGCGTAACATCCACTTTCACCGATTTACCGTTGGTAAAAGGGCTGCTTCTCTAACAGAGTGAAGGTATTTCAAGTTGCATGTGATCCGTGTTTGGCGATATGTGTACGATCGGATTTAGCATGGCAACAAGCCATCTCGCCCTGCAGAGAATCGGCTCCTTGACTGCGGCGACGCCGTACCCTCCATCCCGAGCATCAGAACCGATGCGTGATTCCAAACGCGCTGACCAGCACATCGCGACCCGCAGAGGTAAGGGCGCTGTCCAGCGTCAACGTTGCATTGCCGCTGTTGGCCAGGTAGGCCAGCCGGCTGTAGAGCGCGGTGCGCTTGGAGAACTGGTAGTCATAGCCCAGCAGCGCGGCGACGGTGTGATTGTCAGCGCCCGATACCACACGCCCGACCACGGATAGCCTGATGATATGTGGGCCGTAGGGTAGCGTGAGGCCCAGCAGGTACGCGTTGGCAACGTGTCCGGTGGCTTGCTTTGGCACAACGAGGTTGTAGCCGAGCGAAATTGTGTTGTCGCCGAGGCGGTATGCCACGCCCGCACCGTAGTGGTCGGTAGCGTCGGATTGTGCGCTGCGCACGGTATTCACCGAGATCCCAACGTAGAGTGGCCCACCTTCATACTGGGCCAACCCGCCTGCGTAGTGAGCGGGTGATCCGGTGGTGTTCGATGTGTTAAACCCGTACAGTCCCTGCGCCGAGAAGCCATTTAAATTCGGAGTGGTGTAGCTCACGGCACTAGGCACTCGGGAGTCTATGGCTACGGCGTTGCCCCCAAGGTCGCTCGCCACATATGCGACGTTCGATATGATCGACAGCTTTGTGAGCGCGTAGGGGTCCACTTGTGACGACAGGGGGAAGATAGTCGGAAATTGCCGACCAAGCTTGAGCATTCCGAACTCACGAGAGCCTAGCCACAAGTTGGCTTCGCGATTGAATAGCGTGCCTGCGCTTTGCAGCGTCCCGGTGTCGGTGTTTAACCCGGACTCGAGACGAAATCCCGCAAACCAGCCACGCCCGAAGTCTTCTGCGCCTGTCATACCAAAGCGCGATGTCGAGCCGGCGCCGCTGGACATCTGAACTGAACTGCCCCGGCCACCGGAATCAAAGCTGACATAGCTGTCGACTGCACCGTACAAGCTGACACCCAACGCGTGCGCTGGGCATGGCGCGAACGCACAAGCCGTGGCAAGAATGGCAGTTGCGGGATGTTGTAGTGCATCGAGGCGGTGATACGTGGGGATGCGCATGTCGTCACACTGATCGTTGTGGAGATATCCTGTCCGCGGTGAGCGAATTGCAGCGAATCGTAGCCACATGGACATTTGGCAGGAAGCCGAGCCCGAACCGGCGTGTCAACCGCTGGTTGACACGCTTGTTCCACGTCGACATGCTTCGGACACTGCATACTTACGAGAAAAGGCGCCTTGACGCCATGGGGAGACGCATGACGATTGGCTTGAAATTGCATCAGCTCGAATGCTTCGTGGCCTTGGTGGACCGTGGCGGCGTACGCAAGGCAGCGCTTGAGTTGCAGCGGTCTGCCACCGCCGTCAGCAAGTCCATACGCGAGCTGGAGTTGCAGGTGGGTACTCCGCTTGTCGAACGGCACGCACAAGGCATCGCACCTACCGATGCGGGAGCGACGCTACTGGCTCACGCGAGGCTCGTATTAGGACAGTTACATCGTGCCGGTGAAGAGTTGACGCACCTTGGCCCTAGCACAGGTGGATCCGTGCGCCTGGCTGTCACGCCATGGTTGCTGCAGAGTGTGCTGCCCGCAACGATTCGCGAGTACCGGACGCTGCGGCCCGATGTAAAGCTCTTCATCAGCGAACATCTCGGCGATGAGTACCCCGGCGTTCGAGATGGGAGCCTGCATGTCGCGCTTGGCCCGCCTCCGGACGCATCGCAGCAAGGCGTGTTGGACGTCCGGAGGCTTTTCAGCTACGCCTATGCGGTGGTCGGGCGGCTTGGGCATCCTGCGTCCGATGTACGCGAGTTGAGCAAACTGAAGGGGTACGACTGGCTGGTGAGTCGCTCAGTTGGCCATCTATCGCAAGCTTTGCGTGAGTTCTTCCGTGCGGCCCAGCGTGGCAAGGTGGAGCGCTTTCACGTTGCGCGGTCGGTCCAGGCGGCATTGGCGATTGTTCGCGCCACGGACATGCTGACAATCGTGCCTTGGCCACTGATCGAGACGCATGAAATGCGTGATCGTTTCACGGCCCTGCCCCTGACAGAAGAGCTGGGTGAAAGCGCGACTTGCCTGGTGACAAGACGCTTTGAGCCCATGCCGGGACCAGTGATCACATTCATCGATTGCCTGCTGAAGAACACCCGCGAGCAGCAGGCGTCCGCCGACCCGTGTATTCGGCGGGTCTTAAGCATGGTCGATGCGCACTGAGGCCGCGCGCACCTGTCGGCGTATTTCTTTTCTTACCCCTTGCGCAGATAGTCGCACAGTAATGCCACGCCGCGGTGTGTCGGTTGGTCTGGGGCAAGCAGGCCAATGGGTGGTAGTGCGTCGCTTATTCGCACCGGCAGGCAATGCAGGAGCCCGGCATCCGTAAAAGGCTGCGCGATACTGCGCGGCGAGATCGTAAGCGCCTGTCGCTCGCGCATGTAAAGCAATAGCATCGGCAGCGAGCGGGTAGTGACCGACGTGCGCTCCGGCACGGAGCCACATGGCTCGAACAGGCCTTCGAAGGATTGCCGCATTTGCGAACCCAGTGGTGGCAGCAACCACTCGTAGTCAAGTAAGTGCTCGGGCCGAATGATGCGCCGCCTCGATAGCGGGTGATCCGGCGGCGCGCATACCTGGATCCGATCTTCGAGCAATGGCGTAAATGCCCAACCGACGGCGGTCGACGACGGCGCGCGCAGAAGCGCCACGTCGAACAAGCCTTGCGCAAGACCCGCCTGCACGGCCTCGCGAGATTCCTCTGTAACTTCAATGCGCAACTGCGGATGACGGTGCGTGAATGTTGGTAGGGCGACGCTAAGCACACCCGTCACACCTCCGGTAATCGCTCCTACTCGAACAAGGCCCGCGCCGCCGAAGGCACTTGCGGCGAGCGATTCGGCGCAGTCAGTGGCGGAGCGCAGCAGACCGCGCAGCGAGGGCAGCAGATCGGCACCGGCAGGAGTCGGTCTTACGCCGCGTGCGTGGCGCTCGAACAGCCGCATTCCGACAAGTTGCTCGATTTCTGTCACGGCCTTCGTGGCTGCGGGCTGACTCATGCCGATATCGCTCGCGGCGCGCTGGATGCTTCCAAGTTCCGCCACACGAACAAGAAGTTGCATATGCCGCAGCCGGGTACCAGCAAGCAGGCGATTGAGCAGTGTGGAGGCAAGGGCCACGGGAGATTGGCTGGACATATTCACATATCGAATAGCTGATGTCGATATTACATTTGTGCGTGATTGACGTCGAGCCTGATACTAGGCCATCTCAGGAAACCAGAGGAATGCAAGATGCCAACACGACGCGCGATGGTCCTATCTTTGAGTCTTGCGGTGGTAGCGCCGTTGGCCATGGCGGCTGGCGCTTACCCAGAGCGGCCGGTCGCGGTCGTCGTGCCTTTCCCGGCCGGCGGCTCCGTGGATGCGATCATGCGATTGTTGCAGCCGCGCATTATGCAGGAACTCGGCCAGCCTCTTGTCATCGAGAACGTTGGTGGTGCAAGCGGGGCGTTAGGTGCATCCAAGGTGGCGATGGCTCAAAACGACGGCTACTTATTGCTGGCTGGTACGATCAATGACGTCGTTCTGGCGCCCGTATTCAACCGCAGCGTTCGCTATAAGCCGCAGGATTTCATGGCGGTGGGCATAATTGGCTCCACGCCGTCGCTGCTTGTTGCGCGCAGGGACCTGTCTGCCGATTCGATAGACGCCATCATCGAGCGCCTGCACAGCAAGCCTGAGAGCTTGACCTACGGCAGTCCGGGCATTGGGACCTTCCAGCACCTCGTCATGGAAGACCTGGAAACGCGCGCGGGCGTGCGCATGGTGCATGTGCCGTACAAGGGTTCAGCACAGATCGTCAATGACCTACTTGGCGGGCAAGTGGACCTGGCTGTGATGGTGCCCAGTACCGCGTTGCCACATATTCAGGCCAAGCGTCTGAAGGTAATAGGGCTGGCGCAGTCGCAGCGGCTGCCTCAGTTCCCGCAGATTCCTACGCTTAATGAAGGCCGGCACGTCAGCGGAATCGATGCGGCAGGCTGGATGGGGCTCTTTGCGCCCAAGGGACTGGCCGCCGATCGCGCGGCACGGCTGCGAAGTGCTCTGTACGCGGCACTTGCAGACAAGGAGATCATTAGGCAGCTATCGGCGATAGGCATGCAGGTCTCTGGGCCTGACGAGCGTCAGCATTTTGGTCAGCAAGTCGAGCGTGACGAGGCAAAGGCACGGAGCCTTACGGTGAAGGTGCGGTAATGCAGGCATTCGAGACAATCGCGGACAACCCCGAGTTCATCCGCATCCGGCGCGACTTGCACGCCCACCCCGAGCTTGGCTTTGCAGAGCATCGCACCGCAAAGCTGGTGGTAGAACGGTTGCGTGAATGGGGCTGGGCGGTGACAGAGGGAATCGGCCGCACGGGCGTCGTTGGCACCCTGCAGCGGGGGGCCAGCACACGTGCAATCGGCTTGCGCGCCGACATGGATGCGCTGCCGATGCAGGAATCCAATCGTTTTGCACACCGCTCCCTCCATGATGGACGCATGCACGCCTGCGGTCACGACGGCCACACCGCGACACTACTCGCCGCCGCCTGGTACCTTGCACGCCATGGCGACTTCGACGGAACGGTCCATTGCATTTTTCAGCCCGCCGAAGAAGGTGGGCAGGCCGGTGCGCAGGCGATGATCGACGACGGCCTGTTCGAGCGCTACCCGTGCGACGCAATCTTCGCGATGCATAATTCGCCAGGTCGCCCATTGGGACACTTCGGTGTACGGGCAGGCTCCTTCATGGCCTCAAGCAATCGCTTTCGCATTGAAGTTGAGGGCATCGGTGCACACGCGTCACAGCCGGATGCCGGCAGTGATCCGCTTGTGTGTGCGGCGCAGATTCTACTTGCACTGCAGACTGTCGTTTCGCGCAATCGGCCGCCGTCCGATGCGTCGGTTCTGTCGGTCACGCAGGTGCACGGTGGCGACGCGGTCAACGTTATGCCTGACCGTGCCTGGCTCGCTGGTACAGTGCGTAGCCACGATGCCGCAGTGCTGGACCTTATCGAGCGCCGCATGCAAGAAATCGTGCGCGGGACGGGCGAAGCGCTCGGCTGTATTGCAACGCTCGAATTCGAACGCTCGTATCCACCACTGGTCAACGATGTGAAGCAGACCGATTTCGCCGTGGAGACTATTTATGAACTATTTGGTGCCGATAGCGTGCAGGTTGACGTACCGCCGCTGATGAATTCAGAAGACTTTTCGTTCATGCTGCAGCGGAGGCCGGGCTGCTATGTGCTGATAGGAAACGGCGCTGGCGACCACAGGCTGCCCGGACACGGAGACGGACCGTGCATGGTCCATAACCCGTCCTATGACTTTAACGATGAACTGATTGCGTGGGGGGGGGCATATTTTGTTGGCCTTGTAGAGCGGTTTCTGCGTCGATGAGTCATATCCGTTTCGCACTCGGAAGCAGACGTTCTTGAAGGGGCGAGCGGGCCGATCGGCGCGTTCATTTTTGCGCCACTGAATCCATGCCCGAGCCGACCAAGTCAGAAATCAACGCCGACATCTTGACCGCGCTGCAACCCTGTTTGCCCGCCATGGGTTCGATCACGCGTCGCTCCAGCAAATTGCCAATGCTGTCAACTATTCGAAAGCCGGGTTGCTTCATCATTTTTCAAGCAAAATGGCGATCTACTCGGCCGCGGTCGACACAGCGCGCGCACATGTTGGCGCTACTGACGTGTGTGGAGGACATGCCGGTCGGCATCGAGCGCGACAGGGTGATCGTCGAGGACTGCCGTGCAGTTCACTTACGAATGGCCCGGCGTGTCCGCGCTGGCCAACCGCATTGCCGAGAACGAACCCGACGGCGATCCACAACTTGTGGAGATCGGACTGATTCTTTACCAAGCCCTGGGCATCGACCTCAAACGCATCGATATCGAGCGGATCGTGCGCGTCACTACTGCGTTTTGTGGGCTCGGCATCGCGGCCATGCAAGCCGTGCGGGCCGACATGAAGCGCAAATGGCAGCACCATATCGTGCGGTTTGCCATGGACGCGCTCGGGCACGCATCGCACTGAGCCCGCCGCGCAAATAGGCGCACGAACATCAAGCTTTCTAACATGAACAATGCATCCAACACAGTCGCCACGTGGGTAACCATCCCCATCACCGAGCAAATTCTGCGCGGCGCCATCGAGATCGAGCAAACCGGACGCGGCGTGATGCCGCATCGCCTGCCCGCCTGGGCGCGCGCGCAATGCAACGATCCCCAACTGGCGATGGCCGAATCCCAACCTTCCGGCGTCAGGCTAGTGTTCAGGTCTCGGGCCACGGAAATCGAACTGGATGTCATGCCCACGCGGCGCGTTTACCTGGGTGCACCGCCCCGACCGGCAGGCGTGTACGACTTGCTTGTCAACGGCCGCCTGGCCTGGCAGTGCAGTACGACCGGCGGCGACACCGTGACGATTGACATGTCCACTGGCACGGCGTCAAAGCAGACGGGGGCCGTCAGTACGATCAAGTTCGCGGGTCTGCCCGACTATGACAAGTCAATCGAAATTTGGCTGCCTCATAACGAAACCACCGAGCTCGTGGCACTGCGCGCCACGGCACCCATCGAACCGACAGCATCACCCATTGGCGACACCGGACGCAAGGTGTGGCTTCATCACGGAAGTTCCATCAGCCATGGCTCCAATGCGGAAAGCCCCACCGCGATCTGGCCCGCGCTTGCCGCGCTTCGCGGGGGGGTGGAATTAATCAATCTTGGGTTGGGCGGCAGCGCCTTGCTCGACCCCTTCATGGCACGCACGATGCGCGATACCCGCGCTGACCTCATCAGCGTGAAAATCGGCATCAATCTCGTCAATCTGGACCTGATGCGCGTTCGCGCGTTCGTACCCGCCGTGCACGGTTTTCTCGATACGATACGCGACGGCCACCCGCACACGCCATTGCTTGTCATCTCGCCGATTTACTGCCCGATTCACGAGGACACGCCCGGCCCGGGCGCATTCGATCCCAATGCATTGGCTGCGGGCAAGCTTTCGTTCGTCGCCACCGGCGATCCGTCCGCACGGAAAGAGGGAAAGCTAACGCTGTCCGTCATCCGTGACGAACTGCACCGCGTCGTGCAGCAGCGGTCCGCCAGTGACCCCAACCTTTACTACATCGACGGACGCGTTCTCTACGGCGCGGAGGATTTCGCCGATCTGCCTCTTCCTGACCAACTGCATCCGGACGGGCCGTCACATCGGCGCATCGGCGAGCGATTCGCACGGATCGTGTTTGACGATGCGGGGCTCGTCGCATCAGGCGCTGGAAGGTACTGAAACCAGCGTGTGCTCTGCATGACCAGCTAGATTCGCACGAAACTGGCGATGGAGGCGTGGCCAGCGACTTCGGCCACGTCTAGGCGGCGCTGCCGACCGCAGTCTTCCAATCCTTCCGGAGCCAGGCGATGGATGGCTGCTTACTGGTTCTGTCCAGTCACACTGCCTCAGGCTCCGAGTGCCCCAGAGGGGTCGGTCAGAGACGGTTGACCACTCGGGCCTGGGCAGTCGGCCGAAGCCTGACAGGGTTGGTCTGGAAGCGTTATCGAGAGGGAGCCAGGCGCTGGGCCTCGCCTCCTACAACATTTATACTGGCACCCGCCCCGAACCCAGCCAAAGCGCGCAAAGAGCATGATACGAAAGACAGAACCGACAATAGAGTTCCCGAGAGAGAGAACCGGAAGGACGTCGAAGCCAATGCCGATGGCACTGACGCTTGGCGTTTTGGGAGTCTGGAGCGTCAGCGCGACGGCGCAAGTACCGTTACCAAATAATGCGGACCTAAAGGCAGCCTATTGCATTCCAGTTCTATCTGGGATGGTTAAGGCAGGAGAAAATAATATGAAAGTGCTCGCCGGCGATCCCTCCTATGTCTCTTTGAGGCAGAGCACAGCCACAATGTTGGAGGAAGACAGAGAGCGCCTTACGCGGACGCAACGCTATTTGCTCCCGCGCCTCGGTAAGTTAGAACCCACAGCCATTGCCGCTGCGCGCCAGCAAGGCATTGAGGATTCCGCAAAGCATTCCAAGCTGGCTAACAGTTGTTTTCCACCATCCTGCCAGATGCCCGATGAATTGGAGAACAAGATTCTTTTATGCAGTAACACCAACTGGCTACCTTTCTAGGGAATTGCCGATCAATGAGGTTTGCGCTTGCGGTCACCTGGTCGGGAGATCGAAGAAATCGGGGACGAACCCGACAAAGCAATGCACGAGCCCAGCCCAAGCGCCCGCTTTGCGGTGCGGCCGGGGAAACGATAAGGCGCCAACGTAGACAGCCTGGGAACGTCCGCTTCCGGGAAAGGCGAAGGGCCGCTCAGGGTCGCGAGCCGCCAACTGAGCCAGGCCAGCCTGTGATCGTGGGCCGACGGCCGGGACCGGCCATCAACCGCCCCTCACGCGTCGAGTTTGTGGACATTCAGACGTCCGCTCCCGCTCCGCAGAGCGACATTGGCCAGGTCAGATACATTGGCAAGCAGCCGGTTTGGCCCGTACCGCAGCGCATCGCTATCGCGTACGATGAAGAGTGCGTCGAGCCGACGGCACCGAGCATAATCTCGATCCAATCATCCAATCACCGGCGAGGCTAGTCCGTAGGCAACAGCAGAAGTGAGAGAGCCGCCTACTGTCTCGCGCACTGTTTAACCACCCCGGAAGAACGCAAGCATCAGTTGAATGCCCTCATCAAAATCGCTCCCGTTTTTCCCAAGCACCCGCCGCCTTAACGCTATGAGCCCGCATGGCGGCGCCAATAGCACTCAGCGACGGCCCAACTGGCGCGAGAGGCGTTGCCCGGCAGCCTTCAATGCATCCGGGACAGGCCCCGTCCATTCAGGATCCAAACGGTCACTGGGACATGTTGTGGACAATGCCATCACCATCTCACCGGTCGCATCGAACACAGGAACGCTGAAAGCATTGACGGTCACCTTGTGCCGCGCGGATGGCGCGGCACCGACCGCGCGTGCCAAGCCGTGTGCACGTGCCTCAGTGAGTCGTTCAGCGAACGCCTCTCGGTCGTCTGCCCCCAGTTCACGCCGCAAGGCTTCCTCAACAACCTCGGGACGCTGGAAAGCCGCAAATGCCATCCCCGTTGCAGATTGCGTGAGACTCACAACGACGCCTGTTTGCAGATAGGGGCTGACAGGCGCGGTCGACGGCTCCCATCGCACAATGGTTGGCCCCAAATTCCCCCATACGGCGAGGCCTACTGTGCGTTGGCCAATTTGCTCGCAGATCTCTGGCAGCGCCGCGCCGGCCAGGCGCAAGGCGTCAAGGCCCGGCAAGCCCAAAGACTGACTGGTTGCGCCGGCCAGTTCACCAAGGTCATGGGCAAAGGTGACCATGTAGCGACCATCACCAAAAGCCAACGGCCGATGCGCCGAGCGTCCCATCCGCTCTACACGCCCGAGGTACACCACATGATCTCCACCCGGATACGCAGCCACCTTTTCACATTCCAGCCAGGCGGCAGCGCCATTGATAATAGGAACCCCGCCTAAGCCGGACGTCACGGCGATGTCCCGAAATTTGTCGTCGCCGGATTTAGCAAACTGGTTCGACACATGGATCTGGTGCTCCGCCAGTATATTGACGACAAATCGATCTGCATCTCGAAATGCCGGGTAACTGCTTGATGTCAGCGACTGGCTCCACAAGATGAGCGGTGGGTCCAGCGATACGGAGTTAAAAGAGTTGGCGGTCACGCCAAACGCCTTGTTGGTGCCGTCCACTGTAGTGACTACGGTCACGCCAGTCGTGAAGGCGCCGAGCGTCCGACGCAACTCGCGGCGGTCAATTTGGTTCATGGCAGGTCCTTTCAAAGCGCAGGGACAACAGCCTGGGTGTTGGCTGGCGCGGCGGCGGCCCGGCGGAACGCCACCAACTGTGCGATGGAGATCATCGTCAAACGATGCTTTGCTGCAAATCGGATCAAGTCAGCACGACGTGCCATGCTGCCGTCATCGTTGACGACCTCGCACAGGACTCCGCCAATGCCTCGACCCGCCATTTGCACGAGGTCCTGGGCCGCCTCTGTGTGACCGGGGCGTTCAAGGACGCCCCCTGGTCGACTCCGCAGTGGGAAAACATGGCCCGGTCGTGCAAAGTCCGTGGGGCCACTCGTTGGATCAGCCATGGCACGAATAGTCGCCGTGCGATCCGCGGCTGAGATGCCCGTGGTAATGCCCGCGCACGCATCGACACTGACTGTAAAGGCCGTACGATACGATTCGGTGTTCGCCTCGACCATCAGTGGCAGCGCCAAACGATCCAACACGCTGCCTGGCATCGACACACATACGACGCCGCTGGTATGACGGACCATGAAGGCCATGGCGGCCGGCGTCATCGCGCTCGCGGCCATGATGAGGTCCCCTTCGTTCTCGCGGTCCTCATCATCGATGACGACAACAAACTCGCCGCGCGCAATAGCCGCGATGGCGACTTCGACACTATCAAGGTCCTGTGCGACGTTCGCGGGAACGATGTGCGACGTCTGTATCTGCATGGCCTCCATGGCCTGTCTCCCTTGTGTTTGACAGGCCAAGTCTAGATTCGCCACGGGGCCGGGCACAAATTGCGGAGGTGAATGGATCTATATCGAACCGTAATAAATAGGGCAGCGCCGTTACGGCGGACAGTCAGTCCTGTGCTTCGAGTTGTGTCTTGAAGTTCTGCCGCAGGAACGCCTGGAAGTTTTGAGCCGCAGCGCTCAAATCCGCCTTGCGTAACACCACGCTACCGTAGCGACGCGACGCCTCGAGGTCGGTGACCGTCACCGTCACACGCGTTCGCTTCGCATTGTTCTGCACCATGGAACGCGGCAAGAACGTGATGCAGTGCCCCGCATCGATCATGCCGAGCAACGTTGGCAGGGTTGCGACGGTCGCCGCCTTTGCCGGGTCGAAATCAACGCCACGCTTGCGAAAAGCCTCGGCCAACTGCTGGCGCAACGTCTCGTAGCGGTCTAGGAACATGAGGCGATGGGGCACAAGCTTTTCCAGGGTGACCGTCTTCACGCTGGCCAACGGATGCTTTGCGGGCACAACCAGGAGCATCTTTTCCTCGGCAAGCGACTGGAACTTCAGTCCACGCGGCGTGCCATCCAGCGCCGTCACGCCGATATCGGCTTGCCCTTCCACAACACTGCGAATGACCCGTTCGTAGGGCAGGTCACGCAAGACAATCTGCAGGTCAGGATATCGCTCCGCATAGGTATGGATAAGGCGGGGCAAGACCGTTGCCGACAACATGGGCGTGGCAGCCACCACTACGCGGTTTCGCTCGGTCTCCGAGACCACGTTGAAGCGTTTGAGCACATCACGCAATCCACTGACCGCTTGCTCTGCCGCTTCGCTAAGCAGCAACCCTTCCTTCGTCGGTTCCATGGAGCGCGTCGTGCGCTGCAGCAATTTCACGCGGAGCTTGTCTTCCAGCCGACGGATTCGGTTCGTCACCGCTGGCTGTGAAAGATGCAACTTCTGTGCAGCGACGCTAAAACTGCGTTCGCGTACGACCCAAAGGAAAGTCTCCAGCTCAGCAAGGTCGAGACGGGTCAGCGAGGGGCGGTCGGTCGATTTATTCATGGTCGTTATAAAACTATCACACCCGGGAAATTGTGCACATCAGGATCGACGCCAATACTGCGCTCTCAACACGTTGTGTTTTTCGACCGAGAGAAGAGACCGAACATGAGCAAAACGCCTCGACAAATGGCCCTCGTCGCCTTCCTGCAAGCCCAAAACTGCTCCAATTATGTGGGCTCGTGGCGGCACCCTTCCAGTATGACCGACTACCTGTCGCCAGAGTACTACCAGCGCATTGCGCGCACGCTCGAAGACGGCAAATTCGACATGGCGTTTTTCGATGACCGCCTGGCCATGCCCGACATCTACGGTGCGAGCCATCGTGACACGGTGAAGTACGGGGTGCGCGCAGTCAAGCTCGAACCCACATCGGTGCTGATGGCCATGGCGATGGTGACTTCAAAACTCGGCCTGGGCGCCACGTACTCGACAACCTATTACGAGCCGTTTCATGTCGCTCGCCTTTTTGCCACCCTTGACCTGATGACCAAGGGGCGGGTGGCCTGGAACGTGGTGACGTCGATGAACGACTCTGAGGCAGCGAACTTCGGACATGAAGAGCATCTGGAGCATGACCTGCGCTACGACCGTGCTGACGAGTTCATGGAAGTGGTGATGGGTCACTGGGACACTTGGCGTGAGGGCGCGATGAATCCGGACAAGGAGACCGGTCTGTTCGCGGATCCCGACATGGTGCGTCGACTCGACCACGTCGGGCAGTTCTTCCAATCCCGCGGTCCACTCACCGTACCTCGATCGGCGCAAGGCCATCCTGTCATTCTGCAAGCCGGCCAAAGCGGCCGGGGCCTCGCCTTCGCGGCGCGCTGGGCCGAAGTCGTCTTCGCCAAGTATCCAACGCTGGAAAACGGCAAAAAGCAGTATCAGGCGCTGAAAGACGGCGTGGCTAACGCCGGGCGAGATCCCGACTCGCTCAAGGTCGCTCCGGAACTGAAGATTATCGTGGCAGATAGCGAAAGTCAGGCGCAGGAGCAGCGCGAACTCATCGCCAGCCTGTCTCGCCCCATCGACGGTCTGACGATGATTGGCGAGACCCTCAATATCGATTTCTCGGGCCGCCCCTACGATCAACCGTTCACTGACGAGGAACTAGCGGCAGTGTCCTGGCAAAGTCTGCGCGACAAGGTCGTGCAAGTGAGCGGCAAGCGCAATCCTTCGGTGAAGGACTTCGTTGAAGCTTCGGGCCGCGGCACGCTTAACGACGGCCCCGTGTTCTGCGGCACTGGCGTACAGGTGGCCGACCAGATGGAGGAGTGGTTCAAGACGGCGTGCGATGGCTTTGTGCTGTCGGCCACGTCAGTGCCGGGCACGTACGAGGACATCGTGCGCCTGGTGATTCCAGAACTGCAAAAACGTGGCCTGTTCCGCAAAGAGTACGGCGATAGCACGCTACGCGGAAATTTGGGGATGGCGCGCCCAGGCGCAGGCGACTGGCGTCGCGTTGCGGCCTGAGCGGGAGTCATCATGACGCAAACTGTACGCATGATGTCCGCCAGTGGCATTCTCGGCTATGGATTTCCCGAAAGCTCGTTGCAAGCCGCGCTGGCGTTGAAACCGCACATGATTGGTGTTGACGGCGGCAGCTCAGACCCCGGTCCCCACTATCTTGGGTCTGGCAAGACGCTGAACTCGCGCCTTGCCATGAAACGGGATCTCTCGTTGCTGCTGCGTGGCGCCATCGCCAACGGCATTCCCATGATGGTCGGCACTTGCGGCGGTGCGGGCGGCGAGCCGCATCTCAAGGCTTGCGCTGAGATCATTCGCGAAATTGCCGCCGAGCACGATCTGCATTTCAAGATGGCGCTGATTCACGCCGAGCAGGACAAACCATTCCTGCTCGAGCAGTTAGCCGCCGGCCACATCAAGCCGATCGGCGGCGCGCCGGACTTGCATGCTTCCGAACTCGAGCAGGCAGTGCGCGTTGTCGGGATGATGGGTCCCGAACCGTATCGACAAGCCCTTGCCGCCGGCGCACAGGTCATTCTTGGTGGGCGCGGCACTGACCCGGCACCATGGGTGGCATTAGCCATGCATCACGGCTTGCCCGAAGCCCCCGCATGGTACGCGGGCAAGATCCTGGAATGCGCGTGCAATGCCGCCATCCCCAAGAAGCACGACTGCCTGATGGTGACCGTCGGCCCAGACTTTGTCGAAACCGAGCCACTCAATCCGGAGCTGCGCTGCACGCCACTATCCGTCGCCGTGCAGGCACTGCACGAGAACGCGAGCCCGATCACCCGATACGAACCAGGCGGCATTGTCGACTCGAGTGACTGCCGTATCGAAGCATTGACGGACCGACGGGTGCGTATCAGCGGCATGCGGTGGCTGGCGCGCCCCTACTCCATCAAGCTGGAAGGCGTCCGACATGCCGGCTACAGCGCGATCGCCTTGGCTGCCACCCGTGATCCTGGGTTGATTAGCCAAATCGACAGCTTCATGTCCAGCGTACGCACCGCAACGGCCACAAAGGTCGCCGCGCTCGGCATCGGTCCCGATGACTATCGGTTGGTGCTTCGCCAGTACGGCCGCAACGGGGTGATGGGTGCGTGGGAGCCCGAACAAAGCGCCGCGCCCGTGGAGGTCAGCATCATCGCTGAAGTGGTGGCTCGCACTCAGGACATTGCCAACGCGGCGCTCTCGCTGGCACGCGTCACGCTCCTCCACTCCGACTTTCCGGGTCGCATGTGCCGCGAGGGAAATATGGCATTCCCGTTCTCCCCGTCCGACATCGAGCGAGGCCCCATCTACGAATTCATGCTGCAGCACGTGCTGGAAATCAACGATCCGCTGCGCATGTTCCCCATCGAATACGAGCAGGTCTAATCCGCGCCGCCACCAGGAAACTCCAAGCATGGTCAAACTCAAGGACATCGCCAAGGCGTGCAAGAGCAAGAACGCCGGGCCATTTCACGTCACGCTGGACATCATGTTCGACAACGCTGCGCTGTTCGAGCAGGTTCGCAGCACCGGTGTCATCACGCCGGATCTCATCGCCAGCCTCTACCAGGTGGATGTGGAGCAGGTCCTGTTCACCGAATACCCGCCTGCCTTGGCGTGGAAGGCCACGCTGCCGCGCCGGATTCCGTCCGGCGCGGTGGGCGACACCGACGTCTATGGTGCCCAGCAGCACGCACCCCTGCTCGATATCGAGATTCCTATTGCGCCACCGGCCTGAGCGTTCCACATATCTCGTGCGCCCCCGCTCAAATACAACACAACGAGGAGACATTATGAAAACCGCAACGATCAAGCGCCTGCTGCCCGCCGTGCTGCTGCTTCCCTGCCTAGCCCAAGCCCAGGAAACCCTGAAAATCGGTGCGCTGGTGACGCTTTCAGGGGCCGGCGCCGCGTGGGGCCAAGCCCTGCTCTATGGCGCGGAACTGGCCGCCGATGACGTCAACGCCAAGGGCGGCCTGGACGTGGGCGGCAAGCGCTACAAGGTGCAGGTCATCCCGTACGACGACAAGTACCAGTCCAGTGATGCCGTGACCGCAGCCAACCGTCTCATCTCCGAGGACAAGGTTAAATACATCATCGGCCCGATGGGCTCGGCACCCGCACTGGCCGTGGCGCCCCTGACCGAGCGCAACAAGGTCATCATAATGACGCTGGGCTTCACCGCCAAGGCGCTCAGCCCGGAGAAGCCTTACTCGTTCCGCCCCAATCTGACCACCGAGGAGACGTCGTATCCGTCCATCGTCTGGCTCGTCAAGAACCTGAAGCTCAAGAA
The DNA here is from genome assembly GCF_056097175.1 of Cupriavidus sp. HE11. NCBI lineage: Bacteria > Pseudomonadati > Pseudomonadota > Betaproteobacteria > Burkholderiales > Burkholderiaceae > Cupriavidus > Cupriavidus sp. HE11. The sequence goes on from NZ_CP184466.1 coordinate 512,976, forward strand.
GGTCGGGGCGCTGTTCCCGAACGACGAGTCAGGGCAGCAAATCTCGCGCGATCTCGAGAACGCCTACGCCAAGGCGGGCGCATCGCTGTCGGCCAAGGAGTTCTTCGAACGGCAGCGCGTTGACATGGTTCCGTTGTTGACGCGAATGATCGCGTCGGGCATCGACGCCATCGAGCTTGACGGTAACTCACCGCAAACCGCCGGGCTGATCGTTCGCCAGGCGCGCGAACTGGGCTTCAAAGGGCCGATCGTGCGAAACGGCGGTCCGGCCACGCCTGAAATCGTCGCCGTCGCCGGCAAGCCAGCGACGGAGGGCATGCTGGTCAGCTCCCTCACCGATCCTGACAACAAAGCGGTTTCCAACTACGCCCAACGCTACAGCGAAAAGTACAAGAAGAACATGAACGGCTTCAGCCCCGCGTTCTACGATGGCACGAATATGCTTTTCGCCGCCATGCAGAAGGCCGGAACGGTGACCGATTCTGAACGCGTACGCAAGGAACTCGAGAGTATCAAGAATTACCCGGGTATCCAGGGCACGCTGAACTGGGGCGGCAAAGCCAAGTATGGCATCGATCACCAAATCGAATCGCCGTTCTTCATCTCGGAGGTAAAGGACGGCAGGGAAGTGGTCCGTGCCCGATGCAATGTCAACGTCTGTGAAACGGATGCACGGTGAACGCCATGGATACAACGAGCCTTGTTGCGCAGGCACTGGTCAATGGCGTCATCATCGGATTGCTTTACCTACTCATGGCCATTGGCTTCACATTGGTGTTCGGTGTCATGCGCATTGTCAACTTTGCGCATGGTGAGTTCTACATGTTCGGCGCGTTCTTCGCCTACGTGCTGGTCGCGAACTGGCACCTGCCTTTCATCGCGGCCGTTGGCATTGCCTTCGTTCTGGCCGTCCTTCTGGGGTGGCTCGTCGAGGAGCTGGTACTGAAGCCATTTCGAAACGATGAGCTCAACGGCATGATTGCCACAATCGGTCTGGGCATGATTCTTCAGGCTGTGGCGCTCATGATCTACGGCCCGGACCCGCAGTTCATGCCATCCGTCGCTGACGGCAATGTATCGATCGGTGCCGTCACGCTGCCCATGTCGCGCCTGTACGTGGTCGGGTTCTCAGTCGTCGTGCTTCTCGCGCTCTATCTGTTCCTGGGGCATTCCCGTACCGGCCGCGCGCTGCGGGCGGTGGTGCAGGACACAGAAATCGCCACAGCGCAGGGGGTGCGTGCACGCCTGATTTATCCGTTGGGCTTCGGCATCGGTGTGGGATTGGCCGCAGTAGCCGGCGCGCTGATGGCACCGTTGTTCTCCGTCTCACCTTTTATCGGTGCCACACCGCTACTCAAGGCATTCATCGTCGTGATCCTGGGTGGGCTTGGCAGTATCCCCGGCGCAGCGCTGGCGAGCCTCCTGCTCGGCGTGACCGAGAGCGCGGCCAGCACCTTTCTCAGCAACAGCATTGCCGAGATCCTGATTTTCGCGCTCGTCATGGCGATGCTTGTGATCCGACCCACCGGCCTTCTGGGCCGCGCGGAGGCCTGACATGAATGACAGCAAAAGCATCCTTTCCCCATCCATGCCAAAACCCGCCCTGCAGCGCACCGGGACCGGCACCCTGCTGCGGGCGGCAGGCATGATCGCCCTGGCGCTTGCGCCACTGGTTGCAGGGGACCCCTTCACCATCCATTTGGCCATTCTCGTCTGCATCAATGCCATCGTCGTCAGCGGCTTGACGATCCTTTCGCGGGCTGGGCAAGTTTCGCTGTGCCATGGGGCCTTTGTCGGGATCGGCGCCTACGTTGCCGTCTTTACCGGAATGGGCGCCAATCTACCGTTCCCCGTCGCAGTGGTGGCAGCAATGATGGCGGGCGGCGTCTGCGCGTTCCTCCTGGGCGCCATCATGCTCCGGCTGTCCGGCGTCTACTTCGTACTGGTGACCTTTGCGTTCGGGGAGCTCGTCCGGCTTGGACTATTGGAATGGGACACGGTCACGGGTGGCGCAAATGGTATCGCCGGCATTCCCGCTGCGACCCTCCTGGGCTATTCACTCGAGGACAAGCCTGCGTTCTACACCGTGGTGGCACTGGTGACGGTTGGCGTGACAGCACTGCTGGCCATCTTGCTGCGTTCCCCCGCTGGCCAGGCCGTTGACACCGTTGGCGAGAATCCCGCGTTAGCGGAATCCAGTGGCGTCAGCGTTCGCGGCACGCAATTGTTTGCCTTCACGGCCAGCGGCGTCCTAGCCGGGCTTGGTGGCGCGCTCACCGCCTACTACCTGGGCTATATCTCGCCAGAATCGTTCAGCCTTCATCTGTCTACCGCGGTGATCATCATGATGGTGGTCGGGGGGCGCAAGGCCCTGCTGGGGCCGCTCGTCGGCGCGCTTGTCATGACGCCCCTGCCGGAGTTGTTCCGAGGCGCCGTGCAGACGCAGACGATCTTTTACGGTGTAGCGCTGATTCTTATGCTTCGATTTCTCCCTCAGGGACTCGCCAGCCTCCCCATTTCGCTTGCCTCGACCCTGGGGAGATTCCGGAGGAATGCGCCATGACACCCCTCTTGCAAGTACGTAACCTCTCCAAGAATTTCGGCGGGCTAAAGGCCGTATCGAATTTGAGCTTCGCTGTCGGCGCGCAAGAAGTCGTGGGATTGATCGGCCCCAATGGGGCAGGCAAGAGCACCGCCTTTAACCTCATCAGCGGCACTATCGCGCCGAGTGCCGGCAACGTGCTCTTGCACGATCGCGATATCACCGGCCTCCCCCCAAGCCGTATTGTCCGGCACGGCCTCGCCCGTACGTTCCAATCAGCGTCGGTGTACCCGTCGGCGACGGTCGCCGAAAATATCCATCGTGGGGCGCTCTCAACGCTGCCAGGTTCGATTTGGACCCACATGGTGACCACGACTGACCGGCGCGCGGCGTTGGCGCGCATCGCCCGGGAAGTGGATGACGTCCTGGAGTTGACGGGACTCGGTCCGTGGCGCGACACACTGGCCGGAGGCCTCGCGTATGGCCACCAGAAGAAACTTGGCGTAGCCATCGGCATCGCGACGCGCCCCGCCATCTTACTGCTCGACGAACCGGCCGCTGGCCTCAATGGCGAAGAGTGCATGGAATTTGGCCGCTTGTTGCGCCGCCTGCAGCGTGAACGCGACGTGTCTCTGCTGCTAGTCGAGCACCACATGGCCCTCGTCATGGAGTTGTGTCAGCGCATTGTGGTGCTGGTGCAGGGTCAGAAGATCGCTGAGGGCACGCCCGACGCCATTCGGCAAGACGCAGCCGTTATCGAAGCCTATCTGGGAGCCCCCGACTATGCCCATGCTTGAAGGCCAGAAGATTGCCGTACATTACGGTCCCCTTGAAGCCGTGCATGACGTCTCGTTCACGGTGGGCGATGGTCAGATCGTCGCGCTCGTGGGCGCCAACGGTGCCGGCAAGTCCACCACGTTGAAGGCCATGATGGGCCTGAAGACATTGTCCCGCGGTGCATTGTGCTGGGATGGGGAGAGCATCGCCGCCCTGCCCCCTGCCGCGCGCGTGTCGCGTGGCATTGCGCTGTCTCCGGAGGGCCGACGGCTATTTCCCCGCATGTCCGTACTGGAGAACCTGCAAATTGGAGCACACACCGTGCGCAATGCAGACGCTCGCCGACGGACGCTTGACCAAGTCTATACCTTGTTCCCGCGCGTGGCCGAACGGCGCCGACAGATGGCCGGCTCGCTTTCCGGCGGCGAACAGCAGATGGTGGCGATTGGTCGCGCGCTGATGGCCCAACCAAAGCTCCTGTTGCTCGATGAGCCGTCGCTGGGCCTGGCCCCCAAGATCATTGCCGAGATCGCCCACGCCATCGAAGCGCTCAATCGCGACACCGGACTGTCAATCGTCCTGGTAGAGCAGAACGCCCGGCTTGCGCTTCGTCTGTCTCACCGTGCCTATGTATTGGAGCAAGGCGCCGTCGTACGAACCGGCACCGGCCAGGAACTCCTGGCCGACGACTTTGTTCAACAGGCCTACCTTGGCGCCGCACCCACTCATGGAGTTCACGCAACATGACCACCACTGTTTCGTCCAACAACGCCGTGGCGACCAGCCTTCCGCAGTACGAGGTTTACGCGGTGCGCTTCGCCACGATGCAGCGACGCATTGCCGAGAATTTCATTTTCCGTGATGAGCATGATGGCGTTGTTGACATGGATTTTTTTGTCTGGCTGGTACGACATGGCGAGACAACAATCCTTGTGGACACTGGATTTGGCGAGCGCAGTGCACAGCACCGCAAGCGCCCGCTAGACGTCTGCCCGATCGAGGCCCTTCGCCACCTGGATGTCCAGCCGGAAGACGTGCATGATGTCGTGCTGACCCATTTGCACTGGGATCATGCAGGAAATCTCGACAAGCTCCCCAACGCCGTGTTCCATATACAGGATGACGAAGCTGCCTATGCTACAGGCCGTTGCATGTGCGAGCCGTCGCTACGGCGGGCCTTTGCGGTGGAAGACGTCTGCGACTTCGTGCACCGCGTCTATGACGAACGCGTGTGCTTCCATGACGGCGACGACTCGCTGGCGCCAGGCGTGGAACTCATTCGCGTCGGCGGCCATACCAAGGGCTTGCAGGCGGTACGTGTGCACACGGCGCGCGGCTGGGTCGTACTGGCCTCTGATGCGGCACATTACTATGCCAATCTGACCCGCAGAATTCCTTTCCCTGTGGTGGTCGACGTCGCCGGCATGCTTGAGGGCCACAAGCGTCTCGTGAAGGCAGCGAGTTCACCCGACCACTTTATTCCTGGGCACGATCCGCTGGTACTCAAGCGCTATCCACTTGTGGAGAGTGCCCCGATCGCCATCGCCCAATTGCATTGCGAACCGACTCCTGCCGGCGTGCAGGACTGAGCCGAAATCACAAAAAACCATGGAACATACTGCACGTCTTCATCCCCCGTCCGCTAATCTTGCACGAGGACTGGCCCGCTTCACGCGTCAGCTATCAACGGCCACGCTGCCCGACGATGTGTGGCGCAAGTCTACCCACCAGATCCTTGACGCCATTGGGCTTGCCTTTGCTTCTCGCCACTTCGCGTTTGCCGCTCCCGCGCTCGCTGGCATTGCCGCGGCGGGCGCACCAGGAGAAGGTACCGTTATTGGTGGCGGCGATCGCCTGCAACCACGCGATGCGGCGCTCGCTAACGGTTACCTGATCCACGGCCTGGACTTCGACGACACCCATCCGGGCAGCATCGTCCATCCGACGGTCGCCTGCTTGCCCGCTGCGCTGGCGATTGCAGAGGCCACCAACGCGACGTGGGGGGATTTGATCGCCGCGTATGCAGCCGGCATGGAGACCGCCATCCGGCTGGGACGTGCCGTCAAGGGCGGATTCCACCATGGAGGCTTTCATGCGACCGGCCTCGTCTCGCATTTCAGCAGCGCGGTCATCGCGGGCAAGCTACTAGGGCTCTCTGAAGACCAACTGGTATCGGCGCAGGGGATTGCCGCGAGCACGTCTGCGGGCGTTCAGGTATTTCTCGAAAACGGCGCCTGGACCAAGCGTATGCACCCCGGCTGGGGCGCACTGGCCGGTATCACGGCCGCGCAGATGGCGCGCGCCGGCTTCCACGGCCCGGACCGTCCCTATGAAGGCAAGTTTGGGTTGTTCGACACCCATATGCAGGAACGTGCCGGCGAGGTCGATACGGAATCCGTCATTCAGGACCTTGGCAAGCAATGGACCTTGATGGATACCGCCATCAAGCCATTCCCGGTCTGCCATTTTATCCACGGGTGTGCGGAGGCCGCCCTTAGCCTGCGGGCGCAGGTCACCGATCTACGCAAGATCGAAGCCATTGTTTGCGAGTTACCTGCACCGACCTTGCCAATTGTGGCCGAGCCCGCCGCTGCCAAGAAGGTGCCGCGCTCTGACTACGAGGCGAAATTCAGTGTCCAGTTCGTGGTGGCCGCCTGCCTGGTACGGGGCCGCTTCACACTGGCAGAGCTCGACGATGCAAGCCTCGCTGACCCGGAGATCCTTGCCGTCGCCGACAAGGTGCAATGCATCGTGGAACGCGACACGGCATTTCCGAAGTACTTCTCGGGTACCGTCAGTGTTCGACTTGGGAGCGACAGGACCGAACGCCGCAGCGTACCGGTCAATCTCGGCAGCGGCGAACGCGCGCTGAACCTGGAAGCCATCGTCGAAAAATTCCGCGCCAATGCGGCGCTGACACTGCCTAAGGCCGAAGTCCAAGCGACGCTGGAAACGTTGCTGTCTGCAGGTCAGGAAACGCTGGTGCGCGACGTGGCACGCGTGCTCGGCCGTCGCTAAGTACTTGTCGAAGAACCGGGCGTGGCAGGCCTGGCGCCGCCACGCCAAGTATTCCCGGATTGACAGATCAACTCGCACTCCCGCCAAATGAGGCCGGTATTCACGATAGAGGGCGATTTGTCATGGACATGAAGCAGCTCCGCTACTTCGTCATGGTGGCGGAGGAACTCAGTTTCAGCCGGGCCGCCGAGCGGCTACACATGTCGCAGCCACCGCTCTCACAGCACATCAAGCTGCTGGAAGAAGAACTGGGCGTCACCCTGTTTAACCGCACGCGCCGCGAGGTCAAACTGACCGACGCCGGCGCCGTTTTTCTCCGGGAAAGCCGCCTGCTTTTGGGGCAAATGCTTACCGCTGTCGACGCCACCGTACGGGCGGCGCAAAGCGATGTCGGCACCTTGCGCCTGGGCGTCGCGACCTCGGCCCTCTTCGATCTCCTTCCCCGGTTCCTGGCCCAAGTCAAAGCGGCCTTTCCTGGCGTAGACGTTTCCGTAGCCGACATGCAATCCCAGGATCAGGTCTCCGCGGTCTCGCACGGCCTTCTGGATATCGGCTTCGTACACGTCCGACCTGACCGGGACAAGCTCATGCATATTCCCTTGCATCACGACACCTACATGGCCGTCCTGCCCGAGGCGCATCCGCTGGCCTCGAGGCCGGAATTCTGCCTGGCAAATTTAGCCGATGAGCCGATGGTCACGTTGTCGCGCGAGCATGGACCCGCTGTCTACGACGCAATCGTTGCCTCGTGCTATGAGGCGGGCTTCAGCCCGAACTTTAAGCACAAGGCTCGCAATCCGCTCACCATCTTCCAGATGGTACGGCTTGGTTTTGGTGTTGCCTTGGTGCCGAGATCCTATGCCTCGAGCGGCTATCCAGGCGTCCGTTTTCGCGACTTGCCGCCGACTGCGGGGAAGGTGCACATGGAGGTTATCTGGAGCGAAAAACATGCGACTGATCTTACGCGTCGCATTGTCGAGGAAGTTCTACCTCGCCTGATGCCAAAGCCCTTGGAAGAAAAAAAGGCCGATGCGCACGCATCGGCCGCCGTTGGCGAACCCAGGTGATCGTCAGTCGGGTGTCGGCGCCACTGGACTAATGCGACCATCCACTAACTGGATCATCGCCGGGTGGTAGTTCTGCGCGAGACCTGCTTCGCTCGCGCGACACATCAGATCGTACGTGTACTGCGCGATATGCGGCCGGAAGTCTGCGGCATCGGCAAGTGACAACGCAAGACGGGCATCCTTGATCGCATATGTCATCGGAAAGGTTTTCTCCGGAAACTGATCGCGAGCCAGCGACTTCATGCCGTGGTTACGCAATACGAAGCTGTCTGCAGACCCTTGAGACAACAGTTCGAACAGCGCCTCGCCATCCATCCCGGCGCGTCGCCCAATCGTCAGCACTTCCGACAAAGCGTTGACGGTCATGAAGACCATCATGTTGTTAAGGATCTTCACCAACTGTCCGCTGCCGATGCCGCCGCAGTGCAGAACGTCTGACCCCATGCACGCGAGGTAGGGGCGTACCGTTGCAACGTCTTCCGCCGTCCCACCAACGCTGATGAGCAGCGTCCCGTCAATGGCCGCCTGTTTGGTACGGGCCACCGGGGCGTCGACGTAAGCGATGCCCGCCTCCTTGAGCTTTGCCGCTAGCGCACGTGTACGTGCCACGTCGCTGGTGCTCATATCAACAATCAAGCGCGGGCGCTTCGGTGCGGCGACCAGCTGCGCCGTGACCGCCTCCACTTCGACGATGGACGGCAACGACAGGAAGACAATGTCAGAGGTCTCGCCCACGGCTGCCGCTGAGGCCTGCGCAATTCCCCCCTTTTCTACGACGCGCGCCATGGCATCACCCGCCATGTCGAACACATGGACCGTCGCTCCCGACTTACGCACAAGATTCGTGCACATCGGCTCGCCCATCACGCCCAAGCCAATAAAGCCCAGGATCGTTGCTTGACTCATGTTACTGCTCCCTTCGGATTGGAGATCAGCGTTAGCTGGCTGTCTTTTCGGTGACTGTTCGGTGATTGGTCCGGTTACTGGTCGGCTTTGATATTCGCCTGCGCGATCAGCGTGCGGTATTTCGATAACTCGCTGGCCGTGTAGCGTGTGAAGTCACTTGGCGACGACGCGCGCGGTATAAATGCAATGCTGGCAAGCTTGTTCGCCACTGCGGGGGCCTGCACCGCCTTTTGCATTTCGCGGTAAAGGCGATCGACAACAGAATCCGGAGTCCCTGCGGGCGCCCACAGCCCGTACCAGCTCGGCATGTCAAATCCGGGAAAGCCGCTCTCGGCTACGGTGGGGAGATCCGGCAGCGACGGCAGTCGCTTGTCGCTGGTCACCGCCAGCGCGCGCAGCCGTCCGGCTTTCACGTGCGGATAGGCGGACGCCATCGGCTCAATCATGGCGGAGACGTGTCCGCCCATCAGATCAACCAGCGCCGGCGCACCACCCTTGTATGGCACGACGGGCATCTGGACCTTTGCTTCCACGTTAAGCAGTTCGCAGGCAAGGTGGCCTGCCGCGCCGAACGCCGCAATGGCCCACTGCAGTTCACGCGGCCGTTTGCGTGCATCGTTTAGCAGATCCGCCAGCGTCTTGTATGGGCCATCAGCACGCACCAGGACCAATTGCGGCTGCGCGCCGATACCGGTGATGGGTACAAAGTCCTTCATCGGATCGTACGTTGCAGTGCTTAGCAACATCGGGTTGGCGACCTGCAAGGACGCGTTGAGCAGTATCGTGTAGCCATCGGACTTCGCGTGCTTGACGTACTGTGCGCCGATCACGCTGCTGGCGCCTGGCCGGTTCTCGATAACAACCGGTTGGCCGAGTTGCTCCTGAAGTTGGGGACCGATAGTCCGTGCAACCGTATCGACTGACCCACCAGGCGGGAACGGCACGACCAACCGTACTGGGCCCGACGGATAGCTACCATTGGAAGCACGGGACGCAAACGGTGCCGTCCCCGCCAGCAGGGTCAATGCACCGCCGCACATCGCCAGCGCACGGCGGCGTGTGATGCGGCGTGGTGCCGGCACGCCGGAGTCATTCTGCTTGATAGCCATGACGTTCTCCTCAGCGGTGGTGGCTCAAGTGCGGATCGCAAACGGATCGCGCACGTCGTCGGAGAAATCAATCATGACGTTGCGGGTCGTGAGGTATTCCCGCAACCCCGCTTCGCCACGCTCTCGCCCAATTCCGGACTCCTTAAACCCGCCGAATGGCACTTGGGCCGCGATAGCACGGTAAGTGTTAACCCAGACCGACCCGCATTGCATCTGACGGGTGACCCGCATCACGCGCGCTAGATCTCGCGACCAAATCCCAGCTGCCAGCCCGTAGGGGCTGTCGTTGGCCAGTCGCACCGCCTCTTCTTCCGTTTCAAAGGGGATCACGGCGAGCACCGGGCCGAAGATTTCCTCCTGTGCCAGATGACTGCCGTTGTCGACGTCCGCAAAGATTGTCGGCTCTATGAAGTACCCTTCGCCCAGCCCCTCGCCTTGCGCGCGCTTGCCGCCGGTGACTAGCCGCGCGCCAGCGTCCTTCGCCTGCTCAATGGCGTTCAGGATGCGGCGAAACTGCGGCTCGTTTGCAACCGTCCCCATCTCCGTCGTGGGATTGAGCGGGTCGCCCATTCGAATCTGCTGCGCGCGTTCCGCCAGGCGCGACACCACGCGGTCTACCACGCCACTTTGCACAAGCAGTCGCGACCCGGCCACGCAGGTTTGGCCAGTGGCACCGAAGATGCCGGCCAATGCCCCTACGACGGCCTTGTCCAGGTCAGCGTCATCGAAGATGATGTTGGGCGACTTGCCGCCGAGTTCCAGCTTGACGGGAATCAGACGACGCCCCGCCATCGCGGCGATTTCACGTCCGACACCGGGGCTGCCCGTGAAGCTGACCAGCGCGACGCCTGGGTGCTGCACCAAGGCGCGGCCCGTTTCCGCACCGCCAGTCACCACATTGAACACGCCAGGCGGAAAGCCAGCTTCTTCGACCAGCGCGGCGAACTCGAGCGTAGAGGCCGACGCATGTTCAGAAGGCTTTACCACCACGCAATTTCCGGCAGCCAAGGCAGGGGCAAGTTTGTTCGCCAACAGGGCGAGTGGGGAATTCCAGGCGGTGATCAGTGCCACCACCCCGAACGGCTCCATTGACAGGTAGTCGAGTGTGTTCGGCTGGTCCAACGGAATATGCTGCCCGAACAGCTTGTCCGCGTACCCTGCGAAGTAGCGAAGCTGGCGACCCACCCAGACCATTTGCGGGCGCGTTTCCCGCACGATCTTGCCATTGTCAGTGCTCTCGATCCTGGAGATGCGGTCTGCCTGGCTCTCAATCAGCGACGCCAGTCGCAACATCAGTTCTGCGCGACGAATACCGGGCAGGTCACGCCACACGTCTCGGAAAGCCTGGTTTGCCGCTGTGACGGCGTCCGCCACATCCTCGGCACCGGCGTCGGGAATTTCAGCCCAGACCTCGGAAGTAAATGGATTGATGCTTTGCAGCATTCGCCCGCTTTTCGGGCCGCGGGCGCGGCCATTGATGTAGAGGTCGTATTTCTGGATCACGCTTGTCTCCTGGTTTGTATCCGTCGGCGGCCTTTAAGGCCTGCCGCGCCACATCAAGGTGGTGAGAGGAGTATATGGAGCGTCGTTGGCGTGCGTCTAATACCGTTTTGCTCGTTCTCTTATAGCGGAATCGAAAAATCGTCGATGCGCAAGTGCGCAAAGATGATACTTCCGGCCACAACGGTTCACGGCAGGGAGGCTACCGAAATCGGCGAAGCTGAACGAAATCAAACGGCTGCTTTGTGACCACCCCGGGTTTTCTGTAGCACGCGCGGTGACCGGTTGAATCCACAGCCAACAAGCGTCATTCGCTCTCGCTTTTGCTCGGACATTCGGGCGTCGGCGCTGCCCTTGACCGGCTATCCGGTTCTCTATGAGACTAAACCTAGTCACCCGCCTCTTCAATCGCGAGGGCAAGCTCCTGCACAGTCGACCGTTCGGCCGCTCACTTGATCTTCACGACGACTTTGCCTTTCGCGCGTCCCTGGGCCAGGTATTCAAGCGCTTCCTTCGCTTGCTCGAATGGAAAAACCTTGTCGATCACTGGACGAATGTGCTCGGACTCGAGGAGCCCTCCAATTTCGGCGAGTTGGGCACCGTCGGGACGCACGAATAGAAACGAGTAAGTGACGGCCTGCTTTCTTGCAAGCCGCATGATTTTTCGGCTCATCAAGCCGAACACGAACGCCAAAAGAAAGTTCAGGCGTCGTGCGCGTGCGAAGGCGGCGTCCAAGGGACCGATGAGTGAGACAATCTTGCTCCCTGGTTTGAGAATGCCGACGGCTTTCTCGATCGCATCGCCCCGCAGAGTACCGAGCACCACGTCGTAGTCGCGCAGCACTTTTTCGAATTCCTCCTTCTTATAATCAACCACTTCGTCTGCCCCCAGCTTGGTGACCAGTGGAACATTGCCCGTGCTGGTGGTCGTTCCTACTCTGGCGCCGAGGTACTTTGCCAGTTGGATCGCGAACGTGCCGATACCGCCTGCCCCCGCAGGGATGAATACCTTCTGGCCAGCTCGAACATTTGCGCGCTCCTTCAATGCTTGCCACGAGGTGAGGCCGACCATCGGAACGGAGGCGGCCTGCACAAAGTCGAGCTTACCCGGCTTCAGTGCAGCAACGCTTTCCGGCACCGCCGCGAATTCCGCGATCGAGCCTCTGCCCAGATCGAAGAGGCTGGCAAAAACGGCATCGCCCGGCTTGAAACGAGTCACGTTGCTGCCAACCTCAACCACCACGCCGGCAACATCGCTGCCCAGCGTGGCCGGTAATTCAAACTTCAGGACAGGTTTGAACGTTCCCGCCGGAATCATGTTGTCGATTGGGTTCAATCCCGCCGCGTGGACCTGCACCAGCAACTCATCAGCCTTTAACGTGGGGCGCGGAATGTCTGCGAATCCGATCTCAGGTGACTTGCCATAGCGTTTAAATGTGAGTGCTTTCATGTTGCTCTAATTCCAATCGGGGTGTTGCCAAGAACGCCAGCGCCGTCGACACGAAGTCGGCGTGGTATTGAAAGATGCCACCGTGCCCGGCGTCCTCGTAAATGACTAGCTGCGCCTGGGGAATGCGGCGGGCCATGTCGCGACTCAGCGTCGTAGGCACCATGACGTCGCTGTCGCCATTGGCGATCAGGACCGGCATGCGCAGGCCGGCGAGATCCTGCGGCACCTGCTGGCCCCAAGCCTTGATCGCCTTGAGCTGGCGCGAGAACGCGCGAGGTGTCGGTCCCCTGTCGCGATCGGCGCGGCGCTCCTTCAGTCTTTTCAGGAAGGCGCTTGCCGCCTGCCGGCCGTTGGCGGTAGCGGTGAAGAAGAGATAGGTCTTGGGGTCGCGTAGCGTCAGCAGGCCCTTGAGTATCAGCGGCCACGACACCGCACCGACACGATCAATGCCCTGACCACCCGCGGGACCCGTGCCGGTTAGGATGAGTTTTCGCACCAGGGCTGGCGCCTTCACGGCCACGTCCTGTGCCACGAAACCGCCAAGCGAAAAGCCGAGCAGATTTACTTGATCGAAACCCATTGCGTGGATCACCGCGATAGTGTCGCGTGCCATCTCGTCGACGGTCACCGGCGCGGTGCCGCCTGACAGCCCGATTCCGCGATAGTCGATGGCAACAACGTGATGCTCACGAGCCAGGCCATCTACGATGCGCGGGTCGAAGTTGTCCAGCACGGCGCCCCAGTGGTTGAGCAGGACCAGCGGGGTACCGCCATGCTGTCCCAGTTCGCGATAAGCGAACGTGGTTCCGCCGGCCGTTACGAATTTGGTCTGAGCGTGGATATAAGACGCCTGCAGCGTTTTGAAGGTCATGGTCGATTCTCGTCGGGCGCCCCAGTTATTGTGGCGGTCACGCTTTCGGCCGATACCGTTCAGCCGCCTGGGCTTGCCCAATGTCCGACATGAGCCCTTGACGTGCGCCATCCAATGCGTCCCAGCGCGCCGCCACGTGAAGCGGCGGGATAGTCACGAGTTCGCGGCGATCGAAGCCGACCAGTGCCGCATCAACCAGTTCGCCGACTTCCATCACCTCGGGAAGCGTATTGACGTCGATGCCGGCGCGCCCCCAAATTTCAGTGCGGGTCGCTGCCGGCAGCACCGCCTGCACATAGACGCCGCTTGGCGACAACTCCAGGTTCAATCCCTGCGACAGGAACAGCACAAACGCCTTGGTGGCGCCGTAGATCGACATGCCGAACTCTGGCGCGAAACCTACCACGGAGCCGATGTTGACGATTGCGCCGGTACCCGATTCCACGAAGCGTGGAGCGGCCGCCGCTGCAAGCCGCGTAAGCGCCGTGGTGTTGAGCGCGATCAGACGTTCGATGCCCTCTGCAGTCTGCTGCAAGAAGCCGCCTGGTTGAGCCATCCCCGCGTTGTTGATCAGGATGCCTATACGTGCATCTTCGCGCAGACGAGTCTCGACCTCGGCAAGGTCGGCAGGCTGGGTGAGGTCGGCCTGCAGCACTTCCACGGCCACCCCACTTTCTTCACGCAGTCGCGCGGCCAGCGTATCGAGGCGCGCCTTGTCGCGAGCAACCAGCACAAGGTCGTGGCCGCGGCGGGCAAAGCGCTCAGCGTAGGTGGCGCCGATGCCGGAGGAGGCGCCGGTGACGAGAACAGTCGGAAGCGTGGTCATGGGTATTTTCCTATCAAGACGATTAGGACGCGGACAAGCAGCGCGCGTCAGGCGGTGATGGACGGGTAATCGGTGTAGCCCGTGGCGCCGCCACCATAAAGCGTGGCGAAGTCGGGCTGTGCCAACGGGGCGCCCGTCTTCAGGCGCTCCACCAGGTCGGGGTTGCTGATGAAGGCACGGCCGAAGGCGAACAAGTCTGCCTTGCCCTCGTTGAGCGTGGTGGTGGCCAGTTCCAGGTCGTAGCCATTGTTGGCCAGGTAGGTTTGCCTGAAGCGGCGGCGCAGCGCATCGTAGTCAAATGGTGCGACATCGCGCGGGCCACCGGTCGCGCCCTCGACCACGTGCAGGTAGACGATGCCCAGCGCGCTGAGCTGCCCGGCGATGTAGTCGTACTGCGGCTGAGGGTCGCTGCTCGAAATGCCATTTGCCGGTGACACGGGCGAGATGCGCACACCAGTTCGGTCGGCGCCGATTTCTGCCACCACTGCCGCGACGACTTCCAACAACAGGCGCGCACGGTTCTCGATCGTGCCGCCGTAGGCGTCAGTGCGCTGGTTGGCCCCATCTTTGATGAACTGCTCCAGCAGATAGCCGTTGGCACCGTGGATCTCCACTCCGTCGAAGCCTGCGGCCATTGCATTGGCCGCGGCTTGACGAAAGTCGCCAACGATGCCCGGCAGTTCGTTGAGTTCGAGGGCACGCGGCTGCGACACATCGACAAAACCGTTGTTGACAAAGGTCTTCGTGGCCGCGCGGATGGCCGAAGGCGCGACCGGTGCAGCGCCGTCAGGCTGGACATCGACGTGCGAAACACGGCCGACGTGCCAGAGTTGCGCGAAGATGCGTCCCCCCTTGGCATGCACAGCCTCGGTGACCTTGCGCCAGCCGGCGATTTGCTCGGGCGTGTACAGGCCCGGGGTGTCCTGATAGCCCTGAGCCTGGGCCGACACCTGAGTGGCCTCCGTGATGATCAGGCCGGCCGAGGCGCGCTGGGCGTAGTAGGTGGCGGCCAGTTCGCTAGGCACCAGCCCCGCGCCTGCGCGATTGCGTGTCAGCGGTGCCATGACAAAACGATTGGCGAGTGTCAGGCGCCCAAGGGTGTAGGGCTCGAAAAGCGTCTTGTCGGTCATGTTGTGCAGCCTCCGGTGTTGGAACATATTCAATGATGACGTTCATAATCTTAACTGTCAATGTTTTGATGACGATTAACATCAATGTACAATGAGGCCTTCGCAGACATGAACCCACCGTGGTCAGGAAATGAAGATCACCAAGGCACAGGCACAGGCCAACCGGGAGCACGTCGTCGCGACGGCGTCGAAGGTGTTTCGGGAACGTGGCTACGACGGGGTTGGCGTTGCCGATCTGATGGCCGCCGCCGGCTTCACCCACGGCGGCTTTTATAGACAGTTCCGCTCCAAGGCCGATTTGATGGCGGAATCGGCGGCCTGCGGCATCGCGCAGACGGCGGCACTGAGCGCGGGTGTAAACGCGCCAGAGTTCGTGCAGCATTACCTGTCGCGCGAGCACCGCGACAACCGCGCAACCGGTTGCACGATGGCCGCACTAGGCGGGGACGCCGCGCGTCAGCCAGAAGAGGTTCGGACAGCGTTCGCGGCTGGCATTGAGAGCCTGCTGGCTGCGCTGAGGCCCGAGGACACAGTTTCGGACGGAGCCGATCCGGGTCGGGTGCGAGCTCGGTCCCTCGACACACTGGCGCACGCGGTGGGCGCCATCGTCATGTCGCGGGCCTGTCCGGACGACTCGCCGCTGGCCGACGAAATCCTGGCGGTTTGCCGCGACGCGATCCTCGCGTCACTGAGCGTGTCCACAACAGCAAGCACTTCTTCGCATGACCGGCGCACTTCTGGCATTCAGCGACAGGCCGATCGCCAGAACACCAGCGGCGACAGCGACAAGCTGGCCGCCGGAACGATAAAGGAGGCCAAATAGGCAGGCACAACCTGCGCAGAGACAACTCCATGGCGCGGCCGCGCAGCCCATTTGCATGAAGCCGAACAGGGCCCAGGGGCGCCTGCCTTCTGCCCGAACGGCGGCAGCGCGATTGCGGTGCGCAGCGGATGGCCCGACCGAAAACACTATCAGTACCGCCGAGAAGTAGTAGGCGTCTGCCCAGCCGCTGATGAGCCAGGCCGTTTACCCGCGATGACGAACGGCGGTTGCTCTCTGGAAGCGGCCGTTTCAGCGGGCAAGTCTGAACGGCAGTTCGGGGTCGTCAAGCGCCTGTCACTCTCCTTAGCTGGGATATCGGGCTAAAATACCTGTATATTTATACAGTATTACTGGAGCCTGATCGTGACTAGGACTGCCACAGCCGGACAGCAGTTACGCACCCCCGAAGAACGGGCGCGTTGCATTGCTGGTGCCCTGGACACAACTATGTATTCGGAGTCGGGGGGAATAACTCTTTGGCGTGCCGCTCAACTGGCACGGGGTTCGTCACGCACCCTGCCCCCCGGCGACACTTCCCTCGCGGCGGAATTGCCGGGTGGAGGATGGCCTCTCGGTTCGCTGTTCGAGATGCTTGTGCAACAGCCCGGGATCGGCGAGCTAAGTCTGTTGCGGCCGGCATTATTGCGGACGCCCAACCGGCCGATCGCGCTCATCGCTCCGCCGCATACGCCGCAAGTCCACGCCTTCTCCAACTGGGGTATCGCAACGGAGCGCCTCATGTGGATCCAGGCGCAGCGGACAGCCGATGTGCTCTGGGCTACCGAGCAACTGCTGCGCAGCCAAGGAGACGATCCGTGACGCGGTCATCATCATCGTTCGCGGGCCGTGTGGCCTCGAAATCCCCCAGACCTCCCTCGCGCCGAGGCTTGCCCGCCAGTTCCTGGACCTTCCCAGCGATGAAGACCGGGCGCGGTGGCTGAACCTCTATTAGCCCGACAGGCCGCCGGCTCACTTCCCCGCATAGCAGTTGGCTACTGAGACCGGTTGCAGCGCCGGCCTGCCCTGCGGCCTGGGGCACCCTGGAGGCGCGTGCCGCTGTCCCATTAACTTTGACAATTTGACCCACTAACTGTGAGACAAAACTCAGTAACTTTTCTTGATAATCTTTCTTATCAATGACGAGCTGCAAACACGCGACTACTCCCATGCATTGAAAGAAGCAGCGCTTTCTCAGCAAGCGACGTCTCTGGGTCTCTGTCACAGTCGTGAAACGGAAAAGCTCACCGACGAGGAATATGCCGTGCGCCTCGGAGTGAGCCACCTGCAATGCAAGCGGGCCGGTTGGCCCGCTTTTTTTCTTACGGCTTGGGCTCGACGATGACGACGGCTGTATTGACGCTGCCCGTGGCAAAGGGGCTGCCTGGAACCGGCGTCAGGGCGCCCGTCGCACCATTGATTTGGAAACCGTACAGAGCGCCCGTGATTGACGGGGTGTAAAGATAACGCCCCGTGGGATCGATGCTCAGACGCTGACCATTTACGCCCGCCGCTGTCGTAGGAAGCACGGCGACCGGCAGGCCGTCCGATGAGGTGGGATCCAGCCGAAAGCCTGCGATGGAGTTGCTGGCGGTCCCCAACACATACACAAAATTCCCCGAAGGCGTGATCGCAACGTCCACCGGCGTGGCCGTGTTCGACGGAAAACTCGCCACGCCACTGGCATTCCCACTCGCATCGAGCGTCGCAACGCCGATCGTGTTCGTCCCGAAGTTCGCCACGTACAAATGGCCGCTATTGGGCGCAACGGTCAGGCGATTCGACCCAGAGCCACCCGCAGGAAAGAAGTCTGGAAAAGAAGAAATGGCCCCTTTTTCGTCAGTAGTGACCCATAGCACCTGGTCGGCTCGCGCATTCGCGCCATAGAGGAATTTGCCGTTTGGCGATACTGCCACGCCTCTGGTCTGGCCGGTTCCGTCCGCGTTCCATACACTCACAGTGCTTGTGAGATTGAATGTGCCTGGCGCAATGGTGTAAGCCTGTATGCCGGTACCGGCGCCAACAAACAGCGACTGGCCGGAAGGATGCATCGTGACCGCTTGCGGTGCCCCGCCGGCCGGAACCGCCCCCGCTACTGCGCTCAGTGCACCGGAGGTGGGATCCAGCTGAAAGCCCACGATCGTGCTTGAATCCACCATGACCGCGAATGCGCCAAGCCCAGAAGGCAAGAACGCTATGTCATTGACCTGGCCGCCGGACGGGAACGGACTACCCGGCACCGCGGCCAGCGCACCATTCAGCGGATTCACGCGATACACCGAGATCGTCCTGTCCGCCCGGTTGGGCACCACCACGAATTGCGCTTGCACGCAGGTAATTGCGATGCTCGCTACGTTTGCGGCGGCCACTACGCCGGCGCCATTCGCCACTGTGCAGGTTTGCCCGGCCGGCTGCGCGGCCACAGTCACGGCATAGGCAGAGGCAGCCTGCCGCGGCGTGGGCAGGGTGAATCCGCCATCGGCGCTGATCACCTGGGAGTCGCCATTGGTGTCCGCGAGCTGGAGGCTCTTGCCCGTCGCGAGGCCCGACACCGTGCCGCCTACCGTATAGGTCGGTGGCAGCGCGGCATTGCGCGTCAGCGCAGCGTTCGCGCAGAGTCGGCCCCCGGCCGGGGCGTCGGCGCAGGCGGTCAGTGTCGCGGCGCCGGCCGCAGTGGCTGAGTTCGGACTCGTCACCTGGGCACTGCGGCCGTCGGCGGCCGGCGTCGCCACGAAGCTCGCGTCATCGCTGGTCCACGACCAGTGGGTGAGATCCGCTACCCCGTCCACGCCGTCCGACCGCCGCACGGCCACCGTCACGGTCTGCGCCGCGCCGCCCGCGGTCACGGCAACGGTGGCTGGACTCAGCACGAGGGTGTACGACTTGGCAGGCGCAGCCTGGACCACCAGGTGCGTGACGCTGGTGATGCGGCTGCCGTCGGCGAGCGTCGCGGTGGCCGTGATGTCGGCCGCGCCGGCGGCCAGGGTCTGCACCGTCGCGTAGGTGCCGACGGGTGCCACGACCGACGCCGACACCGCAGCCGGCGCCTTGTCCGAGGCGGACACCACGGTAGCCACGGTTGGATCGGAGGACGTCCACGCAAAGCTGGCGCCTTTCAGCTCGATGCCGTCGGCCGCCAGCAAGATCGCCTTCAGAGTCAACGTGCCGCCGGCCACCGGCGCGGCGCTGCCCGTGTCGACCACCAGCCGCGAGGCCGCCGGCGTGGCGGCTGATGTCGGGGGACTGTCGTCGGAACCGCAGGCGGCGAGCAGCGCCGCGGTGAGCAAGGCGAGGCCGGCAGCGCGCGCGCCGGCAAGAGCGTGTGGAAACATGGACCCAACCCGTATCTATATAGAAAGGGCCGCGCTTCCCTTCGCAGGCGCGTGGCCGGTGGCGCCCTCGTCGGGGCAGCTTGCGCGGGACTGTAGCAGCGCGCGGCGTGCGGCACATCCCCCAGTTGGGGTGACGGGTCAACCGAGAGCCTCATAAATCACTCTGCGCTGTTTTTGCGGTACATGATAACCATACTTATCAAGAACTGAGCAAAGCGAGTACACGTCACGCGCGCCCACATGCCGCCCGATGTGGAAGATGAAGCCCAGGCACCGTGGGTAGCGGGGTTGGCACCGTACTATGAGGAAGCCGGCCGGAGCTATTTTGCAGCACGGCGCGCAGCCGGGAGGGCGTCGTTCGTGCTCTGGCGTCAATGCCTGCGATCGGTCCCGGCGGCGGCAGCCCTTATGACCGCAGCCGCGTGCGGCCATTAGCCGCCATCCGCTCCTCCGGCATGAATGGCCGAACAACAGCAAACTTCGGTCTTCCCTGGACGAGAGACCAAAGACGGGACCCTTCGACCGAAAAAAAAGGCCACTCTCTCTAGAAGAACGGCCAAAGCTCCTGTCACGGAGCACCATTTTCAGCTCACACGCGATTAACCAGCGCAACGGCGTTCACTTCGAGATCAGCCCCATAGTGAAGCTGCTGACATGGCACGACGGTTCTCGCCGGCGCTGTCCCATCGCCGAGGATATGGGCATACAGTTCATTTACGCGCGGCCAGTTGCCGATGTCCGCAATGAAGATCTGCACGCTGACCAATTGCTGCAAGGAGCTGCCCGACGCCAGCAACACGTTCTTCAGATTCTCGAACACCTGCATGATCTGAGCATCCAGACCAGGCGGAATCCTCAGGTCGTCGCCGGGTAGAACGGGTAGCTGGCCCGAAACGAACACGAATCCATTCGCCTTCACAGCCTGTGAGTAGTGGCCGCGGGGCAGTGGCGCACGCGAGTCATTGACGTATTCCAGCATGATTCTTAATCTCCGTGATGGGCTTGTTGCCATAGCCGATCGAATTCCGTCGGGCGCTTCTCCGTAAAGGCATCCAAACCTTCTTGCCATTCCGCCCGAGGCACATCCGTTACGGAGCCGATGACACGCTCCCAGTCATAGGTCCAATGCGCATGCAAATGGCGCTTCGCTGCGCGCAGCGCTCCGGGCGGGGCATTGGATACGATCCGTTTCGCAAGCTCGACAGCCTGATCCGCTGCCTTGCCACTGCCCGCCAGTTCATTGACGATTCCACAGTGCAATGCTTCGGCGGCGGACAAACGCTTCCCTGTCAGCACGAGGTGAAGCGCCTGCCGCGTACCGACGATCGCGGGAAGTAAAGCCAGACCGGTGTTGGGAATGACGCCCCGCGAGACTTCGGGCAACGCGAACCACGCGTTATCCTCCGCAACAACGAGATCGCACGCGAGCGTCAACTCGAAACCTCCGCCCACCGCGGGCCCCTGCACTGCCGCCACGACAATGCGGTCATCCTGCACGAGTTTCTGAAACAGCAAGGCCGGATCGCTCTTTGGATCAGCACGCTCCATCCAGCCATCGCGGAGATCGTCGATGTTCGCGCCAGCACAGAAAGTCGATCCATGCGCGGCAATGACAAGCGCACGTGCGCCGAGAGTCCTGCTCAGGTCAATGGCATCCATCATCTCGCTAACCATGCTCCGCGATAGCGCGTTGCGGCGCGATACGTCGTTCAGTGTGATGAGCCCTATGCCGTCGCGAAGTGCCAGGTCCAAGGTCTGAAAGTTCTTCACATCGTCACTCCAGTTCGTGATCGGCCTAAGCCGCCGCACGACACCGGCACGGGCGGTGCCAGATGCTGACGGAGGCGCTGGGGAAGGGTCGTCGGGCGGCTCAAACTCGAGTCCATCAACACACACGTTGCACTGGCCCGCGCACACAGCTTTTCGCCTGCATAAAGCGCCTGCGCCAGTTCGAACGACGTATTACCCGTGCTCACTGGCATAGTCCGTACTTCGATCTCCCCCGGGTAGAAGATCTCGGCGATAAAGTCGATTGCGAGATGCGCGACGACGACGTGCTTGTCCTGCATGCAGCCGCTCAAGCCATCCTCTTTGAAGATGGCCATTCGCGCCTCTTCCAGCAGCGTTGCAATGGCCGCATTGTTGATGTGCCGGAATTGGTCTGTATCCGAGTTGCGCAGCTTCAGGCGGCAGGAAAACCGCCCAAGCAAGCCCTCTATGCCACACGCCTCTTTAATCACTTCAGCGCCTCCTTTTCAATTAGTAGTGAACGTTCGAAAACGTTTTCGAAATAAGGTAGCACGCGGGCTTCGAGAGCGCAAGCCAACGCTTGCCCGCCGAACGCTGATTCTCAGGGCATCAACGCGCTCTTGGAGGGCCGTCAGACGAGCGCAGTATTAATCCCGGAGACCAGACTTCTTGCAAGCTCCGGGAGTCGGCGCCCTGCAGGCGGGCCAGCAGCATCTCGACCATGCGCCTGCCGACGCGGTGGGTTTCCGCCGAGAAAGTGGTCAGCGCGGGTGTGATCAACCTGCCCACGGGATGGTCGTCTCCGCCAATCACCCCTATGTCCTGGCCAGGTACCTTGCCCGCTTCCGCGATAGCCCGCATGGCGCCAACGGCCACCATGTCATGCCCGCAGACGAAAGCCGTAGGCGGATTTGGCAGGGCCAGGAGCTGGCGGGCCGCTCGCAAGCCACCCTCCTCGGTCATGGCCTCTTCCACACACAGTGCCAGATCGATCTCGATACCGGCAGCTCGTAGCGCCTGCTCATAGCCAAGCCGCTCGTAGTGGCTGAACATCAAAAATTCGGGCGAATGGATGAGCGCAATGCGCCGGTGACCCAAAGCGATAAAGCGCGCACACCCGTCCCGGCCTACGACGGTGTGGTCAATGTCCACAAACGGGAAGTCCTGAGAACTGTCGCTGCGCCCGTAGGCTACAAACGGGACGTCCTTTTCGAGCAGGTATTCAATGCGTTCGTCCTGGCGACGGGTACGGCCGAAGAGCAGTGCATCCACACGTTGCCGTTCGACCAGGCGCCTGAAGACTTCGATTTCCGTCTCCACGGTTCGGCCCGAAGCGATGATGACTTGGAAGTTCGTGCCGTCCAACGCCTCGTCAATGCCGGCAAGCATGTTCAGGAAGAACGGATGCGCGAACTGCGTCTGCGGCGCCGAGATAACAAAGCCAATCGTGTCCGATGATTGACGGCGCAGGCGCCGTCCGGCCGGATCGGGGCTGAAACCAAGCTCGGCCGCGGCTTTCAGTACACGCTCGCGCGTTTCGCGGCTCACGTCCGCACGTCCGTTGATGGCCTTGGAGACGGTGCTCACAGACAGTTTCAGATGGGCGGCAAATTCCTTGATGTCCAATTGCATTCCCTAGGGTGCTTTGCGCGCCATTATCGCTCACCGACACGCCCCCGACTACCTGTTTCGAAACCGTTTTCACCCTGACTCCCCGCCTTACCCTTGACTTACGATCAAGCAACCCCTACTCTTCTCGAAAACGTTTTCGATGAGAGAGCGGATCTTAGTAAAAATTCACCGAGGAGCAACTCATGCATCACTCTACCCAAGACACAGAACTGTCGATGATTCGCGAGACAGCCCGCCGCTTCGTGCGCCAGCGGCTGGTGCCACTCGAACAGCAAATCGAGACCGACGACGACGTCGATACAGCGTTGCTGGCGCGCCTGCGTGCCGAAGTGGCCGAACTCGGTCTGTACGGATTCAACCTTCCCGAATCCGCCGGAGGACCGGGCCTTTCAGCGGCAGCCAAGGTGGCGATTCTGGAAGAACTGACCTACACCTCCGTGCCGTTGAGCGAGGTCTTCGGGCACCTACCACTGCAACTGACGCAAGTCGATGCCACGCAACGCGAGACGTTCCTACCCGACGTCCTCGCAGGCAAGAAGACCATCACCTATGCGTTGACCGAGCCAAATTCCGGCTCCGACCTTGGCGGGTTGAAGACTCGGGCCATCAAGGTGTCCGGCGGATGGCAGCTCAACGGCAGCAAGCATTTCATCTCGCATGCCGAAACGGCCGACTACATCATCGTCCTGGCCGTGACGGACCCGGCGGCATCACTCAAGGACCGCTTCGGTACTTTCATCGTGCGCCAGGGCAATCCTGGGGTAGTCGGCATGACGCGGTACAAGAAGATGGGCTGGCGGGGCTACCACCTGAACGGCTTTACTCTCGAAGACTGCTTCGTGCCCGATGCCGACGTGCTTGGCGCGCCAAACACAGGCTTCCTCGGCATGATGAGTTCGATCAACCAGGACCGGCTGCTGTCAGCCAGCCGCTCGCTGGGCCTGGCATCACGCGCGCAGGCCATGGCGTGCGAATACGCCAACGAACGTAAGGCTTTCGGTAGCCCCATCGGCCAACACCAGGGCATCCAGTTCATGATCGCTGACAACGATGTCGATATCGAAGCCGCACGCCTGTTGATCGGTCGTGCGGCCGAACTGGTCGAGGCGGGCGACCCCAGCGCGCGTATCGCCGCATCGCGCGCCAAGTTGTTTGCCAGCGAGATGGGCTGCCGTGTCAGTGACCGCGTGCTGCAGATCTTTGGCGGGATGGGCTATATGTGCGAGCTTCCAGTCGAGCGCTTTTATCGCGATGCGCGAGCGTTCCGCATTGGCGAGGGCACGTCCGAAATGCAGCGCCTGCAGATCGCACGTGCTGCGCTGGCGCAGTGAGGAACGTCGCCATGCCTCAGCAAATCCTTGATAGTTACGCACCCCAACTTCCGGCATTCCACCAAGGCGACAAGTCCGTCAGCCGGCTCGAACTTAAGGTTGCATCGCAACGCGCGGCCAGCTTTCTCCAGGAGATGGGCCTGCGCCGGGGCGACACGGTGGCGGTCTGGCTGCCCGATGGCGCCGTCTGGCTGCAATTGCTGTTCGGCGCCGCACAACTGGGCGTGCTCATAGTTCCGGTCAGCACGCGCCTGCGCACGTCCGAAGCCCTGCATGTCGTTAATACCGCGCAGGCGCGCATGCTGGTGGTGCCAACGCGTTTCCTCGATTTTGACTATATCGAAGCGGCGTCAGCCATCCAGCTCTCCGTCAGTTCCCTAAAGCATGTCGTCGATGTGCCCGTCAGCGATGTGTTTATGTGGAGTACCTTTGCGCCTCTCGAAACGATGGACGGGTCCGGGTCTGACCCTTGGTGCACTTTCAGTACTTCTGGTACCACGGGCAAGCCGAAGCTCGCCATGCATAGCCAAGCGGGCATCGTAACTCACGCCTTCAACGTAGCCAAGGCGACGGATATGCGCCCCGGCGATGCCACGCTGTGCGCGTTGCCGCTGTACGGAGTCATGGGATTCACCGTTGCCCTGGCATCGCTTGCGGCCGGCGCTGCGTGCGTATTCCTGCCCGTATTCAAGCCGCAGGCCGCTGCCGAAGCCATGGCCCGACACCATGTCACGCATTTCTACGGCTCCGACGCCATGCTCGACATGGTCCTCAACGTGCCGGGCTGTAATCTGAGCCGATGGCGTCGTGGAGGTTTCGCCGAATTCGCGGGCCTCGGGGGCAGCATTATCCGAAAAGCGTGGGATGGATGGCGAGTACCGCTCACGGCGCTCTATGGCATGTCGGAGTGTTTCGCCCTGGCTGCGATGCGGAACGCCGAAGCGGAAGCCGAAGAAAGGCGCATGGCCGGCGGCTGCCCCGTTTCGCCGGACATTGCGTTTCGCATTGCCGACCCGGCCACCGGCGAACAAGTCCCCGAAGGCGAGCAAGGCGAGCTGCAACTGCGCGGCTACAACATCACGGCTGGGTACCTGAACAATCCTGCGGCCACTGCCGATGCATTCACCGCCGATGGGTGGCTGCGTACCGGCGATCTCGCGCGCGCCGACGGCAACGCGTTCCAGTACCTCTCGCGACTCAAGGACACGCTACGTCTGCGCGGCTACCTTGTCGACCCCGCCGAGATCGAGGAGTTCCTGGTCACCCACCCTGCCGTGGCTGCCGCACAGGTGGTGGGCGTGCATCAGGAAGGCGAAGGGGATGTAGCCGTGGCCTTTATCCGCGCTGGCGATGGCCACGCCAGCGAAGCCGAGTTGCTCGACTTCTGCAAGCGCGGAATCGCCGGCTTCAAGATGCCGCGGCGCATCGTCGCGCTGGAACGCTTCCCGCAAGTCGACGGCCCGAACGGCGTCAAGATCCTAAAGCACGTGCTGCGCGATCTCGCCAAGGACCACCTTCAAACCGAACCAACCCAGCAGGAATCCAGGAGGAAGACATCATGAAACAAAAGGAAATCCGCTCCGACATCGCCTGGGCCACGCCGAAACGCGTGGTCATCCACGGTCTCGATCTTTGCGAGGATATCGTGGGAAAGCTCGATTTTGGGCAGATGGCGTTTCTCCAGATTTTCGGTCGACTGCCCGTAAATAACGAGTTGCGCATGTTCAACGCCATGATGGTGATCCTCGTCGAACACGGCATCACACCATCGTCCCTTGCCACCCGCATGACGTACTGCGGTGCGCCCGAGTCGGTTCAGGCCGCCGTCGCGGCAGGGCTGCTCGGGCTCGGGTCGGTATTCGTGGGGTCCCTCGACAATGCCGCCCGCCTGCTGCAGGAATCGCTGCCCGACGGCAACGACGAAGGTATCGACATTGGGGCGCTCGCCGGCAACATCGTCGCCGGCTATCGCAGCCGCAAGGAAATCATTCCGGGCATCGGCCATCCGTTCCACAAACCGATCGACCCCCGCACGCCAGCACTGTTCAAGGTAGCCAAGGAGACGGGATTCGACGGCCCCTATATCCGGCTGATGGAGGCCCTGGGCAGCGAAGCCGAACGGCAAGCTGGCCGCGCGCTCCCCGTCAACGTCACCGGTGCCATGGCAGCGGTGGCCTCCGAAATGGGGATCCCATGGAAGATCTGCCGCGGCCTCGCGGTAGCAGCCCGCTCGGTAGGCCTGGTCGGCCATATCCTCGAGGAGATGCGCCAGCCCATGGCCGAAACGCTGTACCTGCGGATCGAGCACGAAGCCGGTGCGCACCTGCGGCCGGCGGACGAAAGCTGAACGCCGGCATCCGCTTCCCGCTCACAGTGCAGGAGGGCATGCATATGCACAACGCCCCTCGCCCCCTCGCAGGAGACGCACTGTCGACCAGCGAACTGCTGCATCGGATACGCGCCTGCGTGAAGGATGTCACCGCGCAGGCGCGTCGCGAAGGCGATCTGGAGCAGGCGGTCCAGCAGCGTCTTGACCGCCTGCTCCGCAATGCAATTGCCTCCCAATCATTGTCCGAGATTGCCGTCGCACTGGGAAGCGCGGCGGAATTGCGCATATTTCCCGATGCCTCGGTGCTGGAAGGATGCACCGAGGCGTTGCGGACATCGCGCGTCTCGGTGCTGCGGGCCGTGGTATGGACCGTCCGCCATCGCCACGCACGACACCTGGCACAGTTGAAGCGCGCACGCTGACCGCTGCCCCCAGCGGTCAGCTACGCGCACCACCCGCTTAGCTTTGCCCCAAAAAGAAAAGGCTCACCGTCATGAAACCGTGAGCCTTTCCCTCTTGCCTGCCGGATTGCGATCAGTAGGGCCGATAGAGCTCTAATCGCTTGCCGCCGTGCATATAGTCCGCCCGATATCCTGCGCGCAGTACCGGATCGGCAAGAAACGTATCGAACTGGCCATCACGCAAATATTCCCGCCGGATATGGACACCCACGACCTGACCGAAAACAACCCAGTGGTCGGTGGACACGCCGTTCAGGTCCTTGAGCTCCGTCACGCTGAGCAGCCGGCATTCCATCACGGCAGGAGACGCCGCCACGTGCGGCACCAGGATCGCACGCCCTGGCGCCGACTCGATGCCAGCCAGCCGGAATTCGTCCACGCCATGCGCCACCGGTTCAGACGTGGCATTCATCGGCTCGGCCAGTTCCCGGCTGACGAAATTCCAGGCGAATTCGCGCGTGGCCTCGATGTTTCGGACGCTGTCCTTGTAGCCTTCGCTGGAAAACGCGATGACATAGGGGTTGGAACACACGGCCGAGCAGAAGCTGTAGGGCGCGAGATTGGGATTCCCCGCACCGTCGAGGCTCGATATCCAGCCAATGATGCGGGGCGCGACGATGGCCTTGAAAGGATCGTGCGGCAGGCCATGGCCGGCCTCGGGGCGAAAGAAGTAGACGTCGTCTTCCATGGGCATGTCTGTGTTGCAAGTGTCGAAACGGCGCATGCCTCCAGGCTCCGGAGACATGCGCCGCAGTGAATGCGTGTCGGTCTGTTGGTCCTGCCCGCTAATCGAGCTGCGCGCCCGAAGCCTTCACCTTTTCCGCAGCGCGCGCGCGGTCCTTGACCAGCGTCTTGGCAAACTCCTGAGGCGAGTCGAGCACCGGGTCCAGCGCGTATTTTTCCAGATTCTCGGTCCGGAACTGATCGGTCATGACCACTTTCTTCACGTCTGCATAGATCTTCTGCCGCAGGGACTCGGGCGTGTTGCCAGGCGCCAGCAGGCTAAATGGGAAGCTCGCATCGAACTTCGGGAAGCCCGCCTCGGCGAACGTCGGCACGTTGGGCAGGATCGAAGCCCGGTGCTTTCCGCTGATGGCGAGAGCCTTAACCTTGCCGCCTTGCGCAAACGGCCCCACCACGGACCCTGCGCCGATGGTCACCTGAATCGTGCCGGCCATCACATCCTGCAGCGCTGGGGCCAACCCCTTGTACGGCACATGGACCATCTCGATGCCATTCTCCTTTGCGAACCAGGCCAAGGACAGGTGGGTGACATTGCCGATGCCGGCCGAGCCATAGCTGATCTGCCCCGGGTGCGCCTTTGCATAAGCCACGAAACCGCGCAGGTCGGTCACGGGTAGCGAGTTCGAGACGGCAACCGCCATGTTGGCCATGGCCACGCGCGTAATCGGCGCCAGTTCCTTGACGGGGTCGTAAGGCAACTTCGTGAACACGTAAGGATTCAGCGTCGCAGCCGCATCGGTGGCCAGTAACAGCGTGTAGCCGTCGCCCGCCGCCTTGGCCACTGCAGCCGCGCCAATCACTTCGTTGCCACCTGGCCGATTGTCGACGACCACCGGCTGACCCCACAGCGTGGACAGTTGCACAGACAGGGCGCGGGCCAGGTTGTCCACGGGTCCGCCTGCCGCATACGGCACAACTAGGCGGACCGGTTTGGTCGGCCACGCCGTCTGCGCGCCCGCGCTTCCTGCCAGGCACATTGCAACCGCACATACCAAATCCATACGTCTCATCACCTTCTCCTTATCGTTTCCGAAAACGTTTTCGGTTTAGTTGATGCTACAGTATGTCGCTAGGCGGACACAGTCAATACAAAGCTCGCGTAGATCAGGGAAAGTACGGACTCCCGCTAACGATAACGTTTTCGGTACAGTCCCGACTACTTCAAGGAGACTGCCATGCCATCCCCCTTTCGACTGCTTGCCTGCGGGCTGATATTGACGGCGACAGCCGCCCCACACATGGTGCGCGCGAGTCAAGCTCCGCCCACGCGTGTGAGGGTGGCTTCTGTGGTGTCGGCCGCATGGCTGCCATTGTGGATTGCCAAGGACAAGGGCCTGTTCCAGGCACATGGACTCGATGTCGAGATTACGACTGTTCAGAACGTTTCGACAGTGCTGGGCGCGCTCGGCCGCCAGTTCGACGTATCGGGTTGCACGCCCATCGACATCATCAAGGCGCGGTTGCGCAAGCTCGACGTCGTGGGCATCGCAGGCAACACACAGGAACTGTCGCAAAACCCCCAAATGCGCCTGGTTGCCAATGCCAATGGCCCTGTGCGCAGCATTGCCGACCTGAAGGGCCAGGTCGTGGCCACGCCTTCGCTCAACGGTGTGATCCACGTTGCCACCTTGAACGCGTTGCGCCAGCACGGCATCGACCCCAAGGACGTCGCGTTCCAGGAGATGGCTTTCGCCAACATGGGCGACCAACTGGCTGCAGGTCGCGTTGCTGCCGCAGAAATCGTCGAACCCTTTGCGTCCGCGCCGATGAAGAGTCCCGTCAAAAGCCTGGGCAATCCCATGCTGTCGGTTGGCGATCCCGTGATTCTGACCTGCTGGATGGCGGACGGCCCATGGGCGAGGAACCACCGCGACGCCGTCGGCGCGTGGCGTGCCGCGCTCGATGACGCGATTGCGTACATCGGCAAGGAAGACAAGGCCGCCCGTGCCGTGTTGATGAAGTGGACGCGGCTGCCCGAGGCGGTCGCGGGCAAGGTTCGCCTGCCCGCCTACACAACGCGAATCAGCGACAGTGACATCGACACCTGGACCAAGGCCTCGGCCTCAGTGGGCGCCATCCGCCAGACCCCCAGTGCCACCGGCTCCACTCTTTCCGACAGCCAGCCATGAACAGATCTGTTTTTCACTGCGCAGCCGCGGAAATCCGGCTCGCCGCCGCCACCGGTGACAAGGTCGTACTGCAGGGCATCGACCTGGAGATCGGCCGGCAGGAGTTCCTATGCATGGTGGGCGGGTCCGGCACGGGCAAGACCACGCTGTTGCGCGCGCTGGGCGGCTTTTGCGCGCCCACCGAAGGCGCCATCCTTTACGAAGGCAAGCCGTTCGCAGGCCCGCCGGAAGGCGTCGTCACCGTTTTCCAGGACTATGGCAATGCGCTGTTGCCCTGGCGCACCGTGCGGGGCAACGTTGCGCTTGGCATCGAGGCCACGCTGTCCGGCGCGGAGCGCGAGGCACGCATCGACACCGCGCTCAAGCTGGTCGGCCTCAAGCACGTGGAGCGCGAGTACCCCGCGAAGCTCTCTGGCGGCATGCAGCAACGCTTGCAGATCGCCCGCGCCCTGGCGCTGGAGCCCAAAGTCCTCCTGATGGACGAGCCCTTCGGCGCGCTAGATGCCATGACCAAGTCAAAGTTGCAGGACGAATTGCGCAACATACAGGCCAGCACGGGCGCCACCATCGTTTTCATCACCCATGACGTGGACGAGGCCATCTACCTGGCCGACCGCGTGGTGCTGCTTGCCGGCTCGCCCGGGCGGATCGCCTCCGAGATCTGTCCCGACCTTCCCGCCACGCGCGACCAAATCGCCACCAAGGAAATGCCCGCCTACCTGCATGCACGGCACACCTTGCTGGAACGCCTGCATGGAGCTGCCCGATGACCCCGCTATCCCGATCGTTTGCATGGCTATTGCCGCTCGCGGTGGTCGCAACCTGGCAATGGGCCGCCCTAGCGTACCCCGGAGTGTACATCCTGCCGACTCCCGTGCAGATCGCGCACGGCCTGCTCGATGCCGTCGTCGACGGCCGGCTGCTGGCCGATGCCGCCCACACCTTTGCGGCCGCGCTGGCAAGCTGGGCTGTGTGCCTGCTGGTCGGCATTCCGCTTGGCGTCGCACTGGGCTACAGCCCTGCGCTGCGCGCCGCGCTGTCGCTGTCGATCGAACTGCTCAGGCCACTGCCGGCTGTCGCGCTCATTCCACTGGCCGTGCTGGTATTCGGGTTTTCGTGGAAGACAGAAATCACGGTGACGGTGTTCGCCAGCATCTGGCCGCTCATCCTGAACAGTCGCGCTGGCATCGAACGCCTTCACCCCAGGATCTTCGAGGTGGCGGCCACCCTGCATCTGGGCCGATGGCACGCATGGCGTTGCGTGGTCACGCCGGCGGCGTTCCGGCACATCGTCGTCGGCGCGAGGCTCAGCTTCAGCTTGTGCCTCGTCGTCAGTGTCGTGGCGGAAATGGTGGGCAACCCGGCTGGCCTCGGATGGGGTCTGGTCAGCGCGCAGGAAGCCATGCGCGCGAGCGAGACCTTCGCCTATCTGGTGGCAATCGGGCTGCTTGGCGTGTGCGCCAACCAGGCCCTTGACCTGGCCATCCGGCGCCTGCTGCCAGGCCTGGCCCAAATACCCTGAAGGAGCCGTCCCATGAACAAGTTGACTCAATCGTTGGCGGGCCTTGTCGTGCCGGCGGCGCTCCTGTGCGCGTGGGCGGCGCTCGGCGATCCGGATTCCCTGGTCGCGCCACCGCCACAAGCCTGGCTGGCACAGGGTGCCGCGATGACGGCGACGGGCGAATTGCCATCGGCCGTGATGGCCACACTGACGACCGTGCTGCTCTCGGTGCTGGTGGCCGGTGTGACCGGCACCATCATCGGCGCGACGCTCGGCGTTCGGCGAGCCGCCTCGGACACCGTAGCCCCCACACTTGAGTTCCTGCGATCAATCCCGCCCCCGACCATTGTGCCCGTCGCGATGCTGCTGGTGGGCAGCAGCGCAGGCATGGCCGTATCGGTTGTGGCACTCGCGACCCTCTGGCCGGTGCTGCTCAGTGTCCAGCAAGCGACGCGGACCATGCACCCCACACTCGTCAACACGGGCCGTACCCTGCGGCTCTCACGCTGGAGCCGGCTGAGAAACATCTACGCGCCATCCCTCATGCCGGCCGTGATTGCCGGGCTGCGCGTTGCAATGCCGTTGGCGATCATCGTCACCATGCTCGTGGAGATGCTGGCCACACAACCGGGCATCGGCCGCACGCTGCTTTCCGCCCAACGCGACTTCGACGCTCCGGCCGTGTTCGCGGTGCTGTTTGTCGTGGCCGTGATTGGCGTCGCGATGAACGGTCTGC
Organism: Cupriavidus sp. HE11; assembly: GCF_056097175.1. Classification (NCBI taxonomy): domain Bacteria; kingdom Pseudomonadati; phylum Pseudomonadota; class Betaproteobacteria; order Burkholderiales; family Burkholderiaceae; genus Cupriavidus; species Cupriavidus sp. HE11. Next base: position 544,936 of record NZ_CP184466.1, read on the forward strand.
TCGCGTGGCTTGAACGCGGCGTCGTCATACCCATTCCAGGCGGGCCGCGCTGAGCGGGCCCTTCCACCTCAACCATGCATTCTGCGGAACCCAAGCCATGTCCATCGACTTCCATGTCATCGACAACACCATAGCCCGTATCGCCATCAACCGTCCCGATCGGCACAACGCGCTGGATGTTGCACACGACCAGGCGTTGGCCAACGCCTGGCAGCGCTATAACGAGGATCCTCAGCTACGCGTAGCCATTCTGTCCGGCACGGGAGGACGCGCCTTCTGCACCGGCGCGGATATCGGCGACTACCTGCCGTACCGGCGCGAGATCGCGGCCAGCGCGACGCCCACATCGATCATCAGTTTCGGTGGAATGACCGGAGCGCACGACGTCGTCAAGCCGACGATTGCCGCAATCGACGGTCATTGTGTGGCAGGAGGCCTTGAACTGGCGCTGGCGTGCGATATCCGCATCGCCACGCCAAACGCGCGCTTCGGGTTGCCCGAGGTACGCCTGGGAATCCTGCCCGGTGGCGGCGGCACCCAACGGCTGGCCAAGGTTGCCGGGCTGGGCGTGGCCATGCGGATGATCCTGACTGGCGACACCTTTGACGCGACCTTCGCCCTGAATCACGGGCTGGTCACGGAACTCGTGCCAGCCGATTCACTGGAACAGGCGGCGCTGGCGATTGCGCGCCAGATCGCCGCCAATGGCCCGCTAGCTGTCGTCGCGGCGCGCCGCGCGGTGCTCGCTGGCTACGACACGGGGCTGGAAGACTCGTTGCATGAAGAAGCCGCGCTTCAGCGGCAACTGCTGCTGACGCGCGACTCGCACGAGGGCATCGCGGCCTTTTCCGAGCGCCGCGAAGCCATCTATACCGGTAGCTGAAGCGGCGGCATCAGGGGCTTAGCGGGAACCTGCTGGCCCCTTCGACCGGCGCAAGCCACGGCACCGACCGTGCCGTGTAGATCTCGGTTTGCGGCGGCTGAACGCCCTCTAGGCTATCGAGCGTGCCCGCCTTCACCAGCACCACGCCGGGCATAATCGACACCTTCGTGAAAATGGCCGATCCGCAGTTGTCGCAGAAATGCCGATAGGAAGGTTGCCCGCTATCGCCAACGTCTTCAAAGAACTTCGTCTCCCCCTGCTGCGTGTAGTCGGCCTCGGCCACAAAGAGGTTGATGGAAAACAGGCTGCCGCTCTGCTTCTGGCAGTGCCTGCAATGGCAGATCGCCGCAGCTTGCGGCTCGCCCTTCAGCACATAACGGACTACCCCGCACAGGCAGCCACCTTTTCTTTCCTGCATGATAGTTTTCCCACTTGATATTTAGCGATCCGGTCTGAGGACGATGTTGAAGCGTGCCTTCCTGCTCTTCATGCGGTCATACGCTTGCGCCGCCCTACACAGCGGATGTTGTTCGATTATTGGCCAATCCCCCGCAATGTGCTCGATGCGATGGTTTCCTGCGAAATGGGCCGCGGTGCCACACGACAGGCCTCCACGGCCGTTCTCCTTAGGCGACGCGAATCAGCTTGCGATTGAGAAATTCGCCGATACCTAGCTCGGCCAGCTCACGCCCAAAGCCAGAGTTCTTGACCCCGCCGAACGGCAGCGCCGGTGAGTCGGCAAAGCAGGAGTTGATATAGACCATGCCGGCTTCGATCCGCCCGGCGACTGCCGTGGCATGATCGGTATCGACATCGAAGACGAACGCGCCCAGGCCGTATTTGCTGTCGTTCGCGAGCTGGATGGCTTCTTCCTCGCTATCCACAACATAGAAGGACAGCACCGGGCCAAAAGCTTCTTGGTAATACAGCGGATTGTCCTTCGTGATACCGGTGATGATCGTAGGCTCGAGATAGAACCCGGGACGGTCGACGCGATTACCGCCGTGAACGATCTGCGCGCCTGCCATCTGGGCGTCGCTGATCTGCTTGAGCAATCCCTCCAGCGCGCGCGCGCTCGAAAGCGGGCCAAGCAGGGTCGATTCGTCCGTAGGATCGCCCACCTTGATCGCGGCAAATCGCTCCTTCAGCGCAGCAAGCATCTTCGCGCCACGATCCTTGCCCACCACGATCACGCGCTTGATATTGACGCAGCCCTGGCCCGAATTGAACGTGCGGCCCATCACCGTCTGCTCGACGGCGTGTTCGAGCGACGCGCCTTCCAGGATCAGTGCCGGATCACTGCCACCAAGTTCGAGAATGGCCTTCTTGAGATTGCGGCCGGCGCGCTCGCCAACTGACGTCCCGGCACGCTCGCTGCCGGTCAGCGCAACGCCGCGCACCCGAAAATCGTCGATCAGCTTGCCGATCTGGTCGATGCTGCAGAACAAGTTGGTGTAGACGCCCTTGGGTGCTCCAGCTTCCTCGAACAGCCGAGCGAAAGCCAGCGCGCATTGCGGCACGCTTTCGGCATGCTTCATCAGCACCACGTTGCCGGCAATCAACTGGGGCGCGGCCACGCGGGCCAGTTGGTAGTACGGGAAATTCCACGGCTCAATGGCAAGAAGGACGCCAATCGGCTCGGACACCAGGGACGCGCCGGGTTCACCCGGCAGCGCCTGCGGGGCAAGGAATTTCTCGGCGTTCCTCGCGTAATAGTCGAGGATATCGGCCACGAGATCTACTTCCATGTGGCCGAAGCGGGTCACCTTGCCCATTTCCACGGTCGCGTACCCGACGTACTCGTCACGCTTCTCTCGCAGGATCTGCGCGGCTCGCGCCACGATGCCCGCCCGCTCGGCTACCGGCCGGAATTTCCAGTCCTCGCGGTAACGCTTGTCCGCCGTATCCAGCGCCGCAAAGACCTCCGAGTCGGACTGCAGCGGAAACTCCTTCACAAACTGGCCCGTGGCCGGGTTGATGGTACGAAAGCTCATGTTCTGGCTCCTAAAATTGACGATCCTTATCGAAAACGATTTCGTTATGCCATAGTACCATGCAGAGGGAAATTCGATATGTCCGCGATGAAACGCCACCGAAAACGATTTTCGATTACTTTCTCATCACACTTTAAGGCCTCCGAAGGGGGGAGGAAAAGCGCTAACTTAGACCGCAACGACAATCTTGCCGACCTGTTGGCCCCTTTCCATATATCGATGCGCGTCCACGATTTGCGATAGCGGAAACACGCGATCGATGCGCGGCTTGATGTGTCCGCTGTCAAGTTTTTCGTAGATGTAGCGCTGGGCGTGCGCCAGCGCCTCCGGGTCTCCCGTGATCGAAAACATCGTATAGCCCATCATGCGAAAGGGCCGACCCTGCGCGCCTTGCCCCCAAGCCTCGAACACCGGAAACGGCGTGGGCTCGGGGGACAAGGTACCGTAGACCATGATGAGTGCATCTGCCGCAGTGGCTCTGGCCAGGTCGAGAATGCCGGGCCCCGCGACCGCATCGAAGATGATCTTTGCGCCAATGCCACCGGAGATCTCCATGATTCGGCTCGCGATGTCATTTTCTTCATCAGTTACGATGACGTGATCGGCGCCCGCCGCCAGCAGTTCATCGCGCTTGTCTGCGCCACGCGTCGTCGCAATCACGATGCCGCCTTCCGCCTTGGAGACCTGGATCGCAGCGATGCCCACCGAACTGGTGGCAGCGGTCAGCACAACATGGTCGCCCTTCGCAAGGCGCCCGTTGTGGACGATGGCGCCGTAGGCCGTGATGTACTGCATCCAGATGCTCGTTCCTTCCTCGAAGGAAAGGCGCTCAGGATAGGCGGCCAGCGCGGTGACGGGCACGATGGCGGCTTCACCGTAGACCCCATAAGCATTCATCAAAAACGCCGGCATTGTGGATCGCACCTGGCCAAGGATGGCGGGGTCAACGCCCTCCCCCACGGCCTCGACAATTCCCGATGCTTCGTAGCCGATGTTCGAGGGTAGATTGGGGGTAAGAAAATACTGACCTTCGCGGAACATGACTTCCGCACGATTCAGACCGATGGCCTTGACACGCAGACGCGCCTCACCCGGACCCGGCTCAGGCAATGGCAACTCGTCGATACGCAGCACTTCCGCACCGCCCGTTGCATGAAAGCGCACGATTTTCACTGAAGTAGACATATTTTCTCCACAGAGGGAATGCGACTGGCGCAAGCACCAAGAAATCAACCCCGGCTGGGATCGATCAGAAATTTTTCGCCTGTCGCCTTGCGATCGAATGCGCGCAGTACGTCGGGCTGCAGCACCTCGGCCAGACCGATGGTTCGCGTGTAGTTGCTGGCAAAGGTGGTGGTCAGTTCGTCCGCCACACGCTGCCGAAGCCGCGGCATTGTCTCGGGGCTTGCCCTGCGCAAGTAATGGAAGATCAGCCACGCAGATACGCCCCACGCGTAGCCAAGCCCGGCCCGATCGAGCAAGGTCGGGGCGTTGTCGAGACTGCCGTACACATAGAGTTGCTTGAAGACATCCGAGCCATATCGGTTGTAAGTGCCGTGCTTGCTTCCGGCGGCACGTTCCATAGCGCGCAGAATATCGACGCCGAGCGCTCCACCACCAATCGCATCGAACGCGATGGTGGCGCCTGTTTCCGCTACTGCATCAGTCAGGCGTGCGGTGAAGTCTTCGTCCTTGTTGTTCAGCACGTGCGTCGCACCGATGCTCCGCATCAGCGCGGCCTGCTCGCCGGAGCGCACGATATTGACAAGCGGGATGCCATCAGCCAGGCAGATGCGTTGCAACATCTGCCCGAGATTAGATGCGGCCGGCGCGTGAACGATGGCCTTGTGCCCCTCACGACGGGCGGTCTCGATGAAGCCGAGGGCGGTGAGAGGGTTGATGAACATTGATGCGCCCTCGACAGCACTGGCACCCTCCGGTAAAGGAATGACGTCGCGGATGTCGATCCTGCGGTAGTCGGCGTACATGCCGCCGCCATACATGCCGACCCGCGTACCCATGAGCCTGACAACATTCTTTCCCGCTGCGACAACCGTGCCCGCTCCTTCGTTGCCGATGGACAGTGATTGCCCGATTCGGCCGGACACGGCGCCAAGCCGGGCGGGCGGCACGGTGAGCGTCAACCGCGTCCCGCTATGCTCGTCCGACGCGTTGATACACGAAAGATCCGCAGGGCCAAGCAACAGCCCGCTGTCACTAGGATTGATGGGTGTGGCTTCCACACGCACCACAAGTTCGTTGTCACCGGGCGCTCCCACTTCGATACTTTCGAGCGACAGCACAAGCTTGCCGTCTTTCTCAATCGTGGAGCGCAGCTCGCGTCCGATCCAAACCATGCTATGTACCTCCCATGCGTGTACTCGCTATATACGGGGTGAGAAGAACTGGGATTGTGAACACGATTCATTGATCGGATAAGATACCCAATCCTTCATTCAGTGCTGAATGACATTCATCAATGATCGAGAACAGCGAGTTAGCTGAACTTGCCGCTTTTGCCGCCGTCGCCACGCATCGGAGCTTCCGCAAGGCAGCGGTCGAGCGAGGGACATCGGCGTCTGCCGTCAGCCATGCCGTACGCAATCTCGAATTGCGGGTAGGCGTGCGCCTATTTCATCGAACCACACGCAACGTCTCCCTGACGGACGCCGGGCAAATGCTATTCGCAAAGCTGGATCCAGCTTTCGCGGATATCGGAGCAGCCGTGGATGCCCTCAATTCCTGGCGCGATACGCCGTTCGGCACGGTAAGGCTCAATGTGCCCAATACGTTCGCGCCGTTTGTACTCGGCGAGACCGTCGAGACGCTGTTGAAGACTAATCCCGGCCTACGGCTAGAGATTGTCGCGACGGACAGGCGCGTCGATATTGTCGAAGAAGGTTTCGACGCGGGCATTCGATTTGGCGAGCGGTTGTCACAAGATATGGTTGCCGTGCGAATTCGCTCCAATCTGCGCTTTGCCGTCGTCGGCGCGCCAGCGTACTTCGCGGGCCGAACAATGCCGGTGACACCCCACGGGTTGCACGAACACGTCTGCATTCGCTACGCCTTCCCGAGTGGCACGATGCTTCATTGGACATTCGAGAAGCATGGAGAATCGATCGCGGTGGATGTGGATGGTCCGCTCACGCTCGATAACCAGGAACTGATGATTGACGCCGCCGCGCGCGGACTCGGGCTTGCTTACGTCTGGGAACAGCGCGCGGCATCGTATCTGCACGACGGTCGGCTCGTGCGTTGCCTGCAAGACTGGTGTCCAGTTGAAGACGGCTTGTTCCTATACTTTCCGAGTCGCAAGCATCAAAGTGCTGGATTGCGCGCCCTCATCGAGGCGCTGAAGGCGTAGAACGAGAAATCAAACTTCTCATTTCAGCAAATAAGGATCTGCCATCGCCATGTTGAGCTGCGATTCGCCGTCACACAACATGCGTCTCAACTACACGCGGACAAGCTGGGATCACCACACAACAGGGAGCAACGATGGGCTGGTAGCGCTCGGGCCGCATGGCGTGTGGGCGGACAGGCGGGTCGGCTCCTATTCTCGGCCCCTATGAACCGAAGCCCCCCTTCATTGGTCGACGCGGAAGACGGGAGACGTGGATAACTGTTCGACCCAAGATGGCGTTGTTCGGTGCATGTCGGGAGGCTGCTATCAGTTTCTTATCGGCCGCTCAGGCAATAAATTCCAGCGGCTGAGTTGGGTCGGTAGTCGCCTCTGACGCCGGCAAGCCCCTGCCCAGGTAGACCGAGGGCCGAGACCGGGCCAGGAACAGCGGTTAGAGCGCCACTGGCCTCTACTGCCAAACGTCCTCGTAACCTTCGGCGATCAGGAATCACCTAATCTGCAAGTTTCGATTGGCGTTGAGAAGCAGGCTAGCCATATCGAGCGATTGGGTTGTGCCGCACCGTCCAGAGCACCTCAGACCATTGATAGTTCGCCGATGCCTGGCTGCTTGCGTACTTTCCCCGCAAAATCTGGCGGTCTGGCCTTGATTTCTCTTATAGATCAATGTCTTGCGCGGTTGCGAACTTCCCGGTTGCCGTCCTGCGGGTGCCAAATCTGGCGCATTTCAGACTGTCGTGCCAACGACGCCGAGTTGCGTGAGATGGTTCGTCAGTAGCGCTGGACGTCAAGACGCGCAGTCAGTGCGGCCAACGCTGCCATCTCCTCGCCGTGGCTGCGCACCATCGCGGGGCTGCGCGCGAATCATGCCGTATGCCATGTCGCCGGCGAGCTCTGCATACTCGTCGCGCTCGGCAGCAGTCGGTGAGCGTAGCGCGCGATGGGGAAGTCAAAAGTGCCGCGTAAGTTGATGCCTTCCAGCCGAGTCGGCGCGATCTGGCGCAGGTCCTCGGCACGCATGGATTCACCACCGATCGCCTCTATCGCCTCCAAAGCGTGCTGCATGTGCAGCGTGTTCCAGGCCATCACGGCATTGGTCAGCAGCGTCAACGAAGACGAGACGGCAGCCAGCGATGCGTCGTGCCGAGCCAACTCCAGGGGGATTTTTCCGTAGTGGATGGCCCGCTGGACGGTATGCACGGCTTCGCCGCGATTCAGGGCATGCTGCATCTCCTGGCGGAACGCGGTGTTGGTGAAATAATCGACGAGGAAGATCGTACGGAATAGCCTTCCCAGGTGCACCCCCGCCTCATACACGTGTTGGCCCCTTGCCGCCGCGCCGAAACGTGTCAATGCCTGCACCGCCGTGCATTGACCGGTCTGGACCGACGCCGCAATCCGAACCAGTTCGTCCCAGGCAAGTTCGATCAACACGAGACGGACATCCGCATCCGCTACCTTGGCCAATTCTGGCGGAATTGCATAGCCTTTGGGGACATGCAATCGGCGATCACGCAGATGAGAAAGCCGCGGGCAGAGATCGAAGCCGAGCAGACGTGACAGACTCATGGCGAAGTCGGTGTAGCCGTGGGTATCTACGGCGAGCTGCGTCACGTCTTCCCCGCCATTTTGGCGAATCACGCCCTCGATGGCCGCGCCGGCTTGTCTCTCATTCAGGAGGATCGGCTGGTCGTAGAAGATGCCCCACCGGTCGCGAACGTGTGTGTACATCCCAATCGACGCGGTGCGCCGACGCGGGTCAGCCCGCGCTTGCCAGACCGAGCGCGTCGTCTCCAGGGACATCATGTCTGATGACGCCAACTCGACGCGCCCCCAATGCCGGGCAATGGGATGTTGATGCATGAAGGCAAGCACCGCATCAGCAGCCTTTCGCAGTTTCCGCTCGTCCGCGATACGTTGCATCATCTGGCGAATCGCGCTTGATGACAGTTCCGGCACCATGCGGGCAATGTCCGCGGCAGACATCGAGGTCCCATGGGCAAGCACTGCGGCGTAGACCATGAGCAACTCCCCGCGGGAATATGGCTCTCTGCCCAGCAATAGCCAACTGAAATGGGTGTGGCTGTCGATTTCCAGAAGGATCTCGGGCAATTGTCCGTCTGGATGCCGGTCAAACAGCGCACGCCGCAGGGCCTCTACCGAAGCCTCGGGTCGCTTCGCCTTGAGTGGATCGACATGGATGGCACTATCGATCTTCAACTCGCCCCGCACGGCCGCATCGCGCAGGCGAGTGAGCCCTGCATCCAGGTGCGCGACCACAGGTTCTAAGAATGTTCTTGCGTCCTGCGGCAGTTTGAGATGCCCATAGAAGTGGTTGCGCCGCGCCTGCCAATCCTGGCTGGAGATCAGCATGGTTGCCTGGCTGCGGAAGGCAAAGCTGTGATCGAGGAATACTGAGCCATTTCGTAGCGCAACCCGCAGAGCAAACAGCGTTCCCCATTCGAAGGCGGCCAGCGCTCGCTTACGGTCCTGTCCCTCCAGTATTGGCTGCCAGGCTCGCCCGAAACGCACAGTCACCCGATGGGGTAGCCAGTCGGCCCTTCGCGCATAGAGATTGCGTAAGATCTCCATCGCCTCTACCGCTGGATGGGCGGACTGCGTGGCGAATGGCAACCCGACCAACCTTGCCAGCAATGCTCTGGCAAGCCGATGCCGCAACAGCAGTTGCTCGCGGATCATGCCAGCACGGCTTCGCAGATGCTGCTGGCTGGTTGCGGCGTCTGCCAGCGCATCCAATTGTTGGCAGAGCGCTTCGCGTGTAAGCGTTTCATCGGCGATGAGCCCTTTGACGGCAACAGCAAATTCTCGCAGCCTGACGTCTGGATCCGGTCGGCCAACGTCAATGAGCCGGCCGGCGTCATTGACAGATTTGCGAATCCAGTGGCGCAGCATGGACGACATCTGGTCCGTGGCAGCACACAAGGCATAGCGCAAGAAGCAAGCGGACTCCAGGCGGCGGGATTGTTGCACCACGCGTTTGCTGACCGAGGGCGGTCGATTGGCGCAACGACGCGCATAGTGCCTCACCACCGCCTCATTGCAGACCGCCGGCCAGCGATGTTGGATCCCCAACTTGTACAGTCGCTCGATCTTGTCAAACAGTTCCCCCATTTGATGCGTGGAACTGCGCAACGGAACCGCCCACAGCCATTGCTGCAGGCTTGCTTGATTGCCTTCCGGGCGAGGTAGCATGGCACTCCATGCATCAAGCGGTGCCTCGCCATAGGCGAGCACCAACGCATCGGTCAATGACGCCTCCGAGATCTCCACTGCCTGGCTGATGAGGCGTTTCAGCGCACGATCATGCGGAATCAGAACACGATGCTCGTACAGCCACCGCTTCAGCTCGTGCAGCATGTTACTGCGATTGGGTTGTCCCGCCAATCGCTCCTTGAGCCAACGCGTCACGTAGCGGCGCTGATGCTCTGCCATCGGGCTGAAACCGAGGGCCTGATAGGCGAGCATCTGATGGTCCACCAGCGTGTCGGTGCGTCCGTCATATAGGGCGCTCAGTGTGCCCATATCCGGCGGGGTGATGCCGAGTTGGGCGCCCACATATGCCCAGAGAAATTTCGGCACCTGCTTGGAGGCGTCAAGGGTGCGCCCCGTCATACGGACAAAGCCGATATGGACGGCACAGGCGAGCCGATACAGGTGACTGCGCCGCGCGTCGATCAGGGCGCGTTCCTTGGGGGAGAAAGTGAAGAAGGTGGCGAGCTCGAACTCGCTGAGCTCGCGCGGCATCTGTCGCATGCCGAGATACGCCAGTTGCCAGTGATCCATCGCGCTTTCTCCCGAGCGGTAGACGGACCGCCGAGATTAGCGGCAAGAAGGCTGAGACGCAATGAGACGCCGCATACATGCCTCATGCGTAACTTCCGGTAGCCAAAATCATGAGTCAGTAACCCATTGATTTACATGACTATCCTGTGGGCCGCTGCCCGGAAACCCGCGTGGATGCTAGGGGTGGCTACCCCGGTAAACTGCACGGGAATCAAGGGGACGCCTGGTAGGCCTGCATCACAAACACGCACTTTCGAGTCTCCACATGGCCTGGCGCAATCAGAACATCTGCAGACGGCGGTCCCATGCTATGACTGACCCTGGGCGTGACCTGCCCGATATCGTGCCAAGCCCGTCTTATGATGAGTCGTCCGCGGGGAACAGGATTCTCGAAAATTTCCTATGAAGAGGTCCCATGGACAAGACCAATAGAAAGCCCAAGGCAAAGGCCCGTGCCGCATTTGAGACGGCGATTGCTAATGAACTAGGCGTAGCTTTGTCTGAGGCCACGGACGAGCGGGTCAGCATCCTTCGCATAAACCCGAGACCCACGAGTAGCCCAAACGCGGATTTGGTACTTGAAGTAGATATCGATGGCGAGTTGGTAGAGGTCGCTGTGGTAACACTGCGGTTTGCGTATCCGCGCGATATACAAGGCGCGTTATGGAAACTCTCTGAATGCAAACTTGCTTCGAAGCTTCCGCTGGATTTGATCCTCCTGGTCGCTGCCGAAGCACTTAGCCCTGGGGCCAGACGGCAGCTTCGCAATCACGGAATCGGCTATTTCGAGCGTAACGGAAATCTGCGTTTCGGTTGGCGCAACTGGCTAGTCAACATTGAGCGGCCAGACCTACCGTCAGTAAAGAAGGAAGTCACGTCGCTGTTTACCGAATCCAGGGAGATGGTCGTGCACGCCCTTTTAGTCAATCGGAACAAGTGGACGACCGGCACCCAACTCGCTGAGATGTCCGGGACGTCGTCCTATACCTGCTCCCTAGCGCTTCAGGAACTTGAGCGTCGCGAGTGGTGCGAGTCAAGTGGCACTGGCCGTACGCTTCGGCGCCGGCTTACGAAACCAAAGCAACTCCTCGAGGCATGGGAAATGGAATGGACGAAGCGCAAGGAAAAGCGAACCCGCTGGTACGCGTTCTGTGAGCCGCCCAATTTGCTACCTGATCACCTCACGTACCAGATTGAAAAGGCCGGTGTCTCGTTCGAATGGGCATTCACCGGTGCTGTCGCAGCAAACATCTACGCTCCCTTGCTTACAAGGGTGGATTCCGCGGAGATCATCGTTCCATTGGGACGCACCGAAGAGCTTGCACGCAAGATTGGCCTTACACCGGCCGATAAGGGTGCGAACGTTACCATTGTCGAACGCGACGGCACCAGCTTGCTGTTCCGCGATTCTTGCCGGGACTACCATGAGAATTTCGCAAGCCCGTTCATCTTCTATCTAGACCTCCTCGACGGACGAGGCAGAAACAAGGATTTGGCTAAGCACGTGCTCGAAAAATTGGAGCTTCAAGACTAATCGTTCTTCGAACAGTCGCTGGGAGACAGTCACGGTCGGCTCCCGGCAGGCTATTGCGGCCACATTGCTTCGCGCAGCGCGTGACACCGGTCCAGCACGTCGATGGCAGCATTCGTGCAAAAATCGGCATCCCGATGCATACCTCCGATGGGGGCACCGCGCTGGCCTCTGCGATCTGTAGCGCTTCGCGACTGGGTCGTACCACGTCATCGAACTAGACCGAGATTGCGGCGGGCCATCGCCTGACGTGCCCGCCTACGCGCACGAACTCGAGGTGCCGCCTTAAGTGGACCAGCAGGTGAGTTTCCTTTTTTGCAGCAAGGCTTCGCCTCTCTTGCCGCCAACGTTGGGAGTCGTGCTTCTCCGTGCTTAGCATTCGTCGCCGGTGCGGTTCCCGCCGTCCACACTCGGAATTCGAGCGTAGATAGCGTCACTATTTTTTGTCGGCAACTTTCCATCGTCGCCATCTTGTCTTGGCATCTTTGAGTTGTGCCCCCAAAAACGGAAAGTACGCCAGATTGGCCTGAAACTGTTGAAAAGTCTGGGCTCTTGCCTTGGCAGAGGTCGCTAACTTTACGTTAGAGGACTTACAGGCAGCACATTGTCCATTTGTGCAGTTCATTCTGTGATGTGCCACTGACTAGCCCTCTTGTGTATGCCTTTTTGTCATTTGTCTAGGTGTTGAATGTCCGCTCGCTGCGGACCGCACGAAAGTGGACTAGACGCGGTCTGACTTCGGGGCCAACTCGGCGACGCAATGCGCTGACGGATTCAGGCGAGGCCAACTTCGAAATGGTTTCGCAATGGCTGGGCAATTATGTCTACAGCCCGACAGACGCACGCAAACGCTATCTAAAGGAAGCTGATCTGCTGCTCGGTATCGCCAATTCCTGGCGGATCCCCAATCGGCCTCGACTTGGATCACCGAAAGCGGCGCTAGCCGGGGTGGTAATGCAGATCAACCGCACCCGAGAGCTCCTTCGATGGAGCCCAACACCCTGGGCGGTATTGCGTCGAATCGACAAGTTTTGTCGTATGCGTTTTGATCTCTACAAAGCAGAGCGAACTAATGATGCCTCGCGTCTTCATCAGGGCGTCGGCCCGCTTTCCACGGTTGATCAAGTCGTGGCCCTGGACGACTTGCTCCAGCTTTCTATTGTCGAACCCTGATACGAAAAAGTAGCTGAGGCCGTAGCCGAAGATCCATCGATTTCGTTCGAAAAATCTCTGCCATAGAGCTTCGGCTCCCCTAAAGTTTTTTGCCACCTTCACTTGTTCGAAGTAGGACGGCTCGCTGAGTAACTTCGAAAACGTGGCAACTTGCCGCTTGCGATAACCGAGAGCGACGACATCTTCCTTCGTAATTTCTTGGCGGATGACCTCTGCGAAGACGTCCTGATTATCGTGAACCAAACTTACTGCTTGTTCCTTGGATAAGATAAGTCGCCTCAGATCAGTGTCCGTGATGTTGACTCTATCCTGGTTCGGAAACTCGACGGACGCAATGTTCTCAAAGAACGCAAGTAATTTGGGAATCTCGTCGCCGGAAAACGAAAAATGGGTTTTCTGGGGTGCGCCTGTCTGGCCATTGAAGGCCTGAATTGTCAAGACACGAAAATCCCTTGTGGATTCCAGGAACTTTACGACGATCTCGGTGCGCCCTTTTTCCGTACGTCGCAGGACGACTTCTTTTTTCACGGTTGCATAGTGAAGCCCGTTCGAGTCAATCACCTTGGACGCTACCGGCACGGCGACGCTGTACATTGATGGCAGCATCCTCCTCTTCGCCGGAATCCGGCGCTGCCTTAACCCAAGCCGGTGGCAGCGAAGCAAATGGGTTGAACTGCCCGGATTCGAGTCTTGCGAGGGCTTGGTCAAGCGCAGCTTTCGTTGCCGCTTCTGCCCGGCGGAAGTCCAGCTCGCCGTCCCCATGTACGGCAAGACGGTGGCGGCACGCCTTTTCCAGTATCAGTTGAGCCGCAGCCCATGAGACATGGGCGTCAGGGTCGGCAAGTAGTGCAGAGAAGGCGAGGTCTGCGGATTCTTGGTGCGGGTGAGCCGTCAGCCCGACTAACCGTCGCGCTGGTTCGAGGTCAGACGGATCTGTTCGTCGCAAGTGAAGCAAAGCGACGATCAATCGCAGCATGGGATGCCAAGCGATCTTCGAGCCGTAGAAAAAACCAGCGGGCTCCTTCATCCCCTCAATCCGCGCCAATACACTCATCGCCCATTCGTAGTCCTCGGATGCGTCATCACCGAAGCAGATGACACACGCAGCGACGGCCGCAACCATGCTTTGGGGCGTATGATCTTCGACATCCAGACGCTCGACAAAGAGCGTCGGGTGGTCGAGGGGGCGAGCAAGCGCAACCGCATCCGTCAACGTCCTGTCTGGGGCGAGGGCGAAGGCTTGCAACGATTTCATCGCCCACGCCAAGAAGCTGCTCTGGAGCAAGTACACCCCTGCTGCCTCCCCACGCTGAATCGTCTCCGGTGAAAGCGGGGGCTCATAGACAAGCGCCTTCCACCGGCCGTGGCGATGATGACGGATGGACCGATCCGGATCCGCTGTTTGATCCGCAGCATGCGGAGAAACACCTCAAGAATTTTCCGGTTGAAAAGTGGTGCTCATTCGATGAGGCAGCGCCGCTTGCACTCGCGCTTATTGGGGGCCTGGTCGAATGGACGGCATTTCGCATGAACCCGTCGGGGCGGGCGGATCGGCGGCGTGCTCGCACCACCGGTCTGATCGGTTGGAATGACGCGCTGGGTGACCTGTTGGCTCGCACGGCGCCGTGTTTCGGTCTGGAAGTTGTCAAGGCGGAGTTTCTCGCGGCCTTCTTGCAGAAGCGAGACGATGATGGGCTGGACGTGCTCGCCGCGTTCACCAATCGTTTGGTCACGCGCCACGTGCTCGATGCTCCAGTCATCCCCGCTGGGACATTGGAGTTGCTGGAACTTTGCGTTGACTAGGGGTCTGGCCAAGATACGCCAATCCGCTATCATAAGCGTTCAGGTTATGACTTCGTCTCGCCTTATTCTGTGATGGAATAAGGTTTACTCAAGCCATGAACGCCTGTCCGAACTGCCGCGCCCGCTTGACGTCGTCGGTGTGCAGGTAGATCGAGGTGGTCGAAATTGAGGCGTGGCGCAGGTTGTCGCGCACAGCGCTCAGTTCGACCCCCTTGGCTAGCGCGTGGGTCGCGTGAGTGTGCCGCATCCAGTGGGGCGTAGCTCGCCGAAGCTTTTCGGCCAGGGCCGGATGGTCATCCCCAATGACATCGGCCGCGAGGGCGAAGAACCGGCGCATGACCTCCCACAGCCGTAGCGGCCTGATGCCTGCAGTTGTGCCGTCCAGGCTGCCGATCACAGGCGTGGCCGGCTCCCAGCGGGCATGGGTAACGGGCAGGCCCCGCTCCTGCAGATAACGATCCAGTGCCACGCGCGCCAGGGGTGTCAGGGTGACCCGCTCATGTGCACCCTGCCATCGGGGGGGTAATCTGCCCGCGACAGCCTCTGGTCTGAAAGACCCAACCCGATCGGGATGTTTCCTGCGAAAACGCGCTAAGACGAGAACGGACGAAACTATGAAACTTGTGCTCGAAGCGACGTCACGCGAGGTAAAGGAGCTAAAGCTCGCGTTGGTTAGCCTGAAACGGCTTGGACTCATGCGGTCATGCCGACAGTTGGCAGATGGCGCGTACCTCGTCGACGTCGAGAACGAGGTGTTACACGAGTTTTTCGAGGTCGATGTATTGCTCGACAAGATAAAAATCAGCGTCCTGCAATAGTCTCCCGGCCTCAGGTAACGCCCTCGCGAGAGTCGACTTGCACCCGGATCCCCATATTCCAGCGCAAGGAAGCGAGCGCAGAGATTTTGCGAACGCACCGCAAATCCTCAAGTGGCGTGCTGAGATCCGCCAGATGCCGACCCTATTGCGACAAACGTTCGGGACCACGGAGGGCGAACAGGTTTCGTACCTGTTGACACGCGAGTTACTCGTTAAGCCTCTCAAAGTACGGTACGGGCCCTCGCATTGAATGCAGAGTTTTTGTGAACTTCCACGACCTCGCAAGGACACCCAGCAACGCCTGGTGGCACCACGCTGGAACGTCGATGTGCGTTTTCCACATTGCGCGAGGTTACCGACCACGTGGAGACAACGCACGAGTTTGAAACCACAAGGTCGGCTTGGGAGGGCTTTGGTGGCTTTGGCTATTGCAGGGACAAAAAAACCCGCACACGAATTGTGCGCGGGCATCGGGAATGTCATAGGGGTCAATGTCTATAACGTGCCAATTTTGCAGCCCTTCAACTACGCCCGCAACCCGCCCGTAGGCTCGCACTGAACGCTTGTTTCCGTGTGTCACGAGTCTATCGATGCTTTTCCAGTTGCCCCAGTACCATTTCTGGGTCGTCGCTATTGCCCTCGCCGGTCGGCGCTTCGAGCACTATTTTCATGACGCATGTTGGTGGATGGCGACTCCTCGCCAGAAAGGCCCGGCGCCGGGGCGTCGGGCAGAGCGAATCTAGACGGTCTTGGGCCCGGCTCCAGATTGAGTGTATCCAAAGGCGCCTGAGGCAGGCAAACGGCCGTGGCTTGGCGTCGCATCCGTGAGACACGCCAGCAGATCGTCCGTGGCCGAGCCGCGCGCCGCGAACTGACGTGTGCTCGACCGCGCTGGATGCCATAGCCCGAGCAGTTCTCATCCCCGAGCGTGCGATCCTCCGTGCCTCCAGCATAGGCGATGTCGCCCAGTAAGATACCTGCAAGTGTCCGGACGGCCACCCGCAGAGACGTGCCATTTCCGATCGCACGCCGGTGATCCTTGTAGGCCTCCTGCAGCAAGGCTACTGCGCGCTGGACGTGAATGGGGTGGTAAGCGGATTTTTCGGGTCGGAGCTGGCGTACACGCAGGATGGCAGTGCGACAGCCACGAACTGCCGTTTTCCCGGAGCCGGTCACAGTTCCGATGCAGGAAGGCGCGGCGGCGACTCAACTGACATGGGTTTTGCCGTAATGACGTCTTCCTCAAAACACTCCTTCGGCCGGGGCACGATGGACACCTCGGGCCATCCACTGGCCGCGCCGCGTCGCGAGCATGGAACGATCACCGCGTTTCCGTTTGCATATAAGCCATATCGTTTTGCCGAAATCGCGAACGGGCTAAGAAGCTGATTGAAGTACCACCCGCGCGACGGGCCGCGAGATTTGGGCGCCGAACCGGGTTTCGCCAACCAATCGGGTCAGCGTAACACGCCGCTGTATAGCTGCGCCCTCACTCGGCCGGCCGAGCAGGGGCGCCGGGAGGCGTCTTGTAGCGGTTGTAGCTCCAGAGGTATTGTTCCGGAAACCGCCGGATCAGCGTTTCCATCGCACCGTTTATCAGGGTGGCTTGCGCTGCGGGATCATCGGGCATGTCTCCGGGAAGCCGTACCAGATGCAGACGCCATCCGCGCCCGCGTGGCAGGCGCTCGCCCGACGCGAGGATCACCGCCACTTTGACCTGCGCCGCCAGTTTCCCCGGCAGTGTCATGGTGAATGCCTGCCGGCCAAAAAAGGGTACCCACACGCCCTCGCCAAGGCTCGGTGCTTGGTCGGGCAGCAAGCCCACCGCGCCGCCTTGACGCAGCGCCCGCATGAAGGCGCGCACGCCTTGCGACGAGGCTGGAACGGCGGTCAGATCAGAGGTGGAGCGCGCGCTGGCCATCAGCGCTCGCAGATATTCCTTGCGGGGCGTGCGGAACATCACAGTGAGCGGCATCCGCCTGGCAACGTAGCGTGCCGTGATCTCGAAACTGCCCAGGTGTGGGGTCAGGAACAAGATGCCCTTACCCTCGGCGCGGGCGGTGTCGATTACGTCCCAGTCGTCGCAGATCACGCGCGTGATGCTGTCGTCGTTGCGAAACCAGATGCGACAGGTCTCGAGGATCATGGCGCCGGCTTCTGCGGCCGCGCGGCGCGCGAAGCCGGCATCCGGGTAGCCGGCCTGCGCGGCATTCTCCTGCAGGCGTTGCCGATATCGGCCGGGCAAGGCGTAGACGAGACGGCCGAGCGCACGGCCGGTGGCGTGCAGCACGGGCAGCGGTAGTCCTGCCAGCGTGCGGCAAAGCGTTGGCAGCCAGTGAGAGCGAGGTTTGGTGTCCAAGACCGGGACGAAACTAGGGTCGTCTTTCGCGAGTACGAGGAGGTGTTTTTACCGCAGCCGACCGCGCAGATAAAGTACGGCGTTGGAAAACACTGTTGCGCGGCATGGATGTTCTAAGCATGCCGGAAGGAGGCGTAAGTGGCGAGGTGCGCGGCGCGACGCTGAAGGACGCTATGTCTGCTGCATCGCATTCTGAGAGGCTGCCAACTCATCACTGCCTAACTTGATGGGGCGCGTCCTGGCGGGGTCTGCTTTTTTGAAACCGATATCCCTGTCTCAAACGGCCGCTTCGTTGACACCGCTCAGCCTTCTTTTAATATTCGGACGAGTGCCAGAACGGGTCAGGTTCACGGCATCGTTGTGAATTGCGACGGCGCTCGCGGCCAACGCTCAAGGCGTTGGCCATTCCGCCATTTCCCTGGCGGTTGACTTTCACATTCCCGATTGAGGTACAAAAGCCCGTTCGAAATGGCTATCCAAACACCGGCCGCCAGCCGGGCTGAGCGTGGTGACAACCAGTCGCGTTACGGTCTACGGAACCCTTCGATCGTCGCTTCCGTGCGCCCCCCAGTTACGTCGCCAAACTACTATCTAAATGTCTTCGCGTAGCGCGAGCGTCCGGCGTTGAGTAAGCGCCAAACGTCGAATCGATTATTCGCGGTAGCCCTTCTGTTGCAAGCGCGGCCATCTAAAAAGTTCGAAGGCCGCGATGAAAGTTTTTGTGACAGTTCAAAGCTACTTGTTTGGGCCATCGGCTCCGCGTAATGTGATCACACAGACATGTGTAGATTTACGAGGCTCGCCATGACCGGAACCGTGCTTGTGGTGGATGACGATGACAGCATTCGTCGGGCGCTGTGCCGATTGTTGCACGCAAAGGGATTTGTGGCGAAAGCCTTCCCTTCCGCAGAAGAGTGCTTACCGTGCGTGGCTGCCATCCTGGGACCGGCTTGTCTCGTTGCCGATATGGTCCTTCCAGGAATCAACGGATACCAGCTACAAACACAGCTCCCTTCTTACGTTCCGTTCATCATGCTTACCGGCTGTGCGAACGTGAGCCAAACCGTGGATTCGATGCGGGCCGGCGCGGTGGACTTTCTGGAAAAGCCGGTTCCCGAGCAGCGTCTCGTCCAGGCGGTAACCCGCGCCCTCGAGTTGGCCGCGCAACGGATCGTTGACAGAGATATGCGAGCCGCGCTCGATCAGAGAATGCGGCGTCTGACTCCGCGTGAAATCGAGGTGATGGCAATGGTTACGACCGGACTCCGGAATAAACAGGTAGCCAATTTTCTCGGCATTGTCGAGAAGACCGTCAAAGTCCATCGCGCCAACGTGATGAGCAAACTGGAAATCGATTCGTTGGCTGAACTGGTACGGTGTGCGGACAAGCTGGACATCAAGTATGCGCCGCCCGTGATGCCATCGTGAGCAACGCCAAGGAACCCGAGGGGCTACGGCCGGGGCATAGGGTTTTCGATCTAGGACTGTCACCTACCGCGAACAGGGGCTTCGTCTCAGGACGCAAATCGACGAGTACCACCCCGCTGGAAACAGTACCTTAATCCTAATTCGTTCAGCCGCGGCGTCCCTGCCGCGGCTTTTTATCACCTATGCTTCCGGGGTAGGCACGCACGCCGTGATCGCTTAACGGAAATGCCTGGATTGCAAGCGCCTGGTACGCCCGCATTCCGAGTGCAATGGCTGCGTCCCGGCGGCCGGCCTGAGTTGCGCAGCAGTCTAGGGTGGTGGCCCAAGACGTGAGCGCCAGACGGAAGCTGCCGGACGCGAGCGCCAAATCGGGATGGCACCACGCCTCTTGGGCGAAAGAAAATCGAGGCTCGTGCACGCCATTCGCCGGTGATCCGGCATATCAGCCGGAAAAGGAACAGGGTGCGCGCCGCGAGCGCCGTGATTGCCTGGGCTCGAATCGTCAACTAATTCACGGGCGGCACCAAGCGGCGTGCCCCGGCCCCTGACCGCACCGGGCTCAACTCCATTGCACGCTGTTCCAAAAGCCGCTGTAGTTCAGTCGCGCCCCGGTAGTAGTGGGTCAGTACCAGACGCAATTGCGCATCGGCGAGCGGCTCTCGGAGCAACGCGCCATAGGCTGCCGCTGCGCGGCCGGCCTTCTGGATGGCATGGCGCAGCAGAGGCAGTTCGCCGGATTCGGCGGGGGGTGACAAATATGGCGAATCGCGGGTGCGGCCCGCCGCGCCGGCGCCCTTGTCGTCGCCGGCGGCACCGGCCCGGGCGGCCAGTTCGATCGAAGCCAGGCGTTGCATATTGGCGCGGTGCGTAAGCACTGCCCTCATCTGAGGATCCGAGGCGGCCGCAGCCACGGCCGACAGCGCGTCTGCACACTTGAGGGCGTGATCGCTAAGGCGCGCCAGCGACGTGTTCAGTGCATCCACGTACGTCTCCAATGAATGCTCTAACTGTAGGCGAAAGCGTTCGGCGGCGGCTAGCCCGCAATGCGGGCGCAGCTTATCTTGTTCGATTCTTCCCCGTGACCGAAAGCCGCGCGATGTGCTTTCTGGACCGGATGCAACGATGTCGCCTTCGCCGCCGCGCTAGCGCTAGCGGGCCGCCTGGGCTACGCTGCCAAGGCTCCTTCTCGGCGGGGCAAACGGTCCGGCATCAAATGTTTTTGCTGCGTTGCTTCGGATCGCCATGAATTGTCATGGCTAGCCGAGGTCAGCAGCGACACCCACAAGCAGATCCGCCTTTGGCTCTCTGTTCTTCGAACTCGGACGCTTCGAGCCCAATGAATCACATATCAAGCCGGCCGTGACGCCTGACGACCTCCGTGCGCGGTCTTGGCGCGAGCAAAGGAGTTCTCAGCATAGCCGCCCGACGCAAACATTATGCGGGGGGACCGGGTTTTGAGCGCGCCGTTTCCTTGAAACAGAAGGGTGCACGCAGAACGCCGCTTCGCTACTCTGTCAAGGGACCGTCGTGCCGTCCAACCCGAGCGCGGAGATGGGTCGATCAGAAGCTACCGGCCATAACGGCGGCCAACGGCTCGGCCGAGGTCGGCCATGAGCGGCCATACGGTACTCTGCCCCGTTGTGTAGTGGTATTGTTCACACCACCCATGGTGATGCGCATATTCCGGTAGCCATTGATGGGCCCGTGCGTGACAGTTTCCCAGCGAGATCGATAGTGTTTGAGATTTTCGAGAATGCCTTTCGGCGTGATCGCAGCGATCGTCTGCCAGACATTGGCCCATCACCTGAGCCAGGCCAGCATCTTGCCGCGCGATTTGGTGGATGCACGTTTGAGCGGGGACTCTATCGGGTTCTGCGACTCACAGACGTTCCGAAAGTGAAGATGCTGGTCGACGCGGGATTCCCGTTCTTGGCAAGACGAGTCCTGCCGTTTTCTACTGACTGGCTCGGCCGCGTTTTCGCCGCTGACGCCGGCAGGCTCGACAGAGGGGAGCCGATGGTGCTAATGCTGGAGCCCGGCACAGGGGAAGCGCTAGAGATCCCTTGCACCATTAAGAGCTTCCACGACCGCGAGCTGATCGAATATAAGGATGCCGCACTTGCTGCCACATTTTATGACGCTTGGCTTGATCTTGGCGGGAGCATTCCCGAAGCCACGCAGTGCATAGGCTATAGGACGCCCTTGTTTCTGGGCGGGAAGGACGACGTAAGCAATCTGGAGGTGGCGGACCTTGACGTCTACTGGACGCTCACCACCCAGTTGCGTGTCGGGATCCAGTGAGCGGCGCTGATCAGGTGGGACGGAGCCAGGTCCTGCCAGCGGTCCTTCAGCCAACTTGGCGCAGTCGTCCGAGGACGGCCAGTAGCGGCCAGTCCCGAGCAGTGGAAATATCGGCGACAATACCTGCCTCCAAGTACTTCAACGTGCTCCTGCAAGCATGGGACGGGTCATGACATCTCAAGTCAATCTGGAAAGTCGTAAAGCAGGGTTCCAACAGTTCTACGTGGAGCTGATGCCGGTCCTTGTCGACTTTGTGGGAAAAATGGGCATCAGTCCCGCACATGAAGTTCTGCGTCATGCCGGCCAGTTCGCTCCGCTACTGGGTAACGCTCTGCGGTCCATGACGGTTACGAACGCCGAAGACCGGCTATGGCTTCTTACCCGGATGAGCTACTTCATTGGTGAGTATTTTGTCCAGAAGTATGGCGGCTGCTGGTACGTGAACGAGGTCCCGGAATCACGGTATTTTGGCCGCTATGTTGTTGGACGATTCACCGGCCTCGGCAACGACCTGCCTATGCTCGATCCATTTCAAGTTGCACAGGCATATGTCGATGAGCCTATCCCCAGGAATCTGGAGAAACTGGTGGCGGCAGTAGATGCGGAACTGGCCGATTGGAAGTCGACCACAGTTGCGCCGAACAACTGAACCCATGGAAGACCGCTAAGGGTCGATGGCTGCCGGCGGGCTAGCGGCGGCAATATCCCCGCATCAACCCCGTCTGATCCAAAGCGCAGAAGCCTTGCCGCAGATATCGAGATTCGCGCAACTTTGGACTTCGCTCGCTCAACGTTGCATTGCCGCCCAAAAAGCTCGGCGAGTGCGGACGCAGGACGGGATTTGTCCCTCGAACAGGGGACGCGGCAATCCTCATGTCTTGTTAGAATCGCGCGCAACCGCCACGGGGGTCGGCGATTTTTCAATGGTTTCGGGTCGGGTCCATGCCGGCGTGCACTGCACCGGTCGGCAAACAAGATAAAAAGGAATAAGAGCGATGCGAGCGATAAGTCGACTTGCCAGGGCATGCACTGCCCATTGGCGCACAGGCCTGCTGGGCTTCTCCCTGTGTGCGGTCCTGGCTGCTTGCGGCGGAGACGGCGGTAGCGAGACGCCCGCCACCCCCGCATCGCCCCCTCCTCCAGTGGCTGGCGGCCCAGCCCCGGCGGGTCCAGTTGCAACGTATTCGGTGGGCGGCACAATCGCTGGCCTGATCAGTGGCACACAGGTAACGCTGCTGAACAAGGGTGGAGACACGTTGACCGTCAATGCCAATGGCACGTTTGGCTTTTCAACTGCCATCGCTTCGGGCAGCGGATACGCAGTCAGTGTCGGTACGCAGCCGCAAGGGCAGACCTGCACCGTATCCAACGACTCCGGCACGATCGTTGCCAGCAACGTTTCCAGCATCAGCGTGACGTGCATGCGTATCGCTTATGCCTATGTCGTAAATCAGGGGGCCGACACCATCTCGCAATACACGATTGGTGCCGATGGCGCACTCACGCCAATGGCTACTGCCGGTGTCAACGCTGGCAACTATCCGTCCTCCGTCGTCGTGGATCGGGCTGGCAAGTATGCCTACGTGGCAAACACTTTGGACAACACGGTTTCGCAGTACACGATTGGCGCCGACGGTGCGCTCTCGCCGATGGCGACGGCAAGTGTCGGCACCGGCGCAGCCCCGGTTTCCGTGACCGTGGATCCGTCTGGCAAGTATGCCTATGTGACGAACCAGGTAAGTCGCAGCATTTCGCAGTACACGATTGGTGCCGACGGCGCGCTCTCGCCCATGGCAACAGCCAGTGTCAACATCAGTGGCAACTCGAATTCAGTAGTCGTGGATCCGTCTGGCAAGTATGCCTACGCAGCCTGCTACTCGAATAACACCGTTTCACAGTTCACCATCGGTGCCGACGGCGCGCTTTCGCCGATGGCTACGGCCAGTGTCAATACCGGCACTATGCCTGAGTTCATTACCGCGGATCCGACTGGCAAGTATGTTTATGTAGCAAACCAGAATTCGAACAACATTTCGCAGTACACGATTGGCGCCGACGGCGCGCTCTCGCCTATGACAACAGCCACTGTCAGTACCGGTGTCAACCCGAAATCCATTGCTGTGGATACAACTGGCAAGTATGCCTATGTGGTAAACGAAGGGGACAATGCCGTTTCGCAGTACACGATTGGCGTCGACGGTGCGCTCGCGCCAATGGCTACGGTCAGAGTCAGTGTCGGCAATGTCCCGATTTCCGTCAACGTGGATCCGTCCGGCAAGTATGCCTATGTGGCCAACTATGGGGGCGGCTCCGTTTCTCAGTTCACGATTGGCGCCGATGGCGCGCTCTCACCAATGTCATCGGCTTCCGTCGGCGCGGGAATTCTGCCCATTTTTGTAACGACCACCTACGCCGCGACGCACTAGTAGCAAGTGCCGTCTACCTGCTCATCGGGACCACTCTCCCAAAATAGATGGACGCTGTTTTGGATCGGCGGTATTCCAGCATTGCCGCCGTCGCGTGTCAGGACGCAACCCTTTGCTGGGTTGAACACGCAGTTCAAAGCTGGGGAAATTTCGACAGAAGCCGGCTGCCAGTAGCGGTCGGTCGACCTCGCCGTCCAAGTTGAATAGCCGAGATCTCGTCCGCTGTCGCTCAACGACCGATTTCAGGCGAGCGAGTTGTCGGTGGCACTGCCTCAACCCGGCCAAAAGCCGTCGTCCGGACAGGAACCTGGTGGACTGTGCGAGGTCTACGGCGTCATTCGCCGAACCCTCGCGTTATTCTCGGATACTCTGGATCAGAGTTGTCGATAACGATGGATGCACAACGCGCCGGATCGCACTCGCGAATGTAGTGCTGCTGGCCCTCGATATATCGACGATTCAAAGGAGCGCCGAGATCCGAAGGTCCCCCATCGCGGGCTGCAAGCCGCGGGATCGACTGGGCAAACTGAACGTCTAGATAGATCGACAGATCCCAATAGTCTCGCAACTCGGGGCGGTGTAAGAATATGCCATCGAATATCAAAATATCGCCCGGATTGGCCTGCCGCATATCGCCATCGACGGCTGAATCAGAATAGTGGTCGAACGCCGCCGGGCGGTACAGCCCCGCACCTCCAGGACTAAGCGGGTCCAGGAGCAGATCTTTTAGCCTGACATAGTCATAAGAATCAGCGTAAAAGCCTATCGGCGACATTCGTCCTGAGCGATATCGTATGACTTTAGGATTGTGAAAGCCATCCACTGAGCTTCTTATAACGGGCAGTCCTCGCGCGACAAGTGCTTCGCCAAGAATACCTGCGAAGGTTGTTTTTCCCGCCCCATCGTTACCATCGATTCCGATTCGTGTGATAAAGGCAGTTTTACGATGCAGAATGGCTTCGACCACCTTGGAAACGACGTTCGTCCGAATAGGCATCTTGCTTTAGGCAGTTTACTTTTTCGCGACTGTATCAGATCAGAAACTGTAACGATCACTGTCGCGGGAGCGACGGTCCGCTAAGGGTTGCGGATTCAACCGGTCGATGCAACGTACTGGTGAAACCTTTCAGCCGGCGTATCGAAGTTCAACGTCTTGCGAGGGCGCTCGTTTAGTCGCCGGGCTACGGCGTTGAGTTTCGCTTGCGAATATGCTGAGAGGTTGGTGCCCTTCGGAAAATACTGCCTCAGCAGTCCATTCATGTTTTCATTCGAACCGCGTTGCCAGGGATGCTGAGGGTCGCAGAAATAGACTTGAATATTTGTCGCCACAGTGAAGCGCTTGTGCCCGGCCATTTCTGTGCCCCGATCCCAGGTCAGCGATTTGTAGAGCTCCTGCGGCAGCTTCCTGACGTGCTTGATCAGCGCATTGACCACGGCCTCAGAATCCTTGCCAGCCGTCTTCACCAGCATCACGAACCGGCTCTGGCGTTCAACCAGCGTTGCGATTTGGCTGTTAGCGTCGCCGAATAGCAGGTCGCCCTCCCAGTGCCCTGGTATCGCACGATCTTCGGCCGTGGCAGGACGTTCACTGATCGAGACGGCGTCCGCGATGTTGGTGCGTCCCTCAGTCTTCATTGTGTACTGGCGCGACCGACGCATGACTCTCGAGCGCCGCAAATGCTCCAGCAACTCCTTCTTCAAAGCGCCACGCGCCTGAATGTAAAGGCTACGATAGATCGCCTCGTGTGACACCTGGTAGTCCTTGTTGACCGCATAGACATGCTTGAGCCAGCCCGCAATCTGCTCGGGGGACCACTGCAGCCTCAGCTTGCCGGCGACGACCCGCGCCAGCACCCGGTTCCTGACAAGCTTACAAAGCTTCGGACGACGCGCTCGCTCCCAGGCCAGTGCGTCGGCCTGGCTCGCGCGATAGCTCTGCCGCCCGCCATTGCGCTCGAGCTCACGGCTAATGGTAGACGGAGCGCGATTCAGCCGCGATGCAATGGCCCGAATCGAAAGCCCTAACGCCAGCGAGCGCGATATCTCCTCACGCTCGGCAAACGTCAACGCTCGCGCGGCGCGATGGCGTTGTGCTGGTCGAATGCCTCCCGCGTCCGACAAGATCCTCTGGACTGAAGAGTGCCCGCGATCAAATAGCCTGGCGATCTCATGGATCGTGTCACCCTTGCGCCAGCGATCCCACATGAGTGCCTTCTGCGTCTCGGAATAATAGATCCTCGGCCTCTGCTTCATTTGCAACACCTCCACTGCTCACACAGATTCTAGGTGTTGCATCGACCGGTTGAATCCGCCGTCGGCAAGAGTCCTTGTCGAAGTCAAATTCTAAGGATTCTGGCGATCGGCTTCGGCATCACGAAGGTCAGCATTCAGCACCCCGTAACGGCTTGCCCTACCGTGCCTACTTTTGCGTCATTTCCCTTCCCCGCGACAAGAGTGCTCACGATTGCTCCGCCGCTCGGCATGCCAATTGCCAAGAGCCCCCGGCCACTGAGGCCAAAAGATCAGCGCAATCGCTTATAGGGCGGCTTCATCCCTGACCAGTCTAGGGCCGCAGGCTAGCGAAGGGTGCACAGGTTTCCGCTTGAGCACTCTGGGGGTGGCGCGGTTCGCGGTGTGCGGCTGCTTCGTCTTCGCCCTGGCGCAGGACATCGGTGGCCCTGAGGTCCAGTGCGTCGCGACGCTGGCGCGCACCAGATAGCAATGGGCGGAGGACGTCAGCGTGCTGGATGCAATAAGCATAGCGACTGGGAGAGGCGGCGAGTATGTCGTCATATTTCGTTTGCAACGGCGTTTGGGTCTGGACGAAAACACCTCGAACTGGCCGCGCCCGAACAGCGGTTGGTATTGGGCAGCCGATTTACGTGCGGCGAAGCAGCACGGAACAACGTACTCGTCAATGCTGTGCGCGGTCCAGCGTCTTGCTCATTTCCTTTACTAGGCTCCGGCAGGAGATAGGACACCAAGCGACGCTACGAGCCCCAGGATCAAGGTTGCTGCGAGTGACTCAAGAAGCAAACTTCCTCGAAGGACACAGACGGCATCGGCGTAATCTCCGTTCCGCGCCGCGAGCGCGACCCGCGGGCTCAAACGGAACCGGTTGGCTGCCGCCAAGAGAAGCATGACACCGAAGAGCACCAGCTTGATGACCAACAATCCGCCGTACGAATTCGGCTTAAGCTCTGGCAGAACGGGGCCCGCGATCAGCCAATAGTTGGCTACGCCCGTAACGGTCAGCGTGGCGACGATGGTTGTGCCAACACGGGCAAAACCCTCTGTAGTGCGGCTGAGCCGTTCGACATGGGCTCGCGTTGCTGTGGCCCGCGAGAGTACGATAAACACAGAAAGCGCGCCCACCCAAGCACCGGCTGCCAGTAAATGAGCAATGTCGGAAGTCAGATGAGCGTATCGCCGCGGGCCTTCGTCCATCGCGCCGTGACCGCCCCACGCCAGCGTCGACAGTGCAACGGCGCCGGCCAGCGTAAGCACGGGAAGGCGCAAGCGGGAAAACCGTGAAGTCGTGGTGGCCGCCAGGATGACGAGCAACAAGGCAACCAATCGCACAGACCAGGCGGCGCCGAAGTCAGTTCCGGTCACCATCATCTCGAACACATGGCTTTGCAGCTCCGAGTAGGAATCGGCACCGGTCATTGCCTTTGCCATTACGGCCATACTTGCAAGGGACAGCACAATCCCCAGAGCTGCGGCGGTCCCGCTGACTATCACAAGCGTCGTCCCGAGGCGCGACGCCCTCTCCTCCCGATTCAATGCGTACGTGCAGAACAGAGGGATACCAAACAATAGGGTCAGGTCAAGATAGAGCGAAAAACGGACTGCAACGGTAACCCAGTCCATCGCGTCACTTGACCGTGAACGAAATATTGCCGTTGATCGGATGCGTGTCAGAGGACACCGCGCGCCACTCAACACGATAGGTGCCTGGCTGCAACGGTCGCAATGGCGTAATCACCATGACCTTCGGATCGCTGCTACCGGAAACATCGCTGGCGATCTTCATTGGTGCATGGTCAGCCATACCCGGCATACCAATCATCGTCAGTTTCGCTCCGGAGAACTGAGTGACCAGATTCTCCGAGAAATCAAGTTCGATTCTCTGCGGTGCGCTAGTCAGCTCCGCCTTGTCCGCCGGCGTCGAGGACAGCAGTTTCGGATGTGCGAGAGCGGCCGCACTCACGATGACAGCAGCGAAAGCCACGGTGATACGGATCAGGGAAAGGGGCGCTTGCATGACAGGTCTTCTCTTGGCTTGAAAATACAAAGATTGGTAGATGGAAAAGCAGGCGCACTCAGAACCACATGCGGACGCCTGCGACAAATCGAGTTTCTCCGCTGCGCCCGCCTGAGGCACGCACCATGTCTGCGGCGCTGCCGAACGTCTGGTAGCGCTCGACGCCGATGTACGGCGCGAACTGGCGGCTGAATTCATAGCGCAGGCGCAGACCGACGGTGCCGTTCGAGAGCCCACTGCCGTTTCCGGTTTCGGGATCATTCTTGCCGTACAAGTTCGCCTCCACGCGCGGCTGCAGAATCAGGCGCTGCGTGATCAGCATCTCGTACTCCGCGGAAAACCGGAGGGCTGTACGCCCTTCCGCGCCCACATAGCCCGTGGCATCGACTTCGAACCAGTATGGCGCCAGCCCCTGAACACCAAAGGCCAGCCAATTGCGCGCCGGACGTCCATATCCGGCATCGTTCCGAATGCCTAACTGGGTATCCCAGTAGGTAGCGACGGCATGGCCCCATAGCAACTCCGTGCGCGCCTCCGAAAAACGCCCTTTCACCAGATCGCCTTCGGCCTTGATGACAAACTTGTCAAAGCTGCTGCCGATCCAGGCCTGAGCTTCGTACGCGGTTGCGTTGCTACCGTTCCCGTGCGTCCACTCCAGTCTGTCCACTAGCACCGACCCGAAGATATGTTCGTCTGCCATGTGCAGAGACCGATGCGGGCCGAGCGCGTATTTGCCCGCGCCAAGCTGATACCCGTCCGAATAGCCGTTCGGGTCGCGCGCGTCAGCCGGGGCGCTGCCGCCCTGCATACGCATCGAGCCGTGGTCCATACCCTGCATCGAGCCGTGGTCCATGCCCTGCACCTGGCCGTGGTCCATGCCCTCCATCTGACCGTGGTCCATACCCTGCATCTGCCCGTGATCCGTGCCCTGCATGGTGTCCATACCGTCGTCAGGCGACTTGGTTGTCTGGGCCCGTGCCCCGGTAAACATCGCCGATGCGATCAATGCGGCGGCGAGCGTGGTCAATGAAGAACTCATTGTTTTTCTTCTGAAGATCATGCGACCACCACCTCGCGGAACATGCCCGCATCCATATGCAACATGAGGTGACAATGCCAGGCCCATCTGCCCAACGCATCCGCGGTGACAAGGAAGCTGATTCTCTGTGCCGGTTGCACGGCGATGGTGTGGCGCCGGGCAAGAAAGGTGCCGTCTGGCGATTCCAGTTCGCTCCACATGCCATGCAGATGCATGGGATGGGTCATCATCGTGTCGTTGTGCAGGATGACCCTTAGCCGTTCGCCATGCCGGAAGTGAATGGGCGTGGATTTCCCATACTCGACGCCATCGATGGACCAGGAGTACCGCTCCATATTGCCAGTCAGGTGCAACTCGACTTCGCGCCCAGCCCCCCGCATGTCCATCGGGCCGCCGATCGTGTGCTGATCGGCAAGCGTCAGGACCCGTCGGCCATTGTTGCGCAGGCCGATGCCGGGATCGTCGAGGTTGGTACGTGCCATATCGACTCTCATGTCGGTCTTGGCGTCGTATTCGGTCCGGGCGTGGCGCGCCACGGTGCTCGGTATCTTCAGCGACGACGTGCCGCTCTTGCTCGTGGGGCTGACAGCGGAGTGCCCGCCGTGGCCTCCATGGGTACCATGGCTCATGCTTTCCATCGCCGCAGTGCCCGTGCCACCGCCCATGCTACCCATCATGTCCGTCATGCTCAGCCACTCCACGGCATCCGGGCTCGGCACGGGTGCAGAAAGGCCGGGACGGACCGCCAGCGTGCCGCGCGCATAGCCGGTGCGGTCCATCGACTGCGCAAAGATCGTATAAACGTCGTCTCTTGGCTCGACCACGACGTCGCACGTCTCACCCGGACCGAAGCGGAACTCGTCAACCGTCACCGTTTCGATGTTCTGCCCATCCACCTGGAAGACTTTCAGCTTCAGGCCAGGAATCCGCACGTCGTAGAACGTATTGCCCGAACCGTTTATGAAGCGCAACCGCACTTTTTCGCCAGCTTTGAACAGCCCAGTCCAATTGCCAGCGGGCGTGATGCCGTTGGTCAGGTACGTCAGGGTTGCACCAGACAGATCCGCCAGGTCGGTCGGATTCATCCGCATTTCGTTCCACATTTGCCGCTTGGCCAGCGCTTTTTTCAGGCCATCCGACGAGACATCGCGAAAGAAGTCAATGACCGTTGGTTGGTTGTAGTTGTAGTAATCGCTCTGGACTTTTAACTTGGACAGAACGCGCATTGGATCTTCGTCAGTCCAGTCCGATAGCAGCACCGTGTGGTCGCTGTCGGTCTGAACGCCATCCAGGCCAGAAGCCGGATCGACGATCAAGCCTCCGTAGACGCCCGTCATTTCCTGGAAGCCCGAGTGAGAGTGGTACCAGTAGCTTCCCGACTGCGCCACCTTGAATCGATAGGTGAACGTCTCACCGGGCGGGATACCCGAAAAGCTGATGCCAGGCACCCCGTCCATTTCGAAAGGAAGAATGATGCCGTGCCAGTGGATGGACGTAGGCTCGCGCAACCGGTTCGTTACCCGGATCGTGACGGTGTCGCCCTGACGCCAACGCAGTGTTGGTCCGGGCAGCATGCCGTTGACGGTGGTGGCAATGCGCGGCGAGCCAGTGTAGTTGACGACTGACTCTCCGATCACCAGGTCAAAGTCGGTTCCGCTCAGGACGGGTGCACGCCCCAACGCGGCTTCCGCAGCGCGCTCAGGTGCTTGAGCCCAAACCGGCAATCCCACGCCGGATAGCCCGGCAACGACGCCGCCGGCGGCCAGTCCTTGCACGAAGCGGCGGCGCGGAAGACTTGGCAGTATTAGGCGTGGCGATCTGTCGCGTCGCATTGATTATTCCCTTTTTCTCGCTGTCATCATGCCGCTTGGGTCGGCAACCATGATGTGCAGAATAGCGAGCCCGGACTCACCACCAACTGACTCGAACATTACATTCCGGTAAGGTTGCTGTCATGTACGCGGCGGTGTCGGTAGACTTCCGCCGTTGAGTGCCTTGGGAGGACTCAAAGCCCACCACAGGGAGATTTGGAATGAAGTTGCTGGTCGTGGAAGACGAGCTGAAGACTGGCGAATACCTGCGCCAGGGCCTGACCGAAGCGGGTTTCGTGGTCGACTTGGTGCGCAATGGCGTCGATGGTAGGCACCTGGCCACGAGCGAAGCTTACGACCTGATCATCCTCGACGTCATGCTGCCCGACCTGGACGGCTGGCGCATCCTGCAATCCATCCGCGCTGCCAAGAACTCGGTGCCCATACTGTTTCT
Organism: Cupriavidus sp. HE11; assembly: GCF_056097175.1. Lineage (NCBI taxonomy): Bacteria > Pseudomonadati > Pseudomonadota > Betaproteobacteria > Burkholderiales > Burkholderiaceae > Cupriavidus > Cupriavidus sp. HE11. The sequence goes on from NZ_CP184466.1 coordinate 576,391, forward strand.
TACCGCCCGTGACAGCGTTCTGGACCGCGTCAAAGGCCTCGAACTGGGTGCCGACGATTACCTGGTGAAGCCCTTTGCCTTCTCCGAGCTTCTTGCCAGGGTCCGCACCCTGCTGCGCCGCGGCAACGTACAGCTCGCCATGGAGCGCGTCCACGTAGGCGATCTGGTTCTGGATCTGACGCGCCGCCGGGCCACGCGCGCCGGCAGGCGCATCGTGCTTACGAGCAAGGAATTTTCCTTGCTGGAGCTGTTCGCACGCCGGCGCGGCGAGGTGCTACCCAGGTCTCTGATCGCCTCGCAAGTTTGGGACATGAACTTTGACAGCGACAGCAATGTCATCGACGTCGCCATCCGCAGACTGCGGGCAAAGATCGACGACGAATTCGAAGTGAAGCTACTTCAGACGGTGCGCGGCATGGGTTACGTGCTGGAGGAACCAGACGAGGGACGAGCATGACACATCGTCTGTCGTTGACGATGCGATTGACCATCCTGTTCTCGCTCTCGTCTGCAGTTGTCCTTCTTGGCTTGGGTAGCCTGATTTGGCTGGCGATGGACAGGCATTTCGCTACCGAGGACTACATGAACCTCCGGGACAACGTCCGCTTGATTGAAAAGGTCTCGCGTGACACGCCAGGCGAGCAACTGCAGGGGCGCCTAAGCGAAATGGTGGGTCACCACCCCGGCTTCGTCGCTCAGGTACGTACCGCCGACGGCAACATCCTGTATGCGACCGAAGGTTTTGACTTCCACAACGCACAAGGCGCGATGGGTCGGGATGCCCCGGGGGACCAGACCTTCACTTGGCACCAAAACGACAGGGGGTACCGCGGCTTGAAAGCCCAGCTGGCGTTGCCCGGCTCCGCACTCAGTCCACTGACTGTCGTCGTAGGGCAGGACACCGAGATCCACGCACACTTCATGCACGCCTTTCGCCAGTCTCTCGGCCTGTACGTCGCCATGGCCGTGATTGCCAGTGGCCTGATGGGCTGGGGGGTCGCCAGGCGCGGGTTATTGCCATTGCGCATGATGGCGTCGCGTGCCAGCGGTGTGACAGCAAACAAACTGGACGCGCGGATGCCCGTCGATACTGTCCCCGTCGAAATGGGCGATCTCGCGGCAACATTGAATGCCATGCTGGAGCGCCTGCAGGCAGCCTTTCAAAGGCTTTCTGAATTCTCGTCTGACCTTGCCCACGAACTACGCACGCCGATCACCAATCTTCTGACACAAACACAAGTTGTGTTGTCCCTGCCGCGAGAGAACGTCAAGTACCGGGAAGTGCTGGCATCGAATGCCGAAGAGTTGCAGCGCTTGGGCAGGATGGTGTCGGACATGCTCGATCTGGCCAAGATGGAACACGGCATCACCCTGCCGAATGAAGATGTGATCCGGGTCGACGACGAAGTACGGGCGCTCTTTGATTTCTACGATGCGCTGGCCGAAGACAAGGGGATCAAGCTGCTCGCAGAAGGGATGGGAAGTATCGTTGGCGATCGCTTGATGCTGCGCCGCGCGTTAAGCAACATACTCTCCAACGCCATTCGGTACACACCACGCGGCAAGCAGATCTTGGTGAGAACCTCCGAAGGTTCCAACGCAACCGTCATCCTGATCGAGAACGAGGGCGAGGCGATCAGTCCGGACGCCCTTCCACACCTTTTTGACAGATTCTTTCGTGCCGACAAGTCCAGAGCGCGCGAAGGCGCGGAATCCACGGGATTGGGGTTGTCAATCACCAAGGCCATATTGGACGCCCATGGCGGCAACATCCTGGCCGAATCATCCGCCGGCAAAACGCGGTTCATTCTTACGTTTCCAAAATCTGCGCCGACGGGCAAACTGCGCAACGCTTCGACCGAGTCTCGATAGTCGCGCGGGTTGGCACGCTGATCGGAAAGCGTGCCAACCGATCCATCACCTCCTCCACGTCGTCGCCACCATTCGCAGAAAATACGATGCTCCGGACCGCATCGATATTGAGCCCGTATCGCCCGACGGCCGCGCGGTCGTTGCCGCCCCCGATGTAGCACCCGCCGACCAGAAGATCTCCCACCACGACCAATGCGATATGCCTCATGAGCAACTTTATGTGGTGGGAAAAGCAACGTCTCACGTACTTTGTAGAGATCGCTACAACATTGAAGTAGTGAATACAGCCCGCTAAGCTGGCTGCATGAACGCTCTTCCATCTCCCCCCGAGACTGCCTGGCTATTGCTTGTCGTTAGCCTGCCAACATCTGCCTCCACTGCTCGCATGCGATTCTGGCGCGGCATCAAGGCGCTTGGAGCCACAGCACTGCGCGACGGGGCCTATCTACTCCCCAATCTGCCAGGACTGCGAGCACCTTTGCAGGCACTGGCCACAGATGCGGCCAGTGAGGATGGCAAGGTCTGGATGCTGTCCGTACAGGCCGCTGACGACCGGCAGGAGGCGGAGTATCGCGCGCTGTTCGACCGGTCGACCGAATATGCCGAATGGATGGCCGAACTATCCAGCGCCCGTTCAACATTGTCCGATGCGGATGAGGCTGAGCTGCTGCGCGTGGCACGCCGGCACGGTCGAGTCATCGACGCTATCCGCAAGATCGATTTTTTCCCTAACGAGGCGTCCGTCCGTGCTGAAGCGCAGTGGCGCGACTTTAATGCCGCGATCGACATCATGCTTTCGCCGGGCGAGCCGCACGGAGTCGCCGGCCATATTCCGCGGCGTGACCCTACCCAGTACCAAGGGCGCCAGTGGGCGACCCGTCGGCATCTATGGGTGGACCGTGTTGCCTGCGCCTGGTTGATCCGGCGCTTTATCGATCCTCATGCTGCGTTTCTCTGGCTCGAAGATATCCGTCAGTGCCCGGACGACGCGCTCGGATTCGACTTTGATGGCGCGACCTTCACACACATGGGCGACCGCGTTTCGTTTGAGGTGCTACTGGCCAGCTTCGGACTCGACGAGGACAAAGGGCTTGCCCGCCTCGGCCAGATGATCCATGTGCTGGATGTCGGCGGCACACCCGTTGCAGAAGCCAGTGGTTTCGAGGCCATGCTGGCTGGTGCACGGGATCGCCTCCCTAACGACGACGCACTGCTGGATGAAGTCGGCTACGTCCTCGACTCGCTATATACGCACTTCTCAAGCGCGCGCAAGCGCTAGTCGTTGCCAATCCACAGAGCTCCAGACGAATACACAGACAAGATGAACGCGCCCCAATCACCCGAAACCACCGCAGCAGGTTCGGTACACAGCGCTCCCACTTATACGCTGAGCCAACTGGTGATGTATTTCCTGCGGCTTGGCACCTTCGGCTTTGGCGGTCCTGTGGCGCTTGCCGGCTACATGCACCGCGACCTCGTCGAGGCAAAGCAGTGGATCACAGATGCCGACTACAAGGAAGGCCTTGCCCTGGCGCAACTGGCGCCGGGACCGCTAGCCGCTCAACTGGCGATATACCTGGGATACGTCCACTATCGCATCGTTGGCGCGACGCTCGTCGGCGTCGCCTTCGTGCTGCCGTCATTTCTAATGGTGCTGGCACTCGGTTGGGCGTACATGCGCTTTGGTGGCCTGACCTGGATGCAGGCGGTGTTCTATGGCGTAGGCGCTGCAGTGATTGGCATCATCGCGATCAGCGCGCACAAGCTGACCAAAAAGAGCGTCGGAAAGGACAAGTTGCTCTGGTTCATCTATCTTGTGCTGGTGGCTGTTACGGTCATTACTGAATCGGAAGTGGCGTGGCTGTTCCTCGCAGCCGGCATTCTCGTCTGGCTCTGGCGTGCGCCGCCGAAGTGGCTGCGCCAGGGCAAGCTGAATGCGCTGGCGGCAACCCCGTTGCCGGCTGCAAGCGGCATGATGAGCACGTTGGATTGGCCCATGCTTTCGCAGATCGGCGTGTTTTTTGCCAAGGCGGGAGCCTTCGTCTTCGGGTCGGGCCTTGCCATCGTGCCGTTCCTGTACGGTGGCGTGGTGACGGAGCACCACTGGCTGAACGACAAGCAGTTTGTCGATGCAGTCGCGGTCGCCATGATCACACCCGGACCGGTTGTCATCACAGTTGGCTTCATCGGCTACCTGGTCGCCGGGCTGCCTGGCGCGTGCGTGGCTGCGGCCGCAACCTTTCTACCGTGCTACCTCTTCACAGTTCTGCCGGCACCGTATTTCAAAAAGTACGGAAAACTACCCGCCATCCTGGCGTTTGTGGACGGTGTCACGGCAGCAGCCATTGGCGCAATTACCGGCGCGGTGATCGTACTGGCGAAGCGGTCGATCGTTGACATCCCGACGGCGTTGCTGGCCCTTGTCACCGTGGCGCTGCTTCTGAAATTCAAGAAGCTCTCCGAACCCATGATCGTTGCCGGAGCAGCCTTGATCGGCCTGGTCGCTTATCCGTTGGTGCATCACTGAGATGCCACAGGAGGCCCTTATGACCTACGAAATGAAACCGCTGCCTTGCGACCCGCAAACGCTGCCGGGCCTCTCAGAGAAGCTGATCGTCAGCCACTATGAGAACAACTACGGGGGCGCGGTCAAGCGACTGAACACCATCACGGCGGAACTGGCGGCGCTCGATATGGCGACTACCCCCGTGTTCATGCTCAATGGACTGAAGCGCGAGGAACTCATTGCGACCAATTCCATGATTTTGCACGAGGTGTACTTCGACAGCCTCGGTGACGGCGGTCTGCTGGACGGTGCTCTAAAAACGGGGATCGAACGTAATTTCGGCTCGATCGAACGCTGGCAGGCCGAATTCACCGCGATGGGCAAGGCGCTCGGCGGCGGATCGGGCTGGGTGTTGCTTACCTACTCGCCGCGCGACGGCCGGCTGATCAATCAATGGGCCTCGGACCATGCCCATACCTTGGCCGGGGGTAAACCGATCCTGGCGCTTGATATGTATGAGCACTCCTACCACATGGACTACGGCGCGAAGGCGGCCGCATACGTGGACGCATTTATGCAGAACGTCCATTGGCAACGGGCCGCCAACCGCTTCGCGACCTCCGTACGAAACTAACCGAACCAGGTGCTCCCATGCCAAACGCCACATCCTCGCTGGAACTCGCCGCAGCCCTGCAATCCGCTGATGCACCGCAATTGATCGACGTCCGGCGCAAGGCAGCGTTCGATGCAAGTGAAAAAATGATTGCAGGGGCCATCTGGCGCAATCCCGACGAACTTGGAAGCTGGATCGCCACGCTCGACGAAAAGCGCCCTGTCACGGTCTATTGCGTCCACGGTCATCACGTCGGTCAGGACTGTGCGGCGCTACTTGAGGCAGTTGGCTTCGATGCGACCTATCTCGTTGGCGGTATCGAAGGATGGGTCGAAGGTAATCACCCGACGGTTCGCAAACCATTACGGATAGAGCCATGAAATAGCTCACACGTGAACGGCCGAAGATCGGGTATAGCCCGCACAAGGTGAGGCTGGCATGTCGGCACCTGCAACCGTCCGTACGAGGCTCGCCAGCCTTGTGCTTCCGCCAGGCATCGACGCGAGCGTGAAGCCACTTCTTATAGGCCGAGCGTTGCGCGGATTATGCGACGGGTATGTAGCAGTACTCCTGCCAGCGTACCTGCTGGGCCTTGGCTTTGGTCAGTTTTCTGTCGGGCTGATCAGCAGCGTGACCCTGATTGGTTCCGCGCTCGGCACCATCCTTGTCGGACTTGTTGGGAATCGCTTTTCACAGCGCCGTCTGCTGATCCTGGCCGCGGCGCTAATGGCGGCGACCGGATTGGGCTTTGCTGGCCTGACATCGCTCTGGCCACTGTTGATCGTTGCCTTTGTCGGCACGCTGAATCCGAGCTCTGGCGATGTCAGCGTGTTCCTGCCGCTGGAGCAAGCCCGACTTTCCGAGGCGGCAACACCCGAAGCTCGTACGGCGCTGTTTGCTCGATATAGCCTTGCAGGTTCCTTCTCCGCAGCCATTGGCGCGCTAGCCGCTGGCCTTCCGGCATGGATATCCGTTCACGCTGGCATGTCCTTTCAGACTGCGCTGCGCTTGATGTTTGGCATCTATGCCTTGACCGGCGTTGCGTTATGGGCGCTCTATGCTCGACTTCCCAAGCCTCATCCACGGTCTGTCGCGCCGACCGCTCCACTGGGCCCCTCTCGCAAGATCGTGCTTCGTCTGGCAACGCTGTTCAGCGTCGATGCGTTTGCTGGCGGCCTGGTAGTCAATGCACTGCTTTCACTTTGGTTGATGCAGCGGTTCGGACTGTCAACGGGCGCAACCGGCCAGTTCTTCTTCTGGGCGGGATTGCTGACGACGGCTTCGCAGTTTGCGGCCGTGCCGCTCGCACGGAGGATCGGATTGCTGAACACCATGGTCTTCACCCACATCCCCTCAAGCGCCTTCCTGATTGCAGCGGCATTTGCTCCGTCGCTGGCACTGACATTGGCGCTATTGCTCGCACGCAGTGCGCTATCGCAAATGGACGTGCCCACCCGAACGGCTTTTGTGATGGCGGTGGTGACGCCGGCCGAGCGTACGGCCGCCGCAAGCCTGACCGCCGTTCCGCGAAGCCTGGCCGCGGCGGTCAGTCCGGTGCTCGCGGGGGCACTTATGGCAGCAGGCTGGATCGGAGCACCGTTACTGGCATGCGGCTTACTGAAAATCAGCTATGACCTGGCCATCCTGGCGGCGTTCAGGCATGTCAACCCGCGCAACTGATAGGGGGTCGGCGTATAGCCATTCTGACTCCCTTGCATCGCAACAATGGGTTGAATAATGCGAGTGACAAAGCAAGCTGTTCTGCCCCTTTCTTGCCTTGCTGGGGCTTGCACTCCGGATGGGGCTCAACAGGTGGGCAGTGTTCACGTGTCGTTGTTGTTATCTGGGCCGAGTACAGGGGCCTGCGATCGGGGCCTGCAATCGGGGCCTGCAATCGGCCACGCCGTGTATGCGACGGGAATTTCGCGTGTGCAACGCGCTGGAGCCTAGCAACGTCCGAAGGACTGTTTGGCGCACTACGTTCGTTGTTGAGATCGCGCGACTCATCGCGCGCGCCGCATACCATCACAGGAAGGAATAAATTCTGCGTTTCATCGGTTTACACAGTAACGGCGCACCATCCGAACGCCAAACGAGGGGGGGAAATCATGTGAGTCGGACACCCAGATAGTCGGGCAGGAGATACATCATGGACGCTCGGGGGTTCTGCAAAATCGCCTTGGCACTAGTGGCCGGAGCAGCGATGGCCGCTGGCGGTCCGGCGTTGGCCAGCGGTCGTGGTGCAGGTATGCACAGTGGAGGTATGCACGGCGGAAGCATGCAAGGTGGCTTTCACCACGATGGCTTTCAGCATGACGGGTTTCATCATGGGCACGGACACGCAGCCGTCTTTTTCGTCGGCGGCGCCTGGCCCGGCTGGTGGTGGGGATATCCCTATGCGGACTGGCCGTATCCCGCTACCTACTCCGGTTACTACACGCCCCCGGTTCATTACATCGAAAAGGGCGATGGTTCGGATGATGCATCGGCAAATGCGTGGTGGTTCCGCTGCGACCAGCCCAGTGGCTATTACCCATATGTCAAGGAATGTCCGGGGGGTTGGCAAACAGAGCCGGCCCGGCCGCCCTCCTGAGGCCGAGGTACTGATGAAGCCGTATTCCATTTGTGGCCTGATGGCTGCCGCGCTCATTGTGGTCGCCTGCACGTCGATGCCATCGGGCCCCAGCGTGATGGTGCTCCCTGGCACCAACAAGACGCTCGACCAGTTTCTTGGTGATGACCACAACTGTCGGCAAGTGGCGCTGCACCGGATCGGGGGCGTGAATTCAGGCCAAGCCTCCAGTACACCGGCGACATCCGGAGCGGCTGCCGCTGCCGGCGACGTAGGCTCCGCTGGCAATGCGCAGGATCAATATGACACGGTCTACATTCAGTGCATGTACGTCAGTGGACACCGAGTCCCGGTGTACAACCAGATGCTCGCGGCACCACCAACCGCCCCACCTGCCAACTACAAGCCCTATGCTCCGCCACCGCAAGGTCACGCACCCTGAACATTCCAACGCGTCTTCAAGGTAGTTGGAATGGACGTCGAACAAGCGGCGTCAATCAGGGACGCCCATGGTGACTGCGGAAGGTAAAAAGCGGGGATGGTCGGTAGTTGCCTATGACGCCCGCCACAAGCCCTTGCCAGGACGCGCCCGTGGCAGAGGCCGGCCATTCGGCGACGTTGAGACTGCACACTTTCAATGACGGGTTCCGTGCGCGCGCACTTCCTGCAGCTTGCCGGGCCAAAGGCGCACGTTCCTGTCCACGAATCGATGACCTTTCACGTTAAGCGTCGGGAAGCGGCTTTGCCATGCTCACTCGAGCATGCATGGCGCCGCTTGTACAACCTGAAACCATCAAGAAAACGTGAAGCAGAGCCTTTTTGCAGCCGCCGCGATATCCACCTTCATCGCGGCCTGCGCCGGCATGGGTAGTGCTGGCGCAACCCCTCCAACCATCGCTTCACACCTGGCACACGCATCGATCATCGGGAAGAAGCCGTCCTCGGCAACCCAAACCGTGATCGCGCACACATCGACATACCCCAGAATCGACCCCCGCTTCGAATTCTTCAATGCGCTCAACGCCCTTCGTGTCGCGATGGGCGTAGGCGCCTTGCGACAGGACGCTGCCCTGGATGCTGCGGCCGAGAACCACCTGGAGTACATGAAGCTCAATACAGTGATGAGCCACACGGAAGTCCCCGGCAATCCCGGCTTCACCAGCCCCGATCCGTACCTGCAGGTGCTCAACGCAGGCGGCTCGCATCAGCAATGGGTCGGACAGAATGCCTACAACGGCGAGCTTGCCCGCTGCCTTGCCGCGATGGCGAACTCCGTTTACCACTTGCAAGGGATTACCAGCAACCAGGAGACGATCGGTCTCGCCATGCGTGACAACTACTGCGTCGCCAACTTTGGCGTGGTGACTGCAGCCGGAACTGGCGGTTACGGCCTCGCCCAATGGGGTGGCCAACAACTCCCTCCCGGCGCTGGCGCGCACTACCCGGCCGACAACGCCAATGTCTACGGCGTGTTCATTCCTGGCGAGGAGACCCCCAATCCAGCGCCTGATCTGGCCAAAGCCGGTCCGCCGATCATGTTCCGCGTCAACGTTGAAAAGCCATCCGATGTACTGACGGTCTCAAACTTCATCCTGACGGGGCCAGGTGGCAGTCGCGTACCGGCTCGCATCCTCGTGCCCGTGCAGTCGAAGGCCGGTTCGGTTGCGTCGGCCATCGAGGACGCGGGTCTGTATCGAGGCGTGGTGTTCCTGCTCCCCACTCAGCCCATCGCTGCCGGCACCTACACAGCGACTTTCGCTGGCGCGCGAAACGGTGTGGCAATCAACAAATCCTGGCGATTCACGGCGTTCTGACCGGCTGTGTCAGGCTGCCCGCAAGACGCCAGGGGTTAAACCCGTCTTCCTGGAGATGGTTGGACCACCACCTGCCTTTCCTGTCCGGTACGGTCGCGCGGCGGCGCCGATGCTGCTCCAGGAACGACTACAGTTCCGCCGCTCGTCATGCCGTCAGGTCAGGCAAGGACATATCAGAATTTCCAGAAGAGGAATTGCCGATGCTGCCTTGCATGAGCGGTACGGGGCGGTCTGACCTCGGGGCCAAGCCTTGCATCTGGATCGATAACTCGCGCGCGCAGCGCCATATCGTAGAACGCGCCTACCATCGGTAGCGCACTATGCGCGCCTTGGCCCCAGTAGTCGCCAAGCGTCACACGTCCGTCGTCAAAGCCCACCCACGCACCCGCGACCAGTTGCGGATGCATCAGGATGAACCAACTATCCGTGTTGTCCTGCGTAGTGCCAGTCTTGCCGGCCACATCGGCACGAATCCCAAAGCGCCGCCGGATATCTGCCCCAGTGCCTCGGCTGACTACGTCGCGCATGACATCGACGAGCGTTTGCGCTGCGCCGGCGGCCAATGCCTGTTCCGGAGGCGCGCTTGGAAAGTCGGCCAGCACCGTGCCATCGCGACGCTCGATGCGCGTGACCATACGCGGTTCCATGTAAGCACCGCGGTTTGCAATCGTCCCATACGCCGAAACCATTTCCTTGAGCGTAACCGGGCTCGTACCAAGCGCGAGGGATGGCACCGCGTCGAGCGGGCTGTCACGCACGCCCATTGCTCGCGCAAGGCGCGCGACCTTCTCCGGCCGCTCCCTTTCCATTAGCTGAGCCGTGACGCGATTGCGCGAATATACGAGCGCGTCGCGCAGCGTCATAGGTCGGTTAGTCGCTGGCTCAACATCCGTCGGCCGCCAGATACCCTGCCCGTTCAACGGAATCGCGACATTCTGGTCAACAATCGTATCGCTCGGCCGTACGCCGTCTGCGAAGGCTGCGCCGTAGACAAATGGTTTGAAAGTTGAACCCGGCTGACGCCGGGCCTGCTGCACGTGGTCAAATGGCACGTCACTGAAGTTTCGACTGCCTACCCATGCCTTTATATTGCCGTTGCGCGGGTCAATCGCGACAAAGCCCGCCTGGACCTGCGTCTTGCTCCGGCATAACGCACGGACGAACGTCGGGTTCGTGCCGAGCTTCTTGAGTGCAGTTGGATCCGACTGGCCGGCATCCCGTGCAGCGCGGTACTCAGGAGTCTGTCGAATGAATGCCTGGAACAGGTCGCGGCCCGGCCAACAGCCAGTGCGCTCGTTCCATGCGCCGCTCGCAATCCACTGCAATTGCTTCGTTTGCCAGTCCAAGGCTTGCGTCGCCATCGCTTGCAGGCGGGAATCAATGGTGGTGCGCACGACCAGACCGTCTGCATAAATGTTGTACCCGTTACGGTCTGCCCATGCGATCAGCCATTTGCGCAGCTGTGCGGAAAAATGCGGTGCGGCGCCGAGCGGGGCGGTCTGCATCTCGAAGTCAACGCGTAGCGGTTGTCGAGTCAACTGGTTGTAAGCATCTGGTTTGAGCGTCCCATACCTGTTCATTTGTCCAAGCACGGTGTTCCGCCGCTGCAGAGCACGCTCCGGATTCAGGATCGGGTTGTAGGTGCTGTTTGCCTTCAGCATGCCAACGAGCGTGGCGCTCTCGATCACATCGAGCTGGCCGGCCGATTTGCCAAAATAGGTGCGTGCGGCCATCTCCACGCCAAATGCGTTGTACAGAAATGGCACCGTGTTCAGGTACGTCTCAAGGATCTGATCCTTGCTATAAACCGCTTCGATCTTGAATGCGGTGATCGCTTCCTTCAGTTTTCGCGTGAGGGTTGGCGCGCGCCCGATCCCGTCGGGATACAGATTGCGCGCGAGTTGCTGGGTGATTGTCGATCCACCTTGCCGGTCGCCAGAGAAGGTATGCAGCGCGGCCGACAGGGTCCGTTTCCAGTCGATGCCATGATGCTCGTAGAAGCGGCGGTCTTCCGTTGCGATGAGGGCATCCACCATGGATGGTGAGATCTGCCTGAGCGACACCCACTCGCGATTGACCGGTTTGAATTCATCAAGCAGCTTGCCATCCGCCGAGACGATCAGGGCCGGCTGATCGACACGGGCCTTCCGGATGTCGCCGATACTCGGGGTAAAAGGCACGAGCGCAAGCATGTACAGCAGAAAGACCGCCGGCAATGCTGCGAGCGTCAGGATTATGCCGCGCCGCGTTGGCCGTCGCAGGCGATGCAGCCCGCTCTGGAGAATGATTCTGGCTTGCGCGAAGGCGATAGTGGCCAGTGGTTTGAGTGTCGCGAGCCACCGTGCGCAAGACTCACGAAACAACAATATGTAGCGGCTATTCACGGTGGCGGGTGGCTGGCGGAAAGAGCGCGATCGTACCAAAGCCCGACGCCGCTGGACTCGTCAAGGAGGGCCGTGGTGCGCGACATTTACAGACGATTACATTTTCTTCGCGTTGGGCCGGCCTGCGTGACGCGTTGGGTTATGAAAAATCTTCGTCGCGAACGGATACTGGTTCTCGGTCCACAGGAGCGGGTCTTTATTGCACGGTGGCATCCGATTCAATGCGGGAGTGCGGATGGGCATCGGTTTTGATCGAACGAGTAACCGGTAGATCACCGGTCAAGCGCTAGCCACCCTGTACGGCGACCATCGGATGTTGCGCCGGTGCCGGGTAAAGTGCTGGATCGCAGTGTGCCGTCCTGATCCCTTCGCAGGCGCCAGCACGCGGTCACCTATTCAGGTTATTTTCGGGCGTTGTCGAGCCACCTACTCTCCAGCAGACGCAAGAAGCGCGGCGTAATGCGCCGGCCAAAGGCTTGCGATGCTGAAGAAAGGAAGGGCGATGAATGCCTATCTGGCTCCCGCAGACGCGAGTGCAATCACGCCGGCTTGTGCCTTGCAGGGCGCGGTTGCGATCGCTGCATTTGCCTCGAACGCGCTACTGTGCCGCGTCGCGCTGTTCAACTACGACATCGACGCAGCGACTTTCTCCGATATCCGGCTGCTGGCCGGAGCCGCGACGTTGCTGGTCGTGACGAAACTGAGACCGGGGGCTGCCCGGCAGCCCAGTCCTGCCCCTGACTGGATATCGGCTACGGCACTGGGGATCTTCGTGATCCTGTTCTCATTGTCGTATCTATCCCTCGGCGTCAGTTCCGGTGCGCTCGTGTTGTTCGGGACGGTACAACTGACGATATTTATTGCCTGTCTCCTCAAAGGTGAACGCTTCCACGCCCTGGCGCTGATTGGTTATCTCCTGGCTATTGTCGGACTCCTGTACCTGACCACGCCCGGCGTCGGCGTTCCGCGACTCTCTGGCCTACTTATGATGGTTGGGGCAGGCGTGGCCTGGGGGATCTATACCTTGCGAGGCAGGCGAGCCCCAAGTCCACTCGCGACAACGGCGGGAAACTTCCTGCGCGCGACCCCGATCTGCATCGTCCTCGGTTGGCTGCTTCACGGCCACGCCCACGCGAGCGTAGCCGGAGTGGCCCTCGCCGTGGCCTCAGGCGCCGTGACATCCGCTCTCGGCTTTGCCGTGTGGGGGTCGGTAATCCGAAAACTGCCCGCAATGTCCGCGGCCACGATCCAGCTACTGGTGCCGCCCGTAGCAGCGCTCGGCGGTGTTCTGTTCCTGCAGGAGCCGGTGAGTGCGCGCCTTGTTGTCAGTTTCGTTGCCGTCCTGCTCGGCATCTGGCTGGCAGCGTCGGTGGGTGCCAGGCAGAGCGTCAGGGCTTGATGTTAGTGATGCCTCCCTGGCGAAGACGCATTCCGCGCTGTTGTTGACGCAGTCATTCCGTTCGAGGCCAGCTTGTCTCGTCGCGGCCCATCTACGATTCAGGTGCCACCATGAAAGCAGCAATTGGTTTCACCTTGGCCTGCTGGCTGTCGGGTGCCATCCTGATGCTCGTGGATTCCACGGCCGCAATCGCGCTGGGCGGCGCGCTGGCCCTGGCGGGGTTGGATCTGTTCGCCCCTTAGCCGAGCCGCTGCAATCCTCCTCCACCGCCTCTACAGTTCGTTATCGCAGCTTGCCGAGCCACAGCGCAGTGAGCGTCGAGCGATTGCGGACATTGAATTTTGTGTAGATTGACTTGATGTGGACATGAGTCGTGTTCGGACTCTGCTCGAGTTTCTGCGCGATCTGCTTTTCCGTCAGACCATCGAGCAATCCCAGCAGTACCCTTCGCTCGGCTGACGTCAGCGAAGCGTCGGCGATAAGCAGGCCGTGGCTGAGCAGCTGCTGCCGGTAGTACCATTTCAGCCCATGCATCACGAAGCCCAGAAGTTCGAGATCCGGCGCAGAAAAGCGAGGGGCTTGCAGATCGCGAAACACGAAGAGATGAATTCGCACATCAGCGTTGAGCGAACAACGCACCTGGATGCTGTCGGCGTGGCCGACTTCCAGGTAGTGGCGGCGATAGTGCGCACCTTCAAACCATTCGGCGGGCATGGCCTCGAAGAGCAGGTTGGCGCGGAACGGCTCGTCCCCCGAAGCGGCCACGATATGTGACGAATCGACGTTGCCGGACCATAACGTATCGAACTGCTCCTGCACGGAAGCGACCATCTCGGGTACAGGATGCAGGAGCCGCACCAGGCGTGGACGCCAGCCGAACAAGGGGTCCTTTCGCGCAAGCGAAGGTAGTCGCACAACGACAGCCCACAGGGCATTCTGTGCCGTGACCATTCCACACAGCGCGGTTAGTAAATGGGTCAGCGCGGCATCGGCTTCGCCTGCGGAGAACCCGGCCAGCCGGTCCCAGAGAGCAAAGACCTCGTCGCGGAGCGATGGATTGGCGGAATCCGGGAGTGGCGGCATGTCGTCCCCAGGAAGAATGGGCGGATTACCAATCCTCGGTGATCTCGGGCTTGCCTGACAATAGTCTTGGTGGAGGATGGCCGGCTCCGGGGCCGTAGCATTCAGCTGCCGAATGCTGCACCCCGTCTGACGATCCGGGGCGCCTGCGGTTGTTGCACCGCGCTGCCGTCAAGACACCAGCGCCACGATCACTGTCCCCCACAGCGCCAGCAGCACGTTCCCCACAGCATAGGCAACGCCATAGCCCAATGTCGGCACCGCGCTTTTTGCGGCCTCCTGTACCGCGGCCAACGCGGGCGTGGCCGTCGATGCACCCGCGCATACGCCGAGCATGACGCCAGGATGCATCTTCATGAGTTTGTGTCCGACGAATACACCCGTCAGCATAGGAATGCTTACCGTGACCACACCGGCAAGCACCAGAGACAGACCACTCGATTGCAGACCTTTGACGAAGTCGGGGCCTGCGTTCAAGCCTACGATGGCAACGAAGCCGGTCAGTCCGATGGATTCGAACACCCACAGGGTCGGTCCCGGAATACGCCCGAAGAGGCGCGGCTGCACCGACCGTAGCCACCCACACACCAGGCCGCCCAGGAGCACTCCCACGCTAAGAGACAAGCCGATCTCGATGCCGCCAACGGCTAGCGCCGGGACACCTACGAGCGCTCCGGCGACGATGCCCAGCGATACCAGTACCATGTCCGTCGCATTGGTTGCCCGGTCGGCCACGCCCAGTTTTCCAACGGCCCCATCCACGCTTTTTACGCTGCCCACCAGCGAAAGGACATCACCACGGTTCAGGATGGTTTCCGGCGAAAGCAATAGCGGCGTGCCCGCACGCGACACGCGCAGCACGAATACGCCGCGTGCGCCCTCCTCCCGCGCCAGGTCGCCAAGCCGGCGGCCGTCTATCGCCCTGGATGTGATGACCACGTCCAGCGACTCCACTTCCACGTCCAGCAGTTCTCGATCATCGATCTCGCGCAATCCAGAATTCGGGCCTTCCAGTCGCTCGACCAATAAGGTACGCCGGCCAGACACACTGAGGGTGTCCCCTGCGCGCAGGGCAATTTCCGAAGTGGCGTCCGTCACGACACCGTCACGGCGAAGGCGTTCTATGAAAAGCCGCTCGCCACCCATGGCCGTTTCCAGGTCGGCGATGGTCACGCCCGCCAGTGACGAGCCCTCATCAACGCTGTAGGCGCGAAGCTCGAACTCCCGCCTGCTCGGAATGGCCTGCGCGGCATTGCCTTCCATACTGCTCTCCAGGTCTCGGCATACCGCGGGAAGGTCCACGCCAAGCAACCTCGGTGCAAGTTGACCAAGGATCCACGCCGCGCCGATCACGCCCACCAGATAGGTAACAGCGAAGGCAACAGGGATCTGGTTCGTCAAGACCTGGCGATCCGCTTCGGACAAGGCCAATCGCGAAATGGCATCACTGGCCGTACCGATGGTAGCCGACTCGGTCAGCGATCCGGCCACCACGCCCGCCGCGGTACCCGCCTGGTAGCCGAAGAGCTTGCTCACGACGAACGCCACCACGAGGCCAGTCGTGGCCACTATCGCCGCTAGCAACGCTTGTTGCAGGCCATCGCTACGCAGCCCGCGAAAGAACTGGGGGCCAGTGCGGAACCCGATGGAAAACAGGAAGAGCAAGAAGAAGCATTGCTTGACTTCACCCGATATCTTGAGCCCCAATTGGCCAACTAACACGCCAGCGAGAAGCGTTCCGGTGACAGCGCCCAGCGTAAAGCTGCCAACCTTGAGCTTGCCAAGCGCATAGCCCAGGCCCAGCACCAGGAAAAAGGTGACTTCTGGATGAAGATGAAGTACGTGCTGGAACCAGTCGAATGCTGCGCTCATTGCGGACTCCGTGGTATGGCCCCGGGCAGTAGCGCAAAGTGGGGCATAAACCTCGAAGGCCTCCCGCTTTCGCCACGGCAAATGATGAACATGTCATCAGCAATTCGACTAGAAATCCAGTCCAAGACAACTCGTTACGTCTGGCGCTCGCCCGGATTCACCATGCTGCGCGACGAACTCGATTCAATCCAGTGATTTCTGAAGGCTCAACAGGTTCTGCGGAATGACGCGGATCAGCCCGCCGCGCGGGCTGTCGATATCCGCAATCAGGGATAGCGAAAGCGACACCGTCAATGGCACGATCAACAGCAGAAACAGCTTGGTTCCTTCCGCGCGTATTCCGTATCCCTGCAGCAGGCTGCTGAAGAACGCGATGATGATCATCAACCCCCAGGCGGAGACAGGGATACGGTTTAACCAGGCTGCCTCGGTATAGCCTTGCGAATTGATGACATCGTTCATTCCTGCCACGGCGAGCGCGCTGATCGGATTGGGAGCGGCGCAAGCGGCGTCCCGCACGACCCGCCACATCTCCGTTTCGATTCGCGCGCTCTTTTCCTCTATCCCCTGCACTTTTTCCCGATCGCGCGTCTGGTAATAGTGGATGCGCTGTTCGAGGTATTGACCAAGCAGTTTCTTGATAGTTGACGCGTCGGCCGCCATCAGCTCCGCCCTGAGGTACTCGGTGCCAATCGCATTTGCCTCTTCTTCCTCCAGGTTCTTCCGTTGATCGTATCGGCCCACCGCCATCGACAACGTGAACCCGATCAACAGCGCCAGAAGCGTCAAGGTAGCGCCCTGGATGATATTGAAGTCATCCCGATTCGGCTTGGGAATTGGCCAGATGCGGCGAAAGACGAGCGCCCCGATTGCCGTGGCGCCACCCATGAAGAGCAACAGCACGACGAACAGAATGGCGGGATGGCGAATCAAGTCGTGCATACATCCTCACAGGACGCCGTCTTCCTTGGCGAAACGCGTTGGTCTCGCTGGTGACCCAATCTAGCTCAGTACGGCGGATTTACGACTACGTACTGCGATCCCTGCGGTTGATACCAGGTACCTCCGCATTGCTGGTAGACCATGCCGCCGTAGTTCACGGGCGCACAATTGGGCGGCACCGATCGGACCATCGAGCCGACCACTGCCGACGTCACGGCCACCGTCGCCGTGACAGCCGCAGCCGTTGCAACTGGATGGTAGTCGTTGTCCCATCCGCAGCATCCGCCGTGGTTATCGACGTTCACATTGACGTTGCGGTTCGAATTGACGTTGACATTGCGGTTGGCGTTGACGCTGTTGACGCTGGTGCTGCGTACGTTGTTGGCCCGAGCATCCACATGGCTGTTGTTGACCTGACGCCCGCCGCCGCCCCCTCCTCCACCGCCTGCATGCGCACCCGCCATATGTCCGCCACCGCCACCTCCACCCCCGGCGCGTCCGCCGCCCGCATGACCACCGCCCCCCGGGCGGGCCTCCGCCGTCGTCACCCACCCCGATGCAGCGAGGACGAGCGCGGTCACGCAAACCATCGAAAGCTTGCCGAATGCGTATGTCATCACGGGCTCCTTAGCGGGACTTCAGGGGAACGAACTCAGCGGCCTTGGCACCCGCCGGCGGCGTGAATGCAAACGTGGCATTGCCGAACTTCGGATTCAGGTTCCACTTGTAGTAAGTGACCGACTGTGGGCGTGCATCGTCAGTGCGGTTCGTAATGACCAGCTTGCGAGGCAGCGGGCGCGAGCCCGTGGAGATCCAGATCTGCCAGTCGAACTGCCCTTGCCTGAACGCATAGTGGTCGCACAGGTCGCCAGCGATAAAATCCTGCCCGGCGTTCATCGCCGATTCGATGTTGTCGATCGGGGCGGCGGGCGTACCCCACAGGAACAGGTCCGCGGACGGCACCTCTATGCCATAGCGCTCGCCCAGCCGATCCACGAGGGTGTTGAGGTTGTCGCTGAACTGGGCCTGCGAGTAGTACTTCTGCTCAGGCTGATAGAGCGTCACGGTCTTGCCGTCGTAGATCAGGTCACGCTGCAGACGGGCGCTGCGCATCGTCGCGCGCAATTTGTTGGGCCGCACCACGTCAAGATCCGCGATGGCGGTGTGCTGCAGTTTCTGCCCGTCCTGCAGCACGCGCTCGCCGGTCAGGCTGATGCCTACCTCGAACTGTTTGAGGGATTGCAGGCTCGCGCCCATGTCCTGCAATGCCTTGATGGCTGCCGGGTCCACCGCATTGGCGTCAGGCTTTGGAGCCGGCGCCGGGGCGGCGGGCGCCACGGCTGCGGCGGGCGGATTCTCCGGCGCCTTGGCTGGCGACGGGGGTGCGCTACTGCAGGCCGTCAGGGCAACAGCGAGCAAACCAAGTACCGGTAAGCGTGCCATGAATACACTCCAAGCGATGTACAGCCGTTGGTGGCAGGCCGCTCGGCGACGGGCGGCCTTCCCTGTTCAATCGAGTGCGCGAGACCCTTGTGGCAGCGGTCCGAGGAACATCTTCCTGAAACGCTCGCGACCCACCACACGGACGATCTCGGCGATAACGCAGTACGAGAAGATAAGGGTCAGCAGCAGGATCTGGATGGCCCAGAAACGCGGCCAGTTCATTTCAACCAGCAGCGTGTGATTGGCGGCGGCCAGGCTCGGGGCTTCTTTCCAGTATTCGTACAGCCGCTCCAGATAGTGCACGAGCAGCGCCACCAGCGTGTAGATCAGCGTTTTCCAGCCAACATTCCAGATCAGCGGCTTGTCCGGAAACCGGTTGATGAACGGCATCATGTTCGCAATCAGTACCGCCTTGCCAAGGATCAGCGCTGCAAGCAGGATCGACGCCGACGTCTCCAGTTCGATGCCGCTGCTGCGCACCATCAAGGCCCGGATCACCGCGACGATATGCAGCGCCACCAGGAAGAAGATGGTGGGCGGCAGCATTTCCATGAATTCATGCTTGATCGTTGCGACGACATTGCTCATCCGCTGGCCTCCCCCAATACCGCAGCTTGCGGCCCATGCGCCACGCATGCGATCTCCGGCGCGGCACTGGCATCGCATTGCAGACTCGAATTCCCCCGAATACTTCCAGCTACCCAAAGCCGATGGAAGTGAATGATTCTGTTAGCGGTTCTTATTTGTTTCGAAAGATGGCCGGTTTGTGTCGCATCAGGCACTACGTCGATTCGAAAGCGCTTAATGACGTCAGGAGAAATTTTTCATCTCCGCTGTTCCATGTTGTTCATAAGCTTAAGCAGGCTGTTGGCCTACCGATTGGGGTGGTGGCGGCTGTCTGCGTAGGTGTGTGCGACGGCGTTTAGCCGGCGTGGGGTGACTTCCGCGCGAGAACAACAAGGGGACTATCCATATGTCCAGGACAAACGACAAGAAGCGCGAGAAGCGCGAGGTGGAAGAATCTGCCGCGTCCACTTACCTGACGCCTGACGAGCGCGCCGCAAAAGGCCGCGCGCTGCGGGATCAGATACCACGCACCTCGCAGGCCGGATGGCGGCCCGCCGGGAACCGCGCGGATCCCGTCGCACTGCTGCAGTCTTCGAATGCCGGACGAATCCTGGAACTGGTGCCAATTCGGTTTGGCCGCATGTCTGCTTCCCCATTTGCCTTCTATCGCGGTGCGGCCGCGATCATGGCCGCAGACCTGGCCATCACGCCTTCCAGCGGAATTCGGGTGCAATCCTGCGGCGATGCACATCTGATGAACTTCGGAGGATTCGCCACGCCGGAGCGCAATATCATCTTCGACATCAATGATCTCGACGAAACGCTGCCGGCACCCTTCGAGTGGGATTTGAAGCGGCTGACCGCCAGTATCGTGATAGCCGCCGACCATCTCGCACTACCCAGGAGCGATGCCGCGCGGGTGGCAACGGACTCTGTGCGGGAATATCGCGAGCGAATGCACAACTATGCGGGTATGCGTGCGCTCGACGTCTGGTACGACCGTATCGATCTGCGCAAATATGAGGATCGTACCGGTGACCCGAAAGTGGTCGAAGCCACGCGCAAGCGGCTGGCCGAACGCATTGCCGCCGAACGGCGCAAATCGGTGCCGGATCATCTCTATCCGAAGTTTGTCTCGGAGCAGGGAGCACAGCCAAGAATCAAGGATGAGCCCCCGCTGATTTTCCATCCGTCCGACGATCTGGCGCCCGGACTGTCATCGGGCTACGAGGAGGCCATTGCTGGTTACCGGGACAGCCTGGCGGACCACACCCGCGTGCTATTCGATCGCTTCCATTTCTTCGATATGGCCATCAAGGTCGTGGGCGTAGGCAGCGTGGGCACAATGTGCGCCGTATGCTTGTTCATGGCAGCAGACGACGACCCGTTGTTCCTGCAAGTCAAGGAGGCTCGCGCTTCTGTGCTGGAACCTTATGCGGGCAAGAGCCAGTACGACAACCACGGCCAGCGCGTCATCGTCGGGCAACGCCTGATGCAGGCGGCCACCGATGTGTTCCTGGGGTGGACCCGCGGCAGGAATGGCCGGGATTTCTACATCCGCCAATTGCGGGACATGAAAATGTCCGCCCTCATTGAAGACTGGGATAGCGGCATGCTCCGGCAGTACGGTCGAATGTGTGCCCACGCGCTTGCCCGCGCGCATGCGCGAACTGGCGACGCGGCAATGATGGCGGGATACATGGGATCGGGACAGACGTTCGACGACGCCATCTGCGAGTTCGCCACCGAGTATGCATCGCAGAACCGGAGCGATTTCCGCGCCTACCTCACAGCCATTCGGGAAGGGCGCATCGAGGCGACGATCGAAGACGTCTGACCACGACAATGCCCGGGTATCGTGGGCTCCGATCTGACCCACGGAGGCGCCACAATGTTTTCATGAACCCATTTCTGGATGAGGAGGGGCTTCCGGTCGCGCCTGGTTGACTGGTATCGAATACAGTCAGGCGCCTGACGTTGGCGTCGATGGCTTGCTCAGCCAGTCGTGCAACAACGCACGTGCCGGCGCCATGTAGTCGGCGAGCGGCTCCGCCTGGCCATTGGCATACCAGTGGCAATAGCAACCGTGAAAGATGGCCACGATCACCCGCGCCATCTCTGGCGGCATAGGGCGCTCCGGCGTGCCGAGCTTGTCGACCAGCACCCGTACATGGCCCGCCCACGCCTCGCGGATGTATTCGCGCACGCTTTGCGGCGCGTTGCCCGAAAACAGCAGCGACAGCACCACGCCCTTGGTTTCGGGATTGCGCGTGAAGTACTCCGAGACCCGCTCGAAGATGTCGTCCAGACGTTCGGATGGCGACTTGCCTGCCTGGTCTTCCAGCTCAAGCGCCTCTTCCACCTCCTTGAACAGGCTGATGGCTGCCTCGGCCAGCAGACGTTCCTTGCTGCCGAAATGCCAGAGCAGGCTGCTTTTGGACACCGCCGCCACGGCGGCGATCTGATCTAGCGTGACCTCCGTATAGCCGTGCTCGGCAATCAGCTTCTTGGCCAGCGCAATCACGCGCTCGCGTGTCTCGATGCCACGGCGGTATTTCGTCGTCGCCATTCGGCCGGACGGAATGCCCTCAACCTGAGAGGTGACGGATGGAGCCTCGGAGGCCGGAAATGTGGACGTCATGGGCGGCTCATGCAATCGGTGGGGCATTGTAGCAGTGGCGTCATTTGGACCCGGCCCCGCCTCGGGACTTCCCCTAAGGCGGCCCGACATCGCTTGACAAGCCACCATCCCCACTCGCAAACTCGAAATTGTACTGAACGGTCAGTTCAATTTAAAGGGTAATGATGGCGACGAATCTGTCTCTTGACGCGGGTGGCGACATCGACGCGCTGGCGGCCTTGCTACAGGCGCAGCGCGCCGCTTTCATCACACACCCTTACCCCGACCTGGCCCGGCGCGCAGGCGCGCTGCGCCGTCTGCGCGCGGCGATCCGGACCCATGCCGGCCGCATGGCCGCGGCAGCCAGCACGGACTTCAGCGCACGCGCCGAGGCCGAAACGATGATGGTCGACGTGCTGCCATCCGTGTTGCACATCAATCACCTGTTGCGCGGACTGAAGCGCTGGATGAAGCCATCGCGACGGCATACGGAACTGCTGTTTCTCGGCAATTCGGCCCGTGTCGAATACCAGCCGAAGGGCGTGGTCGGCATCGTGGTGCCTTGGAATTTTCCGATCTACCTGGCGCTGGGCCCGTTGGCCACGGCGTTGGCCGCCGGCAATCGCTGCATGATCAAGACCTCGGAGTTCGCGCCGCATACGTCGACGGCTTTGCGCGCACTACTGGCCGAAGTGTTTCGCGCCGACGAAGTCTGCGTGGTCGAAGGTGCCGATGACGTTGCCCGTCGCTTTACCGCACTGCCCTTCGACCATCTCGTCTTCACCGGATCGCCCGCAGTGGGCCGCGAAGTCATGCGCGCCGCCGCGGACAACCTGACGCCGGTCACCCTGGAACTGGGTGGAAAATCGCCGGCCATCGTGTCGCGCAGCGCGAACCTGGCGACGGCCGCCCGACGTATCGCCCACGGCAAGACTGTCAACGCGGGACAAATCTGCGTGTCTCCAGACTACGCGCTGGTGCCCGAGGAAGACGCGCAGCGCTTTGCTTCCGCCGTGATCGACGCCGCCCGGCGCATGCACCCGCAGGGCAGCGAAGACTACGCAGCCATCATTCATCAGCGCGGCCATGCCCGGCAGCTTGCCTTGCTCGACGATGCCCGTGCGCACGGCGCCGTGGTGATGACCGCCGACATGCCTGGCGACGGGCGCCGCCTGCCCCTGCATGTGGTGCTGGGCGTCACCCCCCAGATGCGTCTGGCGCAGGAGGAGATCTTTGGCCCGATCCTGCCCGTGTTCACCTACCGCACCTTCGACCAGGCCATCCAGCACGTGCAACACGGCACGCGTCCGCTGGCGCTCTACTACTTCGGCCATGACAAGGCCGAGACACAGGCGCTGCTGCGGCGCACGCACGCGGGCGGCATGACGGTGAACGACTGGGGCTGGCACGTGCTGAATCACGACCTGCCCTTCGGTGGCGTAGGCACTTCGGGCATGGGTAACTACCACGGCGCCGAAGGCTTCCGCGAGTTGTCGCACGCGAAGGCCGTCTTTACCGAGCGACGCTGGTTTCCGATCGAGCTGTTCCACCCGCCGTATGGCAGCTGGGTACAACGGCTGACCCTGCGGATCTTTCTTCGCGACACGGCGAAAGCCGAATCGCACCACAGCCCGCATCCGCAAACCGCACCACCAGGGCCGCATTGAGCACGGGCTGTCCGCCCGCCCCTGACACCCCCTCCACTTCCCAGAAACAAAATGGAATTCGACTACGTCATCGTAGGCGGCGGATCGGCCGGCTGCGTCCTTGCCAATCGCCTGAGCGCAGACCCTGCCATCACGGTCTGCCTGATCGAAGCGGGCCCGGTTGACCGCTCGCCGCTGATCCACACCCCAGCCGGCATCATCGGCATCCTGCCGACGCGCCATGTCAACTGGGCATTCAAGACGGTGCCGCAGCCGGGACTGGGCGGCCGCCTGGGCTATCAGCCGCGCGGCAAGACGCTGGGTGGCAGCAGCAGCATCAATGCCATGATCTATATCCGCGGCCATCGCACCGACTACGACGACTGGGCCGCGCTGGGCAACACGGGCTGGTCCTATGCCGAAGTGCTGCCCTACTTCCGTCGATCGGAGGACCATTTCGGCGGCGCCAATACCTATCACGGCTCCGGCGGCGAACTCACCGTCAGCAAGCTCGACGCGCATCCGGCCACGCACGCCTTCATCGAGGCAGGCCGCGCCGCAGGCCACAAGATCAACGACGATTTCAACGGTGCAGACCAGGAAGGTGTGGGGCACTATCACCTGACCACGCGCAAGGGCCGCCGCTGCAGCGCGTCGGTGGCCTTTCTTCACCCGCTGCGTGGCGCGCGCAAGAACCTGACCGTACTGACCGACGTGCACGCCACCAGCCTCCTGATCGACGGAAAGATGGCGCGGGGTGTGCAAGTGAACGTGAAGGGCCGGAGCACCGATGTGCTGGCTCGCCGCGAAACGATTGTTGCAGCCGGTGCCTTCGGGTCACCGCAGTTGCTGCAACTGTCGGGCATCGGCGATGCCGCCGACCTGCGCCCCCACGGCATCGCCGTGCGCCATGCTCTGCCCGGCGTTGGCAAGGGCCTGGCCGACCATCCTGACTACATCTTGCCCTTCAAGACGCACGACAAGTCGCTGATGGGCCTGTCGCTCAGCGGGGCCGCCACCATGACGCGCGCCTTCTTCCAGTACCGCGCCAGCCAGAGCGGCATCCTGGCCAGCAATTTCGGCGAAGCCGGTGCCTTCCTGCGCACCGACCCGTCACTCTCGCGCCCCGATGTGCAGATCCACTGGGTGACCGGCATCGTGGACGACCACAACCGCAAGCAGCATCTTGGGCATGGCATGAGCGCCCACGTCTGCGTGCTGCGCCCACGGAGCAAGGGGTCCGTTGGCCTGAGCTCGGCCAACCCGCTGGCTCCGCCGCGCATCGACCCGAACTTCCTGGCCGACGACCACGACGTGGAAACGCTGCTGAAAGGCTACAAGCTCACGCGCGAGATCATGAACAGCGGCCCGATGTCGCGTTACGCGCCGCGCGAACTGTATGTGAAGCACGCGCGCAGCGACGACGAACTGATCGCCCTGCTGCGCCGCCGTACCGACAGCATCTACCACCCGGTTGGCACCTGCCGCATGGGCCGCGACGACCTGGCGGTTGTTGACGATCGCCTTCGCGTGCACGGCATGGAAAACCTGCGCGTAGTCGATGCGTCGATCATGCCGACCCTTGTTGGCGGCAACACCAATGCCCCATCGATCATGATTGGCGAAAAAGGCGCCGAGATGATCGCCCAGGACTGGCGCTAAGTCCCGCCAAGCCCCTCACACACAACCCAATCCCAAAAGAAGACTGGAGACATGATGTTCCACAAGTCCGCCGTGCTGGCCGCAGCCCTGATCCTGCTGAGCAGCCAGGCCGCCCAGGCAGCTTCCCCTGGTGACGCCACCGCGCCGACCCGCGAGGCCAACGCAGGTGTCCTCAAACAGTTGCCCTTCCAGAACAGGCAGGATTTCGAAGATGCGCAGCGCGGCTGGATCGGCACGCTCGATGGCGGTGAAATCCGCAACGCACAAGGACGCGTGGTCTGGAATCTCGACGCCTACGCATTCCTGCGCGACGATACCGCGCCAGCAAGCGTCAATCCCAGCCTGTGGCGTCAGGCCCAACTTAATCTGAAGCACGGTCTGTTCAAGGTGACCGATCGCATCTACCAGGTGCGCGGCTTTGACCTTTCGAACATCACCGTGATAGAGGGCGACACCGGCCTGATCGTGATCGACCCGCTGCTCACTGCCGAGACCGCGCGCGCGGCCACGGACGTGTTCTACAAGTTCCGCCCTAAGAAGCCCGTCGTTGCCGTGATCTACACGCACAGCCACGTCGACCACTTTGGCGGCGTGAAGGGGGTCGTCAGCGAAGACGACGTCAAGTCCGGCAAGGTCAAGATCTACGCACCCGAAGGCTTCATGGAAGAAGCCGTGTCTGAGAACATCTACGCCGGCAACGCGATGAGCCGTCGCGCGCAGTACATGTTCGGCGCACTGCTGCCCAAGGGCCCGCGCGGCCAGGTAGACGCCGGCCTTGGCAAGACCGTGTCGCTGGGTACGACGACGTTGATCCCGCCGACCGACATCATCAGCAAGACCGGCGAGCGCCGCACCATCGACGGCGTGCAGATCGAATTCCAGATGGCACCGGGCAGCGAGGCGCCGTCCGAGATGCTCATGTACTTCCCGCAATGGAAGGCGCTGTGCGCCGCCGAGGACGCCACCCACAACCTGCACAACCTGTACACGATCCGCGGCGCCCAGGTGCGGGACGCCAACCAGTGGTGGAAGGCACTGGATGAAGCCGCCGATCGCTTTGGCAGCCGCACCGAGGTGCTGTTTGCCCAGCACCACTGGCCGAAATGGGGCCAGGAGAATATTGCGCAATTCCTTGCCAACCAGCGCGACGCCTACAAGTACATCCATGACCAGTCGTTGCGTCTGGCCAACCAGGGCTACACCATGACAGAGATCGGCGAACGGGTGAAGCTGCCGCCGTCGCTGGCCAGCCAGTGGGATCTGCGCGACTACTACGGCACCGTCAACCACAACAGCAAGGCCGTCTATCAGCGCTACCTTGGCTGGTACAGCGGCGACCCCGCCGACCTGCACCCGTTGCCGCCGGAGGATTCCGCGAAGCGCTACGTTCAGTTCATGGGCGGCGCGGACAAGGTGCTGGCGCAGGCGCGCCAGTCGTATGCGCAGGGCGACTATCGCTGGGTAGCGCAGGTGGTGAAGCATGTCGTGTTTGCCGACCCCGCCAACCAGGCTGCGCGCGATCTGGAAGCCGATGCGCTCGAACAGCTTGGCTACCAGGCCGAAGCCGCATCCTGGCGCAGTGCCTACCTGATGGGCGCCTACGAACTGCGCAATGGCGTACCCAAGCTGGAGGGCACGCAGTCTGCCAGCCCCGACCTGATCCGCGCCATGAGCGATTCGATGTTCCTGGACTTCCTGGCCGTGCGCCTGAACGGCGAACGGGCGGCAGGCCAGAACCTGAAGATCAACTGGATCCAGCCTGACACCGGCAAGCGCTACGGCCTGAGCATCGAGAACGGGGTCTTCCTGTACAAGGCAGATCGCACGCTGACGGACGCCCAGGTCACGCTGAGTGTGCCGCGCATGACGCTGATCGGCGTGCTGCTTGGCCAGACCACGCTGCCTGCCGCCATGGCCGCAGGGCAGGCCAAGGTGGAGGGGGATCCCGCCGCACTACAGCAATGGCTCGGCATGCTCGACAAGTTCAATCCGCAGTTCGACATCGTCACGCCCTGACCCACCGCTTCCCTCGCAACCCCGGCCGCCGGATGCGCGCCTGACCCGCGTTGCATCCGGCCCGCCCTCTCCTACCGCAGTATGCAGACAAGACCCTGGCTCGCCAGCTATGGCGACATTCCCGCCACCATCGATGCCGACGCCGCGCCGTCGCTTGTCGTACTCCTTGACGAAGCGATGCAGGCCTACGCATCGCGGCCCGCATTTACCTGCGACGGCTTGACGATGACCTACGCCGAGGTCGACGCGCAATCGCGCGCCTTGGCCGCGTGGTTGCAGTCAGTGGCCGGTGTGCGTCCCGGCGACCGGGTTGCCGTGATGCTGCCCAACGTCCTGGCCTTCCCGATAGCGCAGATCGCCATCGCACGGATCGGTGCGATCCAGGTGAATGTCAATCCGATGTACACCGCCAGCGAACTGGAGCACCAACTCCGCGACGCCGACGTGGAAACAATCATCGCGGCAGGCGGCACGGTGGGAACGTTGACCCGCGCGCTGCCAGCCAGCGGCGTACGGACGGTCGTCACCGTGGGCGCAAACGATACACACGCCCCCCTGCCCAACGCGACGCCCTTCGGGCAAGCCATTGCGCAAGGCAGCAAACTGCGGCTGGAGCCTGTTGAAGTCCGCGGCAGCGACCTGCTGTTCCTGCAGTACACAGGCGGGACCACGGGTGTTTCCAAGGGCGCTGCGCTTTCGCATCGGAACCTGATTGCCAACGTCGCACAGTTCAAGGCCATCTTTCCGGGCGACCCCGATGCCGGCGACGAGGTCGCCGTCACGGCGATTCCGCTCTATCACATCTTTGCACTGACGGTGAATTTCATCTCCGTCTTCGTGCGCGGCGGGCATAACTGGCTGGTGAGCAACCCGCGCGACATGGACCGCTTTGTCGATATTCTCAAGGCGTCGCGCTGCACCTTCATCACCGGCGTCAACACCCTGTTTGCAGCCCTGGCCGCTCACCCGCGTATCCGCGAAGTCGACTTCTCGCGTCTGCGCCTCAGTGCGGGCGGCGGCGCCGCCATCATGCCTGCCACCGCGCAAAAATGGCAGGCGATCACGGGCAACTTCATTCGCGAAGGCTACGGACTGTCTGAAACCAGCCCGATCGTCACCTTCAACCCGCCATCTGTCCAGGCGTACAACGGCACTGCTGGCCTGCCGCTGCCATCCACTGACGTCAGGCTGATCGACGATGACGGCCGCGATGTGCCTGACGGCGAAGCAGGTGAAATCTGTGTCAAGGGTCCGCAGGTCATGCAAGGCTACTGGCGCAACCCGGACGCCAACGCCAGCGCCTTCACCGACGACGGCTACTTCAAGACCGGTGATATCGGCATGCTGACGCCGGACGGGTTCCTCAGGATCGTCGACAGAAAGAAGGACATGGTGATCGTCTCCGGCTTCAACGTGTTCCCCAATGAAGTCGAGGCGGTGGTCAGCGCATGTCCGGGTGTGCTCGAATGTGCGTGCATCGGGGTACCCGACGCCACCACCGGCGAGGCGCTCAAGGTCTACGTCGTAACGGCTCCAGACACGACCCTGAGCGCCGCGGCATTGCAGGCACACTGCCGCGGCGAACTGACCGCCTACAAGGTGCCGCGCGACTTCGATTTTGTGGCGGCCCTGCCGAAGTCCACGGTTGGCAAGGTCTTGCGCCGATCGCTCCGGGTAGCAGAATCGTAGACAGGGATGCGGCGAATCGATGTTCCCGCGGTTGTAAAAACCAATTCGATGGCCCTGCAGGCGACCGTAGCGCTATGCGAACGGTCGCCTCCCAACCATGCACCGTGCGTCGCAGGAGGGTCGGAAGCGGCGCACACTGGGTTGCTGGGGCATTGCTGAATATGGCGGCTATGCCCCGTCTTTCCGCCTTCCTGGCACGGGAAGGCTCCAGGAATATCGCAACGCCAGCGCCCGGATGGCAAAGCAGATAGCGGTCGCTAACCACGGGGTCGTCGCCAGGGACCAATCCATTTTTTCGCCGAACACCTGGCACGCAGCGCCCGCAAGCGCAGCGACCGCGTAGATCTCCTTCTGCAAGATCACCGGCACCCTGTTAAGCAGGACGTCTCTCAGCACCCCACCGCCGACGGCGGTCACCACGCCCAGCATCGCTGCCAACTCAACGTTATCGTGAAACTGCAGTGTCTTGTGAGCCCCCACGACCGCGAAGAATCCGAGCCCTAGCGAATCGAAGAACAGGACCGGATGCCGGATGAGATCGATCACCTTCCGGGCCCACATCGCGATCGCCGCCGCCATTGCCGCACATGCCAGGTAGCGCCAATCCGCCAGACCGGCAGGAGGTAGCGCGCCAAGGCAGACATCCCGGACGATTCCCCCACCGCAGGCCGTGACGAAGGCAATCGCCAGCACGCCGAACACATCGAGATGACGCTGTTCGGAAGCGACTGCGCCACTTACCGCAAACGCGAAGGTGCCGAGAAGATCGGCGACAACAAACAGGCTGTGTTCCATTACGGCGCTTGCCCCGGGCACAGCCAGGCCGAGGCGGCTGTCAGCATGGCCTGCAGGCCGGTTTCAAGCGTGGGGTGAATGACAGGGGCGAACTTTGGCGAATGATTGCTGGGAAGTTTGTTGATCTGCTTTTCCTGTTTTGCCTGGGCAAAGACGTCCGCGTCCGTGCCACCGACAAACCAGAACACGTAGGGCACGCCCCATGTCCGGCCAAAAATACTGAAGTCCTCGCTGGCTGACGCTGGTTTGGTTTCGTAGGCACGCTCGGCAAACTCCGCGGCAAACGCCGTCGCCACCCTTTGCGTGGCCCCGTCGTCGTTCTCGGTGAGCGGATAGCTGCTGAGCGTGGTGAACTCGGGTTTCCGCTCGGCGTTGGACGCATCGCATTCGGCGCAACAGATCCGTCGAATCGACGACAGCATGTACTCGCGGACATCTTCGTCGAACGTGCGCATGTTGAGCTTGATCGTTGCCTCGTCCGGGATGATGTTCTCCTTGGTGCCAGCCTGCAGCGAGCCGATGGTCAGGACCGCGTTGTCCAGCGGCGATATCTCGCGCGACACTATGGTCTGCAGACGCAACGTCGTCGATGCGGCCATGATCACGGGATCGATCGAGGTCTGCGGCTGCGACCCATGCGATCCCCGCCCGAACAGTCTCACTTTCAGGCTGTCGCCGGCCGACAGGATGACGCCTGGCCGATAGCTGACGGTACCACTTGGCCCCACCATCACGTGCTGGCCAAGAATGATGTCTGGCCTTGGAAAGCGCTGGTCATCCCAGTCCCTGACCATGGCCGAGGCCCCGCGCGCCACCTCTTCGCCCGGCTGGAATACCAGCACGACCGTGCCGCGCCATGCGTCTCTGCGCGTTGCCAGGATCTGCGCCACGCCCATCAGCCACGTCGTGTGGAAATCGTGCCCACAAGAGTGCGCCACGCCAACTTCCATGCCATCCTCGTCCACGGCACGTTCGGTACTGGCATAGGGCAGCCCCGTATTTTCTTCCATCGGCAGAGCGTCCATGTCTGCGCGAAGCATGACCGTGGCACCCTCGCCATTGCGTAACACGCAGACAACCCC
Organism: Cupriavidus sp. HE11; assembly: GCF_056097175.1. Taxonomy (NCBI): domain Bacteria; kingdom Pseudomonadati; phylum Pseudomonadota; class Betaproteobacteria; order Burkholderiales; family Burkholderiaceae; genus Cupriavidus; species Cupriavidus sp. HE11. Next base: position 606,965 of record NZ_CP184466.1, read on the forward strand.
GGTCACGCCGATCTCCCGCGTCACTTCGTAGCCGAGCGCCTCGACGAAGTCCGCGGCGATCCGGGCGGTCCTGACTTCCTGCATCGACAATTCCGGGTGCTGATGAAGGTCCTTGTACACCGCCTCAAGCTCTGCGAGCAGCGTGCTGTCGTTGGAGAATCGAGCCAGGGGATTCATATCCGCCTCCTGTCTGCTGTCACTATGCCTGCGCCGCCTCGTGGAATCTCTGCCGAGGAATCGTCGATCGTCGCGTCGCGAGATTCACGCCCGGGTGGCGCGCTTCCACTGCAGCGATGACATGACCGTTTTGCCGGACGACTGTATCGGACTGGCGCTGCTGAGGTTCAGGAGATCGCCCTCGATCCGCACGACGCGCGGCTGGGTCTGCCCCACCCAATTTGGAAACAACGAGATGAACATCGAGTGCGTCAGCGTCAGGCTGTCTTCATCGACATGAAATGGCCCGGTGTAGGCAATGTAGGAACTGGCTTCGGCCTCGTACTCTGCGGGCGTCCCGTTGAACCAGTCTCCGGAAGCAAAGGGCGCACGGTCCGGGCGACATAGCTGCGCGGACATGAAGCCATCTGGCGTGTACATGATGATGCCCTGGGGCGTCTCGCCAAATGGGTGGAACGGCGCGGAACCGTCAACGGGCGTCTCCACGTAGGACACCAGTTTCCAGGCGCCAATGAGCTGATCGCGCAGCGATGTGGCCATGATTTGTCCTTGAGAGTGAAAAGGTCGCCGGCGTGGGCGGGGTCAGGAGGCCATCTGCATGTCGTTGTCGATGGGAAGCATCTGTCCGGACATCGACTTTCCTGCGTCCGACGCCAGAAAGACGGCCAACCTGGCGATATCCCGCGGGTCGACAAACCGCTGCAACGACTGGATTGACATTGCCTCCTTGCGCTCCTCATCCAGCGTCCGCCCGCTCAGTTGCGCCCGGCCGGCCAGCACGTTCTCGATGCGCTCGCCCGCCACCGCACCCGGCAAGATCGCATTCACGCGAATGCCAAACTCGCCCAGTTCACGTGCGAGTGTCTTGGTAAAGCCAATCAGGCCCCACTTGCTCACGGAGTACGCGCTGCGGTTGGGGTACCCGAAGCGCCCCGCGACAGACGACATCACGATGATCGACCCTGCACGCGATCGTTTGAGGTGCGGAATGGCAAGCCGGGTGACATTGAAGGTGCCGCCCAGGTTGATCCGCATGACGGCGTCCCACGCGTCCGGATCGAATGTCTCGACCGGCGCCGTGGGCCCGGAAATACCAGCGTTGTTCACAAGCACATCGATCCCGCCGAGCACCTGTACGGCTTCCGGCACCATGCGCTCGATGTCACCACGGCTGGACATGTCGCATACGGCAGTTCTGATCGCCGCCGATTCCCGCGCAAGCGCCGCCAGGCCCTCGGCGTTGACGTCGACGACAAACACCTGTGCCCCATTCGCCGCGAAACCCAGGGCAATCTCCCTGCCGATCCCCGACGCGCCGGCCGTCACCAGAACTCTTTGCGCTTCCATGCCAATCTCCGCGAATCCGTTGTTGACCTACTATAGAGGCCGGCATACGTATGCGCGAAATCGTTTATTTTTATTCGTCGTATAGGACAGATGGATAGCTAATGGACTTCGCCAGAATCGATTTGAATCTGCTGGTTTCGCTGGATGCGTTGCTTTCCGAGTGCAATGTGACGAAAGCGGCCGCCAGGCTTCATATCAGCCAGCCAGCGCTGTCGGCGCAACTTGGCAGGCTCAGGCAGTTGTTCAATGACCCGCTGCTGCTTCCGTCGCAAACCGGGCGCGGCATGACAGCCACCGCGCGCGCGTTGACATTGCAAGGCCCACTGCGCTCTGCACTGAAAAACCTTGATTCGGTCATCCGGAGCGAGCCGACTTTCGATCCATTCACAAATGCACGAACGTTCAAAGTGGCGATCAGCGACAACGCCACAAGCGTGGTTGGCCTGCCACTGATCGCGCGCCTGGCCGCAAACGCTGGAGACAACGTGCGCGTTGCATTCAGCGTGACCGATGAGGAACGCATCGCGACCCACATGGAAGAGGCGGAAATCGACCTGGTGATTGATGCCGACCGGGTAGTGCCGCAAGGCTTGAGTAGCCAGCCCTTGATCGAAGAACCCTTCGCCATGGCGCAGCGCAAGGCACATCCTCGCGGCACCGACACGCTCGATCTCGACGCCTACTGCGCGCTGCGGCACGTTGTGGTGACACCGGAACGAAACAATCTCAGGGGCTACATGGATGCCTATCTGGAAAGAGACGGACGGCAACGCAATATTGTCCTGTCCGTGCCGCAGGTCATGATGGTGCCCGAGATACTACGTACCTCTGACTACGTCTGCACACTCCCACGCATGTTGATGCTGCCATTTGCTTCGATCGTTGATGTTTTCGACCTGCCATTTCCGACTGAGAACTACAAGCTCGCGATGGGATGGCATCCGCGCAATCACGAGGACCCAGCCGTGAAGTGGCTGCGAAGACAAGTCTTGGCGCTGTTTCACCAGAATCCTGATACACCCGATACGCTGGCTACGCCGGATGCAACGTCGCCAGTCATCCCGTAGGAAGACGAATGGCTCGCAGGTAAGTGGGCTGTCGGCGGTAGTCAAGGCTTGGACAAGGCAGTTGCCCTGGTTTGTCCAGGGCATACGTCCGAGACGTTCAGGCGGATACGACGGACCAATAGGTCCGCGCGTTGGTGAATTCACGGATGCCGGCGGCGGCAAGCTCACGGCCGTACCCCGACTTCTTCGTGCCACCAAACGGCACACGCGCATCCGATGCTGTCATCGCATTGATGAAGGCCGCGCCACTGTTGATGCCCCTGGCCACGGCCAGTGCGCGCTGGTTTGAACCCGACCACACGCTGACCGATAGCCCGAACGGCGTGGCATTGGCCAGGCGCACGGCGTCCGCATCGTCCTTGGCGACCGCGATGGCAGCCACCGGGCCAAAGGTCTCTTCGTCGAAGGCCGCCATGCCGGGCCGCATATTGCCGAGCACCGTCGGCGCATAGAAATTGCCCGGGCCCTCTGCAGCCTTGCCGCCGGCCAGCAGCACAGCGCCCGCTTCTATCGACCGACGCACCTGCTGGTCCAGCGCGTCACGCAGGTCGGCACGCGCCAGCGGGCCCATCTGTGTGGCCGAATCGTTCGGGTTGCCTACGACCAGCGCCTGGGTCGCCAGCACAAATCGCTCGGTAAATGCCTTGGCAATGCCTTCCGCAACGATGAAGCGCTTGGCGCAGACGCAGCTCTGGCCGGCGTTGTTGAAACGCGCCTTGACGGCCGCGGCCACGGCCTTGTCGAGGTCGGCATCCTCCAGCACGATGAAGGCGTCGGAGCCGCCCAGTTCCAGCACCGACCGCTTCGATGCGCGCCCTGCCGCCGCGCCAACCGCTGCACCCGCACGATTGGAGCCCGTCAGTGTCACGGCGGCAATCCGGTCGTCCTGGATCAGGCCGTTGATCACCGCCGGGACTTGCGGCTCGGCCACCACCAACGTAGTGATAAGGTGCTTTGGCAGGCCTGCATCGAGAAACAGCTTCTCCAGCGCCAGCGCGCAGCCCGTGACGTTCGGCGAATGCTTCAGTAACACGCCATTGCCGGCTGCAATCGTGGGAATCGCGAAACGCATGACCTGCCATACCGGGAAGTTCCACGGCATCACCGCCAGCACCAGTCCGATCGGCTCGTAGCTGACCCATGCGTCCACCCCGTCGATGCTGGCCTTCTCGTCGGCCAGGATACGGGCAGCGTTGTCGGCATAGTAGAGCGCGGTGACAGCGGACTTCTCCATCTCCCCGGCGGCCTCCGCCAGGATTTTCCCCATTTCCGCAGTCATCAGCTCCGCGAATGGCCTTGCCTGACGACGCAATTCATCGGCCAGCCGGCGCACCGCTGCCATACGTTCGGCCAGCGGCTGCTGACCCCACGCCTTCGCTGCGGCATGCCCGACACTGACGGCAGTTTCGATCTGCTCGGCAGTCCAGCCCTCATAGGTTTGCAGGACGGCACCGGTGTTTGGGTTGTAGGTCGTAATGGTTTGAGACATGGCTATCCTTCGTAAGACCGAGCTATGGAATAAGTGTTTTCGAGATGGCTCCGTCCTTGCGGACGAGCAACGTGAGCGATGCGGTGAGCGATGCCGAGACCATCAGGATGGCGCCAATGCCCAGATGCCTGCGGAAAAATGCCCTGTCGTCTCCTTCAGGTAGCCCATCAGGTAGGGGCCGGCAAATCCGCCCAGTGTGCCGATCGAGTTGATGAAGGCGAGCCCTCCGGCCGCCGCCACACCGGTAAGGAAGCGCGTCGGGATCGTCCAGAAAATCGCCCGTGCGGAGCTGACGGCGACAATGGCGATACTGAGACCAGCCAGTTCCCAGGTGAACCCATCGACCGCCGTGGACAGCGCCAGTCCTACGGCGCCGAGCACGCACGCCAGGGCAAGGTTCAGGATGGTTTTGCCGCTGCGATCCACGATGCGCGCCCAGATCAGCATGCCAATCACGGCGGCGATATATGGGATGGTCGAGAGAAAGCCCACGGAAATCGTGCTGTAGCCACGACCCTTCAAGATCAGTGGCAGCCAGATGCCGATGCCGTACGAGCCAAGCACGAAACCGAACTGGATGGCGGCCAACAGCAAGACGCGGCCATCCTTCAGCGCACCAAACAGCGCCTTCTTGGGCTTCTGACGCGGCTCGTCCTCGAGCATCTGGATCAGTTCGCTACGCTCTTCGTCGGTCAGCCAGTGCGCATCCTTCGGATGGTCGCGCAGCAGGATCAGCACGGCGATGCCGATAAACACGGCCGGCAGGCCTTGCACGATGAACATCCACTGCCAGCCGTGCATGCCGAGCAGCCCGTCGAGTTGCAGCAGCAGGCTCGACATCGGGCCGCCAATCACCGACGACAGCGGTACGCCCAGCATGAAAAATGCCAGCACGCGCACGCGGTACTGCGCCGGAAACCAGCACGCCAGAAAGAACGTCACGCCGGGAAAGAAGCCGGCCTCGGCCACGCCGAGCAGCAGGCGCAACACATAGAAGCTTGTCGGACCTTGTACCAATGCCGTCGCCGTCGCCGCGATGCCCCAGGTAATCATGATCCGCGCCAGCCAGCGGCGCGCCCCGTACTTGTAGAGCGCAAGGTTGCTCGGAATTTCGCACAGGCAATAACTGGCAAACAGGATGCCGGCGCCCCATCCGAACTGGGCCGGTGTGAGGCCGATATCCTGATTCATCGTCAACGCCGCGAAGCCCACACTGGTGCGATCGATGTAGTTGAAGATAAATGCCAGCGTCAGCAACGGCAGCAGGCGCCAGGCGTTCTTGCTCATCGCGCGGCGCCGCACTTCCTGCTTTGCGGCGTCGGGCGACGCATCCGCATCCATCGACATCGGGTGGGAGTACATAACGGTCCTTCTCTTCAAGACAAAATCCTGCCCTTGGCGGCTGGATACTCCGCCATGGCGCAGCGCACCAGCGCGATGGCACCGATGCGACAGAGGGTTGAGAGTTTGGCTAGTCGGCTGCTACGTTCGCAGCCTTCACTACGGTCGACCATCTGGCCGACTCGGCACGCATGAAGCGGGCGAGATCTTCGGGCGACCCGCCGGCAGGCTCCGCGCCAAGCTGGGCCAGCCGCTGCTTCGTCGCTGGCTCCTTGAGGATGTCGTTGACCTGCGCGTTCAGGAACTGGATCACCGGTTTCGGCGTACCGGCAGGTGCCAGCAACCCGTACCACGCCGGAGCATCGAAGCCGGCCAGGCCGGCTTCGGCAAACGTCGGCACGTCGGGCAGTTCCGGCACGCGATGGGAGCCAGTGACAGCAATGGCGCGCAGCTTGCCGCCCTTGAGTTGGGGGAGTGCCGACGCTGCGGTATCAAACATCATCTGGACCTGGCCGCCAATGAGATCGGTGACTGCCGGGCCACTGCCCTTGTAAGGGACATGGATCATCTCCGCATTGATCATGCTGCGGAACAGCTCACCCGCCAGATGCACCGAGGTCCCCTTGCCGCCCGAGGCGAAGTTGACCTTGCCTGGATTGGCCTTGATGTACCGGATGACGCCCGTCAGTTCCTGCTCTGGGAAACGCTTCGTCACAACCAGCACGGTCGGGGACGTGGCAATCTGCACCACGGGCACGAAGTCCTTCTCGGTGTCGTAGCGCAGTCTTTTGTAGACGAACGGATTGATCGACAACGCGACCTGGCCGAACAGTAGCGTCTGGCCATCCGGTGCTGCGCGCGCCGCCGCTTCGTTGCCGATATTGGTGCCGGCCCCGGGGCGGTTGTCGATCAGGAACTGGGCCCTGGTCTTCTCCGAGAGGCGCGTGGCGATATAGCGCGACACGTTGTCGCTGCCGCCTCCCGGCGCGAACGGCACGATGATGCTGACCGGCTTCGACGGATATCCGCCACTGGCACTGGCACCGCCGATGAGCGACATACTGGCGAGCGTCACCGCCAGCCATGACTTGAGTGGGTGCATGCTGTCTCCGGATGTTCTTCTTGGTTTGGGACGGCGCGGCGGCAGTCGTGCCGAACCGCACCGTGGCGAGACGGAAATCAGGCTTTCGCGATGCTCCCGGCGACGGCCTTGCCGAAGGCGGCACAGCCCATCGTGCCGCCCAGGTCCGCGGTACGCGTGGCGGGGTTAGCCAGCACCTTGTCAACGGCCGCATCGATGGCCGCAGCGGCTGCAACGAAGTTCGGCTTGGCACGGTGCTCGCCCAGCCATTGCGCAAGCATGGCGACGGACAGGATCATCGACGTCGGGTTGGCCTTGTCCTGGCCCTGGATATCCGGCGCCGAACCGTGCTGGGCCTGCGCGCAGCAAAGGTTGTCGCCCGCCATCACCGAGCCGCCCAGACCAAGGCTGCCCGACAGTTCGCTGGCCAGGTCCGACAGGATGTCGCCGTAGAAATTCGTCGCCACGATCACATCGAAGCGTGACGGGTCGCGTACCAGGTACGCGGTCGACGCATCGACCAGCAGGTCATCGAACTTCACCTCGGGGAATTCGGCAGCCACCTTGCGCACTTCGCGCAGGAACAGGCCGTCCGTCATATGGAAGCTGTTGGCCTTGTGGATCGCCGTCACATGCTTCTTGCGCTTCATCGCCAGTTCGAACGAACGGCGGGCAATGCGCTCCGAGCAATGCGCCGTGATCTTGCGCACCGAGATCGCCATGTCCTTCGACGGCATCATCTCGCCCCAGCCCTCGTACATATTGCGATCCGGATAGAACCCCTCGGTCGCCTCACGCATGATGACGAGGTCCATATTCTTCGCGCCTTTGCCAAGGAACTCGCGCGAGCGGGACGGACGTACATTGGCGTACAGGTCCAGGTCGCAACGGAACGCGGCCGAGATGTTGCGCCCGCCCTTGTCCGGCGCCGGATAGTCCGCGTGCGACTGGGTGCCCAGGATCACACCGTCGTATGAGGTCGCCTTGTCCAGTACTTCCTGGCGCAGCGTGGTGCCGTGCTTTTCAAGGCTGGTGAAACCTACCTCTTCATAGTCGAACTGCAGTCCCAGATCGAAGGCCTGGTCGGCCTGTTTCAGGACATCGATGGAGGCAGCAACGATTTCGGGGCCGATGCCGTCGCCCGGGAGAACAAGAATGCGCATGATGGAAACTCTGGATTAAGCCTTGGGGGTCTGGTGTTCGGCCGATACGGGGCGTGTTTCGCCGCTATCGACCAGGGTGCGCGTGGCGTCGGTCGTCGCGTAGATCCAGAGGATCTTCATCGGCGCCGTCTTCGACAGGTTGCGAAAGCGATGCGGGACGTTGGGCGGAATGAACGTCGTGTCCAACGGCTTGAGGCGGTATTCGAGCCCGTCGATATCGAGCATCGCCTCGCCCTCCACCAGCACCACGCTTTCCTGGCAGTTGTGGCTGTGGAACGGAATCTCGACGCCGCCGGCAAACGAGGTGTAACCGGTGATGAAACTCTCCGAGCCAACGGAGCGGCCAACCAGCGGCGTCGTGCTGGCGCCACCGCCACGGTCATAGTTGGGCAGTTGATCGGGCTTGAGCAGCACAGCGCCCGAGGGGGTCTTGATGGTCATGGAAAACTCCTGCTGAATCGTGGATGCGGGGTCAGGACGCCGCGCGGCCAAAGCCGTACAGGCGGGCCGGGTTGTCGACAAGGATGCGTTGCAGCAGCGCGGGCGCACTTGCCCAGCTTGCCAACTGGTTCAGTGCGCGCCCTGCATCCTCCTTGCGGAAGGGCTCGACCTGATCGAGATTGCCGTTTCGGTTGCCCGAACTGCCCGTATGGGGCCAGTCGGATGCCCAGACCAGGCGGTCCGGACGCGCCTCGACCATTTTTTGGGCAAATTCGGTAACGTCTTCAAAATTGGGCGCGCTACGCGATGCGCGATATGGCGCCGACAGTTTCACGTAGGCATTGCCGCGCTTGACCAATTCGATCACCGTTGCGAACGCGGCCTTTTGTTCGTCCTTCTTGTGGGTCTTGATACCGGCAAAGTGGTCGAGCACCACCGGCACCTTGAGGCCAGCGATATCCGCGGCCAGTTCGGCAATCACATCGACATCCGCATAGACCTGCACTGCCCAGCCGAGTGGGCCAACCAATTGCTCCGCGCGTTTCAACTGCGTCAGCGCGAATTCGTGGTTGCGCTGGCCGCTGACCTCCAGATTCAGGCGGATACCCCGCACGCCCTTGGCGTGCATGGCTTGCAGATCAGCTGGCGAAGCCTTCTCCAGATTGACCACCGCCACGCCGCGCGCCCGGTCGCCAAGCTGCCCCAGCGCGTCCAGCAGCGCCGCATTGTCAAAGCCGTAGACGCTCGGCTGCACCAGTACGATGCGATCGATACCAATCCGCTGTTCGAACGCGATCAGGTCTGCCACGCGCGCCGCGGCGGGCGTGTACGAACGCCTGGCGGCAAACGGAAAGCGCGCACCGTCAAAGATATGGACATGGCAGTCACAGCTCCCTGCAGGTGGCTGGAACGCGGGAGCGCTGACGTGACTAACGAGATCCTGGTTCACGGAAGGTCCTTGTGAGGGCACACCAGTTGCATCGGCCGCCATGGCTTCAAGAATGGAAAGTCCGCCGATGGCCGCAAGGCCAGCCTGAAGCACTTGTCTGCGATGCACTGTTGTCTCCTGTTCTTGTGAGTTGCGCCGCCGTCCGGTGACGCGATGGATGGCATTTTATAAATTCAAAGAACCATGTAAAGGGTTTTTTGCAGCAACAAAGAACCATGAGTGCTGAACAAAGCCGGCTTGACCTTGTGCGACAAGGGATCAGGGGACATTTCCATGGTTTACCCGATGTCGGCCTCACCGACCTTGAATACGAGACACGGAAAGCCGTTCGGAATGACGGAAGACTGTGGAACTTTGGCGCATCAGAAGACCATCATCGGATGTGATAGCATCTGCCAACCGGTTCGAAACGCTTTCCCACATGGCCCGCCAACTCGCCGATGTCCTTGCGGCAAACATTCACCAGTACATTGCTGCCGCCGGCATGGCGCCGGGCACCCGCCTGCCCGAGCGAGCGTTGGCCGAGCAGTTCCGCGTATCGCGCTCGCCGGTACGCGAGGCGCTGCGCCGCCTGGCGACGCAAGCCGTGGTCAGTGCCCATCCCGACGGGGGCTACGCGGTTGCCGAGGGCGGCCCAACCGTTTCAGCAAACGGTCATGAGCCCGATACCGCACCCGTTGACGACAGCGAGGCGATCTATTTCAGGATTGCGGAGGAGCGGCTCAACGGAGAACTCCCTGACCGTTTCACCGAAAACGAATTGATGCGCCGATATGGCGTCACCCGCGCCCAGTTGGGTGCGATCCTGCGCCGCATGACGCAAGAGGGATGGGTGGAACGGCTGCCCGGTCACGGGTGGATGTTCCTGCCGGTGCTCACTTCCGCCGAGACGTACAAGCAGGGTTACCGCTATCGCTTGCTGATTGAAGCAGCAGGCATCCTGGAACCGACCTTCGAACTGGACCGCGAAGCCCTGCTGCGCTGTCGCGCCGAACAGGAAGCACTGGCCAACGGTGGCGCCCACACGGCAACGGCTGCCGCGCTGTTCGATGCCAACAGCCGCCTGCACGAAACCATTGCCGCCTGCTCAGGCAATGCATTCATCCTCGAAGGTCTGCGTCGACTGGACCGTTTGCGCCGGTTGATGGAATACCGCAAGGCGGTGGATCGCGACCAGGCCGAGCGCCGCTGCCGCGAGCACCTCACGCTGATCGACATGCTGCTGGCCGGTCAGCAGGAAGCGGCCGCCGATTTCATGCGCCTGCACCTGCGCAACGCCGTGCGCGAAAAATCGGACAGCTGACGTCCTCGAAGGTCATTGCCATCGATTGCGGCGCGGACCGCACACTCGGCGTCCGCTCCCAAAGAGACCAGCCGGCGCATACCCTCAGGCCGCGCCAGGCTTGTTTCGGGCCCTAGAAATCGCCAAATCAGGCGATTGCACGCCATCCTTTTCTCGCGCCCGCACAGCGGCCAGCCGACTCTCCCCCTGCGGTCGGCTATCATGCTCGTCCTATCTGAAGTAGCTCCCTATGATTTCCATCCGCAATGTCACGCTGCGTCGCGGTGTGAATGTCGTTCTCGACCGCGCATCCGTAACCTTCAACCCCGGTGAAAAAATTGGCCTTGTCGGCCGTAATGGCGCCGGAAAATCGTCCTTCTTCGCCCTTCTTAACGGCACGCTGCACGAAGACAGCGGCGAATTCTCGATTCCCGCTGCATGGAAGATGGGCCAGGTCGCTCAGGAAATGCCGGAGACCGAGCAGAGCGCGACTGACTTTGTCGTCGAGGGGGACACGGCGTTGCTGGATGCCCAGGCCGAAGTTGCCGCCGCAGAGGCCAGTGACGACGGCATGCGCATGGCCCACGCCTACATGGCACTGCACGACGCAGGGGCACACGACGCCCCGGCACGCGCCCAGGCGCTGATCCTGGGGCTCGGCTTCAGTGCAGCGCAGCTTACCCAGCCGGTCAACAGTTTCTCCGGTGGCTGGCGCATGCGGCTGCAGCTGGCACGCGCGCTGATGTGTCCGTCCGATCTGCTGCTGCTCGACGAGCCGACCAACCACCTGGACCTTGACGCACTGGTATGGCTGGAAGCCTGGCTCAAGCGCTACCAGGGCACGCTTGTCGTGATCAGCCACGACCGCGAATTCCTCGACGCGGTGACGCAAGTGACGGTGCACGTCGACAACGCCAAGCTCGTGCGTTATGGCGGCAACTACAGCAAGTTCGAAGACATGCGCGCCGAGCAACTCGTATTGCAGCAGGCCGCGATGGCCAGGCAGGCGGAAAAAATCGCCCACCTGCAGTCGTTCATCGACCGCTTCAAGGCCAAGGCCTCCAAGGCGAAACAGGCGCAGAGCCGGGTCAAGGCGCTCGAACGCATGGAGAAGATCGCCCCGGTGCTCGCCGACGCAGAGTTCAGCTTCGAGTTCAAGGAGCCGCTCAACATCCCGAACCCGCTGTTGTCGATGCTGGACGCGAGCTTTGGCTACCCGGCACCGGCCGACGCACCGCCGGGCACCCCGCCCACGGTCATCGTGCGTGGCATCAACCGATCTGTGCTGGCCGGGCAGCGCATCGGCATTCTCGGCGCCAACGGCCAGGGCAAGTCCACGCTGGTGAAGACGGTGGCCCATTCGCTGGCGCCGATTGCCGGCGAAATCAGCGAGGGCAAGGGCCTGAACATCGGCTACTTCGCACAGCAGGAACTCGACGTGCTGCGCCCGCTCGATACGCCCATGGAGCACATGATCCGCCTCGCGAAGGATACGCCGCCGCATATGCGCGCCCCCGGCCAGAGTGGCACGGAACAATCGCTTCGCACTTTCCTCGGCACCTTCAACTTCAGTGGCGACATGGTCCATCAGGCAGTCAGCACGATGAGCGGCGGCGAAAAGGCGCGGCTCGTGTTGTGCATGATCGTGTGGCAGCGCCCTAACCTGCTGCTGCTTGACGAGCCGACCAACCACTTGGACCTGGCCACCCGTGAAGCGCTCGGGATGGCGCTCAACGAGTTCGAAGGCACCGTGATGCTGGTCAGCCATGACCGGGCCCTGCTGCGTGCCGTGTGTGACGAGTTCTGGCTGGTCACCAAGGGCGGCGTCGAGCCCTTCGAGGGGGATCTGGACGATTACCAGCAATTCCTGCGCGACGAAGCCCGTCGCATGCGCGAGGAGGCTGTCGCCGGCTAGTGCCTTTGGGGCCCCAGGCTTCTGGCCCTTGGGCTACAGCGCCATCGCGCGCCGTTCATCCTCGTCCAGCACCGGGCCATCGAGCGTCACGTTGGAATGATCGGTACGGAATTTACGGATGATCGGCTTCAGTTCTTCCTTGATGTGTGCTTCGCTGTAGCCATTGAAGAGATGGCCGATCAGACCACGGCGCAGGTCCGATGTGCCCATGAGGTAGTCCGCGATCGGGAAGGTCAGGTTCATGTTGTATTTCATCATGATGCCCATGTTGTGGTGGGCGGTATGGTGGCGTCGGATCGTGTTGACGAACGGCATGTTGCACACGAACCAGTTGTCGTGCACGTGGCAGCAGTAGTGAAACGTTTCGTAGATCAGGTACTGCGCCACCATCGTGATGAATACGAAGTAGCCCGCGTTGATATTGAAGAGTTGTGAGGCAACATATCCCAGTACGCCGCCGCCAATGCCCAGCGTGGCCAGCACGCGCCAGGGAAAGAACACGATCCGGAATTCGCGCGTGGTGTCGATCGTGGCTTCCTGATCGGTAAAGTACTGATGATGCTGGCGCGTGTGGCGCTCATAGATGGCGCGCAACGCGAAAACATCGATACGACGATGCATGACGTAGCGGTGCATTGCCCATTCCACGAAATTGCCGGCCAGAAAGACTGGCAGTATCAGCGCCCACTCCCACGTCACGTTGTGCAGCTGCTGGATGGCCCAGTACAACGCCGTGCTTCCCACGCCGTAAATCACGGTGATATGCAGCAGGCCGTTGTATAGGGGGCTGATATCGGCCTTGTACTGCTCCCTGAACTTGCGTTGACGTTCGGTCATCATGATGCGTCTCCAAGAGTCGATACAATGCATTCGGATTGCCGAACTAACATATCAGTTGGATATGTATGCACGACGATTCAAAAAAAACCCCTGTGCCGACAGGGGCGCCCATCTCGTTCGTTCATCGCGGCATGTGGCCGCGTCCGGTCGGCTAGCGCGACACCTCTTCCAGCGCCTTGCCGCGTGTTTCCACCCCGAGCAGCAGCACGACGGCGGCGGCCAGCGCGAATGACAGCGCGCCAAGCGTAAACACCCCACCCTGCCCCGTCACCGGCAGCAGCACGCCCACCAGGTAGGGGCCCGCCAGCGAACCTATGCGGCCAATCGAGGATGCGAAGCCCGAACCCGTGGCACGCGACCGCGTGGGATACAACTCCGGGGTGTAGGCATAAAGCACCGACCACATGCCAAACAGGAAGAACTGCATGCACAGCCCGGCGGCAATGAGTTGCTCCACGGGCACCTTGTGCACGGCCGCCTGGCCGTAGGCGTACGCCGCCACCGCGCTGCCCAACAGCATCAGCGCACAGGTGGGCTTGCGGCCCCATTTTTCGAGCAGCCAGGCCGAGAACATGAAGCCCGGAATGCCCGCCAGCGAAATGTAGACCGTGTAGAGCACCGATTTGGTCACGGCATAGCCGGCCTGCTGCAGCAGTGCACCCAGCCAGGTGGTCAGCCCGTAATAGCCCAGCAGGGCAAAGAACCAGACCGACCAGAGCATGATCGTGCGGCGTGCATAAGGCCCTGCCCACAGTTCCATGAAACGCACCTTGCGGTTCGATGCCGAGGTGCCCTGATACACCGCCGACACCGGGGGCAGCGCGCGACCCCACGCCCGTTCCACGCGTTGCTCGATGCCGGCCATGACTGCGTCAGCCTCGCGCTTGCGGCCGACGTCCTCCAGCCAGCGTGGCGATTCGGGCACGATACGGCGCACCACGAACACGAACACCGCCGGCACGGCCAGCGCCATGAAGATACCGCGCCAGCCAATCATGGGCAGCACTGCATAAGTCAGCGCACCCGCCGCAATGAAGCCGATCGGCCAGAAGCCTTCCAGGACAGCAACATACTTGCCGCGACTCTTGGCCGGCACGATTTCCGAAACCATCGACAATCCGATCGGAAATTCCATGCCCATGCCGAAACCAAGCAGCACGCGATACAGCATCAGCGTGGTTACGTTGTCCGCCAGCCCGCACATCAGGCTGCCCACGCCCCAGAAGATCATGCTGACCTGGAACACCGGCTTGCGGCCGAATCGATCAGCCAGCAGCCCCGCCACGGCGGCGCCGAGGAACATGCCCAGGAAACTGGAACTGGCCAGCATGCCGGCCTGTGTGGCCGTCAGGCCGAATTCGGCCTTGATCGATCCCAGGACGAACGTCATCAGCCCAAGGTCCATCGAATCAAAAAACCACGCCGTGGCAATGATGCCGAACAGCGAACGCTGATAGCCGGTCATCGGCAATCGTTCCAGCCGGGCGGCAATGCCTGCCTCCAGCTTGAGGGCGCCTGACATATCCATGGTTGTCTCCTGTATCGTTGAACGCGCTCATTGGCGGCGCGTTTTGGGGAACAGCTTTCGTAATATATTAGTTGTACATATTTGATGTTCAAGTAATGGTTTACCGCATGACGGTCGTGTCTGGACGTGGTGCGGTGATGACGTTGAGGTGGGATGGGCGCTAGGCCGCGCGCCGCGGCGCCGACAACGACGCTTCAGCGGCCAGCGTTCCCGCCCAGGCATGGCGCACGATTGCGGCATATCGCGCGGCCACGTCGGGCACCGGCAACGCCTTGGCCAGGCGGTCCACCGCCAAGGCATCGCGGGTGAGCTGGTCGAGATCGTCCTGGGCAATCCGGCAATCCTTGAGCGTGGTGGGGATGCCGAGCGCCTGCACCAGATCCCGCATGACCACAGGCAGCTGGGCCGCGGCGTTTTCGGGATCGGGCGTGTCGATGCCGAATAGCCTGGCAATCGCTATAAGTTCGTCGCGGCGAACATCGCGCAGCGCATCGAGCACGTACGGCAGCATCACCGCATTGGTCGTGCCGTGCGACAGATGTGTGAACCCGGCCACCGCGTAGGCGATGCCGTGCACGGCGTTCAACCCTGCGCTGCCATACGACAGCGCCGCGAACAGGCTCGCGTAGCTCATGCCGCAGCGCGCCGCCTCGTCATCGCCATGGCGGTAGCTGCGCATCAGGAACTGCCTGCACAGCCGGATCGACTCCTGCGCGAACAGCATGGTCAGCGCGTTGCGCCCGCTATAGCCCGGATCGGGGTCGCCCGCGCGATCAAAATCCGCGGAGTCGCGCGTCAAGTATGACTCGATCGCGTGGGTCAACGCATCAATGCCCGCGTCGGCGGTGACACGTGGCGGACAGGTATAGGTGAACTCGGGATCGATGAGTGCGATGGCCGGGCGTAGCCGGTTGTCCATCACAGCCACCTTCGTTGCGTTTTCCGGGTCCACCAGGATGGCGCCGGGCGTGGCCTCCGAACCTGTGCCCGCGGTGGTCGGCAGGGCCACCAGTGGCAGGATCGGCGTCTGCGCATCGATACGTCCCAGGAACGTGCGCACCGGCCTGCCATCCGGTAAGGTCAGGCATAGCGCCTTGGCCAGATCGATGTTGCTGCCGCCACCCAGCGCAATCACCAGATCGAACGGTCGGTCACGCATCCGATCGCGCACCGATGCCGTGGCCGCATCGCAAAGCGTCGTGGTGGGGTCCGGCATGCCGCCGTCATACACCATCAATTCCACGCCTTGTTCCTGCGCAGCATTGACCAGTTCGTCAACCCACGGCGTGGCTTGCGTAAAGAACGTATCGGTCACGATCAGTCCGCGCCGGTAGTCCAGCCGGTTCAGCAGCGCAGGCAACTGTGCACGGCTACCGGGACCGACAATCAGCCGTGCGGGTGCGCAAAAGTACACCAGATCTTCCATTCTCATGCTGTCTCCAGGGGGGGCTGTCTTGTCCGATATGGATTTGCTGGCGCGCCAGTGCAAGCGCAGCGCATCGGCAATCTCGGCGGTCTGCTGCGTGAGCACGTTATGTCCGGCGCCCTGCAACACGTAAAGCCCGGCGCCCGGGATACCGTTCGCCAGCGCCTCGCCATGATGCAAAGGGCAATCGTCGTCCGCGCTGCCGTGAATGACCCGCGTGGGACAGGTAACGTGGCGCAGTTCGGCACGCTGGTCGGTGTCACGTATCGACATCCAGGTCCACGCGACGGTTTGATGGTCGGCCGCCTCGCGCAGACCCAGTCGCCGTTCGCGCGCGGCAATGGCATCGCGTAGCGCCGGCTCCGATGACACCGTCGGGAACCACGCCACCTGATCGAGCTGCGGCGTGCCGGACACCAGGACCAGTTCGGCAGGCATGGGCAGGGAAGTCACACGAGCTTGCGCCAGGTAGGCAAGCGCGATCGAAACGCCCAGGCTCCAGCCCGCCAGAACGAACGGGCCCGACACGTGCGTGCAGATGACCCGGCGAAGTACCTCGGCGTAGGCCTGCAGCGTGCACTCGTGCGGATCGGCAGGCATTGACGCGCCGGCGCGTCCTGGCAAGTTAGGCAGGATAAATGTGCATTGGCCGGCCAATTGCTCAGCCAATGGCAGCCACACCGCGCGAGTGCCCTGGATGCCGTGCACCGCTACCACCGTCAATGGGCCCTGCCCCGAGACCAGCACGTCATCAGTCATCCGCACCTCCGCACACATCTAATATATTACATGGATAGTAGCAGAATTGCCCCAGGGTGCAAGCGCGGAATGGAGGATGCACAGAAGCTGCCTACAGCTCATATACAATGAGACCTCGTGCACTCAAACCGTGGCCATGCCTGCAAAATCCGCTACCCGATCCCGTCCCGCGGCCGTACAGGAACCCGAAGAAACCGCGGTCCAGCGCGGCAAGTTGACCGATCTCGCCTATGAGCAGATCGAGGAAGCCATCGTCACACTGAAGCTCGCCCCTGGCAGTTCGATCTCGGAGCTGCAACTTAGCGAAATGACGGGCATCGGGCGCACGCCGATCCGTGAGGCGATTCAGCGGCTGGCGCGCGAACATCTGCTGATGGTGCTACCGCAGCGTGGCCTGCTGATCGCGCCGATGGATGTCGCGCGGCAGTTGCGGCTACTGGAAACCCGCCGCGAGGTGGAGCGCCTGATTTGCCGGAGCGCAGCGCGCCGGGCCACGCCCGAACAACGCGACCACTTCAAGCGACTGGCCAAGGAATTCGAGCAATCGTCGCGCAACGGCGACGACGTAGCATTTGTCCGATCGGATCGCGAATTCAACGAGCTATGCCTGGTGGCAGCCCGCAACGAATTCGCGGAAGGCTCTATGCGACTGATGCACGGCCTGTCGCGCCGCTTCTGGTATCTGCACTACAAGGAGGCCGCTGACTTGCCGACCATGTCGAAGTTACATGCGGCAGTCGCTTCGGCCATCGCGCGCGGTGATGTCGACGCATCCGGCACCGCACTGGACGCGCTGCTCGACAATATCGAGGAATTCACCCGCGCTACTGTGCTGGGTGACTATCGCTAAGCGTCACCCGCCCCGGCCGTCTAACGGTCGCTGCAACGCGCCAACGCTAGCGTGCTCGGAATCGCCACGGTCAAGTCAAAGGCCCATCGG
The DNA here is from genome assembly GCF_056097175.1 of Cupriavidus sp. HE11. Lineage (NCBI taxonomy): Bacteria > Pseudomonadati > Pseudomonadota > Betaproteobacteria > Burkholderiales > Burkholderiaceae > Cupriavidus > Cupriavidus sp. HE11. Next base: position 624,710 of record NZ_CP184466.1, read on the forward strand.
GCCAACTCCCCCTCCCCCGCCGCGCCAGTACTCGCGCAAGCCCCCGTCAACGCTGACGGCCCGCACGACAGACATTCCGGCGGGCTCGTTTTCTCCCTGAAAGGCAATGCCGTCGACAACGGGAACTGGTGCCACTGCGGCGCCAGACCCGGAAAATTAACGCAAAAATGGCAGCTATGAAGATAAGCCTTCTTATCACAATAGCATTTGTGATCGCACAAACTGTGTCGTGAGAATTTCTGGCTCAGTTGTTATCCGGGAGCAAGGTTAGCGCTGGACACGGCGACGTAGCGGCGGGCCGGATGTGCGCCGCCTGTCGTTGAGAGATGACTCGGATCAGCCGGGAGACCGGGCGCGAGGTCAGAGATTGTCTTGAACCCACTCACTAAACGAGAAAGCCACACGAGCGTCTGCAATCAGACGGTCGTGCATGCCGACGTCCGCGACGATTGGCCGGGCGGCATCTCTTAGCATCGGCTCCCAGCGGCCTGCGATCAAACCGGCTGTCACTTGAATCCATTCCCTGGCCACCTCGGCGCTCACGCCGAAATGGCTGGCGGCGGCAATCAGCTGCCCCACACCAGTTCGAGCGGAGCCGTCCGCGCTGGTGGCCATGGAAAGTATGGGTCCGTCGGCAAGCGGTTGCGGGCCAACGGACATGACAGGCGTGATATCAAACGCTGGCGCCAGACGCCAACCGCGCTGGGCATTGCCTTCATGCAGCAGGCCGTGGTTGAGGGGATGATCGTCGGTATTGCCGACCAATGCGTTGAACGCCATGCGGCGCCACAATTCGCCGAGCTGGAGGCTTAGGTCCTCGCGGCCCCTGCACCAGACCCGCAAGGCATCGCCAAAGTTCAGATACGAGCGGCGCGGATCACCCCGGACAGCGTCCAGCGGCAGTCTGAGCACCGTGTGAGCGCTTGCGAAAAGGCGGCGCTGCGGCCGATAGGGATCTCCCGTGCGATCGAATCGTTCGACGAGCAAGACCTGATGAGAACCGAAAGTGTGCAGCACCACGGGGGCGACATCGAGCCCCGCCAAATTCGCCAGGGTCATGGTCACGAACTCGCGAGCAGGCATGGCAACCCGGTCGCCTCGGTCCTGCATCTTTGCCAACCATAGACGGCCAGCGTGCACGAGTGTCGCCTTGGGTCGCTCGCCCCCGGCGCTGGTATCGAGATCGTCGTTCAACCGCCGTAGCGCCCGGCTGGCAGGCGCGATGTCATCCAACGCCTCTGCGAGCGGCTTGAGATCATCCAGTTCCTTCGGGATCCAGGCCAGCTTGCGCTCGATGTCCGAGCAGACCTCCAGCGCCCCCACACCATCCGGCACGCCGCGCTCGAGGAGTTCGAGTGGTCCAAGGTCCGTGCCAGCGTGGGCGTTCAGCCTGTCCGCTCCATAGCCAGCGGGCTTGGCGTCCCTGATGACCCCTGGGAGACCGTCTGCCGCAGATACGGCAATTCCACGCGCGCTGCGCACGAGACGGAGCTGAACCGGATCGAGAGGGATGGCCTCCGCGTGATCCAGATACTCTTTTCGGTAGTTAAACCTGGCGGTGCGCTCGACCGTGAGCTCGGCAACATGCGAGGGGGAATCGTGGCCGGGGAGCCAGGCCCAGACGGGTACGGTCGGCATCAGCGTCCGCCGACTTGCCGTTCGGCAAAGTTCACGGTTTCGGGATCCAGCCGCGGATCGAGCAATCCCTCCATTTGCTCAAGCAACTGCAGACCTTGCAACACTTTGAGAAAGTTGCCGATGGAAACGCCGTCGCTACCGTCTTCCAGGGCCCTCAGCGTTGAGGGGGATACATCCGAGAGTGCGGCGAGCTGCTCCTGAGTCATCTCCCGCAGTTTCCGGGCAATGATCAGGCGCTGGCCGAGGCGCTCAAGACAGCCTTTGACCAGAATGGGAGTGTGTTTTGGAGGGCGACGTGGCGGCATGTACCAAAACTAGGGGTTATTCGCCATAATGTCAACAAAAAATACGGATAAATCCTGATCCTTATGGCGTGCCGGTGGTTGGAACGCAAGCGTTTGCCAGACCTTTTCTCACCCTAATGAGCTTATAGCATCACATCAATGGATGTGATCCGCCACGCAGCGTCGATATCCCGCTTCTGCGCGGGATGCAGCGGCGACCGTCCGCCGATAGCAAAATGACCATCGCCCGTCAGGCTCGGGGTGCTGCCGGCGTCAAGCCTTGTGCTTCGGGAACTGAAGCTCAAATTCCGTGAACTCATGCTCCACGGATCGGCAGGAAATCGAAGCGCCCCAACTGCGCAGGACGTCCCTGCAAAAAGCCAGGCCGATACCAGTTCCCCGGTGCGCGGGATAGGAAAAGAACGGCTGGAACATGCGAGCCAGTACGTGCGCCGGGACACCTGGCCCGGTATCCCGGAAAAGGACATAAACATCGCTGCCCCGCATCTCGCACCGGATCAGAATCTTGCCCTTGCCCGCCCGTTTGATTGCCTCGAGCGCATTCTTGGTCAGATTGGTGATTACCAATTCGAACAGTTGGGCGTTACCCAGCACGTGCAGGGGTGCCGACGCATCGATCGTGACCATATCCTGATGCGCAGGTTCGAACGGAAACCGGCCGATACTCTCGCGAACCGAGTGCACCAGGTCGAACACCTCCTGCTTGGCCGCCTTCGGGTCCTTGGAGTTTGCCACCAGCAAATCGATGCTGCTGCTGACATGCGCGAGATCGGCCTGCAAGCGGCCAATGGCCTGCAAAAGCCCCTCCCGATGCGCTGCCTGCGGGTCCAGCGCCGCCGGCAACCTGCTTTTGAGTCCCGCTGCGGTCATCGTCAGACTCATCAGCGGCGTGCGCAGTTCGTGCGCGACCGTTGCCAAGGCCACAGCCATCCCCCGCCGCTTTTCTTCGACCAGCAACTGGCGATCCAGCTTGATCACGACGAGCACGGCAATGACGAACGTAATGATCGGCAGTTGCAAAAGCAACGGTTGCCAGGGAATGCCTGCGATGGAGTGACCGGCCACCACAAACAATGCAAATGCGCCGGCCGCTCCCGAAAGCAAGGCTATCGTCGCGAACGCCGAACTGAAGTGGTACAGGACCACCACGGCGATGATGACCGACTCTGCCCAGACCAGAGAACCATTGTTCTCCAGGTAGAAGAAGATGAAAGCGAACGGCATCCCGACGGTGATGGCAAATAGCGCATAGGTCGGGAGCCATCGCTTGTGCGACAGCGCGGATGCGAACAGCAGCGGCACGAACAGCGCGGTGCAAATCAGCCGGAGCCACAGGTTTTCGTAAGCCTGGGGGAAGACATAGGACCAGATGACGTAGTAAAGCGGGTGGCCGATAACCCCGAGCGCGCCCACCATCTGGATGCGACGCAGGCGCACGACGGTTTCCTCGTCGAGCAACGTGGTCCTGGAGGCCGTCTCAAATACGGCACGCCGGGCATCCTTGACGAGTCGAACCCACAACGATTCGTCTCCTGTTTGCTCTTGCGTGGCTTCCATCTCGAGCTTCTGACTCCTGGAAGATTACGGCGCTGTGCTGCCTGGTGAACGGGTATGGCCGCGATGCGCACGGCGCGTTGACGACCACTCCGCCAGGCTGACCTCGTCTCGAATCTTCGCGAGAACGTCGATCAGCCGGTCAATGTCGGAGGGGTTGAGTTTCGCATGCAGTGTAAGGCGCATCAATGCCCTATTCTTGGGGGTAGCAGGCGAGCAGAAAACGGCACCAAAGATGCCATGCCGTTGCAATGCGTTGCGCAGAACCATGACCTGGGGTTCCGTGCCTGCCTCCAGCCCGATAATCTGCTCGCTGCCGTCGCTGATGTTGTAGCCCAGTTCGGTGATTGCCGCCCGAGTGGTCCGGGTGATGGCATGCAGGCGCTCCCTGCGATCGTCTGCGCGCGCGATGAAATCCGTCGCGGCGTCGAACCAGGCGATTTCATGGCGCAGAAGCCCGGAACTGAAAATCGCCGGACGCGCCTCTACCGCAAAGAAATCCTTGAATCTGGTCGAACAGGCCACGAACCCCGCACGGCCGGCGAAGGCCTTGGCCAGCGACGCCGTCCGGAAGTGTACGCGCTCGGACAGCCCTAGCGCGGGAACGAGCCCACCGCCTGCCGGCCCGTGCGTGCCCAGGGAATGTGACTCATCGACCACCAACACGCTGCCCGTCGCTTCCGCCATCTGGACATACGCTTCCAGGGGCGCCACGCTGCCAGTGGTGCTGTAGACGGAATCCACCATGATGACGCCTGGCCCCAGACGCTCGATCTGGCGTGCGGCATGGGCGAAGTCGTTGTGGCGCACCGGCACCGCCTGTGCCCCCGCCGCACTGATGCCTTCCCACAGCGAGGCATGACCGTTCATATCGATATAGACCGGTACCCCTGGCCCTGCAATACACTGCACCAATCCGACGTTGGCCGCCCATCCTGACTGGGCGATCAGGCCATCTTCGGCCTGCATCAGATTGGCGAGTTTTCGTTCGACTTGCTGTTGCGGCGTGTCGCCGTGCCGGAACACCGAAGACATCAGCAGCTCCGGCGCCTCGTCCAGTAGCGCCCGCGCCTGCGTCTGCATCAGCGCCGATTCTCCCAGCAGGCATAGATAGTCATTACTGCTCAGGTGCAAGGCGTCTGGCCCCGGGACGCGACCGTGCAGCAGATGATCGCCTCCCCAGAGCTTTTCCATTCTGTCGACGAAATGGGTAGCCATTCGATCCGAGATCCACGCTGGTAACGGCGCAGACTGAATGCGACTGACAGATTTTGTCGGTTGGGAATGAAGATTGGCGGGCGACATCGGTTTTCCTCCAGAGAAATGAGCGCCAAAATCAAAAAAGGGAAGAACTCGAAAACTTCAGGACTGCTGCGGGACGCCGCCTGGATTGCCTGGCAGCGGCGCGGGCAAGCGTAGGCTAAGCCAAAGCCCAAACCAAAGCCCAAGCCTGCCGCCGGCGCCAACAGTTCGCCCGCCACACGCGTCCGCCCTGACGGCGTCGGCATGCTGCCATTCCTTGGCTGTCGATCGGGGGACGGCATGGCAATGCATGACAGTTTGCGTCATCCATTTGGCGCGGATGGCTAACGCCCGCGCCATTGCCACAGACCCGTAGACGACCGCATCGGGCATGAGAAAGTCATGCCAGCTCCCATCCTGGGGCAACATGACAAAACCTGTTAGCGGATTTGCGCAATCCTTGCCGGCCCGCCAGGCATGATTCCCTGTTGTCAGGAAATGGCAGTCACTACAGCGACAGGAGGGAGTGCGCGGCGATCCCAGGAAGAGATCAGACAGGCTTAAGCGGATGCGCGCGGCAACAGGCCAAGCTTGGCGACGGCCTTGGGATTCGTCTCGATATATGTTCTTGCGCCATCGAGCCGCACAACCAGAAGATGATCAAAACATGCGGCTTCAGCAGACAGCTCCACGCTGCTCGCAGCGCTGAACACCTTGCGCAGACGTTCGCGGTCAACATAGCCGCCCATCCAACCAAACACGCGGACAAAGGTGTGAATCTTCCTGCGGCGTGGAAGCAATCGGGTAGCCTGCTCGGCCGAGATCAATATTTTGGACATAACTAAGGCAATGGTGAGGCGGCGCCCAGTTAACGAACGGAGGCGCTGTCTCGGATGCCATCCAAAAGTCGGATAGGTATGCAGAAAGGAATTCAGCCCGACCTCGTGAACGCCCTGCAAGCCAGCCCACAGGCACAAAACATGCCTCATGAGCCACAATAATGGGATGGTGAGGCAGGATATCGGCGGTTAATTGCCTTTTTATTCGCCGCTACGACCGCCTTGTCTGTACCCGAATTGGGGGTGCTGCTGAATGCTGGCTGCGTTTGACGGAATGCCAGGCCTCGTAATAAGTGCCTGTTTTTGCTGGGTTTCTAATTGAAACGCCAACAGCACGCCCACCAATTGTTACTTTTCAATCACTTTTTGATGGAGATCAGGGCTGTCTCGATATGCGTCGGTGCGAGATAACGCCACCATCCAAAAGCGTGAACCATTTGGCCGATGGGCAAATCGTGGGCCGTTCATTACCCTTGGTTTGGGCGTCGCAATTGGAGTCCTCCGTGCGCGCCCGCCCAGAACTGCTACCAGCCCGCCCTGCCCCACAGTGGCGGGTTCTTTTTTGAGCTTATGAAAAAGATGCCGGCGCGAGGTTCACATCCGGGCGCCAAGGAAATTCAAAAATCGCCGGTGTCCAGAATAATGCGGCCATCATTCGGCATTCCGCTTCGCCGGGCAGCCACGTTTCGTATCCGTTGCCAGCCCTCCAGGAACGCCTCATGTAGCGCCGCGTCGCGCTGGTCCCCGCCGAGCCCGGCAACATCAAGCTTGAAATGGTCTTCCAACGCCTGGCGCGTCACCAGGAAAGCCTGGCTGGTACCTGCAATCAAATAGTCAAACTGAACGCCAACATCGTCGTCGATGTCGGCCACCTTGGGTCCGATAGGGTAGACCATCACTGTGCTCCGAAACGTTGTTTCGTCGGCACTAGGATACACGCGAAGACCACACGCGTTCTGCTGCTTCCACCGGGCGCATTGCCTCACGTTATGACGCGTCTTTTACCTGATGTGTGATCATCGCCAGGCGCCTGGTTTCAATATGGATTCGCTTGACCGTTGGGTGCGAGCATCTGATGGCATGTTCGGTGCGCTCCACGGTGTGCGCGATATCGTGCGAATCCGTATCCTTTTCGAACTCCACATCCAACGTAACGAGGCCTTCGTCCGGCCCGAGATACATCGCGAGGGGCCGCCCGGCCCGCACAATGCCGGGTTCGTTTTCGACCAGTCGTTGGATGTCCTGCGCCATTGCCCTGTCGACGCCTTCGCCTACCAGAGGGATGGCTCGTTGCCGGATGCCCGAGCGCCCTGACGTCTCGATGGGGGTTCAACAGGTGATCCTCTGGCGCCCCGCAACCCAAAGCCCGTTGTCTCCGGAGCATCCACTATGCTCCATCGTCCCTGATGCCGCAGGCCGCACGGATCTTCGCGATGAGGTCGAGCAACAGCGGCGCATACCGCGCTACATCGCGGCTTTTCTCACTTGGCTTGTGTGGGAAGCTGATATTGAGGCCATACCACTGATGATCCGGACCGCGGAACGCGGCGCCCACCGCGGTCAGATGGCCGGGCTGGTAATTGGCAGTGCAGTAGCCAAGTTTCTGTGCCTGCTGGATGCCACGAAGCAGCGCCTTGTTCACCGCCGGCCAACTGTCCCCTGCCTTACGTTCGATACGCGCCAGAAACTCGGCACGCACCGCTGGCGTTTCGGCCGCCAGCCAGGCCATGCCGATCGATGCCTGCTCCATGGGAATGCGCGTGCCAATCGTTACGCGCCGCGTGCGCGAAACACTGTCGCTACTGCAACGCACCGCCGCCAGGTAAACCATCGCCGTCTGATCCGGCACGGCAATGCCGACGTTGACCTTTTCCGCTTCGGCAATCCTGCGCATGAGCGGTAACGCGATCTCGGGCACCTCCACAGCGTGGTAGAAGGCGTCGGCCAAACTAACCACCACGGCGGCAAGACGATAGGCACGCTCAGTCGTGTCATAGCGCAGGAACCCCGCGTCCACCAGCGAGCGCGTCAGGCGGCTCACCGTTGGGCGAGGCAACCCGGTGCGTGCGGCCAGCTCCGCATTGGTCAGGCTCGACGATCCGATGCGAAATGCACGAAGCAGCATCAGGCCTCGCTCCAGCGACTGACTGCCTTCGGTCTGGCGCGTGAAGCATCCCGTACTGTGCGTCAATTCGCGGCTGGATGGCACGGCGTCATGGGCGTCAGCGACCAAAATCGGACGGGAGCGCGGCGATGCGCCAGATCGGGAAGTGGCCATTGCAGGATACGCGGCGCACCAACGGATGGTCTTGCTGCGCCGCACATAATTTCATTATTCGAAATTGCAGTGTAGCGCGACGGCACGGGTCGGCGAATACTGATTGCGTTCATCACGCCCCGGAATGTTCCGACATGACCCTCGCTACCTCTGTCATTACCACGACCCGCGACGCGCACGTCGCGCTGATCGAGATCTGCCGCCCGCCTCACAACTTCGTCGATGTGGACGTCATGCGGCAGCTTTCGGAAATACTGCTGGAACTCGATAGTGATGACAGTTGCCGCGCGGTGGTACTGACTTCCGGTGTCGGCACATTCTGCGCGGGCGCCGACTTCAGCGGCGGCGGCACCGTTTCACGTGACCCGTCGGCGTTCTATGCGCAAGCCATGAAGCTGTACCGCAATCGCAAACCGATTGTCGCAGCCGTCGAAGGGCCGGCCATTGGCGCTGGCCTCGGCCTCGCGCTGGTTGCCGACTTCCGTATCACGTGCTCCGAGGCCCGCTTCAGCGCCAACTTCAATCGCCTGGGCTTTCATCCCGGATTCGGCATGAGCGTCACGCTACCGCGCCTGGTAGGCAATCAACAGGCTGCCCGCCTGTTCTACACAGGTATCCGCATCGGTGGCGAGGAAGCCGTACGCATTGGCCTGGCCGATGAATTGGTGGCAAAGGACGAGGTGATATCTCGCGCGCTGGCACTGGCGCACGAGATCGCCACGTCGGCGCCGCTAGCCGTAGAAAGTACACGTGAGACGTTGCGGCTGGGTCTGGCAGACCGCGTTGCCGAGGCCAACCAGCGCGAACTGGCCATCCAGCGCGAGCAGTTTGCCTCCGACGATTTCCGTGAGGGCGTTGCTGCGATGGCCGAACGCCGCACACCTGTGTTTCACCGCCGCTGAGGAGAGGACGATGCAAGCACCGAAGCCAGCCTGCACCGGCCCTCTCGATGGCATCCGCGTACTAGACCTCACGTCAGTCGTCCTCGGGCCACTCGCCACGCAATCGCTTGCCGACCTGGGCGCGGACGTCATCAAGATCGAAGGGCCCGAAGGGGACCTGATGCGTGCCAATGGCGTTTCGCGCAATCCGGGCATGAGTTCGATCTATCTGGCGCTGAACCGCAACAAGCGCTCGGTCGTGCTGGACCTGAAGACCGAAGCGGGTGCGACGGCACTGCGGCAACTGATCGCCGGCGCCGACGTATTCATCCACAACATGCGCGTGGCGGCCATTGAGCGCCTGGGTTTCGGCCATGCCGCCGTGGCAGCGCTGAATCCACGCATCGTCTACTGCGTGGCCACTGGTTTTGGCCAGGACGGCCCACACCGGGACAAGCCGGCATTCGACGACATCATCCAGGCCGCGTGCGGTCTCGTGTCCCTGGGCGCCGCCGCTGGCAGCCGGCCCGAGTACGTGCCGAGCCTGATTGCAGACAAGACCACCGGCATTGTATTGGCCAATGCCGTATTGGCCGCCCTGCTGCATCGCGAGCGCCATGGCGAGGGGCAGGCCGTTGAAGTGCCGATGCTCGAAACGATGGCAACCTTCGTGATGGCTGAACATCTTGCCGGGCTGACGTTCGATCCCGCTACGGGACGTGCCGGCTATGCACGATTGCTCGAAGGCGGCCGGCGCCCCGCGCAAACGGCCGACGGCTGGATCTGCGCACTGCCCTATACGGATCGGCACTGGAAAGCGTTCTTCCGCGCCGTGGACCGCGAGGACCTCGCCGAGAAGTACAACATCGCCAGCCGCGCCGAGCGCAACGCCCACATTCGCGCGCTGTACCAACACTTTGGCGAGATCACGCCCGGACGCACTACGGCGCAGTGGATGGCGTTGTTCGAAGCGCTCGATATACCCGCCACCCCCATCTATACCCCCGACGAACTGCCATCGCATCCACATCTGGAAGCGGTAGGACTCTTCCAGCCTACCGTGCACCCCACCGAGGGACCGCTGCGGGAAATGCGACCTACCGCGCGATTCTCGGCCACACCGCTGGCCCTGCGCCGCCACGCGCCGTTGCTGGGTGAGCACACCGAGGAGGTACTGCGTGAGGCCGGAATCGCGCCTGTCGACCGCGACGCGACCGCCGGCACCGGCACCTGATACCACACCAACACATCACGAGGAGACACGCATGCATTTCGCACTCGATGAAGAACACCAGATGCTCAAGGATCTGGTGGCACGCTTCGTCCGCGAACAACTGATTCCGCTCGAGCCGTCCGTGCTTGCGCGAGAGGCCGAGGGCGGCCAGCTCACACTGGCCCCGCAGGATCAGGACAGGCTTGACGGCATGTCGCGCGAACTTGGGCTATGGGGCCTGGACGCGCCAACGGAAATGGGGGGTGCAGACCTGCCGGTGGTGGCGATGGTCGGCGTCAACGAGGAACTGGGCAAGACCATCACACCTTACGACCTGCCACCCGATTCGCCAAACCTGCGCATGCTGCTGAAGACTGCGGATGCTGCACAGCGCGCGCGGTATCTGGAGCCGTATGCACGCGGCGAGACCGTTTCCGCCATCGCCATCTCGGAGCCTGGCGCCGGTGGGGATCCCGCCATGATGACCACCCGCGCCGAGCGCGATGGCGACGACTGGGTACTTAACGGCCGCAAGATATGGATCAGTCGCGCCGCGCGTGCTGACTGGACCATCGTAATGGCTGTCACCGACAAGACGCGTGGCGCCCGTGGCGGCATCTCCGCCTTCCTCGTGGATCGCGACACCCCAGGATTCAAGGTAGAGCGGCGTATCCCGATGATCGGCGGCGCGTCTACTTACGAGGTGGTGCTGGACGACTGCCGGATTCCCCACTCACAACTGCTGGGCGTGGAAGGCCAGGGTTTTGCGCCGATGCAGGCGCGCCTGTCCAGCCGTCGGGTGCAGATGGCGGCCTGGTGCATCGGCCGGGCCCAGCGCGCGCTCGATATGCTGTGCGAGTACGCCCCACAACGCCGTACCTTCGGCGCACCGCTGGCAGACCGGCAAGCCATCCAATGGTGGGTGGCCGACGCCGCCACCCGCATCCACGCATGCCGCTTGATGACCTACGAAGCAGCAGCACGCATCGACCGCGGCGACGAGGCACGCACGCAAGTCTCCATGATCAAGGTGTTCGCGACAGAAATGGCATGGGAAGTGATCGACCACGCGATGCAGGCATTCGGTGCGATGGGCATGACAAAGGAGATGCCGCTTCAGCAGATGGCCAACGAAACCCGGCTGATGCGCATCTACGAGGGCCCATCTGAAGTGCATCGCTGGGTCATTGCCCGCGAACTCCTGGGACTCAAGCGCTAGCGTCCCCCCTGCTCCGGCACCCCTCTGACCTACCCGTACCGGCGGGACACACCGCCGGACATCCGACAGGAGACAACATGACGACTATCCTCAGTCCTTCGCGGCGGCGCTTCACACTGATGGCCGGCGCCGCATGCGCGGCGGGTTTGGCTGGACTCCCTCTGCCCACCAGGGCCCAGTCATTTCCCAACCGGCCAATCCGCTTCATCGTCCCATTTCCGTCCGGCAGCGGGACGGATATGACCGCCCGCATCTTTGCCAAGAAGATCGGCGACCTGACGGGCCAGGGCGTCGTGGTGGAAAACAAACCCGGCGGTAACGGATTTATCGGGGTGCAGACGCTGCTTGGTGCACCGGCCGATGGCTACACGGTATTTATCGGCAGCAATTCCACGCTCTCCACCAATGCCGCCACGTTCCGCAAGCTGCCCTACGATCCCCTGACCGACTTTACGCCGATCACACTGTTGTCGCGTGGGCCTTGCCTGATTATCGTGCCGGCCAATTCCCCGTATCGAACGCTCGGGGAATTGGTGGCGGATGCCCACAAGCGACCCGGCGCGCTCAACTATGGCACGGGCTCGGTCTCGTACACGTTGTATAGCGAGTGGCTGAACGAATTGAGCCACATGAAGACGACCGGTGTGCCATACAAGGGCGCCGGCGACGCCATCAATGGCGTACTGGCTGCCAATGTCGACTTTGCGGTCGTGGACGCCAGCGGTGCCATCGAACTCGTGAAATCCGGCAAGCTGCGCGCATTGGCCTTCACTGCGCCCCAGCGCTCGCCCTTGCTGCCCAATGTACCGAATGCCGGCGAGGCCGGTGTACCGGATTTCCTGGCCTACAACTGGGTGGCGGCGGCCGTATCTGCCAAAACGCCCGCGCCCGTCGCGCAGCGACTCGGCGAGTTATTCGCCCAGGCTGCCGGATCAGCCGAGGTCAAGGACTATTACCAGCGGCAGTCCACATCGCTGATTGTTTCCACTCCGGCTGAACTGCACAACTATCAAAAGGAGGAAATCGCCAGGTGGAAGCGGCTGGCGGCGCTTGCCAAGATCGAGTTGCTGTAAGGTCTCCAGCATCTTGTCACGCCGAAACCAACGTGTGACAGCGGCGCCTTGCCAAACAGCGTGAATGGGCTGTCCGAACAGAGGGCTGCGGCAATGGCCCTCTTGCCTGATATTTCGCGCAAGACCTGGCAAGTCGACAGGTCTCCCATCCACTAGTCTGGTTTTCGCGGTGCAAACCCCTCCGCATACGCCTCTCGCAAGAACTCGACAAAAACCTGGGACACGCGGGACGCGTGCGCCGCATAAGGCCGAATGGCGTACAGCCATTCGCCGAATGCCCCGGTGGATCGCCATTCGGGCAAGACTTCCACCAGGCGGCCGCTCTGAAGCGCAGACTGGGCGGTGAAATCGGGGAGCAATGCGATGCCCAGGCCTGCGGTTGCAGCGTCGCGCAACGCCTCGCTATTGTTGACGGCCAGCGGCCCCGACACCGGGACGGTGACGGGGTCAGGGGCCTTTGTATCTGTCGAAACAAAGGTCCAGGTCGTCGCCCCTTGCGCACGGGGGTAATGCAGACACGCATGCTCTGCGAGCTGGATTGGCGATTCCGGCACCCCATTGACCCGAAGATAGGCGCGGCTGGCCGCAAGCACCGTTCGCGTGGATGCCAGCGTCCATGCGACATGCGTCTCCGGAGGCGCGGCAGTGTGTCGGACAGCGAGATCGAAGCCTTCCTGGGCGAGCGGCCTGATCCTGTCGGACATATCCAGCTCAACCTGTATGTCCGGATACCGCCGCAGAAAGGCCGGCAGCTGCGGAACGAGTTGCTGGCGAGCAAACGCAACCGGTGCGGTGACGCGCAGTCGCCCCCTGGGTGCGCCGGCCAAATCCCGGACATTCGCGAAGCTCGTCGCAATCTGGTCGAACGCACCCCGCATCGAATCGACCAGTTCGCGCCCCGCTGCCGTCAAGGTCGCACTTCTTGTCGTGCGCTGGACAAGCATCACACCGGCGGCCTTTTCCAGCGCCGAAACATGCTGGCTCATGGACGCCTTGCTGACACCCAGGCGTGCAGCCGCCTTGCTGAAACTGCCTTGCTGGTCCAGCACGACAAGCCAGTGAAGATGCTCCCAAAGCGCTTCGACGTTTCCTTGCCGCATGCTGCCGCCCTCCTTTCCCAAACCCAATTTTTCGCATTCATGACATGGTACCAGTACAAAAATGTGAACAATATGTTTGAAAATGCATGGCTACCTCGTCCGGGAAGGCATTCATATACTGCGTTCACCGCATAGACACACAACGAACAGGAGATGCCCGTGATCGCGCCTTTCAACGATTCCGCCGAAGTCATCCATTACATTTCTGGTGAGCAATACAGTGGCTCCGGCACGCGTTCCCAGGACGTGTTCAATCCAGCCACCGGCGCTGTCGCGCGTCAGGTTCGCCTGGGCACCGTGGAAGATGTGGCCACTGCCGTGGCAAGCGCCAAGGCCGCGTTCCCGCAATGGGCGGATACGCCGCCGATCCGGCGTGCGCGCGTCATGCTGAAGTTTCTCGAACTGATGAACCAGCATAAGGACGAGCTTGCGGCGATCATTACTGCCGAACACGGCAAGGTCCTGAGCGACGCAGCCGGCGAGGTCAGCCGCGGTATCGACATCATCGAATTTGCGTGCGGAATTCCCCAACTGCTCAAGGGCGATTTCACAGACCAGGTCTCCACGGGCATGGATAACTGGACGCTGCGCCAGCCGCTGGGCGTGGTCGCAGGCATTACCCCCTTCAACTTCCCGTGCATGGTGCCGTGCTGGATGTTCCCGGTGGCCATTGCCGCCGGGAACTGCTTCGTCCTGAAGCCCAGCGAGCGCGATCCGTCAGCTTCGCTGTTCATGGCAAAGCTGCTCAAGCAGGCCGGTTTGCCTGACGGGGTCTTCAACGTCATCCAGGGCGACAAGACCGTTGTCGATGCCCTGTTGCACCACGATGACGTCAAGGCGGTGAGCTTTGTTGGCTCAACCCCTATCGCCAACTACATCTACGAGACAGGCGCAAAGCTGGGCAAGCGCGTCCAGGCGCTCGGCGGCGCCAAGAACCATATGGTCATCATGCCGGACGCGGATATCGACCAGGCCGTGGACGGCCTGATCGGTGCGGCCTATGGCTCGGCCGGCGAGCGTTGCATGGCCATTTCGGTGGCGGTTCTGGTAGGCGATGTCGCCGACAAGATCATCCCCAAGCTGCAGGCTCGCGCCCTCGAACTCGTCATCAGGAACGGCATGGAAGCCGATGCGGAGATGGGCCCGGTCGTCACCAGGCAAGCCCTGGAACGCATCGAGAATTACATTGCCATCGGTGTCGAGGAAGGTGCGAAGCTGCTGGTCGACGGGCGGAACTACAAGGTTCCCGGGCATGAGCAAGGTTTCTATACCGGGGGAACGTTGTTCGATAACGTGACCCCGGAAATGCGGATCTACAAGGAAGAAATCTTCGGCCCCGTCCTCGCCTGCGTGCGTGTCGAAGACTTTGCCCAGGCGGTGAAGCTGGTCAACGACCATGAGTTCGGCAACGGCGTGGCGTGCTATACCCGCGATGGTCAAGTCGCCCGCGAGTTCTCCCGCCGGATCGAAGTGGGCATGGTCGGCATCAACGTGCCCATCCCAGTGCCGATGGCATGGCACGGCTTCGGCGGCTGGAAGCGTTCGCTGTTTGGCGACATGCACGCCTATGGCGAAGAAGGGGTGCGCTTCTACACCCGGCAGAAGAGCGTCATGCAGCGCTGGCCCAATGACACCGCCCGCGGCCCGGAATTCGCCATGCCGACGGCCAAGTAAGAAAACACCGCCAGCCGGCCTGCCCGGCTGGCTGCATATCACGGGCCGGGGGACAGCAAACTGAATCCAACCGCGGAAAACGCGGTATTGGATTCTGTTTTGCAACCAGACAGTGACCGTAGTTCGCAGCCCCGCCCGCATAGTTGCGCCTTAAACATCACAAGCAGTAACACAGCGCGCCGGGTTTTCCCCTCCGGACCTGGACTGTTTTCCTTGCCCCTTGCGCCTTTGCACCCTGGGAAGCGATAAGGTTGCAGAAATCATCCGATTTCAATGCGGGCGTACCAGCCGATTCGGAAAGCAGTCATGACATCACGACTTCTGGGCTACCTCATTTTCGTCATTGCCTGCATGGCGGGCAACGCCCTTGCGGCCGGGTTCGGCAGCAAGGACGGTCCTGTACCTGCGAATATCGATCAGATCTCTGCCGTGCTACACCAAGACCCGATTGACCTGGAGCTACTGATCAGCTTCGGGACATCCAAGGGCGGATCGGCAGGACACATTGCCCTGGCGGTGCGAGGCGATACGTCATCCGAAGATGACACCGTGTATTCCGCGAACTTCTACGCTGATCGCACCGCCGAACACGCGACGCGCTTCGATACCTCAGATCTGATCCTGGCGATTCCCAAACGGGAATACCTGTTCGGGACCACCTCGTCCTTGTCAGAGGCGGCCGTATTCGGCCTGGATTATGGCGAAATCTACAAGCGGTCGGTCATCGGAGTGCGCGTCTTCGGCGTTCCGGCTCAGGAAAGGCAATCTCTGGTTGCCTTCTTTGAGCGCGTCAACGCCGACTACCACCACCGCGCGACAGATGTCGATTACCACCGGGGCGAAGTCAAGTACGACTATTTCCGTCTGAATTGCGCAAAAGCGATCGGCGCGGCTTTCAAGTACGGCGCCGGCTACAAGGACCTCAAGGTCAAGAGCCCACGTGCGCTCCAGGAAAGGCGGGTGGTGGCGGCCGCTACCGCCAATATCCCGACCGAGATGGCAATGAAGCTGATGTCTGCGTGGAACGAGCGTGGGTATCGCATGGATGTCGTCCTTTATAAAAAGTACGTCGGCTCCTCCTATGTGGAGCCCCGCGAGGATCCAAAGATCGCCTTCAAGGACTTGCCCGATCGATTTCCATCTGTGCTCTCCCTGGATTTCCGCAGGGAGCAAGGGGCCTACCGCGATTTCGATAATCTCTTCGCCATGTACCTGCTCTATAACCTCGGGCGCTATAGCGTGCGCGTGGACGCCCCCACGCAATTGCTTGAGATCGAGAAAGACAAGGAACCCATGGACTATCCTGCTGCCGCCCGGCTCGCGAAGGACAGCGCCAAATCGGACAGCCAGAACTTTCGCCGGCATACGTTGTTCCGGCCACTTGGCAAGAGCATCGGCGAGGCGCCAGACAATACCCATCTGTACCATTAGCTCTTGTCAGGGGGCGCCAGGGGTCGCGATGGTGCCAGCGGCGACCGGAATTCCGTTAGCAGTGCGCCCTCAGGCAGCGGCTGCATCACATTATTTGTGCAGTCGGGCTCGATAAGGCTGCCCGGGATCCACTAAGATTGCGGTCCGCTCTCCAACGCATCGCAACTTCCGTCATGGCCCGTCTCAAGCTCGATCTCCCGCTCAACCAGCTTTGCTATTCCACCCATCTCACGGTACGCGTCACCGACATCAACTCGGCGAATCACCTGGCCAACGATTCCATGATTTCGATGATCTCGGAAGCGCGCGCCCGCTTCCTGTTCGAGCACGGCGGTGGGGAACTGATTGGCAGCGCCCGCATCATCGTGACGGATCTGGCGACGATGTATTGCAAGGAGGCCCATGCGCGTGACCATCTGCTTTTCGAAGTCGGGGTGATGGACTTCAACAAATATGGCGGTGACATCATCTTCCGCATCACGCGGCCCGCTGATGATGCCCTGATCGCCATGGCCAAGTCCGGATTCGTCTTCTTCGATTACGAGCGCAAGTGTGTCGTGCCCATGCCTGAGAGTTTTGCGGCTGTATTCCCGGCGGTGAACTGGGTCGGCTGACCGGCATTACGCAGCAACTTGCGGCGATGCTGCCGGGATAGCACGCGACGGAAAGACAGGCCGGCAGGCTACGGCAGGTGGGCGGCGTCGGACCGCACCCAAGCCGCCGCTTTCTCGGCCATCATCAAGGTGGGGCTGTTGGTGTTCCCGCTGGTAATCGTCGGCATCGCGCTCGCATCGACCACGCGCAACCCGCCGATGCGACCGCCGCGACCATCACGCACCCGCATCCGGCTGTCGAGGACGGCCATGGGGTTGTCGTCGCGCCCCATCGCGGCGGTACCCACCGGATGGAAAATGGTGGTCGCAATATCACCGGCGAGCCGGGCCAGGTCTTCGTCAGTCTGGTATTGCGGCCCCGGCTTGTACTCTTGCGGGCGAAACCGGGCCAGCGCCGGTTGCCCGACAATGCGGCGGGTCACCCGCAGCGAGTCCGCCGCGACCTGCCGATCCTCTTCTGTTGACAGATAGTCAGGTGCGATGGCCGGCGCATGGTGGAAGTCCGCGCTGCGGATACGCACGGTGCCACGACTGGTCGGGTTCAGGTTGCACACGCTTGCGGTAAAGGCCGGGAAGGCGTGCAACGGATCGCCAAACGCCTCCAGGGAAAGCGGCTGGACGTGGTATTGAATGTTCGGCCAGGCCCGGTTGGGCGAACTACGCGTGAAGGCGCCCAGCTGCGAGGGGGCCATGCTCATCGGACCGCTGCGTGAGAGCAGGTATTGCAGCCCGATGCGCGCCTTGCCCCACGGACTGGAAGCCAGCACATTGAGCGTAGGCGCCCCCTCGATCCGGTAGACAGCACGAATCTGCAGGTGATCCTGCAAATTGCCGCCCACGCCGGGCAGATCGGCCAGTACGTCGATGCCGTGCTCATGCAGCAACGCCCCAGGGCCGAGGCCGGACAATTGCAGGATCTGCGGCGTGCCGATACTGCCCGCGCTCAGTATCACCTCATGCGTGGCGCGCACAATAATGAACTGGTGCCCGTCCCATACCTGCACGCCGGTGCAGCGCATGGTCCCGTCAGGTTGATGCTCAACCAGCAGACGCGATACCTGCGCGCCAGTCCACAGCGCAAAGTTGCGCCGCCGATAGCAAGGGCGCAGGAATGCCTTGGCAGTGTTCCAGCGCCAGCCTGCCTTCTGGTTGACCTGGAAGTAACCCACGCCCTCGTTGTTGCCACGATTGAAGTCGCCCGTGTGCGGCACGCCGGCCTGCACCGCGGCTTCTGCAAAGGCGTCGAGGATATCCCAGCGCAGGCGCTGCTTCTCCACCCGCCACTCTCCGCCATGACCATGGAACGCGGCGAAGGCGGGGTCGGAATCCGGTCCGTCGCCGAGGTAGTGATCTTCGTGCTGCCGGAAGGCCGGCAGTGTATTGGCCCAAGCCCAGGTGTCATCGCCGGTAAGCTCCGCCCACTGCTCGTAGTCGCGCGACTGGCCTCGCATGTAGATCATGCCATTGATACTCGAGCAGCCGCCGAGGGTCTTCCCACGCGGATATCGCAATTGCCTGCCGTTCAGGCCCGCGCCGGGTTCGGTCTGGTAAAGCCAATCGGTGCGCGGGTTGCCTATGCAGTAAAGGTAACCGACCGGAATGTGAATCCAGTGATAGTTGTCCTTGCCGCCGGCCTCGATAAGCAGTACGCGACGGTTGGTGTCAGCGCTGAGCCGGTTGGCCATCAGCGCGCCGGCCGTGCCGGCACCAATGACGATGTAGTCGAAAACTGTGGCAGTGCTCTCGGTCACAATGCGGCGTCTCCAGGGTGAGCGTTGGGCGCTCATCGGTATGGTGTGTGCGTGGAGTGTCCCTCCGAAGCCGGCCTCGATCCATTGAGTTTGCGCAATCCGAGATATAAGCTTGGCAAATATGAACCCAGCCAACCTTGATCTGCAAACGCTTCGGGTATTTGTTGCGGTCGCGCGCGAAGGCAGCGTCTCCAGAGCGGCCGAGCAGATGCATCGATCTCAGCCAGCCGTCAGCCTCCAGCTCAAGCGTCTGACGGAGATGACTGGCCTCACGCTCTTCCATCGCTCCGCCCACGGCCTGGTACTGAGCGCCGATGGCGCAGCGCTGCTCTCCCAGGCCGAGCGGGCATTGCACGCCGCGCAGGACTTTGCCAATGCTGTCAGCAGGCTGCACGGCACCGTGCGCGGCAAGCTCCGTGTCGGCACCATCCTGGAGCCGTCGTTCCTGCGTCTGGGCAACTGGCTTGGGCAACTGGTCCAGTCAGCCCCCCAGATCGAGACCGAGCTGCGTCATGGCATGAGTGGCAGCGTGATGACTCAGCTGCAACACGGCAGCCTCGATGTCTGCTTTTATCTGAGCCCCGATCGAGAGGCCACTCACCTGCTGCAGCCTGACCTGATGGTGCGCACGCTGACGCCCTTTGAATACAGGGTCGTCGCACCGGCCGGCTGGGGTCCCCAGGTGACGGGTTGTGACTGGGAGGCGCTGGCCACCCTGCCCTGGCTTGCCACCCCACCGGAGTCCGTGCATTCCCGGCTGCTTGCCAGCGTATTCGGCCCGCGGGGGCTGGCGCCCCGCCGCACTGCCCTGGTCGATCAGGAGTCGTCGATGCTGGACCTCATCAAGTCGGGCGTCGGGCTCAGCCTCGTGCGCGATGCCATCGCCATCCGGGAAAGCCAGATTTCAGGGCTCGCCGTGGCCGATCGGGTCCGCATTGGGTGCGAACTGCAATGCGTCTGCCTGGCATCCAGACTGGAAGAAGCCGTGATTGTGGAAGCCCTGGGCGCGCTGGATCGGGTCTGGCCCGCATGACCCTAAGTTCGGGCAATGGCGCAGGCCAGCGCGCCAGGTCAGGTGCTGCCACGAGGCACCACTTCGAACCCGAGATCTTCCGACGCCGGCTGCGGGGCATCGTCCCCGAGCCGACTGACGATCAACTCCGCGCTGCGGACCCCGATGCGATAGCGCGGGAAGCGCACTGTGGTGATGGGGGGAACCATCTGCTGCATGAGGTCATTGTCGTCAGACCCGGCAATGGCAATGTCCTGCGGCACACGCAACCCACGGCGCGCGCACTCGAAGATGGCGCCCGCCGCAAGCACGTCCCCGGCCAGGAAGAGAGCCTGCACGGACCGATCCCGCCGAATCAGCTCCGCAAGTGCCTGGCTGCCGCTTTCGAGCCCTTCGCCAACCTCCAGCACCATCGCCGGATCGATTGCGATATCCGCTGCACGTAGCCCTTCGAAGAAACCGTCACGCCGCTCGCGCAAGCGCTCGTTGTCGCCAATGCGAAGACTGGCAAAGCCAAAGCGTTGATAGCCGCGCGTTAGCAAATGTTCAGCCATGGCCCGGCCTGCCGCGCGGTTGGAGTAGCTGACCGCCATGTCAACCGGTTGTGGCGGCAGGTTGCCCGTCTCCACACACGGCACGCCGGCATCCTGGAGCATTTGCCGTGCCGCGTCGCTGTGCACCGTGTTGTGCAGGATGAGGCCGCATGGCCGCTGCGCGAGGTAGGCGGAGATCAACGCTTCTTCACGTTCCAGGCTATAGCCACTGTCCGAGATCATCAAATGCAGACCGTGCCGTTGCAACACATCGGAGATGCCCTGGATGGTCTCGGCGTACAACGCGTTGCGAAGGCTGGGGACGATCAGCCCGACCAGGCTCGTGCGCCGGGAGGACAGGCTGCCCGCCACGCGATTTGGGACATAGCCGACCGCGCGGATCACGGATTGGACTTGCTCAAGGGTCTCGGGCTTGACCAGATGCGGCGTACTTAGCGCGCGCGATACGGTCATGGGCGACACGCCAGCGAGGCGAGCGACCTCCTTCATCGAGACTTGCCCCACGAACGGTGGCGGTTTCTGACCGAGTGATGCGGGCATAAAGATAGTGACGAATAGACCCCGTAATATCCAGCCAGTGTAGCAGCAGACATCAGTGATATCACCAATATGGTATCGATACCATCATTTCCTATGATATCGATACCATCCACCGCTCTGGAGAATTACGCCGTGACCCGCAACCAGCGCTTTCGCGCCCTGTTCCAACCCGGTGTCCCCTTCGTATGCATGGGAGCCTTCGACGCCATCACCGCGAAACTGGCCGAATCCGCTGGCGCGCAGGCCCTGTTCGTGAGCGGCTTTGTCGCCTGCGGCGTCGAGGCCGGCGAGCCGGATATGGGGGCACTCTCGCAACGCGACATGTTCGAGCACATCCGGCGCGTCTGCCGCGCGACCACCCTGCCCGTCTTCGCCGATGCCGATACGGGTTACGGTGGCATGCTGGACGTGCAGCGCACCATCCGGCTGTGGGAAGAAGCCGGCGCTTCGTGCCTGCACCTGGAAGACCAGGCGCTCCCCAAGAAGTGCGGCCACTTCGCGGGCAAGCAACTTGTGAGCCGTCAGGAGATGGTGCAAAAGCTGCGCGCCATGGTCCAGGCCCGCCAGGATCCGGACTTTTTTATCGTTGGCCGCACCGATGCCATTGCAGTGAACGGCCTGGATGACGCCATCGCACGCTTGATCGCCTATGCCGAAGCCGGCGCTGACGGGCTCTACGCGGACGCCGTCGAAAGCACGGAGCAGATGCGGGAGATCAGCCGCCATTTGAAGCCACTGGGCAAGCCGCTGCTTTTCAACATGGTCACGTCAGGCAAGAGCCCCCAGCTCACGCTCGCACAGCTCGGCGAACTCGGCTTCGACTTCGCCCTGTGCCCAGTGGAGCCGCTGCTCGCCATGCACAAGGCCGTCAAGGAAATGATGGAGACCTTCCTGGGCAGCGGGGGCGACATACGCGCCATCACCCACATGCTCACGCCCTTCGAGACTTACAACGATTTCGTGGGCCTGCGCGAGGCCGTCGCACAAGAGGCCCGCTTCATCGAGGGCTAAAGCCCCAACGACCGAGGAGACAACGCATGAAAAAACTTATCGCTCCCGCGCTGCTTGCCGTCGCGGCGTTAGTCAATGCCACGCCCGACGTCGCCGCCCAGGAATGGCAACCCACCAAACCCATCCGGATGTTGATTCCGTCCACCCCGGGCGGCGGCACGGACTATATTGGCCGCATCCTCAGCAGCAAGCTGTCCGAGTTGCCTGGCTGGCGGGTCGTCCCCGAAAACCGCCCCGGAGCGGCCGGAACACTGGGATTGTCGGAAGCCGCAAGGGCAAAACCAGACGGGTACGAGCTGGTTATCGGCCAGACCGCCAACGTCGCACTGGCACCCTGGTTGATGTCACTGTCGTTCGACCCCGTAAAGGATCTGACACCGATAGCGTCGGCAGTTGAAGCCCCGATGGTACTGCTGGTCAATGAGGCCTCTCCCCACAAGACCTGGGCCAACTTCGTGAGTGCCGCCAAAGCCAGCGGCAAACCGGTTTCCTTTGGAACGTCGGGCACGGGCAGCGTGGCGCATGTCGCCGGCGTCATGCTGGAGGACGCAGCCGGCATCAAGTTTCAGCATGTGCCATATAAGGGTTCGAGCCCCGCCATCGCCGATCTCATGGGCGGCCATGTCGAACTCGCCGGGACATCGGTAGCCTCTGCCCTGAGCCTCGTCCAGTCCGGCAAGGTACGTGCCCTTGCCGTGACGTCCCAGAAGCGCAGTCAAGCCATGCCGGCGGTGCCGACGCTGGCAGAACTTGGGTATGCCAACTTCCATATGGTCGAGTGGTACGGCGTGTTTGCGCCGCCCAACCTGCCACCTGCGATTGCGGAGCGCCTGAATGCGGAAATCAACAAGGTGCTGCAGAAAGCCGAGGTGCGCAATGCGCTCATCGCCCAAGGCCAGGATCCTCGGGTGGAATCCCGCTCCGCCTTCGCTGCCATGGTCAAAGGCGACAACCTGAAGTCCAGGGAAATCGTGGCGCACGCCGGCATCAAGCTCGATTGAGCCGGGAAACAACGCCCGCAGGAGAACTGCTGTGACCGGGCCGGCTTCCGCCTTGTGCGGGGCCGGCCGGCGTCCATCAGTCGGACTGGGCCTTGTGATAGTGCGCTCGCACCAGTTTGGCTGCGGCCTCCCAGAGTGCGGGGGCACCGCGCTCGATGGGTGGCTGGCACCGGGCGATAACCTGCTCCTCGGTGACCTGCAGCTCCACCCACGTGCCGCCTTCCGTGGCGGCGTTATGCAGCATCGGCTGGAACCGGTCGAGCGCCTTCGCAAACCTGGCATCGTCGCTCTGTCCCGCCTCGAACTCGAACCACAGGCTGCGAAATTCTTCAGCCTGTGCGTCCGGCAGCATCGAGAAAATTCGCTCGGCCGCAAGTTGCTCCTTCTCGGCCTGTCCCACGTGGGTCGCGGGGACATGAAACGGCACGTCGCCGGCATCGATCTCCACGATGTCGTGAATAAGCAGCATCTTCACGACGCGCGACACGTCGACCGGGGCGGCCGCGTGCTCCGCGAGCACCAGCGCGTACATGGCGAGATGCCAGGAGTGTTCGGCGCTGTTCTCGCGGCGAGACTGATCAAGCAGCGGCGACATCCGCACCACGCTCTTGAGCCGGTCTATCTCGCGGAGGAAGGAAAGTTGATGTTCCAGGCTGGACAGGTTCACGGCGCGCACTCGCTGACAACTGACGATAACTAGCAGTGTAGCAGCGCCCAATGCCGGCCAAATGAGCGCCGCTGCGCCGCCGCCCTCTCTCCGCCCTCTCTCCGCCCTCTCTCCGCCCTCTCTCCGCCCTCTCTCCGCCCTCTCTCCGCCCTCTCTCCGCCCTCTCGACGGCACCGTGCGCCCGATCCCCGCGAGGACTGTATGATGTGCGGCCTGGCCTTGAGTATTCTTGCCCGTGGAAAACGATACCTACCTGCAGTTCGACGCCCTGCAAGCCCTCGCCCGTTGTTCGGATGCCGTCACCGCCGATTGTGCCTGTAACGGCCCGGACCTCAGCGGGTGGACCTCATTGCCCGTTTCCTTCCCCGAAGAACAGCTTGAGGTCATCGGCACATTGGTTCGCGACCTCTACACCGAGGCCACCTTCGAGGAATATCACCCGGAAGGGACAACATTCTGGGCTGCCGGGGCACCGATTGCCCCCCGCTATTTTCCGGCCAATCGCTGCACGGTTTCGACATGCAAGGTTTGCCAACGCGCATACTTGCGCTACGTGGAGGGCGGTGGGTATTTCGTCGATCAGCGCATTCGGCGACTCAGGGAAAATGTTCTTGTGGACGCCCCGCTTTCCGAATAGGCGCAGCCCTCCCGCGACGAACGTTGCCTAGAAGGTCGCCGGCGAATTCACCCAAAGCACCTTCGCCACGACATCGCCGACGTTGCGGTAGCCGTGCGGCACCTGGCTGGAGAACGTAAACGCATC
This sequence comes from Cupriavidus sp. HE11, assembly GCF_056097175.1. Lineage (NCBI taxonomy): Bacteria > Pseudomonadati > Pseudomonadota > Betaproteobacteria > Burkholderiales > Burkholderiaceae > Cupriavidus > Cupriavidus sp. HE11. The sequence goes on from NZ_CP184466.1 coordinate 649,070, forward strand.
TCCCGGGCCAATCAGGTAGGTGTCGTCACCAAGCATCAACTCAAGCCTGCCTTCCAGCACGTAGCCGACCTCCTCGCCCTGATGCTCGATCTGGCCATCGCTGGCCTCTCCAGGCCACACGATATGGATGTTGGCCTGCAGCAAGCCGCCACGTTTTGGCAACACCACGCGTTCGAGCGCCACGCCGCCGACGCGGATGACCGCCCGTTCGCCATGGCGCAAGATTGGCGACTGATGCGTATCGTCTTCGCTGGTGAGCGCCCCGATATTCGTATCGAGGGCCACGGCCAGGCGATGGAGGGTGGTAAAGGACGGTGTGGCCAGGCCACGCTCGACCTTGGAGATCAGGCTTTCGGAGCACCCCGCCTTGTTCGCCAGTTGCAACAAGGTATAGCCGGCCACCAGCCGCGCATGGCGCAGCTTGACACCAAGCGTCAGGGTGGCCGACTTGCTGTCGACCGGCTCTTGCGGGATCGGGCTCGCGGTCTTCGCCATGCGGGCTTGTCGTTAGTCGTTCAAGGGAGCTGCCGCCACGTATTCTGCGCTGTCACGGCTGGCGGCAGGCTAGTTCGGCGACAGTGTACGCCAGCGCCCGCGTGCCAAGATACAGGTCCGTGGCATCGGTGTCCTCGGCGGCGTTATGGCTGATACCACCCTTGCTCGGCACGAAGATCATCGCCGTGGGGCAATGATCGGCCACGTACATGGCGTCGTGGAAGGCGCCCGATGTGAGCCTCATGGGTTGTCTGCGGCCGGCAACGTGGCTGGCCCGCGTACAGGCGCGCTCGATCGATCCGAGCATCGATTCCGGAAAGTACGTCGGCCCCCGGTGAAAGAAGCGCGTCACCACCACGTCGGTAACCGGCGCATGCCGCACGCAGGCAAGACGCAACGCGTCCTCGGCACGGTCCAGGACCGCATCGTCCAGGCAGCGCATGTCAACCGTAAACGTAACCTTGCCCGGAATGGTATTGACGGAATTCGGCGTCACCGTCCATTGGCCCAGCGTCAGGCGCAGTTCTGGCTCGCCCGCCGCATTCGGATCGCGAGACGTACGCGGCGCCAACGCGTAGAGGTCCTGCGCGATCGCGACGGCCACGGCCATCGCGTCACGGCGCACGGCCATGGGTGTGGTCCCCGCATGCGCCATGGTGCCCGCGCATTCGACACGGAACCAGCGCACGGCCTGAATGCCGGTCACCACCCCGAGCGGGACGTCAGCCGCTTCCAGTACCGGACCTTGCTCGATATGGAGTTCAACGCAGGCCGCCATGGCCCGCGCCATCGGCACGCGGGCCACGTCGCGACTGGCCGCCAGCGCGGCATCCAGCGCATCCCCAAAACGGATGCCTGCCGGGTCGGCGGCGTCGCGATACCCGGCTAGTCGCGCCGGCTCGACAAAGGCGCTGGAGCCCATCGCTCCCGGCCCAAAGCGACTGCCCTCCTCATTGGTCCACGACACCACCTCGATCGGGCGCAGCGTTTCGATACCTGCCGCATTGAGCGCCGCGATGACTTCCAGACCCGCCAGCACCCCGTATGCGCCATCGTACTTGCCGCCCACCGGCTGCGTATCGGCATGACTCCCGGTCAGCACGGGAGGCAAGTCCTCGCGTCCGGGGCGGCGGAAGAACAGGTTGGCGCAATCATCGATGCTCACCTCGCAGCCCAGCGCGCGCGCCTGATCCACCAGATGGCGGCGTGCTGCCAGATCGATATCGGTCAGCGTTTCCCGTGATACCCCCCCGTCGTCCCTCCCGCCAAACTGGGCCAGGGCAGCAAGCGATGCGGACAGGCGCCCGGCGTCAACATGATCCTGCGCCCGCTCCGCGATGGTTTGCGCGGCCTGATCAGTGTGATCGGCGTGATCGGCGTGGTTGAAGTTTTCGGGCTGCAATTTCTGATTCACGTCTTCTCCTCAAGTCAGGCCTGAATTGCCAGCGCCTGCTGCAAACGATGCGCCACGGCCAGCACGCGCACGTCGGCGTGGCGCGGCCCGGTAACAGTCACGCCCAGGGGCATGCCAGCAGCTCCCACACCTGTTGGCACATGGACGCACGGCGTGCCGAGCAGCGTCCACATCCGGCAGAAGATGGGGTCGCCGGTGGCGGCCAAACCCTCGGGGGCTTCGCCTTCGGCGCTGGGTGCCAGAACGACATCGAACCCTTCGAGCGACATCGCCAGGGACGTCCTTGCCGTCTCGGCCAGCGCAAGCGCGGCGCGAAAGCGCTCTCCCGTCACCGCGCGCCCCGCATCGAGCTGGCGGGCAAACGCCGCACTGAAGCTTGCCGCCGCGTCACTTGCCTCCGGCGCGAATGCCGCAGCGGCTTCGAAAGCCATGATGTCCATCTGGGCCTCCGTCAGGCGATTGCACACGGCAGGCAATTCGACTTCCTGCACCACCGCACCAAGGCCTTGCAACGCTCGTGCCGCCGTCTCCAGCGCTTCACGGGCCCCTTCGCTGGCGCGATCCCAGTGCGGTGTGCGGACGATCCCGACGCGCAGCGAAGTAGCAATTGCCTGGGCACAGGCCTCTGCGATCGACACGTCACGGGCCAGGGCGCCGATGAAAAGCGCCGCATCATCCACGCTCCGCGCGAGCACACCCACGGTGTCCAGGGTTGGCGACAGCGGCTTGATGCCTGCCAGCGGCAGTGTGGCGTGCGTGGGCTTGTAGCCAACGACACCGCAATACGCGGCCGGACGAATGATCGAGCCTGCCGTCTGGGTACCGAATGCGAGCGGCACCATGCCGGCCGCCACGGCTGCCGCCGAGCCGCTGGAGGAACCGCCCGGCGTGCGGGGCGCGTTCGCCGGGGCGCGCGGGTTGCACGTGGGGCCCGGCTGGAACGTCGCGAACTCGGTGGTCACGGTCTTGCCCACCACGACCGCGCCGGCACCGCGGGCCAGCGCAACCGCGGCGGCATCGCGCCCGGGCCGATGGGCCGCGTAGATCGGCGACCCATAGGTGGTCGGCAAGTCGGCGGTATCCATCAGGTCCTTCACACTAAGCGGCACGCCGTGCAAGGGCGTGGACACTGCGCCGGCATCCAGGCGACGCGCGTGCTCGATGGCCGCGTCGCCCCCGACGTGCTGCCACGCATGGATGGCAGCGTCCTGCGCCTGGATGCGATCAATCGCTGCACGCACGATGGTTTCCGCGCGCAGTTCGCGACGGGACATGCGCGCGACCAGTTCGCGCACGGGTAGATCGAGAAATGAGTCCAAAACCAGGGTCTCCGGAATGGGTTTGCCAGCTCGGCTTAGCCAAAATACGCCGCACGCACTTCGTCGTTCTCCCGCAAGGCCTGGGCCGAACCCTGCGCCACCACGCGTCCCTGCGTCAGGACATAGCCCTGGTGCGCGATCGCCAGTGTCTGCCGCGCATTCTGTTCGACCAGCAGCACGGTCATGCCGAGTTCGTTGATCTGCTGGATGACCTTGAAGTTCTCCTTCACGTACAGCGGCGACAATCCCAGCGATGGCTCATCGATGACCAGCAACCGTGGCTGCGCCATCAATCCGCGACCAATCGACACCATGGCCTGTTCGCCGCCCGACATCGTGCCGGCCAGCTGGCCAGCCCGCTCCCGCAGGCGTGGAAAGATCTCGTAGACCCGCGCGATGCGCTCGCGCACCTTGTCCGGGTCGGCTTCCAGAAAGGCGCCCAGGGCCAGGTTCTCGGCGACGGTCATGCGCGGAAAGACCTTGCGCCCTTCCGGAATGCACGAGATTCCGCGCGCAATGATGTTGTGCGTCTTCTCCGCCGCGATATCGACGCCATCCCACAGGATGCGCCCCTTGCGCGCCGGCGTGAGCCCCAGGATCGCGCGGATCAACGTGCTCTTCCCTGCCCCGTTGGCGCCAAGGATGCACGTAATCTTGCCAGGCGGCACATCGATGGACACGTCATGCAGCACGTTGACCTTGTCATAGCCCGTGCTCAGGCCCTCCACCCGCAGTGTGTTCTCGCTCATGCCGCTTCCTCCCCGAGATAGGCGGTCTGCACATCGGGATCGGCCGTGATCTCGGCGTACGTGCCTTCGGCGATCTTCTTGCCGTAGTTCAGCACCACGCACCGGTCCGTAATGCGTTCGATCACGTTCATCTCGTGCTCGATGAGCACGACCGACAGGTCTTGCAGCTTGCCGCGCACCTGCAGGATGTCATCCATCAGTTCGTGGGTTTCGTCATGCGTCATCCCGGCCGACGGTTCGTCCAGAAGCAGCAGCCGGGGACGGCTCATCAGCGCGCGGCAGACCTCGATCCGGCGACGGTCGATCATCGTGAACGACTCGACTGGTTCGAACAGGCGACTGACCAGCGGGGGACTGAAGATACCCAGCAGTTCGCGCACGGACTCTACATAACGCTCGTATTCGGCGCGGAAGGCCTTGCGGCGAAACAGGTTGAACACGAGCCCGTGCTGCATGTGCTGGTAGTCGCCAATCACGATGTTGTCAAACACCGTCAATGGCAACGACAGTCGCGAGCGCTGGAAAGTCCGTGCCACGCCACTGCGATAGATGTCCTGCGGCGTCTTGCCGATGACGTTCTCGCCGTTATACGTGATGGTGCCGGCGCTGGCCTTGTAGAGGCCCGTCAGCACGTTGAAGAACGTGGTCTTCCCGGAGCCATTCGGACCGAGCAGGCCCAGCACTTCTCCGCGGCGGATGTCGAGCTGGAGGTTGTCCAGCGCGGTCAGGCCACCAAATCGCATCGTGAGATTGCGCACCTCGATCATCGCGTTGCTCATTGGGTGTCCTTGGTCGGGAAGAACAGGCGGATCTTGCGCGGCAACAGTCCCTCCGGACGGAACAGCAGGATCGCGATGACCAGGGCCGCGTAGAAGAGGAAGCGGTATTCCTGGATGAACTGCAGCTTCTCCGGGAGCACCAGCACGATGATGGCGGCCGGGATCAGGCCCACCACGTTGCCCAGTCCGCCCAGGATCACGATCGACAGCATCAGCAACGAGTCCGCGAAGGTAAAGTTGTTCGGCGCCACAAACGCCGTCACCATGCCGTAGACGCTACCGGCCACGCCCGCGAAGAAGTTGCCGAGCATGAACGCGATGACCTTCCAGCGCGCGATATGCAGGCCGAACGTCGCCGCCGCCGTCTCGTCGGTGCGCACCACATCCATCGCCAGCCCCACCCAGGAGCGCTCCAGCGCCTTGACCACGGCGAACGTACCAGCGCAAAGGGCCAGGCTCAGAAGCGCATAGCTGGCATAGAACGACACGTCGATGCCGAACAGCGTGACGCCCTCGTTGAACTGGAAGCCGAACAACGTCATGCCGGGAACCTGCAGACCTTGCGGGCCGCCAAGCACGTCGTTGACTTCGAGGAACGTCTTGAACAGGATGCCAAACGCAATGGTCACCAACGCCGCATAGTGGCCTCGGGTGCGCAGTACCGGCGCAATCAGCAGCGAGCCGATAACGGCCGCCGCGATGCCGGAGAGCGCGATGACGAGAATCGACGGAATCGGCGTGTGCGCGCCGAGAACGGCCGTGGTGTACGCCCCGATGCCAAAGAACGCTGCACCCGCAAAGTTGGACACCCCGGAGTAGCCGAACTGCACCGTCAAGCCCAGGCAGGCGGTGGTATAGAGCAGCACCGCGCAGAGCATCAGCAACACAAAATGGCTTTCGTGGAACAACGCGATCAGCGCAAGCGTACCCATGACCGACCACAATCGGGACAGGCCGGGCCGTCGTGCGGCCGCTTGCTCCACGGCCTGCGTGAGCCTGAACTTGCCGGCAATCACGATGGCCGCCACAGCCACAGCCAGCAGCACGGCCACGGCGACTTGCGATTCCGCGTGCAGGAACAGATAGAGATAGGCCACGATGGCGATCGCCGCCATACCCAGCACCCGCGCCGGGCTGCGAGGCTTCCCGCCAGCACCAGCGGCCGCCGGGGGCAGCGGATTCGAGACGTTGTCAGACACGTTCACTGGTTTTCTCCGCAATGAGTCCGGTCGGCTTGAAGGCCATCAGTACGATGACCACGGCAAATGCAAAGACATCCTTGTAGGCACTCGGGATATCGGGCACCAGGGCCGGCAATGTCGCGCTGCCCAGAACTTGCAGGGCCGCAAACAGGAAGCCACCGAGAATGGCACCGTAGAGGTTGCCCAGGCCACCAAGAATGGCAGCGGCAAATCCAATGACGCCAAGCAGCAGGCCGACATTGAAATTGATCTCGTTGTAATAGAGCCCGTTCATCACGCCGGCCAGCGCCGCCATGGCCGAGCCGAGTGCGAACGTAGCCAGCACCACCACCTCGAAGTTGATGCCCATCAGGCGCGCAGTCTCCCCGTCCTGCGCCACGGCGCGGATGGCCATGCCGAACCGCGTGCGTGTGATCAGCAGGTGGACGCCGATAATGATGGCGACACCGGCGGCCAGCAAGATCAGGTTGTCCGCGCGCAGCGTGAGCGCACCGAGCGTGAGCTCCGTGCTGGGCAGCAGCGCGGGAAACGGCTTCGGGTTCGAGCCATCCGGATAAAAGAGGCGCACGGCTTCGCGCAACACCGTACCCAGCATCAGCGTCGCCAGCAGCGTGTTGAGCGGCGGCGCCTTGCGCAGGGGCAAGATCAGCAGTCGCGCAATGACGGCACCCAGAATGCCCGTCACGATCACCGCGCACACCACGATTGCCAGTAACTGCAGCCACGGCGAATCCACGTGCAGCGCAACCACGCCGGCCGATGCGGCGAGCCCCGCGAACGCCCCCACCATCAGTACATCGCCGTGAGAAAACTTGATGACGTCCAGCACGCCGAAAAACAGCGTGAAGCCGACTGCCACCATGGCGTAGATCATGCCGAGCATCAGCCCGTTGAAGACGTACTGTCCCAATACACTCATCGGTATCCCCAGAATGGCCTGAATAGACCGTCCAGCTGCGCTGGCGCCCGGGCGCGCAACCCACGCCCCCAGGTCGCCAGCTCCTTGCTTACAGTCCGCTCAGCTTCTTCGTACCTTTGCCGTACGCGCTGTCTTCCCAGATCACCCACTTGCCGTCCTCGACGACGTACTTGGTGATCAGTGGCACCACGTTCTGGCCATGCTCGTCGAAGGTAACCTTGCCAATGACGGTGTCGACATTCTTCGTGCCATTCAGCACGTCACGCACCTTCTTGCGATCCGGGCCGACCTTTTCCACGGCGTCCATGATGAGGTTGGCGGCGGCATAGGCAAACGGGCCATAGGCCTCGGGCGGCTCGCCGTACTTTTGCTGCGTGTAGCGCTCCATGAAGAACTGGCCACCGGCCAGCTTCTCGACAGGCGCACCTTCGATGAAGGCGAGCGATCCCTCGGAGAGCGGCTTGCCCACGCCTTCGATATAGGCGTCGGACTTGATGCCGGAGGTGCCTTCGAACTGGGCCTTGATACCCAGCTTCTCCATCTGGGTACGGATACGTACGCCCAGCGGGGTGAGACCACCGAAATAGACCACGTCGGGCTTGAGTTCGCGGATCTTGGTCAACTCGGTCGTGAAGTCCTGCTGGTCGGCCGTGACGCCAAATGTGCCAACGATCGTGCCGCCGTCCTTCTTCAGGAATTCACTGAAGTACTTGTTATGGCCCTTGCCGTAATCGGTGGTGTCATGAATGATCGCCCACTTCTTGTAGCCCAGGCCGGTCATGAACTTTGCGGCCACTTCGCTCTGGTTGATCATCGTGCCGTTGACACGGTGGATCTCCTTGAAGTTGTTCCCGTACGTGACTTCGGGCAGCACCGCGCCCCACACCACTGCGGGCATGCCGAAGCGGTTGTAGACACCGACCGTGCCCATCGCCACGGCCGAGCAGAAGTGCGTGACACCGGCCACAATGGACTTGTCCGCGGCAATCTTGGTGGCAACCTGTACGCCCACGTTGGGCCGGCACTCGTCATCCTGGACGACCAGCTCGTACGTGTATTTGGCCTTCGGATCGGCATTGCGAAGGCGTACGGCCAAGTCTGCCGAGTTGCGCCCGCCCAGGCCGATCGACGACACCCCACCGGTCAGCGGGCCCACAAACGCGATCTTGACGACGTCCTTTGCCTGCGCCGGCGCGGACATCAGCACCACTCCGGTAGCGGCGGCGGCAATCGCGGCCGTGGCCACAGTTTTCTTCTTCAGCACTCTGTTCCCCTTAATAGAGATGTCCAACGGGCGGCAGGCCCGGCATCTGGACCGAACGGTGCAAGGCGCCGAACGCGCGCCCGTGAGCGTTTGGGAAAGTTCTCTGCACCAAATTCAAGTCCCTTGAATGCTATGCAACAGACATGCCAGGGAACAACGAGCAATAACCCGTAGGTCTTTTGGGGGGAAAGCAGGAATTTTGCCGATGACGCGGCGCAGAAATCAGATCGGTACGGGGGGCGTTTCGGTGCACGGCAGGCCTTTTCGGTGCACGCCCGCCTTGTTTTCGAGAAGCGCTGCCAGCCGTGACGGGCGCTGGCAAGCAGCGCGCCTTCGACGCTTCCGTCTGTCTGGACATTGCAGAAGCGCAACGGAATCCGATCTTCGGCGTACGCATCGGAGGGCTAACGGTCGCCACCCCCGACACTAATCCCGCCATGCCACGCTAGTGGGGCATACCTGCCGCATGACCCACCCTACAATGACGCTGTCGTGATTGACCCCATGACAGCCCAGCCCGCGCGCGATCCGCCGCGGGCTTCTTTTTTGCGGCATCCCGGATATACTGTATGCATATACAGTATTCGCGCGACAAGCCCATGCTCCGAATCCGCAGCATTGGCTGGACTGGCGGCGAATCGCAAGCCCCCACACACCAAAACCCCTTTGAATCGCTGGAACCGACTTCTCGCTCAGGCCCTCGTTACCGCGACCGTCATCGTCGTGGCCGCCGTCGTGTCGCGCGAAATCTATCTTCTCGTTCAACAGCCGCCCGCGGCAGAAATGGAAGATGTCGGCGACTTCGACCGGTCAGCACCGGATTGCCCTGCGCCACGATGGGAGCAATCGGCACCGCAAGGCGGAAATCCGGAACGCCAAACGCACAGATCTCCAGGCTGCCTGGAATCCTGAAGGATGCCAGCCGGCCTGCGCGCCCGATGGTCAAATAGACTGCAGTCGACGGCAGCACCCGACATCGGCGGCGTCGGCTGCCACGTTCTGCAGGCAAGCGGCCCTGCTTCCGCGTACAGGGTTTCCGCGCACAGGTCGTTTTCGGAGTCTATTGGGAAGCCGCAAGACAAAAAAAATGGGAAGCCTTGGCTTCCCATTCTTCGTCCTGGCGAACCCGTGCCTTACAGGGCAGCGTCCTTCAGCTTCTTCAGCGGACGAACCTTGACCTTCACGGAAGCCGGCTTGGCAGCGAACCACTGATCCTGGCCCGTGAAAGGATTCTTGCCGAAGCGCTTTTTCGTTGCCGGAACCTGGATCGCGGAGACCTTGAAGAGGCCCGGCAGCGTGAATTCGCCAGCGCCCTTCTTGTGGATCGAGCTCACGATGGTGTTCTCGAGGTGCGACAGCACCGTTTGCACAGTCTTCTTGTCCAGCTCAGTCTGTGCAACCAGGTGGGCCAGCAGGCTCGACTTGTTGAACGTATCCTTCAGCGGTTTTGCAACCGGTGCTGCTGCCGCTGCCTTCTTGGCTGCAGGCGCTGCCTTCTTCGCTACGGGAGCAGCCTTCTTTGCCGGGGCTGCCGCTTTCTTTGCCGCAGTCTTCGGGGCGGCCGTCTTCTTCGTTGCCATATCGCTCCTATCGCAGAACTACCGGCACCATTGCCGGATTCCGCGCAGCATAGCGGAGATTTACGCGAATGTGCAGTCCCACCTGCGCATAGGTTGTTTCGGCCTGTTACGCAGAGCAAGCGTGCGGGAATTATCGATACATGGGAATGACGAACCCCCGGGGCCCGCACGCCCAGCGACGCCCCCCGCGGCCCGAACTCCATAGACCACGATGGAGGGAATTTCCCGGCTCCTTGCGGCGCAACCCTCCGCCGGCCGTACGGCCAGGCCGGCGAAACGCTTCCTGGGGTTGTCCGGATGGCTCGGCTTATCGGGGCAGCGTCGGAATCTGCTGCGGGGCGTTGCCGGGCAACGGAGACTGCGCGACGTTGAGCACAGCGGCAAGCATGCTGTAGTACCCATTGATGGCAATGAGGTCGATCACACCCCGCTCGCCGAACTTGTCCTTGATGCGCGCGTAAGTCGGATCACTCACGCTCTTGTTGCGGTCCAACTCGCCAATGAAGTCATAGAGCGCTTCCTCATCCGCGCTCATCCCCGCCGGCCGCCGCCCTTCGGCAATGGCCTGCGTCACTGACGGCGAGACACCCGCCTTCAGCGCCAGCTTCTGATGCGCGAGCCACTCGTACTGGTTGCTCCACTGCCGTGCCGTCAGAAGGATCACGAACTCGCTCAACCGAGGTTCGAACGCACTTTCATAGCGCAGATAGGCGCCCATGCGTTGCAGGCGGTTCAGCAATTCGGGGCTCCGCAGCAATGGTACCCACGGGCCCGCACTCACATTTCTCGGCGCACCTCCGGCAGGCGTCCCTTCCGAAAGCAGTTCAATGGATTTCTTTTGCGCTTCGGTGAGCTTGTCTGCAGGTATCGGCGGCATGCGGTCGTCCGCGCCAAATACATTACAGACAAAGGCAGCAAGGGCAGCCGCAGTGATAGCGTGATGAATCTTCATGTTCTTTATGGGTGAGTTTGTCTGGCCGACGGGCAGTCTCCTCCCCGGCCAATGCCTTGTGCATGAATCGCTGCACCTGCCAACCTTACCATGCAGATCCGGGCTGCATGACCTGCGGAGCTGACTTCCAGCGGAATTCCTGCGCCAGGCGGGCCCAACGCCAGCTTCGAAGGTCCTATGAAGCGAGTTTTCCGGGCAGCGCCCCAAGCGGCAGTGCGCAGGCATCGCCGCTGCTTTGCGCAGCGTGATACATCGACTGGGCTGGCGGCGTAGCCAACCGCCACGTCACGGCTGTGGCTACCCGTCGTCTGGCGTGGCACCTCTCCAAGGTATTCAGCCCAGCCACCTATGGCGACCCATAGACCGTTACATGGACTTCGGCAAGTCAGCGGGCGGGCGCGCTAGAATTGCGCCCTCAATCCACGAAGGAGTTCGGTTGTGCCAGGCATGCATCCCGCACCGCACCGTATCGCGATCAATGGATACGGCCGTATCGGCCGGTGCTTCGTACGCGCACTCTACGAATCCGACTGTCGGGAATCCTTCGAAATCGCAGCGATTAACGAGCCGGCCGACCTCTCGAGCATGGCATATCTCACCCGCTTCGATTCGACCCACGGACGCTTCCCCGGGAAGGTCGGTGTCGGCGATGGCGCGCTGCTCATCGAGGGTGACGAAATTCCGGTCTTCCATGCGACAACCCCCGAAGAGGTAGCTTGGGATGCCCTCAACGTCGATTTGCTCGTTGAATGCTCCGGCGTCTACGGCAATCGGGCATCGCTGACGCGGTTTCTGAACGCCGGCTGCAAGCGCCTGCTACTGTCCCACCCCGGCGACAGTGCTGCCGATGTCGACGCAACCATCGTCTATGGCACGAACCACAACACGCTTGCGGGCAAGGAGCGCCTGGTCTCGAGTGCTTCCTGTACGACCAATGCAGTGGTCCCGGTGCTCTCCCTGCTTCACCAGGAACTGGGAATCGAGCAGGCCGTGCTGACGACGCTGCATTCCGTCATGAACGACCAGCCGCTGATTGACGGCTATCACGATCGTGACCTGCGCCGAACGCGCTCGGCCATGCAATCCATCGTCCCGGTATCAACTGGCCTGGCCCGCGGCGTTGAACGCCTGCTTCCCGAGCTGAAGGGGCGAGTGCATGCCAAGGCAATACGCGTGCCCACGCATAACGTATCGGCCATCGACATGGTGCTTTCGGTCGAGCGCGACGTGGACACGACGAGCTTGAACCGCCTGCTACAGGACGCGACGACCGGACCGTACGCGGGTCTCATCGCGTATTCCGAAGACCCCCACGCTTCGATAGACTTCAATCACGACTTCCATTCCGCAATCATCGACGGTGCCCAGACAAACGTGAGCGGCCAGCGCCTGGTCAATCTTATGCTGTGGTTCGACAACGAATGGGGATTCGTGAACCGGCTCCTGGACGTGGCGCGCCATTGGCTCAGGCAGTCGGCCTGAAATGCCGGTCGGACCGGCTGGGCACACTCAGCCGGATGCGGCTGCTTCCCGGAGCGCCCGCAATTGCGTGATAGATGCGTCCGCACGAGGTCTGGCAAGACCGATCAGATAGAACGCGATGAGTGCCTACCGAATGGTCCGCCGAAGCGCAGAGAAAAACAGTTCTGACTGAAGGCGTTCGCCCTGGACCTGGCGGGCCACCGTCTCGGCGAGCCCGGGCGCTACCGGGCACAACCTCTTCCCCGTGGATAGCGCAATTACCTGTGCGGAACAGGCTCGCTCCAGGTAATACAGGTCATCGTAGGCATAGTCGACGCGCTCGCCGCACACGACCACGCCATGGTTGCCCAGAAACATGACATCGGCGCCCCTCATGGCTCTCGCAATGCGCTCCCCTTCGCTCGCATCCAGGGCCAGGCCGTTGTATTCGGCATCGATGGCGATGCGTCCGTGATACCGCATGGCGTTCTGCGACAAGGTCGTATCCAGCCCGCGAACCTCCGTCAACGTCAGTGCCGTGGCATAGGGCATATGTGTATGCAACACGCACTGCTTGCCAGCGATGCGGTGAATCGCAGCGTGAATGAACATGGCGGTTGGCTCCACCTCGTGGCGTCCCGCCACCTTGCTGCCTTCGGCATCGACGATGACGATATCGTCCGCCGTGACCTCGCTCCACATCAGACCGCGTGGGTTGAGCAGAAACAGACCCTCATCGCCCGGAATTGCCACACTGAAGTGATTGCAGACCCCTTCCGCAAGGCCATGGCTTGCCGCTACCCTCAAGGCAAGCGCCAGGTCATCCCGGAGTACAGCTACCGCTGACTGGTAAAAACAATCTGGATTGCTACCTTGAAGGGCACTCATATGGTCTCCTCGGGTCCGAACAGCAATGTCACACCGGCAATGCGACGCGGGCAATCTGCGCGAAATAGTTTGCCCCGATGGTCAGCACGTCGTCATTGAAATCGTAGTGGTTGTTGTGCAACGGAACGCCGCCCGTGCTACCCGATTCACCATTGCCGATAAAGACAAATGCGCCAGGTACAACCTGCAGGAACGCGCCGAAATCTTCGGAAATCATCATCGGGGCGACGGCGCCGTTCACGCGATCCTCGCCGACCACGCTGCGTGCCGCTTCCAGCGCAACCGGGACACACTGCTCCCAGTTCACGGTCGGAGCAAACTCGTGGGTGTATTCGAAAGTGCAGTTCGCCCCATGCATTCGGCAGATGCCTTCGCAGATTTCCCGCATACGGGTTTCGAGCAAGGACTGGACCGCAGGGGTGTAGCTGCGGGTGTCGCCCTTGATCGTGACGTTCGTCGGAATGGCGTTGCGAATGCCGTCGGTAATGAATTCCGTGCAGGAAATCACCGCCGGCAGGCTCGGATCAAGGTTGCGCGAGACGATTGTCTGCAGAGCAAGCACGATTTCCGATCCAATCACGATGGGGTCGATACCCATATGCGGCCGGGCTGCATGAGTGCCCTGCCCCTTCACGTGAATCACGAAATTGTCTTCGCTGGCCATGATGCCGCCGACACGGGTTGCAATGTTGCCAGTCGGCAAGCCTGGCATGTTGTGCGCGCCGTATATGGCATCGACCGGGAAGCGTTCGAACAGGCCATCCTGCATCATCGCCTTGGCACCGCAGCCGTGCTCCTCGGCAGGCTGGAAGATAAAGCGCACCGTCCCGTTGAAATCCCGACGTTCGCTGAGCAGTTTGGCGGCACCCAGAATCATGGCCATATGACCATCATGACCGCACGCATGCATCTTGCCATCGGTCCGGGAAGCGTAAGCCCGATCCGGAGCGTTCTCGTGAATCGCCAGCGCGTCCATATCCGCGCGCAGGCCGATCGCACCTGGACCGTCGCCCACACGCAAGCTCGCGACCAGGCCGGTTCCGCCGATGCCCCGCTGCACGTCCATTCCCATGTCACCCAGCAGTCTTGCGACGAAGTCCGAAGTCCTCAGTTCCTCGAAGCCTGTCTCCGGATGTCGATGAAGTTCGTGCCGCCAGGATTTGAGCAGGTCACGGAGGTCTTTGTCAGCGTGCATGGAAGTGTCTCGATGTCGGAGCAACCGCTAGCATCTTACGTGCGCGACGTCGCAAGAATTGCTCGATCTTGCAGGCCGGAATGAAACGTCGTTGCGTTGGCAAGCGCGATATATCGGTAAAAATGCGCAATAATCGAACGAAACTTGCGCCGATCCGATCTACGCCGAAGGGAATCCATGGCACTGCAACTAGATTCATATGACCGAAAGTTGCTGCAACTGCTGCAGACCAACAACAGGCTGTCACAACGCGAACTCGCGGACGCGGTCAGCCTGTCGCCCTCGGCGGTGAATCGACGCATTGCTGCCCTCGAGGCGGATGGCGTTATTACGGCGAACATCTCGGTGGTGGACCCATCAAGGGTGGGCAAGCCCATTACCGTGCTGGTCCAGGTGAAACTTGAGAGCGAGCGCCTGGACCTGCTTGACGAGGTGAAGAAGCGCTTCGTCGATTGCCCACAGGTCCAGCAGGTCTACTATGTCACCGGAGACTTCGACTTCGTTCTGGTGCTGGCTGTCGCCGACATGACAGAGTATGAACGGCTCACCCGTGAGCTCTTTTTTGTCTCCGGCAATGTCAAGAGCTTTCAGACGCACGTGGCCATGCAGCGGGCCAAGGTAAGCCTTGGCGTGGCCATCGAATCCTAGGCTTTCGGCCAGACAAGCCTGTGCCACAGACTGGCTTCAACGCGCCAGCCAGGCAGTCTGCCGGGCGAGCACCGATTCATGCGACTCGCCCACCAGTTGCTGGTAGACGGACGGCGCCGTTGCCCCTTCCGTATTGATGACCAGGACGCGTGAGGTTGCATCCAGCCCGGCTTCCTCGGAAAGCGCTGCATTCGCACGAAGCACGGCCAGTCCGGCGAGACCCGCTGCGCCAGATTCCCCCGCCAAGACCGGCAGATCGCCAGTCGGCTTCCCCGCGAGTTGGTGCATTGCGGCCACGGCGTCTTCGTCCGAGATCGTCATGAAGACGTCCACGCTGCTCTCGAGAAAGCGCCAGGCGAGGGGCGACGTCTCTCCGCAGGCCAGCCCTGCCATCACGGAATCAACCGAACCGGTGGCGTTGGCCGCCCTGCCTTGCAGCGCGCTTTGATACAGGCAGTCCGCCTGCACGGGTTCGACGACGATGAACTGCGGACGATGCGCGCCAAAGTACTCCCAGAAATAGCTGGCGATGCCAGCGGCAAGTCCACCGACGCCCCCCTGCAAGAATACGTGCGTATAGGGGCACGACTGCCCCGAAGCCACCTCTGCCTGCGTCAGTATCTCGGCAGCGATGGCGCCGTAACCCTGCATTACGTCGCGTGGGATGTCCTGATAGCCCTCGTAGGAGGTGTCCGAGACGACCGTCCAGGGATTGGCAGCGGCAAGGCGAGCCGCCTCTTCCACGGATTCATCATAGTTGCCGGCAATACGGACAATGGTTGCGCCGTAGGCCGCGATGGCATCTTCGCGCTCCTGACTGACATTGGCGTGCAGCACAATCACGCATTGGCAGCCGAATGACCTGGCTGCGGACGCCAGTACGCGGCCGTGGTTGCCGTCCGTCGCGCTGATGACGGTGAAGTCCTTCAGCAGGTCCGCATATTTCCCGTCAATCAGTGCCAGCGGGTCCAACTTCCGCTCGGGGTACAGGCGCAGAATCAGTCGGACCAGGGCAATCGGTGCCCCCAGCGCCTTGAAACTGCCCAGCGGCGAGCGAACGGATTCATCCTTCACGCTCAGTTGGGCGATATTCAGGCTGGCGGCAAGCATGGGAAGGTCGCGCAGCGGCGTGGGCCCGGCGATCAGTTGGTCCCAATGCGAGAGCCAGGCGCGGCTGCGCTCGGCTTGCTCGACGCTCATGATGTCCTTGAGATCCGCAGGATAGGCGGCCCGGCGGGCACGGGAATTCTTGGTCAGCATAGATAATCCGATCGGATGATGGTTCAGGCCTGCGCCTGGCCGAGGCGATGGAGCACGACATCGAGCAGGACGTCCGCACCCATGATGAGTTGGTCGTCGTCGGTGTGCTCGCGTGGGTTGTGGCTGATGCCCCCCTGGCTCGGGACGAAGATCATGGCGGCAGGCGCGATGCGGGCAATCATCTGCGCGTCGTGGCCAGCGCCGGACGTCATGCGCCGGTTGGTAAAACCAAGGCGTTTCGCCGATGCCTCGACGCTATCCACGAGGCCAGCGTCGAAAACAACCGGCTCGAACCGGGCCAACCGCTCCGTGGTAACTGTCACACCCTCCTGCTGGGCGACCGTCTCCAGGAATTCCGCAAAGCGCCGCTCGGCCAGCTTCAGGCGCTGCTCGTCCGGGTCCCGAAGGTCTACCGTGAGCGTGGCGCGGCGTGGGATGACGTTGATGACGTTAGGCTGCACGCTCAGGCAGCCAACCGTCGCCAGTGTCGTACCGCCGGAGTCCTGCGCGAGTTGGCGCAGGAACGTCACGATGGCAGCGGCCACGAATCCGGCATCGTGCCGGAGATGTGTCGGCGTCGTACCGGCATGGTTGGCGTTGCCTTGAATGGATACCTGTTGCCAGGAGATACCCTGCAGGTTTTCGACCACGCCAATCTGGATACCTTCCGCCTCCAGAATCGGGCCTTGTTCGATGTGGAGTTCGACATACTCATGGGGGACGATGGCACCGGGCTCCAGCGTGCCCGCATAGCCAATGCGAGCCAGTTCATCGCCAAGCCGCGTGCCATCGGTCCCAACGGTATCAAGGGCTTCCTGGACGGATAACCCCCCGGCATAGACCAGCGAGCCCATCATGTCGGGCTGATAGCGGATGCCTTCCTCGTTGGTGAAGGCCCCGACCATGATGGTGCGGGAGGGTGCGATGCCAGCTTGCCGATAGGCTCGCGCCACGGCCAGTCCGGCCAGCACGCCGTAACAACCATCCAGCGCGCCTGCGTTTGTCACGCTATCAATGTGCGAGCCCATCATCAGCGGTGCCTGGGTGCCATCATCCGCCTCGGATCGAAGGATGCCGAACAGGTTTCCGATACGGTCGATGACGACCTCCAGTTCCAGTTCGCGCATCCAGTGGGCAACCAGGTCGCGTCCGGCCTTCTCGGCGTCGGTAAGGGCTATGCGAGTACGGCCGCCGACCTCGCTATCGGCGCCGATTTCCCCGAGCCCCTTGAGCTGGCGCAGCAATGTGCCGCCATCAAGCTGAAGCCGGTGCGCTTTCGTCGCAGTGTGTGACATTCAAACGTCTCCCATTCCCTGACATTCCTTGCCCAGCACGCGACGCGTCGTGGCGCAATGTCTGCAATGTTAGAGCGTTGTGGCGCAACAGCGTCCCCGTTTGCTACCTCCCTACGCAACAACCTTGCGTAGTTGGAACGCAAACCGCTGCAATGCAGCCAAGGCCACGGATTACGTCGCCTGCCTGCCCGATCCCTGCTGCTTTTGTCCTCCCAAGGCCTCTTCGAAGAACTGCATGAGGGCTTGCACGCGTGCCGTCCGTCCACGCCGCCTCGGTACGAGCAGGGTCACCGGCGCGCTGTCGAACTCCCAGTCGGCCAGAACCCGTACAAGCCGCCCACGTGCGACCGCTTCGGTCGTGTCCCACTCCGAACGCAGCACCAGACCCAATCCCTGCTCCGCCCACTGGCGCGCAATACTCCCGTCGTTGCTGGTGTAGGCGGGGACCACACGAACGGTCTCGCGCGCAGATTGCCGTCGGCCAGCGCCGCTGTCAGCCCGTCGAAAGCGCCATAGGGTCACATCCTCATCGTTCTCACGAATACAGATGCAGGCGTGCGCGAGCAGGTCGCGCGGTTCGGCAGGCGTGCCGTGCCTGCGCAAATAGGCCGGACTGGCACACAACCAGCGCGCATTGGCCGCCAGCGTGCGGGCGACCCAGGATGAGTCCCGCACGGTACCAATGTGAATGACTGCATCTGAATCATGTCGATCCGGCCAGGGTGTCTCACGTAAATCGAGCTGCAGACGCAAATCCGGATGGGCCTGGGCGAAGCGAGCCAGCAGCGGCGCAATATGGTGTCGTCCATAGCCGAAGGGTGCGGCGATACGCAAGGTTCCCGTCAGTCGGCTGTCCTCACGCCGGAAAGACTCCGGCAGCGCTTCCAGTTGCGCCAGCAGGGCCGAACCCTCGCGCGCAAGGCGTTCCCCCTCCGGGGTCAGGCTCAACCGCCGCGCCGTGCGGGTAGCAAGCGCCAGCCCCAGGGTCGCTTCCAGCTTGCGAAGACGCGCCGACAAGGCCGGAGGCGTCACATTCAGGGCGCGTGCCGCCGCACTGAGCGAAGGCGACTGCGCCAACGCTTCGACCAGCCGGAGGTCCTCGATCTGGATCATTCACTTCAGCTTAACGATTGATGTTCTCAAATTTAACCACAAGCCGCCCTATCGTTCGTACATTAAGGGCCTCGGCCAGCCGTTCGTCTCGGCGCAAGTTGCCAGGCAACAAGAGGCAACCGATTGCGAGCGGCCTGCGCGACGATGTGCTGACGCTGAACGCCAAGGGCCAATTTCTGGACTGAAGACAAACAGAGACGATATGACAAGCCACCCCCAATCCCTTGCGAGCGTCGACACGCCAGCGGCGATCATCGACACGCAGCGCATGCAACATAACATCCACTGCATGCAGAGGCGCATGGATGCGCTGGGTGTGCGCTTTCGCCCGCACGTCAAAACGACCAAGTGCTCCCCCGTCGTCAAGGCACAGATTTCGGCGGGCGCCAGCGGCATCACGGTTTC
The DNA here is from genome assembly GCF_056097175.1 of Cupriavidus sp. HE11. Lineage (NCBI taxonomy): Bacteria > Pseudomonadati > Pseudomonadota > Betaproteobacteria > Burkholderiales > Burkholderiaceae > Cupriavidus > Cupriavidus sp. HE11. The sequence continues at coordinate 668,008 of NZ_CP184466.1, forward strand.
CACGCTCAAGGAGGCCACGCAATTCTTTGACGACGGCATCACGGATATCCTCTATGCCGTGGGGATGGTGGCCAACAAACTGCCGCAGGCGTTGGCGCTGCGCCGCCGAGGCTGCGATCTCAAGATCCTGACGGACAGTGTGGATTCCGCCCGCGCCATCGTTGCCTTCGGCGCCGAGCACGGCGAGATGTTCGAAGTCTGGATCGAAATCGACACCGATGGTCATCGCTCCGGCATCCTGCCGGATGAACCGGCATTGCTCGACGTTGCAACCATTTTGCATGAAGGCGGCGCGTGTCTGGGTGGTGTGATGACCCACGCTGGGTCGAGCTATGAACTCAATACCCGCGAGGCACTTGTCGCGATGGCCGAACAGGAGCGATCCGGGTGCGTGCGGGCTGCCGAGCGCCTGCGGCAAGCCGGCCTGCCGTGCCCGGTGGTGAGCGTCGGGTCGACGCCTACGGCCCTCAGCGCAGAGAACCTGCAGGGCGTGACCGAAGTGCGCGCGGGCGTCTATGTCTTCTTCGACCTCGTGATGCACAACGTCGGCGTTTGCTCGACCGAGGACATCGCGCTCAGTGTGCTGACCACCGTGATCGGGCACCAGGCCGAAAAAGGGTGGGCTATCGTCGACGCGGGCTGGATGGCCATGAGTCGCGACCGTGGCACGCAGAAGCAACAACGCGACTTCGGCTATGGTCTGGTGTGCGGCATCGATGGCGCGGTGATTCCAGGGTACTTCCTTGGCGGCGCGAACCAGGAGCACGGCATCCTGTCGCGCGATGGCGCCCCGGACACCGACATCGCCGCGCGCTTCCCGGTCGGAACCCTACTGCGCATCCTGCCCAACCACGCCTGTGCCACCGGCGCGCAGTTTCCTGCTTACCAGGCTCTTGACAAGGAAGGCGGAATCACGGAATGGAGCCGCTTGCATGGCTGGTAATCGGGGGGCCCGCCTGGCGGTCACTACAGCCACACCTCCGTCGACAACGGCACGGGCCAGGCTTACGCCCCAGCCGCCACGGCCGATCCACGGTGCATAGGGCTTTCGCAGAGTAAGGGTTAGCAGCGATAATCGGGCAACTCTGATCGAATCAAAAGGCACAAGGAATGGACAAGCAAGGCTTCACTACCGCCATCGTTCATGGCGACAGGACCACAGGTACCGAGCATGGTGGCGTTCACCAGCCGATTCATACCTCCGTGCAGTTTGGTTTCGATCGCGTCGAGGATCTGATCGGTGTATTCCAGGGCACCAGGAAGGGCGGATTCAACTACGCGCGGCAGGGGACACCTACGACCGCCGCCCTCGAGCGCAAGATCACCAAGCTGGAGGAAGGCGCCGGGACAATCTGCTTCAGCACCGGCATGGCCGCGATCACGGCCACGTTTCTCACGCTCTTGCGCGCGGGAGATCATCTCGTTGCAAGCCGTTACGTGTTCGGCAACACCAACAGCCTGTTCGGGACCCTCCGTACGCTTGGCATCGACGTGACGACGGTCGATGCATGCAACGTCGAAGACGTGAAGCAGGCAATCCGACCGAACACCCGCATGGTGTTCGTCGAGACCATCGCGAATCCGGGCACACAGATTCCCGATCTGGTTGGCATCGGCAACGTGTGCCGCGAGCGCGGTATCGCCTATGTCGTCGATAACACGATTACCTCGCCCGCCCTGTTCAAGCCAAAGGCGGTCGGCGCAAGCCTCGTTATCAACTCGCTGACGAAGACGATCGCCGGCCATGGCACCGCGCTTGGGGGCGCCGTAACCGACACCGGCCTGTTCGACTGGAGCGCGTATCCGAACATTGCCGATGAATATCGGCGCTCGGCGGCACAGGAACAGGGCCTTCTGCAGATTCGCAAGAAGGGGCTGCGCGACATGGGCGCGGCCTTGTCGTCCGAGCAGGCCCATACGATTGCCACTGGGGCGGAAACGCTCGCGCTGCGCGTGAAGCAAAGCAGCGATAACGCGCTGGCACTCGCCCAATTCCTGGAGGGACACAAGGCTATCGGCAAGGTGTTCTATCCTGGCCTGAAGAGCCACCCCCAATATGAGATCGCGCAATCGCTGTTTTCTGGCGCGTCATGGCTCCTGTCGTTCGAACTTCTGAACGCGGACCGCATGATTGACGTCGTCAACACGCTGAAGCTGCCGATCAAGGCGACCGGCCTCGGCGACACGCGTACGCTCATCATTCCCGTGGCGCCCACGATTTTCTTTGAAGCCGGCCCCGAGACCCGCAAGGCAATGGGAATTTCCGATGGCATGCTGCGACTGTCGGCCGGTATCGAGGATATCGATGACCTGATCGCCGACTTCTCGCAAGCGCTGAAACTCGCCGCGTAGCACTGGCTGGAGGCGTTCTCGACCTCCGGTCATCGATCACCTCGCAGCCAACCACGGGCTCGGTGCCCAAATGTTAGTGGAATGGGGCGACGCGGCAAGCGCCGCCCTTGACCACTTGAACCTCGGTGCACTTGGCGAAGTGACCATGCGTGCAATCCCGCGCCCGATCAGTCCCTGAACGAAGCGCGGCGCGACTTACCGGCTTACCTGAAGGGCGTCTGCAAGATGCCCATGACAGTCTGAATGCCATCGCGGTAATTGCCAAGCCGCATGTTCTCGTCAAAGCTGTGCTGATTGTTGTCGGCATTGACCAGCGGCACGATCACGAACGGCGACTTGAGCGCCTGCACTGCAGCGCCCGTGGGGACGGTTCCCCCCATCATCCGGATCTGCACGGGCGCCTTCCCGTAGGTATCGTGCATCACACCCTGCAGCCATTTGCTGATCGGCGCTTCCAGATCGGTGCGTGCGGCCGAACTGGAGGCGGACACTTCGCCGGCCGTAAGCGATGCCAGCTTCGGATAGCGCGCCCGCTCTTCCGCCGTCGGCTCGCCGTTCACCAGGTGGTAGCCCTGCTTCTCGATATGCTTGCGCAGCAGCGCCACCAGCGACTCGGGCGGCGTCTCCGGTACCGTACGCAGATCGATGTCGGCGATGGCGACTTCCGGAATGATGGTCCGCGCCTTGGGGCCGACGTCGCCCGCCACGATGCCGCGCACGTTCAGGCTCGGATACTGCATCGCCTCCTGGTAATTGGCGCCAACCTTTTCCGTGCTGGCGATGCCCAGCCGGCGCTTGAGCGCCGCTTCGTCGTCCGGCACCGCGGCCATGATCTTGCGGGCACGCTCATCGAATTTCACCGGCGTGTAGTAGCCCGGGATGGTCACACGGCCATTGTCGTCCTTCATCGACGCCAACAGGCTCGCCATGCGCTGCACCGGATTGGCGGAATAGTTGCCGTAGTGCCCGCTGTGCAGCCCCTGGCTTGCACCGAAGACTTTCAGCTGCACGAGCTGGATGCCCCGATTGCCAAATACCAGCGTCGGCTGGTTGCTCTGGTGCATCGGGCCGTCGAAGATGACCATGCCATCATTTCGCAGCAGCGCAAGATTCTGCGCAATGACCTGTCCCAGCGAGGGCGAGCCCTTTTCCTCCTCGGAATCGAGCAGCACCTTGATGTTCACGCCCGGCTCCACGCCGGCCGCCTTGAGCGCATCGAAGGCTGCCAGGAACATCACGATCGGCCCCTTGTCGTCCGATGAAGACCGCGCGAACAAGCGCCACTCGGGATCTACCTGCCCCCCGTACAGTTTGTCCAGCGGCAAGGTCTCCCACTTGCCATCGGCAGCGCGCGCCTTGAGCGTGGCTTCCCATGGACTCTTCTGTGCCCACTGGGACGGCGTCACGGACTGTCCATCCAGATGCATGTAGAACAGCACGGTCTTGCGCGGCCCGGCCCCAGGCGCGGTATACTCGGCGTACATCATCGGCTTGTCGCCATTTGCAAGCGCCTGCGCCTGGAAGCCGCGCCGCGAGAACGCCTTGGTGAGCCAGTCCACGTTCTTCTGGATATCGGCCGGCACGGTCGCATCATTGGGAATCGCCAGCAGTTCTACCCATTCGCGATAGCTCGCCGCCGCCGCGCGCCCCGCCGACTGCTCAAGCTGTGTGCGGTCCAGCGTGGCGGCGCCCACCCCTGTCCCGTACGCCAGGATGAGCGACGCGACAAGTGCCAGTCTGCGGGAACGATGGTGAATTGCCGATGGGGTGCGCATGTCCTTTTCTCTCTTCGTTGTATGACGACATGCATTATGGCGGCAGATTCGGCGAACAAAAAGGCCTTGTGCCCTGTGATCTGCCCCTGTGGATGTGCCCACGTGTACATACCGCTCCACAGGGGCGTTGCTGCACGGGTGTCCAGGCGCCGTTTAGCCGCCTTGACAGGAAACCTCGGCACGGATCGCAGCGCCATGCTGGTCCAGGTCGGGTAGCGTCGCATCAAGGTGCGGCGTCTGATCGATCGTTACGGGCAACGCGGGCATTCGCAGCATCCGATTTCCCGGGCTCGATACGCTGACCAGTCGCTCCGGGGTGTGCGTCTCGGCCTGGCGCATGGCCCCCCCAAGATCGCGCACAACGCCGCTGACGACACCAGCCTCATTCAACAAGACACATGCCTGCTCGGCACTCACCTTCGACATCGCATCGGCCAGCACCTGCCGCAACGCCGCCCGGTTCGCCACACGCGCGGCGTTGTCGCGGAAGCGCGGGTCCTGGGCGAGGTCTGGTTTTCCGATGCACTGGCACAGGCGCGCGAAGTGCTCCTGCAGGTAGGCCGACAGCACGATCTGGCCTTGCGCGGTGCCGACCACATCGGCCGCTGGCGCCAGTGCAGGTTGCCCATTGCCACACCGCGACGGCATGGTGTCGTAAAGCTGGTGTTCGGCCCACTGCTGGCTCAGGGCGTCGGTCGCCACGTCGATCAGCGATACCATGACGTGGGCGCCCTGCCCGCTCACGCTACGCCGTACCAGTGCAGCAAGCACCCCGGTAGCCAACGTTCGACCGGCCAGGACGTCGACGATCGTGAAGCCGACCCGTGTGGGATCTGCATGAGCGTCGCCATTCATGCTCATCATGCCGCTTTCCGCCTGTGCCGCGATATCGAGTCCGGGCCGGGAAGCCGCCGGGCCGCTGTGACCGAAGCCGTTCACCGACGCGTAGATCAGTTTGGGAAACTGCTCACGCAACTGGCTGGCGCCTAGCCCGTACTTTTCCATGACGCCGGGACGTGCGTTCTGCAGCAGGACATCCGCGTCTTGCACCAGCGCCAGCGCTACGCCACGATCCTTGGCATCACGCAGATCGAGCACGATGGAGCGCTTTCCACGGTTGTAGGCCGAGAACATCGGCCCGCACGCATCCGCCTGCCAACCGGAGCGGCGGCTGGCATCGCCCCCCGGCGGCTCCACCTTGATCACGTCCGCCCCAAGGTCAGCCAGGATCTGCCCGGCGGATGGCGCCGCAATGAACTGACCGAAGTCGATCACGCGCAGGCCCGCCAGCGCGGCGGGCTCCTGACCACCAGTTTTCGAAGATTGCATCGTTGTCCGCTTCCTTTTTAGGCTTACTCCGGCTTCACGCCGGCCGTCTCGGCGATGTGATGCCAGGCCACTGTGTCGTCTGCAACCACCTTGCGGAACTGCGCCGGTGTGAGTGCCGGGGATACCGGCACATTCAGCGCCGTCAGACGTTCACGAAAGGCTGGAGTGGCGATGGCACGCAGCACCTCCTGGTTGAGCCGGTCCACCAGTGCCTTGGGCGCACCAGCGGGCGCAAACAAGCCATACCAGCTTGTGGTCGGAAACGGGTAGCCCTGTTCGCCCATGGTCGGCACATCAGGAAACTGGGGCAGCCGGCTGGTGCCGCTGACCGCGAGCGGGACCAGCCGGCCGGCCTTGACCAGTCCGATCTGCGAGCTGACATCGACCCACCCCACCGGCAACGTGCCGGCTTGCACGTCGGTTGCCACGGCGGCTGTGCCCTTGTAAGGCGCATGGGTCATGCTGATGTTCGCCTTCTTCAGGAAGGTCTCCATCGTGAGATGCCCGCCCGAGCCCATGCCCCACGACCCATAGCTCATCTGGCCCGGCCGCTGCTTCGCATAGTCCACCAACTCCTTGAGGTTATGCACCGGCACCTTGGGCGAGGCGACAAGCAGGTTGCCGAAGCTGCCAATCTGGGCGATGGCTTCAAAGCGCTTCAGCGGATCGGGGGCACGCGTGTACAACGACGGGTTGACGACCATGGCGCCGGCATATGTAAACAGCAGCGTGTAGCCGTCAGGCGCGGCGGCAGCAACGGTTTCGCTGGCAATCAGGCCGTTGGCGCCCGGTTTGTTCTCGACCACGAATGGCTTGCCAAATACCGTGCCGAGCTGTTCGGCAAGCACCCGCGCCAGTGCGTCGGTGCCGCCTGCCGCCGCGCTGGCCACCACCAATCGCACCGGCCGATTGGGCCAGCCAGCCGGCTCCTGTGCCCAGGACAGCGACGAAACCGTCGATGCCAGTGTCAGCGCCACCAAGGCGCCCAATCCATGTCTACGATTGCCGTTCATCCTCTGTCTCCTGTCTTGTCTTGTTGACTTATGGTCTGGAATGCTTGCCGTGAGGCGATAGCGCTTATTCGAAGGGCGGCTCCCCGCGCCAGTCAAAGAAGTCCGGCATGGCCGCCGATACGCGGTCGGGGAACGTCGCTGGCCGCTTTTCCAGAAAGCTTGCAATGCCCTCCCTGGCATCGTCCGAGCGACCGCGCGATTGCAGTGCCCGGCTGTCGAGCTTGTGTGCGTCCATCGGATGGGCGGCCCCGGCCATTCGCCAGATCATCTGGCGCGCCATCGCGACCGACACCGGCGCCGCGTTGTCGGCAATTTCCCGCGCCAGGGCTTGCGCGGCCGGCAACAGTTCGTCCGGCGCGTGCAGGGATCGCACAAGGCCGCGCTCCAGCGCCTCTTCAGCAGAAAACACGCGCCCCGAGAAACACCATTCGAGCGCGGTGGAAATACCCACCACGCGAGGCAGGAACCATGACGACGCCGCCTCGGGCGTAATGCCGCGCCGCGCGAAGACCAGGCCGAACTTCGCCGCAGTGGACGCCATGCGGATGTCCATCGGCAGTTGCATCGTCACGCCCACGCCCACGGCCGCACCGTTGATGGCCCCGATGACCGGTTTCAGGCTTCGGAAAATTCGGGTCGTCACGCGCCCCCCGTTGTCGCGCCGCACCGTCCCGGCCTCGGTGCCATAGCGCTTTTCGTAGTCAAACGTGGCACCGCCCGTCGACAGGTCGGCGCCTGCACAAAAGGCCTTCCCGGCACCCGTCACGATGACCACGCGCACCGCATCGTCTGCATCGGTCGCGTCGAACGCCGAGATCAACTCGTCCGCCATCTGAAAATTGAAGGCGTTCATCTTCTCGGGACGATGCAACGTAATGGTGGCGATCCCATTTGCCACGTTGTATTGGAGGGTGTCGAACGCAGGGCTTGTCGTCATGGGCGGAAGGCGCCAGGGCCGTCGGGTTGTCGGTGCCATTGACACTAGCAAGCCCTGTTCTGCGCCTGCGACAACTGTTTCGCTATCTTGAACGGTCCCGGCAGGGCGTAGTCAGGGTGCGGTGTGACCGTGGGCCGTCCTTTTCCGGCCATGAATGGTCCGGAATCGGACAAGCGTTCAGCCCTGGCCAGCCAAGGCTGGGGGCGTTGCCTACCATTGCGGCACATTTCAACGCCTGTGAAGACCAAACCATGAAGACCAAAGCCGCCATCGCCTGGAAAGCCGGCGCCCCGCTCACCGTCGAGGAAGTGGATCTCGACGGCCCGCGTGCCGGTGAAGTCCTCGTCGAAATCAAGGCCACTGGCATCTGCCACACCGACTACTACACGCTGTCCGGCGCCGACCCCGAAGGCATCTTCCCGGCCATCCTGGGCCACGAGGGCGCGGGCATCGTTACCGACGTGGGCCCGGGCGTGACCTCGTTGAAGCCCGGCGACCACGTGATTCCCCTCTACACCCCGGAATGCCGCCAGTGCAAGTTCTGCCTGTCGCGCAAGACCAACCTGTGCCAGGCCATCCGCTCGACTCAGGGCAAGGGCCTGATGCCGGACGGCACGTCGCGCTTCTCGATCGACGGCAAGCCGATCTATCACTACATGGGCACGTCGACGTTCGCCAACCACATCGTGGTGCCGGAAATCGCGCTGGCCAAGATCCGTCCGGACGCGCCGTTCGACAAGGTCTGCTACATCGGCTGCGGCGTGACCACGGGCGTGGGCGCGGTGCTGTTCACGGCCAAGGTGGAAGCCGGTGCCAACGTGGTGGTGTTCGGCCTGGGCGGCATCGGCCTGAACGTGATCCAGGCGGCCAAGATGGTGGGCGCCGACAAGATCATCGGCGTGGACCTGAACCCGGGCCGCGAAGCCATGGCACGCAAGTTCGGCATGACCCACTTCATCAATCCGAAGGACGTCGAGAACGTGGTGGACCACATCGTGCAACTGACCGATGGCGGCGCCGACTACTCGTTCGAGTGCATCGGCAATACGCAGGTCATGCGCCAGGCGCTGGAGTGCTGCCACAAGGGCTGGGGCAAGTCGATCATCATCGGCGTGGCCGAGGCCGGCGCGGAGATCTCGACGCGGCCGTTCCAGCTGGTGACAGGCCGCGAGTGGAAGGGTTCGGCCTTCGGCGGCGCACGCGGCCGCACCGACGTGCCCAAGATCGTCGACTGGTACATGGAAGGCAAGCTGAACATCGACGACCTGATCACGCACACGCTGCCGCTCGACCGCATCAACGAGGGCTTCGACCTGATGAAGCGCGGCGAGTCGATCCGCTCCGTGGTCCTGTACTGAGACGGCCTATTCGTTCACAGGCTGCCCGACGACTGGCTACCGCCGGCGTCGGGCACAGCGGGTCAGGCTTCGATACCGCTTTGTACCCCGGTGCCCGCGAAACGCTCCCGATAGGCACTCGGAGATATGCCGAACCGCCTTTGAAACGCGCGGCGAAGCGTAACCTCCGAAGCAAAACCACATTGGGCCGCCACCCGCTTGAGGGGGAAATCGGTCTCTTCCAGCACGCGTCTGGCGGCGGCGATCCGGCATTGCTCCACATAGTCCGACGGCGACTGGCCCACCTCACGCTGGAATACGCGAGAAAAATTCCTCAAGCTCATTGCCGCGCGCTCAGCCAGGGCTGCGATGGACAAATCCGCATCCGGGGCGTCGTTGATATATGCCTGAATCTGACGGATCGTGGGATTGCTCGTCATTTGACTCTGTAAATGCGAGCTGAACTGGGATTGGCCGCCAGGACGCTTAAGGTAGACGACCAGGTCACGCGCCACTGCAAGGGCGATGTCGCGACCCAAGTCGTCCTCCACCATTGCGAGCATCAGGTCGAAGACAGCGGTGACGCCTGCCGACGTCCATATATCACCATCCCTGACAAAAATTGCATCCGCATCGACCTCGATGTCCGGATAGCGCTGCTGCATCAGCTCCGCCACACTCCAGTGGGTCGCGGCGCGCCGGCCGCTCAGCAACCCGGCTTCTGCCAGAAAGAAGCTCGCCGAGCACAGACCCACCACCTTCCTGGCGCGACGGCCACAATCCCGGAACCACTCCACGATCGGCGCCGCCGACTCCAGTGCGCCCAGGATGTCGCGGGAACCCACGACTACCGCAACGTCAGGTATCGCGAGCGGGCTGAGTGTTTTGTCAGGCTGCAACGAGATGAGGGTATCCGACTGAACCGCCTCCGCCCGCGCGGCAACCAGCCGCAGGTCGTAGAAGGCGGGCCGGTTCAACTGCCGCAACCTTGTGTTCGCGTAATCGAAGACGTTGATGGCACCCACCGCTTCAATCGCTTTGAAGCCGGGGTAGATGATGATGTCGACTGTGGTGGCGCTCATTTGCAACTTGAATATCTTGTTGCGCAAGTGTCGCACACCCGGCCGGACAACTACCGCGAACTCCAACGGTACGTATCGTGTCAGCCGGTCGTCGGCGTCCGATGCATCCAGAACGTGAAGCGAAACTTGTCCGCCGGGTAGGTATTGACCGTAATGAGAAACGGCCGCTTCGCATCATCCTGATAGGTGCGGGTAATTTCGAGCCCCGCAACACCGGGCTCAACCAGCAATCGCCGCGCCATCTCGCCTGTAATGGTCGTGGCACCGATGGTCTGCTTGATATCCGCGACAGTGACACCCACGGTCTGCTCGATAATCTGGCTAAGCAGCCCGGAGCCGTTCGGCACAAGAGGAGCAATTCGCTGGCCGATGTCGGGCTCGACATAGGCGTCGTTCCAGCAGAGCGGCGTACCTTCGCTGTCCATCTCGGTGCGCAGCGTCCGAATCCTCAACCAGGTCGCTCCCGGCTTGCACTCCAGGGCTGCCGCCAATTGCTCGTCCGCCACGACATTCGCCACACTGAGGACCTCCCGCTCGGTATGGCTGGCGTAGTTCACCAGATCCTCAATCGTGTTGACGGATCTTGTATAGGTGTTGGAGGTGGTATTCGAGCAAACGACCGTCCCCGCACGGCGGCGACGCGTGATCAAACCCAGGCCCTCGACGATATCGAGTGCAGCACGGACCGTGGTGCGGCTGACGTCATACTGCCCTGCGAGCGCCACTTCGCTTGGCAGTTGGTCTCCAACAGCGAATGTTCCCTCTGTGATGCCCTTTACAAGGGTATTTGCCAGTTCTGTATAACGCACTGTTCAATCGGTCCCAAAACAGGCGAGCCCAAGTGCACGCCCGGCTCAATATAAAGAATGCCGGGCGGGCGCCCGGGCTTCGACAGGCGCTATCGTACACAAAGTCCGGCTATCAGCTGCTCAACAGCTGCCTGAAGCGCGCCACTTCCTCTTCATACATATCCCGGCCCTGCGCGTCGTTGGTAACCAGCAAAGGAAAGTCCTCGATGACAAGACGCTGGACGGCCTCTGTCTTCAAGTCTTCGTACGCGATGATTTCGGCAGACTTGATGCAGGAGAACAGCGTTGCCGAAATGCCGCCAATTGCGGAGAAGCAGACGGCGGTGTTGGCTTTGCATGACGCCCGGATGGCGTCGCCCCGGTCTCCCTTGCCGATCGCACCCTTTACGCCATAGTCGAACAGCACCGTCGCATAGGGATCCATGCGATAGGCCGACGTCGGCGCTACCACGCCAATGACGTGGCCCGGCTTGGCGGGCCCCGGGCCGCCATAGAACACTACTTGCCCCTTGAGGTCGACCGGTAAAGGCTCGCCGCGCGCCAACGTATCGACGAAACGTTTGTGGGCGGCGTCACGGGCCATGTAAATGGTGCCTGACAGGAGTACTTCATCACCAATGTTGAGTTTGCGAATGGCCTCGTCAGTCAGAGGCGTGGTGAGTCGATGCGTTGCCATGGTCACCCCTCCTCAGATCACCGCGGTGGCACGACGGCCGGCGTGGCATTGGATGTTCACGGCTACCGGCAACGCCGTAATGTGGCAAGCGTAGGTCTCGACCGAGACCCAGAGCGCCGTGTTGACTCCGCCATAACCTTGCGGCCCGATCCCGGTCTTGTTGATGGCATCGAGAAGCTCGGCTTCCAGCTTCGCCACATGCGGCTCCTTGTGGTGCACGCCAATGTCCCGCAGGATCGCCTTCTTCGCGATGGCTGTGACCTTGTCGAAACTGCCACCGATACCCACGCCAACGGTCAGCGGTGGACATGCGGCACCACCCGCAGCTTCAATCGCCGACAGGACAAACTGCTTGACGCCTTCCGCCCCTTCGCCCGGAAGCAGAAACTTCATCGTGCTCCAGTTTTCGCTGCCACCGCCCTTGGGAACCACGGTGACTTCAATGTTGTCGCCTGGGACGATTTCCGTATGGACGACCGCCGGCGTGTTGTCGTTGCTGTTCACGCGAAGAAGCGGGTCCGAGACGACGGATTTGCGCATGTAGCCATCGGCATACCCCTTGCGTACGCCCGCCTGAATGGCATCTTCGTAGTGCCCGCCGACGATATGCACATCCTGGCCGACTTCCACGAAGACAATTGCCAGTCCGGTGTCGTGGCAATACGAGACATCGTTTTCCCGCGCGATGCGGTCGTTGTCGATCAGTTTCATGAGCACCGACTTGCCCAGCGGAGAGACTTCCTTCTCGGCGGCCTTGTGGAAGCTCTCCACCAGGTTGTCGGGCAAACGGTGGCAAGCATCGATGCACAACTGGGCGACGGCATCGGTCAGTGTGTCTACGTGAATCTCTCTCATGATATTCAGGATTGAAGTGAAGCCAGTTCTTGCCACAGTTCGGATTTGCCTTCGAACCCGAAGCCAGGAAGCGACGGGAGCGCGACGGAACCACCCGCAATGCGGGTATCGCCGCCAAAGCCACCGAGCGGCTGGAAGATGTCCGGATAGACCTCGCAGCCTCCCAGGCCAAGGCCGGCCACCACGTGCAGGGCCAGGAGTTGGCCGCCATGTGGAAAGGCGAAGCGCCGCGAATAGCCCCGCTGTTCCATTTCATGGAGCATGTGAAGGTATCCGGTGACCCCGTACGACAGCCCCGAGTCCATCTGGAAGATATCCAGATCACGACGCATGCCGCCAAACAGGACAAGGTTCTTGACGTCCTGCGAGGAGAACAGGTTTTCGCCGGTAGCCAGCGCTCCTTGATAGTGACGCGCCAACTCTGCATTGCTGGCGTAGTCGAGCGGATCGCACGGTTCCTCGTACCACATCAGGGAGAACTCGCGCATGGCGTTGCCGTAAGAAATCGCCTGCTCTACGTCGAAGCGGCCATTGGCGTCCACGGCGACACGCGCACCCTCACCGGCCTTCCGGGCCGCATCGACAGCGGCCTGCACACGCTCCAGGTCCTGGCCCAGCGGTGCGCCGCCAATCTTGATCTTGAAGCGCTCAAAGCCGCGGGAGATATGCCGCTCGATCTCCCGGCGTAACCCCAGCACATCTTCGCCGGGGTAGTAGTAGCCGCCAGCGGCATAGACGCCAATACGTGCATCGGCCTCACGGCCGCAATGGCGGGCAATGGCCACGGCCGCCGGGACGTCGTCCAGCTTGGCCAGCAAGTCCCAGGCTGCCAGCTCCAGCGCAGCGGCCGCATGCGCGCGGTCACCATGGCCACCCGGCTTTTCATTCTGCATGGCACAGCGCAGGATTTTCGCCGGCGACAGACGCCCGTCGTCGCCTAGCAGCGATTCCGGCTCCGCTTTCAGCAATCGAGGAATCATCCGCCCCCCGAGAATGCCCTCCTGGTCGTAGCGACCAATGGAGTCGAACGCGTAACCCACCACCGGGCGGCCGTTGCGGATCTGGTCAGACACCATCGCGACCAGTGAGACGGTGTGCTCGGAAAAATTGACGAGGGCGTTGGCGATGTTGCTCTGCAAGCGCAGTGGCTTGTGGAAGATGTTGACGATACGCATTGCGCTGTCCTCAGTAGTCCTCGACCTTGACGTTGGAGTCCTGAACAATCTTCTTCCAGCGAGCGACCTCATCCGTCAGGTAGGCGGTGAACTGTTCGGCCGTTTTCTCTGCCGGGGGCGTCATCGCGAGTTCCTTCATCTTTTGCTGGAATTCGGGCGTCCGGTAGATTTCCGTCAGCGTTTTGTTCAGGAGGTTGACGACGTCCCTGGGCGTGTTCTTCGGCGCAACCAGTCCGAAGAAGGCGACCGTCGAGAGCGCCGGGAATCCGGACTCTGCAAGCGTCGGGACGTCAGGCAGATAGGCGGAGCGCTGCTTGTCCACCACCGCGATGGCCTTCATCTGGCCCGACTTGATGTTCGTGTAGATGGCAGGAAGCGAATCCGATGTCACCGGAATCATCCCGCTGATGACTTGCGTCTTCGACTCCGAACTGCCTTTGAAGGGCACGTGAACCAGAGGGAAGCCCAGTTCCTTCTTCAGGAGCTCCATGGTCAGATGCTGGGTGGAGCCATTGCCAGCGGAGCCATACGACATATCGCTTGTCTTGGCCTGCTTCACCAGATCAGCGAAGGTGTTGATGCCCGACTTCGGAGACACCGCGATGATCTGTGGCGTCGTGGCGGTTTCCGCGATCCCTGTGAAGTCGCGCACCGGGTCGTACTGCATCGTCCGGGGATATAGCGCCGGCGCGATCGCGTAGGGGCCGGTACTCGTCATGAGTAGCGTGTAGCCGTCAGCCTTGGCCTTTGCAACGAACGCCGTCCCAATCCGGCCGCCGCCCCCGCCCTTGTTCTCCACGACGAACGGCTGCTTCAGCCGCTCCGCCAACTCCTTGCCAAGAAGGCGTGCAATGATGTCCCCGGTCTGCCCTGCCGCAAACGGCACAACGATGGTGACAGGTGCCGATGGCCATGCGCTGGCGGCATTGGCCGAGGGCAATGCCGCACTAATAAACAGGCCGACTGCGGCCAGAAGCAGTCTCCGCTTCTTCATGTGTCTCCTCCATGGGGTATTTTATTAGTACCTACCATTTAATTGGTACGGTCCAATAGTAGGGAAGAGTTTCTGCTCAGTCAAGCTGTTGTGCGAGGACGGCGCAAGCGCGCCATGCGCTCATTTCCCCGCCGCACTAGCAGCGTATAAGGCACTTTTTACAAAAATTGCTCGGCGACGACCGAGGATGACGTCGCTGGGCGCCCTGCACCGCAGCCGTGCGGTATCATCCGGCTTCATCACTCGTGAAACCTTTCATTTCCGATGAAACCTCATGAAACCGCGGATTCGGATCCCTGGCACTTTCCCCGTCCGGATCTCGCCCACACCTATCTTCAGGCTTTCGATCTGAAGCTCTCGTCGGCCCGCGGTCTGTTTGCGCGACGTCGGATGGGAAAAACCGAGTTCCTGCGCCGCGACTTGTTGCCCGCTGCGGTGGAACGCGGTTATCTCGTCGCCTATACGAATCTCTGGGATAACCGTTCCTCACCGGACGCCGCCCTGGTTGCAGCGCTGGCGGAGGCTTTGGAGCCGCAGGGCGTGAAGGCCATCGTGGCCAGGCTGGCAAAGCCCGTACGCAAGGTCAAGGTCGGCGCAAAACTGCCAGGGGGCGCGGAAGGATCCCTGGAAGCCGACCTCGCCGCCCCCTCCGACCGTTCGATGGCGCTCCGCGAAGTCCTGAAACAGCTGGACAAGCAGAAGCGCCCGCTGCTACTGGTCATCGACGAAGCGCAAGTCCTCGCAAGCGCCAACCATGCGGACTTTGCACACGCGTTGCGCGCTGCCCTGGACATCCGCAAGGAACGCATCAAGGTGATCTTTGCCGGCAGTTCCGAGACAACGCTACGCGAGATGTTTGCACGCGCTTCGGAGCCGTTCTACAACTGGGCGGCGCTCGAGCCTTTTCCTCTGCTGGGGGACGAATTTGTCGAGTTCACCGTCAAGCTCCTGAACACCATGGCCCGGAAGACGCTCACGTTGCAGCAAGGCAAGCACGCGTTTTCCGAACTGCACCATACGCCCGAGTTCTTCAAGCGGTTCGTCGAGCGGTACATGCTCTATCAGGTGCAGGGTGAAGCCAGCGCGTTGGAGCACACCAAAGCTTCGGTATTCTCCGACGAGCACTTTTTCAAGCAGTGGTCAACGCTCATTCCCGCCGATCAGGCAATCATTACGCTGATCGCCCGAGGCGAATCGGATCTCCACGGCGTCGCCGGCCTGGCCAGGCTTTCTGAACTGCTTGAGAAGACCGCGACCAAGAATACAGTCGCGCAGGCGCTTCGTCGCCTGCAGGCAACCAATGCGGTCACCCGCCTTGGAATTGGCGACTACCGCATTGAGGACGAGGCGTTTGCGGAATGGATCCGACGCAAGTCGACCGGGCGGCGATAAAGCGCGGCAGTGCTTCAGCCATTCGTGCCTGGCCAGCGCGCCTTCCGGAATCGACCTCGGCTTCCTGCTGCCGGGCTTGACGGGGTGACTATTGGCGGTGGCTCGTACGGTGACGAATCGGCGCCGGCGCAAGGTCTTCTTCGCGGTGCTCGGTGATACGGATGAAGAAGGTCATGAGGAACGAGATCACGAGCAAACCCGCGAGGAACAACAGGCCTGTCGAGGCACTATGCGTCTGGCCCTTGATGTAGCCGATCGCAAACGGTCCGGCGAATCCCCCGAGGTTTCCGATCGAATTGATCACGGCGATCGAGACGGCCGCTGTCGAGCGACTCAGGAACAGCGTGGGCAATGCCCAGAACGGAGACTTGAACGCGTAGAGACCCGCCAGGCTCAGGCTGATCAACGCAATGGCGGCATAGGGATTGCCGACCATGCCCGCACCAACCAGCGAGACGGCCGCCAGGGCCAGGGGCAGCGCCGAGTGAAGCCGGCGTTCATTGCGGCGATCGGAACTGCGCGACCATAGGATCATCACCACCGTGGCAAACAGGTACGGCGCCATCGCGATCACGCCCACCTGTGTATGCGTGAGCGAGGAAGAGAACCCGGCAATGATCTGCGGCATCCAGTAGCCGACCCCCAGGCTGCCGCACTGGTAGACAAAGTAGATGAACGCCAGGTACAGCACCTTGGGGCTCTGCATGACCTTGAGCGTGCTCAGGTGCACTGCCTGCGGACGCGCCTTGCGGTCGCGCTCCAGTTCGTCCGTCAGCCATTGCTTCTCATCGGCCGTCAGCCAGCGGGCATCGGCAGGACGATCGGTCAGGTACAGGTAGCAGAGCACGCCACCGATCACGGCCGGGGCGCCTTCGAGCAACAGCATCCAGCGCCATCCGCTCCACGCAAGCCAATGCACGTTATCCATGATCCAGGTGCTAAGCGGTGCGCCGATGATGTACGACACCGGGATCGCCGCCGTGAACAGCGCCACGGTTGTTGCCAGCTCCTTTGCCCGGAACCAGTAGGTCAGGTAGACGATGATGCCGGGAAAGAAACCCGCCTCGGCCACGCCCAGGAGAAAGCGCAGCACGTAAAGTTGCTGCGCGTTCTGCACGAATGCGCTGACCACGGCGATGGCACCCCACGACACCAGGATTCTCGCGATCCACCGCCGCGCGCCGAAGCGGTTCAGCATCACGTTGCTGGGCACCTCGAACAGAAAATAGCCGATAAAGAAGATGCCCGAGACAAAGCCAAAGGCTTCGCTGGACAGCGCCAGTTCCTTGTTCATCTGGAGGGCCGCGTAACCGATATTGGCGCGATCCAGATACGAAATGATGTAGAGGACAAAGACAAACGGGATGATGCGCCAGGTGATCTTTCTGACCGTGGCGCGTTCGTCGACTTCGGGGCGGGCGTTGGTTTGCTGCATGGCGTGCGCTACCGGTGAGTGCCGATCAGGCGGAGAAGACCATGCAGACGGGGCTGCCCGATTGCACGCTGAAGCCGGTGGGCTTGAGGCGCCCGGTAGCTTGATCGATGTGCATCGCGACGATCGAATCGCTATCCTCGTTCAACACATACATGTGCCGTCCGTTGGGCGCCGACGCAAAGAAGCGCGGCGTCTTGCCTTGCGATGGCGCCGCCTCGACAAGGCGCAGGTGGCCCGTGGCAGGGTCGATCTGGAACACGGCGATACTGTCGTAGCCGCGGTTCGACGCATAGACAAAGCGACCCGTGCGATCCACTTCGATCTCCGAAGCGCGGCTGTTGCCCGTAAAGGTGTCGGGCAGGCTTGAAACAATCTGCAGCGGCTTCAACGCGCCGGTTCCCGCATCGTAGGCATACGTGGTCACCGTCGAATCCAGTTCGTTGACGACGTAGCCGAACTTCCCGTTCGGATGAAAGGCGATATGGCGCGGGCCGGCGGTTTCGCGCGACTCGACGAATGCAGGTTCGGCCGGCGTCAGCTTGCCGCCGGCAAAGCGGAACGTGAATGTACGGTCCAGCCCCTTGTCCGGCACCACCACGAACTGACCACTCGGGTCAAACGGGTTGAAGTGGGGCTTGGCCTGCTTCTGCTCCACGCGATGCGGACCAATCGGGCCATCGAGCTTGACCAGTTGCGTCAGTTCTCCCAGGGATCCGTCGGCTTGCAACGGCAGCACCGCCAGGCTTGCGCCGATATGGTTCGACACGACGATAAACTTGCCGGTCGGGTCGATGGCCAGGTGCACCGGGTTCTTGCCCTGCGTGCTCTGGCGATTGATGAATTCCAGTTTCCCGCTGGTTTTGTCCACAGCGAAGGCGCTGATATCGCTCAAGTCGCCATGTACCGTGTACAGGCGCTCCCCGTTCGCGCTCAGCGCCAGGAACGAAGGATTGACAAGGTCTTTCACAAGCTGGGTGAGTTCCAGCGCGCCCGTTTCGGTGTCCACACGGAACACGCTGATGCCGTCACCTCGGGCGTTGCGTTCACGGGTGGTTCTCGAGCCTACGTATGCGTACATCTTCTTTCCTTTCAGGGATGTCTTGCCCCCGATGCCTGCGGCGACTGCCGTCGATACGGGCCATCCAACCGCCGATACCGCAGACATGACAACGGCCCCGCCGAGAAGACGGCGGCGTTGGACATTGAGTGCCGGATCGGCACGCTCAGGGGATGCGTTCACAGAGATGTCTCCTCGTTATCCGTGGATGATTGGGGTTTCCACTTGATTGCATTTTGACGTAAACACATGCAAAGTAAAGCCTATGGAAAACACCTACACCCCCGCCGAAGGCCAGTTAAGTGCCGCTAACGGCTCTTACCGCTATGTCGACCTGCCTGGCATGCTGGGCGATACGCTGGCGCGCCTGCCCGTCGTCTTGCGGCTGCTGCTGGAAAACGTGACCCGGAACATGGCGGGCGAAGAGCGCTCGGAGGCCATCCAGGGCATCGTCGCGTGGCTGGAGACAGGCAGCAGCGAATCGGAAATTGCATTCCAGCCGGGCCGCGTGTTGATGCACGACACGACCAGCACCCCCGCCCTGGTGGACATTGCGGCCATGCGCGACGCGCTCGCGGAAGCCGGCGCGGACCCGACGTTGCTCAACCCGGTATTGCCCGTCGACTCATCGGTTGATCACTCGCTGGCGGTGGAAGCGTTTGCACGGCCAGAGGCCGCGATCGAAAACCTGAAGATCGAAAGCCAGCGCAATGCGGAGCGCTACAGCTTCCTGCGCTGGGCGTCGAAGGCCTTGCAAGGGGTGCGGATTCACCCTCCGGGCACCGGCATCATGCATACGATCAACCTGGAGCAGCTCGCTACCGTGGTCACGACGCAGGAGCGGGACGGCCAGGTATGGGCGGTACCCGACACGCTGATCGGCACGGACAGCCATACGCCGATGATCAACGGCATCGGGGTGCTCGGGTGGGGCGTTGGCGGCCTGGAAGCGCAAACCGTGATGTTCGGCATGCCGGTGATGCAGCGCATTCCCGATGTCATCGGCGTGCGACTGACCCACGCGCTACAGCCTGGCGTACTGGCTACGGACCTCGCCCTGACGGTCACCCAACGGCTTCGGGCAATCGGTGTCTCGGGGGAATTCGTTGAGTTCTTTGGTCCCGGGGTCTCGACCTTGACCGCCGGCGACCGGTCGGTGGTGGCCAACATGGCGCCCGAGTACGGCGCCACCACCGGCTACTTTCCCATTGATGCGCAAACGCTCACCTACCTGGCATCGACAGGACGCTCGCCTGCCGCCATCGAGCTGACCCGCGCGTACGCCCAGAAAGCTGGCTTGTGGTTCGACCCGGAGGCCACGCCTCGCTACACGCACACGATCGAGATCGACCTCGCCAACATCGGCATGCATATCGCCGGTCCACGTCGGCCGCAAGACCTGCTGTCCTATACGGACACGGCCAAGGCGCTGGCGGAGTTTCCAGTCACGACCGATGCACCACACCCGGACATGCCACGCTATCCGGTTGGGATCGCTGCGATCACGAGTTGCACCAACACGTCCGATCCCGCGCTCCTGGTAGCGGTTGGCCTGGTCGCCCGAAAGGCCCGGGCACGCGGACTCACCGTCGCACCGTGGATCAAGACGTCGCTGGCTCCGGGATCGCCTGCAGCGGCCGACTACCTGCAGCGCAGTGGATTGCTCGATGACCTGTCGGCGGTCGGCTTCGACATTGTCGGCTTCGGGTGCACCACTTGCATTGGCAACTCGGGGCCGCTGACCCCGGCGATTCGCGAGGCCATCTCGCAAGGAACGGCATGGCCGGTCGCCATGCTCTCTGGCAATCGCAATTTTCCTGGCCGCATTCATCCGGACCTGAATCTGGGCTTCATCATGTCGCCGCCACTCGTGGTGGCGTTTGCCCTCGCTGGCGACGCCGAACGCGACCTCGGCACGCAGCCGGTGCAGACCGCACCCGATGGATCGGACGTTTACCTCAAGGATTTGTGGCCGACCCGTGAAGAAATCGCCGAGTCGCTCGCGGCAGGCGCCAACCCGGAAGACTATCGTCGGGCCTTCGCGATAGCATCAAAGAATCCCGTGTGGGCGACCCTTCCCTCTCCCGATGCCGCGCGCTACCCCTGGAATCCAGCCTCGACAGCGTTGCGACGCCCGCCATTTGCCGCGCTGGATCAGGGCTCGCAACTGGGCGAATACGAAGCGTGGCCCTTGCTGGTGCTGGGCGATGACGTGACAACCGACCACATCTCCCCGGCAAGCGCCATCCCGAAAGACAGCTTCGTGGCCGACTTCCTGGTCAGTCGCGGCGACGACCGTAACGACCTGAACGTGTTCGCTTCGCGGCGCGGCAACTGGGAGGTCATGATCCGCGCGGCCTTCTATAACAAGACGCTCGTGAACCTGCTCAAGCCCGGCGCGCCGACGGCCAATACCGTGCACGTCCCGAGTGGCGAGGTGGCGCCGATCTTCGAAGTGGCCCAGCGCTACCACGCCGAAGGCGAGTCTGTTGTCCTGATTGCCGGCGAGCGCTATGGCACCGGCTCGTCCCGGGACTGGGCGGCCAAGGGGCAGCGCCTGCTCGGGATCCGTTCGGTGATTGCGGTAAGCTTCGAGAGAATCCACCGTTCCAACCTGATCGGCATGGGCATTCTGCCGCTGCGTCTGCCCGCCGGCGTCAATCCCCAGACCCTGGCGATCCAGCAAGGCGACAGGATCCATGTGGGCGCGGATGCGCAGGCACTCAGGCCTCGGGGCAAGGTGCCGGTGCGTATCGTCCGCCGGGATGGGACCGTGGAAGCATTTGAAGCCACTGCGGCTGTAGAGACCCGCCTTGAGGTCGAATTGCTGCAACGCGGAGGCGTCATTCCATCGATTCTCCAGAAGACGCTGGCCCAGCTTGATACGGACGCCCCGACGGCATAAGCCTCGTCCGCGTTTGCAGTGCGCGTTGGCCGGCGCCAGACCATGAACCACGACAGATCCATCGCGACGCAGATCGTCGAACTGATTCAAGCCGAAAAGATGCCGGTCGGCGCGCATATGCGCGCCCAGATGCTGGCGGACAAGCTGCGCGTATCCCGGACACCGGTCAACGACGCGTTGGCCTTGCTCCATGAGAAAGGGATCCTGACGCGCGAGAAGAATCGCGGATTTTTCCTGGCGCAGTCGCTGACCGCCCCCGCATCGGACCTGGCCGCCCAGCTCGGCATCACGAAGCCGGACGCCGTAAGCGCCGCCTATTTCCAGATCGCGGACGACCTGCTCAAGGGCGAATTGCCCACCGAAGTGTCGGAGCAGGCGATCAAGCTCCGGTACGAATTGACGAGCACCCAGCTCAGCGCGGTGCTCACGCGGATTACGCAGGAGGGTTGGGGCGAGCGAAAGCCAGGTTATGGCTGGTCGTTTTCCACCATGCTGACCACGCCTGACTCGCTGCTGCAATCGTATCGCATGCGGCTCGCCCTGGAGCCTGCCGCATTGATGGAGCCTGGGTACCGGCTTGACGCCGCCGTCATTGAACGTCTGCGCGCAGCCGAGATTCATCTGCTTGAGGGCGGCATCGAGACCGACACCGCCGATCAGCTGCACGACCGTGGCGTCCGGTTCCATGAGTCCCTGGTAGAGGCTTCCGGCAATCCGTTCTTTATCGACGCCATTCGCCGCGTCAACCGCGTCCGGCGACTGCTGTCCTATCGCTCCATGAAAGATCGCGTTCGTTACGAGGAACACGCGAAACAGCATCTTCACATCATCGAACTGCTCGAAGCCGGGCGCAATGGTGAGGCCTCCCGGGCCTTGCGCGAGCATCTCGGCCATACGCTGGCTGCACTGGCGAAGATCACAGAAATTCTTGAACCTTAGGAAGCGATAAACAAGCCCATGACTGTAGACAAAGCCATTCTGGATGCATTCGCGCCGACGGGCGTGCTGCGCGCGTCGATCAACCTCGGCAACCCGATTCTGGCTCACCGGAAAGCCGATGGCAGCGCGGGCGGCGTCTCGGTAGATCTGGCGAATGCACTGGCTGAACGCCTGGGTGTCGATCTCGAACTCGTCGTGGTCGATGCCGCCGGCAAATCTGTCGACGTCGTGACCAACGAGCAAGCGGACGTTGGCTTCTTTGCCATCGATCCCAAGCGCGGCGCCGCCATCGCATTCACGGCACCGTACGTCCTGATTGAAGGCTATTACCTGGTGCGCGAGGATTCTCCCGTTCGCACCAATGCCGATGTGGATCAGGCCGGTACCAGCGTCGTTGTCGGCAAAGGCAGTGCCTACGATCTGTATCTCTCGCGCGAGTTGCAGCAAGCGGCGATCGTGCGGGCGCCCACCTCGCCCACCGTCGTCAAGATGTTTCTTGACGAGCAATTCGACGTCGCAGCCGGTGTCAAGCAGCAATTGGAAGCGGATATCGCCGGCATCCCCGGATATCGACTACTGGACGAACGATTCATGGTCATCCGCCAGGCCATGGGTACCCCCAAGTCACGCGGTGAACACGCCGCCCGGTTTCTTGCAGACTTCGTCGAGTCCGCGAAAAGCCAGGGGCTTGTTGCACAGGCGTTGGTGCGGCATGGCATCCAGGGTGCCGATGTGGCGCCCCTGGAGCACGTCTCCGTTTGACGCATTCGCTGGGCTCCGCTACCTGCGGAATGCATCGACCGCATGCGGGGGCAATGGCAAAATGCCCTCCTTTTCGCCCCCGCAGCAATATGAGCAGCAATGCAGTACTCACGTTGGCAAGTCTTGCCACGGCCAGTGCGGTGCGCTACGACGGCGCCGTATCCCATGTCATCCGCACGGCGCTGGTGGCCGAATGCCTGGCCGGGCTGGCCGGATTGGGCCCGCAAGAGCAGGAGAAAATCCGCCTAGCCACGCCGGTCCACGACATCGGCAAATTGGCGATTGCCGATTCGGTCCTCCTGAAGCCTGGCCGTCTGGACCCCCAGGAACGGACGGAAATGGAGCGACACTCCAGCATCGGCGCGGACATCCTTGCGGGAAGCACCGACGAGCTTCTGCAGTTCGCGGCATTGATGGCGCGCTGCCATCACGAGCGATATGACGGCATGGGGTATCCACAAGGCCTGGCCGGTGGCGAGCTGCCGTTGGCGGTGCGTGTGGTGGCGATTGCCGATGCCTTTGACGCCATGACCGAGGACCGGTGCTATCACCCGGGCATGACCGAAGAAGCGGCATGCGGGATCCTGGAGCAAGGCAGCGGCACGCATTTCGATGCCAACCTCGTTGCGGTCTTTGTCGATGGATTTGCACGCGTCCGGTCAGCCAGGCAATACGCCGATCAGGTATTGCGTTCCGGCGCGCCCGCAGATGTCGTCGGCAGGTTCTACGGCTTGCCCCGGCCATAAGATCCGCGGCCTGCCAGACGGCAGGCACCGAGTCATCCCTTGCAAGCCCCGCATTTTGCGGGGCTTTTCCTTTGAGGCGGGGTATCCCTCACGACAGGGGCGCTCAGGATTGACGCCTCGTCACGCGACCCGCGTCGCAGCTGCAACACCAACGGAATCAGATCTTCTTGCGATCGCTGACCACGACGAGCGCCTGCGCCTGGACCTTTCCCACCGAGCGCGATCTGTGCGGGATCGACGCATTGAAGTAGAGCGAGTCGCCGGCGCTCATCCGCACGGTGCGATCGTCAAACAGCACTTCCATCTGCCCGGATACCACGAAGATCAGCTCTTCGCCGGCATGGCTGGCCATCGGCTGGTCTTCGGCCAGTGTGAATGGCGGCAGCATGATGAACGGCTGCATGGCCTTGTCCGGCCGTTCCGTCGCTATCGCCTCATAGGTGTAGCCCTGCCGCTCGGCCGATGGACTGAACGGAATCCGGTCGCCCGCTTTCACGAGCAGGATCTCATTGGCCCGCGATGCCTTGGAGATCAATTGATCGACCGTTACCGAGAGCGCTTCAGCGAGCTTGAGCACGGTGCCGATGGTCGGCGACGACAGCCCGCGTTCCAGCTTGGATAGATAGCTCTTGGTCAGCGACGCGCGCTGCGCCAATTCCTCAAGCGTCAGGCCGTTCAGCTTTCTCAGTTCTGCCAGGCGCTCGGCGATGCCGGTTGCCGCAGGCTCCGCGCTCACTTCTTGCTTTTTCGTCATCCCCAGAACCGCAAGTTTCATGCGCCTGCACAGGCGCTTCCATGGCCCGCGATTGTAAGGCCCGTACGCGCCCCCGACAACTTGGTTGCACACATGACACTTTGGTGTCATGCTAGACACACTTGTTTCCATCCCTGCTTCAAAAAACGCCCCCCAAGGAGAATGCAAGTGAGTCCCTGCCGCCCCCGCTGTCGCGACCTGTCCGTGGTCGCTCTATCTGCTGCACTGTTGTCAAGCCTTCCTCTTGTCGCTCACGCGGCAGAGTATCCAGACAAACCCATCACCCTGGTCGTCCCGTTTGGCGCGGGCGGCATCACCGACCTCGTGGCCCGCGCCACGGGCAAGGCGCTTTCCGAGCAACTCGGTCAATCGATCGTCGTGGAGAACCGTCCCGGTGCGGGCGGGAATATTGCGGCGGACTTTGTGCGGCGTGCCCGGCCGGACGGCTACACGCTGATGTTCACGACCGTCGGCATCCTGGCCGTCAACCCGCATACCGACGTCAAGGTCAACTTCGACAGCGCAAAAGACTTCACCTACATCTCGCTGGTGGGTTCGACACCGCATCTGGTGGTGGTGAATGCGGACGTTCCGGCAAAGACCCTCCCCGACCTGGTCAAGCTGGCCCAGCGAAAACCGGACGCCGTCAGCGTCGGCACCGCAGGCGTCGGTAGTTCGCCCTATCAGGGGATGCGCGTGCTGCAGGACGTGGCAAAGGTCGAATTCCTCCATGTGCCATTCAAGAGCGGCGCGGAGTCGGTTACCAATGTCGTCGCGGGTCAGGTAAACATGACCTTCGAGGCGACGCCTCAAGTCATGCCGTTTGTGACCTCAGGCAAGCTTCGCGCCCTGGCCGTGGCAAACTCGCGGCGGCTGTCTACCGCGCCCCAGGTGCCGTCGACGGCCGAGCTGGGTTTCCCGACCGTGGTGTCAGGCTCGGTCGCCGGCCTCATCGGCCCAGCAGGGCTCGACCCGGCCATCGTGAAAAAGCTCAACACCGCGGTAGCCACGGCAATGGCGAATCCGAAATTCAAGGCAACTTTGGTGGCGCAAGGCACGGAGCCGCTCGGGTCTACACCTGAACAATTCCGCACCCTGATCGCGGAAGAAAATCAACGATGGTCCGCGCTGCTTGGCGCAGGCGATCGCGCAAAATAAAACACACACCCATCCCCAACACTCTCCAGCACATCCCAAAAGGACACACCATGGCTGACACTATGCAACTGAGCAAGGACGAGATCGTTTCCGCCTCGCTCCAGAAGATGCAGACCGAACTCCGGGCTGACAAGATGCCGCTGCGCGAAGCGGTCGCGGAAACCTGCCGGATCCTGTTCGCTTTTGGCCACGACTCCGGCCTCTCGGGCCAAATCACGGCACGGGCCGAAGCGCCTGGCACGTACTACACCCAGCGCCTTGGCCTGGGTTTTGACGAAATCACGTCGGACAACCTGCTGCTCGTCAACGAAGACCTTGAAGTCCTGTCCGGCAGCGGCATGCCCAACCCCGCCAACCGCTTCCATTCGTGGCTCTATCGCGCCCGCCCGGACCTGAACTGCATCGTGCATTCCCACGCGCCCCATGCCTCCGCGCTGGCGATGCTGGAAGTGCCGCTGACCATCTCGCACATGGACACGTGCGTGCTCTACGATCAGACGGCTTTCCTCGAAAAGTGGCCTGGCATTCCGGTGGGCAATGAGGAGGGAGAGATCATCTCCTCGGCGCTCGGCGACAAGAAGGCGATCCTGCTCTCGCACCACGGCCTGCTGGTTGCCGGGGCTTCGGTGGAAGAAGCCTGTGTGCTGGGCGTGATGTTCGAGCGGGCTGCCCGACTTCAGCTACTGGCGATGGCCGCCGGCGAGATTCAGCCGATTTCTCCGGAATTGGGCCGTGAGGCACAGCGCTGGGTGAGCACGCAAAAGCGGTTCGAGGCAACCTTTGCCTACTATTCGCGTCGCGCCCGTCGTGAACTCGGCGCGCATTGAGCACGCTTTTTGGCAATCCACGGCAAGGACCGATTGCGTGGCTGCCCATCCTGCTGGCGGCCGCGCAACGTCAATGCAGGAGCAACAGGGACATTTGTAGTTGGCGGCGCCGATGCCGGGCACAAGGCTGGCATCGGCTGCAAACAACGGCCCCAACCGCGGACTTTCTTCTGATATATTACATATCAGACGAGGCTATCGTGACGATCCACGTAGCCACCGATATGCGATGTAGGGAAAAGTCGCCGGTTGAAACCGAGTACAGCCGAATATGACAACTACGATTGTTTATACCCATGCCGCGTGTCTCGAACACCGCCCCGGCCCACACCACCCCGAGTCCCCTGAACGCCTGAAAGCCGTCGTGCAGGCGTTGCGAACGCCTGACTTCGCTTCGCTGGAATGGCGCGATGCGCCAATGGGCACCGTCGAGCAGTTGCAATTGATTCACGATGGGTACTACATCGACGAGATCGAGCAAAGCGCCCCCACCCATGGGTACGTGCCGCTGGACGCTGGCGATACGGTCATGTCGCCGGGCTCGTGGGAAGCCGTCATGCGCTGCGTCGGCGCGGCTTGTGCGGGTGTCGATGCGGTGATGGATGGCCAGGCGCGCAACGTATTCTGCGCGACACGGCCGTGCGGCCATCACGCCGAACCTGCGAAGGCGATGGGCTTTTGCATTTTCAACCAGGCCGCGATCGCGGCAGCCTATGCCTATGAGGTGCACAAACTCGAGCGCGTCGCGGTGGTCGATTTCGACGTGCATCACGGCAATGGTACACAGGCAGCATTCTTCGAGCGTCCGGAGCTGTTCTACGCGTCCAGCCACCAGTCACCTTTCTATCCCGGTACGGGAGCCCGGGCCGAGACCGGGGTGAACCACAATATCGTCAACGTTCCATTGCCTCGCGGCTGCGCATCGGCGCAGTTCCGCGCTGCGATTTCTGACCTTGTACTTCCCGCGCTAAGGGCGTTTGCCCCCGAAATCCTGATAGTCTCCGCTGGATTCGACGCGCACCGCCTGGACCCCCTTGCTGGCATGAACCTGGAAGACAGCGACTTTCATTGGATCACCAGGGAACTGATGCAGATCGCCGACCAGGCGTGCGACGGCCGCATCGTGTCGATCCTGGAAGGGGGCTATAGCCTGGACGCCTTGGCCACGAGTACAGTGGCCCATGTCAGCGCGCTTATGCAAGCCGACGCTATGTGAAGCGCCGAGGTCAGCGAAGGCATGCGGCAAGTAATCGAGCCTTGAAAACAAGGGCGAGAACTTGCGTGCGCGGGTGAATGCCACGGGAAAGCGTATGGCCCGCCGCTACCCTGGAGCAAACGCCTGACAGCGTTTGTCATGCCATGCGCCTTAACTGAGGAAAAAACACTTGTCCACGCTTGTCGATCACCGCACGGTGTTGGTCGCCGGCGCCACGGGACTCGTGGGCGGCATGATGCTTCAAGCCCTGCTTGCGGATCCAACCGTCTCGCAGGTGCATGCCCTGAGTCGCCGTCCATTGCCGGTCCAACACCCCAAGCTCCAGGTCCACATCGTGGATTTCAGCCGGTTGCCGGCGCTGCCGCAGGCTGACGAGGTGTATCTGGCGCTCGGCACCACGATCAAGGTGGCCGGTAGTCAGGCGGCGTTCCGCGCTGTCGACCTGGAGGCCAATCTGGCCGTGGCCAAGGCCGCAATTGCCGCCGGCTCCTGTCGCATAGGCCTGGTCAGTGCGGCGGGAGCCAACGCGAAGTCCTCCACGTTCTATAGCCGCGTCAAAGGTGAACTGGAGGACGCACTCAGGTCGCTGAGATTGACGACACTGGTGATCGCGCGACCCTCGCTGCTGCTGGATTCCCGGGAGGGCCTGCAGCAACCGCCGCGCATCGGTGAACAGATCGCCATCCCGATCGCGAAACTGTTGGCTCCGCTGTTACCGGGGGCCTATCAGCCAGTGCATGCGCGAGCAGTCGCGCAGTCGCTGGTGAAGACAGTGCCAACGGCCCAGGGCGTGGTCGTTCTGTCATCGAGGATGCTCGCCCACGCGGCCAACGCGCCCTGAGCAGGGACGCGGCAATCGCCAGTCGCCACCCCAACTGATCGCGGACACGATCGCCAAGGCGGTCAATGCCACGCGTGCCAACACGCGTCATGCCACCCGCTTCGGTGCCAAGCCTATGATCTTCATGCGCTGCCTGCGGTCAGAGCGCGCGCCTTCGACAACCTCATGCGCATGGCGGCCAGGATGCCCCGTCAAGCCGCTGCGGGCACCCCCTGAAGGCTGCTGGCTGCTGGCTGCTGGCTGCTGGCTGCCGGCTGCTGGCTGCTGGCCGCTGGCCGCTGACGTCAGAGCGAGGCACCGCCACACATGACAATCTGTTGGCCTGTGATCGCCCCACCGTAGTCGCCCACCAGAAAGGCCGCGAGCGCCGCCACCTCCTCGGCCGTCACGAAGCGACCCAGCGGCGGCAGCCTGGGCGGCGTCTGGGCGCGTGCCGGATCACGCAGGAACGGGGTATCGGTGGCGCCGGGGGCGATCACGTTGGCCGTGATCCCGCGCGGGGCAAGTTCCGCTGCCCACGATCGGACCATGCCGACCAGGGCGGACTTGGTTGCGGCGTACTGGCTGCGGTTCGGCGCGCCGTTGGCAGTACGACTGCCCACCAGCAGGATGCGGCCGCCATCGCGCATCTTGTGCACCAGTTGGTTCGCCATGATCTCGGCCGCCTGGACATGCACCTGCCACATGGCCGCTCCCTCGTCATGACTCAACTCACCGAGCGGACTGGTGCGCATGAAGCCCGCAGCATGAATCAGCGCGTCGACTTCGCCAATGGCCTTGCAGACTTCGACCAGGCGCGCCGCGTCGGTAACGTCTGCCTGCATGATGTCGAGCCGCTCGTGCGTTTCGTCGGGCCTGCGCCGGCAGATGCCGGTCACGTGCCAGCCCTCATCAAGCAACCGCGCCACAATGGCCTGCCCAATGCCCGACGACGCACCTGTCACCACGGCATGACGCTGCGTCCCGCCCTTCTGTTCCGTCATGGTCGATGTCTCTCTTCGTCCGGATGTCAATCGGCCGTCGCCATTGCGGCACCGGCCACATGGCCCCTGCCATTGACCACCGGCACTGACTGCACGCTCACCTCGACGCGCGCCAGGAACGGTGCGAGCTGGTCGGCCGTCACGGCGTCGTCGGTCAGCAGATGCCAGGGCCGCTCGATCGGTGTCCAATACTGCTGGCTGGCGTGACCCACCTTGTCGGCGGTCACCAGCACGAATACCTCGGCGGCTTGCCGGATCGCGCATTCCTTCAGGTAGGCCTGCTCGGCGGAGGCTTCGCACAGGCCGTTGCCGGCCACGACCCCATCGGCGCCCAGAAATGCCTTGTCGACACTGATCCGGCTGAGCGCCACCTGTGCCAGCGGCCCCAGCGTGCTCATGCTGGAAGCCCGCACGTCACCGCCGATCAGCGTGACCGGCAGCTCGGTAGCCGCCAGAGCGCTCACGACAAGCAGGTTGTTGGTCACGACGTGCACGGCCTTGCCTGGCAGCAGTCGCGCCAGCGCTGCCGTGGTTGTTCCGCCGTCCAGGAAGATCGTGTCGCCATCGGCAATGCGGGCAAACGCGGCCCGCGCGATGGCATCTTTCTGCTCGCGTGCGCTGACCCGCCGCTCTTCGAGCGTCGCTTCGGGCTCGTGCGTGCCGACGGCAGCCGCCCCGCCGTAGGTCCGCACGATCCGCCGCGTGGATGCCAGGGCGCGCAAGTCTCGCCGCACCGTCGCCTCGGACATGCCAAAGTGCTCGCACAACGTGGCGACGTCGTTCATGCCACCGAGCACCGCCTTGAGCACGGCCTCGCGTCGGTTGTTCACTTTCATATCGGGGCCTCGTCTTCTGTCTGGCTTAAGGCTGACTTACGGCTGACTTGTGGCTGGCGTTCTACCCACGCACCCACGATTCGTCAACCGTGACGTACTTGATGCGTTGCCGAAACCAGGTGTAGGCAATATGCAAGGCACCGTCCGCGCCCTGCGTGACGGACGGATAAGAATACTCGCGATTGCGCTGCTCGGCCGAATTGTTGGTCATGCAGTACCCATCGCCGATTTCCAGCGCCCGGCGGCGGCGCCAGGTCTTGCCGCCGTCCTCGGAAATCGCCAGGGACAGCGGTGCGCGCGGCGCGCCCCAGAACGCCGTGCCGCGGGTGGAGGCGGCCTGGTCGCGCAGTTCGCCACTGTCCTCCGAATCCTCGATATCGTCGTACAGCGACGCCCGGCGTGCGGTGGCGTGCGACGCGTCGCTCTCGTTGAAGACCAGCGCGAGATGGCCGTTGCGCAGCGCCGTGAACTGGATCGACGAGTTGTTGTTGGGCAACGAGGTGGGCTCCGGCGCGCTCCAACTGCGCCCATCGCGCGACCGGCTCATATAGATGTGGTCGGCCCAGCGGCTCCGGTACAACGCCAGCAACGTACCGTCGGCCAGCGGTTGCACGTTCATGTGCACACACCCCACGCTCTGGGGCACCTCGTGCTCCTGCCACGTCAATCCCGCGTCACTGGACACCATGACCGCACTGATATCGTCATTGCCGACCCAACGCTCTCCCGGCGCCGTGCGGCACAGGAACACGGGGCATGCCCAGGCGCCATCCGGCAGCACCACGATCGGCTGGCGCACGAACGTCCCCGCGCGGTCGAACAGCGTTTCCACCGGACCCCAATGATGGCCACCATCCTGGGAAATGCGTCGGCGCACAATCGCCGTGTTCTGGTGTCCCGACAACTGCGCCGTATAGATCAGCCACAGCGCGCCCTCCGGCGTGGTGAACAGTACCGGATTCTGCTCCGAGCGCGATGCGTCGTCCGACAGCTTCTGGGCAGGCGTCCAGGCATCGCCACCGGCCGGCAGCCGCGACAGGTAGATGGAGACATCGGGAATCCCTTCCTGCGTGCCGCCAAACCAGACGCACAACAGATCGCCATTGGGCAGCGCATGCAGGTTCGCGGCATGGTTCTGGATGCAGGGCGAAGGCAGCATGGCCTCGCGACGCTCACCATCTGCGTACGGCATGGCAACGGTGGGATCGAAAACATTGACTACGGACGTCATGACAAAAGCTCCGGAATTCCTGGATTCAGTGCGGTTCAGTGCGCGGCCTTGCGCTGGGCGGCGCTGGCGGGCGGGGTATCGGTGGACATGGCGGCCGACGGCTCGCCCTGCGCCTGGCGCGGAAACAGCAGCTTGTCGACCACCAGCACTACGGCCGGCGTCAGCAGCGCCACATACATGTTGTCGATGCCGAACGGGTTGCCCAGCAGATACCAGATCGTGGTAGCCACTGCAGCAGCCACCAGTCCCGTCACGGCGCCGCGACGGCTATCAAAGAACGGCAGGTAGATGCCTATCAGTGCCACCACCGACACCGACAGACGCAGCGCACGGGTAAAGAACGACAGCGCCAGGATCTGCGGCACGAACAGGACGAAAATCAGCGGCAGGAAACCGACAATCAGCGAGATCCAGCGGGTGACACGCAACTCCTGCTCGGGCGTGGGCTGGTAACGCGGCACGTAGAAGTCCTTGACCACCAGCGAGGCGATGGCAAGCGCCACGGTACAGACGCTCACGAAGATCGAGGCTACCAGCGACGTCGTCACCACACCTGCCAGCAGCGGGCCCATGTGCTCCAGGAACACCGGCAGCGCATACAGGCTCTTGATCTCCGGATACAGGAACTTCGCGGCCACGCCGATAAAGCCCAGCGCGATCGAGATGGGCACGCAGAGTGCCGCCGCCATCAGCGACGCCTTGCGGGCCTCGGCCGGCGAGCGCGTCGACGAGATTGCCTGGATGATGAACTGGGTCGAGAAGATGGCACCGGCCGAGCCGATGATCCACGCGCCGATGGTGCCGCCACTCAGGGCGCCCTTCCAGGTGAAGTAATGCTCCGGCATGCTACGCATCATCGGGCCAGGGCCGCCGGAGAGCTTCCAGGCAAACGCAACCAGGATGCCAATGCCGATCAGCTTGACGCCGCTGTGCACCAGGTTCAGATACGCCACGCTCTTGAGCCCGCCCCATGCGAAGTAGATGGTGCTGACACAGGCCGTGATCAACGCCGCCGTGGGCAAGTCGATGCGCATGACCGTCGATATGGCCGCCGCGCCGCTGACATAGTTGCCCACGTTCACCAGCAGCAGCGAGTAGATCATGATGGCCGACACCACGAGCTTGGCAGTGTTGCCGTACTTCTTGGCGATAAAGCCCGAGATCGTGAACTCGCCCGACGCATACAGGCGCTTGGCCATGAACAGCCCGAACAGCAGGAAGCCGATGGCGGCGGAAATTACCGACCACGATGCGGCGATGCCGACGCTGAACGCCTCCTGCGACGTGCCGATGGTCGATTTGGCGCCGATGTATTCGGACATCAGCAGCACGGCCACCACCACAGCCGGCATCGACCGGCCCGCCACCATGAACTGCTCTGAATTGCGGCTGCGCAGCTTGACGCTGGCAATGCTCGTGACGATGATGTAGACAACCACCATGCCGATGATGATGGCGGTATCCCAGTGCGAGAACGATGTCATCAGTGTCTCCTTTGGCGGGGAGCCCCCCGCTCTGGCCCCCGGCTGTTATCACCGGTTTGGGCCCGCGCGCGCTGGCGCAAATGTGTAGGACGTATCGTTACTGAAAGCTGGTGCGAAGATCGGCGCGGCTACGCTGCGCGTGCGGCCACCTCCTGCGGCGCGGTGTCGGCGGCTTCCGCGCCGTGGCGGCGCGTTGCCAGCTCGCAGGCCTGGCGAAAGGCTTCGAGCATACTGCGTTCGTCCGCCACACCAGTGCCTGCGATGTCGAACGCCGTGCCGTGATCCACCGAGGTGCGGATGACCGGCAGGCCCACCGTCACGTTGACGCCGGCCTCCAGCCCCATCACCTTGACCGGACCGTGGCCTTGGTCGTGGTACATGGCAACCACCACGTCGAAGTCACCCCGCCCAGCGCGGAAGAACAGTGTGTCCGCCGGCAGCGGCCCCTCCACGCGCCAGCCGCGCGCCTGCAGGACGGCGATGGCAGGCATGATCTTCTCTTCTTCCTCGCCATAGCCGAACAGGCCGTTTTCCCCTGCATGCGGGTTGATGCCGCAGACGCCGATGCGCGGGTTGACGATCCCGGCGCGCTCCAGCGTGGCGTGCGCGCGTTCGATCGTGCGCTGCACCAGACCCGGCTCGATGCGACGGATGGCGTCCAGCAGGCCGATGTGGGTGGTCACGTGGATGACGCGCAGCTTGGGGGCCACCAGCATCATCGACACTTCCTCGACCCCGGTCAGATGGGCGAGCATCTCGGTATGGCCGGGGAAGATGTGGCCGCCCGCGTGCAGGGCCTCCTTGTTGAGCGGCGCCGTGCAGATCGCATCAAGCTCGCCCGCCGATGCCAGGGCCACGGTGCGGGCGATGTACTGGTAGGCCGCATCGCCGGCAACCGGCGACAGCTTGCCGTACGGCAGGTCGGCGGGAATCAGCGCCAGGTCGATACAGTCCACCACGCCCGCCTGGAACAAGGCCTGGGACGGCGCCGCCACGGCGCGCACTTCCAGTTTGACGCCCGCACGGCGGCCTGCATCGCGCAGGCGCTCGGCGTCGCCCACCACCACGGGTCGGCAGGTGTCATACACGTGCCGGTGGGTCAGTGCCTTCATGATGATTTCGGGACCGACGCCGGCGGCGTCGCCCATGGTGATACCAATCACTGGCCGGTCGTTCATGGCAGGATTTCCTCGGAGGTCCGTGAGGTGGTTGAGGTCGATGCAATCGATGCGGTCATTGCAGTCGATGGGGTCGATGGGGTCGTTGCATCTGGCAAGGCAGACGTCAGGCACCGCCACGCAGCCACGAGCGCATCGGGCGCGCCGAACGCGCCCGCTTTCGTGACCACAGGCAATGCGCCACCTGCCAGATGCCTCGGATTGGCCACCAGCAGCGGCAACCCGGGCGCTATTTCGTCGACGATATCCAGCGTATCGACATCGATCGTTGCCAGCAGCGCGCGGGCAGTCTCGCCACCCGTGGCGATCAGCGCGCCCGCATGGGGCAGCGCGGCGGCCAGCGCCGTTGCGAGGGCCTGGCACAGTACGGGGCCGTCCGCGTGGTGCCGCGTAGACTGGCTGATCGTGACCAGCACGTCGCGCCCGTCGCGCAGGGCATTGGCGACCGTGCCAGCCATCGCGGCGCCCGGCAGCGTCTGCGCGCTTGCCTCGACGCAATACAGTGCAGCCCCCGCCAGCGCCTTCAGTCGCGCGGCCTGCTCATGGGACACGCTCGACATGCTGCCGACAACCGTCAGCACCGGGCGACGTCCCGCAGGCGGATTGGGCATGCCGCTCGCAGCGCCTGACAAACCCAGGGCCGCGATAACGGCCGGCGCCAGGCCGGCGGAGCCGGCCCAGAACACCTGTGCCATGGGGGCGGAAGCGACAGCAATGGCTTGCAGGTCGGCGTCGGTCTCGGCATCGCACACCACGGCATCGACGCGCTCGCCCTGGCAAGCGCTGAGCCGGGCGGCCAGCGCGACACGGTCTCCGCGAATTTCGGCTAGCGAGATCGACGCCGCGCGCAGGCCGGCACGGGCCAGCATCTCGCAAAGATCGGCGCGACCGGCAATACTCTCGTTGCGCCACGCTTCGGTGGCTTCCACCGGCAGCCCGTGCAGATACTGGCGGCCCGCTCGCGTCACGCGCCCTTGTGCAGGCAGGGCCGGTGCCACGATGGCCATGCCGACCAATGCGGCCAGCGCGGCAATTTCGGCGCCGACGTTGCCACGCAGCGTGGAATCGAGCTTCTTGTAGACACGCGTGCCCGCCCCAGCATATGTGCGCCAGGCAGCCGCATGGCGCACCGCTGCGGCAACGGCGCTGGCACGACGCGAATCGACATCGACGGCCAACACCTCCGCAGCGCGGGGCCGTGCGGACAATGCCCCGCCCAACTGGCCACCGAAGCAGACCGCGCTGTGCAAGCCAGCGCGCGTTCCAGCCACGGCACAGTCGGCCGCGCCGGACAGGTCGTCGGCAATCACCAGCAGGGCGGGGTGGCGGGCGTCGGACATGTTCACGGCAGCAGGCGGCGGTAGATCGCCTTCATGTCATCGAGCGTCAGCGTCTTGGGGTTGTTGCCAAGCAGCCGCTTGACCTTGGCGGCGCCTTCGGCCAGCCGGTCCAGGTCGTTTTCGGTCACGCCATACTGGCGCAGATCCTGCGGAATCCGCAGTTGCTGCGTCCACAGCGACAGGCGATCGATCAGTTTCTGGGCAGCCTCTTGCACGCCCTCGTCCGCCGTGGCGATATCGAGTGCGCGCGCCACGGTAGCCAGGCGCTCTTCGATGGCATCCTTGTTGAAGGCCATTACGTGCGGCAGCAACATCGCATTGGCTACGCCATGCGTGACGTTAAACATGCCACCCAGCGGATACGCCAGCGCATGCACGGCAGCCGTGCCCGCTGCGGTCAGTGCCAGGCCGCCGTACATCGAGCCCAGCATCATTGCTTCGCGCGCCTTGACCGAGTGGCCGTTCTCGTAGGCTTCGACGATGTTGGCGCCGATCAGCCGCATCGACTCCATCGCAAACATGTCGCTGACCGGATTGGCCTTGGTCGAGATATACGATTCCAGCGAATGAACGAACGCATCGACGCCAGTGGCCGCGGTGATCGGCTGCGGCAGATCGAGCGTCAGCGACGCATCGAGGATCACTACCTGCGGCAGGAGATGACGGCTGACGATACCCACCTTCAGTGCCTCGTCGGGCAGCGTGACGATGGCGTTCGGCGTGACCTCCGAACCGGTTCCCGCCGTGGTCGGGACGAGAATCATCGGGGCACCGGGATGCTTGATCAGGTCGATCCCCAGCCAGTTGCGCAGCGGCTCGTCATTGGTCAATCGGACCGAGAACAGCTTGGCCGCATCCAGTACGCTGCCGCCGCCGATCGACAGGATCGCCTGCGGCGCGAACGGCGCGATCTGTTCGCGGAACACGGATTCCACATTCTCGATGCTGGGCTCCGGCTCCACGCCACGCACGATGCGCACTTCGACGTCGCGCTCTGCCAATTGCGCCACCACACGGGCGATGACGCCGTTCTCCTCCATCACGGGTTGCGTGATGAGAGCGATGCGCGAGACAGGGCGGTCCAGCAGCGACAGCTTGTCGGCAAGCAGGTCAAGGCTGCCGGCGCCGTGCACGATGTGCCGGACAGTCTGGAAATGGTAGGTACTGGTCATGACGGATACTTCGGATACTTGGGACGAAGACAACAGAGGCCGATACGGGACAACACGCGGTTGTCAGGCGTTCCGGTAGATCGACAGGGCCTGCGCAAGCTGCTCGCGCGCCTTGGCGTCGAGGGGCCTGGCCGGTGCGCGGGCGGGGCCGGCCGGCATGCCCAGCATTTCGGCTGCGGTTTTCAGCACGACGGGCAAGGTGCCCAGTGCAAACGCGTCGCGCAGGGCGCGCAGCGATTCCTGGGCGGCGCGCGCGGCCGGGATATTGCCGGCGTGGAACTGGTTCCAGATCGACATGACAACGTTGGGCACCGCGTTGGTGGTGGCCGCCACGGCACCGTCGCCGCCAGCAATCAGCGTCCACAGGATCATCGAATCGGTGCCCGTGAACACCGCAAAATCGTCGCGGCGCAGGTTGATCAGCTGCAGCAGGCGGTCAAAGTCGCCGCCGCTATCCTTGATGCCGCGGATATTCGGCACATCGGCCAGGCGCCGTACGGTGTCGATGGTCAGCGTAATGCCGGCCTTGGCCGGAATCGTGTAGAGCATCACCGGCAACGTGGTGCTGGTCGCAATCTGCTTGTAGTGGGTCAGCAGTTCGGCCTGGGTCGCACCGTTGAAGTACGGCGTGATCACCGACACGGCATCGACGCCCACCGCTTCCATCTTGTGGTTGAGCGCCACGACATCACGCGTGGCATAGGCACCGGTGCCGGCGATGACGGGAACGCGCCCCTTGGCCTGGTCCACGGTAATGCGGGCGATGCGCAGCTTTTCTTCTTCGGACAGGGAGATGAATTCGCCGTTGGTGCCCAGGACGAACAGACCATGCACGCCGGCATCGACAAGGCGGTCAATGAGGGTGCGCAGCCCTGCTTCGTCGACCGATTCATCCTC
This sequence comes from Cupriavidus sp. HE11, assembly GCF_056097175.1. Lineage (NCBI taxonomy): Bacteria > Pseudomonadati > Pseudomonadota > Betaproteobacteria > Burkholderiales > Burkholderiaceae > Cupriavidus > Cupriavidus sp. HE11. Next base: position 705,495 of record NZ_CP184466.1, read on the forward strand.
GGTCATGGGGGTGATCAGGGCGGGAACGATTCCCTTCAGCGTTAGGCTCATGTCCAGTGTCTCCGGGTTGCCCGATTCAGGCAGGTAGGTGTATTGGATTTCGACCGTTTCGATCAATCAACATGCAATAACGATCGTTTCAATCATATTAGGCGTGACACGACGCCAGATTCTGTAGATGTTTACCCTTGAATTGATCGATTCGATCAGAAGGAGTGTTCAGAATGTGCGCAATGGACAGCAAGAAAGGCCGCGCGATGACCGACGCGGCCTTTCCTGGCAACGCACGCAGTGCACAGGGAGCTGTGCGAAAACAGCAAACGTTCGCCTTATTCCGGCTTGGCGCCCGATTCACGGATCACGCGCGCCCACAGCCGCGACTGGCCGTCGATCCACGTGGTGAACTCGTCCGGTGAATTGCCGTAGGGCTCCAGCCCCTGCTGCTTCATCTTGGTAATCACATCGGGCTGCCGCAGCGCATCGGCAATCGCGGCATTCAGCTTCAGAACCAGATCCCGTGGGGTGCCGGCGGGGGCGAAGACGGCTTGCGCAATCCAGGACTCGAACCCCGGGAAACCACTTTCCGAGACCGTTGGTACCTGGGGCAATTCCGGCAGACGCTTGGGGGATGTCACGGCGATGGGTTTCAGGCGCCCGGCCTTGATCAACTGCGAAACCGTTGCATAGCCGGTGAACAGAAGATCCACCTGGCCGCCGGCCGTGTCGCTAATCGCGGGGCCACTGCCTTTGTACGGCACGTGGGTGAGCGGCAGCCGCGTCACGGATTTCAGCAGTTCGGCTGTCAGGTGGGTGCTGGTGCCGTTGCCGCTCGATGCGATCGACAAGGGCTCGGAATGCGCACGCTCCTGCGCGACCAGCTCCGCCAGCGTGTTGGCCTTCAGCCGCGCTGGCGCTACCAGCACATTCGGAAACTGCGCCAGGCTGATAACGGGGGTCAGGTCCTTGGTGGCGTAGGTCAGCTTCGGATACAGAGACGGCGCAATGGTCGCGACGCTGGCATCGGCCAGCAGCAGCACACTGCCGTCCGGCGGTGCCTTGGCGACCACGCCGGCACCCAGCGTGCCGCCCGCGCCGGGACGGTTCTCGATGATGACCGTGCTCTTCAGCGTCTCGGCCAGTCGTGGCTGGATCAATCGCGCCAGCACATCCGATCCGCCTCCCGGCCCAAATGGCACAACGATGCGCACAATGCGATCGGCATTGCCTTGCGCGTGAACGGCGCCACCGGGGATAACCGCGGCCAGGGCCATGGCCAAGATCGCGCGAGTTGCCTGGCGCCGGTACAACAACGGGTTAAGCATTCCTGGGTCTCCTCCTGGTTGATGCCGACCGATACCTTGTGACGCAGGTCCGGCGGCCGTCTCCAGCCCAGACGCTCAGTTCACATTTGATCGAATCAAGCACACATGAATGATTGTTTCGATCATTGTAGTCACCGATTTGGTCAAAAATCGCCCAGTGGATACCCGTATAGCGGCGGATACAACGTCACTCAGGTTCCAAAATGCGCGATTCGAGCAAATGCGCAATTGGAAGCGCGCCTTACACGAAACAACGTGGCGCCTGAAAGTCGATGGCGCCACGGATGATTTCCCGCATGGCCCGAATCAGCGGTCGGGTGTCGTCGCGGCGCCATTGCACCGCGTAGTGCAGAGGTTCCAGGGCATCGCTATCCGGCAGGATTCGCAGCGCGCCCCGTTCGACCAGTGCGTCCGCCCAAAGTCTGGGGGCGAACCCGAAGCCCAGCCCTTCCACCACCATCCCGACGACAGCCCCCCAGCTATTGCACATCAGGCGCCGGCCAACCATCAGTTCCCTCCGGGCCAGCCATTGGTCGAGCACCCGTGTCCCGCCCGCCCCCACCGGCAGGGTCAGCAACGTCTGCTCGCTCATGAGCACCCGCGGATCATCGGTGCCGGCCACGTCGAGAAAAGACTGGCTCGCCACCCACGCAAAATCCACCTGACCGATTCTCTCGGCCGCCAGGCTGCTGCGCGTGGATGGTCCGGCCAGGACGCCGATATCGAGTTCCCCATCATGCAAGCGCTGCTCCAGCACCTGTCCAATATCGACATGCGGTTCCAGCAGCAGGCCCGGATGACGTGATGACACTTCACGCACAAGCTTTGGCAGCCAGGTCAGCCCACTCAGCTCGCCCAGGCCAATACGGCATCGTCCGCTCAGACCAAGTCGTTGCCCCGCCGACTGCTGCAACTCCGCTGCGGCATGCAACATCGCC
>NZ_CP184467.1:0-269994 GCF_056097175.1 Cupriavidus sp. HE11
CTGAGGGAAAACGAAATGGCTGTGGAAGTTCTTGGGGAGGTGCGGATTCGCGGAAGGCAGCAGTTCGGACAGCGAGGCGGCCAGAATCGCAATGGCGTAGTAGCAGGATTGTCCGTCTGCCGTGATCTCGGTCAGCGAGATGTTCTGCCCCCTCCATTGATGGAAGAACCAGACGAGACCGACCGAGGCCAGCGGGACCACCACATTGAGCACAAACCAAAGCCACGCGTCGGAAAATTCGGCAATACAACGGCCCATTGTTTCCCTCCCTCCGACTCGTTGGAACCTCTCCCGGTATCGCACTGTATGCCCTGTATCGCCGTTGGCCTTGGCGATCGCGCAGCGGGCTGGGCGGGCGCACGGATGGCAACGGCAGACCAGATGATGTCGGAACCATCCGCAAGTGCAACCCCGGCATTGTGCGGTACCGAACAGAGCAGGCAGCGGCATTCTGATTGATGCACGATGCGCGGCCATGACACGCGGAAATTCTTGACAGCACTCAATGAGTGCGCGATAGTAGGCGACATGAACCGTTGAAGAGGTGACTTGTCATGTCTGCAGCAGCATCCCGTGCGGTCCCCCGTGTCGTCTCCCGCGCGGCCGGCCCTGTCGTACCTGTTCCCCCGCGTCATCTGTTGCCTATCCCGCAGGCCGACGGCGGCGCGCGCATCGCGTGTGGCACGCCCGAGCAGTTCTCAGCCGGCATGGTGCAGCCCGATGGCACGCGGTCCTACTCGCGTGCGCTCAACGCCGTGGAGGGCAGCACCGAGGTCCGGCAACTCGATCAGGCGCTGGAGGCCGCGATCGAGGCGGTCTACACCACGTTCTCGGCGCGCTATCTGCGCACGCTGCAGCAATTCCTTAAACCCTACACGACGCACCGCCATGCGATCACGATCTATGCCGGCATGGGTACCTGTGGCATCCATGTGGATGGCGTCGACGTCGAAGACAAGCCTGCGCGCGGGCTCTATTGCCTGCTCAGGGAAATGGGTCGCTCGCTGCAGTGGCAATGGTGCGCCTATCTCGACGGCGTGCGGCTGAACTGAGCCCCATGGCGACGTGGCGGGTGGACGATCGGGTGAACTGGCACCGTACGGTGGGTGGCTACCGGCTGGCGAGCAGCGCCGCCGGCGTGGTGGCCAAGGTGGGCCGCAAGCGCGTGCAGATTGTGCTCGCGCAGCGCGCACCGGGCGGTGCGTGGTCGCGCGTGACAAAATGGGTGCCCCCCGAAACACTGTCGGCCCGTACGGGCGCCGTCGCGGCGCTCGGCGAGACCTGACATTGCCGACCTTAACTGGCCTGTCTTAACCGGCCTGCCCGAACCATTGCGATGACCACACCGATCGATCTCCAGTCACTGAAGCCCACCGCGCGATGCGGCTGCGTGGATCCGGCCTGCCTGCCGCTGGCGGCCCGGCCGGACTGCCTGAGCTGTCGTGGCTCCGGGGTGCGCGATCGCGTCCGGGAGAAGGTGGTGGCCGCCAATGCCCAGCGTCGCGTGCCGACCATGGCGGAGTACTTGGACTTCGACGGCGACCACTGCTATCGCATTTATGCGCGGCTGGCCGAAGACTGGTGCTGTCCGGGCTGCGGGCGATCCAAGTTCCAGATTCTGCGCTGGACCCGCAAGTTCCCGAAGCGGCCGGACTCGCACATGGGCTGGGCCGGCGGCTATCACGAGCATCACGACCATGCTGGAGACACGCAGCAGTTCCGGGGCGCCTATGGACGCTTCCCGCCGACGGTCATGTGTGAGCAGTGCAACAACGCCGATGCAAGCGCCAAGCGCAAGCTCGGGTTGCCGAAGGCCTTCTCGTTTTCGCCGGCGGAGATCCGCCAGTTCGTGGTGGGGCATCCACATGGCGACCACCTGATTGACTACGACATCGCGCGGGGCATCTATGCGCGGCTGCAGGCCGTGGCATCGGTCAGGTTCTTCTGAGGGATCAAGGCGGGATCGCGTGGCGATCGCCGCAGCGCCCGGCATGGCACACCATGCCGGATCGGGTGGGTTGGCGGGTTAAGCTGGGTGCGGCCAAGGCCGGGCCCGGAGGACAGGGGGCGCGTGGGCGCTGCCAGAGAAAAGGGGTAGGCATGAGTCCAGAGGTGTACGCGCAGCTGCGCGCCGATGTCGCGGACGCCGGCTACGCAGGCGAGATCGCATGGAGTGCGAATGTCGCCCCCGTGACCGACGCGGATGTGTTCGGGCGCGAATTCATCTTCATCGTCTGCAACAGCGGCATGAAAGCCCAGATTGCCCGACCGATCTTTGAACGCGTCATGGGGGCATTGACGGCCGGCGCCTCGGCGCTGACCGTGTTTGGCCACAAGGGCAAGGCAGGGGCCATCGACCGGGTCTGGCAGGACCGCGCGCGGCATCTGGCCGAATACCTGCAGGCAGCGACGCCGGCGGCCCAGCTCGCCTATCTGGAAAGCCTGCCGTGGATCGGTGGCATCACCAAGTGGCATCTGGCCAAGAATTTCGGGCTCGATGTAGCGAAACCCGATCGGCATCTTGTACGCGTGGCGGCAGCCTACGGGCTCACCGTCGAGGCGATGTGCGAGGGCCTTGCGCAGGCCACCGGGGACCGCGTGGCCACCGTTGACACCGTGATCTGGCGGGCCTGCAACCTCGGGCTCTTCAGGGTGTAAGCCCGGCGATCTGGTATGCGCGAGGTCAATCAAGGAATTCGAATGTCAAACAATGTCGCCAAGCCTGCCTCCAAGGGGCACGCCGTGCCGAGCCAAGGGGGCCGACAGGTCCCGGGGGATCTCGACGTGGGCGGCACGGTGGCCGCCCACACCAGCCTTGCGGCTGGGGCCGGTTCGGGTGGGTGGGTTGGTTCGGCCAAGGCCGGCGGAAGCCGGACCGATCCCAACGGGGCATCGTGTGCGGCGCGTACGCGCCGCTATGGCTGGGTCGCCAATGCTTGCCATGTGTTGGTCCCGAAACAGCGTATCGGGCGCTCAACCCGTTTTCTGGGAAACGATAGAGCAGGGCGGATGGATCACAAGACAAGGGGGTTGCCGTGGGCATCCCCCTTCGGGTGGGTTAAGTGGGTTGGGGTGGGTTGCCGATAACCGGAGGTCTGTGGTGCGGAGCGCCGCAGGTGGGGTGCCGGGGCGATCACGTGCAGGGAAACCGGACAAGGACGATCATGAAATGGAAGCAATGACGAAAACTGCGTGGCGCCACTGGCGGCCTTCGCTTTCCACGGTGGCGCTGTTTGGCGCGACGGTGCTGTTCTGCGTGTACTCCTACTCGGAGAGCCAGCGACACAAGACGGAGTTGTCAGACGCGATCCGGGCAAGCTGTGCGAAGGAAGTCCCGGCAGTCTCCGAGGTGTGCCGACGTGCGGCCGCAATGGGCGGTGCGACGCCTGCCCGGTAGCGTCGGGCGTGGACCCCCGCAAACAAAACAGCCCGCTCGTGAGCGGGCTGTTTTGCTTCCTGAGGCGCCGGATGGTCAGGGGCTTGGGCTATCGTCAGGCGCCGCGCGCTGGGGCGCGGCAGGGGCGACCAGCGCAGCGTGACGCGCCATCACCACGGGACCATGCTGCTCGGCGGCGGCGATGACCTGCATCGCTTCATCGGTGGCGGCCAGCAGTTGCACGCGGGCGGCCTCGATCTTGTCGTCGAGCGCCTTGGACTCCTCGGCCGTCTTGCAGTGCCGGCGCGCGTAGGGCAGGCCGTGCAGTTCGCTAGACAGCTTGGCAACCTTGTCGTACGCATCACACATCGGCTTGTTGATCTCGTCGGCCAGATCCAGATGGGGCTGCTGCTTCTGCGCGGCGAGGTGCCAGTTGTAGGGAAACTGTTTGATGACCGCGCGCCACGCGTTCATCACGCGATCGCTGGCGGTTTTCGCCGCTTTTGCCGCTTCGGCGCGCGCGCGCGCCACGACAAGGTACGCGTCGAGCTTGCCGGCCGCCACGTCGGCCGCCACCCGCGTATAGAGATCCGCTGTCAGTTTCTGAGCAACATGGCCGCCGCCCGCACAGCCGAAGCAAGTCGTGCCATTGATGGCGTTGTACGAATAGTGCCCGGTGCCACCACAGCGCTCGCACACCTTGCCATGATCGAGGCCGATCAGTCGCGCCTGCAGGATGCGATCAACCTTCTGAGGCGTCAGGTTCGCGGTGGGGATGCGCAGCAGCGCGACGAAATCTTCGCGCGTCGGCTTGGCAGGCCGGCCGGTGGGGACATTGGGCATGACGGGGGAGGCGGCGGTCGGTGCGGTCATTGAGGATCTTAGCGCAGGTAGTCGGGCACCCCGTTCGGGTACGGGTTGGCCGGCACGGCGGCGGTTGCAGCTGTCACAGGGGTCGCAGGCGTCGCAGGCGTCGCCCGGGGCTTGGCTGCGGGGCGCGGGGCAGGGGTGGACAACGCGCCAGCGTCGAGTCGTTCGGCCGCCGGCGGTGCGCTGGGCTGGTACTCGCGCTGGATCTCTGCATTGCGCGCCTGCCAGCGGACTTCCAGTTCGGCCAGCCGCTGGGCGATGGCCCCATCGATCCGCGCGAGGGTCTGGGCCAGAAACTGTCGTTTGAACGCCCAAGAACGTACGATCACACCGACCTCCGATATAAAATTAGTTTTATTTTTCTTCGCGTTAAATTAGACTATACCAATAAAGTCCATTCGTGCGAGGTAAATTTGTGGAAATGACTGACGTAGAGGCCATCGCCAGCAAGCATTGGTCGCATCAGGAGGCCCCGGAGTTCTTCCTTGACCGGGAGCGCATCAGCCAGCATTTCCTGACCATGGATCGCACGGCGTCCCTGCTGTCCGTGCTCAGCTTCATGGATGGCGTGGAGACGTGGACAGTCGACCGGTTCGACAACGTCAAGGAAGATCCGATGGTGCGTGCACGACTGCGCGCGCAGCTCGAACGTCTGGGCGACATCATCAAGGACTATCAGGCGCACATCCAGCCCGACAACTTCGCCTTCGTGCAAGTGATGGGCTCGATCTACGCGTCGACCTGCTTCTACGTGCTCTATTACCTGAGCGAGTGCCAGCCGCAGTTTTTCCAGCAGCTGGTGACCTACTGTCAGGCCAACCAGAGCGACCATGAGCACGCCGACATCGTGCTGCGCCGGATTCAGGCGCTGTACCGCACGCAGCTCATCCACCGCGTGTTCTCCAAGGAGAACACCTCGCACGTCATGACCACCATCCTCGGCCGCAAGGAGCTGCACTGATGGACTTCAGCAAACTCCGCGCGATCGCGCCGAGCCCGCGCGAACTGGCCTACGGGCTCGGCGGCCTCGCGGCGGCCGGGATTCTGACGGTGTCGGCCCAGCAGGCGGCCTCCAGCGGCGAAACTCCGCCGTGCCCGATCAGCGACTCGATCCAGCAAGCGATCAACGCCAAGGTGCAGCTCGTGGGCGTGACCGGGACGGACGTCTCGAAGTATTTCGCGGTGGGCTCGGCACAGAGCTGTATTGACTCCCTGCTCAATACCAGCTTTGACCTCTCCAAGCTGATCCCTGACCCGGTCGGCTGGCTCACCGACGCCGCACAGTTTGCGATCAAGAAGGCGACCGAGGCAGCCGTCGGCAAGGTGTGTACCGCCGCGCGCAACTCGATGGGTGACATCATCGGCAAGTACAACCAAGCCACCGGCCTCGTGCAGGGCTGGAAGTCGACCATCGATACGACCATCGCGGGCCAGAGCGTTGCCTCGTACGGCACCTCGTACAGCCAGCCGGTCACGATCCGCGACGTGCTGGCCGATGTACCGGCCAACACGATGCCGACCTCCTCGGGCTCAACCAGCTCGGGTACGTCGGGCACCACGATCACCAACCCGAGCGGCACGTCGGGCACCACGATCACCACCGGCGTTCCCGCGCCCGTGACCAGCCAGACGCCGTACACGGCGACGCCGGCGGCGACCCCGAACGCGCAGACCTACCAGACCGCACCGCAGTACCAGCAGTCGCAACCGGCCCAGCCGGTGACCCCGGCGACCGTCGGCACCTCGGTATTCGGACGCTGACCCCATGCGCGCACCCCAGCGACCCGCCCAACGCACCGCCATGGCCGCCTTTGCCGCCGTCGCGGTGCTGGCCGCGCCCGCCGCCCACGCCGAGGGCATTCTCGCGTGGATCACCCAGATCTCGTTTCTGAACAGCGCCTACAAGGCCGTCACCAAGCAGATCGACGCGGCCAACGAGAAAAGGAACCAGCTGCGCATGCAGGCCACGCAGGCGGTCGCCTCGGCCATGTATGACCTCTACAACACCGAGCAGGTGCGCAAGGCCATCAACGACTTCGGGCCGCAGGGGCAGCTGATCGATCCGTGCTACCAGCTGGCCATGGCCGGCACGACCCACGAGACCTCGGTGAAGACAGGCACCACCGCCCAGAGCGCCATGCAGCGCATCTATGCGACCTCGGATGCCGGCCGCACGAGCGCTGGCGGCCTGTCCGGCATGGTGGGCAGCACCGTCAAGACCACCATGTTCCCGTATGCCGCGATGGTCGCCGACCGCAACGCACGGCATCTTTCGCGCTACTGCACTGTCTCCGAGGCATCGGCCGGCTACTGCACGCTGAATGCCAACGGCATGCAAGGCGCGGACGTGGACTATTCGGTTCACATGACGCCGGGCAAAACCTATGGATGGGACCAGACCGAGGCAGCGACCGACTTCGTCAAGGTAGTCGCGCCCGTCAAGCCCATGCCGCGCCCGGGCGCGTGCAACGACGTCCAGTGCCAGAGCGCACTGGCCGCCCGCCGCAAGGAAGAAGCCTACCTGTCGATGGCCCGCTTCGCATTCCTGCGGCAGGTCGAGTCCCATACCACCCAGCTTGCCGGTGAAGCCCGCAAGCCCGCTACGTCCCAGTGAACCGCATGCGTACGCATCGCCTGAATAAGACCGTCGTCACCTTCACCGCGCTGGCCACCAGTGCCAGCGTGGCGTGGGCCTCCTGCGGCGGCACCGAAGCCTTTGTGACCACCGCTGCAGGGGTTGCCGCCACCGGCATCGTGGCCGAGATCAGCGCCATCGGCGCCCAGCTGGTCGCCACGGACACCGTGCAGACGCAGTACATGGTCTCCGCGCTGAAGGTGATGACGCAGCAGCTCGCCGCCTCCAACGAGAAGACGACGCGCGTGAATGTCCAGTCCGAGGAAGCCATGGCGTCCGTCTACAAGGACCTCTCGGACAAGCGGCTCGTCGACAAGATCATGCTCGAATACAGCTCGCAGGGCTTCGACCCGTGCGGGCAGCTGACTGGCATGACGACCATGGCCCGGGCCGAGAAGGCCGCGCAGATTGCCGCGACCACGCGCGCCCGTACGGAAGTCGAAGCCGGCGGCGGTCGCTATGCGCAGCAGGCCGACATCCTGCGCCAGCGTGAAACCCAGCACAAGGACCTCTTCTGCACGCAGTCTGACGTCGACGCGGGCGTCTGCGGCAGCGTGGGCAAGATCCCGGGCGGTGACACCAATGCGGCGCTGCTGTTCAACACCGACACCTCGCCCGAGATGGTCAAGGCGCGCAACGCCACGATCAACAACATCATCGGACTGCCTGACAACCCGCTGCCTCGCGACGTCGTCAATACGCCCGAGGGCAACGCGTACGTGCTCGAAAAGAAGCGCAAGGATGCGCTGCTCGGATTGTCGGCCAACTCGCTCAAGTCGCTGCAGGCTGACACGGAAACCATGGGGGCCCCGATGCGCGAGCGCATCGGCCAATACTTCGGGACCCAGCGTGCCATGGACTGGGCCAAGGATCAGGCCTCACAGGCCGAGCGCGGCGTGCTGATCGACCTGCTCAAGATCAGTGGCCTGCAGCTCAAGCTCTCGGAACAGACGCTGCGCAACAATCTGCGCAATGAGGCCAATCTCGCGGCGCTGGTGCAGATCGAGAACCAGCAGGGGCAGGGCCAGATCACCGGCCGTGCCGAACAGGTAGCGCTGCAGCAGGAAGCAGCTCGCAAGGTGGCACGATGAGCAAGCCCAACTTCATCCAGAAGGCGATCGTCTCCGCCTCGCTCCTGACGGCCTCGGGCCTCGCCGCCGGCTGGGGTTGCCCGGCGGTGGTGGACTCGGTCTGGCAGGCCGGTATTGCCGCCTCGTCGACCACCATTGCCGGCTCGCTGGCCGCGATGATGGAGAGCGTTGCCGCCGCACGGGTGCTCAACGGCATGCGGATCCAGTCCGCCATGAAGGTGCTCGCGCAGCAGATCAACGCCTCCACGGAAAAGGACACCACGGTCAATCTGGCGGCCAAGCAGGGCCTGTCGAGCGTGATGGCCGACCTGTCGACGCGCGAGGCGGTCCACGCCACCATGATGGACTTCAACGCGAGCACGGGGCAGGGCTTCGATCCGTGCGGTGAAGTGCGCCGTTCGCAGAGCGTGGCGGTGGCCATCGGCGAAGCGGCCAACGACATGCAGACAAAGGTCATCCGCGAGCTGGATGCGGCTCCGGGCCGGGTCGTCAAGGATCAGGCACCGATTTACGCGCGCCGCCTGCAGGATGCCAAGGGCATCTACTGCACGGCATCCGAAGCGGCCGCAGGCCTGTGCACGAGCGCCGGCCAGTACGCTGGCCTCGATGTCGACGCCAGCAACTTCTTCGCCTCGGCCGACGCCAGCTCGCCGCAGACGGCGGCCAAGAACGCGTTCCTGAACAACATCTTTGGCGCGCCCCGCTCGGCCATCAGCGCCGAGACGGCCAAAACGCCGGCCGGGCAGGCGTACCTCGAAGCCAAGCGCAGCGAGGACGCCATCCGTTCGGTTAGTCAGGCTTCGCTCAAGGGCATTCAGGCGTGGACTGAACGCCGGGGCGATGGCGAGGCCGGGCAGAGCGTCATCGACGCCCTGCAGGCCAAGGTCGGCACCTATGCCGGGGGCGACAACTACGAAGAATGGGCCAAGAGCAAGGCGGCCATGAGCTCCCGGGGCCTGCTGGTCGAGCTGGCCAAGATGGAAGCCACCCAGCTGAACATGCTCTACGAGACCTATCAAGCGGCCGGTCGCACCGAAGCATTGACCGCCGCGTGGCTGGCGGCGAGTACACGCGCCAGCGGTGTCAACGGCCGGGCCGGTGCCGCCGTTGTCTCGGACGCCGCCAGCCAGCGCGCGAACGAAAGCGCGGCCCGCGCGAAGGTCCAGTGATGCGGGCCATCGCGACCGTTTCCCGTCTGCTGGTGGGCGCCACCGTCGTCGCTGTGACGCCGTCGGCACTGGCCGATGCCTGTCTGGCCGATCCGGTCCAGATGAACCCGATCACCATCACCAGCACCTTCGGCAAGACCCGCAACCTGAGCCACTATTCGGCGCCGCGCACGCACTGGGGGGTCGACATCCATGCCCGCAATGGCAACACTGGCGCGGATCTGTTGGCTGCTGACAACGGTACGGTGATAGGTGCGGGTTTTTGGGGTTCAGGTTATGGTAACCGGGTCGCCATCAAGCGGGATAACGGCGATATCCTGTTATACAGCCACTTGTCAAAGGTTGAGCCATCCCTCAAAAGTGGGGGGTCGATCGGTTTCAAGGATGCAGAATCCGGCGTGGGCCAGAAAAGGGTCGCAACTGGCGATAAAATCGGCGTAGCCGGGGGCACTTCAAATCACATGGATCACAGCGATGGGCTGCCGATCCACTTGCATCTGGAGTACGTGACCGGTTACGGCGGCTCAAAGATCCGGGAAACCAATGACGGCACGGACAATACCCGTAGCCGTTATATGCGCAACGCGCTGTCCTACATGTGCAAGACGTACCGTCACACGGCCGATGCCGGGACGGTGACGCAGGGCACGGGGGGCACGGCGCCGGCGCCGGTGGGTGGCGGCGTGAGCGGCCAGCCCAACGTCCCCAGCTCGGACGAGCAGGTCAAGGAAGCACAGGCGGCGCAGCCTAGCGTGACGGAAACCGAGCGCTATGGGATGCCCGATACGCCCCCGTACGAGACGTACGAGGGCATGAGTGAAGCGCAGATTATCGAAGCCGAAATGCTGCGTCGTTCGCTCGATACGGAATGGGAAACGCACCTGACCGAATGGAATACGCGTGGGTTGTGGGTGGAGATTGCCCGGATGCGGGGCGCCAAAGTCTGGCTGCAGGCCCGCATCGCGGAAAAGCAGGCGGCGATCGAGGCCATGCTGGCCATCCGCCTCGCCTACAACACGAATGCGTACTTCAATCCGCGCATGGAGGCCGCCTACTCGCGCGCTGTCTCCATGGCAGCCCGTCAGAAGGCGCAGCAAAGGTAGGGAGGCAGGCCGCCACACACGCGGCGGCCGATGCATAAGCAGTATTGGAAAGAGGATAGATTATGGCTAAGAAGCTCACTCTCGGCTCTTTGAATAAGGTTGGTGGCGACGATGCGCGCACCGACGACCTGCTCTCGCGCGACGACGCCGCCGGCGAGCAGGCCCACCGTGGCCAAACGCTGCCCCGTCGAGAGCAGGCGGCGCCTGCCGATGCGCCGCAGGCTGATGCCACGGCCGCGCCGGCCGAGGTGCCAGCCATCGCGGACGCCCAGAGCGCCAGCGACCTGCTCGCTATCATGGACGCAACCGACCCCGCGATGACGCCGGAAGAGGAAGAGGCCGCCAAGCTCGCTGCCGCGTCATCCGCCGAACAGATCGATGCGCTGCTGACCGGCGACGCCACGGCCCAGTCGGCCGGTGCGGCTGCGGCGCCCGGCGACAAGCGCGCCGGCGGCATACCGAATCCGTTCACGTCGGCCCTGCAGAGCGCGCTGGGCACTTCGGCCAAGGCGAAGCCCGCCGCGAAGCACGCGGCCGCGCCGGACCCAGCAGCCCAGTTCGATTCGATGAACGCCCTGCTGCAGGAAGCGAACCTGAAGGAGGAGACGCCGGCACGCCGTGCGCCCGCCGGCACGAAGGCGACGACCGGCGCCACCGCGCAGCAGATCGAAGACGCCGAGAATGCCAAGACGGCCCAGACGGCCCGCCCGCAGCAGGCGATGGCGGCCGGCCCTGCCGTCACCGGTCCCGCCGGCGTGGGCGCCGAGCTGCTGGGCCGCGCGATCGCCACGCCGTTTCTCGCGCTGTCGAGCGCCTACCGCCATCTGAAGGGGACCGGCAAACAGCTCGGTCTCGATGCCGGGAATATGCCGACCCCCACCACTCGCACGGAGCCGGAATTTACGCTGCCGGTCACGCCGCTTATCTCCGGCCAGCGCATTACGTCGTGGAAGCTCAGCCAGATCGTGAGCTCGCAGAACCGCGTGATCGAGGCCGCCGACGCGCTGCGTGGCACCGATGAGTTCATGGTGTGGGACGAAAAGCTGCAGAGCATCGCGCACGATCGCAAGATGGGCATCGAGCAGATCGTGCAGACGATGACCACCGATCCCGAACTCTTGCCGCTGAAAGAGGGCATGGATGCCATCTGGGAAAAGCACCCCACTCTCGTGGGGGCCTACCAAGATGCATGTAATGGATTTAATAACCACCTCGAAGATGTAACTAAAGTTTTCGCGAGTTCCCCCGTTGATGTGAGGGAACGGGTGAGCGCTGCCATGGCAAACGTGGTCGATAACACGACCAACATGCCGGGCTTTGGCGACGACCTCGGGGAGTATCGGCGCACGATCGCGGAACGCGTGCGTGAAAAACTCGAAGCCATGATGAAGTTCCTCAGTCGCGTGCTCGAACGCGTGGCTGGCCTGAGCAAATCTGGATCCGAGCTGGCACCGTGACCAACATTTATTGCGGTGTGGACGCGGTCGGACAGGGACAACTGTTCTGGTCCGCGTTCACACAAAGACAACCGCTGCCCTTCGCGTTGGAAGGGTACAGCGGCGCGGTGTTGAACGACCCGGCCAATCACAAGACCTTGGTGCTTGCGGTGGCCGAATCTCCGAGAGACGACGAGCGTTTGCACGTGCAGCTCCTCGTCAGCGAAACCGTAGAACTAGAAGTATCGCTGACGCAGGACCATCACGAATTCATATGCGGCACGCATCTGGGTCGAGCTGTTGACGAAGTTAGCGCAGTAGATGTGCTCACGCTTCACTTGCCGATTGTCGGCCAATGGCTCCATCTGATGGATGAGGATGCGAGCCTAGTCGGTGAGGAAAGTGAGCATGGCTGAGTCCAGCGTGCGCAAGCATTGGTGGCCCAACCTTACAAGGTTCGGCGCCCGCCTGTCGATGGCCCACAATCCGTCGGCCGGCCGCAATTTTCTGAAGCTGGCCATCCTCGATCGCGAGCTGTTTGCCCGCGAGAGTGGGTTTCCCGCCAGCGGGGACCTGCTGCGCGTGATGCGCGAGTGCGGCTTCACCTATGCGGGAAGCGAGGTGAAGTCGGCTGCCGACCGTGCCCACGACGAAGGTATCGGCCGCAGCCTGCCGGTACGCGAGATCGAGCGCCATGTCAGCGATGCCAAGCGCCGCTTGTTCTTCTACTCGCCGGCCATCACCGATGTCAGCGAAGCCTTCATGCATCGCTTCATCCCGGCGTTTCGTACGTCCGATCTCAGTGAGTACACCATCACCGAGGTCAAGCATTTCGATCACGAGTACATCAGCACCGAAGCGGCTCGGGATTTCATCTCCCGCCTGCAGCAGATGGACGGCGCCGAGCCCGGGGTCTACTTCACGACTCCCGGCGATCGCAAGGCCCAGACGGGTATCGACAAGTTCTCGCTCCCGCTCAACACGCTGCTTGAATACGCGGATCATGCGAAGGTCGACGGGCCGCAGCCCGACCTCACTGGCCGCGCCGAGGTATATCGGGAATTCCACCCGGTGCGTGCCATCGAGAGCGCAGTGCGCGCCGCCACGATCGGGCTGGACGGATTCCCGCTGAAGGCGCCCCGTTTGTCCGCGTGCACGATCGCCTATCCCACCTATGAGGCGGCCGTGGCGGCCAACGAGGGCGATATCGAAGGCATTGAGCGCGTCGAATATGAGTGGGGCGTCCCGGTGGCCTTCGCCTACCCGTCCCAGCGCTTGCTGGTGCTCCGGGACGCACGCTACCTCGAATACAACCCGCTGCGCATTCCTGAGCCAGAGATGCCGCTGGCGGGCGCGCAAGCCAACCTCACGTTGCTGCGCCACATGAACGCCGTGCGCACGCGTTTCGAAGCGCTGCGCGAGGCGGGGATGCTGGAGCCGGAAGCATGGAAGACCGAAGATGTGGTCAACCGCGTCGATCGGGATTTCGATTTCATCGCGGGCGCGATGCGGCTCGCCATGCAGCCGTTTGAACGCCAGACGGGTCTGGTCGACACCGCGACGCTGATGGCGCTGTCGGGCATCAAGCCCAGCGGTTTCGAGAGTATCTTCCCGCGCGATTTCCAGCATTTCCTGACGCAGTTCCGGACCAGCCTGCAGGACCAATTGCGCGCGCGCAAGCAGGCGCTGGCCGCCGCCCAGCCGATCCAGCCCAACGTGCTGGCCGTCATCGAATCGGTGCGGCGGCGCAGTGCTGCCGCGATGGCTCCCGGCGAGCGCGTCGACGCCGGCGAGAAAATCGGCGGCGCCCGCAAGGATCTGGCCAAACGCGCGCTCACGCTTGACGAAGTGCCGGCGCTCAACGAGCGCGAACGGGCAGCGCTCGTGAAGAAGGACAACGTCTGGACCGCGCTCGATTACGACGCCATGCGCGCGCGTGGCGTGCTCCCGGAAGTCGCCTATCTGATCCGCGAGCTGCGTAAGGCATTTCCGTCCACGCCCTTGTCCGGCGGCTACAACACGAAGCGTTTCCGGCTGGACCGGCGGGCAAGCGCGGGCCTCACGATCGAGCAGTGCGAATACTACGTGCGGGCGGCCAACCTGATTACCGCCGAACTCGCAGACGTACGCACCGTGCAGGATCTCGCGCACGCATACGTGCGGATTGGCGAAGCCGGCGGCGCACTGTTGCCGGCAAGCCCCAGCGCGCCCAAGGGGAAATGGGACTTCGACGGCCGCAATTGGTTCTGTGATGGCGCCGGCTACCGGCTGATTAGCCGGCAGCTGGCAAACGCCAGAGGGTGGACCGACCCCGATGGGCGCCGCCAACTGTCGATGACGAACCTCGAATACGCGGCCACTCGCGCCCGTTTGGCCACGAGTGGGCATTGGGACTGGGCCATCAAGCCGGAAAGTGCCACGGAGACGCCCGACGCGCGGCCTCCGAAACCCAAGAAGCCCGAACCGGTGTACGAGCATCTGGATTCGATCCAGCGGATTGGCCCCGACTACCGTCGTGGGAAGCCCTTCGACGAAGCCGTGTTTCTGGCGCGCTTCGGATTCCGGGGCATCGAATACGGCAACTGGTTGCCACAGGCCGAGCGGCAGATCGTCCTCGATCACGCCACCGACGCGTTCTGCGACCTCGCGCGCGTGCTGGGGCTACCCGAGCAGGCCATGGGTCTCGGTGGCAGTCTTGGCATCGGCTTCGGATCGCGCGGCAACGGTGGCAAGCGCGCCGCCCTCGCGCACTACGAGCCGCTGGCCAACTGCATCAATTTGACGCGGCTGAATGGCGCGGGCTCGCTCGCCCACGAGTGGTTCCATGCCTTCGATTACTGGATCGCCAAGCACTACGACCTGTCGGGGCTGAAGCCGGCGTCGGAATTGCCGATCGGCGCGGCCATCACCGGACGCGCGCCCGTCGCTTTCTTGATCCAGCGCGCGCTGTCCTTCGTGAACATGCGGGATGAAACGCTGCCCGAGTTCAAGCGGCGGCGCTGCTACGATGATCGTGCCGATCAGACGCAAGGCACCCATACCGAGCTGCTGCGTGAAGACCTGTCGCGGCGTTTCGGCGCGATGGCAGAAGCCATTCCGGCTGGCGCCTGCGTGCCGGGATTTACGGCACGCGCCGAGGCCATCACCACCGAGATGCTGGGGTCTGTTCCGCAGCTGGCCGAGCATGGCATCCGGGCCTTTCCGGATCCGGGCGCGTTCGCCATGGCGATGCGCAACGCCTACATCGAACACGGCGGCGACCCTGAGGACCGCGAATCACGGATCAGGCTGGCGGCCGTCGAAAGGATCGCCACCAAGCTGAGCAAGACCGTGGGCGCTATCGTGGCTGAGGTCACGACTTTCAAACCGGGCAACCACAAGACCGAAACCAACGTGCTCCGGGACGCGCTGTATTACGACAGCTACCGGTCCAAGCCGTACTGGAGCACGCCGTGCGAGATGATGGCGCGTGCCTTCGAGGCCTATGTGCAGGACGAGGTCGAGCGGCAGGATGGCCACCTCAGCCAGTATCTGGTCTATGGCTGTCAGGACAAGCCGGAGGAGCCATACTGGGTCTACCCCCGGGGTGCCGACCGTGTGGCGGCACGTGCCGCGTTTGACGAGCTCTTCACCGAGGTAAGGGCGCGCCTGACGGCGCCCCTGACGCTTCCCAAGCCTTCCCGGGCGCCGGATACCCCCGAGATATCCGGCCCCTGAACCCAGTCCGTGAAGTAACGTTGACCGCGCCCTGCGCGGTCTTTTTTTTGCCTCAGCCTTGGGCAACGGGTCGCAAAACCGTTGTCATTCTGTGAAAGTCCCCGCCGATTACGCATATCTCCGCGCGGATAAATGGAAATAAAACGTTTTTTTCGTTATCATCCGGCAAACGTCTGATGTTGCGGGAGGGGTTGTGCTGTCCAAATCTGTCGTACTGGGCTGGCTTTGGGTCGGCATTGTCGCCATGGCGATCGCATTGGCGATGGCGTTTTCGACCGCCGAGCCGACCGTCTCCTGCCAGTCCGACCACGAGCACGGCCCGATAGCGAGCGATCCGGATTGCCCGCGCGTGCCGCCCAAGCGGGCCAAGGTGCCGGACGCCGACACCGCTGCCTTGCCGGAGATCATCCGGTGAGCGTGCCTGTCGATATCGAGGCGCTGTATTCGCGCGAGAGTGAAAACGCGCTGATCGCCGCGCTGTTCAGTGCAAGCGCCCATGAGGCTTTTACCACCGCATCACTTCAGCTTAACGCCGAGCATTTCTTCTCAGAGGAAGCCCGTCGCACCTTCCTCGCCGTGCAGGAACTGGTTGTCGCGGGCGATCCCCTCGACCCGACGCTGGTCGCCAATCGCATCAAAGGCGCGCCCGGCTTCAACGATACGGTCCGCGCGGCAATCGAACTGGCGGCCGCCACGCCGTTCCACCCGGAACACGTCGAACGCTACGTGCAGGTCATCGCCGAGAAATGGCAAGCCCGGCAACTTCAGCAGGGCATGCAGGCCATCCACGGGGCCCTGCCACAGGTTGGCAGCGGCCTCCAGCCGGAAGAGGTTGCGGGCAAGCTCAATGCGCTGGCGATGGCCATCACGACCAAGTCATCGCGCATCGAATTGTTGGACGATGCACAGGCCAACCTGAACAAGCTGGTAGTCCATCTCGAACGCAAGCAGGACGGCACGCTCGCCGGCGTGTCCAGCGGCATCGATGAACTGGATGCACGCCTCGGACCACTGGAGCCGGGGCAGCTCGTCATCATTGCCGGGCGTCCGGGCATGGGCAAAAGCGTGATGGGCATGCAATACGTCAATCATCACGGGCTGAGAGGGGATCCCGATGCCGGTGGCGAGCTACCGCTCGTCGCGGTCTTCTCCTTGGAAATGGAAACCCCGAAGTTAATGCTGCGCACGGCGGCCGCCGAAGGGCGCATTGACCATGAACGCCTGCGACGCAGCAACCTCACAGATGAGGACTTCACACGCCTCACGGCCTTCATGGGGAAGTACCAGTACTGCCACATCCATATCGATCCTGCCGCGACGCTCACCCACGGGATCCTGCGGTCCAAGCTCCGCATACTGGAGCAGAAGACCGGCAAGAAGGTTCAATTGGGCATGATCGACTATCTGCAGCTGATGGGAACGGATCGACCCTACAACAACCGGGTCGAGGCGATGGGCGACATTACCCGCAGCCTCAAGCAGACCGCCAAGGACTTCGAGTGTCCGATCATCGCGCTCGCCCAGCTCAACCGCAGCCTCGAACAACGCGCCGACAAGCGCCCAATGATGTCGGACCTGCGCGAGTCGGGATCGATCGAGCAGGATGCCGACACGATCATGCTGCTGTACCGCGACGAGTACTACAACCCCGACAGCCAAGACAAGGGCAAGGCCGAGATCATCATAGCCAAAGCCCGCGACACGGTGCAGTGCACGGTGGCATCCCAGTTTCTGGGGCAATACCAATGCTTCGACAACATGCCAAATGGAGCCTCTGGCTATGACAGCAAATACGCCAACTAAGCTTACGCAACGCCAGCAGGCGTGCTTGTTCTTCGTGCTCGCCATGCTGGCGAACGGCTTGGCGCTCGTAAGTCTCTTCCGGGGAGTGAATACAGCCATCGCGGGCGGCGTCACGTGCCTGCTGTGGGTCGTGACGTATGCATGCTTCAAGCATGCATGGGCTTGCTGGGACGCGTCCGATGCGCCGGCCGGCGAGGGCATCTGATGGCGAAGCGCGTAGACGCCCCACCTCGGGCGAAGCAGAAGCTGGATCCGCAGCGCGTCTTTGACGAGATCCGCGCCAAGATCGCGCAACGCCTGCAGGAACCGACCTTGCGCACGCGCACCCAGTCGCGACTGGAGCTGGCCATCGGGACGTTCGCGCCCTCGTGGTTGCTGGACGGCGAGCGCATCAGCGATTACCCGTTTATCGGTGCCCGCTATGTTTCACTAGTGACCGGTGAGGTGTTCATCGTGGTCCAGAGCGATCCGGACCGCAAGGGCATCATGGTGCGCGAAGTCGGTTTCTGGCGCTCATTTCTGCACGACGGCACGCGCGTGGCGTCGGTGTCGGTGGAAGGCTGGCTCGAAAACGTGATGCACCTGTACTCGACCAACAGCATCAGCTTCGCCATGCACGAAGGCGAGATCGTCCACATGAACGGTGAAGTGGTGACGCGCCGCACCTATATCGACCAGAAATTCCGCGCCTACGGCCGCTACCTTCGCTACAAATGGTCGGACCGCCTCACGGCGATCCGCGTCGCGATCGACAAGAGACTGCCGCGCCGCAAGGCAACGCCAGCGGCCTGACCCGTCACGGGTCGCAGCGGCCCGACATTTTAGAGGATTCACATGAGCAAAGCCCTGATCGTCGCCGAGAAACCGTCGGTGGCCGCCGACATTGCCAAGGCCCTTGGTATTCGCAAGGTGGACGGCGGACACTACGAGAGCGACACGATCGTTGTCTCCAACGCCATCGGCCATCTGGTCGAAATCGACTTTCCCAAAGAGGTGGACACCGGTTGGGATTTCACCAAACTCCCCGTCATCACCAAGGACTTTGATCTGATTCCGGTCGAACGGACCAAGTCTCAGCTCACGGCGCTCGGGAAGCTGTTCAAGCGCAGCGATATCACCACGGTCGTCAATGCCTGCGACGCCGGACGGGAGGGTGAACTGATTTTTCGCTATATCGCCGCCTATCACCGGTGCAACAAGACGATGGAGCGGATGTGGATGCAGACCATGACGCCCGAGGGCATCCGCGACGCGTATCGCGATCGCCGGCCGGCGGCGGAGTTCGCCGGACTATTCCACGCGGCCCTGTGCCGCTCGGAAGCGGATCTGCTAATCGGCGCCAACGCGACGCGTGCGCTGACGGGCTATCAACGCCATGTCTTTGGAGAGGCCGAGACGCAGAACGCCGGACGCGTCCAGACCCCAACGACGGCCATCATCGTTGACCGGGAAGAGGCCATTCAGAAGTTCGTGCCCCGAGAATACTGGGAAGTTCACGCGGACTTTGAGGTGGCCGCCGGCCAGTTCAAGGCCCGCTGGTATCGAACGGACTTCCAGTCGAACAACGATCCGGACGCGACCGCCGAGCGCGTGTTCACGCTCGAAGAGGCCGACGCGATCGTCGCCCAGTGCAAAGGCGTGGCCCCAAGCTCTGTCACCGACAAGACAAAGGCGACCAAGAAGGGGCCGCCCACACTCTTCGACCTGACGACGCTGCAGCGCGAGGCCAACTCGAAGTTTGGCTTCTCAGCCAGCCAGACGCTGAAGCTGGCGCAGGAGCTCTATGAAAAGCACAAGGCGCTGACGTACCCACGTACCGACTCGAAGGCGCTGCCCGAGGATTACGTGGAGACGGCTCGCAACGTGCTCACCGGCCTCGGGGGGCCGCTGGCGGCACTGGGACGAAAGGCGGTCGATCAGAACTGGGTGGTGCCCAACAAACGGATCTTCAATAACGAGAAGATCAGCGACCACTTTGCCATTATCCCCACGGTGACCCCACCATCAGGCCTGTCGGCCGAAGAGCAGCGGATCTACGATCTGGTGGCCAAACGTTTCGTGGCCGCCTTCTATCCCGATGCGGAATTCGAGGTCACCACCCGCACAGCGATCGTGGCCGGCGAATTCTTCGAGGCCAAGGGCACCGTGATGGTCAAACCGGGCTGGACCGAAGTCTACGGCCGCGATCCGGAAGACGAAACCAACAAGCTCGTGCCCATGACGCCGGGCGAACCGGTACGCACGGTGGATATCCGAGCGGAGGGTAAGCAGACCAAGGCCCCGGAACGATTCACCGACGCCACATTGCTGTCGGCCATGGAACATGCCGGACGTCTGGTCGACGATGCGGCGCTGCAGGAAGCCATGAGCGAAAAGGGCCTCGGCACGCCCGCCACGCGGGCCGCCATCATCGAAGGATTGCTGCGGGACCGTGATGGCAAGGGCAAGCCAAAGGAGCCGTTCTTGCGTCGGGACAAGAAGTTTCTGGTGCCGACTAAAAAGGCCATCGACGGTATCCGCTTTCTGCGCGAATGTGGCATCGGCTTCGTGGCGTCGGCGGAACTGACCGGCGAGTGGGAGTACCGTCTCAAGCTGATGGAGGAGGGCCAACAGCGGCGCAGTGAATTCATGGAAGGTATCTGCGACGTATCCCGCAAACTGATCGACACCATCCGGGCCAAGGCCGCGATGACGCCGGCGGCACCACCGCCTGAAGTCAAGATGCTCGGCATCACCTGCCCGAAGTGCAGCAGCCCGGTCAAGGTGAGCAAGTTTGCCTACCAGTGCGTCGGGGCTGGTTGCACCGTAAAGATCCCGCTGGCCGTGCTGGGCCGGAACATCAAGGAAACCGAGGCTACGCAGATCCTGCAGGGAGAGTCGCCCATGATGGAGGGATTCAAGAGCACGAAGACGGGAACCAAGTTCTCGATGAAGCTGGTCTTCAACGCGACCTTCGACAAGCTGGACTTCGATTTCGGCGATCGCAACGCGGCGCCGGCCGCCGACGCCACCTCCTTGGGGACCTGCCCGAAATGCGCCAAGGGCGTCTTCAAGATGGGGTCACACTACAAGTGCGAGGGTAACGCCGGCGAGACCCGCAGCTGCGATTTCATCATTTATGGCGACATCGCCTCCCGGGCGATCCGCGAGTCCGAAGTCACCGACCTGTTGACCAAGAAGCGCACCGCCGTGCTGTCGGACTTCAAGAGCAAGGCCAAGAAGGCATTCCGGGCCGCGCTGGTATTGGGCAACGACGGAAAAGTTAACTTGGAATTCGAAGATAAACGTTAGTTGTCTCGCTTTTGCGCCGATTCGGATGTAAATTTAGTTTTTATTTTCTATCCGATCGGTGCATAATGCGGCTCGTACTGACATTCCCTGTCCCGGGCTTATGCGTTTGACCACCTTGACCGCACTGCTGTCGCTGCTGCTGGCCCCACTCGCGTGGGCCAGCCCGCTGACGACCACGCTGTACCGGGACGTCGTGGTGCCAACCGACGCGGAGCTGTTGGCGATTCATGCCGGCATCGTCGCCTGTGATCCGGCCCGAGCCTTGCCACACGCCGTCTTTGGGGCGGTGGGCCTGCCGTATCGCGACGGGGCGATTGCCCTTGTCGCCGGGACCGACTACCGGCTCCAACGCCCGGTCTCGCTGGGCCAGCGCCTCCTCCTCACGGGAGTGTCGCAGGACGCCTCGCAGCTATCGCTGCGCTTCAATAAGTCACTTGCGGTCTATGCCGACCAGCTGCCGCTCGCGTTGCGGCGCCTGCCCCCCAGCGCCGCCCTGTCGCCAGACGGCCGGATTCTGCGCTGCCAGCTGGGCGGAGTCCACTGATGGCGAATACCTTCGATCAGGCCTTTCTCGACCAAGTCCGCAATGCCGTGGATGTGGTCGATCTGGTCGGCACCCACGTCAAGATCAAAAAGTCAGGCACAAACTACGTCGGGCTTTGCCCATTTCACAACGAGAAATCGCCTTCCTTCACCGTTTCCCCGACCAAGCAGTTCTATCACTGCTTCGGCTGTGGCGCTCACGGCGACGCGTTTCGCTGGCTCACTGACTATGAGCACCATAGTTTCCCGGAAGCGGTGGCGAAACTGGCGCAGTCCGGCGGGATTGCAATGCCCGCGCGTGAAGCACCCACACCGGAAGCCCTGCGCGCCAAGGCGCGCAATGACAGCCTTCTGGAGCTGCTGGCCCGTGCCAACACCGTTTTCCAGCAGCAGTTGCGTGCCAGCGACAGAGCGAAGGATTACTTCAAGGGCCGTGGCGTTGCAGGGGTGACCGCACGGGACTTCGGTCTCGGCTATTCGACCAGAAACCTACTCGTGCATTTCTCCGGGACCCCGACTGCAGACCTCACGGCGGCCGGACTGCTCGTCGAGCGCGAGCATGGCGAGCTGGACGACAGGTTCCGCAACCGCGTCATGTTCCCCATTCACAGCGAGCAGGGCGCCGTCATTGGTTTCGGTGCCCGCACGCTGGGCGATGATGAGCCAAAGTATCTGAATTCGGCTGAGAGCGCGGTTTTCCAGAAAGGCAAGGAGCTCTACGGCCTCTTCATGGCCAAGGAAGCGATCCGGCGCACCCGGGTCGCACTGGTGCTCGAAGGCTATATGGACGTGATCGCCTTGCATCAGCATGGCGAAAAGCGCGCGGTTGCCGCGCTCGGCACCAGCATCACGGTGGACCAGCTGCAGCGGCTCTACCGCATGTGTGACCATGTGGTGTTTGCCATGGACGGGGACGCCGCCGGTAGAAAGGCCGCCAACCGCGCCGCCAAACTCGTCTTGGAAGTCATTCCCGATGGCAAGACCGCGAAGTTCGTCCGCTTGCCCGCCGAGCACGATCCCGACAGCTTCGTGCGCGAACACGGCCTGCCAGCTTGGGACGCCTATATCGCTGAGCATGGCGAGCCTCTATCGGCGCGCTTGTCCGACATCCTGATCGCGGGCCGCGATCTGAAGCTGCCGGAGGACTGTGCAGCCATTGCGCAGGAGGCGGCAGAACTGCTCGCCACTGTTCGCTTTGCGACCGCCCTGCAGGACGCGCTACGCACCCATATTGAGCGCCTGATCGACATGCCGATCCGCCTGAAAGCGCAAGGACGCCGGCAGGGCCCGCCCGCATCGGTGGACGGTGCCCCCCAGTACAAGGGCCCGGCGCCCGATCGCAGCCGCACGACCTTCTACGAGAACTTCGCGCGGCTGTGCCAACTATCACCGCAGCATACGGCGCAGGTGCCAGCGGTGCTGATCGATGATTTTGCCGGCCTCATCTCCAGCTGGTTCGACATGGCACCCACCGATGCCGACGCACGCGAGGTCGAGATGGAACGCATTCCGGCGCCGGCTCTGCAGCGTGTGGTGCGCGCGGCCATTGTCGGCGTCCGCCAGCGGGCGGCCGAGCTGGGCACGGCGATGAACACGGGTGAGGTCGACGCCATTCTTCACGCTCTCAACCGGGACGCACGGCACGCTGCCAGCGTCCAGAAGACCTCCGCATTGTTTGCGGCAACATCATGAGCTCCGCACAGAAATCACCCGCCAAGGCTACGGCCGACCCCTTCATGCTGATGCTGGCGGCGGGCTTTATCCTGCTCGTCGCATGGCTGTTCTGGACCCGATACCACACGGCGATCGCCACGGCCTATTCCTACGTGCGGATCGCTCAGTTCGCCGTATTCGTGATCCTCAGCCACTGGGCATCCGGCGTGATCGGCGGCCTGCTGGCCACCTTCGGCATCGCCGGCCGCTTCGTCCCAGTGCTGCGCCGCTACTCGGTACCGTTCATGAGTATTGGCCTGCTGCTCGTGGTCGCATGGCTGGTCGGCCGTATCTTCAGCCAATGGTTCACGTTCTTCGTGGTGTCGGACAAGTCGCTGATCGAGGTCGGCCACATGACCCAGTCGAGCCTGCACGCGAACCTCTTTACGGTATTCGTCGGCATCATTCCACTGGCCGTGTGGATGGGACGCCGTTCCCTGTACACGAACGTCACCAATCATAAGAACTTCGCACGCCCCAAGCCCTACACGCTGCATAGCTATACAGCCGCAATGGGCAATATGTTCCCGCACGGCAAGCTCTTCCAGAAACTGGATCTGACCAAGCGATCGGTGAACGAGGGCAAGTACCGCATGCCCGATATCGAGAAGCAGTTCGTGCTCATGCACAAGCTGATGGACCGCGCGAAGAACGACGGGGAATACACGGTGAACCGTGAGCGCGCCGCCAAGGTCTTCAGCGACCAGCTAGGCAAGCTCTGGCGACGCAGCTGGAAGGATCTGAGCGCGACGGAGCTGGTCACGCTGGCCATTCTTGTACCGCGCATCGCCGCAACCGATCAGACGATGTCGGACACGGACTATGACGAGGCCTTGAAGGCCGTCAATGACCTGATCGCGGACTGCTGGAAGCAGTCCGAGAAATACGACCCGGCGACGGACCGGTTCCCGCTTGACACGCAAAAGGCCATGGCAACCCTGCGCAAATATGCAGGCCGCCCCAACGTGCGCCAGTTCATGGAGCGCCACGCGTATGTCAGCACCATCATTTACGCCATGCTCGATCAGGCACGCACGCTGGGCGTACTCCAAGCGGCAGAGCTGCGCTGGCTGCGCGTGCTGGACCGCCGCCTCTTCATCCTCCTCGACAACGTGGGTCGCCAAGTTGCCTTCGCCGAAGTGGCGGGCATCTACAGCCACTATCTGTACGAACTCAAGCGCAAGCGCGCCGCAGAGCGCCCGCATGTCGATGGCGCCGTGCGTGGCCTGATCGAGGCCGTTGACGGCTTCCGCTTTACCGAATCCGAACAGAAGCAGATCGAAGAGACCCTGAAGGCCGACAAGCCTGTGATGATCGATCCCAAGGCCGTCGAGAAGCCTGTCGCCAACGTCTTTCTACACCTGTTGACCGTCGGTCACGGGTCAGACAGGGACATCTTCGAAACTGCCCTGCTGACCGAGGACGGCAAGCCGGTTTTCGAGAGCCGCTGCCGCCCCCGGACGGATGTCGATGAGATTGTCGATGCGTACAACCTCGAAGACCACGAGGTCACCGCGCTCCTGACGGCACCGACCTCGGACGATATCCGCGCCAAGCTCATGGAATTGTGCAACAAGCAAGGAGTGGTCTGCTATGGCCCCGATGTGACGGCGCTCATTCCCGGCATCGAGCGCAGCGCACAGACGGTCCGCAACCTCCAGACCAACCCCGATCACGACGTGGTGATGGCCGCCATTGAAGACGGTGCAGCGGATCCGGAAAAGCATCCGCAGGCGGCCACCGCACACGCCGGCGCACATCTCTTGCGCCTCTTGTGGGTGGCCCGCGAGAAGCGGGCACTGCGCGAGCAGGCGGACGCCCAGCGAGGTAAATCCGCATGACCGCGATCTGCACCGCAACACCACCGGCAGCATCCACAGCCGTCGCCCGCGAACTGGGCGAGCTCCTTTCGAGTGTCGCCACGCTATACACAACGCTACCCGCCTGCGGTGCGCCGATGTCACCCAGCGCCCTGTTCTGGACGGGGCTCCAGAAGCAACTGGCGCAGGCCGGCGGCAATGTCGCACTCGCGGTCGACGACGCGATGGGTGGCCTGCGTGCATGGACGCGCTTTCCGCGCACCCTGATCGAGGTCGACGGGGTGGAGTACCCGCTCGAACGCCTCGGCGCTGGTGGCCGCCTGCAGGCGCTCTTTACGCTTTGGGGAGAGGACCGGACAAGCTTTCCGCTGCTGGTAGCTGTACTGGCAGACAAGGGCCACGACTGGCGCGAGTTCCGGGCGGCCGACTGCACATCCCGCAGCCCGACCGTCACTTACCAACCTATCGCAGGAGCCCGCTGATATGCCCAAGCTTTCCTTTGGCGAAGCCGTAGTCGGGCTGTTCACCCTTCTCGTGATCGCGTACGCCATCCGCCTGCTGTTCGGCTGGTTGCTCCAGACGCGAACGCAGCTCCTGCTGGCGCGCGAGAACAACGCCATGCTGCGCTCACTACACGATCACCATGGCATCCCGCTGCCGCAAGGCGTGAGCAAGCCGAAAACGCCGCTGCTGAGCCGCGCCCGCGCGGCGGCCAAGGCCCATTACGCGGCGAAGGGGCAGGGCTGATGGCACTCGTGCTGCGCACTCTTGGCAAGACGACCGGTACCCTCGGTCCGCTGGTCCAGTCCATCGTTTTCGATGGATTCGACTACGCCATCCGGTTTGCGCGGCACGATCGCAACGCTCCCATCCTGACGGCCGAGCCGTTTAAGGGTCGCTATATCGGCCAGAGCCAGCAACCCGTTGCACTGCGCAGTCACTGGCGCTTTAGCCGCCATGTCATCGACAACGGCGGTCGCGACATGATTGCCCAGCTGTGCGAAGCCGGCGATCGGGATGTCCGGGCTGAAACAGATCTGTTCCGGAGCAAGCTGCTCGCCGCCGCCGAGGCCGTACAGCCTACCGCCTTTATTGCGGGGCTGAAGTACACCATTTACGCGCTCGACAATGGCGCGGCAGCCCTCACGGGCAGCTTCCACCCCGCGACGATTGCGCTGGCCAAGGCTATGGGAGCCGTCTATCTCTCGCCGATGAAGGCATGGAAGTTCGCCCACACCTCGCCCGAGATGCTGCAGGAGAACCTGCTGCGCGAACTCGGACTGGCCGTCGAACAGATTTCGGTTGTCGAAGGAATCTACAGCATCGTCGACGATGCGTTCTCGAAACAAGCCGGTGGCAACGGCGCGACGGTGCAGACCTTCAACAACGCGGTGCCGGAGTTCGGCGCCAGCGGTGAGGACAGCGTCAACGAACTGTATCTGGCGCAGACATCCGCCCACGCGACAGCCGATATCACCGAGGATGAGCTGACCTATTGGCTGTCCCAGTACCCGGGTCTGTATCCGTTCCAGAACGACGGCGTTCGCCACCTGCTGATCCAGAACGCTGCCTTGCTGGCCGACGACATGGGCCTCGGCAAGTCCCGGCAGGCTGTCGTGGCGATGTCTATCCGACTGCGACGCCTGCAGCAGCAGGGCGTCCGTGGCCGCGTACTGATCGTGTGCCCGGTCACGCTGATTTACAACTGGGCTACCGAAATCCGCGCCGTGGTACCGGATGCGCACATCGCCACCGAAGCGTACGACGAAACGGCCCAATGGGTGATCGTCAGCTACGGCTCCCTTGGCGAGCTGGAGCGGCATGCTGCCAAGTTCCACATCATGGCGATGGATGAGGCGCATCAGATCAAGGAACCAACGACGATCCGTACACGCCACGCCTTCGATGTGGCCGTACACATCGAGACGCGGATCCTCCTGACGGCGACTCCGATCCTGAACCGGGAGACGGAACTGCACACGCTATTGCGCCTGTCCGGCCATCCGCTGGGCAATCTGGCGCTCAAGGAGTTCGCCCAGCGCTTCAGCGGCGATCCGACCTTCCGTGCAGAGCTGCGGCAGGCCATCTCGAAATGGATGCTGCGTCGCAAGAAGTCGCAGGTCCTCAAGACACTCAAGGGCAAGCAGGTGCAGCCGCTGCAGCTGCAGCTGTCGGAAGATCTGCGCCGTCGCTACGATGCCGTGGCCAACGACGCATCGCTGCTGACGCTGCCCAAGATCGGGCGCCTGCGCATGCTGCTCGAAGAGATCAAGGTCGACAGCATCGTGCAGATGGTCACCGAGCTCGCGCCCGAGGACAAATTCCTGATCTTCTGCGAATTCAAGGAAACCGTGCATCTCTATCGCACGCGTCTCGCGGAGCGCGGCATCAAGTGCGTGACGATGATCGGCAGCGACAGCGCGCGCAAGCGCCAGCGGTCGGTCGAGCAGTTCCAGACCGACGAGGAGACCGACGGTTTTATCGGCACCACGGCGGCCGCCGGTGTAGGTACCACGCTGACCAAGGCCAACTTTGTGTTCTTTGGCGGTCTGCCGTGGACGTCAGCCCTGAAGGTGCAGGCGGAAGACCGCGCCTACCGCATTGGCCAGCAGCGCATGGTGGTCGTGAAGCTGCCGCTCGCGCACGGCACGATCGATTTTGACGTGATGCAGTTGCTCATGAACAAGGACGCGATTGCATCGGAAGTACTGGACGATCCCGAAGACGAGGAGCGTCTGGCCAGAGAGAAATTTGCGGCCCAGTTCGCAAAAATGGCGGCGTGACCAACTCACGCAATACGTTGGACCGGGACCCCGGTCAGTGGAGAAAAACATGGCAGGTGAAGTCCTCGAAATGCGCCAGATCGGCTTTCTGGCGGCCGACCCCGAAATCCGCGAAGGTGGCGGCAAGGATCCGGTTTGCTCGATCCGCGTGATTACCAACATCCATTGGAAGAACAGGCAGACCGGCGAAGAAGGCGAGCGCACCGAAGGTTTCCCGTACGAAACGTGGGGCAAGGACGCGCAGAATCTCGCCCAATACGCGCGCAAGGGGGACGAGATCTATGTCGAAGCAAGCCCGCGCAATCACTCGTGGGGTGAAGGCGCGGAGAAGAAGTACTCGACGCGCTATCGGATCACGAAATGGCGTCTGCTGCGCCGGAAAAACCCGCAAGGGCAAGCTGGCTCCGCAGGCGAAGGCTTCGAGGGCGCGGCAGGTGGAAACGACACTGATGATAACGATATTCCATTTTAAAAGCATCACATTGTGATGTTTTATCGCGGACAGGGCGACAGGCGGGATACACCCGTCGCCCCTGTCGGCGTGTAGTAACCCGGCGTCACTGGCACCGCTGAATGCCACGGGATGCGAAGAGGACAGCAAGTGTGCGGGGTCACACTGCCTCTCGGAATTGAAGTCATCGGCATAGGCAAGGGGACAGGCGGGCCCACCCGCTGGCGAACTTGTCGACAGCACGGTCAAGACACCGGGAATGAGGGATGGGGGCGACGCGACACGCGGGGGAAGCGTCGCCTCCCATCGTTTTCCATGATGCGCGGGCCATGCCTGCACGAATCTGGATACGACGAAATGAAACCACCTGTACACGCCTCGCCGCTGCTGAAGGCGATCGAGACGGCCATGTTCCGCCTGCCCACCGCAACGAAGGACAATGCCGAGATCCTGCGTATTGCGGCGTCAGCCTATCTGCGTGATAAATCCCTGTGGCAACGCATCGGTCAGAGCGACCGGTCCACCTCGCTGGTGCGCGTGCTACGGACGCTGGTCAGCGATCCGGGCGGCCCCGGCTTTGAACAGCTCATTGAATACGAGGGGCTATGCAAGAAGACGTTAGAGGTCAACGGCCCCGGCTGGCAGGCGATTACGTACGAAGACGACATGGTTGACCACATGTTTGCCGCGTCCGTTTCCAAGCTGTCAGAACTGACGCTCGATGAGGTGTTTGTCCTCCGAAGCACCAAGGCTCAAGCCGATCTGCAGGGGAAGGACTGGCTGCAGGAACTGTGGGAGCGTGTCGGAGCGAGAGATCCCGGGTACGCGCACGTTCATGATCTCGTGATGCGACGTCTCGACTGGGTGCGGTCGTTGAATGACGCCGACTTCGAGCTCCCTGTCTCTGCGCACTACGGGCGTATCCGTACCGGACGGGAGAATGCCGATCTCCTGTTCTCGTTTGGCGTTGAACTCGGGCACTATGACAACGCTGCCGAGGCCTACCATGTCCGCGTCAATGCGCGGGCCTATCGCGCACTGGAACCCTACCGCACCAATTTCCCGCCCGATGAGCTGCAATCGTGGGAGGACACGCGTGCCTTGTCAGACATCGACAAGCATGATCCAGACTTACTTGCCGGCGCCAAAGCGTATCTGACCTTCCTCGTGCATTCGCATCACGGTGACGGTAGCGCTGCGACGAACCGCTCCGGCATGGCCGAGCACTGGCGGGAGCTGCTGGATGAAGTGACCGAGCTGCAGATCGAGCATGCCGCAAACGGCTCCCTACGGCGCCATACGGAAGGCCGGCCCGATCCCACGCCGACGCCCTGACCCCACGGAGATCCCGATGAGCCAATTCTCACGACTGGACGTCCTGACGCTTGACCAGTTGACGGCGCTGCGTGCATGGCGAGAGCGCCACGGCCGCAGCTGGCGTCGCGAACTCATGGACCACTACGCCAAGGGACGTGACGCCACGTCGCCGGCGTTGCGCCAGATTCGCAACCACCATATGGAGCTGCTGCCGGACCTGACGCCGGCGGACTTCACCCTGCCGTTGACGGTGCACTACGGCACAATCGCGTGTGATCGTACCAGTGGTGAGGCCCTGCGTGCGATGGGTGTGGAGGTGGGCGAGTATGACGACGAGGCCGCCGGCTTCCACGTCCGCGTCAACCGCCTTGCACACGAGGAGCTGTCGCAGCATGCTGCGGATTTCCCGGCCGAACGTCTGACGGCGATTGACGACCTCGCCGCCTTCCCGTGGGACCAAGACGGCGGCATGGAAGCGGCGTCCGCCGACGCGTTGCTTGCCGTCGCCGCAAAGGTCGACTATCTCATCCACACGCGTGAGCTGTCGCACAGCACGCGGGCGCCGGATCTGAACTGGTTCTCGGACCGACTCGACGAAGTCAATGCGCGGCTGGCCAAGCTCGCCAACGAAGGCTCGAAGGTAACCCCGGTCGCAAACGGTCGCATGAAAGAGCGCTTCAACTCAGAGCAAGAAGCCAACGCGTACAAGGAAGAGCATCAACTCTATGGGCGAGTGCCCGAACAGCTGGCAGGCACAAATCAGTGGGCTTTGAATTTTCCGCTGGAAGCGCATGTAACGGTTCGGCAGCCGCACTTCAATGCAGATCAGGCGTACGGGCCGGGCTAGTACATCTCCCCTTCGCCGGACATCCAAGCCCCGCACCTGCGGGGCTTTTTTCTTCGCGAACGGCTTTCCATTGGGACGGTGAATCGCTTAATATCAAACTTAATGCGCAAATATTATTTTGTTTTTGTATTTATGCGATTGATACGCATAAATTAAATATTAAATACCGCGATGACTGCACCAAACTGCTACTATGGCACGGTCCGTGCCCCGGAAAGCGAGCGCGTCATGCTCGAAAGTCTCGGGCTCGAAGTCGGCCGGCACCTGCCACGGGCTGACCTTTTCTACGTGCGGGTTACGGCCGACGCCAAGGTGGCACTTGACGATCTGCAGGCCGACTTTCCCGCAACGCTTTACCTGCGCGAGAACGATCACGAGGAGATTAAGAATGTCCTCCAGCTCGCGCCGGAGGCTCGTGGCGCAGAAGTCGCGTATGCCCAGTACATGGCCAATGCCATCCCCCGCGAGGTGGCGGTCGCGAATACTGGGAGCATGTCGAAAGTGTGTTTCGCGCCTACGCCCCAGATGCCGCCGCAGTGCCGCCCGAGCGCGGCGAACCGCCGCCGGAGCTGGTGCTGTACAGCCCGTCCAACAAGTGGATCGTTGCGATATTTGATGACGACGGTACGAGTCACGAGTCGCACATCAAGGCGTGTCTTGTCTGCCAACGTTTTCCCGACGCGGTCTTCATGACGTATGGTGCAGCCGAACAGGCCATAGATGCCGCCTACTGTACGGCGCCGACTCCCATCTCCGGCGAAGACTTTGTGGCCGCCTTCGGCTGTATGCCACCCGTACGCTCCACCATGGCTGGCGGCATGCACGTGTTCCGGCTCAGCGAGCTCTATACCGGTAACGTCGCCTCGTGGTACGGCCGCGATGGCGATGATTGCTACACCTTCCGGGGTCACAAGGACATGGCGATTCCTGAGGTCGTCCAGAAGATCCGCGACGCCCGCCGCCAAACACTGACCGCTACGCCTGACGGCATGGCCTGACACGAGAACCCAATGCAAGCCGACACCCCTGCCACCGCCGCGTGGACCCGCCTGCTACTCGTGGGCCAGCTCCGCGTGCAACGCAACAAGGACGTCCTGCAGGTCGACGTCTTCGGCGACCGTCTGCACAATCTCTACGACGGCGCTCGCCTGCATCTTTTCAACGGCGTCACGACGCTTGACGGGGCCGCCGAGTATCTTGGCGAGCCTCTTGCGCGCTCGATCCAGACGCTCCCGCTCTACCAGCCGGAGCTCTACGTGAACGGCGAGCAGTTGGCCGATGTCGCCGGACGCTTGGGGCAGGCCCTGCGGGGCGAGAACTGGAACAATCAGGGATTCGCCCAGTTGGGGGTATATGGCCGGATCCGCGCGGACAAGAGCGGGCGGGACTACCTGACTGCCATTGGCATCGACCTGTGCCTGCCCGTCGACGACAGCGCATTCCCGTCCGGTGCGACCTACCTTGCACGCGCCACGATCTCCCAGCTCAGCGAATTGACGGAACATGCTCCCGATTTCGAGTACCAGCTGAACGCTCTGCGTGGCTCCCCGCTGCACTTCGTCGATCCCCGGGCGATTACGGCGGACAAACTCGACGTGGCAACCGACGTTGCCCGCTTCTATCGGGCACGGTCCGCTGATGCAGAGGATATGGTGGGCGCAAGGGCGTGGGCCGACGCGGAGCGCCAGCTTCTGGAACACCGCAAGCTGCTGGGCAAGGCGTACGACTGGATGAAGGTATGCACCGAGCAGGGGGTCACCGTTTCCAGAACGTATAAGCATGGCCGCACGCATTTCAAGGCATTCAAAGGGTCCACATCCCTCACTGCCGCGCTGGAAGACGAGCGCGACGTCTGGCTGGCCAGTGCCGAAGCGTTGAAGCTCGTGATACCGCACGCCAGCCCGGATGACGTCAGCGGGACGGTGACCGTGGCCATCGGCAATGCGATCCAGTCGCTGGCAATCTGCGCGGCCCACGCCGAGAAGATCGCCAACGAACGCGATGATGTGCCTGCCCTGATCCACCACATCTACGCGCTGGAAGAAGCAAGCCGCGAGATTAAGCTCGACGGGGCTTTGCTATCCGAAAGGGCGCAGCATGGCAGCACGCTCCATGCTGTGCTCTCTAACGCCGAGCGCGCGCTCTTCGAGGGGTATGTCGGCGTCCGCACGCCGGTCGCTCCGCTTGCCACGCAGGGTGTGAATGATCTGCGCATTGCGATGTCCCGGCTGGTATATGGCAGCGCAGCCGACACTTACACCATCACGCCAAGGAAACTTGTTGCGGACGATGACCTGCGTGCATTAAAAGACCGGCATCCCCGCACGACACCGGCGCTGAACATCCTCGCGCCGCTCTATGATTTCAATGGCAGTCGGCACGAGGTCAGCACTTCCAGTAAAACGGAAGTCGTCACCACCTTCCAAGGCCAATATCACGTCTGGAATCGCCAGACGGGACAGAGCATGATGGCAGGCTATGAGGGCTCGCGATTGTCCAATGATTATCCAACCCGAAAGCCCGCACCGCCCGCAAGTCGGCCCGCAGAATCCCCCGCACCATAATCATGTCCAATACCTCGACCACAACCGCCGCTGTCAGCATGGAAGAAGTGCTGATCGCACTGGATCGCGCTGGAGAGCCGACCACGTCCGCCTGCGCGGAGAGCTATCTCGCCATGCTGACGGATATGTCCATCAACACCCGCAAAGCACGCGAGGACGCGGTCTATGACGCCGTTCTTGCCGCCAAGAAGGAAGGGGCCGGCCTCCTGCCCATGGGCGCGTATTCGACGCTCGCAGCGTTCGAGAAGGACTATGAGCCCATGGGTACTGTCGGGCTCGCCGCCATGGCGTACGCGGGCATGGGCACGCGCTACTCGACGCATCACAAGTCGCTCTGCCAGATCCTCGCTTGCATCACCTCCGAGGCCCGCGACGCGGCGCGACTCGACCCCGCGCGCACCAGCGAGGCGAGTCAGTACGTCGACCTGTCCTTGGCCAAACACTTTATCGTCGCGGCAGCCCACCGTCCCGATGCCAAATGGCTCGATGGCATCCGGGGCCCATGGGCCGCCAAGCTGATTGACCAATGCGCGCCGGCCGGCGAGATTTCCCAGTACCCGCACATCCTGCCGGACCGGATCCGGCTATTTGTCGAGATGTCCAAAGGCTACCGTGCTGCGCGTGAAACAGCGCCGCGACGGCGTGTGTCGGCCGACAACTCGCACGATCCGGTGTAAATGTAGGCCATCCCCTCTGAGGTGGTGAATCGCGTAATTGAGGCGTTTTCGCGGTGCTTTTCGCCGTCAAGATCACTGGCGCGCGGTCGATAGCTTCTGCATGGCCGACACTAACTTGAGCGTCGGCTCCGCCATCGTCCACCACCTGCGCTTTCGCCGCATGGCGGCCGTGGCGCAGATCCATCCTCTTGCGAGACCACGATCCCATGCCATCCTTAGTCGAGTGCTGGACACATGCCATCCTGCGTCGCCGTTACAAGCGACGCTTTCTGCCGCAGCAGGTACTGCGACGCGGCGCGCGACAGCTGGAGCTGGAATACGGCCCGGTTGCGTCAATGCGCACACATGGGGGCAAGGCGCCCCTGACCCAATGACTCATGAGCTATAACGTCGAGCTGATTAGTGGATGCCGGGTAGTACGCGGGCGCGTCGCCGTCCGCGAACTCGTAAGCATGTTGAACGACTGGGCAGACGCCCAGCATTCAACGGCGCCTCTGGACGAGATGGTCGCCGATGCCGGACTGGCCCGTCATTTCGGTGCCGTGGTAGTCTGCGGCACGTTGGGCGCAATCAACGCGTTACGCACGCGACTGGAGCTCTGAAGATGGCGATTAAAATCAAGCTGGGTGGCGCCAAGCCCACCGACTCCGGTCCCGCTCGCCGGGTCATCCAGACTCTGGAGCGCATTGGTTTTCGCAATCCGCTCAACGAGCGCGAGCTGGTGTACGCCAACGTGAAAGTCGAACTGTGGCCCGCCAGTGAGCAACGGTTGCGCATCAGCTCGTTCGACGCGATGCGTCAGCGCGTCGGCAATGGCACACAAGGTCTGCTGCTGTTGACGGCGCTGGCCGACCTCTACGGCTGCGAACTGGAGCTCGACGCCATCCCGTATGGCGGTCGTGACGAGATGAGCGAAAAGGGCCTGCGCGCGTGGTATGCCGATCGTGGCGACTTCCTGCCCGAGCCCGGTGGCGAATCGGAGATGCTGCGCTTGCCGGTCACAGGTGGCGCCCAAGCCGGCACGTTCTACGGCGTGGCCTCGCCCGTCGGCCCGGCGTTGACCGACGAGGTACTGGGCGCGCTTGGCGTCGAGGTATCGCGGGCGGCAGATGGCGGCTTCCTTTTCCGGGCGGACGCCGACGGCGTGCGCGCGCTGCTGCCCCACACAGGGGATTTCACGCTGCAGAGTCTGTCGTTCCGTGCGGACGCGGCCGAACAGCAGGCGATCCGGGACATGACTTACGCGCGCCGGATGGCCGAACTGTCGTGCACGCGCTGGCGCATCGAGAAGGGAGAGGGGGATGCGCAGGCGCTGCAGCACCGCCAGACCGAGATCCTGCATTGCGCCAAGGCCAGTACGACGGCCATCCTGAAGCGCGCCAACGCGGCCCACGTTCGGGACAGCAGTCCCGCGCCGTAACCGTCCATGCCGCCGGACCAGCGCCGGCGGCCTGTCGCGTTGGCAACAGCCCACCCACCTCGCCACCACCACCCACCAATTTAATTTCTGCTTGACAGGTGCGTTTAACACCCCTCATGATGCACTCATTGAGTGTAATCGTGAGGACATCACATGGATGCCCAGCAACTGGCTGCGCTGCACGCCAAGGTTCGCAAGCTTCCCCCATCGAAGTGGCAAACCGACTATTCCGCCCACGGGCTGGAGCGATCGCTGGCCGGTCTCGCCGAGGACTATGGTGGGCTTGACCTCACACCCGATTTCCAGCGCGGACATGTGTGGGATCAGTCTCAACAAGAGCACTTCATCGAGACAGTCTATCGCGGCACAATCTCCTCGGCATCGATGCTGATCCAGTTCAATGCCCCACACTGGCAGAACTGGGACTATCAGGGCGACTTGCCGCGTGTGATGCAGTGCGTCGACGGGCTGCAGCGGCTCACCGCCGTGCGCACCTTCATGGCCGACAAGATCCGTGCGTTCGGCTATCTCGCCAGCGAGTTGAAGGGCAGTCCCTACGATCCGCATCGTCCGAATACGATCGTGCTGAAGATCGCGGTCCACACGTTCCAATCGCGCGCCGATCTCCTGCAGTACTACATTGACGTCAATGCAGGGGGCACGCCGCATGCGAAAAGCGAGATCGAGCGTGTGCGCGCCCTGCTGGCCCTCGCACTGGAAGGCGAGAAGCCGGGCAACAAAACACAGGACACGCCGACGCCATGAGCGCATCTGACACCAAAAGTCCACGCCCACGCCGCGCGACCATCGTGCGTGTACGACCTGCCGGTGACGCCCATCAGGTGGTCACCACGGAGGGCGGCGAGAGCTTGTATCGTAGCGAGCCGTGCGGGGACTGCCCGTGGCGCGTCGACGCGGTCGGATCATTCTCGCCAGAGGCGTTCCGGCACAGCGCCAGCACCGCCTACGACATGGCCCAGAACACTTTTTCGTGCCATCAATCCGGCACGGCCAAGCCGGCCACGTGCGCCGGCTTCCTGCTGCGCGGGGCCGAGCACAACCTGTCCGTGCGGATCCGGACCATCACGGGCGAGATCCGCGACGATGTCAGCGACGGTGGCCATGTGCTGCATGACGACTACCGGGCCATGGCGATCGCCAACGGCGTGGCGCCTGACGATCCGGTGCTCGCGCCGTGCCGCGAGTCGAGCTACAGCGCGCCGTGCGATGACGAGGAGCCGGATCCGGAAGACCCATCGAGCGGGGAGGGGGGCCGATGAGTGCCGTGCTGCCCTATCCGAAAGGGGACATGCGACGGCTCCTGTCCGTGCTGGCCGCAATGGATCGCCCGCAGGGCGCACGGCTTTTCGAGATCGTGCAGGCCACGGGCCTCGACAAGCGGACCGTGTCACTCCTGATCGAGCAGGCGGGCGCACAGGCCGGCGTGCAGGTCACCC
This sequence comes from Cupriavidus sp. HE11, assembly GCF_056097175.1. Taxonomy (NCBI): domain Bacteria; kingdom Pseudomonadati; phylum Pseudomonadota; class Betaproteobacteria; order Burkholderiales; family Burkholderiaceae; genus Cupriavidus; species Cupriavidus sp. HE11. Next base: position 36,084 of record NZ_CP184467.1, read on the forward strand.
GCACCGATCTGAGCTATCACGTCGCGGACTGGGGCCCTATCCTGCGCCAGAGCGGCGTCCAGCTCGCACTCACCGGGGAGATTGTTCCCCGACAACTGGGAGACCAAACACTGTGAGACTCATCTATACCGCCACCAAGGAGCCGGTTGCCATCGACGACGTGGTGACCACCTCGAAAGGGGACAAGGTCGTGGTCAAGGGCTTCATCAAGCCGCACCACGCCGGATCGACCGGCCGCGTGCTCGTCGTCTCCGAAGGAGTCACCGAGCCCGCCCAGTACTACCCGAGCGTCATCGGCGCCGAATGGATCGAGCGCGAAGATCGCTCCGACGCCTGACCCGCCGATAGCCCGCCTCCGGCGCGGGCCGGCCTTAGCCGGCCCCGCTGTCTCCAATCCGCCCGGGCGCCTTCACACGCCACTCGGGATGGATTATCATCATTTCGTGTCGAATAACGCATTTATAAATGGATTTACATCCTTCTGAATGCGAATTTAATATTTATTTTGGATGCGAAACGATGACGACCAGCACTGCCACCCCCCATGACGCGCGGGTATGGGTCCCGCTCAATGACGACCAAGCGGTGCTGTTCGACGCCGAGGGTCGCAAACATGCTGTCCGTACCGGCGCCGAGGTGTGCCCGTTTGAGGATCTGGTGGGCCGCATCGAGCGCGGCGAGCGGGGAGATGACATTCCCGTGCTCATGGAGATGTTCGGGTGCAGCTATGACTACGCCTGCGATCTGGTCTTCGAGGGCGACAAGGACGCTGCGAAGACGTATCTCCTCAAGGAAGCCACGACGTCCTTCGAGTACGGCTGGGTCCGCGCCAAGCGCGACAACATGGACTTCCTGAAAACACTGGGCGCCGAGATCGGCGGCTACGACGAGACCAACGAACGGTTCTATATCCGCATCTCCGGCACCGATGCGGTCGAGCTGCGCGAGCTCGCCGGCGCCGAGCATGTCGAGCTCACCCGGCGCACGTTCGATGTGGCGAACCCCTATGGGCCGGCCAGCGCATCGCGCCAGCACCTGCTGGGCGAAATGGCCTTCATCGATTACCACGACCATTGCGGCTACTACAAAGCATCGGTCCCGAAATGGGATGCATGGATCGCCCAGCGGACAGCCATCAAGCAGCAGCTCGCGGCGATCGGGGATGCCCCGAACGCAAAGCCGCCGGTGCTCGTCATCGAAGCCTATGGCCCGGTTGCCGCCAATCCGCGTTGGGCGCTGGTCGACCTCACCCCGGTGTTTCTCGACCAGCTGAGCGCATTGCGGGAGCTCTGCGACGACAACCACCTGCTCAATGTGGGCGCCACGGGCGGCCCGCGTCAGTGGGAACGCGCCCGCGAATGGTGCCCCGACATCCCGCAGCTGATCGTCACGCCCGGCGAGTTCCGCTTTACGGTGCATTCCAAGCTCGACGACCAGATCGTCGACACCGCAAGCGTGCCCATCGCCCGTCTGCTTGGGCTCCTGAAGGAGGGCGAGGTAAAGAATGCCAACGATTTCCGTTGGCACGACGGCACGCTCTACTACGCCGACGACGACGCGGCACCGCTGTTGCAAGCGTTCGCGGAGCACCGCCGCGCCCTCGCCGCGACGGATAACGCGCTCTCGATGTAAGGGACCTCACCATGGCACCGATTTTCTACGGCACCATCACGGCGCATCCGAGCCAGCGCGACATGCTCGAAAGCTTCGGCTTCGCGCTGGCGGACCATGACGACGGTAGCGGCAAGTTTCTGGCGCGTGGCGACACGGCTGCTGTCAGCGCACTGGCAGATTTCGAGGTCGACTTTCCGCATGCACTATACGCACGGTCGGAGGACACTGACGGTATGCGACTGCGGCCGGGCATGACCGTTGCCGACCTGCGCGCCGAATCGGCGTTCGTCGCGTTCTGGCGCGCCCGTGATAGCGTCTACGGGGAGCGCTACTGGCGCACTGCGGACCGTGCCGTGCAGGCGATGCTGGACGCGCTGGCCAAGGCCCGCAGCCCTGCCGACATGACGCTGAGCGGCAGTACGGTCGCGTCACTCATGCGTTTGAGCGGCAAGACCATCGACACGCTGGCCAGCGCCATGGGCATCACCAAGACGCGTGTCAGGGAGGTACGCGAAAAAGGCGTCGCCGGCGCCGGATACGTGCTCGACTGGATCGAGGCGATCAGTGCCGTCGACGGCATCGAACAGACACAGATCGATGCCCGCAGAGCCTTCGTCGCGCTACTGGAGCGCGATCGGTTGCGTGCCGGGGGCGAGCGCGTGGGCGCGGTCGCGCCCATGACCGACGCCGAGCGGGTACAGGCCATGATGGCGCGCCATGCGAGCTATCTGGAGGCCGTCAACGCCGCCAAGGCCGCCGCGTACGAGGCCTGCGGCAAGGACCTAGCCGCGCGCCTCGCACTGATGCGACGGCCCGACGTGCAGTTGCTGCGCCCATTGGAAATGCAGGACTGGGTGGAACTGGAGGGTAACGAATATTGCAAGGTCGCCGAGGCCCGCGCTCGCGAAGACGCCGCCAATGTCCTCACCAGCGTCATGCGCAGCGCGCCTGAATTCTGTGCCGTCTTTCACGACGAATGGTGCCAGTTGACCCAGCTGGTGCGCATCCATACCGACCGGGTCGCGTTGCGCGAGATGCTGCGCGAGGCGCGCAAAGCCAGCGATGCCGGCCTTCCCGCGCCGGCTGCCGTGCCGCACGCCGAATACATGGTACTGACCAGCCGGCCGGGGGGCACGCGCAACGTGGCGATGTTCAACGACGCTACGCAGGCCGCCCAAGCGTTCAACGCCGCAGATAGCCGGCAGTGGCCGTATCTGCTGGTCAATGGCGATGTGGTGCTGTTCACCGGCCGCAACTTCGCCATGACGGTGGCAGAGAGCGCACCCTTGGCCCTGCAGCAGGCACTCGATCAGCGCCACGACGACAGTGGAACATCGCTCGGGGATGCAATCAGTGACGGCGTGCGACGCACGGCGGCGGTGATTTTTTCCAGCCGCGAGGGCGTGTATCTGGGCATGGACGCCGACGGGCCGCGCTTTACCGGCTGGGAGCCGGCCGACAGCGCCACGCAGGTGCCTACGTTCGTGTCGCGAGAGGCCGCCAAGGTCTTTGTCAATGGCTGGCTGGCGGAGCCGGGCCTTACCGATCTCGTCAAGGACCTGCACTACGTCTGCGTCGAACCGGGCGAGCAGGCCGGCCACGCGACCCTGCAGGCCTGTGCCCGCGCTGGCATGCAGGTACAGCCCCGTCAATCGCGCACGACGCATCCCGAAGCTCTCTACGAACTGAATCCATGAGCCAAGACCACAGCGGCTACTACGGCCGCATCCGCGCCGACGAGAAACACGCCGATACCCTCCGACGCCACGGCGTCACCCTCGGCCCCTACGATGCGGCCAGCGGCAGCTTCCCCGCACACGTCAAGGGCGCATCCTACGACGCACTGGTCGATGTCGCGGCGCTGCAGCCCGGCACGTTCACCCTCTCGATGATCTACCGTCATCATGCCAAGCTGCGACTGGATCGGGCGCCTGCCGAGCTCGATGCCGAGACCCTGCGCGGCGAACTCGCATTGAGCCGTTTTCTCCAGACGGTGGACCCTGATCCCGACTATTGGGCCGCGCGCGCTGCCGAATGCGAAAGCGCCTACGACGCGGCGCTCGCGACTTGTGGCACGCTGACCCAGCTCGCCGCCGATGGCGAGATCGAGATCACGACCGGATACTTCGGCATCCCGAATGCCCCCGAGGACATGGTCACCGTCCGGGTGTACTTCGATCGCAACTACAAGGCGCATCCGAACCGCGCCAAGGTGATCGAACGCCTGTGGCCCGCCGACCAGCTGGATGAACTGCTGGGAACCGAAGCGGCCCGGCGCGTGCAGGTCGAACTGGCGAAAGACACCCTGAACAGCAATGCTGCGCTCTTGCAGGGGGATGCGATCTCACTGTACGGCGAGCTGGCGGAGCGCGTCCTTGGACGCGAGTGGGATCCGCGTCTTGCCGGCAATTTCCCGCCCCTCGACCTGCTCTCGATCACCGAGGCGATGACGCAGGCCGCCCATCGGCTGGAGTCCCCGCAGCCGGTGATGCACGTAGCGGCGAAGCGTACCCGGCATGCGCTGTACGAAGCCAGCAGACGCCTCGTGCACGAGTCCTACTTCAGTCTTGCCGAACTGGCACGCTACGCGCCGCTCCTCCTCGAAGCCCGCGAGCAATTGCGCGCGCAGGCAAGCATCGAGGCGAAGTGGGTGGGCGCACGAATCGATCATCTGCTCAATGCGCGCACGCCGCTGCGCCTCATTGCCCAGCCCACACCGGGACACAAGTTCGTGTCCCGCGACCACCGCTACGTGATCGCGCACCACGTGCCGTACGCGCCGGCGGTGCCGGGCACCGACATGGGCGAGCAGACGGCGCGGACGAGCTACTGGGGCCTCGACAGCTGGAAACCCACGCCACGCGAAGCGACGACATTCAGCCTGCACGAGGCGGAAAAAGAGCTGCGCCGCCTGTTGCCGCGCTGTCCCACCGCCCACCTCGTGCCGGCGGAACCGCACGCGCCGCGCCCGCTCCGGCGCATGGCCGCAAGCGCCGATCTCGCGCTCTGAGCCTTCGCATCCGACCTGACACCGCCTCGACACCATGAACTATTCCGGCCACTACGGCACCTTCTACAACCTCGACGACGACGCCTGCGAAAAACTCGAACGGCATGGCATTGTGGTCGGCCACCATGACGAAGAGCGCGAACGGACTGCCGTGTTCGTGCCGCAGCACGCCAGCGACATCCTGAGGCACGTGCCGGAGATTCTGGAGCATCCCTTCCGGTCCGGGCCCGGCATCTGGTGGGAGCTGTCCCCTAATCATGGCGATACCCTGCGTGAGTCGATCAACACCGAGGAACTGTCGCTGGAAGCGCTGCGGGGCGAAATTGCCATGGCTCGTTTTGGCGCGCAGACCCCGTCCGACATCTTCGCTCCCGAGCGGGACCCGGCATTCTGGTCCCGTCGCGCCGAGCGCTGTCACGCGGCGTTCTCCGCCCGCCTGCAGGCCATGTGGCCGTTGGCGCGACTCGCCGCCGAAGGCGAGATCGAGCTGGCCACGGGCCAGTTCGGCGTGCCTGACCAAGCGCCGGGCGCCATCACCGTGCGCGTCTTCTTCGACCGCGCGGCAGGTCCGCGTGATACCCGCCTCATGTTCATCGAGACCGTGATCGACTCTGCGGCCTTACCCCGGCAGCTCGGCGAACGGATCGCGGCGGCGCACGGCGAGACACTGAGCAAGCCCGATACGCAGGTGACCCTGCTGGGCAGTGAGCTGCCGCTCGAAGGCCAGATCGCCGACCGCATCGGCCGCGCCGATTGGTCTCCATCGCTGGCACACCGCGTGCCGCCGCTTGAGCTGTGGACGATCGACAGCGCCATCGGCCGGGCCAAGGACGCCTTGCCGCATTTCAACTTCGCCGCGCAGCAGGGCTTTTCTAAGCAGGCGGTGCTGAGCCTATATCAGGAGCAAAACAGCACCAAGCCGGAACGTCGCCCGACGCTGCAGGACCTCATGCGTGCGGGCAGCGCGCTACAGGACGCCAAGCTGATGCTGGAACAATCGCTCGACCTCGGCCGGCACTGGCTGGCCCAGCGCATCGGCCATGTGCTGGAGGGCGAAGTGCGCTTCGGTCTGGCGCCGCCGGCAGCCCTCGCCACGCAATTTCGCGGCACGCATCAGCACTACGTCATCGCGATCGACGGCCCCGGCAGCCAGAATCCCCGGCATCCGCAGCCCACGGTGTACTGGACCGGTCAGAGATGGACGGCGGACCTCGAACTCGCTGCCCGCTACAACCATAGCGAAGCGCTCATTCTGCTGGAAGGCCCGCTACGCGCCTATCCGTTTGCCGCAGTCGAGCACGATGGCGCGGTCGCAAAGCGACCGGACCACACCGATACGCTGACCCCCTGAGCGGGGGCAAGAGGGCAGGGCGGCGGCGATCAGTCGTCGTCCTGCGCGAGGATGTCTGCCAGTTCGGCAGCCGTCGGCCGATGGTCCGACAGGGCGATCGCCTTGCCCAGATACATCAGCGCCGAAAACATCAGGTGCAGCCCCACATTGTTCCCGCGCTCCAGCTCGCCAATGGTCTGACGGCGGACCTGTAGCGCCGTGGCCATCTCAAGCTGCGAGCGGCCCTGTGCCCGGCGCTCATCCCGGATCAGCCTGCCAATGTCCTTGGGCAGGTAGGCAAAGCGGGTCATGTTCGATTTTCCGTACAAAAGGCCATGAGAGCAGACAGTATGTCCGCTTTAGCGGACATCGCGCAGGGTGCCACCGGCCGGATCGGTCAGGGCGCCATGCCCGCGTCCGGCCCGCCCGGCGCCGCAGCACCAAGCTTGTCCGGAAAGGCCGCCCGCACAGCGGCCACCACATCGCCGGCGACGTCCTCGCGCTGCAGGATCGGAAACTCCTTGGCCAGCTTGTTGCTGACCCGTCCCTGATTGTCGCGCACCGCACGGATGATGCGGTCGATATCGTTGTCCGGCCCCTCCAGCGCATTCTTGACCGCGTTGCGTGCCCGGTCCCAGTTGCGCAGGTAGTCCGCCTCGTGGCGCATCTCCTGCGTAATGGTCTGGTCCACCAGCTGGTGCAGGTATTCGGCCTGCACGGTCAGGTCCGGAAAGCGCCACGCGTGCAGTGCGTCGTGGTCGTCCGCGAACACGAAATTCGAGCGGATCCCGTCCGGGTACTGGGTCACCTGATCGGAGAACTCGTACATGTCCGCGTAGCGCGCCATGAGCGGCTTGGAGAACGCCTCCAGCGTCTGGTCATAGCGGGCGATGGTCTGTGGCTTGTCGAGGATGGCCGCCGAGATCGGCAGCACGAAGGGGCGGGGTACCGCACCGTCCCGGCGCAGGATGTCATTGACCAGAAATCGGTGCGTGCGGCCGTTGCCGTCAGCGAGCGGATGCACGAACACGAAGCCGAAGGCCACGGTGCTCGCGCGCACCAGCGACGGCATGCCTTCGGTCAGTTGCAGGAAGCGCGACAGGCCGGCCATCATGCCGGGCAGCGCTGCCGCCGGCGGCGCGACGTAGTGCACGACGTCGCGATAGTTGTTACGCGCACCCACGAACACGGGACTCTCGCGCAAGCCGAATTTCTGGATCGTGGAGCGATCGCCCACGATCTCCTGCTGCAGCTCGGTGATCGCCGCGAGCGCCAGCGGATCCTCATACTGACCCACACGGGCCTCCATCACGGCCGCAAACCGGCGGACGCGGTCGCGCTGATCCTGCTCGTGCTCGATCTTGAACGACGAGAGCGATTCCTTGATGGTGAGCCACACGGCGCTGCGCATGAGCACGTCCTGTCCGAACTCGGCATTGAGCGCGTCCAGCCGCGCCTCGCAGTCGTACCGTTCGGCGGCTTGCACGCCCACCGTACGCCGCACCAGCGGGCAGAAGTCCCGCGTGCCCGGCAGGTTGTCGCGCAGCCGCCACCGCGTATTGTTGGTCGTGAGGGCGATGCTCGCGCCAAAGTACTGCGCGTGATCGAGTGCATCGAAATAATTGCCACCGGTCACGTCGTCCACCGGCAGCCGGCGTCCGATCAGCCACTCGTAGTAGAAACCGGCCATGCGGGCGTAGCGTCCGGTGCGCTCGGCCTGCAGCCACTCGACCATTTCCGGGACCGGCACCCGCTCGAAGAGGCGCGAAAGGAATTCCAGATGGATGCCTTCGTGCTTGAACGCGAAGGTGAGGTGGCCGCGCAGGGCCGCAGCGGCGTCCGACAGCGGGGGCACGCCGTCGCGCGCCGCCGGCGGCTGCGGGCGCATGTTCGCCGGGTAGATCTCCCGCGTGCCGTTCACGGTCTCGATGGTCCGGCGCACCGGCCCGGTCTGACTGGTCACCGCGAGCGGTTGGGCGCTGGCGATCTGATACTGCTCCGCCAGCCACCGGTACCCCAGCCATACCTCGTCGTTCTCGCCAGCCATCTGCCTGCTCCGTCACGTTGATCGCCCAGCTTTCGCCGCAAAACGGTGAAAACTGCATAAAAACGTTTAAATTGTACGCCGTCTGTTCAAAAACGTATATGCGGTGCAGCCGACATGCCGCGTCGCCTGCCATAGCGTAGAAATCGTTAAACGGCTTCAGAAACGTTTAAAGGTCAGGCAATAAATCCAAAAACGTTTAAATCGGACTGGGCCTGTCCATGACGCGACGCGGGCAATCCCCGGGCGTTACCGCCGGTGTAACGGCCGGGAGTGACGGGTAGCAACCCCGCCCCGGGCGCGGCGCACCACGGTCGGCGCAGGGCCGGCGCAGCGGGACTGGCGGATGGGGAAGGGATGGAAGAAGGGACGGGAGAAGGGATGGGAAAGCGCGCGAGGGCAGCGGACGGTCACGCAGGGGCGGCCGGCTGGACCGCCCGGTTGCGAACCGGACAAGGCCTACACCGCGCCGCGCGGCACGTCGGGCGCGGCCGTACCCGGTTGACGCCCCCTTTCGCTGCCGTCGGGCACCTCAAACGGGGCCAGCAACGCCTGCGCGGCGGCGGCGGCCGCGCGCTGGCGTGCGGCCGGATCGGCCGGCTGCCCGACCGGCGGTCCTTCTGCGGGCAGGCCCTGCAGCAGGGCCCGCGCGATCAGGTCCGTGAGGCTGTGCGGGGTGAGCGAGCCGAAGCCGGCGAGCCGTGCCTGCAGGTCGTCGTGCCGGGCCGTCACGGCCTGCAGCATGCCCCGGGCGCTGGCCTCGGCCGCGTGGGCCACGCCCGCCGCGTTGCGTGCGATGGCGGTGGCCGCTTCGGCTTCGGCGATCCGCTTGGCGCCGGCCTCCTGCAGCTGGCGACGCGTCAGTTGTTCGCTCGTGAGCTGCGTCTTGAGCACGGCCATCTCGGCCGCGCGGTCGCGCTCCCGCTCGTTCAGGGTGTCGATCTTGGCCAGCGCATCGGCGGTCGCCTTCTGCGCGAGTCGGGTTTCCATGCGCTCGCGCTCGATCGCGAGCAGGCCACGCTTGTGCTCGGCGTCCGCGCGGGCGCGCTCGGCGTCAAGCTGGTCCTGCAGCTTGCTGAGTGCGTCACCGTGCTCGCGCTCGCGCGCGTGCGCGGCGGCTTCCAGCCCCTGCACGGCGCGGCGGCTCATTTCGAGCTCGCCCTCGGCGTGCGTGACGCGTCCACGCAGTTCCGTGATGTCGTCCTTGGCGGTCTGCAGCGCCGCCTGCAGCGTCGCGATCCGCTGCTCCTGCTCGGCTTTCACCTCCAGCGCTTTATCGAGCTCCGTGCGGGCCTCGCGGCGCGCGAGCTCGGCGTCCGCCTGCAGGGCGTGGGCCACGTCGACGTCGCGCCGCGCCTGCGCGCGGATCGCCTCGGCCTCGTCGGCGAAGTCGCGCTTGGCGTGCTGCAGCATGTCGTCGCGCAGGGCGTACACCAGCCGCACCGTTTCGGGCGGCAGCTGGTCATGCATGGGCTGGCGCATGCGCTTGCCCAGCTCGGCGTAGCAGGCCTTGTTCGCTTCCGACACCACGTTGCGGTTGGGCTTCGAATAGCCCTGCCGCACCAGCCAATCGATGATGCGGTCGACCGTGGGCGGCTGGCCTTCCTCCGCGAGGATCGCGTGGAAGGCCTTGGGCACGAGCACGTTGCGGACCTCGTCGGCCGGGATCTTGGTGCTGGCAGGGGAGGCGCGGTCGTCAGGGGCCGGAATCATGAGCAGGCAGGAGAATCGTTGGGAGCGACAGGGGGTGCACCATGGGAGGCGGCAGATTCTACCGCAGGCCTCGCGGCGGACCGCTTAACCGGGCGCCCGTCCGGACCGGGGGCCGGCAGCGGCAGATCCGCCCCGGTGACGTCGATCGCGAGCACCGCCACGGGCGCGTCGCCGAAGTGCGGATGGGTCAGCGTCTGCGGCGCGACGCCGCGCCACGCGCGGCGCACGCGGCGCGTGGCGTCATCGGCCTTGGGATAGCCGTGGGCGATCTCGACCGCGTCGTAGGTGCGGCCCGTGGGGTGCCCCATGAGGCGCTGGCGCCAGTAGGGCGTGTCGAGGCGGAATTCCAGCGGCTTGCTGCGATCGCGGATCGCGAGGAAGTACTCGCCCATGACGTGCAGCCGCAACACCCGCAGCGCGCGCAGCGGCGCGGCCTTCGCGGGCGAAGCGGCGGGGGTGGGGGCATGGCGGGGGACCATCAGGCAGCCTCCGTCGGCCGGGCCAGCGTCACGGCTGGTGTCCCGGCTGGCGTCCCGGCTGGCGTCCCGGGTGACAACCCCGCCGGGGACTCGCCGGCGGGCGGGACCGTCACCCCCGCCACCCCCCCCACCCCCGCCACTCCCACCTCACCCGTCGGACCCGTCGGACCCGTCTCCCCCAGCGCCCGCCGCGCGGCGAACCACGCCGTGCACCATGCGCAGGGCTGGCCGGCGAGCGGCCCATTGTCGTCGTCCCACACGCCGGGCCGCGCGTGCGCATGCCCCGGGGCGCTGCCGGGCCAGCGTTCGCCATCGTGGCGCACGTGGGGCTGCGCCTGCTCGCGCAGCACGGCGGCCAGCAGCGCGCGCCAGTCGGTGGCCGGCATGGTGGGGCCGCCCACGCGCGGCACGTGCGTGAGGAGGTGCGCGTTGTAGCCTTGGCCCTCGGCCCGGGCAAAGGCCTGCCGCGCGGCGTCCTCGGCATCGAACGTGACGTCGGGGCGGTCCACGTCCTCGAAGCGCAGCAGCCAGCCGGGCGCCTGCCGGGCCTGCTCAGCGGCGGGGCCGGGCGCGCACCACGCACCCACCCCGGTCTCGGTGGCCAGCGGCGCCGGCACGGGGCCGGCCTCGGCCGTGGCGATCGCCAGCTGCAGCGCCGGCTGCAGGGTCTCGATGCGTGCGCGCAGGCCGCGCCACCAGTCCTCCGTGGTCGGCTGGATGCGCTCGGTGGCGTCCGGATCCTGCGCATCGACGCCCACGGTCTGCGCGGGCGAAAAGAACGGCGCGGCCGCGTAGCGCGTGAGCGCGAGCGCGGCGCGCAGCAGCGCCATCGCGTCGAGCGCCAGCGGGGCGGTGACGGGTGTTGCGGCGCCCGAAGCGGGCAGGGCAGCAGTATCAGGCATGATAAGAGTCAATTCCAGAAAGTCAGGACGCCCGCAGCAAGTAAATGAAGTGCCCGACGCCAGTCGCGGAAAGGTGGCGCGTTACGAGGTGGCGGGCCTTGGGCGGCCGGGGATTGGGTGGGTCTGTCGCGTCTGTTGCGTCTGTCGCGTCTATCGCATTCGCTCGCTGGGGCAAGCCCCGACGGGTGGGCAAGGGGCGACAGGCGGTGGGCACGCGCGTGGGCAACCCCCGGTTGTCCATCCGCTGTCCACGGGCTGTCCCGCCGCTCCCGGCGCCCCGCGCCGGGATGTCCACGCAGGCGGGGCGCGTCAGGACGGATTGGGCAGGTTGCAGGACGTGTCGCAGGACGCGGGCGCGTGTCATGGTTCGCTTCGAACGGCCTCGGCATCGTCCGCCGTGGTCTGCGCCACCGGCGACGCCTCGGCGAGCGCGCGCGGGAGACTTTGCGCGATGCGCGCATAGTGGCGACCCACGCGCGCCGCGTGCGCCGCCACCTCCTCGGCCGTGTAGGCCCGGCGGCGGATATCCGGCTCAGGACCCAGCACCGGACTACGTACGGGACTACGCATTGTCCAGCTCCTGTTCGTGATGCAGACGTGCCGCCTCGACGATCTCGCGCACGTTGCCCCCCTGCAGGGATTCCGGTACCGGAAAGCGCACCGTCGCCGTCTCGAAGTCGAAATGCACCATCCCCACACGCTCCAGCCAGTCCAGCAGCGTCCGGTCCGGGTCCTCCGGGCGCGGCGCGCGCGGCACCACCGTGGCGGCGACCTTCAGGGCGGCCACATACTGGCTGCGCAGCACGTCGAGCGCTTGCACGTCGACCGGCTGGCCGGCCGGCACCAGCCCCAGCTCGTAGGCCATCCGTGTGAGCGCCGTGGCCGACGGGGCGAGCTTGGACGCGGCCAGCACGTCTTGGGCCAGCGCCTGCATCGCCTGCGTATTGACGCGGCATGCTTCCTGCAGGATGGCCTGCGCCTCGGCCGCCGTCATGGCAGGCGAAGGTACCGGCAGGACGCGCAGCCGTTCGAGCTCGTGCAGCACGAGCGAAATCGACTCGCCTTCGGCCACGCTCAGCCCGCGATCCTCACTGACGCCGAGTGCGCGCAGCTCGGCCACACTGGCGGCGAGCGCCGCGCGGTCAGCGGGCGGCGCCGCCGCCTGCGCCGCCATGGCGGCATCCAGATTCGCCAGCGCGTCGCGCGCGAGGTCGCGCATGGTCGCGGCCGTCCCCTTGCAGTTATCAAAACAGTGGGCAATCAGGTTCAGCGTCGCGCGGATCTCCCGCAGGTTCACCTGCGGCGCTGCGTTCTCTGCGTCTTGCATCATGGTGCTCCGGTGTGCCGCATCACGGCGACATGTTCTTCAATCATCGGTACGGCCTTGATCGCCGGCTGCGACGCGAGGGGGAGCAGGGCCGCGCGTACCATGGCGCAGGCGTCGTTGTAGGGCACGCCATGCTGGTCCGCGAAGGCCTGCACCACCGTGTAGTCCACGTAGTCGACCGCTGGCGCCTCTGTCGTCGTCGACGCGGGATCCCGGGCCGGGCCGGCGGTGCGCGCCGGATGCAGGCGCCGGCGCAGGTGGTCGGCCGCCTCGTCGGCCGTCTTCGGCCAGATCCTGCACAGGCCCGTCATCGCATTGCGCCACGCGGCGGCTTCCATCACCGCATGGAGATTGCCATCGCGCACGGCGGGCGCGGCGCCCTCCGGCAGGGCGTCGACGATCGCCTCAGCCAGCAGGGTGATCTCCGCCTTGCCAGTGGTGGTCGACGTGTCGTCCGGCGCGCAAAGCTTGTCCACCAACGCCAAGCGCCCACCGTCCGCGTCTTGCGTATGGGTCAGGCGGTAGTCCAGCAGAAACGTCCGGAGATGGGCGCTCAGCGCGTCGAGCGCAAGGGCTTGTTGCTCGGTCATCGTGTCCCTGTCAGTCAGAAGAGTGCGGCCTGTGTGGGCGCCGGCGCCGACGGCGCTGGGGGTGCCGACGGTGCCGGCCGCATCCGCACCATGAAGGGCACCACCATGCCATCAATCGTCAGACCGAAGCCGTACACGCCTTCGCCCACATGCTCCAGCCGTTTCCACAGCGGCTGGAAGCCGGCAAGCCGCGCCGCACGCAGCAGCGCGTCCTTGGGCATGCCCTTGGCGCAGGCCTGCACGAATCGCTGGCCTTTTTCCGGCACCATAAAATCGGGGAAGGTGTCGGGCAGGCCGAAGCTTTCGAGTACTTCCACAGTCGCCATGTTCGGTCACTCCACGGAAATCTTGGTCACGTGCGCACCGCTGTCGTCGAGGTGCACGTTGATGCGGCCGGTCCGAAGGTCAGCGGTATGGAACGCCTCCGGGCTCAGGTAGCGCCAGTTGCGCCCGGCGAGCGTCACCTCCGCGACGCCGGCAGGCTGGCCAATCAGGGCCACCAGTTCCGGGTCGGAGCGAAACGGCCGGTCCGGGGCCGGTACGCCCAACGCCGCGTAGCCGGCACGGGTCAGAGCACTGCCGTCTAGCCAGCCGCGCTCGCGCAGCGTGTGCAACCTGAGCACGGCGGCATCGAGGGCCTTGCGGCCCCGGGCGCTGTGCAGCCAGTTGCCATGCTGATGCACGTCCATCAGCATGCGGCGCTCCTCCGGGGTGGGTGCGGTGTCAGTCATTGGCGCAAGCCGGCAGCAGCGGCTTCAAGGAGCGAAACGGGATCACGTGGCAATCGCGCAGGCCATTGCCATCGCCCATGTCCACCGGCTCGGGGAACCGCACCGAGGCGCCGTGCGGCACCTCGCCCCGGCGCCAGTGCTTGAAGATCTGACCTTGCAGATAGCCCGCAGGCGTCTTGGTCTGCACGGGCATGCCCAGCGGCCACTTGCGATGACGTCGGTTCATGTCGACGCTGACCGCACGGTTCCAGTGCGACTGATGGGGCAACAGATGTCCTGCGCTCATGCTGGTTCTCCAGTAGTGTCTGTGGGGTCAGGCCGGCGGCAACGGCTGGCTGCGCGGCATCCAGTGCAGCACGTCGCGCATGGCGATGTCGCCCGCGCCTTCGGTCGCGAAATAGTCGCCGGTGTGTCCTTGTTTCCATGCCTTGGTGGCGGCCTCGACCTTGCCCTTACGGGTGTGCAGCCAGACCGCGTCGCCGTTCTCCGGCGCCGCCTCGGCCAGCGTCAGCCATGACGCCGGCGTCGCTGCGGGGGCATGCGCGAAGACGGGCGTCAGCACTACGCCGCGCGCCGCCCACTCGGCGTAGTGCTCGCGCTTGTCCGTAAAGGACAGCACGGCCTCGCCGGCGTTCAGGTGGGTCTTCACCCAGCCGCACGGGCCAGCCAGCAGGGCGATGGCCTGCGCCTGCGCCATGCAGAGCATGGTGCGGACGAGTTCGGCAGGATCGGACAGTGGCGCGCCGGTTGGCGTGTCCAGTGCGGCGGTCGCGATGCGTTGCAGGACCTCGCGTTCCGGCACCGTCGCGTAGTGGGCGTCTGGCTTCGTGGTCATGGTCAGAATGTCGGGCCTTTGCGGTGATGGTGCATGTTCCGGGACAGCAGGACGAGTTCGGTGCCTGAGCAGTTCCACATGATGAGCGTGTAGGTGATACGGCGTTTGCGCATTTTCATGATGGGCGGCTCTGTCAGTAGCAAAAGCGCGTGCGCGGCGGATGCTCGCGACACTTCGCGACGCAAAGCCCTTCGCGATGGCAGTCACCGCCGGCCGCCACACACTGTGCATACGGGACAAATACGCTGCCCGGCGCATCAGTCAGGCTGGCCCGGTCGCGCCAGCCTTCCCACTTGTCCTGCGTCGCAGCGCGGCCGAATTCGATCTGGCCGCCGCTATGCGGCACGAAGTAACTTTCCGGCCAGCCCTTGGCCTTGTAAAACGCCACGAAATCGGCCTTCTCACGGGCCAGTGCTTCGCTGTCCAGCGCCACGGTTCCGGCCAGCGGCGCCTTAGTCGTCGTTGCCGGCATCGTCATGCCCCCACGCTACGCTGGCGCCATGCATCCACGGCACCGGTGAAATGCTCGGCGACACTGCCTTTCATGAGATTGCCGGTGCCCACCGCCAACAGCGGACTGAGCGTGAAAACCTGCGCGCCTGTGTCGGTTTGGCGGGCACCCACGATGCCCAGTACCGCGCGCCAGCGCAGGGCATCCGCATCGGCGTTGGCCGGAACGCTGTGCGCCGCCGGTGAATTGGGCGCGTCGATCGCCTCAATCAGACAATCAAAGACGCGGCGGTCGAGGGACGCAGGCAGCTCGGCCGCACAGCGCTGCAGCTGCGCACGGACGGCCATCAGGACGCTTTCCAGATAGGCCGTCCGGTTTGCTGCGATGGCGGTCCGCTCCAGTGACGCGGCGAACGGGCTTCTGCCGACCTTGTTGCCGCAGTGCTGGCAATAGCCGTCTATCACCTCATCGGGCGGGTTGCAGCGGCAACGTTCGCGATCGGGTACAACATCCGCACCCATGGCCTGCATCGCCACTGCGTTTGCGGCGTCGGCACGCTCCCGGAGGTAGGTCAGCGTCGCGCTGACGTAGCAGGAGCCCTGCGGGGCGTTGCTGCTGCCGTGCGGTGCGCGGGCCACCTGCCGGATCTCGTCCGGGGTCAAAGTGAAGCGGCCCAGATAGGGGCTGACCAACGCGTCGATCGCGGCGGCGATCAATGCCTTGTTGCCAATGCTCGGTGCGCTCCAGTCCGCAGCCTGCAGCGCCTTGGCCACCGCCACCGGGCGTGACATGGCCGGCGCGGGCTCTTCTGCGCCATCTTTGGCAGCAGTGGGTTGGCCGGTGAGCGCCGGCGGCCACGGATCCAGCAGGTAGTGCGTCACCGTGCGGGCCAGCTCGGTACCCGGCTGGCCATCACCGTCGGGATCGACCTCATAGAAGTCGCTCGCCTTCAGCTCGTGGAACCGTTGACCGCCATAGTCGTGATACTGACTGAACCCCAGCACACTGGCCGCCTCGTCATAAGCGGGAACGCCTTCAGCCTCCACCGGGATCCACCGGAAGCCTGTCGGCAGCGCCTGAGCCGCCGTCACCGCTTCGGCCAAGGCATCCTTGATCGCGGTCTTGATATCCGACAGCTCGGTATCGTCGGCATGGAAGTACCGCGCGGCAATCCGGTCCACATCGGCGGCGGTGAGGCCCGCTCGCTGCCACGTCGGCAGCAGGTCCCGAACCGGCTGTTTATCTTCACTCATCATGGATTCCTTGTTCGTTCCGCGAGCGCGGCCCGCTGACTGTTATTGGCCTTCCTTACGCCAGCAATTCCTCGACGGCGGCAATGGCCTTTCGTTCCACCTCGACCAGCAGATCAACACGAGCGGCTTCTTCAGGTGACCACTGGTCGGGTGCCAATGCAATGCAGTTCGGTAGAGCGTCTTTCAGCGCATCCATATGTGCGCGCCGAATGGTGTCGATGATCTGCCCTCTGAACTTCCGTGATACGCGCATGACTCTGTATTTCCCTTATGTGGCGGCGACGAGGGCGTGGGCATCAAAGCGCGAAGGCGGTCTGTTTGCTCGCCTGCAGTTCGCTGTTTAGCCGGGCGACTTCGCCCCTGAGCAAGTCCACGATTTCGCCGTGCACCTGTACGAGTCTCAGGATGGCCGTCGCATCCACGGCGACGGTCTGGCCCGCGATCTGGCCCGGCGCGAGTTTTTCCAGCGCCGCGAGCTGGCGGCGCGCCTCCGGTGTCAGGCACTCGGCCAGCGCAGCGGTGACTGCCAGCACCTCATCGATCATCCCGCGCGGCACCACTGGCGTCGCTATCGCGTTCGCCTGCTGCCGCCTGTCCGCCGTTGCGTCCATCTCGAATTACCTGTTGGTCTCGTGACGCCAGCTTGCTGGCCCATCTACCTGTTATCGGCGGCGCGTGTGCCGTGCCGCACCCCCAAAAGCACTGGATTTTTAGGCTGAAAACCGACGTTTCAAGCACATCGTAGGCGCTCGACCGGTCCCGCGTCAATATTTTTATATCGCCGTATATCAATACGTACGTACATAAAGTACTTGTGTTTCATGATAGTCGTTATTATCATGAACATAGAAAGCGGCGAGAGGGCTGCTTTCAGCCTTCAGGAGGAAATGCAATGCACAGAAAGCTGCACCCCATCGCCAAACGCCTCGGCGGCTTCTATGAAGCCGGCGCGTGGCGCTTTCCCACCGTGTTCGCGATGCAGGAATTCAAGCGACTCGCTGGCGTAGCCGGCTACGTCGTCGAATAAAGCCTCAGGCCCCGGGGTGCACCCCGGGCCCAACAGGAGCCCTTCGTGAGCACCGCAGATCTCGCCGCACCGTTCCAAGCGCCCGTGCACGACCTACGAATGGTCAGTGCCTTCATTAATCCGCTCTGGTTTAACGCCGTACGGGGCCGCACCTACGACGCGGTCGTGGCGGCAGACGGCTCTCTGTGTGTTGAAGGCGAAACGCTGGTGTTCACCATGGCTGCGCTACCCCCGGGCACGCAGGTGCGCGTCACCGTCGGCAGGCAAATCTCGTGCGTGACGCAAGGCGACTGGGCGCGCGCTGTTCAGGAGCAAGCCGCCGCGAACCAAGCATCAGCGGCGGCCGAGGCAGCGCGGCACGCGGCGCGACAGGCCGAGGCGACGGCCTTCAATGCCCGCCTCAAGCTTCCCGTGCGCTGGATCAGCGCCATCAAGGATGTCCTCAGCGGGCTGTCGGCCACGTCGTGGGGCGACGGCCGCAACCGCGCCACCGTCAACCACATCCTGCTACTAGACGACCTGCGGGTCGCCAAGCTCAACCGCGACGCGGGCGACTTTCTGTGCACCACAACCAGTGGCTCGAATGGCCGCCGGTACTCCTGCCCGGAGCGAGAGCAATACAACGGCGATGGTTGCGATTTCGCCCCTAAAATCACGTGCAAGCGCTGCCTCGAACTGGCTAAGCGCTGGACGACCGAATAACGCGGGATACCACAGCTCCGCCGTTGACCGATCGAATGACTCAGAACGCGATGACCAAACTCACCAACGCTTCCGCCACCTCCCGAAACGCCGACGAAACGATTCGGATGGAACGATTCCAGACACTGGAACCGGGTACCTACTGGCGGGCCCGGGAAGATGTCAAATTCGAAGACTGGCGTTGGCGCGGACACTACGACCACGTCAAGGCCGGCACCGTTCTGCTTCTCACATCGGTCGCCGTGTATGACGCAGCCGCCCACACCGTGCAGCTCGCGGAACACCCCTCCCAAGGAACCGGTGCCCACCGAATGCTGGTAGACGACTTCCTCAACGCATTCGAGTTTGCACCCGATGGCGAGGCGGTCCGCGACGCCGAGATGCAGGCCATTCACACCAAGGTTGCCGCCCTTCAGGAAGAGCTCTTCGAAGGACAACGCAACCCGCTCATCATGGCTACCGCGATCGCCGAGGGACTGACCAAATGGGAAGCCGATAAGCAGCGTGAGCTCGACCGCGACGCGGCCAAGAGCGGCGAGGCGCCCGTATCGACTGCACTGGCGATGACAGAAAGTCGGGGGAGTCTGCGAACTGACATTGGCTTTGTACTGGAAAACCGACTCACGCCACGAGATGTCGTCGCTATGCGGCTGGTCGCCGAACGCGAGGCAACACGTGCAGAACTGACGGCCAACTGGCTGACGACGCGCACCGAATCGATTGCCGGCGCGCTGAAAGCGCTTTCCCCCTTTTTCGCCGAAAGGGCGCAGGTCGCCCTCGCCCGCACCAGCAGCGTCCGGCAGTACGCTGCTGACCTCATGAAAGGCATTGCATCTCTCGATCTCTATACCGGCAAGGGTGTCGTGGTCGAAGTCATCGCCACCGGCGAATCTGCACCACGTGATGAGAAACTACACCTGCGTCAGGCCAAGCTCTATGCCGACGGCGAGTTCGCCGCATGGGCCGATCTGGACGCCGACTGGGACTACCGCAGCCTGCCGGACTTCGATCGTGCACTGCAAGGCCATCCGGAATTCCGCGACCAGATCCTGCCCAAGCCCCGCATGGTTGTCGCAATGGCCACGCGCCGCGACCGCGCGGGCTACGAGAACCTGTCAGCCTATGAAGCCGCCGGGCGCGACGTACAGAACAAGCTCACCTTTCTGCTGGTGCGCGATGGCGACAACCTCTATCGCGTCTACTCGGGCGAGCCGACGCACGAGGGTACGCCGCGACTATTTCCCTCCAAAGCCGAGATCGATGCCGTCTTCACCGGCTTTGACGGTAGTGCCCTCACGTTCCGGGATCTCGAATTCACGGATGCCGTCAAGGATCATGACCGCCTCGCACTACATTACAAGCGGCTGCTCATCCTGCTGTGCGGTCTCGACCATCGCGAACAGCTTTTTGGCCAATTCTACGACCCCGCTGAAGCGCTCCAGTTTCTGTCCCTCGGCTTTCAACAACGTCACTTCGTCTTCATTGCCGACGACGAACCCGGAACGCTGATCGGCACCGAACGACCCGACGTACAGACCTTCATTCGGCAGCAGAATGCGCAGCTCCGTAGCGGATCACGCGTACTGTGCCACTTCCACGATCTGCTCACTGTTGACACTGCACCGGCGTGCTTGCGCCGCGACGGCGAATACACCCGACACTTTGCAGATCCGCTGGAAAAAAGCGCGGAACTGATCGCCTATAAGGATGGCAACGAGCTGTGTGTGGATGTGCCAGTCAAACGCGTTAGCGGGTCCGAAGCGCGCTTTAATGCGCGTGTCAGCCTCACCAAAGCACACCCGGAGCGCGGTGGACGTTCCGGCGTCCTATGTCTGGACGGGGTGAAGGCCGAGACGCTGGCGTGGTATGTGTTCAACCGCCAAGCCCGCATCGGCTACGTCTCCTACATCCGTTTATTCAAGCAGGCCGCCGCACGCCTGCGTATCGAGGAGGTGGAAGAATCACCGGCACGCGCATATCTGCGCGGCGCCATCGCCGCCGCCGAGGTCGCAGCGGATGAAGACATCCCCAAGCTGTTGGAAGCCAGCATCATCGCGTGGCGCTGTGCCCAGCGTGGCAAGCCCCTGCCCGCTGTGACCGAGAAGAGCGCCTTGAATGGCATCCTCGATCTCGTATGGGCGCACGACAGGAGCGCTGACCTGCTTACTCGCGCCCTGCAGTGGATCGAAGCAAACGCCGCACGCCCGCTGCGCGTCACGCTGACCGGTAAGAGCCGGCTCGCGATCTACGCCGAAGTCCCGCAAGGCGAACGCGACGAATCCGTGATCGACTGGGGATGGGTGCGCCGGTATTCGCTGGGGCTGACCAAATCCGGCCTGCAGTGCACCTCCGACCGCCTCGACTGGTTGACGAACAAACCAGTGCCATCGGAGACCACGCTGCGCGAATGGTCAGAAATCACCCCGTGGCTTCATCACACCCCTGAACCCTACAAGGCACGCGCCCTTGCCGAGGCCAAAGCGAAAGTCGACGAAGGATTCGCTGAGTATCAGTCGCGATTCACGGCGCCCGGCGGCGGACTCGACCCCGCGTTTCTATCGCTCTCCCTGCGTACACTGGAGCGCTTCCAGCGCGACGGAAAATACAACATGGTGGGGGAATGCAACCTGTCGGTACCGATTGGCGTATATCAACAGGATAAGACGAACGGTGCCCACGAGTTGCGTCTGCTCGCCATGCAAGCGCCGCTGGAAAAATGGTTGCAGCACTTCGCAAACGCGGAGCAACGTGAACAGATTGAACGCGCCTATCTCCGCGTATTCAAGAACCCCAGTCATCACAAGGACCATCTGGCGAGTCCGCTTCGACCCACGCTCTGCTGCGTGCTCCCACAGGGCGACGCGTTCCGGATCTCCAACGATAGCCCATGGTCGGATACATTGATCCGCGAGAATGGCCGCCAGAGCACCGACCATATGGTCACGAGTGCCCTGAACCTTACCGACTTCGTGGCCAACGTGAAGGCAGGCGGGACTGAACGCTACCGTAAGCAATCCAAACGACCGGCCCGCGTGGCCTTCGCACAAGCCTTGGCGAACCTCGGCCCTGCCGAGCTCGACGCCCTATTTAATCTAACGTCCGAAACCGAGACGCATGACTAATCTCCCAGCGGTACGCACCGCGCTCACACCCGACGTTCCGCCGTCGCTGGACGAGATCGCAAAACGCGGCCTGCCTGACCATCTGTCCGGCCGAGACGGTGCGAACCGCTGTCACACTGGCGTGCGCCAGATCGCGGCCGACACGGATCTTGACGCAATCCACGTCTGGCTGGCGGAGTACGCCGATCGCGCTGCGACGCTACGCGCGTACCGCAAGGAAGTACAACGCTTCTATTGCTGGGTGATCGGTATTGCGCGCAAGCCGTTGTCCTCCCTCACACGCGAAGATCTGGATGCCTACCGCGAATTTCTGCTCGCCCCGCCAGCGAGCTGGTGCGGGCGCCGCAATGCACGCAAGGCCACGGGCGAATGGAAGCCGTTCGAAGGTCCGCTGTCGGAGCGTAGCCGCGCCTATGCGATGACAGTGATCGAGGGTCTTTTCACGTATCTCACCGATGTCCGCTATCTGGATGGCAATCCATTTAAAGCGGCGCGCTTTCGCCGCAAGGTCGGCCCTCAGCCGGGACTGACGCAGAAATTCCTTCCGCTGCACACGTTTGAACGCCTCATGGCGGCGTTGCAAAGCGAGTGCGAGCGGTTGATGGGCGAAGGAGATAAGCACATCGAAGTGGAGCGGATGTTGTTCGTCGTGCGCTTCATGGCCAACACAGGTTTGCGGCGAGAGGAAATGGCCAAAGCTCGCCTCGGCGATCTCTCGCACCGGGATATCGCCGGCGCAACGGATTGCTGGTTTCTGACCGTCACGGGCAAAGGCGACAAAACCGCCACGATCGCAGTCAATCGCGCTGCCATGGCCGCTCTGGAACGTTATATGCGGCTCGTAAAGCTCGATCCACGACGATCCGACCCACATACCCCGCTTGTCATCAAAATCGGCCTGCACGGCTTAAAGGCGTCACTGAGCCAGCCGATCAGCAAAGATTCCATTTACGGGATCGTCATGAATGCTTTGGAATTGGCCGCGACAATTCTGCATGACGAGCACCCGGAAGACGCGCGAAAACTGCGCGAGGCGACTCCGCACTGGTTCCGCCATACCTTCACAACGCTCATGACACAACAGGGCCATCCATTGCCGCTGATTCAAAGCCAATTGCGGCACGCCTCTATTGCGACGACTGCCATCTATAGCCATACCGAGGAGGACGCGATGTATCGCGCCGTCAACGGACTCCAACTGTAGATTTAAAGGCGAAGATATGCCTTTTTCTTTCAGATTTAAATGACTGCGAGCGCTATACTGACACTGGCTAAAATCTTGAAAGTGTCTTATCGTTCTCTCCTATAACGCCGTACCGGACACCAGCGGCGACGCGGCAAGGCATCAAGAAACCAGTGCTGTCTTTTGTTTTTATCGATATCGCACCGGCTTTAACCAACCCAAAAACCCACCAACCAACCACAATCAAACGGGGATCACAAGATGGCAACGTACAAACAGCTTCTCGCGGAAAAAGCAGCACTGGAAGCCAAGTTGGTAGAAATGCGCGCGGAAGAAGTCGCCGGCGTAATCGCTCAGATCCAGCAACTGATGGCCGACTATGACCTGACGGTGGAAGATCTCACCCCGCGTCGCCGTGGTCGTCCGGCTGGGTCGGGCAACAAGGCGCCGAAGGCTGCCAAGGCGGAGAAAGCGCCGCTGGCGCCGAAATATCGCAATCCCAAGACGGGCGAAACGTGGTCCGGCCGTGGCCGCGCACCGAAGTGGCTGGGCACGCGCCCGCAACGTTTCCTGATCGGCGAAGGTGCCGAGGTTACCACCGCCTGAGCACGACGGCGCGGGCGTCCTCCCGCCCAATACAAAATGCCGTCTCGCGACGGCATTTTTTGTTTCCGAGACATGCGGCGTAGCCCAGCTGCTATCCCAACGCCGGGTGGTCGTCCCGGACCGACACGGCAGTGCCCGTACCCGGTTCCGGCGCACGCAGGGCATGCGCAATGGCCGCCCGCTCGACGTCGTAGGTCCCGGTATAGCCGCGACCACGCCGCACCACCTGCCAGTCCAAGAATGCCTGCCGCTGTGGCAGCCATTCCGGCACGGACTGATCGGCCCGAAAGACGGTCAGCTCCGCCACGCGCGGGACGGCCGTCGTGCGCACCACGAAGTCGCTGCTGTGCTCCTGCAGTACAGCGTGGACATCCGGCTCGTAGCAGGCATAGAAGCGGCCGCGATCGTGCTCATAGTGCCAGAGCTCGACCCCCAAGGATGCCAGCAACGTCCGATCGCTTTCCTTCGCCTCGATGGTCCCGTAATACGTGACCGGCGTCGGCACGCTCGGCATGCGGTTCACGCCGTCAGCCGGCACCGGGATGGCATACGTCAGCTGGCTTGCGTCATACACCACCACCTCGAAGAAGTTTTCCTCATTCTTGAGCGCGTCGCTCGTCCGCCCGATGGCGTCATACCCAGCCGCCGCGTACAGCTGGCGCAGTACGTCGACCTCACGGCCCGTCCCCATGAACATTCCCGACAAACGCACCGGCGAGAAATGCCCGCGATCGAGATCCGCGTGCAGCTTGTCGAGGTCTGCCTGCCAGAACTGGACGTCCGAGGACAACACCACCGCGCCATAGTTGACCAGACCCTCCGGGGTGCGAGGAATCGCACGACGCAGGTTCGCGATATCGCTGGGCTTCAGGACATCCACGTTGAGCAGCTTTTCCGCCCTCACATAGAACGGCAGGCTGACCGGGCCGCTGCTTTCGTCGCGCAGCGATGCCCGGTAGCCGAAGACGCCAGAGGCCTGCGCGCTCGTGGTCACGTAGAAGCCCGAGCCCATATTGCCGGAACCGCTGGGCGCCAGCGCGTCGAATACCCGGTTGCTGCCGTGGAACACCTTCAGTGGCTTTCCCTGCAGATCGACCAACTGACTCGCGCGGAAAAACCGCGCGAAGTCCTCCGCACCGGACGGCAACGCATGCACGCCCCGCTCCAACAGGCTCGCCATATCCAGCACCACCATCGCTGGAAACGCGCGTGCGTCCAGCAGGCGCAAGGCATCAAAACGGTGACCGCCCTCCAGCACATACGGCCCCTCGCCATCCTCGATCACGATCAGCGGATCGATGTGCCCGCTCTGGCGGATGGCTTCGGCCAGCGCCCGCGTGCGCGTCTCCTCGCTGACGCTCGCAAACGTCACCGGGCCGTCGAGCTGGTCGAACGCCGCCATGGGGATCTCGCGCACGCCGGGCAGCACTTCATAATCGTCCAGCGACGCGCTGACCGATCCGGTGTTGGCGATCGTGTCCCCCACGGTGCGCCCATCGACCGCGACGGCAGCCGTCGCGTACTTGGCGGCCACCCTTGCCATCAGTGCGTCGCGGTCAAGGGAATCGGACTCGTTGTCTTTCATCATTCGGTGTCTTGAGAGGGGCGCCCCACGCTCGGCGCATCCACAGTGTAGGGTACAGGAGGCCGGCGCGGCCGGCCATCCGCTTATGCCGGGGCGAAGTCATCCGTTGCCGGGCGGACCACGCGAGCCGCCTTGGCCGTGGCCAGCTCAGCCAGTGCGCCATCCACGGCGTGGCGCTCGGCCTGAAGCCGCGTGCGTTGCGGCGCCGGGCGCTCCCCTGCGAGCTGCCAGTCGAGCACAGCCCGGCGCTGCGTCAGCCACTCTGCATTCCGGTGACGCGGGCTGAAGAAGCCCACTTCCGCCCCTCGGTGCACCGCGATCGCCCGCACGTCAAAGTCGGCCGTCAACGTGTCCAGCGCGGCCTTGGCCTCCGGTGTGAACCGGGCAGGGAAACGCCCCGTGACATGGTCATAGGGCCCCAGTTCCACACCGAGTGAGCGCAGGAGATCCGCATTCGATTCGTCGGCCCCTATCGCACCATAGAAAGTCTGACTGGGCACCCATGCCGAAGCGACCGTTTGCGTGGCATGCGGGGGCACTGTTCCCGGTACCGGGCTCGCTCCCGCCGGCGGTACCGCCTCGGGCGTGGAACGCAGAGTCCGCACGTACCGCTGGCTGTCGCGCAGCAGGCGGCACAGCTTCGCGTCGCTGACATCGGACTTGATGAAGCCGATGCGGCTCAGGAACACACGCATGCCGTCCCACACGCAACGCATGACCCCGTGGTCATAGATGTTGTCCTCGGCCATGTGCGCAATGATCTCGCTGGCGCGCCGATGCGTGGCGAGGCCCGGCTGCTCCGCGTCCACTATTTCCGCGTAGCGGACGATGAGCGCGTTGCCGTTGCGCTCGGCCTCAGCGACCATGGCGACCACTTCCTGAAAGCGCACCGCGCCCAGCATCCGCTCGATACCAAAGTGACCGACCAACTCGTGGCGCGCCGTTTTCACCGCCGCCTCGATGCTGTCGTGATAGTCGGCGATCAGCCCCACACGGTTGCGCCTCGGGTCCCAGTAACCGCGCACGCCAGAATTGGCGTCCCGCCGTGCCTTCGATTGCACATAGGGGGGCACATCGTGGAACGTTGGGTACACGTCGACATGATGCGCAAAATCATCTGCTGCCAGTGCCTGCCGAATGGCCTCCGCAGTGGGCGTGACGGCGGTCGGAGGCGCACCTTCGTCTGCAAGGGCCGCTACCGGCTCGGCCGGCGGTGCTTCGTAGACCAGCTCCGCATCGGCCGGCACGCGCACGATTACCGGCACCTGTGCGTCGCCGCGCAGGCGGGCCGCGCTCAGGCGATGGCCTCCGTCGATGATGTGCAGCATGCCACTGCGTCGCCCGATCACGGCGATCACCGGTGGGACATTCGACGCCGGCTGCGAAGCATAGGCGTAGGCGCGCGCGAGGTCGACCGTACCGTCGTATCGCTCGCCCGCGTCGTTCGCCACAAAGGCGCTGGTCGGCACCCACCCGTACAGGGTGCGCTTGGCCTCGGCGAAGCGCGGATCAAAGTGCAGCGCGGGATCCACGCCATGCGGCTTGCCGGTCTTGCCGGCGACCATGGCCACGGCCTGTGCTTCGGTGATCGGCTGCAGCGCGGCCAGCGCCGTGCGCGGCAGTGCCACCTGCAAGGTCTTGCGTACGCTCGTCCCTGCGTCACGCCGGTACCGCAGGTCATCGGTGGATCGGGAGTAGGTCCCGATATTGCCAATTGCCGACTTGATCTGGTTGGCCTCGAACACGACGAAGTTGGTCCCGCCCTCGCCGTTGTAGAAGATCACCCCATCGTGGCCGGCGCGACGGGCCCGGCGCAGCGTGCGGGCCGTTGCCTCCGGATCGCTCAGCGTCGCGTAAAGCGCACCATATTCGTGGAACGGGCGCTCCATCCTCAGCCAAACAGGCAGGACGTTGGCGCCGCTGTCGTCGGCGGTGACGGCCTGCGCATCGGCGGCGGCCATGTTGGCGCGTGCAGGATTCCCGGAAAACCAGAAGCCCAACTTGGCATCACTGGTCTCTGTCACTTCGCCCAACCGGCGCGGGTCAAAGGCTGTGATGTCCGCCGCCGAACCGTGAAAAACCGGCAGGGGCGCGCCGTGCTCGTCCACGATTTCACTCGAACCCAGCCACGTCTCAAGCGCGCGGCCCCGCCAATGCGCTTCGGCATCGAGATGCGAGTCCTGCGCAGCCCGGGCCATCACCGGATGGCCCAGCCCATTCACTGTACCGCCAGTCGGCGCAAAGCCCAGCGACTGGTAGAAGCCGCAGAGGCGGTCCAGACGCGTCCTGTTGTCCAGCGGCGAGGCATCCAGCGTGACCGGGATGCCGGCGGCGTCCGCCTGCTGCAGCACCTCCTGCATCGCGCGGCGCGCGTGTCCGTTGCCGCGCTGGCTGCGCGGCGTGCGCAGCGCGTACACCTTGAGGGTCAGCGCGTCGCCGTCGCGGCGCATCCCGTAGCTGACGGTGGTGCGCCCGATGCGCACCTCGCGCAGGGTGCTGAAGACGTCGTCGGGGATCGCCAGATCCAGTGCGGGTACCTCCGCGTCGAGCGTCGTACTGGCATCGCGTCGGAAGCGCAGCGCCAGTTGCTCGGCACCCATCAGCTCGCCCGTGATGGCGTTGCGGATCTGTGCGGCATCGAACGCAATGTAGGTCGTGGACAACGGCTCGGCCACGTCGCCGCGACCCCTGTCGCGCACGCGCCGCACGATCACGCCGTCGTAACGGCCGGAGGCCTTGGCCAGCGCCGCCAGCTCGTTGATATCGATGGTGCGACCCTTGTAGGGGATGTCACTCCAGCCATTGCCCTTGGCCGATAGTTTCAGGGGCTTGCGCAGCTGCAGGTGTGCCGGGACAACGTTACCGCCCTCACGGTACGCCACCGAATGATCCCCCTGCCACTCGACCGTGTAGCTGCTCGCAATCTCCGGGCTTTCCGAAAAAAAGAACGTCCCCTGCGGCGCCCCGGTGTTGGACTGGGTACCACTGCGCAACGGGTCAAAGCGTGCGAACGATTCCGACGTGCCGTGGTACAGGATCCGGGGCCGGCCCTCGGCATCCGTGGCGGCGCTGCCCTTGATCCAGTCGTCGAAGCCTGCCGTCCCGGCCGCATACGTCGCGGTGGGATGCGGCGCGAGCGGCCGCACCGAGACCTGTGTCGAGGTGAAGGCGATGTACTCGGTCGGCGTGTCGGGCACGCGCACAATCAGCCCGTCGTAGCCGCGCCGCACCAGTTCGTCCTGCAGGACGCTGCCGATCTCGCCGCGCAGTTGCAGCGTGCGCAGCGCGCTGGCCAGCGCATCACCTTCCAGCAGATGCTTGGCCAAGGTGTCGCTGGTGGGCTCCTCCATCGCCTCCGGCGCCTCGAACACGAAGGGATGCTGCATGCGCACCTCGGCGGCATAGACCACCGGCGCGCCGGTGCCGCTGGCGTCCTCGGCATACTCGCGCGCCGTCGCTTCCTCATCGGTCAGGTAGATGCCGGCTCCGTAGAAGCCCCGGGCTGACGGCGCGATGTGCGTGAAGCGCGCACGCGACCCGTCGTAGAGCTGGTGCACGGTGCCGGCGTCCGATGCGGCGCCCGCTTCCCGGCCGGTCGCCGGCAATGGTCGCACACGGGTGCGCGCAAAGCGGATGTCGGGATCCGCAAGACTGAAATCCCCGCGATTGCTGAGTGCGCTCTTGATCTGATTGGCCCGGAACACCACGATCTCGCGCCCCCCATCGACGAGGATGCCGTCATAGCCGGCCGCCTCGACCAGATCCCGCACGCTGTCACCGGGATAGGGGTCCACCAGCATCGCCTGCACGCCCTCGATCGTGAACAGGTCTTCCGAACGGATGGGGTTCTGCATGGAGACGTAGAGGGGCATGACCACCGCCCCGGTGCCGTCGGTCTCGCCTTCGCGCTGCGCAAAGACGGAGGCCAGTGCCGCGTCATTAGTCAGGTAGAAGCCGTCGCCAAAGTCTCCGATGCGGCTGAGCTCGTCCACGCCCGTCCCGATGTGGTCCTCTGAGAAAACGCTGAAATCCGATTGAGCCCCGTGAAAAAGTACCTGCGGCCTGCCCGATTCGTCCACGAAAATACTGTCCCGGTACCACGCGCGAAATGGCGCGCTCTCGGTGTCGACCGGCGCAAAGGTTTCAAGGCCCGGCACACGTTGCACGTGCGCGGCCGCCACGTCGGGATCGAAGATGCTCATGATCTGTTCGGGATGGAAGACAACAAACTCGCGATTGGGGCCCACACGGGCAATCACGCCATCGTGGTCGCCGGCGCGCGCCCGCGCGATATCGGCGGGCTTGGGGTAGCCATCGATGTGCAAAGGGTGCGCCATGCGCAGATACGACGCGTAGATCGTCGACAGCGGCAGCCCGTCGCGCGGTGTGACACCAAACGCCTGCTCGGCTACGTTGGCGAGCTCGACTTCGTGGGTGCGCGCGTACGTGTCGGCGATGTCGGGGTTGTCGGAGAAGTAGAACCCGCCCAGCGCGTGTTCCGCACTGGCGGCACCGGTGTTGCGGCCTTCGTAGGCCCGCTCGAAGCGTGCAAAGTGCCCAGCGGGTGAGCCGTGAAAGACGCGCAGCGGACGGCCATCCGGCTCGCGCAGCAAGGTGACAGGTCCCATCGTGCCGGTCACGGGGCGAACTCCGCCGGGCTTGCTTTGGCCGCCGGTCGCGGTTGCCGCGAGGCTGGCGTATAGGCGATGTGCTGGCCGAGGGCGATCGGATCGAACACGCTCAGGATCTGTTCAGGCCGCAGGGCCACCCACAGACCCTGCAGCACGCCGTGTTCGTCGAACGGGAAGTACAGCCCGTCGTGGCCGCCTCGGCGCGCCTGTTCGAACAGCGCGGCGCGCTCCTTGCTGTCAAAGAGTCGCGTGCCGCCCATGCGTCTTATCCCTTCGTACGGCCACTGGACATCCGTCGGCCCGACCACCAGCGGATTCTTGATCGCCAAAAACACAGGGCGGAGGTTATGGCCCCAGCCTTCGTCTCCCCATGTGGCAGCGGCGGCCTTGGCCGCGACGTCGGCGTCCATCCCTTCCGTGGGATTCTCGGCAAAGAAGAACCCTTCCTTGTCGATCCGGAAGGTCTTCCCGGCATGCGCGGCGTCGAACTGGTCGAACGTCCCCGCTGTGCCGTGGTACGTGACCAGCGGCGACCCGTCGGCATGCATGACGCGAGAGCCCGAGAAAAACGCGGCAAACGCGGGAAGCGTCATGGCGGCCGGACGGTTCCAGTCCGCGACGGTGGCGGCATGGGCGGCCCGTGCTTCGGCCTCCACCTCGCGCACCGTGCGGACCTGTTCCGGTTCGAACACGATCAGGTCGACGGCGGTCTCGCGTAACGCCCGCATGTCCGGGTCGATCGCATCGGCCGCATCGTCCAGCACGAGGATACTGTCATGCCCCTTGTGTCGCAGCCCGTCGAGGTAGTCCGGTCGCGCCAGACCGTGTGCATGCAGCGACTGCCAGACGATGTACGGATTTCGCATGGCCAGATACATGGGCTCGGCGCTCGCCGCCACGCCAGCGGCGCCGTCTTTGTCCACGCTGAAGTGCAACGGCGCGGCCGGGTGTGGCGCCGCAGACGCGGCCGGGTACGTGGGCGGCGCCGATGGTGCCACTGCACGCGGATAGACCGGCAGTGGTGCGCCAGCGGCATCAAGCAACCGGGATTGGGACATCCAGCGTGCAAAGGGCATCGGGCGCTCGGGGAAATCAGGGTGCGACATCAGGGTTCGAGACTGTCGTCCCGCACGGCCTTCACGGGACCGGACGGCTGGGACGGGGTTGCAGGGGCCACCACCATGACACGACCGGCGTCGCGCGCATAGTCATGGGGAGCAACATGGGGGCCGTCATACACAGGCCCGGCCGCGTCGGCGCGGCGGACCTGCTCGGGCGCAAACGCACAGGCTTCGCAGCCGTTGGCATAGGGCTTGAGAATGCCGTCATGGCCCGCACGACGCGCCTCGGCATTCACCTCGGTCGGCCAGCGATGATCGTCCTCGGGCTGCCATAGGTAGGGATTCTGGATCGCCGCGAAGACGGGGCGCACGTGACAGGTTTCGCCAATCTGGCGCGGGGCCCAGAGCGCGGCCTCGTCCGGGTCGCTGCTCAGGTAGATACCCTCCCCCAGCCCGCCTGTGAGGCTTGGCTCGATCGTGCCGCCGTCCGGCGCCGTGGCGACGTACATTAGCTGTGGCTGTCCCTCCGGGGTCACGATGGCGCTACGGTCGAACCAGCGTCGAAAGAGCGTCGAGCCGATGCCGTCATGGGACGTCGCCGACGGTGTGGCCGGCGCGACCGGCACGACCGGTGCGGCGGGTAGTGTCGCGGCGGTATCCCGCGCGAAACGGATATCAGGATGGTTCATGTCAAAGGTCCCTGTGTTCCAGATGCTCTTGATCTGCTCAGGCGCAAACACGACCCACTGGTCGCCGACTCCGCCCACATCGAAGTGATTGCGCATCACGACGCCGTCATGGCCGCCGGCAATTGCCCGGGCGATCACTTCCTTGCGGCCATGTTTGCCGCCTGCGAAGTCATGCACCAGTGGGTTGACCAGCCGCAGATGCACGGCCATCACGCTGCCGATGTCGGGCGCGGGAAAACGCTCGTGACAGCCGGCGTACTGGGCGGCCACCGCCGGATCGGTGGTAAAGAAAAACCCCGGGTCGGGGGACTCCGAACGTCCACGGCCGGCCTCGAAGCGACTGAACGATTCGCGGGTACCGTGGAAAAACACCATCGGTGCACCGCTCGCATCGATGGCGCAGGATCCTTGCATCCAAGCGGCAAATGCCGCGCTGTCGCGATGCGCAGTGGGCGCCGCCGTGTTGGCGGCGCTGGCTTCCCAGCGGGCGTACTGGATCCGGCCCAGCTCCTTGGCCAGCGTCGCCATCGATGCCGGGTCGGCCCGCAGCGCCTCCACCCCGGGGTGCAGCGGCGCGGGCCAGTCGGTGGCCGCGCGCCAGTCGGCCGACGCGGTTTCCCAGTTGAGCTCGGGGGTGAATTCGTGGTCGACGATGGCCAGATAGTTGTGGTAGCGGAAGCCCGGTGCCTCGAAGACCAGCAGCGGCACGAGCTCGACATGGCCGTCGTAGCCGGCCTCTTCCATGACCTCGCGCCGCACCGCGCGCGCGGGGTCTTCGCCCGGATCGATGGCCCCGCCCCATGTGCCATAGGTGCCGGGTTCCAGCACCTCGTCCGAGCGCTCCGGCATCAGCAGGCGACCGGTGTCGCGCGCCATGATGATCGCGCCGGCGCCGGCGCGGCCCCAGAACCCGGTTTTCTCCAGCTGCGCGGCGTGGTCCGCATCCGGATCGGCGTGCAGATCGGCGTGCTGATCGGCCTCGGGATCCCCGAGCGCTCCGGCATCGGCAGGATCCGCGCGGCCAGCGTCTCGTAATGCGCCGTCTTTCCGGTGCTGGCGCACGGCAGCCTCGGCTTCCACAACGCCATGGCGCTGCAGTACACCGCGTGCGAGCGGCGAGCGCCCCGGCACGGTGATCGCATCCTTGTCCATGTTGGTCTTCTCAGTGCGCCGGCCAGCGCGCGTCGATCTGCGCGAGCCATGAGGACGCGCCACGCGCGACCAGCGTATCGGGGTCTGCAACGCCGGCGAGATACTGTCGCGGCCACCACGCCGGCAGGTGCGGCTCCAAGGCATACCAGCCGCGAGCCTTGCCCTCGAATTTGGAGGGCGAAAGGTGGTTCACCACCCGGCGCAGCTGGCCCCGGCGCAGCACCGTAATCACCGGCGAGTGCACCGTCTGGTGGCAGGTCTCGCCCTCGGGCAGCGCCTCGTTCCAGAGCACTTCGACCACGGGGCAAGCCGTGTCCGGGCGATCGAAGCTGTTCGCCTCGGCAAAGTCGCGCCCCTCGCGCAGCATCAGCGCCCGCGCTTCGCTTTCGTTGGCGACGCGCACGGCGGGCGCTTCGCCGACCCAGACGTGCCAGACTTCATTCAGGGCGATCACTTCCCGTTTCTTTGCCATGGTCAGCTCCTATTTTTCTTGCGGAATCGCAATGACGTTGCGCAGCGCGGCATCCACGCCGCCGCTGTCGCGAAAGGCCTGCCACATCTGGTAGTGGGCCTCGCAGTAATGCAGTTCGTGACCAATCTCGTGCGCGTGGTCCTCGCACATGGGGCGGTCGCAGGTCTTGCCCTCGCCCACCGGGTAGTCGCACAGGAAGCCACTGACGGCGGCACAGTCGGCGCAGTGCTCGCCGAGCTGTCCACACACCATCATCGTCTGCCCGACCGAGCGGCTTTTGGCCTCGCAGAATTCTTCCCACGAGCGCAGGTATCCCATGCGGACCCACAGGTCGTATTCGGCACGGGTCGGGGGTTTCACCTTGTGCTGGTAGCAGGCCATGGGGCTCCTCTTCCTTCAGGTTTTAAAGCGATTCATGGCTCGCAGCTGTCGCGATCGGCGCGCCTACGCGGCAGAACGGCCACGTGTTGCTTATCCGCAAGATCGGCCGCGATATGGTTTCCCGCCACGTTATGGTTGAAAGCCAAGGGAGGCATTTCCGGCGGCAATCGCTTTGTCACGTCGCGAGCAAAACGGATGTCGACGTTGTCCGGGTCGTAGGTCCCGACATTGCCGATGGCCGACTTGATCTGCTCGGGGCGCCATGCGACCACATGCAGGATCTTGCCGTCGCGATGGGTCCACACCACGCCGTCATGGTCGCCCGCCTCTGCGAGCGCGCGCACGGCGCGCCCGCCGGCGGCGGTCACACCGATGCCCTTGTGCAGGTCCCGGATCGTGCGGCCGTCCGGCAGCTGCCCATGGCAGATCACGAAGGGGTTTTTGAGGGACACGTAGACCGGCTGGACGTTGGGCGTATCGCCCTGCCCGTATTGGTCATTGAGCGCGTAGCTGCTGGCCTCTTCCGGGTTGTAGGTGAAATAGAAGCCCGGGCCCAAGAGGCCGTCATCGCTCGCGCCGAACGTCTGGGTGTCGTACGCGGAAAAATCCGATTTCGTGCCGTGGAAAAGTACCAGCGGCACGCCCGCGTCATCGACGATCTTGCTGTCACGCGCCCACGCATCAAACGCGTCACCTCGTAACGCGCCCTCTTTCCGATACTGGCGTATGGCACTCTGCGCCCCCTGCCCTGCGGTCGCGGCAGCGGTGCCGGCCGGCACGGTGGGAACGGTCAGCGCGGGCAGCGTGCGCTGCGCGTGGCGCGCAAAACGGATGTCGTCGTCGGCCCGCGAGAACGTGCCATGGTTGTACACGCTCTTGATGTTCACGGGATCGAACACCACGAACACGTCCGCCGCTTCGGCCGTCTCGGTCGAGGCGAAGTCCCGCACGTTGCGCACGATCACGCCGTCGCGCCCCTCGGCCAAGCCCTGCGCGATCGCCCGCGCGGTCACCTGATCCTTGTAGTAGAGCTGGCCACGGGCGTCCACTTCCAGCGGATCCTGCAGCGAAAGATAGGCCGCGACGACATTGGCCCCGGCGCTCGGCTCCGCGAACGTATGCATCGCGTGCGCGAACGCCTGCCGGCGCGCGGCTACCGCATCATGCGCGGCTTTCACCTCGATGTAGCGCGGCGAGCCGACCCCATCGTCCAGTGCGCTCTTGGCCCAGCGCTGGCGCGAGACGTCCTCCTCGGCAATCAGGTCCATGAATGCGGGATTGTTCTTGAGGCGCACTGCGTAGCCACTGGCCACGCGCGCGCTCGACGTGAAGAAGGCCGCGTCGGCAAAGCGGTCGCCGAACTCGCCCGCCCGCGTCATGTCGAAGCGGCCAAAGTCCGCCGCCCGGCCGTGGTAGACCACCTGCGGCAGCCCGTCCCGCACCACCCGGCTCGCGCCGAACCAGTCGCGAAACCACGCATTGTCGGTCACCGCCGGGGCGGCGGCTGGGGGGAGTGCCGGTGCGGCGGCTGGGGGGAGCGCCGGTGCGGTAGCGAGGGCGGGAGCGGGCGCGGGGGGGAGCGCCTGCGCCGTGCGGGCGAAGCGGATGTCGTCGCTGGCCGGATCGAAGGTCCCGACGTTGTGCACCGCCTTGATCTGCGCCGGGTGGAAGGCCACCACCTCGTAGTGGGGCGCCACCTCCGGGTCGGCGTAGGCATTGGCCACCACGACGCCATCAAAACCGGCCGCTTCCAGCTCGGCGCGAATCGCCCGCGCTTCCTCGGGCGTGGTGGCGGCGGCGCGCTGCGCCGGCCACAGATAGGGCCGCTGGATGGCAAGGTAGACCGGCATCACGCGCGGCGGGCCGGACATCACCTGTCCCTGCAGGTCCTCGTACTGCGCATAGGCGCTGGCCGTCTGCGGGTCGGCGGTGAAGTAGATACCCTGTCCATACCAGCCCGCATCCTTCTCGGTGGCGCGGTTGCCCGCGAACGCGGTGAAATCCGCCGTGGTGCCGTGGAACATCGGGCGGGGCGTGCCATCGGCGCGCCGGATCGTACTGGCCCTGAACCAAGCGTCAAAGGCCGCCGCACGCTGGGCCGCCGGCACCGCGATGCCGTGGCGCGCGAGCGCCCCGGTACCGATCGCCGGCGGCAAGGTGAACGGCGTTGGGGCGACCGGTGCAGGCCGGGTGTTGGTCGGGGCATCCGCCACTGTCTGGGGCACCGTCTGGGGCAGCGTCAGCGCCTCATCGCGCCGAAACCGTATGTCCGGGTTGGCCGCGTCGTAGGTCCCGACATTGAACACGCTCTTGATCTGGTGCGCATCGAACGCCACGATCTGCGTGGCGCCGTTCCAGCCCCGCCGGCGCAGGTCGGCGTGATCGCTGAAGATCGCGCCGTCGTAGCCGAGCGCCCGGTAGTGCGCGACCCAGTGCGTGCTGCCCGCATGCTCGATCTGCGCGGCGTTCAGGTACACCGGGTTGCGAATGGCGAGGTAGACCGGCAGCACCCGCCCCCCTTCGCGCTGGCCGATATCGCGGATAAAACTGTAGCCGGGATCGGGCGTGAAGTAGTGCCCGTCGCCGGACGCTCGCAGCTCGGACGATTGGGTGAGCGTGCGGCCCAGCAGCCGGCGCAGGTCCGTGAGGCGACGCTCGGTGTCGTCGCCCGGGTCGCGGGCGGGATCACCGGCCGATCCCATCGGATTGGCCTGCCGCCGGTACGCCGCCATGGCGTCGGCTTCGCGCGCGCGCATCGCCAGTGCCGCCTCGGCGCCCAGCTGCACGGCGTCGGTGAGCGCCCCGTAGTGAAAGCCTGCCGGGCGACGTGACCAGTCGCCGTCGACATCGACGCTGTCCACCCGCGCAATCTCCTCGCCATCGAGCCGGTACACCGTCACCGGGGCGTGGGCCACGAAGGTACTGAAATCGGCCGTGGTCCCGTGCAGACACACCAGCGGTGCGCCATCGGCAATGATCTTCGAGCCGCTGAACCACGCCTCAAAGGCAGCGGTGCCGGGCCCGGTGACAGGCGCGGGATCGTGCGCGCCGGACGCGGCAGCGGCGACGTCAGTGGGAACGTCGGCGGCGACGTCAGCGGGGAGATCAGCAGGGAGAGCGGCAGCGGCCATGCCGGAAAGGACGTCGACAGACGCCCCGGGGGAATCAGGATGGTGCGATTTTATCGGGACTTCCCACAATCATGGGACATTGCAGCCTAAAAACAGAGGTTTCGGTGCATGGACACACTGGAAAAACATTTATTTCTTGTGATCCATGACAGGCTGACGATTAATTGCATTTATGGGCGCGGGGCGTCACCACGCCCGCCCGCACGGTAGGCACCGGCAACCTCATCACAGCACCCAACAAAAAAGGCCCGGTCAGGGCCGGGCCTTGGGCTGGCAGCGTCGGGATGGTCAGCGGGCGCTGCCCGGCGTCCCGGCAGGCAGCCACGCCTGCACGCGGCGCACCCGCGCGGTGATCGCGCCGCCCACCCCGCCGAGGCCGATCCCGACGGTCAGCATCAGCGCGCCCACGGCCAGTGCGATGCGCCCCCGCTGCTGCGCACGGGTGTGCGCGGCGGCGGTCTCGGCCACATAGGTCTTGGCCGCCACGCTCTGCGCCGCGCCAAAGGCCGAGCGCTCCATCACGTAGCGGATCGCCGGGTCGGCAGGGATGGCGGCAGACTCGGCCGGCAGGCTCGCCAGCCGCTCGCGCAGGCTCGCCAGATAGGCCGCGTCACGCGCCTTGGTGGTGTCATTGCGCGGGCGCTGCAGCTGCCACTGGTCACGCTGCGCCATCAGGTACGCAATGGCGTGCGGCTGCTCACTGCCGGCTTCCACCATGGCTGGCTCGAACGAACCGGACCGGATCGCAGACACGACGTTGCCCCCGGAGCCCAGCCCGGCATTGCCGGTCATCGCCTCGATCATGAGGGGCGCGCCCCACGCCCCCATCGTCAGGGCGAGGCCCGTCAACAAGGAAGCCAGAGCCGAATCGTTCCGGGCACCATGGCCCTGTGCGTGATCGGCGTCAGCGACACGACCAAACACCAGCGTGTACATCCCCCGGATCAGCGCGGCAGCGGCTGTCACGCCCATCCCATAGCGCAGGACGGTACTACCGAGCGAGACCAGCGTATCCATCCCCAGCGCCACGGTCGCACTCAGGTCCCCGCCCCCATAACGCAGCGCGTGCACGCCAGCGGGGATATCGACCGCTGTCAAGGCGCTGGGCAGCACGTGCCCCGCGCCCGCGATGCCATAGCAGCCGGCGGCCACGAGCGCGCCGCCCGCGAGAGCGGTCACCGCGCCGGCGATCAGGCAGCGTGCGCCACGCGTGCGCAGCTGCGCGAACGGTCCGGCCATATTGGCCGGCAGCGTCACCGAGCCCACACTCACCGCGCGCGGGGTGCCGGGTGTGGTAGCCGATGTGGTGCCCAGTGCGGTGCCTGTGAGGCCGTTGGGAAAGGCGGTGTCCGTCAAGCTTCGGAACATGACCCGTGGTGTGATGCGTGGTTTCAATTGGTCCGCCCCAGATTGGTCCGCCCCAGTGCACTGTCGATGCGCTCGACACGTCGTTGCATCGCCAGCCCGAACAGAAAGGTCACCAAGCCGAGGATCACGACCGGCATGCTCACCAGCTTGCCGATCATCCCCTGCTGCCGGGCCTTGGCGCGGTCTGCCTCGACCTCGCGATCCACGCTGCGCGCCCGGTCCGATGTGACGCGCTCCAATGCATACTTCTCCAGCACGTAGAGCACACGGGCATCGTAATGGTCAGGATGGACGCTGACGTCCTGCACCACATCCTTCATCAGGCCGCGCAGCGTCTTCTTCAGCGCCTCATACTCCTTGGATGTCATCGGGCTGTCGTTGGTCAACGCAAAATACGCGGACTGGGCCAGCACATACTTCGCTTCCGGGCTCTCCATGGGCTTGTCATCTTCCGTGCGCCACTTGGCCTCCAACAGATCGCCAGCCTGCATGTACTTGCGCAGCTTGTTCAATTTCCCCGGTTCATCGGCAACGCCCTCGGCAATCACCGCCGGAATATCGCCGCCGTCCAAGCGCCCGGGCGGACCGTCCGTGAAGGTACCCCGACCGATGAACCAGCTGCCGACGTAGGCCAGTGCACTCACGGCCATCACCACCATGCCGCGCGTCATCCAGCGCGCCGCGCGTGCCTGCAGCCCCGCGAAGGCCGGCTGCAGTGTCGCCGGCATCTGGATCGTGACCCGGACCGCCGCGACGGGTGCCGCCGGCGCGGCGTGCGCGCCGCCGCTTGCGGCCCTACCCAAGGGCGCTGCCATGGCCGCGCGCACGCGGCTGCCCATCAGCCCGGATTCGTCTTGCGTAGAGACCATGATCGTCAGGCCTTACCGTTCGC
The DNA here is from genome assembly GCF_056097175.1 of Cupriavidus sp. HE11. Lineage (NCBI taxonomy): Bacteria > Pseudomonadati > Pseudomonadota > Betaproteobacteria > Burkholderiales > Burkholderiaceae > Cupriavidus > Cupriavidus sp. HE11. The sequence continues at coordinate 74,365 of NZ_CP184467.1, forward strand.
GCGCGTGAGCTTGGCTTGCAGATCCCCGCGCATCGCCAGCAGTTCGGTCTCGACCTTCTGGTTGGACTTGGCCCCGTCCTGCTGGATACGGATCACATCCTGCACCGTGTTGATCAGTTCCTGCTGCACGGCCTTGAGCGTGTCGATGTCGATCACGTTACGCTGGTTGGACTGGGCCGTCGCGACGGCATTCTGGTGCAGCAGCCTCGCGTTGCGGCGCATGAATTCGTTGGTCGCATCGTCGATGTTCTGGGCGAGCTCGACCGCGTTCTCCTGCTCGTTCAGACTGAGCCCCAGCACGAAATCGCGCTTCCATGCGGGAATCGTGATGGTGCGGATCGTATCGAATTTTTCGACGAGGGTCTGGTTGTTCTGCTGCAGGACCCGGATGAAGGGCAGGCTCTGCAACGCCGCGTGCTGCAGCACCTGCAGGTTGGTCACGCGCCGGTCCAGATTGGCGACGATGCTGTCGAGGTCGGCGACCTGCTGCACGTCAGCAGGGCTCTGCGCCGCTGCGCTCTGCGCCGCTGCGCGCTGCGCGTCCGCCTGCGCACGGATCTCGTCGAGCCGGACCTTGCCGGCCGCGACATGCAGGCCCAGCAGCCGGTGCTCGGTCTGCACCGATTCGAACATCGTCTGCAACGTCCCGTTGCGCGAGACGAGCCCGTTACGCGTGGTCTCGACCTCGCTCACCAACGTCTCGATCTGCGTCTTCGCCGACTGGAAGCGGTCCTGCACGCTCACCGCGCGCCGGCGCATCCAGTCGATTGCGGGGCCCACGATAGGCAGGCGCGAGCGCCGGTCCGAGAGCGCGCCCATGTTCACGTCGCGGGCAATATTGACCACCGACGAGAGCTTCGCACCGGCCTCGTCAAGATCGCGGTTGTTCACCTGTCCGAGCAGGATGTCGGCGTAGCCCGACGCATGGCTGTCGATGGACTGGCCGAACTCGGCCACGCTCAGGGGGTTGCTGGCATCGATCTGCTGCGCGAGGGTCTGGATCTCGCCGAGGTCTTCCGGCTTCAGGCCCAGCTCGGCCAGCGCCTTGTCTTGGAGCACCGCCGGCAGGGTCGTCTGGGTCGTCATGATGGAGGTCTGCATGGTCCGATTCCGATTCCGATTCAGTTCAGGGCCGCCGGCGCCTTCACGCTGCGGTCGAGGCTATTGATGAGGTCGTCGTGGGCCTTGGTGGCGGCCGCAATCTTGTCGCTGTCGAGCTCGGCATTGTTCAGGAGCCCGACGACATTGCTGCGCCACACCGGCAGCAATACCGTGCAGGTTTCCGAGAAGCGATCGAGCATGCCGATCGCATTGCCCCGTGCGATGCCCAGCTGCACCACCTCGGCTTCGCTGGACTGCAGCAGCATGGCCAGATTGGTCACACGCCGGGTGAATCGCTCGCGCGGGTTGTCGAACGCCAGCGCTTCGGTGGGTACGCCCGCCTGCGGATGCTCGGCGAGGAATTCCCGGCCGGCCTGCACACAGGTGCGCAGCTCCGCGATCTGGGCCGCGCTGGCGGCGATCGCCGCCTCGATCTCGCCAATCAGCGTGCGCACGTCCTCAGCCGTCTGCTGGGCGTTGCGCACCCGTTCTTCGAGATCCATGCGCGAGACCTGATACTGGACATTCGCCTCGATCTCGCGGCCCATCAGCTTCGAGAACCACGTCGACTTGCGCAGGATGCGCTGCGGATGCGCACCATTGAGCCCATCGATCACCGCGCTGATGTGCTGGTGCAGCACGGCAACCGGCGAATTCTCCAGCTTGGCCGACAGGACGGACAACACCGCTGCGCCGCCATCCTCGCCACCGTAGCTGCCGATGCGCGCGGTATCCACGAAGAGTGCCGGCAGCACCTCGGTCTTGAGTACGTGCAGGCGCGCCGGCACGACGGCGGTCGACGGGGGGGATTGGGGGGAATCGTTCACGGTCATGCGGAAAAAGGAAGGGACATCAGCCTATCGGCAGCGGACGCCGTCGCTTGACCACCCGAAAGGTGGGCATGCCACGCCGAACGCAGGTCGCTGGTGTCGGTTACCGGTTCATTGTGAAGCCAGCGCCGCAGCTGGCCCAGTTGCTCGCCAATGCCGCCCTGCACGGCCAGCACGCGCACGTGCGCCGGCAGCCCGGCGTCAAGCAGCGCCTTGCTCAACACGCGGCGATAGCGCGCGCCGCCCATCACCAGAATGTCGGTCGGTCGCACCCGCGCCATCTCTGCTGCGACGTCCTGCCCCAGCCGGTCGTCGGCGAGAAACGCCTCAGCGCGGGCATCGTCCATGCAGCGGTTGTAATCCGGGATCTGGATGTTGGGGGAGATCAGGCCGAATTGCGCCGACAGGATGCGCATGGGGAGTCGGTTGCCCAAGGCCGGCAGGCTGTTGCGCAGCACCCGATAGGCCGGGCCATCATAGCGATCGAGCGCACGCAGGGGCGTCGCATCGTGACGCTTGGTGTCGCTGCAGGCGATCAGCAGGTAGGGCTTGCGCACCGGCTGGGCGCGCAGTGCCCGGGCACGGTGCAGCTCGCTGCGCGACAGGCCGCGCAGCCGCGCAATCTCCTCGCGGTAGTACGCCGCATGTTCCGGGCGATCGCTCGCCCGTTCGCGCTGCGCATGCAGGGCCGCCAGACGTCGAAAACGCAGGGCCGACATCACCGCTTCGCGCGCCGACTCGCTCTCCCACGCCCCGGCAACAGCCCGGTCGTACCAGCGACTGAACGGGGCCAGCGGATCCACGCGGCTCAGCATGTCGCCCCCCGGCAGTCTTCGCACCATCCGGACGGATCCGACAGGTGGCGTTCTGCGGTCAAGCGCCGCCGATGATTGCAGATGGCACCATGCGTCTCGCACACGGTCGCCCATTTGCCGGCGCTTGCATCGAGCCCGGCCGGCTTCGCGGCGTAAAGGCTCACCAGCACGGCACCGGCCATGCGCTGCGTCACGCAGCCGGCCAGCCCGTTGAAGGCATATTCGGTGGAATTGTCGCGCATCGGAAGCGGTCTCGCGGAATGTCGTTAGGGACATTCTAGTATCGTAATGATACGTAGCGCAACAACTATTTGCACTCATTGAGTGGGGACCGGAAAGCACGCCAGTGGATCGCCTCACGAGACCTTCGGCAGGCCCTCGTTAAACGTCATCAGGTAGTCGTCGAACTGCTTGCCGGCACGCGGGTGGTCGGCGAAATAACGCAGGGCGAGCAGCACAAACGCGACCTGCTTGGTCACACTCTGCTTGTTGGTCATCATGCGCTTGACGCTGACTTCCGAGAGCCCCAAGGCATCGGCCATGGCCTGATAGTCCGCGAAGCCCAGCGCATCCTTGAGCGCGACCAGCTGCTCGACACTCAGGGCGCTGGTGCCGGCGGCCGGCGCTGCCTCTTTGTCTGCACCCTTGACGGGCTTGGCGGGCTTGGCGGGCTTGGCGGGCTTGGCTGGCGCAGCGGCCATGCCGGCCTCGCCGGCCGGCGAGATATCGCCGGCCGTGGGCGCTTTCGCGGCCCGGGCTGGCGATCGGTTGGTGGGCGCAGTCTTGACGGTCATAGTGGAATAAAAATTACGGATGATGGGCAAGCCCGAGGCTTGCGCGCAGGGTCTGGACCTGCGCGAGCAGATCGGCCCGCAGGGCTGCCTCGCTGCTCTGGAAGTTGACGCCCTCAGCCGAGCGGCGCAGATAGTGCTTGGGCAACGTGCCGGTGGCCGGGATGCCCAGCGCGAGCGCCACGACGAGCCCTGCGGTATCCACACCGGTCTGCCCGCCCGACAGGAAGCGCTCGAACGGGTGATGCAGGTGAACCGGGGCCAAGACGCCATACAGCCAGCGGTTGAGCGCCGCCTGCGTGATCCCGTGCTGCGCCAGCGTCTGCAGGCTGTTGCCCGCGATGTTCAGCACGTGGGCGCGGCGCTGCAGCGCCACGTAGCGGTACACGACGCGCGCGGTCAGGACCGGATCCGTGTCCAGCACCAGCGGCACGGCTTCGTAGCGCGGCGCGGCCAGCTTGCGGGTCAGCTTTTCACCGGCGGTCTGGAAATCCACGGCAAACGCCAGTGTGAGATCCGCCGTGTCGGCGTTGTGGCGCGTGCGCGGCGGATAGCTCGCCGACGCATGGGCGACGAGCGTGAGGCGTGCGCTGTCACGGTCGCGCTGGGCGACCGGGGACTCATTGGCGACTGGCGAAGGGTCAGCCGGCGGACCGGCATGCGTTGGCATCATGGCGTCAGGTTGACTGGTATCAGTATGATACTCGGCATGCGGGGCGACGCCAAGGCCGGAAGCCGCAATTTACCCACGGCGCGTACGCTGGCCGGCGGCCAGCCGTCGGGCGATCGAAAACAGCATGATCCGCTCGGCCGCATAGTCCGGCTCGTGCATGAACGCGGTCCAGTCGCCATGCGGGTAAGCGGGATGGAAGGCGGGCCAGTTGTTGCCGGTCGGCACCTTGACCTCGACGACGCGCCCGGCGCGCGCCCAGAGCAACCCCCAGCGCGTGGGCAACTCCTCGGGCACGATCAGTCCTTCCGGGCACAAGTAGAATCGGTAGGTCCCCAACCCGCCGGATTGCCGTTCCGGCTTGCGAAAGTCTGCACGGAAATCCGCCCGCGAGGTCTTGCATTCGACAATGGCCGAGGCGTTGGTGCGGTACCCGATCGCATCCATCTGCTCGCGACAGCCTGCAGCATGCAACTCGGTGGCGGTCACGCCGAAGCCCCGCCGGCGCAGCCAGCGCTCGGCCAGCTGCACGAGCGCCGCGTGCAGCGTGCGGCCGGTGAGTGTGGCGTCCATATCAGGGCTCGCCGCGCGCTTCCCGATCGCGCAGGCGCTGCGCCATCAGGTCGACCATGTTCAAGGTTTGCTGCACCCTCAACGCATCCTGCGCATCCACGCGTCCCAGCGAGACACTGCACAACAGGGATCGGGCACAGGCGCGGTCCACGGTGCGCAGGCCCTGCAGCGCCTCCCCGGTTGATTCTGCGCGGGCCATGCCGATGGCGCGCTGCAGGATCTCCCGCCGGGCGGCGGTATCGAAGGCGTCCTTGGGACCCATCGTCACCATGAGAGACAGCCCGAAGGCACTACCGGCGTGCCGCGCAGCCTCCTGCCAGCAATGGTCGGGCTGGCGTTCGCACGCCATGGTGGCCGCCATGTCCTGTCGGCGCTGGCTTTCGTACGCGGCAATAGCGTCTTGGGCGCGCCAGCGTGCGACGACAACTCCGGCGACCGCACTGCCTTCGCACAGCATGACAAGGGCCACCGCGAGCGTGGCCCAACGCAGGGGCCGCGACGACGGCTTGACCGTCGCGATCGGGCGCCACCAGCTGTACAGCAGGCTCGCCGCATTGAGGAGCATCCAGCCGGCCGTGCAGGCGAGCGCGACGTCGAACGACAAGCGTCCCCGCAGCAGCACGGTGGCCAAGATCGCCGCCACGTTCACGACAACCAGCAGCAACTCGAAGGCGCGGCGCGCCCGACTGCCCGCTCGCGCCGGTTCAGTGGAAGTATCGGACGGTTCCGTCGGCTTCTCAGTGCGCTCAGCAGGCGTCTCAGTGGGTGTATTGGACGCAACAGAGAGGGCGTGCGTATTGGGCTCAAGCGGGTGCAGAGTGGTCATCGTCAAGGTGTTGGGTGGCCCGTTCTGTCGGCAATGGTGATGGCGGTGCAAGCAAGTGCAGGCGTCATCGTGCCCATCTTCGTCAATCGGGGCCGATCATGCGCCCCGGGGGCGGGGCGCATCGGGGTGGGTCAGTGGGTGAATGGGTTGGTTCAATGGCGGCCGGTACCGATCAGCGGGCCAGTGGCCCGCGCAAAGCCGGTGGGTCGCTCGGCGCGGATCAGGCAGCTCTCGCCATGGGCATACCAGATGCCCTGCCCCCATTCGAGCAGGCGCAGATCCTCCTCCAGTGACCGATAGGTGTGGCTGCCCCATGCCAGCCCCAAGAAGGAAGGGGCGGCCGGCCACGGGCCGATGACGTGTCGGGCGTACTGGCACGACGTCTCGGCTTCCACACGGTGAAACAGGAACTGCCGGGCGTAGGCCGCCACGTCCGTGGCTTCGTGTATCACCTCGGGATCGCTGAAGGCGAGGTTGTGGCCAGCGGTCCGCAGCCGTTGCGGCAAGCCGGCCAGTCCCATCGCTTCGCCGGCGTAGCGCCCGGCGATTTCGTTGAACACGAGCAGGATGGGACCGAGACTGGCCCCGAGGTCTTGCGCGGCGATCGCGCGCAACACGCGGGCGGTGCGGGCGCGCCAGACCCGCAGCTCGGCGTGGCTGCGGTGGGGCACGCAGTGGCCGACGCCACCCCGGGCGAAGAGTTGAGTGACCACGTGCTCGTCGTCGGTGGACTCGCCCGTCGTGCTGTACGGCAGGCTGTGGCGCGCGGCCTGCTGGCGCAATGCCGCGCCGATCTGCGGGTGCACCTGACCATCGATCCAGAGCACGCCACCGCCTTGCGCGAGGGTCTGCTCGGCCAGCGCCGCCAGTGCCAGCGTACGACCCGAACGCACCGCGCCCAAGGTGCGCAGGCAGAACCGCTGCGGCAGCGCGATAGGTCGCCCCTCGGCCCGTCCCAGTCGCCAACCCGTGACGCCGTGGTCGCCGGGATCCCGCGTGTTGGCATCGGTATGACGGCGCGTTGCGTGTGGCCAGTCCATCGGTTGACCTCCCCTTACCAGATCCATGACAGATCGCATTGCAGGAATTCCCAGCGCGATCTAGCGCGCGAACATGCGGGTGGCGCTCGGGCTCACCGCCGTACGGCGTAACTCGTCGTAGCGTGCCTTGGTGTAAAGCGGCACCACACGGTTCACGCGTGTCACCGTCACGGCATCGCCCTCCCCCCGTCCATGGCCGAAGCCCAGCAGCCGCTGGCTGCCCAGCAGATCCACCAGATCGAGCGACGGCACGAAGATCTCGACGGCGACCTGCGGAATCGTCTCGTCCAGCAGTTCGACCGTATCGGTCAGCAGGGTGAGCCCGTCGCCAAAGCCCAGATAAGCGCTGTGCAGCGGCAGGTGCGCCAGCCACGGCGCTTCCTCCGCGTGCAGGGTCAGCATCCAGCCGGCCTCGTCCTTGGCGAGTGCGAACAGGTCCGACAGCGTCGGCAGCAGGCGCACGCCGGGAAACGGCTGCTCCATTTGTTGAATGCCGCTTTCGTCACATGAGTTCAACCACTTGAGGAAGTCGATGACTGCCACGAGGTCATTCGCATGCGGATTTAATGTTTTTTTCGTGTTCATGTGCGTAGGATAATCTGAAATCTATGTCTGGTGACTCTATAAAAGCGGATTCTTGTGTAGAATTTGCGACAACAATGAACCCGGAGTCTTCATGTCGGTCATCGACGAGCCCCTTTCCCTGCACATGTTGGACGGTGCAGCTGCCGAAACGGCGGCCAGCCTCCCGGCGCGCCATCTGGCGGCGGGCCTCGACAGCCAGCTCCTGACGGCGCCGGGCACCGCTTCCTTCGCGCGACGCGTGTGCGCGGTGCTCAAGATCACCTCCGCCCTGATGAACGCCGTGGTCGTCCACCCGGGCAGTGACAGCAGTGACGAGGAAATCGTGGCGGCCAGCCGCGACCTGATGCAAAAGGCGCAGGACATGGCCAACGCCATGATCCAGCTCGCGGAGCTGGACAAGCATCGCGGCACGGACGCCCACCTGATCCAGAGCCTGTGCGCCCAGTCCGCTGAAATCGTCGCCCTGAACTGGCGGCTGAGCCATGCCACCGGCAAGTGCGAGCTCTCCGTCCCCCTCATTACGGACATGATCCGGGGCGCGCTGGAAAAGGCCGAACTGCACCTGCCCGAGGCCGGCGCACACGCCCTCGACCAGCTCACCGCCCAGCGCGTGGCCCTGATCTCGGTCATTCCCGAACTGCACAGCGTGGTGGTCAACATGTACGACTACTTCGCGCCGGATCCCGAAACACTGGTGCAGGCCGCCGTGCAAGCCGTGCTCGACATCAGCGCCTACGGCATTGAGCGTCTGAATGCCGACATGCCCGACGAACAAGGGCGCGCGGCCGTGGCGCAGGCACTGGTCCCCCAGATGGGCGCGCTCTACATCCAGAACTATCGCTATCACGCGCGCAAGGATGTCGAAGAAATGCGCGGGCTGACTCGCGTCGAGCGCGCCCGCCGGCTGCACGAGTACCGCCTGACAGGCCTGCCCACCCAACACATCCACGACAGCTTCCGGCGCCTTGCCAAGCGGACCATCGACATGGTGTTCGAGGCGTTCCCCCGGATCCCGAGTCTCGACCTGTCCGCTGCGGCGGCCGGCGTGCCGCTTGGCGCCGAGAGCCAGTACTGAAAACCGACGCCATGAGCCTCCACCTGTTCGGCAAGATCCTGCGCGTACGCCAGCCCGACGAGTTCGCCAACGACGACAGCTATCTCACCATCCCGGCCCTCAACCAGATGGCGGGCGTTGCCCAGACCATCGGCAACAAGCTCACCAATGAGGCGCGCAACGCCCTGTTCTTCGATCGCCAGACCGATCCGGAGCTGCGCGCGGTCAAGGTCGAGCTGGGCCTGCAGCATCTGGAGATGGTGCGCAATGCAGAACCCGATCGCGACTACTTCCTTGGCGCCGCGCCCCCGGTCGCCAAGGCCTACGCGACGGCCGAGAACGACATGTGGCTCTCTCCGCCCGACACCCCTAACGCCTGACCATGACTGTCTACACCCCTGCGCCCACCAGCGCGGCGCGCGGCACCGATGCGCCGAACCCCTTCTGCAGCCAACGTGCCATCGCCCGCGTGCTCGCCACGAGCCTCGGCCCCGTGTTTCCGGCCACGCTGACGCTGCCGACGCCCGTGCGCGTCTGTGCCCCCCTGCCCTGCTGACTCGCAAGTGCCCTGCTCCTGAACCGCTGCTGACCCCGGACCCGCCTGCCATGACCGCCGAGACCGCCGAGACCGCCGAGACCGCCGAGACCTTCACCCGCACCTACAGCATTCCGGTCGACAACCTGCCGCGTGTGCGTGCCGTGATCGAGCGGATCAACAAGCGGGCCACCAAGCTCGGCATGAAAGCGGTCACGCTGCAGATCGGCGAAGCCAAGCTGGGCAACGCCACCCGCATCGCGCTCTCGGACGGCCGCTCGCAGGCCGACCGGGTTCAGACGCAGGTCGCCTCCGTGACGATCGCCGGCGAAAAGCCTGTCCTGCGCGGCTACGCCTTCATGGCGAAGCTCGATTTTTCGGCGGGCGCCACGCCGCTCGTGCTGGGCATGGACGAGATCCCCGCCGAATATCGCACCTGTAGCCCCGACTGCGACCACTGCAAGATGGCCCGCGAGCGGCATACCACGTTCGTGCTGCGCGACGTCGAAACCGGCACCTTCAAGCAGGTGGGTCGCTCCTGCCTCACGGATTTCTTCAATGGCGACGATCCGTTTGCCAACACCGCGTGGCTGCAGGCACTCTACGAAATCCATGACGACCTGACCGACTACGAGGAGTACTTCGGCGGCGATGCCGCTGCCGACCGCGTGCGCGTCGATCACGTCCTCGAAGCGGCCTGCGCGGAGGTCCGGGTGGGTGGCTACATCTCGAAGGAAACGGCCTACCTGACGCTGGTGCTCTCCACTGCCGATGCCGTGCGCGAGCACTTCATGCCGCGCCGTGGCCGCTCCGCACTGGCACAGGTGCAAGCCGGCGACCGCGAAAAAGCCCAGCAGGTTCGCAACTGGCTGACTTCACCCGAGGTCGATGCGCAGCGCACGCAGTCCACCTACCTGCACAACATCGCGACGCTCGGCGGCGGCGAGACGGTTTCGATGCGCTTTGTCGGCATGCTGGCCTCGGCCGTGGCCGCGTTCGACAACGCCGAGATGCAGCGTCTGATCGCCAACGATACCCGCGAAAGCCAGTTTGTCGGCGAGCCAGAGGGCAAGATCGAGCGCGCCATCACCATTCTTGGCCGCAAACATATCCCCGGCAACCAGTACGGGGACAAGATGCTCTACCGCATGCGCGACGACGATGGCAACGTCATGGTGTGGTTCTGTACCGGCGCCGACATCGGCATGCCGGGCGAGCGCCTGCACATTGCCGGTACCGTCAAGGAACACAGCGTCTACAACGGCGTTCGCCAGACCACGCTGCTGCGCGTGAGCGCCGCCGAGAACAAGCTCTATGACGCCATCGAAGAAGGTCGTCCGGCCAGTGCGATTCGCAAGCTCGCCGCACAGCCGATCGAGGTCGACCGCCTGCACCATGTCCATCGTCTGACTCCCCTGATGGCTGCCGCCCGCGTCGGTCGCACGGAGGTCGTGCAGACGCTGCTGGAAAGCGGCGCAGATCCCACGCGCACCGACAGGCAGGGTTACACCCCCGCACACTATGCCGCAGGGCTGGGCTACACCAACACCGTGGTGGCGCTGGAAGACGCCGGGGCCGATCTGGAAGCAATCGCGCACGATGGCAGCACGCCACTGTCACTCCTCGAAGCCGATCAGACGGCCCTGCTCGATGACGTGCGGCGGTTCCGCACAGACGAAGTGGACACCGACCAGCGGATCTGGCAACGCGACGCGGAATACCCGGTCAAAGGCCTGATGCCCAAGCAGGAAGCACTGGACTGGTTTGTCGAGGAATGCGAGCGCTACGCCGCTGAAGGCAAGGGCGATCTTCGCGCCGTGCTCGCGCACCAGCCCTACCGCTTCGATGTCGTGGTCGACATGGCATCGGGCAAGCCAACACTGCTCAATGGCCGCCAGACGGTGGCCTACACGATCAGCGAAGGCAAGAAGACGGTGACGGCCCTCGTGGGCCTCGCGCAACCCGCGCCCACCGTCGAGCCACACGCGGCCACGAGCCACACGCTCACGGCGCCATCTGTTTCGGACCAATAAGAACGAGATCCATGCATCCACGCATTCAATGGGGGCATCACGCCCAGTACAAGCAGCCTGTCTGCTCAGACTTTGCAACGCTGCTGAACCCGCATATCCAGATCACGGGCGGCACCGGCGCCGGCAAGACGCACCAGATCCGGGCAGCCATCCAGCAGGTCCTCGATACGGCTGGCGCAAACGCGCCGCGCATCCACGTCTTCGACATCCACGGGGACATCAATATCGAGGGCGCGAGCGAGATCAAGTTTTCCGAGCAGTCGGAGTATGGGCTCAACCCTCTGCGCATCGGATCGGATCCGGACTATGGCGGCCCGCGCAAGGCCATCAACGGCCTGCTGAAGACGCTCGACAAGGTCGGCTACAAGCTCGGCGACAAGCAGCGCGCCTGTCTGCGCAACATTCTCAACGATGTCTATGCCCTGCACGGCATCTACCAGCACGATCCGTCGACGTGGATTATCGACGAGTCCGCTTCGCGTTTGCTCGGCGGCGACGGCAACCGCTTCTACATCGAGCTGCCCTTCGAGGAGAAGGAAGAGGCCAAGGCTTTTTTTGACCGGAAGACCCAGCGGTGGCCCACTTGGGATCGCGCCATGGGCAGCTGGTGGCTCCCGGTCGAGCTGTACAAGGGGGGCATCACGCGTTGGCCCCCGAAATTCACCGGCCGCACCTGCCCGTCGCTCGAAGACGCCCTGCGCTTCGCCCGCCGCAAGTATCTGGAATCGTTCATCGGCGCTGACAAGGAAGCGATCTCGCTGCTGGAGAAAGTGAACGGCGCTGCGGCGAACCTGCGTCGCAAGACGCTGCAGGCCATCAAGGCGGGCAAGGCCGAGTTTAGCGACGAGGAAGCGGAAGCCGACCTCGAAAAGCTCAAGCAGCGCGCGATCGATGTCTACAAGGACGCCGTGATGAAAATCAAGTCGGGCGATGAGCTCGAAGACATCGGCAAATACGATTCCACCGACGTCCTCAAAGGCGTCATCGACCGGCTGGAAAATCTTGTCGGCATTGGCATCTTCAAGGCCAAGCGACCTGACTTCGATCCGAATGCCCGTGTATGGCGCTACAACCTGCGCCCGCTCGATCTCGAAGAGCGCAAGCTGTTCGTGCACTTCCTCCTACGCGATTTCTTTCTCAAGGCACTGGAGCGCGGGGAGACCAAGGAACTTGTTGAGTTTTTTGTTCTCGATGAAGCGCACGCGTTTGTCGATGACGAGGACGACAACATCCTGCTGACACTGGCGCGCGAGGTACGCAAGTTCGGCTCCGGCATGATCTGCGCCAGCCAGAGCCCGACCCACTTCCCGGATGACTTCAACGCCGCCATGGCCACCAAGGTCATGCTGCGGATTGACGACACGTTCTGGCCCATGGCATCGCGCAAGATGAACATCACGCCCGAGCAGCTGCGCGCTATCCAACCCAAAAAGACCGCCCTCATCCAGCGCAAGGAAACCGGCTCGGCCAAGGGCAGTGAATGGGCATCCGTCCTGCTGACCCAACAAAGCGAAGCCCGACGCATGGAAGCCGTGGACTGACACGGCGGACCGTCCGCCTCTCAAGAGCCGGCTCAAGCCGGCCACACCAACGCAATACCTCCAACTTCGACACCACATGAAGCCACTGCAGGAAATCGGCCGCGTCGCCAAGGAATGGCACTGGGACCCGGCCACGCTGCATCACAAGCGTACGGCGCTCAGCAATGCCTACAGCCATGCCGCCTTCCATGATCCCCAGACGCTCGCGGTCTTCGCCCACGGCGATGAACTCGTGCGCGCACGCCAGCGTGGCGACCGCGCATCGGTGGAGAGCTTCAACCTCCACGTCGAAGGCTGGGACGTGCGTGCGGTCGACCTGTTCGAATGGGAGGCCGTGCAGGCCGCCGCATGGCGTTATACCCATGCCGAAGGCCGCATGGCACGTGTCTTCCTTGCTCTTCCTCTTTGGGTTTCGCCGGAGCCCGCCACGGGGCTGTGCGTGACACCGCTCTACCCGCGCTGCGCGCTGCGCCCGCAGGGCTACGGTGTGTTCGAGCAGATCGACGACCAGCTGCACCTCATTGCTGCCTATCACCGGGGCTTTGAGGACCGGGCACGGCTGCTCGCCTGCGAACTGCTGGTGGAGGACGAACGCAGTCCCGCCGCCATTCAGAAGGCCCTTGTCGCCGTCACCGCAGCGGCCGAGCCCAAGGACTGGCGACGCATCAGTGTCGAGGACATGGTCACCATGACCATGGCGAACGCGGCGCCGCGTGGCACCAAGTTTCCGCAGGCCTTCGAGCAGGCCGCCACACGGGGCAATGCGGCCTACCTGCCCGTGTATGGCTCCGAGCCGGCGTGGGGCGTGCAGGACTTCGTCGACTACGCCGCCACCCCGGCTTTTTCGGCGCTGGTGAGCCTCGCCGATCGGATGACCGGTATCGGCCCGGCAGCGGCCACGGCCACGATCGCCCGGGCGATCTTCGACTACACCGGGCCGCAGTCCGAGCCGGGCGCGGCTTTCGATCACATCGGTTTCGCGGCGTTCTGCGCGGACCGCTTCGGGAAGCGTGCACCGGACCCACGGCCGCAGCCGGCCGACAGCGCGTCCTACGTACTCGCCCCCTGACGGCCACGCCCCCGGGATAGGGGGTGCTGGCTCTTTCAAGAATTGCCGATATCGGCAACAGGCCGTGCCGAGGTCGCACGGTAACAACCACAAGGAGAATTACAATGCGCAATTCGCGCACGTTCGCACGTTCGGGGTCCTTTGCTTTGGCACTGCTCGCAGCCGCAGTGGTCGCCGCGTGCGGCGGCGGTGGTGACGATGCCGGCAACACTCAAGCCACGGCAGCCACCACCACCACGACCGGCACTACCGGTACCACCGGCACCCCGGGGACGACGACGGGCCCGGTCACGACGGCCAGCCTGACCACGCCGGCCTGCACCAACTGCGGCACCGTCGACGCGACCACCTATGCCGGGTCGGGCGTGGGCGTCTGGCAGGCCATCAATGCATCGGGGGCTGCCACCGACGTGCCGGTCAGCATCTCTGGCGTGAACGGACAGGACGTGACACTGGTGTTTACGAACCAGACTGCAGTCCCGCAGGCCATGCCCAGCCTTTCCCTCACCGCCTCCTACTTCCCTTCGGTGGCCGCGAGTCAGCTGCAATGGAGCGCCGACGACGAGCGCACGAAGACGCGCATTGCCGACTTCAACCGCGACGGCTGGACGGCCCTCGCCAAGAAGGGCGTGGCACCGACCCGCTCGATCGTGGCTGGCCTCAGCGCCTCCGTCGTCAACGACACCAAGACGTGGTACCACTCGGACAATTCGGCGCGCGTGGCGACGCTGCTGCGCCAAGTGACCGCGTCCGATGGTACGACCATCAACTTCTGGGTGGAGAACACCGAGAACGACCCGACCAAGGTCAGCTCGACCATCCTCGACGCGCTCGAAGCGGGCTTCGTGCCTGCGGGCAAGATCTACGACATGCTCAAGAGCGTGGGTGGCCCGATGTGGGGTCCCCACACCTTCAGCAACCTGCTTGCGCCCACCGGCCAGCCGATCGACATCGTTGTGCTGAACTTCGACAACAACGGCACGCCATTTGGCACGGTCGGATATTTCTACGGCCGCAATGCACTCGTCAAGGACGTGAACAACCCGTATAGCAACGAGTCGGTGTCGCTGTATCTGGATTCGGAAACGCTGTACAAGGGCGGCGCCGATGGCATGAAGGCCATGTTGATGACGATGGCCCACGAAGGCATGCACATGCAGAACTTCTATCGCCGTGGCGTGGCCAGTACCTCTGGCTACCAGTTCGACACGTGGCTGGAAGAGGCAACGGCCATGATGATGGAGGACTTTGCGAGCCACACCATCGATCCGACCTACAACAACGTGCGGGATGTCCGCTTCCCGAATTTCGTGCAGTACGCCGGTGGTTCGTACAACTGCAGCCTGTTGAACTGGACGCCCTTCGGCGCGTCGTGCGACAGCTATTCGGTATCGGGCTCGCTGGGTGGCTTCCTCGATCGCCAGCTGGGCCTGACGTTCTACAAGAACCTGCTGACGGCCAAGACCACGACAGATTCCGTCGCGGCACTGGACGCCGCCATCAAGAGCGTGGCACCGAACTCGTCGTTCACCGATCAGCTTCGCCGCTTCACGGCGACCGCCAGTTCGCTGATGCCGGCGGCTGCGAGCCCGTCGGGCTTCGGCTTCCCGGCGCGCACCGATAGCGGCTTCACGCTGCCGGTGATCGATCCGCAGGCCTCTGCGCCCTATCGCACCCTCACGCAGGCCGTGCCGGCCACGCTGCAGCCGTATGCCAGCCTTCCGGTGGTACGCAAGGCGGTCAAGGGGACCTACACTGAGACAGTGAAGGTGCCGGCAGGCAGCACGCTGTCGATCGTGATCCAGTAATGCTATTGGGGCGGCTTTGGCCGCCCCGCTTTCCGTGGAGAACACCGTGAAGCAAATCTTGGCAGCCACCGTGGCCGCTGTGAGCATGGCCAGCTGCGCGGCGGTACCGAGCGTAGGCAGCGTTATCGCGTTGACTGGCGAGCTCCATATCAAGGGCAATGAGCCCTTCCCGACCGTCGTGCTGCAGACGAGCGATCAGGTTGTCTGGGAGCTTAGTGGCTATCCCGTCGCGGAGGCCCAGAAACAGACCGGGCGGCCAGTGCACGTGACCGGTACCGTGCTGCGCGCGCCGGGCGCTGATACGTGGATGCCTGCCATCAAGGTCGATCCCAATGCGGTTCGCTGATCGCCCGCCCGGACATGGCTTCCGGGCTATACTGGGTGCGCCAGTCCATCCGACCGCGAAAGCCAACATGGCTGCCCCCAACCCTCCGCACAACGATCACCGCCGGCTCGATCTGCGCAGCCTCGCGCTACATCGGCTGATCGCCGACAAGCTCGCCGCCAATCCGGCGCTACTGGAGGTTGCCCACTGCAATCTCATCCGCTGGCGCGAAACCGTGCAGGGCACGTGGCTCGACGAATGGGAGTCGAGGCTGAACGGCCCGTTCGACGCCCTTTTAGTCTTCCTGCGGGAGGACAGCGAGACCGCGACGCGTCTGCGTCAATCCAGCCCGTTTGCGGGCATCCTGACCGAACAGGAACGACTGGCCATCTATGAATCGTACTCAGCTCGAACATATCATCCGGGCGGCGAGCCGCATCTCGGGTGACAAGGAAATCATCGTCGTCGGCAGTCAGGCCGTTCACGCCATGGCCGAGCAGCTGCCGGCGATTGCCTTCCAGTCGGCCGAAGCGGATGTGTATCCTCGTAACTTCCCCGACAAGGCGGATCTGATCGACGGCAGCATCGGCGAACTGTCGGATTTCCACTCGACTAACGGCTACCACGCGCAGGGTGTTTCGCCCGGCACGGCCATCCTGCCGGCCGGCTGGGAGGACCGCCTCGTGCCGGTCATGAACGAGAACACCGACGGCGCCTGCGGCCTGTGCATTAGTGTGCACGATCTGGCACTTTCCAAGTACGCTGCCAATCGGGAGAAGGACCGTCTCTTCAACCGGGCCCTGATCGCATACCAGTGCCTCGATCACCGGACGCTCAAGCAGCTACTGGAAACCATGCCGCTCCCGTCGGGGCAGATCCGGGCAATCGGCTTCATGATTGATGCGGATTTCCAACAAGCGCCCCGTCTTTCGGCGGATGACGCGCCGGAACCATAAAGCAATCCGTATCTCAACGTAACCGATATGGCGCGGGTAGATCACCTGCGCTACAGTGGCAGAAATCCAAGGAGCTTCATCATGATGAACGCACGCGATGCGCTGGGTCTTCAGGAAGATCTGGCAATCCTGAACGCAGGCAATGCGCACCGTCGCGGGCCGGATCACCCGTTGCCGGATGAAAGCGGTAACGCCGTTGCTGCGGCCGCTTTTGCTCTCAAAGCGCGCTCGGATAAGCTGGGACAGATACAGCGGGATCTCAACAATGCTATGTACGAGCGCAATGAGATCGCCGCCATGTCCCGGGCAGCTCGCGAGACGGTGGACGTTCTTGCTGCGCATCTGGCAGAAGCAACAGGACATTCCGTTGAGGATACGAAGCAATTCGCAAGGCAGCTGCTGTCCCGACGCTTCGACGCTCAACTGGATGATGCAATCTCTCGAAAGGCAGTCGTGCGGGATCTGCGGCAGATCCCCGGGGAGGTAAGGAAGTTGGATTGGTACCAGCCGGCTCCGTGAGCACGTTTGCAGAATTGAAGAAAGCCGGCATTGCGCCGGCTTTTTTTATCCTGCGTCCCCGACCACCGAGGACTGACCCGTTTCCCCGACAGTTTCCTGTCGTCCGCCCCCGAGCGCATTGACCAGCTCGCCGTGGCGCTTCTGTGTCTGCTCCTCGGCGCGG
Organism: Cupriavidus sp. HE11; assembly: GCF_056097175.1. Lineage (NCBI taxonomy): Bacteria > Pseudomonadati > Pseudomonadota > Betaproteobacteria > Burkholderiales > Burkholderiaceae > Cupriavidus > Cupriavidus sp. HE11. The sequence continues at coordinate 91,599 of NZ_CP184467.1, forward strand.
CCCGCTGCTTCCGAGCGTTCGCGGCTGTCCTTATCCGCCTGTCGCGCACGATCGATACCTTGACCCTTCGCGGATCCCCACACAGCCGCCTGACGGGCCTGCGCACTGGCCGAGCCTTCGAGCTTCTGCGACATGCCCTTCTCGCCCAGATCGCCGACGCCGGCGCCGATCCAGCGCAGGATGTTGTCGGGCAGCGCCTGCGGCAGACTGAACAGCAGCATGTACGCCGCCGAGATCATGATGCCGTAAATCAGGAAGAAGCCGGCCACACTGAATATTCCTGTTAGCGAATCGGCTTGCATCGATCGGAACTGCAGCAGGAATGCTTCGTTCAAGTACGACGTAGTCGGATACAGCAGCGCATTGCTGGCCACAAGACCAATCACCATCAGGGCGGGTCGGAAAAATCCCGACATCAGCAGCATATAGCCTTGCGTCTGGCTGCCTATGAAGCTGTCCTCTCTCGCAGGTGTCGTGTGTGCCGCCGCCCACAGCATCCCCGCCGCCATCATCTCGACCACGAACACCAGCCATCCCACCACGCCCGTGGCAAAAATAAAGAACGGTACCATCGGAATCCAGATGCCGAGGTAGTAGCCCAGATACATCATGGCCATGAGCGATGGGCTGAGCAACTGCCACAGTTCCGTCAGCCCGCGCAGCACGCCCTTCGCTGCGGCCGCCCCAATCGCCGTGCCGGGTACTGATGACGCCTGCAACCCCGTGTAGAGCGCATCAAGCTTCGCAGCTGTGAGGGATTTGAAGACTGCAAGGACCTCTGCGGTACCCGCCAGCCAGTCACCAACGTTTTTCACCTTCATGACGGGATCGGCGTCAGCGTCTTCGAGATAATAGATAGCGCCCGACAGGAACCAGTTCGCGGCGCTATTGAAGATGCCCTTGATCCATCCGTCGACACTCCCGCCGCCGTCGGTGAAATCGTCCATCGTGAAATTGGTCTGCAACTTCGGGATCGTCGGTGTGGTGTCCGGTGTCGTCGACGCGGTCTGGAAGATCCGTTTTGCGAGCTCGTTCCCCACGGTGCTGTACCGCGTATAGACCGCGTTGGCAGCAGTCAACGTTTCCCCACTTAATACCGTTTCCAGCGGATTGGTTGAGCCTGAGACAAATTCGGAAGTGGACACGGTGGTGTTGCGCACTGCATCCTTGATGCGGCCGATCTCACGGTAGAGCGAACCTGCGTAGACCCAGCCCTTCTCGGTCAACAGCTTCACGCTCTCGGCGTTCTCGGCGGAGATGGAGTTCTGCACCGCCTGCACGATGTCGTTCATCTGCTGATCGCGCATCTGCTCGATAAAGCGGGCGATCTGGACCGAGTCGATGGTGCCGCCGTCTTGGCCGGCCGTCGTCGCTACCGTTGCAGCCTGCTGTGCGAGGCTGCCGTTGAAGAACGATTCCACATACCGTGCGCGTACCTGATAGATGGCCGTCTTGATCGAAGGTGCCACATCGTTGGCGAGCTTTGACCCGCTCTTGGACGGCGCCAAGTACGTGTTCTGCATCACGATCTTGCCGCACACATTCTCGCTGTTCGGCCACTTGGGATCCGCGAAGGCGAACGTCGTCTTGTCGAGCTTGCCGCCATCCAGCAACCCCTGTGTTGGGGCATCGGTCCTCACATAGGTGAGGTTTATCTGCGAATCGGGCGACACGGCAGCCATCGCTGCATTCACGCCCTTGGCGCACAGCGTCATCCGCAGAGCATTGACCGCCAACGAATCGAAGTTCGGATCCTTGACAATGCTCTTGACGGCTTCCCGTGCCACGTTGGCGCCCATCACGTATTCGTTGATCGAGGTCCACATGTTCGATGCGAAGCCGATCGACCAGCAGACAATGGTGAGCATGAAGATCTGGATCGCTGCATAGCCACTCGACCCCGGGATCAGGGCTGCAGCGGCGGTGAACGTCCGCAACGGCGTATAGAACGTCGACCAACGCTTGCCGAGCGCCTGACCATCGTTGGCCGTGTTGGCAATGCCCATGACTGTGACGTACGCCAGAATGAGGCTGCCGAACATCAGGACCCCGGAATTGAAGTACCGGAAAGCCTGCGCCAACATCTCGCTGGCAGGTGTTTCCGCCGTCTTCGTAATGCCGGGCACGATGTTGTCCATCACGCTGCCAAAGACAAGCCGGAGCATGTCGATCGCAGCGTCGCCCTGCTGAGGCGTAAAAGGGTTAGCCATTTTGCGCTCCGATGGTGTTTTTGCGCGCCATTTAAATGTTTATTTTCTATCCGTACGCATCCGAAAAACTGAATTGGCGCCGTATAGGCGCCAATTTTGCTGTTTCTTTCGGTGTGCGTAGAATCATACCAAACATAGCATTCTTTCATTGGATTTCTACGATTCAGGGGCCACACAAATGCAACAAGCAGAACGACTGAAGTTTGCGGAAGGCGCCACCGAGCGCGCGCTCGCGCTTCTCGGTACCCCGACCGTGGGCGCCTTCTATACGGATGTCCTCCAGCAAAAGATCGTCGAGATGCTAAAGGCCGTGGATCGCTGGTCGATCGCGGCGGGCAACACGCCCCTGCTTGTGCAGGACATCCTGAATGGCTTCGACCTGCTGGTGGCCAAGCCGCGTGGCCTGCCTGTGCAACTGGACGATGCCCCCGCCGATCCGCGTGCCGCGTCCCCGCTGGATGCCAATACGCGGGATCTGCTCTCGCAGCTGGCCGACGAAGCTTTCGGCCAGCCCGCCTCCAGCGGCGCATTCGCCTACCAGTCGCAGGACGGTCTCTACTATTTCGTCATCCGGTCGGAATCCCGGGAAGTGGCCCTGCAGCAGATGGGCATCCTGCCGGACGAGCTGACCGTGATCGACAAGACGCAGGAGCTCCAATGAGGCCATCGCTCGCGGCACATAGCGCAATGCCCGCCCTGCCGGCGGGCATTGGTCGCATGATTTCCTTCGACGACCTGCGCCTGATCGCCCTCGGTGCGAATCTGGATTCGCCCGATGGCGCGGCCGTGGTCGTCCCCGGCGAGCAGGTCACGAAGATTCTGAGCCTCGACACGCTCGAAGGCATCGAGACGCATGTCAATAGTCTGGCCATGGATGTGAAGTTCGGGTCCAAGCCGGCTGTGGAAGAGTCGCTGCGGGCAACCATGCACATCGCCGAGACATCGACGAACGCTCATGAACTGCATTACCTGCAGGCGATGTTCATCCATCACCGGCAGGTGCTGCTGGCGATGGCCGCCAACAAGCACATTCCCGAGCAGGTCCAGCGCACGCTCGCCACCGACAACCAGTTGCGTGGCGACCGCCGCCTGCAACGGGTGCTGGCCTCCAATCCCGCACTGACGGCGGCCGTCATGCAGACGATGTGGGAGAGCACCGAGGATTCGCAGGTGCAGCTGCGCATCGCACAGAACGCGGCGGCCCGTGCCACGGAGCATCAACGTGACAACGACTATGCGAAGCTGGCCGAAGGCATCTACAACGCCTCGTATGACGGTGCCGTGCGTGTCGCCGCCATCGAGGGGATCCGCGATCCGGATCTGCTGCGGCGTGTGGCCAGCACGAACGATGTAACGTTCGGCGCTGCTGAACTGACGGCGCTCGCCGGCAACCGCCATGCGCCACACGATGTCCTGCAACGCCTCGTGACGCCGGGCAGTCGCCTGCAGGAAGTGCAGCGGCTGTTCAGCCCGCGCTCCAGCCAGCGCATTGAGCGGCTGGCGCGGGAAAACCTGCATCGCCGACTGGCCGCAGACGCAACGCACTATCATTCGAGTCCGGACTAAATTTGGACAGCGATATGTACTATTCCTACAAAGAAGTAACGCCCGGCCGCAACGCCCAGCTCGCCTCCATGCCAGCGCGCGATATCGCCCAGACCATGCTGCAGGGACTCCACCCGGAAGTGGCGTTTGAGGCAACTGTGACCACGATCACCGCCAAGCGCACGCAGCGTTTCGAGCCGGCGATGGTCGCCGATCAGGTCCTCGCCCGCGACACGGAATTTATTCGTCAGACCGTGAACGTCGGGGTGATCGAAATGGGCAAGACGCTCGGCAGCGACGCCGCGTTCCGTGCTTTTCTCGGTCAGGTGATCGAACCTGCCGCGCGCATTCGCTTCATTGGCGTTTTCGGGGCGGAAGAAGGCATGATCGGCGCACGCAACCGCGCCGCCGCCATGGCCTACATGGCTTCCGTCGACGACGGCCAGAAACCGGCCTATGTGGAGCATATCCGCTCGGTCCACAAGCTCGTGACCGAAGCCCTCGACAAGGAGCGGCTGAGCCCGGACGACGCACTGGCGATCACCCGCAGCATCGAGAAGGCGGCCCTTAGCGGCCTGCCGCTGGGTCAGCGCGCCACCGTGGAACAGCTGCACAAGCAGGTCCACGACGCGCTGCTCGACGAACGGCGCCAGCGGCTGCGCGCCCAGTACGCGACCAGCCGCCCCGACGACACCCCCACCCCGTAACGCGGCATCTTTCCGAGAGCGAACCATGACCCCCATCGAGCCGGTGGAACTGAACGAGCAGCAGATCGACATGGCCGCCGCGCTGCGGCAACGGCGCGTCCTGCTGCGTCAGCACGCCAACCGGGACTATCCCTACGCCGTACTGGCCGACGGCCACGCCGGGACGCTCTGGCGCTCGCCCGGCGCCGAGGTGTGGTTTGTCAACGCGGCCGGCGAGAAGGCCGAGGCGACGCTGCCGCTGCCGATCTACGTGGCCAAGGAGGACTTTCGCGCGCTCGCCGACGATCCCGAGCTCGAAGCCCTTCTGCAGGCCCGGCTGCCGGCAGCGCCGGCCCCGACTGCGCTCGATGCGTTCCTGCAGTTTGCCGAACAGGCGGGTAAGGAGTTCGCCGCGCGCGGCCAGCGCGATCAGGTCGAGGCCATTGGCCAGTTCCGCAGCTATCTGGATCGCTTCGGCCTGCCGAGCGCCGATAACCAGATCGCACTGATCGCTGCGCTCACGCGCACCACCGACGCCGTGCGCAAGGTCTTTCGCGATACCTGCGAAAAGAAGCCGTTCCCGCGCGGCAGCGAGTGTGACGACAAGCTGCAGGCGCTCTGCGAAGGCGACATGGCCCTGCGCTCGGTGGGCGAGCGCGACGCGACATGGACGCAAGAAAAGGCGACCGTGGCCAGCCGTCAGGGCTGGGCGATTACCCCCGCTGATGATGGGACGGGCGGCCTGACCATCAGCGCGGTGCGCGGTGGCCGGCTGGTGAGCGACACCGAAGCCTACAAGCACGTCTGCCTGATGGCCAAGCAAGGCGACCTGCTCGCCCTGACGGCCTGCAAGGAAGTCGGCATCCGCATCGCGGAGGTCAACGACTACAAGCCGCCCGTGCTGGGCATGTAAGGGGCGCCCGAGCATGCTGATCGACTTCGCCAAGCTGTCGGACCCCGTCCATATCGAGAACGCCCGGCGTGAGCGGGAAGCCGCAGAAGCGGTGCAGATGGCAACGGAGCGCCGCCGGCGCGCCGCCGTCCGGATGCTGTTGTTGGAAGACCCTGTTGTTGCCGGGCTATCGGACAAGGAGCGGCGTTTTGTGCGCAACGTGGAGCACAACCTGAACACATCGGGCTACCTCACCGAGCCGCAGCACAACTGGCTCTTCGATATCGTCAAGCGCATTGGCGTCACGTTCGAGTCGGCCCCGGGCTGCTACGCGTACTCGCTGGGCGGTCGGCTCATCACCGTGCATGGCGCCGGCCTTGCCGATCGCGCAGCCCACGGGGACACGGGCACGCTGCGGACGTGGGCCAGCGCGCATGGCGTAAGCCTGCAGGAGGCTGAAGATGCCTTCAGCGCGCACGCGGCGCGCGCCAGCATCCTGACTCGCCCCGCCGCCCGCCACGCGCCATCCTTCGATATCTGATCGTGACGACCGCCAGACGGGACGCACGTCCCCTGCGCTCGCCCCTCACCGTTGCCTAATCCGGATCCATCATGGCTGACAATGAACATCCGCTTGCAGACGCGCTCAACGTCGAGCGATTCCCAATGATGGTCTCCGTGCTGGAGCCCAAGCGGCTCAAGCATTTTCCCGTCATCCTCCAGCAACTCGCAGACGGCCTGCGACTCGACGCGATACCGAACCCGACATTGAAGGAAGCCAAGGATTGGCTGAATCGGGTCGTGGAGGAAGCCCACGGCAAGCTGCTCAAAGATTTCTTCTACACGGGTCCGGATTATCCGAACCCCGCGCCGGAAGAAATTGAAAAGGTGGTGTACTGGGGCATCCCCTACCTGCACATCATTCCCGGCCGCCTGAAGAAGCTCGACGCGCTGACTTCCGATCACCCGGCGCTGGAGAAATCCAAGGGCTTCTATCGCGAACTGCTGCCGCTCACCGAATCGCTGGAACTGCTGAAGACCAAAGCGGTAAAGAAGAATGCCGTACCCAAACCGCCTGAAGAGCGCAAGGACGTGTTTGAAGCCCCGCGCGCAAGCAACCAGACCGTCGCGATGGTGCTCGATCTACTCAAGGGCATCACGGACCTGAAGTATCAGGAGCTGCGCGAGGAGTACATCAAGTATGCGCGCCGGGTGCTGCAGCGGTATATGGATTACGTCGAAGAGACCGAGAAGCCAAAGGGCCCGTACAGCTACTACGCAAAGGATCCGGACGTGCGCGACCTCGTAGGCGCGCTTGTGAACGACAACATCAGTCGGTCCCAGCCCAAGGCCATCACGGTTCGCGACGATGCGGACGCGATTCTTGGCAGGCTCGCCACGCAGCACGCCAACAACGTGCGCGCCACGTTCCTGTCCCGCAACCTCCACAAAGTGGCGGCCATCGTGGACGCCAAAGGCAATTTCAAGGCAGCAAAGGTCTTGAGTATCGATGCGTCGAGCGATGGCCTGCGCGGCGCCATCCACTTCCAGTTTGACGACGGATCGGATTTCGTCATCAGAAAATCCACAGTGCTATCGCGCAGCGTACATGGCACGCTGTTCCTGCGCTTCCCGCTGACGTTCCATGACGTCACAATGCCCGATGGCTCGCCGATGAAGCAACCGTCGGAGGAGCGCATGAACTTGGTCTTCGCGGGCCGGTATTACGGCATGATTTCGGCCCCGAAATCTGAGAGGTCCATGTTGCAATCGCTGGGCGGCGTACGGTTGGGCGCGTACGACGACAAGAAGGGGGCTTTCCACGCCGAAGCCACCGAGGAAGCCCTGCGCAAGCTGGACGATCTGTCGACGGACTTCCCGCACGACCTGAAGCCCCGCTCCTTCGACGAGCTGCCCGACATGACCGCCGATGGCCTTGCCGCCGAGCAGGCATGGCACGCATGGGCCGCGAGCCTTGGCGACCCGCTGATCTACAACCGGATGCACGTGCCGCTGGATGAACTGAATGCCCGGTTGGCCGAACTCGCTCGTGCCGCGCAGATGGATGCGGCCTTCGGCAAGAAGCCCGCGCCTAGTCCCTCCTCCACCGGCCCCTCTTTGTAAGCGTACAGGGCCGCCCCGGCGGCCCCGCGTATCGCCAACGCCATTTTGTGGCGTGTCATCGACTATCCCCCCATCCGTGTGATTCCTCTTTGCTGCATTTTGTGGCATCGTCCCGGGCGACGTAGAAATACGCTCGCCGCTGCGAAGAAAAAAAATATTGGTTTTGCTATTGCAAAGTATCGTAATGATACTTATACTGGCTTCCATGGTTGAACGAAACGGTCAGCCGACCCGCTGCAGGACTCAAGTTTTGCAGCGATTAACCGATGTCAACCGCGTACCGCCAATAACCGGGAAGAATCATGAAGAAGAACGCTGCTACCGCAAATCTGGCCAAGCTGGTGCTGGCCGCCTCCATTGCTACCCTGCTGGCCGCTTGCGGCGGCGGCGGTGGTGATAGCTCCTCGAACAACACGCCGGCGACGCCGAGCACGCCGCAGGTACAGAATCCGACCGATCCGTACACGGGCAAGGACGCCGGCGCACCGACTGTCTCGATCTCGGGCGCCGTCTACAACAACGCCACCGCTGGCGCGACTGTCACGGCCTATCTGGTGAACCCGGACGGCTCGAACGGCGCGTCGCTGGGCACGGCAACGACCGACGCCAACGGCAACTGGACGATGACGCTGAGCCAGACCACGCTGGGCATGGTCCGATTCGTAGCGACCGGCGGCACGTTCAAGTCCGAGGCTGACGCCTCGACGCAGACCAACGGCACGCTGGAGCTGGTTGCCCCGTATGTGACGGCAAGCCTGTCGCAGTTCGTGATTACGCCGGTCAGCAATGCGGCCTCGTCCTACTTCACGCAACTGGCGGGCAAGCAAGGCAAGACGCTCAAGGACGCCTATACGACGGCGTCGTCGGCTGCCATGGCTGTGGTCACGGGCAACAACCGCATCGGCGGTCTGGCCAACGGCCACGCCGGTGTCGATTACCTGTCGATCGTTCCGGGCTCGGCACAGGACACGCTGAACGCCTACGCTGACGGCCTGCTGGCGATCGAGTACTACGCGATCGACCACGACCTGCCGTCGCGCGTCGCCAACCGCGTGCTCGCCCAAACGTTCGAAACCGGCTTCCCGTCGCAGACACGCGCTGATGGCTCGGCCGTGAACGTCGGCAAGTGGGTGCTGGGCGCGTTTGACGAAACGTCGGCCTACAGCGTCGCGGATATGGGCGTGGGTAACCCGAACACCGACGTGCAAGCGATCACGCAGGCCAAGAACGCGGCGGACGCCTGCACCTCGGGTGACAAGGCTGGCTACTACCAACGCTATCCGCTGCCCACCGGCCAGTCGGATTACCTCGATACCACGGCTTGCAACGCGTACAGCAGCAAGATCACGACCATCAAGGCGAAGATCGCAACCAACAAGCGCAACAACCCGCCTGCCTGAACCAAGAGACTGACCCTCTCTGATCCTTCCACCCGCTCTCTGAGCGGGTTTTTTTTCGCCCACCGGACATTGCAGGGCATTTGATGACATTCAAATGCCCTGCAACGCTGCGGCACGTCCTGTCCCCCTATCCGGCTGCGGCCACGCCTGCCGGCTGCCCGCTCACGGCGTCGGGCTGATCCCGCCCGCGAGCGACGCCCAAAGAAAAATGGCGCAACCTGCGTTGCGCCATTCGTCTGGAGGATCGTGGATCCGGTCTCAGTTTTTCATGCAGCTGTTGACCTGTTCGCCCTTGATCGATGCAATGGCGATGGACGTGTAGCCCGACGGGCAGCTGTACCACGGATCATAGCCCTGACACAGGTGGCCACCTACCCAGTCGCTGCGGCCCATCTGCGAGCTGCCGCACAGCGTACCCGATGGCGAGCCACCCGCCTGCTGCCACACGCCGCCCTTGCAGGCCAGCATTTCGCCATTCGGATCCGTCGTAATGCCGTTGCCGCCGCAGCCATAGCCTGCCCACGCCATGGCTGGCAGGTACACCATGCCACGGGCGATCAGCGAGCCGTTAATGGACTGGTTACCGTAGACGGTCTGATCGTGGTACACGTTCGAGTAGTTCACTTCTGACCCGTTCGCCCACGCGTAGTTGGCGCTGGTGTTCGTGGCCGTCATGCTGCCGGCCACATTCGCGTTGCCGCTGAGGTTCGCGTGCCGACCATTGAACTGGCCCGAGTTCCCGTTCACGTCCTGCGCCCAGACATCCCCGCTAGGCGAGCGGACAGCGGCCGCACCGGTATCGCCGTAGAACAGCGCGCTACCGATCTGCAGCGAATTTCCGCCCGGCAGGTTTACCTTCTGCGCATTCACCCCGTTGGCATTCTGGATGTTGTAGCCGCCGACGGCCACGTCGTTCGTCATCGGCAGCGAGCCGTCGCGCCGATAGAACTGCGAGTACGACGCCGAGTTGTAGCCGGTGCGCGCAGCGAGAATACCGGGCTGTGCACCCACCGGATTCGTGGTCGACCACTTGCCCTGCATCCCGAGTAGCGTGTTTGCGGCTGCCGAGTTCGACATCGCGCCATCCGAGCCGATCGTGCGCACTGCCACACCCAATCGGGGGTAGTCAATGTTGTTCCACCAGTCCACGATCGGGCTGTCGATCCACACCAGACCGTCAAGATTGCAGTTCGGCGCGACGCACCCGGCCGGGAACGTCGAGATCTTCACCTTGTAGTTGCCGCCATTGAAGGCCGTCGATTGCAACGGATCCTTCAGCGCCCCGAGCGCACGCAGTTCCGTCACCGTGGGCTCCAGCGGTTTCACAACCCCGGGCACGACCCCACCGCCCGCGTTCACCAACTGGCTGTAGTGATCGGTCAAATATTGGTTGACCGCGCCCTGTAGCGTCACGATGGCGAGGCCCTGTGCACGGGCACTCTCGTCGCCACGTTTATCGATTGCAGCCGCCGCGCCCGCCACTGCGATGGTGGATCCAAGCAGGATGGCGAGCGAGGTGTCGATCATCGCGAAGCCCCGGCTTTTGCGTCGAGTGATGCGTGGTTGTCGCAGGCGGTTCATAGCGGCATTCCAGAAAGAAAATGCGGAGCGGTGCGCACCCATTGCGCACCGATTTACCGCAATTCTGACATCGCCACTACCAAGGTCAAAGAATAATCAGACTTTAGCCGTCATATTCCAAATATTGGTGCAGCGACGCGGTTTTTTAATATTTATTTCCCAACGTAATACGTGATGGTGTTGCCCGTATCGAGGCACGACGAACCCACCAGCGTCGGATTGACGTTGCCACCGTCGGGCTTCACCGTTGTGCCGTTCACATCCATGCGGCGCGTGGCATTGGCCATCTTCGACGGGATGTTGGCGCAGGCGTCGCGGTCGTAGCTCACGCTGGTGAACGCGACAGAGTCATTGGTGTTGACCAGCGTCGCGGGCGCGGCGGTCACGTTGCCGTTGTAGTTGTTCACGGCCGCCGTACGCGCGGCATTCACCCAGCGCGACGCAAACACGTTGTTGTTGATGAGCACCGCAGTCGTCACGCCGGTGTAGTCCGGCAGGCTGGAGTAAGCATCCTGCGCCTTCGCCAGCAGGCGCGTGAAGTCTGCGACCTCGTTCTGCGCCTTGCTGTCAGCCCGCGATGAGTTGTACTGGCTCACCGCGTAGATCACCGCCACCGCAATAATCAGCAGCGCGAGACCTACCTCGATCATGCCGAAGCCTGCTTGGTGCTTGCGCATCGCACGCTTGCCACGCAGCGTGCGAACGGATGCATTCATTTTGTCCGAATAATGCATGAATAACTCCAATTTTTATGAGTAAAAACGACAGCGAGAAAGCGATATTTATCGTTGCGGGACGGAGTCCTGCTTGATCTGGCTAATGAGATTGTTCGACGTGTATTGCATGCCGAAGTGGAAGTAGCACAGGCCGACGAAGCAGAAGATCAGGGACAACTTGTTCAGGCGCGCGCTCATCTTGCGCATGTCATCCATCAGCGCCTCCATGCCATCGCCACCCAGCACTACCAGTGCATCCCCAAAGCCACGACGACGGGCATAGGCGCTCACGCGCTTCTGCATGCGACGCGAGAAGATGCCGGTGTTGATGATCTGCCCGTAGTCCTGCCCGAAGTCATCCATGTTCCGGAGGATCCGCGTGATATGCCACTTCATCCATGGCGATGCTTTGGCCCGTAGCATCTGCAGCGCCTCGGTCAGCGAGAAGTCGGTCTGCAGCAGCTGCGCGAGCCGCACCAGAAAGATCGAGCCGTGGAAATCTCGATACAGGCTGTACGGGAAGTGCTTGTCGAACTTCGCCCGACGCACGCCTGACCAGTGGTCGAGGGAATGCAGAAAGCCCCACACACTGCCGAGGCTGGCCACGATCAGCACGTACCAGTAGTTGCGCACCACATACGACACCCAATACAGCGATTTGCCGACCGTCGGCCAGTACTGCAGCGGTAGCATCTGCTCATATTCCGGAATCACCACCACCGCATTGATGATGGCGAACGCCAGAAACACGGGCAGCATCGTGATAAGCGTCTGCAGCGCGCCAAAGATGAGACCAGCCATCTGTCGCACACGTACTACCGATTCGGCAAGAAAGCGCAGGCCGTCGACCTTCTTCTTCTTGTCCACTTCGTCAATGGCCGTCAGCGCGAAGAGATCGCCCTTTGGCACGATGGTGTCGAGCATGTGCGAAAAGCGCCCCTGCTGCTCGTCCATCCGGCGCAGCATGCGACGGAACAGCAGCACAGGCCCCGACTCCTTGTACTTGCGAGCCTCCTGAATTTCCTCCGAAAGGAACGTCACGATGCCTTCGTCATCCTCGATGGCGAGCGCCAGTTCCTTGTAGAAGTCTTCGCGCGTACCGTTGAAGTCCAAGCACGCAAACCACAACTGGAGGCTATTGGCCCAGCGGTTCAATGCTTCCATGTTTCCTTGCGCTCCATCGTGAGGTGATTCATGAAGATGCCGTTCGTCGCACGACTGCGCACCGCGTCGACATCCAGATCGCCACGTAGCATCTTCAGGAGCGCGTGCTCAAACTTCGTCTTCCCTAGCATGTTGTCGGTGTCAAACTTCCCGTCCCATCCCTGCAGCCATACCTGCTTGGCTTCACGCGTTTTGCGCTCGCGCATCAGGGTCAGAAAGTCGTCTGTCGGCTCGTAGACTTCGGCAATGACGGTCATGCCCTTGATGCCACGGCCACGGCAGTGCTTGCAGCCACCCGCGCGGCGCACGTAGACGCCGCTGGTGTCGACCTCGAAGCGGTCACCAACCTCGTCGAGCTCCGCGCGCACATCATGCGGTGCCTCGTTCAGTGGAATCCGACAGTGCTTGCACAATGTGCCCAGCAGCGCCTGATTCACCATCAAGCGAAATACGCCGGGTTCCGTGAAGGCGAACAGGTCCGCGCCAATCGACTGGGAGGTCAGACGCGGCAGGATGCCCATGAGGTTACGGGCGTGGTTCGAGCCCATGGCCAAGTGCCCGGATTCCGCGATGACCAGCGCGGCGTTGGCCGACACGTTGTCCCGGATTTCCCCAACGTAGCCAAGGTCAAGATCCGAGCGCATCAGCGACACGTAGGCTTCCATGTACGACCGCTTGCTGGCCTCCGGGTCGCCCACGTCGCGCTGGATCGACAACCCAGAGTAGTTGTCGATGTCGTACTCCTTCGGATCCTCGATACCGATGCGCTTTTTCTTTTCCTTGCCCGGCTGGAAGTCGAGCATGGCCTTGGCGGCTGTCGTTTTGCCGGAGCCGGTGATGCCCGAGAACACGATGATCCCGCCGTCCTCGACACCCATTACCCGCAGCATGGTCTCTTCCTGCGACCTTTCGAATCCCTGCCCACCCTCGCCGGCCAACGGGAAGTAGGTCTTGTTCTCGACGTCGAGAATCCGCATGATGAAGTCCATGCCATCCGTCGGCAGGGTCTGCACCCGCAGTTTGTATTTCTTCCCGCCATGCTCGAATGGGATCATCGAGTACTGGTACTCGTTGCCCATGAAATTCGAGTGAGAGCCCGTCCCTTCGAGGGTCAGCTTGTTGTACGCCACCGAGAGCGCACTACGCGCCTGCGTCGGGAAACACGCCACAGCATCGCGCATCAGCTCCAGTTCGCCCTCGATCCGGAAACGCTGGTACACAACGTTCTCGTTCTCGCGGACCTCGATATGAATGTCCGTGGCGCGTTCCATGACGCCATAGGACACCCACGACTGAAACAGTCGACCCGCCTCCGTCGCCTTGGCTGCGTCTGCCTCGGATTCGTTGCCTGCCCGCGTGCGGCTGCGGTCCGCCAGCAGGCCCGCCAAGACCTGCTCGGTGGCGTGCAGCGTACGATTGAACTCGATCTCGCGCGTTTGCAGCGCAGAGCGCACCATGCTGATGACTTCCAGCCGCACCTCTTGCGACAGCGCTCTGAAGGCCGGTGCCGCGACCACACACGCTTCTCGCTGGTTGATACGGATGACGCAGAACATCTTCTCCTGCGCATCCGTCACCTTGACGAAGCTGTTTTTGTCGGTGCCGCTGATGACTCCCACGTGCGACGGGAGGTCGACCGCTTGGGAGATGACTCGAACGCCGCCGGCAACGGGCGGCGCGCCAGCCGCCGCCGGCGCTGGCGTGCGCGTGGGGAGTGGAACGACGTTGTTGGCGCCCGAAGCCGCCGGGCGTGCAGGCGCCTGCGCAGCAGGCTTGGCTACGCGACGGGCAGGGGCCGGCTTGGCAGCCGGCTCAGCCTTTTTCTTGCCGAGGAATCCGAGCATGACGCGCGTGGTTAGGGAGTGGGCGCCTTATCGACGTTGTTGGCCTGCGGCCCCATGCCGAACGGCGACATCATGCCGCCCGGTCCATTGGCCGCGCCTGCCTGCATGCGCGCGGCATCAACGCGCTGCTGCTCACGTTGGCTGGCATAGGTCACGTCCGACATCGTGACGGTGCGTGTTTCGGCAACGTGCTTACCGTTGCGCTTCACGAGCACGAGTCGATTGCCCTTCACGCTATCCAGCATCCAGCCGTCCATGGCCTCGCGCCCCATCTTGAGAGGCATGGGCACCCCACGGTATTGCACAACGTACGTCGGGTCGGCCGAGGGGCCGACCACGGACAGCAACGCAATCCCGTCATCGAGCGAGCGCTCCGGCGTGAGGGTCTTCGCAGGGACGCCGCCTGTTGCGCCTGCCGCGCCACCGGCCTTCTCCAATTCGTTGCGTGCCTTGGCCTCGGAAGTCTTGGCCTCCAGATCCTTCACGCGCAGGTTCGTCGCAGAAATGTCGTCGACGGTCAGCGCATGGGCGGTCATCGGCACGATGCCAGCCAGCGCCACACACGCCATCCAACGTGCGGCGGGCACGCGGCGCTTACTGTTGGACATAGTAGGTCCCCTTGAGTTTGAAGGTCGCTTGCTCCGGCGGGCCGTTCAGCTTCTCGAAGCTGACCTCGTTGACATAGAAATTCGTTGGCAGCTGCAGCTCCGGCGCAGCACCGCCGCTCAGTAGCTCGCGTGCGTAGCCGATCGGTCCCGACACGGTCACCCCCATCGAAGCCACCCGGATACCAGCGGGCAAGGCCGTTTCCTGCACGCCTGCAGGCAGCCCGAAAATACTCAGGGCCTCGGTGGTGACTGTCATGCCGATCGCGCCATACCGCTGATGCAGCGACGTCATGCCCACACCGAAATCCGCCGCGCGGGGCAACGCCGCGCGCGTCGTGCCGGCCCGAGGGATCGTGATGCGGAACGTCAGCTTCTCCGCACCACTCTGCCCGTGTTCGAACTGGGCCCCTTCGTTTGCCGCGACAAAGCGGTCATAGGTGCCCACCCCCGCGAGGCGGTTCCAGTTCTCGGTACAGACTCCGGCGTCGGTGCATGTCGAGGCGGTCATCTGATAGCCGTTGTCGTCGATCGTCTCGCGTTGCCCCATCGGCGCGAGCGCCACCTTGACAAAGGTCGCCGGCGTGACGCCGATCTGCTGCAGTTGCGCATCGAGCGATCGCTGGTACAACTCGGCCGGGCTGGGCCCTTGCTGCTGCGCCGGCTGACGCTCCAGTTCGAGCCGGCGCTGGTAGTCCTGATACTTGTGCCAGCCCATGCTGCCGCCCATGGCGAGCAGCACCGCAATCATCAACAAACGAATGCCCAGCGTCGACTTCGCATCGTGGATGGCCGCCGCCTCGTTGGCTTCTTTGTCGCCCGACAGCAGGTCGTCCAGTGCGAGCGGCGTCGCGTCGGGGAACTGTTCCGGATCCGTCGTGTAGCGGGCGAAGGGAATCGGCTCGCCGGTGCCCGCCTGATCCGAGATGATCCCGATCACCTTCTCGATGTGCTTGTGGATCTCCCCCAACCGCACAACGGGCCGGTCTTCGAAGATCTCGCCTTCGTACAGCACAATTACGGAAGCGACGCGCTGCTCGGCACCCAATGGCTTGTATGGGTGGATGAAGATGGCGTTAGCCTCGATGCCCTCCATCGACCCGAAGAGGGCGGCGGCCGACAGCAGGCGTCCCTTCTTCGGCTTGCCTTCCTCCACATCCAGATCCCGCAGGAAACCGGCGCGCACGCCGGCCTCCATGCGCAGGAGCACCATGTAGGGATAGTCGTCCTCATTGGCCCGCGCGCGTGCGGCTTTCGTGGCCTTTTCGATGGGCTTTTTGGCTTCGCCGCCGTCGAACCGAATCCAGTTCAAACCGAACGCCAGAAACCGGTCGCCAACCTTAATGATGGGGCTCATCGCATTCATCGACTCGGACCCTTACTGGCTATTGGTGACGCTCTCGGGCGTGACGACAATGACGATCTTGTCCTTGGTGCCCTTGCCGTTGAACGACCCACCCAACCAGATCGGCGTTTCGCGTGCCAGCTTGTTGGCCATGTACTGGTCGACCTTGGTCTCGTAGCCGGTCAACACCAGCACTTCACCCGGGCGCAGATCCACGTCCTGCTGGAATTCGAAACCACTGGTCACAGGCAGCTGGATCATTTGCGCCGAGGCGCCCTGACCCGTGCCGAACTGGTCGATGGTGACCAGATCCACGATGCCCATGTTCAGGTTCAGGTTGATCTGGTTGCTGTCGTAGATGTTGGCCTCGACGTTGGCGGCGAAGCCCGTCGTCACCACGCCCGGCGTCAGGCCCGGCACACCGCCGGTGCCACCCGACGAAGCAGTTGCAGGCGTCGTCTGCGCCAGATAGGACGTCTGGTTGGTGAGGTTCACCGGCGTCGGACGACGGTTGCGTGCCAGCACGTCCAGATTGCGCATGGTCACGACGTCACCGTAAGCGTGCAGCGCGTTGAAAATCGCCTGCGAGCCCGAGAACTGCCCGGGGGTACCATTGGTGGGCTTCAGGATGTTGAAGGTCACCCCAGCTGCCGACGACGAAACCAGATTCGCGGGCGAGGTCAGGGCAAAACCGAAGCGTTCGGACAGCGTCTGGAAGAGCACGTTGTAGTTCACGCCGTACTCGTCACCGCGATTGGTCTTCACCTGATAGACCGCGATGTTGAACTTCGCCGAACGGCTCAGGATCTCGTTGCTGCGATCGATGATGCGCTGAGCCGTCGCGATATTGTCACGGCTGCCCGTGACGGTAATCGTGCCGTCCACCTTGTTCGGCGTCACCGTGGTGTCGCGCAGGTGGTTCTTGAGCTCGTCCACCAGCGCTTCGAAGCCCTTCAGATCCGCCGTCGACGTAATCTTGGTCGAGGACGTAAAGCCGGTCTGGATGCCGCCGCCACCGGCGCCGCCACCGCCACCGGCGGTATTGCTGGTCGCCGCCTTCGAGTCGCTGGTCTTACCCATCGTGCTCTCGGAGTTGACGTCCTTGGTTGGCAGCTTGACGGCGAACTTACGCGTGATGTACTTCGAGATGACGACCGCACCATCCTGCCATTGCCAGTTCAGGTTCCACTGCGACATCGCGTCGTTGAGAACCTGCTTGGGCGTCGCCTTGGTATAGATCAGATCGATGCCGGACAGCGTCGGATCACTCGGATTGGTGAGCTGCAGGGCATTCGGCGCGCTGAATGCAGACCCGCCCGCAATCGGAATCGGCGCCCCAGTCGCCAGCGGCGACGGTGGCACGTTGATGGCGCCGGGGATCCCCTGTGCCCCCGTCTGCGGCAGCGGGGCGCTACCGCCATTGCTGCGGCTGACGCCGTAGACGTCACCGATGCGCACCGGAATACCCGTGCTGTTCGTGAACAGGCGTGCGAAGGCCGCAAGGTTCACCTTGCGGTTGTTCGTCAGATCACGGAATTCGTAGGGCTGGTTGAAAATGTCCGGCAGCGTGACGTCGGACGTCACCGGGATGGGCTTGCCGCCCAGCCATGCGCCCTTGACACGGTGCACCACCGACGTGTCGCGGATCGTATTGGCGTTGCTCGCCTGTTGCGCAGCCAGTGCGCGGGCATCGGCCAGCGCGAGCGCGTCCTTGACATCCTGAATGGGCGCAGCGCACCCGGCCAGCAGCGACGTCGCTGCCAGCGTAACGATCGTCTTCTTCATTACTGGCAGTCCCGGCTGTTGGCGACGTACCGCGTCACGCGCAGCACCTGATTGTCCTGATAGAAGCAACCCTGCAGCGGAAACTCGCTGTTCTTGTACGCGCTCAGGACCTGCTCAGTGGCGTCCTCGAAGGATCCCTTGAAGGTGCTGGTGAGCGTTGCGGGATAGTCCACGGACACCTCCCACGACACTTGCCAGTTTGCTTCCTTCGCCCAACGGCGCAGCGTGGCGTAGATCGTAAGATCCTTCGGCAGGATCTGCCACTCGCGCATGGGAATCGGGGCATCCGCAATCGGCCCGCCTACCGTGACCTTGGCCGGTGTTGCGGCGGCCGGCGGTTGCGGCGCCGACGCCGTCTGGGCAGCAGCCGGCGAGGCAGTTGCGGTGTCCGCAATCTTTGCAATCGGATCGGCCTTTGGCTCGATCGCCGCGACCGTTGTTACCGGCGGCGGTGCCGGCTCGGCCGGCTTCGGCGCCAAGGCCTTCGCCATGGCGGGGTCGATATCGAAGCCCGCCTGAGCCACGATTGGCGCGCAGGCCAATGCCATGGCTGCCGCTGCAAAGATCCTTGTTCGCATGATTCCTCTTTCCGTTGCGCTAGTGCTTATTGCGGTCCGCTCACCCCTTGCCCGCGTAGATTCGCCAGACGGCTCTGCCTGACCGGGGCAACCGGCGGCGGCATCTCCGGCGCCAGATTCGGCACAGGTCCCGGGCGTTCCGGCGCCACCGCTGCCGCCGTAGCGGCAGCGGGTGGCACAGGCGGTGGGTCAAGAGCCGGTTCAGGAACCGCAGCCGTTGCCACCGCCTGCTGCGGAGGGGAGATCGGGTGGTCGCCGTCTTGTGCGTCCAAGACAGGTGACCGGGTTGTTGTCACCGGCGGCGCAGGCGGCGCAGCTTCGGGAGGTTCCCGAGCGTCGTCGCGTAGCACCGCCACCTTTTTTCTGCTGCCGGTGCGCGGACCGCGCTTGCGTCCACGTCCCACCTGATCGCGCGTCGCCTGCGCAATCAATGCGTTCACGCCGTCCTCATCCAGATCTGCGAGTCCGTTGAGCATCACCGTGCGGACCACATACATCAGAGTCCCGTCCGGAATCTTGCTCAGGACGTCGAGGGCCTTGCGGTCCCGTTCGCGATCTCGATCAAGGACGACATTCAGGCGCTTCGTTTGTCGTCCTTCGCTCATCAGCGTCAGCCCTGCAGGTACTTCACCGCTTTCCACAGGCCACTTCCGTTGGCGTACTGCGGATTGGCCACGAATACAGCGTGGGGGTAGAGGTCGTTCAGCTGCTCCTGCAGCAGTTTGGTGCCGCCGCCGACGAAGTAGACGGCCTCCAGATCGGCCCCATCTCCGACGCGCTTGTTCAGCTCGCCGATGATCTTCTTGGCCAGCTGTTCCTTTTCGTAGCGCACGAGCTCACTGAAGTCATGCTCGGTACCCAACGCCCGGACGGAACCGGTTTCGATGGCGGTATCGACCTGCTTGGGCGTCAGGCTCTTCCAGCCCTTGGCGGCCTTGATGCCGTTCTCGACCGCTGCGTTCAGCGACAGGCCGCCGAGGCGCGCGCTGCCCGAGCGCTTCGTGTCCACGCTACGGCCAGCGTTGAGGATCACCGCAACATCGGTGGTGCCGCCGCCAATGTCGACCACCGCAATCGGGCCGTTCTCGGCCTGATCCATGATGTCGCCTACTTCGTTGCCACTCTCGTCGATGGCGAAGTCATAAAAGGCCGCGATCGCCTCGGAATAGACGGTGTGACCGACGATGCGGGCCAGCGGCACGTTGTCGTTGGCATTGCGCAGATCGGCATTGGCCAGCGCTTGGATCTTGCGCTGAATGAAATCGTCGTTCGTCTTGTCGTCGAGGTAGAAGTCGCTCACCGGCAGGCCGGTGGCAATCCGCACGTCGCGACCGGCCAGACCCAGCTGGATCAGGGCGTGATGGATCAGCACGTGGTTTTCGGTACTGAGCGCGTAGGTGCCTAGTCGCGTATCGGCGAAAGCGAGTTGCGCCGACACCGTATAGCTGTTGCCCGCCGCGTCGCGGTAGCAGTTGTCCTCGGCGTTGGTACCAAGGTCCACCATCGTGCCGGTGGCGATCCGCGACGGCACATAGACGCTGCGAAGCTCGCCGAAGGCGTCGGTCATGGCCTTGATGCCGAAATGCCCATCGTCGATGCCAACGTCGGCGACCGGAAGGTCAGGTTGGGATGCTGCGAGTGCGAGTTTGTTGTTTGCCATTTTTTACGTCCATCGAGTGTTGAAATCCGGTTTCAGCGCATGCGCCTGACCGTCTTCACAGGTCCGGTGATCCGAACTCTGATAAATCGTTTGAATTTGCTGAAGTTTAGCCCAAGATGCTTTTCGGCGAATAGAAAAAAAACAATAAATCCGCATCCGAGGTACAAAATGGTGACACTCTTGATGACCATCAGCAACGGAAACGGGGAAAATGCGCGCGCGTCGAGCCAGAGAAAGCGGACTTCGTTGGCGGTATTGCGCCAGTGCGGGTCAGCGGCCATATTGCCTCCGGCATTCGTCAAGAGTCTGAGTGCTGATGCGCTGCTCGGCGTGCGCCAGCTCGGCCGATTGCATGAAGGTGCGTCCGGCAGTGCGGACCAGATCGCGCAGGTCGGCCGTCAGCCGTTCCGGCGAGCTCTTGCGGATCAGGTCGTTGCGCATGTCCTCGCTGAGGATCAGGTACTCGCGCAGTGCAACGCGGCCCCGGCCGCTCGCATGGCCCACCAGACGCTGGTTCACCAGCACCCGGGCGGTATCGATGATCTCGAACATCATCGTGTTGCGGACTTCCTGCGGGAAGAACGACAGCAGTCGCGTCGGGATCGAAGCGCACTCGTTGGTGTGCAGGGTGCTGGCGGTCGGGTGACCGGTGTTGGCCGCCTGCAGGCAGGCCGCCGCCGTCGCTTCCTCGCGGGTTTCGCCCACCATGATGTACGACGGGTCCATCCGCATATAGGCGCTGATGCCGTCGGCAAACGTGGGAATGTCGCGACCCACCTCGACTTGGTGGATCACGCTGTGCTTGCTCTGCACGTTGTCAAACACGTACTCGATCGGCCGCTCCAACGTCAGGATGTTCCCGTGGACGATCGGATCGTCCGTGGTGAGAATGTCATCGATCACGGCGCTGATCGTGGAGGACTTGCCCGACCCGGTAGCGCCCGTGATCCATACACATCCGGTCTCGGGTGTCATCGCCGCCAGCAGCTCCGGCTCTAACCCGATCTCGTGGGCCTTATAGGGGGTGCTGCGGATCGAGCGCAGCACGATCTGGGCGTTGGGGGTATTGCGAAGCTCCCCGCGCACCGCGTTCACGCGGAAGCGGTACCGAAGGCGCTCCCCAGCAGGGTCGCGTTCGGTGGGATGCAAGACGCTGTAGCTGGTCGCGACTTCCTTGCCCTGCTCCAGCTGGCTCGCCAGCGTGCCGCTGCCGCAGGCGAACTGCAGGACATTCATGACGTCGGACTGCACCAGCCTGCGGGTCGTCAGATGCCGCAGATAGCCGTCGATCTTGCACAGCAACGGATTGCCGGCGTGGAAATAGATATCGCTCGCACCCTGCTGCACGGCTTCCAGCAAGGCTGACGAGAGATCGCTCTTGTCGCCCCACTGGTTGGGCTCGCGCCAGTCCGACACATACTGGATCGGCTCTTGCTTGGTCACGAACATATCAGCGCACCTCCGGCAGATTCCGCGGGGCCGGCTCGGGCGCCGCGCCCTGTTGTTGGAGCTGCCCCACTTCCTGCCCCAGCGCTTCCCACTGCGACATATTGGTATTGAACGCCGGCAGCCGCGTGATGCGCAGCAGCTGCTCGTCCACCGTCATGGTGTCGCCCTTCGAATTGATCGGCAGCATCGATTGAGCAAGACTCGGCAGCGAGATCTTGTTGTTCATTGTCAGCTTGTGGTACCGAATCATCCCGGTGTAGTCCCGTTCAAGCCGCTTGGTGTTGGCATCAAAGATGTCGTCGGCCTGCTTGAGGCCCTGCTGCCAGCCTTCGGCCACGGCGCGACGCCAGATCTCCTGCTCGCCGGCATCGCGGGGCAACAGCTGCAGGCTCGCCGGCGTAAGCTCGCCGGGTTCCATATAGAGGTATTCGCGCCACGTCGGCGCGCGCGAGGCAAAGCGCGGGTTGGCTTCGATCTTGTAGCTGACGCCGGACAACAGGATGGTCTTGTCGCCTTCCTGTGTATAGACGTCCCGCGTTTCGGTCAGTACCGCCGGGATGATCCGGCCCTCGATCATGAGGGGCTGGAAGTTGTAGGTGGTATCAAGCGTGCGCTCGGCCTGCTTGATCGCCTTGTTGATGAGCTTGGTTTGGGCGATCAGCGCGCCACGTGCGCCGACGCTGAGCGCCGCGTTGCGCAGCGCATCCAGTCGCGTGCCACGGCCGCCTTCGCCGGTCTCGCCAGCCTTGCGCTCGATGACCGGCTGGTTCAGGTTCTGGAGCGCTTCGAGCGTCGTGAGGTCCATCGGCATGGCCGCTTACCCCTTGTAGTGCAGCTCGATCGCGTCCGGATTGAGCTTGATGTCGAAGAAGGGGGTCGAGTAGCCGATGTACTTCAGCACATCGAGCACCGGGCGGTTCTGTACGTACACGTTGACCGGCACCCCACCCGCCGGGCGCTTGCCAAACACTTCCAGCTTGTAGCCGTACTTGTTCGAGATGTCGCGCAGGATCGTTTCCACGTCGGCGTAGGAGTCATAGCTCACCACGTCGGTCAGCAGGCGCTGGCGGCGGCTCATCTCGGTCTGACGCTTGGCATCGGCCGTCATGGCCAGCTCGCGCTGCGCGTTGACCGCGACGTTGGCCATCGCCACCAGCTTGTCATAGACGACAGCGGTCTTCTGCTCGTCAGTGGCTTCCGGGGCGACCGGCTGGGCGCAGCCGGCCACCAGTCCGAGCGTGGCCATGTAGAGGGCCGACTTCCTTGCGAGTTCGCGCATTGCAATCCTTCGACGCATGTGTCAGGTCTTTCACGCGGCGTATTCTCACAGATTTTTGGTTTCTCGTCTTCTGTGGATGCAAAAATAATTATTTTTTTCTGTTGCGTCTGCGCCAAACACAATGCGGACATAGGGCTACGCCCGGGGGCGCGCCCGCGCCGGGCTTGGCCTCCGACCGGGCCCCGGGCCACCCACGTCAGTCCCGGCCGCTCGCCATGCCGCCACGTCTTGGCAGGCATTGCCACCAGTCTTTGGAGCATCGACTCCACCGCCTCGACGGTGCCCGGCATCTTTCCTGCGCGGGCCGACCGACCCGGCCCAACATCCGGAATCTCCGCCGGCGCCGCTCATACGGGACGGGTCTCTCTGCGTAAACGTACGTTAACGGTGGCCCTGCTGGACGTTTACGACAGTGCCGATCGGCGGGCCGTATACGGTGACCGCGACAGTTAACCGCCGCATCGCGCCCTCCCCCAGCACCTGTCTATACCTTCGTATTGCCGTGAATTTGAATTCATTGGAATTAGGGGTCGCCAATACCGAAATTCCCTCGGTGCGCCGCACAGGGCTTTAAAACATCGCGGTCCCACAAGGCCTTTCCGGGATTACGATGTCATTCTTAGAATTCTTTGACATTCAAATTCATTTAATTGCCATCACGCATCGCAGTGGCTGACACCGACCGTCGTCGGGACTGTTTCGGGGCCCACCCTTCGCTCTGCTCGTGAACCAAAACGCCCCTTCGGTATCGAGCGCGGTGCGTTTACGCACCCCCGTTATGGACAGGACGACGCGATCCGTTTACGGTCGCGTTGGAGACTGGCTATAACGGGGGGAGATACCAAAACAACGAAGCTCGTTCACTATTCCGCAAAACATCGGCCCCCACATTGCCAATTCGGTATCTAAAGTGGAAAATCGGCAGCAAATTCGCCTGAAGGGACACCGGTAAACGCTTGCGCGGCACCGTATACGGCCCGGGGCATCGACTTGAAGGACCGACCTCCTGCATGCAGAGCGCGACCCAGTTCCAATCCGCGTCACCCACACGCAGCGCCAGTACCGTGGCCAACTATGAGCAGCACTATCGGCGTCTCGTAGACCGGCTCGTGGACGAGACGGGCGTTGAGGATCCGACCCCCGCCGAGATCGTTGCCTATCTGATGATGCGACGCCCCGACATGGCCATGGCCACTTGGCGGTTCAACAAGGCGGCCGCAACCTACGTGATCGAGACCCAATATCCGGGGCATCACGAAGCGCTGGAACAGCTCGCCCAATACGGGTCTTCGGGGCTGGCCCGAACGAGTGCGAACACCGCAGGGCGCAAGCGCAAGCACGTCCCCAAGCAGGATTGGGAGGAGATCCGTCACGTGATCGAGCGCCGCATCGAGGCCGGTCACAAGCATGCGGCAACGCTGCTCGCCGTGCTCGAAGGCACGCTGCTGGCTGGCCTGCGCCCGATTGAATGGTCGTTCTCGAAACTGACGACGCACGCGGAGGACGGGCGGCCTGTCCTGCAGGTACGCAACGCCAAGCACACGAACGGGCGCGCCAACGGTCCGACCCGAGAGATGTATGTCGACGAGCTCGACGCGGACGAGCGGGACACGCTCGCGCGCGCCCTTGCCGCCTGCGCAGCCGATACGGATGAGGACGCCCAGCGGATCAAGCTCGCGCTCAAGCACGAGTTCGAGGCCTGCCGCGCCATGGCCGTAGCGGGCAGTCGCAAGGAACAGTCCAGCGTGACCATGTATTCGTTTCGGCATCAGTTCATCGCCGATGCCAAGCTCACGTTCGAGACCGCAATCCTCCTGTCGGCAACGGTCGGCCACAAGAGCACCAAAACGGCCTTCGAGCACTATGGCAAGCGCCGCCATGGGCGGGGCAAGGTTCGCGTGTTCCCGACTGCAGAGAGCGTGGCAGCCGTGCAGAACGTCACGCTGGAGACCTATCGCAGCTATTTGGCCGCTCGCCAAGCCGGCCGTGTCCCGCGCCTTCGCTGACGGGTAGCGAGGTATCAATCGGGCCCGCGCACGCGGGCCTTTTTTATTTGGATATCAATGGGAACTGTCGGGGCGTCTATCCGCGATCTGGATCCCGTCCCTGCGCGAGCATTGGCACCAAGCTTCCGGCGCCCTGAGGCATCCCGGTTTGTCTGGTTGGCGCGCCGCGCTTGGTCGCTGACGCCGCCGGCCCGAAGCCGGCGGCCGTTTTAGGTCGATGCCAACCACCGATGACTGGGTGCCCCGGGCCGGACGGCATCGCCGTCCGCTTTGTTAGGGATCGATCTGGCCCGCACGCGGGCCGTGGGGCGCGCCGCGCCGCTTTTGAATTTGCCTGCGTGCCCCGACAGCCAGACGCTGGCCTCTCGAAGCGCTGGCTGTCGTGGCGATGTTCGGCACGGGGCCGCAGGCCCGGGCCGCTGGTCTGACCATGCGTCCCGGCGAATATGATTCGCCGGGACGCGCTGCCTGCAGGGCAAGGTCGTTGACGGCGGCAGCAAGGTCAGGCCGCCGTAGGGGCGCGCATACGCCTGATGTACGGGGTACTGGGGGACCGATCCACCTGCTATCGGAATCGATCGACAGCGTCGTGGGACATCAATGCAACGGCGTGCCAGTCGGCATCGAACGCGCCTTCGGCGTACGCCATCCAATCCACTGCGGCAGCGTATTTCGGGCAGCGCGCGGCAAAGGGCGCGCGCACCATGAAAAAAGGCGCCCGGGTGGGCGCCTTCCTCCATCAAGCTACAGATCGAGCAGCATGCGCAGGCCAAACTTCGCCGCCGTCAGCTCCTCGCCAGTTGCCTGCTCGCCATCGTAGCGGAACGCTCGGGCCTCAAAGGAAAGCCAGCGGGTCTGGTCAATCAACGCGACCCCGGGGCGCTTGAGACTGGCGATCGGAATCTCCGTCTCCCAGCCGCGCACCGTGGTTGTGATCGGGGCCACGAAGACACGCCCCGTGAGCTCGTTCACGTCGACTGGCGAGAGCACCAGCACCGCGCGATATCCGTCCTGCTCGTTTCCCTTGCTCGGCCCGATGTACAGCCGAATGACGTCACCTGCTTCTGGAATGTTGTTAATCATTGCGTTTCAAGTATCAAAACGCGTCGGGTCGTCGGGGCCGCCAAGCTCCGAACCTTGGGGTTCGCCAAAATCGATGATCGGGTGCGGCGCCAGCCGCGCATCACGCAGTTGCTGCAGGTAGCGCTCGCGCGAGAATCGCCGCACCCCATGGGCGCGGATGACCAGTTGCCCGTTCACCACGTCCACATCGATTTCCTGACCTTCCGTGAGCGCGACCTGATCGGCCATGCCCACGGGGATGCGCACCGCAAGGCTGTTCCCCCAACGCTTCAGGGTCTGAACTGCCATCGTGTGCGACTCCATTTCGAGAGAGTTAGGCTCAGGGGCTAGGCCGAAACACCCCCTTCCTGATAGTTGCTCATCGCCGGTCGGCCCCGGCGGCACTTGCGCGCGACATTGGCGTGTCGATACGCGTTGATACAGTCCATATCATAGGTGGCATCACCCGCTGTGTCAACGTGTTGATACAGGTGAGCACGCACCCATTCCCCATGGCACAGGTCACCCGGCCGGCTATGTGGCCTGCTGGAGACGAGCGGCCAGTGCTTGGGCGACGGTGACGGCCGTGTCCGCGAGCGCCAGCATGTCTGGCGCCTTGCCATCGGCGGCCCCACGTCCAACGAGCGCAGCGCAGATGGCGATCGATGCGTCGGCGACAAACGACGCCGGGGCGGATGCAAACGAAGCTTCCAGTCGGGCGAGAATTTCGGCATTGAGCGAGCGCTGGGTCGCCGACGTGCTGTCCTCCAGCAGCGTCTTGAGTGCGGCAGGCATCCGGATATTCACCTGCAGGTCTGTACGGGCCATTGGTTGGCTTCCTTCTTCATGTGTGATCGATGTGTTGGGGGCAGGCGAGCGGGCACCCGTCTTGGGTACCACACGTTAGGCGGTCGGCCGGATCCCTGCTTTGACGGACTTGACGGTCGGCACCGCCGGCCAGAAGTCGAGGCCGCCGGCGGCGATGCGCTTGGCGAGCTCCACCTCGTCCTTCGGCGGGGTCTTGGCCATGGCCGGATCGACGAGCCCGGTGGTGGCGAGATCGTTGTCCAGATGGATGGGCTCGAACCAGTCCCACAGGCCGCGCTCGAAGACGATCCCGTAACGCTCCCCTTTTCCGGTGTCCTTCACCTGAAACACGATGCCCCGCTCGCCCTCGTCCGCCACCTCGCCCAGCGCCTTCTCCACCGTATAGATATCACCCACCACGCAATGGCCGTGGTAGCGGTACTCTCCGCCTTGCTTGCGCGCCAGCGCCCGCAGCGCGGCGGCGTGCCGGCGAGCGTCGACCAGCGCCGCCAGCCGGCGCTCCAGCAGGCGCGCGTCGCGCGTCATCGTCCGCTTGTTAGGCAGGCCGCGCAGCGCGTCGTCCCAGTGGGTGGCCCGATCTGTCTTGCGCGCCAGCTCGCCGATGTAGTCGGCGGAGACGCCCCAGCGCTCGGCGAGCTCCCGATAGGTATAACCCTTCCAGCGCACGAGGGCGCGGAACTGCTCACGCGTGAATGCAGCCATGGTGTTGTCTGATCTGATGCCGGATATGCGCCCGCTGAGTTGCCGCACTGGGCGGATGCTCCGGCTGCCCGGGATGGGTTGATGCCTAAGAATCTGTGCGCGGGGTAATCCCGAGGGGACAGGGCTTGACGCCACAGGCAGGTCATTGGACACTGCGCCTGCGAGATCCCGATGCCCTCTTCGGCTCCGACCCCAAGCGCTACGGGCCCTGCCCATGGTGCTTTCCCGCCTTCCTCGCTTGGCCGCTACTGGCCGCTACCACGAGCGCCGAATCTTCTGCCGATTTACGGCAGTGACTTGATAACCCGAACTATATCCCGGGTTTTATGCGCCGTCGACCCCACTTTCCGTCGTGCCACCTCATTGATTTGTAAGGATTTCCCTACGCAGCAGTGCGGACATCTTGGCTTGTCTCGTGTGTCGTCAGATTTTGCGCGGGAAACGCCCCATGATCCGATGCCACGTTTGGAATTCTTTGACATTCAAATTCCATGTTTTGCAATCGATAGCCACACGGCGCCGACGTGGGCTCAGTGCACGGGCTTGCGCAGCGCAGCCATGCAGGCCTCGAAGGCGGCGCTGCGCTGGCGCGGCACGTCCCGCAGATAGCCGGCCACTGGCGCAGCCGTCGCCGGGGTATCCACCTTTACGGCCGCCCCTGTGGCGCCCTCCTCGGCCCCGTGCCCATCGGCCGTCACCACGCGACCCACCCGGCATGTCGCCGCTGTACCCGACCACGCCGCTGCAGCGTTCGGACGGTTGGCAAGACCGGCCTGCAGGCGCTCGGCAAACTGCTCGTCGAGCCATGCGGTGGCCGGGACCAGCTGCGCGGTGCGCAGGCCTTTGGCAACACCGGCAATCCAGCCGGCGGCCGCCATGCGGTCGGCGCCCTCCTCCGGATCCCGCACGAAGAGCTGGGCCCCGTCAACGGAGACCTCGTAGCGCTTGCCGGCATCGCGGTCGTAGAACACCTGACCGGCGATGCGGTGCTGCAGCTCGGCATTGGCCTCGGCGGCGGCCTGTGTCTGCGCCTTGCGGGTGGCATCAGCGCGGCGCTGGCGGGCGAGGAATCCGAAATCGGTCTCGGCACGCAGCAGGCTGGCTAGATAGGCTCGGGGGTGCTTGGCCTTGGCGATCAGATCACCTGCCACGGCGACAACGTCGCCTAGTCGCTTGCCGTGGTCGACACGGGCGGAGCGCATCAGGGCAAAGATGTGGAATTTCGAGAACCCCATCGACAGCAGTGGCTTCACATCCTCGGGCAGGTCTGCGGGTTGTCTCTTTTGTGAAAGAGGGAACCGATAAAAACCATATATAGAGCCGTCGGACAGGGTGTCCGACGGTTGGTCAAATGAAGCAGCGGCCGGGGCTTCGGCCTGCACGGACACAGGGCGCGAGGCGGCCTTGACGGACTCGAAGTAGCCCAAGAGGTCCGCAGCGTGCGCTGTCAGATACAGGTAGGCCCCAGCGAGCGTGCCATCGGCTTTGCGGCCTTGACCGTCCACTCGAATCAGACCGGCTGCTTCCAGATCGTCCATGGCGCGCTTCAGAGTGCGCGATGATTGGCCGGCACGGCGGGCGAGGTATTCGCGCCCTGCGAAGACAGAATGGAGCGGCGCGTGCTGGTCGACTGTCAGCGCGATGGCGCCCAATGCGCTGCGGGCGCGTGAGGGCAGGGTGGTGAGACTGTGGGCGCGACGGATCGCGCGGAGGACCTTGTAGGGCAGCTGGGTCAGGTCGACTGTTAGGCTGGCCGGCTCGATGTCGGCCAGCTGGGTCGGCGCCGGCAGATCAGCAATGTGATCGCCGCGCATAGCGGCGAGAGCGGCGTCGAGTTCTGCGGCGTGGATGTCGTGCAGGCGCAACGACTCCTCGCCTGCAATCTGGGATTGCGCGATGTTCATGCGGGTCTCTTTGCGAAAAAGAGGGGGCCACGCTTGACTCCATCGCGTCATCCGCTACACTCGGGATTCCTAGTCCTTCCTCTCGATGAGGTTGGGTGTAGCGGGCGAGGTGATGGAACCAAGCCCTTTTATTCAAAAGCCTTCGGTTGCCGCCGAAGGCTTTTGTCTTTTGGGCGTCCGCCCGGCGTTAGATCTTTCTCATTTTGTAAGTCCCTGATTCATAAGGATGTTCTACTAGAACATCAAGAATTCTTGGCGAGCTCAGCCTTCATAAAGTCGGCGAACTTCTTCATCCATACCCTTGCGTCGTCTTCAGTGACGGTTTTCGCAAACCGCATGCCGATCACATTGTTTCGGATCGAAATGTCGCAGAATTTCTGCTTTCCATTTTTCACCGTTTCAGTCGTAGGCGGCGAAGCTTCGGCCTTTCCCGGCTTGGGCGTCGCCAAGGCGAGTGCTTGATCCTGAGTCACCGAGTCATCGGTAACAAGCTTCTCGATAGCCTTGGTAACAGCTTCCTCGTTTCCTTCCTGAGCAAGCTTCGCCATCTTCAGAGCGGCGTTCGCGCCAAGTCGATCAGGCTTGCCGCTTAGCAACTCCAACGCCGCATCGGGCAGTCCGTCGAACTGCATGATTCGCGTGACGTGCGGGCGGCTTATACCAGCCGATTCAGCAATCGCCGCATGTGTGAGGCCGGACAGTTGTGCGAGCTTCTTGAAGTTCCAATACTTCTCGAAGTCACTCAGAGTGGGCGAAAGTAAGTTGCTAAAGAAAGCAACCATTTCCACCTGATCGTCATCGACCTCAATGACAAATCCGGGAATCGACGTGCGTCCGAGATCCCGAAACACAGCGGTACGGTTGTGACCGGCCACAAGTTCAAACCGCCCGCCAGCCTTTTTTCGGACGGTAATCGGTTGCCCCAGCGGATGCCGTTTAAGGTTCTCCCGCAGCTCCTCGTATTCTTCTGCCGTGAGCTTTCGACGCCGACCCTCTACTTCATCTATATCCGCCAGCGGGATCTGCATGCTGGCCTTGGCGTCCTTAAGCTGGGCTTGCAGCCGCGCGATGTCAGCCTCCGCGTTTCGCAGCAGGCCTTCCATTTGCATAGTCTGACCGGGTGCGGTACGCGGAGCCGACGGCGTAGCCGCATCGGCCGCAGCCCTCTCCCGGTCTGCATCCGTCACACGGATGTCGACGTCAGAGAATCGTTTGCGTAGCGACATTATTCACCTCCCCATTCGGCGCTAATTTTGTCGTCGATGAGATCGACAAACTGGTCGCAAGGCACGCGGATCCGCCTGAGCGTTTCCGAATTCGTGTCGCTGGGCGCGAGATCGTATATCGTTGAGAAGCGCATGTTGCTGTTGCGAGCGAGGTCGGTCTCGGGGATTTCGATCGGGCTCACACGACTGCCATATACTTCCCGGATCCAAGTGGATACCAGTCGCGGCGCGTCCTTCTGCGCCATCCGCGTCACAAGAATCTCGATGAAATCGAATTCCTTCGTTCGGGACTCGCCCCGGCTTTCCATGCCGGTCACAAGATCCGAGAACAGCTGCCAGAACTGCACCATGGACGCGAACGACAAAACGTCTGGCACGATCGGAACAATGACTGCGTCGGCCGCAAAAATAGCGTTGATGGTCAGGTAACTGAGCGTCGGAGCGGTGTCTAGGATGATGTAGTCATAGTCATCCTTTAGCTGCTCAAGACCGTCAGACAGAACCTTCTCGAAATCGCTGGACAGCTCGGTCGGCTGCGGCGGAAGTAGCTTTAGCAGAGACTCCATCCCTTCGGAAAGCGCACGCTCAAACGCCGCATTTGATCCGCCATCCGGGATCGAGTGACGCAGTGCCTGCTGCAGACCATCGAGCTGCGAGCGCATTTGGCGCTGCAGTTGAAGGAAATTGGCGTCCCGGGCTGCCCGGGCCGGCAACATGAACTCGGCATTGAAAAGCTCAGTGGACGATGGAATCAGATCAAGATTCGGCCAGTACGTCTCCAGCGGCAGGGCCTTCATGTTGAAGGACCTGCCGTGCGTGTATGCCTCGATAAGAGGCATGATGGTCTGCTCAGAACTGATCTCAGCGTGAGGATTCACGCCATACAAAGTCGTGGCGCTGCCCTGTGGATCGAGATCGATATGGCAAACGCGCCTAGCCCTGCGGAGCGTCAAGCCCTGTCCCAACTGGGTCGAGGTCGTGGTCTTAGTGACGCCCCCCTTGAAGTTGGCGACAGCAATGACTTTACCCTTACCTTTGCGCTCCTTCGGCTTCCGTTCGGCTTTCACCCATTCCATCGCCTCGGCCAAGGTAAAATACCGCATGCCTCCCGGTTTCGGCTGCTTACCTTGCGGAAGGTCGCCCTTCTTTAGCAGCCTGCTAAACCGAACGCGCTCAATCCCGCAAATATCTTGCAAACGGGTCGAGGCGATGAGTGGAGCCTCCTTTCGCGGGAAAGGCTCCAGCATTTCGTCGCGAATCCGCTGAAGCATGACAGCTGATAGGGACGCCAGACGTTTGAGGTCTTCTGGGCGAGTCTTCCCCGGTGACGGAAGTTTGATATCCATATTGACTTTCGCTACTGCAATGGGATGGATTGCCGAAGTTGGTTCTTGATGCATGCAACAGAATATCAACAAAGCATCGGATTCTGTTGCATGGCGAGAAGATTAGCCGCCCTGTGACGTATACGCAAGTTAACTTTGCGCCGTTGCGTGCATGCCGCAGGTGATCTCCGCACCATTCACGTTGTTTTAGGCAACAAAAAAGCCCGTCGATGACGGGCTTGAGGGCAGCGAGGAGAAAGGGGATTACATGGAAGCCACGCGCGGGCCGTTAAACAGCAGCGCGGAGCCATATGTCACCTTGGATTCGGGGGCTGCGACCGGGGCCGGCGTCGACGCCGGCGGCTGCACCGCGCCATCCACTACCAGCGACAGTTTGGTAGATTCCTGAGCAACAGGCGGTACCTCGGTGGTGATTGATATTGCCGGTACTGCCGCGTGCACCCGATCAGTAATCATCACGATCAGGTCATCCGTCTGGAGGTTGAACTGCTGGGCGGCGGCCATGACGTCAGCCCAGCTGTACCGCAACGTACCGCCGCCCAGCATGCCGATGAACTGGGCATGAGAGCAGGCGTTGTTGTTGACCAGCTTGAGGAACCGGGCGAAGTCGCTCTTGGACATCTTCGTGCTATGCGCGTACTCGGTGCCGCAGATCGCCCGCAATTCGGCCGAAAACTTGTCCGAGACACCGTGAATGACGATTGAGGCCTGCGACTGTTCGTCGTGTAGCAGGACGATGCGACTCTTACGGGCGAAGAACGTGCCGCCCGTCACGATCTCGGCCAGCACGATGGCCGAGTTGTCGGCAAGCAGGCTCTTCTTGATACTAGTGAACGCGGTCTGCCATGCGCCGGGGTTCTTTTCGGGGCAGATCCAGAGCCGGACCTGTTTGGCCGCCAGCCCACAGCCGTCACCGCTCACACCGAGCAGATCCAGAATGCGGCCGTAAGTGTCCTGCGACAGCAGAAGTCTGGGGTCCTTGTCGCCGTCTCCAGCCATCATGGCCATCAGCGAGGCCATCGGCACGCCGGTCCGGGCTACCAGATCGTCCATTGACACGCCGCGCACCAGCGAGACGTCCCTGAGTTGTTGTCTGCTCAATTTCGCCATTTTCTGGCCTCACAATGTTGTAAACGTCGCAAAAGGATAGAAATTTAATGATCTTTTTCTATGGCGCGTATAATAGCAGGCATTTGACGGAATTCCAGCCCTCCCGAAGGGGCCACGACAACGATGAACGACATCGACGAGCACCTTGCGCCCGACGAACAGAAAGCCACCTTCGAGGTGAACGGGCAGCTGACAACAGTGCATGCCAAGGATGTGGAGAAAAGCATCCGGGCCATGATGGATGACCGGAACATCAACCTCCGGGAGGCGTGGGAAATCCTCAAGGCCGAGACGGAAACCATTCTCAATGGAGGTAAGCCGGCGAAAGGGAAGGCGGCCCAGCGCAATCTCTTCGGGCCGGTCTCTGAACCTCCCGCCGCATCCAACGAAAAGCCTGCCGCGCCCACCGAAGCAGCGCCAACGGAACAAAAGGAGCTGCAGCCGCTCAAGGGCGACGCCCTGCGAGCTCTGCTGCTGGAACAGAACGACGCCCACATCCACCCGCATGCCAAGCTACTGGCTCTGGTAGAGCCCGAAGATCCCATCAAAGACCAGTTGCAGCCCGAGCGGGTCAAAGCGCGGCAGGAAGCCATACAGCTTGGATTTCGCTTCCCACCTACACCCGTCGGGCGATTGGCCTTTCCGGCCGACGTTTGCAGGACTTCACTCTTTCACGTTGCCAGTAACAACGTCCCGCGCCGGCGCTGCGAACGGGAATTCATGGGGCAGCTGGGAGGAAACATCAGCGTCCTCTACAGCGGAGCCGAACTCCGCCACGATGATGAGCGCGTCCTCATGCAACTGATACAGATCGCACAGCATCAGGCGCCATGGGCCTACATCGAGATCAGCACAATACCGTTCGCCAAGACGGCCAGTGCATCGGCGCGGAAATTCGGCAACCCCGACGTCGAGCAACTGGAGCGAAGCGTCTGGCGACTACGGGAAGGGCTCATCATGCTTGCCAAGGGACGCAACGTTGTCCCCTTCAATGCGATCCGCGACATGATCGTGAGCGGAGCCAAGCGCTATATCCAGCTGGACCCACGCATGGTCCTGCTTTTCACCAACAGCTATGTCCTGTTGGAAGACAAGCAGTACCACGCGACAAACGGCATCGAGCGGCAGATCTTCAAGTACCTGCAGACCAATCCGTACGCCGAGGTCCACCCAATCAAGGTCCTGAGTCTGTTCGAGCTCTGTTACGGCACCGTCGATGCCCTGCAGGCTGCATACCGGAAAGCGAACCCGGACAAATCAGACAAGGAAGCCCGGCGGGCGATCGTGACCAAGAAGGTGTCCGACTTCCGCCAGAAGGGTCTGCCGGCCGCCCTTGCGGTCCTGAAAAAGAAGGGCGTCATAGAAGACTTCACCTTCGACGAAGAAAACGACAAGGTCGCTGTCACCAAGCCTGCTTCGTTCAGTGCTGTGGAGGCACGAGAGGCCCTGCCGGCATGAACCGTAGAGATTTCGTCATCAAGGGCGCAGCCGCGCTCGGCCTCGGCATGTTGACGCCCACAATCGCTGGAGCCTATACCGACGACTTCTGGTTTCGGGATAGAGGCCTATGGCTATATCGGGAGGAAACCAAAGAGGAGAGCTGGGTCACCTACTGGTCGGGCGGGCAGATCGTCTTCGACAATTACGTGCGCCTTTGCCACATACTCCGCGACTGGCAGAAGGACGAAACGGTTATGATGGACGTCAATCTGCTCAATCTTCTGTACGGCACGCAGTACTGGCAGCAACTGCTGATCGGCAAGCCGGCCCCTCTGATCGTCACCAGCGGATTCCGCACGGACGAGACCAATCGGAAAGAGAAGGGGAAGGAGAATTCCGAGCACAAGAACGCGAAGGCAGCCGATATCAAGAGCCATCACTTCACGCCGAAGCAAGTCGCGCAGATGTTCGGCTTCTTCGGGATGGGCGGTATCGGCGTCTACGATACCTTCACGCATGGCGATACCGGCCGCGTCCGTTTCTGGGACGGCTCCAAGGCCAAGACAAAGCCAACACGCTGATACAGGCTTGTACGCGAGGTCTGCCAAGACCTCGTCCATCGTTGGGCGCGCCTTCGGGCGCGCCATTTTTTTTTGGGGCATCAGCGCAGCCGACCTGATGGCTATTCATTGTATTTCAATGTCAAAGAATAGCGGCTTTCAGATGGGCAACCGCGTGCCAGTGTTGCGTCCACGCTGATACGTGTTTTACTCGGACACCCCGCCTCCAGCGGGCGCAGATCCTCTCCTACATACGTGTTTTACTCGGACATCCGGGCATTCAGTTTGACCGCGATGACGGTATACGCGCCGGTTTACGCTGAACATCCACCGACGTGTTCAACTCGGACAAACACGTGTTCAGCTCGGACATCTACGTGTTTAGCTCGGACACTCGTACGTGTTTGACTCGGACAGCTGGAGTGTTCTACTCGGACTTGGTACGTGTTTACCTCGGACACAGTACGTGTTTGACTCGGACAGGGTACGTGTTCAACTCGGACGAAATACGTGTTCAACTCGGACAGCGTGGGCAAAAATCCATCGGCAAGTCATTGATCTACCAGAGAAATCTGGACTCTCTCGACCGTGACATTATGTTTACAACAGGTATACCACTGTTTACCAATACCCAGTAAACGCGTGCGCTCGCACGCGGGGGGTGGGGTGGGTCGATAGATAGCTTTCCAGAACCAAAATCCCAGCACCCAGACGACCGAGGCTCCGTAGCGCGGCTTTTGTGCAAGTACGTGTTGAACTCGGACATTGCCAACTGTGGTTTGCACCCCGCACTTTTGCATAGAAAAAAACGTTCTTTTTCTAATCCACATTGACAGAAACACGCCAATTCAACAGAATGCGGCGCTGACGAAACTGTTTTGTGCGCATCTTCCCATGGCGGAACCATCCCAAACCGATCGGCTGCTGGCTGCCTTGCAGGGCAAGCGGTACTACGAGCACCGCTTTGCGAAGCAGGCTGCGCAGCTGTTCCCCCAGAGCACCGGGGGCGACGGGATAAAGGTCGGCTTGTTCGTGTCCGAGTTGATGAGCGTTCTGCCGTTATCTCAACGCACCGGGGCCGCCGAACGACTGATCCGCTACGTCGTGACTGAGTGCGCCGAATGTCCCACCATCGAACAGTTCCGCAAGGCCGTGGCCGACGCCGTACTGGCTGAGCTCGGGGAATCTTTCGCATCGCTGTACGAGCGCGCCAAGGTTTTCCTTGCGACCCCTCCCACCAATCCCGACATCGCCGGTCGATGGCTTGAGAAAGTCCTCTGGACCGCCGTGCGCAAAGTCGGACGGGAGCGATTCGCGACCGCCGCCGCCGACGACTGGCAGCAGGCCGTGACCCGCGCGATCCTGCGCGACGAAGGGGGCCCCCTGCTGGCCTATTCCGTGAAAGCCGAAGTCGCGCCGCAAACGGCGAAGCGCGATTTCCGCTCGCTACTGCTCCGCCAATGACAGCTCCTCAGACCACGCGCGTCCGGCATGCGTCGAGCTGGGGCCAACCCCAACGCGATCGCAGTCCGCTCTTCTTCCGGGTCTTTGGCCGCATCTTTGGCGTGCTTGGCAAAGCGTGCCGCTACACCACTTACGGACTCTGCGTGACGGCACTGATTCTGCTCGTCTACGCGGGCTACTTCGCACGCCATACCACTGCCTTCGTCAGCGATGGCACCTTTGCGTGCGAACTTCCGACTATCAAAGGCAAGAGATGAGCGACAACAAACCGTCGAAGGAGCTCGAACGTGTGCACAACGAGCGACGCAAGGAAGAGAACACCTACACCGAGAACAAGAAGTCGCTCAGCGTATGGGCACCGGTGACGGGTGTTAGCGTCGCGGCCAATGCGTTCTTGGTGTGGCTCGCGTTCTTTCACTTTCCACTGAGCGAATACGTCCCGACCGCCAATGCCGCAGCCATGTGCAGCGTCAGCGGCACCAAGGGCGCGACTGTCGACTTGCCTTCCATCGTTGATTTCGCGACTGACGCGGCCGTGTGTGTCAACACCTACGATTTCAAGAACTACCAGCGCCAGATCGAATCCTGTGCGCAACGCAGCTTCACCGAGGACTACCGCAACGCCTACATCAGCGCCTTCGGTCAGTCCCGCGTGCTGAAGAACGTCGTCGAAAACTACTTCGTTGTATCGGCCACGACCGCAGGCACCGGACACGTTCCCGTACCGTCGCGCCGTAGTGCACCGAACAGCGCCGGCCCGGACTGGTGGCAAATCGATGTGCCGGTGCTGGCCAGCTACAGCGCCGGCAACAAGGCACCCACCGCAGAAAAGCTGCTGCTGAAAGTGAGGGTAACCCGCGTGCCGCCGAGCACCCGCAATCCGCGAGGCCTCGCTGTCGAGAGCATCGACTCCTCCTACCTGCTCGAATCGCGCAACTGAGATCAAATCATGAGGAAGCTACTCACCGCGCTTGCGCTGACCACTATCGCCGCTGCAGCTGTCGCCCAGCAGCAGCCAACTGTCACGACACCACCGGTGCCCATTGTGCGCGAGCAGGTCGACAACATCGTCAAGGGCCAGTCTGCGCTCGTGCTGACGCCAGAGCAGATCGAGCAGCTGAAGCTCGGTACAGCGCAGGCGCGTCAGCAGCTGGTGTCACCTTACCCGCAGAACAAGGTTGCCAAGCCGGTATCACGGCCGCTCTACATTGATCCGACCGACAGCGACGGGCCCAAGATGGTGAGACTGTCCGCCGGCTGGATTACCTCGCTGGTCTTCAGTGACACCAATGGCAATCCGTGGTTCGTGAAGAGCGTATCGCTCGACTGCAGCCAGTTCACCGACGGTGCTTCCTGTCCCGGCGACGGCGGAGCGGCAGGCACAAAAGAGAAGTCAGCCACGAATATCGTCAAGCTGCAGCCCAAGCTCATGTACGCCTACGGCAACGTGGTGGTTGAGCTGGAGGATCTGGCTTCACCCATCACGTTCGTGCTCAACACCGGGCAATCGAACGAGGTCGACTCGCAGATCGCCGCGCGCATTTCCGGGCGCAACCCGAATGCGCGCCCGCAGATCATTTCGATGGACCGCGTGCCAGAAGCCGACGGCGCGATGGGCGCATTCCTAGATGGTGTGCCGCCGCAGGGCGCGGTTCGTCTCAAGGTCGGTGGCGCCGGTGCGGACGCATGGATGCTCAACGGCAAGCTCTACCTGCGCACGCGCCACACGCTGTTGTCCCCCGCATTCATGAATCACGTCGGCAGCGCCGATGGCATGCACGTCTACGCATTCAATCGCGTGTACCCGTCTTTGCTTGTGAGCATCAACGGTAAGGGCAACTCCCTCATCATCTCCGGAAACTAAGCACATCATGAGCGAGAACGGAAACGACAACGGCACGCCGCCGGATGACCTGAACGAACTCGGTACGGAGTTTGATGCTGACAAGCAGAAGAAGCTCCGCCAGCAGACTACCGAGCTCAAGAAGCGCAACATCAAAAATACATTTGGCTCGGGCGCGGGTCGGGTTGGCATCTTCGTGTTCGGCGGTGCGGTGATCTTGCTGGCGATCATTGGCTTCTACAACTTCACGAGCAAGCCGCGCCTGAACCTCCAGCAACGGGCAGACGCAAGCAATGCGATGGCGCCGTCACCGAATGGTTACGGATCGACGATCGCGGCCTCTCAGCAGGAAGCGGACATGCGTCGCGAAGCGGATAACGCGCAGAGCGCCAACGTGAACAAGCAAGGTGGCGTGTACATCCCGGGTCCGGTGATTACCAGCAATTCTGGTGGTGACTTCCGGACGGGTGGCAACGCACTGGCACCTGCGAGCGGCGCTGCTGCCGCCCCGGCAAATGGGGCAAATGCGGTGGGCGGCGCAACGCCGGCCAGCGCGCCTGCTGCTGCCGCGTCGGCCGCCAGCGCACAGGCGGCCGCACCGGTGGTGATCCTCAGCCAAGACACGATCAACAAGATCACGAATAACGTGATGGAGCAGGTGACCTGTGTCATGGGCAAGCCTTGCCCAATGGGCGCCGGAGGCGCCTTTACTACGGGCGCATACAAGCTGCCGGATCGTACGGTGGCGGCCATGCCGGTATCGGCGCAAACCACAACGGGTGTCGTCAACGGGCAGGCCACGGGGACAAACGCCCAGCTCAGCGCGCAGCA
Source organism: Cupriavidus sp. HE11 (assembly GCF_056097175.1). Classification (NCBI taxonomy): domain Bacteria; kingdom Pseudomonadati; phylum Pseudomonadota; class Betaproteobacteria; order Burkholderiales; family Burkholderiaceae; genus Cupriavidus; species Cupriavidus sp. HE11. The sequence continues at coordinate 130,784 of NZ_CP184467.1, forward strand.
GCTCGCAGCCGCCTCGGGACAAAAGCCACTGATCGACGCCGGTGACGCGTACTACTGCAACCTCAAGAACGGCGTGAACTCGGATTCCAGCCGCCGTGACGTGGTGCTGGACTGCTTTGGCTATGCCGATGACAAGTTCACGCTGATCGGGCGCGCAGAGCCGAGCAGCGCCGATGCGATGGACCCAAATTTCATCGTGACGTTGGACAAGTATTCCCGCGCGGGCAAGGGCATGATCGCCGTCAACGCCATCGGCGTCGACGAACATGGCGACAGCGGCATGGCTGACGACGTCGACAAGCACAGCGTGCGCAAGTACGGCAGCGTTTTCGTTGCGGGCCTGCTGAAAGGTCTCGGGCAGGCGGCGTCGATCATTACTGGCACAACCAGCGCAACCACGGTGGGCAACGTGACCACGACCACGACCACGACCGACCACATCGATGCACGCCGCACCGCGCAGATGGCCGCAGGCCAAGCCGGCATGGCGTGGGGTGACACCTTCAATCGCGAAGCGCAGGCCATCAAAACGACCATGAAGCTCTATCCGAAGAAGGACATCACGGTGATCTTTTTGGCGCCAGTGTACGAAGAAAAAAAATATTGATTTCACTCGCAAACGCGAGCTCTACCGAATAAACGAGAGGCCAACCGTGGACCAACCTACTCTGACACACGCCGACATCGAATTCGGCCCTGACGAACACGGACCGTACGACGGCACCGAGTTGCCGCCGGAGCCCGAGGCACCCCGCAAAAAGGGCGGGCTTCCGCCATTTCTGAAGTACCTCATTATCGGTTTCGTGGTCGTTGTCGTACTGCTGATCGCCCTGTATGCGGTCGTCCTCGTCAAGAAGTCCAAGGCAAGCGGCGAGGATGAAATGGCGGGCGGCGTTGCCATGCAACCGCCCGCCGCGCAGATCCCGCAACCGCAAATGAATGCGCCGGTTCCGGTCTACGGCAACGGGGCGCCCACCGGCCCGCAATTCGCGCCTCAAGGCCAACCCAGCGGTCCGCAAATGGGCGCCGCGCCAATGCAGCAATTGCAGCCGCCCGCGCAAGCGCCTATGCAGCCCGCACCGCCGGCCGCTGTGCCGCCCGTGCAGGAGCAGCCCGTAGCCGCGCCGCATATGGAGAACGCGCCTACTGCCGGGCCGACTACTACGCCCAGCACAGCACCGGCCGTATCGCAGCCGGCCATCGCGGTACCGGCCGCGCAGCCGCAAGGTGCCGCGCCGTCGCAAGCGATCGATGCGCGCTCGGCGCAGACCCTGCGTGACTGGCCCCGCGAGCGCGATGAAATCATGAAACGGCTCTCGACGATGGATGCCCGCCTCGAAGACCTTGGGCGTGCCGTGAAGGCCCTGAACGACAACCGTGCTGCCGCGCAGCCTAAGGCCGAACCCAAGGCGGATCCGAAGCCGGCCCGCAGGGATGCGCCAGCATCCAAGCCGGCTGTGAAGGACGAAGAAGCCGAGCACAAGCGCGAGGCCGCTGCAGGCGTTGTGCGTGGTGTCCCGCGTGGCGCCGCGACCAAGCCCGTCGCGCAACCGGCGAAAGCCAGCGGCGAGCCCATGGCACGCCGCGATTACTTCCTGACGGGATGGGTCGGCGACATGGCGTTCTACGAGCGGACCGGCGGTAGCGCCCGCGAGCAGCGCGAGGGAAGCGTGAAGCCGGGAGACATGATTGATGGCATGAAGGTCCAGCGTATCGACACCCAGAACCGTCGCATCGTCCTCGAAGGGAACCAGTACATCGGTACGCGTTAAGCGGAGGCAGCGATGAATAGTTCGCAGGGCTTTGCCGACCTGCTGCAGATCCTCGTGAACATCTCGGGAGCGTTCCCCGCGATCTTCGCTTTCTGCACAGTCGTGTTCGCCGCTGCCGGCGTCGTGCTGGTGGCCATGGGTGTCTACAGCTTTTACATCATCCACCACAAGGATGGCCGTACGGCAAGCGGCCGAAACGTCAGCAACGGCGGTGCCATCTCGAACATCCTCATCGGCGCGGTCATATCGAGCCTGATGTACATGATCGGACTCACCAAAAACACGGTGCTGGGCACGGAGATCCAGAACGGATCGATGGGCTTCCAGAGCGCAGGCATGAGTGCCACCCAGCAGGCTGCGATCACCGCGCTCTTTGGACTCTTCGCAATCCTTGGCTACATCGCATCTGGTCGTGGATGGATGCTGCTCAACCGTTTCTTCAGCGGTACCGAGAAAGAGTGGGGCGGCTCCATCGCCTACATCATCGGGGGAATGTTCTGCGTCTACATGGAGGAGTCATTGACCTTCTTCACGAAGGTCACCGGCTTCGATTTCGTAAAGATCTTCATCTTCTGATTCACCACACCACCACGGGAGTTAAGCAATGAAAAAGCAGTACGAAAAACTGATTGTCGCGACCATGGTCGCATACGCCGCGATGGGCAGCGCACAAGCGCAATCCTCGTTCAAGCTCGACGACATCAAGAACACATCCGGCGCAGGCAGCAATGACCTCACCGCAACCTTCACGAAAGGCAAGAACACCTTTCAGTCGGGTATCGATCTGTTCCTGATCGGCTGCGCGGCCGCCGGCATCTTCCTGTTCGCCATTTGCGTATGGGGGATGTACAAGGCGTCCAAGGAAGAGCGCGAAAGCCCAAAGGGCGCGATTGCAGGTGTGTTCGTCGGCGCCGCCATGACGATCATTCCGCTGCTGATCGGCCTGACCCGCAACACTATCTTCGCGTAACGCCATGGCGAGAATTGCCCGCACGCTCGGTGCGCTGGTGCTGTCGGCCAAGCGCGAAGTCTGGCGTATGCACGACCACGCCGGAGAGGCCGATAAGGCGTTCCAACGTGTGCGGGCCCCCGTGCTGGAGGCCGCAGAGTACTCATGCGAGTTCTGCGGCCTGCACTCGGACAAGTATCAGGAAGTCCACCACTTGGACGACAACCATGCGAACAACGATCTTGCCAATCTTGCGTGCGCGTGTCCGCTGTGTCATCAGGTTTTCCACGTCGGCATGGCCGGCATGCGCGATGGCGGCTACATCATTTCTTTGCCAGAGCTGACGCAGGCCGAGCTGAACCAGCTTTGTCTGGTGATGTGGATCGTGCAACGTGCGGACACAAAGAACCTAAGCGCAGACGATGCGCTCATGGTCAAGAACGTGCAGATGCGCGTGCAGTCGCTCAACAGCGTGCTCATCAACCGACGGGCGAACGTGAAAAAGCGGTTCTGCGATCTGCTCGAAAGGAACGGCGTCAGCAAGGACTTCACCCAGCGCTTGAGCTTGGACGTGATTAACCCTTCGCTAATCGCCAACGCCCTGATGTCGCTCGATGCCGAAACGTACGCGCGCCGCGAGGAGCTGTTCGGAAGTTTGCGTCTTCTGCCGCGCCCGGAGCGGTTCGAGACCCAGTTCCAGTACTGGACGGAAGACCAGAGCCGGCGCCTGCCGTTGAACGCGTGGTACCGGCTGCTGGATGAGGCCCAATTCAGCGACATCGTCATGCAGACGCTGGCGACGGTCGAACAGGTACACAACGAAGGAAGTGCGGCATGAGCGACCAACGCTATGGCGTCGTGCTGTTTGACGACGCGATCGTCAAGCGACGCGGTGGGCCGCAGAAAGCGGCCACCGATGGTTACGCTTCGATCGACGGTGGGACCGTCCGCCGTATCAAGAAGGTCACGGAGCTCGATTCCGATGTGAAGTGGCTGACGAACTTCGAATTCAAGGATTTCAACGGGAACCAGCTCGGACGGCATCCCAATCTGTACTCGTCTGGATTCCTGCGCACCGAGCTGAAGCTGCTGTGCGACGAGCTGGGACTCGGGCCGGATCAGATGGCAGTCAGCGAAGCCGCCGAACTGCTTTCGGGCCTATTCGGGCGCGTCATGCGGCTGGCCGTGCAGACCCTCAAGCTGGACCTGAATGCCGAGATTCCCAAGGGCATCACCAAGACCCTCGCGGAATATCTAGCATTGCGCTTCCCTGTGACAGGCCGGATGAACGGCGAGGTCAACGATGCGATGGAGCTGGCATTCCAGACGTGGAATTCCGTAATGAAGCCGCAGCGCAAGGACTGGAAGAGTATTTCGCTGCGCCGTCCTCGCTACACCCACGCCATCGATGTGCTGACGACGCCGGTACCGAGCTCGAATCGGTGGGTCTATCTCCAAGGCGCGCGCTTGCCGCAGCGCAATGAGGATCGCATCGAATGGTGCCTCGCGAATGAGGACATGCCGGTCCTTGCCAAGGTGACCGTGAAGGGCCGCCGGGGCGGCCTTGCCGAGCTGCTGAGCTTCAATGCGGGGGCTCCAAACTCGCGTAACTGGGTAGCCCAGCCGGAACTGCTGCTTTTGCAGCAGTACTGCGAGGTGGAAGTGTTGGGTGCGTACGTCTGCGAGGACGGCTACCAGCACCAGAAGGAGCTGGACGTCTTCGCCAGCCAAGGCGACTTTTCACTCGCTTCGACCAGCCTTGGCATCCTCTCGGAGAACTTCTGGGCATCGATGGCTAACCCGCGCGTGAACCGCGTGGGCAAGAAAGTATTCCTGCCGCGTGCGGTCTGGTACCGCGCGATGGATCGCGTCCTCTCGTTCATGGATGCCGCGCGACTCTACAAAGAGAAATTCGATATCTACGGCTACGGCTGGGGAAACGTCATTGCGTATTACCCGCCGGGAGCGACCACGGACATCATCGACTTGGCCACGGAAATGGGACTCGATGTGCCGGTATCCAAATATCGCGAACTGATTTCGGAGAAACGACTCGATGCCGACCAGTGATGACATGGTGGACGAGAACGCGCCGTCCGACCGCCAGATGAAGCTCAAGAGCGTCGAGCAGCAGGTGCGTCGGCGTGGTGACGGAAAACTGGTGATGGAGCTGGATGCGATCGCGGCTATGCCAGATCGCCGGGACGCACTGGCCGGTATCAAGCGTTTGATCGACAAGCTGAACGACTGAAGGGCACGACAATGATTGCGCAACTTATGGAAGCCATCGAGCATGGCGTCTCGACGGTCCTCTCGAAGCTGAAGGTCTCCATCAACGATTACTGCGATCTGGAGACTACCAGCGCCGGTAATCTTGTCCACAAAAATGGCGCGATCGGTACCGTGCTGCGATACCACGGCTACCGAACCCTGCTCGGTAAAACAAGCTTCGCGGAATTCACACGGGAATTTACGGAGTTCAACGATCCGTTTCTCGGCCGGATGGGCCATATGGTGCAGGTCGTCATCATGCGCGACAACGATCCGCATGAGCAGATTCGTCGGATCCTGTCGCCGATGTACACCAGCGCGGAAGCCCTGCAACTGGATCTTACGGATTTGCTGGAAGAGCGCGTTGACGTGTACGGTGCGCACTGCATGGAGGAGCACGTGTACATCGTGCTCTGGACCACGAAGGCGGTGCTGTCTCGCGAGGAGCTGAAGCTGTCGCAGGCCGAATCGGCTGCCTTCCGGAAAACGCACAAGGTCCCACCCATGCGCAACGCGCAGAATCTCCTGCGCCCGCTGCGCTTTCTGGAAGATCGCCACGACACGTTCGTCAGCAAGTTTGAGAACGAACTGAATCGCATGCGTGCGTGGGTGGAACGCGTCGACGTCGGTGAGTCGATCTGCGAGCAGCGCCGGTTCTTCTACCGCTCCACGCCGGCGAGCTGGCGTCCGGCGCTACGCGGTGATGAGCTGATCGCGCGGTGGAAGCGCAATGCCAACAAGGCCGACATCAGCGAGTTCATGTACCCACGCTTGGAAGACCAGCTTTTCCTGACGCCAGCCGAGATTGGGCCCAAGGGCAAGAGCGATACCCAGCAGGGCACGGTGACTGACACGCGGGCGGTCCGTTTGTCGGATCGAGCCTTTGCGCCGGTCGGCGTGCGAATCATGCCAACACGGCCGGCCGGATTCCAACAGTTCTTCCGGGCCATCAACAACATGGATGCAGAGGAGCTGATTGGCGACAAGCGCGTGAAGCGGCGGGTCCCGTGGGCCATGAGCTTCATGATCGAAGGCGACGGCCTCAAGGGTCTGGATCTGCGCTCGACGTTCGCCGCCATCCTGTCATTCAGCGAGACCAATCGCAACCTGAACGCCGCCTATAACGCGCAGAAGCATTACCGTGACAACGAGCATGCCAGCATCGTCAAGATGAGCATCATGGCACTGACATGGGCCAAGCACGATGATGCGGACTGCCTGATGATGCGGCGCTCGAAGCTGTCCAGCGCCCTGCAGGGCTGGGGGCGCATCACGGTGGAGGAGGAATTCGGGGACCCGATTACCGCGCTGGTGAGTGTCGCGCCCGGCGTGGCGACTGGCGCAGTGGCGACGGTCAGTGCGCCGTCCCTCTATACAGCCGCCTCCATGTTGCCGCTTGCGCGACCGGCGAGCCCGTTCCCTCGCGGGACCACGCTATTCCGGTCGCTCGATGGCAAGCTGCTGCCCTATGAGTTTTTCTCGCCGCTACAGAACACGTGGGTATCCCTCTACTTCGGTGGTCCGGGCTCCGGCAAATCCGTGTTGGCCAACCGGTTGAACGTCGAGATGTGCCTGATGCCGGGTCTGAAGCGCTTGCCTTTTATCTGCGTAATTGACATCGGTATTTCGTCCTCCGGCTTCATCAAGGTGATTCAGGACGGGTTGCCGGACAACATGAAGCATTTGGCCGTCTATAAACGTCTGCAGAACACGAAGCAGTTCGCCATGAATCAGGGTGACACGCATATGGGGATGCGTAAGCTGCTGCCGCGCGATCGGGACCTCTTCACCAACTTCCTGCTCCTGCTGGTGACGCCGCCGGAGCGTGGGCACGCCCACATTTTCATGCCGCAGCTGCTCAGCGAGGTGGTGGACCTCGCTTACACGCGGACCTCGGATCAGGACGAACGAGGGAGTCCGAAGAAGTTCAACCTCTACGTGAACGAAACGGTGGCGGCTGCCGTCAAGGCGCACAACATTCAGTTCACCGAAGCGACCACATGGTGGGAGATGGTCGACGCGCTCTTCGAGCGGGGCGAATACCATGCGGCGAATGTCGCGAACCGCTACGCCGTGCCGACACTCAGCGAACTGGTCGCCGCCTCGTCCGATCCGGCGATTCGCCAGTCGCACGGCGACGAAGTGGTAGACGAGTTCCAGAAGATGGTTGGCCTGAGCGACCTCGAAATCTTCAAGGGGGAGACCCAGTTCGATGTGTCATCCTCGCGGATCATGGCGCTCGACTTGCAGGACGTCGCGCAGCAAACGTCGGCGACTGCCCGCAAGACCACGACGCTGATGTACATGGCCGCGCTCAATGCTTTCACGCGCAAGTTCTCCATCATCAAGGAGGATCTGCCGCTGATTCCGGAGAAATACCGGGCGTACTACACACGACGGATCGAAGAGTACGGCGAGGAATACAAGCGTCTGTTCATCGACGAGTATCACAAGACCGGGTCCCAAGGTAACGTTTCGGCAAAGAACGAGAAATTCTCGGAAATGCTGCGTGGATCCATTTCGGTGTTCGGCCGCGAGTCGCGCAAGTGGATGCTGGAAATTGCCTTGGCAAGCCAGTTGCCCGATGACTTCGAGGCGCTGGCCGATCTTGCCACCTCGGTCTTCATTCTGGATCAGGGCAATGAACAGACGCGTGAACGCATCAAGAAGATCTTCTCACTGTCTGACACAGAAACCACGGCGCTGCGCAATTTCGTGAAGGGGGCATTGCCCGGGGTTGGTTCGACAATCTTGGCGAAGATTAAGACCAAGGACGGGGATCTTAGCCAGCTTCTGACGGCCACCAGCGGCGGCCTCGAACTCTGGGCCCTTTCGACCACTGGCGAGGATCGCGCGCTGCGTACGAGGCTGTACGATGAAATGCCGGCCCATGAGGCCCGCCGGATCCTCAAGCAGCGCTTTCCCAAGGGCACGTGCAAGGACTATGTCATGGCCAAGCGGCTGGCTGTGGCGGAAGAGGCCAACGATGGTTTCATTGACGACGACTTGGAGTCGTCGACCATCCAGCAGCTGGCGGCCGAGCTCATTCTGCAATGGCGCACCGGCGCTGAAGCGGCAGCAGTGTAAGGGGGAACATGTCACAGCGTTTCTCCGGCATTGAAGCCGGCCAAGAACAGTCCGCCCACCGGCTACGCCCGGATACGCGCCGGTTCTCCAAGCGAGCCGGGGACTTCTTCAACACTACCGACGGCGTGCTCGCCGCGATGTTCGGTGTTCCCGTCACGGCGCTGCTGCTGATGAAGGTGCCTCTGGCCAGCGAGATCCTGCTGCTCGCCATGGTGGTGTTCTATCGCATGTATGTCAGCCCCGGCAAGGCTGTGCCGCGTCGGGGAGGTATCTGGTGGCTTTGGGATCGCATCTTCGAGACGGATGCCGTCCGCAAGTACGATTTTCCTTACCGGGTGCCGGCGCAGGCCAATGCCTTTGATGGTTCGATGCCACGGGAGCGGCCGAGCAAAGGGAAGGGCATTACATTTCTCGGGCACGAGATTTCCAGCAAGCTGGGCATCTACTCCAGTGACTCGGATCTGCGCACGCACATGCTGGTGCTGGGCACGACCGGGTCGGGCAAGACTGAGTTCCTGCTGGGTCTGGTGTACAACGCGCTGATCCAGAACTCGGGCTTCATCTATACGGACGGTAAGGGCGATGTCGCGCTTTGGAATAACGTGTTCCGACTCGCGCGCTACATCGGGCGCGAGTATGACCTCGTTCTTATCAACTTCCTGACGTCCGGTCGCGACTTTTTGGACAAGCAGACGGACCGGACCACCAACACGATGAACCCGTTCGCGCTGGGGTCCTCGGGGATGCTGATCGAGCTCATCATCTCGCTGATGGATGACAGCGGTGGCGGCGGGGACATGTGGAAGGGCCGGGCCATCGCGTTCGTCGCGGGTCTGACGCGGGCGCTGACGTTCCTGCGCGATCGCGGCTATCTATTGCTCGAAGCGAACACCTTCATGGATTTCATGAAGGAGTTGCCGGTGATCGAGCGGATGTGCTGGGACAAGAAGATTCCGTCCAACGGTGAAGACATTGTTGTGGACGACCCGCTCTTCAACAAGGTGCTAGAGCCGTTGCAAGCCTTCGTGCTTACGCTGCCGGGCTACAACAAGGCGGTGATGGGCCAGCAGGAGCAGAAGACGCTGGAGCAGTATGGCTTCATCACGATGCAGCTCACGCGTCTGTTCTCGGATCTGTCCTACACCTACGGCCACATCTTCCAGACGAGCCTGAGCGAAGTCGACATGTACGACGTCGTGATTAATCGTCGGATTCTGGTGGTGCTCTTGCCCGCGCTGGAACGGGCGCCGGATTCGCTCAAGATGCTCGGCAAGATGATCGTCGGCGCAATCAAGCAGATGATGGCGGGCTGCCTTGGCAACCGTGTAGAGGGTGCAGTACGGGAGATCGTGTATGCACGGCCCACCAATGCACCGGTGCCCTATTACGTGGTGCTCGACGAGTATGGTTACTATGCCGTTCTGGGGTTCGCCGTAGCACCCGCGCAGGCACGAAGCTTGGGCTTCTGCATCACTTTTGCTGCACAAGATTTCTCCAGTTTGCAGAAGGCCTCAAAGGAAGAGGCGGACGCTACGTGGGAAAACACCAACGTGCGTGCAGTGGGCCGTCTCACGTCAGGCGAAAAATCGGAAACCTTCGAACGGATTGTCGGTGCAGGTGGCGAGGCATTTGTCTACGAGGAATCGCGCAAGACTTTTGACGCGGGACAGATCGCGAGTGGTTACCGCGCGGAGCGCGATGTATCAATCACGAAAACCAAGCGCATCACGTACAACGATTTGTCGCATCAGCAGGACGGCGAATTCACCTTCATCATCGGCAAGAAGGCCTCGAACGGCAACGATGGTGTGCGCGTGGTACGTGCGATGTCATTCTTTACGCAGACGTTCGACAAGAACGGGAAGCCCGAAACGCCGAGCCACATCCGCGTGAACCACTTCCTGAAGGTCGCACCGCCTGCCAAGGGTGGTGGACGCAATGACGACCCGGAGCTGATCGAGGAAGTGGAGGAGCATTTCATCCGCCTGCTCAAGGAAGGCAAGATCAAGGAATGCTTCACCACTGATCCTACGTATTTCGCGCGGACGCAGAAAGCTGACGAGCTGTTCAAGGCGTCCCAGTACATTCGCAAGGCGCGCAACGATTATCACTTGTCGCTGAGTGAAGCCGTGCGGGTAGCCCTTGTGTGCTGCGAGCAAGAGGGCGGCATGCAGGCCCGCCGCGTTGCGGAGCGCACGGCCGAGCTGCAGGCATCCCGGACGGCCGCCCTGTCCACCGGCGCGTCGGTAGACGATGCGCTGCAGGAAACGGTGCGAGCGCTGGCTGAAGAGGCCGATGTTCCGGAAGCGGGGCCTGCCGGCGCCGTGACGGCGGCGGATCTGGCAGCGGAGCTCGACGCTGAACTGGCGGGCGGCATTGCGATGCCGATGGGTGACGGGGATGCACCTTCCGACGATGACTTGCCTCGATCGTTGTCGCTGGAAGATCTCGGCGAGGACGATGGCGCTAGTGCGCCGGCGGCCGGCGCCGTGCGCATGTCCTTCGGAGATGAAGACGACGTCATGCCGGCGCCACGCGCCCGGCGCACTGCATCTACGTCTGGCGACGCCGCCAGCGGTGACACGCAGGCCGCGACCGATGTGGCCGGCGGTGGGGACGGACAGTCTTCGGGTGCCAGTGGTGGTAACAGCGGTAGTAGTGGAAGCGGTGGTGGCGGGATGGCCATGGCGCTGACTCCGGAAACGGTTCCGGGCGAAGCCGACTACGATGATCGGCCCATGGAAGTGCAGGTCGCCGAGGCGGTGGTGGATTTCATCAACAACTACCAGTTCCCGGAGGAGATCAGTGGGGATGCTGCGACGGGGGAGACGGTTGCGCCGAAATCCCTGAGCTTGCTGACGCTGCGTCCGCTGGGGGAGGGCGAGGAGCCGCCGAGCGAAGTCAGTTCCTATCTCACCCCGGTCGGGGCCAGTGTTGCCGGTGCGCTGGCCGACGCCGACGTGGCCCTCGGTGCGGCCGAAGATCCGTTGGAAGCCCGCGCACGGGCCAGCAGGGACGTGCGATCCATGGAAAACGCCACGTCCTACGTGGACGGCTCAACGCCGGATCCGGTAACGCAGGACGAGTTCGACAACGCGCTGGACGCACTGGTGGAGAAAGCGTCCACCTACCGTCTGGACGTTTAACCCCCCGAGGCACCGGGCTGGGCCCGGTGTCTTGATGCAACAGAATGCAAAAAAAAGATTAGTTTTGCATCCGAATGGAGCAAGACGACCAAAAGACGCGGTAGAATGCGCGTCAATTTCATGATGAGGATGATCCATGCACATCACCGACGCAAGTTCGTTTCTGAGCCGCTTCGCCGAGCGGTTCGAATCGGCGGAAGTGCAGGCTTGGGTCTGGGAGGCTGAGGACGACGATTTCGGCAAGCGGACGTCGTGGCAGGTGGGCGATGGCTTGGCCACCGAGGCGACGGCAGCCGTTGAGCTGATGCTCGGTGAGCTGACCCTGCGCGTCACGGAACGTCAGCTCGATACCGACGATGCCGACCCGGAGGCGACATTCGAAGCACATGTGTCGTTCGACGATCGTACCGTCACCATCGACGGGGCTTCGCTGCCCTATGACGAGACGTCGATTGCCTCGGTGATTAGCCGCTTCAACGAGGTCGCCTGATGGGCATCCGCCGTGCCGTCGTTCAGCAGGCCAAGCACCTTTTATACGTCGAACATATCGTCGTTGGCGCCCGGGTCGTGAACAACAGCTGGCGCCGCGTCACCGTGCGCGTTTGTCCCGGCTGTCGGGCGGGGCGCATGTATCCATTCGAAGAGATCGTGGACGGTGAACGGCGACAGTTCCGGGGCTGCGAACACTGCCCGCATTTCGAGGCCGTGGACATCGAGCGCGACGCCGACAGCTTGAAACGGCTGCAGGCACTGTCCCAGTCGCGGATGGCCCAGATGGGCGATGCGGCGCTGGACGCCCAGCAGCGCAAGTTCCGTTGGCTGAGCCGGATCTGGTATGTGCTGGCCATTCTGACCCTGACGCTGGCTGGCTGGAAAGTCCTCGTCGACGCGGCGGGCCTCACGTTCGTCTTCCTGTTGTTCGTCAGCGTCAACCTCGCAGTCTACGGGATGGCTGCGAGCTATCGCTACTGGCAGGTTGGTCAACGCCAGCTATTCGTCAAGGGTGCCTTCCGGCACTGGCTAAAACAAGGGGCATGGATCGTATGAGCGCGACTACCGAGGCGAGCGAGGACGTGATCGCATCCCGATACGGCAATACGCGGGAATTCCTGATGGCCGTCGCAGAGTGGGCTCGCACCGATTCGGGCAGCATTGCCGTGGCGCGCAGGTTTGGCGATCCGGATATCAGCCCGATCTCCGGGCGAGAGCTCAAGCAGCTCCGTACCCGTGTGTTGGAGCTCTCGCAGGACGAGATCGCGGACCTGTTCAAGATCTCACGCAATTCCGTCTCGCGCATCGAGACCAAGCCGCACAAGGCGATGGACGGCAAGTCCGTGTACGCGTATCTGGGTGTCATGTTCGTGCATTTCATCGTGCCCCGGATGCTGCAGGAGGATCCTCGCCATGAATGATCTGATTCCCATGGCTACCTTCGAGGCCGCCATCAATCGTTGCATGGCGGCGCACCCGGCCGTGGATCATGCGCTTGGGCCCGATGCCAGACAGTTGGCCGAGGTCTACGGCGAATGCATCTATGCCGGTACCACGCATGTCGACCTGTCTCGCTTCCCGCAGCACGCGGAGGTAGTGAGGAAATGGCTGGTCTAGCCGATCCGTCCTTCTACACGGTGGAGAAGTGGCGCCCTGCGACGCTGCAGTGCGTCGTGGACGCCGCTGTTCGCAGGAATGTACCCGCCAACGTGCTGCTGGCGATCGGCCAGCACGAAGCCGGGAAAGAAGGCAGTGCCATTCTGAACGAGAACGGCACGCGCGATTTCGGGCGCGCCGGGATTAACGACAAATCCGTCGACGACGCGATGCCGGAGATCGCGCGCTATGGCGTGACACGCGCGCAGGTCGTGGACGCGTTGATGCACGACGGTTGCTACAACTACGAGATGGCTGCCTTCATCCTCTCGAAGAAGATCCGCGCGTGCAAGAGCAGCGACTTCTGGTTCTGCGCCGCGTCCTATCACTCAACGACCCCTAAGTTCAACGTGATCTATCAGGGGAAGATCAGACCGCTGGCCGAGAGCTGGTCGCGGATTCTCATGCAGCAGTTCACCGTCAGGAGCTATTCCCGTGAGTAACTATCAAGCGCTGCGTCATCGCGCACGTCGTGTCGCAATTGCGCTCGCCATGGGCGCGACGGCACTCCTTGGCGCCGCCGGCGCTCACGCGCAGCCGAGCACCGCCAAACCGGTCGCGGCTCCCGCGTTCTTTGCCAAGCAAGGGATCAAGGTTGTGGGCCAGCAGGCTGGCCCCGGGGGGCTCACCGTGTGGCAGGTCGAGCGCGGCCCCGTCAAGACGGTCCTCTATACCACGCCGGACGCAAAAGTCATGTTCAGTGGCGTGCTGTGGGACGCCGCGACTGGCAAGAACCTCTCGGACGCGTTTATTACCCCGGAAATGGTGGCAGCTGCAGCGGCGGCCGCCATGCAGGCACCAGCGGCCGGAGCGGAGCCGACGGCAACCCCGGCAGCCGCTACGGCGATGGCTCAGCCTGCGGGAGCACCGTCTGAAGCGCTCAAGAGCATCAGCAAGCTGACGGGCATCAAGGAAGGTAACGCGCCGTTCGACAAGACGCTCTACATCATCTTCGATCCGCGCTGCCCGCACTGCCATGCGGCCTATCAGAAGACCCGCAAGTACGTCGCAGCTGGCGGCAGCATCAAGTGGTTGCCGTCGACCGTGCTGGGTCGGCCGGACGATGGCATGCGTCTGATCGCGGACATCATGCAAGCCAAGGATCAGCGCGCAGCGCTGGCCAAGGTCATGGGGAAGACGAGCGGTGGCGCGAGCGCCCCGAACGCCGACACGCGCCGGACCGTAGCCGAGAACGAGTCGTACTTCTGGGCCTCGTTCGACGCAAACAAGGGGGCCGGCACGGCCGGCGTGCCGGTGGCGTATTTCGAAACCAAGGAAGGCCCGCAAATGGTTGCGGGCATTGACGACGACGAACTGCTCAAGCGCATTCTGACGGACATCAAGAAATGACTGATACCCAGCCAACCATCCGCATCGCCCGCCACGGTGGCGATTGCCTCATTGGACTGATCCTGCCGGCAAGCGAAGGCGTCGCGGTCGCACCACGCACCGCGAAGCTGGCCAGCAGCCAGCTGATCGACGCGACGGTGCAGTACAAGCCCATCACGTCAACCAACGAAGACGGCAGCAGGGTCGAGCTGGACATCGTGACCGGTGACGGCAGCCACCACCCGCTTGCCGAGCTTACGGTCCCGAATGCCAAGATCGGCGCAGCGATGGCTGCGCAAGTGCAGGCGGCCTTTACCACGGCGGTGTTCGATTTCGTGGAAAAGGATGGGGCGGCTACAGCGACTATCGCCGGCCCGGCCACTGGCGCGCCCTCGGCGCCTGCCTTTGTGCCGCCAGTCACGGGTGGCCGGCTGCGCCGCTCGGCTTCGTGGGCACGCCGCAATATGGGCAAGTCGTTCCTCGGCTTGGTTGTCGCGTTCGGTGTTTGCACCGTGGCCTACGGCTATCTCAAGAAGCCGGCAGAGCAGGCAGCCTTCGCAGGGCTGACCTATAACGCCGAGGATCAGGAGCGCTTGCAGGAGAGGATCAGGAAGCAGGTCATGAACGCGACGGCGGATGGGTCCACCCTCCCGGGCCTTGATGGCACATCGGTGGCCCAAGGCACCATGCGCGCCATGGGACTCGAACCGGGTAAGGCAAGCGCCGGCTGCCTCGTTGGCGTGAAGCGATGATCCTGAGCTTTGGCTCGGGCGTGCCCAAGGCCTTTCGCCGCGCCCTTGAGGTGCTGCAGGAGATCAAGCGGCATGAGCGCTCGCTCATGCTGCTCGACCGTGAGGCCGCCGACGTAGCGATCGCCGAACAGGCGCTCCAGCAGCGCGTGAAGGAACTGTGGGAAGGGTTGGAGGCCGACAAGGATGTGCTGGCCGCCTCCAATCGCATCCAGCGTTGGCTCGCCGTCGAAGACGACCCGGACGCTGCGTTGGCCAAGCTGACGGTGCCGGACCTCAAGCGACGTCTTGCCGAGAGCCGGAGCCAGTGATGGAGGCGTGCAGCGAGTGCCCGTTTCGTGTGACTGCCCGGGGCGAACTGGATTGGGCACTCGTGCAGCAGATGCAGGCCAATGCGGAGGCACTGGAGGGATTCCCGTGCCATATGCGCCATCCCGGCAACGACATCCTTTCGTGCCCATCCAAGGAACACAACGCGAACGACTGCGTGGGCTATGCGCGCATGCAGGCGAATCTCGCCTCGATTGAAACCGTGCATCCAGAATTTGTCGGATGCTTTGATGAAATGAGTGGCGGCTGAGGCCTGCTGCAGGAGGAAGTGAAGATGACCAAGGAAGAACTGGTAGGCAAGCTGGCCGAGCAGCTCGGATCGAGCAAGGCCGAAGCGGGCCGCGTGCTCGACGGTGTCGTGAAAGTGCTCGGTGACGCCATTGTCGCCGGCGAGCCGTTCACGATTCCCTTGCTGGGTACCTTCGAGGTGAAGACCCGTGCCGCGCGCACTGGGCGCAATCCCCGGACGGGTGAGGCCATTCAGGTTGGCGCGTCGCGTGGCGTGGCGTTCCGCGCGGCGAAGGTGGTGAAAGATCGCCTGAATCGCTGACGGCTGCGGTGGGTCGTACCCTGACGGATGACATGCCGCCGTCCGTGTATGCGGACGGTGCGCTGGTCAAGATCGACGAGCGGCTGGCATGGCGCATCGCCCCGCTGACAGAGCGCGCCCAACGCGTGGCGGATGCCGGTGGCTGGCCGGATTGGCGACGGGACGAGCTGATCCAGTCACTTATCAGGCAGTTTGATGTTTACATCAATGAAGGCATGACCTTTGATGATGCGTTGGCGAGGATAGACATCATTCTTATCCCCAAAAGTGGCGAAAACCCGTAATTGCTGCGCCTTGGCAACAGAAATTTAATTTTTTTCCAGTGCTCGGGTACAATAAAAAAGAATATCAAACTGCCGAATTTTCGGATACGAATCGCATGCCGACCGCTCTTGCCAGTCCGGATCTTTCCGACGACGCGCTGAAAACCATGATCGCTGAAGCGGAGCGGTCGTTCGACTATCTGTCCAGTACGCCACATACGTTTGCGCTCTGCAAACTGATGCTGGCGAACGAGTTCATGTTTTCGGACCGACATACCCCCATTGATTCGTCCGTCGAATTCCTCAAGACGCGTGCTGAACTGATGGGGATGCCGGGCATCGTGACCGAACGTGACTTCGTGTTTGCGGTCAAGATGTTCGGGATCAAGGTCTGGCAGAAGAAGAGCATGCTGTACTTCCGGGGCGAGCAGGCCGGCGCGATGGACAACGGTGTGCGACGCGTGCGCGACGGCGTGACGATCGAATTCAAGCCCAATCCGCTGGATGATGCGGAAGCGATGAAGGCGTTTGAATTCAACCTGTACTCGGTCAAGAAACGCACGAAGATCCAGCAAAACGAAATCCAGTCCGCAACCAACAAGCTGTTGCGCGACCACCGTGACCGCGAGCTCGCCATTCTGCTCGGGGACCTGCGCACGAAGCGCAAGCTGGCGATCGGCGCGTGCCGCGACATCCTGCGCAACGAGTACGATGTCAAGGATCACGAGTTCGCGCGCATTCGTGCCAAAGCCATGGAGCTTGGTGTCTTCACGCCGGGCCGGGCGGCCGCGAAGGAAAGCAGCCGCGTGACGCTCGACGCGGATGTGCTCGAATTCCTCGGGGATGTCCGCGCGAAGAAACGCAGCGCCGGTGCGCGCGACAATCAACTTACCCTGACCAAGCTGGTGAACAGCGCCCTTCGCGAGATGCACCTCGTGGCGTACGGCGTACCGCTGCCGCGTGCGAGCAAGGTCGGCAAGGCCAGCTAACTTTTCATTTCGGGGCCGCTGAGGCGGCCCGCGACAGGCGGAGTGCATCATGAAAACACTGGTGCTGGTCGAGGCCTCTGGCAAGACCGATCTGCTTGCGCGCCGGCTGCGCGACCTGCGCTATACCGTGCAGGTTCTCGCCACCGTCGGCCATCTCTGCGACAACCCTAAATCCCTGCGACCGATCGCATTGGATGCCCAGCTGCGTGAGCTCGCGTATGGCCTGCGCGACGATCGCGCTGCGCTGCTGGAGAAGATCCGAGGTGCGGCCATGGCGGCCGATCGGATCTTCCTCGCTATGGATGACGATCAGGAGGGGGATGTCATTGCCCACGACGTGGCGGCGCTGCTGTCAGGTGAGCGGGGCAAGATGTCGCGCGTGCGGCTGGGCTCACTGGATGAGGGCGAGTTGCGCTGGGCCTTCGAGCGCGCCACGCCGCTGGATGCGGCCGATGCGCACGCGGGCATGTGCCGGCGAATCATCGATCGTGCGATCGGCAGCGCATTCAGTGTGATTGTCGAAGGCGCCACGATCCCCGTGGGGCGGGTACAGAGCGGCATTCTCGATGCGATTCAAGCGCAGGCCCCGCAGGTCGGCGTCTATCGATTGACCCTTCCGGTCAAGGACGGCCGGGTTTTCATCACAGAGATCCCGGTGCATGGGCCGGAAGACGTCGCGGCCTGCGAGCAACTGGCCGCAGCACTTGCGCAGGGCAAGGTCCAGTTGCGCGAGCAATCCGAAGCGGATATCCCGGCGAGCACGCCGTGGGCTTACGAGGAGGCGGTCGAGCAGATCGCGCTGCGTCTGCATATCGATATCGAGCCGGCGGCGAAGGCGCTGCAGGATGCCTATGAGCGTGGTCTGGTGACCTACCCGCGTGCCCGTGCACAGGCCTTTTCACCGGCGGGAGCGGCATTGGGTAGCACGCTCGCCGAGAACAACCGTTGTGCCTATGACGCGGGCCGGGTACCGGTGCGAGACCGCGACGCGTCCGTCGGCAAGCCGCACGAGGCGCCGCGCCCGCTCGACGATGAAGGCGAGGCGGCGATTGGCCGCTCGCTCTCGCTGATGGGTCCGGCGGAAGCCGTGCATGTGCTGCTGGCGCGCAACCTGATTGAATGCGGACAGCAGGTCAGGCAGCAGCGCCTGCGCGTGGCGGTGGAGGAGCGGGAACTGCTGTTCTGCTATGCGGCGCGTACGCCGATGCGCAGCTGGAAGGACAAGCCGGCGAAAGCCGGGTACGAAGCATGGCCGACCGATGTGGCGTTGCTCCGGCATGTGCGCCACGCAGGCCTCGGGCGGCCCAGTACGATTGTCGGGCACGTGGCGACGCTGATGCAGCGCAATCTGCTGGCCGTGGATGGCGGGCGGATCGCGCTGAATGACAAGGGCAGGCACTGGCTCGCACACGCGCGACAGGCGGGCTTGTCGGCACAGGTGTCGGTGGGCATCGAGGCGCGACTGGCTGCGCCCATCGACGATGTACATGCGAGCGCCCGCGCGATCCTGCGGGAGCACGGCCTGCTCGATCAGGTCGGTACGGCGATTGCCCGCATGACGCCAAGCACGCCGCGCGCCGCGCCGGCGGCGGTGATGGAACCATGAGATACGGAATTCAAGGTTTGGGAGAAACGAAATGAGTCAGGTGGTGAAACTGGGCCCCGCTAGTTATGTGGAGCTGGACGACATCATGACCGGCCAGCGCAAGCTGGCGGTGGTGGACGAATCGGGTGTGGGCTATTACGACCTCATCGGCGACGAAGAGCTGCCCAAGCCCCTGCACGTGGAGCTGAAGCCGGCGGCGCTGGGCTCGGTGCAGTCATGGCTGCAGGACATGGAGGAAGAGCGGGCGCACGCGCTGGGGCAGGTCTGGGTGCAATTGATCGAGCAGGGGGTGGACGCGCTCACCGTAGCGCGTGCGGTGCGCTGGGGCGTGCTCAACGACAACACGGATCTGGAGCTCGTGCGCAAGGCCGGGCAGACCCAGACGGAAATGATTGTGGCGGGCCGCAAGCGGTTCACCGAGCGTCTGTAGTCTCGCATGTGTGGTGGCAGGGCCACCGCTGTCTTTCCCGCGCCCGGCCTTGGCCGGGCGTTGTTTTTGGGGCCGCGTACGCGCCGGTGATGATGCAATAGCGTAGAAAAAGCTACATCAAATGTAGTTCTTTCTGTCTTTGTGGTAATCTTCGGTGCGGAAGCGCACAAAAAAAACATCAAATTATTACGCGACCCAACGGAGGAAGTCGCGGCCTCATTGGATGACACATGGACACGAACGAAAAGCTGGTACACACCGCCGCCGCGCTGGTGCGTGAGGCGCTGGAGAGCTTTGTGAGCAACGGCGGCCGCCTGCACGACGATGGTCGACCGCTGACGCCAGAACTTGTGGCAGCCCCCGACGGTGGGTTGCCGGCGGTGCTGTATTTTGCCGAGGAGTTTCTGGCCAGCTACGAGATCGAATTTGCGACGTTCGATTTCGAGCCGGACCCGCAGGCGCTGCTGGGCGTGACGATGCCGAAGATCTATTCGGAGTGGAATGCCAAGTCGACGCCGCTGTTTTTCTTGAGCGACTTCCTGCGCAATGAAATGTTGCCGAGCGTGCAGGGCGATTTCGACCTGTCGATTCTTTTCGCCAATTTCCGCGCGTGGCAGGGCGAACGGATGGTCTTGAACACGCCGGCCCCGGATCCCATTTCCAAGCACCAGCCCCAATAGGCTACGTCGCTGCTGCATTCTTGCCACCATGGGAGGTTTGCATGTCCGAGTCACTGACCCCGTTGCATCGCCAGATCCTGCAGGCACTGGCGCAAGGCAAACTGCTCTGTGCCGCGTCGCGCGGCTACGAGATTCACCTTGGCAAGACCCGTGCGGTGCAGGGTGGCGCCGTGGCCGTGGCCACGCGCGTGAACGCAAGGACGATCCGCACCATGGTAGAGAAGGGCTTGCTGAAGGCAACCACCGGCAGCGATGCGACAGGGCGCCGCTTCCCGATGATGGTGGCCACGGGTTCGGGCTCGCAGGCCCCGTCCGCACCAAATGCGCCAATCTGATGCATTGTGTAAGAAATTAAAGTTAAAAAACGCTCGCTCCGGCGAGCGTTTTGCATTATTTGGCACAAAAGACCCGTGAATTTTGCGTTTCGTGCACGTCGTGATAAAAATTCCACCAATCGCTCGTTGCGATCCCGACGGTGGATTAGCAAAAGCGGTGTGAGAAGTCCCACTTACTTTGCGATTTGGAGAGCAACGACATGCAACTGAATGCCCTGAACAACAAAAAGCCCAAGCGCGTCCCGAAGGCCGAACAGCCGAAGACCATCGTGATGCGAAAGCAGTCCATCAAGATGGCTCCGAACAGCCCGAGTTTCTTCCATGGGCTCGATGCCGTCACCGGTGAGCCGGTGTCGGTCCGTCTGATGGACGTCAACGAAGCGCTGGCGGTCGTCGGCTCGAAGTTCGCCCCGACCCGCGAAGCGGCGATCGCGAAGCTCGAAAAGACGTTTGGTGGCACCGATCAGAAGCGTCGCCCGCGCCCGAGCGAATTCAATGACCCCGAGAACAAGGTTCATTGCGAAACGAATGGCCTGATGGTGTTCACGCGTTGCCTGAAGAACGAAGACGGCAGCTATCGTGCGTACTGGCCGGAAACGCTGGCCGCGTCGGCAGGCGTGCAGTGCGACCGTGTTCACGCGAACATCGTGCTGGACCGCCGCTGGAACGACACCGACAAGCGCTGGCAGGAAACGGTGGTCGCCGACATCGTGATGCCCGAGAGCGCCGTCGTACTGAATACCGAAAACGCGCAGCCGACGCTGCTGGCCGCCATGGCGCCGAGCATTACGCTCAATGATGAACCGGTGGGCCGCCGCCCGTTCGTGTTCCTGCGCCTTATCAACAAGGAAGACGGCAAGTTGCTGATTGCGCCGGCGCGCGTACATGCCGCCTATGTGCCCACCACCAAGAAGGATTGGGATACCGGCATCGAGATTACGCGACACGATGCCGCGCCGGCAGAGCAGTCCATCGCCAAGATCACGACGCCGGCCGGTAAGGACGACCGCATTTCGCAGGACATGCTGGTGGCGCGCGCCATGGTCTACGCGCTGGGCGACCAGCCGGGCTACCCCGATTTTTCCGACGCCGGGGACGGCGCAGTGGTCGCCGATCTGAAGACGATCGTCGATGGCGTGCGCAACGGCGACTTTCTGGTGGAAGCCATTCCCGGCGAACGCATCGCGGCTGGCCCCGCCACCCGTGCAAGCCTCATCAAGCAAGGTTACACCGGCGATGATGCCAAGGCGGAAATCAAGTCGAATCATCCTGTGCACATGTTCTGGTCGCCGCGCGACGAGAATGGCCGCGTCAAGGAGCGTCGTTTCCTGCCGACGTACCTGACCACCGAAATCGGCCGCGACGGTCTGCGCTTCTTCACCAAGAACGTGCTGGAAGACTACAGCCCGGGCAAGGTCACGATCGCCACGCTGGCCACCGTTAATGACTTCCAGAACGGTGCTGACGCGGCCAAGGAGCGTGTCGAGGAAGCGCAGCTGACCGAAGCGGACGGCAATGGTTTCGACCCGTCGGCCATCGACGATGCAGCGGAGCGCACCGTCGACGGCAAGCTGGCGCAAGCGGCGGCGGCACTCGATACCGAAGAGCTGGGCATGTAATCGCAGGACCATTGTCCGAACCGTCGCCGCCATACTCCCGTCGGCGACGCAGTAGTCTTAAACCGCCCATCCCCCCGTTGGGCGGTCTTTTTCATTCCGGGGGGCGATGATTTCGGGGCCATGCCATGCAGCCGTCCACTGTAGTAGCCGTGCCGGTATCGAGCCGTCTGACGCTCGATGGGCTCGCCGCCGAACTCGACCAGCGTCTCCAGCAACTGACGGTCCTGCCCGACGGCGACAGCGAAGACAGGCGTCAGGCGTATGCGGCCATCGGCCGCCTGCGCGACGCCATGCTTCAGCGCGGCCAAGACTTCGATGCGCAGGCCCGTCTGCGCCTCTACTTTCTGGACTGGACCGACTACCTGCGGGGCATCGAGGCCAAGCAACGGGCGTTGCACGCCGCCGCACAACGCGCGTTGCGTGAGCGCATGGCCGAGGTGGCACGGGCCGTGCCAGTGCCACGCGCCGAGGATGTTGCGGGTCTGCGGCTCGAACTGAGCGGCACAGCCACCCATGCCGGCGCCGAATTGCTGCGGCTATACGCGGCGCTCTTGCACACGGCCGCCGCCGCGCCCTATCTGGCGGGTAGCGCCTCGCAAGACGGCCTGCCGCTTGCGTGCGATCCCAGTCCCGCGTGGGTGCTGAGCTTCAGCCTGCCGGTGCTGGCCCATCACTGGCAGACCGTGCGCGCATGGATCGCGCAACACGCCCTGCAGGTGCGGGCGTGGGACTATCGGCCGCAGCACGCTGGCCGCGCCCACGGCCCGGTGTGTGCCGATGTCTCGGATCTCTTTCATGCGGCAGCCGTGACGCCGCTGGCCGTGGCCAACGGCCAGCCGCCGGGCCTTCCCGAGGCGTTGCGCGCGCCCGTCGCCCGCGCCTGAGACCCCATCGATTTGGTGCAATCAAGACAGAAAAAAACGTCAAAATGATCGCTCAAATCATGATAAAACTCATATTTACCACGACAGTGACCTTGATTTTGGGTTTTCTAATGACGTCGGGGATAATTTCTTCATTGATGACACAGATGGCGCGTTGACGCCCGTGGCGATGAAGAAAATCGAGTGGATGGATTTGAGCGCGATCGGCGTGTATTTCGGCTCCTTTCGCGATACGGGCGTCGCAGGGATCTCCGTGGTCGACATGTCCGGCCAGCATGGCGAAGCCATCCGCAAGCTGGGCTTCGAGCCCATGCCCAGCACCTACGGGCAGGATATCTATCGCAAGCCCAATCACACCCTGACTGCGGCATCGCTCAAGGAAGCCTTCGGGTCCGAGCACCTGAAGTGGGTCAGCGGCTCTCCTGAGCTCATCCAGAACATCTTCAAAGGCAAGGTCGCAGAGAAGCGCAACGCCACCGTCAACGCCATGTACGACTCGGCCAAGGCCATCGGCATGAACGATCGCGACGAGGTGGTGTTCGACTCGAACTCGGGCCGCTTCGTGCAGCGGGTGATTGACGGCAGGAAGTCCATCGTCCGCGACGATGGCCTCGAACGCGCCACCTTCCTGCGCGCCCGGACAGACAGCGAACTCCGGCAGGTCGTACGCGGTTTCGTGCGCCGCATTGTCGTGCGCAACAACCACCTCAAGCGCGAGGACCTGCAGGCGCTGATGTCGTTGTCCAACGAAGGCGGCTTTACCGAGCGCCAGTATCAGGAAGCGGTCGAGACCGAGGCGAATGTCCTGCTGCAGGATCAGGCCCGTGCGCACCTCGCGCGGGGCTGGGACGCGATGGGCGTGTTCGATATCGCCAACCGCATCTATCTGGGCCTGCCCAAGATGGCCCACCGCACGGCCAGCTCCATGGCGTTGCAGCAGTACTCCACGCCTACGCCGATGTCGGTGCTCGCGCAGGCGATGCTGGCTTCCCGGGAAGAATTGGTCGGTCGTTCCGTGCTGGATCCCACCATTGGCAATGCGTCGCTGGTGACCACCTTCAACGTGGGCCGCGCCGACGACACGCGCTGCCGTATCTACGGGATCGAGCTGGATGAGGAGCGCGTCGCTGCCGCGCGCGATTTTGCCGACAAGGTCGTGCAGGGTGATGCCACGGACGTGTCGTTTCGCAAGCAGTTCGGCGAGCCCGAGGGCTTCGACTATGTGATCGCAAATCCGCCGTTCGGCAAGATGAACAGCAAGCGCACGGTGCGTCTGCCCGATGGCAGTGCGACCGAGGACATGGAAGTGCAGCGGCTCGACCACTACATTCTGTTGCGATCCCTGCATGCTCGTCGCGACAACGGTCGCGCCGTGTTCATCACCGGTGCAGACAGCACGGTCGATGAAGGGGCGGTTGAGGGGCGTAGCAAGAATCTGCTGGCCTATCTGCTGGACCACTATCACGTTGACGGTGTCGTGGATGTGAGTGGTGATCTGTACAAGAAGCAGGGTGCAGCGTATCCGTTGCGCATGTACGTGGTAGGCGCCCGACGTGCTCAGCCAGTCGAGGCCGAACTGCCCGACCGTCTGCCGGTACTGCGCTCCTATGATGAGCTGCGCAAATGGTCGCAGGTCATTATCGATCGCCGCGACAACCCGGCGATCGCACCGGAACTGCGCCTGATGTCGCCCCGTGCGTCGGAACAGGCGCGCCGCGAGATGCACGCGCATACCGGCGAGATCGACCTCGTCAACTATCTGGCCGAGCAGGCACGAACGGTGAACGCCGGCCTGCATCGCTACGCCTTCGAGAGCAAGCTGCTGTCGCTGGTGATCCCCCAGCCCGGGAAGGATGTGATTCTGCGCACGCCGGGGGCCTTCTGGTGGGACGAGCGCAATCCCCGCATTGCGCTGCGCGGCATGGATGGCCGCTTCATGGTGATTGGCCTGCAACGCCGTGCAGGTCAATTCGCCAAGATGAACGTCCTCGCGATCGGTGATGACGCGGAACAACGCTACAGCGGCGCGTTCGAGCGTCTGGTGATGGCCGAAGCCGGCCGCGATCCCGATGAGAAGCCGAAGCAGGCCCAGAACCCGGCGGACCCGGCGCCGGCGATGGTCGAGGCGACGGTTGAGGATGCGGCAACCGTGCAGGCGGCCGAGAATGCAGCGGAAGCCCTCAACACGTTTGCCGTCGATCTGCCGGATCTGCAGGCCGTCACCGCAGGGCTGCGCGATGGCACGCACCCGGCGAATGGCAAGCGTATTGCATCGGAGGGCGTCCGCAAGCTGCTGCTGTCCGAGGCGGCCGGCCTGATCGGCAGTCTCGAAAGTGTGAAGGAAGCGCGCCCGGACGACGCGGACGTGGCGCGGGCCGTCGACGAGGCCGTGGCGGCGGCCCAACTGGCGATCGAGGCTTCGCAGCCCATCGCCGCACAGGGCAGCGAACTGCTGCGCCCGGCAGCCGACGCGTTGGCATGGACCATGACGGCGGCGCAATGGGACGCGGCGATGTCCGCGCTGGCGACGCCCGAGGTGGGTGGTCAGCATCCGGGCGGCCGGGAAGTCGCCCGTATCACCGAACGGGAGCGCCTGCGTTATGGCGTGTCCCAGTGGTACCACGAGCGCGCCAAAGCGGGCGATGCCGAGGCCGTGGAATGGGTGGCCGATGGTTTCGGGGCGACGCACGAGGACGTCATCCGGAAGGCGGTTGCCGAGGGCAAGGCGGTGCCCGAGCACGTGCTCGCGGAATACCCTGCGATCACCGCTGCGCCGGCCGATGCTGGCGCAGCGATCCGCGAACAGGCGCTGGCCCTGCGCGGCTGGGTGGGGGGCAAGGGCCCCTTCGCAGATCTGCCCCAAGGGTGGATCGTGATGAACGCGCCGCGTCCGCTGCTAGGCGATCAGCTCGCGCAAGGTGAGTTCGAGCACGGCCGTTTCTACGCCGCGATCGATCCGGCCGGCTTCATGGCCGCGCGCTACATCGAGCAGAACCGCCGTGACGATGCCTACGTGTATCTGGCGGCCGATGACGCCGTGCTGATGGCGATGGCCCTGCAGAACATCGATCCGCGCTATCACGCCAACTATCTCGAATACGAAGAGGCGGACCGCAAGGACATCCTGCGTCCGCAGATCAACAAGCTCAACGAAGGCAAGACGTACGGCGAACTGCTGGCGCTGGCGGCCAAGGGCATGCCCGTGACGGCACTGCCGGCGCACGAGGCCCCGGCCCCGGAACTGCCGCACACCGTCGCGTCGGTGGAATCGAGTGAAGCGACGGCCGTACCCGTTTCTGCGGACGGGGCGCCCAACGCCTTCGTCGAGGAGATGCGGTCTCTGGTGCAGGCGTCCCACTCGCGTAACGCCTATCGCAACAGCGCGATGGAAGCGTTCAACGGTGTGCTCGACACCGACCGTGCGGCGTTCTACGCCGAGCTGAACCTGCAGCGCGGCGTGCCACGCTCGGTACTGGCCACGGCGATGGAGGACTATTGGGCCGCGCAGCAACCGGTGGCGGGTGCGTCGGTCGAGCCGGCCGCTGCCGCCACGGCCGAGGCAGCCGATCCGAACCTTGGCCGCAAGTGGCACACCGCCGCCGGCGAGATCGAGATCATTGCGCACTGGCAGGGCAACCCGGCCAAATACCAGACCCTGCTCAATGGCAAGACGCTCGGCGCGCCCATCGTGGAGCGCGACACGCTGGAAGCCCGCATCAAGGAAGACGCCCAGCGCGTGGTAGACCGCGAAGCCCGCCGGGCAGAGCAACAGGTCCGCGAGCAGGCGGCGCAGCAGGCCGCCACGCAGGCGCAGGATCTGGGCGGCTTTGCAGATGACCTGTCGCCGCAGCGTCGCGGCAAGATCGTGGCGACGCTGGACAAGACCTACACACTGAATCAGCGTGAGCCGGGCAAGCTGCGCGACCACATCCGCCAGATGGTGGCGGATGGTTTTCGCATTACGCGCAGCCCCGATGGCGAGCGACGCCTGACCGGCCCGGCCAACAACTTCTACGACGAGCGGGCCATACTGAAGACCGGCATGGATTTCGCGGAGTTCCTGATCGCCGGCGCCAATGCCGCGCGACTGGACGCACAGGAGAACACGCCCGCTGCGCAGGCTCAGCCGGTCGTGATCCCGCCAGCCAGCGAAGTGTTGCCCATCGCGGATTTCGCGGGCCCGGCGCCCGAGGCGTTGGATACGCTCGACGAGCTGCTGCAGCCGCTCGATCTGCCCGAGGGGGCGCTCGCCGAGGACAAGCGCGAGGACAACGAATTCCAGCAGCCCTACGTGCCGTTCTCGAACGTTGGCGAAGCTTCCATGATGATCCCGGCCAACCTGTCGGGTCCGGTCTATGCGGCGCTCGCCATGGTCAAGGCCCGTCATGGCGATATCGACGAGTACGTGGCCAAGGCGCTCCAGTTCGACGTGAGTGATCTGGAGCGGCTGAACATGAAGCCCGAACAGATCGATGCACTGGCCCTGATCTTTGCCGCGCACGACCAGAAACTCGGTTTCCTGCTGGCCGACAAGATGGGCGCGGGGAAGGGTCGCGTGATCGCGCTGGTGGCACGCCGGGAGCGACTGGAAGGGCGTATCCCGGTGTTTGTGACCGTGACCGACAACCTGTTCACCGATTTCTTGGAACGGGACATGGTGGACGTCGACAGCCGGGCACTGTTCCAGAATCCGCTCATCATCAACGACAACTCGAAGACCGTGGATCGGGACGGCAATGTGGTCGCGCGCTCGCTTAAGCGCGACGTGTACCGACGCTTCGCCGAGGCCGGCGAGTTGCCACCGGGCACCGACATCATCCTGTGTACGTACTCGCAGCTGTCGCGCCGACCGGAGAACCACCTGACCTCGCGCTTCATGCTGCAGGTCGCCGACAAGTTCCCGATCTCGATGCTGCTCGACGAGTCGCACAACGGCGCTGGCAGCAGCAATACGAGCGACAACCTCGCGGCCATGACGACGCTGGTCGCGCGGCGCGGGGGCAATCTGCTGTTCTCGTCGGGTACGCCGATCAAGGGCGCGAAAAACCTGCGCCTTTACACAGCGATCCTCCCCAAGGGCATCAACACGGAGGAGCTGCTGCAAGCGGTGGCCAGCGATCCGCTGTCGCTGCAGGAGGCCCTGAACTACGAGATCGCGGCCCGTGGCTGCCTGATCTCGCGCGAGCTGGACAGCAGCAACGTGGTGCGCGAGTTCCGCGTGTCGCCGCGCAATGAGCGCAACCTGCGCGTGGCCGATCAGGTCTCCGAGATCCTGAGCGGCATGGCCTTCCTGTCGGGCGACGTGAAGAAGATCGTCGGCCAGATCAACAAGGAATACGCCAAGGAGCTGGAAAAGATCCCGGAATCCGAGCGCGAGGGCGCGCGGATGGGCGCGACCAGCATGAACTTCGGCTCGCGTCTGCACGCGATCACCGGTCAGCTGCTGCTGGCGCTGAAGATGCCGGACGTGCTGGACTACGCCGTGCAGGCACTGGCCGAGAATGTGAAGCCCATCATTGCGCTGCGCCGCACGGGCGAAAGCCTGCTGGCCGAATACATCGGCGAGCAGGAGGTGGCGCACGAGCCGGACAGCACGCGCCGTAAGAAAGAAATGGGTACGGTGACGCTGGAGCGCCCCATCACTTTCAAGGACTATCTGCGTCGCACGCTGCAGCGACTGCTGGTCATCACGGACACCAACCGCTATGGCAAGGTCAGCAAGCGGCAGGCGGTCGGGGAGGCAATCGAGGCCGTCACCGAGCGCCTGCAGGGACTGATTGACGAGCTGCCGGACGACCTGCCGCTCACCCCGATCGACTATCTGCGCGAAGGCCTTGCGTCCTTCGGCCACGGCATGGTTGAAGTGTCGGGCCGCAACCTGCGCGCGCGCACCATGGAGAACGGTAAGGTAGCGGTGGAAGCGCAACCGGGAAAGACCGACAAGACCCGCGTGCAGCGTGCCGTGCGTGCCTTCAATAACGGGGACCCCGGCGCGGATGTGATTCTGCTGACCTCTTCGGGCAGCACCGGCATCTCGCTGCACGCGAGCCCCGCTACCGGTACCGATCTGCGGCCGCGCCGCATGATTAAGGCCGAAATGCAGTCCGACATCACGCAGGAGCGCCAGATGGATGGCCGGCATGACCGGACGGGCTCGGTCGAGCGGCCGCAGTACCTGATTCCGCTCACGGGCCTGCCGGCGGATGACCGCCTCGCCATGATGTTCAACAACGCCAACCGGTCGCTGACCGCCAGCACCGTGGCCAACCGTGACAGTGGCGAGCTCATCAAGCATGTGCCGGATCTGCTCAATGTGGTGGGCGATGAAGTCGCGCATCGCATGCTGCTGGAGCATGACGGGTTGGCCGACAAGCTGGACATCAACATGCCGGATGTCGGCGATGTGTTCATGAAGGGGCCGCTGTGGTTCGTGAAGTCCCTGACCGGCCACATGACGCTGCTGCGTTCGGATGAGCAGTTCGCCCTGTACGCCGAACTGCAGGCGCGCTTTACCGAGCGGCTGGACCAACTCAAGGCCGAGGGCCGCAATCCGCTGGAAGTGGTCTGTCACGACTGGCGTGCCGTGCGCACGGGGCGAAGCATCTTTCAGGGTGGTGCGAAAGAGCAGCCAGTGGCCGCCGCTCAGGCCGGCGCGCAGGCCGCCGGCGCTTCGATGTTCGATGCGCCGGTCTATCTCACGTCGCTGGAGTATCAGCAGGAGATGAAGGCGGTCCGCGCGCTGGAGGTGGATGAAAAGATCCGCAAGGGCGACGGACGCGATCACGGCGCGGGCGGCGCGATGGCCATCGTGGAGAATCTGCGCAGCCGGCGCGACGCGTTGCTGCAGCAGGTCACCGGCAAGAAGTTCGACAGCGTCGCGCAGGCGCTGGCCGCACCGCCCGACAAGGACAACAAGCAGAACGAAACGCGCAAGCTCGCCGACAAGCTCGACTGGATGGAGCGCAATCTGGAAGTGCTCGGACGTGGCTCGGTGTTCTACCAGAAGGACATCACCGGCGAAGCCCAGCCGCATGTGGTGCTGTGGTACGCGCTGCCGGGGAAGGCCGAGGAGTACTCGCGTCCCAGCAGCTACTACGTGTACACGCTGCAGCCGGGCTCGGACGTCATCAATACGGTGACCCTCAGTGCACTGGCGGCCGAAGGCATCGACTTCGAGGCCGATGCCTTCAAGGACCATCTGGACGCCCGCGACACCTTCGACGAAGCCGAGAACGGCATTGTCACGCGCCGTGTGCGGGTGCTCGACGGCAACCTGTTCGACGCCACGGGCCTGAACCTGCGTGAGCACGTGGGGCGAAAGATCGTCTATACCGACGATGCTGGCAGCCGCCAGCACGGCATCTTGGTGTATCCGCACATCACCGACAAGGCGCTCAATTCGCTTGCGGAACGCGTGCGGGATCCGGCGCTGATCGCGCAACTGATCGAGTCGGGCCCGGTGGGCACCCATCCTTCGGGCAAGGTGGAGACCGACGATCGCTGGGCGGTCTACTTCTACAAGAGCCGCGACGGCGACTATCTGTTCCGGGTGCCGGGGAGTGTGGCCAAGGGCGGGGAGTACTTCCTCGATCCGGTGATGTCGGTCATCAAGGGCGTGGAGACGCTGAACCGCTTCGAGCTCGACTTCAAGGAAATCAACGGCGCGCGCCGTGCCACGGTGCCGGCGCACAGGCTGCAGGCGGTCATCAGCTACCTGATTGACCAGCACAACGAGAATTTCTTCGTCAACGACCGCGAGCGTCTGGCCAAGGCGCGTCTCGAACTCGCCCGCGCGGCGAACCCGCTCGATCTGGCCGCGTGAGGCACAACGTGAATCCGAATCCCCAGTCAGGAGAATCCATGACGACTAACCAAGCGGCGCCGGCGGCGCCGGTCAGCACCCCGCAGACGCCCGTGACCCCGGCGCTGGTGCGGGCGATCTTTACCTCGCAGGGGCGCGAGATCGACGAGGCCCGCGTGGCCACGGTCGTTGATGTCGCGACCCGCGCGCAGGCTGTGGTGGCGAAACTGCAGCGCGCGGGGGACCGCATGCTGGGGGCAGCCCGTGGCCTTGAAACGGGCCACCCGGAGCTGGCCCCGGCCGAACGCGCGTTCGCACGCGTGATGGAGCAGACCGAGGCGCTGATGCTGGTGTGCCAGTCGGTGACGACACTCGTCTTCGAGCCCGAGGATGCGGTGGTGCTGCAGGCTATCGACATGGGCGATGCGATGGCCGATCGTGTCCTCGCACACGCATAAGGGGCAGGCCATGAACTTTGCAACACTGGAAGCCGATCTCGGCACGCTGGTCGAGACCATGACCCCCCCGACCGTGAAGGCCTCAGGCCAGAGCCTGATGGACTATTTCACTGCCAAGCGCGATGCGGTGTACGCACGCTGGAGCGCGCTGGAGGCGAAGCAGGAGAAGGTACAGGAGCGGTCCGCCATCGTGGCATTGGGGGGATTGGTCGGCTCGCTCGGCATGCTGGCGGTGTCGTCGGCCCCGGTCATGGTGCCAGCCGCGCTGCTGGTGGCCGGCGGCACGGCGACGGCGGTGGCCGCACGTGTGCTGATCCACCATGCGCGGCTCGCCGCAGCGGACGCCGAGCTGCAAGCGACAAGCCGGCTGGTCAATGAGGCCTCGCCCGACGACATGGAACGGGCCTACGTGGGCGAAGGTGGCGGCCCGTTCACCCAGCTCTACCAACGCACCAAGGACATGCTGCTGGGGCACGACCGGCGCGCCACGTCGCTGGCGGGGCGGATCGACAATACGGGGCTGACGGGCGACGCGCACCGTCAGGCCGTGCAGCGCATGCTGCGGGAAGTCGCGACCCCGGCTTTCGTCGAGTACGTGCGCCGCAACGCGCCGAATCCGTATGCGGGCGCGGCCCACCTGATGTGGCGGCTGCGCGAGCTGCCCGGGATCGACCTCACGCCGCTGAAACCCGGCGTCAGCGCCGGCGCCGGGATGCCGCCGCTGGGCCGCACGCTGATCGGGCAAGCTCCATCGCGGGGCACGCCGTCGCTGCTGGCGGATCTGGGGCTCACGGTGGACCAGAAACCGCATCAGGCACCGGCGCTGACGCACTATGGCTACATCGCGGCCAGCGAGGATGACCGGAGTTTCCTCCAGAGCATGGGCATCGATCTGGGGGTCTACGACGACATGCAGGGGGCGTTCCCGGCGCGGGTCGACGCGCAGGCGCTGCGCCAGCTCAACGAGTACCGCGAGGACTTCCATGCCACGCTGCACGCGTTGCCGGAACATCGTGTCGATACGCGCACGCTGCTGCTGGATGTGCCGGTGGACACGGTCGACGCGGAAACGCTCACCGGGTACCGGGCCTTCCTGCGCTACACGGTGGGCACCGAACTGGGGGGCATGCGAGCGGCCGACGTGCTGCGCGACGTCAACCGGGAGGTGCACCGTCGCAACGCGGTGCAGCGCCAGCTGGAGCAGCCGGCACGCACGGCCGGCGCCACGGCGCTGGAACTCTGACAGCAGGCGGGTCCAGCCGGGTCTAGCCGCGTCTAGCCGAGTCTAGCCGAGTCTCTGCCCGGTTGATCCGACCGGCCTACGCCAACGAAAAAGGCCGGCATGCGAGGGCATGCCGGCCTTTTCTGTTTTGGTCCGCCGGCGCGCTCGGCGCGGGCGGCTGGGAAAGCTCAGACGTTGTGGCGGATCTCGCCAAGCGCACGCACCACGGTGAGCAGCGTCCCTTCGTGGTAGCCGTGCTGGTAGTCGCTGTCGCGGTAGTGGTAGTAGACCGCCTTGCCCTCGCGCATCAGGATGCCGATGCGCGGATCGCGCAGCGACGGCGGCAGCACGGTGGCGCCCTCGTGATGCAGCGCTTCGGCTTCCAGTGGGGTGAGCGGCAGCGCCGCGATCGCATCCGCCTGCGGGGTGGGGTCAGCGTGCCAGCGGTCTGCATAGGACAAGTCGGGCACGACCTCCTCCTCGGTGGTCCACTCGATACGGCACTGATGGAATGGTGTGTAGCCGCTGGCGGCCGCCCGGCGCGGCGTCTCGGCCCGGTAGGCCTTGGCGATCATGGCCCGGGCCTCGGTCTTGTTCTTCGCCTCGACATACGACTCGGCATGCGTATGCGTGGGCGCGTGCAGCAGGAAATAGAAGCGGGTCAGCGGCTGGGCCATGAGGGAATCCGGTGCGGTCGAGTATGTCGCCATGGTAGAGGCGTTCTGCCGACTCCGCAAGTATCAATATGATACTAAATGTGATAGGCGGCGATTGCGCCGGTCACCGGGCGTGATCGCCGGGGCTCACGGCTCCCGGTGGAAGCGGCCGGGGGCGATGGCGCCGGGGCGCTTGATCTTGACCCAGTCGTGGCTCGGGCCGGCCGTGTAGGCGCTGCCGACCCGTTTGCCCACCATGCCCTCCAGCCGCAGGGCGAGGACCAGCGCCCACAGGGCGTCCGGGTCCGGCGCATCGTCGACGAACAGCAGCGCGGGCACCGGGGCCACCAGATCGCGCAGACGGGCGCGCCGCTCCTCCAGCGGCCGCGCACGGATGTCCTCGCCATCATGGACCAGCAGATCGAACACGCAATAGGTGGTGGGGTCGGCGCCCGGATACCAGCCCCGGCGCAGGGCGCGGGCATGCAGGCGGTTGAAGTCGCTCACGCCCCGGGCGTCGAGCACGGCCACCTCACCATCGATCACGTGGCGACCATGGGAAAGGCTGGCCAGCTGGGCCAGCGGCGCGTGCAGTTCCGGAAACCACACGGTGGCGTCCGCGCCGTGGCGAGTGCGCAGAGCCACGGGGGCTGCCGGGGCGGGCCGGCGGCCGGCCGGATCGGGCGCGATATCGAGGGGTGCGGTGTCCGCGAGAATCCTATAACCGTCGTGCTTCGGCTGCCATTGCCAGTCACCGCTGGCCGGCAGCTGGCGGATCGCCCGGGCCAGCATCGGGTCGAGCGCGGCCAAGGGTGGGGCGGGCGGCCGGGGGACAGGCGGGGGCGCGACAGGGCGGCGGGGCAAGGGGGTCTCTCGCTACGACAGAACCTGCGTCCGATTATTCCAGAAATATTCCACAGCCCGGTTTGCCGGGTGGCCCAGCGGCCGGCCGCCCGGGTTGCCGAAGAGCAGGCATCGGGATTACCATCCAATTCGGGCCGGTTGCGTTGTTTTCCAAAGAATTCAGCGTGATAGGATGCAAAAAAAACATTAATTTACGTTGAGGTCGACCATGCGGATGTTTTACGGTCAGGTGCGGGCGGCGGAATCCGAGCGCGCCATGCTGGAAAGTCTGGGTATCGACGTGGCGCCCGGGCGCGCCGAGGATGGCGAGTCGTTCTACGTCGCGACGGGCGAGGCGGGGCGCGCGCGTCTGGCGGAGCACGTCAACGATTTTCCGCATGCGCTGCATGCGCGCAGCAGCGACC
The DNA here is from genome assembly GCF_056097175.1 of Cupriavidus sp. HE11. Lineage (NCBI taxonomy): Bacteria > Pseudomonadati > Pseudomonadota > Betaproteobacteria > Burkholderiales > Burkholderiaceae > Cupriavidus > Cupriavidus sp. HE11. The sequence continues at coordinate 164,825 of NZ_CP184467.1, forward strand.
TCGACGGGCCGCTCGACACGGTTGTGATGACGGCGGCCGAGCGCGCCGGCGAGACGGCGTGGCTCGATTTTCTCGAAGCGCGGCCGGCGCTGCGCCGCCCGGCATGGTTGGCGCGCCAGCGCGAGGCGCTGGCCGGCCGTCAGGGCGGCCACAGCCTGCCGCGCGCGCAGGTTCAGGCGATTCTGGCCGCGCACGACGAGGCGGCGGATCCGAAACGCATGATGCACTACACGAACCTCGGCCTGCTCGCCGAGGTGGTGCGCGGGGCCAAGCACTGGGGGCAGGGCGAGATCTTCGTGTGCGCGATCGACGCGGCGCGCTACGTCATCATGAAGCAGATCGCCCCGTCGAGCTGCGAGATGCTGACGCTCACGCACCACGGTTTTCACGACGTCATCACGGCGTACAGCTATGAGCAGGACGCGCTGGTCGCGGCGCTGCGTGACTACCTGCAGGTGAGCCCCGAGCCGGCGCCGCGCTACGAGAGCCCGGTCGGAACGACGCTTGGTGGCTTCACCGTGGGGCACCGGGCGAAGCTCAACAACGAGCAGGCCGAAGCCACCATCATTCACGTCGACACGGAAAACGGCCGCACGTGGGTCAAGCTGCAGTTCGATGCGCCCCGGCGCTTCGACGATCCGCAGGGCGCGCTCTCGCCCTTTCTGTACACGGACTTCTCGTCGATCGCGGCCACGTGGGATCCGCAGCCCGGCACGCGGGTGCTGCCATTGCTCCCCACTTTCCGCGACGACGTGCTGCTCAAGGCAGGCACGACCGTGGAGCTCTCGGCCGAAACGGACGCGGCCTCGCGCACCGGGATCGTCCTGCAGGACTACGCGTTGGCCGACCGCGCCGCCGGCCGTACGATTGACATGCAACCGGCTGAGCCGGCCATGCCGGTCGTGCGCTTTACCGAGGGCGAACTGACGCGCATCGTGACGCCGGCCCCGGACACCGAGGACTATGTCCGCCGACCGGCGCACACCTATCGCGTGGCCGTGCTGAGTGTGACGCCCGAGGGCGAGCGCGCGCCGCTGGGCGTGGTCTTTGCCCACGGCGCGTCGGCCGGCGACGCCGAGGTGCGGGCCTGTGACCGCCTGTGGACGCCCGCGTTGCGCGCGGCACGCTGCACGCCCGAATACCAGAGCGAAGCGGTGCCGCGCTATGTGCATGGCGGTTGGGGCCATCTGTTTGCCGAGGCCGGGGGGACCGAGCGAGACTGCCGCCTCGTATTCGATCGCCACACCTACAAGCTCACGGCCCTGCAGGTCCGCCATGGTACGAAAGGCTGGATCCCGGCCACCGAGGCCGAGCGCGCGAGTGTCGAGGACAGTCTCGTACACGCCAATCCCGAAGCGCTCTTCGGGCCGGACCACTGGGGCCTGTCCGCGTCGGACACGCCGCCGGCGTGGACGCGCGAGACCACCCCCGCGCCGCGCACGCCCGCAGCGGACGTCGCGCCCTGAGCGTGTCCGCCCACCCCTCACCCCTCACCCCTCACACAGGAATTCTTGATGCCCGATCCCATGCTTCACACGCCCGCCGGGCCGCTGGCGCTGAGCGCCGAACAGGAAGGGCTGCTCCTGCAGGCCGGCCTGCTCTGCGAGCGCGACGCCCGCGCGACCTACGACGTCGATACCGGGCGCACCATGGCCGAACTCGTGGAGGCATGCGCGGCCGGTGGCCAGCCGCTGGGGGCGGCCGTACAGGTCTGGCTCGCCGCCCCGGCGCCGGTGGCGGCGCTCGCCTGCCGGCGCTATCTGGCCGAGTGGGACGCCAGCTTTGCGCAGCCGGGCGAGCAACTGGTGGATGCCGCCGCCTTCGGCGCGGATGCGGGCTACAGCGCGGCGGATCGCCGGGCCATCGCGGCGTTGCCGGTGGGGGAGGTCTGGGAGTGTCCCGACGCGGGCGCCGCGCACATGGTGCGGCGCGTGGACGACGCGACGCCGGTGGACGAGCTCGCGCGCGTGGCCGTCATCGTGAGCGAGTACGGCGCACTGGAGGCCGTCCCTGTCGCCGCTCCGCGCGCGTTGTCCACGACCTCGCCCGAGCCGTGACCACGCGGAGCAAGGCAGAGACGACGCTGACGCAATGACCGCCGTGCGGCAGCACGACCGCCGCGTGCCAACGCCCGGAAAGCGCGGCGGTTACGAGACGCACTGCCGATTCACCTCCTACTTAAACCAGACACACGATGACTGTTTCCCTACTGCCTGAACCCTATCGCCGCGCGCTGCAGGCGCTCAAGGACCAAGCCGCCGCTGCCACCGCGCAGCTGACCGACCGCGACGCCGGCAAGGCGCAGCTGGCCGACGCGCAGTGCCGCATGGCGCAGCATGACAGCGAGACCAAGCACATCGTGCGCGTGGTCCTCAAGGCCAAGCCGCTGGTGTCGATACCCGATCTCAGCGAAGACCGGTTGGCGGCGCTGCTGGGCTTTACGACCGCGTAATTTCGCATTTAACCGCCCGGCCTGCGCGCCGGGGATCCGCCGGGCCGGTGGCCCGGACCACTTCGCTATCAAAAAGGACGACTTTCGATGCCTCCAATCATTCCCATTGGTTCCCAACTCCTGTCCATCGCCATGGTCCTCGGGTTGGGCTTCTACTGGATGCCAGTCAAGCCCGATACGAGAACCCTGCTGTGGATCGGTGCCACGCTGGGCGCACTGCTGGTCATCGGCGTGTTGCTCGCCATCTGGTCCAATGTGCGGGAAAACCGCCGGCTGCGCCTTGCCGCCGACCGCCACGAGCGCATTGTGCGCGAGCTCGCCGTACAACATCCCGGGACCCGGGCGACGGCCCTGTCAGGTGGCCGCTACCTGCTGACGGATCTGGCGAGCGGCAAGGCCGTGGGGGAGGTCGATGCGCGCGCGCTCTGAGGGGCCTGTGGCGCCTGTGGCGTCTGCCGTTGGCGCGGAGCTGTTCGCGTTGGCGCTGGAGGTCCGGTACCGCTGGGCGCTCACACGCGTGTACGACGAGGGCACGCCGCACCTGCAGTGTTGTGACGCCGTGGAACAGGCCATGGACGCCCTCACGCGTGCCGCTGGCGACGCGACCTGTCCGCTGATGCTGTCCGATGTCCCGGCGCTTGCCGAGGCCTACGCGGAGGGCGTGCACGGCTGGGCGGACTGGCGTGCTGAGCAGGAGGCCGGGCGGATGGCCGATTCTGCGGACGAAGCGGCGCGCTCCCGTATCGAGGCGCTGCTGGCCCGCAATGACTGGGCGGCGCTGCGCCTGCCCAGCCCCGAGGCCCTGACCGAGCGGCTGCTCGCGGGGGCCGTGGAGATGGTCTGCGAGCATCGTCTCCAGTACGAAGACGACGTACTGTGGGTCACCAATCCCTATGGGGTCGATGGCGCGCTGGGGAACGCGCCAGACGTCGCGCAGATGCGCAATTTTCTCGCCAACATGGCGCGGCAGGTCACCTACGGACTGACACCATGAGCCAGAGAATCGGTAGGGCACAAGCGGCGACGGCTGACACGGCGATGGCGCCGTCGATCGAGGTCGGACCGATCACTGACGGATCGATCACCGACAAGCAGGCCAGCAAGCGGCTCGCCCGGCTGCGCCGGCATGGCTCGCGCCGCACGAAGGTCCGCGTGCGCCAAGCCCGCAGGCTGCCCGCGCAGGAAGCCTTGCAACTGGTGCGATCCCAGAGCATCCCGTGGGAGCGCCATATCGCGCCCTTCGTGCGCGAACTGGTACGGCTCTATCCGGAGCAGGTAACCCTCATCGCCGGCACCGTGACGGAGGACACGGGGCCAAGACTTGTGGAATACGACGTGTATGGTGCGCGGGTCGATACCGGCGGGCGGGTCAATGGCCTGCCGATCTGGCGTTACGTGGCCAACGACCTGCATCTCTGTGAAGTCGCGCCGGGAGCCCGGACCGTCTGGCGTTGGGCACCCTAAAGCGTTCACGCAGGGCGCCCTACGCCGCGCGGCGGCATCGGGCATACTGATGGGATATATACAACGCCGAGGGGGTGCAATGTCCTATACCGCTTATCTGCTGGGTGTGGCCCGGCGGGGCCTGCAAGCCGATGTCTGCGAGGCGAGCCGGCAGATTCACCTGCGCCAGCTGGCCGGCGCGCTGATCGCCGGGGCGTACTGATCGGCAGCTGTGACCGACCCCGCGACGGGGTTGGCCAGCGCGCCGTTGCGAAGCGTGCGTGTGCAGTCAGCTATGACTTTGCTATCAGCAGCCACCTGCCTCCAATCGTCACCGGATCGTTGTCCCCGTACCAATAGAACTCGCCCTCCTGCGGCAGGGTATCGGGATTGGCCATGTTGCAGTCGGAAAGAATGCACTGCGGCTTGGCGGCGGCGGACGTCTTCACATGCGTTTCCTGCGCCATGACGGCGCTCCAGACCCCCGAAGCCGGTGCGAGGTCAAATCCTTGGGCCGCTTTGCGCCTCCACGTCTTGTCAGCGTCGAACACCAACTCGACAAACGCGGTGGGATCATTGAGCTGCGAAAAGCCAGTGAAGTTCTGCAAGCGAAGCGTGACCATTGTTTCTCCCTTGGCTTGTGGGCATCGGCATGGCACGGAGGCCGCGCCTTCATAAAGAACACCGCAATCTCGCGGGCTCCCATATTCGCCTGCGGCAGGCTGCGCTCACAATTCCGGCATTTCCGTCCGGTAGCGCACATACATCGATCTCGCCAGATTCAACGCTGCCAATTCATGCGTGCGCGAGCGCGACACATCGGATAGGACAAAGGGGGGCATATGGGGGCAGCCAAGTACGTGGTGTGCTGTCTGGGCGTCACGGCATCGCTGGCACACGGTCAGGTCAAGCTCACGGGCCCGTCGACGCTCGCACAGATCGGGGCGGGATACGATGTGCTCACGGGCGAGATGGCGGGCGACTGCGTCAATACCGGGAAGCTTGCGCCGGTGCAGGGCGAGGATGGGTATTTCCAAGTCGTCAGGATCACTGACGAGAAGGATTTCAGCCAGCAGCTGAACGTCTCGGTCAAAGCAAAGTACGGCCTGTTCAACGCGAGCGGTTCGTATGTCAGGGAGACCACCTTCAACAGCTACTCGGTCTATCTGGCGGTGATCTCCCGCGTGGACATCCGCACGAACCGCGCCGAAACACCGGCCCTCAAGAAGGCCGTTTTTGACTTGGGGCAGAAGGACCCCAAGGCGTTCCGGCAGCAGTGCGGCACGCATTTCGTGCGCACGCAGACACGCGGCGGCGAGTACTCAGCGGTGGTCGAGATCTTCACGTCGACCAGTACCGAAAAGCAGGCCGCCGAAGGCGACGCCGGTGGGGCGACCGGCATCTTCAAAACCGAGGCCAAGGGCGGGACCAAGCTCTCGCAGGTCCTCAAAAAGTACAGCTACTCCGCGCGCATTGTGCGCAAAGGCGGGCAGGGCGCCGTGGCCGCCGATTCCGATGCGATCTTGGCCGACGCGCTGGCCTTCCCGGTGGCCCTGCGCACGATGCAGGATGCCGATCTCTTTGTCTCCTCCGTGGAGCTGCAACCGTATCTGAACCTGACGTTGCCCGATGCCCTGCGTACGGCCGCCAACAGCGACACGCCGGCATTGCTGCGACTGGAGGCCTACGACGACGCGGCGCGCAAGCGCCGGGCGCTGCTGGGCGATCTGGAATACATCCGCCTGCATCCGGGCGAGTTCGATCCTCACGACGCGGTGGCGCTCGCCGGGAAGGAGCAGGCGTTGCAGGCGGTGCTGGCCACCATGAAAGGCGCCGTGCTCCAGTGTCTGGATCCGCTGCTCAACAAATGCTCGGAGACGGACCTGAAGGTCCCCGGCAATGAAGACCTCGCGGTCTCATTGCCGGCGCGGGTGCCCGGCGAGACGCGCGCCCAGCTGCAGGCCCGCATTGATCGCGCCACCGTGGCGGTCAACGGTCTTTACAATCTCACGGCGATTCAGGATTTCGCGGGCTGCAATTTCCCGGGGCTGGGCAATGGCTGCGGGTATGTGCAGCAGGCCTTGATCCAGTACTGCAACCGGGAGCTTTGCCGGCCGTAGCGCGCGCGGTGCCGGGGCACTCTGCCGTCCCCCGGAAAGCCCCGCCGTTACGAGACGGGGCGTGAGGATCCGATCAGGTGGGGCGGCCCTTGTGCTGGATGTACTGGTTGGCCTTGGCGACCATGGCCGCGAGGTCGGGGGGATACAGGTCGTGCAGCGTTGCCTCGACCATTTCGAGAACGTCTTGGATCTGGCTGTGCGTGGCGACACCGTCATGGCTGCCCACATTGCCGACCCACTTGGCGGCCATCAGGAAGTCGGCATGCGGCCCGGGCCGTTGTTTGGCGAAATCCTTCAGGCGGGCGTCCAGCGAGCCGGCCGGCGCAATCTGCAGCGCATCCATCAGCCGCTCCAGCGCGACGCGCACCGCGTTGGCCGCGAGCCCCGGCAGGGCCCAGTACGCCGCGAAGGCCTGCTCCAGCGGTGCGCGCACCGGGGGCGGACACGCTGGCGGGATGGCGATCAGCGGGATCGGCGGCACGAAGTACTCGGGGTAGAACGCCTCGGTGATGAACTCGTCCCCCTCGATCTCCCACGGCTGCTCCGGATGGTACCGGCCCACGCCCATGACGCCGTCGCCGCAGCGCCGGCACTTGAGCATCATGCTGTACCGGCCGCTGTCATCGGCTTGGGTGAAGCTGTAGTCCGGCCGATTCCACAGTGCCTTGGTCTCAGCATCCATTGCCGTTCGCAGGCTGTCGGGGACGAGCTGCAGCGTGCCCGTGCAGCCGCCCTGCGTGCAGGGCCAGTGGGGAAGGCGATCGCGGGTGTGGTAGAACTCGAAGCGTTCCGGATGCATGGCGGCGGCATGAGAGAAGAGGGGCGGCGGCATTGTACGATAGCGGCTTGTGGCGCTGCCGCGCCCCCTCCCAAATCGCCATGCGTACCCGCGCCGACAGCACCCGCCAATACCTGCTCGATCATCCCGACGTCGTGGCCCGGCTGCGCGATCGCACGCTGCTGGCCAAGGATCTGGCTGCGCAGCTGGGGGTACATTTCAACACGGTGAGCAAGGCACTCACTGGGCTGGATCTCTCGGTCAACACAGGGGCGGTCAGCACCGCACGCCGGGCGGCGTCTCAAGCGAGGCAGGCGCGCACTGCCCAGCTGCAGGCGCTCGCGCAGGCGGTGGAGGCGGGCCGGTTGAATGTCGACGACGCTGCGCAGGAAGGGGGCTGCAGCCGGGACACGATCTATCGGCTGCTGCGGGCCCGGAAGGGGGCCACGTCGGCCCAGACCGGCAGGGCTGACGCCTGACTCCGCCGGTGAGCGCGGCTCAGGCCGGGCGGCTCACCTGCGTGGAGCGCACGCCCTTGTACTCGTCGTGCTTCTTGATCGTCGCGCGGAAGGTGATGACGGTGCCCCGTTCGCCGAGGGCCTTGCTGCCGATGTAGGTCACGAGATCTGTGCCGCAACGCACCTTGGTGATCCACGGGCTCCACTCGTCCTTCTGGTAGGCCGTCACGACTTCGCCGGTGAAGTCGCGACGCTCGCCCACGGTGCCGATGAAATTGGACTGCGTATCGAGCGCGGCGCGCTCGGCGCGGGCGGCATCGCGCTTGGCGATCAGCCCCTTGTCCAGTGCCACGCCCATGCAGGCAGCGGCCAGCACGTCCGTCACATAGTCGGGCGCTTCCTCGCGGGTCTTGTCGGCCCAGAAGAGCAGGTAAGAGTCGGGGGCGTCGGCAATCGCGGTGTTGGCGTGCTTGCCGAACGGGAAATAACCGTCCTCGATCCGCTCGACGGCCAGCGTGTCCTTGACCGACAGCCGACCCCGACGCTTGAATGCCGTGTGTTGGGGATCCGCGTCGAACACGATCTTGAAGTGCTCCGACTCGCGGATGCGCTCGCGCATTCCCTCGACAAACTCGGCGGCCTTCTGGACGGCGCGCTCGGCGTCGGCCGCCAGCGTGCACAGATAGTAATCCGGGTCGGGGGCGTAGGGCGATCGCGCGATGCGCTCCGGCACCATGTCCCGGCGGCAGCGCAGCGTGTAGAACGCGCCCTTGCGGCCGAGCGAGATGTAGTAGGTCTGCACGATCATTGTGACGGGTGCAGCGCCGGCATCGGAGGACTGGTTGTCGGACATGGGATCGCGGAGGATGGTGGAGGACATGTGCAAGCCGGCGGACCGCCGGATCAGGCCGCCAACGCTGTGAGCTTGGCCAGCAGCGCAGTGGCCTGCTGCGCACTGCAGTTGCAGGCAGGGGACTTGGCCTGCATGGCTTCGAAATCCCGGTTGAAGGCCTCGCGGGTCTCGGGCGAGATGCGCCCGCCCCGGCCGGCACGTGGACCATTGCCGAACACCTGCTGCATGTGGCGCTGGTGCAGTTCCAGCGAACAGCTCCGCTCGTGTCGTGGCGCTGCCAGCAGCTGGCCGACCGTGTCGATCACTTCCTTGGCCAGCGCACGCTGGCCGGCGTCAAACGGCTGGATTCCCATGGTCGATGCTCCTTTGGCGAGACGGGCAGTATGCGCCCTGATGGAGTTATCGTAAAGTATCATAACGATACCTGCAAGCCCCTACTGAAGGCGCTGGGTCGCCGAGTAGACCGTGTACATCGGCGTGTCGCCAAGCCAACTGCTCAGGCTGGCTTGCATTTGGACGGGGTGGGTCATGTCCGCGCTCCGTGCAATCAGCGGATCGGGTCGTGGATCGCTTCCACTGTCGCGCGATCACGCACCACGTACTGGTTGTGGGCAAAGGCCGTGCAGAACGTGTCCGCGTCATGATAGTCGTTAAAGCCGGCAACGATGTGCTTGGTGTCCTTGTGAATGGCGTACCACGCGAAGACGGTTGGCATCGGAATCTGTCCTTGTCTTGTCCGGGGAATCGGCTCAGGAGAATTGCTTGTAGCCACGCAGGGCCGCGTCGTAGCGCTCGGCTGCCTTGTACAGTTCTTCCTCGGCTTCCAGATATGCCTTGCCGATCTTGGTGCGGCCGTCGATCTTCGCCGGGCGCATCGTTCCCAGCGGGCCGAGCATCGCGAACAGAAACCGTGTGACGCTGCCGCTGAAGCCGTCACGGATCAGGCCCCACACCATCTCTGCCGCGTGGCGGGCTTGATTGCTGTTCGTGATGTCGCTCTTGTCGATACGAAATGCGCGTTCCATGTTGCTTCCCCTTGGGTATTGCGTTGCATTCATCCGGCAATCTTGCTGCTCGCCGGTGCAGCGTTTGAACGAACTGTATAGCACTCAATGAGTGTTTGGCAAGGGGTCTAAAAATATTCTTTCAATGCAATCGAAAAAGATTGCGCAAAAGTTTTTAGCCTCCTACGATGCGAGCCATGACATCAACGCGCCGTCGCGCCGGACCAAGGGTCAGGCGGGCAGCTTCAGGGGAATCCTCATCATGGCCAACAAACATTACGTGATCGCGCTGGACAACACCTTTGCACCCAACCTCGGCGGTGTGGCAAAAGGCACCGTGGTCTCCGCGCATGCCGAGATGGATCCGGCACGCGCAAGCGTCGAGAAACACAACCGCTACAACCACGCGTCGCACCTGAAGCCGCTGTATGGCGTGGTGCAAAGCCACACAAGCCTTACCAAGGGCGAGGCGTATCCGGAGCTCGCCGACCAGTTCCATGTGGACAAGTTCGACGCAGATGCGGTCCATTGCATCAAGTGCGTGTTGAATCCCGGTTGGCGCGGCGGCCGGCCAGTGACCGACGAAGAGATCGGCTGGATGGTCGAGCATCTGGGCACGCCGCTGGACGTGCTGCGCATCCGCTATGAGGAGCGCGCGCAGGCGGAGCTCGATGCGATGCATGTGAACCGCATCGAGCTCGCAGAAAAGACGGCGCGGGTGCGTGCGGTGGGCGAGGCCCTGAGCGCCGAGCGCAGCCAGTTTTCGTATTCGTTTCCGGCGGTGGCCGGCATGCAGGCCGGGCGCGCCTACTACGCGGCACAGGTGCCGTATCACGCGCTGGTCAAGCTCTTCCGCTTTGACGAGGAGGAGGCGGTACCGGCGCACCTGCGGGCGCAGCGCGTGCTCAACGAGCGGCGCGCCGAGGCGATCGGCGAGTACATGGTCGACAACCCGACGGGTTATGTGCTGCCCGCGATCACGGCCAGCGTGTCGGCGCAGATGTCGTTCGAGTCGACCCCGGTGCCGGGTGCGGGCGGCCGCATTGGCGTGCTGTATATCCCGATGGATGCCACGCTGCTGATTAACGACGGCCAGCATCGTCGGCGCGGCATCGAGCAGGCGATTGCGCGCCGCCCTGAACTCGCCGACGAGACCGTGACGGTCACCATCTATTTCGACGAAGGGCTGGAACGCTCGCAGCAGATGTTTGCCGACATCAACGGCCGGCAGGTGAAACCGTCGTCCGCGATCAACGCGCTGTACGACCGCCGCAACCCGTTCAATGCGTGGGTGCTGTCGGTGATCGACGTGGTGCCGGGCCTGCGCTCGCGCATCGACGTGGAGAACACCACGGTACCGGCCAAGTCGGTGAAGCTGTGGAGCCTGATCGCCTTCAAGAAATTCCTGTCGATCCTGACCGGCGTCACCGAGGCCAACGTGACCACCATCGACGCCGCGAAGCTGCAAGAGATCGACGCGTTCGTGCTGGCGTTCTTCGAGGCGTGCGGCACGCACATCCCGCACTGGCAGGCCATGATGGCCGGCGCGATCAGCGCCTACGAGGTGCGCGAGGGCATGGTGATCGGCCACACCGTGTGGCTGGAGGCGCTGGGGGTCTTCGCCCGCCGCGCGCTCTTCACGGGCTACGTGATGAATCACGGCGAGACCGAGACGGGTGTCATCCGTCCCGAGCTCGCGGTGTGGGAGCGCATGGAGGCGCTGACCAAGATTGACCCGCGCAAGGAGTCCCGGATGTGGGACGGCCGTTGCGTGGTGCTCGGCAAGATGCAGAAGACCAGCGACGGCATCAAGGGCACGGTCATCCGCCTGCTGCGGCTGGCCAACGTGTCGCTTACCCCTGAGCTGCACACGCTTGCCAAGCGTCTGGAAGCCTGACGATTGCTTTGACTGATTGACGACGACCCGAGGACCACCATGAACACGACACCATTGAGCGCGAGCCCGCTGATCCCCACGGCCGCGAGCCTGCGCGTTGCGCGCACCACGCTCGCCGAGCAGATCCAGACCATCAAGCGGGCAGGCGGCCGCCCGCCGGTGACCGATCCCGTCATCACGCCGTTCGTGCGCGCGCTCGTGGCCGATGGCTTCACGATCCAGACCACCCGGAGCGGGTGCGACGCACTGGGTACCTGCCCGACGTGCCAGAACCGGTATCTGCACACGGCGGTGCGCGCTGGCGTGGCTCACGCGGTGTGCCCGCACTGCCGTGACGCGGCGGACCGGCAAGCCACGTCCTGAGGCCGCAAAAGGGCCACACAAGCGTCCCTACAAGGTAGGATGTTGGGCGGTGACGACGGTCGCGACCGTCGATGCGCCGCTGCCTCAAATCCTTACACCTATGACCCCTGCCGACACCCCGGATGCGCCGGACTATCCGCTGACCGCCGAGACCTTGGCGGCGATGCTGCGCGTGACGCGCATCGAGAGCCCTGCCATGCAGCAGGCACTGCACGACTATCTGATACTGGGCGATACGCAGCAGGCGGCCGCCGAGCGCTATGGCTACGCGCGACAGCAGCTCGCGGTGCGCGCCCGCGTCGTCGTCGAAAAACTCAAGCCGGCCTTCGATGCCTATGCGGCCCATGTGAGCGCCGCGAAGCGCAGTCGCCGGCGGGGCGCCTGAGGGCGGCCGATCCTCTCTTATTCGAACGCATTTCGACGTATTGGAGTTGCCAGATGGAATTCACTGCGATGCAGGGGTGGACCCTTACTGGCGTCACGGCAGCGGTGGCCGTGGCGTGGTGGGCGACGGGCGCCATCGCCCGTGCGCGCGCGCGGCGGCTTCGTGCCGAGGTCATGGCGGGGCTGGCCGCGATGGACGCGGCGGAGGACCCGTTTGACGAGGCGGGGCGGCTCAAGGACTTGGTGATGGCGCCGCTGCAGTCGCAGCGCCCGCCGCACCTGCGGGGGTATGTGGGGTGCGAGCGGGGCTATGCGCCCGTCGACGGCCCACGGGCGCAGCGCGCCGGCGTGTGAGCGTCTGACGTCGAGCACCAGATTGCCAGCGCCCGGAAAGCTCGCCCATGACGAGGCTGGGCCTTCTCGTTAAAGTATCATTGTGATACTCTTGTTCCATTGACTCCACACCGGCGGCGCGCGCCGCCGAGTCTGCCTCGAAGGATTGCCATCATGACGCGCTATGCCCTGTTCCTGACCCTGCTGGCCGCCGCTGCTGCGTATGCCCCAGCGGCCCACGCGGGTACGGGGGACACGCCTGCGCACGGCGCCGGCGGGCGCTATGTGGCCACCTCCGCCGATACGAGCCTTGCCAAGATGGTGGGTCGCTGGACCGCCGAGGACGGCCGTCAGATCGTCTGGGGCGCACCCTACGATGTGCCGGTGATCCGGCCGCAGGCGCTTTCCGCGCGCCTGCACCTCGAACGTGCTACGCAGCCCGAGGCGGCGATCGAACGCCTCAACGGCATGCTGGCGACCGAGTATCCCGAGGTGTCGCCGCTGCAGACGTGCCGCTTCGCGCAGGGCGCGGTGGCAGCTGTCGTGCGGCCCGTGACCGAGGACTGCGCAGCGCCTGTGGTGGGCAGGTAAGACAGGCAATGCCATGATCGACCTCGTCCAAGCGGTCCAGACCGTCTTTGCAAAGAGTGCGCTGACCGACCTGCAACGCTGGTTGGGGCCGCTGCCTAAGGGCGGGTTCTGGCATGTGATCTCCGACTATGTGTTCGAGGATCCGAAGAAGAACGACACGGCGGCCTTCGTCTTTCTCCTGCACCACGACAAGCTCGATACGATCCTCGACTACATCCAGCACATCGCGCCCAAGGACATCAAGGAGACGCGTACCCCCGCCGAGGGCATGCTGAACTACCTGAACTCGCCGGTGGTCTTCACGGTGAGCTTCGTGCTCGATGATGATTCACGCTTCATGCAACCCTTCGCGCGTCCGCAGGACAAGGTGGCCCAGCTCGAAGAGTTCGGGCAGATCGCCGAGAACATGGGCGCGCTGTCAGGTGAGCCACAACGGGAGTACTTCGCGGCCGTCCGAAAACGCCTCGCCGCGTTTGCCCGGGATCTGCGCCAGAAGGGCAACCAGAAGCTCGCGCGCAAAGTTTTTATTCTGGCCGCGTTCGCCGCCGTGCTCCTCGACTATCTGGATCAGGTCGTAGACCCGAAAGCGGTTGGCTGGACGTCGGACCGGGACGCCATCATCGCCCACCATGACGGCATCGTGTGGGATATCGCATCGCTGCTCTTTTACCTGATGAAGTCGAACCGCGCCGCACCGGGGGCCAACGCGATCGATGATCCGAAGCTCGTGCACGTGACGCCGTCCGTCTCGGGGGACAACTATCTGGACCCGCTGATCCGCATGGCGGATTACATGGCCGGTACGGTGGCGGACATGGACCTGCCGACCGGCGCCTTTGCACACCCGAAGTTCGCGGCGGTGGCGCAGGCCTGTCTGGTCGATGCACCCAACCATGTCGTGCTGTCGGTGGCATGGGTGGGGGATGGCTTCCGGGTGCGTCGCCATGCAATCCGTACAGACGTTTTGCCAGAGGACCCCGCACCCGTAACCTAAGCCGCGCCTTGGCTTGGCAAGGCGCGCGCCTCCAGTGACGTGTTGAACTCGGACACGCTCACGTCGCAACACTCGGCCGTTTTGACGGCTACCAGCCGATGCGGACCAGATCGTTGAGGACGTCCCGCATGCGCGGGTCGGGCAGCGCGAGCAGCTTGGCGTGCAGTCCTCGCGCCACCGGCTGCGGGAACACTTGGTTCACGAGGCGCGGCGTGCGCATGACTTCTTCCCACGTGCGCAGCAGCAGCCGATAGGTGGCGGTGTCCACGATGAGCATGCCGCTGAAACCGGGCAGCGTCGTGCCGTCGAGCAGGCCGGCGCTGGGATCGGCGCGCGGGAAAACTATCAGTTGCGGGCGAAAGGCGGTCTGTGCACTGAGCAGCAGCAGCCGCCAGTCGTCGGACGCCTCGCGCGGGTCCAATGGAACCACTTCGCGGGCGAAGCCGGGGGGCGCGTCTTCTGTGAGCCAGCGGTAGACCAAGGCGACGGTCGCGGGATGGTCGTTGGCCACAAGCGCGTAGCTGCACCGGGGACCCGGGAGCGGCCCATCGTCACCCAGACGCTGGTTCACGCCCAGCAGGGTGAGCAACTTGCGTTGCGCGGGAGGTGGCAGGGCTTTGCCTTGTGCAAGGGAGGCCGAGAGTTCCTGTTCGCCCGTGCCAATCGTGCGCGCAATCAGATCGAGTGACAGCGGCCAGCAGGCCAGCAGTGGGGCGACAACCTGCTGCAGGTAGTCACGCTCGCGCCGGTCGCGTGGCGAGCGAGGACGGCTTGGAACAACGAGGCCGAGCGCTACCGCGCGGGATCTGAGCGTGGCAGTACTGCACCCCAGTTCGGCGGCGAGGTCCTTGGCGAGCTTCCGGCCATAGTCGGTACGGATCCGGGCGTCGTCCTCGGGCGACCAATGACGTGCGCGCGCCGTGCCCGGCAGCGTATTGGTGGTGGAGTCAGCGGTGGGATGGGCGGGCACGGGCAAGGGCACGGACGGGTCTCGGAAGACCTGCACGAAGTCGGGCAGGCGTTGGGTGCGCAAGTATAGCGCCCGGGCATCGGCGGCCGAGGGTTGTGCAGCGTTGCCGGCCGTTGGCGTCTCGGGGTCAGTTGGCGGCGCCCAAGGTCGGCTGCAACTCGCCAGTGCGCGCGACGATGGCCTCGACATGCGAGGGGTCTACCATGGGCAGCACCGTGCAGAGCCCGCCTTTCTCCAGCGTGCGTTCGATGGCCTTGGGCAGCCCCGCTGACAGGACGGTCGGGAGATCGATGGCGGGTATGGTAAGCCCACCGGTGAGGCCCCATGTGCCCCACACCACCACGAACTGGAAGTGTGGCATCGCCTCCCATGTCTGGAACGCGCTGCTGGCGACGCGCGCCTGCAGCTCTTCAGGCCCGCGCTTGAGCTGCGCCAGCGCGCGACGTCCCGATTCCGAACGATCAAGGATGAAGCAGTAGTGCTTCGCCTCAGCGGCCAGTGCGATCTGCGTGTCGTAATCCGGCCGGCTTTCGCCCGCGTCCCTACGCCGTTTTGCCTCTCCCATCTTCGCCCTCCCGGTGGTGATTGCTTCGCGTCTGAGTTCTCACCGTAGTACGAAATCCAGCAATTGCCAGCGCGAGTTGGGTTGGCAACTCTGGCGCCGGATGTCGCAAAGTGGCGCAAGCCTCTGTCTGGTAAGAACTTAATTAGCGCGGCGGAGGGCGTGCGTAAGAACTTTATTTGTCGCTTCGGCGCGACAGCACGAAGAATCAAGGGCTTAGGGGCCATCTGGTAAGAGCTTTATTTGCTGGTAAGGACTTAATTCGCATGCGTGATCGCATGCGTGATAATTAAGTTCTTACCGGCGGCGTGGCCACGCCGCGACGCTCACGCCTTCAACGATGGTGGGTGTACCACTCAAAGCCCGTGATCTCGGGATAGGCGCCACTGTCAAACTGCGCCTCGAACCAGTCCCGGTTGTCGTCCACCTCCGCCCGGGCCTCCAGAGCGTCGACGCCCAGTCGCGTGAGTTCGCGCTCGACCTTGGCCAGCCAGCGATCAAAATCCATAACAGTGTCCTTTCGGTAGGGTCAGTCGGGGGCGGCGCGGTGCAGCAGCGCGCGCCGCAGAGACAGATACGCTTCGATCGAGGCCTCATCCCAGTCATGCTCGAACTTGGCAATCTCGCGCACGGCGGTATCGAACTCGTCCGGTGTCGCGCCCGTGAGCCGGATCGCCACGCGGTCGGCGAGGACTTCCTCGTGCAGGCGGGCGAGCTCGGAGCGCGCGAGGAGCGACACCCAGCGGCGCTGGAAGTGGCCGCACTCGTGCGCCACGGCAATGCGCAGCAGCCGCTCAGGCGCGTGCAGGATCGTGCGGACTGGCACGACGATCCGGTTGCGGATCGGGGCGTAGTAGAGGACGTCCAGCGAGAGCCGTACAGTGGGCGCACGGCGCTTGCCCAGCGCCTCGGCGTAGCCGTCGACCCAGCCCTGCACCTCCTTCACGCGGGCAACCAGTGTCTCGCGCGCGGCGGCGTCGAGGCTATTCACCCACTGCAGGGTCTCGGCACGCTGCGCCCCGGCGCTGCGATCGGGGCTGCTGGCGCTGCCGGTCGGCGTCGTCACCATGGCTCGGTCGGGTCCTTGGTGTCGGAGGGCGACGACGCAGCCGTTTCCGGCGGCACGTAGCCCTCCGGCCGGCGCTCGTTGCTGTCTGCCACGATCCGGTCCAGCTCGGACATCCATTGCGCCATGGTCAGGTGGTTCAGACGATAGACGCTGACGGCCGACGAATAAGCCCATTCCACCGACGAGCCCCAGAAGTACAGGGATTCCTTGTCCTGCTCCAGCGTGGCATCGATGCCACGGGCCCGGATGGCCTGATTGACGGCCTTGAGCGTGAGGCGTTTGGGGTGGCTCTCTGTCATGATCGAGTGGGCGTCTCGTCGGAGTGGCTGGGGGACGTCACAAGTCGAAGTCGGGACCGGAGGTGCGTGCGGCGAGCCGCGCGGATGCAGCGGCAGCGGGCGCAGCCGTCGCAGCTGGGTCGGCGTCCGGCAGCGTCATCACATAGCGAGGAAACGCTTCGCGATCCTGCTTGGTCACAGGCAAGCCGTCGGCCTTGGCAAACGTCAGGATCTGGCCCGAATCCTCCAGTTCCACCTGCACGCGCTTTTCCGTCTCCGCTACCACGCGTGCCGTGCGCGGTGTCGGATCCATGCCGGTGGTCGGGCGCAGCGTCACGACGCGATCCAGCCACGGCGTAGGCGCGGGCAGCGGCACCACTTCGGGCTCACCGAAGGGCCGGCGTTCGTTGCTGTCGGCAATGATCCTGTCCAGCCACTCCATCCACTGGTCCAAGCTCAGATGGTTCAGACGGAACGTCGGGACGGCGTCGCTGAAGGCCCACTGGACCGCTGTCCCGGAAAAGTAATAGTAGCCCTCGCCTTGGTAGAGGATGGCATCGACGCCCCGCGCCTTGATGGCCGCGTTGATGGCAGCGAGCGTGAGCTTCTTGGCGGTATCGGTCATGGCGTGTGGGCCTGCTCAGGCGGTCGAGTCTGGCGTCATGGCGGGCTCACATGTCGAAGTCTGGGCCGGCATCGCGGGCCTTCTGGCGCTGCTGCGCGGCGTCGATGCTGACGAGTGCCTTGCGCAGCAGTTCGATGTGCATGGTCATGCCGTCCATCTTGAACTGCGGCCGGGAAATCATCATCGACGTGCGGGCGGCGATGGTGCGCCCGCAGATCGAGGCCTCGTGCCAGACGCTGGGCGTGGCCTTGGCGGTCGCGATCAGGGCGTCCAGTTGCTGCTGCGGACCCGGCTCGCCGGCCGGCGCAGCGGGCTCGGCCGCGTCCGCTGCGAGGGGGGCGACGGGCGCAGTCAGTGCGGGGGCCGTCGTGCTCGCCTCAGGCGCGTCGGCCTCGGGATGATCGGCTTCGGGATACTCGGCAATCCAGTCCCGCAGGACGCTCACATGCACGGTCTGGGCCCCCATCTTGAACTGCTGGCCCAGCATCGAGCTGCGGCAGCGGATCTCGCGGTCGTAGATGGTCGTGCTCTGCCACGCGCCCGGCGCGGCCTTGGCGGCGGCAATCAGGTCGTTCAGCAGTTGGGTACCGGCTTTCTCGATGGTGGGCATAAGGCGTTCCGTAGTGGGGCGGGGCCGCTGTGTGGCCTGCATGAGCTGCAGTGTAAAGTATCAAAACGATACTCGCAAGCGTTTCCGGCCGACCCCCTCCATGCATTATCGCCGCACCGCCGGCGGGCGGGGGGAAGCGGTGATCCGTGGCGGCCCGAGTGGCGTGCGCGGAGCCTGCCAGCGTTGGCGGGCGATGCCTGCCCCGTGCCTACCGGGCGGCAGCCGGCGCGCTGGCGGCGGTGGTGGCGGTGGTGGCGGTGGTGGCGGGGTTGGAGCCGGTGAGGGGGGTGCCGGGCTCGACCGGGAACCCGGCGCGGCACAGATCACGTCCCTTGCCGCCGAGTGCATCGGGCGTGAAGGCGATCACACAGTGCGCTTCGCGCGCGAGCAGGTCTGCGACCGATTCGCGGCGGCTGTGCGCGGCCAGTGTGAGGTCGATCGCCAGCACGACGAGGGCGATCAGCACGATGCCGAGACTGCGGCGCAGGAAGGGGGAGCGGGTCATCGTGTCAGGCGTGTCAGGCGTGTCAGGGGTGTCAGGCCGCTGGCGTGGGTGTGCGGGGCCGTGATCGCTGGGCCGTTATGGCTGGGCCGTGAAACCGGGCACCTCGGCGCGGCACAGGGCGCGGGCGAGGCCGAAGGCGGCCTCTGGCGTGTGGGCGTGCATGCAGCGCGCCTCGCGCTGGGCCACGTCGAGCACGGACCCGCCTTGTTCGGGCGCGCTGAGCAGCAGCACCATGCCGGTGCCGGTGATGGCGACGAGCAGAACGACAGAGAGGATACGCAGCGGCTGGAAGCGGGCCATGGTGGATGCAGGTGAGGGGCGCTTGGGCGCCATTATCGCAAAGGTGGCGGGCGCCCGGGATCCGGCAGGGCACGTTCCTAAAGATTGCCGTGCGCCAGCACCGGAAAGCACGCCCGTTACGAGGCGGGGGCCGTGCGGTCTTGTCGCTCGGCGAGCTCCCGCCGCGCACGCTCCAGCGCGTGCGCGAGCGCCAGCTGCTCGCTCTGCATCGCCGACCGTGCCGCGCGAATCAGGTCCTCAGCGTGTTGCAGCGCCTCGCCCGGGGTCATGTGCAGGCGTAACTGGCGCGCGATGGCAAAGTCGCCCGACTCGTGGAACGTCACTTCCACCCCGAGCGGATAGGGCGAGCCGTTGTGGATGGTGGGCAGGGCCACGTCGATCAACGTGGTCGTGGTGGTCTTGCGGGCGTGGAACTTCTCTTCGATCTTCATGGGCGGGTCCGGGGCGTCAGGGCGGAGTCGGGGGGGCCGGGGAAAGGGTCAGCGCAGGGAGTAGACGTAGACCCACGCTGGAAAGCCCTCGCCGCGACCGCCGTCGATGCCGACGCGGGCGCGCGCGAGGCGAAAGCGCTTGGCCATCAGGCTCAGATCCCGCCCGAGCTGATCGCACTTGTGCGCGCCGTACGGCATGGGCACGTAGCTGGCGCCGGTGGCCTCGATGTAGTCATCCACGAAGTCGCGGTCCAGCACGTCGACGGAAATGGGCGTGGTGCCACGCTGATGGGTCCGCAGGTAGCTGACGATCCAGTCGTAGCGGGCCTGCGGGGCCATCCGTGGCGTGGCGGTTGCCGGAGCAGCCGGAGCAGCCGTTGCAGCCGGTGCAGTCGCCGGGGGCAGCGCAGCGCTTGTGGCGGCGTCAGGCGTTGGGGCAGCGTCCTGCGGCGTGGCCACGGGGGCGGGAAACGGGTAGGTCATGACAGGGCTCGACAGGGGCGAAACAGGGATACGGAGAACCCCGCCATTGTGCAGCAACGGCGGGGTGAAATCATCGGTCAGTGCAACGCGGGCGGCGCGTCGGCGTGGGCGCCGGGCACCGGCACGGCGGCCATCACGAAATCGATGTGGTCCAGCAGCTCGATCGCGTCGCCCGGGTCCTCGTCCGGGGCGGTGGGCCCGGCCACATGGCTGCGTGCCTCGGCCAACAGCGCGTACAGGGTGGCGAAGCTCGGTAGCTGCACGTGGGCGAGGATGGCATCGGCCCGTGTGATCGCTTCGAGCTGACGGGGTGTGAGCAGGTTGATGAACAATTCGCTTTTCATGGGAAGTTCCGGGGTCGGTCGTTATGCAGGGATAGGGGTGCGCTTGCCGAACTCGGCGCGCACCGGGATCTCGATGGCCGCCGGCGGCAGCGTCTTGCCATCGGCCTGTTGCGGGGTGGTGGCGTGGGCAATCCACGCGTCCAGCGCGTCGAACGTCATCGCCTGCACCGCGTTGCCGGCGCGGCACGTGATGAGCTCCTGCGGGTCGATGTTCGACAGCCACATGCGGTCGGCGCCCGTGCGGCGGCGCTGGATGGCGATCGCCTCTTCGGGGCTGCCGGCGGCCACGTAGATCGTTTCGAACTTCACCGCGTCGCCCTCGCCCACGGCCTGCGCCGTGAAAAACGTGTAGATCCCCACGGTCGGCGCCGGGGCGTGCTGCGGGTCGCGTGCCTGCGCATGCAGGGCGGCCACGCTGGCCTGCATGGCGTTGCTGAGCGGAAAGCCGTCGTCACCGATGATGTCGTAGGTGTTGCCACCGTGATTCTTGTTGAGGAGCGCCGCGAGGAAGGTCACCGCGTCGCCGGGCAGGAAGCAGGCGGCAATCGGGTTGCGCGTGTTCGCGTTGATGACGACGTACGGCAGGTCGTTGAGCTGGGGTTTCATGGTCGTGGCGGTCCGTGGAGAGCGGTCAGGGGGGGGCAGGGGTTCCGGGGGGGTTCAGGCGGGCGCCCCGGGGGCCTGCCAGATCGTGAGATGCACGCGTTGCGTGGCCGTGAGCCGCGCACAGGCGGCCTTGGCGGCGTTGGTGTTGAGCGCCACGCCGATGAGCCACTGCTCCTTGTGCAGACGCTCCAGCTTGAAGCGGCGGCCACCGACGGCCTGCACGATGCGGTAGCGGCCGGTCTGGATCTTTTCGAGGAGGGTCTGGGCATTCATGGTCGTGGGCGCAGGCAATGAGGGGTCAGACGGCGTCGATGAAGTCGCGGGCGAGCGAGAAGTCGATATTCCAGCCCCACTCCTCGCGCAGCTTGGTCTGCAGGAAGGCGGCCGCATCGGCCGGGTCGCTTTCTTGGGTCTTGCAGTGCTGGGCTACGAAGCGCAGGGCTTCCGGCAGGCATTTGATTTTCATGGTGGGCGTCCTCGGGGGAAAGATTCAGGCGTGAGCCATCGTGGCCGGCGTGGCGGCCTTCGGGTAGACGTGATACAGGCCGCCGCCTTGGCGCTCGGTGCGATAGCCCCGGGCGGCCAGCGCGCGGACCGTGCTGGTGCCGTAGGGCTTGTAGCGGCCGGTCTCCACCGACGAGAACGCTTGCCCCGCCTTGAAGGCCAGCTCGACTGCGCGCAGGAGCGTTTCGAGCGGCGTTGCGTGCAGCGCGAGGCCGAGAAACTGACGCATCTCGTTCACGTTGCGCATGGCCTTGGCGGCCGACAGGTCCATCAGCGCATCAAACGCGGTACCGGTCTGCCACAGGCGCAGCGCAACCAACCGGCGCGGCTTTGCGTGCTGGCTGTAGCGGATCAGGTCGACGTGGAACTCGCTGTGCTCGGCGGTGTAGCCGGCGGCGATGGCCTCCTGCACCATCTGGGCTTTTTCGGGGCTCACGTTCTTCAGGTCCATCGTCATCCGTCCTTCGGCTTTCAGCGTTGTTTTCATCGTCGCAGCACTCAATGAGTGTTGCCATGGAACGGACTTTAAACCACTCAATGAGTGTTATGCAAGAAATATTTTCAGGCGAGGGGATTGTCGCGGGCGGGACCAATGAAAAAGCCCCGCAGAGTGCGGGGCTTCGTGTGGCTGCGAAACGCGGGGGCGGATTCGATCAGGGGCTGGGCGAGGTGTCGGCCGATTTTTTCTTGGCTTCGGTCGCGGTCACGTTCTTGGCGTGCAGGTCGTCGGCGTTCTCGCAGCTCACGCGGTACTCCTCCAAGCACTGGCCGATGGCCGCGCGCAGCGCCTTTTCCGGCTGCTCGGTGTGCAAGGCGTCCTGCAGGTAGGAGACCAGACGGCCGGCGGCCATCTCGCGGGCACTCGGGTTGGTCGCTCCGGCGTCGTCGGCGTCTTCGTCGGTGATGCGGTACTCGTCCAAGCACAGTTCGATGGCCTTGCGCAGGGCCCGTTCCGTCTGGTTGGCGCGCCGCAACGCGTCTTCCACGTAATACACCAGACGGCGGGCGGCCATGTCGCGGGTGCTCAGGTCGTTCAGTCCCGTGTCGGCGATGCTCTTGGTGCTCATGGTAGCTTCCTTGCGTGCTGGATTGTGGAGGGTGCGATGTGGGCGCAGTGCGAAATCAGGCTGCGTCTTCGCTGTCGTCACGCTCGCTGGGGCGCTCGCCGACCCACTCGATCCGGGGCCAGTACAGGACCGTGTCAGTGCCGAGATTGTCGAGCTTGGCGGCGGCCATGAGCGGCACCAGCTCGGCGTGCATCGGCACGTTAGCGGCCATGACCTTGGCCACGGCCTCGGGCAGGTTCGACACGATCACGGCCACGCAGGAGCGGCCATACATGTTGCGACCGCTGTAGTCCTCGGGCGTGAGGCCCGCCGCCTGCAGCGCTTGTGTCAGTTCGTCAAAGGTCATGATGGGCTTGAAGTGGAAAGGGGAGTAATTCAGCCGAAGATCCGCTGACTCTCTTCGGGCGAGAGCACGACGGCTGGACCGACGACGGGCTCGCCGCCCATCAGCGCGGTGGCCAGTGTGTTGAGCGGCAGCTGGCGCGGTCCGCCGTCCTCGTCGACGGCGATGGAGCGGCCGTCAGCGAGCCGGAAGCGCGTGACGAAGCCGTTGACGTGTTGTCTGACGAGATCGAAGGCTGCCTGCTCGTCGTCGGGAAGGGTCAGGGTCTCTCGCGAGAGGTCGGGGCGGAGGACTTCAGCCATGTTGGGTCTCAGAGAATGTGTTGGGATAGGGATCAGGCGTCGACCTTCTCGACGTCGGCTTCGTTCCAGTAGCGGCAGCAATGCAGGTCGCGCTGCAGAAAGAGCCCACCTTCGATGTCGGAGAGGCGGCTTTGCACGACAGCGGTACGATGGTTATCGCGGCCCTCGATGCGCAGGGTCGAACTGCGCAGGCTGGCTTTGAGACGGACGGTATCGCCGGGCTGAATGGTCTGGGGGGTCATGGCTGCGGTCTCGATCGTTTGGGGAGCGTCGGGTCGGGGGGGGCTCAGAGGTCGAGGCTCGGGCTGGTCGCGGGCGCACGGCCGGCTGGTGCCGGTTCGGCAGCGCGGTGCGTGTTGACTGCGTCGATCACCATCTTGCGCAGGTGGGCGGCCGAGATGACTTCGAAAGCTTTGTTCTGCACGATGTGTTCGCCTTCGGGGGATACCGCATCGTAGTATGTCTTGCCGTTGTCAGTGCTGATCTCGTAGCCGTGGGTGCCCTCATGGACGGACAGGGATCTGACGTGCGTGACTTGCATGGTTCCAGTGCTCCGGCGGAAATGGGTGACAGGGTGAATGGTGTTGGAGATCTGGCCTTGCCAATGCGGCGAAAGCGTTCCCGTTGCGAAGCATCGTATAACACTCATTGAGTGTTAGCAAGCCCCCCCGGCGCATTGCCGGGGCATGCCCCGCGTGATACCACCAGCTTACCGCGCCGGCGCGCGGCTGGCAGCCCCTGCCATCGTCGTCCGCGAAGCTTACCGCAGGTCGTGGGGCATACTGGTGTCCCTCAGGATCCACTTCGGGAGGCTTGACCGATGTGCAACAACTACCTGCCAGTGCAGGCGCAGCTCCTGCGTGACGTCTATGGCGTCGAGCCGCCGCCACAGGCCTATCCGGCCGAAACGTGGCCCGACTACATGGCGCCGATCGTGCGGCTCGACGGCGACGGGCGGCCGGCCGCCACGGTGGCCAACTTCGGGCTGGTGCCGAAGGCGCGGATGCCCAAGACGATCAAGCCGTTTGACACCACCAACGCGCGCAGCGAGACGCTGGGCGAGCGGCGCACGTTCTCGGGGCCGTGGAAAGCGCTGCAACTGTGCGTCATTCCCGCCGTCGCCGTCTTCGAACCCAATTACGAGCCGACCAACGGGCTGGAGGGCAAGCGGTCCGTGCGGTACCGGATCTGGCTGCAGGACCAGCCTGTGTTTGGCATTGCAGGACTCTGGCGCGAGTGGCCGGATGGCTTTGTCTCGATGACCATGATTACCGTGAATGGGGACCAGCATTCGCTCATGCGGCGCATGCACGCGCCGGGCAAGGAAAAACGCTCGGTGGTGATGCTGCCCGGGGACCAGTGGCAGGACTGGCTGCGCTGCCGCAACGAGGAAGAGGCGCGCAGCTTCTTCAGGCTTTACCCGGCCGGGCAGATGGAGACCGCGCCGGCACCCCGGCAGGCCCGGTCGCCCAAGGTCACGCCGCCGGACGCCCCGCAGGCCGGGACGCTCTTCGAGTAACCGCCGTCGCTCGCTTATACTGTATAAACATACAGTATTCTGTGGAGAGCGGGGATGTGGGCGGAGGTCATGAAACTGCGGCTGGAGGGGCGCGTGCTGCACCGGGGCTGGTGGGGCGCGCAGACGCTCTTCCGGGGCCAGTTGGTGCTGGGCCAGCGGCCGGATCACCACACGCACCGGTACTCGATGCAGGCTTGGATGCAGAGCAGTCCACATCAGGACCCGAAGGCATTGGGCGTGCTGTACGACGCCGAGGTGCTCTGGATCGACGGGGAGGCGATGTGCCTGACCGGCTATGAGCGCGACACCTTCATGATGCGCGAGATGCGCCAGTCGTGGCTGGTGCGGGCGATTCCCTTGGCGCAGGTCAACGCGGCGCCGGGGCCCGGCCGGGGACCGGCCGTGATGGCGCACACTGTGGCGCCCGGGGCACCGGATGCGGACAAAGCCAACGCCGACAGCGCAGACGCCGGCTAAACTGCGCGGGTATCCGCTGTGGGGGAAGCAGCATGAGACGATCGCACACGTGGCATGGCGTCACCCTGCATGCCGGCATGCACCTCTGGTCCAACCCGGCCCGACGCGGTACGGCGTCGGCCGTCGTAGTGGTGATGCGTGCGCCGACGCTGTTCGATCTGGTGGTGCTCGCCGAGAGCCAGCCGGTCGACGCACTACGGCAGATCAACGATCGCCTGTTTGCGCAGGGCGAGATCACCGCGCTCCAGCGGGCGCGCACCCATGACTTCCTCGACCGTATCGCCCGGGTCAACGCGGCCGGCGCCGCCGCTGCGCGGGACGACGGCCCGGCTCCCTGACGTCGGCCTTACGGTCCGGCGCGTTCAGCCGTTGTCAGCGCAATCCAGCACGACCGCTTTTTTTGCAACAGGGCCGCGCACGTGGCACGGCCACGGCACCGGGGTGTGCAGCGGCCCGGAGCATCGGCCTCAGGCCGGGGACCTTACTGGAGCTCAACCGTGCTCGGCGTTGTCCAGCGCTTCCAGCGCCTCGGTGGCGTCCTCCAGATTCACGAGGCCTTCGAGCCAGCCCAGCGCCGTATCCATGTTGCTGACGGCCGCCTGCATGTTCTGGCCGCGCTCGCCGCCCTGCAGCGATTCGGACAGGTTGTTGAAGGCTTCGTCTTCGCTGTCGCGGATCTCCTGCAGGGTCTCGCGGGCCTGCTCGGCGTCGGCCTTCAGCTTCTCGACCGTGGCACGCATGGCCTCCACATCCTTCCACAGTTGGGCCAGTTGCTTGCGTCGCTTGTCATTCATGATGCGCTTCCTTTCGTATGTCCGGCGGGGCCGGTGCGGTTGGGGTATGGAGGACATCGTAGCCAGCAGCTGATCCTTTCGCAAGTATCAAAACGATACCCTCAAAGAGTGCTTCAGTTCGCAAGAATGAGGTTTTTTGCGCGATTGGCATCAGCCGGCCAGAAACGGCGTTCCCGGGGAAATGCGAAAGCGGGGATCCGATCCGAAAACGGCAGAAATGGACTCCCCATGGGGACTTGGCGCGGCCGGCGACTTTTTTTGTAACAGCGCGACACATGCCGGCCCAGACGGGACAAAGCGTGGCGAAAGCGGGACAGCGAGGGCGCAAAGCGGGACAAGACTGGCGCAAAGCGGAACGCGGCGGGGGCAAAGCGGGACAAGGCGAAGAGCGCCACGTGGCGGGTGGCCGAGGGGCGTGCGCAAGGGCGCAAGCTCGGAACGGGCGAACTTTCCGCGACTGGCGTCGGGCACCCGCTGGCGCACGGCGATCACGCACGGGCGTCCGTGGGACCGCCGCCCCAATAGAAAACGCCCGGTGGGCTGCAACCCCCGGGCGTCGTCCTGCGGTTGAGCGAACCCCTGAGAAGGACCACTCACGACGCAGCTTAGCACGGCTGGCCGCGTGCGCCGCGCCTGCCAGTCGTGTCTACATCGAAAGCCGGAGCGCGAGGCGATTCGCGGGATCCGACGGGCTTACAGCGCGAAATCACCGTCGCGGGTGACACGCGCCGCCGCCGGCGTCGCGGTTGCCAGCGGGTGCGCCTGCGTGGACGCCGCCGCAGGGACCGGCAGCACGCGCGGGGTATCGCTCAGCTTCATGGCGGCCGCGAGCTGCATGCCGGTGTCGTCCTTGTAGTCGGGGTAGGGCGCGATGCGCGTGCCGTCCTCGTCGATCACGGCGATGTCGAATTCGTCGAGCGCGGCGATGCCCCAGTTCGTGTGGAACACGTCCAGTGCGAGCGCGGCGCGCTTGGGCAGCGACAGCTGCAGGCCGTCTTCGGTGAATTCGACGCGGTACACACCGGCCATGCCGTCGTCCATGTCGTGGCGAAGTTCGGTGACGGTCTGGCGGACATTGATATCGAGGTAGCTGGGCATGGGTGCGGAACCGAGAGGAGGAAAGGGATGCCGCGAGCCTAGCAGTGGCCTTGGGAAATCACCAAAAACACCCGGTCGGGATGCCGTTTCCCGGTGTTTGCGCCGGGATGCACCACCAGCGATCAAGCGTCCGGGTCCGCTGTTCGAGGCGCGATCGGGTCTACCCGGCGGGCGGCCGTGCGCCCATGGAAAAAGGGGCCACGCGGGCCCCTTTGCGGTGAGTGATGCCGCGCCGGTCAGCGCCAGTCGTCCGGATACATGCCACCCGGCTCCGGTGTGTTTTCGTCGGGCAGGTGATTGAACGTGTTCTGCGGATTGGTCCACTTGCTGCCGGGCTTGGCCTCCGGATAGATGGCCAAGGCCTCCTCGCGCGTCTCGTAGCTGTCGAGGAACTGCTTCTTGGGCTGGCCCGCCAGCACGCTGGAGCGCGGCCACGTGCCCCAGCCATACACGACGAAGGGCAGTCCGGGACCTTTCTTCTCTTCGACCGTGTAGTAATCGTATGCGCCATCGCGACGGGGCTTGGCCGGCGGCGCAGCAGGGACCGGCACGGGTGCCGGTTGCAGGTCGCTGCGCGGGGTGTGCGACAGCTTGTCGTACAGGCCGTAGTAGGGCACCTCGGGCGGATTGAGCGCGGGGTCGGGCAGGACGATCTGGCCGGCGTCGTTAAAGGCTTCCATGTCGAAGGCGCCGCGCAGGGCGAGCGGGACTTCGTTTTGCACCGCAGACCACATGGTGGCAAGCGCCATGGCCGCCGCCTCCGCGTCGCTGGTCTCGGTGAAGTCAGCCTGAAACTCCACGCGATAGACGCCGGCGAAGTTCGCCACCTCTGGGTCGATCGAGGGATTGGTCAGGCGTACGTTGACATCAAAGGAGGTCGGCATGATGGCGGTCCGAAAGGCGATGCGCCATAGGCTACCAGCTTCCCGCGAATCCGCAAAAACCACCCGTGCGAGTGGTGGACAGCCGGAAATTTCATGCGTTTGCACCACCGGCGGTCGGCAGCCCTTGCGCAGTTGTGTGCCAGAACTTGCACCTACAGATAAACTAGACTAGACTAAGTCTATTATAGCAACCGGATGGCAAGATGCCGACCATCAACATTCACGAGGCTAAGACCCACCTCTCCCGACTCGTCGAGGACGTACTGGTGGGCGAAGACGTCGTGATTGCCAAGGCTGGCAAGCCGCTGGTACGGCTCGTGCCGTACGAGGCGGACAAGCCCGTGCGGCGCCTCGGCACGCTCAAGGGCCAGATCCGGATTGCGGACGATTTCGATGCGCCGCTGCCGGACGACGTCCTCGCTGGCTTCGAGGGGCGGTAGATGCGATTGCTGCTCGATACCCAAGTCTTGCTCTGGGCCTTGACCGGGGACGACCGGCTGACCCCCGCCGGACAGGAACTGTTCCTGAACGCCGACGAGCTCTATGTGAGCGCCGCAAGCGTTTGGGAGATCGCGATCAAGGCACGATTGGGCAAGCTCGACGTGGACGTGCCGCAGCTGCTCGCCGAAATGCAACAGATCGGGATCCGCGAGCTGCCCGTGAGCGCCGCGCATGCGGCGCAGGTCCACTTGCTGCCGGACCATCACCGCGATCCGTTCGACCGGCTGCTCGTCGCACAGGCGATGGCGGAGCCGATGTACCTGTTCACGGCCAATCCGCAGCTGGCCCCATATTTTTCAACTGTCATACCAACACTAACGACCGAAAACATGAAAAACATGAAAGTTCCGATGCAGATGCTGGCCGCAATGTGCGTGCTGATGACGACCGCGCACGCGGCAGAGCAGTGCCCGACCACGCAGACCACGGCCACTGTCCTGCAGGTGATTGACCGCCAACAGACGATTCAGCTGCCGGTCGTACAGGCGGGATGCCAGACCAAGGGGGATTGCAAGGTGGTCGGAGCCGAAACCTACAAGTCCGCGCCGAAGTTCGAGCTCGTACTGGAAGTGGAGGGGCAGCAGTACACCGTTGAGACAGCGGTCGCGCCAAAGGGCAAGACGGTGCCGGTGCAGATCGAGGGATGTGGCGCCGACCGCAAGGCTAAGCTGGTCGGTCCCCACTAAGTAAGGCCGACCATGGAAGCCATGGGCTGGGTGGAGAATGACGGCGGGCGCATCGCCGCCGGATTCAAGGGCAAGGCCGGGGATTGCGTGGCACGCTCGCTTGCCATCGCCAGCGGCCGGCCCTATCGCGAGATCTATGACCGGCTCGCGGCCGGCATGGGCAGCCAGCGCGTAGCCAAGGGCGAAAAGGCGGTGCGCTCCGCGCGCAACGGCGTCGACACCTCCCGCAAATGGTTCAAGGACTACATGGCCGAACTGGGCTTCGTGTGGGTCCCGACCATGGCCATCGGGCAGGGTTGCCGCGTCCATCTGGCCGCCGGCGAGTTGCCGTCTGGGCGCCTTGTGGTGCAAGTCACCAAGCACTACACGGCCGTAGTTGATGGCGTGATTCACGACACCCACAATCCCCAGCGCGACACCGGGCGGTGCGTGTACGGCTACTGGGTCGCCTCCGAGGTGCACGCATGAACGAAGGGAGTATTGCGCTGTTGCACGGCCCGTATCGGTCGCCCGAGGTGCAGGCGGGCGACTGGGTCGAGTGCTTGCACAAGGGGCGCATGCAGGTGCTGCACATGACGCAGGCACCCATTCCATGGCCCGTCATCGGGAACCGCAACCTTGGAGCCCAGCTGGCGTTGTACGGCGATCTGGTGTTGGCCTTGCAACAGGAGCCGGCGAGCGCCATAGCGCAATGGTGGGGCATGGCGCGTAACACGGTCCTGAACTACCGACGCGTGCTGCGTCTGCCCGTGGGCGATCGAGAGCGCGAACGGACCGGCGAGGAAAAGGCCGCGCAGCTCGCCGCGCAGCTCGCCAACAACCCCCGCATCTGGAAAGACTGGGAGCTCGCCTTGGCGGCTGACCGCAGTCTCGACGCCGCAACGATCGCGGCGCGCTTGGGCCGCCCCATCGGCGGGGTCCGGGAGAAACGCCGATCGCTTGGCGTGTTGGATCAGGCCCGTTACGGCGAAGACTTCGATGTGCGGCTGCGGCAACGCTATGCCTACACGAGCCGCGCGGAGCTCGCCAAGGAGCTGGGTTGTTCGATGGCCACGCTGTTGCGTCGCGCGCAAGCGCTGGGGTTGCCCGTGGAGATCCGGGACCGTGCTCCGACGCGCCCATGGTCGCCGCAGGAAGAGGCCCGGCTGCTGACGCTGGCGCATCTGCCGGCGGCCGAGGTGGCCAGACTGCTCGGGCGTACCCCGCCGGCGATCGACCAGCGGCGCGCGAAGCTGGCCAAGCACGGCACCGGCGAGCCCGCCACATCACCGGAACAACGAACCGAGCGAACACCATGAGCATCTATGCAGGCAAGCGGGTCACGACCCGCTGCCCCAAATGCCGCTCCACCACGTTCCGCACGATGGAGGTCTACGAGGAGATCGTGACCTGCAGCGTGAAGGACGGAATCTTCCCGAAGCAAGCCGACGACCATGAAGCTGGTCGCATCCTTGGCATTTCGTGTGAGTGCGACAGGTGCGGGCATGGCTGGAAGCCGCGTGGTGCCAAGTCGCTGTCGGACATCATCGACGACGCCGACTGACCGCCACGCTGCTGTCAACCCGGGGGAAACGTCCGCGAGATGAGTGCGGTACGCTCACTCCAGCATGGCGTTGCGATACCAACCCGGGAGATAGTCCGAGGTCTCTTTCGACATGGTGGCGATGCCGGGATGGGCGCGGCACCATTGCCGCAAGGACACCCACGCCGATGAGTTGTAAAACGTCCGGCTTGCACCCGTCTGGGTAAAGGCAATCTGGGCGTCCGGTAGGGCTGCGGTAGGCTCCGCCAGCATCGGCAGGCCGAACGCACTGGCAAGGCGGCGCGCGTCCTGATCCGAGAGCGACGTGAGATCGCCCTTGCGCTGGTGTTCGTACTTCGTAAGCCACCAGCCTGCCGGGATCTCGCCCCGAGAGTCGACGTCACCGGCGCGGAACTTGCGCAGTGCGCAGACGCCCACCGGTGCGCCATAGTCACCCACCATGACATAAGGACCGCTGCGCGTGACCACGCCATGGCATTCGATCCCGTCGAACTGCACCGTGTGGAAAATCCGGTTGGGCCATACATCATCCTCGGGCTGCAGCCGGAAGCACGCCAGCAGCGCGGTCCAGTCACGCCTCTCCAGCGGCGCCAGCACTTGCGCCACGCTTGCATCGGAAGGCTGCTCGCGCATCATGGGGCCGAGCGAGAATCGGGGCGACATGTACTCGCGTTCAAAAAACGCCTCCTCGGACTCCCCTGTGCGACGTGCCGTCCGTACCGTCAGATAGGGCATATGCAGGACCAAGCCGTCCGATATGCTGCAGGTGAATCGATCCGGGCCGGCACAAGCCCGCTGGACCCGTCGGGCAAGGTCCACAAACGCCGCGAGCGGATCCGCATGGACCGCAGGGGTGTCATCGGCGCTGTCATCGCCGGCGACCAGATATGGGCCGAAGTTCGCCCACCAGTCGGCGTCGGCCGAGCCCTTCGGCATCGCCGCGCAGAGCTGGTGCCAGTTCCCGACGCCGAAGACGGCAGCGGCCAGCGCCTGCGTCCTTGCGGTATCCGCGTTCGGCACGCCGAGCCGTTGCCAGAGCCGTCGCGCGCCGATCAGCCATTCGGCAGGGCAGGGCCAGTGTGTGTCCACCTGTCGCCTACGCTGGGTGTCCGTGGGCAGCAGATTCGCCAAGCCGGGCCAGCGTGCCATGCGCCGGTGGAACTCGCCGTTGACATCGCCGTGCTTGCGCAAGCCGCCGAGCAGGCTCTGCGCCCGCTGTCGCACGGACGGGGGGAGCGCGGGCGAGGGAGGCAGCCGGCGCACCGTGGCGAACGGCACCCCCTCCAGCCAAAATGCGATATCCCCATGGCGATCCTCGGCGACGCGTGTGGGCCACAGCGCTGCGCCCTTGCAGACGTCAAGCAGCAGCGCCACGGCGGCGGCCTCGGTGTGCGCCGCCTGCAGCGCGTCAATGGTTTCGGTGAGGGGATCGCCCGCCTCCAGCAAGGTGAGCACGTAGGAGGCGGGCGGTTGCTGCGCGCGGGCGAAATCGAACGCCGCGAAGTCGGCGATGGAGAAGCAGGACTCGAACTGGGCCATCCAGTCATCCCCCAGCTTGGTCTCGATATCGCCCACTAGCGGCGCGAGGCGAAGCGCGAGGCGGTGCCAGAAGGCAACGGAATGGAAGTCGGAAAGCGCGGAAGACATGCTGTGAGGTCCGTGTCGCGCGGTCAGTGGGGTGCACATTGCCACGGCCGCGACAGGAGTCAGCACGTGTGGAAGGAGGGGAATGCAGGCCCTTGTTAGCCATCCGCACGAGGCGGGTGCACGGCGGGCTCGGGCAGCCTTGCGGAAAATGATACGCGAAGTGCTGTAAAGGTCAAGTTTACAAATACGGTCCATCGCCCACCGGCAGATCGCCTAGCATGAGAAGGCACGGCCACATAGGTGGCCGGAGGAGCGTCCAGTGAGCCCAACCGCCATCGCTGCGCCTCGGCCGACGCCGATCAGCAAACGGCTGAGCGATCCCGCGCATGAACGCATGCTGTTCGCATTGCAGCGGGACTTCCCGCGCCAACGCTGGGCGGCCATCGATGAGACTCAAGCCCTCAATGCCACGATCCGCTCGCACCGTCGACAGATCAAGGCAGTCGTCAAGGAGATCGTGGACGACGTGCCGGAGATGTCGCCGGAGGAGCGCGCTATCTGGCAGCAGGTGCCGGGTGTCCAGTTCGCGGTGGCAGATAACCGTCCGCCGGTGTCGACGCCGTGCCTCGGCGTGGCCCTTCCCACGCGTGTGGAAGGGGGTAGCAAGTCGCGCGCACAGGCAACGAAGGTGCACGTCTGCGATTTCTCGTTTTCAGTGCGCGCGCGCGTCTGGGCCCAACTGCAGCTGATCGCGATGGACAGCGAGGAGTTCTTCGGTCACAGGGCGCTGGAGGCGCCGGCGGAAGCCTTCGAGGTTCGCTGGCGCGATCGCACGGTGACGCTGCTGGGCAACGTCTATCCCAGCGGGTGTCCCTTGGGCGAGGTGGCTGAGCACGTCGCGCTGCTCCAGCATGCGGTGGCGCAGGAGCGCGCGGCCCGCCTGCGGTCGGACTCGCCGCAGGGTGATTTTGCCTTGCGGACCGTGGTGGTGACCGATGACCCCGCGCTGTACGCGGCGTTCAAGGGGCAGACCTTCGCCGTCCTGTACCAGCAGGATCGGCTCAAGGACGACAACTTGGATGGGCTGGCCGCGTCCCTGAGTGACCACGCCATCGATCTGTCCAGACGGATCGACTGGTAGCCGCCTCGTAACGGCCGATCTTTCCGGTGCTGGCGCACGGCAGTCTATTGCTGGCGCCTTCGGCGGGCCGGCCGGCCCCGTGTGCCGCGCTACGGCAGCAGCGGCAGCAGCACGTTGCTGTCCTGCGTGATCGCCACCTCGCACTCCCCGCCGTCGTCATCAATGCGGATGTGGATCGCGCCCGCGCCAATCACGGTGAATTCGCCGCGCTCCTTGATCGACTTCTTTTCCCCGAGCGGCGTGCCGCCCGAGAAGATCCCCATGCCAACCTGCACCCGGCGCCCGGGCGAGGTCACCACGCGGTAGGTGGCCATCAGGTACACGTAGTCCTCGAACCACGTCCAGTCGCGTCCGACGCGTTTTCTGATGTAGGGTCCGGCCATGCCTGTCTCCTCAACGTCTCGGTGCTGCGGTTCAGTACTGCGGGCGCATGACGAGTGTGCGCGAAGTCGGGTCGAATTGGACTTCGAGCGGGCCGAAGGTGGTGGGGCCGTTGAACACCCGGCGCTCGCCGTTGGCGAAATCCACCGTGAGCTTGAACCCCCGATAGCCGAGCGGCAGCCCGACATCGGTGTCGCGGCCCCACGGGATCGTGCCATTGGATGCGTAGCGATCGGGCGTTAGCTTCAGATACCGCAGACGGACCTTCAGACTGGTATGCAGCGTATGCTGACGCGGCGCGGTGACGGGTGAGAGCGCGCGCATGCAGATCTGCTCGGGCGTCTTGAGGGTGAACTCAGCATAGGGATTGGGCCCGGCATCCGTTCTGGCGGGGAACTCGATTTCCTGCGTGACAAATCCGCCCCCTAAAAATCCGCCGATTCCACCCCCACCGCCACCTCCGCCGCCGAGCGTCATCGTCTTGTGTGCTGGTGTGAAGATCGAATTCACCGGCGGCTCGTTGAAACTGATGAAGGCCGGATCAAACCGCGTGCCGTCGGGTGGCTTGATGCAGACCACAGAATTCCTCGGATTGACGGCCCATTCCTTGTCCTGCACGAGATCGGTAATCTCGTACGGATCCTTGGACGAGGGGAGTTCGGTCTCCACGACATAAGCGCCCACGCTCGCGCCGAGCGGACGGATCAGCAGCCTGAACTGGATCGGTGCCGGCGGCTTGCGAAATGGCAGCCAGTTCCAGAGCGAGCTGTCGGTGGGCTGCGCCCGAAACCCGACGCGCACGAAGCCCGTGGCATCGGGCTTGAGCAGCGCACGGTCGATGAGAAAGCTGGCACTGTTGGATTCCGCTTCGGCGGGAGCGTACTCGTTCTCGCCGACGATCAGGCGGTTGTCGGGGTGACCGAGGTGCTGGCCGTTCACGTTGATCCGCAGCGGCGAGGCGCTGTCGGGCAAATACTGGGGCGGACCGAAATCGAGCAGCAGTGGGGTGCGTTTCGCGCGGGTGGCATCGAGCAGGGAGTTGCTGGCCCGCTGCTCGGCCTCTACCACCGTGTTGGCCACACCGTGGAGCGACTTCTGCACCTCGATCATCTGGCTCTGGACATTGAAGAACACGGCCGCCCGCTCGGTACTAATCTTGTCGAAGGTTTCGTTGAGGACGTCGCTGTAGGTGAAGCGCGCGGACTGGATGGTGGCCAGCAGGCGCTGCATCATCTTGAGCGTTTGCGCGTCCACCGTGTTGCCGAATTGCTCGATCAGCCGTCGCAAGGCCGCTTCGAGATGATCGATGTTGCTGTTGATCGACTCGCCGGGGTAGAACAGGTCACCGACGCTGGGCACGCCGGGCAGGCCGGGCAAGGCGAGCGCGGGTGGTGTTGCGGTGAGCAGGCCGGCAGACAGCGTGAGGATGGCAAGGGATCGGCGCATGGCAGGCTTCGGATGGGCACAACATTGCGGGGTCCACCGCATCCCGGCTCTTGTTCGACTGCCTCAAGCGCCCCGGGGCTGGACGGGGGAGGTCGCCGGCATGCTCTCACACTGTGGCTGCGCCCGGAACGAGGCCCCTCTTCTGTGGGGGTGCCCCTGTTGCGTGGGCGTGCGTCCCAGTACCCATGTGCGGCGCCGCACAGACCGTATCAGGCGGATGGGGAATTTTCTGACGAGGACGGCGCTGCGTCGTCGCCAAGGCGCTTACTCAGCTGCAACTGCTGCATGTCGGCAAAATAGTCGTCGTAGTTGCGCCACTGCAGGAGTCCGGTGATGTTGTGGGCGTAGCTGTTGAGGCGTTCGTTCTCGACATCGAATGACGGATCGTAGAGTCCATCCGGATGCGCAAGGCGTTGGAAGACTGCCCGCCCAATGGGCTTGGGCGGTTCTTCGAAGTGGGCATGCTGATTGCGGCCTGCGTAGACCACCAGACCGATCGGCACACCACGGATCTCGCGGCCGACGCAGTACCGTGCGGCAGCACCAGCCTTGCTGGGGAGCCAGCGCTTTGTGGGCTCTTGGATGCTGGTGTTGTTTGAGTAGAGCTCAATGGCTTTCTCTGCGATAGCAAGAACGGCGCCGCACAACTGGGCCATCGCAAAGGTGCTCGCGACGTATTGGCGTTGCCGTACATGGGAGGCCGCGATTTCGTCGGCGTGCTCGATCTGCCATTGCTTGAACGCGGCGCTATTGAAACTGGTGTCGCCCCAAGCGGTAAAGACTGGGATGTGTCCAATCATGTCCGTGTAAGAGGCGATGCCTAGGAACAATGCCCGCATCGCTGATTCAGTGCCAGACAAGTAGTCTTCAATCGAGTTCATCGCGTCGTGTGTTTAGTTGACACGGGGATTGTATGGGAACCAAACGTGCGCGGACTATGCTGATCGAGTCGCTTCCAACACTGTTACAGGGAATCAATGCCGTCAGCCGGTTCCCCGAGCGGGATACTGTTGTGCTGCTGCTGGGGCTCACATGTGGAATGCGAATTACGGAGATCGCGAGACTAAGAATTTCCGACGTTATGACGCGGATTGGCGAACTCCGCAGAGAGGTCCCATTGCGAACCGGGACGACGAAAGGTGGCAGGAGTCGAAACATATATCTCACGCATCCTCAAACACGGATAGCGCTGCAGCGGTACGTGGAGACACTGTGCAAGTTCGCCCGTCAAACAGGAGTGGCCCAGCAATATTTTGGGCTCAATCCGGCGGCACCGTTGATCGTAGCCGACTCTGGTAAGGGGTACCGACTTATCAGGAAGCGTCGCATACTGGTGTCGGGAAGGAGTGTGGATTACTTTGCAGCGGACGGCCTGCAGGCCTACATTAGCTCCCTGTATCGCAAGCTAGGGATGGAGGGTTTTACCAGCCATTCAGGTCGAAGAAGTTTCGCAACGCAGCTAGTCCAGTCCGGGAAAGACATAGAGCTCGTGCAAGCGCTATTGGGCCATGTAGATATCGACCATGTTGGTGTGTACGTGGACGTTAATCGAGCGTCACTGAGGGAGGCCGTACGGAGAGTCTTGTAAGCAGGCGGCCCCTATGTCGATTGTGTTGGATTCCCACCACCGACTCGGCGCGCCGCGCTTGGTATAGAATACTCAGCGAGTGCCCTCATTTCGGGGGTGAATAGCATTCCCGGAGGCGGTCAGCAAGCGGCTGCCTCGTACATCGACGCCCATACGCAAGAGACGATCCGTGGCCAAGAAAGTCAAGGACCCTTCCAAGCTGCCGCAGCGAGAACTGATCCGCTACGCGATGGAACGGCTGAACCTGCCAACCCGGCAGCAGTTCGCCGATCGCTTCGGGCTGTCCAAACGCACGCTCGACAACTGGCTGATTCCCGACGACGAGTCGAAGGAATTCCGCACAATGCCAACGGTGGTGGCGCTGTTCATCTGCTACGTCCTCAAGCACGAGGATGTGTGACCGGGCAGGCCCGCTGTCAGGGGTTCCGCCAAATACAGGGCGCCGCGAGATTTTCGCGGCGCTTTTTCTTTGGTGCCCTTCATTTGCGCGGGTTTCCGCCGTTTACCTGTGTCGTGGCCCATGAGGCTGGATCTGCCTTGAACGGGGTCTACGTCGGTATATGTTGACAGCACTCAACGAGTGTTTTAGGCTTCTGTTTAAGCACTCATTGAGGAAGCAAAAGATGTCGCAACGTATGAAAGCCCGGATGCGCCTGCTGCGCGAAGCCGGTGCGCTCGATACCCCCAACGCCGGCGAGACCGATGCCTATCAATCCCTGAGCCGGGTGGCCGCCGGGGCCGCGCTGGCACATGGCCCGGAGCGCTTCCGCGAGCGACTGCAACAGCAGTACGGGACCGTGTACTGTCCGGAGTGGGCTCCCTACGGCCAGCACGGCTACGCCCTGTACCGCGTCGGCAAGGATGGCAAGACCCTGTTCCTGTGCGCGAGCTCGCCGTTTCACGGCCATCAGATTCCCCTGACGTGGGATGACCAAGCGAAAGCCAAGGAAATCGCTGCGGTGCTGGGTTGTACCGTGGCCTATGCCTGCCGGGGTGATGGGATCTCCGGTGCTGCGTACCTGATGGGTGACGGGGTGGTGCGCTTCGGAAACACGGGTGAGGCGGTGTTGGTGCCCAGTCCTGACTGTGAGACCTTGCTGGCTGCATGAGGTGCCAGTAGGGCAGTGCCTGCCTGTGAAGCGGTGCCTATTCTCCCTGCGGGGTTTCGATGACGCTTTGCGTCCCGGCCGTGTCCGGCCGGTGTGGGTTGGGTTGGTTTGGGGTTGGTTCTTAAGGACGGCTCGGTTTCCCGAAAAGCCTTATTTGGGACCTGTCAATGCCCCATGATCGGGGTCCAGAATCCGGCCTAGCGGTCGATACGACAAGATTAGGAGCCAATTTCCCCGTGACGGGTGCCGATTTTGCCCCTGTGGGGTCGATTCGGCGCATGGCGCCGGGTGGGTTGGGTTGGTTCTGGCTGGTTTTCGGCCTCGCCGCTGCGCGCAGGCCTGTGCGTGTGGCATCGCGTGCGGGTTGTTCCCGGCGTAGGGCAGGCGGTCGGTGAGCTATCGAAAGGTGAAGAGGATGGAAGCGAAGCAGACACAGCGATTTGGTATCGAGGACCCGAAAGAATACGTCATCGAGAGCGTGACATCGGTGTCGATCCAGCGCGAGGCGTCCTACGCCAATGCGTCGTGGGTGCTCAAGGAGGCGTATGTTTTCCTGCTGGTGGCGGTTGCCGTTGGCGTCTGGGTCGGGACGCATCATATGGTGGTGCGCGTCGGGATGCCGCAGTCGCTGCAGCTGATGCTGACGGGGCTGGCGGTGGGCGCCGCGCATGCCGCAATGTGCCTTGGTTATGCGGTGCACATGGCCGCGAAGACCCGCAAGCAGATGGCGGCGTTGGCTGACAAATTCAGCCGGATGGCACGGCCCCAAGGCAACTGAGATGGCCCTGTCCAAACGACTCGCCGCCAAGGCGGCACGCCTCTACGGGTTGGCCGTGCTCTGCCATGCAGACGGTGCCGGGGCCGAAGATGACGATGAGGCCCGCGTGATGGATCTCGCCCGCGAGCAGGCGGTCAGCAAGCTCGCCAGCTTCGGCTACGAGCCGATGGACCTGATCTCGATCAGTGACTGTATCGCGGCCGTCTGCAGCCAGCCGGGCAACCCACAGGAGAACGCATGACCACGCATCGCTGCGCCGCCACGGCGGCCATCCAGTACGCGCTGCAACTCGATGAAACCGGGATTGTCTTCCTCGAATGCTGGAATCATGGGGATTTTGACGCGATTCGCCGCGAATGGCCGGATGCACCGGAAGCCGTGTTCATCGGCGCGGACCCGCTCCACCAACCGGCCATGAAGCAGGAGGGCGGCCAGTGATTTCGCTGACGATGTCCCGCTTTCACTGGACCCTCTATATGAACGTCCTCGTCGCCCACATCTTCTTGCTTGGCCTCATCGTGGGCAGTGGCACGTACAAGTGGTGGGCGCTCGCGCAGTGTGCCGGTGGGATTACCATCGCGCTGGCGGGGCTGGCCCAGTATCTCCGGGTAACCGAGGCCGCCCCGGGCAGTGTGGCCGCTGGCCACGATCACCCAACGGAGTCGCGCCGATGAAACTGGCAGCCCACATCGAGGAGCGTCTGCAAGTCGAGCTCAAGCCGCTTCTGGCCGCCATGGCGGCCGACGTGCAGGCGTACGTCGCGCAAGGCTGGGCGCCGGCGGCCTACGATCCCGAGATCGAAGCCAGCCCCGACGGGCGCCACGTCGCCACGGCGGTGCTGGAGCTCAGCCGCCCGGATCGTCGCCCGGCGGCGGAGGCGGAGCGCCAACGACTGCTTGCCCTTGGCAAGCCGGATACGGTGCCGCACGAGACGCGCAGTCCTGTTGCGCGCTTTGTCTACGAGCACGGGGCATGGCGACGCACGGCGCGCTGGTTGCCGTCTGGCCGGTCCTATCAGGACATGGACTAGCGCCCATGCGAGATCAGGCGCGAGCCGCTGTGCTCTTTGTTCTGTATCCGGCCGGCAACCGGACACCATTGGAGAAGATGATGACACCACGCAAGACGCTCGGCTACACCGCCGGGCAAATGGAAACGATCACCCGCGCGCTGCGCCAGCCGCTGGCCGCACCGGTCGGTCAGGTACGCCGCCCGCTGGGCGCCGGCCAGCCGGGGATGCCCGAGGCGCTGCGCCGCGCGCTGCTGCGCGGCGGTCATCCGGAGGGCAACGGGGCCGGCCCGCTGTAAGCGGCGGGCGAACCGGAACAAGCGCGCGGTGCCGGGATCCAGAGGCTCGGCCGCGAGGCAGCTCAAGACAACGCAACAGGACTCACGATGACGATGACGCGCAAGATGATGATGGCCGTGGCACTGATTGCCTCGGGTGCGGCGGCAAGCGCCAGTGCGGCGCAGGTGGCGCTGGTGGCGGGCCAGTCCCTGCAGGCGCAGACGGTGGCGATGGCCGCGCAGGCGGGCTACACGCTGCAGTGGCGGCTGCCGGTCGATGCACCGGCACGAGAGGCCGCGCACCCCTACGACAGCTGGGTGGACGCGGTCTATGGGGCCATGAAGGAAGTGTCGGCGGGGATGGTCGCCGAGAATGCCAAGACCCCGATTGGCGAGTTCGCGGCGCCGGTCGTCTGCGATGGCAGCAAGATGGTGGTGGTGACGACCATTGCGCAGGCGCGCGAACTGGTGGCGTCGACCGACAACTGCCGGGCGCTGAAGTAAGGCGACCGTACCCATGGCAAGCACGAGTTACCCATGAACCTTCGCACCCACAGGCATCGCCGGCACGCGGCCACAGATCGCCGGCGGCTCGCCCGGACGCGCGTACTCGCGCGCCTGCGTCCGATCTTCCTGCACGCCGCGCAAGCGGGCACTGGCATCTCGCTGTTTCTCAAGGGGCGCGAGGCCGCACTGGTGACGCAGGCGGATCTGGATGGCCTGCGGCAGTGGGCGAACCGCGCCGTGCATCCCGAGCCGGTGCAGCTGTCTGGCATCACCCATTGCGGTGAATCCCGCATTCTCCGCTCGCTGGCGTCGGGCGATGACCCACTCCAGAAAGCGACGGCAGACCGGAAAAATCACCCATGATAGCCATTCTGACGACCCTCTTGATTACGCTGGGCCTTGCGCCGGCCGAGGCCCGGCACGAGCCCTGCAGGATGCCCGCGTGGACGATGCCGGCCGCGCACGCGCTGGTCTGTGACTATGCCGATGCGCGCACGGCGGGTGTGGCCGTCGCGAGTCCGGACTATCGCGGCGCCCGCACCGGCGCGCGCTTCACGCTGGTGGCGCTGCGTGAGCTGCCGCCGATGGGGATGGCCGCGCCCATGCTGCTGGTCAGCGATCGCGCCTTGCCCGTGGCGGACGCGCCGCATGCGGCGATGGTGCTCGGGCCGTGGGGGGGCTGGGTGGATGGCGAGGGCCGCGTGCATGGCCCGGGCAACGGGTGGGTACTCCCGCTCGCCGCCACGCCCTTGGGCGCGCAGCCGGCCGGGACGCTGGCCGTCCTGCTGGATGGCGCGGCGGCCAAGGTGCCCGCCGCCAACCCGAGCGCGCCCGTCGCACGATAACAATGAAGGCCGTGCGCCGGCACCGGAAAGGTCGGGCGTTACGAGACACCCAACAGGAAACGTCATGAAAAGAATGCTGTGGAGGCTGGCAATGGCCCTGATCGCCTCGGGCGCGGGGGCGGCCGGATCGGTCCACGCGGCAGAGTCGGCCGTGTCGGCCGAGTCGGCGCAGACGGTCCAGTCCGCCCAGTCCGCCCAGTCCGCCAAAGCGGTACTGCCGTGCGCGGCCGACAAGATCTGGGTGTCGCTCCTGTTTCAACCGGTCAGGGGTTCCGGCCCGAAATACACGAGCGTGACCGTGTGCGGCACGCGCGGGTTCGCGCAGTCCGAGGCGGGGCTGCGCGACACGGTTGACAAGCTCAAGCGTGACTTGGACGCCAAGGAAGTGATCCTCCTCATGGTCCACAAGCTGGAGCGCTGAAAGCGCGGGTATCCAACCGATTCCGACCGTTACCGATCGACACGACACCACAACCCAAAGGAAAGCAACCATGTGGGTGGAACCCATCAAGGACCTCGGTGAAGTCCGTCTGGCCCGGCACGTCGTGCTGATCGTCACCGTGCTGGGCGCCGCCAAGCCGGCGTTGTGGAGAGCCTGATGACACGCCTTGTGAACAAGATCGCGATGCTGAGTTGCGCGGGCGCAAGCCTCCTGATGACGGTGGAGGTGCTGCGTCATCCCACGCTCAGCGCGATCGCCGGGAGCCTCTTCTTTGGCCTGCTGGCCCAGCGTGCCGCCGAGCGGGTGGTCGGCTTGGACACGCAGGGCTGGGTCGCGTGGCTGCGTTCAGACAGCGTCAACGCCTGCCTCACGCGGGCAAGCACCGGGGGCGTGTGCGCCGCTGCAGGCGTCGAGCTGTGGGGCGCCGTGCGGGGCGCGACCGGGTCAGCGGTGATGGCCAGCCCGGCCATGGCGATGACGGCCGCGTTGATGATCCTTGTCGGTGCCATAAGCCTGTGCGTGAACCTGCGCGGATGCCTGCGGGAACCTGCGCAACCGGGCCCGGCACAACAATAGCCCGCCCCGTACACGCAAGCTCATTGCCAACAGCACGGCGCCTGTTGCGCAGCACTCAATGAGTGTTTATACTGGCCCCATGGCGCGCACCTCGCGCGCCATCTCCCGCATCATCCCGAGAAGTGAACGGAAAACGCGAACATGAGGACATTCAAGCAGCTTGTCATCGGCGGCCTCGCCGTCCTTGCCGGTACCGGCATGGCAGCGGCGCATGCCGACGGCCGTTGCCAATGGCAGGCGGTCAAGGCCACCGTGGTGGAAGTGAGGGACCTGCAGCAGACGATCCAGATGCCGAGCCTGCATACGGTCTGCGTGGCCGACCAGTGCACCGAAACGACGGAGGTGCAGACCATTCAGAGCGAACCGAGGTTCGAGGTCGTGCTGCAGGTTGAGGGTGGGCGCCTTTCCTATGAGGCGCCTGCCGCGCCCGAAGGGAATACCGTGCCCGTGCAGGTCGAGCGCTGCGGACCAAAAGGTCGGCCCCAGCGCGCCAAGGCTGCATCGACCTGACCCTCCACCTGACACTCCCAGATACAAGGATCGAGAATGAAAATGTCTTCCGTGGCCGCGCTGCTCATGACGGCAATCGTGATATCGGGCTGCACGAACGCGGGCGGCAAGCTCGCGCAGGACGGCCAAGACTATGCGTCGTGCCAACTCGTCGAGGGCGCGCAATGCATCCGGGCGCAGCCGGCCGGAGCCACCGTGGAGAAGGCCACATACGCCGCGCAAGATGACGCGCTGCGCATCAGTGGGGAGGTCGCCAGCGAGCTGGACTGCAAGAGCTTCGTGGCCAATGCCCTGCCGGGCCGGCGCGACATCGTCGTGCAGGTCGTCGTCAACGGGACGGTGGTGACACCCTACGGGGACGTCAAGCGGGTGCAGGCGGCGGTCGACGCGGCCGAGGTCGCCTGCGCGAAAGGGCCTTTCCGGGTGTCACTCAGCGTGGCCAAGGCGCCGCAATAGTTTCCGGTAGTCCCGACAACAGAGAGATCCCGATGCCCAGTGTCGTCATCGATGGGGTGGAATATGTGCCGCGCGCGCAGGTGCCGGCGCTGACCGATGCGCGGCTACAGGCGGCGCTCGCGGAGCTGGTGTCGATCCAGTACTTCCGGGAGAGCCGCAAGGCGATCGCGCAGGCGTGGAACGCCCTGCACGCGTTGGCGCCCGAACTGGCCGATCTGGCGGCCGCCGACCCGGCTGCCGCGTTTGCGCGGATCCATGGAACCGAGTAGGAGCACAGCAATGCCCCGAGCGGCCAAAACGCGTCAAGCGAGCAACGCGGCACCGGTGGTCAACCAGACGCTGGCCGACCTGCTGTCGAACGAGCCGGACCCGTTCGAGGATGTATCGGCGGACCAGACCGCGACCATGCCGTGGAAAGCCGGCATGAAGCCGGAAGCGATGCTCAGGCAGGGTCGGCTGGTGCAGCTGACGTGCCGGCACTTCACGATCACGAAAGCGCTGCACCGGGCCAAGTGCCGCCGGTGCGGCGAGATGATCCGGGCCGGCTACGATCACGACGCCTACCGGCGTCTGGGCTTCGAGGACGATTTCTCGTGGCCGGATGATCCCCTGAAGCTGCTGCACGAGAAGCCTGAATCGGCCT
Source organism: Cupriavidus sp. HE11 (assembly GCF_056097175.1). Lineage (NCBI taxonomy): Bacteria > Pseudomonadati > Pseudomonadota > Betaproteobacteria > Burkholderiales > Burkholderiaceae > Cupriavidus > Cupriavidus sp. HE11. Next base: position 208,292 of record NZ_CP184467.1, read on the forward strand.
TGTGCTGAGGTAACGAGAATTTCTTGAACGGGTGACCGATGAGCAATTTCACACAGGATGAAAAACAGCGCCTGCTGCGCGCCACCGAAGAGATCGCGCGGCTGGAGCGGCAGAAGCAACAGCGCCGGCTGCTCAAGCCGCTGGGCGTTCTGGCACTCCCCGTGGTACTGATCGGGCTGACGTTTCGCCTCATCCGGGGAGGTATCCGCTTGGTCAGCAACGCCCTGCGCAAGTAACGCAGCCCGACCATCCGCTATTCAGACACATGATGACAAGCACCACGATCCATTGGAATGCGCCAGAGGATACGGCCATGCTGGGCTGCCTGTCGGCCAAGGCCAGCCCAATGCCACCACTCGCACCGCCGCCACCGCCGGAAGCGTTGACAGGCCCGGGCGCTGACCTCGTGCATCCGTGCGACGCCTTCGCCCAGCGGGCCGGCTACGCGTCGTGGGCGCTCGCCCTTGCCGCGATGCGCGCCGGCGTGATTGTCACGGCGGAGGGAGCGCGCCCCAATGCGTCCTTCCTCGACATTGACCTGTTCATGAAACAGGTCCGCGCGGACCGGCTCGACATGCTGGTACAGGCGCAGGCCGGGGTCGGTCTCGTCGCCATTGGCTTGCGCGAGCATTTCCCGGCCAATGTGCTGAAGCCGGGCGAACGTGAAGATGCCCGCGACTATGCCCGCGACTATGCCCGTATTGGCCGGGCTACGGAGTAGCGCGACGATGTACACACACGCACAGGATGTCTTCTATTCCCCGCAGGCCAGCCGGCAGGTGAGCGCGACCCCGGAGGCTGCCGTGGGCGCGTATCTGGCCGCCCACTATCCCGGTGCCGGCGCCGCGACGCCGCTTGCGCGGCAGGACAGTGTGGGCTACGCCCATGCCGTGATGTTCACCGCCGCGAGCGGTGTGCCGCACGGGCTCTATCTGGAGCGCGAGGGCGACGCATGGTGGGTGGCGGCGACGTCCGAGCGGGTGCCACCGGAGCGTCTGGTACCCAATGAGACGGGTGCCGTGAGACTGGATGCCGAGCACGAGCGCAGGGCGCGCGACTTGGCTGCGGCGATTCGCTCTCTGGAAAAGGTTGGTTTTCATGTGGTGCGCGACCCGCATGCCCTCGGCATGGAGCCGGCCGCAGCGCAGCGCCAGTCCCGGGAAGCTGCCTGCCATCTGCTGGGCATCGCAGCCACGGCGGCGCATCTTGGCGCGCACGCGGTGCAGGCATTGGGCGAGGCCTTGCTTGACAACGGTGAGACGGGCCTGCGCCGGCTGCACCACGCATAGGAGGGAAGGATGGCGCGCAGCATCGGATGTGTGGAATATGCGGACGGCACGCGGCATTACTTCGTGCATTGCGACACGACGGGCGTCAGCTATCGCCGGCTGTTCGGGTCGGTGGCCCAAGCGCACGACACCTACCGTGCAGAAGGGATCGATGCGCTGCGGGTGGGGCCGTCGTCGGATCGGCACGTGGAAGTGGTGCGTTTCGGCTTGAGCGGCGGATGGTACTTCGACGCGGACCAGCCGATGGGTGCGTATGGACTCGCCACACGCACGGCGTTTCTGGATCCGCTGGAGAACCACTCGGATGGCCGGCGCCTGCAGCGCGCGGGCGGTGTCGTGCACATCGCACAGGCGGTGGACGGGGGCTTTCTCGGGGACTATGACGCGCCGCTGTGCGCGCCGGCCCGCCCGTATGACCCGGCGGCGGAAGTCCTCGCCTATGAAGCGGGGTTCACTCACGCGCTGACCCTCTGCCCGCAGTGCGTCACGTGCCTGATCGGGCATACTGTTGCGCCCATCGACGCCATCAGCTGAAAGAGACTGACCACAATGGATCACGCACCCGTCAACCATTCGCCCACCGAAGCCTTGCTGGAGTGGTACCTGTCCCTGCCACTGGATCACCGGCAGGACATCGCGGCTTTGGTGTCGCCGTGCCCCGGATTCGAGCTCAAGGACGACGATCTGGAACGCGATGTCGTCACCGAGCGTTTCGCCGGGCGTGTGCGCACCTACGCCGTCGGCGGGCATCGCGAGGCCGGTGCGCTCCTCGCGCTGCGGGCCTACATTCAGATGTTCATCATCGACAAACGTTCCACCCGGGAAGCGTGGCGGGAGCCGGCGGCGCGTCTGGAGATGCTTGCCGAGCAGGATCCCGAGACGTTCGGGCCCAAGGCGGCAGAAATCCGGTTTCGGGGCGAGCAGTGGATCGTGTCCTGCAGCAAGTGGGCGACGTTGATCGCAGGTCCGCTGTCGGACGCGGCCATTTGTGAGTTGACGGATCCGTCTCGATGGGTGGCGGCACGGGACGAATGAGATGCGGGGCCGTGGGCCTCGGTGTCTACCTGCTGAGTGATGGGGCGGTGCCGGACGTGCTCGCCGATGTCGGCTTGGCGCTGACTGGGCTGCAGCTGCAGTACACGCCCCGCGTTGAACGCAAGGACAAGAGACTTCATGATTGAACAGATCGCATACGCGGCGCTGCTGGGCGCGCCAGAGATTGCGCAGGGCGCCACGGCGCTTGCCGGCCAGATGGTGGAGGGCGTGGGGCGCCGTTTTGCCTCGGGCGTGTACGAGGAAATCAGCGAGAAGCTGGCACGCGACACGAGCTTTCTGGGCGCCGCCATGTCGCGCGCGATCGAAAGCAAGATGAGTGGCGCGGTCGGTGGCCTGCAGGCCTCGGCCGCCCGGGTGCTTGCGGGTGCCCTGCAGGGCGAGGGCGCGGCGCTGGCCTCGGCCGAGGAGCTGCGGCTCCTGCGCCAGATCGCGGCGCACGCCGCCGAGGGACGGGACCTTGCGCCGCTGCTGGCCGAGCTGCAGCAGTTCTATACCCGGCAGACAGTGCAGGTGCCGGCCACCGACGCGGCCGGCGCCGGTGGCGCGTAAAGGCATCCCGCCGGGCTGCAGGGCGTGGCGCTGCTGATCGCGCCGTGACGCGGCAGCACACGTGCGGGGCTGCTTGCCTGAACTGATGATTCCCGGAAAGGCCCGCCGTTACGAGGTGGTCTTTGTTTTCAGGAGTACTCCTACGATGCATCCGATTCTCATTGCCATGGACGCGGCCTATGACGAGCGCGCCAAGTCGGGCAAGCCGACCGGCGTCAAGGTCAGCCCGCAAGCTTGGGGCGAGCTGAAGGCAGCCGGCCGGCTGGTCATGGTCCCGGCACAGATCCGCTTCACGGCGGCCAACGCGCCGGCGGCGGGCCTGCCGGTGCTGCCGATCGAAGAGCAACTGCCGACGTTCCGTGGCGCCGTGGTGTGGGTCGCCCCCGAACTGGCCGACGCGGGCGAATTCGAGTTTTCTCCGGGCTGATGCGACAGGCCGGTACGCGGGCGTAACGCCTCATTGCCGTCATGGGTCACGAATTTACGTATACGCCCATGAACGGCGCTGCTGCCGGCCCATGTGGGCCGGGGTGGATGCGCCGGTTCTGAGGAGTCCATTGATGTCCTTTCCACCAAAAAATCCGCTGTCCCTCAAGAGTTTCCTGCCGTGGCGCTGGCGCCCGCCCGTGCCGGCCGCCGCCGGGGGTTCCCGTAACCCGGTACCGGTCGCATACACGGTCGAGGCGAGCAGTAGCCAGTTCCGCGTGTTCGCGTCGCGCGACGGTCGAGTGATCGGGACCTGCGTCGCCTCCGCCTCCTCGCACAAGGCGCTGAACGTCTGTTTCGTCAACGATGTCATCGTGCACGACGAGGCCCAGCGGGGGCAGGGTATCGGGACCGAGCTGGTGCGACGGGCACTGGAGTATTCCGGTTGCTCTGTCGTGATGCCGGTAAGGGTAGTTCGTGAAGCGGCCGTGTGGTGGGCCAAGCTGGCGGCCTCCGAAACGCTTCCTGTGCAGCTAGGCGTGACCTTCGAACAGGAACATATGCTGCGCTACGCGGTGGGCGACGGGCGTTCCGCGTCGCCGGTGGCCCCTGCCGCGCCGCTTGTGCCCGAGGCGACGGCCCGCACCAGCGCGCTGGCGGGGCGGCTCGGCCGCCTGCCGGAGCTTGTGGCCAAGGTGGCGCTCAACCACCTGCGGTCACCGACGTCGCCCAGTCCGACGGGAGATGTGCTGTACACCAATGGCGCTGGGGAGGTGGTCGGCGGGGTCAAGTTCGCCTTGTCGCCACTGGGCGACCGGGTCTACATCTCGGACATCCGGGTGGCCGAGGAGCACCGGCGCTGCGGCTATGCCACGGCCATGCTATGGCATCTGGCCCGGGACTACGGACGGCCGCTCACCCCTGTGCGGGTCGTGCATGCGGCCAACGACTTCTGGGATCATGCCCGGACTTTTGCTGCTGAGGGGCTACACGTGACAGAGACCGTGTGGGACCTCGACGAAGAGGCCAAGCGGTGGGCGCACCTGCGTCCGGAGGCCGACCGGCTCGACGCCCAAATCCATGCACGGCTGTACGAGGCGCACGAGCCGTGGGTGGTCGCAGTCGGACGGGGCCTCGATGCGCCGCCGCCGGCCGACCGTGTAGCGGCGGCGCGCGTAGCGGACTGCGGCAGCCTGTCACCGGGCTGACGGCATGGGCGGCTGGCCTCACCCCCACTGAAGTTGGGGTGAGGCCAAAAACCCCCCGAAAACGCCCGCCGATATAACCCTGCCTCGCTAGACCCTGCACGTTGACGCCGCGCATCGGGACCCATTGGTCCGGACGCGGCCGACGTTTCAAGGACTGCCATGAAGACAGACGCATTTCCCAGCTACCCCGCCAAGGCCACCGGCACGCCGCTTGTCGCGCCGCTGCGGTTTTTCCACATCACGTCGCCGGCCGCCGCGCTGGCCATCCTGCGCAGCCGCACCTTCCAAGGGACGGCCGCCGGCTGGGCCGGCGCCGGTGTCACGGGCTGGCTCGACAGCCAAGCCCGCACAGGCACCGATGCGGGTACTCCGGCCCAGTGCGGCGCCATTCTGCACTTCGTGTGGCATGGCGAAATCCTGCCGAACGCGTTCGGCGTGGGTGCCCCGAACGCCCTTTATGACGAGCGCCCCGGCCGGGTGTTCGTACCGGCCGGCACCCAGCGCAACCTGAAGCTGGATGCGGTCGAGCTGCAGGACGGACACAGCTGGACCGAAGGGCAGGCTCAGCCCGGCCGCCCGGTGGGGCTGGGCTGGCTGAAGGCCGGCGCATGGCGGGACTGGCTGCATCCGCAGGCCGCCATGGGCGACCGCGAGCGTGCACTGGTCGCAGACGTCGCGCGCCTTGTGGCGTGCCGCCCGTACATCGTCGTCGCCTCTTATCAGGTGGGGATTGAGCGGACATAGTCAGGGTCCCGCGCGCGCCGGGGTGAGGTGACATCACTGGCCACGGCCCGGGTATCCCGGGCCGTTCCTCCTGCCTGCCGGATGATGGATGAATGAATTGCGGATCGTCTGCCGAGCATAAAAACTCGCCGCTTGTTGACAGCACTCAATGAGTGCTTTAGGATGACACCATCCTTACTACCCGCCGGCGCATCGCGCCTCGCACTCAATCATGGTCCTACCGAGCTTCATGCCGCCGCGTCCCGCCGCGCCCACGCGGCCGTTCGTGGGTTTCCGGCCTCGCCGCACGGCCCAGCGTGCGGCCACACCCGCGCCCGCTCGGAACCCCGAAGCGCTGGCGCGCCTGCTGGCGCGCTTCCCGGATATCGGGGCCCGTTTCTGGGCCATGAGCGAAGACGAGTTTGGCGACTGGCTTAATGCGCTGCCGCTCGATGAATTTCTGGAATACGTGGGGCTGGGCGCGCAAGGGATTGCGCAGGCCCTGCAGCCCTACATGGGCAACGCGCCTGACACCGATGGCACGACTGTCCGGGACACCCCCGAGACGGGGGAGGGTGGTCAAGAAAGCCAGCCGGCGGCCGATACCAAGGGTCGAGCCCCGGGCAGGCGGCCGGCGCCGCGACGCGCCGTCGCCGGTGGTCGCAGCGCAGGCTGACGACAAGGGGAGACGACATGGACCGATGGATGGGCTATGGGGTGATCGTACTGGTCGCCGTGGTGATTCTCGCGCTCACCGAGCACCGCCGACGCCGCGCAGCCGAGGCGCGGTACCGGAACCGCTATCCGGCAGGCGCCCTGATCGACGACGTGGCCCGGGCTGGGAAGCTGGGCGAGGCCGGTGGCATGGAGGCGCTGGTGCAGCGCGTGGCGCTGGCCGACAACCCGGCCGCCGAGGTCGCCAAGCTGCGCGAAGAGCTGGGGGTGCCGGTTGCGCCCCATGGCAAGGTACAGAGTCCACAATTTTCCGACACGAGGAATCCAGTATGACGAAGTTGCTGCGCCCGATGGCGCTGGCCCTGACGATGACCCTGCTGGCGGGGGCTGCTGCGGCGGCGCCCGCTGGCGAGGCGGCACCGAAGCCGGACGCCGCCGCGCAGGCGGCGATCCGCTATGCGGGTGGGATGTTCCACACCAAGCAGGTCCACCTGCTCGGGCCGACCGAGTACGTGGAAGCGACCAGCGACCGGGGTGAGGTGGCCAAGGTGGCCACCGAGGTGAAGGACGAATTCCGCTGCCGCTTCGAGCTGGAGCGCGTCAGCGCGGAAAAAGCGGGGAAGGCTGCAAAGGCATCCAACGCGTGGCGCGTGCACTGGCTCGATTGCCGCAGCCTGAGCAGCCTGCGCAAGGCCGCCGCCGCATCGGACGCTGCAGCGGATGTCTCGGCGGCGCTCGACGCGCAGCGAAGCGCCACGATCGAGGCGAACGCGCGCGGCGTATTCATGTTGAACCATGCGCCGATTCGGGCCGTACGTACCGTGCCGGCTGCCCAGCCTTGATTCGCACGGATATCCCACGGAGACCCCTTTGGAACGAAGCATGGCAACCGTCTTCTTGCAGGACAATCCAGAAAGAGCGCTGACCCTGTTGCGGCGCCGCAAGCACGCGGCCGCCGTGTATGCAGCCGGGGTGCTGGTCTGCTTTACCGGGGCCGCCGCCGCGCTGGCCGGTGCACTGGCCGGTGAGGTCAACCCGCTGTGTAGCCTCTTCTTCGGTTTTATTGGCGCCGGCAGCGCGGCGATGATGTGCCTGAACCTCTGCGGCTGGCACGAGTGCGTCAGCCACGTGGCGGGCATGCGTCTGGCCGAGGTCTTGCGCGCGCAAGGACGTCCAACCGTAGAGACATCGCAATGAGTGCCCGACGACATCGCAACTTGGCCGCCATCAACGCCGGCGGGCTGGCGGCGTGCATGATGAGTGCCACCCCCGGAACCGTCGGGCCATACTGGCTCGGGCTCACCGGCTTGGTTCTCGGGGTGGCCTGCGCTGCCATGCTGGTCCTGAATCTGTGCCTGTGGCGCGAGGCGTTGGCGCGACAGCTCGCGCCCTTCCCGCAGCCGCCGGCCTCGGTGGATCCGGATGCGGCGCACAGCGTCATCTGGGCCTCCAACCGCGACGCCGCGCGGGACCCACACTTGAATATTGAGAGCAGATGATGCAACGAACGATACGGCTCATGGGCGGCAAGCTGGCACGGCTGGGAAGGGTGGGGCTGCTATTGAGCGCGCTGGGCAGCACCGGCGCCCATGCAGGGATACTCGACGCGCTGGGTGCGGCGGTGATGGACGTCGCCGGGCGCATGGGCCCGGTCACGGCCGTGGTGCCTCCGGGCCAACGCGTGCTGATCGATGGCGAACCCACGCCGGTGATGGGGCTGGATGCCTGCCCGCTTGAGTCGGAGCGCCCCGGAACGCAGCTGTGGTACGTGGGCGGTGCGCGACCGCGCGTGGGCTTCGGTTGCATCGTGATCGCGCCAGAGACGACGCGGACCAAGGTGCGCGTGGGCGCGGACCGGCTGGAGGTCTGGACGGTGCGTCGCGAGGGGGCGTCGACGCTCTTGCTCCGCCCGAACGGGGAGACGGTCGTGTCGGCGCCCGAGCGGCGCTAGGCGGGGAACAGCTGAGCCGCCGCCCGGCACGTCCAGCACGTGCAACCTGACAACACAAGGAATCGAACATGACAACGCTGCTGCGCCGCTTGGCGCTCGCCCTGACGATGATCCTCCTGAGCGGCGCTGCCGCTGCGGCGCAGCCCGCGTCGCCGTCGGATCCGGCCGCGCAGGGGACCAGCCACCTCGTGGCCGGCTACTTCGGATTCTGGCTCTATGCGGCGCTCGCGGTCCTGCTGGGCGGTGGCGTGCTGTGGGCGGTACGCCGGCGCCAGCCGCTGTGGGCCGTGGGCGCCGTGGCACTGGTGGCGCTCGTCTACGGGGCCTCGGGCCTGTACAACCGGTAGGGCCGGGGCAGGCCCCGCCCGGCCACCCCCAACAAAATTGACCTATGAACCCAAACCGCTTCAACAGCTTCCGTCTTGGCTGCTACACGCTGTGCGTGCCGATGCTGGGCGTGCTGCTTGTCCTTACGACCCCTGTGGCCGGCGGCGCGCGCGCGCTGTGGGGCGCGGTGGGCGTTGTGCTGGTGCTGCTCGCCGCCTACTGGCTGACCCCGATTGCGAAAGCGCGGCTCGCCCGCCGCACGCAAGGCTGGAGCCGGTTGGACGGGATAGCGGCGTTCGTGGTGGCCGCTTTGGGGGTGATGCTGTGCGTGCGCCTTGCCGCATCCTTCGCCTGATTGCGTTGGCGATCGTGGGATCGTCCTGACCACGCGATGCCCCCCGGAAAATCCGCCCGTTACGAGTTATCCATTTTTATCTGACAACATGGCTGCTTCCGAAGACGACATCAATCTCACCGTGACCGCGCAGGGACGCACCGCGTACTACGCGTCCGTCAAGGGCTGTGGGCAGCTGATCTGGGACCTGCGTTTCGGGCTCTACGGTGACGAGACGCCCGATCCGGATCACGTGCTCGACTTCGCACTGGCCTCGGAGCAGTGGGGGCATTGCCTGTCCAAGCTGGACGCGCCGCTGGCCGAACCCGTGTACGGAAGCACCACGATCGACTTCGACCGCAAAGTCATTGTCGAGGACAACGGCTACGGTCAGGCCGACCGGATGTATGCGCAATGGCTGCTCTTTTCGATCTATGGCGCCATCCAGAACCGGGCCGGCGAGCAGATTCCCGCCGAGTCGCTGCGCGCCCATCTGGATGCGGGGCGCATCAGCCTCGCCACCACTGCCGCGCGGCCGGGCCTTCCCACCTTGGCGGTGCCAGCGGACCTGATGGCGGCGGCCGGACTGGTCGAGGCCAATATGCACTACATGGCGCAGCTCGCCCTGCCGGCCGGCTGGTCGCTGACCGTGGCCGACAGCGGGTCCGACCAGTAGAGCGCGAGCCCGCACAGCGATGCCTCGCATTTTCAGCCATCAACGAACGCAATGACCATGTCACCCGAACTGACCAGCCGGATCCGCGATATCGCGATCCTCGGCATGATCTCCGGCGCCATCGCCGCCGCATGCATGCAGCTGTACAAGGCCGGCCAGCGCGACAACGCGCAGGCTGCCATGACGCCGCGCGGCGACGGCCTGTCGCTGCGCGAATTCACGTCGGGAACGGTGGCTCAGCAGCTGTCCGAGGCCTGCGGCACCGTGCGCACCTGCTGGGAGGATAAGGTCAGTGCGGCGGTGGCCGCGCAGGCGGGCAGCCGGTTCTCCCCCGAGCAACAGGCGGTGTTCCGTGCGGAGGTGCTCGGGCTGGGTGAGCTGCACCACGGGGTAAAGCCGGGGCCGTAGCATGGCATGGCGCGGCGAGGCAACTACACGACTGCGCCTGCGCGCGCCGTCAACATCGACCTGTCGATCACCTTCAAGCAGTGAAACACATGACCTACCACTTTCCCCGCGCGGCAAACAAGGCGCGCATGGCCGCATGCATGTTCGCCTGCGGGTTGTCCGTCTCGCTCGCGGCGCACGCCGCGCCCGCTGCAACGTCTTTACCGCCGAAAACGCCCACCCAGCCCGATCCGGCTGCGCACACCGTAGCCGTGGCCTTGGCGGCGGAGAACATGGCCGTGACTCTGGCGCTGCAAGCCAAGAACCGCTGCATGGGGCATGGCCGGGAGTTCTTGGACTCGTGCTCGGAAGTGTCGTTGGCGGCGTGGCTTGACGACGTGCGCAAGAGTTACGACGCTGGCCTGCTGGGTGCGGACAAGGAGGCCTTCTTCAAGCGTCTGGCCGAGCGCTCGGTCACCGTGCTCAACAAGATCAAGTGAGCACGACAAACCTGACGCCCCGGACACCGGGCAGCTAGGGAGATGAGATGCCGATGGAGCCGAAGTTGGATCGAAGGGATTCCGCACGCGCTCTGCGCTTTTCGCGCCGTCGCCCCAGTTGCGATGACATAACTGGCAACGTTCGCCGTTGCCCCAATGATGAGAGAACGATCCATGAAAATATCGTCGACGAAAAAATGGCTGGCTGGCGCGGGCCTGATGGCAGTGGCCGTCGGTGCGGCCTTCTGGCAGGACACCGCCGCCTATCGGACTGCGGCGAAGGCCGAGGATCTTGCGGCCTTTGACAACTTGCAGGGACCCTTGGCGGCGGACATGTCGCGCGCCCGCCAGTGTGGCGAGTTGCCCGATGCCAGTGCGCAAGGCGGCGAGGGCGCACGTGCCTGCTACATCGCGGCGATGCGGGCAACGCAGTCCGACGTGGGCGCCTATGCGCTGAGCACGTTCGCGGTGAGATGGCTCGAACAGCATCCTGACGATATGGCCGTAAGGGATGCGGCACTGGGAAGCGTGGCGGCAGGCCGTGCGTATCTGCTGCGCATCAAGCCGCAGTACGATGCGGCGGACCGCGTCGATGCGGGGCACGAGGCTTCGGTGGTGCGCACCACCTTGTATGGCCATGCGCTGCTACGAGATCGCTTCCACCAGACGGCCGACGATCTGGACCGGATGGAAATTGCATTGCGGCTGCCCGAGGTGACGCGCCAGCAGGCCGCATGGCGGCGCAGCGCAGTCCTGAGTGCCTACGTGCCGCAAGGCTGACCCCACGCCCACGATGGCCATGCTTCTGAAACTCGATATCGCCGCCATGAAGGCGCTGCGTCCGGCGTCCATTGGATTCTGCCTCTGCGTGCTGGCCCTGATGTTGTCCGACGGGTATCCGTCCGTGATGCAGCTGGCGCATGTCATGATGCGGGTAACGGGTGCCTTCATGCTGCTCTGTCTCGCGCTCGTTCTTGCGCCGGTGGCCGCTGGCCTACGTCGGAAGGGCCTGCGCGGGCCTTGGACGCTGATCGATCTGTGGTGTGTGATCTTCGTCTCCTTCCTGATACTGATCGCGGTGCTGGCGTATTTCGCGCCCTGACCACGAAACACCATTCATCTATGCATCGCATCACGTTGCAAGTCGCTCATCTGGCCGAGAAGGCGCTTCGGCCTGTCGCCTTGGCGTTTTTTTTCTCGGCAATGATGCTGGGGTGGTCGTATTTTTTCCCGGCGACCTTGCCGCTCGCAGGCTGGCTGGTACAGGTTTCGGGGTCATGCCTGCTCCTCTGCATAGCGCTTATCCTTGCGCCAGTGGCCCTCGCATTGCCGCGCAAAGGCCTGCGCCACTGGACGCGTATAGATGGATTCTGCCTGCTGTTCATCGCGATTGTCGTGGGATGGGCTGCGTGGGAAGGGCTAGTGGCGCGCCCGGCGCAGGCGGAGCTGGCTGCTGCGGCGCGCTGCGCGCCGGACGAGATGGAATCGGTTGCGCGGCAAGCCGTCGATCGCCAAGGGCCGCTAGACAAGCGATTCGTTCTGCCGCTACGTTTCAAGGCGGACGGGGCGCTGCGTTCTGACGTCGGCGGCACCGGCACGCGCCGTCCCCGCTGCGGCGTAATGGTGCAGGATGCACAAAAGCTGCTAGTGGGGTACGTCTACATCTCGGAGAGCGAGGCGACGGCGATTCTGCTGGATCCAGAATCGTCGAAGGAAATCGGGGTGCGACGCTAAAAGCGCCATGACAACGGAAAGCCGGTGATCGATGCCCGCGTTCGTCATGACGCCAACCTGTGAGACCTATCATGCAACTCTTTGGTATTCCCCTGAAAAAACCCGTCTCGAATCATCTGGCCCTAGCCGTGACGATGTCGCTGGCGTTCGTGCTGTTCTACACCGGTTTCGCCAAGCTGGTCGGGGTCGAGGTTTCCCGGGTGAGCGCTATCAACACGTTCTGTGGCTGCGTGTGGGTGATGGTCGCGCGACTGTGCGGCATGGATGCCATGGCGGGCGTCCGCCAGTTCGCTCTCGTCGTCGCCGGTTTGGTTGCGCTGACCGCCCTCGTGTATCTGGTGAATTTCTTCGGTTTCCTCTGATGGCGCGCATCGCGACGGACGACGCGGCGCAGGCCTCCATGGCGGCGATTGACGCGTGCATGTCGTTCCTCGGCCTGTCGATGGAGGCGCGGCACCCGGTCAGGGCGCCGGCCTATGTCCGCTTGCGAGAGGACGCCAACGGACCCAGCCGTGCCGAGGGCCCGCTGACGGCGTCGTTCTGGAAGCCGGCTGAACACGCCGCGCTCCTGTTCACGGACGAGACCATGTTTTCCTACGGACTGCCTTACGTGCAGTTTGACCCTGCGCACCACGCGATCAGCTTTGAGGCGGTAGAGGGAACGGGGCGGCTGACGGTGCGCAACATCCAGTCGCCACGCTATGATTTCGTGCTCGAAATTGCGCAACGCCTCCCCGGCGCCGATCCTCGATCCTGATACCCACACCGATGCCCTCAGAATTCGATTCCCCCAATGCGCTCACCGACTGCATGGACTTTGTCGACATGCCCACGGACCTGCCGCTCTTCGAGCGCTGGGCATGGCTGCGCGTGCAGACTGGCGGACAAGGCGCAGGGGACGTTCGTGTGACCTTTCGCAGGCGCGTCGGGCGATCGACGGTGCTGCATATCGCCACGATGCCCGGCTTCCGGATCCCGTTCACAGAGTTTGACCCGGCGTACCAGACGTTCGCATTCCGCGAGGTGGAGGGCGAAGGGGTGCTGACGGTCACGAACACGCGAGCCCCGGCCTACGCGTTCCTGCTCCGGTTCCGGAAAGGGTAGGCCCATGTCCAAGAAGCGCGCGCGTCGCCCTGAGTCCTACGAAAACGAAGCGCTGGTGCTCGAACTGGTGCCTGCCCTGCTCACGGGCCATGGGTTTTCTCACGTTCACATCGAGCGCCGAGGGCAGGTGAAACTGGTCTGGGCGACGCAGGCCGATGGCCAGCGCGTGAGCTTCTGGCTCAAGGTGGGCTGGACCGGGGCGCAGCACTTCTGCGCTGTGCAGTTCGGCCTCTTTGGTGGGGAGAAGGACGCGGACATCCCGGATGCGCGCTTTCTGGCGGTGGTCGACGAGCGCGTGGACCGCGTCAAGGCGCTGGGCGCCACCCATGCGCTTCTAGTGCACATGGACGAGGGGATCCTGCGCAACTGGGTGACGCTCACCATGGACGACGTAGCGGCGACCTATCACCAGCAGATGGCCGGGTGGCCCGTGCGCGCGCGCAAATCCAAGTCGCCCACCCTGTGGTTCGAGGACACTCGCGACAAGCCGGACGCCGATTGCATCACGGTCGTGACGGCGCGGGATCTGGAGCTCGCCAGTCTGGCCGCCGGGCAGCCCGTTACGGGCCAGCCCCCTGCGCCCCCAGCCGGGCAGGGGCCGGCCTCCAAGACCGTGACGGTGGAAGTGGAGCGGCGCCTGAAGCAAGCGGCATTCCGCCAGCGGCTGGGCAAGCAATACGGCTGGCGCTGCATGGTATCGGGCATGGCGGTGAAGGCCGCATTGGAAGCCGCGCACCTGCCGGGGCGTAACTGGCGTTTTCACAATGCCGTGACGGACGGCATGCTATTGCTCGCGGATCTGCATCGCCTGCTCGACGCGGGGCTGGCCGCCATCGAAGGCGATTGTTTCGTCATTGCCGAGGCGGCCCGCGTCGGGGAATATGCCGGCCTGCATGGCGCCCAGTTGCAGTGGGTAACGGAGACCACAACATGAACGACCAAGATTCATCGACGCGAGTCCGCGCGCAGCTGCATGCTGTCGCGACACAGTTCAATGCCGTGATTGCCGCCGGCAAGAAGCGGGCACTGCGCGGCGCCGCGACCGAGGCGCACACGGCGGTGGCCGGTGCGATCGCCGAACTGCGCGCGTCGACGCCGCTGGACGCGGGCTTGATCGAGGAAGCGGAGGCGCTGCTCACGGACATCCGTTGGGGCCGTACGACCAAGGCATTCGCATAACGCGGCCAGCCCATTATGGGCGTTGAGCGATTGACGGCGACGCGCGGGCTGCGCTACATTGCCCGCAACGGTCTCTCTCGATCGTGCCGCTGGTAATGGCAAAGGCAGTGCCACGAGACGCCTCACACTTCTTTCCGATCGACGCACACAACCCTGCGTAGCGCCCGACGGTGAACCAGCCACTGCAATCCGATTCGCGCTACGAAAGGTGTTGCCATGCGTATCCCATTGCGCCATGCCGATTTCGAGCATGGTGCGTTCACCAAAATTGCCAAGGCCCTGCGCAAAGTCTGGCCGCTGGAACCGCTCTCGCTGATGCAGGCCCAGCACACGCTTGCCGTGCTGTTTGGCTATCACAGCCTGCACGACGCACAGCGCGAGGCGAACACCGATTTACCCATTGCAGAGAACACGTTTAGCATGGCCACGTTCACGCGTGCCGTCGCGTGGCGCCTCTTTGTCGGCCACGGCATCCAGCTGCTGGCCGCCCGCGCGATGGTCACGCGGCTGCATCTGGAGACGCTGGCTGTCGCCACCTCTACGGTGGAGGCCTGCATGCAGCGCAGCGTCGAGGCGGCCACGGTGGCCGCACGGCAGCAGGGTCTGCTGGCCTTTGTCGATGAGGCCCACCACTACCTGAATGCGCGCGAGCCGTGGCCGGCGCACACGCCTGCATTTCTGGCGCAGGGTATGCCGCCGTTCAAGTGGGCGGTGTATCCGGATCGTCGCGTGTTTCTCTGGTCGAAGCTGGTCCCGCAGCTCGATCTGCTGCCGGACAGCTATGTCGACGATCTGCGGGAGGCCGGCAGGCTCGCGCCGGTGGGGCCGGGCCGCCTGTCGGATCCGGTAGCGGCTGCCACGGCCGCCACGGCGGTCATGGTCGCTGCACTCGTGCCCGCCGCGTGCATGCCGCTGGCCGACGCGCTGGAAAGCGGCGCGCTCGGGGAGTGGGATGGGGCGGGCCAATGGCAGGTGAAATGGGTGGTCGACGGGACCGGGCAGGCACTGGGCTGCTGCCTCGTGGCCGACAAGCTTGGTGCGATGGTGCCACGCGTGTTCGCCGCCGACGGCAAGGACGCCTATGCGGCGCTGGCGCGGCTCGTTTGCGGCGAGGTGGTGCCGGCAGAGCCCCTCACAACGGGGGCACAGCGGGAGCAGGGTGGTCGGGTCGTGACCGAACCGCTCTGGCTGCTCGGGCGGGCACAGCGCGAGCGCCTGCAGCAACGGCAGGCCCAGCGGGAGGTCAATGGTGCGATGGGGCACCTCGATGATGAGGCCGACCACGGCTCATGGCAGGAGGATCTGCGCTATGAGGGTGCTGGGTGGCCGGGCACGGTCGCACTGGTGCGCGCCGGTGACGCCTACCACGTGAGCGGGAATTTCCCCTTTCAGGAACGGGGCCAGCCCTGTCTGGCCACGGCGCTGTTCGATGGCGCGGTCCAGCGGCGGCTGCTGGAAGCGCCGATCTTCGAGACATTCCCGGACGCCCGCGCGCAGCTTGTCAACGGAGAGTTGCAGGACGGTATCCCGGCGGTGGGAAACCCGTGGCATGACGTCGTGGAAAGCCTCTTTCGCACCCGATCCGCCGAGGTCGAAGCGGTGATGGCAACGAAGGCGGGGGCTGACGCCTTGCTGGCGCTCGTGCGCGCCAGTGTCGACGCGGCCGTGCTGGACGCATGGGCGGCGGATACGGTCGAGACCGATTTGCCGCTGCGCCATCCCGACGACACGGCAGAGCGGGAATATCTGGTGAGCGATCGGGCCGAGGCCATAGGCGTCGCGGAGCAGCTGGGCCACGCGGTGCACGCGACGATGCCCGGGTTGCGAGGCAGCTCCCCATTGGCGCTGGGGTATGCGGTGCTCGTGGCCAATAGCGAATCGCTGGGCAGCCGCAATGACTGGTCGGTGCAGGCGCCGGGCGCCACGGACTGGGCCGGGCAAAGCCGGCTGCTGGCGACCCTGCTGGTGAGTGACAGTCTGGCGGTGCGCTCGTTGCAGGTGCGGGCGCTGGCGTGCGCGATCGCACCGGCGCTGGGCGTCGCGGAAGGGCCGGGGAGCCGGGCAGCGATCACCGTCGACTATGAAGGTGCGTGCGCGGTGGAGCGCGCGCTGGAGCGCGCCAAGCGCCAGCTGGATGCCGTGGCAGGTTGGCGGGCGGCCGAGGCGAAGACGCGGCGTGAGGCGCCGCAGGGACAGTTCCTGCGCGTGGGTAGCCGGATCCCCACCTCGGCGCCCAAGGCCCCCGGCGAGGCGCTGAGCGAGCTGGTGGCCCAGTCGCGCAGCAAGGGCTTCACCGTCACGCATGCCCGGCAGGACGTGTCGACCCTGTCTCCCTCCCCGGCACCATAGGCAGGGCAGGCGCCGGCCCTGCAGGGCGTCAAGTCATCAGGCCAGCTGGGCAGCAGGCCGGGCGTCGTGAAACGGCCCGGCTTGGCCCTGCGCCTCCAGAAACCAGAAGTCGCCGGCGCACACCCAGTCGAGCGCGTAGTGCCGCTGCAAGGTGATGGCCACCGGGCCGCCGCCAATCGGGGTGTCGTAGAGTTTCGGAAGTACCCGCGCGCCGTGCGAGATGTCGTAGGTCCAGCATTTGGCGCTCTTGTCCTGCGGCTTGACCAGCCGGGTGAGGTCCGTCATGACCAGCGCCACCCCTTCCTCCGCGTGGTCGTCCTCGACCACGTGCTCCAGCAGCGCCAGATCGTCGTAGACGTCGCGCATGAAAATGTCCGTGGCGCCCCGGTTCTTGCCGGATGCCGCCAGCGTCCGGTAGCACTTCATCTCGATCGCGATGCGGTGGCGTTGCGTGGGGCTCTGGCCGATGAACTGCACGTCGATCTCCCGGTTGCGGCCGCGCAGTCGGATGCCGCTTTCGACCACCACGTGGAATTGCTCCTGCACCCCGAACGTCATCATGGGCGTGAGCTGTTGGAGCAGGTAGGCGTACTGCAGCTGCATCGACGCCTCCTTGTGCACGGTCAGGATGCCGCCCCCGACCTTGAGGCCGAACAGGCGCCATGCCATGGCGACGGCCGCCCGCATGCGCTTGCCCAGATCTGGCGCGTCGATGCCCATGCCAATACCGATGCCAATACCGACGCCAACCCCGGTGTCGGTCCCGAATCCGTCCTGTATGGTCATGCTGCCTCTGCTGTCTCGCGCTGTCATGGGGGAGGGCCATGGTACCGCCTGCGCGGGCGGTGCGGCGCGATAGGCCCCCCACCACACGGGGGTACGACCTGAGCGGGGTTGTCTCTACGCTGGGCGCCGTTCCCTGCGATATCCCCAACATCCCCGAGACTCCCCCATTACCCCGATCCGGACAAGGACCCCATGGCGACACTGAAGGAATCGTTCGAGCGCTGCGACTCGACCTATCTGCTGGAGCGGCGGGCGCTCGGCGACGAGCTGTCCGAGGAGGCCCATGCGGCCATCGAAGCGGTGCTGCAGGCGCGCGGCGAGGCGGTGCCGCCCCGGCCGCAGCAGCCCGTGCGGGTGGCGACGTCAGACAGCCGGCGCCGCGCCGGGGTGGTGCGCATGGCCGCCAACCTTGTGCTGGTCATGGGTGCGCTGGTACTGGCCAAGATGCTGGCCCACATGTGGATTGGCTGGGTCATCAGTGCGGTCGTGGTGGGATATGCCGGGGTGCGGTGGATGCGTGACCGCCGGCGGCCGCCCGAGGCGCGCGAGGCGGCGCGGCAGGAACAGGTTGCCGAGCGCGACGGGCTCACCGAGCTCATGCGCTGCGCGGCCGACGGGGAGCTCGCCCGGGTGCAGGAGCTGCTGCGCTATGGCGCCCGGGTCAACGAGACCAGCCTGAACGGGGCGACGGCGCTGATGTATGCCGCGCGCAACAACCAGCTGGCGGTGGTGGAGGCGCTGCTTGGCGCCGGGGCCGACGTGAACGGGCGCAGCCACGCCAACGGTACGGCGCTGGCGCTTGCGGAGCGGTTCGGGCACGAGACGGTGGCGGCCACGCTGCGCCGGCATGGCGCGGTCGGGCCGGAGGCCAAGGCGAAGGGGTAAGCGGGCGCCTGCGCGCCGGCGTCCGGCGTAAGGGACTTGAACGCCGGCCCCATGGATTGCCGTACGCCAGTACCGCCAGTACCCGGAAAGGACGCCCGTTACGAGGTGCCAAGGCGTACCATGCGCGGATCAGCGGCCCCGCACGCCCGTCCCGCAGGGCGGCACCCCGGGGCCATCCACGAGGGGGAGCGTGTCATGGACTATGACTATCGCATCGAGCAGGCGGCGCCGGGCGCGTGGCGCATCGTGCCGGCCGGTGGCGCGGCCGATCCCGGGATCGGGACCGAAGGCTACGCCAGCTGCCGGGCAGCGTACAACGCGCTGAGTGCCCGCAATATCACCAAGGGCATGCGGGCCTTCTGGGACGTCGACGCGGCGGACCTGCCGCCCGACATCCGCCGGACCGTGGTGACGCTGCGCGACGCGGGCTTCGGCGCGGCCGGGGAGCACTGGCTGCACCCGGACACGCAGCGCGCGCTGCAGCTGACGCGCGCGGGGCTCGACGCCGTGGCGGCGTTCCCCTGTGCGGCGCTGGGTGCCGAGATCCTGACGGTGAGTGTGCCCACGGATCAGCCGCAGGTGCTGGTCATCTGGCACGATGTCGATTTCCTGCTGCCGGCGCGCGCCACCGGCGCGCCCCGATCCCCGGAATCCCCCGAATCCCGATCTGAACCATGACGCCTGTCACTGACGACTACTACCGCGAACTCGACGACAACCTCAAGGCGCTCAAGGCGGCGCTGTCAGGCCCCCTGCAGCTGGCGCCGCACGGCGCGGTGGGCGACGTCATGAAGCTCGTGGCCGGCGTCTCGGTCGTGCTGCGTCTGGCGGGCGAGACCCCCGATATCGCGCAGATCAACGCCGTGCTGTTTCGCCGGCTGGGCAATGGCCACACGTGGTTCGCCTGCCTGCAGTACCTGTCGGGCGCGCGCGCCCGCGAGACGTTCGCCAAGCGCGAGCCGCTGCTGCGCGAGCTGCTGGAGCCGGCCTTTGTGGAGGTGATGCGGCTCCTGCTGCCCGACATGCCCAAGATTGTCGCCGACATGATGAAGACCACGCCGGCCGGGCAGGCCGCGCAGGCGGTGCGCGACGCCCGGGCGCGCGCTGGCCACAACGCTTGAAATGACCGGTTAATTGGTCTAATATTCGGTCTCCAGCCGGCGCTGCGCTTTCGCGTGCCGGCTGCGACACAAAGCAGCACTTAGACGAATCTGTAGACGCAGGCCTAGACGAACGAGGTCCACAAGTATGGAAACCATACTGGCACGTGCCTCCATCGGTATCAGCGAGCTCAAGGTGAACCCCATGGCCACCATCGAGCACGCCGACGGACCGGTGGCGGTGCTCAATCGCAACAAGCCTGTCGCCTACCTGATTCCTGCATCTGACTGGGAAATGATCCACGAGCTCTTGGAAGACATCGAGCTCGCCCGGATCGTCAGGGAGCGCGAAGGCGCGCCTACTGTACCGGTCACCCTCGATGAGCTATAGCCTCGCATTTACCGACATCGCCCTCAAGGAGTGGCGCAAGCTGGACCACCCGCTGCGCGCGCAGTTCAAGAAGAAGCTGGCCGAACGTCTGGCGCATCCGCATGTCGCCGCCGCGCGCCTGCACGGCATGCCCGACTGCTACAAGATCAAGCTGCAGGCCGCTGGCTATCGCCTTGTCTATCGCGTTGACGACGGGCGTCTCATCGTGCTTGTCGTGGCGGTGGGCAAGCGCGATGCCGGCCGCGTCTACGCCACCGCGCTGGATCGGCTGTGAACGGGGCGGCCGAATCCGGCGGACTTGCTTGCGGCGGACTTGCGGCGTTCCGAGAAATGTGTTGACCGCACTCAATGAGTGCTATAGCATGGGGCATGCTGACGGAACGCGCATGCCGCGCGCCACCACCAGACAAACACACTGTTTCATGTCCGATCATGACTGCTACGCCCTTGCTGGTCGACCTGTTGCCTGATGCTCATGTCATCGTGGTGCCCCGGCGCCCGTTGCTGAACGCGTTCCCGGACGGATACCGCGAGAGCGACCGCGACTACGTCGAGAACAATCTGGAGGCGGCCGTGGCGCTGCTCGACGCGGCGCAGGCCGCGCCGCAGCGGCTGGCCGTGAAGCCCGCCGCGCTGGCGCCGGGCTTCTACTGGTACCTGCGCAAGGGTGCGGCCGCGACCGTCGTGGAAAAACGCGACGGCGAGGCCTTCGTGCGCATGACCAACGGCATCCAGCAGGCCGGGCTTGCCGACGGCGAGGCCTTTGTCGGGCCGTTGCATCCGCCGGTACCGGCGTCCGTGCCGGCGGCGCTGGCGTGAGCGCGACAGCGCTCCCGACTGAACATCGATAGGACATCCCATGCTGCAACTTCCCGTACAGCTTGTCGAACAGACGACGTCGAGCGCGCTCCAGTATGTGCGCGAGCGGGTCGTGGCCCGGGGCGATCGGATGCGCACCGACGATCTTGGTATCGAGTCGGCGTCGCTCGATGACGTGGCGCTCGCCGAGGTGCGAGACCTCGCCAAGGCCGGGAACTACGCGCGGCTCCTGCGTGCCGCCGAGGCGGTGCTGGCCACGCGGCAAGGCAGCGTGAACCTGCCGGTGCCCAGCCACGAGGCCTTCTGCGAGATGCTGCTGGCGTTCCTGCGCCACGAGATGACAGACGGCTGGGTCTACGTGGAAGGGCAGGATGGCCGCCTCTACCCTGAGCTCGTCGTCAACGTGACGTTCGACCCCGGTCACGCGCAGCGCGGCCCGGACAAGCCGAGCGTCGTACTGCGGACCTGCTATCGCGGCGTGGGCTACAACCGCAATGGCAACCTCGTGAGCGGCGTGCACGAGCGCAGCGTCAGCTTTGCACCTGCCGATGTCACGCGCAAGCGTGTCGCGCAGGTGCTGGAAAACCACGGCATCTATCGCGAGACGGCCGCGCTGCGCGCCGCACATGCGGAAACGATCGAACGGCATCATGCCGGTACCCGCGATGCGTTTGCCAAGCAGTTCCGTCTCACGGGTCGGGCGAAGTACTTCGAAGAGGACAACCACAAGCGTCGGGCGACCGAGTTCGATCGCCGCCGGGTGATCCACGATCAGGATGAGCGGGATTTCCGCGACCTGCGGGCGCATATGGACAGCGTCCTCTTCAAGGACAAGAGCGAGCCGACCGGCGCGATTCCTGAGCATCCCGTGGTGCGTGTCTTCGATCTGGAGACGCATGAGCTGTTGTGGGCCCATACGGACGCCTTGGCGCTGCACGAGTACGACAAGAGTCTGCGCGACAAGCTGATCCTGCCGGAGTCTCACCGTGATCTGCTCGATATCCTGACCAACGACGTCGAGGCCTTCACCACCGATCTGGTGGAAGGCAAGAGCGCGGGCAATGCGATCCTGTGCAAGGGCAACCCGGGCGTCGGCAAGACCCTGACGGCAGAGGTGTATGCGGAGCTGATCGAGCGCCCGCTCTACAAGATTCACGCCGGCAATCTGGGGGTGACCGCCAGCGAGATCGAAAAGAACCTGCGCGAGTGCTTCCTGCGCGCCAAACGCTGGTCGGCCACGTTGCTGCTCGACGAAGCGGACGTGTTCGTGAGTCCGCGCGGTGACGACGTGCAGCAGAATGCCATCGTGGCCGTGTTCCTGCGCACGCTGGAGTACTTCGACGGCCTGTTCTTCATGACGACCAATCGCCAAGCGATCGACGATGCGATCGAATCGCGGATGGCGGCCATCATCGTGTACGAGACGCCCGGGCCGGCGCTGCTGCACCAGATCTGGCAGGTCATGGGGCAACAGTTCGACGCGCCACTGGATTCCGCACTGGTCGAGAAACTGGTGGTCCACTACCCGCATCTGTCGCCGCGCGACGTGAAGAATCTGTTCCGGCTCGCGCTGCGGGTGGCGCGCTCCAAGCAAGTGCAGTTAGACTTCGATCACTTCCGACGCATCGCGATGTTCCGGGGTGCGGCGGCAAAGGCCAACGTGGGCCAGCCTTTGCCCGTACAAGCATAAGAAAAAAACATTTATTTTAGCTAAAGACTCACCAGATCTTGGCGATATACGAGAGATGAACCGCCGGTTTTAGGGCGGAGCCTCAACAAGAGGGGGCACTGAGGCCCCCACGCAACGATATAAGGATGATGACGATGCAAAAGACCAAACTGGCCCTCGCGGCCTTCGCCTGCAGCCTGATGACCTCGGCCATGGCCGCCGACACGATCAAGGCTTCCGGCTTCGCGCAGGAGCCGGACATCCGCATCACGCTGTTGCGCGATGGTCAACAGGTCGTGACCGGTAGCTGGCGCTACCACGGCGGACTCGGCGAGCCGAAAACGTACACGTTCAAGTCCACCACGAGCACGCCGGTGCTGACGGCATGCGCGCCGAATCCCGACACCAGCACGAGCACGGGCATGCTGCGCGGCGATCCGGTGGAAACGGGCCTGCAGCTCGCGATCGAACCCAAGCACGCGCTGGGCAATGGCTACGACGTGCAGGTTGCGTTGGATGAGTCGGCGATCAAGGCCATTCGGACCACCACCAAGGGCGTCTGCAAGGTGGAGGAGGCCGATATCGAACGTGCCTCGTTCAAGACGGGGACGCTGCTGCGGTTTGGCGAGACCGTGGAATTGCCGCTCTCGTCGAACAACACGAAATACGTAGTGCGCTTTGTCGTGGGCCAGCCCGGCGCGCTGCCGAACTAACGCACTCTCATGACGCATCCGTTTCAGGTCGGCAATCTGACCGACATCGATCCGAACGACCCATACTTTGAGACCCGCGAGGTGGCCGGCGAACGGGCCACGCAGTTGTCGATGACCCGCCTTGCGAGCTTCTATGGCATCTGGAACCGCGAGACCGGCAACCTGCTGGGCATTGCCTACGCCGGCCGGCTCTACTGGGAAGCGGGACTGACCGAGGCCCCGTCGCTTGGCTGGCGACAGCCCGGCACCATGGCTGCCTGAGGACCCCACATGTTCGTGATCCTCTTCGACGTGATGCTGGCGGTCGTGGCGATCGTCTTCCTGCGCCGGGGCATCCAGCCGCGTGGCCATGCGGTCGTGCTGGGGCTGCTCGGCGTGGAAGCCTTCGCGTGGGTAGCAGGCCTGCCGCGCGTGGCGATCGCCGCCTCGCTGGCAGCCGGGGTGCTGATGTTGCTGCTGTGGCTCGCGGCCAGCGACTGGGCATCAAAGAAGCCACGCAGGTAACAACGGTAACCGCCACGCGGGTGAGGCGGCCCGCTCGACCAGACGTGTCACCCCTGTCACCCTTTGACCACGAGGCAGCCGAAGGCCGGCTGACATCCACCATGAAGCGCAAGGTAACGCCCGCGATCGCGATGGCACTGCAGGTCTGGCTGCTCAATGGCCTGTGGAGTGCCCCCGCACAGGCCGGACCGGTCATCACGTCGGCGGCCACGGCCGCCGCCATCAGCGCCAACACGGCCGCCATGGCCGCGCAGACGGCCGCTGCCAACACGGCACGGACTACCCGCATGGCGCAGGAGGCCCATCGCACCAGCGTGCCTGCCTCGCCCGCCAGTGCCTGCCAGCCGACCCCGGCCGGGGGCATCGACAGCCGCTGCGCGCCGGGCGCGCTGGCGAGTCCGCCGGGGAGTCCATATGGCAACCCGGGTGCGTATGGCTATCGCTGAGCCGAGGTTGACCATGACACCGAACCCGACTACTGAGGTCGATCGCGAGCTGGTGGGCGATTGCGAGACCGACGCACAAAAGCAGGCGCTCTGGCGTGCGCGCTCGTGGCGCTTCAGGGCACGCCGCACGGCGAACGTACTGCGTGCCATCGCGACCGGGCAGGTACCGGCCGCACGCGGCTGGTTCGCCCTGCGCCATCCGGCCCAGCTGGTGGCCGTGGCCATCCGGGCGTCGCGCGGCGGCGGCATGGTGCTGGTCTGTCCGGCGGCGCTCGCGTGCGGCGATGCCACCCTCTCGATGGAGCAGATGCCGTGAATTCCAATGCATTGCAATACACCGCGCCGGGCGTGGTATCCGAGTCCGCGCTCGACGCCGGGGCTCAGCGATCGGAGGTTTCGTGATGCATCGCATCAATCCCGATCCGGAGGTGAACGAAGCGGTGGAGGCCCACTTCATCCGCCTGCTGGTCGCCGGCCAGATCGGCCGCACCTTCGGGCCCGCGCCGATGGATGACCGGCGCCTGCCCGGCACGATCGCGCTGACGAAGCTCGCGAGCTACCTGCGGCGCGCGCGCAAGGACTACCAACTGGCGTCCGGCGAGGCGGTACGCGCCGCGCTGGTCTGCAGCGTACTGGACGACCAATGGCAGGCGCAGCGCGCCGCCGAGCTGCAGCGCGAGCATCAGCGCCACGAGGACGCCCGGCGGGATGCGCTGCAGGCCCTCGCGCTCGAAACCAGTCTGGAGGCGGCGTGGGACTGCCTGCCTTGGCTGCGCCCGCGCGGCGAGGCGGGGCCGACCGGTCAGTCCGCAGAGCCCGGCGCGCCCGGAGCGCCCGGAAAGACCGGCCGTTCCGAGCCTGAGGCGCCCTGACCCGACACAACACGACACGACACCATGAGCCTCCGACACATCAAGCGTCGGCACGTCCGCGCCCTCAACCGCTTCGATATCTTTCGCACCTACTGCGTTGCCACCGGTGCCTGCACGGGCACGTGGCGCCTGTGGCGCGGCGGGGACGCGCGATGACCGGTGCCGCTGCCCCGGGCGCTGCGGCCCGCCTCCCGGTGTGGGCCACGCTGGCCGCCGTCGCCACCGTCAGCGTGCTGGGCACGCTCGCCATCCTGAAACTGACCTTCCCGCCGCGTTCCGCGCCGGCGGCCCCGGTGGTCACGGCCACGCGTGCCGACCCGTCAGGCCTCTGCTATGTGGACGGGCGGGCCTACACCGAGGGCTACTGGCTGAGCGAGGCGACCGCTGGCGGCACCGACCGCCGCGCAGCGGTCTGCCAGTACGACGCAGCCACCGCCCGCATGGGATGGCATTACCCGCTGCCCATGCCGCCCACGCGGGTGCCGCAGGAGGACACCTCCCCGATCGCTGCACCGATGGCACCGGTGGCACCGCTGACGCTGCCGGACGTGCAATCCCCGGCGAGCCCCGCGCCAGCGAGTGCGGTGCCGGCCCATGCCACGCCGACTCCAGCCGCACCGGCAGGGGTCAGTGCGTCCAGCCTGACCCTCCCGCCGGCGCCGCGCCCCGTGCGGCCCGGGCCGCACGCGTATCCACGCCTGACCTGATGGCTGGGTCAAGCACCCGTAACGTCCGGTCGGAACGCCCCCCCGTAGTCCCTTTCTCACACCCAATGGAGATGCCATGAAACATGCCCTGATGACCCTCGCCGTGGCCGCCCTGTGCGCCACCGCCGGCCTTGCCACCGCTGCCGCCCCGGCGGCCACCTTCATCAAGATCGACAGCAGCACCAGCACCGGACCGGATCCGAAGGTCTCGAATGCCCGCATGCAGGACATCGTGCTCAGCGGCCTGCGCGCCGCCGGCGTGCAGCCCAAGGTGGTCGGGACCAACTACGTGGGCCGTTACTGGGCCATCAATGTGAACTGGGCCTATGTGGGGCAACTCAGCGAGCTGCGCATGGCCGCGACCAACGTCGAGCTGCGCGAGAGCGACGGCCAGCGCGATGTGGCCCTGTGCGGCAGTACCGGCCTCACGTGGACCTCGCCCGCCGGCGACCGGTTCACACGCAGCCTGCAGGACAACGTGACCAACATCGCGCGCCGCTGCGCCGCGAGCTGAGGTCGCGCGCACGGCGCGCGCATGCCGCGTTGATGCCGCGTAAATGCCGCGCCCCGGACCGTTCGGGGCGCGCAGGCGGTATCCTTGCAATCCTGATGACTTGGACGCCGTCCTCCGGGCGGCGCAATACATGGCTCCCCTGATTTTTGAGGTGACCGACTGCGTGCAGGCCCCCGAGCAACGCGTCTCCGGCGAAACCTACTGGCTGGCCACGGTGCAGGCGCACCGAACGGGCCATGCAATGGTGACCTACGAGCAGGTGATCGTGATCGAATCGGCCGATGGCATGGTGCGGCTGGCAGGCGTCGAGTACGAGGATGGCGTGGACCTCTATCTGGCCGACGAGGCGGGCCGCCATCAGGCGGCGCTGCTCGCCACGCTGGCCGCCGAGCAGGCTGCGCAGGATGCACGGCTGGGGGCCACGGCGGCGGTGTTCGCCGGCTATCCCTATGCCGTGCAGGAGCGGCTGTTGCGCGCCTACCTGCAGACCCGGGGGGAGATCCGCCGCGAGCTGGGGGTGGGCTACCGGGACGCCCACGGGGTCTACCAGCGCGAACGCGTGCCGGCCGAGGCGGCACACTGAACAAGGGGGACGTAAATGGCAATCGATCCATATCTGGCCATGGGCCTGTTTGGCGACGGCATCACGGACACCGCCGGGCGGCTGCGCTTTGCCCGCCTGCCGCTGCTCTTGGGGGCCTCGCGCCGCGAGACCGCACTGGCGGGGCGCGCCGAGTGGTCCGAGGCGCCGGCGGGCTGGTTCGCCGGGCCCGGCAGCGATCTGGAGGCGCTGTCCGAGTGGCTGCCATACGTGATGGCACCGCACTACTACGTGGCGCAGACCAGCGCCGAGTGCTGGCAGTGTGCGACGCGCACGCCGGTGTTCGCGCTCGCGGTGCCGGCCGGTCACATTGCGCGCTACGACGATTTCCCGGACGACGAGGCGCCCGGCGTGATGTCGCTGCCGTGGGAAGTGGCGGAGGCTGGCTGTTTCCTGAGCGACCTGACCGCGATCACCGGCAGCGTGCGGCAGGTGCTCGCCCTGCATTGCCCGGCCTATCACCTCGATCACAGCAACACCGCAGGAGGCTCCTACCTGATGAATCACTGCGCCCAGTGTGGCGCGAAACAGGGTGACTGGTACCTGCATAACGAACCGGGTGGGGCATTTTTCCCCACCACCCCCGACGAGGCTGGGTCCATCACGCTGCGCCGCGTGGATGCGCCGCTGATCCTGCAGGGCACCGCACCGATCGTCTCGGAGAACCTGCTGGGCGACTGCGCGATCGGGCCGGACATCGTGCTGGCGCCCTCGGTTGCCGCCCCCACGGCCGATTGAGCCCGCAGGGCCGCGCCGGCGCGCGGCTGGGTGTGAGCCGGTATGACTGGTGGGTGTGACACGCAGTTGCGACGCGGCACGAAGTTGGGGTATGCTAATACTCAATGAGTGCTATATGGTCGGTGTGCTGTGCCACCCACGTGCAGTCAGCCAACCTTTACCACCCCCTCACGGAGGCAACATGGCAGCGACCCACTTTGTTGGCACGTTCAAGGACGAAAATGGCGAGGCCAACGCCGTCTACCAGCGTTTCAGCGGCGTGACCCCGCAGGGGGAGCTCGTCTACGGCGGCTGGTTCGACATCCTCGACCCGCAGGGCATCTGGCTTGTCTTCGATACACTGCCGGCCGCGTGGACGCTGCAGTAAGCGCCAGACGCTGACCTGAGCGCTTCCGAACCCACGACCTCATTGCCATGACCCCATCGTCATCCCAGACGGTAGAGTGCGAAGCCTGCGGCTGGCAGGGCCGCCGCCACCAGACCGACAGTGGCCATTGTCCGGCATGCCAAGGGCAGTGTCTTGAACTGGCGGCGATTTACGACGCGCACGACACGCAAGGCGAATCGGGGCATACGTCATGACCATGCGCCGTGTGTCGCTCAAGGACCCGGTCACCGCCGGCGATATCGGCCGGTACGCGCTGTGCGCGCCCAAGGATCCCTTGTCGCTGTGCGATGGGCCGTGGAAGATCACGGCACTGCGCGCCGATGCCAAGGTGCCACGGGTGGATCTGCAGCCGGTACGGGGCCTCACCGAGGACGCGGAAGAGCCGACCTACTGTTCGCCAGACGCGATCCTGTACGTGGTCGATACGCTGACCGAAGCCAAGCACATGATGGCGCTTAACCGCTCGCAACGTTCCCAGTCGGAGACGGCGCTGCAGGCGATCCGCGAGCGCATCGCCGGGGCGGTCGCGAGTGCGATCAGCGAGTCGGCCACAACGGCGGTAGGGGACGTGTCGCGCGGTGCGTCGGCCGATGCGGGGTCGAGCGAGGCCAAGCGCACGCCAAAGCGGACGGTGCACCAGCGCAAGGTGGACGCGGAGACCTTAGCCAGCCGCTGGCTGGCCGATGGCAATGCGGCCAACGAACGCGGCAACAAGACGCAGGCCGAACAGTGCTATGCGAAATCGCAGTACTGGAAGGACCGCGCAATCCTGCTGGCGGGCGAAGGCGACCGGCCCAAGCCCAAGCGATAGATGACAATGGTGCGTCCCTAACGCGGTCCTCGTGACCGATGTGGCCGTACCGAAATCAAGAGAGATCCCTCATATGAAGCTAGACAGCCACCCTCGCGTCGCGGATCGCCACGCGGACACCGTCACCGGAGCACCGCGATGATCGGCTTCGCCATTCGCTGGCTGGTGATCTGCGGCCTGTTTCAGGGCATGGGCTACACCATGCGCTACGCGAACGTCGACGCGCTCGTGCCGGGTAGCTGCCTTCCCATGATCTCCACCCATACCGAATCGATGGGGGCCGATTGCCTGTATCGGGATGTCACGCTGGAAGGGCGGGTGGTGATACAAGCCTACGAGATGACGACGCCGGAAGGCGGCATGATGGTGGTCAACACCATGCCAACGCTGCTCGGCAAAGCGGCGGGTAGCGATCACCTGACATGGCGCACGTTTGGGCTCTTTGCGCTGATGCTGCTGTTCGCCGCGCCGGACATTCTGGGCACGCTGCTCAAGCTGTTGCCGCCAACGAACACAACCAAGGAGAAGGTATCTTGACGACAGGTGCATTTGAACTCGATCCGGACAATCCCGGCTGGATCCGGGGCTGGGGCGTGGTGCGGATGACCCCATGGGCCGTGCAGGGGATGTTTGTGACCGAGGCGGAGGCGCACGCGGTCTGCGCCCAGCACCCCGGTTTCGAGGTGAAATTCGGCTCGCGCAAGCTCGGCTCCAACGATTTCGTGGCGGGGTAACGGAGATGGACAAGGGCGCGGTGATCTCGGATTGTGAGCTGTTCCGGTATCTCCTGTGGCGGATCTGGGAACCGAGCCTGCCGCTCATGGGGGTATTGATGGTCAACCCCGCCACGGCCGATGACGAGGAGAACGACCGGACGATCGACAAGGTCATCCAGATCGCCACCCACAACCGGTTCGGGGGCATTCTGGTGGGCAACCTTGCGGCCTTCCGGTCGACGGATCCACGCGGGCTCGACACAGCCCGGGATCCGATCGGCCCGGACAACGACCGGCACCTGCTGGACCTGATGGGGCGCGCCGCGCTCACCCTGTGCGCTTGGGGTGCCAATGCCACCCGTGTTCCGGGTCGCGTGGAGGCGGTGAAGGCGCTCATGCGCACGGCCGGCGTCCAGCCGTGGATGCTGCGGGCCACCAAGGATGGCCATCCCACGCACCCGTTGTCGCGTGGCAAGGCCCACGTACCGGTCGACATCCAGCTGGTGCCGTACCCGCTCTGAGCGGGCAGGACTGCGCGGCGGGATGGGGCGGGGTCGTCACCCGACAACGCCGCACAATGTGGCTATGCTGTCCCCATTGCTAGGCAGATGGCATTCCGGGATGATCCGGACTCCCAGACCGATGCATCGAGGACAATTCATGGCATTTCGCTACAAGTCGAATCCGCACAATTCCCTGTATTCCGTGGCCAATTACCACTGTGAGGTGATTGACGCCAAGCTGAAGTCCGGCAAGTTGGACGCGATCACGCTGGACAGCATCAGTGCCGTGATCGCCATGGCGTTTTTCACCGAGGCACTGGTGAACTATATCGGTGCCCGCCGCGTCAAGGGGTGGAAGGAGCGCGACCACAGCCCCGTCAAACTGCAGAAGATAGCCAAGGCCATCAGCATCAATTTCGACATGCACGTGGAGCCGTTCGCGACGATTGTGAATCTGCGCGAGGTGCGCAACAGCA
This sequence comes from Cupriavidus sp. HE11, assembly GCF_056097175.1. Classification (NCBI taxonomy): domain Bacteria; kingdom Pseudomonadati; phylum Pseudomonadota; class Betaproteobacteria; order Burkholderiales; family Burkholderiaceae; genus Cupriavidus; species Cupriavidus sp. HE11. Next base: position 238,398 of record NZ_CP184467.1, read on the forward strand.
TGGCCCATGGGCAACCGACCGTGAGCCGGATTGAGCCCGCCAACAAGGAAGAGTTGACGCGGATGATGCGTACGCCTTGGGGGGACGCCGTTGAGCCGGAGAAGGTGTTGGCTATGCATGAGCAATTGAAGGCCTTCCGTACGCTCGTTTTCGAAAAAGCTGGCATCCATCCAATGCAGGCAACCGATAGCGCAATTGGTGGTGGGATTTGATATCAAGGCCGGGGATGGGATACCAAGGACGCTTTGCGTCCCGGCCGTATCCGGCCGGTGTGGGTTGGGTTGGTGTGGGGTTGGTTCTTAAGGCCGGCTCGGTTTCCCGAAAGGCAGGGAATCGGACCCAAGAACAGCGGACGTTTGGGAGGTCTGGCCAAGCCGGGTGACGGGATCTCTTTTGTGGGGATGCCGGGGTCGCCTGCGGCGATGGCGCTGGCGCGCCGTGGGTTCGCTGGTTTGGGTGGGTTGTGGCGCCTATAGCAGGCGAGCGTGACCTGTGCTGCGTATTGCGTCGTGGTGTGTCGCGATGCCCGGGTGAAGGGTGTGATGGGGTATCGATCAGGGCTGATTCGGTATCGATGGCCGGCGGTGCCGGCGCGGGGCGCTGGCGCGCCGGGGGTGGGTTGATTCGGGTGGTTTTTCGGGAGTGGTAGCCATGTCAGCATTCGAGGATCTGCTGGATCATCCAGCGGAACGTAATCGGGCATTTGTCGCGCTCAAGAAGGCGATCGTGCCGGCATTCGATCGGAGCGACTGGGAGGATTTCGCGGCGGAAGCCGGGATCCCGCCAAGTTCGGGCCTGCTCAAGGGCAGTCAGTACAAGGGCAACGAGGAGTACCCGGGCCTTGTCATGGACCTGCTAAAGCGATTGCGCGGTGCCGACAACACGGCAGCGCTCTTGGCGCTGGCTTCGCACCCGAAGGTGCAGGACGCGATCCGGACGGACGCGCCGCAGCTCTACGCAGCGGTGTGCGGGACGCCGCATGTCCCGCTCGTCGCCACGCCAAGGCGAAGTGCCTCAGAGATTGTGCGGATCGCGCTGGAAAACGCGCTCACACTGCTTGGGTCCTCCAGCGGCCCGGCCAGCGCGGTCGATCGCCTGCATACCGCCCTGCATGGCTACCTCCGCGATGTCTGCGACCGGGCGGGTCTTGCATGGGACCGCAAGGACTCGGTGAACGTGCTCTTTAAGCGGCTACGCGACCATCATCCGGGCTTCCAGACGCCGGGCCCACACGCCGGCGACGTGAAGAGCATTCTGAACAACATGGGGAGCACCCTCGATACGCTGGGCAAGCTGCGCAATCATGCGAGCCTCGTCCATGCCAACGAGCAACTGCTCGACCGGGTCGATGCCACGCTGGTGGTCAATGCCGTGCACACCATCTTCAATTACATCGCCGCCAAGGTGGGGGACTAGCGATCAGTCGAGCGCGTCGAAGTCGCGGCTGACCTCATCCGCCCACAGCTCATAGAGCAGCACGCTCATGCCTTCGGGTCCCAGCTCGCTGCTTGCGACGTCGACCATGGCCTCTTCGAGGGCTGCGCAGGTGGGAATGGGGCTACCCGCCTGTTCGAGGAAGGTCAGGGCCGTCACCAGCGCGGTGCGCTTGTTGCCATCATTGAAGGCGTGGGCCTTGGCGATCGCGACGGCATAGAGGGCCGCCATATCAAAAATCGTCATGCCGTCGTCGCCATACTCCAGCCGACGAACGATGCGCGCGAGCGCCCCTTCCAATACGCCGGGGCGGGGTTCCCCGGGAAGTCCTTCCTCGGTCAGCAGAATGTGGTCGTGGATAGCGCGGACATCGTCGGCCGTTATCATCGCTTGGCCAGCTTCCGGATCACGTCCTGATGGCGCGCAATGACCTTGCTCGCGGCCTGCAGGACCGCCTCGCGGGATTCCGTGGGCTGGCTCGCCTCGGAGCCGACAACGACAACGCGACCGTCCGGTCGAGTGACTTGCCACTGCCCGGTGCTGGCCACGCGCACGACACGGGCCGTCGGACGGATGGGGGACAACCGTTCGATGCCGTATTTCTTGAGGTCGGGCGCGGACTGCTTGCTCATGATGGGCGGTGCAATGGCGATAATGGCATCTGTAGTGTAGCGCGTTTGCCAGCAACACCAGCCGCCCGAGCCATCAGAGAGGTACCAATGCCCGACGAGAAACACCCGCTGCACGGGATCGAGCTGCCGATTGACGGCCTGCAGGCCGTGAGCGTCGACACCACCACCAATGAGCTCGTGATCGACTATCTGGTCGAAATCGAGGCGGAGCAGGAAGCCATCCCCGCCCGGCTGCGCTTGTCGTCCAGTGCCAGCGCGCGGCTGGTGCACGCGATCACTGAACTGGTCGAGGAGGGGGTGATCCGTCTGGAGACGGTGAGCGCCCCGATGTTGCAGTGATGCCGAGCGTTCGGGGCAGTGGGCTATCGCTACCGCGCCGTTTGTCGTATGATTTCCGCGAATTATCGGTGATTGTGCTGCCAATAGTGTTTTATCGCTGTTATCGAATGCGAAAAAAACATTCTTTCACGTTGGCGATGCACCAGTGGCGGCCGGAGTGATGTGGGCGCCGGTGTAACATGGCACGCGATGCGCCCGGGCAATCCGGGCCGCCGCTGGCTGACCGAAACTGAAGCGGTACGAGGCCCCTGCGGCAACCAAGGATACGACATGAAAATCTCCCGACACACCTCATCCAGCGTGCTGCTGCCCAACGGCAACCGCGCAGAGCTGCCGAGCTACCTCGCCGACGCCACCGACAGCTTTCTCTTCCGCGTAGAAGACCGTTTCGTGGTGGGCGCGCTGGTCCATGATTCGGACAGCTCGCATTGCAATCCCGCAGAGAACGATGACGGTTTCGGCGCGTTCACGGAATTCCGCTCAGCGGGTGAGCGCGACGACTACCTCGCGCAGGTCCAGCACGAGGACAAACTGGCGTTCATCGTGGACCGCTACGAGCATGGACGGGTGCATTTTTCGGTGAACGAGACCGCCAACTATCCGGATCGGCGTTGGGATGTCGCTCCGGCGGGGGTGTACGTTCCGGGCGACTGGGTGCAGGAGGAGTTCGCCGCGCGCCGCACGCAGATCGAAGCCCAGCTCGCCGCCGAGCAGCCCGATGCTGCGCGCCGCAAGGCGACGGCTTACGCGCAGGCGGCTGCCAAGTTCGTCAAAGACGCCAACGAGTCGCTGGACGAGTACTCCAAATGGCGCAATGGCGAAGTCTACGGCGTACTGGTCTATGAATTCGACGCGGACGGCAAGGAACTGAGCCCGCCCGACGAGGGCTGGGGCTATATCGGGCAGGAAAATGCGATGGAGGAGTTGATGGGCAGTCTGCACCGCGCAACGGCCCCGCAGGCCGACATGCAGGTCGGCTTCATCCGCTGCACCGAGGCGAACGTGGATATGCTCAAATCGCTGGGTTTTCGCGTAGGCAAATACGAGGAGGACGAGCACGGCGTGTGGGCGGCGATCGCGCAGGGCGCTTTCGAGACGGCAAAGCCGCAACTGGATGATCTCGCCAACGACTTTCTGCCGCATCTGCATGCCTATGGTCGCCGCGACCCGGACGTCGTGAGCTGGCGCGGCCGGGACGACAATGAAGCGCTGGAAGGCTTGCCCGAGCGTTATGCGTCGCAGAAGGCGTGGGCCTCGATGCATCTGGCCCTGCCGGAGCTGGACGGCGACACGGACTCGACCGACTTCTGGCGAGATCGCATCACCGACATGGACAAGCGCGTGGCCGAACTGCAGGCCGTGCCCAAGGCGGCCGTGCCCGACGCCTCGCCGGCACCGGGCCTCTGATGCATGACTGGCCCTCCTCGTGAGGGCCTGATTGTTAGCGTCCCGGCCGCTCTTCACCCCGGGGCAGATCCTGACGGCCGTGCAGCGGCCTGCTACAGCCACCCATCATGACACTACAGACCCATCGACCGATGATTACCATCGAGCTGCCCAACGCGTCGCAGGCCCATCTGCCGGTGTTCGTGGCCGATATGGAGGACCATCGGCTCTATGCGCACGAAGACGGCTATGTGGTCGGCGTGCTGCTCAAGGACATCGCCGCCACGATGAACATGGTGGCGCCGGATACGCGCAGCTTTGGCCAGATCACCGAATTCCGCTCGACGGACGAGGTGAGCCAGTATCTGGCCGAAGAGGCGGAGATGGGGCGTCTCGCGTTCCGGGTGGACCGGTACACGCAGGCCGGTGCTCTGCGGTACTCGGTCGCGGATACGATCGCTTACAGCAACCATGAACGCACGTGGTTCGTGTCGCCGTCGGCGGTGTACGTGCCGGGCGAAATTGCGCAGATTGCGTACACCAATCGGCGGGCCGAAATCGCCGCCGATCTCAATACGCGCGACCCGAGCTATCGCCATCTGAACGGCGAACGGGCGGCCGAGCGGGCGAAAGCCGAGCAGGTCAAGGCTGCCAATGCGCAGCTGGAGGAGTACTCGGCATGGTGCAATCGAGAAGTCTATGGCTACGCGATTTTCCGGTGCGACGCCGATGGCCGGCCGGAGGGGGCGCCCATCGAGCGGTGGGGGCTTGTCGGGCGGACCAGTGCAGAGGTTGGCATTAAGGTGGCGTTGGAGCGCGCAACGGCCCCACGGGTCGACATGCAGGTGGGCTTCGTCACCTGCCCCAAGGCGGATGTTGACATGCTCGATGCCTATGGTTTCCGCTGTGGTCCTTATCTGGGCGAGCAGGAAGGCGTATGGGCGGCGATCACGCAGGCGGACTATGCCAAGGCGCTGCCCGAGCTCGACGCGCTCGGTGCCGGTTTCCGGTTTCAGATGACCCCGTACGCTTCGGACGATGTGGAACTGGTGAGCGATGACCGGTGGTACAACGATACGGCCGCGCGACTGGAGGAACGACGCCGCGCGCAGCTGGCATGGGCGAGCTGGCACGGGTCGCGCGCCGAGGACGAAACGTCGCGCGGGTTCTGGCGTGACCGCCACCACGCCGTGCGGGACGTTCATACCAAGCCACGGCCCTTGCATACCTACTCGTTCCGGGCAGAGTGCGAACTGGATGAAGGTCGACTGCGCCAAGTCCTGCTGCTCGGCGATCCGCAATTTGCCCCAAACCACTGGCGTAGCGAGCCGTTCACGCTGGGGGCGGACGTGAAGGTCGAATTCCAGTCCGCTGCATCGCTGGCCGAATTGCGCCAGATCGCGGGCAGTGTCCCGGACGGTCACGTCATCGTCGAGACGCTGCGGGCCTGCCCGATGGCGGAAAACTCGTGGGAGCGCGAGGTCCCGCCGCAGTCCGGGCGTGGCGCACGCGCCGATGGTCCGGCATTGGCCTGAGGCAACACGGACCCCCAAACGTGGGCCGATCATCAAGACCCCACATTTGCGTTGGGGCTCGGCCGCTCGCCAATGCCAAGCCCTACCTGTCATACTGAAAGCCCCGCGACGTCGGGGCTTTTTTGATGCACACAACGATAGGGAGCGGCAGGATGGTCCAGCACAGTGTCATGCGGCGGAGCGCGCGATGAGCGGCGCCGGTCCTGCACTGGCGCGCGCATTGCAGTCATATACGCTGCGCGCGCGATTGGGGCTCGCCGAGCTGGCGGACTGGGCGCGTAGCCAGCGTGGCGAAGGTGTGGTGCTGGTGCGCATCGAGCGCGAATATTTGGCGCCACTGGCGATGCTCGCGCCCCAAAGCGCCGAGGTCGTCTGGCTGGTGCATGCAGAGCTGGCCGATGCCGGACACACCGTGACGGCGCGCGGCACATGGAAGGCGCGCACGCTGGACGGTGACTTGCAGGGGTGGCTTGCCGGCGGACGCTGCGCTTTGACGACCCGCGAGACCCTGATGGCCATGGCCCGGTAGTACCCGGTGTCGCCTAGCCGTGCCGGCGGCGACGATGGCGGTGTGCGCCGGAGCCGTAAAGCGATTGCCTGCGATGGCCCCGACTTTCGCGGGGTTCAACCCCATGACCGACGGTCGATATGACATGGGATGGGGCCGGGCACCAGCGAGCGCAGGAGAACCCCTTGTGCGGCACTCAATGAGTGTGTATGATCGACCTCAATGAGTGCGCTCTATTGTGCACATATCTAATTCATCCACCGGGTTATCCAATATGCTTTCTGCACGGAAAACGCTAACCGTGGCGCTGCTGGCCAGTGCCTTAGCGCTGGGCGGTTGCGGGCGAGCGGGCCCCTCGGCGCGCGAAAACGCGTCGGACAAGGCCCAGCGCGACTATGACGTCAAAGCGTATGTCATGTTTCGCGATGAGGTGCGGCGCGAGGCCGGGCGGGCGAGGCCCGCCCCCGTGGCGGTCGACGACAAGGCGCTGACCACGCTCGCAGACGACGCAGCGCGAGAGGCGTACGGGGACTGCGCGCACCGCATCGGTACGGCTTCGCACGCGTTCTACCTGTGCCTGCACAGTGGGGCGGATCGTTACACCGAGCCGGCGCTGCGTGAGGCGATGGCGCGGGGCACCAGCCTGCTGGAGGCCGAAGCGCGGGTGACCTTGCACGGCCGCATGCTCGCGGCGCTGCTCGAACGGGTGGACGCCGAACCGCGATTGCCCAAGCCGACATCCGGCGCCTGAATCGGCTGCGCTGATAACTCATTCGAAGGACACACTTTATGCAAGACACGATCTCTTTTCATGCGAGCCATCTGGCGCTGCAATCCTCGTATGTGCGCTGGATCGCCTTCGCGCACGTCCACGCCGTGACGCTCGCCCCTGTGAGCGCGGAAGCGGGCCGCTGGGCAGTGGTGGCGGAGCTGCCCGGTGGACAGACGGCCCGCTTGGGCAGGTTCGCGCCCGAGGCCGAGCAGGAGGCTTTGTCGCAGGCCGTCCTCTGGGTCGGGAAGATCTTCGGCAGTCAGATGGACGCGGAGCGCCTGCCGCAGCGGGCGCATGCCGATACGCCCATGGCGGGTGTCGAGGGCTGTGTCCTGTGGCAGATGTCGGGGTTCGAGACGCGGTTCGAGCGGGTCTCGCGCGTGCAGGAGATCACGCTGGAGAAGGAGCCCGCGAGCTGGGGCGACAAGTGGGAGATTGCAGCGGAGCTCGGCGGGGGCCACAAACTCATCCTGCTGCGCTTCGACGCGCAGGCGGCCGCGCAGGAGCGCGCCGAGCTGCTGGCCTTGGAGGTGTTCGGGCGCTGAGTCGCGCCTCGTAACGGGCGCACTTTCCGTGAGCACGCTTGGCGCGCCCACTTTCCGATACCACTCACCATGACCCAGACCACGACACGCCACGCCTCGCGCAACACGCCCGCGTCCGGACACGATACTGGTGATCGCGTGCCCGCATGGCAACGCCGCGCAGCCTACGCCTTTCTCGCGCTCACCATGATGGGCGCGATGCTCGCCGCCAGTCCGCTCAACGAGCGTGCCTTCGGCCTAGAACGCTCCCTCGTGGTGGTGGTGCTCGCCATGCTGCTGTTCGCGCTCGCGCTGGGCTGCGTCTATCTGAGCGATCCGCGCTCCCGCGTGCACGCGGTCCGGGGCAGGGCACGATGAGGCGCGTGTCTGCTGCGTCTGCCCATACCAACCGATTCCGATCCCGATCCCATGTCCACCCATATCCCGACCCGCATGGCCATGCTGGCCCTGCTCCTGAGCGCCATCACGATCGCGGCCTGCCAGAAAGCGGATCCTGTCGACCGCCTGCCCGATAGCTGGCACGCCGGTCCGCCGGTGCCCGAGAGCGTGCTCTTCGCGCGGCTGGTGCCCGGCTACCAGATCGCTTGGCACGCGCCGCAGGATCCCGTCATTGACGCTGACGGTGCACGCCGTGGCGGCCTGCTGCGCAATCTGTCCGCCACGCTCCCCGTTGGGATCGTCTGGCAGGCGCAGGACGACCTGTCGAAGATGTCGCTCGCGCCAGCGGTGCAGGTGTGCGTGGACGAAGCCGCGCGGCGTATCGAGGCGCACGCGCCGTCGGCCACGCTACCGGCAGGCTGTGTCCCATACCAACCCTGACCTCACTGACCCACAACAGACGGGGTCGCGCACCGCTGCGCCCCGGCAAACGCATTGTCCCTTTGGAGTGCTCATGCTATCGAATGCCGACAACCTGTATCACGTGATGGCCGCCGAACTCGTCAAGAGCGGCCTGACCGAAGCCTATCTGCTGGCCAACGGCCAGCTCACGTCGAGCCTGCAGACGCCGGAGACACGCCGCGTGCTGGAGATCGCCCTCGACGTGGCCGATGTGCGCACGGCCGACGCGGCGCTGGCCAAGCATTACCACTTCTCCGAGGAGGTCTGCGCCACCCATGCCGGTTTCTGGGATGGCTGTGGCGGGCATCTGCGTGTCGGTGCGGCGGTGGTGCACTTCGCCGTGCGCCGCGTGGGTGAGGTGGCCTACCGGGTGCTGTTCACGCAGCTGGACCCCCACGCGCTGGCCGTCGATCTGCAGGCCCAGCTGGTGGCGCTGCGCGAGCGCGTCGAGGCGCTGGAGGCGGCCCAGCGGACCGCCCTGCAGCCGGCCGCAGGGGAGGCTTGACCCGACATGACCCGGCCTCCACGACGCGTCCGCCCCCTCCTGATCCTGCTCGGCATCGCCGCTATCGCGACTGCCTATGTCGTCGCCACGCGGGACAAGCCGCTGCCGGAGGCACCCGCCGTGCTCACCGAGTCGGTCAACGCCGCCGTGGGCGCGCGCCTGCGCGGCTACGGGGTCGAGCGGCTGGAATACGATGGCAGCGCAATGAGCACCGTGCACCGCCGCCTCCTTGTCAACGGCGAGTGGGTGGACCTGTCCTTCGATTGCCCGCAGACGTGTGCGCACGCTGCGGAGTATCAGCTGTACGAGGTGATGGAGGGGTACGTGATCGAGCGCCGGGGGATATCGCAGGAACACGTGCAGGACAAGCAGTCGGGTAAGCCGCAGGGCGGGGCGAAGCCGGAGACGCCCGACACGCCCTATGTGATGCGTGCCGCGATCGCCGAGACCGCGAAAATGCCCGCCGACAAGGTGGCCGCCGAAGTGGTGGCGCAGGTCTCGAATCTGCTCGATGTGTACGCCGAGCGCGTGAAGAACACGTCGTCGTGGACGCGCTGAAGGGGCCCGCACTGTCGTCTCAAGCGGGCGCGCCCAGATGCCTGTTGTGCCTCCTTGGCGGGGGCGTGCCACCAACGGAATGCGGGAAGCTAATTTGATGTTGAGGGACGGTGCTTAGGGCCAGTTCCGGACGTGGTATCCGTTCCTCATCCCATCATCCTTTATTCGGAGTTAGCATGAAGTACACCAAAGAACTTTCCCTCCGCGTCCAGTACAAGCTGGTCCCCAAGACTCGCCACTTCGTCGTCGAATTCATCTCGACACGGGAAGGCTACGAAGCGCGCGTGTCGGAAAAAGTGTCGGCTGACGAGCTCGTGCCGATGGTGCTCGATCTGCCGCCGAGGCTGGAGATCGACGCCGGTACGTTCTATCGCAATCGCGCCCGGTACCGGGCTTTCCTGTTTGAAAACATCTACGCCGAGCTGGCGGAGGGCAAACTGCGGGCGCCGCTGGCCGGGGACCGCAGTCCGGTCCTGCATGCAACGGTCGCGGCCAACCTGATTGGCTGGAAGGATCGCCCGCATCCCGAAGCATGCGACGACAAGCTGGAAAATTGGGATCCGATGGCCGAGCTCAATGGAGGTCAATGGTGAGAATCCTGCCCGCAGCACAGGCCCAGCAGATGGGCTACCCGGCCGACAAGCGCAAGCGCCGGCGCCACCACCGCATTGCCGCGCGCCGCCTGCTGGCGGATGGCGGCTTTTTCAACGGCTACAGCGCCCGGGGCTCCACGTTCCACGGTGTGGCCATGTGGCACCTGTTTCAGGCGCGCTATCTCGGTCGCTAAGCGACCTTCCCGACTGGTACCGACATGAACACGCTTCCCTCCGCTGCCGCCCTCGCGCTGGACCTGATGCATCTGCTGGTCTCGCGAGGCCTGTCCCTAGAAGAGACGGCACGCGCCTTGGGCGTGGCCGCCAAGATAGTGGCCGTGCACCACGAGACCGCCAACGCCCGCGAGGATGCGCGAGAGGTCGCACAGGCGCAGCTGGCCGAAGGCTATGAGACGCGTGTGCTCGTCGGTACCACGGACATGTCGTCGCTGAAGGCGGCGTACAGCGACGACGATTTTGCCGACATTTTCGCCAACGCCAACGTGCGGATGGTCAAGCACTGACGGGTGGCTGCTGCGCCCAAGCCGAGGAAGTCATGACGCCGCACGAGATCCTTCGCGACAATCTGGCCCCGGTGGCCGACCGCCTGATGCGGGCGGCCACCGGCAAGGTCCGTATTGCCCTCCAGCCGGTATTCACGGCCATGGACGCCGCCATGGACGCGTCCCCGGGGGCTGTGGATTGCAAGGCAGGCTGCGATTTCTGCTGCCATTTCCATGTACAGATCAGCGCCGCCGAGGCCTTTGCGATCGCCGAGCACATCGACGGGCTGCCGGCGGTCGAGCAGGCGGCCGTGCGCCAGCGGTTGACGGAGACCGCGATACGGGTCGCGCCGCTGTCGCACGCAGCGTATCAGGCCACCAACATTCCCTGCGCGTTTCTGCAGGCGGGTCGCTGCAGCGTGTACGCGGCGCGGCCGATTGCCTGCCGGGGCTATCACGCCGTGGACGTGCGGGCGTGCAAGGCGGCGTCCGAGAATCCGGCAGCGCCGTCCATGCGCGGCGTGGATCCCGTCCGGGATGCCGTCAACAAGGGCTACTACAGCGCCATGCTGCTGGGCCACGAGCATGCCGGGCGGGACACCATGGTCTATGAGCTCCACGCTGCAGTGCTCGCCGCGCTCACCAGCCCAGCCGCGCGCCGGCGCTGGAAGGAGGGCAAGGTCGCCTTTCCGGAGGTGCGCGATCGCAAGGGCCTGCGCCAGATCATGGCCGAGGCCGCCGAATGACGGCGGCCGTGGCGGTGCCCATGATGGGGCCGGACGACGTGGTCGGAGTGGGCATTGAGCCGCCGGCGAGCGATCTCGTCCTGTCGCGCCGGCACTTCAAGCGGCTGCGGCATTTTTTTCAGTGCCGCAGCTACGGGTCGGCGGCGCAGGGCGACGCCGTCGATCTGGTCTTGGTGGGCCACGGTTTTATCGAACGGATCGAGTCGCGACTGGGCAGCAACAATTTCAAGATCACCCCGGCCGGGGAGCAGGCGCTCGCCGCCGAGCTCTCGCGGGAGATCCAACGGCGCTCGCCCCATCACGATCTGGCCAGCCGGCTGGCGAACTGGCGGCGGTCCACGGGCCGGGTCACATGGGAAAACATCGAGCTGGTGGTGAACCTGCCCGCCGGGGGGCGCGCGGTGGTGCGGCCCGACGTCTTCTCGCTGATGTCGACCTATGACGAGAAGCGGATCTATCCCTGCGTCGACGAGGTGAAGGTGAGCCGGGCGGATTTTCTGGCGGACGTGGCCAAGCCCGAGAAGCGGGCAGGCTATGCGGCGGTGAGCGACGCCCTGTACTACGTGGCGCCCGCCGGCATCATCCAGCCGGCCGAAGTGCCCGAAGGATGCGGCCTGATCGTCGAGCACGCGCCCGACCGGTTCGAGATCCTGCGGCGCGCCAAGCGTAGGCGCGTTGCGCTGACGGTGCACACCTTCATGAACCTGATCCTGAAGCCGGGCGACGTGACGCCGCTATGACCGCGCCCACGCGTCAGCATGGCATGACCGGCGCTCAGCGCGCCAAGCAATGCACTTCCAAGCAACGCTTCGCCGATGAGGCCGCCGCCAAGGCATGGGGCGCCACAAGGCAGGAAAAGACCGGTACACCCCTGTGGGTCTACCACTGCGGCCAGTGCCGGGGCTATCATCTGACGCGCAGCGACAATGGCCCGGCCGCCCGCGTGATGGCCAATCTGGGTGACCAGACTGTGCCACGCGAATACGCGTGACGATCCCGCAGACCAACTCTATCCAAAGGAGCGTAGCACCATGATCCGAGGCGATCTTTCCAACCGTCTGATCCATCTCACACGCGACAGCGCGGAGCTGTCGGCCGAGCAGGTGCTGCAAAGCATCGTGAAGGAACGCCGGGTGCGTGGCTCGTCGAAGGATATCAAGGGCGGCCACTCGGTTGCCTGCTTTACCGAGGCGCCGCTGACGGCGCTGGCACAGGTGATGGCCGGCAACCCGACGTCCATGCGGTACCAGCCATTCGGCGTGATGGTGACCCGCGACTGGCTGTATGCGCAAGGCGGGCGTCCGGTGATCCATAGTGCGCCAAACGAATACGATGCGTTGCCCGCCAGCATGCAGCACCGCTATGTCCGGTACCAGCCGGGACGGGATGTCGATTGGACATGGGAGCGCGAATGGCGGGTGCCGACGACCAGTCTCGCACTCGATCCCGCACACACCACATTGATCGTGCCCCGGCGTGCCATTGCCGACGCGTATGTGAACAAGCACTACGAGGACCTTTTCAGTATGGCGCTCGCGCTTGGTGACGTCGGGTTCGCCGTGATCGAGCCGTACGAGTGGCACTTCGTGGCACTGGAGGATCTGGGCATTGATTTCCCGGCCGGTTCGGCCGAGGCCACGCCAGCGGCGTAAGGGCGGCGCCTATGGCCAGCAAGCGTGCGCATGGCAAGTCGACGTCAAAGCCAGCTGCCAAACCTGTCGTCATGGCGCTGGAGACCGCTGCCATGACGCTGGGCGTCCATGATGATGTCCTGATGGCGTTCGCGCACGACAAGGGCTACCAGCTGCGCCGGGACAGCTTCGGCCGCATCGGCCTGCTCCGCGAAGACGTGCTGGCGTTGGCGGCGTCACCGGACTGCCTGCTGCCCATCCGCGAATCGCTGCGTCGGGAGAACGTGCACCGACGGGGGTGCAGCCTCACGCCGCCGATGCGCTCGCCGCGCAGCGGTCGCACATCGCAGCATTCGAGGGGTACTGCGCGGACCTTGAGGCGATCCACCGCCGGCAGCTGGCGGCCGTCAATGCCGCCGGCCCGGAGAGCGCGGCGATGGCCGCGTACCTGCTGCTGAGCAAGGCGATATCCGTGCTGCGCATGCTCACGCTGGCGCTGGCACACCAGCACTGGTATGCCGGGGCGATGCTGCGGGACATCGACGAATGTCTCGACGCCGCAAAATACTTCGCCGTGACACGCAAGACGCCCGAAGGCGCCAAGGCCCTCTGGCGTTGGTTCCGCTTGAACGAATCGCCCAAGCACGCTGACATGCGGGCGGTGCGTGCGCAGGAGTTCGGCCGCCAACTGGGCGAGGGTAACCACCGGGAACTGCTCGACGAGATCTACAACAAGAAGTCCAAGTGGACTCACCCCACCTATCTGGCCATCCGCGAGGTCGCGCGCTTTGATGTGGCGAGCGGGCTGTCGCTGGTGATGCCCAGTTACGGGCCCTGCGACGAGCCAGACATCATCCTTGGCCTGACGGACTTCGCGCGCTCCAGTTTCTGGAGCACGTATCAGATGATGCTGCTCGCGCTTCACGTCACCGGCGTGCTGGCGCAGGCCGATCTGGACCTCTTGTTGGAGCGGGACCGCTATTTCAAGCGGATCGCGGAAGACGAGGACGCCTGATGGCCGCAAGCAAGACGCGTAAAGCGCCGGGATATCCGCAGTACTTCTGCGTGCGCGTGGTCGATCCCACGGTGGTCACCCATGGCGAGGAGGTCCGTCACCTCGCACTGCGCACGACCAAGGTGCTGTATGTCGACCGCGATGGCCGCCTGAATACGAGCCCGGAAGGGACACGCCTCGACACCGAAGCGTTGGCGAAGACCTTTCTGCACCACGCGTTGCCGATCGTGCGGGGCCGCCACGGGGAGGCCGTAGAGCTGGAGGTCACGCGCTTGCGGGCCATCAGCGCGATGTCGGCCCGATGGGTCGAGCAGAACTCGTGGCAGATCCGGGCTTGCCTCGGCCTCGCCGACCCGCCAGCGCCGCCGCCCGACTTCGGCGCAGAATAATCAATATTTTTCTCTACGTGGTGATTTCTTTCCTCGCGGAATAGAAAATTAACGTTAAAATTCCTCGAATCAACCCGAGGAGCGCCGATGGCTTTCCGATTCCAGTTCTATGCGGCCCACACTGCCGCCCGCTGAAGGCCGCTCCCATGTCAAAAACGGCCCTGCGTTTCCCTGAGCCCGTGGGCAGCAACACACCGCTGACCCTGACGGAAGCGACCCGGGAGCAAGCCCTCGACCAGATCCGCAACCTGCAGCTCGCCCTGCACACGCTAGGCGAGACGCTGCAGCCGGGCCGGGCGCCCACCGAGCAGCGGGCCATCACGGTCCTGCGTGTCTCCGAGCATGCGCTGGCCGGGCTGGCCAGCGCCCTCGGCATCCCCAGCGAACTCGCCGAGGAACGCGAGGAGCGCAGCCTGCGTCTGCGTACGGCCAACCTGCGCATTCGGGAGCTGGAAGCCCAGATCGGCGCGGAGCACGCCCCGGAGGCCGTCCAGCTCGGATTGCAGGCGCTCTACCAGCGACTGGTGAACTGGTGGCGCCATGAGGGGCTGGGCCATATCACGGGCCAGCCCGCATTCGGCCCCTATGGCTGCACCGTGGTCTTTTCCTGCCACCTGTTCGGCTCCCGAACCCGCGACACCACCACGGCGCTCAAGCTTGCGTGGCACGACAGCCTACGGGCGCGCGGGCTGGTGCTGACCGAGGAGGATGGGGACGTGGAGATACTGGACTGCGACGCGAGCCGTGCGGCGCTCTTTGGTTTCATCCAGTCCCGGCTGCCCTCGGCGCGCCTCGATAAAACGGTGAACACGGCGAAACGCCTGAGCAGCGAGTGCGTGCTGCAGGCCATCGAGATCCATATCCGCGACTTCGGCGACCTGCTGAGCCTCCCTTTAACGCCGGACGAAGGCTAGTCCCGCGCCACCCCGACGATCCACCATGACCACTCTCCCGCACGCGGCCGATACCGCCACCACACCACTGCACATAACGACCGACTCTGAGGCGCGGGCACTGCTGGCCCGCGACCCGCACTACGTGCTCAGCATGGACGCGAACGCCCGCTGCTGGATCCGCGAAGGCCTCCCCAACAGCGACGGCATCCCGGTCGCGTCCGGCCGCGTGGTCGCCTCCCTGCCCAGTGACGTCTATGAGCGGCTTGGCGCGCAGATGGGGCACGCTTTCTGCTGTGAGTACTACCAGCCGCAGGCCAGCAGCCTGCCGGGCGCGGCGGTCGGCAGACTGGTCATGCCGTCCGCCATCTTCGTCGACGCGGTCATGATGGCGCGCACGCCCCGCACGCCGGCGCCAGAATCCGATCCAGACCGGGAATCCGTCCTGCGCTGCGCCGTCGCGCAGTCCCGGTACGCCGCCGTGGAGCGGGTGACCACGTGGTGGAACGACTCGGTCCCCGTCGAGATGCGCGGTGCCTTCAGCTTCAGCCTCTACGTCGGCTTCCCGACCGAGGGGACGGCGGAAGGGGACGCGCAAGGCGCGGTCTGGGCCTCCGGAGACCCGGAGGAGGGGTGGGTCATCGACTCCCTCATGGCGCGCGGTCACGGGCGCGGGGAAGCGCTGGTGCGCGGGCGCATCGTTCTCGTGTTCGTGCGCGCCCCGGTCATGACGTCGGCTTCGTCCTACGAAGCGCCGCGTGTCGCCGGCGGGGAGCCGTTCTCGGGCGGACTGCCCAAGGGGCTGTCGGCCGCAGCGATGCTGGCGACCGAGGCCTATGACGACCTGCACATCTTCCCGGAGCGCTTCCCCGACGTGTGGGCCGCGCTCCAGCCACTTTGACCCGCACCCCGGAGGGCGCCCGTGGCCCGGAAAGGGCGCCCGTTACGAGACGTATTTGCCAAGGAGCATGCATGACAGCAGCACCCCAGACTTCCATCCTCGTCGGCCTTGATTGCGACGGGCTCACGCAGGCGGGCTTTGACGATCTGGTCGCCCTGATGTGGCGACTCGATGCCGACACCCTTGTGATCGCGGCGAGTCGGCCGGGCGCGCGTGAGCGCAACCTCGCCATCGACGCGCGCGCCAGTGGCCTCAACGTGACGATGGTCAACGCGCGGGCCGACGCCGCAGCCGACACGGTGTGGCTCGCGCATCCCGCGCCCGCCATCGCCTGAGTCGACTTGAGCCCATCGAAAGCCGACAGTGAAGCGGCGCCACGCGCAGCCTTCGCAGCGTCTCTAACCCTGAATCGATTCTCAAGAACCTCATGCTGATCCACATTCAACCCCGATTCCTGACGTGCGGCGTCTCCGGCCCGGAAGTGGCCCTGATCGACGTGCGCATCCCCGAGCTCGATCTCACCCTGCATGCCGGCACTGATGTGGTGGCGCGCCGCCCCTACCGCAACACCGCCTATCTGGTGGCCATGCGCAAGGTCGGCCGCAAGGCCGTCGAAGGGCTCCTGATCGACGTGCCCGGCCACCTCGACACCTACACGGTCGAGACCCGCTGGGGCCTGCAGGCCGAGAAAGTTGCACTGCACCGCGTCACCCACCACGTGCTGGACGCCGAATACGCCGCCGTGAGCGACAACATGCTGCTGTGGTCGGCCATGCGCCATGACTTGGGGGGCTGGCCGAGCCGCATGCCCGAGTGCTACGCCGGCGTGGCGCCGGTGCACGTGATGCCGCATTTGACGCTCAGTCCGAACGCCCGTCGCCATACGCCCGCCGTCTACCGGCACCCGCAGCCCGGCGTGCTCGAACAATCCGAGTCATTGCACCAGCCCACGATCGATGCAAACCGGCTCGCACCGAGCCCCATCTTTGATCGCCTGCCGCCGTTGGACACCGCCTTCCGGGTGGGCGCGGCGCCGGGCACCGGAGATCTCCCTGCACCGATACCGCTCCCGGGCGGTGTAGTGGCCCAGATCGAGCTTACGCCCATGCCACGGCCCGGCGCAGACGGGCGCTATCCGCCCAGCACTGGCGCTACCGTGCGACTGAATTTCTATCGCGGCAAGGTGCTGCTCGAACGCCGCGAGTGGCACACCGTGATCTCCGGCGCGCCGTCGGTCATGCTGGCCGACGGCACCACGCTTGACGGCGACGCGCTCGAAGCGCTGGACGCGGCCGGGTGGGAACAGCTGCTGCACTACGGCGTGATGCCCGGGGCCTTGGTTTGATGACACGGTTGACAACACATCATCAGTGAGGACAACAGGATGGGCGGGTATGTGAATCTGGCGGTGCGCCAAGGCGGCGAGGTCCGCCACCGGCTGAGTTACACCGGGGCACTTGTGCATTTTCAGGATGTGGCACTGTATGACGGCGATCGCGTGGCGATCGAACGGCTACTGAGTCACTACGACGATTGTCCAGAGGTGGACGAACCGGACGCCCGGGGCGTGGTGCCGTTCAACTACGGCATCGTGGTGCTCGACGTCGATGGGCGCCAGCTCTTTGACTTGCAGTCGCATCGCGATCTGTGGGGCGCGATGCCGAGCCTGCCGCAAGTCATCGAGGAGCCGGACTACCAGCTCGCGGCCTATCGGCTGGGCTGGCTGGGCGAGGGGCCGGTCGACCTCATCACCGGCGAGCGACTGGCCCGCTTCGACGACCAGCACGCCCGCGATCCGTCCAGTTGGATGACATGGCACCACGAGTTGGCGAACACCAGCAACGAGACAAGGCGGCAGGCCAAGGGAGGCCCACTCGGTTTCGGGGAGAGCGTCCTGCCCGGTGTACGGCTCGCGCCGCCGAACTGGACCCGTCTGAGCGTCTCGGATCTGGAATCCCCCACGCTTCTGCAGGCCCTGCTGGACGCGGGCTTCCCACTGGACGACCGCGACACGGCAATCTGGCAGGCATGGCATGCAGAACGCATACGGTGGCGCGCGGAGAACGAGGCAGCCTCGGCCGCGCACCTTGCGTCGCGCAAGCATTGACAGCACTCATTGACGAACTTTAGCATCTGGGCAGCCAGCACCGCGCCGCCTGACACAGACGCCGTGCTGATTGCGCAGTAGCGCAAACCAGCCCCGAGAATCGTACGGGGCGATTCTCCCGATATCGCATGGAAACGTTCATCACGCTGCAAGAGGGACCCTTTGCCGGCCGAGTTGCCTACTGTCGCGCGGGCGCGCTGCGTGTCCTCGTGCACCTTCATGCACAAGGCACACCGGAGGCGGACCTGAACGACATCGCTGTCAAGGTAGGGGCCCAGCTGGAACAGGAGGACCCCCAACCGACGTGTATCGTCGTCGGCTTGCACGATGGCCAGCCGCTGGTGCTGGTTGCTGGAGCCAACGGCTTCGTCCGCCAGCCGCTGGATGCGCTCACCGGCGTCGACTTCCCGCCAGACCTGCTGACGGTCATCACCGACGCGCTGGACTGTCCCGCTGAAGCAGACGCCGCGCTCGACACGATCAAGCGTGCAGGCGTGACCATCACCAATGAAGTGGCACTGCGCGCCACGCTGGCGCGCGCGGGCAACGACTGGCCCAGCGCGCTGGCCAACACCGTCCGCACAGGGGCCCACACCGGCATCCGATTGCTTGCCACGCTGCCGCGCTACGAGATCACCAAGCTGGGGGCACAGCTCACCGGCCGGGGCCTCAACCTCATGCAGGCTTTAAGCCTCATAGAAAATGTGGTGTACAGCCCGGCCGCGCACTCGCCACGCCCTCCGCTGGTACTGGGCGTGCGGCGCGAAGCCTATGACGCCGAGACGTTCGGTCGTTTGTTGCCGAAGCTGATGCAGGAGGATCCCGATGGTTTCGTGCTGAGCTGCCCGCACCCGGACGAAGCGGAGCTGCGGTTTATCCGCGATGCCGTCCAGAGCGGGCACACGGTGCTGGTGGTGAGCGACCCCGCACAGGCACCTGCCGACGTGACGTGGGTGGGCGTGCCCGAGCCGCTATGGGGCGGCAAGTTGCCCTACACAGACTGGGCGCCGTGGGCACTGCGGGTGGACCGCCTGCGGCTGCTCGACAACGCACTGCTCGTGACGGGTACCTCCATCACCGACGATGGGCTCTGGCGTTTCGAGCACCGCCTGCCCCGTGTGGAAGGGCACCGGTACCGCGCCAAAGGGCTGGTGGCCAAGCAGGAACAGGGCGGAAAGCCCAGCGAACCGTTTGCGTTGGAGTTTCGTATCAGCCCCGTCGATGGAGTCATGCGGGTTGAGGGCTACTGGGCCGAGGAAGGCTATGAAACGCGGTTCACCGGCGAGCTCGAAGAGATCGGGAGCGTCATCGCTGCGCCCACGGGACGATGACGGACGCCAACACATATTCGCTACTCATTGAGTGTTATTACACGCTTGCGTTAAAGCACTCATTGAGTGTACATTGGGGTCGTTCACACGACCCCCCCTTTTTCTATGCGCGGCAATCACATCCATTGGTTTCGTCAGGACTACGTCGAACCGGCCCAACTCGACAGCGCGGCGTGCGCACGCGTCGCGCAATGCACGACCTCGCTGAAACCCGGCACGTCGACGTGGTTCCGAGTCGAGCGCGATGGCGAGTTCATCGGTTACGTCTCGACCCGCGTGCACGGCCAGTATTGGCGCTTGCCCGGGATGACGGACTGGGGATTCGCCGCCGACGACTGGAACCGCCGCGATCCGGCGCACGGGCACGCCATCATGGCGCTGCTCGACGCGCAAGGATGACGGGGAACCTTACCAACTGACCACTGAAAGAGTGACTATGACCCAAGACGATCCGGGTGCGATCCATTCCCTCGTCACCCAGTCCGCACTGGACCGTAACTGGCGCATCGAAGAGATGCTGCATCTGGGTGGCATGACCGCCGATGAAGCATTGCCGTCGGCGCTCCAGCGGGCACTGGAAGACTACCCCGACGAGATTGGTCCGGCGTTGGGCGTACCGACCTTTGACACGGAACCTCTGCTGGACTGGATCGAGCGCATGATCCGTGCGCGCAAATTCGGCTTTCTCGTGAGCGCCGCGACGCCTGTTCGCACTTATAGGGGCGAATCCGATTCCTACACGTGCTCTTGGGGGCGTTACACCATGCAGTGGTTCTATGGGGAAACGCTGGCCGGCATCGTGACCGACATCGAGGCATGGGTGCTGACTCGCGAGGCCGCAGACCGTGCGCGCACCCTGAAAACCGCGTAGGGCAGTATGACCACGCTCTACATGTTCCAAAGCGACGACGACCCGTATCTGGGTGGCCCGTACGCCGGTGCAGCCGGCCTCGATATGCCGGCGCTGATGGCCCAGTTCCGGCAGGAGGCCTACGCGAAGGCGGCAGCCAAGCGCGAGGATTACTGCGTGCTGTCGGACAATGATTTCATGACGTGGCTGCTGGCGCGCGGCACCGTGCAGCCTGTCGCCACCATAGACGTCAACGTCCGCATCGAGCGTGATGGGGACCATCGCTACGTCCCGGACCACTGGCCGTTGTGCCCGAGCTGTGAAACCGGGCGGGGCGAGACGGAGTTTGGCGAGACACGGGCCTCCCTGAACCGGCAGGCATGCTACTACCTCTGCACAGAGTGCCGCCACGTATGGGGGCACCATGAGGAGCCGTACCTTAGTCACCTGCCGATGCTGGAGGATGATGGGCGAGAGATCGATGGCGGGTGCGCCCCGTATGCGATTTCACAGGCGGGCTGCCTTGGCATCGACCATGTCCTGCAGGTGTGCCGCCGGCACGGCTGGCGCGAAGGCGTCGGCATCTTCGAGCACGCCGGCGTAGCGGCCGCTGCCGAGTGCGGGATCGCGATGACTCGCCAGCCGCTGCCGGCGTCGCCCGGCGCGCTGACGCTGGCCAAGCTCCTCCCGACGCTGTCACCGTCCAAGCGTTACATCGTGGCCACCAAGGACCATTGGCTGGCCGTCGTGGCTGGGGAGAACCGCGACCCGGCCGCCACCCATGGCCGCAGCATCGCGCAGGCGTTGTGGGAAGTGCAGCCGATCCCCGCCAAGGCCGCCCCTCCGACGAGGGATACAGCGACCGTCGTTGCCGCCCGATAACCCCTTCGGCCGCCCGGCGGCCGTCCAACCATCCTTTGCATGAAAACCACCCCGAGATCCCGCCAACGCCCCATCTCTGCCGGCGCCACGAGCGACGCCAAGGTCGGCCGCGCCATCCGGCAGCGACGCCGTGAGCAGAATCTGACCGTGGCGGCGGTCGCCGCCCGGGCGGGCATCTCGCCATCGTTCCTGTCCCGGCTCGAACACGGGCAGCGGGAGCTCACGCTTACCACCATGGAAGCCTTGGCGCAGGCCGTGGGCTTGTCGATGGAAGAGCTCGTGGCCCTCTCCAATCAACCGCAAGACAGCGAAGCGGTGGCCCAGCCGACCGATACGCTCGCCTACCTGCACGCGCAGGCCACTGTCGGGCGCATCGGACATCAGCTGCTCTGGATCGGTCAGCGCTGGCCGGCCTCTGCCCAAGCCGCCATGGAAGCCGGATGCACGCTCCATGCCGGACTCTCCGCCATGCTTCAGACAGCGGGACGGTCCGCGCTGCAGGACCACGGCGAACTGGCCCGCGCGGCGCTCACCGAGCGGCTGCAGGCGATCGCCGGCACGCCCGTGGCGCAGACTGACGAAGGCCGCAGTCTCGCCGAGGTGATGGGCCTGCTCGATCAGCTGCTGACCAACACATCCGAGGAGGGCCATGCCGGCACTTGATCTGCCGACCATCGTCGGTGACCTGCGTCCGATCGCTCAGCTGCAGCGCGAGCTGACACGCGCCGGGGTACAGGTCGAATTCCGCATCGGACAAGTCACACCCGGTGGTCCGGCGAGCACGCGGGTGTGTGGGGGCGACGCCGTCGCGGGCAGGCCACTATGGCGCATCTCATGCCCCGCCGGCACGCAGGCGCATCAGGTGTATCACGAGCTGCTGCACGTGAAGTGGTATGACGTGGATCGCGCACTCTGGCTACACGGCGCACCAGACGCCGGGGCAGCCTTTCGCGACGGACTGGCACGGCTCAACAACGATCTGGACCACGCCCAGATCCTGCGGCGTGAGATCGCCGCCTATCCGGAGGCTGCCGCCCATTGGGAGCGTGAGTTCACCACGCTGTACGATGGGCAGCCGCCAATGCAATCGGATGGGGAAGGCCAGCTGCACCGCAAGCTGACCCTGATGCGCGGCTGGATGATCCTCCCGCATGCCATGCCCGGATCGGCCGTGACGGCCCGCTACGCGCAGGCGCTCGCCGCCGGAGGCTGGCTCGCGCAAGCCTCGCGCATGAGCGCACGCGTGCAGGCCGCCGGCACGGACAAGGCCACGGCCATTGCAGCGCTGCGCGAAGCGATGGAGGCCGACATCCCGGCTGCGGTACATTGTGCGTTTTCGTACCGCCTGCCGGCCGGCGCGCTCACCGTGGCCGCCGAATCACGGCCGGCCCCGACCGACAGCCCGTCACCATGACCCGCAAGAAATTCGAAGGCACCGATTACGCCGGTTTCTTCCACCACAAGAAGGACATCCTGCTGAAGCTGGGCGCTGATCCCGCGATCGTCACGGATGCGCGCGCGCACCGCCTGATGATTGAGAGCGGCATCTGTGGCTCGCTCGGCGAAGCCCTTGCGCAGGCGGGGCTCGGCGCATTGAGCGCCATCCAGCCGGCCGACGCGGATCCGCCGGACTGCTGGGCGCAGCTCGACGGGCAGCCCATCGGGATCGAGATAACCGAACTGGTCTCGGAACGGGCCCGGCAGGTTGCCGGCTCGCCGCCGCCCCGGGATGGGCGGGTGGATTTCGCGGACGACCATGCCATCGCCCCGCAAGCGCTGGGCGATCGGATAGAGGGACTGCTGCGTGGCAAGGACAAGCCTTCCGCGACAGCCACGGATACGCGGCCGCTGCATGTGTTGATTCACACGGATGAAGTGCTGTTGACCCACGACGTCTGCCGCCACGTGCTCGCGGGTCGGACCTTCGGCCCCTTCGACCACATCCACGGCGCTTGGCTGCTGCTGAGCTACGATCCCGCCTATCACGGCTACCCTGTCATCCCGCTGGGCATCCTTCGCGCCTGAAAACGTCCGTTATGACCCGAACACCCGTCACTCCACCCGCCGGCGCGGACGCGGCCAGCGAACCGAAGAGCCTCAAGGTTGATGCGCCGATGCATCGGCGACTGAAGGTCGAAGCCGCAACACGCGGCGTGAGTCTGCAGATCCTCACGGAGACCGCGCTGCTGGCCGGCCTCGCGGCCCTCGCGCACACCTTCACCTATCGCGAGCAGATCGGCTCGATCGAAGCCAGCGTGGCAAAGGGCCGGCTGCACGGCAAGCTGCTGTTTGCCGATGAACTTGTGACCTATGAAGGCGGGACGCTGCGCGAGCTCGAAACCGCCTTTCACACCGTCGTCGACCACTACCTTTCTCGTCAACCCTTTAACGGGACACCCTCATGATTGCTCCC
Organism: Cupriavidus sp. HE11; assembly: GCF_056097175.1. Lineage (NCBI taxonomy): Bacteria > Pseudomonadati > Pseudomonadota > Betaproteobacteria > Burkholderiales > Burkholderiaceae > Cupriavidus > Cupriavidus sp. HE11. Next base: position 261,706 of record NZ_CP184467.1, read on the forward strand.
GCAGATAACCTGCTCAATGCCGTGATCGGCGCCGTGGCCCTCGAACCGTTCGGCGAGGCCGCCATCTTTGCCGGCCCGACGCTGGAAGTAGTTCCGCTGAACCAGAACATCCGGCGCGTGCTGGGTATTGCCGCGAGCGTGGCTGGCGTCGATCCGAACGCCAATCATGGTGAGATCGGACTTGCCATCCTCACCAAGCATTTCCAGCACATAGCGCAGGCGCCGCTGGACCGCCTGACGGACGGCGCACGCGGCTACCTGAACGTCGGCGGGGTGGGGGTCCAGTATGTCGTGCACCAAGCTTCGGCATCGCCGACTGACGCCTTCATGGTGCGCGTCAGCCGGCTGGATGGCGCGGCCTTGGCCGGTGCGCTGACCGACCGCGTGGCACAGCTGGAGGCGCGTGTCGCGGAACTGGCCAACCGCCCGAGCGAGTCGATACTGGACCGGCTGTCGCCGGCCTCGGCCGACAAGCTGGAACAGTTCCGCAGTGTCTATGGGTTGGCCACGCGTGCCGACGCCGCGCAGCGCCTCATCGAGCTCGGCCTGCATGGCTCTATGGGTCGCCTGCCGCCGGATGTTGGTCCCATCTCGACGGAAGAGGATGCGTAATGAGCCTGCGCAGCCAATTGCTCACGAAGGTCCGCCGGGATGTTGGCACACTGATGAAAGACTATCCCGTCATGGCACCCACGGCGACGCGCGTGCAGCGGGAACTGGATGACTGGGTGGCGCTGCTGACGCGTCACGCCGCACCGTCGCAAGCCGATCAGGCCCGCCATTTTTCCTGCGTCGACCACGAGCTGTTACAGCTCGGGATCCTGCACAAGGAGGTCGGCGAGGCAGCGGCCGAGCGCCTTGCCGGCATCTACGCGCTCTTCATGCGCGCCAAGCCCTGACCATCGCCATGGATCACAGTCAGCGGCCGCCCGGGCGCGACTACAGCCGTGAGATGCGTCCGCCCGTGAGCGCGCGGACGCACATCGGTTTTCAGCGTTTGGGCGCCGACTTCGAGGTAACTACCGGCTACCTTGGCCGCTTGGGCAATACCCGTACGTGGCTGCGCAGGCGGTATGCCCGATACTTCGCGCAGTGCGACTTGTGGGTGAACCTCTCTGGACAACTGGCGCACCGGCTCTGTCACCAGCCGCTCAAGCCCAATGAGGTCATGGCCGTGGCCCTGTGGATCCGTTCGCTCACGGCCGCGCAGAGTGCGATCCTGCTGGCCGAACGCGGTATGCCGCCGGAGGCCGCCGCCATGCTGCGCGGCGCGCTGGAGCACCTGTTTGCCGCCTGCGCGGTGCTGGCAAAGCCGCAGCGCATTGAGAACCTGAAGCAGTTGTCACTCAAACTCAGGGGGCAGCAGCGGGCCATCTTCTTGGACCACGAGATGATTGCCCCTCTGCTCACGGATGAGGACCGGCAAAACCTTGCCGCAATCGAGGCCCACAGCAAGCTGGCCAACGAGTTCTCCGCCTATGAGGCCTCGCGCGACGCGGACCTCGGGCTGCTCTATGACACCGTCTATCGCGGAACGTCACGGGTGGGCGTCCACGCCGGGTTGGAGAGTGCGAATTTCAGCATCCAGCAGAACCGCCTCACCTATGGTCCCATCGACGAGGAGCTGCCCATGTTGCTCGACAGCGTCGTGCAGGCCATCGGAGAGGGCTTTAAACGATTCTGGTGGCTCGACCAGCTGCTCGCGCGCGACGCGCAGCCGCCCGCCGCCAGTCCTGCGGCAGGAGAGTAGACACATGTCATTGGAAGCCTCGCTGATTATCAAGCTTGCCACGGAAGGGGCAGGACTGGCCGATGCGAAGGGGGGTGGCATTCTGGGTGCGCTGACCGAGCATACACTGGGCAAGCTGTTGCAGAAGCGGCTGACCGCCGCGCGTGACATCCTGCAGGAGGAGATCGCCCGGGGCGAAAAGCGCCCGATGACGGCCACCGCCGAGGAAGAGGGCGCGGCCATCGTCTACCGCTACCTGCACGCGGCGCGCGAGGGTGCGGCCCGACTGAATTTGCGCGTGCTCGCACAGATCATCGCCAGTCAGGTCGCGCAAGGGCCCATGGTGGCCGACGAATTCCTGTACTACGCGAATCTGATTGCGCCGCTGCGGCGTGACGAACTGCTGTTCGTCGGGCAGCTATACCGGAAGTGGTGCGACTGGCGACCGGATCCGTCCACGTATGCGGGTCCGAACTACGACATCACGCACATGAACATGGTCATGCGCGAACTGCACAACGCGCTCGTGCCCGAGGTCTATGCCGATGACAGGGCCTTCGACGCGGCGGGCGCGGCGCTGGTACGCACGGGGCTGTTGCTACCTATGGAAGACCGCAAGAAGGGCAACGGCTACGTGCCTGCGCCGCTGCTCCTGAAGCTGGTCGGCATGATCGACGTCGAGGGCGCCGTCGCGGCCGATGCCGAAAACGACCGGCGTGAGCCGACGCTGCACACTACAACGGATTGAACGATGAAAACCCTGCTCTGCGCCGCGCTGCTCTACGCGCCGACCCTCTGCATGGCCGCCGCCCCCGTACTGCAGGCGGCCGACGTGCTCGACTACCGGCAGCTCAAGGCAGCCGGCTTGGCCGATCCCCAGCGCGACCAGTACTGCTGCACCTCGTCGAAGGGGCAGGGCTTCACGTCCACGGATCGCGTGAGCTTTCGGCCGCAGGACGGGCTCTTCGTGCGCGTCACGGTCGACGCCCGTGCACTGGCGCGCGACACGCTGGCCCTGTCATGCGAGCCCCGGGGTCTGTTTGACCGAAGCAAGCAATGCGAGGCAGGCGAGCTGGCCACCAAGGTGCAACGCACGCTCGACGCCAAGGTGTATGGGGACCTCTATGGCAAGTATCACAACAGCTGGGTGATGTTCGAGCCCGATGGCACAGCGGTACCACGGACCGATAAGTTCGGGGGACACAGCGTGTATCGCTTTGATCGCAAGGACGGCGTGGACACGCTGGTGCTGGGGCCGGTGATGAAGCGGCCCGCCCGGCTGCAGCTGGTGTTCTTTGGCGATCGCGCGCCGGAAGTGGTCAGCGTCGCGCCGGCCCGCTAGACCCGGCCCCTTCGCTACCGTACCGCGCCTACGCTGCACGTGTCGGCCCAACACTCATTGAGGCGGCTTGTCAGCGCCGCAAGATCCTGAGATGATGCCACCAAGGCCGCCTGTCGCCGTCCGCTCGCGCCGCACCCTGCGGTGGTGTTAAGACAGGCTCATTTTCCCCTTTCCATCGTTCGGCACCACCGACCAGCGATTGGCAAGAGCGAGCGCCAAGACCCCCTAGACCGGGGATGGCTGGTCCCGAGGACCCGACAATGATGACCCACCAAGACGCGAAGCGCAAAGGCGCTCGCGTGGCCGAACGCCTGCGCGCGCTCGGCTACGACACCTCGCTCAATCACGGCCTGCAGGCGCTGGCGGCCGCCGAGGACTTTCCGGACTGGAACCGCATGCTGGCCGCCATTGAGCGCACGCACGGCGCGGCCGGCACGCGCCGCGCGCCCCGGCCCCCCCACGAGCGCCCGGGCGGCCGCGTGGAGGAGCGTCAGGGCGCAGCCACACGCATCGCGCCGGGCCGGCGCAGCCTCCTCGTGGGCCCGCCGGGCTGCGGCAAAACCACGGCGCTCGCGCTGCGCATGGCGATCGAGCGCGAGCGCGGCGGGCGCAGCCTCTACATCTGCCTGAATGTGGAGGCCGACGCGTGCCTGCCGGCGTCGCTCGTGGCCGGGGCGCAGACCGTGCAGGTGTTCGGCGGACGCGACGCGCAGGGCGCGCTGCAGCCCTGCGTCACGTGGGGGCCGCGTGCCGCCCCTGACGCGAGCCTGCTGGTCACCCTGAGCGCGGAGCCGCAGTGGAACGAGGCCCACGCGGCCACCATGGCCGCGCTCTTGGCGCAGCTGCCCGATCTGCTCGACACCGGCGCCACAGCGCTCGACACCATCTCGCTGGTCCTGCTCGACGAGGCCCATCGCTGCGACGCCGGGCACCTAGCCGGTCGCACCAGCCGTATCCTCACGGAGCCGTGGCTGACCGAATACGCCTCGGGCGGGGCCGAGGTGGTGGTCGCCACCCAGTATCTGACCCCGGCGATGCTCGACGCGCGCGCGGCCACGCAGCTGGACCAGCTGATCGTGGACGCCGATTGTTGGACGCGCGACTACCGCACGGCGACGCTGCCCGAGGCCCTGCGCGAACGCGTGGCGACGGCTGAGGCGCTGGCCACCGCGCCGCCGGACTGGGCAGACGACGCGCGGCTCACGCAGGCCTGCGTGGCCGCCGTCTGGGGCACCCCGGGCAAGGAAGCCCTGCCAGCGCTGCCGGCGGGGCATTCGGCGCGGCAGGCGTGCGCCCACGCGCTGCTCGATGAGATGCGCCGCGCGCGCCGCTTGCGCCGGGAGGCGCCAGCGGCGCAGGCCGAGGTGGCGCCGGCAGCGGGCTTGGGCCCGCACATGCGGGGCTTTCGACGCGTGCGCGGCGCGCACGGCGTCTGAGCCGTGCAGAAGGCGGGGCGGGCGGTGGGCCGCCCGGAAGAAGATCACCGTGCGCCAGCACCGCTCCCTCCCGGAAAGTACCCCCGTTACGAGGCGATCGTGATCCTTGATCGCGGTGGTACCCTGTGCGGCAGGCCCGCGCCGCGCCTGCCAAGCCATTTTTTTCCCCGGTGTGGTTGCGGTGGATGCCGAATTTTCCGCCTCGACTTGACAACACTCAATGAGTGCTACAGAATGGAGCCATTCTCAGACACCTCCGGATTGAAGTCATGACCATGCAGCTGAGCAAGATTACCGCCGACCACCACCAGCCCGTGCCGCTCGCGGCCGACGGCCTCGTGGTCCTGCAGGTAAAGATCGGCCACACGGTGTACCAGCTCACCGAGCGCGATGGCCGTCTGTCCGTGAAGGTCGATGGCGACCTCGTGGTGCGCCCGACCGGCAGCAACGGCGCGACGCTCGACCGCGAGCCGTAAGCCCAGCCACCCCCGACACGGCTCCCAACCACGACTGCCCGACCGGCTCCCCGTCATGACGACCTCGCTGCCCCTGCACCCTCTCAAGCGACACGGCAATCGCTACTGCGGCCCGACCGCCATCAGCCTGCTGACCGGCATCTCCACGGGCGAAGCCGCCCGCGTGATCCGGGCCAACGCACGTGGCAACGCGCCCCGCGCCGTCAAGGGTGCCTCCGACGCACAAGTCAACGGCGCACTGGCGCGGCTCGGCGTAGCCAGCCGGCAGATCCCCGTCACCGGTCGCCTCACACTGCGCCAGTGGGTGGAAGCCCACGGCGCGTCCGGCACCTATCTGGTCGGCATCACCGGCCATTGGGTGGTAGTGCAGGGCGGCGAGGGCGTGGCCTGCTCGCGCACCGAAGGGGCGCTGGTCACCGGAGACGCGCACCCCAATGCGCGCACCCGCGTCAGCGGGGTCTGGCACCTGACGCGCGGCAGAGCCGTCGACGTGAAGGCAGTCCTGCACTGGGCGGACCAAGTCACGGGGCGCGACACCACACCCGACAGCGATCGCCGGCGCGCGCGAGCACTCGCCAAGCGCCACGGCATCACGATCGAACGCGAGCGCGGCATGTCCTCCTACGGCGTCTGGCCGCCGGAAGCCCTCAAGGGCGACGAGCGCGACCCGTATGCCGGCGATCACTACGTGGGCGAATGGGACGAGATCCTGACGCGCGTGAATGGCTACGTGAAGGCATTGGAAGCGCTGGCCGCGCAACCAGCCACCCCCGCCGGCAGCGCTGTCACCCCGGAACACTGAGATGAGCAAACTGACGCTGCACCCGCTGGATGCCTCCGGCAACAGGTACTGCGGCCCGGCCGTGATCGCGCTGCTCTCCGGCCTCTCGGCCAAGGACGCGGCGATGCTGCTGCGCCACGTCACCTACAGCTCCCGCGCCGTGCGCGGCACAAACTCGCGCGAGGTAGGCGGCGTTTTGCGCCTGCTCGGCATCTCGATGGTGGGTGACTATCTGGCGCGTGCCACCGGCACGCTGGGGGCATGGGTGGCGCGTCACAGCGCACCGGACGCGACCTTTCTGGTGGCCGCCGGTCATCACTGGATCCTTGTCCACGGGCGCAGCCGCGTCGCCTGCAGCCTCACCGGCGGCGCGTTGGTGAGCGTCGCCAACTATGCCATGGCCGACGCGCCGATGGAGGCGGCCTACCGCCTCACGCAGGTGGCCAAGGTCAACGCGCAACAGATCGCCGACAGCGTGCGACCCACGCCCGTGCAGCTGAGCGGCATCGAGCGCAAGGCCAAGAAGGCGGCGCTGGCGCTGGCCGCCGCACACGGCGTCGAGATCGACGACGAGTGGCGCGAGCTCGAACGCGTCTGGGTGTATCCGCCTGACACGTTCCCCGAGGCCCGTGACCCGTTCGTGGACGAGCACTGCGTCTTCAGCTGGGCCGATGCCATGGAGCATGTCGAGGCCTACGTGGCCCTGCTCGCGCTCGCGGCGGGCCGGTTCGATCTGGGCGACGCCGACGTGTCGCCGCAGGACGGCGCGCACCCCCACGCAAACGCCGATGTGCACGCAGAGGACGACGGCGATGACCCGGCAACGCCCTGACGTGCCCCACACCGTGGACACGCCACCACTGGCCGCCATCGCCGAGCTCGTGACCGGCTACGTGAACGGCTTCGATCGCGCCTGCGCGCGGTTCGGGCTGGAGGTCGATGCCCTCGAAGCGCTGCTGCTCGACGCCAATATCGAGGCCTGCCCCGACTGTGGCTGGTATGTCGACTGCCACGAGCTGCTGAATGATGACGATGCGCCCGACGGGCATTGCGACAACTGCCGCCCCACCTGAGTTGACCACCATGACGCGCACTGCCACACACGAGACCGCTACCGCTGCGCCCACGCCCACGCGCTTCCCGCGCCGGCGGTTCTACGGCACCGCCATGCAGACCCAGCTCAATATGCTGCTCCTGCAGCGCGAGCGCGGCACCGTGGTGGATCCGGGCTTCACCGGGCGCCGCGTGCTGGGCTACAAGCTGCCCGTCTTCCAGCGCCCGGAACGCTGGAACGACGCACAGTGCATTACCTTTCTGGAAAGCCTCTGGCTCGGGATCAGCCCCGGGACCTTCATGGTGAACTGGTCGACCGTGGGAGATGACCACCACTTTCTGCTGCTTGATGGCCAGCAGCGCCTGCAGGCGCTGGAACGCTACTGGGACGGCGAACTGGCGGTGCCCGGCGAGGATGGGCACGCCTACCGCTGGAGCGATCTCACGCCGGCGGAGCACGCGCACTTCCTGCGCATCCCGTTCCCGTGGATCGAGACCGCCTACACCACCGACGCGCAGCTGCGCGACGCGTATAACCGGCACAATTACGGCGGCACGCCGCACCGCCCGGAGGAGCGCGCATGACCGCCCGCACCTCCGGCATGCCCGCCGGTAAGGTCCCCGCCAAGGCACACCCTAAGGCCACCACTAAGGCCACCACTAAGGCGACCGCTAAAGCACCGGCCACGGCGACGCTCCCGGCCACGCGTGACCGCACGCCGCTGGCCGAGCGCGGGCCGCAGCAGCAGTTCCTGCATACCGCGATGACCGAGCTGCAGCTCGGGCGCGCCGCGTTCGCCGAGCGCTTCGGCATGACCAAGCGCGCACTGGACAACTGGCTCGCGCCCTCGGGCTCGACCGAGTACCGCGACATGCCGCAGATGGCATGGCGCTATGTGAGCGAAGTCCTCGCATGGCAGCGGCAGGGCAGCGCCCCAGCCAAGCGCCACACCGCAGCGGCAGCGTTGGCGCCCTGACCGATCGGCACAGCGGCGAGCCGCCTGCGCGCCTCACCCCGCAAAGCCACCCCGATCGCCCTGATTGTCGTTCGACAGGTAGTCCTTCAGGACGCCCCAGCGTGACTTCCCCGGTGTCGCCCCGGCGCCGGGGACATCGTCAATGGAAAAGATCGCGCAGAGGATGACGCCCAGCAAGGCGCCCGACACCGAACAAAGGCCGGTGGTAGACAGCGAGTCACTGGCAAGACCGGCGAGCGGGAGCAACGCCGCCACGAGGGCACCCGCTGCCCATCCGACACCGACAAAGAGCAGGAACAGCGGTGACACGTGTTTTCTCATGCAGACCGCTCCCTTTCAGCAGTAGTGGGCCATGCTTACCAGCACGATGGAGGTAACCACCAGCCCCAGCGATACTCTGGCACTCCACGCGCGGCGAAGTTTCGGTCCCGCCGCAGTATGGAAGTCCGCATTCATGGTGGCGAAGCAGAAGAGACTCGCGCACAGGAACGAGAC